>CAWKFM010000005.1:0-2184079 GCA_963849065.1 uncultured Acidobacteriota bacterium | reverse complement strand
AGGTGGCGGTTCCTCAGTCAGCGCGGCCCGAAGCTCTTGTCGGTAGCTTTCAACTCGCTGTTCGCGTTTAGCCCTTGTTGCCACGCATAGATCAGGGAACCACTTTCTTCCCCTGGCAGGAGTGCGGTAGCCCAGCCTGTGAAACACCAGCTCGATTGATCGTGGTTCATCCATTTCAAGGTTTGCCAGTAAACAGGCCTCGATTTCCGATTTTGCGGCTTCTCTCTCCTCCGGTAAAAGTTGCAACAGATTCACAACACGAGTGATGGGGTATATCGGCCGTTCTCTAAGTGCACTCCGGCGGGCAGTGACTGATGCTTGCACAGCCTGCTTCGCCGGAATCCACGCCGGATCAGTGCAGGGGATCTCTTCGAAGAGCAAGCGATAGATGGGCAATCTGAGATTGTGGGAGATCCGAATGACGCGGGGCAAAGAGGGAACGAATTGTTCTTGAAACCACCGCATCAGCAGTGAACCACCAATCTTTGCCGCACGTTCAAACAGGAACCGATTACCTTTCGCCAACTCCGATATAGCGCGTTGCAGATTACTCAGAAGATGATGCGGTGAGCAGACCTTGCTCACTGTGCCTCCCAGGGCGAGGAGTTCACCGACTTCTCGCGCTATCCACAGTTGATCTTCAGTGGGCTGCGTGCACCTGGAAGGGATTGGCGCGGGCACATCATCTCCCAGCCAATGATGGCAGCGGGCACAAAACCCGGGACGCGCGTGCGCTGAGAGGATATACATGCTGCGACGGCAATGGGGGCAGCGCTGCTCCAACAAGACTTCATGAATCGGACAAGTCGTCACGGGAGTAAGCAACCAAAGCAAGCACTCGTAGACAGGCGTGGCAGACTGTCGCCATTCCTGAAAACAACGCGGACACCATGCCCGATGCCGGCGCAGAATGCCACCGCACCCTAGCAAGCTCTGCCAAGGCAATAGGGTCAAAGCGCGTAGGTCTCCACGTGCCGTCAGTGTTCCTACAACGTTCACCCATTGCTCAAAACATTGTCCCATCCCATTCAGGGAGTGTAACCTCGCAAAGTCTGCGTCCTTCGGACTGGTCGGAAGCTTCGGAAATATCTCCCGGTGAATTAACATCCTGACCGAAACGGTATGCGCTTCGGCCAGGCGCATGACATAGCTGGACAGGCATTCGACGCGAGAAGTGCCGATCGCCATCGGTTGTAGGGAATACAATCGGCTGCGCGGGGCCAACTTGCGCTGGGCTAAATTCCAGATCTCATACACTATGGCCAGCCCTCCTCGGCAAGGTGGCTGGCTGGCCGATCGGGTCTCTCTTCGGTCTGCGCTGGCCGACCCGCTTTCTTCGGTGAAGCGTTTTCTCGCCGACGTCCGCTGCTGCAGCCGGGCTTCCTCCTAGACCAAGCAGTTCACGCAGGCGCGGTCGGGTCTGGTCTGCCGAGAATGCCTGTGTTTCACCTTCATGGGCTTCAACCGCGATTTTTTCACACTGGGCAGCAGAAAGGGCGGTTGCCTCCAGGTGGCGCACGGTTAGGGTGGTGGAACCTTCTCTCAGAGCGGCGATCAATGCCCGATCCAGCCACTCTTTTAAGATCCCGATGCATCCCACGGACCGTTCAAAAAGTAGATCCCACAGTGGCAGCAGGTCAGGTTGTTCGGGAACCGGAAGCTGGCTCTGAAAAGTGAGTACGATACTTTTAAACATGCGAACGTCGTCGGGGATCTGAGCGCTGTAGCGTCTGAAATGTATGTCGACAGTCCTTCGGTCCAGTTGGCCATTCAGATGACGCAAAGCAAGCAGATCGTAAGTGCCAAGTAACACGTGAACGGTGCGGGTGCAATTGGCAAGAGACTTGATCACTTCGAGTTGGTCCGCCAACCGCCGGCCAGAGGACATTCTGGTCAGGTGTTGTGCCTCGTCAATCAGAAGTGCTGCAGGCCGCCGATGTAGGATTGCCGATTCGAGGGCGTGACGTAATTCATCAGCAGTTGCGTCAGGTCGAACAAGTTGCTGCCCCTGAGAATCGTGCGCGAAGTGGATCCATTTCGGTTTGAGCTTACAATCGAGCATCGGTTCATTCAGCTCAATCAATGTGCGGCGATAGTGATCTCTCCAACTGAAGTTTCCGTTATCAGGTGCCGCCGCCTCAACGGCAACAAATGGGAGGCGGCTGGGATCGTTCTCCATGGAAGGACCAGTTTGATCGGAAAGCATTTGCTGAACTTTCAATCGCAGAGTCGTCTTGCCCACGCCGGTTGGCCCAAAGACCATCACAATCGAACCGGCGGGTGCCTCGTTGATTGCCGCCATCAGCAGATCCTTCGTGGCCAAGAGCAGTGGGTGAGCCACGGTGAGGAGACGAAATTCTTGGACACGGTCAGCTATCTGTTGCGGGGTGAGCCTGAGTGTCATGGCTAAAACGCTCCGTACGTTTCATATTTCTCAGTAGGTTCCAGAGCATCGATTTGTGAAGGAACGGCAACCCCAAATGGCCGTGAAGGCGTTTGGTCGTCGATGGGCAATTGCTGGACTGTCACCTGTGGCGATTCATGCCGTGTCGCTCCGGGCTGGCGGTCGTGGAGTCGTTGGGTGAGCAGCATTTCCTGCGCCTCAACCGATTGCAAGAAGTCCCCAATCTTTTTTGCTGAAAGGCCGCGCTGCTGCGCATGCTGGCGTTGTTGTTTCCGGAGTTCTTGCGTTGCCAACATCAGTTCTCGCTCCGAGTGACCATGAAGGATGGCGTAGTGCTCCGAATGGCACTGCACCCATTGGCCTTTTACAAAGGCGAAGGCCACGCCCGCATCGATGGGGTCATAGCGGACGGGCACCTGCTTTCTTTCGACTTCCGGATCGTGAAATAGATCAGACCAGTAATAGATGCAGTGGATTTTCACGCCCCGTCCTGGCAGTACCTGGGCGGTACCTATAGATGTGGTCGGAAGGGTCATGATGAAAAACTCGCGGTCATTGTCGATGCGACGCCAGGGCCTCTGTCCGGCATTCGCCATTCCAGCCTCATAAGCGTCGCCGGGACTTTGGCCCAGAGCAGGATGCTCCAGGGAGTCATACACCTCATACAGATAGCAGGTCAGGTGATCATGTAAATCGGCCAGTGTCCATATTGCTTCGTGCTTCGGGTTGACGCTAGTCGTGACCTGTCGCACCTGGCGCATGATCTGGGTATTGCCACGAAGATTGTGAACGAACTGAGAGTTGCACGTTCCAAACAGGCGCTCGACCACCGAACCGAAGCGTGCCTTGGCGGGTGGCCGAGTCTTCTTGATGCATTCGTATCTGGCTAATACAGATTCGAAATAGATACTGCCGAATTCCGCTCCGCCATCGACTACGAAGATTTGCGGGAGGCGATTGTGGCGAGCCACGCACTCGCGGATGATCATCATACATGAGCGATAACTGGGCGGATCGAACGATAACGAAATTGCCAATACGCGCCGTGAGAACGCATCGGTGAGCAACGAGAACCAGGGTCGCCCAAGATTGCGGCCGGTCGTTGAACAGATCAATTCGATATCCAGTTCAGTGTGATCAAGATGCGCGATCTCAAAGGGGCGGTCCCCATGACGAGGCGTCTTTAGCTCCAGTTCCCAGTAAAATGATTCACGTTGATACGCGGCTCGAGGTCCCATCCGCTTCATGGTTTGAGAATGGCCGGCGCTTGCATGCACAGCCTGCCGAAAAGTTTCGTAACTGGGTGTGATCAGTCCCTGGTCCTTGCACGCACATTGAAGAGCGCTCCATGATGCGTAAATGCTCTTCTGTCTGTGCGTTTCATAGTCCTGATGAATTACGGTCGCCATGAGTTGTTTGGTTGCTGCTGGCAATTTACATATGCGATTGCCTCTCCGATAGCCTTGAGGAAGCAGCCCAAGATAACCACCACCGTACAGCGCCTCAGCGTTCTTGTACATCGCAAGCCAGCGACGGCTCGTACGCAATGGAACAGGAATCGGGGAGGTCGGTGCTGTGCCGTCCAACAGGCAACGCACAATCTCGTGGCGATAGTTCCCTTCGCGCAGATCTTCCTCGCTGGCCCGCGAAAGACGTTGCATGACTTCTGCGTTGCTGCCTTGTGGCTGCGGGGAGGTGACCGTGAGTTGGCCTTCCCTTATCAGTGACTGAAACACTGCTACGGGAAGCTGCGTCACGGAGTTGTCGTCGGTACGGCGCAGCGCGATTTTGGTTTGTCCGGTATTGAGGATGTCCCATCGCCGGCCATCCCAATTTACACTGCTGCCTGGCCTCGGCTGACTAATGGACGGGCCACTCAATGACTTCTGCAGAACCATCCGGTTCTGATGATAATGTGCGGCATCGTGTGGACTGGCAAACACGGGAACGGTAGCTGGCTGCGCAAGCGGGGAATCGTGGAGGTCCACGTACAACTCACCCAGCGCAATCAACAAATGAACATCGTCGCAGGTTGCACCACCGTCGGCGATTGCGAGCAATTCTTGGAGTGAAACGCCAGGGCGAGCCGAGACATGGGCAATCAGCAGATTCCTGGTGGCAGGCAATACAGATGTGCGGTCATCACGTAGATAGTCCTCCAGGAACTGAATGTTGCGCTGGTACACCCAATCAATATCCCGCGACGAGCGGACGCAGTAAGTAAGACCGAATTCCCGTGCATACTCCTCTCCAGGGTGGCAGCACCAAATATCGTCGTGTCGAGAGTATCGATGCGGACTCTTTTGAACCCAGCGCACAAGCTCTTCTTCAGTTTTGCATTCTTCCCATCCCGCGCTTTCGGTGCGGATGACAAAATAGTCCGGGGTGTGGAAAGCCACGACCCGCTTTCCGCTTGCGCTCTTGTACTCCAGTTTGAACGAGGGAGGTTGGTCCCAGTACTCAAGCACACCGGGATCGTGTTCTAATTCGTAAATACGTGCCAACTCGACACGGTGGCTCTCAAACTGGATGGTGACTCCCATCTTCTTGCTAGGATAGCGGCCACTTACGTTCTGATGACCTCCACCCACACGCCGCGCCGGATCAGAGGAACGAACCTGGTGGACTATCGAGCGGCCGCATTCCGGCAGTCGTACTCGCTGGAACCAAGCTAACAGCTCTTCGTTTCCGAGCATGAATCCTCCCCTGACGTGACGTCATTCAGTTCTTTTCTCGTTCTTGCGCTGGTTTTTCAGCGCATGCACAAACCGCACTCCAGCTTCGTTCATCAGTTCTTGAAGATGACGGCCATTCTCGATGGCCTGCTGAACCGCCGGCGCCAGGTCATCAGGCACGTAAATCGAGAACCGCTCGGCTCCTCGGCGCCCGCAGAGCACATAGCTGACGTGGCCCTTTCCAGAAGAGCAAGCCGAACAGTTTTTACGAATGCACCGGCTTTTTCTAAGCGAAAGTGAACCCTCTGCAATCGGCCAAACTCGCTGAACAGCAGTTTGGAACCAACGATGGACTTCGGCGGGGCTTTCAAGGGAATGCATGTACGTACAGTAACGTACATGCATAGAAATCAGAAATCACAATCCGAATAGGAATCAATATGGTAAGCACATTGCAAAGAGTGAGACAGCACCCATGGCCAAGTTATGCCTGTAAAGCAGAACTCCCGGCCACTTTATCCTTGGACAGTCCCTGGCTTGGTGGAATGCCGTCGTTGAAGCGCACCATTTTCGGCCAACTTATGGTTGTAGAGGTGGCCAATTTATGCCTGTTGTGACACTCTCCCCGGCCGTCCGGCTCAAGCAGGGCCGAACGAAATTGCTGCTCGATTTCCCATTCTTCGGAGTCCTGATTCTGCGGCTCAAGGACGTGGAGACACCATCGATCGACACCATGGCGACCGATGGCGTTTCCTTGTTCTATAACCCTGAATTTGTTGCGAAGCTCACGCCGCCTGAACTTCTTGGCTGTCTGGCGCACGAGGTCATGCACCCGGCACTGCAACACCACACCCGGCGGGGGACTCGCTCGCCGAAACGCTGGAATATTGCGTGCGACTTCGCCATCAACCCGCTCATTCGGGATGCAAACCTCGCTCTCCCTGCCGGGGCGCTCTATGATCCGGCATTTCGAAACCTGAGCGCGGAGCGGATATACAACCTGATCGCCGAGGACAAAGACGGCGACTCTGCCGGCGGCAATGGCGGCGGTTCCACGGATTCCGGGTCCGGAGATCCTTCGGGCCAGGGAGACGAGAAGGGAACTGCTGCGCCCAAAGCTCCAGTGACAGACGGCGGGTTTGGCCAGGTGATTGATGCGCCCAATCCCGACAAGGAAGGCGCGCCGGCCACCAGTGACCAGATCGAGAAGCAACGGATGAGCTGGACTGGGGCTGTTGAACAGGCAGAAGTTGTCGCTCGTATGGCTGGCAAAGCTCCGGGCGGAGTGCGCCGAGCCATGGAAGCGGCGGATCGTGCCACCGTGGACTGGAGGGCTGCGCTCCGGAATTCGTTCGCCGCTGCGTTTCCCGAGGACTACTCCTGGTCGTCTCCCAACCGGCGCCACATCGACGCAGGCCTATACCTGCCAAGCATTCGCAAGGATGGCGTAGGTGAGATTGTGGTCGGCGTGGATTGCTCCGGCTCGATCAACCGTCGCCAGCTTGGGCTTTTCCAGGATGAACTGAACTCTATCATCTCGGAGCGAAGGCCCCAGCGTGTGCATGTCCTCTATTTCGACACCCGTGTCCATAATGCCGCTGTCTTTGAACAAGGCGAGCCGATTACGCTCGAACCAGTGGGCGGCGGCGGGACCAGCTTCTGTCCTTGCTTCGAATATATTGAGGAGCAGTGCATCCAGCCGCAGGCGCTCGTGGTCTTTACCGACCTTGAGGGCTCCTTCCCAGATGCCGCACCAAACCACCCAGTCCTATGGGCGGCCACCAAGGATCATCTGGCTCCATTCGGTGAGGTGATTCCAATGGCTGCCGCATAGCAGTGGCGGGGGGATCGCCAGTTTCAGTTTGAACCATACTTACCCCCGCCCCGGCCCCAGGGAATTCAATGCGAGAAGCATTCGTATCAGCTATCGCGGAATCAGGCCGTAGCTGAACTGGGTCTACCGGGTGGTCAGCTCTACCTGTTCCGGCGATCGGAATTGCGCGGGAGCGAATGAAGCCGGCCATTTGCGAGGGAAGCGGCGAAACGATAGAGACGTTGGCTCGTCAATGCGCATAGCGTCTACGCCGTGTACTCATCAAGATGGGAGGAGATGTCAGATGAGAATACCGATGCAGGTAGGGAGGCAGCCATCTCGGAAGCCCGGCAAGTGCTGCGCGAGGGCGGAATCCTAATCGATTCTCGTGCATGGAGGCAAGATCATCGGCAGGGGCATAACCACCGCGTCTCCCGCTGCACGCGGAGCAGGTAGAGCGAAAACAACCTGCAACCGGGAGCACGGGCATGCATCTATGAGACGAGTCAGTCTGTTGATTGGGGTGAGCATTGGGAAGGAGAGGCCGAGATGCTGAGGGTTGGAATCATCGTAGGGAGCACGCGGCCGGGACGGAAGGCCGCAGCAGTGGCAAAGTGGGCGCATGACATCCTGAAAAGCCGCAAGGACGCCGAGTTCGAGGTCGTGGACATTGAGGATTACAAGCTGCCGCTTCTTGATGAGCCCGTGCCGCCTTCATTGGGGCAGTACAGTAAAGCGCACACAAAGGCGTGGGCGGTGAAAATCGACTCGCTCGATGCCTTCATTTTTGTCACTCCCGAGTACAACCATTCCACCTCGGCGTCGTTGAAGAATGCGATTGATTTCCTCTTCCGCGAATGGAACAACAAAGCCGCTGGATTTATCGGCTATGGCGGTGCGGGTGGTGTACGCGCAGTGGAGAACCTCAGGCTCGTCATGGGCGAAATCAAGGTTGCAGACGTGCGGGCGCAGGTGACGCTCTCGTTACATACCGATTTTGAAAACTTCACGACCTTCAAGCCTCAAGAGCATCATGACAAGGCCGTGCATGCTGTGGCGGACGAAGTGATCGCGTGGGGCAGGGTGCTAAAAGAGTTGAGAGAGCCCGCCGAAACAAAGGCAGCCTAACCGAAACGCCTGGTAGGGACTCCGCGAAGGCGGCATCCCCATCGGCTCCGTCATTGTGCAAGCTCATCGATCCCTACTCGATGTGTTCTGGCAGCTTCCTGCTACAAGGCTGACAATACGCTGGAGCAGAGCGGCTCAGACGGTCGGGGCGTTACCTTCCTCTGACAGTAGTTTCGCACACTCAGGACAGGCTCCGTGGGTGAAGAGAGCATGTGTGTGTGCCTGAATGTAGCTTTCCATGGGAACCCAATTTCCGGTATCCTCGCGGACTTTCTTGCACCACGCGCAGGTGCTCAGGAAGCCACGCAAAACGCGAAGTTCGCCCATCGTTTTTTGCAACTCCCAGTGGGCTTTGCGGAGTTCTTCGTGTTCCGTTTCGTAGGCCCGCATAATGAATCTCACCGCCCACGCGCAAACCACCACTAGGATCACAAAGGTGATCGCGTGATCTTGCAACCGCTGAATCGGAGAGGAATACCCAACACTCCAACCAGGCTCGACCATCTCGACGCCATACAGCACAAGGCCGTTGATTATGACGGCAATCAGAAATATGCGTCGCGTAGCTCCTCGAAGGAAGAGAATGGCACAGGAGGCCAGAGTGAAAAAGCCCATCTCCTGTCTGCCCAGTGAGCCACCGCTCAGATACCACTGCACGTTCGTCTGCATCAGATGAGCAACGCAATAAAGACGGAAAAAGTACAAGCCTCTCCATTGCGCCAGCAAACTAAATGCCAGAAAGACAACGCCGAACATCAGGTTCGTCCCAGTCAGCCTCAAATTGTGCCGGAGGAACAGATTCGTAGGCGCCAAAACCAGCAGAAACAAACTCGCCAGCAGAGCGGAAAATCCCCGGTAGAGATATTGCTGCATGTCGAGGGCGGAGTTAGTCTTCGCGTCTGGAGGGATGGTAACTTTCATCTGCCCCTTGTCCGCATCTGTTGTCTATATGGGCGGCTGGAAAAGTATTTGGATTCAGTATCAATCTGGAAGGAACGATTGTCCAGATTTTATCCTGGCTCGGAAGGCTAGAAGCTCTGAAATTCCAAATTTCCGCGCACAGCCTTAAAATTGACCCGCTGTGGCGGGAGACTGCGGTCAGCATGCTGACTTAGCGCAGCTTCCGGCGCTTCTTCCCGTCCGGCATCTCCGAATCGAGGATGCCTATTCGGAGATGATACCCTGCTCAATTCGTGGACGCCTCCCCTCACTCGTGCTACCATGGCTCCCCCCGGCATAGTCACCCTGTTCACGGCAATATAGCTTGCGGTATGTTCCAGCCACAGGAGGAATCTAATGCTCCAAGAACAAATTAACTGGCATTCCCGTCCACGGGCTCTTCGGGATTTTCCGGAATATACTCAAGTTCGGCTGCGGCAGTTGGATTTTAATCGAAACATCACCGTTCACATTGGTGAGGATAGCTTCTACATCAGGCGAATTGGGCTCAACCAATTCCTGCACTGTAAAGTTGACGTCGGCTAGTATCGTGAGACAAGAGAAGCACCCAAGAGATATCAAGAGCCGCTCTCAGCGAGGTCTACGCAGCGGTAGCCGCAGCTCTTGAGCGCCGACCCTTTACCACACTCTCTTCCGGGTGAGTGTTCATCTTCTGTGGAGCTTCGGGCCGGCCAGCCGTGTGTGCCGTGGTCCTGGCAATGGCGGTAACACTTGTTTCCCAGACCACGCAGCGCGCCAACCGGATCACGCATGAGCTGAACTCGGGGCCGGTGGTGACAATCTCTGGAACTGTACATCCGCTGACACGGCAGGCAAGCGATCTGGGTGAGGCGTGCGGCTGGAGCCGATGACGCGGAACACTATGCCCAGCGTGGCCGAGAAGGCAGAGCTGGATGCTTTTGTGGAGGCGCAGCAGAATCCGAAGTCGGCTCAGTATCACCAGTGGCTGACGCAGGAGGAGTTTGGAGCGCGCTTTGGACTGACGAAGGCAGACCTGAGCCAGGTGACCAGTTGGCTGGAGACGCAGGACTTCACGGTGAAGAGCGTGGCACTATCGCGCAACAGGATATGAACCAGCCGCATCAGACGCCTGAGGTGTGACTCTCATTCACTACTGGGCCTTTTGTTGTTGGTGCAGTCGTTGCTCCACATTCAGGAAAGCCAGTATCGTGTGCTCAAGCTGAAGACCAAGGCTGTCGTTGAGCCGCTTCAAATCGGACATGAAATAGATGAGATTGAGCGACAGCAGATGCTCGTGGATCACGTCGTAAATGGCGTGCTCTAAAAGGCGCACATGGCCTGCCAGCAGCGGGATCGTGTAGCACAATTGATACCGTCTCGCCCCATGTATCGCCGCACCTTGAACGAAGTCTCTCGTCGCTTGCTCTGGTTCGGCTGGTTCCAACACTTTTGCCAGTTCCTCAATCGTGCGGGCGGTGTGCTCAATCCGCTGCTCATCGGTAATCGGAATGGCTACGAAGGCAGGGTCGGACTTCATCGCATTCAGGGTGCGCTGCGTAATTTCAAACGTGTTCTCACGAAGAACTTGGGATATGCGTTTGGTGGCCGCTCCCGTGCCGGATTTGGGATTCCTTAGCTTCTGCTCGATTAGCTGAATCAAAGTTGAGGGAGGGGTAGGTTTGACGAGGTAATCATCCACTTGGCTCCGGATGGCCTCTAACGCCGAGTCGAAACCCGGATATCCGGTCAGGATAAGAGTGATGCACGACGGCTGTGTCTGGCGTATTGCACTGACAACAGTGAAGCCGTCGCCGGGTTCGTCGATGTTCAGGTCTGCAATGAGAACCTCAAACTGAGCAGACGTAATCTGAGCCAAGGCATCTTTTACCGTGCCCATCGCCGTCACATCGTATCCATGCTGCTGCAAAATATCTGAGAGAGTGAGGAGGATGCCAGCCTCGTCATCGACTAAAAGAACCCTGATAGCTTCCTCGTGCCTGAGCGCTTGCTCCTGCATGGAATACCCCTTCAATCGTGTTCCAGCACTCTACGAGGAAAGCTGTTTCAGTTCAAGCAGAATCGAGAGCGTCTGGTTGGTGTATCGTCGCTGCCCATCCGGGGCTGAAGGCCGGAAAAAGGTGCATATGGAAGATGTGCCCGATTTTCCTCCGGGGCAACCTCTTTGTCATCTCTGATATCAGCCTACTGGGGTATTCCTTAGGAAATGGAACCATCTGCAAGCAAGCTAACGCTTCTCTGCGTTGATGCCAATCAAACCTACTTGCATTTCCGAAAACTGGTACTCGAAAGAGTCGGCTATTCAGTTTTGACCGCCAGTGATTCTGCAACGGCCATGGAGTTGTTTAACTCGTCCTCAGTCAGCTTGGTTCTGGCCGATTATTGCCTGGGGGACGGCACCGGGATCGGGTTGGCCAAGGCGATGAAAACACTAAAACCTGATGTGCTCGTTGCAATCATCTCGGCGTTGGCAGAAGCGCCGGAGGGAATGGAACACGCAGACCTGTTCATCAGCAAGACGGAATCCACTCCCCAGGTTTTGCAGAAGATTTCAGAACTACTGAGTGTTCAGTCGGATTCGTTGGGGAGTGCCGGATGATGACTATTCGGCTAGGGCTGTGCCGGATGCGTAATAGCCGACATGAGTTCCGGCAAGAATTGTGAGTCGCTCAGAGTGCCAGGTGTGTGGCTTGCCTCGTCATGTCCATGGCAACCAGGGCAGCGCACGATGACGGGAAGTTCCGGGTGTTTGGCCGCAAGCTCGGAGACAATGCTCTCTCGTTCCTGCTCAGTCCATGAGTGAAGGCAGACGATGATGCCTTTTACCGCAAGGGGTGTGACGACACTCCGAGCCGCCGCCATATTTTTAGCCGCCACCAATTCAATTCCCGATGCGTGCAACAACGCCTGTGTGCCGCAAAATTGCGCTGTTCGCTTTGTAATCGCAAGCACCCTCTGATAGATCAACGTAGCGGCCTCCAGACCATTCTGAAACGATCAGGCAAGTAGCTCCAACGGCAAACGATTTCCTTCAGGCTTCTTTTTCTCTACCAAGCTTCCTGATCCCTGAACCGCATCGATTAGTTCACTCGGAGTGGCAGGTTTTTCCAGCAGCGTGAATCTCAGCCCAACAATCGCTTGTGCCGCAACCGCCGCCGCTTCCCCAGTGAGTATCACGACCTTGCAGCCAGGGCAGTACTCTTGCAGCCACGACGTAAGCATCAGGCCATTGATATCTGGCATCGAGAAATCGGTCACTACAACGTCGGGTGCAGATCGACGGGCGTGCTGGGCGGCGAGAAGAGCCGTATCGAACGTGGAGACTTCAAAGCCAGTTTGACGCAACACCGCAGAGACGGCATCTGCAACCGATGCGTCATCATCGACCACGAAAATTCGACGCCCCGCCGCTTCTGCCATTGCAACCTGCTTAGTCGAGCAAATGAGGAAGCACATAATCTAGAACACTTTGATATCCATGTCGGTCCGGCAACAGACACACGCAGCCCAAGGCGTTGATTATATCCGGCGTCAGATAGAGAAAGACGCCTGTTCTGAATCCGTAACAGAACACACGGGAGAGCACTTTTGTCTCGTATCAGCAACCCTGGCAAGGCATAATGGAGAATTGGTTATCAACTGTTATCCAGAGTAGACCGCATTACAGACCGAGCACGCAGAACGTGTGCTAGAAGGAGAACTTAAAAACGAGAACTTATGGCTAAGCGGATATTTGTCGTAGACGATGAAAAATGCATTGCCGACACTCTCGCCGCAATCCTCCGCAGAGCCGGGTATGAGTCAAGTGCCTTTTATGACGCTAAGAGCGCATTGTCACAGGTCGATGCTGCTCTCCCAGAGCTGGTCATCAGCGATGTCGTGATGCCCGGAATGAACGGTGTGGATATGGCCGTTCTCATCCGAAAGCGTCACCCTGAGTGCAAGGTTCTTCTGTTTTCCGGGCAGGCTTCCACTCGGAATATTCTCGATACGGTTGGGAGGATGGGATACGACTTTGAGCTGTTGGCGAAGCCGATTCACCCTACTGACTTGCTGGCAAAAGTAGCAAGCGTGGATGAATCAGACGGAGAAGTCTGAAAAGAGAGCTTCCGGTTAGAATTCCCCGATGAACCCCCTCACAGAGCCCCTGACCGACGACGAGTTTGCACGTCTCGCTGATTTCCTCTACGGACTGCATGGGACAGCGATGACCCTCGAAGAGTTGGACGGGTTCTTCTGCGCCCTCATCTGCGGCCCGGAGCTGGTGCCGCCCAGCGAGTACCTACCGCACATCTTGGGTCGTGAACTGGGGCAGGGATGTGGTTTCAAGACCGTCGAGGAAGAGCGGTACATCATGACGCTTCTGACTCGCCATTGGAACACTATCGCCGGGACGTTGCTTCGGGGGGAAGTCTACGAACCAATGGTGTTCCACACCGAGGGCGGCATCGCCATGGGAAACGAATGGGCTATTGGCTTTGAGCATGGCATCGATTTGCGGCGGGATAGCTGGCAGAAATTGGTGGATGACGACGAACACTGGGATTTGCTGGCTCCGGTGATCCTGCTGGCGCATGAGCATCATCCTGACCCGAAGATGCGTAGCGAGGTGTTTATCACGCCGGACAAGAGAGCGGAAATGCTGTCCCATATGGCCGTATGTACGCTCATGATTTACGACTTCTTCAGAGGTCGGGCACAGGGGAAGGCGAAGCAAAAGATGCCGGGCGGGAAGAAACGCCGAGACTTGCAGTAATCCTGCGTGCCACCCGCAGTTTCCCTTTACACAGCCTCCGCTCAATGTCGGAAGCGTCAATCAGGTGGCTTTTGTAATCTTTTAAGGTACTTTTTATTTGGCGTTTATGACCTGTAGACATCAAACTCAGCGAAGGCGGGGATAATCGCCGCCGAGGAGCGAGGACTGTGCCAACGACCCCACTTCTCTGGCATCTTTCGGGGGATGGAAATGATGATGACTTTGATTGTGTCGTTCACCGTTCTCGTATTCGCTCTGGGAGCTTTTCTTCCATCCAATCACGACGTTAAGTTCTTTCACTAGTCGTCAGCGCATGGCGGAACTCAATCGTTTGAGTACCTCGTGAGATCAAGGCGAAAGCTCACGCAAGGCGATCCAGCGAATTCATCGGCAGCGAGTTCCTCTACCTCTCTAATCCCCACGCCTTCAGGAGAGTTTCGGGAATGAATTTCGAGTCTTTGTTGCGACTCGCCCATTCTCGAAGCTCAGTTGAGCTGATGTACTCATCAGGATGCAGATTGAATTCGCTCGCAACTCGCTGGAAATCCGTGACGGTCGGAGGAACGGGCACCATCTCTGGCTTGCCCCAACCCCAATCAGGATTGCCACGCTTCTTTGCCATAAAATCAGCAATGCCCCCTGCGATGTTTCATGAGAATGTTTTCGTTTGCATCATCACTGCGATGGAGCCCTGCTCAGCCGTGACGAACCTCTGCGAGAGGCTTCAGAACAGGGATGGGGATGCGCTTTGCAATGATGGTTCGGACAGCAACCCACCTGTCACGAACTTCATAACCTGTAGCAACTCGAACGACTTTGAACAGAAGCTTGTTTGAAATGTGGTGGAACGGCACCAACCCCGCCAGAAACTCCAGCTCATTGGGGTCGGTTACAGGATTCAGATTGATGCCGGAGACGGGCAGTGCGATGGTCACCTTCGGGGACACACTCTCCCGCTCGGCTCGGGCTTGGTCGATAAGCTCCTCAAGGGTGAACGTACGTCCTGGACAAGAGAGTAATTTGTACATCGGACGGTCCTTTCACTTTGCGGTTGCACTTTCTCGCTTCATACGTGCTGCTGAAAACACGGAGCGCCCAGAAGGGCGCTCCGGCTATCTCCAGCGAAAGTCTTGTTTGTTAAGGCTTACACCTTGGCGGCAGCGGCCTTCACGGTCTTGGTGGCCTGGGTCGTGATCTCTTTCTGAGCGGCGACCACGGTGTCAAAGCCCTTCTGAACCGAATCGGCAGCCGTCTCGACGGCGGTGCCCTTAACGCCGGGCTGCGCCTTCACGGCTTCGATGTTGGTCTTGGTCTGCTTGACGGCGTACTCGACCACCAGGTTCTGGGCAGCGATTGCACGATCGAACGAAGCCTGCAGAACGTTGCTGAAATCAGCCTTGGCGGTTTCCTTGCCAAACGACTGGACGGCTGCGATGGAGGCGTTGCTCTGCTCCAGGGCCAGATCCAGCAGGCTCTTCTGCACGGCGACGAAGCCTTCGACGGCCGGGCCGGCCAGGTCAAGGACGAACAGACCAGGCAGCGAGGAGCCCTTCAGGGCCTTCTTGATTTCGGCCAGGATTTCGGCGTTCTGCTTAACGGCCTGATCCAGGTTGGATTTGCTTAGTTCGATGGTGCGCTCCAGGCCCTTGGTGTACTGGGCGGTAAATTCGGTCGGGCAGAATGCGGTCGTCATGTTGTTCTCCTCGTAGGTTGGCTTTCGGTAATGGTACGGAATCGATGCAATGCTGTAAATATTGCCGCATTGCAGCATAAGACGAGTATGCCCCCTCAAACGTCCGCAAGTCAAGGGGAGCGCAAGGAACAGGGGGCGCAAGGACAGGCGCAAGCCCACCGACTGCCGACCTGCAACCCTTATTGAGTTCCGGTAGAAGACCTTTGGGGTCACCACCCACGCACCGGGCTTGAGTTCATCCGGCACGAACGGCTGGCGTGGGCGGCACATCGCAATGGGGGCATGCAGATCATGTGTGGGCATTCGAGCGAAGGGATAGCGGCGTGTATCGCACTGTTTTCGTGCTGCATGACATCGAAGGATATGAGCACAACGAGATTGCCGAGATGCTGGGTTGTTCCATGGGCAACACCAAGTCGCAGCTTCACAAGGCGCGTATGAAATTACGTGGCGTGCTTAAGGTCACTCAAGCTTCAACCTGAACCACCCGTTTATTGTGGAGTTGAAACGAAGGAACTTCGTACCGTCGGTGGCGTTGGCCGAGGAGCAGGTCTGCGCTCCAACTTTACGGCTTCGTGCCGGAAGATGAAGCCGCTGGTGGAGTTCACGACGAAGGCGTTGGGATTGGAGTTCTGATGGTGAGTTCAATCCTAGCCCTGCTCGGAATTGATGAGATGCAGTAGTCGCCTTGGCGAAAATGGCTTGGGGAGTAGTGTGAACCCATCGAATGTGCCACCTTGCAAATCTCCATGAGCTTTCGAGTCGGGATTGCCGGAAATGAGGATTACCTTGCAGTAGGGGTTTTGTCTTTGCAACGCTCCGGCCAGTACAACACCGTTTATCGAGGACAATGCTCTCTGCACCCGCACAGACCCAGCTTAAGAAAAAGAGTAGCGGGGTCGGCAGAGATGGTTTTCTTCAGCCGCCCCCAGAATGACAGACGTTATTCTGCCACTTGGTTTGAAGCAAAGCTGATTAGTGGAGATGCCTCCTAAACTGCGAGCCGTCGAATATGGGAAACATTCTGGGGACTGCTAAGCCATGGCTGGAAGCCATCGGGATGCCGACGCCAACCGGACGTCAACCTCATTGCACCTTGTCCGTTTTCGGAGTCGCGTTGAGAAACTGGCGGTGACGGTGTTCCTTCAGGGTGCGTTCCGCCACGGTCTTCGGTAAATCCAGCCCGGCTTTCTGAAGGCGAGCCGCCTCCGGGTCTTCTGAAATCTGCCGTTCCTTTGCGCCTCCTGCCGGGTGCGCTCCTTGACGAGAGCTGCATTGAGGCCCTTGAGCACGGCTTCGACCTTCGCCGGAGAATCACCCGGCAGGTCAAGGGGCTTGATCTCGGTCGCTCTGGTCAAAGCCAGCCCGCTGTCGAGCCCGTGGTGGTGCGTCGGTGAGCGTGGCAAATTGTGCGGCCATTATTACACCGAACTCGACCACCTCAAGCAGCATGTTCCTTTCTGCTCAGCGGTATCTGCGAGACAACGTGGCCAGTAGCAAACTGCGTCTGAGAGTAGAAGGCGAGGAGTCCAGCTATGTACATGCTGTTAATTGAGGGAGAACTAAAGCCGGGCAAAAAGGACGAGTTCCTTAAGGCGTGGAGCAGCCAAATTCTGCCCCTGCTGAAAAAGCAGGACGGGTTCATTGATGAATTCCTGACATTTGAAGAAGGTACCCAGAAGGGTTGCGGCCTAGCATTTTGGAGCAGCCGAGAACAGGCTGAACGTTATCGACGTGAAGTTTTCCCACAAGCGAAGAATTTCGTCCAGCACCTGATGCACGGTCATCCGATGATACGGGGATTCGAGGTTGGGGCTGCGGAATCGCTCGGGGTCGCTGGACTTCGGGCTGCTTGATTCGACAGGATATGCGTGCGTTGACCTTCGAGGCCAGCAGCCGTGTGACCTTCGTCAGAAACAATGACGGGCGGTGGGCTCCCACTGACTTCGAAGCTCGCCCCGACATATGCGCCCTGTTCCTGTCTTCCACGACGGACTCTGCTATCCAGGTTCTGGCGGATGGGAGACCGGCAACTCCAGCCGGGATTCTACGTCTGCATCGGCGGCGCACTTGGGGTTCCGGCGCTAAACAGGGCACTGCGGCAGAGCGATTGTGCCAAGTATTTCTGCCAAGCGAGTTGGCCGAAGTGGTGGCACAAAACGATATAGGAAACTTGTTGGAGGAAGTCATGAGTGCAGCGCGCAACGTGCCCGCAGGCGGATCCGATCAGGAGTTAGCCAGCCTCCTGGCCACACACGTGAAGGGCCTGGCGATCGACGTCAACAAAGTGCGGGCGCACATCATCAGCCCGCAGAACATCCAAGGCGTTTTCTCCGATAAGGGTCCCACAGAAACCAACCTGAAGTTCACGCCCATCGGGCCCGTCGGCAATCGCCCGGAATTTCTCGATGTCCCCGCGTTCGGCGCGGCGCTGGATAATGCGTTGCAAGACAGTGTCGCCGGGTACAGCGCTGAGCTGCGTCAACATGGCCAGGCCATCTTCAGCAGGAACTGGCTGTTGGCCAAGAGGCCGAAGGATGGAAACGAGAACTGGACCTCGGACGTGCAGTTGCATGTAGCCAGCGTGTGCAAACTGATCACGGCTATGGCCATGACCGTCCTGATGGCCGAGAGAGGCATTTCCCCGGATGCGCAGATCATCGACTATCTCCCCGATTATTGGGCGAAGGGACCGAACATCGAGTACATCGTCTTCCGCAACCTCTTTAACCACACCAGCGGAATCTTCAGGAAAGAGGATGCTTTTGATTTTGTGACGATGGAGTCGGTCATCGCCTCCGGCATCAGCCTGGACCCGAATGCGCAGTACCATCTTGGCGGGTATCAGTACCACAACCTGAACTACGGTCTGTTCCGCATCCTGTTGACAGTGATGAACGGCAACATCAGCAAAAGCGCCACCTTCAATATTCTCGGCATCGACCTGAACGATCCTGTCTGGGATGTGGTTACGATCGACGGCTACTCCAATTTCGTACAGACCCGGATCTTCCGACCGTCAGGAGTTTCCGGCGCCACCCTGGACCACCCTGCTGCCGCCGGGCTGGCTTACAAAGAGCCGGGCGATACCGAGCATGGCTGGAATTCTGGAAACCTTGAAGAGATTTGCGGGTCCGACGGCTGGCACCTCTCCGTGAATCAGCTGCTGGATGTGATGGGCGAATTCCGCCGTGGCGGAAACATCGTCCCGGCCGAAGCTGCCCAGGCCATGCTCGTCAACGGTTTCGGCGTCGATCCTCTTGTCAACCCTCCCTACACCAATCCAATCCCTTTTGGATTGCTCACACCCGCCGGCGAGGTCTACTGCAAACCCGGCACCTGGTACGATGGCATCGGTCGCGAAGAGCAGGCGGTGGTTTATATCCTGCCTCAAGACATGGAACTGGCAATTCTGGCCAACTCTGAGGTCGCGGGCGCCGACCCAAGCCAACAAGTCCTCCGCGACATTGTCACGCAAACCTATCTCGACAATTTGACCTCACAGCTGGAAAATGCCTGAAACTTCGGCGTGCGACATTTCGATGTATTGGTTTTGTCCCATAAGGAAGATAGGACTCCAAATGTGCTTAGAGCAACCCAAGGCGACGAAATTCATCCCTCACCGTCCGATAACACTCACAGGCGACATCTTCAAGCCCTTCACGGTTTGTGATCGTTACGTGGCCGCGTGTGTAGTCGATCAGTCCCGCTTGATGCAGTATCCCTGCCGCCAGTGTAACGGTGGTTCTGGGAGCACCCAGCATCTGGCCAAGGAACTCGTGAGTGAGCGGCATGTTTTCGGACTGGACTCGGTCATGGCAGGTCAGAAGCCATCGCGCCAGACGCTCACTAATTGTGTGCAGGCGGTTGCAGGCCGCGCCCTGTGAACTCTGAATCAGATGGGCAAGCATGTACTTTTGCAGAAGGTTCCGTAGCTGCCCGGCACGCTCGAATTCTTCTTTTAATCGGCGGGAGGGAATGCGAAAGCCGGAGCCCTCCATCACCATAAACGTTTGGCCCGGCATCGTGGCAGCTCCCATAAGCATGGGAAGTCCGACGACCCCGTCAATGCCGATCACTCCGACCTCGACCGAAGCTCCATCGTTCAGAGTCAAGACAACCGACGCAAGTCCCTCTTCCAGAAAGTAGGCATATTCATCCCGGTTATCGAGCAGTTGGGTTCGTGTCTTCAGGACGACGGGTGACAGGTGGGGCGCGAGGCGGTCGATTTCATCCTTTGGCAGTGCCACTAATACGCGGTTCTTGTACCGATTTGCGGGCAAGTTCATAGCTGCTCCGTTGCCGTAACGGCATCTGGACGCGCATATGAATCGCCCCCTCCTCCTCGGCGGACGGGATGCGTATTGAGATGTAGGCATTGAATCCTACACCCGCTACCAGACGGATCAACCCATATATTTGCGAGGTGCTCGCTGCACTTCGCAAGCCAATGCTGCTCCGGGAATACGATTGCGAGCTGTTGGCGAAGCCGATTCACCCGACAGACTTGCTGGCAAGGGTCGAGGCGTAGATGATGACCCGCAGGAGTCGCCTGAACCCCCAAAGTACCGCGAGACCGAGCTGATTTAAGCTGCATCTCTGCAAGCGTGAAACTTTTCAGAGTTGCTGAGCATCTACCCGGATAATGTATTGACACAGGTCTCTTGTCCGGAAGCTCACAACTTTCATTGGTTGCTCTTTTCATACCCTTTCAAACTGCGGTAGCTCACTATCCGAGGAGGCTTGATTGACCACCCCAAGAAGTATGCAGTCATCGGGAATGTCCGAAGCCGAAGCTATCGAAGGTGCCAAGTTGGGCGACGGCCAGTGCTTCGAAGCTCTTTACGGTTTTCACAAAAGGCGAGTCTACTCAACCTGTCTTCGGATAGTGGGCAATGTTGAGGAGGCTCAAGACCTTACTCAGGAAGCCTTTCTCCAGCTCTATCGCAAGATCGCAAGCTTTCGCGGAGAGTCCGCGTTTTCCACTTGGCTGCATCGCATTGCCGTCAACGTCGTCCTCATGCGCCTGCGCAAGAAGGAACTCCGTGAAGTTTCTCTCGAAGAGACTCTGGAGCCCAACGGAGAGGATTGCCCGCCGAAGGAAATTTCTGCCGCAGACCAGAATCTGTCTGGCTCTATCGACCGGGTAATTCTGGAACGCGCCATCGAAAACCTTCCTTTCGGCTATCGCAGCGTGTTCGTGTTGCATGACATCGAGGGCTACGAGCACAACGAGATTGCCGAGATGCTGGGCTGCTCCATGGGTAACAGTAAATCGCAGCTTCACAAGGCGCGTATGAAATTGCGTGAAGTGTTAAGCGTTACCCGTGCTGAAAATAGCCGCCGCCCGAAAACACGAAAGATGACAACCCAGCGGGAAGTGACCGTGGCGACGGGGCGGCGTTCAAGAGCTGCGGACAACGCCGCCTAGACCTCCGGCAGGTCGGCTCACGTCCTTGACAAAAGCTTTCCTTGGATTTGATTCGACCTGCACGCTGGCTGGGCGGAATGGTATTCGCCGCCGCATGTCGGACGAGGGTGCCACTCGTGGAGTCTACGACGAGGGCGTTGGGCTTGAAGCTGTAGTGCGCCTACTGCATCAAGCCGCGTCTTTCTCTGGCGCGAGTAGTTTCATTTCCTCCCAGTCGTAGGGGAACTCTTTGCCGCAGTCCAAGCAGACAATGTATGTGGTGGTTGAGTGTTTCCCTTCAGACGTCAGTATCCCCCGCTTTTTGGCAGTTATCGGGAACGTGTAGTGGCGGTGAGCGCAGCCAAACAGAGCATCGACTAGCCTGAACATTCTCGCCTCCCATAGTGCGTCTTTCTGCCGGGCTTCGTTCCTATCATTGATGAGCCTGAAGACAGAGCTGTTGCTTATTCGAGCACCTATCGTTGAAAACTGTATCGTTCGACCGGGCAACTTTTCCAGAGTTGCTGAGCATCTACTCTGATAACGGCAGTAACACCGGGCGCTTTTCCGCAAGCTCGACAGCCCTTTGCTTGGGCTGCTCCCGCGACAGTTGAACCTCCGAACCTGTCCTATCCCCAGAATCTCCCCCTTCCAAACACTCCCCGCCCGAGGTGTGTCCAAAGGTTGGCACTTTGGTCGGGCAACGCAGACTGGCTGAATGCAGAGAAGAGTTGCATTGAGTGCTGTGCCGACAACGTTTTGGCGCGATCAGCAGGCTTGTTCGCATTCATTGCGTTCAATGTAATAGAACCATCCGAATTAGACAGAATCCTGGTCGTGATCCGGCCAATTCTCACTCGGTAATCGCCGTGCTGAAGTAGGACGGAAAGACACTGGCTACCGTATGACACTGTACAGGTCAGGAGTTCGAGTCTCCTCGTGCCTAGCAGATTATAAGGGCCTAGCTCGGTGCTAGGCCCTTGGCTTTTGTGCCTACGTACCCGTTGCTGTACCCGCGAGCACCGGCCCGTTATGTGCGGTGTTGTGCGCCGGATTCACCAGCCAATCATTGCCGTCCTCTCGTGCGCCCGGGGCGCGGGCGCAAAAAATAATAAAGTACATAGTTAAACTATGTATGCTAATATTCTGTACCGACCGAGAGGAGCTACATGTTCAGGATTGCAGTTCGGGTTGCGTGTCGCATCGAGGGCCGATGTTCCAGGCACCGCGCCTACAACCCCATGAAGGACGAGCAAGGGGGAATCAAGGGTGAATGTCCAGCGTGTTACAAACTCCTCAACGCCTATCGGGCGTACCTGGCGTTTCGTGAAGCGATTGAGAAGTTCGAGACCAAGGTTCAACCGTTCATCACCACCAAGAAGGCGGGTGGAGGGGGTGTAAATGGCTCTTGCATGTCCCCGCGACGCACACATGCAAATGGCAGTTTGATCGCTCCGGAGGTTCCTTCTGAAACACTCCAGTGAAGAAAATGAACAGTTTAGTGAGATGCCGGGGAAGGGAATTGCTACCGCTTTTTTGCTCTCCATGGTTTTTTGGACGTGCCTTGGAGCGGGCCTGTGGCGTTGCGGGGTGATCCGGTGGTAGCAACAGCAACCTGGTGCGCTGCATTTCGATTTCAGGTACAGAGCTCAACCTAAAACTTATGCAGTTCACATTTTCCCCGAGAGGATCTGAATGAAATTAAACCTGCTTCGTGCAGTGAACAGCTGGAAGAGATGGACAGCCGTGTGCGCCGTGGTCCTGGCAATGGCCGTAACACTTGTTTCCCAAACCACGCAACGCGCCAGCCGGATTACGCATGAGCTGAATTCGGGGCCAGTGGTGACAATCTCGGGAACGGTACATCCGCTGACACGGCAGGCGACTGAGCTGGGCGAAGCGAACCGCGGCATGCGGCTGGAGTCGATGACGCTGAACATTGCGCCCAGCGTGGCCGAGAAGGCGGAGCTGGATGCTTTCCTGGAGGCGCAGCAGAATCCGAAGTCGGCTCAGTATCACCAGTGGCTGACGCAGGAGGAGTTTGGAGCGCGCTTTGGACTGACGGAGGCAGACCTGAGCCAGGTGACCGGTTGGCTGGAGACGCAGGGCTTCACCGTAAAGAGCGTGGCACCATCGCGCAACCTGATTACGTTTTCCGGAACGGTGGCGCAGGCGGAGTTGGCCTTCCACACACAGATTCATCAGTACAGGATTGGCGACGACACGCGCATCAGCAACGCTAGGCAGATTGCGATTCCACAGGGGCTGGCTAACGTGGTGGCAGGGGTAGGCGGTCTGAGCGGCTTCCGCCTGAAACCGCGGGCGGCCGTGAAACGTCTGGATCCGCAATTCACCTCGCAGTACTCGGGGAATCACTTCCTGGCGCCGGCCGACTGGGCGACCATCTATAACGTCACCCCGATCTACGCCGCCGGCTTCACCGGCACCGGGATGCATGTGGGCATAGCCGGGCAGACCTACTTCCCGCAGGAGGACATCGATGATTTCCGCGCGGCCGCCGGGCTAAGCGCGACGAAGCTGAATATGGTCTGCATCAGCTCGGCGGACTGCACTGACGTGGCAGGAGAGAGCGTGGGCGATATCGGCGAGGCGGACCTGGACGTGGAATGGTCGGGAGGCATCGCCCAAGACGCGACAGTGGACTTCGTCTATGCCGCCGCCGATGATCCGGACCAGGACGTGATCGATGCCGCAGTCTACCTGGTAACGACCTACAAGGTGGGTGGCGCGGTGGTACCCGTCATTAGCATCAGCTATGGGGAGTGCGAGACGCAATACTCGGCGAACCAGAGAACTGTGTTCGATGGAATTCTGGAAGAAGCCGTAGCCCAGGGACAGTCGGTGCTGAACTCTTCGGGGGATGCGGGAGCGGCGGGCTGCGACCAGGGAAATACCACTGCCACGCAAGGAGCGATTGCGGACTACCCGGCCTCCAGCCCATACGTGACTGGCGTCGGCGGGACGACGTTCAGCGCCGACGGAAGCGCCAGCAACCCCGAGCCGGGTGCGAATGAGTACTGGAGCTACAGCAGTACAGCCGACATCATCAGCTCGGCGCTGCAATACATTCCGGAGACCAGTTGGAACGACACGGCCTACGATCAGTCGCTCGATCCAACCAATACGCTGGCCTCCGGTGGCGGCGGAGTGAGTCTGTACTATGCCATGCCGAACTGGCAGTGGGCTCCGAGCAGCTTCAACGGGACGCTGATGCGCTTTGTGCCCGACGTTGCCTTCTCTGCATCGGCTGATCACGACCCCTACCTGATGTGCTCGCAGCTCTTCACCTCAGCCACCGACCCATCGCAGACGGATGGTCCTAGCTGCGTGGACGGCTTCCGCGATTCGAACACTGACCTGATGGCGGTGGGCGGAACCTCGGCCACCTCGCCCTCGTTTGCAGGAATGTTGACCTTGCTGGTGGAGAAGTACGGCAAGCAGGGAAACTTCAATCAGCCGCTCTACAGCCTGGCGGCGCAACCGACTAACTATGCGGCGATCTTCCACGACATTACGACGGGCAGCAACGAACAGCCATGTACCACGGGTTCAACGGGTTGCGTAGGCGGTCTGGTGGGCTATGAGGCCACGGCCGGCTACGATCTGGTGACAGGGTTGGGTTCGATTAACGGCGGCGCGCTGTATGCGGCGCTGGCGCCGCCGGCGTATACGTTGGGCGCATCCTCGAATTCGATTACGATCCCGGCCGGGAGCAACGGGCAGTTTAGCCTCAACCTGACCGCAACCAACTTCACGGGGACGGTTTCGTTTACAACCAGCGTCAGCTCGATCAATGGCACGCCCTCGGCGGTCTCCGCGAGCGCGCCTTCGGTCAGCTTCGCCTCCAGCACGACGGGAAACTCCACACTGACGATCACGACCACAACGAGTGCGGCCAACCACTCACCGGGGCTTCCATGGAAGAGCAGCGGGCCGGTGATGTTCTGCGCTGTGTTGTTGGGTGCTCCGTTTACGGAGCGCAGAAAGCGGGCGCTGGCCGTGCTATTTACGGCGCTGGCGATCGCAGCGGCGGGCTTGCTGGTAGCCTGCGGCGGGAGCGGCGGCAGTTCGACGCCGTCGCCACAGACGTACACGGTAACGGTGACTCCGACGGGATCGGGCACGGTGATGAACCCGGCGGCGGTTAGCGTAACTGTGACCGTTCAGTAAAAGTTGCAGTGAGCTCGCGGACCCGGCGGCGCCCATCGTGCGCGCCCGGGAAGTATTTAATGGGCGCCGCGATCCCTTCCTGTTCGTATATCCCTCCCGAAGCGTCAGTGATTCGGAATCAGCGTGGGAAGAAACGTATGCGCACAGCTGAGGTGTTCAGCAAGGTATGTCTGCGCATTAAGCGCTTTGTTTGTTCAAAAAGTCTTCGGAAAGGAACGGAAGCATGGCACATACACGAAAGCGGAAAGATCGGGGAATTGTGGAGCGGCCTGCCGGCTCAGGGATATGGTGGGTTGATTACTACGCCGATGGAAACCGGAAGCGCGAGAAGGCGGGCCGTAAAGGTGACGCCATAAAGTTGTACCAAAAGCGCCGTACGGAAATTCTGCAGGGTGTAAAACTGCCCGAGAATATGCGTGCCGCAGGAGTGCGCTTTAAGGCACTCGCCAATGAGATACTTGCCTACTCAAAAATCCATCATCGAGACACGCGAAATGTCGAATCCAGAGTCAACAAAATTAATTCAGTGTTTGGCGAGCGCACAGCAGACAAGATCAAACCTGCTGAGATTGATGGCTGGATTTCCGAGAACACGAAAACACCAGGCACCGCGAACCGGTATCGCGCGACCTTCAGTCTCATCTTTAGAGAAGCGCTCCGCAATGGAAAGGTCACTTCCAATCCGGCGCGGTTGGTCCGGCAGCGGCACGAGAACGGAGGGCGCATTCGATTCCTGCGCGACGAGGAAGAGGATCGGATGCGCGCCTCCATCAAGAAACTGTTTCCGGAGCACCAAGACGAACTGACTATCTCCATAGGAACCGGTATGCGTTTGTCAGAGCAGTACGGTCTCATCTGGGGGCAGGTAGATTTCGGGCGCAAGGAGGTACACCTTGCAAAAACAAAGAATGGAGACGCACGCGACGTTCCGATGAACACGGATGTGCTCGCGGCGTTTCAAAGACTGAAGGAGCAGACAGGCGCGAAGAAGGGAACTCGTGTATTCGAGATCAAGAACCCTCGTGCTTGGTTTGAGACAGTCAGGGACGATGCCAATATCGATGGCTACCGCTGGCACGACAACCGTCACACATTCTGTTCGAGACTCATCATGGCTGGAGTCGGCCTCAAGACCGTTCAAACGCTAGCCGGTCACAAGACGATTTCCATGACTGCTCGGTATTCCCATCTTGCACCGAATTCACTCCATGAAGCGGTCGAGTCTCTTTTGAAGAAGAAGGGACAGAAATCGCCAACGGACACCACAACGGACACTAGCCGTTCGAAGAGAAAACGCACCGTGTCGAAATGACCACATGCGAATTTGCAAGCAACACATTCTGAAAGCTTTATGGTACCGGGAGGGGGACTTGAACCCCCACAGCCCTTTCGGGCCTGCGGATTTTAAGTCCGCTGCGTCTGCCAGTTTCGCCATCCCGGCTTTTCCATGAATCTGCCGCAGCGTGAAGAACCGCGCGCAACCAGCGGCTCTGCGGGAGAAAATACTCTAGCCTCGGAGCCTAATCAGTTTCGCACAGCAGCCGCTCCACTGCCAATCTCTCCGTCGCCTGCGGCCTGCTGTGCTAGTATTCAGCATCGATGCGGCGCTCGTTGGCCAATCTCGTCCTGGTCATCCTTCTCTGGGGCTACATCACTCCAGTCGTTCTGGTGACGACGGAATTCGATCTGCCCCCCTGCTGCCGCAGCCACGGCAAGCATCATGGCTGCACCTGCTGCATGGCGCGCCGCAATTCCGCCGGCCCCGGATTTCATGACAATTCTCCGCGGTGCCCCTGCCATCTGCTCGTCTCGGTGATCCACTCTGCCAACGCTGCCGAGGTCGAAAAGCGCTTCTCCAGTCAGCCGCCCTCCGTGGATTTCACCGCGCCCATCGCGGCGGCCTCCGCCGTCTTCCATGACCGCATCCGTACCTCAGGACGCGACCCGCCCAGCTTGCCCCTTTAGCCGACAGCTCATCCAATCACCGTGGGATTTTGTGGCGCTATCTGGTCGCGGCTGCCGCATGCCCCGGTATCGATTGCCGAACCTTCTTGCCGGCTCGCTAGGCCTATACGCTTGCGTGCGCGACGTTGGAGAATCGCAATGTCTCTTCGTGCTTTCTTACTATCTCTCGCCGCATTTTTCATTCTCATCGCTACCGCTGCCTTCGCCAATGATTACGGAGCCGTCCGCGGCGTGGTGCACGACCCGCAGCATCGCCCCATCCAAAACGCTACGGTGACGCTCAAAGCCAAATCGTCCGACTGGTCAAAAACCGCCACCACCGGAGCCGACGGCGAATTCCAATTCAACGCCGTCCCTCTCGGCGAATACTCCGTCAGCGCCGTCAGCCCGGGCTTCGCGCAGAATTCGCAGGCGCTCATCGTCATCTCCGGCTCCGTGCCCGTCGTTCACCTTCAATTGCCCGTAGCCGGTGCCAGTGAGAATGTCAGCGTCTCCGCTGCGCCTCCAGTCATCGCCACCGACAGCTTCACCCCCGTCACCCTGGTCAGCGCCCAGGACATCGAGCGCACCCCCGGCGCCGACGTCACCAACAGCCTGGCCATGATCACCGACTACGTTCCCGGAGCCTACGTCACGCACGACATGCTGCACATGCGCGGCGGCCATCAAACCACCTGGCTCCTCGACGGCATTCCCGTCATCAACACTGCCATCGCGCAAAACCTCGGACCCCAGTTTGATCCCAAGGACCTCGACTACGTCGAAGTCAATCGCGGCAGCTACGGAGCCGAATTTGGCGACCGCACCTACGGAGTCTTCAACGTCATCCCCCGCACCGGATTCGAGCGCAACAACGACGCCGAGTTCGTCCTCACCGGCGGCAACTTCTACCAGACCGACGATCAGCTCAGCTTCGGCGGCCACACCAGCCGCTTCGCCTACTACGAGAGCATCAACGGCAACCGCAGCAATCTCGGACTCCAACCGCCCGTTCCCCAGGTGGTGCACGATGCCCTCAACGGCGCCGGCGCCATGAGCAACCTCATCTACAACGCCGATCCCTCCAATCAGCTCCGCCTCGTCACTACCTTCCGCCGCGACTATTTCCAGATCCCCTACGATCCCAATCCCAACGACTTTGAAAACTCAAATCCCAACGGATACCCCAGCATCGGCCTGCGCGATAACCAGACCGAGACCGACCTCGGAATCCTCTTCACCTGGCTGCACACCTTCAATGGGCATCTCCTCACTACGGTCTCGCCCTTCTACCACTACAACAGCGGCGACTACGCCAGCGATCCCCACGACATTCCCATCGCCACCACGGAAGACCGCTCCTCCACCTACGCCGGAGGCCAGGCCACCTTCGCAGCCAATTACAAAATGAACGATCTGCAGGCTGGAGTCCTCGGCTTCTACCAGAGCGACCGCCAGACCTTCGGCGCCATCTTCAACGACGGCAGCGGAAATCCGCCCTTCACCATCCACGAGAGCCCCAACGCCAATCTCGAAACCTTCTACATCGATGACAAGTTCCATCCCTATTCCTGGTTCACGCTCTCGGCCGGCATGCGCCCCACCCGATTCGCCGAAGGCAATTTTCCTCCCGGTGCAGTGCCGCCCGTCTCCGAGTCCGCCATCAGCCCGCGCTTCGGAGCCACCCTCACCATCCCCAAAATCCGCTGGACCTTCCGCGCCTTCTACGGACACTACTATCAGGCGCCGCCCATCGAAACCGTCTCCGGCGAACTGGAGTCCCTGTGTGACATGCCGGGCGCGTGCGTCTTTCTGCCGCTCCACGGCGAGCGCGACGAAGAACATCAGTTCGGCGTCTCCATCCCCTATCGCGGATGGGACCTCGACGCCGATACCTTCCAAACCGACGTCGCCAATTTTCTCGACCACAACAACATCGGAGCCTCCAACATCTTTTTCCCCCTCACCGATACCCGCGCCCTGATTCGCGCTTGGGAACTCACCCTGCGCTCGCCCCGCATCGCCCACCGCGTCCAGCTTCACCTCGCCTACTCCAATCAGATTGCCGAAGGCGGCGGCGTCATCACCGGCGGTCTGAATAACACCGTCGTCTGCGCGCCGCTTCCCAACGGCACCACCCCCTACCTTTGCCCGCTCGACCACGATCAGCGCAACACCCTCAACGTGGGCGGCTACGTTACCCTTCCGTGGAGCGCCTATGCCTCCACCAACATCTACTACGGCTCCGGCTTCAGCAACGGACTGCAAGGCACTCCCGGCTGGCCCTACCTGGGCGCCTACCTCCCCGGCCACACCACCTTCGATCTCGCGTTGGGCAAGGATTTCGGCAAGCGCGTTACCGCCAGCGTCACCGCCCTCAACGTCACCAACCGTCGCGTCATCTACGACGACAGCCTCACCTACGGCGGCTTCCACTGGAACCTGCCCCGCCAGCTCTACCTCGAGCTCCGCTACCGCTTCCACTATTAAATCCCGGTGGAGAAGCAGCCACGGCGGGTGGCCCATTCAAGCCTTCTTTTGGCTTGAGTGGGGCCTTTGACCTTGCGACTGTGTTTGCTTTCTATCTCTTACCGGGGCACATGTCGCCAAGTCACTCACAATCCCACATAAACAAAGAGCCCGCCATCTTCTGGCGGGCTCTTGCAATCAGCGTAGCGCTTTTCTACTGTCTTGCTATCGGTCCTTCCGGCAGCGGCTGGATCGCCGGCAGCGGGCTGCTCTCCGGAACCTCGGGCAGCGGCTGTTCCAGCGCAATCTGCAGCACCTCGTCCATCGAATCCACAAAGTGCAGCTTCATCTCCCTGCGCAGGTTCTCCGGAACCTCGGCCAGATCCTTCTCGTTCTCCGCCGGCAGCACCGCCTCCAGAATCCCCGCGCGATGCGCTGCCAGTAGCTTCTCTTTCAGCCCGCCGATCGGCAGCACCTTGCCGCGCAGCGTAATCTCGCCCGTCATGCAAATGTCGCGCCGCACCGGAATCTTGCTCAGTGCGCTGGCAATCGCCGTCGCGATGGTGATGCCCGCCGAGGGGCCGTCCTTGGGAATCGCTCCTTCCGGCACGTGGACGTGAATATCCACATTGCGGTAGAAGTCCCGTGGAATTCCCAGCCGCTGCCAGCGCGAGCGCAGATAGCTCATCGCCGCCTGGGCCGACTCCTGCATCACGTCGCCCAGCTTGCCGGTCAGCGTCAGCTTGCCCTTACCGTCGATGATCGCCACTTCGGTGGTCAGAATACAGCCGCCCACCTCGGTCCACGCCAGTCCCGTCACCAGTCCGATCTCGCTCTTTTCGTTGGCTGCCGTATCGCGGAAGCGCATCACGCCCAGGTAGTTGTTCAGGCTCTCGGCCGTAATGTTCGCCGAGAAGTTCTCGCCCTCGCGCACCACCGCGCGAGCAATCTTACGGCAGACGTTGCCGATCTCGCGCTCCAGGTTCCTTACCCCGGCCTCGCGCGTGTAGTTGCGGATGATGCCGCGCAGCGCATCGTCTTCAAACTGAATGTTGGCTGCCGTCAGCCCGGCCTGTTCCAGCTGTTTCTTCACCAGATACTGCTTCGCAATCTCCAGCTTCTCCGGCTCGGTGTAGCCGTGCAGCCGCAGCACTTCCATGCGGTCCTGCAGCGGCCCCGGAATGGTGTGCAGCACGTTGGCCGTGGCGATAAAGAACACCTGCGACAGGTCATACTCCACGTCCAGGTAGTGGTCCACGAACATGTAGTTCTGTTCTGGGTCCAGCACCTCCAGCAGCGCCGACGACGGATCGCCTCGGAAGTCGTTGGACATCTTGTCCACTTCGTCCAGCATGAACACCGGGTTGCGGGTGCCGGCCTTTTTCATCATCTGGATGATCTGTCCCGGCAGCGCTCCGATATACGTCCTGCGGTGCCCGCGGATCTCAGCCTCGTCGCGCACTCCGCCCAGCGACATGCGCACAAACTTCCGCCCCGTCGCCTTGGCGATGCTCATTCCCAGCGAGGTCTTGCCCACGCCCGGAGGTCCCACCAGGCACAGAATCGAGCCCTTGGGATTTTTCACCAGCTGGCGCACCGCCAGAAACTCCAGGATGCGCTCCTTGATCTTTTCCAGCCCATAGTGGTCGCCGTTCAGCGTCACCTCGGCAAACTCGATGTCGCGGATTTCCTTCGACTTCTTCTTCCACGGCACCGCCAGCAGCCAGTCCAGGTAGTTGCGCGACACGGTGGATTCGGCCGACATCGGAGGCATCGCCTCCAGCTTTTTCAGCTCCTGCGTCGCCTTCTCCAGCACATCCGGAGGCATGCCCGACGTGTCAATCTTTTTCTTCAGCTCGTCGAACTCGCTCTTTTCCCCGCGTCCCAGTTCCTTCTGGATGGCCTTGATCTTTTCGTTGAGGTAATACTCTTTCTGCGCCCGCTCCATCTGCCGCTTCACCCGCGACTGGATGGTGCGGTCCATGTTCAGCTTTTCGATCTCGATGTCCAGCACGTCCGAGACGCGGTTCAGCCGGTCCGCCGGGTCGAAGATCTCCAGCAACTCCTGCTTCTCTTCGATCGACAGCTGCAGGTTGGCGGCAATGGTGTCGCTCAGCCGCCCAATGTCGTCCAGCCGCAGCGTGGCCGCAATCGTCTCCTGGTTCAGCGACTGGCACAGTTTCACGTACTGCTCAAACAGGGAACTGACCCGCTGCATGGTCGATTCCACCTGCGGCGTGATCTCCGGCGCAAAGCGGCTCACCCGTACCGACGACATATAAAAGCCGTCGGTCTCGGTCACCTGCAGAATCCGCGCCCGTTCAATGCCTTCCACCAGCACCTTGATGTTGCCGTCTGGCATCTTCAGGCTTTGCACGATGTTGACTATGCAGCCAACCTGGTAAATCTCATCCGGCTTCGGTTCGTCCACCCCCGGATCGTGCTGCGTCGCCAGGAAGATCCGCTTGTCGCCCGTCAGCGCCTCTTCCAGCGCGCGTACGCTCGATTCGCGCCCCACAACGAACGGGGTCATCATGAACGGAAAGATGACGACGTCGCGAATCGGCATCATCGGAAGCTTGCGGGTTTCGAATTTTTCCTTAATCAGGCTCACTCAGCCTCACTTCCCCCGTGGCCCGCGTGTTTGCACTTTAGGCAATACCCACCTGACGGATTCCACTGATTGCATTCGAGCCTACTACAACCCTATATCGGCGGCAACATGCCTTGCTCGAGTTACTCTGCTCCATTCATTCGATTCCGGGCTAAATTGGAATCCACTGCCGCGCCGGGAATTTTCCACGCGCCACTCGAATCCCCCATTCCTTTGTAACCCAAGCCGGGGAGCAACATTCCCGTCGTTGGGTACCCCATATCTGCCCGCCTTTGGCAGATGCGGGATGATCGTCCCCAAAAAACAGGCCCAGCCACCGGCGGCTGGGCCCCTGGTCCTGTGCAGCCTCCGCCTAGGACGCCTGCTTCTCAATCCGAGGCATTGATACGTTGCGCTGTTCCACCATCTCCCGGGTTACCTCGAACTCCTTGATCTTTTTCTGCCCCGGCAGCTGGTACATCAGGTCGAGCATCAGCTCTTCCAGAATCATGCGCAGTCCGCGGGCGCCCACCTTGCGGTTCATGGCTTCGCGGGCTACCGCCGTCAGCGCTTCGTCGGAGAAGCGCAGCTTCACGTTTTCAAACTCGAACAGCCGCTGATACTGTTTCACAATGGCGTTGCGCGGCTTGGTCAGAATCTGCACCAGTGCGGACTCGTCCAGGTCGCTCAGCACGCCCATCACCGGCAGCCGCCCGATGAACTCCGGGATCAGCCCAAACTTGACCAGGTCCATCGGCTGGGCCAGTTGCAGCATCTCGTCGTCGCGCCGGCTCGGCGCAACAACCTGCTCGCGCTCGGCTTCTTCGCCGGTCTTAAAGCCCACGCTGCGCTTGCCGATGCGCCGCTCGATCACCTTCTCCAGGCCCACAAACGCCCCGCCCACGATGAACAGGATGTTGGTGGTGTCCACCGGGGTGAACTCCTGGTGCGGATGCTTGCGCCCGCCCTGCGGCGGAACGTTGGCTACCGTCCCCTCCAGAATCTTCAGCAGCGCCTGCTGCACCCCTTCGCCGGAGACGTCGCGCGTGATCGACGGGTTCTCGTCCTTGCGGCCGATCTTGTCGATCTCGTCGATGTAGATGATCCCCGTCTGGGCGCGTGCCACGTCGCCATCGGCGGACTGCAGCAGCTTGAGGATGATGTTTTCCACATCCTCGCCCACGTAGCCGGCCTCGGTCAGCGTCGTCGCGTCCACAATGGCAAACGGCACGTCCAGCATCTTGGCCAGCGTCTGGGCCAGCAAGGTCTTGCCGGTTCCCGTCGGGCCAATCAGCAGAATGTTGGACTTGGACAGCTCGATCTCACTGGTGCGCGTGCGGTTCATGTAGATCCGCTTGTAGTGGTTGTAAACCGCCACCGCCAGCTTTTTCTTCGTCCGCTCCTGCCCGATCACATACTCGTCCAGGAAGGTCTTGACCTCCTGCGGCTTGGGCAAATGGTTCGGGGTGGCCGCGGTCTGCGCCTCTCCGCGGTCATCTTCCAGAATCGAATTGCATACCGCGACGCATTCGTCGCAGATGTATGCGCGCGGATAATCGGAGGGCGAAGAGATCAGTTTCGCAACCGCATCCTGAGACTTGTGGCAGAACGAACATCTTAATACTTCGTCGGAACCAGACCTTGATCTCACTCGTAACTCCTATTACTTTCCCGGCGTAACCGGATTTTTAGAAGCTGGCCTTGGGCCCTGCGTGCTGCCCCTTGAATCAACTTGCAACCTGCGGCCGGACTGCATCCGGCGGAACCGCCCGCCTGACGCCTGCAAACCCCAGCTACTTACATAAGAGTCGCTGGAGCCCCGTTTCGATGCCCAACCCTCGTTTCGCGCGGGTAACCAAAGTTTCCCCTTGAGGAACTCAGGTAACCCCGCCACAACATCTTGCTCCAAATCCGCTTCCCCGTAAAGCGAGCGGGCCGCGCCCCCTCACTTCCGCTTCGCCGATCCTCTACTTGTGCTTGTAGATGATGTCGTCCACAATCCCGTATTCCTTCGACTGCTGGGCGTTCATGATGAAGTCGCGCTCGGTGTCGCGCTCCACCTTCTCCAGCACCTGACCGGTATGCTTGGCCATCAGCTGGTTCATCAGCTCCCGCATGCGCAGAATCTCGCGCGCGTGGATGTCGATGTCGGTCGCCTGTCCCGAAATCCCTCCGCCCATAATCAGCGGCTGATGAATCAGAATACGCGAGGTCGGCAGGGCATAACGCTTGCCCGCCGCTCCTGCCGCCAGCAGCATCGCGCCCATCGAGGCGGCCTGCCCGATGCAGATCGTCACCACATCATTACGGATGAACTGCATCGTGTCATAAATCGCCATCCCCGCCGTAATCGATCCGCCCGGCGAGTTGATGTACAGCGAAATATCTTTTTCCGGGTCCTCAGCGGAGAGAAACAGCAGCTGGGCGATGATCAGGTTGGCAACGTTGTCATCAATCGGCGTGCCCAGAAAAATAATGTTGTCTCTGAGCAACCGGGAGTAGATGTCATAGGCGCGCTCGCCCCTGCTGGTCTGCTCGATCACCATCGGCACAAGCATAGTATCCGGCTCCTTTTAACGTACCCGGAGGCCAGCCCCCGGTCTGGAAAAACCGCTCCCCCGATTCGATGCGCTCAATCGATTCAGGGCGCGGCAGTTTACGAATTTCTTTACCAGCGCCGGCAGCGCAGCGTTACCAGCATGGCGATACGGATGGGTGCCCCACCTTCGCGCCGTGCCTTCCGGGCGCTAAGGTGGGAAGCAATCTGTCCATCCCGCCGGGTGGCCCCTTCAAGCCTGTTTCTGGCTTGAAGGGGGGGCGTTGCCTACTCGGAGTGCTTATACAGCCAGTCCAGCGCGCGGTCGCAACGCAGCTGCGAACGCAACCCCTCTATTCCGTTTTTTTCCTCCAACTGCTTGCGCAGCGCCACCGGGCTTTGCTTGGACTGTTGCGCCGCCCCGGCGATTTCCTGGTCCACATCCTCTTCGCTCACCGTAATGCCTTCCAGCTCGGCGACCTTTTCCAGCAGCAGATTGGCCCGCACGTCGCGCAACGCGCCCTCGCGCTGTCCCACGCGTAGCTTGCTCATGTCCATCCGCTTGATGTCTTCGGCTCGCAGCCCCTGCCCGATCAGCGAGCGCAATCCGCGCTCCAGCCTCTGGTCGACCGCGTTCTCCACCAGCATCGTCGGAACGTCGATCGGATACTTGTCGGTCAGCTGGCGCACCAGCTCATCCTTAATGCGGCTCTCAACCTGGTGCTGCTTTTCGTGCTCCATCCCCGAGCGCACCCGGGCGCGAAGATCCTCCGGAGTGTTCATCGCCTCCTGGTTCAACTCCTTCACCCACTCCTCGTTCAGCTCCGGCAGGGTCTTGGTCTTGATGCCCTTCACCTCGACCTCATAGTGCAGGGTCTTGCCCGCCAGACGCTGGTCGCCAAAGTCTTCGGCATAGGTCACGTCGAAACTCCGCGTCTCGCCCGCCTTGGCGCCGCGCAGGTTTTCGCTGAACGCCGGAAGCGTGTTGGCCCCGCCGATATCCACCAACACGTCGTTCATCTCCACCGGCTCGGAGCCTTCTTCCGGGCTGGTGCTCTTGAACGCCACCGAGCCGAAGTCACCATCGGCCAGCCCGCGGTCCTCGTCGACATTCACATAGGTAGCGTTCTGCTCGCGCAGCGCCGTGATGGCCTTGTCCACATCCTCGTCGCTCACGGCCACCGGCTCGTGCGCCACCTTGATCTCCTGGTAGCCGGGCACTTCAAACGGCGGCAGAATCTCAAACACCGCCTTGAAGCGCAGCGGCTTGTCCTCTTCCAGTTCGAGCTCCACCACCCGCGGCTGCCCAATCGGAACTAAATTCTGCTTCTTCGTCTCCTCGCGGAACGCGGTGGGAACCAGGTGCTCCACCACCTCAGACTTGATGTCGTCGGCAAACTTCTTGAGGATCAGTCCCGGCGGAACCTTCCCGTGGCGGAAGCCGGGCAGGCGCGCATGCTTCTGGAAGCGCGCCAGGGCCTTTTTCCATTCCCGGCCCACCGCTTCGGCGGAAACCTCCACCGAGACTTCGCGCTCGCACGGGTTCTGGACTACTTCGGCAGGGGTTTCGGCGGATGTTGCCTCGGCGGAGGTCGCTTCACCCGAGGTCGCTTCGTTGGATGTCAAATCGCTCGATGTCAAAGGGATAGCCTTAATTCTTCTGAAGATTTTTTGGTAGCCTGCAACCGCTCGCTCACGCTCTTCGGTACGCGCAACGGCCCCATGGCCAACCGCGAAGGATTCAGTGTATGAGACCGGACAACCACGGGTCAAACCGCAGGCCAACAATTATGGTCGTTCACCTGCGGCGCTAGAAAACGGATCAGCCGGAAACTTGTACCGGCTGATCCTGTGAGTAGGCTATTGCGGATTTGTGGTTGACCCTGGCTCTGTCGTTTCCGGCTGGGAACCAGGCTCTGCTCCCTGCGGATTGCTGGGAGTCCCGTTCGGATTGCTCATCGATCCCGGACTCCCGGACCCAGGGTTCTCCGAATTCGTCGGGTTAGCAGAATTCGGGTTCGCGGAATTCGGATTCGTGCCGTTCTCGTAGGCTCCGCTGGAATTCGGATTCGTCGAGGTGCCTGTCCCATTGCCGTATTGGTTGTTGTTGCCCGGTTCTCCAAGCTGTACTCCGGTGTCGGAGCCCATGCTTCCGGGTTGGGTTCCGGTTCCCACGCCGTTCCCAGGCTGCTGCTGTGTACCACTGCCCGTTCCCACATTTCCGGCACCGCTGCCTGGGCTTCCCGTGCCCGCTCCTCCGGCTGCTCCGCCACCCGCTCCGCCGCCGGCCTGGGCCAAGGCAAAGGCTCCCAGCGACAATGTGGCTATCAAAAGCAATTTACGCATCGGGTTTTCTCCCTTATTTCAATTCGACGTTTTCCGTCGCTCGGGTTTGAGATGGTCTTTGACGAACCGGCGTTGGGCGGCAAAAGGGCAGCCACCCGGGAATTCGAAAGTTGCCGTCTTCCTCTGGGCAAAGTCCGCGCCGATGCCTTTCATCGTTGACCTGGGAAGCACCCCGCCCACCTCTGCGCCGCCCCACAGGGTGCCCCATTCTAAACTCGCGCCCTTTGCGAGTTTAGGGTGGGGCCGTTGACCTTTGTTCTTGCTCTTGCATCGACCTTTGTTCTTGCTCTTGCATTGACCCTGCTTTTGCCCGTGCGTTGACCTTGCTCCTGCTCGTTCCTTCGCATTTTGGAAACGCTGTGGGTTCACCACTCCCTCGACCGCGTACACTCTCTTTAGGAATTCCGCATGAACCACCCCACCGCGCTCACCATCCTTTACGACGACGTGATCGCCTGCCGCCTGTGCCCGCGCCTGGTCGAATACCGCGAGCGCATCGGACGCGAAAAGCGCCGCGCCTACCTCGGCTGCACCTACTGGGCGCGTCCCGTCCCCGGCTTTGGAGACCCCGCTGCCCGCGTGCTTGCCTTCGGCCTTGCTCCCGGAGCCCACGGCAGCAACCGCACCGGCCGCCCCTTTACAGGAGACGCCTCCGGCAAATTCATGTACCCCATCCTGCACCGCCTTGGCTTTGCCTCCCAGCCCAACGCCACCAGCCCCGACGATGGCCTCCAACTGCGCGATCTCTGGATCAGCGCCGCTGTCCGCTGCGCTCCTCCGGACAACAAACCGCTTCCTTCGGAACTGGCCAACTGCGCCGCCTTCACCCGCCGCGAACTCGACGCCCTCCCCAACCTCCAAGTCGTCGTCGCCCTCGGCAAGTTCGCCTTCGACGCCTACCTCGGCCTTGCGCCCGCGGCCGGCAGCGCAGCGTTGCCCGCCCCGTCCCGCCTTCGCAAATCCTCCTACCCTTTTGCTCACGCTGCCGAATACCGCCTGCCCAGCGGCATCACCCTGCTGGCCTCCTACCACCCCTCCAACCAGAACACCGCCACTGGCAAGCTCACCGCCTCCATGTTTGAAGCGGTCTTTGCCCGCGCCCTCCAGCTTGCGAGGGACTAGCGCGGCTCAGTGCGTCTTCGGTGTGAATCCGCCTCATCCTGCTGGGGGCGGTCGCATAAATCAGCTTTGAAAGGGCACGGCTTCAGCCGTGCCGCAAGAAAAGCTCATTTCACGCGGCTTCAGCCGCTGAGGGAAACGCCCTTTGGCCGGGTGGCCCATATTTGCCCGTTGTTGGCAAATGTGGGGTTGCAGAAAGCCAGCGTCTAGAGAGTTTGCATATAGCTACCCCACAGCTGCCGTGGTCAGCAAAAGCAGGGGCTTTTTAAAGCCCCATTTCGCCGATCGTTGCTCCATATGTGCACCGTTTCAAGTGCACAATGCGGAGCCGACGCCCCACTCCTCCGTCAACCAGATGAATCCTATGTCACCCAACTAGCCCGCAAATTGGCCGTTTTTGCCCCAATCCACCCTCTGTCAAGCCGAGTATTTGACAAAATCCTCCCAACTTACTAATTCGGCAAGAGATAGAGTTCCCCACCCAGCGGCGGAATCCCCCGCCACTTCTGCTATCCTGGAATTAAGCAGCCGGAATGTGTCCTCTAACTATCCTGTTTTCAGATTTTTACCGGGAAATATAGGGGGAGGGGGAGGTCCCGAATTTCAGAACTTCCTCGCCTCGCGCACCTTATCAATTTCAATCACCGCGATCCACTCGCCCGGCGACGACTCCTGCCACACGACGCGCCCGTGTAACATCCGCGCAATCGCTGCCGCCTTCAGATCTTCGTGGAAGTCGAAGTAGCGTGTCTGCGCCCGCGTCCAGCCTGCAATGTGCGGCAAAAGACTGCGCGGCGGCGTGTACTTGGTGGAGAACGCCACCACCACGTCGAAGTTCTCCGGCTGCTGCGCCGCCCGCAGCATCTCCTCGGCGGTAAAGTTCTCCGCCCGCACCACCGTCAGCGGCTTTTCCACGTAGCCCAGGAACGGACGGTTCAGCTCATCCGACGCCGGCCATGCGGTCAGGATGCGATCCTCCGCGTAATGCTGCTCCACGTAGCGCGCCGCGCTCTGATGCATGGCCACGAAGTGCGTCCACGTCAGGTTGTCTTCCGGCGAGATGAACCACGGCGGATTCAAGAGCAGCGCGGCCACGAATGTCGCGGCGCATCCGGCGATCCACCACGGCCAGTGCGGAGCCTGCCGCCGGAGCACGTCCACCGCCATCAGCACCACCAGCGGAATCGCCGGGATCATGTAGCGCGCCAGCAGGGCTCCGCCCACCACGGAAAACTCCGCCACCTGCGCCAGCACCACCAGCGCAAAAAGCAGTTGGATGTTCGATGGGATGCCGGCCGCATTGACCTCTGTAGTCTGAGCGCTCGTCTTGCGCCCGCTCCACCACAGCAGCAGCGCAGGCCAGGTGAGCACGAACAGGTTCATGTACCCGGTTGCGTGCCACAGCCGCATCCACAGGGCGATGAGAATTCGCCACGGGGTGACGGTGGCTCCCACGTTGTAGCGCAGGTAGTCGGGATTGCCGAAGACGTGTCCGGTGCGGTGGAAGTGATAGGCGTACCAGCCCACCAGCGGCAACAGCGCTGCCACGTAGGCCGCGCACTGCGCCAGCCTTGGTCTTGGCAGGCACCACTTGTCAGCCGGCCGCGGCCGCCAGCGAAAGGCGATCCAGCCCAGCAGCTCCATGCCTGCCAGTGTGAGCGTGACCGCCACCGTCGTCTCCTTGGCCACGGCGGCCAGTGCGGCCAAGGCCGCCGCCTGCCAGTGCTTGCCGCAGATGTGCGCGTAGAGCGTCCAGAGCACCAGGGCGAAGGCGGCGATGTCCAACTGCGCCATGGCCGCTTGGGAAAACACCGTGGGCGAGAGCGCCGTCAGCAGCACGGCCGCCGTGGCTGTCGCACGGCCGGCCACGCGACGCCCCATCAGCCAGAGAGCGGTCAAGCCCCAGGCCGCCACCAGCAGCATCGCCGTGCGGGTGACTAGGACGGAATAGCCCAAGAGCTTCCAGACCAGGGCCAGCCACAGCATGACCAGCGGAGGATGGGCGTTGGAGAGCGTGGTGTGCGGGATGAGGTCGCCCGTGAGAAGCAGGTCGCGCGCCGCGGGGATGAAGTATCCCGCCTCGTCCCAGAAGTAGGGCAGCCGCAGCAAGGGAAGATGTGCCAGCCAGAGCGCGCCCAAGATCAGCCCAAAGGCCGGCGCGGCCCCGGCCAGCCAGCTTGCGCCGGGCCGCTGCGAGGTTCGGTGGGGCATGGCGTTAGTGGATGGGTCCGCTCGGAGCGATTTGCGGATCGAGCTTGATTTCACCGAAGGTCTGCTCGTAGTTGGCAACATTCTGTTGCAGCATCAGGGAGAGCGCCTTGGCCTGCTGGGGACTCAGATAAATTCCCTGAAAGTTGAGCATGTCGATCCCTGGCCCGTCGGTCGGCGTCGCCATGCCGAAGACAAGGAAGAAATCCCACACGCTCATGCGCACCTGCACGCTGTTGGCATAGCCTTCGCGATAGTCTTCCCGGTTGCGGATTTGGATCTCGGGCTGCTCGTTGTATTTGGACATGGATGAGTCTCCGAGAGACAGCCTAACAACTTTGGCTAGGAATCGCACGCGAGGTGCGGAAGGCGGGCCAGAGCAAGAACGGGCGAATCCGCCCGCGCCAGGGAGAACGGTGCAGGCGGCTACAGGGCCGCCCCTGTTGACCGGTGCCATAGCACCTGGTTGGGGTGAGCGAGGCGCAACTCTCCGCCATTCACCGGCCGGTACATCAACGTGAATTTATTCTGCACACCCGCTTGATCGCTGGCTTGAAGGACATAGGTAGTAACGCCGGCCTCGGTCTTGGAGGTCATGCTATCGATATGCTCCGCCTTGGGCATGGTATCTTCGTCCACGATGAGAACGACGAAGCCTTCCGCGTCAATTACCAACGTTTTGTCCTGGTACTTTGCATCCTGCGTAACCCAATTTCCAACCAACTCCCGCGGAACCGTCGGCGACGGCTGGCACGCCACGGCGGGAATAATCAGGAGCAGTATCGGTAAAAGACGAAGGAACTTCATAGGGCAATCTTCTCCATCCCCCTACATCCTGAAAACCTGAGACACATCTGCATTCCGCCTCCTAGTAATTCGAAGCCAGCCCAATGTAAGTGCCATCGTTGGCCCAGATCACATCATCCTGGCTTTGCGTGGCCGAAAGCGAGGTCGCGGTCTGTTGATCGGCCCCCATGCTGTAGAGGTCGAAAAAGGTATTAATGGGCACCCCGAACATATCCGTCCGCATTTGTGCCGTGCTGGTCGTAGCGGTGAATCCAAGATACTGATAGGTGTTTCCCCAGGGATCAAGCTGCTGGTCGTAGCCGATGTCGGTCAGCGTGTTGGGAGCAGTCCCATTCTCCGCCGTGTAGCCAAGCGCGGCCTGCCCAATGGTTCGAACGTCGCCCACGGTGCGCGAAGTCTTGGCTGCCAGAATTGCACTCTGCATGCTGGGTACGGCCATGGCGGCGATGATCAGCATGACGGCCGTCACGATGATCAGTTCCACAATGGTGAAACCCGCGCTTGCCTGACGGGCACCGTGCCCGCCGCGGCGTCTCATCGCAGCCGATTTATTCGCTCTCGAAGTCATCCTCTACGACCTTAGACAAGATTCGCGGTTGTTACTATGGAAGAGTGTTGGAGTAGTACCTAAAAGTATCATGGACAGACGGTGACCGGAGTCACGATTGTTGCCGCTGGATGTCAACATGGAAGGTCCCGTGCCCATTGGGCGGCCCGTGATCCCTCCCGGCGCTCGGTGCATCCAAAAGAAGTACGTGCCCGTTTCCCAAAGGGCAGGCGGGGTGACCGATGCGGAGCATGCAACACGCAGAGCTGGTCGCGGCGAAACCGTTTCTCACCGAACAGGACTACGCAAAATACACAGCCAACCAGCAACTGCTCTGGGGCGAGCTGGTGGAGCGGCGCATGGCGCAGCTGGAGCACTGCGCCTGCCGCGAGTATCTGCAGGGCTGGCGGGCGCTGGGGCTGGGGCCGGAGCGGATTCCGTATCTGCCCGAGATCAGCGACCGGCTATACAGGCGCACCGGATGGAGGGTGCAGCCAGTCTCCGGCTTTATGCCCGAGGGGGCGTTTTTTGAGATGCTGGCGGCGCGGCAGTTCCCCTCCACCATCTGGCTGCGCAGCCGCGCGCAGAGGGATTACATTCCCGAGCCGGACCTGCTACACGACGCCCTGGGCCATCTGCCGATGTTTGCCGAGCAGAGCTTTGCCGACGCGGTGGCCGAGTACGGCCAGGTGTGCCATGCGATGGACAACGACGAGAAACTGGAGCGCATGGGGCGGCTGTACTGGTACTCCTTTGAGTTCGGGCTGATCCGGCAGGAGGGCGCGGTGCGGGTGTACGGCTCGGGCGTGGCATCGTCGCAGCAGGAGTGCACCAATGTGCTTTCCGGCGGCTGCGAGATCCGGGACTTCAGCGTGGCCGAGGTGCTGAATACGACCGTCAAAGTGGATCAGATCCACAAGCGGCTGTTTGCGATCAATTCATTTGCGGAACTCCACCCTGCCGTCGTCGAGGCGCGGAAGATCGTTGAGGGGCAGTGAAGGCTGGCCGCCGGCGCAACGGCGCTAAAATCAGCGCAATGATAATCGGAAAGAGCTATCGCGGACGGATCGCGCCGTCGCCCACGGGCTATCTGCACCTGGGCCACGCCAGCACGTTCTGGAGGGCCTATGAACGGGCGCGCGAGTACCGGGGTACGTTGATCTTCCGCAACGAGGACCTGGACCCGCAGCGCAGCCTGGCGAAGTTCGCCGCGGCGATGGTGGAGGACCTGCGTTGGTTTGGTATCGACTGGCAGGAGGGGCCGGATGTGGGCGGTGGGTTTGGCCCCTATGTACAGAGCGAGCGGCGGGAGTTTTACCTGGAGGCGTGGCGCAGGCTGCTGCGCGAGGGGTGGATTTATCCCTGCTGCTGCTCGCGCCGGGAACTGGCGATGGCAGCCACGGCTCCGCATGAAGGCGCCCCACATGAAACTGACGAGCCAATTTATCCGGGAACCTGCCGCGAGCGGCGGCTGGCTGCGGAATCTCCGCTGGGCGTGAACTGGCGTTTTCGCGTGCCCGACGGCGAGGCGATTGCATTCGAGGACCGGTGCATGGGGCGGCACTCATTCGAGGCCGGGCGCGACTTTGGCGATTTCCTGGTGTGGCGGCGCGACGACGTTCCCGCCTATCAGTTGGCAGTTGTGGTGGACGATGCGGCGATGCAGGTCAGCGAAGTGGTGCGCGGGGCAGACCTGTTGCGCTCGACCGCCCGGCAAATTCTGTTGCAGCGGGCGTTGGGATTGGCAACGCCGGATTACTATCATTGCGCTCTGATGAATGATGAAAACGGTGTGCGGCTGGCCAAACGCCATGACGCGCTGAGCCTACACGGGTTGCGCCGGCAGGGGTTGCGTCCGGAGCAGGTGCGGGCGATGTCTCTGCCCCATTCAGAGCGGAAAAAGTTATGATTGATTTACCGGAAAAGTGATCTAGATCACTGTTCCTTGGGTCATCGCTCTTTATGATGAAAATGCGCGCGGGTGTGATAGCAGTAATTTCAGATTGGTTCTACCCAGAATTGCGCAAGGAGATTTTTTCGAATGGCCCACGTTATTACCGACACCTGTACCCGAGACAACCTGTGCGTTGATTCCTGCCCTTCCGAGGCGATTCGTCCTTTTAAGAGCGAGCCCGCATGGGAGACCGTGACCCAGCTTTACATCAATCCGGCAGATTGCATGGATTGCGGCGGCTGCGTGGCAGAGTGCCCGACGAACTCGATTTTTGCAATTGATGACCTGCCGGCCGACAAGATCGCCGCAGTGGAAGCAAACGCGGCGTTCTTCGCCAGCTAAGCATCGCGATTCAATCCTGACGGGCGCAAAAAGCTTGTCTTCCTGCGCTCCATCAACTTGCGCGAACTATGCGGTTCATCCCGGTGGGCTCTCCCCGGGATGGATCGCGTTTGTCTTTTTCTAAGTTGGTTTCCCCAGTTGCATTCCATGCGCTCCGGGGTAGAAGATACAGGGCACCGTTAACTTTAGCTAGGAGTGTGCCCTTTGAACTATCCACACTGGCAACTTGCGATTCCCGGCGGGATGCTGATCGCGCTGGTCGCGGTGTTGCACGTCTTCGTCTCGCAGTTTGCGGTCGGCGGCGGGTTTTTCCTGGTGGTGAGCGAGACTCTTGCGCGGCAGCAGAAAGACGCAGCCGTGCTCGATTACTGCCGCCGTTTCTCCAAGTTCTTCCTACTGCTCACGCTGGTCTTCGGCGCGATCTCCGGCGTCGGGATCTGGTTCACCATCGGGCTGGTAAGCCCCGAGGCCACGTCCACCCTTATCCATGGATGGGTGTGGGCATGGGCCATCGAATGGGTCTTCTTCTTCGTGGAAATCGCCGCGGCCATCATTTATTACAAAACCTGGGACACCCTGGATCCCCGCGATCACCTGATCGTAGGCTGGATTTACTTTGTGGCGGCCTGGATGAGCCTGTTCGTCATCAACGGGATTCTTAGCTTCATGCTGACGCCCGGACGCTGGTTGCAGACGCATAGCTTTGCGGACGGATTCTTCAATCCCACCTTCTTCTCATCCCTGGTGGCGCGCTCGGCAGTATGCGTGATCCTGGCCGGCATCTTCGGCTTTGTGACGCTGCCCAAGGGGGAAGGCCGCGAAAAGGTGACTCGCTGGGCCGCCGTGTGGGTGCTGGTGGGCGCCGTGGTGCTGCCGCTGGCGCTGAAGTGGTACTTCTGGCGCATCCCGAAATTTTCTGCCGCGTATCTGGATGGCACTCTGACCGGAGTGCGTCACGCGGCGCTCGGCGGGATTGATTTTGCCTTGGCGGCGGTGGTGATTTCGCTGGTCTTCGGACTTTTGAAGCCGCGCTGGATGAAGCCTCCCGTGGTCGCGGTGCTGCTGGTTTGCGGCCTGGGCATGATTGGGGCGGGCGAGTATCTGCGCGAGTTTCTTCGCAAGCCGTGGGTGGTCGATCAGGTGGTCTATGCCAATGACATGCGCGTCTCGCAGATCGAGGCTTTGCAGGCCAACGGAGTGAGCCAGGCAGCGAAGTTTACGTTGACCGACGACACGACGAGCCCGGAGTATGGGAAATTTCTGTTTAACGCGCAGTGCGGCGCCTGCCACTCCGCGGAGGGATATCGCAGCATGAAGCGGCGCGCCGATGGCTGGGACGCCGACTTTGCCGCTGACGTTTTGCAGCACATTCAAGTGATGCACGGCACCATGCCTCCCTATGCGGGCAATGAAGCCGACCGCAAGGCCCTGGGCAGCTATCTGGCGGGATTGAATCCGCCGTGGCACTTTACTATCACTGACGCCAACCGTCTGGAGATCGGCGAGAAGGTGTTCAACTCGCGCTGCGGGCACTGCCACACCATCAATGGCAAGTACCGGCCGCTGCGCGGCATCTTTGAAAAGCAGTCGCCGAGCGATGTGCAGAGTATGTTTGCGGCACTGGGCTCGATGAGCCCGGATATGCCGAACTTCAATGCGCCCGACGACCAGGCACAGGCGCTGGCCGCCTACATCGCGCAGGAGGCCAACCGGCCGCTGCCGCCCGGCTCCGCTACGCCGGAGATGCCGACCGGTACTACGAAGTCTCAAATGATGCGTCCGAACGGGCCGCTCCAGGAGGTGCGTTAATGCACACGATTCCGATTCCTCAGGTCGATCCCCTGCCGCTGCCTGGCCCGGTGTGGCTGTTTACCGCACTGCTTCTGGTGGTGTTCACTCTGCACCTCTTGTTCATGAACTCGGCCCTCGGTGGCGGCATCTGGGCGCTGTGGAACTACCTGCGCGGGCGGCACGCGGACCACGCCTACTCGCGCCGGCTGGCCAATGAACTGGCAGGGATGCTGCCCGCGCTCCTGGCCTTCACTGTCACGCTGGGCGTGGCAGCGCTGCTGTTTGTCCAGGTGCTCTACGGCAACTATCTGTACACCAGTTCGATTCTGATTGGCGCGCTGTGGTTTTCGGTGGTTCCCCTGGTGATGGTGGCTTACTACGGCTACTATTACTTCTCCTACCGGGCGGATCAGGGCAAAGGAATCGCCGGCTGCGTGCTGGCGGTCTCGGTTTGCGTGCTGCTGGGAGTCGCCTTCATCTTCGTCAATAACATGACGCTGCTGGAGCGCCCGGAGAGCTGGCTGGGGATGTATCGCGCCCATCCCAACGGGTGGAACCTGAACCTGGGCGACCATTCGGTGGCTCCGCGTTATCTGCACATGGTCAACGGCGCCATGGTAATCTTCTCGGCCATTCTGGTGGAAATTGGACTGGCCAAGATCAAGTCGGACGCCGGATACGGAAAGTGGCTGGTGCAACGGGCGGGCGTGGTGTTTGCGGCCTGCACCGGCTTGCAGTTCCTGTTCGGCTTCTGGCTGCTGGTGGCGATCCCGCGCGACATTGCGTTCTCGCTGCTGCGGGATCCGCTGACCGGCGGCGTCTTCGGTCTGGCGCTGATGTCGGCTATCGCAGCCCTGATCCTCATTCTGGTGGGAAGCATGGCGCCGCGGCCCGGGGCGATGGTGCACGCCGGCTTCGGATTGACGATGCTGACGCTGTTCCTGATGGTATGCCTGCGCTTCCTGCTGCGGGTGGCCTACCTGAAGCCTTACGCAAACCTGGGCGCGCTGGCGGTGCATCCGCAGACCGGGATCATCGCGCTCTTCCTGCTGCTGTTCGTGGGAGGCTTGGCGACGGTGGGCTACATGCTCGCCCTGGTGGCCAAAGGCGCGAAAAAGCCCGCTGCCGCTATGATGCCACGCTAACCGGAGTCAATGGGAAATGCTCAACGGGCGGCCTGCGGGCCGCCCGCAAGTTTATGCAGAATATGCATCGCATCGCGGACAGGGCCAACATGGCAATTTTTCTTCGCCAAGATATTGACGTGTCTTGTCCGAAGGATGCATACTTATGCGGTCGCGTGAATAATAATTCTGCGCCCGGGGCCCCATGTCGAAGCTGTCGCGTCAAAACCTGATTCTGGACCTGGTACAGCAAGAGCCGGTGGCCAACCAGGAGCAATTGCGGAGGCTGCTTCTACGGCAGGGATTCGACGTGACGCAGGCGACCTTGTCGCGGGATATCAATGAGTTGGCCCTGGTGAAGACCCCGGCCGGCTACAGCGTTTCGCATGGCGACTCCCAGGCGGAGCCGGGATTTCACTCGGCGGGCCGGTTGGTTCGGGAGTTTGTGATCGAAGTGCGCGAGGCGCAGAACCTGCTGGTGATCCAGACCGCGCCCGGTTCGGCGCAGCCGGTGGCGGCAGCCATCGATTCGGAAGGCTGGGCGGAGATTGTGGGCACGGTTGGAGGGGACGACACGATCCTGGTGATTTCGCAGAACAAGAAAAACGCGCACCGGGTATCGCTTCGGATTAAAGGGATGATGCAGTGAGCGCGGCAAAAGTAAAGGCCGCGGTGATGGGCTCCACCGGCTATGCGGGAATCGAGCTGGCGAAGCTCCTGATCCGGCATTCCAAGACGGCCACGCCGTTGTTTGTGTCGCGCCAGGGAGAGATGGCGACGCTGCCGCTCGAGGAGCATTACCCCGAGATTGCGGGCGGCGCCAGCTATCCGCTGGAAGCTTTTTCGTGGGAGTTGTTGAAGTCGCGCGGAATTGATGTATTGTTTTTGGCTACGCCACACGAGCTTTCGCGCGAACTGGTTCCGGAGGCCCTGGCGAGGGGCTTGCGGATTGTGGATTTGAGCGGTGCGTGGAGGCTGAAAGAAGCATCCAATCGCGCCGTATATAGCTTTGAAGACCGGGATGTGGCACGGGCCGCGGAGCTGGACCGTACGGCGGTTTACGGATTGCCGGAGTTGCACCAGGATGAGATTCGCGGGGCTCAGCTGGTGGCCAATCCGGGTTGCTATGCAACCTCGGTAATCGTGCCCTTGGCGCCGCTGGTGCGCTCCGGACTGGTGGATACAGGCCGCGGAGTGGTTTGCGATTGTAAGTCGGGCGTCTCCGGGGCGGGCAAAAAGCCCACCCAGAAGACGCATTTTGTGGAAGCTGCCGACAACTTTTCGGCGTATTCGGTATTTGGACATCGCCACACCGGCGAGATCCTGGAACAGGCGGGCATCCATGCTGACGAACTCACTTTTACTCCACACCTGTTGCCGATTCCACGCGGCATACTTTCGACGATCTATTTAGGGCTAACCAGGCCCGTTTCTCCTGACGAAATCGATGCCGTGTTGCGCGGGTTTTACGGCGGCGCCCAATGGGTTCGGATTTTTGGGTATGGCAAGCTGCCGCAGATTCAATACTCGGTGCGCACGAATTATTGCGACGTGGGGTTTCAGCTGGCCCCGGATGGAAAGCGCCTCATCGTGGTGTCCTGCCTGGACAACCTGATGAAGGGCGCGGCGGGCCAGGCGCTCCAGAACCTGAACGTGATGTTCGGCTGGGACGAGAAGGAGGGATTCTAGTGATGAAGCTCGTGGTGAAAATTGGCGGTGCGGCGCTTGAGGACAAGACGCTGCTGAAGAAGTGCGCGCAGGCTGTTGCCGACCTGGCGGCCGCAGGGCATCAGGTGGCCGTGGTGCACGGCGGCGGCAAGGCTCTGACCGAGGTGCTGGCGCGGATGGGCAAGGAGTCCACCTTCGTGAACGGACTGCGGGTCACCGATTCGGATACGCGCGATGTGGCCCTGATGGTGCTGGCGGGCCGGGTGAACAAGCAACTGGTGGCGGCGATCACCGCCACGGGACAGGCTGCGGTCGGGCTCTGCGGCGGCGACGGCGCGGCGTTTCTGGCGCGCAAAAAGAAAACAGTCGGCGGCGACCTGGGATTTGTCGGCGAGATCAGCTCGGTGGATTCGCGCTGGATCGAGGCGATCTGGGACAATGACGGGATTCCGGTAATCTCGAGTCTGGCGCTGGGCTCCGACGGCGAGTACTACAACGTGAATGCCGACCAGATGGCTTCGGCCTGCGCCTCCGGATGCGGCGCCAACGCGCTGATCTTTTTGACCGACGTGGAAGGCGTGAAGGGCGCTGATGGGACGGTGATCCGGTGGCTTTCGACCCATGAGATTCCGCAACTGGTAGCCAGTTCCGTGGTTCGCGGCGGAATGCTTCCCAAACTGCAGGCCTGCCAGGACGCGTTGCGGTTGGGTGTGCACCGTGTGCGGATTCTTCCCGCGCTAGAGGCCGAGATGCTGCCGGCGTTTTACCAGACTAAAATCGAATGCGGCACGGAGGTCATGGCATCGTGAGTTTGAGCAAGGTACAGAAGGCGGAAGGGAAGTATCTGCTCCACACTTACGACCGCTATCCGATTCTGCTGACGCACGCCAAGGGCGCCTATCTTTACGCCGATGACGGCAGCAAGTATCTGGATTTCCTGAGCGGAATCGGCGTGATGGCCTTGGGGTATTCGCATCCGGCAATCAACAAGGTCATCCGCGAGCAGTCGGCGAAACTGGTGCATTGCTCCAACCTGTTTTACAGCCAATACCCGTCGCTATTGGCGCAGAAACTGGTGAAGCTCTCCGGCCTGGACCGCGCATTTTTCTGCAACAGCGGGACGGAAGCCTGGGAGGGCGCGCTGAAGATTGCCCGCGCGGTGGCCAGCAGCAAAGGGCTGAAGAAGCGAACGAAGTTCCTGGCGCTTGAGAACTCCTTCCACGGGCGCACCATGGGAGCGGTGGCGACCACGTACACGGAGAAGTATCGCAAGCCGTTTGCTCCGTTGATGCCGGGCGTGACGTTTGTGAAGTTCAACGACATTGAAGATCTGAAAAAGAAATTTGATGACGAGGTATGCGCGGTTTGCATCGAGCCCATCCAGGGCGAAGGCGGCGTGCATCCGGTGAGCAAAGAGTTTTTGCTGACGGCCCGCGAACTGACCGCGGCCAGCGGCGCACTGCTGCTGCTCGATGAGATTCAGTGCGGGCTGGGACGCACGGGAAAGATGTTCGCCTACCAGCATTACGGCGTGAAGCCGGATGTGACGACGCTGGCCAAGCCTTTGGCATCGGGACTGCCACTGGGCGCAATCCTGGTGACGGAGGATGTGGCGTCGGCGATTCATCCCGGCATGCACGGCACCACCTTCGGCGGCGGACCGCTCTCCTGCGCGGTGGCCTTGGAAGTGTTGAAGGTCATCGAAGACGAGAAGATTCTGGCTAACGTGAAGGAAGTGGGCGGATATTTTCTCGATCTGTTGAAGCAGCTAGATGCCCGGCATGGCTGCATTACGGATGTGCGCGGCGCGGGGCTGATGTTGGGCGTGGAACTGGATTCCGCCGACTTGGCCAAGGCTGTGCTGAAAGCAATGATGGAGCAAAAGATCATCATCAACCGCACGCATGAATCGGTACTGCGTTTCCTGCCGCCGTTTGTGGTGACGAAGAAGCAAGTGGAAGTGGTAGTAAAGGCGCTCGATCAAATTCTGTCCTCCTGCGCGTCATCTGGCGACGCTGCGTCGGCAACTAAGCGCAGCCCTCGGCAGAGGCTCCCCAAGGCTGTAGCGAGCGGCGCACAATGAAGTCCCCGGATTTCGATCCGGAGCTGGATGTTCAGGAGGACCCGACCATGGCAACGCGTTCCGTGGAAAATAATTCCGTGGATAAGAATGCAGCGAATGACGCCGCCGCCCCGCCGGTGCTGACCGATTTGACGGCGATGAGCGATCTGACTCCGGCCGAAGCGCATGGGCTGCTGGAGTTGGCGACGCTGGTGAAGGCGCGTCCGACGGATTTCCGCACGGCGCTGGCGGGCAAGCAGATCGTGCTGTTCTTCGAGAAGCCCTCGTTCCGCACGCGGCTGACCTTCGAATCCGGCATTTACTCGCTGGGCGGGCATGCCATGTTTGTCGATCAGCTGACTTCGCGCATCGGCGAGCGCGAGCCGGTGAGCGACATGGCCCACAACCTGGAGCGCTGGGTGGACGCGCTGGTGCTGCGCACTTATTCCCATGAAACTGTAACGGAGCTTGCGCGCTTCGCCTCGATTCCGGTCATCAATGCACTCAGCGATTACGAGCATCCCTGCCAGGCGCTGGCCGACTTTTTGACCCTGCGGGAGAAGTTCGGAGATTTGAGCCAGGTTCGCATGGCATACGTGGGAGACGGCAACAACGTGGCCCATTCGCTGATGCTGGGAGCGGCGCTGTTCGGCTGCCACATTCTGGTCGGAACTCCCAAGGGATATGAGCCGTGCGCAGAAGTGCTGGCGCTCGCACAAAAGATCGCGGCCGGGACCGGAGCGATCATCGAGGTGTTGAACGATCCGGTGGAGGCCGTCAAGGGCGCTGCGGCAGTGTATACCGACGTGTGGGCCAGCATGGGGCAGGAATCCGAAATTGCGGAGCGGGCGCGGATTTTCGCCAGCTACCGGGTGACTCCCGAACTATTCGCCAACGCCGCACCGGAAGCTGTCTTCATGCACTGTCTTCCGGCGCATCGTGGAGAAGAAGTAGAAGCGGCGGTGATCGATTCGCCGGCTTCCGTAGTATTTGACCAGGCGGAGAATCGCCTGCATATTCAGAAGGCAATTCTTTTACAGCTGTTGGGAGGTGGCGCACGCCGCTTGCCCACGAGGAGCTTTTCATAATGGCAAAGAAAAAGGTTGTGCTGGCATATTCGGGCGGTCTGGATACTTCGATTATCATTCCGTGGCTCAAAGAAAACTATGACTGTGAAGTGATTGCGTTCGTCGCCGACCTGGGACAGGGCGAGGACATGGAGGAGGTCGCCGTCAAAGCGATCAAGACCGGCGCGTCCAAGGTGGTGGTGAAGGACCTGCGCGAGGAGTTCCTGACAGAGTACGTGTGGAAGTGTCTGCAGGCGGGCGCGGTGTACGAACACAAGTATCTGCTGGGCACGTCGATGGCGCGGCCGATCATCGCCAAGTACCAGGTGGAAGTGGCGCTGGCCGAAGGCGCCGAGGCCGTGGCCCATGGCTGCACCGGCAAGGGCAACGACCAGGTCCGCTTTGAGCACGCATTCCTGGCGCTCGCGCCAGAGTTGCAGATCATTGCGCCGTGGCGTGAGTGGAACCTTAAATCGCGCGAAGACTGCATCGATTACGCCGAGGCGCGCAACATTCCCATCGTGGCCAGCCGCACCAAGATTCACTCCCGCGATCGCAACATTTGGCACCTCTCGCACGAGGGCGGAGAATTAGAAGATCCGGCCAATGCGCCGCTGGATACGACGTGGCAGATTTCGAACTCTCCGCAGAAGGCTCCCGACAAGGTGGAGGAAGTGGAGATCGGCTTTGAAAAGGGAGCTCCGGTTTCGGTTAACGGACAGGCCATGCCGCCGGTGCAGTTGCTGGAACTGCTGAATGAGATCGGCGCGCGCAACGCAATTGGCCGCATCGACCTGGTGGAAAACCGCTTCGTGGGCATGAAGTCGCGCGGCGCCTATGAGACTCCGGGTGGCACGCTGCTTCTGCTGGCGCATCGCGAGTTGGAGGCACTCTGCCTGGATCGCGAACTGGCGCACTTCAAGCAGCATATCGGGCTCAAGTATGCCGAGATCGTTTACAGCGGCCTGTGGTTCACCCCGCTGCGCGCCTCGCTGGACGCCTTTGTCGCCTCGACGCAGACGGAGCTGACGGGCACGGTGAAGCTCTCGCTGTACAAGGGCAACGTCGGCATCAGCAGCCGCAAGTCGGAGTATTCGCTGTTCAACGCCGACCTGTCTTCGTTTACCATGGGCGAGAGCTATGATCAGAAGGACGCTGCCGGATTCATCAAGATCCTGGCGCTGCCCGCGAGGGCGCGGATGATGAACCTGAAAAAGAAAAACGCAGTCGAGGTGACGAAGTGAAGATGTGGTCCGGGCGGTTCAGGCAACCGCTCGATCCTGAATTTGAACGCTGGCAACGGTCATTTCCCTTCGATCAGCGCTTGCTCCAGGAAGAGATTGCAGCCAGCCGCGCGCATGCGAAAGCCCTGCTCGCGGCTGGTGTTCTTTCCGGCGAGGAATACGCCGCGATGCTGCACGGGCTGGAGACTCTGTCCGCAACCGGGCACGAGTTTCTAAACGACGAAGAGGCCGAGGACGTTCACCACTTCGTCGAGAAAAACCTGCAGCGCATTATTGGGGAAACCGCGCTGAAACTGCACGCAGGACGCAGCCGCAACGAACAGATTGCCACCGATCTGCGCTTGTTCGTGCGCGCCTCGTGCGACCAGATTTCCGGCTTGCTGGCGGAGCTGGTGCAGACGATTGCCGGTCGCGCCAAAGATGCGGGCACGGCGGCCATGCCGTCGTACACGCATCTGCAGCGCGCCGAACCGGTGCTGGTGGCGCACTGGCTGCTGGCCTATTGCGAGATGTTTCTGCGCGACGCCGGGCGGTTGGCCGATTGCCGCAAGCGGCTCAACTACTGTCCGCTCGGCTCGGGAGCAATTGCCGGGGCCACGTTGGCGCTGGACCGCGAACTGGTCGCCGGGGAATTGAATTTCACCGCTCCTACAGCCAACAGTTTGGACGCCACCAGCGACCGTGATTTTGCGCTGGAGTTCGCGCAGGCGCTGTCGATCCTGGCGGTGCATCTAAGCCGGTGGGCCGAGGAGTTTATACTCTTTTCGACCCTGGAATATGGCTTTGTTCGGCTGCCGGAGAGCTACTCGACGGGATCGAGCGCCATGCCGCAGAAGCAGAATCCGGATAGTTTGGAACTGATCCGGGGCAAGGCGGGAAGAGTGATCGGCGCCACGCAACAGTTGTTGATCACGCTGAAGGGGCTGCCGCTGGCCTACAACAAGGACATGCAGGAGACGCAGGAGCCGGTGTTTGCAGTGGCCGAAACCGTCACCATGATGCTGCGGGTTGCGTCGGGATTCATGCGCGACGTGCAGTTTGACTTCGACCGCATGGCGCAGGCCGCCACGTCGGGCTATATGAATGCGATGGCCGCTGCTACCTATCTGGTGGGCAAAGGAGTGCCGTTCCGCCGTGCTCATGAAATCATAGGCAAGGCGGTGCGTCTGGGCATGGAGCAGGGCAGGGAACTGCACCAGATGACGATTGCGGACTTGCGCTCGATCAGCGAGGCCTTTGGCGACGACTTTTACGAGAACGTAACCCTGGAGGCCGTGCTGGACTGCCACGACGTGACCGGCGGGACGGCGCGCCACAAGGTTTCCGGCGCTCTGGAGGCCATGGAGCGGCGGGTAAAGCAGCTGCAGGGAATCGAGGTTGTGGATGTACGCGCGTAAAGCAATCTTGCCGGACGCGGAAAATCTGCGGGCTCTGATCGCGGCATTTTCCGGAGACGGTACGCTGCTGCCACGGTCGCTGGCGGAGATCTGCGAGAACATCCGCGACTTCACCCTGGTGGTACAGGGTGACGAGTTGATTGGCTGCGGCGCGCTGCATCTTTACGGTATGCACCTGGCGGAGATTCGCTCGATTGCCGTGTGGCCGAAATACAAGGGAACCGGCGCAGGACGCGTGCTGGTGGACGCCTTGCTGGAAGAGGCCGAGCAGCAGCACGTCAGCTGCGTCTGCCTGTTCACGCGCATCCCGGAGTTTTTTGCGCACCTGGGATTCGCCGAAGCCAAGCGGGAAGAGTTGCCGGACAAAATTTATAAGGATTGTGCGAATTGTCCCAAGCTGCACGAGTGCGACGAGGTGGCGATGTATCGCGGAGAGTTGCCGCAGTTTGCCATTCTCCCTCGTCCTGCGAAGCTTGAACTGCGCCTGAGGCAGCCGTTGGTCAAATTAGAAAAGTAAAATTAGAAAAGTAAAACTGGAAAAGTGAAACTCGAGAAATGAATCTGCACGGACCGGACGAGCCGGTGTTTCTTCCCCGAGGATTTTTCTGGTCGGCCACCAAGGCCGGCATCAAGGCCAGCGGACGCAGCGACGTTGCTCTGGCGGAGATTCCCATGGGCGCAAGCGCGGCGGCCATGTTTACCCGCAATCGCGTGGCAGCCGCTCCGGTCGAAGTGGGCCGCACACACCTGCGCAAAAGCAAGGGACGCGTGCGCGCTGTGCTGGTGAACGCGGGCAACGCCAACTGCGCCACCGGCGAGCCGGGCATCGCAGTGGCTGAGCAGAGCTGTGCCGCGCTAGGCGCCGCGCTGGAAGCCGCGCCGCAATTCATCATTCCGTCTTCGACCGGAATTATCGGCGTGCCGCTGCCGGTGGAGAAGCTGGTCGCCGCCGTGCCTGCGGTGGTCAGCGGACTGGCCGATACCGAGGACGCTCTGAAATCTTTTGCTGCGGCCATCATGACCACGGACACGTGCATGAAGCTGGCGTCCACGGAGTTCTCCGCCGGCAAAAAGATGGTTCGAATCGCCGGCGTGTGCAAGGGTTCAGGGATGATCCATCCCAACATGGCGACCATGCTGGTGTACCTGTTTACCGATCTTGATGCCGAGCCGAAGGCCTTGCAGCCGATGCTAAAGACGGCGGTTGATTCCACGTTCAACGCGATCTCGGTAGATGGCGATACCTCGACCAACGATACGGTTCTGCTGCTGGCCTCCGGAGCCAGCACGGTGAAGCTGGCGGGTAGCGGCGTGGCGAAGAAGTTCGCCCAGGCGCTGCATGCGGTGTGCGCCTCCCTGGCAGAGCAGGTTGTGCGCGATGGCGAAGGCGCCGAGCATCTGGTTCGGCTGCGGATCATCGGAGCGAAGTCGGTGGAGGAGGCGCGAGTCATCGCCCGCTCGATTGCGAACTCGCCGCTGGTGAAGACGGCCTGGGCGGGATGCGATCCCAACTGGGGACGGATTCTGTCATCGGTCGGTAAGAGTGGGATCGCAGTGGCCCCCTCGAAGATCAACATCTTCATCGGATCGCATCAGGTGTGCCGGCATGGCATGGCGCATCCCTTCGATGAAAAGGTGGCGCACGAGTTTATGAAGCAGCCGCAGTACGAGATCAAGGTTGAGCTCGGCCGCGGCAAGAGTTCGCTGGAATTTTTAACCTGCGACCTGACAGCGGAGTACGTGCATATTAACGCAGATTACTCGACGTAAGTTTGAGGGTGTATGAGAAGGTTTCAGGGGCTCGCCAATGGCGGGCCCTTCGTGCGATAAAGCTGTATGAGGCGTTTCCCATGTATTTCATGAGGCGTATCCCATGAGGCGTATCTGATGACCCATGCGCGCCTGGTGGCGATGGCGGAATCCTGGTTGCGGCGCACGCGCTGCGGCATCGTGCTGAGCGAACAAGGCTGCAGCAGCGGGGAGATGCCGGACGCCATCGGCTGGAAGGCAAGGAACCACTCCATTGTGATCGAATGCAAGGCAAGCCGCGCGGATTTTCTGGCGGACGCGGCCAAGCCGTGGCGCGCGGATCCGTCGATTGCGCTGGGCTGCGAGCGTTACTTCGCCGCGCCGAAAGCGATGCTGAAAGCCGACGAGATTCCTGAGGGATGGGGCCTGCTGGAGGTGCAGGGACGCGAGCTGAAGGTGGTGAAGAAGTCCAGCCGCAAACTGCGCCAGCCCGAGGGCCTGATGAACGAGATGAACCTGCTGCTGGCCAGTTTGCGCCGCGTCGAGGTGCGCATCGAGCCGCAGCGCATCGGCGACTTTTTGAAGTGGAAGAATCGCATGGCCGGCTACAACGGCGGCGCGCTGCCGGAGGGAATTGTAGCCCCCGAGCTGGAAGAAAACCCGCATCTGGTGTGATTGCCCCGTCCCACCTTTACCAACGGAAGCTTCGCAGCCGGGTACGCGGCAACTGATGCCGCTCCGGCCGCGGGCGCTTGGTCAATATGGGACACAAATTTTATGTGCCCACATCTGCTAACTGCAGCAGATGTGGGGCACCGGCGCGCCATCGTATTCCCGTACAATAAATAGATATGTTCGCCAAGATTCAGCGCATTCATTTTGTTGGCATCGGCGGCATCGGCATGAGCGGGATTGCCGAGGTGCTGCTCACTTTGGGATACGGCGTCAGCGGCTCCGACCTGCGTAACTCTCCCACGACCGAACGGCTGGCCAAGCTGGGAGCACGGATTTTCGTGGGGCACGTCGAGTCCAACGTGCACGGAGCCGAGGTAGTGGTGACCAGTTCGGCGATTGTGCGCGACAACCCGGAGGTTGCGGAGGCGCGGCGTCTGCATCTGCCGGTGATTCAGCGGGCCGAGATGCTGGCGGAACTGATGCGCCTGAAATACGGCATCGCCATTGCGGGCATGCACGGCAAAACGACCACGACCAGCATGGTGGCCGCTGTCCTGGGCGCCGGAGGGTTGGACCCGACGGTGGTGGTGGGCGGACGGGTGGACTCGCTGGGTTCCAACGCGCGCCTGGGCACCTCGCAATACCTGGTGGCGGAGGCCGATGAGAGCGACCGCTCGTTTTTGAAGCTCTCGCCGATTCTTTCCGTCGTGACCAATATCGACCGCGAGCACATGGACTGTTATCGCGACATGGCGGACGTAGAGGACACGTTCGTGGAGTTCATGGACAAGGTGCCGTTTTACGGCACGGTAGTGGCCTGCACGGACAACGAAGCGCTGCGCAATCTGCTGCCTCGGGTGCAGCGCCGCGTGCTCACCTATGGCACGCGCGAAGACGCTGACCTCCGTGCCGTGGAGGTGACCACGGAGCGCGACTCCGGCGCCATGCACAACAGCTTCGGAGTGAACTTTCAGGGCCGCGATCTGGGCCGTTTCGATCTCTTTGTTCCCGGCGCGCACAATGTTCTGAACGCAACTGCGGCCATCGCCGTTGGCATGGGGCTGGAGATTCCGGTGGAGCGCATTCGCGAGGGCATCGCGCAGTTCCGCGGCGTCGATCGCCGCTTCCAACTGAAGGGCGTCTGCGGCGGGGTTCGCGTGGTGGATGACTACGGACATCATCCGACGGAGATTCTAGCCACGCTGGGCGCGGCGCGGCAGTGGATGGGCGGCACCGGACGCATCCACGTGATTTTTCAGCCGCACCGCTTTACCCGCACCTATCTGCTGATGGAGGAATTCGCCCAGGCGTTTCCGGAAGCCGACCGCTTGCTGGTGCTGGACATTTATGCCGCCAGCGAGCAGCCCATCGCGGGCGTGAGCGGACTTGGCCTGTCGCGCAAGATTTTCTGCCGGAACGGCTTTCCGGCGGAGTTTGCGGCCAGCTTTGCCGCTGCCGTGGAGGCGGTGGTGGAGCAGACCCGTCCGGGAGACATGGTGCTGACCCTGGGTGCGGGAACGGTCTCACAGTTGGGGGCGCAGATTTTGGAAAAGCTGGGTGCACGCGATCCGGTCGTGGAAGCCTGAGCCAATTTTCATTCCCGATTGCATCGGGTGCGGTGCATTCGACGAAAAAAACAGCAAGCGTTGAGCCTCTTCGCGAATCATGCTGGGATTCGTGCGGGGGAGCCTAGATAATCACTAGTTAAGATCACTGCGAGATCATCCAAAATCAGCGGATAATACGCATATTACCTTATTTCTGCCTATGGCGCGCAATCAGGGACCACCCATCGACGATCCGTTCTATCGCCGTGGCCAGGCGGACCGCAGCTCGTTTGCGGACGATGCCCTGCCGCTGGACGCCGGACTGAGCGATGACGACGGAGAGGACGAGCAGTCGCAGTTCCGGCGCGCCAGCAAGCGCGTTCCTGTGCGGCGCGGCACGCTGGCGCGCAAGACCGCATCGCGGGTGAAGGTGGTGGCCGTGGTGGCGCTGGTGCTGGCGGCGCTGGGCGCGGGGATCTATGAAGCCCAGGCCTACGCTCTGCATTCGTATCGCTTCCGCGTGCACAGCGAAAAAGATATCGAACTGGCGGGCGAGGCTCCGAACTCGCGGGCGCAGGTGATGGAAAATATGCGCGAGGTGGTGGGCCGGAACGTCTTTCAAATCTCACTGGCGGAGCGCAAGCAGGAGCTGGAAAAGATTCCCTGGATCGAGACTGCCACGGTGAGCCGTTTGTTGCCCAGTCGCCTGCGCATTGTGGTGCAAGAGCGGACTCCGGTGGCTTTTATCGCGCTGGGCGGACGCATTGCGTTGATCGATGCCCAGGGCGTGGTGATGGAGTTGCCTCCGGGCGTGCCGGACAATTATTCGTTTCCCGTGATCCTGGGAATGACCGAGAGCGAGCCGCTCTCCACGCGCGCGCCGCGCATGCAGACTTATATGCGGCTGATGCACGAACTCGACGGCGGCGATGGCGGCCCGCAGGCAAAAACGCAATACTCGCGCGACCTGGAAGAGGTGGATCTCTCCGACCCGGAGGACGTGAAGGTGACGGCGAAGGGCGGTTCCGGGCCGGTGCTTTTGCATCTGGGAAACGAGAATTTCCTGCCGCGCTTCATGGTGTTTCTCTCCAACGTGCAGAAGTGGGAGCAGGATCGGGGTAAGCTGGAATCAGTGGATTTGCGCTACGGGCGGGAAGTGATTCTAAACCCCGATATGAGCGCCGCTCCGGCATCGCCGCCGCCGCCCGTGCCCGCTGCCAAGGCGGAGCCGCATCCGGCGCCGGCCAAAAGCGCGGCGCCGAAGAAAGCGCCGTCGAAGACCGCTAAGGGACAGCATCCGAAGGGAAAGAAACGCAAGTAGATGGCGACGCGAAACGAAAACATCATCACGGTGATCGACCTGGGAAGCGCCAAGACCGTGGCTCTGGTGGCGGAGACCACGGATGCGGGGCTGCGCTATCGCGGCCATGGCATTGCGGCTTCGGCGGGCACTTGCCGGGGCGTGATCGTGGACCTGGACTCGGCGGCCAAGAGCGTGTCCAGTGCGGTGGCTCGCGCGGAAGCTTCCAGCGGGCTCGCGCTGGAGTCGGCCGTGGTCGGTATCAGCGGCCCGCACATCCGCTCGGTCAACAGCCATGGCATGATTTCGCTGGGGACGCGGCCGCGCGAGCTGACCAGCGCGGACGTACAGGCCGCCGGAGACCGGGCGCGCGAGTTTCCCATGCCGGAAGACCGCGAGATCCTGCATCTGCTGCAGCAGGAATTTGTAGTGGACGAGATCGACGGGGTGCGCCAGCCGGTGGGGATGCTGGGCCGCCAGCTCGAGGTGCGGGTGCACGTGATTACCGCCGCGCACTCGGCGGTGCAGAACATGGTGACCGCGCTGAACCTGGCCGGAATGCAGGTGGAAGATACGGTGTATGAGGCGCTGGCCTGCTCCGAGTCCGTGCTGCGGCGCGACGAGCGCGAGCTGGGCGCGGCGTTGATCGACATCGGCGCCGGTACGGCGGATATCGCCGTGGTGCAGGAAGACGTGGTTATCCACTCGGGCGTGGTGCCGCTGGGCGGCATCAACTTTACCCGCGACGTGGCCTACGGTCTGGAAACTCCGCTGGTGGACGCCGAGAATTTGAAGCGGCAGTTTGGCTGCTCGATGGTCACTCGCATTGCGGCGCAGAATGAGATCGAAGTTCCTTCGGTGGGCGACCGCCCGGCGCGCCTGATGAAACAGAGGGATCTGGGCGAGATTCTGGAGCCGCGAGCGCGCGAGCTGATGGAGCTGCTGCGCGACAACCTGCGCCACGCCGGAGTGTTGGACATGCTGGGTGGAGGAATCGTTCTCACCGGCGGGGGAGCGCGGCTGCTGAGCTTAACTGAAAGCTGCGAGGATATTTTGCGCAGGCCGACGCGGATCGGGTTGCCGCTGGGCATGGCGCAGCTTCCCGTGGAATTACAGGAGCCCGAATTTGCGACCGCGATCGGGTTGGTTTTCTATTCGCAGCGCGCCCGCGTGCTGAAGGGCCCGGAAGAGGGCGGCTTCGGCGCACGCCTGCGGGCGCTTTTTGCCCGAGCGTACAAGGATTAAGCGGCAAGGACTGATCGAGCTGGCGCATAGCTGCGCCAGGGTGAGGCGGCATTCATGATGGAAGAACAGGACATTCGGATTCAGTTCCACGAGGAAGCGCGCAACAACGCCAGGATCAAGGTGATCGGCGTGGGCGGCGGCGGCAATAACGCGGTCAATCGCATGATTGAAACCGGTGTGGAGGGGGTGGAGTTCATCACCGCCAACACGGACCTGCAGGCGCTGCAGATGTCGCGCGCGCCGAAGAAGCTGCAGCTGGGCGTGAAGCTCACCAACGGCCTGGGCGCGGGCGCCAATCCCGAGGTGGGCCGCCAGGCCGCGCTGGAAGATACCGACCGCATCATTGCCGCCCTGGAAGGCGCGGACATGGTCTTTGTGACCACCGGCCTGGGCGGCGGCACCGGTACGGGCGCGGCTCCCATCATCGCCTCGCTGGCCAGCGAGATGGGCGCACTCACCGTGGCCGTGGTCACCAAGCCGTTTGCCTTCGAGGGTAAGCGGCGCATGAACCAGGCCGAGCGCGGACTGAGCGAGCTGATTGACTCGGTCGATACCGTCATCGTCATTCCCAATGAAAAGCTGCTGGCCGTGGCGCAGGACGCCGGCTTCTTCGAATCGTTCCGCGTGGCCGACGACATTCTGCGCCAGGCGGTGCAGGGCATCTCCGACATCATCACCATCCCTGGCATCATCAACCGCGACTTCGCGGATGTGAAGGCCATCATGGCGGGCATGGGCTACGCGGTGATGGGCACCTCGCACGCCAAGGGTGAGCGCCGCGCACTGGAAGCGGCACAGCGCGCCATCGCCTCGCCATTGCTGGAGGCGGGCGCCATCGACGGCGCGCGGGGCATCCTGCTCAACATTACCGGCTCCAGTTCGCTCAAGCTGGCCGAGGTGTATGAGGCCTCCACCATCATCCAGAGCGCCGCGCATGACGATGCCAACATCATCTTCGGCGCCGTGCTGGATGAAAAGATGAAGGACGAGGTGAAGATCACGGTGATTGCCACCGGTTTCCGCTCGGAATCCCGGCCCCATGCCAGTGAGAGCATGACAGCCTCGGCCGCCATTCACCAGGCGCGCCAAGCGCGCTGGGCCACGCCTGTGCCCGAGCCGCAGATCACGCGCCGCGCCGATGCGGCCTACGAACTGCAGGCCGAAGAGATGGAGTTCCGCGATGCGCAGCCGGCCGAGAGCATCAGCCCGGCTGCTCCGGTGAGCTACGCGGCGCCCGCCGAGTTGGAGACCGCCCATGAGACTCCCCAGCCCGCAGCGCAATCTTCCACGCGGATCTGGGAGGCGGTGCAACCGCCGCGTCCGGCTGCTTCGCTGGAGGATCTGGAATCCGATCACGATCAGGACGAGCTCGACGTTCCCGCATACCTGCGAAAGAAAAACACCGATCTCTGATTCACGATCTCTGATTAACAACGAGGGGCGCGGCTGGCGAAGTGGAATTGACCGGCCAGCGGCGCCCCGTTACGTCAGTTGTCCGATTCTTGTTCTCTCCAGAATCCCGCTTCCGTGGTAACTGCGGCTCCGCGATACATCGCTGCTTTATTTTTGGGGTTTTTATGGATGAGGACTCAAGAGCGTTAGCCTCTGCGCGACTCTGATTATGTTAAACATTCAACTGAACAGGATGCTCCGCCGATAGATTCCGCGAAGCCATAAATCTTAATCCGTCCGGCTCAGGATGTACCGGCGGAATTGTACTTCAGTCACTAGTGAGAATGACAGAGATGAGACTTTCACTTGTTTCCACAGTGCCGGTTCACTTATGATCGCTCTACTCACCACGTGAAACATAAAGTTTCGCAAGCCCGGGGGACCGGTGCGGCTGCCGAGGTGTATTTTGATCTCTAAGAACGTTATGCAATCCCGCAGTTTTAAAGCCGCAGTGGTAACAACTCTCGCGCTATGGTTCACTCTGGCTTCGTTTGCGGCCACGCTTTCCACCCGTCATGAGGCGCGCACCAATCACCGGATCAAGGAGAACGCGAATACGGAGCGGCGCATGTCGGCCTCCCGGCATAGCCGTGCGGTCCGTTCCCGCGCGGAAGAACGCGCCGAAAGCCCCCGCAGCACGCGGAGAGTTGCGGTACGGCGCCGTGGACGAGTTCATTTTTATGGTGAGCGCTTCACGGCCAGTTCCTACACCACGGATGCAACCGTGGGCGATGTAACTGCGGGCGAAGATCCGATCGTGCGCGAAGCCGCGCTGGATGCCCTGGGCAACATGAACGGCACGGTGGTTGCCATCGATCCCAGCAACGGCCGCATCCTGGCCATGGTCAACCAGAAGCTGGCTCTTTCCAGCGGCGCGGAGCCCTGCTCCACGATTAAAGTTTCGGTGGCGCTTGCGGCCCTGAGCGAACACATTGTGACCAAGGACACGCCGGTCGATCTGGGCGGCTGGAAGGTCGACATGAACCAGGCGCTGGCGCACTCCAACAATCAGTACTTCGAAGCGCTCGGCCGCCGCCTCGGCTTCCAGAAGGTGAGCTACTACGCCCACCAGTTCGGTTTGGGCGAGCTGGCCGGATGGAATATCCCCGGCGAGCATCTCGGTGTCTATCCCAGCGAAGAGCTTCCGGCAAGCGAGGGCGGCGTCGGCAAAATGTGCTCGTTCGGCCAGAGCGTCAATATGACTCCGCTGCAACTGGGTGCGCTGATGGCCTCGATTGCCAATGGCGGCACGCTCTACTATCTGCAGCATCCGCACTCGGCGGCCGAGGTGGCCAGCTTTGAGCCCAAGGTAAAGCGCTACCTCGACATCGCTCCGTTGATTCCGGAAGTGAGCGTGGGCATGTTGGGAGCGACGCAGTACGGCACCGCGCGCAGACTGCGCACCAACTTCACCTCAGAGCAGGTGCTCGGCAAAACGGGAACCTGCAGCAACGCTGGCACGCGCTATGGCTGGTTCGGCTCCTTTGCCAACTCCCAGTATGGCCGCATCGTGACCGTAATCTTCCTCGAGGGCAACCGCGAGGTGTTCGGACCCAAGGCCGCGGAACTGGCGGGAATCTTCTACCGCAACCTGGATGAGCACAACTACTTCGCGGACAAGGCCACTCCGGTGCACTCGGCGAGCCTGCTGAAGTAAAGCCAATCAAATTTCACGAACACTTGGAAGGCCTTCCCCCGGGAAGGCTTTTTCCTTTGCGGCGGCGCAAGGGATGGTTTGTTTCTGCATCCAAGCAGGCAGAAGTTGATTCTGAGGCGAACGGGTACGCAATGTCGGAAAACATACTGCCTGGAAGGCCCTATCCGCTAGGCGCCACCTGGGATGGAACGGGCACCAACTTTGCTCTTTTTTCAGAGCATGCTACCAAGGTCGAGCTCTGCCTGTATGACAATCGGAGCCGTCAGGAGACCGCGCGCATCGAGCTGCGCGAGACCACGGCCTTTGTGCACCATGGCTATCTGCGAGGAATCCAGCCCGGCCAGCTCTACGGGTTTCGCGTGGATGGGCCGTGGGACCCTTTGCACGGCTTCCGCTTCAACCCGGCCAAGCTGCTGCTTGATCCCCAGGCGTTGGCGGTTTGCGGACTGATTGACTGGTCCAAGCCGGTCTATCCCTACCAGGTGGGCGGGGCCGACCCGGACCTGACGCGCGATGACCGCGATAACGCCGATGGGATGCCCAAGTCCGTGGTGGTCAATCCCTACTTCGACTGGGAGCAGGATCGCTCGCCCAACACGCCGCTGAGCGACTCCATCATCTACGAACTGCATGTCAGAGGCTTCAGCAAGCTCAATCCAGAGGTTCCCGAGGAACTGCGCGGCACCTACGCCGGTTTGGCCTCGCCGGCCAGCATTCGCTATCTCAAGCGGCTCGGAGTCACCGCCGTGGAGTTGCTGCCGGTTCATCAGCACCTCAACGACAAACAGCTCATCGACCGCAAACTTTCCAATTACTGGGGCTACAACACGATTGCCTACTTCAGTCCGGAGTCGCGCTACTCCTTCAGCGGCGACACTGGCGGCCAGGTGGCGGAGTTCAAGGCCATGGTCAAGGCGCTGCATCGCGAAGACATCGAGGTCATTCTCGATGTGGTGTACAACCACACCGGCGAGGGCAACCAGCTTGGCCCCACGCTCAATCTGCGCGGCATCGACAATACCTCCTACTACCGGCTTTGCCCCGATATGCCCCGCTATTACACCGACTACACCGGCACCGGCAACACGCTGAACGCGCGCCATCCCCAGGTGCTCAAACTCATCATGGACAGCCTGCGCTACTGGGCCACGGAGATGCACGTCGATGGCTTCCGCTTCGATCTTGCCTCGGCCCTGGCCCGCGAACTCCATGATGTGGACCGGCTGTCATCATTCTTCGACATCATTCATCAGGACCCGATCCTGTCTCGCCTGAAGCTGATCGCCGAACCCTGGGACGTGGGCGATGGCGGCTACCAGGTGGGCAACTTTCCGGTGCTCTGGGCGGAGTGGAATGGCAAGTATCGCGACACCGTGCGCCGCTACTGGAAGGGCGATGAAGGCCAGCTCTCCGATCTCGCCTACCGGCTGACCGGAAGCAGCGATCTTTACAAGCACGATGGACGCAAGCCCTACGCGTCCATCAACTTCGTCACCGCGCACGACGGCTTTACCCTGCGCGACCTGGTGAGCTACAACGACAAACACAACGAGGCCAATGGCGAACACAACCAGGATGGAACCAACGACAACAGCTCCTGGAACATGGGCGCCGAGGGACCCACGCAAGATCCGGCGATCGAGCGCGCGCGCCAGGTCCAGATGCGGAACTTTCTGGCCACGCTGCTGCTCTCCCAGGGCGTGCCCATGCTCTGCGGCGGCGACGAGGTTGCGCGCACCCAGCAGGGCAACAACAATGCCTATTGCCAGGACAGCGAGTTGAGCTGGTATGACTGGAAGCACGACCCGGAGCAGGAGCGCCTGCTGGAGTTTGCCGCCGGCCTGATCGAGTTGCGCAAAAGACATCCCAATCTGCGCCGCCGCCATTTTTACCAGGACCGCAGCATCCGTAACTCCGTCGTTAAAGACATCGCCTGGTTCGCCTCTGACGGTCACGTAATGACCGAGGCGGAGTGGAATTCCGGCTGGATACGCAGCATCGCCGTGCTGTTCAACGGAGAAACCCTGGACTGCGTGGACGAGAACGGCGAGCGATTGACCGACGACACATTCCTGATTCTGATCAATTCCTATCATGATGCGGTGGCCTTCACTCTGCCGCCCACCCCGAACAATCGTAGCTGGCACAACGTGGTGGACACCGGAAATCTGGAGCACCCGTTTTCCGACGGGCCGGCGGAGGAAAAGGCCCCGTCGATCGGCGGCCGCTCGCTGCGGCTGCTGCGCGAATCGCGCCCAGACGAGTAAGGAAGGTCGAGGAATCGTATATCCTGTCTTGAGGAAAGCTGCTGCGGACTGAGGCGATGGTATCGTCTCAGCGCAGGCCGGCTACTCCGTGTTAAGTTGAAAGACGAGCCATTCATCTCAGGTTCCAGTTCCCGGCCGGAAGTCACCGGCTCCGGACTCACCGGCGATGGTTCTCACCTCCCGGAGGATTGATAGCAATGCGAAAGTTTGCCGCTGTATTTTTGTTCGTCCTTATTTGTGGTGCCTGTGCCATGGCCCAAACGACGGCGCCTCTATTCGCGATTCCGAAGAACGAAATCTATTTCGGCTACGCCTACGAGCATGCCAGCCTCAACGGTGGTCTTTCCGGCACCGGCGGCCTGGTCACCGACACCAGCGGCGGTTTGAATGGAGTCGCCATCGGGTTCAGCCATTATCTGAAACTGTTGCACGGCAACCTGGGTTACACGATCGATTTTTCGCGAAATTCGAGCAAGGAAGTGGAAGTGGAGCCCACGGGAATCGGATATTCGAACGAGAGCTACGTGGCCGGCCCAACCTATCGCTTGCCTCGCTACGGCTTCTTCTCTTCTTCCATCCACGTGCTTGCGGGCGGCTCCCACGCCACCTTTACCGTGCCCTCCAACGGCACCAAGTTCTACTTTACCAATACGGAATTTGCGGCGCTCGCAGGCGGCGCCCTGGATGGAAATCTGACTCCGCATATCGCGATCCGCCTGGCGCAGATAGATTACGACTACACGCACCACTACGGCACCGGCCAGTCGTCGTTCCGCTACCTTGGCGGCATCGTGATTCGTTTTTAGCCAGGCAGCTCTGCGCTGAAAACCCGGAGGGCACCGGTGGCGGCGCACTTTGGAGCTTGGGTGGGTGTGTATTTTGGTTTGACGGCCAGTTTTTTTGCCCTGAGGGCCGATTTTCCGGCCCTCTCTGCTTTGTCTGGGGCACGACGGCCCGCTTATAATGGATGCATGGCTAATGTTTGGGAAGGCAATTCCGCGGAAGCACAGCAAGAGACGCAACAATTCGACCAATCCGAACAGGTTCGCTTGCAGGAAGTTGCGGATAACAACGAGCGTGTGGGCCGGCTGAAAGCGGAAGTGGCTCGCAAGGTGCAGGCTTTGCAGTTGACGCGCGCCCGGATCCGCGAGCAACTTTCGCGCACCAGCAACGAGCGCTACACATCGTTGCTGAACACCGAGCTGCAGCAGATTGAAGGCGAGCTGGCAAAGTTGGTCTGAGTCAAGCCTGAGGCGTGGGAAAGCTCACCGGGCCAGGTGACGGCGGTCACCGAAGCAGCGGTGCCGTCGGCGGACAATACCGCCGGGGTGATTTATGCCAGTTCTGATTGTTGCTGTAATTTTCTTCGCGCTGTTTCTGGCGATGGGCCTGCTTGCCACAATCGCCGTTCTGAGCGAAACGCGCGACATGCCCGGCAGTGTGTTGAAGTCCCGGCGTGCCAGCAGCTTGCCGCACAAGTAGCAGGCTTCAGCAGCGTTTTTCACGATTGCGGTGGCCTTGCCGCGTCGGCTCTGCTCTTCCGGCGATTGCCGCGCGCTAACCTTCACCTTCAGTTCTCATCGAATCCCGGATTGTAGGTCTTAACTTCTGATTTATGGCTGTTTTGGGGCTTCCTGGTCGCTTTCGATATCGCCCTGCGCCGCCAACGCTCCAGCGGCGGTCGGTTTGCCTTTCAGTATCCACTCAAAACATACCGCGATGAGCGCGCCCAGCACAGGACCCACCACATAGATCCAGGTGGTATTCAGGTCGCCGCGGATCAGGTCGGGGGCGAATGAGCGCACCGGATTCATCGACGCGCCGCTGACCGGCGCCGCCCAAAGGCCGGCCAAAGCAATATAGCCTCCAATCGCGAGAGCTCCATTGGAACCGATATTGCGGGCGCCCGAAGCGGTGCCAAGAATCGTGCTGACCAAGCCGGTTGTCAATAAGACTTCCATAACCAGTGCTTTCCAATCGTTCACGCCTGGACCGGGCGTTGTGGCCCCTAGCAGTCCTATCGTGCCGAACATCGCCCGCAGCAAAGCCGCCGCTGCGATGCCCCCGACGAACTGTGCCCCGAGATAGCCCGGCACGCGGCCCCATGGAAAATTGCGTCGCACCGCGAACGCCAGCGTCACCGCCGGATTTAAATGGGCGCCCCCCACAGCGCCCATGAAATAGATGATCGCCATCACCATCAGGCCCGGCGCAACAACCTTCATGCTTAGGGTAATCGCGCCGCCACTCTGCGCACCCACAACCCCTCCGCCGGCCGCGACAACGACCAGGAGGAACGTGCCCCAGCTTTCCGCGAAAAGCCGTCGCCATTCATGGGCGGGTTCCAGAAAATCGGGCGTCGCAGAGCCGTGCAGCATCCGATGGGACAGTGTCGATTCGATTCGGTCAACGTGAGCCGATGCCATGATTGCCTCCCATGCAGCTAACGATGCTTCTCTGATCAGGCAATCTTACATGGAATCATGGCATCCTCATCGAATGTGTAGACTGCGCATAGGCGGTGATAGCCGTCGGCGATAATCAGCCGGTGGCGATCTGCGTCCCTGAACAGCAACAGAGGCGATAGTTCCTCGTCACGGATAATTCGTGATCGATCTTTCTCCACATGGCTGTTGCTGACACCAAGCAGCGATACCCCGGAAGCTCTGAAAATGTCCTTCGCCGCAACTTCTATCATCTCGGCACTTTTCAATTGCTCGGCCGCGGTCTTTGCTGCCCGTGGCTCCAAAATCAGGCTCAGATAAGCTTCAGCTGCCGGATAATCATGTTTCTGAGGTTCTTTGAGCCATTTGATCTTCGTTTTCGTCATAGTCGTCCTTTCAAGAGCGATTTCAGCTATCGAATCAGAGAATGGAGTCCTTGCAGCGACGAACCTGTCGCTTCGTTCTGACTAGCCGATCTCTCCAAAGCCCAGCATCACCGGCTCCGGATGCAACTCCACCGCGAAGCGCTGGCGCACGCGCTGTTGCACCACTTCTTTCAGCCGCAGTATGTCGGCCGCTTTGGCGCCACCAAGGTTGATCAGCGCCAGCGTATGCTTGCTGCTGATGGCCGCCGGGCCGAGCGCAAACCCTTTTGACATGCCTGCCTGTTCAATCAGCCACGCCGCGGCCAGCTTTACCTGCCCTGCTCCGGCCTCGAAGTGCGGCACCGCAACGGACGAAGCCGCCGCGATGCGTTCGTACTCCGCAAAGCTCACCACCGGATTTTTGAAAAACGATCCAGCGCTACGGCTGTCCGCATCGTTTTCATCCAGCACCATCCCCTTCGCCCGCCGGATCTGTAGCACGGCTTCGCGAGTCTGCGAGAGGGTTGGAGTGGCGGCACCGTCAGGCTGATCGCTGATATAACGCTGCAGCTCCGCATAGGCAATCTTGGGCGCGCCGCCGGGGTGCAGGGCGTAATCCACGCGGGTCAGGATGTAGCGCCCCAGCTCCGCCCCATTGAACCGGCTCTGGCGGTAGCGGAAGCCGCAGGCCGCGCGGTCGAACTCGACCCGCTCCAGGGTTGTCGCGTCGATGGCGCAGACCCGCGTAATGCTCTCGGAGACATCCTGCCCGTAGGCGCCTACGTTCTGCACCGGAGCTCCGCCAACGCTTCCCGGAATGCCGCTGAGGCACTCCACGCCCGCGCAGTTGTCCGCCACTGCTCGAGCCACGAAGGTATCCCAATCAACCCCCGCTCCAACCGAGTAAACGCGTCTTCCATCCCGCATTGCGTCAACGTCGTGCGCCTCGATGCTCGCCAGCGTCATGTGCAGCACCAGCCCGGCGAAGCCCGCATCGCTCACCAGCAGATTGCTGCCGCCGCCCAGCACGAAGAGCGGCAGCCCGCGGGCGCGCGCCCAGCGCAGCGCCTCGACGATCTCGTCCTCATCGGCGGGCTCTGCAAAATAGCTGGCACTGCCTCCCACCTGCAGCGTGGTGTAGGGAGCCAGCGGGATGTTCTCCTGAATCTTCATCCGTTTCTACGGGGTCTTCGTTTCTATTGTCCCTGGGCCTGCAGCACCAGCCGGGTCACGTCTTCATCCTGGGGATGCAGATTGTGAGCCTTTTGCAGATAGGGAACTGCCTTGGTGGATTCACCGTTGGCGATCAGCATATAGCCGTACTGCAGATTCTCGTCGAAGCCCTGCGGGTTCAGCGAAACTGCCTTGGCCAGCGCGTCGCGCGCGCCGGCTGTGTTCTGCATGGCGTAGCGAGCGCGTCCCAGGTTGAACCACGAATCCGCATCGTTGGGGGCCAGTTGCGCGCCGTGCTCGCAGTTGGCCAACGCCACCTGCGTCTGCTTCAACCCAAGCTGCGCCACGCACAGATTCACAAAGGCCGGACCAAAGTCCGGACGCAGCCGCGTGGTGCTGGCAAACGGCGCCACTGCCTCCGCATCGCGATGCTGGTCCAGCAGCAAGGTTCCCAGCATGAACTGCGTGTGCGCGTCGTCCGGCTGCAGGGCCACGGCGCGCTGGGCGTGGGCGATGGCGCCGTTCACGTCGCCGCGCTCGTAGGCATCGGATGCGTATTCGCTCTCGATGTATCCCTGATTGTGCCGCCGCGCATAGACCGCGGCCGTGCCGAATGCCGCCACCATGACCAGCATGCCCGCCACCACGCGCATCTGCCCGCGCCGCTGGTTGCGATCCAGGCCGGTAGGGAAGGCGAAGCCCAGCGCCAGGCCGGTGATCAGTCCACCGATGTGGGCCGCGTTGTCGATGCCGTGCACCGCGGCCCCGAAGGCTAGATTGTAGAAGACGAACAGACCGATGCTGGTGAGGTGCCCTTTGAGCGCCGCGCGAAGCTGTGGGTTGCCGTGCAGCATCATCGCGGGAATCAGCGCTCCAGCGATGCCGAAGATGGCGCCCGATGCGCCCACGCTCAGTCCGTTGCCCCGCCAGCAGATGCTCCCCAGGCTGCCGCCGATGCCGCACATCAGGTAGAGCAGGGTGTAGCGCGATTTTCCAAACAGCAGTTCCGCCAGCCATCCCAGGCTGTACAGGCACCACATGTTCAGCGCAATGTGCAGCAGCCCGCCGTGCTCAAAGGTGCAGGTGAGCAGCCGCCACCATTGGCCGCCTGCGGTCAGCGCGCCGGAGTTCGCGCCCCAGTTCAGCAGGAGTTCGGAATCGAAGGTGATAAAGCTGTGGCCCTGGAAGGCCATCAGCAGATAGATCAGCGTATTCAGCGCGATCAGGATGATCGTCGGCGATTGCATGTACATCCGCAGGCGGCTGGGACTGGCCTGCACCGGCCGCGCGGGGAGATACTCCGCCGCACACTGACGACACAGCGCTTCGCCCTCGGAGGAAGCCTGAAACTCACGGCCACAACTGGAGCAGATGGTCATTGCTCTGCTTTCATTCATTGCGCTGTTCTCGAAACGGTCTTCACCGCGATGTCAGCAGGCTTAGCCCCGGTGGAAATCATCAGGAACAGACGTGGCGGCGGCGCCTGGACTTTCTTGTCCTTCCGCTTGCTCAAAAGCAGTACGGCCACGTCTCCCGAACCCGAATCGGCCACCAGCAGCATGGTCTCCGCCGGAGACAGCGCCAGCGCGCCGGGATTGGAGCCCACCTCGACCGTGGTGATCAGCTTGCGCGTGGACGCGTCAAAAACGGCCACGCTGTTGGAGGCGAAGTTGCTCACATAGAGTGTGCTCTCATCGCTGCTCACCAGCGAGCGCACCGGATGATCTCCGGCCAGAAAACTTTCGTCAATCTCGTCGGTGTAAGGGCTCACCACGGAGATCGTCTGCGCCTCATAGTTGGCCGCGAAGATCTTGCCGCCGTCGGGCTTCATCGCCAGGTCCACCGGCGTTCCGCCCACCTTCAGCAGCGATTCCACGAACCCGTTCTTCAGGTTTACCATCGCCACCTGCTGCGAGCCGGAGCAGCCAACAACGGCCTTGGAGGCATCGGGCAAAATCACCAGTGAATCCGGCGCCTTGCACACATGCAGCGTGGCGCGAACCCGCATCGTTGTCCCGTCTATCAGCGTCACGGAATCGTCTCCGCGGTTGGCCACGGCCACAAACTTTCCATCCCCGGAGACGCGCGCGACCTCAGGCTGCCTTCCCACCGCAACGTGCCCCATCGCGCGATGCGTATCGAAATTGAGCGCCGTCACCGTGTCCGATCCCGCGTTGGCGATCCATCCGGTCTTGCCGTCATCGGTCAGCGACAGAGCGTGCGGCAGCCTGCCCACGGCGATGTTGCCTGCAATCCGGTTGGTGGCCGCGTCGATCACGCTCACCGTGCCCGAATCGGTATTGGCCACGTACACTTCATTCTTGGTCGGGCTTGCCGTCACCCCGGTGGGATCGCTTCCCGTGGCCAGGGTCCGCACAATTTTCAGCGAACTCAGGTCGAGCACGCTGACCGTGTTGGAGCCCGAGTTGGCGATGTAGGCAAAGCTCAGCGCCGGTTCGGCGTTGTGCTTGCTGCAGCCCGTCAGCAGCGCCATCAGCGCAAGCCCAACTCCGGCACACGCTCGGCGCCGTATACTCACGAGCGTGCCGCCGTCGCTGGGCGCGAGATGGCTTCGGTTCTTGCGAAGCTGGCGTGCAAGCACATCAAGCCAGCTCCACCTCGATCTTCTTTGCCGCCGCATCCATCTGCACAATCCGGAAGCTGCGAATCTGCCCCGCGCGCAGCGGTTCAGGCTTGGCCTCCGTTACCGCGCCGCCCTTCCAGCGCGCGTTCAGCATGGCGCTCAGCGATGACATATCGGGCTTGTCCGCCGATGCTGCGGACTCCGGTTGCGCCGCCGCCGACGTCTTGGCAATGCGGCACGTGGCACGGATGCCTTCCCCGAGTTCGACGCGAGCCCGCTCGCCGGATTCATCCATCAGCCGTCCGGTCACCACATCGCCGGTTTTGTGTTCGGCGATGTATTCATCCAGGCCGGTCGGAACCAGCTGCTTCATGCTGAGCTTCAGCTGGCGCTTTTCCACGTCGATTTCCAGCACCAGCGCCTGCACCACCTGCCCAACCTTCAGCACGTCCTGCGGATGCTCGATGCGTTTTTCCGCGCTGATCTCGCTGACGTGCACCATGCCCTCAATGCCTTCCGCAAGCTGCACGAACGCGCCGAACTTCATGATGTTCGTCACCGGCCCTTCGATCACCGTGCCGGCTGCAAATCGCTGCGCGGCCTGCGCCCACGGATCGCCCAATGCCTGCTTCAGTCCCAGAGAGATGCGGCGTTCGCCGGGGCTCACCGCCAGGATCACGGCCTCCACCGTCTCGCCCGGCTTGATCACATCGCCGGCCTTCTTCACCTTCTTGCCCCACGACATTTCGGAGATGTGAATCAATCCCTCGATGCCCGGCTCCAACTCCACAAAGGCGCCGAACTCGGTCACTCGCGTCACCGTCCCCTGTACCTTCTCGCCGACTTTGTATTTCTCCGGAACCGCGTCCCAGGGATGCTTCTGCAGCTGTTTGAGTCCCACCGAAATCCGCCGCTTCTCCGGCTCGACCTTCAGCACCTTGACCTCGACCTGCTGCCCCACGGAGAGCACGTCGGCGGGCTTGCCTACGCGTCCCCAGGAAAGATCGCTGACGTGCAGCAGCGCGTCCACGCCGCCCAGGTCCACGAACGCGCCGTAGTCGGCCAGCGTGCGCACCGTGCCGCTCAGGGTCGCGCCCTCTTCAATCTCGGCAAAGCGCCGCTGCTTGACGGCGCGCTCTTCTTCTTCGATCACCGCGCGCCGGTCCACCACCACGTCTTCATCGGCCACGTCGAGCTTGATGATGCGGCAGCGGATCTGCTCGCCCACCAGCTTCTCCATGGTGGCGGCATCGCGCTCGCCGCTGCGCGACGACGGCATAAACGCGCGCACGCCCACGTCCACCGAGAGCCCGCCCTTGACCACCCCGGTCACCGTGCCGAGAATGACGGTTTTGTCGGCAAACGCCGCCTCCAGCGCAGACCAGTCCTTGGGCAGTTCCACCTTCTTGCGCGTAAGCTCGTAATAGCCTTCCGGGTTGCGGCCCTTCACGGAAACTTGAAACTTATCGCCAACCTTGACCGTTTCCCCGGCTCCCGTAAACGGTGCCAGCGGCAAAATGCCTTCGGTCTTGTAGCCGATATCGAGGAACACCGACTCAGCCGAGACGGCAACCACGGTGCCTTCCAGCTGCTTGTCGCCCGCCGGAGCCTTGTGCGTATGCGTCTGCTCGAACTGCTTCAGAATGTCCTCAAAGGACTGGTTGGATTCGTTGTTGGACTGGTTCTCAGGATTGTTGGGGTTGGACATATACAGTGAAAGCCTCATTCTGGCGTAATGCCGTTTAGAATATCACCGCGCCGCCCTATCGTGCGCCCGCCCCGTATTGTGAGTTGCCATGTGCACTGGCTTCCGCCCGCGATGATAGGTGGCCCATATTTGCCTGAAGTTGGCAAATGTGGGGTGGGCGCTGTCTCAACACGTTCCACCACCCTCCGTTTAAAACTCGCACAGGGCCATCTCTGCCGCCCCCGGTACTGGCTCCCGGCAGCCATCCGCCTTACAATCTCCCCATGCCCAGAGCGATCAAGAAATCCGCCACCACGCCCGAACGGGACATTCTCAAGCTCATCGCCGCCGCTGACCACCGTCCGCAGTCCGCCACGCGCCGCATCGGCATCCACACCTCCACCGCCGGAGGCGTCGAGACTTCGGCCGAGCGCGCCTGGCGCCTGGGCTGCAACACCCTGCAAATCTTCAGCTCCAGCCCGCGCATGTGGCGTCCCTATGACATCACCCCCGCCCAGTGCGAGGCCATGGCCCGCCTGCGCGCCAGCTACGACCTCAAGCCGCTGGTCATTCACGCCAACTACCTCATCAACGTCGCCGGAACCAATCCCGAGATCCTGGAGAAATCCATCTCCGCCTTCCGCGCCGAACTGGAGCGTGCCATCTCGCTGTCTGCCGAGTACGTGGTCCTGCACCCCGGCAGCTTCCGCGGATGTTCGCGCGAGGAGGGCATTGCCAACGCCTGCGCCGCCATCGTCCGCGCCACCGACGGCCTCCACATGGCCGACCACAACCTCACCCTGCTGATTGAAAACACCGCCGGAGCCGAGTTCTCCCTGGGCTCCAGCTTTGAGAGTGTCGCCGAACTCATCGCCGCCCTCGCCAAACACATCCCCGTGGCCTCCTGCATCGACACCTGCCACACCCACGTCAAGGGCTATGACATTGTGAGCCAGTCCGGCTACGAGGAAACCATGCAGAAGCTTGACGCCACCGTTGGCCTGCCCAACGTGCGTGTCTGGCACTGCAATGACGCCAAAGCCGCCTGCGGCTCCAAACTCGACCGCCACGAAAACATCGGCAAGGGAAGCATCGGCGCGGAGCCATTCCGCCGCCTGCTCCACGACCCGCGCCACGCCCACGCCGCCTTCATCCTGGAAACCCCCATCGACGAACCGCTCGACGATCTGCACAACGTCGAGGAGCTGAAAGAGCTGGCCGGGTAAAGTTGGGCGGGAAAGTAAAATGCGCTGCTTCTGGTGCGACAAGGATTTCGAGCGTTTAACCAACGACCACATCGTGCCGCAATCGCTTGGGGGAACGCTGGACTTCAGCGTTCAGTCTTGCGAACGATGCCAGACGACACTCTCAAAAACCGAAAGAGAAGTCGCGCGTAAGTCGATTCTAGCTGTCCACTCGCTGGCCTCTCCACTGAGGCCACGTCATCCGAATCGTCCGACCAGCGGCCGTCTGCAGGCCAGCTATTTGCTCGTGAGTCATCCTCTCGGCGGGTACGGAGAGTCGCTCCTCTCTGCTGGCGAAAAGGTGAGTTCGTTGGCTTACTTCGAGGCAAAAGTTGTGCCTGGGGAGCCCATACAAGTTCGTGTGCGAGGTGCTAAAGCTGCCGAGGCCCAACTACTTCTTGATTTGTACCGCAAGGCCCTACGCCTTGATACGAAATTTGGCCCAGGAGAGCTAGTTTGCGAACTCACTGCAAATCTCGAAGTTGATCCAGAGATTGCATCAGATCCAGAGTTTTGGCCGCGGTTGGTCCTCCTGCCAGGCAACCGACTTATGTTTCGGGCTAGGACCCCGGAGGAACTAGTAAGGTGTGCAAGGGTTCTGGAATTCATCGCGCGGAGTGATTGCCGAGTTGACCCATCGAAATGGGGAGCGATATTCGTATAGCCGGCGGGACCCAGCACAAGTTTGCACTTCGCTTCGATCCGCAATGTGTACGCCGCATTGCGGCGAAGATCGCGTACGCACTCTTTTGCACGATTACAAAGCAGAGAATCGAGTCCCGCGACGACGAGCGCATGCGCTTCTATATCTTAGGCACAGAAACAACTCCAGATGAACCTGTCTCGATTACGCCCTATCCAACCACGTGGACCACTTCGAGTGACCCACATTGCGCCCTACTCTCGCCAGAGCACGACAGATCGGCAACGTTCGTGACTCTCTATGGGTTTAGCTTCCGCGTTGAGCTAGGAAGGGCGGGGATCCTGCCTAAACCTGTCCCTGTCATTTGCGAAATTGACGGGTCAGGGATGCGGATTGGCTCGGAGGAGGATATCTCAAATTTTACGACGAGGTTCAAGAGCGCGACCTTTTCACGTCCGTGGCTCAATTCTGAACGACCTCCCGATGGTCCGCACGAAGCTGTAGAATAAAAACTTATCCAGTGCGCACCTTGCGCCAACTCTAGGGCGAACCAACACTCATGGCAGACCAGCAGAAATCCATCGATATCGATAAAGCATCCGCAGATTCCGCCGAGCCGCGCCAGCGCGCCGGCCGCGCAGAAGACGACACCCGCTACGATCCCACTCCGGTCGAGCAGAAGTGGGCCGCGCTCTGGGAGAGCGACCTGACGCGCTACGCGCCCGAGCCGCCCTCCTGCGGCAAGCCCAAGTACTACGTCGTCGAAATGCTGCCCTATCCTTCGGGCGCGCTGCACATGGGACACGTCCGCAACTACGCCATCGGAGACGCCCTGGCCCGCTACATGTGGATGAGCGGCCACAACGTGCTGCATCCCATGGGCTGGGATTCCTTCGGCCTGCCCGCCGAAAACGCCGCCATCAAGCACCAGCGCCAGCCCCGCGAGTGGACCCTGCACAACATTGCCGCCATGAAGACGCAGATGAAGCGCCTCGGCTTCAGCTATGACTGGTCACGCGAAATCGCCACCTGCCTGCCCGAGTACTACCGCTGGAACCAGTGGTTCTTCCTCAAGCTCTTCGAGCGCGGCCTGGCCTACCGCAAAAAGAGCAAGGTCAACTGGTGCTCGCAGTGCGCCACCGTGCTGGCCAATGAGCAGGTGGTGGACGGTTGCTGCTGGCGTCACGAAGACGTACTCGTCGAACAGCGCGAACTCGAGCAGTGGTCCGTCCGCATCACCGACTACTCCGAGGAACTGCTGCAGGGACTCGACCGCATGGATGGCTGGCCCGAGAAGGTCCGCACCATGCAGCGCAACTGGATCGGTCGCAGCGAGGGCGCCAATGTCGATTTCACCCTCGACGGCGGCTCGCAGACCAAGATCACCGTCTTCACCACGCGCATCGACACCATCTACGGAGCCACCTCCGTGCAGCTTGCGCCGCAGCATCCGCTGGTCGCCGAACTGGTGGGCACGGACTCCGCCAAACTCGCCAGCCTCGATCAGATGCTCGCCGACCAGAAGAAAGCGCGCGAGGCCGGAGACATCGGCCTGGTCGTCAAAAAGGGATTCTTCACCGGCCACCACGCCATCAATCCCTTCAACCAGGAGCGCGTCCCCATCTGGGTCGCCAACTACATCCTGATGGACTACGGCACCGGCGCCATCATGTCGGTTCCCGCGCACGACGAGCGCGACTTCGAGTTCGCCAAGCAATACGGCATCGACGTGCGCATCGTCATCCTGCCGCGCCGCAATCACGAGCCTTCGGAAGCTGGGCAGCCCGAGGCTCCGCAGCTTCCCTTTGTCGCCGAGGATTCTCTGCTCATCAACTCCGGCCCCTTCACCGGACTGGGCTGCGAAGAGGCGCAGAAGAAGATGGCCGAATACGCCGAGCAGAATGGCTTCGGCAAGGCCACCATCACTTATCGCCTCAAGGATTGGGGCATCTCGCGCCAGCGCTACTGGGGCACGCCCATCCCCATCATCTACTGCGAAAAGTGCGGCCTGGTTCCCGTGCCGGAGGATCAGCTTCCGGTGCTCCTGCCGGAGAATGTCGAGATCACTCTCGCCGGCGGCTCGCCGCTCACCCGCGTCAAGGAATTCTACGAAGTGCCGTGTCCCACCTGCGGCGGCATCGCCCGCCGCGAGTCCGACACCATGGACACCTTCGTCGATTCCAGCTGGTATTTCTACCGCTACACCAGCCCCATCGACACGGCTCCGTTCGATCGCGAGATCGCCAACTACTGGTTCCCCATGGATCAGTACATCGGCGGAGTCGAGCACGCCATTCTGCACCTGATGTACTCGCGCTTCTGGACCAAGTTCATGCGCGATATCGGCCTGGTGAACAACGACGAGCCCGCGCAGCGGCTCTTCACCCAGGGCATGGTTATCAAGAACGGCGCCAAGATGTCCAAGTCGCTCGGAAACGTAGTCTCGCCCGATGATATGGTGGCCCGCTACGGCGCCGATGCCACTCGCCTCTACACGCTCTTTGCCGCCCCACCCGACCGCGATCTCGATTGGCAGGACCAGGGCGTGGAGGGCGTCTATCGTTTTCTCTCGCGCCTTTTCCGCTTCATCACCGAGAACCCGGTCCGCCTCGCGCCCGGCGAGTCGCGCGATTACGACGTCGCCGAGCTCGCGCCCGATGCCAGAAAAGTTCTGCGCAAGCTGCACCAGACCATCCAGCGCATCACCGACGACTTCCAGGGACGCTGGCACTTCAACACTTCGGTCGCCGCCATGATGGAGTTGCTCAACGCCTGCATGGTGCAACAGGATTTGTTCGCCGCAGACTCCGCCGCGCCCAAAGCATTCCGCGCCGACGTGCAGCGCAAGCTCATCCTGCTGCTCAATCCCTTTGCTCCCTACCTCGCCGCCGAACTCTGGACCGTGCTTGGCGAAGATGCCAACGCGCTGCTTCGCCATCCTTGGCCCCAGGCCGATCCCGTGCTGGCCAAAGAGGACGAGGTGGAGATCGTCGTCCAGTTCAACGGCAAAGTGCGTTCGCGCCTCGTCGTGCCGCACGACGCCGATGACGAGTCCGTCCGCACAGCCGCGCTCGCCGATGAGAAGGTCAAAGAAGCGCTGGCCGGCAAGCAGATCGTGAAGGTCATTGTGGTCAAAAACAAGCTGGTGAATATCGTCATCAAAGGCTGACGTGCCGCGCCAGTCATCCCCAACGCGCCCGCCATGCGCTATTCTTTTCCGATGAACGCTGACGCCCATGGCGAAGGTTTCCGCATCGTGCGGAGCGACTCCACCTTGTTGCCGCTCGAACTTCTCTGGCGCTGGAGCTTCGGACTCGGTGGGATGGCGCTGCTGTTTTTCGCCTTCGCGCATCTGCGGCAGGCCATTCTCATCTCCGACGCCGACCAGGCGGCCTTCAGTGAACAGGACCCGCTGGCGATCGCCACGGCTGCCGCGGGTATCATCGCCGGATCGCAGCCGCTGCTGCTGAGGACCTTTGCGCAGGTCGCCGCCGTGGCGTCCGTGCTCTGGATTGCCGCCGCCACGCTGGGCCGCGGAATGCTCACCCGCGTGATCGTGCGCCGCCTGGCGACAAACTACGATCTCCAGGTTGCTCACGATGCGCCGCGCTGGACCTCGTTTGCGATTCTCAAGGTGGCTCGCGTGCTGATGCTGCTCATCCTCGTCATCGGCTATCTTGTGGGATCGCTGATCGTGGCCTCCGTCAGCGCTTTTGGAAAAAATGTTTTTACTGCCGCGTTCATCATCTTCGCCGCGGTTGCGGCCTCCGGCTTGGTATGGAGCTGGGTCAACTGGGTGCTCTCGCTGGCGCCGATCTTCGTGGCGCGCGACGGCCTCTCGCCACTCGACTCGATCATCGCCGCCCTTGCCTTTATCCGCCGCAACGGCTCGCGCCTCATGGCCATTGCGATCTGGAATAACACCCTGCGCGGCCTGGCTGCCACGGTCATCGCGGTAGCGGGGGCAGCTACGGTGGCCACGCACACGGCTCTGCCGGGTTGGGCCGTTGCCGTGATGGTGGTGCTGGAGACGCTGCTCTATCTGGTCGTCTCGGATTTTTTACTGCTGGTGCGTCTGGCCGCCTACAGCTCGGTCGCGGTTCGCGAACTGACCTTGAGCCAGCTGATTTCCGAGCCCCCGGAGCATTCCGGCACAGTCGCGAACTGACCGCTTTACAGCCTGCCCCCGCTTCTGCGAAGCTGAGGTGTGGAACACACGGCCCTTCCCTCCATCGTTGTCCTGGACTTCGGCTCGCAATACACGCAGCTGATTGCGCGGCGTATTCGCGAGCAGAATGTCTTTTCGGTTGTCCTGCCCTGCACGGCCAAACTGCACGAAGTCCGCAGCTACAATCCGGTCGGCATCATCCTCTCGGGTGGCCCCTGCTCGGTGTATGACGTGGACGCCCCTCCGGCGGACCCGGAGGTGCTTGAGCTGGGCCTGCCTGTGCTGGGCATCTGCTATGGGTTGCAGTTCATGACCCACACCCTCGGTGGCACGGTGCACGCCGCCAGCAAGCGTGAGTACGGCCACGCCGAGGTCTCCGTGCTGGAAACTTCCGTGCTCTTCCGCGGCCTGCCCGAGACGCTCTCGGTATGGATGTCGCACGGCGATGAGGCGGACAAACTCGCGCCCGGTTTCCGGTTGGTCGCGCGCACCTCGAATGCCGTGGCCGCCATTGAAAACGCGGCGGCCGGCTACTACGCGGTGCAGTTCCATCCCGAGGTGCACCACACCCGCTTTGGCACCGACCTGCTGAAGAACTTTATCTTCGGCATCTGCCAGGCGCAGCCCTCGTGGACGCCGCAGAAATTCATCGACTCCACCATCGCGCAGATTCGCCAGACCGTGGGCGAAGGCCGGGCCCTGTGCGCCATCTCCGGCGGAGTCGATTCCAGCGTGGCCGCAACCCTGGTGCACCGCGCCATCGGAGACCGCCTCACCTGCGTCTTCGTCAACAACGGCGTGCTGCGCAAGGATGAGTTCGCCAAGGTTCAGTACAATCTCCGCACCAAGCTCAAGCTCAACATCGATGCGGTGGATGCCAGCGAACGCTTCCTCTCCAAGCTTGCCGGCGTCACCGATCCTGAACGCAAGCGGAAGATCATCGGCAACGAGTTCATCGAAGTCTTCGACGAAGAGTCGCAGCGCATCAAGCGCGAGCACGGCGAGGTCCAGTGGCTGGTGCAGGGCACGCTCTATCCGGACGTCATCGAATCGGTCAGCGTGCGCGGTCCATCGGTCACCATCAAAAGCCATCACAATGTAGGCGGCCTGCCGGCCAAGATGAAGCTCAAGCTCATCGAACCGCTGCGCGATCTTTTCAAAGACGAAGTGCGCCGCATTGGGCGCGACCTCGGAATGCCGGACGATATGTTGCAGCGCCAGCCGTTCCCAGGACCTGGCCTTGCCGTGCGCATTCTGGGCGAGGTTACTCCCGAGCGCGTCGCGCTGCTACAGGAGGCCGACGACATCGTGGTCAGCGAGATCAAGCGCGCCGGGCTCTACGGCGAGGTGTGGCAATCGTTTGCCGTGCTGCTGCCGGTGATGTCGGTGGGAGTGATGGGCGATCAGCGCACCTACGCCTACACCTGCGCGATCCGCGCCGTCACCAGTGAAGATGGCATGACGGCCGACTGGGCGCCTCTGCCGCACGAGGTGCTGAAATCGATCTCCAGCCGCATCGTCAACGAAGTGCCGGGGATCAACCGCGTGGTGTACGACATCACCTCCAAGCCGCCGGGAACCATTGAGTGGGAATAACGCGGTCTTCTGCGTAGAAACAGACAATCATGGCGCAATGCATTCGTTGTGGTCGCACGCTCTCCGGTTTCTCCTTCGGCAAAAAAATCTGTGCATGGTGCAAGCAGCACGAGGCGGCGCAGCGCGGTGAAGATACGCCATATCAGCCGGTGATGGTGTCGCCGTGGCAGCGGCGCGAGGCGACGCCCATGCTGGTCACGCAGGCGCTGTTCGGCATCAACGTCGCGGTGCTCATCGGCATGCTGTTGTCGGGCGCTTCGCTGATGACTCCGTCGAGCGATACCCTGCTCGCCTGGGGCGCAAACTTTGGGCCGTACACGCTGAGCGGGGACTGGTGGCGTCTGCTGACCTCGTGCTTTGTGCACATCGGCATCATTCACATTGGCTTCAACATGTGGTGCCTGTGGGAGCTGGGAGGACTGGCGGAGCGGCTCTACGGGCACGTTACATTCCTATGTGTCTATCTTCTGTGCGGCCTGTCGGGCAGCCTGGCCAGCCTGTGGTGGCACTCCATGCCGGCGCTGAGCGCGGGAGCCTCCGGTGCAATCTTCGGCGTTGCCGGAGCAGTGATCGCATCCATCAAGCTGGGGGAGTTTTCCTCCGGGGTGATGGCGCAGGGCGTGATGCAGAGCCTGATCGTGTTCGTGGGATACAACGTGGTCTTCGGCTTCATCAGCGGAAGCATCGACAACGCCTGCCATTTCGGCGGGATGGCAGCCGGCGTTGTGTTGGGCGCGCTGATCGCCAAGGCTGCGCCTGCGCCCCGCCTGCTGCCGCGGCTGGGAATTGTTGTAATGGTGGCGGCGCTGCTGGCAGGCGGCGGCTATGCGCTGCAGCGCAGCCGCGCCTATCCCTATCTGCTGATGCGCGCCAGCAGCGAGATAGCGGAGGGAAAGATCGACGCGGCGGTTCCGTTCTGTGAGGCCGCGGTGAAGCTTCGTCCGGGGGCCGCCGGCATGATCCACTCGCAACTGGCAGAGGCGTACCTGGATAAGAAAGACCTGGCGGGCGCGGAGCGCGAACTGCAGAAAGCGGCAGCGGCCTACCGGGCGCAAGGGATGACGGCCGAGGCCGATGCGGCCGCGCAACAGGCGGAAAAGCTGAAGGGTCAGCAGTAGCGAACGATTGATTTCCTGGTTAATCGTTACGCATAGGGGGAGTGGCGGAGTGGGCAATGGTTGCGCAACCTGCGCAACCATTGCCTATTGTGCCATTATGGGTGCGGAAACGATTGCCTGATTCAGCAATCGTAAGCGGGACAGGAACGGTGGTGGGAGATTAAAGCCTTGGGACGATCTTGCCGTTAGGGAAGGGTAAGAGAAAACATTGTCCGGGGAATTGCCATGCATGAGGGTGCCGCGCTCAACGATACGGGATCGATCGATACAGGCAACTGGGAGACGTTACTGTGCCAGGGCGCGCAGGAAGTTTTCGAGATGATGATTGGCGTGCCTCTGCGGCTCTGCCAAGAAGACAGCGCGGGTACAGCAGGAGAATACACGGCAGTGATCGGGTTGGCTGGCCCGGTGAACGGCGTTTTTGCCATGCGCTGCGACTCGAGGACCGCCCTCGGCATTGCCTGCGGCATGCTGGGTGTGGATGAAGCCGCGGCCAGCGGCGAGGTGTGGGACGCGCTGGGCGAAGCCTGCAACATGGTGATTGGAAACTTCAAGGGCAAAACAGGGCGGGCGGGAGCATCGTCGGCCCTGTCGGTGCCGACGGTGATTCACGGGCACGATTACCGCGTGCGTCCGCTGATCAACGGCTCGTTTGTGGAATGCCGCATGGAGACCGGAGAAGGAGCGCTGCATCTGCGGCTCGACTACCGGTTGGGATAGCGCAAGCGGCGAACCAACAGAAAGAGCGCCCGGATGGGGCGCTCTTTTCCTGCGCGGAGTTGCGCGCGTGAGTTGAACAAGCTAGTTGAGGAAGTAGGTGCGGTAGAGCGTGTCGCGCTGCACGGGGCGGAAGCCGGCGTCGCGGATGATGCGGCGCAGCTCTTCCTCGGTGGTGCAGTTGGTGGTGCCGGCGGCCTTCACTACGTTTTCTTCCAGCATGACCGAGCCGACATCGTTGCCGCCGAAGCGCAGACCCATCTGGCAGACCTTCAATCCCTGGGTGACCCAGCTGGCCTGCACGTTGGGAAAATTGGTGAGGAAGATGCGGGAGATGGCGAGCGTCTTGAGGTACTCGACCGCAGTCGCCTCCGGCCAGCCGCGTCCGCCGAGGGCGGTGTTGTGCGGCTGGAAGGTCCAGGGGATGAAGGCGGTGAAGCCGCCGGTTTCTTCCTGCAGGTCGTAGATGCGCTGGAAGTGGTTGACGCGGTGCTCTTCGGTTTCGCCCACGCCGAACATCATGGTGGCCGTGGTCTTCATGCCCAGCTTGTGGGCGATGCGGTGCACGTCGAGCCAGTCCTGCGTGGTGCACTTGAGGCGGGCGACTTTGGCGCGGACTTCGTCGTCGAGGATTTCAGCTCCGCCGCCGGGGATGGACTGCAGTCCCGCATCCATCAGGCGGCGGATGGTTTCCTCCAGCGTCAGGTTGCTGTACTCGGCGATGCCGATGACTTCGCTGGCCGAAAGGCAGTGCAGGTGGATTTGCGGAAAGCGCTGGCGGATGCCGCGGAAGAGCGATTCGAACCAGTCGATCTTGAGATCGGGATGGATGCCGCCCTGCATGAGCACGCCGGTGCCGCCCATTTCGAGAGTCTCGGCGATCTTCTCGTAGATGGTATCGAAGTCGAGCAGATAGCCCTTCTCGCGTCCGGGGCCCTTGACGGGGGCGTAGAAGGCGCAGAAGGAGCAGTACTCGGTGCAGATGTTGGTGTAGTTGATGTTGCGGTCGATGATGTAGCTGACGATGCCGTCGGGATGGAGCTTGCGGCGGATGGCGTCGGCTTCCATGCCGACCCCGATCAGATCGTCGGAGCGGAACATTTCGAGAGCTTGTGCACGGCTGAGGCTCATGGATCCATGATACCGGAAGGCGGCGATGTTTGGCTTGTAACAGGAGGCTGCGTTTTGCCTTAGGTTTCCTTGTCCGTTGTAGAATTACGGGCCGCAAATGCGCACCAAGGAGCCGCACAGGATGTTGAGACGGAAGGGCGAAATATTTCGGAGGGGTATCGTGTGGGTTGTGGCCTTGGGATGGCTGCTGGTGGCTCCGATGAGTGCGGCGGCGCAGTTCAAGGCGTGGGTGATGGCGCGGCTGCCGGATACGCCGGAGGGATTGGCGATCGATTCCAAGGGCAACCTGTACGCGACGTTGTATCACCTCGGCGAGGTTGTGATGCTGAAGGAGGACGGCAGCTACGAGCACGTTGCCTGGGTGCCGTCGAAGGAAGAGAGCGGCAAGGGCAGGCTGCTGGGACTCGATTTCGACAAGGATGACAACCTGTTCGTTGCCTACGAAGCGCATTCGAAATATGACGCGACGGATCTGGACGATCCCTTTCATGCCGCGTGCCGCGATGCGACGGTGACCCGCTCGGGGCTGTACCGGGTGGATGCCAAGACGCGGGCGGTGACGGCGCTGGCGACGCGGGCGGATGGCTGGCCGTTCTGCTTTCCCGACGATGTGTCACTGGACGGGCAGGGCAATGTGTATATGACCGACCTGACGTACTCGGGAATCTGGAAGATTTCGCTGGATGGAAAAAAGGTGGAGCTGTGGTCGGCGCACCGGCTGCTGAACTGGTCGCCCACTCCGTATTCGGGATATCCGCTGGGCGTCAACGACCTGGTGGTGGACAAGCGGGAGAAGCGCGTTTTCGCTGTGACCGATGGCGACACGAGGCTTTTGAGCATCCGGATTATGGAAGACGGCAGGGCCGGAGAGCCGGAGGAGATAGGCTTACCCGGCTACGCGATGCTGGATGGGATTGAGCTGGATGCCGCGGGAGACATTTACGTTTCCGACGTGCTGCGCAACGAGATCTGGGTGATTTCGCATGACGGCTCGCAACGCATTTTGATTGCGAACAAGACGAACGCTCCGCTGGACGACAACACCAGCCTAGTGATCAAGGGCGACGTGCTTTGCACGGCCAATCTCGGATATTTGCATCCGAAGCCCGAAGATGCGGATCGCACGGTGGTGTGCATGAAGGGCTTTGCCGTGCCGGAATAAGCTGGCGCTGGGGCGGGGTGAAGGCGCTGTCCGGTACAATCGGGATTGGAATTGCGGGAATGATCGGAGAGGGGAATTGGCAGTTCATGCAAGCGATTTGTATCGAGGTGGCACGGTGAAGAGCGAGTGTATGCCGTTTACGGCGATCCCCCACAACTCGCGGCTGTTTCTGGATTTTCTCTTTGAGTTTGAGAAGGTGGAGGCGTGGTACGCGCACCGGCCGCAGTCACGGGCCGTGCTGGAGTATGCGCGGAAATTAGAATTCCCGGCGGAACGGCGGGCGCGGGTCGCGGACGTGCTGGAGCGGCAGAACCGGGGGTGGGGTGCATCGGCGGAGACGCTGCAGTCTATTGAGCGGTTGCGGCGGGGCGCGGTGGCGTGCATCAGCGGGCAGCAGGTAGGAGTGCTGGGCGGTCCGCTGTACTCGGTGCTGAAGGCGGTATCGGCGCTGCAGATGGCCGAAGAGCTGACGGCGCAGGGGACGGAAGCGATTCCACTGTTCTGGCTGGCCACCGAGGACCACGACCTGGCTGAGATTGCCAGCGTGACGCTGCCCAGTGAATGCGAGCTGGAGCAGTTGACGGCAACGGAGCAGAGCGGGTCGGAGGCTCCCGTGGGACGAGTACCGCTTGAGGCGCGGATTGCCGCGGTGGTGGAGCGGGTGGCGCAGCTGCTGGGTCCAGGATGGGTGAGCGAGGCACTACGCGAAAGTTATCGCGCGGGCGAGAGTTATGGATCGGCGTTTGCGCGGCTGTTTACGCGTCTGCTGGCGGGGAGCGCTTTGGTGCTGGTGGACCCGCTGGATGACGAGTTGCACGCCATTGCGCAGCCTCTGCTGGTGGCGGCGGCCGAGCGCGCCGAGGAACTGGACGAAGCTCTGCTGGAGCGGGGCAGGGCGCTGCATCGCGCGGGCTACCACGAACAGGTAAGGGTGACGCCGGAGTCCACGCTGCTGTTTTCGATGGAAGGGAACCGGCGCACGGTGCTGCATCGCGCAGGCGACGGATTTATGGTGTCTGCGCAGCGGGTGGAACGGCAGGAGATGCTGGGGCGGATTGCGGCGCATCCGGAACGGTTCAGCGCCAACGTGCTGCTGCGTCCGGTGGTGCAGGATTATCTGTTTCCGACCGCGGTGTATTTTGCGGGGCCGGCGGAGATTGCCTACTTTGCGCAGGCCGGGGTGGTGTATGAAAAGCTGCTGGGGCGGCGGACTCCGGTGCTGCCGCGGCTTTCGGCGACGCTGATCAGTCCGGCGATGAGCGAGCTGATGGAGCGCTACGGGCTGAGCTTCTGTGACCTGTTTCACGGAGGCGAGCAGGTGAGCGAGCTGCTGGCTTCGCGCGTGCTGGCTCCGGGGTTGAGGTCAGCGCTGCAGGAGACAAAGGGTTCGCTGGAACGCCACTTGGAAGAGCTGCGGGCCGAGTTGCAGAAGCTGGACCCGACGCTGGTGGACGCCGCGTCACGGAGCCAGCGGAAGATGCTGTATCAGCTCTCGAAGATTGGGAGCAAGGCGGCGCGGGCGGAGCTGCGGCGCAATGAGTCGCTCACGCGGGACGCTTGCCGGGTGCTGACCGAGCTGTTTCCGCACAAGGAGCTGCAGGAGCGGGTGCTGCCGGGAATTTACTTTTTGGCGCAGTACGGGCCGGAGCTGATTGGGGATTTGAAAAAGGCGGCGGCCAAGCAGTGTCCGGGGCACCAGATTGTGAGGCTGTGAGAGATTCGGAGCTGCCCGCGCGATGCCCGGGCAGTGCTACCATGGAGGCGCTATGTCAAAGAAACCGAAAAATTCCGCGCCTGAAATTGGATTTGAAGTGATGTGTCCGTGCTGCGAGGCGACGCTGCGGGTGGATCCGGTGACCCGCGCCGTGATCAGCCACACGGCCAAGCCGGTGGCCCGAACCTTTGCCGATATGGAAGCGGCGGCGCGCGCCATGCGCGAGGGCGATGTGCGCAAGGAATCGATCTTCCGGCAGTCGGTGGAGGCGGAGAAGAACAAGTCCGACCTGCTGGAGAAGAAGTTTGCCGAGGCAGTGAAGAAGGCCAAGGAAGCTCCGGATATGTCGAAGCCGTTTTTGCGCGACTTTGATTTGGACTAGGCGGGCGCGAGAGCGGGTGGCTGAAAAGCCTCGGGAGCAGCAGACGATATTTGGGCCGCGCTGGGGTCCCTCGCTGCGCTCGGGATGACATCTCTTAAAACATTCGGCGGATTTGAATTGAGGGCTCATGCTGCTGCTGGGACACCGGGGCTGTCGCGGCACATTCACGGAGAACACGTTTGCGGCCTTCGATCATGCGCTCGGGAGCGGCTGCGACGGCTTTGAGTTCGACGTGCGGCGGACGGCCGATGAGGTTCCGGTGGTGTGGCACGATGCTCGGCTGCGGGGAAGGTTTATCGCGCGGCTGGAGTATGGCAGCTTGCAAGAGCGCTGCCTGAGCGCGGGGCGGATGGCTCGGCGCCAGGCCATTGCGCTGTGCGATCTGGAAGCGGTGCTGGCGCGCTATGCATCGGTGGCGTGGATGGATATTGAAGTAAAGGTGCCCGGGGTGGAGCGGCAGGTGGCCGGGCTGGTGCGGCGCTATCCTCCGGCGCGCGGGTTTGTTATCTCCTCGTTCCGGCGGCGGGTGCTGCTGGAACTACATCGCATCGATCCCTCATTGCCGCTGGGTATCATCTTCGACCGGATGCCGCTGGGGCGGGTTTGGCGCAAGCTTCCGGTGGAGTATGTGATGCCGAAGGCGCAGCTGGTGACGGCGGCGCGGGTACGGCAGTTCCACGCGGACGGCAAGAAGGTGCTGACGTGGACGGTGAATCGGGCTTCGGCGATGCGGCGGCTAGCTGAGGCGGGCGTGGATGGGATGATCGGAGACGACCCGGCGATGCTGGCGGAAGGAATGGAAGGTTTCAAGGTTTCGAAGTTTCAAGGTTTCGAAGGTTGAAGAGCAGGAACAACAGCAAGGATCGACATCTGCTAACAACGGCAGGCACCGGACGGGACATTGGCACCTGTGATTGCTGGCCGAGGTGACCTTGGGGCGGCACAGGATATTTGAGCGGCGTTGGGGTCCTTCGCTTCGCTCAGAGTTTGTGACTTTATTGAAATCGTTAAAACTAGATGCTGAAAACAAGGATAGTTACAGGCCCAAAATGGCCTGTAAATCAATAAAGTCACAAACTCTCAGGATGACAGTTCAAACAAAAGCCAGAGCAACGACAAGGGCAAGAGCAAGTACAACAAACCGCAAAAGACGCCGCTCCGGCCGCTGCCGCTGGCGCTTGGCGCTCCTAATGAACAGTGCACTCATGCGGCAATAGGGACAAGTTGGAAGCCGAGGGTCTTGGCCTGTTTGCGGAGTCTATTTTCATGGCGTAGAACCTGTTTTTGCTCCTCTTTGGCGAAGACGCTTTCGTCATAGGCAGCGCCGGTGGTCAATAGGTGATAGATGATGCGGGCGAGTTTGTGGGCGGCCGCGGTAATGGCTTGCGGGGGGCCGAGTTTGGCTCGCATGCGACGATAGAAGGTGCCAAGGTGCGACTGGCTCTTTTGTAAAGACTGGGCGGCGACACGCAAGGCGCGACTGGCGCGGTTGTTGGTTTTGCGAGTCTTGGACGACAACACCTTACCTCCACTTTTATTGTTTCCCGGGCACAAGGTCAGCCAACTGGCAAACGCAGCGGCATTGGGAAAGCGCGACAGATCGGGGCCGATTTCGGCCAGCAGACTGTGCGCAGTCAGCGAACTGATGCCGGGAACCGCGGTTAGGTCGGTGCCGAAGACGCGGTACAACTCCTGACGCATATCAAAGTAAAACTCGTTTTTGCGGCGTTTGCGCAGGGTAGGGGGAGCATCTAAGGGGGGTTGGCCGGAACCATTTTTGCCATTCAACTGACGCATTCGTTGCTCGATCTCCCGATCGCAGTCGGCCAGCATCGTTTGATACTGCCGGTAGGCCTGGAGCGACTGGCGCAGGGTGAACAGGTGTTCGGGCCGATAATTGCCCACCAGCGACTTGATAACGGTCTCGCGTGGAGAGCGCACGGTGACATGGCACAGTGCCGCCAGTTGCGCAGGGCTGCGTTGCCCGGCCAGGATAGCGTCCACGATCGCTAGTCCGCTCATGCCCGTGATGTCGCTGAGCACGTGGTGAATTTGCAGGTTCATTTGAGTGAGCGCCTTGTGCATATGCTGCACGTGAACGGCAGCCAACTCCACTAAGCTGGAGCGATGCCGGCTCAATGAGCGAATCTCGCAGATAGCACCTTCGGGACGATAGGAAGCATGCAGCAACCCCACCGAATGCAGATCCTGCAGCCATTGGCAATCGCGCACGTCCGACTTGCGTCCGGGAACGTGCTTGACATGTTTGGAGTTGACCAGGCAGACCCTGACTCCAGCCTCCTCTAAAATTTCGTATGGCGGAATCCAGTACACCCCGGTGGACTCCATCGCTACCGTGGTGACGCCACACCGCTTCACCCACTCCGCCATCTCCCGTAGATCCTGGGTAAAGGTTTGAAACCTTCGTATCGTCTGCTCGTCGCGGCCCGGCGGCACGGCGACATAAATCTCGCTAGCTCCTACATCAATGCCTGCGGCATTGGGCTCGATACACTCTAGACTTAGCGCACTCTTGGACTGCTGCATGCTGCCTCCGCGGCTGCGGCTTGGGCCAGGCTGTGGAGCAGGTAATCTCCTAAACGGGATCGCTTGCCAGAACTCCTGGCAAGCTTCACCAATGTCTCAACCACAAGGCCTGGGACCATGCTCAAGAACGGGCTACGAAAGCACCAATGCTCAGCCAGCCTACTTCCGCAAACCGCAACCGACTACGAGCATACCGCCTGTCCTGTGTTCATTCCTGTCCTAACTCGATCTTTGCGAGTCATACTGCTCAGGATGACACGCTAGAAACAAAGGCGGAGGCAAGGTCAGCTATCCGTTTGCCCTGACTCCTCGGATGGCGCTGGGTAGGGATGGCCCACGCTGAGACCAAGCTGCTTGGCCCGTTCAAAGCACTGGTATGCGCTCCGCTTGTGGCCTTCCTGGGCGTAGTAGGTTCCCAGGTTGTTCCATGCGACCGCATTGTCCTGCTCGGCGGCCTTGATCAGCCACTGCTTGGCCTTTTCCACGTCGCGCGGCACTCCCCACCCAGCTTCATAGAGCATAGCCATGGCGCACTGAGCGTCGGAATTGCCGGCCTGTGCGTGCCGCAGAACCAGCCGCAGTGCGGTGACATAATCGGCTTCCATGATTGCCGCGGTAACGGCCTTAAAATCGTACTCCTCGTTCATATCTACACGTTAGTGGAAGGATCGTTCCCAGAGCAAGGGCAGCTCCGATCCATCGGTTCCGGGCTGATGTTTCCCTTGAGGCTCCGACTTGCCAGCAGCGGCGGCGGCGTGGAGACTGGAAGGCATGAAAACTGGCGAGCGCTTTGAACGTGCGGTGGAGATTATGCATCGGCTGCGAGCCCCGGGCGGCTGTCCGTGGGACCGCGAACAGACCTTCGACAGCATTACGAAATACACGGTGGAGGAAACCTACGAGGTTCTGGAGGCGATTGAACAGCGCGACTGGGAAGAGCTTCCGGGAGAGCTGGGCGATTTGCTGCTGCAGGTTCTGTTCTATGCGGAGATGGCCGAGGAGGCGGGACATTTCTCCATCGACACGGTGCTGGAGACGCTGAGCGAGAAGCTGGTGCGGCGGCATCCGCATGTGTTTGGCGAGGTGGAGGCCGGAACGTCGCAGGAGGTGCTGAAGAATTGGGAGGCGATCAAGCGGCAGGAACGGGCGGCGAAGGCGGGGACCGATCACGACAGCGAGGAGCGGCGGCCACTTTTGGATTCGGTGAAGAGTTCGATGCCGGCGCTGATGGAGGGCATGAAGCTTTCGAAGAAGGCCGCGGGAGTGGGCTTCGACTGGCCGTCGGTTGACGGGCTGTTCGACAAGTTGCAGGAGGAGGCTTTGGAGCTGCGGCGCGAGGTGGAGCAGATACCGGAGCCGGGGCCGCAGGCTGCGGGGGCGGTGAGCGTCGATCTCCATGGGCGGCTTCAGGGTGAGGTGGGCGATCTGCTGTTTACGGTGGTGAACTTGGCGCGCTATCTGCAGGTGGATCCCGAGCGGGCGCTACGGCAGACGAACCGGAAATTCCGGCGGAGATTTGGGCAGGTGGAGCAGGGGCTGCGCGCGATGGGCAAGGAACTGGGAGAAGCATCGCTCGACGAGATGGAGCGGCTGTGGCAGGGGGCTAAGGGGAGCGAGATTTAGAGGCAGGGTTGAAGGGCAACTACCAAATTTCAAGGTTTCAGAGTTTCAAAGTTTCACAGGCTAAAGAGCAGGAACAAGGGCAACGGCAACTGCCCGGCGTGGGTGGCTGAATTGACCTTGGAGCGGCCCGCGATATTTGAACGGCGCAGGGGTTCTTCGCTGCGCTCAGAATGACCCCTCAAAAAACTGGAGCAAGAGCAAAAACGACCCCTCAAACAAAGGGGCACCGGTTGCGGAAAATGGGCGGCGCGGATAGTGTGTTGCGATGAAGTTTGCGCGCAGCTCGGGAGTGTTGCTGCATCCGACCTCGCTGCCGGGGCCGTACGGCTCGGGCGACCTGGGGCCGGAGGCGGTTGCATTCGTGCGGTTCTTGGCCGACGCGGGACAGAAGATCTGGCAGGTGCTGCCGCTGAACCCGACCGGGTACGGGAACTCGCCTTATCAGGGGTTATCGGCCTTTGCGGGCAATCCGCTGCTGATCAGCCTGAAGCGGCTGGCGGAGCAGGGATGGCTGGTGGAACACGATCTTGCGGCGGTGCCTGAATTTCCAACGGGTTCGATTAACTACGGCGCGGTGATCAGCGTGCGCTTTGCACTGCTGCGCAAGGCGGCGCGGCGGTTTGTAACGGCTGCGGGCAAGGGCAGCGCGTGCATGGAGGATTTCGAAAAATTTTGCGCGCTGCATGCGGAGTGGCTGGAGGACTTTGCGCTGTTCATGGCGGCCAAGGATGCGCATGGCGGCAAGGCATGGACGCGGTGGGAGCCGGAGCTGGCGGCGCGCAAGCCGGATGCTCTGGCGCGCTGGCGCAAGAAGCTGGCGGTGGAGATTGCGGCCAATAAGTTCTGGCAGTGGGAGTTCTTCCGGCAGTGGGAAGCGGTGCGCGAGGTTGGCCGGCAGCACGGCATTCGCATAATGGGGGATGTACCGATCTACGTGGCGCACGACAGCGCGGACGTGTGGACGGCTCCGCAGTATTTCTGGCTGGACGAGCGGGGAGCACCGCTGAAGGTGGCGGGCGTGCCGCCGGATTACTTCAGCGCGACGGGACAGCTGTGGGGCAATCCAACGTATCGCTGGGAGCGGCTGCGGGAGGACGGCTTCGGCTGGTGGAAGGCGCGGATGCGCGGCGTGCTGCGTCTGTTCGACCTGGTGCGGCTGGATCATTTCCGCGGCTTCCAGGCGTATTTCGAGATTGCGGCGGGGGCCAAGACGGCGATGCATGGCAACTGGATCAAGGCTCCGGGGAGCGAACTGTTTGAGGCGCTGAACCAGGAGTTCGGCGAGCTGCCGATGGTGGCGGAAAACTTGGGGGTGATCACGCTGGAGGTGGAGGCGATGCGGCGGCGCTTTGGATTCCCAGGAATGGCGATTCTGCAGTTTGCCTTTGGCAACGATCCGCAGGGGCCGAGCTTCCGTCCGCACAACTACGAGCGGGCAGTGGTGGCCTACACGGGCGGGCACGACAACAATACGACCGTGGGGTGGTGGACGGGCAGCGGTGGCGATTCGACCAGCAGCCGGGAGGATATGCAGCGGGAGCGGGAGCGCGCCAGCCAATATCTGAATGTGCACGGCGAGGCGATTCAGTGGGCGATGATACGGGCGCTGATGGCATCGGTGGCCGATACGGTGATGTTTCCCATGCAGGACCTGCTGGGACTGGGGAGCGCGGCGCGCATGAACCAGCCGGGACGGATGGAAGGCAACTGGCGATGGCGGTACGAGAGTGGGCAGGTGCGTCCGGAGCTGGCGGAGCGGCTGCGAGGGATGGTCGATCTGTATGAGCGGTATGGGTAAAAGGAAAAAATCGATGGTCGGTTGAAGTGCCTTTCGAATTGCAGTGTAGATTTGAGCGGCGCAGGGGTCCTTCGCTTCGCTCAGGATGACACTCTCAGGAAAGTGCAATCGGAGGAGTCGAGAGTGAGCACGCACGCGGAGAAGAGCTGGGGCGGGCTGGTGTTGCGCAGCTGCCACACGGTGGGCGAGTTCCGGCAGGTGGTAGAGCTGGAAAAGGAAGTGTGGGGCTTCGAGGATATCGAGCTGATTCCGGCGCGGCTGTTTGTGGTGGGAGAAAAGATCGGCGGGCACGTGCTGGGGGCTTATGAGGGCTCGACGCTGGTGGGGTTCGCGTTTGGATTGCCGGGAGTTCGGGACGGTCGGGTCTATATCCACTCTCACATGCTGGCGGTGAAAGAGGGGCATCGCAACACCGGGCTGGGACGGGAGATGAAGCTGTTTCAGCGCGAGATTGCGATGAGCGAAGGGTATGACCGGATCGAGTGGACCTTCGACCCGCTGGAGATCAAAAACGCCTACTTCAACCTGGAGAAGCTGGGCGCGGTGGCGCGGCAGTATGTGGTGAACCAGTACGGGATCACCTCGTCTCCGCTGCAGGGCGGGCTGCCCAGCGACCGGCTGGTGGCCGAGTGGTGGCTGCGCTCGGCGCGGGTGGAAGAGACGCTCGGCAGCGGGCGGCGTCCGGAGACACAGGTGATGGAGCGGGTGGATATTCCGGCGGAGATTTACCAATGGAAGTCGGAGGCGGAGACGCGGGCGCTGGCGGCCGAGGTGCTGCGCCGGACGAGGGAAAGGCTGCAGCAGTGCTTCCGCGAAGGGTTGTGCGTGGTGGGCTACGAGCGGCTGGCGAATGGAGATGGGCGGTTTCTGCTGGGGAAGTGTGAGGGATTGCAGTGAGTTGTTCCGATTTGGGAACAAGACGCTGTTTTACATCCCTCCGATGAGATCGAGAGCGTAGACCCAGGCTGGAGCCGGGGGCGGTTGGCGCCGGGCCAATTGCATCCTGATTTGACTGATGTATCTCATTTAAAAACATAGGCTTCATGTGTCGGTGTCAGACATTGTGGACTTGCCGGGCAGGGTAAACTGTCGGCCCCCGGAAGCGGGGGCTGCCTCCGGCTGTTCCAGCATTGAAACATAGCTCGCGATTCAAGGGCGCGTTTCGGGTTGCTGATACGTTCATGCCACTGGGTGGGAAATGACCTGAAAGCAAAGATCAGGGACGAATAGGAACTCGATGTTCCGAGCCTGAGCCGGAAGGATGCGAGCGTGATAGCAAGGTCGGTCCGCAGCGGGGTGCAGGCGAGAAGCGATTTGGGGAGCACGACGGCGGAGCAGAGTTGGCCGATGACTGCGATTCCGCCGGCGTGGGGGCCTGCGCCAATCCCCATGAAGGCTTTTTCGCGGAACCATCTGGCTTCGCTGGACGGGTTACGAGCGCTCTCGATTCTGCTGGTGATTCTCAGCCACAGTGCGGGGGCTCTCGGGATTGGCAACCGGCATTATCTGTACGGGTACATCGGGCATCTGGGGGTCTCCATTTTCTTTGTCATCAGCGGACTGCTGATCAGCTGGCTGATGATTCGAGAACGAGACGTGACCGGAAGTGTTTCGCTGCGCGATTTTTATATCCGCAGAGCGCTGCGGATTCTGCCGGTTTTCTGGGTGTTTCTGCTGTGCGTGCTGGGGCTGAAGTCGGCGCACGTGATTGCGCTCAGCGGGTTCGATCTGGTGCGCGCGTTTACGTTTACGCGCAATTATCCCATCTGGGTGCATGGACAGGAATATTCGTGGTGGTTGAACCATGTTTGGTCACTGAGTCTGGAAGAGCAGTTTTACCTGGTATGGCCGAGTGTGTTTGCGTACTTGTCACGCCGGGGCTCGCGCTATTTTGCGGTGACGGTGGCGTTGGCGGGGCCGGTGCTACGGCTGGGAAGTTACTATCTGCTGCCTGGGTTGCAGGGGTACGGGCGTGGGATGTTTCACACCAGCATCGACATTCTGATGATGGGGTGCGTGACGGCGTTTGTGATGGATTCTCCGGGGTGGCGGGCGCGGCTGAAGAAGATCCCAGCCAACGCGGCGGTACTGGTGTCCGTGCTGTTTTTATTTGGCGTGGAACCGTGGATTCTGGGGCATCTTGGCCCGCATACGCTGGGGAATGCCCTTGCCGAGGTATTCATGCCCACGTTTGAGGGAGGCATGATCGGAGCTTGCGTACTGGTTCTGGTGAGCGGCGCGGGCGGCATGGTGCGCGGGGTTCTGAATCAGCCGCTGGTGATGCATGTGGGGAAGATTTCCTACGGATTATATCTGTGGCAATAGTTTTTCTTTGTCCCGGGCTCCGCGCCGGGTTTGGCGGCTGTGCTGTGGCGCTGGCTGGCGGTGTATCTGATTGCCACGGGCTCGTTCTATTTTCTGGAGAGGCCGATGATGGGGCTGCGGAAAAAGTTCCGGAGAGTTCCGGTGGAGTGATGCGGGCGGGAAATTAGTGGGCTACTTCAGCAGCGCCGCGCCCGCCGTGGCGCATTGGTTGTCGTGCTCAGCGGTATCTCCCGAGACGCCGATGGCGCCCATGATTTTGCCATCGACCACCAGGGGAATGCCCCCTTCGAGGGGCATGGCATCGGGGAGGCCAAGGATGCGGAAACCGGCGCCGCCTGCGGCCAACGCGTCCTGCAGGGCCTTGGTGGGACGCTTGTAGAGGGCCGCGGAGCGCGCCTTGTCGATGGCGATATTGGCGCTGGCCAGCTGGGTGTTGTCCATCTTTGCGAAATAGATGAGATTGCCGCTGGGATCGACGATGGCGACCCCCATGGTCCATTTGTTTTTTGCGGCCTCGGCCAGCGCGGCCTCGGCGGGCTTTTTGGCGGCTTGGAGGGAGATCGGCTCGCCGTAGGGGATGGGCATTGGGGCCTGGAGGCGCAGGCTGAATACCGCGATCAAGAGGGCGAAGAAGCAGATGGATTTTGCGGACATGGAGGTGCTCCCTTTGGGCGGGATAGATTACGGTGGGCGGCGAGAGGTTGTAAGGACAGGGGAAACGGGCCAAGTGCCGGGGCTCGGTCGCCGAAATGCCTTGGAAGCGCCAGCGGCGATTGGAGGGGTGCCGGGATTTCTCGCTTCGCTCGAAATGACAACTCAGAAACAAGAGCAAAGACAAGAGCAAAATCAAAAGCCCCGCCCAAGCCAAAGGATGGCTTGAACTGATGGGATAAGAACGAGGGCTTCAGCGGGCCCGGTATGCTTTGGCTGAGGACCAAGCCTTCTGGGTCAGGAGAAGCCTTCATGATTATTGTAGGGTGTGATTTCCATCCCAGCTGGCAGCAAGTTGCGATTTTTGATTTCTCGACGGGCGAGATGGTGGAACGCAAACTGGTCAACGGCAACGGCGAGGCGGAACGGTTTTACCGTTCGCTGCCGGTTCCGTCGCTGATTGGTTTGGAGAGCTGCGGCAACAGTCAGTGGTTCATGGAGTTGTTGGAACGGTTGGGCCACGAGGTATGGATCGGCGATGCGGCGCAGATTCGCGCCAGCTATGTGCGTAAGCAGAAGACCGACAAGCGCGATGCGGCGCACATTCTGAAGCTGCTGCGGGAGGGGCGTTTCCCGCGGCTGTGGACGCCTTCGACCGAGCAGCGCGATCTGCGGCAGTTGCTGATTCACCGGCACAAGCTGGTGGAGATTCGTTCGCGGGTGAAGAACGGGTTGCAGCATCTGGCGATGAATCGCGGGATGCAGAAGAAGAGCCGGCTGTGGAGCGAGGCCGGGCAGAAGGCGTTCTGCGAGCTGCCACTGGAAGGCTGGGCGGCGTGCCGCAGGGCGGACTTGCAGCGGCTGCGGACGATGCTCGACGGCCAGATCGGCGGGTTGGATCAGGCAGCGCAACGCGCGGCCGAGGACAACGCACAGGCCCGGTTGCTGATGACGCAGCCAGGCGTGGGGCCGATCACCTCGCTGGCTTTTGTTCTGACCTTGGGCGAGGTTGCGCGGTTCAAGCGCGGCAAGCAGGTAGCCAGCTATCTGGGGCTGATTCCGCGTGAACACAGCTCGGGCGGCAAGCAGCGCCTGGGCGGGATCAGCAAGCAGGGCAACGGCTTTGTGCGCATGTTGCTGGTGGAGCCGGCGCAGACTGCGTGCCGCTTGGATGAGGGGTTTCGTAAGCAGTATCAACACCGCTGCCACAGCAAGGCGAAGGGCGTGGCCAAAGTGGCGGCACGCAGGTTGGCAGTGAGGCTCTACTGGATGCTGCGCAGCAACACGCCGTATCCGGAGATCGTTCGTATCGAGAACAGCCCGCGGGTGCCCCTGGACGGCGCAAGCTAGTCCGCTGAACTGATTGGGCGTTCTCGCATCCAGACTGGCCCGGCGGCTGGATGTTCGCATGGAAGAATCATGGCTGAGGTTAAAGGCCGTATCGATGGTTGGTGGAATGAGATGCTCCACCGGAAGTGATTGGCGAGTGATGTTTCCAGAGTCTTGGTCCTCAAACTGTAACTCTGGCGGCAAACCAAGCGGCGCTCGCGCACCGCTCAGGAAAATCTCGCCTTGACAGCGCCTTCGTTCTTATTCGAGGGGCACCCGCTTTACACTCGCCTCGCAGCCGCCTCGACATGAGGGCTCCGAAATTACTTTACGACACCGGCGGCGCGGGCGATGGACTCCAGTTTGGCGCGGAGGTGGGGCTGCATGGGGAGCATGGGGAGGCGGTAGTTCTCCTGGATGCGGCCCTGCATGGCGAGGAGAGCCTTGATGGGCATGGGGTTGCTCTCGATGAAATTGGCTTGCATGAGCGCCCGGTACTTGTGAAAGAGGCGGCGGGCCGTGGTCCAGTCGTTGTCGAGGGCGGCGCGGGTGAGATCGGCCATCTCTTTAGGGAAGGCGTTGGAGGCGACGGAGATGACTCCGGAGCCGCCGACGGAGATGAGCGGGAGGGTGAGCGCGTCATCGCCGCTGAAGACGGAGAACGGCGCCGGCAGCAATCCGCAGATCTCCGCGATCTGGGTGATGTTTCCGCTGGCCTCTTTAACGGCGATGATGTTGGGGATGGCGGCCAGGCGGACCAGGGTCGCGGGGTCCAGGTTGACGCCGGTACGGCCGGGGATGTTGTAAAGGATGATGGGGATTCCGGAGGCTTGTGCGATGGCCTCGAAATGCTGGAACTGGCCCTCCTGCGTGGGCTTGTTGTAGTAGGGCGAGGCGGTGAGGATGGCGTCCACACCCTTGATTCTGGCCACTTCGGCGGCTTTGGCGACGGCTTCGGCGGTGCAGTAGGAGGTGGCGCCGGCGACGATAGGGACGCGGCCGGCGGCTACTTCGATGGTGATTTCGATGACCCGGCGCCACTCCTCGTGGGTGAGGGTGGGCGTCTCGCCGGTGGTTCCGCAGGGAACCAGGAAGTCGATCCCGGATTCGATCTGCCAGGCGACGAGCGCGCGCAGGGCTTTCTGATCGAGCGATCCATCAGCAAGGAACGGGGTGACGATAGCCGTTCCACATCCACGTAGTTTGATCATTTCCGCGCTAGTCCTTCAGTTCTGAGAAAATTTCTTGAAACTCATAAAAACCGCGCTTGCCTTTGACCCACTCGGCGGCGCGCACGGCACCTTCGGCAAAGCCGCGGCGGTTGAGAGCCTCATGGGTCAGCGTAATCTTATCGGCCAGCGAGAGCAACTCGACGGAGTGGGTGCCCACGACCTCGCCCTCGCGAATGGAGTCGATGGAAGCCTTTTTGCCGCTGATCTGCTCGATGGTTTTGGCCAGCGAGACGGCGGTGCCGCTGGGCGCATCGAGCTTGTGGACGTGATGGGTCTCGGTGATGGTGGGCGTGTAGCCGTACTTGATGGCCTTGGCACCTTCGCGCACGATGGCGAAGAAGAGATTGACGCCCATGGAGAAGTTGGAGGCCCAGATGAATCCGGTGCGGGCGCGCTCGACCTGGTTGCGGACGTGCGGCATTTCGCCATACCAGCCGGTGGTTCCGACGACCATGTTGGCACCGGCGCGGACGGCGGCTTCGATGTTGGTCATGACAGCGGTGGGGGTGGTGAAGTCGATGACGGCATCAACGTCGGCCAGGCGCTGCTTGGTGAGGGCCGAGCCGTTGCGGTTCTCGGCGACTTCGATGATTTCGCAGGAGTGTCCGCGCGAGGCGGCAACTTCGGCCACCACCGAACCGGTTTTTCCCGCGCCTAAAAGGATGAACTTCATAGCGTTCTCTCCGTGCTTCTAGTGCTGTGCTTCAACTTCTCCACTCGAACCATAGAGATGGAGTGAGTGGGCCGTTCGCCGGAAAGCCTTCGAGGCGGCAGCGGTGACGGGAGCGGTGCTGGGGTTCTTCGCTTCGCTCAGAATGACACCTCAGAAACAAGATCAAATTCAAATTCAAGAGCAAAAGCAAGTTCGGGAGCAACTGCCCCATTCAAGCCAAAGGATGGCTTGAATGGGCCACCCGCCCGCCTGCTCCCCCACATTTGCCAACAGAGGGCAAATATGGGCCACCCACGATTTCCTTAGTCCAGGTAACCCTGGGCTTTGAGCAGTTCGGCGTTGAGCAGCGCGGCTCCAGCGGCGCCGCGGATGGTGTTGTGCGAGAGCATGGTGAACTTCCAGTCGAAGATCGAGCAGGGGCGCAGGCGTCCGCAGGTGACGGTCATGCCATGGCCGCGGTCGAGATCGATGCGGGGCTGGGGACGGTCGGGACGCTCGTCGTAAAAGATGACCTCAGCCGGTGCGAAAGGAAGCTTGAGATCGGCGGTCTGGCCCTGGAATTCGCGCCAGGCTGCGATGATCTTTTCGGCGGTGGCGCGCTTCTTGAGCTTGATGGAGATGGATTCAGTGTGGCCGTCTTCGACCGCGACGCGGTTGCAGTGGGCGCTGATGGGGAAGTCGGCGGCGACGATTTGCCGAGCCTTGAGTTTGCCGAGGAGCTTACCGAGTTCCTCCTGCATCTTTTCCTCTTCGTTGCGGATGTAGGGGACGACGTTGCCGAGGATGTCCAGCGAGGCCACGCCGGGGAAGCCGGCGCCGCTGATGGCCTGCATGGTGACGGCGAAGACCGCTTCGATGCCGAAGAGCTTTTGCAGAGGAGCCAGCGCGACGGCCAAGCCCATGATGGAGCAGTTGGAGTTGGTGACCATGAAGCCACCGGACTTTTTGCGCCAGGTCTGCTGATCGATGAGCTTGAGGTGGTCGGGATTGATTTCCGGTATGACCAGCGGCACCTGGGGGTGCATGCGGAAGGCCGAGGAGTTGGAGATGACGGCGCATCCCGCTTCGGCAAAGGCGGGCTCGAGGTCGCGGGCGAACTCGGCGTCGAGGGCGGCAAAGATAACTTTGGGGGCGCCCTTGGGCTCGGCGGCGGAGACGACCATGCGCGCGATGCGGGCCGGGATAGGAGTCTTCATCTTCCACTTGGCGGCTTCCTCGTAGGGCTTGCCGAAGGAACGCTCGCTGGCCGCAATCCAGGCGACCTCGAACCAGGGGTGGTTTTCAAGCAGTTGGATGAATCTCTGGCCCACCATGCCGGTGGCCCCCAGGATGCCTACAGGGATCTTCGCCATCAGACTGAATCTCTCTTCTCCGGAATTGACCGGAATCATAATGTTTCTAACTCTTATATCACTTTGGGGGTACTTGCGACTTTCCCGTTCCTAGCTGCGCGCGCTAGGGGCGCTGGATTTTTACGTCCCACTCGCCGGCGAAGGAACAGAGGGGGACGTTGTGGTTGCTTTGCGCCAGGTCGGCGGGCGCGGCCCAATAGACGGTGAGCTTGAGGGTGGTCAGCATGACACCGGGGTCAGGGCGCAGCGCCGCTTCGGCCCCAGGCAGGAAAAAGCTGTAGTCGAAGGCGTGGGTGGGCGAATCTGCACCATGGAGTCGGAGGCGGATCCGCCGGTGACGGCCACATGCGGATCAGTGCGGCCGCTGGTGGTGACGAGACGCACGGGGCCACCTTCGGCTTTGAGCTTCCAACCGTTTTTCTGCAGGGTCTCCACCCGCCAGCCGAAGCCCGGAGTGCCGGGCATGGCGATGGTTCGGGTGGAATTGTTGGCCACTTGGAAGGAGTATCCGCGACCCTGGTCGGGGCTCTCCTCGCCGGAGAGACCGAGCTGAGCGGAGGTGAGCTGGCAGGGGGCAGCAACCCGGCGCGGGGATGCGGCGGATAACGCTACGCTGCCGGCTGCAGGCGCTTGGGCTGCAGGTGCTGAGTCGGATAACGCTGCGCTGCCGGCCGCGGGCGCTTGGGCAGACAGGGGCAGGGCGCAGAGCGCGATGGCCAGCAGGTATGGAAATTTCATGAGGTTCATTTTACCGGAACCACGGTGGATGGTGGAACCGGCGCAGAAATGGGCTTCGCTCCGGCTGGATCGGGCGGGTTGCGCCGGTCCCTGACGGAAGGCCCACCTTGCGCGGGGTTTGGGGCCTTCCGTGGAGGCGGCATTGCCGAAGCAGCGGCATCGCTGCCCATGAGATCGTCAGGAGACTATTCGACTCAGGGCCGCAATTCGTCCTCGATTTCCATAATCTGGTAATCCTGCTGCTTCTGGAGTTCTACCTCGCGCGCCTTTTCAGTTGGGACGACCGTGACGTTTACACGTTTTCCCATGTGTGACCGGCAGATGTTCTGGTTGGCGATTTGCATGACCGTGCCTTGATCGTCGATCAATTCCGCCACTCCGCGGTTTTCGGTACAACTTGGGTCGCAAGTGGGGATGTTATTCACCTGCACTACACACGAAGACAGGCAGATCGTTCCTGTCGTCTTCGTAGGCGTGGCCGAACTCTGGGCGTGCATAAAAGCCGCCGAGCCCAGAACGGCCAAGAGTATGCAAACGATTCGTCTCATGTCGAATTCTCCTACGGGTGAAAAGCTTGGGACTTCATACAGATGACCGAAGCCTTGATCATGAGTTCCGGTCTCCGCAATACTGGGTAGAGCAGATGGGATGGACGTTGGGGAAAGAGCGGTTGCCAGAAATCGAGGGGTGCTTCTGCGGGATTGCAGAGCGGGTTTTTCGGCCAGATCAGGCTGGCCCTGCGCGAAATTCAAGAAGCAAGATCACGTTCAAAGGCAGGGGCAACCGCCCCATTCAAGCCAACAGACGGCTTGAATGGGGCACCCGCCAGCAGGCTGTTTATTTTTCCTGGCGGAGAACCTCGAGGTGGGCGTCGGGGATGGAGATGCGGAGGAGTTTGAGGTTGGCATCGAGCCAGAGGTGCCAATCGGGGCCGTCGGTCTGGATGACGAGGTGGCGGAGGTGCTGGGGACGGCCGTTCAGAGGCGTGTCATCGTAGCCCTTGAACTCGATGTAAACCTCGGCAGAGGTATTGCGGCGTGGTACGAGGACGGGAAAGCGGACGCGGATGAGGTCGCAGCCATCTCCGGAGGGACGCTGCTTGCAGGAGGTTGCCATGTATCGCCAGAGCAGAACTTCGCGGGTGACGAAGAAATAGTCGTCGAGAATAAATGCCTGGGGGGAAAGAAAGAAGGAGTGATCAGTGGTTTTGCCGTTTTCGGCGACGCTGTGCATGGTGAGGACTTGGTCTTTGGGGTCGACGGTGGCGGAGCGGCGGGCGGGCGAGGTCTGGCTCCATTCGTAGCGCGAGAGGCTGCCATCGGGCAGCAGGGTGAGTTCGCTGGACTGCTGGAGAACACCGCCGGCCTGGCCGGAATCGAGATGGACCTGGGCCGAGGTGAGGCTGGAGGCAGGGAACTGGCGGATGGCGAAGGTTTCAGTGCCGACCTGCTGGCCGTTCTGGAAGATGGCGAAGGTCCCCTCGTCGACTACGGTGGGGGTGGCGGTTTTGCTCTCGGCAGGTTTTTTGCCCGCGAACAGAGCCGGGACGAGCAGGAATAGTGCAGCGAGAAGGACGAGGTTACGGCGCATCATGGGAGTTCCTGACTAAAGTGTATCGCGGACGCCAAGACTATGGGCGAGGTGAACCAGAGGCGTCAGCACCGCGCCGGGATCGTCGGCCGATGCGTCCACGGTGTGGTGGGCGAGCAGATAGGTGGGGCGGCGCTGCTCGTAGAGGGCGCGGAGGCGGTCGTAGTCGGCGGCCAGGGGACGCTGGTGGGCGGCGCCGGCAATGCGGGCGTAGAGCACCTCGAAGGGCGCGTCGAGAAAGATGGTGGTGGCCGCATGGCGGTCAAGCAACTGGCGATTGGCAGGCTGGAGAAAAGCTCCGCCGCCCAGGGCGAGGATCGAGGGGCGCTGCAGCGCGGGCAGGATAAGGTCGAGCTGATGATGCTCGATGGCGCGGAAGCCGCTTTCGCCGCGGGCGGCGAAGAGTTCGGGGATGGGGCCGTGAATACGCGCGATCTCGGCGTCGAGATCGGCCAGCGGGCAGGCAAGCCGGGTTGCGAGAAGATCGCCGAGCGTGCTCTTGCCCGCCCCCATGAATCCGATGAGGACCAGCAGTGGCGCTGGAGAATGATTGGACATGTGGGGGGATTGTAGCAGGAGAAGCGAAGGAAAGGCCGCGAGCGGAAACTCGCGGCCAAAGGGCATAGCAGTGCAGGAGGAGAGCGCGCGGATACCTACTTGTAAGGCTCAGCTACGCGATGCATGGGCCGGCGTGAGGCGGTGGACTTTATCAAAGGCTTGACCAGGCCTTCGAGCTTGAGCCGCTCCTCGATTCCGGTCCAGACGCGAGGGCTGGGCTCCTCCATGGTAACCAGCAGCTTGGCCTGATCGGCGATGTAGCGCAGGTCGTTGACCAGGTCGCGGCAGACATCGCAGGCGCGCAGATGCTCGTCATGCACCGGGCTGCTACCCGAGTCGATAATGAGCGGCAGGTCGCTCTGAAATTCGGCACAATTCATTTGAACGTTTCTCCCGGAGGTACGAACGGAGGCAGGGTGCTTCCCGGATGTTGCGTGTCCGGCTGCCATTGCCATTTTTTGCCCGTGTTTCATCGCTTTGCGGCGGCCCTTTCAGCGCGTGAAGCCTTGAGCAGGTCACGCAGTTTCATGCGCGCCTTATGGAGCTGCGATTTGCTGTTGCCGATCGAACAGCCCATCATCTCGGCAATTTCGTTGTGTTCGTACCCTTCCACGTCATGCAATACGAATATGATGCGATATCCGGGCGGAAGGGTTTCGATGGCGCGCTCAAGATTAACGCGATCGATGGAACCGTCGAGCACCTGGTCGTGCGCCCCGATGTCCTTTTTTGGGCCGTCTTCCTCGGCGGGCTCCAGGGCCTCCTGGAGCGAAACCTCGGGGAGTCCTTTTTTGCGCAGGTGCATGAGGACGACATTGACGGCGAGGCGGTGCAGCCAGGTGGAAAAAGCGGATTCGCCGCGGAAAGTTGTGATCTTGCGATAAAGCTGCAGGAAGGCTTCCTGGGTGAGATCCTCGGCTTCGGCGGTGTTGCCCGTCATACGCAGGCAGAGCGAGTAAACGCGCCGCTTGTGAAAGCTGTAGAGCGATTCGAAGCACTGGCCGTCGCCCTGCTGAGCGCGGTTGATGGCTTCGGCTTCCGACATGCCCGACGCCATCACTTTTTTGGGAGTGGTCAAGGGTGCCCTCATGGATGCGCCGCGCGTCTCAGAGGCAGGCTGCGGAGCGGCGGTACTGATACTTTGCCACATTTGCAGGCCACCGGCTGCCACATGCTTGCGAGTTGCCACGGAAATTCCTTTTTGAGGTGGGTGCTCACTAAAGTGCTTCTAACGGTTCGATGCCTCCGGGAGGCGCACCGTTGCTTGGCTGGGAGCAGGCGAAGGGCGGAAACCAGCGGTGAAGGCGACCCGGACGCGGCCGAGGCAGGCGTAAGTGACTGAAGACAATGTGCTTGGGAGGGCGACGGAAGGGAGCTATTTGGCTTCTGAGGGTTGGGCCATGGCGTTGGGCGAAGGCTTGCTTTGCCTCTCCGCGCGGAGCTGGCGGGCGTAGTCGCCGAGGCTGATGGAGATGTCTTCCATGCTGCCGGGGACGATCTTCTCCAGCGGCGAAATGATGTAGTCAAAATGGCGGGTGGAGAGTAGCTCAACGCTGGCGGGCGTAGCATTGCTGACCCTGGGTATCGAGGAAGATGGGACGGGAGTCTCGTCCACGATGACGGGCGCAACGTCGATGACGGAGGGCTGGATGTCCGAGCCAAGGTGGATCTTTGGGGTGGTGACGTTGCCCGGGGTGTAGGCGTTGTCGGAGTAGGTATAGCTCTGCGCGAGCAGTGGCGCAGCGAGCAGAAGAACGGCCGGGATGAGGATGCCGCGCATGGGGGATTGGATTGCCGCAGGGGCCGAGGGGATGCCAGCGTACGGAGCAAAATTAATGCAGGGCGAGAATCGAAATTACGCCCAGGGAGTTACCCCAGGATGTACTCCGCTTTAGGCGGAGCGAGGCCGTATTATAAGGGCTGGTTGAAAGTAGAAGCTGTGAGTACACGCAGACTTGGTGACTCGGTGAATGGTCTGTCGGTGATGGTGAAAATCCGGCGAGGGTGGATGGCAACGGCGCTGCTGCTGGCGGCAGTGCTCTGCCTGCCGGCAACGGCGGCGGGGGCCGCTGCCTCCGGAACGACTGTGGCGGGTGGGACGGTGAATGCTTCGCTGCCGGCCGGCGGGGCACAGTCGGGTAACGCTTCGCTGCCAGCCGCGGGCGCACAGGTGCCGGAGAGCGCTCTGCCGGGCGCGGAGACCGGGCTGCTGGGGCACGTGGTGGAGGAGATCCGGGTTATCGTCGCGGGCGGCCAGGAGAGCGGGTGGCTGAAGGAGATTCCCTTAAAGGTGGGAGAGCGGCTGGAACGCGACAAGGTGCGCGAGAGTTTGCGCGCACTCTACCGCAGCGGACGCTTCGCTGAGGTGGAAGCCGATGTGACGGTGCTGCCGTCGGGCGGAGTCGTGGTGGAGTTCCGGACCAAGCCGAACTACTTCAACGGCAATGTGACCGTGACCGGACTTCCCAAGGGCGGCCCGAATGATAGCGGGGTAGTGAGCTCGGCAGGGCTGGAACTGGGCGCCGAGTTCACCGAAGAGTCGCTGAAGGATTCCGAGCAGCGCATTGCGCTTCTGCTGCAGCGCAGCGGCTACTGGATGGCGCAGGTGGATGCAAAGCTGGAGCGTCACGACGAGACGCAGCAGGTGGATGTGGAATTCCATGTGGCGGCGGGGTTGCCGGCTCGGGTCGGCAAGCTGATGATGACCGGCGATCCGGCCTTGACTTCCGTCGGGGCAGTGGCGATCTGCAGGCTGCGGCCGGGCGCGCGGGTGCGACGGGACGCGCTGCAGCGCGCCGTGGCCCGGCTGCGCATGCACTATATGCGCCAGCGCAGGCTGGCGGCGCAGCTGACCGCGGGACCGCCTGTCTTCCACCCGGAGAGCAACACCGTGGACTACAGCATCGCGGTGGAACCGGGGCCGGTGGTGGGGATTCGCGTGGTGGGCCTGCAACTGAGCCGCGAGACCCTGAAGCGCTATGTGCCGGTGTGGGAAGAGCACGCCGTGGACGAGGATCTGCTGAATGAAGGACGGCGCAACCTGGTCGATTATCTGCAGGGCGAGGGATACTTTAAAGCTCAGGTGCAGGTGAAGCGGCAGGACGAGGCGGACCAGCATCTGGAGATTGTGTACTCGATCCAGCCGGGCGAGCGCTATATGCTGCGCGCCATTGCGCTGGAGGGGAACAAGCGCTTTGACGACGCTATGCTGCGCGAGCGGATGGGGACGCAGGTGGCCGGGATGCAGCGTCCGCACGGACATTACAGTGAGACGCAGGTGAACGACGACCTGCAGGCGATTGAGACGCTGTACCGGGCCAACGGGTACCCGTCGGTGAAGGCGACAAGCCAGATGGCTTACGACTACCAGGGGATGCGCGGAGACGTGAAGCTGGTGGTGAAGGTGGACGAAGGGCCGCTGGTGCGGGTTCGGCAGTTGGAGATCCGCGGAGCCAAGGCGGTAAACGAGGAGGAACTTCGTCGCCTTATCAATGCGAAGGAGGGGCAGCCATACTCCGAGTCAACGATTGCCGACGACCGTGAGGTGGTGCTGAACGACTACTTCAACCGTGGTTTCCCCTCGGTGCAGATGGAGACTTCGGCGAACTACACCGATGCGTCGCACACCTGGATGGACGTGGTGTATGAGATTCAGGAAGGCGCGCAGGAATTTGTAGGCAAGGTGCTGGTGAGCGGAGTGGAGCACACCAAGCCGCGGATTGTGCAGCACGCGGTGGTGATTCACGAAGGCGCTCCGCTGAGCCAGGATAAGATGCTGCTGTCGCAGCGCAACCTGTATGACCTGGGAATCTTCAACGAGGTGCAGACGGCGATCCAGGACCCCGAGGGCGTGGAAGTGCACAAGAACGTGCTGTTCGAGATCCAGGAAGCGCGGCGCTGGACGATCGACTACGGCGGCGGCCTGGAAGTTGGAACCGGGCTGAATACCCAGGGCGGTTCTCCGCAGGGCCAGACGGGGGCGAGTCCGCGGGCGATTCTGAACATCACGCGGATTAATTTTGGCGGACGCGACCAGTCGCTGAGCTTGAAGTCTCACGTGGGGTTTCTGGAGAAGCAGGCTTCGCTGAACTTCGATCAGACTCACTGGTTCGATCTGACGAACTGGCGGCTGACGCTGACGGCTCTCTATGACAATACCCAGGACGTGAATACGTTCAGCAGCAGCCGCGAAGAGGGTGCGCTGCAACTGACGCAGCGGGTGACCCGGGCGACGCAGTTACTGTACCGCTTCTCCTTCCGGCGCATAACGGTCGATCCAAGCAGCTTCCCTGCGGGCTTTACTCCCTCCTTGATTCCGCTCTATTCGAAGCCGGTGCTGGTGGGCATGCCGAGCCTGATTTTTCTGCGCGACACGCGCGACGACCCGGTGAATTCGACCAAGGGCACCTATACCACGGTGGATCTGGGGTTGGCTTCGAGCGCGTTCGCATCGCAGGCAAATTTTGGGCGGGTGCTGGCGCAGAACGCGAGCTACCACAAATTTTTCCGGGGCTGGGTGTTTGCACGCTCCATACGAATCGGGACGGAAAGTCCGTATGGCAATGGCACGGTGGACTTCATTCCGCTGCCGGAGCGTTATTTTGTGGGCGGCTCGAACTCGCATCGCGGTTTTGCGATCAACCAGGCGGGGCCGCGCGATCCGGGCTCGGGCTTTCCGGTGGGCGGCAATGCGATGGTCGTCAGCAATCTGGAGTTTAGGTCTCCTCCGGCGCCGCTGCCCTGGGTGGGCAACAACCTGAGTTTCGTGTTCTTCCACGATATGGGTAACCTGTTCGATACAGCCGACGACATGTGGCATAACCTGGCGCGGATGAACCAGCGCGATCAGGCGAACTGCCGCGCGCCGGGTCCGTCCACGGTATGCAATTTTAGCTATATGTCGTCGGCGCTAGGCTCGGGCGTGCGCTACAAGACCCCGATTGGACCGGTGCGATTGGATTTCAGCTATAACGTGAATCCGCCGTGGTTTTCAGTGGATACTCCGTGTGCCGGGGTAACCACCACCCCTTGTAATCCCACGCCGTACGTTGAACGGGTGAGGCACTTCAATTTCTTCTTCAGCATCGGGCAGACATTTTGATGATGGGCGGGAGAAAACTCGGGCGATGGATGGCTGCATGGTTGTTGGCCGTTTCATGTGCGACGGCGAGTGCGGAGGTAGTGGACCGCACGATCGCGGTGGTGAACAAACATCTGGTGACGTGGAGCGACTTGGATGAGCAGATGCGCTTTGAGGCGCTGGAGAACGAACGCCCGCTGAAGAGCCTGACCGCGGCGGACCGGCGCACCGCCTTCAATCATCTGGTGCAGGATTGGATTTTGCGCGACCAGATGCAGGGGATGTTGTCGGTGTCGGAGTCCGATGTGGATACACGCATCGCTGCCATACGGGATGAGTGGAAGACGGTAGGCGACGATGCCAAGTGGGCCGCCACGCTGGAGCGCTACGGACTGTCGGCGCAGGAACTGCGCTCGCTGGTGGCAAACCAGGTGGAGATTCTACGCTTTCTGGAATTCCGGGTGCGGCCTATGGTGCAGGTTTCGCGGCAGGAGGTGGACGACTACTACAGCACGACGCTGGTTCCGCAGTTGAAGGCGCAGGGAGAGACGCCGGAGCCGGAGGATCAGCTGTCGGCGAAGATTCTCCAGGTGCTGGAAGAGCAGAAGATGAACGAGGAGACGGACAAGTGGATCAACACCCTGCGCTCGCAGAGCCATGTGCAGATTCTGTGGGACGGGGTGCGGTAGAGCATTCGGGAGTGCGATGAGCGAAGAGCCGGAGCAGGACAAATCCGGGCAGGAGCAGGCTTCGAAGGACGCCGCACCGAAGGCGGCGCGCGGGGGCGCGTCCTATTGGCACCGGCACGCGCTGTTGCTGATCTGGCTGGGCGTGCTGGCGCTCATGCTGGTGCTGTCGGCGCGGTGGGTGGTGCGCTATGGGAAGAGTTCGGAGTTCAACGAGCGGGCGCGGCAGTTTGTAGTGGAGCAGATTGCGCGCGCCAGCGGCGGCCGGGTGGAACTGCAGCGGCTGGCGTGGAACTGGCATCGTCTGGAATTCGAACTTGACGGATTGACGGTTCACGGCACGGAGGCTGCGGGTGAAGCTCCGCTGCTGAAAGTGGAGCGGGTGGAGGCACGGCTAAGTTGGGCGGAGCTGCTGGCTGGAAAGCTGGTTCTGCGTGAACTGCGAGTTCTGCATCCTCTGGCCCACGTGGACGTGTACAAGGACGGCTCAACCAACTTGCCGGTCGTGAAGATGCAGGGCAAGGAAAACAGGGTCCAAAAGCTGTTCCGGCTGGCGGTGGACCAGGCCGCACTGGTGGACGGGAGGCTCGACTGGAACCAGCAAAAGATCCGGTTGGACGGGGTTGCCAGTGACATTTCCATGGAGGTGGGGTACCGCGCGGCGGACATGCATTATGAGATCGAGGCGCGGGTCGGGCAGGTGCAGATCCATCTGCCGGAAATTGAACCGCTGACACTGGGTGCCGAGGGCGAGTTCCGGCTGTATCACGACCGGGTGGAGGTGCCGCGGCTGCGGGTAAACGAGGGACATGGCTGGGTGGAACTGAACGGCGCTGTGACTGGGCTGGCGTCGCCGGTGGCGCAGTTTACTTATCGCGCCGAGGGCGATGCGGCCGAGGTGGCGCGCCTGGTGCACTACCACGAGTTGAAGAGTGGCGCGGTGCAGTTGAACGGGCAGGGAACCTATCGCTGGGATCGCGGGGAATACGCCGTGGTGGGCCAGGCAAAGGCGATGGGAGTGGGCTGGGCAGACGACATTGTGCGGCTGGAGAAGATGAACGGCGGCTTTCTGTATTCACTGGACCGCGAACATTTCAATGTTTCTTCGATTTTTGCCACGGCGCTGGGCGGCACGGTGCACGGCAAGATGGCCGCCAGCCATTTGCCCGGCAAGGAAGCGGTGGGGCAGATGGATCTGCAGGTGACCGGAGTGGAATTGGAGAGCGCGCTGCGCGCCTTCGCCTCCATGGAGCTTCCGCTCCAAAGGCTGCCGCTATCGGGCGCGACGAGCGGCACGCTGCTGGTGAAGTGGCAGGGCAGTCCGCTGGACGCGACGATGGACGGGAACCTGCGAGTAGAGCCGGTGCCGCGAGCCGGGCAACTGCCAGTGACGGCCGTGGTGCAGGCGACGGTGGACTTCAAGAGCCAGTCGGTGCAGGTGCGCAACCTGGATGCAAGCACTCCGGAAACGCATCTTTTGGCGCAGGGACGGCTGGCGGCAAGTTCGGATTTGCAACTGGACGTGACGGCGGCGAAGCTCAGCGAACTGGCGCCGCTGGTGGCTTCCTGGCGCGGCAGCCGCGCCAAGGACCTTCCAGTCGAGTTTGCCGGGCAGGCTTCGTTCCGGGGAACAGTGCAGGGCAGGCTGGAGTCTCCTGCTTTGGCCGGGTATTTGGAACTGCACGACTTTACCACCGTGGTGCGCATACCGAGATGGGGGACCGCGGGCGCTGGGGCGGCTGCGGGGTCGGGTAACGCTGCGCTGCCGGTCGCAGGCGCAGAGGTGGGTATCGCTGCGCTGCCAGCCGCAGGCGCTGGGCGGGTGGTGCGCACAAAATGGGATCTGCTGGAAGGCGAGGTGCACTATTCGGCGATTGGCGAGAGCCTGCGCAATGGAATTTTGCGGAAGGATGGCGCGACGATTGACGTGGATGCCAGCGTGGCGCTGCTGAACGGCAACTACGACCGGCGGCTGCCATTTGCCGCGCTCGTGAAGGTGAACAACGCCGGGGTCGGCGAGTTGCAGACGCTGCTGGGAACACGCTATCCGGTGACCGGGCGGGTGAGCGGAGAGCTGGATGCCAGCGGGACGGCCGACCACTTGAGTGGCAGCGGCCGCATTGCGGTGAAAGATGGAACGGCGTGGGGTCAGGCGGTGCGCTCAGCCACCGCCGAGATGAACCTGACGGAGAACCAGGCTCAGTTCCGCAACATTGTGCTGAAAAGCAACGCCATGCAGTTGACGGGCGATGCGCGCTTCAACGTGGAGACCGGCGAGTTTGGGTTCGATTTGAAGGGCACCGAAGTGAAGCTGGCGAGCCTGCACGCGCTGATCGGCCTGCCGGTGCGCCTGGGCGGCGAAGCGGCGTTTGATGTGAGCGGCGCGGGAACGACAGCCGCGCCGGTGATCAACGGGCGGCTACGGCTGCGCAATCTCGCCGTTGGCGGGCAGTCCATTGGCAACGCAGACGTGGTTGGGGTGACGCACGGCGAGGAACTGGCGCTGACGGCGCGCTCGAGTTCGAAGAGCACGGAGGTGAAGCTGGACGGACAGATTCACCTGCGCGGGCAGATGCCGATGCGCATGAGCGGCGAGCTGCAGAGCACGAACCTGAACTCGATGCTTGAGGCTTATTTGCGACTGCACTTGGCGGGGCCTTCGGAGCTGAAGATGCACCTGGATGCCACGGGTGAGGCGCTGCATCCCCTGGATATGACTGCCGAGGTGGAGGTGGAGCGGCTGGCCACCAACTACGGCGGCATTGCCGTGGCGAACGAGGGGCCGATCCGGCTGAGGATTGAGCACAGGGTCATGCGGGTAGAGCAGTTCCGCCTGTCGGGCGAGCAGGGCACCCGGTTTGTGCAGGTGCAGGGCGAGGTGCAGCTGGGCGGCAAGCGCGAAATTGATTTGCGTGCCGATGGCAGCGTAAACCTGAAGCTGCTGGAGACCACCGATCCGAAGCTGACGGCGAGCGGCGAGGCAAACCTGAATCTGCAGGTGACCGGAACCCTGGGGCGGCCTTCGATGCACGGACGGCTGCAGGTGAAAGACGGCTCGCTCAGCTCCACCGATTTTCCCAATGGGCTGAGCAGTATTAACGGCTCGCTGGTGTTTAACGAGGACCGGTTGCAGGTGCAGGAGCTGACGGCGCGCACCGGAGGCGGATTGCTGCATTGCACCGGGTTCATCACTTACGCGTCCTCGCTGGGGTTGGGCTTCAACCTGTCGGCCAGCGGGCAGGGGATTCGGGTGCGCTATCCGGAGGGTTTGAGTTCGACGGTTGATGCCTCGCTGTTGCTGAGCGGTTCGACGAAGAATGCGCTGCTCTCCGGCGAGGTGACGGTGACGCGCCTGGAGGTGAACCCGCAATTCGATCTTGCGACCTATCTGGTCAAAGGCGTGCGCGGAGCTCCCGCGCTGCAGAGCGAGTCGCCGCTCAACCGGTTGCACCTGGAAGTGCATGTGACTTCGACGCCGGAGCTGCAGTTCCAGACCTCGGCGCTGCGGGTGAGCGGCAACGTGGACCTGCACCTGCGCGGAACGGCGTCCCGTCCGGTGGTGCTGGGCCGGGTCGATCTGCTGGAAGGCACGTTCGATTTCAACGGCACAAAGTACCGGATGGAGCGGGGCGACATTACGTTCAGCAACCCGGTGCGGATCTATCCCACGCTGGATATCGAGCTGTCGACGAGGGTGCGCGATTACGACCTAACACTCGGCTTCCACGGACCGATTGACCGGATGACGACCACCTACCGCTCGGACCCGCCGCTTTCCAGCAGCGACATTATCTCGCTGCTGGCGCTGGGGCGCACGGCGGCGGAGTCTGGCAATCCGGCGATGATTGGCACCGCGCAATATCAGCCGGCGGTTTCGGGAAGCAGCTCGATGGAGCTGCTGACGCAGGCGCTGAGCGCGGCCAAGACCAGCCGGGTGCAGAAACTTTTCGGCGTCAGCCGGGTGAAGATCGATCCCAACGCGGGCGAAGAGGTGAACGCGGGGCTGGCGCGGGTGACCGTGGAGCAGCAGATCTCCAACAAGGTGACACTGACCTACATCACCAACCTGAACCAGTCGCAGCAGGAGATCATTCAGCTTGAGTACAGCGTGAACAAAACCGTTTCCCTGGTTGGGGTGCGCGATCAGGATGGCGTGGTGTCGGTCTGCGTGGTCTTCCGCAAGCGCAGAAGGTAGAGGGCAAGATTTCATAAATATCAGGGCGCGACGGGGCTGAACGCATATGTGTGGACGATTCCGGGTGGCGCGCAGCAAAGAGATTTTGGAAGAAGCCTTTGACGCCGAAGACGGCTTGAGTCCGGTGGAGTGGACGCCGCGTTATAACGTGGCACCGGGACAGGCGGTAGCTGCGGTGATCCAAAATTCAGCACACCAGGATACGGAGCGTCGGGTGCGGCGGCTGGTGCCGCTGCGCTGGGGCCTGATACCGGCTTGGGCGAGGGATGCCAAGATCGGCTACAAGATGATCAACGCACGGGCGGAGAGCGCGGCTGACAGGCCCGCGTTCTGCGAGGCGATGCGCAGGCGGCGATGCCTGATTCCGGCGGATGGGTTTTACGAGTGGAAGCGCGCCGGAAAAGAGAAGATCCCCTACTGTTTTACGCTGGCCGATGACGTGATGTTTGCCTTTGCCGGATTGTGGGAGCGATGGCGAAGTCCGCAGGGAGGCACGGTGGAAAGCTGCACGATTCTGACCACTGAGGCCAACGGACTGGTGCGGGATGTGCATGATCGCATGCCGGTAATTCTGGAGCCGGATGCCTATGATTTGTGGCTCGATCCCGGTTTGAGCAGGGTCCCAGAATTGCAGCCGCTGCTGAAACCTTATGCCGGGGCGATGCGGCGCTACCGGGTGAGTTCGCGCGTCAACCAAGTGAAAAACGACGATGCAGAGTGCGCGGCGGAGATCGAAGCCGCATAGGGTAGGCAGCTGTCCGCGGAAAAATAGTGGGAGAGATGGCCCGGGGCGAGTATCATCCGTCCGATATGGCCATTACCATGAATTCGCTCGACCACATCGTTCTCACCGTCGCCAACATCGACATCAGCGTTGACTTTTACACGGAAGTCCTCGGCATGGAGCTGTTCACCGTGGATGGCCGCAAGGCTCTGACCTTCGGCGAGCAGATGATCAAGCTTCAGCAGCGCGGACACGAGGCAACTCCCAGAGCCGCTCATCCTACGTCCGGCTCCGGCGACCTCTGCTTGATTACCTCAACCCCTCTCGACGAAGTGATTCGCCACCTGAAGGAACAGAGAGTTCATATCGAAGAAGGCCCCGTGGAACGCAACGGCGCGATGGGGAAAATGCGCTCTATCTATGTTCGCGACCCGGACAAGAACCTGGTTGAGATTTCGAACTACTGATGCAGCCGGCTCCGCAGGGTTCAGTGAAAGTCGTGGGAACGGACTTCGGCGTGGCTGATGCCGAGCGGGCGGATGGTTCGGGCCTTGAGCGAGACGACGTTCTCTTGGTTTTGCAGCTCGCCTTCCAGCAGTAGAAACTTTTCGTAGATCACGGTGTGCTTGAACTGCTCGTAAACAGCGGGGGTGAGGATGGCGTTGGCGATGCCGGTTTCGTCTTCGAGGCTGAGGAAGACGAAGCCCTTGGCGGTGCCGGGGCGCTGGCGGGCGATGACCGCTCCGGCGATGCGCGTGGTGAGTCCGTGGGGCAGGCGGGCCAGTTCACTGGCGGCGGAGATGCCCATCTGCTTCAGTTCGGCGCGATGGAAGGCCATGGGATGTTTGCCGACGGTGACTCCGGTGCCGGAGAAGTCGGCCACCAGGCGCTCTTCGATGGTCATTTGTTGCAACGGGGATTCGGCGGATTCCGGCGTCATTTCATTCAACAATGGTCCGGCGGGACGTCCGGCGTACTCCACCTGCCAGAGTGCATCGCGGCGATGGGTAGCGCGCGTGTTTGCTACATTTGCCGGAGGGTAGATGTTGGCCACCCGCTCAAGGTCAACTACCCCACTCAAGCCAGAAGATGGCTTGAATGGGCCACCCGTCACCGCACCCAGCGAGTTGAGCGCGCCGATTTTGGCCAGCAGGGTGAGGTCGCTTTTGCGCAGTTCGGGGACGCGCTGGGCGAGGTCCTGGATCGAGGTGAAGGGGCGTTGCTGGCGTGCGGCTAGCAATGCGGCAGCCGCGTCATGGCGCAGTCCGCGGGCATAGTTGAGGCCGAGGCGGAGGGCGAAGGCGTTGGCCCCACATCTCGCCCCGTTGGTCCCACATCTGCCAAAAGAAGGCAGATATGGGGCACCCTCATTTTGCTTTCCCACCTTAGCCGCAAAATCGGCGGCGAAGGTGGGGCACCCGCCACCTGTCTCGCTAATTGAAAAGCCTTTGGGGCGGCAATGAAGATTTGTGCCGTGCTGGGGTCCTTCGCTTCGCTCAGGATGACACTCCGAAGGATGAAGTCTCTCTAGCGTACATGCCCAATCCGAGCGGCAGACATCGATCGGCAAGACGCGGAGGCCGTGGCGCTGCGCGTCCTTGACCAGGGTGGCGGGTGAGTAGAAGCCCATGGGCTGGTGATTGAGCAGCGCACAGGTGAAGGCCGCAAGATAGTGGAACTTGATGTAGGCGCTGGCATAGGCGATGAGAGCGAAGCTGGCGGCGTGCGATTCGGGAAATCCGTAGAGCGCAAACGAGGAGATGGACTGCACGATTTCGTCCTGCACCTTGGGCGCGATGTGGTTGGCGCTCATGCCGCGGCGCAGCTTGCCTTCCAGCTCCTTCATGCGCGCCATGGAGCGGCGCATGCCGACGGCGCGGCGCAGCTCTTCGGCCTCGCCGCCGGTGAAGCTGGCGACGATCATCGCCATGCGGATGAGTTGCTCCTGAAAGAGCGGAATGCCGAGGGTGCGTTTGAGCACCGGCTCCAGCAGTGGATGCGAGTAGGTGACCGGTTCGCGGCCGCGGCGGCGCTTCATGTATGGGTTCATCATGTTGCCCGCGATGGGGCCGGGACGGATGATGGCGACCTGCACCACGAGATCGTAAAAACAGGTGGGATGGTTGCGCGGCAGGGCGGCCATCTGGGCGCGGCTTTCCACCTGGAACATGCCCACGGTGTCGGCCTGCTGCAGGGCGCGGTAGGTGAGCGGATCGTTGGGCGGAAGCTGCGCCAGGTCGAGCGGCTCTCCATAGTGCGCGGGCACCAGTTCGAGGCACTCTTTAAGCGCGGCCATCATGCCGAGCCCGAGCAGATCGACTTTGATGATCTTCATGTCGGCGCAATCTTCTTTGTCCCACTGGATGACCGAACGTCCCGGCATGGAGGCAGGCTCGATGGGGACGACGGCGTCGAGCTGGCCGGCGCAGATGACCATGCCTCCGGAGTGCTGTCCGAGATGGCGCGGCAGGTCCTGCATGCGCTGGCAGAGCTCGACATAGCGGGCGATGCGAGGATGGTGAAGGTCGAGGCCGGCGGCTTGCCCGGCGACTTGAACGTCGCGGCCGGGCGAATCGTTTTTGTCTTTCCATTCCCAGGCACTGACGAGTTTGGTGAGGCGATCGAGGGTTGCGGCATCGAAGCCCAGGGCTTTGCCGGCTTCGCGGGCGGCGGAGCGTCCGCGGTAGGTGATAACGTTGGCGGTCATGGCGGCGCCGAGTTCGCCGTAACGCTGGTAGACGTATTGAATGGCGCGCTCGCGCTGCGGGCCGCTGGGCAGGTCGAGATCGATGTCCGGCCACTCGCCGCGCTCTTCGGAGAGGAATCGCTCGAAGAGCAGGTCCATGCCGACGGGATCGACGGCGGTAATGCCGAGGGCGTAGCAGACTACGCTGTTGGCCGCCGAGCCGCGCCCCTGCACCAGGATTCCCTCGCGCAGGCAGAACTGCACGATGTCCCAGACGATGAGGAAGTATCCGGCGAGTTCGAGCTTGGCAATGAGCGTGAGCTCGCGCTGCGCCTGCTGTTGGGCGCGGGCAAAAAGTTTGGCGTCGTGTTTGGGGAGATAGCGGTTACGGATGCCTTCGGCGGTGCGTTTTTCAAGGAACGATTGCATCGTCTCGCCGTCGGGGACGGGATAGGCAGGGAAGCGGTAGCCGAGATCGCTCATCTGGTAGGCGAGGCGGGCGGAGAGTTCACGGGTGTTGGCGATGGCTTCGGGAAGATCGCGGAAGAGCTGCTGCATCTGGCGCGGAGAGCGTAGATAGCGCTCGGCGTTGGGTGCAAGCAGGCGGCCCGCGGTCTCCAGCGTGCAGTGGTGGCGGATGGTGGTGAGCACATCGAGGACTTCGCGCTCGCAGGCGGTGGCGTAATGGACTCCGTTGGTGGCCAGCAAGGGGAGCTTGAGCGCGCGGGCGATGCGCACGGCGGCCTGATTGCGATGCTCCTCGGCGCGGTCGTAGTGGCGCTGCAGTTCGACGAAGACATGGTGCGGACCAAAGATGTGCATGAGGCGCTCGACTTCGTGCAGCGCCTCGTTGTATCCGCCACGGGCGAGAGCCGAAGCCAGCGGGCCTTCGTCGCCGCCGGTGAGGCAGATGAGGCCATGGCTGAATTCGGCGACATCGGCGAGCAGAGCGCAGCCCTCGGCCTTGTGCGGCTCGCGCAATTTGAAGCGCGTGATGAGGCGGCAGAGGTTCTGGTAGCCGGTTTGGGTTTCGGCCAGCAGCGGCCAGCGCACCGGCTCCGGGGGAATGCGATGCGGCAGCCATTGCGGCGGGCGGGCGCGCTCGCCCGCATCGCGGACGGCGATCTCGGCTCCGATGTGCGCCTGCGTGCCGGCCCGCAGGGCGGCCATGTGAAAACGCGGAGCGCCGTAGAGGCCATTGCGGTCGAGCAAGGCCATGGCGGGCATCTCCAACTGTGCGCCGCGCGCCATGAGCAGCTCGGGCAGGGATGCGCCTTCGAGAAAGCTGAAGGCCGAGCGGGCGTGAAGTTCGATGTACATTGTGTCACCAGGTTTCAAGGTTTCCAGGTTGAAACCCTGGCGCATGCGCACCCTCAGTCGTAAATTCCGATCACGTACCAGCCGCCGGTGGCGGGATAGTGGGCGAGACGTAAATAGCATTGCGATTGTTCCTTGAGCGCCACGTCCCACTCTTCGCGGCACCAGGCGGGATGCGTCCACCAGGCTCCGCTGGTGCGCCAGGGGCCGGAGGCTGACTGCACGATGAGCCGCGTACCTTCGTAGTGCATCGCCACGGGCACGTTGCAGTGCAACTCGATGGCGACGGGGCGCGGCGGACGCACTATGCGCAAGGCAGGGGCGTCGGGTACGGGCCAATGGACAGCGCTCCGGTCGCTGACGCTGGGCTCGAAGTTCGTTATGCGGAATGCTTCGGGCGCGTGGCTGTCGAGCAGTTGCGGTGAGCCGACGCGGCCTTCGCCCACCAGTTTGCGCAGTCGCGCCAGCAGAATCTCCAATCGTCCCGGCTCGGGTGCCTGGGCCGCGAAGAGTCCGGGCTGCGCGGTTTGCGGACGCGCGGGATGCGCCTGGACGCGCAGGGCGACGACGGCGGCGGAGGGTGGATGCATCTCCAGCTCAAGTTGCAGGAGTTTGAGCAGGGTGAGAGGGTCGCGCTCGGGGATCGCGGGGCGGATGATGCGGCGATCTTCCGAGCGCAGATCTTCAGGAGGCATGCCTCCGTCCGCCCCACATTTGCCAACAGAGGCTTCGCAGCCGGGTACGCGGCCACTGATGCCGCTCCGGCCGCGGGCGCTCGGCAAATATGGGGCACCCTGAAGGCAGAGCTCGATCGAGGCAATGGCCAGGGAGCGTTGGGCTGCGCGAGCGGTGACCTGCTCCAGCATCCGGCTTAGCAGAAACAGCAGCGGCTCCAGCAGCTCTACCGGATGCTCCAGCTCGATGCTTTCGCAGAGCGGCGCGTCGGCGGGCTCTTGGACGGGAACCAGCAGATGGCGGTACTCTCCGCGGGCTTGGGCCTGCAGACGCAGAGCGTTCTGCCCGAGCCTTGCCGCCAGCGGGCGGGTGGGCAGGACGGCCAGCTGTCCCAGGGTGCGGATGCCCCAGGCGGCCAAGGTCTGCGCCAGCTCATTGTTGGGTTCCAGCACGGAGAGGGGCAGCGGCGCCAGGGTCTCCGCCTCGCGTCCGGGCGCAATGCAGACCGCACCTGTGGTGCCGCGTGCGGCGAGCAGGGCCGCGCAGGCATTGCAGGAGACGGCCACGCTGGCTTCGTAGTTCAAGGCGCGCAACGACCGGCGCAGGGCTGCGGCAATCTGCTGCGGGCCGCCGAGCAGCCGCTCGGAGCCGGAGACATCGAGCAGGAGCGTGGCGCCGCAAGTTTCCTCTTGCGGTGAGGCAATGGGTTCGATGCGAGGCGAGAATTGTCCGGCGCAACGCATCAACTCCGCAAAGGCAGCGTGCTCCTGCGGAGGGTCGCGGCGTAGCAATACCACAGGCGCTGGGTCGGGTAACGCTGCGCTGTCGGCTGCGGGCGCATGGGCTTGGACGCGGCTCATGCCGATTTGCAGACCGAGGCGGCGCGCTGGCTGGCTGATGGCAAAGACACGCTCCAGCGGAGGATGGCCGCTGAGGACGGCGAGCGCACGGGAGTGAAGCTCAGGGTGGGTGCGGACGAGAGCCTGCGCGGCGAAGTCGCGCAGATGGAGACAGAGATACAGCGGTGACGGCATGGCTCATCCGGTCCACGGAGTGCGGCTGCTCCAGGCGGCTTCGAAGGCTGGGGCGGAGGCTGCCGGCTTTTTGCGGGGATCGACGGCGCGGCCGCGCTCCAGGCTGAGGCGATGGCGCAGTCCGGCGAGCAGGAGAGGTGAGTGCTCTGCGGCCTGCCGCCAGTGCGGCTCCGCCGGACGGCAGTGCAGGGTGACGGCGGCGCAGCTTTGCGCGTAGCTCTTAACGTAACTCTGAGCGTGAGTTTGGGCGCAACCCTGCGCGCAATCCAGGGCGCAGGTGATCAGGAGGAAGAGCGTGCGCGACTTTTCCGCCTGCAGGCGGAAGCGGTACCAGGTTGCCAGGGGGATGCGGCGCGTCTGCTCCGGCGGCAGGTCTCCCAGGTCGAGCACCAGGGCGCGGAAGCCACCGGCGTTGAGCAGCAGATCGGTGGCGCGCAGGGCAGAGTCGAGTCGCAGGGCGGGAGTGGGCCGCGACGCCGCCGGACGGACCCACAGCAGGCGGTGCAACTCCACGCCAAGAGCGGCGGCCGAAAGCGGGTCCAAGGCGTCGGAGAGATCCACGTAGGCGCAGCTGTGGCCCTGTCGGGTGAGCCCGGCGAGGGTGGCGAGCGCCAGGGTGGTGCGTGCGGAAGAATGGGAGCCGGTCAGCTCTGTGATGGCACCCAGCGGCAGCCCACCGCCGAGCATGGCATCGACCTCCGCCAGGCCGCAGGGGATCAGCTCCGGCGCACTGTGCGGGCGCAGGGACAGAGCGGCGGGAATGCGCCCGGCGAGGGCCGATTCGATTTGTTTGCGTAGCTCGGCAGCAGCTCCCATATTCGCCTTTTGTTCGCCTATGTAAGGTAACGGGATGCGGTGTGCTTGTCAACCCTGCAGGCGGGCTCCGCCGTTGAGTTTTCGGCTGCAGTTTTTATTGTTTTGCGGAGCGAAAAAAGGCGAAAAGATTGTGAAGTAATCCAACCGGGGATGGTGTGGAATCCAGAAATTTCGTATAGTAGTATAAGAATTAAAACTGAGCCCCATTACATGGGCTGGTTTACATAAGCAGTTAAGGAATGGATTTCTTCCTGCCTCGCAGTTTTCCAAACACATGGCTGAGGATGAGCTGTGGCTGTGCCAACAAAACTGTCGGTGAGATGTTGCTCAAAAAAATCCAAGCCTGACCAACGGGGAGCATTTCGAGATGAACAAAATCATACGTATTAATATGTCCGATCTAAGCACTACCTGTGAAGAGGTCCCCGAAGCCTGGGCTCCTCTGGGCGGTCGCGCACTCACATCCACCATTGTGGCAGCCGAGGTTCCTCCCACCTGCCATCCGCTGGGACCGTACAACAAACTGGTTCTGGCTCCCGGCCTGCTGACCGGCACCATCGCATCCAACTCCGGGCGTCTGTCGGCCGGCTGCAAGAGCCCGCTGACCGGCACCATCAAGGAGTGCAACGGCGGCGGCAACGTGGCCCGTCAGTTCGCGCTTCTGGGCATCAAGGCGATCATCATCGAGGGCAAACCGAAGGATGAGAGCAAGTGGTACAGCATGCACATCAACAACGATGGGGTAAGCTTCGCGGAAGAGACCGAGCTTATCGGCCAGGGCACCTTCGCCACGGTGGCAGCGGTGACCGAGCGCTACAACAACAAGAAGATCGGCGTGATCTGCGTAGGGCCGGCCGGCGAAATGAGGATGAACATCTCTAATATTTCGATCAAGGATCCGGAAGGCAAGATCCGCAGCCTGGGCCGTGGCGGACTGGGCGCACTGATGGGTTCCAAGCGAATCAAGTTTATCTCCGTGGATGACGCGGGCGGACCGGGCATCAAGATTGCCGACCAGGTTAGGTTCAAGGCAGCGGCCAAGAAGTTCGCCGCCACGATCATCAGCCATCCGGTGAGCGGCCAGGGATTGCCGACCTACGGGACGGCGGTGCTGGTGAACATTCTGAACGAGGCCGGCGGTCTGCCGACCCGCAACTTTACCCAGGGTCAGTTTGCCGCACACGAAAAGTTCTCCGGCGAAACCATCCACGACACCATCGTAGAGCGCAAGGGCAAGCCCAAGCATGGATGTCATCAGGGCTGCGTGATCCAGTGCTCGCAGGTTTACAACGACAAGGACGGCAAATACCTGACGTCCGGTTTCGAGTACGAGACCGTGTGGGGTCTGGGCGCCGACTGCTGCATCGAGGACCTCGACGACATCGCAACGGTTGACAACATCATGGACGACCTCGGCGTGGACAGCATCGAGACGCCGGTCATGTTCGGTGTTGCGATGGAAGCCGGCATCCTGCCCTTCGGCGACGGCAAGGGCGTGATTCGCATGCTGCGCGAGGAAGTCGGCAAGGGCACTCCGCTTGGCCATCTGCTGGGCGGCGGAACCGCGCTGGTCGGCAGGGCCTACGGACTCACCCGCGTTCCGGTAGTGAAGGACCAGGCGATTCCGGCGTATGATCCGCGCTCGGTGAAGGGCATTGGCGTCACCTATGCGATGAGCACGCAGGGCGCCGATCACACCATGGGCTACACCATTGCGACCAACATTCTAAACGTGGGCGGCTACGTGGATCCTTTGAAGAAGGACGGCCAGGTGGAGCTTTCGCGGAACCTGCAGATTGCCACGGCGGCGGTGGATTCGACCGGCATGTGCGTCTTCATCGCGTTTCCGGCGCTGGATAATCCGGAATGCATGGAATCGCTGATCGAGATGCTGAACTCCGAATACGACCTGAAGCTGACCGGCGACGATGTGGTGGCATTGGGCAAGACCACGCTGAAGACCGAACACGACTTCAACCTCCGCGCCGGCTTTACCAACAAGGACGACCGGTTGCCGGAGTTCTTCACCTACGAACCGATCCCGCCGCACAACGCGATTTGGGACTTCTCAGGGGAAGAGCTGGACGCGTTCTGGAATTTCTAGCGGCTGGCGAGTAGGATTCAAGCCGGGGACGCCTGAGGGCGTCCCCGATTTACACAGGAGAGGCGGCTATGCAGGTCACGGTCAAGCTTTTCGCCAATTTCCGCGACGGGCGATTTATCGAGCAGCAGCGGGAATACGCGCCGAATGTCAAGGTCTCCACCGTGGTTCAGGAACTGGGGATCGAGGAGCCGGAGGTTGGCATCGTCATGATGAACGGCCGCCGTGCCGAACTTGCCAGCGAAGTCATCGAAGGCGCTCGCCTGTCGATCTTTCCCCTGGTTGGAGGAGGGTAAAGTGAAGGCGTTGCAGGAATTTTTGCAAAGCGGCGCCGATCACAACCTTTTGCCCTGGGCCTGCCAGCTAGCGACTGCCCAACAGTTTTGTATTTCTCTTGCCGAGGTAGAAGGGACTGCTCTCTCCCTTGGATTGATGCCCGCGCGCTACCAGCGCAACCAGCAGATCATCACCGTGCAGGACCAGCTCAAGCTCTTCCGCAGCCGGGTTGCGGTGATTGGCTGCGGCGGGCTGGGCGGGTATGTCATCGAGCAACTGGCGCGGCTGGGAGTGGGGACGCTGGTTGCGATCGATCCCGACATCTTTCAGGAACATAACCTCAACCGGCAGATACTCTCGACAACCGAGGCGCTGGGCCGGGCCAAGGTGGAGCTGGCCGCCGAACGGGTGGCGGGGATCAATCCCGCGACTACCCTGCTGCCTTTTCAGGTGCCGTATGGAGCGGAGAACGCCGCAGAATTGCTGGGCGGCGCGCAGGTTGTGGTGGACGCGCTGGATTCGATCACGACCCGGCTGGCGCTGGCGAAGAGCTGCGCCGAGTTGGGGATTCCCCTGGTTCACGGAGCCATCGCCGGCTGGTACGGCCACGTCCTGACGCAGCTTCCGGGAGACCGCAGCATCGAAGGCCTGTATGGCAGCGCGCCGCAGCCGCGCGGGGTGGAGCAGCGCCTGGGTAATCCTTCGTTTACGCCCGCAGTAGTTGCCAGCCTGGAGAGCACCGAGGTCTGCAAACTTCTGATGGGAGCCGGCAAGGTGCTGCGCAACCGGTGCCTGGTCATCAACCTCCTCGACATGACCTTCGATGAAATTCCACTTGACTGCGATGGGGGGTAGGAGCGCCATGACTTCCTTTGAGGACGCCCTCCGCCTGATTCTCGGCAGCGTTGCGCCGTTGCGGGTGGAGCGGGTGAGCCTGCTGGACGCCACCGGCAGAGTGCTGGCCGAAGATCTGGTTGCGCCCTGGAATATGCCGGCGTGCGATAACTCAGCTATGGACGGGTTTGCGGTACGCAGTGCCGACTGCGCCGGGTACGGGCCAACAGACGGCCTCCTGGCCACGGGCGCTCAGACGGGTAACGCTTCGCTGCCGGCCGCGTGCGCTGGGGCCGGCGCGAACTTGAAGATTACCGGGTATATTCCGGCGGGGAAGATGGCAGATCAGCCGCTGGAGCCGGGCTGCGCGATTCGGATCATGACCGGAGCGCCGATTCCTGCCGGATGCGATGCGGTGGTGCCGGTAGAGCAGACGGTAGAGACGAACGGGCAAGTGCTGATCAAGGGAGAGGTCAAGCCCAGGCAGCAGATCCGTTTTACCGGCGAAGATGTTGTATGCGGCGAAAAGGTTTTGACGGTGGGAACGCTCCTTCGTGCTCCGGCGATGAGCCTGCTGGCGTCGTTCGGCAAGGCGTTCGTTGCCGTGTATGGCAGGGCGCGGGTAGCGATTCTTTCCACCGGCGACGAGCTGATCGAGCTGGGTGCGCCGATGACCGAAGGCAAGATCATCAACAGCAATACGCTGTCGCTGGCCGCGTCGCTGCGCGAAATCGGCGCCGTTCCGGTGATACTCGGCATCTCCCGCGACGATCCCGCCGAGATGCGCGAAAAGCTTATCGAGGGCTTCAAGGCCGATGCGTTGATTACCTCGGCCGGAGTGTCAGCCGGGGACCGCGACTACGTGCGCGACGTGCTGCAGGAGTTGCAGGTGAAGCAGATCTTCCGGCAGGTGGAGATGAGACCGGGAGGGCCCACCGCGTTCAGCGTAAGAGACGGAAAGCCGATCTTCTCGCTGCCCGGCAATCCGGTGGCGACGATGATTATGTTCGAAGAGCTGGTGCGGCCGGCGCTGCTGAAGATGATGGGTCACAGGCGGGTGCTGCGGGCTCCGGTGAGGGCGATTCTGCAGGAGACCGTAAGGAAGAAGCCGGGGAGAGTGCAGTGTCTGCGGGTGCGTCTGGAGTGGGCCGACGGAAGCTTTAAGGCCTACAGCTCCGGCGATCAGAACACCGGGATTTTGCGGACGATGCTGCTGGCCGATGGGCTGGCGATTCTGCCCGCCGAAGCCACTGACTTTGCTCCGGGCGATGCCGTGAGCGTTCACGTGCTCTCCGGCGAGGCGCAGATGCTGGAAGAGGCGCGGGTCCTGTAAGACGAGCTGAAATCAGAGATTCGGGAAAGCTCCCTGAAAATTGCTAGTCTGTCTTCACGGCGCGTGGCGTCTAAACAAGGAACCAGATGCGAGGCTTTCGCTCTCCGGTCGCAGTAGGTGGGCCCTGCCGGGCTCTCGTCCTGGGGTTTGCGCAGGAGGGTAGATTTCCTTTAAAGTAGGGTTAAGTAGGGGTCCAAATGAAACGATTGTTTTTCCTCACACTCTCAGTCGGGGGCATACTTCTGCTTCCGGGCAGCCCTACGATGGCCCAGGCTGCGCCTGCGGCTCAGGTCCAGTCGCAATCCACGAAGGGGCATCAAGCGACACCGGATGATTCGGAATCGGAATCGCCGTTTGGGGATAATCAGAGCGATCGCGACAAGCCGGAGCTCCCGGCCGCTGCGCCAATGACGCCAGCCGACCCCAGTACCCCTGCGGGAACCACCATGGTCAATCCCAATGATGGCCTGACCTACGTCTGGATTCCGGCGGGAAAATTCATGATGGGCTGCTCGCCGGGTGATACGAACTGCGATTATAACGAGACGCCGCACGAGGTCACCCTCGATCATGGCTTCTGGATGGGGCAGACCCTTGTGACGCAGGGTGCCTACAAGCACGTCACGGGAGAGAATCCCAGTTTCTACAAACACGGTGAACAGTATCCGGTCGAGAAGGTCGATTATATCGACGCATACGGATACTGCGTTGCAGTTGGTATGCGGCTGCCCAGCGAGGCCGAGTGGGAGTATGCGGCGAGAGCCAACACCACCGGTGCGCGCTACTCGGACGATCTGGATTCGATTGCCTGGTACAAGGACAACAGCATGGGGCATTCGCACCCTGTGGCGGAGAAAAAGCCCAACGGCTTTGGTCTTTATGACATGTTAGGCAACATGTGGGAGTGGACGACCGACCGTTCCGGAACCGACGCTGGGGGAGTGTTCTTACGCGGGGGTTCCTGGATGGTCAGGGCAAATACGCTCCGCGTTTCCAATCGTGGCTTCGATACACCGGAAGGCGTGCGCAGATTCACCAGTTTCCGCTGTGTCTCCGGTAGCTATAAGGACACCGAGAATTCATCGGATGAAACCACGAAGTCTACGCTGGAAGGCCAAAAATAATAGCAGGGGCGGGCTACGTTCCGCGTGGGTTTTGAGGTGCGATCAGGAGTGGTTGCGATGCGGCCACTCCTGTTTTGTTATCAGAACATTCGCCTAGCGTTCGTGGCCGGCCATCTGCCGCGCCCAGCTTACTTGATGACGCGTTTGTACAGCACCGAATAATGGCGGAGCTTTCCCGGCATGTGTGAGGCGATGGAAGCAATGGCCACCACGACGAGCAGGATCGGAAAGCGAGCCTGCCAGGCGAAGGGAAGGCAGCAGAGCAGGGCGAGCTTGAGGAACAGCATCAAGCCCCAGCCCTGGAAGACGAAAGCCAGGCTGGGGTATGCCTCGAAGAAGATCATGCCCGCGCCGGTTACGATGGCCGCGTAGAGCCAAGGCAACAGTCCATGTTTGGGCGCGCCGTAGGCATGACCGCCTACCAGGACACTGATGGCCATCAGGTGTGCGGTCCGCAGCGCGATTTTGCAGAACCGCGAGTAGGGAAGCGACGGCGGCTCCTCTGGCGGTAAAAAGAGCCGGTCGAGCCGGCCTTCATTTTTCATGCGTTTTCTCTAGAAACTGGTCACCAGACGAAGCGTGTAGCTTCGCGCCGGGCCAATTGCGTTGCCGGAGAATAGTCCTCCGAAGTCGATTACTTCGAGCGTGTTGCTCAGGTTGGTGGCATCCGCCTGCAGGCGTACCGAACGTTTTTCCCGCTTGTAAAGATCGGCGCCAATCGAGAAATTCTGGGTGAAGTAAGGATGGATACGGTCGCGATTGAAATTGAGGTGACTGATCACCACGGGACCGTATTCCGCCGTATATTGCTGAGGGGTTAAATCCGGCGAAAAGGGCAGCCCGCTGTTGTAATCGCTTCCCACGGCTATCCACAGGCGCGAGGCGACCTGATAGCGCACGCGGGCGCGCACGGTGTTCCGCTGGTCCTGCGAGTCGGGAAAATGTCCGGTCAGCTGGGCCTCCGCGCCGGTAGCATCATCCCCAAGGAACAGACCGCCCGTTACCGGGTTCCAGACATTTCCTACTATGTAGGAGTAACTGGCGAAGCCGGAAAAGCGGCCCCAGCGCAGAACTTCCAGCTTTGCCTCCGAGCCATAAATAACCGCCTTTCGGAATGCGATGGGGAAACTGATCCCGGTGCTCAGAATTTGCGAGTCGTCGGCGTAATTGTTCACGTCCCGGCGGAACACGTTCGCATCCAGCCGCAGTTTTCCGAGGAATGCCTTCGTCAGGCCCGCTTCATAATAGTTTCCGTGAGAAGGCTGAACCGGCAATTGCAGGGCGGGAACGGTGGTGTCCAGAGACTCCGCAGCCGGGGAACTGGACAAAAGAATGTTCTCGAAGGACGGCGTCTGGAAGATGCGATCGTAGGAGCCGTGAATGTTGATGCCGACGGAAGGGAAGTAGTAGGCGACGGAAAGGCGCGGACTCACCGCGTTCTGGTTTACCAGCAACTGGTAGTGGTCCCAACGCAGGCCCGCGTTGACGCTCCAGTTGCCGAGCCGGATGGCATCCTGCACATACGCCGATTGTTCGAGATCCGGACGGCTGCCGGTAAAGGCGAAGGTCGTCGCAGCGGCGTCTAAGATCCCCAAAGCGATAGGGCACTGCGGGTTCGAAAGGTTGGCGCAGTCGGGCATCAGATAGCTGAAGTTTTCATGCAGGAAGGTATTGTCCGACTCGATGCCCACCTTGAATTCATGTCTGCCGTGATGAACGGAGGCGCTGCCGTTAAAATAGATCTCCTTGAAGTCATTGTGCTGGGTTGCAATGAGGGGCCATGACTGCGGGTTGGAATAAAAATCATTGGAGTTATCGCGAACCATTCCCCGCAACCAGCCGATCGCATCGGACGAAAAAATATGCTGGTAGGAGACGCTGCCCATGGTTTCAAAGTTATCGCCGGTCTGTAGCTGCCCTCCTGGTATGAATACACAGTCGGCGGGCGGCGGTCCTCCGGGGACGGTAGAGCAGCCGACCGTGTTGTCCGCGTTCGGCACGTACGCTCCGCTCTCCTGCACCAGTTCGTTGGGGATTTCGTAGCGTGCGAGGTCGTCGCGGGCAATCAAGGTCAGACGGTCTTTGGTCGTAAGGTCGCGCTCGAAACTCAGGGCAAAGCTGCCAGTGGTGCCATCGTTGGTGTAGTTCTCCGGGACGACGGGGTTGAGATAGTGGCCGGTCCTGGCGCCGGCGGCGCTCACGCCGAGAGTATTTGACCCCCATGAATACTGATCCTGGGTATCGGCTCCGGCCGTCTCATAGGTGCCGCCGAAAAGGGTGAGCTGCCCATGCAAACCCGGCTCCGCGTTTTTAAGCGTGTTGACCTCAACCACACCGCCCATCTTCCTGCCGAATTCGGCGGGAATGCCGGCGGTATAAATCTTGAGGGATTCGACGTCATCGACATCGAGTTCGGGGCCGAAGCTTGGCGAGCGGTTGTCGGTGAGCGGAATGCCGTCCACCACGAACTGGGTCTGATATTCCGATCCGCGCGGGTGGAGAACCGCGTTGCCTTCGTAGAGCCAGCCCGGCTCGGAGTTGACCAGGTCCTGCATGGAGCGGCCGGGGAGCGAGGTGGTTCGATTTTCGATGGTCTTGGTGCCGATCTCATTGACCGAACCGGCCTGATGCGGGTTGATCAATGTGCTGGCCGCGTTGACCGTGACCGATTCAGAGACAGAAGCCACGGTCAGCTGGATGGTTTTATCCAAAGGAAGCGCGGAGCGTATCTCGATCGACTCGGAGAGTGGAGCGAAGCCTTCCATCTGGATGCGGATCAGGTAGATTCCATAGGGCAGACGCTTGGCGTCCAGCTTGCCCGCATCGTCGGTCACGAACGTTTCCCGATACTGGCTGGCTTCGCTGACCAGCTCGACCGAAGCGTTCTTTAGGCCCAGCCCGGCAGGGTCGGTGACGGTAAGGCGCAGTTCCCCGGTATCGCTTTGCGCCAGCAGAGGCAGAACCCACAGAAGTACAGCAAGAATCAGCAACTTCTTCTTCATCTTGTTTGGAATCCAGTTAGCTCAGTTTCTCAGGGCTTGTAAAAAGTATACCCCGGATGGTGCATCCCTTCCGGAGAGTTCCCTCAGTGGGGCAACGGCACACTTCCTCAGTCCCTCACTCCGATAATTCCACTTCCTGCCATTCTGTTCAGTCTTTGTGCGATGTCTGGAGAAATATTCAAAGGCTCGCTTGAAGAACGTTGAACAGAAGCGGGGACAACGGAATATATACTGTAAGGATCCACGCGTATGCCGCCCATTGATTCCCTCAACGAGCTGGTTTTTCCAGTTGCCTCCGATGCCGCGCTTCCCACGGAGCCCTCGGAGATTGAGCGCGAGGTGATGTATCTGTTTGAGCAATTTCGCAACCCTCTTCTGCGTTACGCGTTTTCGTTTGGCATACCCGTGCACGATGCGGAAGAAATCGTCCAGGAAGTGTTTCTGTCGCTGTTCCGCCACCTTCAGGCAGGGAAGTCTCAAAAGAATCTTCGCGGCTGGATCTTCCGCGTCGCGCATAATCTCGCCCTGAAGCAGCGCTACAGCAATCTGCGGTCGTGCGATAAGTCGGCGTCCGGCTGGACGCTTGCGGAAGAGCAGTCTGACCCATCGCCCAACCCTGAGGAACATCTGACGTTGGCGCAAAGGCAGCGCCGCTTGCTGGCCGTTGTTGAGGCTCTTCCGGAGGCGGACCAGGGCTGCCTCCGGCTACGCGCGGAGGGTCTCCGCTACCGGGAAATCGCCGCGGTCCTGGGAATTTCCCTGGGAGCCGTATCGATATCGCTGACTCGATCACTGACACGGTTAACACGTGCGGACGGGAGATGAGCTTATGCTGAACCAAGACCCGCACCTGACAGACCAAGAGCTGCTTCTGGCTGCGGATGGTGAACTTCCGGAACGGCGCGCAACTCAAGTCCAGGCCCACCTGGCAGCCTGCTGGGGCTGCCGCGCCCGGACCGCGGAAATGGAAACGACCATTGCCGGTTTCGCGCGAGCTCACCGGCAGACTCTCGATCCGCAATTGCCACCCGTCGCCGGGCCACGGGCGCTTTTGAGGGCACAGCTAGCCGAACTGGCGTCGAAGCGCGAGGCGGGTTCATGGCGGCGGCTATTCCAGTTCATTCCAGCCCAGCGTGCCGCGGCGGTGCTCTGTGCCGGTGCGGTCACGGCCGCATTGGCTGGCGGACTTCTCCTCCAGCATTCCACTCCCGGTAAGAGGAACGCCATGGTTGCTCCGCTGGAGCGAGCCGCGGTTCCGGACCATAGCCTTACGCCGGGCGCCACGCGGAGAGTTACGGTCAGCGACGTTTGCTCGATGCCTCATGAAGAGGTGATTGGAGAGGTGTCAGCATCGCTGCGGGACGAGGTCTTACATGAGTACGGAATCGCGAATGCTCGCGCGGCCGACTATGAGATTGATTACCTGATCGCTCCGGGGCTGGGCGGTGCGGAGGACATCCACAATCTGTGGCCGCAATCCTATTCGTCGCGAACCTGGAATGCACACGTGAAGGACGCCTTGGAAGAGCACCTCCACACGATGGTTTGCGAGGGGAAACTCGACCTCGCCACGGCACAGCGCGATATTGCGGCCGACTGGATTGCAGCTTACAAGAATTACTTCCACACGAACAGACCTATTGCCCTGGATTCGCGCCTCGCATCGGCGATTGTGGCCCTTCGGCGGGAGCCGTCGAGGCGGAAGCGGTTCCTAGGCAGCGATTTGGGTTCTTAATTCGTCCACGGCGCGTAGGCCCGGGCCTTGGGACGGTCCTCAGAGTTTGCAAAAAGATATCCCCGTGCAGGCGATCCTCCGCTGCACGGGGCTTGTTTTCTTGCAGCGCTCTTGCTGCTGTTGCGGCGGCTCGATATCTGCCGCCGCACTGGGTCAGTAGATCAGCTTCAAGCCGAATTGAATCTGCCGGGACGAGGTTGCCGTACTGGTGATCTGCCCCGCCGTCGGGTTGATTGCCCCATTGGAAAATATCGTCATGTTGGGTGTGTTGAAGTTGGTATGGTTCAGCGCGTTGAAGCACTCCGCCCGGAACTGTAACTTAACCTTGTCGGTGATTTGGGTGTCCTTGAACATCGATACATCCATCTCCACCAGGCCCGGTCCGGTCAGGCTGCCCCGGCTCACGTTCCCATAGGTGCCGGCCAGTGGCAGCGAGTAGGCGCAAGGATCGACCCATTGATTGACCTGCTGGGGGCAGGGCGTGACGGGGCTGGGGTTGAGGTTCGGCCGGTCCGGATTTCTCGAATCTCCGTCGCCGGAACGGTTGGAACCGACCAGCGGCGTCAGCGGGAAGCCGCTCAGCAGCGTGGTGATAGTGTTGAAGGTCCAGCCGCTGACCAGTTTGTCTTCCACCCCATGGGCGTTTGCCAGCCAATGCTGGCCGCGTCCAAAGGGCAGTTGATAGGTGGCGGTGAAGTGCGCCTGCTGCGCCGTGTTAAATGCCGAGGGCCCCCAGTCCTTATGCAGGTCAAATCGATCGAGGACCATCTGCGCTTCATTGTTGGCCTGCGCTCCGGTCGGCGCGGAATTGTTGTCCAGACTCTTCGACCAGGTATAGTTGGCGCGGAATTGCAGCTGCTGCGTGAACTGCTTAGTGACATCCACCTGCAGCGCGTTGTAGCTGCTGTTGCCTTCGGTGTACCAGAAGAAGCCGCCGGTCAGATTCGGGTTCGGACGCTCGCCGACGGGAATATAGACTGTGCCAACAGGTACCGAACTGGGAGTTGCGGGTAAGCCGGTGGTAGCGACGCCGCCGGCATTGGTGCAGCCGCTGGCGGTAGTGCAAAGCACTGGCACGAGGCTATTGGGATCGATGCTGACCACCTCATGGTAGCCAAACGACCCCACGTAGGCGATGCGCAACGACGTGGTGTTGGTTAGCCGTTGTTCGAGCGACAGGCTCCATTTCTCGATGGTGGGAGTTTTGGCGTTCGGCTGCACTCCCTGGGGAGAATACTTAAAGCCGGCGGGCGGCGCAGCAGGATTGATAGGGCCAGCTAGGGGCCCAGCGGCGCCAAATAACGCCCCGGAATAGGAATAGGTTCCGTTGTATCCGCCGTTCGGGACCGCGTTCGTCTGATAAGCGAGATCGTCCAGCAACGAATAGTAGGTACCGAATCCGGCATGGACCGCGGTCGATCCGTCTCCGTAGGGATCCCACGCCAGCGCCACACGGGGGCCGAAGAGCCATTTGGCGTTGTTCTGGGTGAAGATCGAACTGCCGATCGTCGGGGAGCTATTAAGGACCCCATCGGTGTACTGGTAATTCGCCGCCCTTCCGTGGGCCTCGTTCCATCCGGTGTCGAATTCCTGCCGGAGGCCCAGCTCGACCGTGAGGTTGTGCCGCACTCTCATAGCGTCCTGCACGTACCAGGCGCCGAAGAGGCTTCGCCAGCCCAACTCCTCCGACTCGGGGACCACCTGGAAGGGGCTCGCAATGCCCTTCAGGAAGTTGGGTAAGCTGGAAAACGTGGCTTGCCCCAACAGACGCGAAGCGGTGTCGTCGTTATCCTGGAGGCGCTGAAACCAAACTCCCAGGCTGATCTGATGAATCCCCTTGCTGATCTGCAAGTTGTCCGTATAGGTAAAGATGTTTCTGCGGTTCCAGACGCCCGAGGCATTGTTGGGCCCGGCGGCAGTGACTGCACCGCTGGGACCGGTGGTGGTGACGCCATTGAAGGTGATGCCGCCCGGTCCGCGTCCGTATACAAAGTCGAGGCTTGGATCGTATTGGGCCAGGAACGCGGCTGTGGGCGAGGAATTATTGGCAAATGCGGCGCGCGAGAATCCGAACGTCGCTGCATTGACGATCTGCGGCGAGAAGATGTGCGTTTCCCGCAGGCTGAACACCTGGCTGCCCACATCGAGAGCCGAGGCAAAATAGGGGTCTGCTAACGGAATCAGTGAATTTCCCTGGTCGATGGTGTAGGCGCCGGAAAGCGTGTCCCTTGGACCAAGAAGGTAGTCCAGTCGCGTCGTGCCGAAATCCTCGTCAATCGACTGATAGGGATTGGCGTATAACGTGGCGGTTCCGCCGCCCAGTTCCGGGCCATTGGGCAGCGGCCAGAATTCCCTGGCGTACTGTTCCATTTTCGGCAACGCACCGGCGACCGCCACGCATGTGCCGGTGGCATTGGGGATTCCCCCGCTGCGGACGCAGGCGTCGGGAACAAAGCTAACGCTGGTCACGTTCTCTCTCTGGCGGAAGCCCTCGTAGTTGCCGAAGAGGAAGAGCTTGTCTTTTACGAGCGGCCCGCCCAACGCAGCTCCAAACTGGTTCTGCTTGAACGGCGGCGCCGAAACCGGCCCATTCGCGCCGATGTCAAAATAGTTGCGCGCATCCAGCACGTTGTTGCGGAGAAACTCATAAGCGTCGCCATGTACCTCGTTGCTGCCGGACTTGGTGACTACGCTGACCTGGGCGCCCGAGCGCTTTCCGTATTCTGCGCCATAGGTGCCGGTCAGCATGTTGAACTCCTGCACGGCGTCCACTCCGAGCAGTTGCTGGCTCACCCCGCCCGGCGTCACGGCCAACTGGCTGGAGCCCCCGTATTCAACCCCATTGAGCAGGGTTTCGTTGTCGCCGGGCTTCTGTCCGTCTACCGCAAAGGCGTTTCCGTTGCTCGTGGTGGTGTTGGCGCTTCGCAGGGCACTGTAGTTGACGGTTCCGGGATTAAGGGTAATCAGGCTGTCAAAGCCGCGGCCATTGAGCGGCAGGTCCTTGATCTCTTGTTCTCCCACCACTCCGGAAACCGACGAGGTGGTTGTGTTGACCACGGGATTGGTCTCTGAAACCGTGATCTCCTGGGTGGTTCCGCTTACCGCGAGGCGCAGGTTCTCGATCATTTCCTGTCCTACGTTCAGCCGGATTCCGCTCCATTCCTGAGACTGAAAGCCGCTCTTCTCCGCGCTCAGTTCATATAATCCAACCGGCAATGAGAGAAAGTGGTAGTGTCCGGCAGAATCGGTGTTTGCCACCCGTTTCGCATCGGTCTGCATCTCCCGCACCGTAACCGTTGCGCCGCTAACCGCGGCTCCCGTTTCATCTTCTATTTTTCCGGAGATGGATGCAGCGGCCTGCGCCCACCCCGTCGCCGGTAAGGCGAGCAGCACGAAAATCCCTAAAAAAAGGCTCGCTACTCGAATCCGCAAAGCCGTATTCCCGCTCATTCGTTGCGCCTGGTCCACGTTGGGTCCTCAATCGAATTATAGGTGTCACCGCAAAAACTGAGAGGAGTGAAAAGCTTTCGCTCCTCACTCCTCTCACCGCGTCAAGCTGCGGCAGTGCTGCCTAGCAGCCCGGAAAACCGGGAACTAGCTACTACTTTGCACCCTTGAGGGCGAAGACCCAAACCGCGCCGCCCTGAGGAGTGTTCTTGTTGAACTTCTGGTTGATTTCGCCGGTCCAGATGGGAATCGCACCGCCGAAGCCGGAGACCACAGCAACATACTGGACGCCGTCAATCTCGTACGTGATCGGCGCGCCGACCATGCCCGAGTTGGTGCGGAACGACCAGAGCTTCTTGCCGGTGGCCTTGTCCAGAGCGAAGAAGTCACGGGTGTCGGTGCCGCCGCCGAACAGAACGCCACCAGCAGTGGCGACCAGTCCGGACCAGTTGGCATCAACCATGTCGTGCTCCCAACGAGTCTTGCCGTTGGTCACGTCGATGGCCTTGATGAAGCCGCCGCCACCGGAGTGGCCGGGCATCACGTGCATGTGGAACTCGGCATACACATAGGCCTTGAACGGGGCCCAGGGCTGAATCGGGGTGCCCTTGATGCTTTCGCACCAGTAGTTGCCCGAGATGTAGGCGGTCTTGGTGGCCTTGTCATACGAAGGCACCAGGTAGTTGGTTCCACCCAGGAAGCCCGGGCAAACATCGACCAAGTTCGGAGTGGTCGAATCCTTCGCCGGGTCATAGAGGGGATGCATCTTCTCGTCGAGGTTACCCTTGCTCCACGTAATGCCATCCATGAAGGGCTTCACGTAGATCGCCGGGACATTTTCCCAGTCCTTGCCGCCGTAGGGCCCAAAGTGCTTCGGGTCACGATCGATCACGTAGGTAAAGCCGTCCTTGTGGGTTTCGAAGGTGGCATGTACTTCTTTGCCGTCCTTCATGAAGTCCACAGCGAAAGGCTGCGAGATGTTGTCATAGTCCCACATGTCGTGGATCATCGTCTGGTACATGCCGATGATGTGGCCGTCTTTAGCATCGAAGCCGATCAGCGAGCTGGATCCGGCATTGGCGCCCGGACGAACATAAGCCGCCCAAGGTCCCGGGTTGCCGGTAGGCTGCCAGTAGATGTCGGTCGCCGCGTCATAGTAGCCGTTGGTCCAGGTGGTGCCGCCGGAGTGCTTCCAGGTATCGGTAACTTCCTTGCTGTTACCCCAGGTATCGTTGCCGGGCTCGCCCGGACCAGGAATGGTGAAGGTCTTCCAGACGATCGCGCCGGTTTCGGCGTTGATTGCCATCAGGAAGCCGCGGGCGCCGAATTCGCCACCGGTCATACCGGTGATGATGTTGCCGTGGAGCACCACCGGAGCGTTGGTGATGGTGGTGCCTTCAGCGTAATCGGTAACCTTGGTGTCCCAATGCACTTGGCCGGTCTTCGCGTTCAGCGCGACCAGGTGGGCGTCGATGGTGCCGTAGATGAAGTCGTCACCGTAGAGCACGCCGCCCTTGTTGACGACGTCGCAGCAGACAACCGACAGGGCCTTGTCTGGAATGTCGCGGTCATACCGCCACAGGAGCTTTCCGCTGCGGGCGTCCAGAGCAAACACCACGTCGTAGGAAGCGACGACAAACAGGATACCGTCGTGATACTGGGGAACGTCTTCGTGACCCTTGGTCAAGCCGGTCGAGTAGGACCAGATCGGTTCCAGGTTCTTCACGTTGGCAGTGGTGATCCCTTTCAGGGGGCTGTATCCCGCTCCGTCGTTCGTACGGCGATACTGCAGCCATTCCGAAACGGGCGGATTGTTATACATTTCTGCGGTTACGGGTCTATACGGCCGGTCCGACGAGTCCTTGAGCTCCTGGCCAAAGACAGGAGTCGCCGCGACTGTCAGAAGGACCAAGCTTGAAGCTACTGCAGCTAGCAAACCCTTCTTCATTGTGCCCATTACTTCTCCTCGAGTGTTACAGTTTGTTGTTTTGTGTTGCAGGTTTAAGGTTTAGGTTGTTCTTTTAACGCCGACATACCCGTTATGCGCGCCGGAGACCACCAGCTTGCCGTCGGCGGCTTTCACGGGAAAGTACGGAAGTGTGCGAGAGGTCGTGCAGGTGGACTTTAGCATATTCCGTCGTTCTCTACTAAAGTTAGACTTCATGAAACCCAGCCCCCCCGCGAAATCTTAATTTCTTTTGGTATGTAGCGTATTCGACAAACGCGATTTGCCCAAGTAAATCAATACTTAGCACTCAAGAACTATCGGCCAGCCCGCCGGAAACGACGGACTGGCCGATCTTCTATCCCGCGGTTGTCGGATCGATCACGGTCCGGACCTGCGAGATCCGATTCGCAGGGAAGCCACCGCGTTTGGCATGCTCACGAACCAGTTCTTCATTCGCAGCAATATAAACGCAGTAGATTTTATCGTCAGTGACGTAGCTTTCGACCCACTGAACCTGCGGGCCCATCTCCTTCAGCACCCCGCAGGATTTCTGCGAAATGCTTTGTAGATCGGCTGACGTCAGCTTACCTGCTCCGGGGATCTCACGCTCAATCACGTACTTGTGCATTTCCATCCTCCTACGAAATCACCGTGGAACACGGAACCATCGTTACTACTAGAAGAATACGATGGTGCCCAGGGCGACCGAGTCAGAAGTCGTGATCGGGGTGCCCGAGTCGCTGGTCCCGATGTGCTGAACCTCGGAACGGGTGTGCGTGTATTCGGCGACCAGGTTGTCCCACTTCGTTACCGCAAAGCGGAACTGCGCGATGTGCGACGAGTTGGCTCTGAAACCCTCGACGGCCTGGCCGATGGTGCTCAAGTAGTCAAGATCGGTAGCGTTCGCCGCGGTCAGGATGCTCTGTCCGTAGCTGTAGCCGAAGAAGAACTTCTTGTAGCTGTAGCTGGGCTGGAAGTAATAGCCCGAGGAAGCACGCGTTGTCACGCCAGTGGTTCCCTCGGAGGTGAGTCCATCCCAGAAGAGGCCGGCCTGGCCGAGGCCCCAGCCGTTGTAGCCATAGCCCACGAGTCCAAGACCATGCCACGAGCCGCTGAAGCCGTAATCGACGCCGGTGGCGCGAGCGCCAGAACCCTCGCTCTTGAACTGGGGTTCCTCGCGTTCGGTGACGAAGTTGCTCCAGAACTTGGCTTTGACCGCGTGCTTGCCCATCGCGTAGGTCAGCTTGCCCTGGTACGAGGGCTGTCCATTGCCGTAGGCTGTCGTGGATGCGAAGAGCGGATCGTCATACGGGGTGAAGACGCCGAAGGCGCCCTGCAAGCCATGGAGCGACGGGGTGGTGTAGGTGATCTGGGGGATGAAGTCGGTGTAGACATAGCCTACGCCGATGCGGCCCAGGGTAACGTTGCCAGGATTCTGGTTGGCTCCGACGCCCGTGACGGCTGATGAGAGTCCGGGTGAACCGGCGCCCAGCAGGGTCATGTCGTTGAGGATGGCTTCCTGTCCGAAGAGGCCCAGGTCGCGGCCGATCTTCAACGTACCAAAGTGGGCATGGCCCAGGGTTGCGAACTGTTGACGGAAGTCGATGCCAGGAGTAGCGAGGGCCGCTGTACCGTTAACGCCATCTTCGACCGTGCCCACGGTCGCGCTATTCTGGATGGCCGGCCACATGCCGAAGAACACTGCAACATCCCAACCGTGTTCCTGGGTCGAGATCTTGAAGGAGAGGTCGCCCGGAAGCAGGCCGCTGCGGATCGCGCCGCTAGGCCTGCCGCCTACGCTGGCTTCGCAGAGCAAGCAGGAAATATGGGTTGGGTTGTTGTCCGCGCGGTCCTGAACGTAGAAGCCGTTGACTTCACCGGTGATGGTGACATCGAAGCGGCCGGTGTGGAAGCCGACGCCGTTGGACATCATGGTGACGTTGTTGTCGGCGGCCATTTGGTCTTGCGGCATGGCCACGCTCTTCAGTTGCGGAGCGGACTGCTGTACTGCCTGCTGAACGGCGGTCTGCTGCTGTTCCGCCGCCTTCTGCTCATCCTTCGTCACCTTGGCCTTCAAGGCTTCGAATTCTTCGTGAGTGATGACGCCTTTGGTTTCGAGCGTTTTGAGAACGTCCACCATGGCATCCGAATTGTTGGTGACGGGTGTGACATTCTGCGCGTAAACCAGATTTGCGAAGCTAAGGACAAAACCTGCTACAGCCGCAATCCAGACTCTATTTCTTCTCATTAAATGCTCCCAATCGATTGGTGTTGACACCTAATACAAGTTTGTCCGGGAGAACAGTAACAAGTCAGTGTGCGGCCCATGGAATCCGCCGCGCGGAAATAGATATCCATCCTTCTGATTGCTTGCTCCTAGACTCTCAGACTCCCCCGATGGTGTAACATTAACACCTGAGCTTCCCAAGCTGCACGTCATTTTTATCGCACCTAGCATCTTTTTTTATATCTGGTAGGGCCGGCGACCTCGAAATTATCAGGCCGCAACCCTAAAAGCTGGGCAGGGATTAGCAACTTATACCCTCCGCAATGCCCATCGGTCTGTGGCCTTCTGCCATACCTGATGTGACCCCGGTCACGTTCAGGGATGACAATTGCAACCGGATCACGTACGTGTTTTTAGTCAGTCAATAAGCCCATCAGGCTCATTCCGTGGCGGTTCTGGGCGCGGGCGCCTCTTCATAGAGTTCGGCATCCTTGCGGCTGACGATGACCAGGGGAAGCAGGAAGACCAGGGGCACCGTGATGAGCGTGGTGGCCGAGTTGGCCAGAACCAGAGAGTTGAACGAGACGTGGTACTGGTCCAGCAATTTGGAGCCGAACCAGTCAGTTCCAAAAAGGGCCAAATTGCGAACGCTCATCATTAAAGAGAAGCCCAAACCCTCGCTCCCTGCGGGGGTGGCGCGCACCGCCAGGTCCATCAGCGCCAGCTCGGCCAGCGTGTATCCAAAGCCGTTGAATCCTTCGATCATCCGGGCCCGCCCGGTGGTGGTGTAAAACAAGTAGCCGAGGTTGGCCGCCGTCCCGGCCAGCATGCACCACACCAGCAGAGTGCGCAGGTTATGACGCCGGCACAGGAAGCCGTAACCGAGCGCGGCGGCAATGCCGGTGATCCCCGCGATGAACTGCAGAAAACCCTGAGCCTGGGTATTCATGTGTAGCTCGTTCTGCTGCCGATAGAAGACTGCGGTGGAAAAGCCGGGGGCGATATAGAACAGCGCCATCAGGCCGACGGCGGCCCACATGGTTTTCGCGGTTCCGATCTTGACCAGTTGCTTGCGGGCGTTACCCAGCAGTTGCTTGGAATCAATCCGCACCGGCTGCTCATGCAGAAACAGGATGGTGGCCGGCACCAGCAGAAACATCACGCCACCGCAGGCCGCAGCCGTCCATCCGAAGGCAATGCTGGCCAGGAATCCGGCGGTGGGACCCACGATGATGAAAGTGCCCTGCTGCACGAATTCGCGGATGGCCGTCAGCCGTCCCGAGCCGGAGATGGCTTGCGCGATCTCCACCATGTAGCCGCCCACCACGGTGCTGGCGATCACCATGAATGTGTTGATAACGATGGAGACGATGAGCAGCGCGCTGTACTGGTGGGGCGTGACGATCAGGGCGAACCAGGACAGCACCGCCAGGATCGTGGCTCCCAGGATGTAGCTCTTGCGGCGGCTTCCGAAGACAGGGAAGGCATCGGTGAAGATGCCGGCAAAGGGCTTGAAGTACCAGGCCAGCCCGGCCCAGAAGAAGAACGCGGCGTTCATGCTCCGGGTGACGTGCAGCTGGTTCTTGAGCAGGTTCTGCAGCGGGAGCCGGGCCAGGACTTGGGTCTGCGCCAGGGTGGTGGCGAGCACTCCGGCAATAATGACAATCGCCGCGTGCCGGAGGGCTTTTTTCGAATCTGGTTGCGTCGTGGATGCCGTAGCCATGGCAGGTTTGCATCGTACAGGCGGACGCATCCGGTTGTCCAACCCGATCCTGGAAACCCGCCGTTGCGCGCCTGGCGGGTCCTTCGCGCCTTAGTTGCCCGCCAGTTGCTTGCGGTACTGCTTCAGGAAGTAGTCGATGGTTTCCACGCGGATACGCAGCGCGCCCGCCGGTTTGTTCTCGTCGATATCGCGGAAGCAGAAGTGGGGCTTTCCGGCGCACTCGGTGATCTGCTCGATGACGCGGCTGATAAAGGCGTCATGGCCGCACTTGAAGTTCGACAGCTCGACCGGAATCAGGTTGGGATGGCGGGCGGCGAACTTAGCGGCCCAGAGTTTATGGTTGGTTCCGGCCGAGCTGGAGATCTTCCAGACATCGGTTACCGAAAGCGGGGAAGTGATCAGGCCCTGCGACACTTCGGCTCCGAAGAGACGTTCGAGCAGGTCTTCGTCCAGCGGCAGGTAGGTCTGCGAAAAGATCGGATAGCCGAGCTGCTGCAGCGAATCCAGGATTCCCTGGTTCAGGCCCGGATCGTGATGATAGGGACGGCCCAGCAGGACGAGGCCAATCTGGTGCTCCCGCTCCAACCTGTCCAGCAGCCGGCGTGATTCCTGTCGCAGTTCCTTCTCGTAACTCTGCTGCGCGTTGTAAGCCGCTTCGATGGCGCGGGCGTTCTCCTGCCAGTCCAGCCCCAACTCGTCCTTCCAGCACTCGAACATTTGCAGGGCCAGCAGTTCGCGGTCGGCCAGGTTCACCACCGGATGCATATAAGTAATGTTGTGCTCTTCAAAAAGATTGCGGCTGAGCGAGAAGGCCGATTGCACCGCCTCCGGGGTTGCCGCACCGGCGGGGCAGGCGTTGGAGCCGCGGCAGTCCTCGATCATGGTGGTCAGCATGTCGATCATCGGGAAGAAGATGAAGTCGAGTTTGCGGCGCACGCTTTTATCCAGCAGGTTGCGCACGTGCGAGATGCAGACCTTGGAGGGGAAGCAGGGATCGACCGAGGCCAGGCCGAGAGTCGTACGAAATTGCTCCGGGGTGGTGGTGTCGGAGAAGACGATGTTCTCCGCGGGCAGGCCGAGGCTGGTGAAATAAGCCGAGAACAGCGGCCCGTAGGCGTAGAGATTGAGAACCTTGGGGATTCCGATGCGCAGCGCCGGGCGCTGTTTGCGCTGTTTGGTGCGGCGGCGCGCGGAAGGCAGCACGGCCACACCGCCTGGAGCCGAGGCGATGCCGGGAACCATCTGAGGGTGGAATGCGGCCTTGGCCGCCATCGCGGGAATGTTGGGATTCTGCTGCTTGACGGCGGCGAGGGAGGCGTTGAACTCGCGCGCAGCCGCTACGTCGGTGGCTTCTCCCCGCTCGCAGTTAGCCAGGATGATGCGCCGCGAATGCTCAAAGCTGTCGGAACCGTCAGGCGCGGAACCGGTCTCGGCGAGCGAAGCGCTGGCGCCGTCGTTCACCTCGATGAACGTCCGGGCGCAGCGATTGCTGCAGAAGCCACACCGTGTCTCCTCGCTGCGGACGGTGGAGTAGCGGATCTGGTCCAGCTCGTCCATGCCGATGAAGCTGCTGCGGAGGCCCGGTGTGTACTGTTCCAGCACGTGCAGCGCGGCGCCGATGGCTCCAGCCTCTCCGCAGTGGGGATGCACGAAGATCTCCGGCTCCGCCTCGTCGAAATAGTGGCTGCGCATGAAGTCCACCTCGGCTTTGACCACGGCGAGGTTGCGCTGCGTGCCGCCCTGCAGCAGGAAGCGGCGTCCAAGGGTGGCGATGTTCGAAACACCTGCCACATAAAGGAAGACGTTCTTGGGTAGCACCGCGGCCAGCCCGGCGATGATCTCCTGCGGCCGCCAGCCCTGACGCTGGAAGTTGACGATATCGGATTGCAGGAAGACCGCGCAGCCGTAGCTGAAGACCGGCATCTGCTGGGCGGTGAAGGCCACATCCGCGAAGTCTTCAATGGCGATGCCAAGCGATTCGGCGGCGGCCTGCAGGAAGTAGCCGTTTCCGGCCGAGCACTGCGTGTTCAGGCGGAAGTCCTTCACCGCGCCGTGGTTGAGGCAGATGATCTTGATGTCCTGTCCGCCCACGTCGATGATGGCGTCGATGTCGGGATGAATACGCAGGGCGGAATTGGCGTGGGCCACGGTCTCCACCAGCGCGGCGTCGGCGTGGAAGACGCGTTGCAGCAGATCGCGCGAGTATCCGGTCGTAGCCGAACCGAGGATCTCCACCCGCGTGCCGCTTGCTGCGAAACTCTGGCGAAGCTGTTGCAGCACGGCGATGGCGTCGGCCACCGGATCGCCCTGCGAGAGGCGATAGGAGCTGGCCAGTACATCTCCGCTGCGCGAGAGGCAGACTGCTTTGGTCGAAGTCGAGCCGCCGTCGATGCCCAGAAACACCTCGACGGCATCGGTGCCGGAGCTCACGTCTATTTGTTGCGAGGAGGGACGTGGAGCGGCGTACTGCCGGAGAAATTCGTTCAGTTCGGCTTCGCTTCCGGCCAGGCCGTCGATACCGGAGCTACCGGATTGCACGCCGGTGGAGGCTTGCACAGCGCGTTCCAGTGCGACGCTGCCCAAGTACTCGCCGACCTCGGCGGGCTCGGTGCGTCCATATTCGATGGCGCCGATGGCGGCAAAATATTGGGCGTGCTCCGGCACCAGGATCAGCTCGTCGGGGCTGACGGTGGGCGGCATGGCAACCTTTTCGTGCTGCCACAGGCGGTGCAGATGGTGGCGCCAGGCTTGGCGCAGTCCGGGGAAAAAGAAGTTGGGGCCGCCCAGCAGAAGCGTCTGGGGATGCAGCAGGTGTCCGCGGGTCAGCACGCTCAGGTTCTGCAGCACGATGGCATCAAAGAGCGAAGCCATCAGCTGCTCCGGCGGAACGCCCTGTTTCTGTAGACCGGTAATATCGGTCTCGGCAAAAACGCCGCACTTGCCCGCCACCGGGTGCAGCTCGATTCCGTCGTAGCCGATCTGCACAAGTTGCTCGTTCGGTAGGTTCAGCTTGGCGGCAATGCGCTCGATCACCGCTCCGGTGCCGCCAGCGCACTTGTCGTTCATGGAGGCGAACTTTTTGAGATGCCCGGGGATGGTGCTTTCCTGGAAGGCGATGATCTTGGAATCCTGCCCGCCCAACTCGATCACCGAGCGAACCGCGGGATGAAGGCGCTCAACAGCCAGGCTGACCGCCGTTACCTCCTGCACAAACTTTCCGCCGAGAATTTCCGCAATGCGGGCGCCGCCGCTGCCGGTTACAAACAGCCGCGTGTTGGCCGCATTGATTGGCAGCGCCGACTCCAGTTCGCGCAACGCGTCCAGCAGGGTGGCCAGCTGACGGCTCTCATGGCGGCGGTACAGCTGGAAGAGCAGCTCGGTGCCACTCTGCAAGCAGGCGACCAGCTTGACCGTCGTCGAGCCGACGTCCACCCCAAGAAAGAATGGTCCATGAGCGGCGGACTGGCGGTTGCGGTCCGCCGCGTTCTGTACGGATGACTTCACCGGATGACTTCGCTCCTCAATCCATATTCCCTTGGACTCCCTGGAAGCCATGGGAGGCCTGACGCAACAGCCACTTGATGACGCGCGTATTGTCGTAGCAGAAAGAGAGGATGTGATTGAGGGTCGAGAAGCAATTCGATTCGCAGTTGACCTTGAGCGCCTTTAGCTGCGCCTGGTCGATCTTCGGGTTCTCGATAGTTCCCCAGTCATGGGTGGCCGAGTACATGGGGAAGCAGGGCGCAATCGTTCCGTCTGTGCGGATGATGAGGCTGCTCAGTCCGGCGCGGCAGCCCCAGCTCTTCAGTTCATGCTCGATGAAGCTCTTCATCTCGGCCAGTCGCGAAGTGGAGTTCACCATCTGCCATCCGGAGTTCTGCTTCTCGATCAGCCAGTCCAGCAGTTCGCAGATCGCCGGGTGATCCTCATCGCGGATGAAGACAGGATTGTTCTCCAAGTGGCGGAAATTTTCCTGGTCCATCATCGGCGTTTCGCAGATGTGATAATCGGTGGCGATGCCGTTGTCGCGGGCCAGTTGGGTCAACTGGCGGACGTCTTCCAGGTTATTGCGGCAGATATTGATGTTGAGGAAGACCGAGTATCCATACTTGTACTGCTTGCGCACCAGGTAATCGAAGTACTGGCGAATGGGAACCATCGCCTTGGGCAAGCCGGGCTTCACGTCCCAGGCATCCACGGCGAGGTTGACGGTGGCCATGCCCGCGTCGGCCAGGCGGTCGATCAAATCCGGCTTCATCAGCCTTCCGTTGGTGGGGACATAAACCCAGAAGCCGCGCTTGGCGGCGTAGTAAACGATCTTGTGGGCGAAGTCGGGGCGCAGCAGAACCTCGCCGCCCATCAGCGCCAGCACCCGGCAGTTGGTCGAGTGCAGCCAGTCGATGGAGCGCTTGGCCACGTCTTCGGTCATGCCCTGCACGGAGTTGTCGTTAGCCCAGCAGTACTGGCAGTCCAAGTTGCACTTCCACTCGTTGAACAGATAGGCGATGAGCGGATGGAATTCACCCGGCATCAGACGCGAGCGGAAGTAGGGAAGCGCCCAGCCCTTCATGGTGTGCAGGATCTGCGGCACCGTATAGTGCCGCTTTTCGCCGGGCTTCGGCATGTAGGGCTCATCCGGCGCGGCCAGCAGTTCGGGCTTCTGCGGAAAGACCACCTCGGGAAACTTCTGAGGAATGCCGTTCGGGGGCGGTGGCACCGCCGAGCGTTGTCCGTGTTGGAGAGCGGAGCTAAAATCCGCATCAAGCCGTGCAGGGGCTGCGAAGTTGGAAGAAGTAGTACTGGAAGTATTACTTGAAATAATGCGTGGTATGTCTGTCATAAATTAAGCCTCCTGACGGAGCGTATTGGGTTGACCTTCCAGTGCGCCTGGGAGTGGATCGGGACAGGAAATCGAACCCGGTCCTCCCGAACGGCGCATGAGGTCGTCTACATCGAGAACAAAATTGGCGGCGGTCGAAATCACTCCCGGGCGGCGCGTCACCTTATACATCGGACTGCGCAGCTCGGGATGCTGGGCTATGAAACCTTTGATACTGGCAAGCGGCTGCCGGGCGCGCCGGAGCGCGCTCTCGAACTCGTCCTGTGCCTTCACGCGCGCCTCGGCCAGCGCCATCTGAACCCGGCTGTAGGCGTGGATCTCGCCCTCCGCCGAGGTTTCCACCGAGAGAAACACCATCTCGGGGAAGCGCTCCGCGAGGCCCGCTTGCACCGCATCCGATTGCAGCGAGGGCAGGCAGCCGAACGGCTTCAGGGCAAGCACCATGTGGCATAGCCGGTGCTTGGTGTAGTACAGGTTCTTGGCCACTTCCAGATGGCCTTCGCCGCCGCGCAGCTTACTGTTGTAATACTGGTCGGAGAGCTCGGCCAGCTCAGCCTGCGAGGGCAGCGGATGAGCCTCTCCGAGGAGAGCTTTTTCCAGTCGCGCGTAGTGTCCCAGGTAAATTCCCTCTCCCGTGGTGAAGCTGCTGCGCTTGCTCCAGGCGGCCGCTCTTTTCTTGAGAGCCGCAAGCGGGCTGTTCCTCCAGGGAGCGATATGCGTCAGCATCCGGCTGCGGAAGACGCCGCGCTGCTTGAACTGGTGGAGCAGGTACAGCACCCAGTTGCTGATCGGCTCCACGGACACCTCGGCGCCCTCTTTCTCCAGGAACTTGAACATCTGGTAGTTGCCGTCGCCCTCGGTCTCCTGCGCCCAGAATTCGCCGACCACCTTGACCACCGGTTTCACCCGCAGCCAGTCCGTCTCCATTCCGTTCAGCGACTGCTGCCGGCACTGGGTCAGCGCAGCCAAGAAGCGCTGGCCGTAGAGATGGTTCAAAATCTTGCCCGCCGTGTTGCCGATCCGATAGGCGCGCGAGGTGCTGTGGCGCTCTAGGAACGGACGCAGAGGGCGCGGAGCAGCTTCAGCAAGTTCGAAGTACGGGTTCTTTTCCAGAGTGCGGGCCACGGACGCAGCGAGCGCCTGCAGCGCGCGTTCGGCGTCACCCTCACGTGCTTCATAGGGGCGCAGCCGGCGGTGCAACTGGTTCAGCAGGTCGCCCAGAATGAATGCGTGCAGCGCGTCCATGCCGAAGTCAACCGAGAACTGCATTCCGCTCTGCCCCGAACTGGCCTTCACCCCGTGCTGCTGCTGAAAGCCCAGGACGCGGAATCCGTTGTATCCGGCGGCATTGAGTGCGGCGCGGAATTCGGCCTCATAGGCGCCAAATCGGCAAGGGCCGTCGGAGCCGGCGGAGAAGAACAGATAGTTGCGGACGATCTCTTCGCGGGACTGGGTGCGCTCCAGGTCCCGCAGGTATTGCAGCAGATTGCCAACCGTGAAATAGGCAGGATTGCACAGGCCGCTACTGCAGTATTCCTTACCGATCTCGTGGGCTAGGCGGTCGGGCTCCGGCAGGCGCTGGCCTTGCAGACCGCTGCGCCGCAGCACCGACTGGATCATCATCTCGTGTTTCCAGGTGAGGCCGCCGAAGAGGATGGTGACGTGGCCGCGCTCTGCTGCCTGGAAGGGAAGCTCCTGCGGACGCAGATAATGTTGAGTCACGTCTATCACCCGGCTGAGAAAATGTGCGCGTTTTCTCTGCCATCTCAGTTCATGGCCCTAAACACAGGCGAACGATCGGCGAGCTACATGGAGCAGAGCGCACTTTTAAAGATCGTAGCACAGGATGGACTTGTTCCTATGTAGCGCACCGCACATAGGAAGGGCCGGAAAACATTCAATCGATAGGTAATGTATTACTGCCAAGTATATGGTGTTAAATATTTTAATTGTGAAGCAATGGCCGCGTGTCAGCGCGGGCCAACTTTCCGGGTAGATGAATTTTCAGGGAATCGGAACAATCATTAAAAATCGCGAGATCTTGTCTCGTCACTAAAGAAAGTTTTCCAGGTGTGACTTTAGTCGCATCGGGCACATGCGCAAGTCCCTATGCTGGGTTTGCTAGATGAAGTCAAACTCTCTCCACTGGGCAATCAAAGACATGTTCTGTTATCAATGTGAGCAAACCTATCGCGGACAAGGCTGTACCGACCTTGGCGTCTGCGGCAAAGACGAAAGCACGGCAACCTTGCAGGATCTGCTGGTGTATGCAGCCAAAGGCATCGCCATGTATGCGCATCGTGCGCGTCAGGCCGGGGCGTCAGACCCTTCCATCGATTCGTTTGTGATCGACTGCCTCTTTGCCACCGGAACCAACGTCAACTTCGATCCCATGCGTCTTGCCAGCCTGATCGATCGCGCTGCCGTAGTCCGCGACCAGGCCAAGGCCCTGTATGAGAGCGCCCTACCCGGTGCCGCTCCGCTGGCCGGTCCGGCCGCGTTCAAGCCCGCGGGCTCCGTCGATGGCCTAGTGGCGCAGGGCAAGCAAAACCTGATTCCCGACCACCTTCTTGCCGTGGGGCCGGAGACCGGCAATCTGCAGGAACTCATTCTATACGGGCTCAAAGGCCTGGGCGCCTATGCGGCGCATGCCAAACGGCTCGGCGCCTCGGATCCCGAAGCCAACGGCGACATTCTTGAAATTCTGGATTTCCTCACTTTGCCTTCTCCCACCGTCGATGAGCTGGTAGGCATGGCGCTGCGCGCCGGCGAGTTGAACTATCGCATCATGAAGCTGCTCGACAAGGCCAACACCGACGCCTTCGGCAATCCGACGCCCACCGGCCTGCGCCTGCACCCCCGCAAGGGCAAGGCAATCTGCATCTCCGGACACGACTTGGCCGACCTCTACGAACTGCTGAAGCAGACCGAGGGCACCGGAATCCAGATCTACAGCCACGGCGAGATGCTGCCCGCTCATGGCTATCCCAAGCTCAAGGCCTTCAAGCACCTGGCCGGAAACTTCGGCGGCGGATGGCAGGATCAGCAGAAAGAGTTCCCCACCTTCCCCGGTCCCATCGTGATGACCTCCAACTGCATCCAGGACCCGAAGGATTATATGGACCGCATCTTCACCACCGGACCGACCGCGTGGCCGGGCGTGCGGCACATCGCCAACCACGATTTCTCTCCCGTGATCGAAGCCGCTCTGCGTGCACCGGGCTATGCCGAGGATGGTCCCAACGATGAGATCCTGACCGGCTTTGGCCACCACGCCGTGCTGAGCGTGGCCGGTACGGTGGTGGATGCCGTAAAGTCAGGCGCCATCCGGCACTTCTTCCTCATCGGCGGCTGCGACGGCGCGCGTCCGGGACGCAACTACTACACCGAGTTCGCCCAGGCCGTGCCCCAAGACTGCCTCATCCTCACCCTGGCCTGCGGAAAGTTCCGCTTCAACAAGCTGGACTTCGGAACGATCGGCGGCCTACCCCGCCTGCTCGACCTCGGTCAGTGCAACGATGCCTACTCGGCTCTGCAGATTGCAGGCGCGCTGGCCGATGCCTTCCAGTGTGGCGTCAACGACCTGCCGCTCTCTCTGGTGCTCTCGTGGTACGAGCAGAAAGCAGTCGCCATTCTGCTAACGCTGCTGCACCTTGGCGTGCGCAACATCCGTATCGGTCCCACACTGCCGGCCTTCATCACGCCCGCCGTGCTGGGTGTGCTGCAGGAAAAGTTCAACCTCATGGCAATTACGCAACCGGGGAAGGACCTTGCCGCGATCTTAAATTAAGTAGGCATCTGAATTACGGGTACCCCGGCGTGCGTTTCTGCGCGCCGGGGTTTCGTACGTTGTGCTTCGCTCAGGAGACGAAAGGGGAGTTCATGCGCAGAATGTTTTCTCAAACATTTGGTCTATTGGTTTTCTTACTCACGCTGTCTTCCGCGGGATGGCCCCAGGCTCCGGCGGCAACGCCAGAGTCAATCGCCAAGCTGGCCTCATCCACTTCCAAAGAGAGCCAGGCCTGCATCAAGTGCCACCAGGACCAGGCGGTACAGTTGGCTGTGCAGCAGTGGGCAGAGAGCAAGCACGCCACCGCTGGCATCGGATGCTATGAGTGTCACCAGGCAGGCAAGGACCGCCCCGACTCTTTTGAGCATTTCGGCGCTCGGATTTCGGTCCTGGTAACGCCCAAGGTCTGCGGCGGCTGCCACGCGCAGCAGACGGAGGAATTCGAAGCCAGCCATCACGCCAAAGCCGGTGAGATTCTCGGCTCGCTGGACAACGTGCTGGGTGACGTCATCGAAGGTCCGCAGGCAGCGGTCAACGGCTGCGCCAAGTGCCACGGCAGCGTGGTCAAGGTACTTAAAGACGGAAAGCTCGATGCCACAACCTGGCCCAACGAAGGCATTGGCCGCATCAATCCCGACGGAAGCAAGGGGTCGTGCTCGGTGTGCCATAGCCGCCACACCTTCTCGCTGGCGATAGCGCGGCAGCCGGAGAGCTGCAGCTACTGCCATCTCGGTCCCGATCATCCGCAGACGGAGATCTATGCCGAGAGTAAGCACGGAGTTACCTACCGCACCCTGATCGACCAGATGAATTTGAACTCCGACAGCTGGATACTGGGCAAGGACTACAACGTTGCGCCCACCTGCGACACCTGCCATATGGGAGCCACCACCAAGCTGCCCGCCACGCACGACGTGGGCGCGCGGCTCTCGTGGAACCTGCGTCCGGAGATTGCCATCAAGCAACAGAACTGGCAGGACAAACGCACCGCGATGAAAGCCGTCTGCCTCAACTGCCACGCCTCCGACTGGGTGGACAACTTCTACACGCAATTCGACGGCGTAGTGGTCATGGGCAACGACAAGTTCTTCGCGCCTTCCAAGGAAATCATGGCCAAGCTGCAGGCCGCCGGCAAAATCACCTCCACGCCGTTCGACACCAAGATCAAGTGGACGTACTTCGAGCTGTGGCATCACCAGGGACGCCGCGCTCGCATGGGAGCTTCCATGAACGGCCCGGACTATGTGCAGTGGCACGGATTCTATGAAGTCGCCAAGATCTTCTACAGCGAATTCATCCCCGAAGCCGAGGCGCTGATGCCAGGGGTGACAGCCGATGTGATGAACCAACCAGAGCACCAGTGGATCAAGGGGCTTACGCCCGAGGAGAGAAAACAGATCCAGGAGTTCTACCAAAAGCGCTACCAGCAGAGTGCGCAGTAGGAGTTAAGAACTGACATGGCAAGGGAACCGGTGTCGCTCGTTCGTTACTTATCTACCGCAACGGTATGTAGTAACGTATAGGTGCGCTGCTGCGCGCCGGTTTCCCATGCTCTCGTCTGACCAAAACCCTGCGGGCTGCGTCGATGCCGATCCTGATCGCCAGGCGGCCCTGCCATTGTGTGTCGATCTGGACGGGACGCTGATCCATGGCGATCTGCTGTGGGAATGTATCGTTCTGCTGCTCAAGAAGAATCCCTTTGCGCTGCTGCTTCTGCCCTTCTGGCTGGTGAGCGGCGGACGCGCCAACGTCAAGCGCCAGCTGGCGAAGCGGGTCTCGCTCAAGCCCGGAGACATTGCCTACAACCGCGAGGTGCTCGACTTTCTGGAGGCCGAGCACAGGCGCGGGCGTCCCCTGGTACTGGTCACCGCCGCCGATCAGGAACTGGCCGAGGCCGTCGCCGCTCATATCGGCATCTTTCACCGCGTCCACGGCAGCCGCGAGGGAAAGAACCTGAAAGGCCGCGTCAAAGCGGAGTTGCTGTGCTCCATCTTCGGCGAGCGCGGCTTCGAGTATGTCGGAGATTCCCCGTCCGACATGCATGTCTGGAGGATCTCCAATGGCGCCTATGTCGTGGGCTCGGAGACCACTGCGGAGCGCGCCGCCTCGGTCACCGAGGTGCGCCGCTGGTTTCCTCGCCGCCGGGGCAATCTCAGTTGCTGGTCGCGCGCGATCCGCGTCCACCACTGGAGTAAGAACCTGCTGATGCTGGTTCCCATTCTGCTGGCGCACCGTCTATCGTGGCACACGCTGCTGCTCACATTGGCGGGAACGGTGCTGTTTGGCCTCTGTGCCTCCGGAGTTTACGTCTTCAACGATCTGCTGGACCTGCACTCCGACCGCGCCCATCCCTGGAAGAACACCCGGCCGTTTGCTACCGGGGAGCTGTCGATTGCATCCGGCATTGCGACCTCCGCGCTGCTGCTTGGCGCTGCACTCGGGCTGGGCACGTTCCTGCTGAATGGCGCCTTCGCCGGGGCGCTGGCGCTCTACGCCGTGATTGCAACCTGGTATTCGCTGCGCCTCAAAAAAGTTGCCATTCTCGATGTCTTCGTCCTGTCCAGCTTTTACACCATTCGCATCTGGGCCGGTGCGCTCATCACGGCGACGCCGCTGTCCCAGTGGTTCCTGGGTTTTTCGCTCTTCTTTTTCCTGAGCCTGGCGATGGCCAAAAGATATTCCGAGCTGGTCCATGCGGCCGAACTGGCCGACAGCGGCAACTCGGGCCGCAGCTATCGAGCCGGCGACCGGACATTGCTGATGAACATCGGCATGGCAAGCTGCTTTTCGGCGATCGTGATTCTGAGCCTCTACGTGCACAGCAATGAGGTCATGGTGCTCTACCGGCGGCCCGAGCTGCTTCTGCTGCTCTGTCCGCTCATCCTCTACTGGACCTGCCGCATCTGGCTCAAGGCCCAGCGCGGCGAGTTGAACGAAGATCCGGTCACTCTGGCCATGCGCGATCGGGTCAGCTACGGCGTGGCCGCCATCGGGTTGGCGATCCTGGTGCTCTCATCCCATAGGGTTTCGTTTTGATTTCATCCACCACGGGTATCCTGTACCAATATGACCAACGCCAAGTCTGACAGCGGCCAAGCGCCGCCCGCACAGCAGCCGGTCACCTCCTATTTTTCGTGGGGACGTAACTGCCGCGCCACGCATCGCGGCGTTTTCCGTCCCAGCTGGGCCGACGAACTCGGCCGCTTCGACCAGGCCGACGCTCCGGTGCTCGCCTATGGACTGGGCCGCAGCTACGGCGACTCCTGCCTGAACGACGGCGGATACCTGATCGACACCACGGCCATGGACCACGTGCTGTCGTTCGACACCTCCACCGGCCGCATGCGCTGCGCCGCCGGAGTCTCCCTGGCCGCCATCCTGCAGGTGGCCGTCCCCCAGGGCTGGTTCCTGCCGGTAACGCCGGGCACCAAGTTCGTGACCATCGCCGGCGCGCTGGCCAACGACGTACACGGCAAGAACCATCACTGCGCCGGAACCATCGGATGCCACACAACGCAGTTCGAACTGCTGCGCAGCGACGGCGCCCGCTTCATCTGTTCTCCGTCGCAGAACCCGGAGTGGTTTGCCGCCACCATCGGCGGTCTGGGATTGACCGGCATCATCGTCTGGGTGGAACTGCAGCTGAAAAAGATCTCTTCCAGCAAAATCGCCGTCGATACCCTCGCCTTCCACAGCCTCGACGAGTTTCTCAACATCACCAGCGCAAGCGAACAGGCCGGCTTCGAGTACACCGTCGCCTGGATCGACTGCCTTTCCGGCCGCAACGCCCGCGGAATCTTTTACCGCGGCAACCATGCGCAGGCGGGAGAACTGGTGGCCCAGGGCGTCCAACACGGCGGACCCAGGGTGCCGTTCGCATTCCCCGAGTTCGCGCTCAACCGGCTTAGCGTCAAGGCGTTCAACACTCTGTACTACCGGCTGGAGGCGGGCGAAAAACGCGCCGAACTGGTGGATTACGATCCCTTCTTTTATCCCCTGGACGCCGTTCGCGATTGGAACCTGATCTATGGCCGTCGCGGCCTGGTGCAGTATCAATGTGTCGTTCCGGAGTCGGCCGCCGATGCCTTTCAGGAAATTCTCAGCGCCATCTCGGACTCGGGCGAAGGCTCGTTTCTCGGAGTCATCAAGAAGTTCGGCAGCATTCCGTCGCCGGGCATCCTGTCTTTTCCCCGGCCTGGACTGACGCTGGCGCTGGATTTCCCCTTCCGTGGCGACCGCACCCTGCAGCTGTTCAGTCAGCTCGACTTCATCGTGCAGAGCGCGCACGGAGCGCTCTATCCCGCTAAGGACGGACGCATGAGCCGCCACATGTTCGAACTTTCCTACCCCGGACTGGAGCGCTTCCGTCCCTTTGTGGACCCACATATGTCGTCCGGATTTTGGCGGCGCATGCAGAGCGAGGAGGCACGGTGAGCATGCAAACGGTGGGCCGCAAAACGCAGAGCCGGAAAATTGTAGTTCTCGGGGCGACCTCGAAGATTGCGCAGGAGATTGCCCGCCTGGCTGCAGCCGATCACAAGGAACTCTTGCTTGTGGCTCGCCACCCCGAACGCCTGGCCGCCGTCACCGGCGATCTGGCAGCGCGCGGCGCCTCCCGCGTGGAATCCATCGCCGCCGACCTCGCCGCAATCGACTCGCATCCCGCTCTGGTCAGCGAGATTCTGGCGAAGATGCCGGACTTCGATACCCTCCTGCTGGCCTACGGATCGCTGGGCGATCAGGCCCGCGCGGAGGATTCGCCCGAGATCACGCTCACCGAGTTGAACACCAACTTCACCAGCGCGGTCTCCCTGCTCACGCGGCTCTCACCCGTGCTGGCCGCACGTGGCGTTACCGAACAACCCCGGGCATGCATTGCGGTCATCACCTCGGTGGCCGGAGACCGCGGGCGGCGTTCCAACTATATCTATGGCACGGCCAAAGGAGCTCTGGCTCTCTTTGCCCAGGGACTTCGAGCCAAGCTCTACTCCGCCGGGATCCGTGTGCTCACCATCAAGCCGGGGCCGGTGGCGACGCCCATGACGGCGCACATGCCGGGGAGTGCCAAGTTCGCCGACCCGGCGGCCGTAGCCCGCGCCATCTATCGTGAGATCGAGCAAGGCCGCCGCGACATCCTCTACGTCCCCGGCAAATGGCGCTGGATTATGACGGTCATTCGCCTCATCCCAGAAAGCATCGGCAAACAGCTCAAGTTCTAAATCTTGAAAATGGAAGTCTATTCCAACGGATGATTTTGCCCGTCCCCGGCCAAAGACTTTAATCCTCCGGGAAACCCTTTCGCCCTACTTATCCTCCAAGGTTAGCGGCTACACAGGGGAACCTGCGACCGGCACACAGATTGTGCGGAAGGAGTCCTCGATGGCAGAGTTTGCCGAAGACCGGGCCAAGAGGGTCAACAAACGGAATTGGGTAAGCCTCGTACCCTATGGCCTCAACCAACAACATCCCAACAATTACCGTGACATTCTGGATTCGGTCTGGGAGAACCGCGACAGTCTGGGCTATGCCTTTCGCATCCTGAGCGACGGCTGTTGCGACGGCTGTTCGCTGGGCACCAGTGGCATGCACGACTGGACGATGAAGGGCATTCACCTCTGCGCCGTGCGCCTCCAACTGCTGCGCCTTAATACCATGCCTGCCATGGACGCGCAACTCTTCGAGGATGCCTCCACCCTGCGCGGGCTCTCCGAGCGGAAGCTGCGAAAGATGGGACGCCTGCCCGCGCCCATGGTGCGGTCCAAGGGCGACAAGGGCTTCCGCGTCGTCTCCTGGGACGAAGCCATCGGACGCGTCGCTGCGGTCCTGCGCGAAGTCGATCCCAAGCGCCTGGCCTGGTACATGACCTCGCGCGGGCTCACCAACGAGGCCTACTATGCCCACCAGAAAGTCGCGCGCTTCCTCGGCACCAATCATGTCGATACCAGCGCCCGTATCTGCCATGCACCCAGCACCTCCGGACTTAGCGCTACCGTAGGCTGTGCCGCCACCACCTGTTCCTACTCGGACTGGATCGGCGCTGACCTGGTGGTTCTGGTCGGCACCAACCTGGCCAACAACCAACCGGTAGCCACCAAGTATCTGCACTACGCCAAAAAGGCCGGAACCAAGGTCTTCGTCGTCAATCCCTATCAGGAGCCGGGCCTGGACCGCTACTGGATTCCCTCGGTCACCGAGAGCGCGCTGTTCGGCACCAAGATCGCCGACGATCACTTCCAGATTCATGCCGGTGGCGACATCGCCTTCTTTTCCGGTGTGCTCAAACACCTCATCGAGTGCGACTGGATCGACCGCGACTTCATTAGTCGGCGCACCAGCGGCTGGAGCGAGACCGAAGCCAAAGTCCGCAGCCTCTCCTGGGAGACGCTGGAGAGCAGCTCGGGCCTCACCCGCTCGGACATGATGCGGTTCGCCGAAGCATTCGGCAAGGCGCGCCACTCCATCATCGTCTGGAGCATGGGCATCACCCAGCACGCCTATGGCAGTGAGAACGTGCGCGCCATCGTCAACCTGCAACTCGCCAAGGGAAACATCGGACGCGAGCACACCGGACTGATGCCGATCCGCGGCCACAGCGGCGTGCAGGGCGGAGCCGAGATGGGCGGCCAGCCCAGCGCCTACGTCATGGGTTTCCCGGTCAACGAGGCTAACGCCAAAACGTTCGCCACTCCCGAGAAGTGGGGCTTTGAGCCTCCCTCCTGGAAGGGTCTCACCGCCGCGCACATGGTGCTGGCCGCCGGACGCGGCGAGATCGATGCCCTCTGGCAGAGCGGCGGCAACTTCAAGTCCACCCTGCCGGAGCCCGATCTGGTCGACCATGCTCTGGGCAAAATCAAGCTGCGCATCCATCAGGACATCGTCGCCAACCCGACCATGTTCGTCGAGCCCGCCGAAACCGTGGTGCTGCTGCCCTCGCGCACCCGTTACGAGCAGCGCGGCGGAGGAACCGAAACCAGCACCGAGCGCCGCGTCATCTACAGCCCGGAGATTCCCGGACCGCGTCCCGGCGACACCCGCGACGAATGGGAGATTCCGGTGATGGTCGCCCGCAAGATGTATCCCGAGCGGGCAGCACTGGTCTTCCCCTGGCGCGACACCCAGGATATCCGCAATGAAATCGACCGTGTCTGCCCCACCTACAAGGGAATTGCCAACCTGCGGCAGAAGGGCGATCAGTTCCAGTACGGCGGGCCGCGCCTGCTGGTGGACCGCTGCCTGACTCCCGATGGGCTGGGCCATTTCAGCGTGGTGGCGCTACCGGAGGAGTTCGTGCCGCCGGGCCAATTCTTGGTGGCCACCCGGCGCGGCAAGCAGTTCAACAGCATGGTGATGGCGGACAAGGACCCACTTAACGGCGCCAGCCGCGATGACATCCTCATCTCACCCGCAGATGCCGGCCGCCTGGGTCTGAGAAATGGAGACGAGATCACCCTGCGCAACCAACACGGCTCATTCATCGGACACGTGCGCATCGACCGCATCAAGCCGGGCTGTCTGCAAGCGCACTGGCCGGAGGCCAACGTAATCATCCCCGCCGGACGCCTCGACCCCAGCGGCGTGCCCGATTACAACGCAACCGTGGAACTCATCGGAGGAGCCTGCCTTGAGGCAGGCAGCGAGGAGGCGCGCGGCAAAATCGCAGCCTAGCGCCCGCAGCCGGAGCGGTATCTTTGCCGCGTACCCGGCTGCGTAGCTTGAAATGTCGGAGGCGGCGTTCGCCCCACATCTGCCTTCGTCAGCAGATGTGGGGCACCGGTCGGGGCATTTCATAATATAAGGAGTTGTAGTTGATCCCACGCATGGTGTCAGTAACCGGAGTCAAGGAATGGAGCGATGGTGTCTTGCGTCCTTTCGACGACTATCTGGTCGCCGAGGAGCCGCTGGAGATTCGCGTCGGCGAGCTTCCCGTCAGCGTGACCATGCGAACCCCCGGCCATGACCTCGAACTGGCGCCGGGATTTCTCTTCACCGAAGGTCTGATCAGCAGCCGTACCCAGATCGCCTCCGTGCGCCACGAGACCGGTGTTTTGCCCGATGGCGCCACCGAGAGCGGTGCCAATCGCGTGCGGGTCGATCTGGCCGAGGGCGTCGAATTCGATCTCAAGGCCAGCCAGCGCAACTTCTACGCTGCCTCCAGCTGCGGAGTCTGCGGCAAGGCGTCCATCGACGCCGTACGCGTTCGCGACATCGTACCGCCCAATCCGAACTGCAGCGTCGATCCCGAGGTGCTCTGCCGTCTTCCCGATCAGTTGCGAGCCGAGCAGGCGGTCTTCAGCCGGACGGGCGCGCTGCACGCTGCCGGCCTGTTCAGTCTCAGTGGCAAGCTGCAGGTGCTGCGCGAGGACGTAGGCCGGCACAATGCGGTGGACAAAGCCATCGGGTGGGCGCTGGCGCATGACCGTCTGCCGCTCTCCGGTTCGCTGATGATGGTGAGTGGGCGCGGCGGCTTCGAGATCGCGCAGAAGGCGCTGGTGGCGGGCATTCCGGTGCTCGCCTCGGTCTCGGCGCCCTCCGACCTGGCGGTCAAGCTGGCGCGCGAGTTCGGCATGACGCTCATCGGCTTCCTGCGCGGACGCCGCTTTGTGATCTACTCGGGCGCCGGGCGGCTGGCCGACGTCCCACTGCTGCGGGCCGGATAAATTTGGACATATCGGCAAGGGTCGCTAGGGCCGGGAAACGAGAAGGAGGTGGAAGAAACGCGGCACGCAACAGGCCGCGACTCGATTTGGAAAAACGAAAGCGGACGCTAAGTTTGCGAACGAAGCGAAGCCGGTTGGCTGATCGATGTGCTCTGTCCTCGTATTAGGAAATGGAGATTAGCCATGGCCACAGATCGTCTCGCTAACCGTTGGGGAATCGCCGCTGCAGCGGTCCTCATGCAGCTTTGCCTGGGCGCGGTGTACGGCTGGAGCGTATTCGTCAAACCGCTCATCAGCACCGAACACTGGACGCTCACCCGCGTCGCACTCACCTTCACGCTCTCGGTCCTCTTCCTTGGGCTAGGAACCATTATCGGTGGGCTCTGGCAGGATCGCGTCGGTCCGCGCCGCGTCGCCACCGTCGCCGGCATTCTTTACGGCGCCGGCTACATGGTGGCCGCCTTCGCCTCTGCCCATCACTCCCTCGGCGGACTCTATCTCGGCTACGGTGTATTGGCCGGCATTGGGATGGGAATGGGCTACATCTGTCCCGTGGCTACGCTGGTCAAATGGTTCCCTGACCGCCGCGGCCTGATGACCGGAGTTGCCGTCTGCGGCTACGGCGCCGGCGCGCTGGTGATGAGCCCGCTCGCCGCCCGCGAGATCCTCGCTTATGGCGTGCCGGCCACCTTCCTAACCCTGGGAATCGTCTACCTGATAGTCGTGGTGCTCACCGCACAGTTCTATCAGAATCCGCCGCAGGGCTGGCGCCCGGAAGGATGGGAGCCGCGCTCGGCCGTCTCCAAGGCCGCTTCTACCTACGACTTCACGGTCAAGGAAGCGATGTCCACGCCACAGTTCTGGCTGCTGTGGTTCATGCTCTTCCTCAACGTCTCGGCCGGAATCATGGTCATCAGCCAAGCCTCGCCAATGGCCCAGCAACTGGTGGGACTCACGCCCGTCACCGCCGCGGGAATCGTCGGCGTCATCTCCATCTTCAACGGACTCGGCCGCGTCTTCTGGGCTGCTGTCTCCGACTTTCTGGGCCGCGCCCGCGTCTATTTCCTGCTGTACCTGATTCAGGTCGGCGTCTTCTTCGCCTTGCCGCACCTGCATACCGCGGCGCTGTTCACCGCGGCGGTGGCCACCGTCGGCCTCTGCTATGGCGGCGGCTTCGGCACCATGCCGTCATTTACCGCGGACTTCTTCGGCGCAAAGTACATGGGCGGAATCTATGGCTGGATTCTGCTCGCCTGGGGCGCGGGAGCAGTGCCTTCGCCCATCCTCATCGCCCGCGTCCGGCAGACCACGGGCATGTATCAGCCCGCGATCCACGTCATCGCCATCGTGATGGTGTGCTCGCTCGTTCTGCCGCTGCTGGCGCGCCGCCCCAAGCACGAACCAGGCCAGCCCGTGGCTACCACGCCGGAGCAGAAGCTGGCCGCGTGACAGCCGCTCCCGGAATGCCCCCCGCATGGCGCCTCCCGCACCATGCGGAAGGCTCTCTATTTTTTCTCTAGATCCCGCAGCGCTGACAGAACCTCGGCGCTATGTTCGGCTGGTTGCACGTTGTCGAAAACGAGGGCGATCCTGCCGTCGGGCGCAATCAGAAATGTCTTCCGTGCCACGCGGGCAACCCTGCCGTCGGGCGCGATCACGAACGCACCCGGCGAGGCCTTCGTGATTCCCGTATAGGCCAGTGTGCCGTATTCTTGCGCCACCGAGTGCTCGGTGTCAGCCAGCAATTTGAACCTCAGCCCTTCCTTGGCGCAAAACCGTTGGTGCGAGTCCGGATTGTCCACGCTCACGCCCAGAATGATTGCGTTGAGCTGCTTGTACTTTTCCATATCGCGCTGAAAGTTTTGCGCCTCCAGGGTGCAGCCGGTGCTGAAGTCTTTCGGGTAGAAGTAGAGCACCACCCACTTGCCTGCATAGTCCTGCAGGCTCACCGGAGTTCCATCTTCTGACGTCAGTGTGAATCGCGGCGCCTGTTCCCCGGCCACGGGAACCGCAGCCATCAACGGCAGCGCAGCCACCGTCCCAACCACTGCGCAAAGCAACGTTAACCAGAGCTTCCTGAACATTCGCCTATCCTCCATTTCGGGCGCCGCGCTTTCTCAGCATAGGCGCGCGGAAGCCCGACCTGCCCTATTAGGATGCCCGGAGATGGCGGAAGGTAGCGGCCTCAAGTTCTCAGAGCAGGTCCGGAAATTTAGCTCGGCTGCGAATGCCGCGCTCATGCAGAAACGTTCAAGCTGCTCACTGCCGGGCTGGGGCTAACCGTCGAATTGGAGGTGGCCGCTGCCGACTCCGTCTGCTGGCTGCTCAGTAGCGCCTGCATCAGCTCTGAGCTGGAACTGCCTGAGCTTGCCGTATGGTGGTGGCGACTAGGAAGTGCGCCGGAGAGGCTCTGCGCATCCTGCGTCAACTGGGTAAACGCCTGCTGTGCTCCGGCGAGATTGCCGGATTGCAAAGCCGTGCCGAGGCTCTGGAAGTCCTGCTCGATTGCGCTCAGCGCGCCCGTGCCGTTGCCGCCTGCCGCAGAAGTGCTTGCAGAATTGGTCGCAGCCGTGGTGGAAGACGCGCTGCTGGCGGCGGTTGCCGTGCCGGACGTCGAAGCGGTGCTGGAAGCCGAGGTCGCGCTGACGATGCTGCTTAGCAGCGACTGCAGCTCCGAGGCGGCATTATCGGAACCGCCGGACTCCGTGCCGCCAGACCCTGACGCTTGATGATGGTGCCGGTGATGCCCGCCCTCGCTCTGCGAGGCCTGCTGCGCAGCTTGCTGAATCTGGGAGAATGCCTGCTGTGCCCCGGCGAGATTTCCGCTTTGCAGCTCCTGCCCCAGCGTCTGGAAATCCTGCTCCAGCGCGGACAATACCGATTGCGTGCTGCTGCCCGCCGCTGTCGTGGCCGACGAACTCGCAGTGGCCGTCGTCGAAGTCGAGCTTGAAGCGGTCGCTGCCGTGGTCGTCGAAGATGCGGCGGTGGAAGCGGACGACGCCGCGGAGGACGATGCCGAAACCTGCGCGAAGGGCGAAGAGAGTACATCCTGCGACAGTGTCACGAAGTCCTCTTGGGCTGCCGCAAGGTTTCCGCTCTGCAGGTCGCTGCCCAGTTGCTTGAATTCGGTGTTGAACTTTTCGGCGCTGCCAAGCAGGCTGTCCAGTTGAGAAAAGCCGCTGCCTGAAATCCCGAATGTGGACATCGCTTAAACCCTCCCGACGTCTTCCCGCTGCTTCGGTAGACGGGCTGTTAGTGCGTTTATCGGCGGAACTCCGCTTTTTCTTCAGTCCCTCAAAAAAATATTTTGGCTCGCGCCAAGCCGCACCCAGCTGTTGCACAGACAACTCACGCATTTATTATGGAAATATGCAGGCAGTAGACGAGCGTTACTCACGGCAGCTTCTCTTTCCCGGCATCGGCGCGGAAGGCCAGCGCAAGCTGGCAGGCTCCCGCATTGTCATCGTCGGCTGCGGAGCCACCGGATCGGTCCTCAGTTCGCTGCTGGTGCGTGCCGGCGTGGGCTACGTCCGCATTATCGACCGCGACTACATCGAGCCCAGCAACCTGCAGCGGCAGGTCTTGTTCGATGAGAGCGATGCAGCCGAGTCGCTGCCCAAGGCCATTGCCGCCGCCCGCAAGCTGCAGCAGATCAACTCCACCGTCACCGTCGAGTCCCACGTCGAAGACCTCACGCCCGATAACTGCGAGGACCTTCTCGAAGACACCGACCTCATTCTCGACGGCACCGACAACTTTGAAACCCGCTACCTGCTTAACGACTACGCCGTGCGCGAGCAGCGTCCCTGGATCTACACCGCCGCCGTGGCCAGCTACGGAGTCACCCTCAACATTCTTCCCGGTGAAACGGCGTGCCTAGCCTGTGTCTTTCCCCATCCTCCGGGCGGAGCCGTCGAAACCTGCGACACCGGAGGCATTCTCAACTCCGCCGTCAACTTGGTCGCCTCGCTGGCGGTCACCGAGGCGATGAAGCTGCTGGTTGGCGCGCGCAGTGCCATGCGCCGCACACTGCTTTCCCTGGATGCCTGGCATAACGAGCATTCCGAAATCCGCACCGCGCAGCCGCGCTCCGATTGCAGCGTCTGCCAGGGGCGCGAGTTTCCCTATCTGGCCGGGCGCGCTCATCCCCACATCTCGCTGTGCGGGCGCAACTCGGTACAGATACACGAGCGCAGCCGCCCCATCGATTTTGCCGCGCTCCAGACCCGTCTGGCGCCGCACGGAGAAGTTCGTTACACCGAATATGTGTTGAAGTTCCTGCGCCCGCCCTTCGAGATGACCCTGTTTCCAGACGGACGCGCCATCATCCGCGGCACCACGGACACAGGCGTCGCCCGCAGCTTTTACGCCCGCTTCGTTGGATCATAACGATGCGCATTCTAGTGCTCAGCATCAACTACTGGCCGGATGAGACCGGAATCGCCGCCTTCAACATCTGGCGCTGCGAATACCTCGCCGCGCGCGGCCACCAGGTCACCATCTGCACCGGCCCGCCCTACTATCCCGAGTGGCGCGTGCCCGAGCCCTATCGCGGCAAGCTCTGCCAGCGCGAGCAGCGTAACGGCGTCACCATCCTGCGCTCCTGGATGTACGTCCCGCAGGTGGTCAACAGCAAAAAGCGCATCCTGCACGAGGCCTCGTACCTCGCCTCGTCCTTCGCGCGCGCTCTGTCCAGCCAGCGGCCCGACCTCATCTACGCCATCTCGCCGCCGATCGGACTCGCCTTGACAGCCTCCACCCTCGCCAGCCTGTGGCGCGTTCCCTTTGTCTTTGACGTGATGGACCTGCAGCCCGACGCCGCCGTCGAACTCGGCATGATGAAGGGGCAAAAGCTGATTGACGCGCTCCATCGCGTCGAGCGCCACGCCCACCAGCGCGCCTCGCTGGTCGCCACCATCACCGAAGGCATGCGGCAGCGCATAGTAGAGAAGGGAATCGCCCCCTCGAAAGTCGTCCTCTTTCCGCCGCGAGCCGACTCCGCGCTCTACACCCTGCGCGAGCGCTGTGACGGCGAAGCCTTCCGCCAGCGCCCCGATTGCAGGGCAAGCTGATCGTCTCTCACTCCGGTAACATGGGCGTCAAGCAAGGCAGGTCATTCTCGCAGCCGCCGAGCGCTCGCGCCAGCACCCGGACCTCCACTACCTCTTCGTCGGCGACGGCGCGATGCGTCCCCAACTGGAGGAGCAGGCGCGCGTCCGCCAACTCGGCAACGTCCAAATCCTCCCGCTGCTGCCCGCCGAAGAATTCCAGCAGATGCTCGCCGCCACGGGAATTGCTCTCATCACGCAGCAGCGCATTGTCTCCAACATCGTCTTTCCCTCCAAAACCGTCACCCTGCTCTGCGCCGGGTGCCCGGTGATCGCCTCGGTGAACTCGGAAAGTGAAGTGGCGCGCGCGGTGCTGAATTCCCGGGCGGGAGTGGTCGTGGAGCCGGAGAATGCCGATGCGCTCTTCGCCGCAATCGATCGGCTCTCCAGCAGCCCGGAGACACTCGCCCGCATGAGCCAGCAAGCGCGCCGGTATGCCAGCGAAACCTGGGACGAGCGCCGCACCCTCCCCCGCATGGAAGAGCAGCTCACTCAGTGCGTCGAGCGCTGGCGGAAAGGCATGCAGAGATAATGCCGGCGGATGCCCCGCATTCTGCCTTGCATGGGCCATCCGCACGTCCTTTGGCGCGGAAATCCTCTCCGGGATAGGATTGAGGGAAGGAGCGGGGCGTGAGCGATACGGATGCAGGCGGCGTTGTGAGTGGCGTGGCAGGCTCGCTGTCGCCTGCCGATACCGTGCGCGATCAAAAAACGATTCTCGGCCACCCGGCTGGGTTGTTCGTGCTGTTCTTCACCGAGATGTGGGAGCGGTTTTCCTACTACGGGATGCGGTCGATCCTGGTGCTGTACATGGTGAACTACCTCATCAACAGCATCCATGCGGGAACCTCGCATGTCTTCGGCTTCATGGGGCTGCAGCATGTGATCGAAGCCGTCTTCGGGCCGATGAAGGTGCAGCCGCTTTCTTCGCAGATTTACGGAATCTACACGGGGCTGGTGTTCTTTACGCCATTTTTCGGCGGGATACTGGCGGACCGTGTTTTGGGGCAGCGCAAGACGGTGGTGCTGGGCGGCGTGCTGATGGCGATTGGGCACTTCCTGATGGCGCTAGAATCGATGTTTCTCTTCGGGCTCCTATTCATCATCGCCGGCAACGGTTGCTTCAAGCCCAATATTTCGACCCAGGTCGGAAGCCTGTACGCTCCCGGGGACCCGCGACGCGACCGCGCGTACACCATCTTTTACATGGGCATCAATTTGGGCGCTTTCTTTTCTCCGCTGGTGTGCGGAACGCTGGGCCAAAAGCTTGGCTGGCACTACGGCTTTGCCGCTGCCGGCGTGGGCATGATCGCCGGACTGCTTCTGTATCTCTGGGGGCAGAAGTATCTGGCGCAAGACCAGTTGACGCGCGCCAGGCAGACCCACACCGAGCCTGAGCCGCTTACCTCGGCGGAGTGGAAGGCGATTGCCGGCCTGGTGGTGCTGTGCATGCTGAACGTGATCTTCTGGGGTGTTTACGAGCAGCAGGGCAACACCATCCAGTTGTTCGCCGACCGCAACACGGATTGGCATATCTTCGGGCGGGAGATGCCCTCCACCTGGTTTCAGGCCATCAATCCGATGTTCATCTTCCTGTTCACGCCGTTCCTGAACATGGCGTGGAGCTGGCAATCGAGGCGGCGCAGGGAACCGGGGAGCATCGCAAAGATGGCCATCGGCTGCGGCCTGCTCGGCATCTCGTTTCTGCCGCTGATGTACATTACGGCGGGCATGCGCCCCGAGCAGCGAATCAGCTTCCTGTGGCTGGTGAGCTGCACCGCCGTGTATACGATGGGTGAACTTTATCTCTCACCCATTGGCCTGTCGCTGGTGACCAAGGTTGCGCCTGCGCGCCTGGTGAGCATGCTGATGGGCATGTGGTTCTTCTCCAGTTTCCTGGGAAATCTCCTGTCCGGATACCTCGGCACCTACTACGAAAAAATATCGAGGCAATCGTTCTTCTTCGGCTTGGCCGTGCTGGGTGTGGCGGCGGGACTGGCCATCTTCGCCTTGCAAAGACCGCTAGACAACGCGCTGGGCAAGGATGTGTAAATTGCTAAACCATCACCAATAGCGGCCACCCCGCGTTTGGCGGTGGGTTCGACTTCGAGCTCGGACAGGTCGTCGGTAAGCCCGGATGATTCCGCGGCCTTATGGCTCAAATGCCCTCGCCGAGGAACCGCAGAACGTCCGGATGGAGCGGCCGGGGCTGTGGTAGTTGCAAGGCATGGGCCTCGGCTTCGTCAACGGTGGCGTCCATGGGAATGAACATGTCCAGTTTGGTGAGTCTGAACCATTCCAGGACGCGTGGGCCCACGCCAGCGGCAACCATCCGCAGGCCCTTGGCCTGGCACCGGACATACTGGCTGATGATCATGCCCAGCCCAGACGAATCCATGTAAGGAACGTCGGTCAGGTCGAAGATGGAAATGGCCGGCTCCTCGTCCGATTGGGATTCGAAGAGGTTATGCATCGCTTCCGGTGAGAGGGAGCCGAACATATCGCGCGCGGTGAAGGGTCCGGAGAAATGGAAGATCACCGTGCCGGGAGCTTTGCCCTTTTTGCGTTCGATGGTGAAACTAGAACCCTTCCAGAGTTGAACGTGACCTGTTGGCATCGTATCTCCCCCTTGGCGTCGGGCGGCTCAACCGGTGAACGAATGTGTCCCGCCACCGCGGGTGCAACCGAGGGTGCCGGAGAGCCGTTCCGGCAGCACAGTCGTCTATACTCTCACATTTCAACTCAATTGACCCACCGCCGAGAATGAAGCTGGTTTGGCGCTAGGCTGTGGGTTCGACTTCGAGTTCGAGTTGGCGAATGGCGACGACGCGGATTTGGTCGCCGGGATGAATTGGCCTGGCGGAGTGGGCGTTCCAGAGCTCGCCGTGGACGAAGACCTTGCCGCTGGGGGCTAGGTCGGTGCAGGCGACGCCGAGTTCGCCGACGATTCCCTGAGAGCCGGTGACGACTTTGTTGCGGCGGGCGCGCCAGGCGATCGACATGAGGAACGCCGTGATAAGCCCGAAGGGGAGACTGACGGAGAGGGCCACGATCAGCTTGACCCGCATCTGCGGGATGGGGCCATCGACCAGAAGAAGGCCTCCGAGGGTAAGCGCGGCGATGCCTCCCAGGGTGAGGGCGCCGTGGGAGACGAACTTCGCCTCCAGGGCGAAAAGCACGAAGGCCAGGGCGATGAGCGCCAAGGCAGAAAAGCGCGTGGGCAGCAGGTTGAGCGCAAAGACGGCGAGCAGGATGAACAGGACTCCGACGACGCCGGGAACGACAGCGCCGGGATGGGTGAATTCGACATAGACGGCGAGGGCTCCGATGACCAGGACGAGGAAGGCGATGTTCGGGTCCATGAGCCAGCCCAGGATCTGTTCGCGCAGGGTGGGTGGAAGATCGACTACGGACTGGCCGGCAAGGTGGAGGGTTTGGGACGTGCCATTGAAGCGCGTGATGGTGCGGCCCTCGAGCTGGTGGAGCAGGTCGGCTTCGTCGTGCGCAGTGAGGTCGATGAGATGGAGGTTAAGGGCTTCGCTGTCGGTCCAGGAGATGGATTGGCGGACGGCTTTTTCCGCCTCCTCGGCGTTGCGCCCGCGGCGCGAGACGTAGGAGCGAAGGAAGGCCGCGGAGTCGTTCTCGATCTTGGTCTTCATGACGTCGTCGGGCTGGCCGCCGCCGATGGTAACAGGGTGAGCGGCTCCGGTGTTGGTTCCGGTGGCCATGGCGGCGACGTCGCCGGCTTCGAGGATGAAGAATCCGGCGGATGCGGCGCGGGCTCCGCTGGGAGCGACGAAGGTGATGACGGGGACTGGGGAAGCATCGATTTTGGCGACGATGTCGCGGGTGGAGTCGAGCAGTCCGCCGGGGGTGTCGAGTTCGATGAGCAGGGCAGATGCGTGACGCGATGAGGCGGCGTCCACCGCGCGGGAGACGCGCTCGGCGGCGATGGGCTGGATGGTGCCGTCGATGCGCAGGCGCAGGATTTGCGCGGCGGCCGGAAGCGCAGCGAGGAGCAGCAGAAACGCAACGGCGAGCGGAAGATGGCGTTTCATGCTACCTCCGGGAGACGGCTCCAATCTAACGCCGATGCGGGCTTTGTGCAATCACTGCCGTGCCGGAAGCTCATCGGCGGGCTGGTTCTGGAGCTCCTGGCCGACGGCTTGGGCCTCCTGGTTGGCGGGATCGAGTGCGAGCGCCTTCTGGAGAAATTCCTGGGCCCCGGTGCGGTCATGGTCGTGGAGTGCCGCGCGCGCGAGGACAAGGTAGGCTTCGGCACCGGGCTTCAAGATGAGCGAGGCGTTGGCCTGACGGCATGCTTCGGGGAACTTGCCTTCGACCAGCAGGGAGTGGGCGAGCCCGGCGAGCGCTTCGGCATTGGCCGGTTGTTGGGTGAGCGATTCGCGAAACTGATTTTCCGCCTCGCTGGCTGCGCCGTCGGCGAGGAGTTCGCGGGCGCGTTCGAGGTGGAGCGAGGCCTGCATGGCCGGCTTGGCCTTGCGGATCGAGTCATCGATAGCATTCTGCAACTCGACGGCGAGTTGGCGATAGGAGCTCTCGTCGTAATTCTGCTTGATGCGGGTGAGCGGGATAGCCGGAAGCGGGCTGGCTACGGAGATGGATTCCTGGAACTGGCGCGCTTCGGTGTCGGCAGGACGGAGGGTGAGGGTTTCGCGGAGCTGGCGCTGCGCTCCGGGTAGATCGCCCTTGCGGAAGAGCGCGACGGCGAGGTTGAAATGGTAGTCGGCGTCGGAGGGATCGGCATCCACAGCTTTCTGGAAGTAGGCGGCGGCCTCGTGATGACCGCGGCGGTTTTCGACGACCCCGATGTTGTTAAGGACTTCGGTAAGGGGGAAGCGCTCGGACGTAGCCTTGAAGGCCGCCGAGGCTTTTTCAAAGTGGCCGAGATGATATTCGGAGAGGCCGAGTAGGAAGCTGGCCTCGCTGAAGGAGTCGTCGGTGGAGGGAATCTTGGCGAACCAGAGGGCAGCCGATTCGTAGTCGCGCGCGGCGAAGTAGGTTTTGCCCAGCAGCAGAACGGCCTGCGCATAGTTGGGATCGATGGTGACGGCGGTCTTGAGATATTTGAGCTTGTCGCTGCTGGAGGTGGCCAGAACGCCGCGGATGAAGTTTTCGAAGGCATCCAGGCGTATGGCGGGCGCGCGCAGGAGGAATTCATTGCGGGGCTCGCTGAACTTGGGGCGCATCTGCCGGAGCACATCCCAGGCGAGCGCGGTCTGGATGGCGTTGAACTGGTTCAGTGGGCCGCTCTCGACTAGATCCTGCGTCAGGTGCAGGGCCTTCATGTCCAGAACCTGGGCGCGGGCGGTGAAGGTCGTTCCGTCATAGGAGTAGCTGCCGAGGATGATGAAATCGGCGTCCAACTGCGTGGCGATACGGTAGAGGGTGGCACGCGAGGCATGGAGATTGACCGGGATCCCCATGCGGTCAAAGGCATACTGGCGATCCTCGCGGCTGATGAGAAACAGCGACTGGGTGTTGAGGCGCTGGCCGAGGACTTCGGGGAATGCTTCGCTGATCCACTCCAGTCCGGGCTGGTGGGTGGAGTTTTCGAAGGGAAAGACCAGGACGGTTTGGGTGCCGGGCGCAGCCTGTCCCAGAGCGATGGCCGGGAGCAGGAAGAGAAGCGCGAAAAGAATCCAGTGTCGGTACGGTTTCAAGGCCTCACCATTCTATCAAGTGGTAAGCGCATAGACGTGCGCGGGAGGGAGCAGCAAGCGGTTCGGAAGCCCGGCCAAGCTAAAAAGCAAGTTCGATCTGGTGGAGGATGGTGCGGGCAGCCTCGGCGGGATCATCGGCCGCGCTGATGGGCCGCCCAACGACGAGGTAATCGGCTCCGGCGCGAATGGCAGCCTCAGGGGTAACGACGCGGGCCTGGTCGGCAGCAACGCTACCGGCGGGACGGATGCCAGGGGTGACGAGGGTGAACTCGGTGCCCAGCGCCTGGCGCAGGTGGAGAGCTTCCTGGGCGGAGGCGACGATGCCGCCACATCCGGTGTTGATGGCCAGTGTAGCCAGGCGGAGGACCTGGGCTTCCAGGCTGCCTTTGATGCCGATCTGCTCCAGTTCCTGGCCGGTGAACGAGGTGAGTACCGTTACCGCCAGGACTGTGGGCCTATTCTCCGACTGGGCTGCCGCTTCGGCTGCGGCCTGCAGCATTTTGGCGCCTCCCGAGGCGTGGACGGTGAGCAGCGAGACACCGAGCGAGGCCGCGCTGCGGACGGCTCCAGCGACGGTGTTGGGGATGTCGTGAAATTTGAGATCGAGAAAGACTTTTTTGCCGTCGGCGACAAGTTCGCGGACGATGGTAGGGCCGACGGCGGTGAAAAGCTCTTTTCCTACCTTGTAAAAGTTGACGCTTGAGCCCAGCTTCTGGACCAGCGCCCGCGCCTTCTCCGCGTCGGGAGAGTCGAGCGCGACTATCAAATGATCGCTGCCATTGTGCATGGAGACAGAATAGCCGATTCCGGACGCGTTGGAGGAACGTGCAGGCAGCAGAGCGGGAAAAAAGCAAAAGCCCCGCGGCGCTGAGGCCGCAGGGCTAAAATCGGTTCGATAAGTGTCGTCTAGTGCTGCAAGGCGGGCTGCTTGGCCATCGCCATCTCCGCTTGCTGGTCGCCGACGATGTCGATCCGAACCTTCTCTACTCCGTTCTGGTGCATCCCAAGGCTGCGGGCCGCGCTATAGGACAGGTCGATGATTCGGTCTGGAAAGAACGGGCCGCGGTCATTCACGCGGACAATCACGGATTTCCGGTTGGTGAGGTTAGTGACCTTAAGGAAGGTGCCCAAGGGCAGCTCACGATGTGCAGCAGTGAAGTCGTACATATCGTAGTTTTCGCCGCTCGCGGTAGCTTTGCCTTGGAATAATCCGCCATACCAGGATGCCCTGCCCACTTGATACGGCTTGGCCGATGGCGTGAGCTCTTTGGACTTCTCCTGGGGAATCGGTAGAAAGGCTGGCGCACTTGGCGGAATGAATGTTTCACGTCCCGCTGTCGCTCCCATTGTGCCGGCTAGCAAAAGCAGTGCATAGACGGAATGGGTAAGTACTCGTCGCATTCAAATACCTCGCTGAACTGTTACCTTGCACTTTCACTGCCAAGGCTTGGACGTAGGGCGGTACTGGTGTCATTGTAGGGAATCCGCAGGGCCAAGGTCAACCCAGCCGGAAATATTTACCCGTTTGAGCTTGCCAAAACGGGACCGGTATGCTTAATCCTCACGCTTGGGCTTTCCAGCGAAGAATCAGGAACGGTGGATTCTGACCCATCTCCGCGGGAAATTCAGCGGCTTTTGCGGACGAAAGGCGAGCCCGTTCTTAGTCTCTGGCTGCTCGGTCGAGTCCCATGGGGCCTTTGCCGTGGCCGATTCCTGGGGCTTGCTCGATGGCCCTGCGGACGAACGCCTTGGCTGCGGTGACGGCGGCAGGGATGCCCTGCCCCTGGGCGAGGCCGCAGGCGATGGCCGTGGAGAAGGCGCAGCCGGTTCCATGGGTAGCGCTGGATTGAATGCGGGGCGCCGAGAGCGTTTCGACGAATTCCATGCCAGCCGCCCCATAGGCGAGCACGTCTTCGGAATACTGGACGGCGCCTGGGGCGGAGGAATCGCCGCCGGTGACCACGGCGGCTGCGGCGCCCATCTGGCGCAGGGCCGTCGCCGCGCCTTCGGCGTCTTGGGCGCCCAGTCCGGTGAGGATGGCCGCTTCGTGGCGGTTGGGAGTGACGACGGAAGCGAGCGGCAGCAGACGCGCGATCAAAATTTGCACTCCGGCGGCGTCGAGCAGTTCGGCTCCGGAGGAGGAGCGCAGGATGGGGTCGAGGACGACCGGGCAGAGGGGTAGGAGAAGAGTTTCCAGAAAATCGGCTACCAGCGAAGCCACGCCGGAGGTGGAAAGCATTCCTATTTTGATCGCATCTGGAGGAATATCTTCAAGTAGCGCATGAAGAGTTTCGCGGAGCGTTTGGGGGGAGACTGGCTCGACCCGGCGGACTCCCAGGGTGTTTTGCACGGTAAGGGCCGTGATGCAGGCGGCGCCATAGCAGCCGAAGCTGGAGATGGTTTTCAGGTCGGCAGTGATGCCGGCGCCACTGGAGGGGTCAAAGCCGGCAATGGTCCAGATGACCGGGGGCGTGCTCATGGCAGAACGTTAGCACAAAGTGGGCTGCGGCAAGAGGTCTGGATGGGATGGGCGTGAGTTGCTAGAATAAGACGGGCGATGGAGTTCGCCTTTAAACCGTTGCACTGAATTGGCGAGTGCGGCTGATGACTCCTACATCTGATTTGAGGGAGAACTCCGAATCGTGCTTGCCTACCTGTGGATCTCTCTGGGCGCCATCGTCGGCGCTAGCTCCCGTTATTTCGTCGGCCGCTTCGTCGCCCGCTCCGTCTCCGCCTTATTTCCTTACGGTACGTTGCTGATTAACATCACCGGCAGCTTCATCCTTGGGCTGTTCCTGGTGTGGAGCACGGAGCGTGCGCTGCCCGATCCGCGCTGGCGACTGATGATTGCCATCGGCTTCTGCGGCTCCTACACGACGTTTTCCAGCTATGCCTTTGAGAGCTTCTCGCTTTTTGAGCAGGGGCACTACCTACTGTTTGCCTACAACGTGCTGGCCAACAACCTGCTGTGCCTGGCGGGCGTTTTGGCCGGTGCGATGATAGCGAGGAGCATATAATGACCGCCGGACTGAGCCACGAAAAGCCGAGCCCAGGAGATTGCACCATGGCCGTTCAAATCACCATGTACCTGCATGAGGACGATCAGTGGCAGCACCGCTCATTGCATCTTGAGGTCTTGCAGTATTTGCGGGACGAAAACGTAGCCGGGGCCGTGGCCTACCACACGGTGGCGGGATTTATGGGACGGATGCGCCTGAAGACGGCGACGCTGGTCGAGGGCGGAGGACGGCTGCCCGTGGTGGTGACCTTTGTGGATACCGACGAACACGTGCAACGCGTGCTGCCGAAGCTTCGGGAGATGGCGGCGCATCGGCTGATTGTGCGTGAAAACGTGGTGGTGGAGCAGGGCAGCCTCGACTGACGAAGCCTTGGCTGATTCAGACAAGGTCGAGCGGAGTGCGGCGCGGCTCGTCGAGCGCGAGTCCGAGGGCGGCCAGCTTATCCACCGTGGTGGCGTAGCTGGTGTGGTGGATACCGCGGATGCCGAGGGTCTCGGCCACCTGGACGAACATGAGGCGGTCGTCGAGGTAGGCGACCTCAGTCGGCGGAACCTGGGCGATGTCAAGCGCCATGCGGTAGATGTCCTCATCGGGTTTGCGCACGTGGACGAAGCAGGAGGAGATGAAAAAGTCTACAAAGCTGGAGAGCTGGAAGGTTTGGATCCGGTGTTGGTTGAGCTCGCGGCCTTCGTTGTTGACCACGGCGACTTTTAGCTTGTAGCGGGCCTTGAGCGCGCTCACCAGCGCGATCATCTCCGGAAAACTTTGGGACTGGGCGAGCATGAAATCGCGGAACTGCTGGCGGGTGAAGCTGCGCTCCTGGTAAAAGACGGCGCGGCTGAGATACTGTTCGAGGGTGAGTTTGCCGGCTTCGTAGGTATCGAAGGTGAGATGATGGCGGTCGTCCATCTCCTTGCGGTCGAGTGCGAAGGTTTGGGCCGCCAGCTCGCGCGAGTTGCGGTCCCATCCGTTGGTGAGCATAACCCCGCCCAGATCGAGAAATAGCGCTGTAATCGGCATGACGAAGAGCCTCCATCGCTGAATTTGAAAATCCACACAAGCTGCACGCCGGTATGGGCGCCAGAGCTTAGATAGACGTGCATGGGCTGCCGAAAGTTGCGGCGTTACTTCCCGAACCACATGTTGAGGGCGGCAAACATCAGGAAGATGGCAAAGCCTTTGCGCAACGCGCTATTGGAGAGCTCCTGCGCCCATCCTCCGCCTACCCATCCGCCCAGCAGAAGACCGAGGACGATCAGCGCGGCCATGCGCAGATCGACGTTGCCGGTCCGGTAGTATTGCCAGAAGGCGAGGGCGCCCGTGGGAGGCAGCAGCACGGCCAGCGAAGTCCCCTGTGCCAGCTTCTGGTTGAATCCGCCGAAGTAGACCAGCGCGGGCACGATCACCACGCCGCCCCCAATCCCGACCAGGCCTGAAAGAACTCCCGCCAGAATTCCGGTTCCCAAGCCCACAACCAGGAATTTTGCGCTCACGCACTTCATTCGATCGCCTCCGCCCAAAATTGACCGAAGCAAGAATATCCGATTCGGAGTTGTACAAGTGTGGCGCTTATTCTGCGTGCATTTTTTGCGCGAATGGAAAAACTTATCTGCCTGCCGACTCGGTTATTGGAAAGGTCGCTCAGCGATTGGGTTGGCACGGCTCTTGCCTAGTACATCTAAAGCCAGGATGGAGGCACATATGAAAAAATCGCTGCCAAAGCTGTTGCTCGCAGCGTGTGCGCTGATAGTCGCTACGCTGTTCTTTCCGCCCGCTTGCCGCGCCGGCAACGCGGTGATGGGTGAGGTTCGCTTCGAGGGTAATTCGCATGCTGATAAGACATCCGGAGTGTGGATTGACGGAGAGTACGTGGGGTACTTGAAGGAACTTAAGGGAGACAAGCAGGTCATGCTCCTGCCGGGTCAACATACCGTCGTGATCCGTCAGGATGGATACCAGGATTTTGCGAGAGAGATCACTGTCCGTCCGGGAGAGGATAAGGTTGTCAGCGTTGCCATGGTGCGCGACACGCGGCCGCTGCCGGCCGTGACATCCACGGTTAAGATTTCGGCCAACCCCACGAGGGCCGCAGTGTTTATGGACGGTCAGTTTGTCGGGCATGTCGGGGAGTTCAATATTGGAGGCCGGGCACTGCTGGTGCCGCCGGGCGCACACCGGATCAGGATCGCCCTTCCCGGATACGTATCGTTTGAGGCGGATATCAACCCGCAGCCGGATCAGAAGGTGGAGATCAAGACCGACCTGCTGAAGAGCAAGGTGCCGATTAACGATGCCCTGCTGGCGCCGGCGGAGAATGTGCCGCCGCCGACGCCGAACCAGGAAAATGTGCCGGGCTCCATGGCCTCGCCCGCGGAGAAATAAGGCCACGCGTTGCCGTGATTGCCGGAAGCTGAGCATGAAATCCTCGCCAGTCATGGGCCGATTGCTGGTGAGCTGCGCGGGGGTGCTTGTGCTTGCGTCCGGGTGCACCCGAACTGCCCCGCAGCAACCTGCACATTCCAGAGCTTCGCTGGTGGTGGAGGAGACGGCAGCGACGCCGGGTTCCAAGGTACATGTGGGGATTCAGTTTGTGACCGACAGTGGATGGCACATTTACTGGAAGAATCCCGGGGATTCGGGCGAGCCGCCACGAATGCAGTGGCAGCTCCCCCCAGGTGTGACAGCCGGGGAACTGGAGTGGCCGGTTCCCATGCGGCTGACCACAACCGCGGGCACGGACTTCGGCTACCAGGGAACGACCATGCTGCTCTCCGCGCTGCAGATGCCGGGCACGTTGCCTTCCGGCACGATACCGGTGGGCGGCGAGCTGCGCTGGCTGGCATGCCACGATATTTGTGTTCCGCAAAACGCGCACCTGGAGGCGCCGATTCGAATCGGCAGCGCCGTTAGCATCGATGAGCCGGCGCGGCAGCTACTCGAGGCAGCTGCCGCGCGTTTGCCCGCGCCGTTGCCCAGCGGCTACCGGGCTGAGGCGGAGAGCTTGCCGGATGGCTTCCGGTTGACGCTGGTGACAGGACTAGCGACAAGCGAGCCGGTTACGCAGCCGGAGTTCTTTCCCGCCGAGGAGGCGCAGATCGACAATGGGGCGCCGCAGAAATGGGCGAACCATGGTGTCCAGGCCAGCCTGACGCTGAAAAAATCGGAATATCTCCAGCAAGATCCCAAGCATCTGAAAGGAATACTCATGCTGAATGGAAGGGATGCGTATCTCGTCGATGCGCCGGTTCACCGGCCGGTCACGCAACGTCCGGCTATTCAAGAAGGGAATCGTCAGAGATGAAAACCAAGCTTGTGATTGCTCTCGTATTACTGCTCGCACTGCCGGTTGTTGCCGCCGCCCGGGTTGGCGACGCGGCACCGAACTTTACGGCCACCGACTCCTACGGCCACCAGCACACACTGGCTGAGTACAAGGGAAAGTTCGTCGTGCTGGAATGGCATAACCAGAAATGCCCGTACACCCAAAAGCATTATGAGAGCGGAAACATGCAGAAGCTGCAGAAGGTTTGGACGGGCAAAGGAGTGATCTGGTTCACGGTGATTTCGTCGGCTCCGGGCGAGCAGGGCTACGTGACGGCTGCGCAGGAGAACGAGTACGTGCAGAGGATGAAGGCGGCGCCGACGGCGGTGCTGCTCGATCCCAGCGGCGATCTTGGGCGTCTCTACGGAGCCAAGACGACGCCGCATATGTTCGTCATCAACCCGAAGGGGCAGCTGATCTACGAGGGTGCAATTGACGACAAGCCCACGCCGGAGCAGTCCGACATCGCCGGGGCGACCAATTATGTAACGGCCGCGCTGGAGGAATCGATGGCGGGCAAACCGGTACTGGTGACGGCGAGCCGGCCGTATGGCTGCTCGGTGAAATACGCACACTGATACGGCCAGCTCGATCAGGCGAAATCTGAAAGCTAGAACGGTTATATCTACCTGAGAGTACTTCTTGGTGACTGAGTGAGTTAGTGCGAAGCCAGTAAATATAGCGCTGTCGCCAGTCATAAAACTTGCTGGCGGTTACGCCCAGCCAATCGATGAACTGCCCGGCGCCGATCTCGGTCTTCTCTGACCAACGCCGGACGAAATCCACGATCTGGTCTCGAACGTCGTGCGCTACCCAGGCTCCGGTCAGAGCTCCCCAAGACTTTTTTTTAGCGCGATGTGCTCTGCCATCAGTTCGGCCAAGACCTCGTCCTTGGTCTGCACCTTCTCCTCCAAGAACTCAATCCATTTCTGCTTCTCCTCCACCTGGTGGTGGGGACGTTCCTGGGGCTGGAAGGCGGCAGCGCCGTTCTCGAAGAACTCTTTCTGCCAGCGATAGAAAACCGTTGGTTGCAGACTCAGCTCTTCACACAAATCCGAGACGGGAACCTTATCCACAAAGTGCCGTCTCAGAACAGCAACTTTCTCTTCAGCAGTGTAGTGTTTGCGCTCTTTGCTCATACGTTTGCTCCGCTATTTTAACGGACAAACGCTCTTTCCATTTCCAGCAGAGGCGGGACAAAGGAACTCAAAGCGGACCGCACTGCGTTTTCCATGGCAAAGGCAATCGAGGACAAGATTACCGAGGCGCAGTGGACGGAACTCCGCGGGCTGTATGTTGCCGAAAAGCGGCGGCAGACGGAGCGGGCCGATCTCGACCAAGTTGAAGTCCAGTTTCCGCCTGAGGTGCTGGACGGGAACGGCAACATGGTGGGATATTACGAACTGTTCCCCTACGCCCAGCCAATTGCAGCTGCGCTCGATGCCACGCCATGGATTTTCGACGATCAATATTGCGTCAGTCCCACCTGCCGCTGCCAGGACGTCAGCCTTGCATTTCTTCAGGGCCATTCCGCTCCTGCTCTCGACGCTGTCTACAACGACGAAGAGATTACGATTCGATATGCATACGACAAGGGAGTAATCACGGAGTCGCATGCCACAAAAGCATCGGGGCCGTCTGCGCAAGACCTCTTGCGTCTGATGAAAGCGGCTCAACCGGATCTCGACACAGTATTTGCCGAGCGCCATGCTTTGCTCCGCCGGCTCTTCCGGCTCGCCATAGCGGAACCGCGCCCCCGTGCGCCGCTCAAAAAGCCGGGGCGAAATGAGGCCTGTCCATGCGGAAGCGGCAAGAAATACAAACGCTGCTGTGGCATGAATTAGGGCGCGCGCTAAATAAGGTTACGCGCGTACTCCCGCCGCCGGTCATCTGCGCTTCAGTGCTTGCATGAAAGCCTGTAAAAGGCCCGCTGGCTGAAACGCACCTCGTTTCCGGGGGGAGATCCGTCTTGATCGCATCGTCCCACGTCGCGGACGGAACAGGACAAAATGGCGGGAGTGCGGGGCAAGTCACAAGCCCGTACTCATGGCGCAGCATGCCACTCAATCACCAGGCAAGCGCCGGTCACGATATCGGTTCAGCCTCGCTGCGACACAACGCTTCTTGATAACTCCGAAAAACTTCTGTTAGCGATTCACTGCCCAGTTTCGGAGGCGGGCTTTGCCGCCTGCCTGAAGGCGTCGAACAGCGCGGCGACGGCACCAGCGAGTCTCTGCTGCGTCACCGATTCCGGCAATGGAATAGACAAGGCCGGGCGGTTGGTTCTGGCGTCGCGCGTGATCAGGGAGGAGATTGCCTGTCCCATGCGATCGGCTAGCGCGCCGTCTTCCTTTTGCGCGGCGCTGTTGGCCGCCAGTGACTCGATGAGTTTCAGGCCCGCATCCAGGAACGTCGCTGCTGCAACTTCGATCGCATCGGCGGGCCTGGAATCCTGTGCGGCGGGCTGCGAGCCAAGCGATTGCGCCGACGCATCGGCGGGTTGAGGAGGCATCTTTTGAACAACAGATTGTGTGCGTGCAACTTCCACTGGCGCGGGCGGCGCCTGATCGATCGTGGGTTTGGGCCGTCCGGGCTGCCCGGCGAAGATTTCCTTCACCTCCTGCATCACCGTTTTGCGGCCCAGCTTGCCAAAGCTGATCTCATCGGTCGGTGAGTCGAAGACACCGGCGAAAAGCGACTTTTTCAACTGCAGCGTCTCCCACACACGCTCTTCGATGCTGCCTTCGGTGAGCATGTGGATGACATGCACGGGCTGCGACTGGCCCAGCCGGTGGACACGGCCCACGCGCTGCTCCAGCCGCGCCGGATTCCACGGCGGCTCGAAGTTGACGACCACCGAGGCATTCTGCAGATTGAGCCCCACGCCTCCAGCATCGGTGGAGAGAAAGACCCTACAATCGGGATCGTCGCGGAATTTTTGCATCAAGGCGCCGCGCTGGCGCGAGGGCACGCCGCCGTGCAGCGAGACGAATCCGATCCCCATCGTGCGCAGCTCTACACCGGCCAGGTGCGTCATGCGCTCGAACTCGCTGAAGACCACAGCCTTGCGTCCTTCTCCTTGAACAACGTCTGCCATAATTTCACGGAACTCTTTGAGCTTGGGAGAATAATGGGTGCGCTTGTCGAAGAGAAAGGTCGAGTTGCACAACATGCGCATGTTTTGAATGCAGCACAAAACACGCTTTTGATCGATCTCAGAGATCCAGCCCTGCCGCTCCCACTTACGCATCAGCGCCGCAAGGATGTCGCTCTGCTCGTAATACGGCGCGGCCTGCTGCTCGGTGAGCGAAACGCGGAAAGTCTTGTCCGTGCGCTCGGGCAACTCTTTCAAAACCTCTTCGCGCGTGCGGCGCAACAGGATGGGTTCCAGTTGCAGGTGGATGCGGTCCAAGCCGCGATAGCCGGTGAGCCGGCCCTTCTCATCGACGACGCGATGCTCGTCCAGAAACCGGAAGGCCGGCCCGAGCCTGCGTCCGTCGACAAACTCGACGACAGAGAAGAGTTCCTCGAGTTTGTTTTCGAGCGGCGTCCCCGTAAGCACCAGCGCATAGCGGCTCTTCAGTTGTTTGATGGTGCGTGCTGTGGCCGTGGTCCAGTTGCGGATGCGTTGCGCCTCGTCGAGAATAATCAGGTCCGGATTCAACTCCTGCATGAAGCGAATATCTTTAAGAACGAGTTCGTAGCTACTGAGAGTGAAGAACGTTGGCGAAGCGTACTTTGCCCGCCGCCGCGGCAGCAGCCCGTCGATTACCTGCGCCGAGTGTTCCGTGAACTTTTCGATCTCGGTCTTCCATTGATACTTGACCGACGCGGGGGCAACGACCAAAACCCGCTCGATGCCTTTGTTGCGGCGCAGCAACTCGGCCGCGGCCATGGCCTGAATCGTCTTGCCCAATCCCATGTCGTCGGCCAGGGCCGCGCGCCCGCGGCAGGCCGCAAAGATCGCGCCGCGCATCTGGTACGGCAGCAGCTTGGTCTTCAGAAGGCCAGCGGTCGGGTCTTTTCCCTTCTCGATCCGCGCCAGCAGCTTGCGCTCAGCGTCCAGTCCTTCGGCCAAATCGTTTTCCCGGTCGATGTAATCCAGCGCATCGCTGTAGACGACGGTCTCGCTATCGGCCTTCCGCAATGCATCCAGCACCTCGCCAAATCGCTGGTAGTGCTCGCAGCGCAGAAATCCATTTGCATCGAAATGCTTCGCCGCGACCGCGCGCAGCCTGGCGCACGGCAAGGCGGCCATGCGCAGACGCACTTCGACAGTGTGTCCATATTGAAGGGAAATCGAAGCTCGCATGCGCCGGTACTTTGCTGACTCCAGCGTTTTCGTGTGGTGCCGCCGCAGTTTGAGCAGCAGCGCCTCGATGTGCTTGCAGGTTCCAAACGTGTTGACAGCGAAGTCGGGGCAGGAGCAATAGTTCTCAAACAATCCGAGACCGCGGATTGCCACCTTGTACGTCTTGCCGCTGGCCGGCTTGATCGTATAGTCGCCGTATGGCCCGCCGGCCGGTCGCTTCACAATCTTCAACGCCAGCGCCGCGGCCCGTTCCTGCCGCTCGGCAATCTGCTGTTCGACGAGCATGGAGTTCTTCCCTCCTATGGAGCCTACATACGGCAGGCTGTGTACGGCAAGCACCCGTAGGCAAGTTATTTCCGCGGCGTGCGCCACGTCTCAAGCAGACGGTCGATCTTTTCCGCCACCATACGGCGCGCATGCTCGCGGTCCACTCCCGAGCCGAGCAGTTTGTCGTAGTTCGTATGCCGGTGGCGGATCGAGGCGATGACCGCCGCGGTCAGGGCGCGTTCTTCCAGATTGCGCCCGGCTACGCTGCGGCCCACGCGCCCGCTGCCTCTCACGGCCGTGTGTGCCGCAATGGCTTCGCGCTCGGCCGGCGCACAGCCGGGAAAGAGCCGGCCGAACTCCTCGGTCATACGCAGCGTCAGTTTGCGATCCTCCTCGCGCCGCCGCTCGGCATCGCGCACACGCGCTGCGGCCCGCTCTTCCGCGTCGTCCAGGCACTCCCGCTCGGCTCGTTCCAGTGCTGCGGTTTCCGTCAGAATGCCCTGACGCTCATAGCGCTTGCGTGAGCGGCTGAAGCGCACCACCACCGCCATGCGGTCGCTGTATTTCGTGGTCCTACGCGTCAGAGCCGCATCGCCTGCGCCGAGAAACTCCAAATCGCCCAGACCGGCGCAATCGAGGCACAGCGGCTGTTCTGCCTCTTTAACAAGCAGCGAACCCTGATCCAGTTCCGCGCCGCACTCCGAACATTGTGCGGCGTGCAGAATCTGATAAGCAACGAGCTGCTGCGGTTGTTCGAGCTTCTCCTGAAGCTTCTGCTGCTTGCGCTCGGAAAGAACCGGCGATACGTAATGCGTGCGGTAACTCGCCTCGATCGATTCGTCGCCGCTGCGGCTGAAGCGCAACGGTACGGGTCCGCTGCGTGTCCGGCGCACATAGCCGGTCTCGCTCGGCTTCAGTTCCTTCTCTCGCGCCCAGCGACGAAAGCTTTCCATCGTGCGGCTGATCTTTTGGAGATTGCCCTGAATTACGCGCTCCAGGCAATCGACCCGTCCTTTGCGCCAATTCTCAAGATGCGTGGGCGCAAGCAGCCCCATGCCGCAAAGAACATCAATGGCGCTCACATAGTGCTGACGCGTCAAAGCCGCTTCGGCGGCCCGCGCAACCCGTGCTTCCAGATTCCTTGATTGATCTGATTGCTGCATGACATGTACCGGAAAATTTCCGTTTCTAGGGTTGCGTGTCTTTGGCGGAGAATGCAGCCCGATCGGCGAATCGCCGAAGCGTCGCGAGGATGCAGGCCGCTTCAAGGAACAAAAACGTAAAATAACTGTATCTCCCACATAATACAATAGATGAACGCGTGCCCACGCAATGGGGGCAGCGATTCCGAAATCCCGAATCCAGTTTTCCTGCCCCTTCGGTCCGCCCCGTTCGGAATACGCACTTAAGTGGCCTACGCATGTTCGCCAAACCGGGAAATACCTCCCTGAAGTCGGCCAGGGGTTACGATTTCAGGTGACCCGCTTTCACGGCGAGCCGGTCATCCATACTCGCTTTCTCAGCGGCAGAAGCGAGCGCATCGTCGGCCTGGAAGTACACCATAGGCCACACGACCAATCCGGGGTAGAGCTCGTTCCGAAAGGACTCCACGACGTGATCGGTTGCAACTCCAATGTGGGTTGCGCCACCCTCGATCATTGACATGATGGAAGCCAGGACGCCGCGTACCGCATCCACTGCAGGCGATTCCTTTTTCGCGGTTTTGTGTTCTGGCATTAATCCAATATCAGTCATCAGGCTACCTCCTTAGTTTCCAACTGTGCGGAGCCCAAAGAATAGTTGAAGGTGGACTATTCTATTTTAAAAGGCACCCTTTTGTGTGTGACATCCAGCAAATCGCAATACAAAAGGGAGTATGCGGCTTTTCTGGGGTGTCTGAAGCAGGTGCGTGAGGAATCGGGCATCACTCAGGTCGAGCTTGCCACCAGGCTCCATCAGACGCAATCGTCAGTCAGCAAAATGGAGCGAGGGGAGCGGCGCATCGATGTTGTGGAGTTACGCGCCATCTGCAAAGCACTGGAGATCTCAATGCTCTCCTTCCTCAGGCGGCTTGAGCGCGGGTTGGGCAGTTAAGTGCCTTGCCCAACAGCGCAGCCAGTTTTTGTTGAACCTTGATGATCAACTCGGAGCTCTTCCGCTTCCTTGGTCAAGCGGGCAATGACGACTTCTCGCTCGCGGTTCTGCTTGAGCAGGACTGACAACAACTTTGGGGCCGAGGTGGCCGTGAGTGCGTCAGTTTCTCCCTGCTTCCGCTGCCTCTTCCAGGTAGTCTAGAGCCCTCGCGGCGCAAGGCAACCACCGTCTGCTATCCTGAGCCGCATTGGGTTGGTCGATGATCGAACGCTTGTGCTCTGCGGTGAAGCGCTGCCGACGCGGTTGGGCGGTCACTTCAGAATCCGGAGCCGGAACTGGCAGGCGTGGACCTGGCGCCGGGGCGCCCGCTGCGCAGGTAGCTTCTCCATTACGCTCCAAAGCTGCCAGCGCAGCAAGAGGTGCTCGTCATATTGGCACAGAGGGGAATAGAAACAGGCTCGAAGATTTCGTTACAAAAACTAAGGTATTGCTTAACCGTTTTCCCGCAAATCTAACGTTACACATTTATTTCGTTCAAGAATCACATAAGCCCTGATTTCTCAGGGCCTTGTGGGCAATACTTTACAAATCTAGTCGCAGGTATGTCTCAAAAAGGAATGTCGTCGTCGGTGATTTCGGTGGCTCGCGAGGGAGCGGAGTCGAATTCGCCGGGGCTCTGGTCGAAGTCGCTGCCGCGCGACGGGCCACGGCCGCCGCTGTCTTCGCGTCCGCCGCCGCCGAGCAGGACGAGGTCGCTGGCTACGATTTCGGTGGTGTAGCGCTTCTGTCCCTGCTTGTCTTCCCAGGAGCGGGTCTGAAGACGGCCTTCGACATAAACCGAGCGGCCTTTCTTCAGGTATTCGGCGGCGATCTCAGCCAGGCGCTGCCACAGGACCACGTTGTGCCACTCGGTCTTGTCCTGCCATTCGCCACTCTTGTCTTTAAATCGCTCATTGGTGGCCACGGTCATGGTGGCGACGGCCGTGCCACTGCTGGTGTGCTTCAGCTCCGGATCTTTGCCCAGATTTCCAACCAGGATGACTTTGTTGACGCTCTTTGCCATGGACTTGCCCCTCTCTCTCTCTCTCTCTCCTCGTCGTCGTGGCCGTAGCCAATATTTGCAGGTTTCTTCGGATGTAGGCCATATCGTACTACAGATGGCTGTGCATTTTTGCCGCACGAAGAAAGCGGAAAAGCAGGGCTGGCTGCCTTTCCGCTGGGTGGCACATTGAATGCCTCGTAGTTACTTCAGCGCAGTTACTTCAGCAATGCAATTCCGGCCGGGCCCAGGCTGGAGAGCGACCAGTCCACGGCGTGGATGAAGACGTTCGGCAGCAGCCCGATGAAGACCGTGGCCGCAGCGGAGAACAGCAGCGCTACGTTCATGGCCGGGGTGGACGAAACCGGTTCCTCGCTGGCGGCCGTGCCCATGAACATGGCGTTGGCCATCTTCAGGTAGTAGTAAGCGCCTACCACCGTGAAGAGCACCGCCACGGTTGCCAGAGCGAAATGGCCGGTCTCGATCAGGGCGAGGAAGATGAAGTACTTGCCGTAGAAGCCGGCCAGAGGCGGAATTCCGGCCAGCGAGAGCAGAAAGACCAGCATCAGCAGAGCTTCGGTCGGTGCCTTCTGGAAGAGCCCGTTCAGGTCTTCGAGATTGTCTCCGACGATCTTGCGGCGGCGCAGAGAGGTGAGCACGGCGAACGCGCCGATGTTCATGAAAGTGTAAACCAGCAGGTAGAACAGGATGCCCTTGATGCCGGTGCGGTTGGAGACTCCGTCACTGGCGATCAGGCCGAGCATCATGTATCCGACATGGGCTATGGATGAGTAAGCCAGCAGGCGCTTGGTGTTGGTCTGCGTGATGGCCGCCACGTTTCCGGTAATGAGCGTAAGCAGCGCGACGAAGATCAGAATCGGCACGTACAAGGCGCGCAGCGGATAGAGCCCGAACAGCAGCAGGCGCAGCATGACGGCCCAGCCGGCGGCTTTCACGGAAACCGACATGAATCCGGTCACGCTGGTTGGCGCGCCCTCGTAGACGTCCGGCGCCCACATGTGGAACGGAGCGGCGGCGATCTTGAAGAGCATGCCCACCAAGGTCATCAGCAGCGCCAGCATGACGATGGGATCTTTGGGATAGGTGGCCGCACGCAGCGTAAGCGTGTGCGCGATATCGCCGAGGTTAGTGGAGCCCGAGACGCCGTAGAACAGCGAGAGGCCGTAGGCGAAGATGGCCGACGAGAACGCGCCCAGCAAAAGATATTTGAGCGCAGCTTCGTTGGAGCGCTGATTGCTGCGCAGGAAGCCGGCCAGAATGTAGGTGGAGATGGCCATCAGCTCAATGCCGATGAAGATCAGCACCAGGTCGTATCCGGCGGCCATGCACATCATGCCGATGATGGCGAACAGCAGCAGCGCGTAGAACTCGCCATGGTTTTCGCGTTCAATCTCGAGATACTTGATCGAAATCAGCACGGCGACCGCGGCGCCCACCAGAAACAGGTAGTAGAAGTACACGGAGAACGGATCGAGAACCAGGCAGCCGAAAAAGCCGCGCAGGGACTCGCCGCTCAGCGGCAACATCTGCTGAATGGCACGCGTGTAGTAGGCGGCAACCCCGAGGCCAATGAGCGCCGGGGCCGCGCTGATCTGCTTCAGCCGCGCGGGCAGGAACAGGTCAAGACAGAGAATGCCGAGGGAAAACAACGTCAGCACGATTATGGGCGCGCCGAGGCGATAGTCCTGCGCCGTAAATGGCGGAAACGACGTTATCAAGAATGCAGCCAAAGTCATGTCCTATCGTCCCGCTTTCGGTGCCGTGAGGGCCGATACCAGCTTGGTGGTCTGCTGCGTCGCGGCGGCCGAATAGTTTGCGAGCGGCACCAGTTGCCCCTGCGCGTTGTACACCTGCGGATGGTTGAGCTGCTCCACGAGTGCGGTTACAGGCTGATCGAGAATCTGGAAGAACGGCTTGGGGTACAGACCGATCCAGAGAGCAACGGCCACCAGCGGCAGGAATGTCGCCAGCTCGCGCTTGCTGAGATCGAGCAGCTTTTCGTTCTTGGGGTTATCGACCTTGCCGAAGAATACCCGCTGATAGAGCCACAGCAGGTAGGCCGCGGCCAGCACCACTCCGGGCACCGCCCAGGCAGCCCAATAGTGATTGGCCATGAAGGCGGCCTGCAGGATGGTGAATTCGCCGACGAAGCCGTTCAGCAGCGGCAGGCCCATCGACGAGAGGAACATGATCAGCGCGATGGTTGCATACACCGGCATGATGGTGGAAATGCCGCCGTATTCGGAGATGTCGCGGGTGTGGCGACGTTCATACAGGATGCCGACGATCAAGAACAGTGCGCCGGTGGAGACGCCGTGGTTGATCTGCTGCAGCACCGAGCCAGCCAGTCCAGGGCCGTTCAGGGCGAAGATTCCCAGGGTGCAGAAGCCAAGGTGGCTCACCGAAGAGTAGGCCACGAGCTTCTTCATATCCTTTTGCACCAGCGAGACCAGGCCGCCGTAGATAATGCCGATGATCGAAAGCGTGATCATCGTGAGGCGCACCTTGGGGTAAAACACCACGGCAGGGAAGAGCGGCAGCGAGAAGCGGATCAGACCGTAGGTGCCCATCTTCAGCAGAACGCCGGCCAGGATGACCGAGCCAGCGGTTGGCGCTTCCACGTGGGCATCCGGTAACCAGGTGTGGAAGGGGAACATGGGGACCTTGATGGCGAAGGCCAGGAAGAATCCGAAGAACAGCAGAATCGCCACACCAGTGCCGTAAACCTGTGGCACGAGCGGCGCGGTGTGGTAGAGCTCCTGGATGCTGAAGGTGTACACGCCCGTCTGCGAGTGATGGAAAATATAGAGGAACAGCACGCTCAGCAGCATCAGCACGGAGCCGAACAGGGTGTAGAGGAAGAACTTGATCGCCGCATAGAGCCGGCGCGGTCCGCCCCAGATTCCGATCAGCAGGTACATCGGCACCAGCATGGCTTCCCAGAACATGAAGAAGAGGAAGAAGTCCAGCGACATGAAGACGCCGAGCATGCCGGTCTGCAGCACCATGAACCACGTGTAGTATTCCTTGACGCGGGTATCGATCGCGGTCCACGAGCAGAGGACGGCGATGACGCCGAGGAACGTGGTGAGCATGATGAGCAGGAACGAAATGCCATCGATGCCCAGGTAATAACCGGCGCCAATCGTGGGAATCCACGTATTGGGCGCGCCCTCCACGAACTTGAAGCCGGGCAGGTCTTTCACCTGCCAGAACCAGGAGACCAGCGGCAGAGAGACCGCGAAGCCGAGAAGGGCAAAGATGTTGGCCACCCAACGGATCAGGGTCTTGCGCTCACCAGGGATGAGCATGAGCACAACTGCGCCCACGAGCGGAGTGAATAAGACGATCGAAAGAATGTGGTTGTACATTGAATCCATTCCTGCGGAATTCTCCGCAAACGTTTGCCCCTACCGAAGCAGGTAATACCAAAGCAGACCGGCAGTGCCGAAGACCATGACCAGCGCGTACCACTGCACCAGTCCCACTTGAACCCAGCGAACCGGCTTGGAAAACGCGCGCGCGATATTCGCGGGACCGTTCACGCAAAGCCAGTCGATAACCCACTTATCCCACCAGGAGGAGAGGATGCCCATGAGGCGCGTGAACCAGCCTGCGCCGTTCACTCCGCCATCGATCACCTCGGCATCGAACTTCCAGAGTGCGTCTCCGGCTCCGATGGCGCCAAGACGCACGCCGCCCACTTTGCTGCGTCCGGTGAACACCTTGTCATACAACTCATCCACGTAGTACTTGTTCAGCAGAGTGGTATAGATGGGCATCGAAGCTGCAGCGATCGGCTCTGGAACTGATTTGCCCTGCTTGTCGTAGGCGCCCTTGGCGATCCACCAACCGGCGCCGGCGGCGGCAATGGAGAGCGCCATCAGCAGGTACTCGGTGGCCGTACCTTCTTCTTTCTTTTCCTCCGCCGGAGCTGCACTCTCAGCGATCGCGGTCCGGGTCGATGGGTTGTCAAACACCGGCGCCAGGAAGTGCTCGAAGCGGTTGGTTTCGCCATGCAAGCCGACGAAGCGCGCCAGGCTCGGCGAGACACCGAGGTATCCGGCGAAGACTGCGCAGGTGGCCAGGATCAGCAGAGGCACCGTCATCGACTTGGGCGACTCGTGTACGTGGTGTTCGACCTCGTGCGACATGCGCGAGCTTCCGAAGAAGGTGAGGTAGATCAGGCGGAACATGTAGAACGAGGTCATGATGGCGGCCGTGTAGCCGAGGTACCACAACGGGCGGAATGCGCCGTTGTGAGCCGACCATGTCTGCCACAGAATTTCGTCCTTGGAGAAGAAGCCGGCGAAACCAGGGACACCGGCGATGGCCAGGGTGCCGATCAGCATGGTGGCGAAGGTGATCGGAATCTTCTTGCGCAGGTTGCCCATGGTGCGCATATCCTGCTCACCGCTCATGGCGTGGATGACCGAGCCGGAGCAGAGGAACAGCAGCGCCTTGAAGAATGCGTGGGTGAATACGTGAAAGACTCCGGCGGTGAATGCCCCGACGCCCAGCGCCAGGAACATGTAGCCGAGCTGCGAAACCGTAGAGTAGGCGAGAACGCGCTTGATGTCGTTCTGCACCAGGCCGATGGATGCGGCGAACAGTGCGGTTAGCGCGCCGATGACGGCGACAACCTTCATGGTCTCCGGCGCCAGCACGAACAGCGCATTGGAGCGTGCCACCAGGTAAACACCGGCGGTGACCATGGTGGCCGCGTGGATGAGCGCCGAGACCGGAGTGGGACCTTCCATGGCGTCGGGCAGCCAGATGTAGAGCGGAAGCTGCGCCGACTTGCCGCAGGCTCCCACGAACAGGAGCAGCGTTGCCGCCATGACCGCGGTGGTTCCCATCAGCGTGGACGACTGCGCCCGCGCAAGTTCAGTGACGCGAGTGAAATCGAAGGTTCCGAAGAGCCAGAAGATGGTGAGCGAGCCGAGGATGACTCCGGCGTCGCCGATGCGGTTGGTGATGAATGCCTTGTTGGCCGCCGTGGATGCCGACTTCTTGTGGAAGTAGAAGCCGATCAGCAGGTAGGAGCACAGGCCCACGCCCTCCCAGCCGACAAACATCATCAGGTAGTTGTTGGCCAGAATCAGAGTCAGCATGGAGAACATGAACAGGTTCAGGTATCCGAAGAAGCGGTAGTAGCCGCCTTCGTGCGCCATGTATCCCGTGCTGTAGATGTGGATGAGCGTTCCGACGCCGGTGACAAACAGCAGCCAGACGCAGCTGAGCGGGTCAAGCAGCACACCCGCGTTGACCACGAACGGGGCGGTTCCGCCGCCGTGCAGCGTGTAAAGCATGTGGCTGCCGCTGCCGCTACCGAGCCAGGTAAACAGGACTTCCTCGTAGCGAGGCAGGCCGCTATGGGTGAATTGCAAGACGGCCAGCACGGTCCAGACAAACGTCATGGCGACCATGCTCACGCAGATGCCGTTGACCGCCGGCTTGGGGAGCCGCCGTCCAAAAAGCAGCATCAGTGCCGCGCCTGCAGCAGGCAACAGCGGGATGATCCAGATGGTAGAAAGAAAAAACATTTCAGCTCTCTATGATGACTCGATTTACTCAGCTGTTTATGCCGGTTAAGCGACGGATACGGGCCAACCGACGGCCCTCCGGTCGCTGACGCCGGGCGGCTACCACTTCAACAGATCGACTTCATCCATGTTCACCGTGGCACGGTTGCGGAAGAAGGCGATCAGGATTCCCAGCCCGACTGCTGCTTCCGCAGCGGCATCGGCGGCAATAAAAATAGCGAACACCTGGCCATGCAGCCCGTAAAGCCGGGAAAAAGCCAGCAAGTTCAGGTTTACCGCGCTCAACATCAGTTCGATGGACATGAAGATGATGACCACGTTGCGACGGGTAATCACACCCACCATTCCGATAAGGAAAAGCAGAGCTGCTACGACAAGGTAGTGCACGGTTCCAATATTCAGCATGTTCACACCCTCTTCTTCGCCATAACCACGGCGCCTACGACCGCGACCAGAAGAAGAATGGAGGCGATCTCAAAGGGGAACATGTAGTAGCCGGTGTTGCGGCCGTAAAGCAGCTGGCCGATCTGTTGCACGTTGTTCTGTTCAGGCAGGTTCACGATGTGCTGGGGCAGCGTTTTGGCACCGCGCCAGAGTGTGCCCAGCATGAGCACTGCGAGGACGGCGGTAGCCGCCAGAGCGGTGAACCACTGCTTGTTCATCATTTTTTCCACGTACAGCTGCTCGATGTTCACCAGCATCATCACGAACAGGAACATGACGAGAATGCCGCCGGCGTAGAGCACGATCTGAACCGCGGCCATGAACGGCGCGTAGAGCATCAGGTAGAGGCCGGCCGAGGCCAGCAGGGTGACGATCAGGGCCAGCGCCGAATGCACCGGATTGATCTTCACTACCATGACGATCGCGCTGAAGACCGCGATGAACGAGAGAAAGTAGAAGAAAAACGGAGTTGCAACTGGCGTCATTTCTCGTAAACCTTTCGCGGAACGCCCTGCTCCAGCTGCGCGCGGTTCAGCTCTGTTCCTTCGCGGCTGTAGAGCGCAATTTCATAGTCTTTCGACAGGTCGAGGGCGTCGGTGTTGCATGCCTCTTCGCACAGACCGCAGAACATGCAGCGGCCCATATCGAAGTCGAATTCGGTGAGCACCTTCTTTTTGGTCTCGGGGTTACGCTCGCTGCTCACCTTGATGAGCTTCTCCGGGCAGGCCAGCGCGCAGGCTCCGCAGGCGGTGCAAAGGTCGTTGCCGTTCTCGTCCTTCACCAGTCGCGGAACCCCGCGGAAGCGCTCGGCGATCTTCGGCCGTTCCATCGGATACTGTTCGGTCACGAGATCAGCCGGGTTCTGATGCCGGAATGTGACCGCCAACCCTTTGAACAGGTCGAACAGGATAATTTTTTTCAGAAACTCGCCGACTTTCATCGAATTACCTCCATACCAGAGCAAACAACTCTTGCCGCACGCCAACCAAGGCCGTAAGAATCACCACCCCGATCGAAATGGGGAGCAGCACCTTCCAGCCGATTTTCATCAGCTGATCGAAACGGTAGCGCGGGAAAGTCGTGCGGTACCAGATGTAGAGATACATGAAGAAGCCGATCTTGATGGTGAACCAGTAAATATCCTGGATGCGCTCGCGCACCCCCGGCACCAGCATGAACAGTCCGAGTGCGCAGAGAAAGGCGCCGAAGCCGGCCAGGCCCATGACTTCCGGCTTCATCGCCTTGATGCGGGGCATGCTCCGAAGGCGGCTGAAGCACAGCGCCCCTAGCGCCAGGAAGGTGAGACCGGGAACCAGCGAGAACGCCGTGTCCCAGGTTTTGCCGCCCAGCAGATTAGGGAAGGGACGGAGCCAGCCGCCGAGCCAGAGCGTGGTGGCGATGGAACTGACGGCCATCATGCTGGTGTATTCGGCCAGGAAGAACAGAGACCAGCGGAAGCCGCTGTACTCGGTCATGAAGCCGGCGACCAGTTCGCTTTCCGCTTCCGGCAGATCGAAGGGAGCGCGGTTGGTTTCGGCCACCATTGCAATGGCGAAGACCACCAGCGCAATCAGTCCGAGGGGGAAGAACGAGAAGGCAAACCAGGTGTGCTGCGCCAGTTGCGCTTGCACGATCCCGATCATGCTCATGGTTCCGACGCCGTTACGGCTGGTCAGCATCACGGCGGAGACCACGGCCATGCCCATGGCGATTTCGTACGACACCATCTGTGCGCCGGAGCGCAGGCTGCCCATCAGCGAGTAATTCGAGTTGGACGCCCAGCCCGCCATGATCACGCCCAGCACGCCAAGCGAGGAAACGCCGAGCATGAAGAGAACACCAATGTTCATGTCCGTGATGGCGTGGGTGCGTCCGAAGGGGACCACGATGAAGGCGCAGAAGGCGGTCATGACGACGCAGACCGGAGCGAACCAGAAGACCAGCTTGTCGGCGTTTTCCGGCACCAGATCTTCTTTGAGGATGAGTTTGAGTGCGTCGGCCACCGGCTGCAGCAGGCCGACGGGTCCAACGCGCATGGGGCCAAGGCGTACCTGCATGTGTGCCATGACCTTGCGTTCAAACCAGTTCATGAAAATCACGCCGACGGAAATTCCGGCAAAAACCAGCAGAACGTAAATGGTCACCCAGAGGAAGTTGCCCGCCTCGCCTGGCGTTACATTTGAATGCAGGTACCCGAGAAAGTATTGAATCACCGGTCCACCTCTCCGAGCACAATGTCGAGCGTTCCTATAATTGCCACCACGTCGGCCACCAGACTTCCTTTGGCCATCTTTTCCAGCGCCTGCAGGTTGATGAAGGATGGCGGGCGCACGCGGACGCGATAGGGTTTGGCCGTGCCGTCACTGACGACGAAGTAGCCGAGTTCGCCCTTGGGCGCCTCGATGCTGACGTAGGCTTCGCCCGCCGGAGGCTTGATGACCTTCGGCACCTTGGCCGTGATGATGCCCTCGGGCAATCCTTCCACCGCCTGACGGATGATGCGGATCGACTGGCGCATTTCCTCGATGCGGATGATGTAGCGGTCGAAGGTGTCGCCGGCCGCACCGAGCGGAATCTCGAAGTCGAAATCCTCGTACGACGAGTAAGGTTGCGCCTTGCGCAGATCCCAGTTCACGCCGCTTCCACGAAGCAGCGGGCCAGTGAGTCCGTAGGCCAGGCAATCTTCAGGAGAAATGTAGCCGACATTCTTGGTGCGCTGCAGCCAGATGCGGTTGCCGGTAATCAGATCCTTGTACTCGTCGATCTTCGGTCCCAGATCGTCGCAGATGTGCAGGATTTCCTGGGCGAAGCCTTCGTATGCATCCCAGCGGCAGCCGCCGATGCGGAAGGCGTGCGTGGTGAGGCGGGCTCCGCAGTATTTTTCAAAGACATTGAGAATGTCTTCGCGGTCGCGGAAGGCGTAGAACAGCGGCGTCACCGCGCCGATGTCGAGTACGTGGGTCCCCAGCCAGATCTGGTGACTGGCCAGGCGGCACAGCTCGGTGAGGATGACCCGCAGGTACTGCGCCCGCTTGGGCACCTCAACGCCCAGCAGCTTTTCCACCGCCATGCAGTAGCCCAGGCTGTTGGAGACGGCCGCGGTGTAGTCCAGGCGGTCGACGAAGGGGCCAAACTGAATCCAGGTGCGGTTCTCTGCCAGTTTTTCGATTCCGCGGTGCAGATAGCCGATCACGCACTCGATGCCGTTCACCTTCTCGCCGTCCAGTTTCAGGATGACGCGGAGCACGCCGTGCGTCGAGGGATGCTGCGGCCCCATGTTGAGTACCAGTTCGCTGGAGCCCAGGAAGGTGTGACCCGGCGTTACCTCTTCAAGCGATTCGTAAAAGGAATCATCGCTCATTGTCCACTCTCAATTCCCAGGTTCTTGTTCACCCAAATGCTGTCTTGCAATTGCACGTCGTAGTCCTTGCGCAGCGGGAATCCCGTCCATTCGTCAGGCAGCAGGATGCGCCGCAGATCGGGATGGCCGGCAAAGCGCACGCCGAACATGTCGTAAACTTCGCGCTCCATCCAGTTTGTGCCCACCCACTGGTCGGTTGCGGTCGGAACCTCTTCGCCTTCGGCAAAGCGCGCTTTTACGCGGATGCGCGCCAGGTTGGGAATGGAGTAGAGAATCCAGACGATCTCGAAGGGAAGCGGGTCTTTGGGATAGTGCACGGCGGTCAGGTCGGTGATGCTGCTGAAGCCGTGTTGCTGGCGCAATGCGCTGAGCACTTGATGGCAGACCGAGCGATCCACTACGAGGTAATTCTGATCCAGGTAGCTCGCTGCTTCCAGAATTCCGGGGCCATACGTGCTCTTTAAGCTGTCGACCAGGGGGGATTCCCACGGCACCGCCGCAGGCTTGGGGGGAGCAGGTGCCGGTGTGGCGGCGACGGGCGCCGCAGGCGCGGGTGCCTTTTCCGGAGCCGGTTTCGGCAGATTCTCCTGTGGTACATCAGACATTCGGTTTACTCCCACAGCTCCATACGGAGCTTTCGATTGGAACCAGTTTCAAATTGCGCTGCTGGTTGGAACCGTGCTGATCCGCTTAACCCATCACAGCGGAGCAGTTCCGGGGCCGCTGGCCGGTGCCCGTTAGGGCCGGCCCGACGGGGCTAAATCCATTCAAGCGCACCCTTTTTCCATACCCACACGTAGCCGAGCACCAGGATGCCAAGGAAAACCAGCATCTCTAAAAAGCCAAATGCCCCGAGTTGTTTGAACTGGACTGCCCAGGGAAACAGGAAGATGGTTTCCACATCGAAGACCACGAATAGAATTGCGACGATGTAGAAGCGCACCGTGTACCGTTGACGCGCGTCGTCCAGGGGCTCGATCCCGCATTCATAGGCCGATGCCTTGACCTTCTCGGGGTTGTGCGGACGTGCGATGGTGGCAACCAGGAGCGTTCCGGCTGCAACCAGGAAGGCAACGAAGAGGAAGACGAAAATAGGAACGTAGTTTTCTGGCATAAAAGTTCGATATAGAGAGCCGCCCGGCCGCGTGCTCTTTTCTCTTGATACAGTGGAACAGGAGAGCGCACACGAAGCTATGACGTACGTCACAATTTGGAAGCTGCCGCGATCTTTTTAGCGATCCCCTTTCAAGGTTAATATTTCCCTGAAAAGCTCACACTAAGACTGCTACCCCAAGCTGTGTTTCTATACTGAAAAGTGTACCATAGGGGTACGCGTGAGATGGTCCTTGAACGCGGAAAAAAAATGGAGAAAGTACCAGGAAAAAGCATGCCGGATGCCAACGAGATTCTGAGAGCGGAGTTCAACCAGTGGGCGCTGGAGGGACGCGGCGCTGAGATGGAACAGCATCATCTCAGCATTGCCCAGCAGACGATCCTGCGCATGGAACTCAAGCCGGGAGATCGCGTGCTCGACCTGAGCTGCGGCGCCGGTTGGGCCACGCGTCTCCTGGCCGAGGCCGTGGCAGGCGGCCCGGGGATGGCGGCCGGCCTGGATATCTCAGAGGAAATGATTGCGCGGGCCAGGGAGCGCTCGCGCGAATTGGAGAATGTGCTTTTCGCCATCGGCGCCGCCCATGAAATTCCCTGGCGCGACGAATATTTTGACCATGTGCTCTCCATCGAGAGCTTTTATTATTATCCTGATCAGGAAGCGGTGCTGCGCGAACTGCATCGCGTGCTGGTGCCCGGCGGGCTGGTTTTTATTCTGATTAATCTCTATAAGGAAAACCCGCATTCTCTAGGCTGGGTAAAGCAACTGAAGGTTCCGGTGCAGGTGCGCTCCGAGAAGGAATACCTGGCGATGCTGAGCGCGCACGGATTCACTGACGCCGCGGTTGCGCATATTCCCGATTTGACGGAGAGTTCCTTCCCGCCCAATAGCGCGTGGTTTGCCGACGAGACGCAATGGCAGGAGTTCAAGCGGACCGGCGCGCTGTTGCTGGTGGCCCGCAAGCCGTAACGCCGCCGCGACCGAATACAATAGAAGCAGGATCTCCGGCAGAGGGAACGCCGCAATTTTGTGACGCATGTCATAGACCGATGTGTCGAACAAAAGGAAAACTAAACGTGGATTTTTGGGAGGCTGAATGAGCTTTATTGACGATCGTTTTGAGAGCAATTTTATGGTTAGCACAGTGGACTACGTCTTCAACTGGGCGCGCAGGTCCGCTATCTGGCCGATGACCTTTGGCCTGGCGTGCTGCGCCATTGAGATGATCGCCTCATCCACGTCGCGCTTTGATATCGCCCGTTTCGGTTCCGAGGTCTTCCGCCCCAGTCCGCGGCAGGCCGACCTGATGATCGTGGCCGGCACCGTGACCCTGAAGATGGCTCCGGTGGTGCAGCGCATCTACGCGCAGATGCCGGATCCGAAATGGGTGATCGCCATGGGCGGATGCGCCGCCGTGGGCGGGCCGTTCAACACCTACTCCGTGCTGCAGGGCGTGGATAAGATCGTGCCGGTCGATGTGTACATTCCGGGCTGCCCGCCGCGTCCGGAGAACCTGTTCTACGGATTGATGATGCTGCAGGACAAGATCGACCAGATGTCGATTGCGCGGCGCCCCACCGAAGTGCGGCTGAAGCAAGAGATGGCCGAAGAATTCGCGCGCCGGATGACCATCAAGCAGGCGGTCCACGAAGGCGCGGCCTGCGGCCTGGAGAATCCGCAGCAGCCCAAGCAGCCCTAGAGCCCGGAGCAGTCCGGCAAGCTTCTTTCGCGTTTTGCTAGAGCATCCTGTCGTCCAGGCATTGGCGGCAGGATGCTCCGTTTTGTGGATGCAATTCCGCCGCAGTTTGTCCCCTCCTAGTTGTGAAATCACCGCAAGCTGTGATCTATATCACGTCGAGATTTCTTGCTACAAAGCACAATATTGCGCAATGGTGAGGAGGCAACATGGCACGTGGGTCTGTTTCTATTGTCGTGGAGCGATGTAAAGCTTGCGGCTTCTGTGTAGAGTTCTGTCCATCCAAGGTACTGGCGCTTTCATCTGCATTTAACTCCAAGGGCTATCATCCGCCGCACGCCGTTACCCCGGAAAAATGCAGTGGATGCGATCTCTGCGGCATGTATTGCCCGGATTTCGCCATTCACGGCTACCGCACCGACAAGGCCGCGGCGGCCGCAGCAGAAACGGAAACCGAAACGGAGGCCACCGATGCACGCTGACCCCATTGGCGTCCTTACCGGCGCACATTTTATGGACGGTGACCACGCAGCCTGCGAGGGAGCCATCGCGGCCGGCGCGCGCTTCGCGGCCGGATATCCCATCACGCCTTCCACCGAAGTGGTGGAGCGCTTCTCTCACCGGGCTCCCAAGATCGGCGCTACGTTCATCCAGATGGAAGATGAACTGGCCGCATCGATCGCCATTCTTGGCGCGGTTTGGGGCGGCGTCAAGGCCTTCACCGTAACCTCCGGCCCCGGATTTTCGCTGATGATGGAACACATCGGCTACGCCGCCATGACGGAGACACCCTGCGTGTTTATCGACGTGCAGCGCGGCGGCCCTTCCACCGGATTGCCGACCCTGCCCGCGCAGGCCGACATGATGCAGGTACGGTGGGGTTCGCACGGCGACTACGAGATCATCGCGCTCTGCCCGAATTCTCCGCAGGAGTGCTTTGACCTGACCATCAAGGCCTTCAATTTTGCCGAGAAGTATCGCGTCCCCGTCTTCGTCATGATGGACGAAGTGGTGGGACACATGACCGAGAAGGTCGTCATTCCTCACGCCACGGAGATTGAGGTCGAGCCGCGGCACTGGACCAGCAAGGACAAGAGCTCATTCCAGCTGTTTGCGCCGCAAGGCGAAGAGCAGACGCCGGAGATGGCCAGGGCTGGCGACGGATACAAGGTGCACGTTACGGGGTTGACGCATGATGAGCGCGGATATCCCAACATGACGCCGGACGTGCAGGACAGAATGGTGCGCCGGTTGGTCACCAAGATCCGCGACAACGCCCCCAGCATCTGCCTCACTGAGGAGCACGATATCGAAGGCGCCGATGTGGTGGTGATCAGCTATGGGATCACCTCGCGCGTGGCGCAACGTGCGGTGGAACTGAGCCGCGCCGAGGGCATCAAGGTTGGCAGCCTGCGGCTGATTACGGCATGGCCTTTCCCCGAGCACATCATCCGCGCGCTGGCGCCGAAGGTGAAGGGCTTGGTTGTAGCCGAGCTGAATCTGGGACAGATGGTACGCGAAGTGGAGCGCTGCGCCGGTGGAAAATGCCGCGTCGTTCACGTGGGCCACGCCGGTGGAACCGTGCACCAGCCGGAAGATATTTTGAAGGCCATCGAGGAGGTGGTGCGATGAGTTCGACAACGTGCTCCTTAACAGCCCCGGCGAACCCGGTTGAAGATCTTCTGCGCACAGACCGCATGCCGCACATCTGGTGTCCGGGATGCGGCATCGGCACCACGGTCAACTGCTTCAGCCGGGCCCTGATCGAATCCAAGACGGACCTTAGCAAGTTGAGCATCGTCAGCGGCATCGGCTGCACCGGCCGGGTTGCGGGCTACGTCAATCTGGACTCATTCCATACCACCCACGGCCGCGCCATTCCCTTTGCCACCGGATTGAAGCTGGCAAGCCCTGACATGACGGTGGTGGTCTACAGCGGTGACGGAGATCTGTTCGCCATCGGTGGAAACCATCTCATCCACGCCGCCCGCCGCAATGTCGATCTCAAGGTCATCTGCGTCAACAACCTGACCTACGCGATGACCGGAGGCCAGACCGGCCCTGCGACGCCACTGGACGTGATTACGGCCACCGCGCCTTACGGCACCTATGACCCCGCATTCAACCTGCCTTACCTGGTGGAGGCGGCCGGCGCGGTTTACGTTGCGCGCTGGACAACCTTCCACGTAAAGCAGCTGGCGCGCTCCATGGCCGAGATGTTCAGCAAGAAGGGCTTCGGATTCATCGAAGTCATCTCGCCTTGCCCAACGCTCTACCAGCGGCGCAACAAGATGGGCGACGGCCTGGACACCATGAAGTTCTACAAGCAGATGTCCAAGACCAAGCATGGCGCCCCCACCAACGAAGTGGGACTCACCAAGAGCGGCGAGATCATCGTCGGCAAGTTCGTGGACCGCGAGCGCCCCGACTTTACCACCATGATGCGTGCCTATCTAACCCAGCGGCTTGGCGACGACTACATCCAGGCGGAGGCCCCCGTATGCAGCTAACAGAGATTCGTATCGCCGGCTTCGGCGGGCAGGGCGTGATTATGTGCGCCCAGGTCATCGGCCGAGCCGCCTCCATTGTGGAGCACGGTTTTGCCACCATGACGCAGAACTTTGGTCCGGAAGCCCGCGGCGGCGCCTGCTCGGCGCAGCTGATTCTTTCGCCCGATCCAATCCTTTACCCGTACGTGGTGAAGCCCGACCTGATGGTTCTGATGTCGCAGGAAGCGTTTGTGAAGTTTCATCGCGACATCAAGCCGGGTGGCACACTGATCGTCGAGCAGGACCTGGTTCGAGTGCAGGACGTGGCCGTCCCGGATGTCAAGGTGTTCGCCGTTCCCGCCACGCGGATTGCGGAAAACCTGGGCAAAAAAATGGTGCAGAACATCGTGATGACGGGTTTCTTCGGGGCCATCTCCGGCGTGCTGCAGCGTGAATCGCTGTGCAAGGCGGTGGAGGATTCGGTGCCCGCCGCGTTTGCGGAGTTGAACCGGGCAGCATTCGATGCCGGTTTCGACTATGGGATGAAGCATCTGGAAAACGGCGCCATCGAGTTGGCAGAGGAATACCCGATTCCAGTTTCCGAGTAGCCGCCTAGGCTCACGAATCGATTTGCGGTCTGTTTTTGTAATCTGGCACGTATTTCACTTATGCCAGAGCCCCGGGGCAACCGGGGCTTTTTCATGTCGGTTTGTCTCGAAGCTACGCGCGCCAAAGGTGATAGAGCAGGTAGTAGATCACTACGCCGGTAACCGAGACGTAAAGCCACAGCCAGTAGGTGAGCGGCGCAATCTTCACGTGCTTGGCATCCTGGCGTTTGAGGCCGCGGCTCAGGCTTATCAGAATCATGGGGACGATGATGACCGCCAGCAGGGTGTGGCTGGTGAGCAGGGTGAAATACACCGGGCGGCGCCAGCCGTGTCCGGCAAAATGCAGCACCCCGGCATGCGCGTGGTAGTAGAGATAGCAGGCCAGAAAAACGACCGAGGTGGAAAAGGCCGCGATCATGGTGCGCTTATGCGCCTCGATCCGCCTGCGGTCGATGAGGCGCTTGGCCGTCACCAGCAGCACGGCAGCCGCGCCGTTGAGCGTGGCGTTGATGGCCGGAAAGTAGGCGAGGGTTGCGGCTTGCATCGTCTGCTCCTCAGGCTGCCGGTTTGGTGCTGCGGCGGTTAGCCACCACAAACGCCAGGCTGAACAGGATGATGGTGAAGACCACCAGCACCGCGAGGCAGGTCACCAGCGGAAACTGCGGCGAAGCGACGGCCGGAAACAGCAGGCTGCGCAGGGCCTCGGTGCCGTAGGTGAGCGGGTTCAGCCGCATGACAAAGGCCATCCAAGGCGAGGCGGAACTAACCGGAAACATCGAGCCGGAGAGCAGCCAGAGCGGAATCAGAAACAGGTTGATGATGGCGTGAAAGCCGGAGGTGGAATCCATCGGCCACGCAATTATGAAGCCCAGCGCAGTCAGCGAGAACGAGACCAGAAAAATGTCCAGCGTTACCAGCAGAAGCTGCGTAAGCCCGAAGTGGATGCCGAGAAAAGGCGCGATCACCAGGAAGAGCAGGCCCTGTAGAGTCGCCAGCGTGGTGCCGCCCAGAACCTTGCCCATCACGATCACCGACCGATGCACCGGAGCCACCAGCACGGAAAGCAAAAAGCCCTCGTTGCGGTCTTCAATCAGCGACATCATGGCGAAGATCGAGGTGAACAGCACTATCATCATCAGCGCGCCGGGAAAAAAGAAATCCAGGTAGGACTGGCCGCCTCCGCCGGTAGCGGGGTTGCGGAAGGAACTACCGAAGCCCGCGCCGATCACCACCCAGAAGAGCAGCGGCGAAGCAACGATGCCGACCACGCGGCTGAGGTTGCGGTAGAAGCGCACCACCTCGCGCCGCCACAGCGAGAGCGCGGGCATGAGCGAAAAGGTAGTTCCCGTGGTGATAACCGGATGCGATGTTGTTTGCGTTGCCATGTTCAGCCCCAATTCTGGTTCAGCCCTCAGTGCTTCTTTTTCTTCTTGGTGGATGCGTCGGTGCGCTGCTCCAGCCCCTGCGCATCTTCGTTCCAGAAGCGGTGACCGGTACGACGGATGAAGACATCTTCCAGCGTCGGCTTGCTGACGCTGACCGCGTCGATCTCGCCGGGGAAGGCTTCGACCACGTCGGTGATGAAGCGGTGCCCGGCCTCGCGTTCGATGCGCACCCGGCCATCGTCGAGCACGGCGGCCCCCGCGTCAAAACGCGCGTTGATCTGCGAGGCGAGTTTCTGCGCGGCGTCGAAATTGTGGGCATCGAGCATGATGACGTCGCCGCCGATCTCGCTCTTCAACTGCGCCGGCGTTCCCAGTCCCACCAGATTGCCGTGGCTCAGGATGGCGAGGCGGTCGCATTTTTCGGCCTCTTCCATCAGGTGCGTGGTGACGATGACGGTCACGCCTTCCTGGTCGCGCAGGCTGCGAAGGTATCGCCAGAGGTCGAGGCGCGCTCCAGGGTCGAGGCCCGTGCTGGGCTCATCGAGCAGCAGCACCTGGGGACGATGCAGCAATCCCTTGGCGAGTTCCAGCCGCCGCTGCATGCCGCCGGAGAAGGTTTCGGCCAGATCCTTGGCGCGGTCGCTAAGCGAGACGCGATCCAGCATCTCCGCCACGCGCTTTTTCAGCGCCGTCCCGGTGATTCCGTAGAGATGGCCGACGTGCAGCAGGTTTTCTTCGGCCGAAAGTTTCACGTCGATGCTGCGCGACTGGAAGACCACTCCGATCTGGCGGCGAACTCCGCTGGGATCAAGCGCAACGTCATGGCCCAGAATCAGCGCGCGTCCGGATGACGGAAGCATCAGCGTGGAGAGGATGCGGAACATCGTGGTCTTGCCGCTGCCGTTGGGGCCAAGCAGTCCGAAGATCTCCGCGCGCCTCACCTCGAAAGAAACGCCGTTGAGGGCCACGCGGTCGCCGTACTGGTGGCGCAGGCCGTCGATCTGAATCACCGTCCCCGGCGCGTTGCCGGTTGGGCGGTTGAGTTCCTGTTCTTGAATCTTGGTTGTCAAATTAATAAGTCCTCAAGTCGAGCGGGTCGTCGTGCGTCGAACCGTGCGTCATGCCGCGCTGTTCAGCATCATCAGAGCAAAGAGCAGAGGCAGATAGGTTACGGTGGCCTTCAAAAGTGAGCGCGCCAGGATGCGGGCGCGAGGCGTCGAGGGCGGCAGGCACTCCCTCCAGATGCGGGCGCAGAAGTAGAACAATCCCAGTCCCAGGGCCGATGCGCCGATGAAATAGGGCAGCCCCGCCATGCCCAGCAGCGTGGGAGCCAGCGTCGTCGGCAGCAGGGCCGCGCCGTACATCAGAATCTGGCGCGCCGTGGAGCGTCCGTCGCTCTCCACCACGGGTAACATGCGGATGCCCGCCCTTGCGTAGTCGTCGCGGTAGAGCAGGGCGATGGAGTGGAAGTGTGGGAACTGCCAGAAGAAAACGATGGCGAAGAGCACCAGTGCTTCGTATTCCAGATGGCCGCGCGCCGCGGTCCAGCCCAGCACTCCGGGCATGGCTCCAGGGAAGGCGCCCACGAAGGTACACACCGGGCTAATCTGCTTCATCGGCGTGTACAGCGCCAGGTAGCAGAGGGCGGTCAGCAGGCTCAGCACGGAGGTCAGCAGGTTCAGCTTGACGGCCAGCAGAGCCGCGCCGCCAGCGGTAAGCAGCGCCCAGATGGCGATGGCGTGGCTCACGCTCATCGAGTTAGTCACCAGCGGGCGAAGCGAGGTGCGGCGCATCAGCGCATCGGTTTTGCGCTCGATGATCTCGTTCATGCACGCCGTGCCCGCCGAAACCATTCCGATGCCGGCCAGAGCCCAGAGCAGCTTGAGCGTGAGCACCGGCATTCCGGATTTGTGTTCGCCGAAGTAGAAGCCGCTCCAGGCGGTGACCACAACCAGCGTGGTGACGCGAATCTTGGTGAGCTGAGCGTAATCGCGAAGCACGCGCAGCAACTCCACGGGGCCGCGTGCGGCAATCGCCAGCGACGGCGCGGGAGCGGTGGTCATGCGCCCACCGCCCGGACAGAAACCTTTTCCTGCGTCGCGGTGTGCGCACCCTGCAGCGCTGCCTGCGGGCCGTAGGCATGGCGGTGAATCTGAATGGCGAGGATCACCGCGGTCACCAGCACCAGCGCCCCGCAGGCCACGTGGGCCACGGTCGCAACGATCATGCTGGCCAGCGGTGCCGGAGCGCCCGGGCTTAAGATGACGCGCGTAATGTAGCTGGCTACTCCCAGCGAGATCTGCACCCCCAGCAGCACCAGCAGCGCCATGGCGGGCGTGGCCAGCTGCGGAATCTCGCGATGCCGCCTGAGAGTAGTAATCGCCAGCCAGTTCACCATGCAGAAGACTACGACGGCGCCGATCAGGTGTGGCAGCAGGCGAATTCCCGAATGGCGGAACGCCGCGCCCATAATCAACTGCAGCCAGACGGCAGCCACCGTCAGTACGGCGAGCGTGGTCAGGCGCGGGCGCGCGTCCGGACGAACGGCCGGCGTGGGAGCCTGCACCCAGCTTTTGCTGGTGAAAAACGCGATGCCGACCATGATGCAGAAAAACGTCTGGGCCAGCGTGGCGTGGGCGGTGGAGATGGCGGGCGGCAGATAGAACAGGACGGTCATCCCGCCCAGAATGCCCTGCGCCACTACGGTTCCCACGGCGCACCAGCCCAGCACGCGCATCCAGCGGCGCTGGTCCACCTTTTGCGTCCACACCGCAACGCCAATGGTCAAAAGGCCGATCAGTTCGGCCAGCATGCGGTGGCCGTGCTCGAACTTGACCCCGCCCACCAGAGGCGGAATGTGGTAAAGGGAGCCGAACGAGGTCGGCCAGTCCGGCACCGAGAGGCCTGCTTCATTGCTGGTGACCAGCGCTCCGGCAATGATGAGCAGGAAGACGCAGCCCGCCGCCAGCACGGTGAAGCGGTGGTGCGCGCGATGATAGGGAGTACTTTCTGCGCTTGGGTTCGTCATGCGGTCCACAGAGTGCGAGTGGTACGTTGCCTTGCCGGCTCGTTGCGCGCCGGGAGCACCTCCCGGACGACGGCCCATTCTATCAACCCTATGGTAGAAAGATGAGCTTTCTCCGGCTTACGATGCAGGAGGTTCAGCCCTCCCGGCAAGATTTTTCCCAAAACGCCGTAAATCAATACCTGGCGCTCCGGATCAATCTAGACCGGGTTGGTTTCCTTAGCCGCCTGCTCCCGCCAGGCCGGGCTTTCCATGGCTTCAATGACGGCGTCGGCAAATTCGTTGGTACTGGCGGTGCCGCCCATGTCGCGAGTAATGTGTTTGCCCTCGCGATAGACCGCGTGGACGGCGTACTTCACCTTCTCTGCCGCTTCGCGCTCGCCCAGATGGCGCAGCATCAGGATGCTGGAGCGCACCAGCGCCGTCGGGTTGGCAACCCCTCGCCCGGCGATGTCGGGCGCCGAGCCGTGCACGGCTTCAAAGATGGCGCACTCGTTGCCGATATTCGCCCCCGGCACCAGTCCCAGGCCGCCGACGAAGGCCGCGCACAGATCGCTCACGATGTCGCCGTAGAGATTTTCCATCAGCAGCATGTCGTACTGGTAGGGATTGGTGACCAGCTGCATGCAGGTGTTGTCCACAATGTGCTCGCCGTAGGTGATCTCCGGGTATTCCTTGGCGACGTTACGCGAGCAGCGGATGAACAAGCCATCGCTAAGCTTCATGATGTTCGCCTTGTGAACCGCGGTAATCTTCTTGCGTCCCACTTTGCGGGCATACTCGAAGGCCCAGCGCGAGATGCGCGTGCAGGCCTTTTCGGTGGTGACCTTGATGCTCTCCACCACGCCCGGCACCACCTCATGCTCGATGCCCGTGTACAAACCTTCGGTGTTTTCGCGGATGATGATGAGATCGACCCCCGGATAGCGGGTGGTGACGCCGGGAAGATTGCGGATGGGACGGAAGTTGCAGAAGAGTTCAAACTGCCGGCGCAGCTGCACGTTGATGCTGCTGAATCCGCCGCCGATGGGCGTGGTCACCGGCCCTTTCAGCGCCACCCGCGTGCGCTCCACGGACTCTACCAGTTCCTTCGGAATGTACTCGTGATACTTAGCGAAGGCGTCGGCCCCGGCCTCGAAGCTCTCCCATTCAAAGGGCACGCCGGTAGCTTGCAGCACGCGAATTGCCGCCGCAGACACCTCGGGACCGATCCCATCGCCCGGAATCAACGTAACTTTGTGAGCCATTCGTCCTCGCCGGAATTCGTACTAACGGTTGTGAACTACTCTTTGGTTGTGCGTTGTTTATTGCGTTCGGCGGAAGCCAGCGCGGCTTGAGCCTCGCGCACGTCCTTGGTGCGCAGAAGATCCTGCAGCTCCGACATGAACTCGTGCACGTCTTTGAAGTCGAGATAGACGCTGGCAAAGCGCACGTAAGCCACTTTATCCAGGTTGCGCAGCCGGTTCATAATGAGTTCGCCGACCTCGCCCGTCTTGCGTTCGCGCTCCGGACTGTCGATCACGAAGCTCTCGGCCTCGTTGACGATCTGCTCCAACTGGCTGATCGGCACGGGGCGTTTTTCGCAGGCGCGGAGCAGCCCGCTGAGCACCTTCTGGCGCTCGAACTTTTCGCGCCGTCCGTCTTTCTTCACCACCATGTAGGGGATCTCGTCGATGCGCTCATAGGTGGTGAAGCGCTTCTCGCAGCGCAGGCACTCGCGCCGGCGGCGAATCGATTCGCCTTCCTTGCTCTCGCGCGAGTCCACCACTTTATCCTGTTCAAATCCGCAAAAGGGGCATCTCATGGTGGTTTGCCGTCAGCTGGCGGTCATCTGGCCTTTCCCGTAAAATTCCCGGTTAAACTCTAAATCCAACAGCCTGGCCTTTGAGCTTCCGATTGTATCAGCAGCATTGCCCTAATGCGTCCGGGCTTCCTCCGCCTCGACTTCTTCTTCCTCCTGCGTACTCTCTTCGGAGAGCCGCGCGAAGGAGATTTTCTCATAGCGCGCCAGCAGCACTCCGGCCGGAATCACCGACATGAAGGTGACCAGCCAGAGCATGATGCCGCAGCTCACCGCCAGCTCGGGCGTGATGTTGTAGGCCGCGAACCAGCTAGTTTGTAAAATGCCAATTACCGCCAACTGCGAGCCGCCCACGCCGCCGGGCAACTGCAGCACAGACCCGAACATGCTGCAGCCCATGATAACCAGCACATGGGCGAGATTGATCGTGTTGATGAGGGCCAACCTCTGCAAGCCCGACGTATCTCCCGAAATCAATACGGGTATTTGTGGATATGCGTGCAGCACCTCGACGTACGCCCCGGCGATCATCAGCCACATGCAGAGCGAAACCAGGACGAGTTGTACGAACGACTTTGTGTCGTGAATCGTGTTAAAGCCCTGCTTGAAGGAAACCAGACGAGCCCGCAGGTGCCCCGCCGATTTTCCCGAAGCCCGCTTCAGGAGAAACGCGAGCACCGCTAGCGCTGCCAGTCCGGCCAGGACCAGTGGAAGCTTGTGGCCGGCCTTGAGCATCGCGGAATGCACTCCGCCGTGCACGGCCTGCAGCACGTCGCGCGCGAGTTCGCCGCCATTCAGGGCGAGAAACGTGCCCATCAAAACCACCACGGAGCCCAGGTCGAAGAAGCGCTCCACGGTCCACACCGCCAGCTGCGAGGTGAAGGTCAGCTTTTCCTTGCGCGCGATCAGGTAGGGGCGGGCAAATTCGCCGGCGCGCCCAAACAATCCCAGGGCGGCAAAGCCGATGATCTGCGGGGCGATCAGCCGCCGCACGCTGGTCGGTGCCGTGGGCTTCAAAAAAATGGCCCAGCGGATGGCCCGCATCACATATGCCAGATAGATAAGCCCAACTCCCGCGCCGATGTGCCACAGGCTCACCCCGCCGGTGTAGTGGCGGAACTTCGCCCAATCAAAGGTCCGCCAGGAGCGGAACTGGAAGTACACCAGTGCTCCGAGTATGCCCGCCACAACAACGAGGGAGAAAATCTGTTTTTTCTTCATAAGGGTGAGCGCGCCGGATCTGGGTTCCCGGTTGCCTTTCCTGCAAAGCGTGATCGCCCTGCGCGAGTCTAGTGGTTTTCAGAAACGGAATGCTGTTTCCTGGCTGCTATTTCCCCGACGCGTTCCTTCTTCTTGTTGTAGTCGCGCACCACGCGCTGCACGTAGAGGCGTGTCTCACGATAGGGCGGCACTCCCTGGTAGCGGTCCACCGCTCCGGGGCCCGCGTTGTAGGCCGCCAGCGCCTTTACCGCGTCGCCATGGTAGCGCTCCAGCAGTTCGCGCAGATAGCGCGCGCCGCCATGCACGTTCTGCTCCGGACTGAAGCTGTCGCTCACTCCTAGCTTTTCGGCCGTTCCCGGCATCAGCTGCATCAGTCCGCGTGCTCCCGCCGAGGAAACCGCATGCGCGTTTCCCGCGCTCTCCTGCCGAATGACGCTCTGAATGAAATCGGAGTCCACGCCCTGCAACACGGAAGCCTCGTGGACGATCTGGTCGGTGCTCTTGGCGGGCGCCGCGGGCGAGAGCGTTGCCGCCGGCGATCTCTCCAGGGACGGCGCTGGCTCTGGGTCCGGCTGCGTGGAGTAGCTTGCAATCTCCTCGGCGCGAATATCCACAAAGCTCAACTTTGCATCGTCCAGGTAAAGCCGCACCAAACCATCGCGCACCTCGCGCGAGCGGTGTGCAATGGTGAACCCGTTGCGCAGCTCCGCGACTTCCATCGCAAACCCGGTGGCAGCAAAAACTGAGCTGCACACCACCAGCAGGGTCACGAGCAGGCGCCGAGTTCTCATCCCTCTATTCTAATCCTTCCAGCGCCGCTTCCACCGCCTGCGCCACGCCGTTTTCATTATTGTTCAGAGTGGTTTGCCAGCCGCGCTCGCGCAGCTCCTCGGGCGCATTGCCCATAATGAAGGCCAGCCCCGCAAATTCCAGCATTTCGATATCGTTGTAGTTATCGCCGATTGCCATGACTTCGCAGGCCGCATATCCCTTGTGGGCCGCCCAGCGCTCCAGCGCCGCGCCCTTGGTGCAGCCTTTGTTCAGGATGTCCACCATGCACAGGTCGCGTTCGTTGTACTGCGTCCGCAAGGCGGTGATGCGGGTCAGCAGTTGCTTGTTCTTCATCAGCTGTTGCTGCGCGGCGGCCATGCGCTCCACCGTTCCGCAAAACATGGCCTGGATCGGATCGCCTTCTAAGCCTTGCTCGATAGGCTGCACAAAGCGAAGATGCTGCGCGTTCTTCTCCAGCCATTTTTTAATCGAGCCGGTCAGCTCCTCCAGCGTCTCCAGCAGCAGCGAACCTGATTCCCCGCCATCGTAGGTAATCACCAGATTCCGGCGGAAGTCCGTCATGTGCTCCACCAATTCCAGCGCACATGCCACCGGCAGCGGATCGCGGTGGAACAGCGCTCCGTCACTGCCCCTGGTGATGGCGCCGTTGGAGCTGATCAGCGTCACCTCAAAGCCCAGCGCCCGCGCCACCGGCAGCGCAAACAGATGACGGCGTCCGGTAGCCAGCGCGATTTCCACGCCCAGCGATTGCGCCCGCCGCAAGGCCGCAAGGTTGCGCTCGCTCACCTGGAAGTTGGAATCCAGCAGCGTTCCATCAATGTCGATTGCAATCAGCCGGACGGGAGGCATCTGTGCTTTATTTTACAACTTCTGCCGGGCAACTCGGGATGCTAGGATTCTCCTGATGATCTCCCACTTTTTTGCCTGGGGTTTGCCAGGCCTTGTACTGATGGCGCTGGCGCTGACTCATTTCTTCCGCCGCCAGCCCAGTTTCTATTGGCTCTATCTCATCTTTTTTCTCGGCCCGCTGGGTGCGCTCATCTATCTCGCCATCGAGTGGCTCCCCGAACTCTTCGATCCCGGCGCATTCCGCTTTGTGGAGCGTGGCCGCCGCGCGCGCGAGGTGGAAGCCGCCATCCGGTCGAATCCATCGGCGGGAAACTATGAGGAACTCGGCCTGCTGCGCCTAGACAAAGGTGACTGGTCCGGCGCCCGCGCCTGCTTCGACCGCGCTCTGGCCCAGCGCACCGACTCGCTCGATCCCTTCTACCGCCGCGGCCTCGCCGAGTACGAACTGGGCGATTACGTCGCCGCTCTCGCCGATCTGGAGCGCGTAGTCACCGCCGACCCCGGCTACGACTTCCAGCGCGCCGCCGGACTGCTGGCCTACTGCGATTGGAAGACCGGCAATATCGGTCGCGCGCAGCGCCTCTTCGAGCAGGTTCTGCGCACCTCAACCCTCACCGAAACCCAGCTCCACTACGCCGAATTCCTAGCCGAGACCGGACACCGCGCCGAAGCCAGGCAGCAGGCCATCCGCATTCGCGACAAACGCGCCGGGATGCCCGGCTTCCAGCGCCGCCGCGAACGCAAACTCTTCCGCAGCAACAGCGCTCTGCTGCGCAAGCTATAAACGCTGCTCAAGCTTTAAAGTTTCAGAGTTGATGTACCTCGGGGTCGCCCTTGTCTTTGCACTTGCTGTCGCTCCTAAGTTGTCATTCCGAAGCGTAGCGAGGAATCCCTGCGCCGTTGAAGTATGCCACCCGGCCCAAGAGGCATTTCAGCCGGTGACCCACCTTCAGTGGAACCGCTATAGCCGCGAGTCCGTCCCTACCGTTTTTTGTCCTCCGCCGCATTGGCGGTATCATTCCAGATGACGGATATGACCGAGCGCCTCTATTACCAGAACTCGTTCCTCTACAACTTCACCGCCTCGGTCGAGTCGCTCCGCGAACTGGCCGATGGCCGTTCGGCGCTGCTGCTGGACCGTACCGCCTTCTACGCCACCAGCGGCGGCCAGCCCTTCGACACCGGATGGGTGGATTTCGTCTCTGCTACCTCGGAGGAGCCGGTCGGTCTGCCCAAGCTTCGCGTCTCGGAGGTCGTCGAGGAGGAATCTACCGGCAAAATCCTGCACATCGTCGAGAACGCCCCCGAAAACTTCGCGGCCCAGCTTCCATTCCCGCTCCGCGTGCGCGGTTTCATCGACGTAGAGCGCCGCCAGGACCACATGCAACAGCACTCGGGGCAGCACGTGCTTTCGGCTGCATTTCTCAGGGGCTTCGATGTGCAGACACTCAGCTCTCATCTGGGTGGGGAAAGCTGCACCATCGACCTCGATATCGCCAGCCTCGGCAGCGCCCAACTGGAGCAGGCCGAGCGCTACGCCAACCAGTTTGTGTGGGAGGACCGCCAGGTGCTGACGCACGAGGTTACGCCCGAGCAGGCGCGCGCCATCGGAGTCCGCAAACTTCCGGAAGGCGACCGCCCAACCCTGCGTCTCATTGAAATCCGTGGCGTCGATGTCTGCGCCTGCTGCGGCACGCACGTAAAGACAACCGGGCAGATCGGCAACATCCAGCTGCGCAAGGCAGAGCGACTGAGACAGGGAGTGCGCGTCGAATTTGTTTGCGGCGCGCGCGCGCTGCGCCTTGCGCGCAAGGATTTCCAGCTCCTCACCGAAGCCTCCGCTCTCTACTCCGCGCAGCTGTGCGAAGTTCCGGCACAGACCGCGAAGTTGATCGACTCCGGCAAGTCCGCGCAGAAGCAGCAGCAGAAGCTGCTCGCCGAAATCGCCGGGCTCACCGCACAGCAAACATTGGCGCGCACTCCCTCGACGCACGGCCGCAAGATTGTGGCGGAGTATTTCGCCGGCCGCGACCTCGAATTCATCAATCTCTATGCCCAAAAGCTAATCGCCGCCGAAGCCAACGTCATCGCGCTGCTCGGCGCAGGGCAGGGAACTCCCGCGCTGGTCTTTGCCCACTCGCTTGGCGCCCACTCGTGCGGCCCCGCATTCGATGCCGGCGCCGAACTCAAGGCCATCGTCAGCTCCGTTGGCGGACGCGGCGGCGGCACACGCGAACTGGCCCAGGGCGGCGTGCCCTCAGCGGAACGGATTCCCGGGCTGATTGCCCGGGCCGCGCAGCGGCTGCGCGAGCTGGCCGCCGCAGGAACGTCATGACCAATCAGCCGCTCATCCTCATCACACTGCTCATTCAGCTCGGCGTCTCGGCCGCCGTCAGCAGCGTGCTGGCCCGCTCGCGGCGCTTCCGCGGCCTGCTCTTTCACGAAGACCGCGACATCTGGGAAAAGCTGGAGATGGTCGCCAGTGTGGGCGGGCCGTTCATGCTCGGCGTGCTGGTGCGCGCCACGGTCAAAAACTTTCTTGCCGCCGACGTCTCCTTCGAAGCCGCCATTCTTCTCGGCGTCATTGCCGGACGCACCGCCGGTGTCTGCGGCGGAATTCTGGTCTCGCTGCCCTACCTGTTCATGCATGAGTATATGAACCTGCCGCTGAACGTGATTGCCGGGCTCAGCGCGGGTTTCCTGCGCGAACTGGCCAAGGACCGCGAGGCCATCTGGTCGTTCAGCCCGCTCTTCGATCTCAGTATCTACCGCTGGATCCGGCGCACCATTGCCAAATCGTTCATCGATTGGCAAACCTCATTCTTCTGCATGATCCTGGGCCTGGAGTTCCTGCGCCTGGAAACTCGCCGCTTCTTTCCCCACTACACCTATGCGCTCGATTCCGATAACTGGCTGGTGCGCGCCGCCATCTACATCACCACCGTAATGATCGTGGCCATCGCCCTCAAGGTCTTGAACAACACCCGCATTGAGATGAAGCTGGAAGAACAGGAGCTCTTACTGTTGCAGGCCCGCATGGACGCCCTGCAGAGCCAGATCAATCCTCACTTCCTGTTCAACACGCTCAACTCCGTGGCTTCGCTGGTGCGCTTCGATCCCGACACGGCGCGCGAGATGATTCTCAAGCTCTCCAAGATTCTCCGCCGCTTGCTCAAAAAGGGAGACCAGTTCGTGGCCTTGCGCGAGGAGTTCGAATTCATCGACGACTACCTGGACATCGAGGTCATCCGCTTCGGGCGCGACAAGCTGAAGGTGGTCAAGGAACTGGACCCGGCCAGCCTGGAAGTCACGGTGCCCGCCATGCTCATTCAGCCCATCGTGGAGAACTCCATCAAGCACGGCCTTTCGCCCAAAATCACCGGTGGCACCATCTATCTGCGTAGCCGCATCGCGGACGGCATGTTGGTGATCGAGGTGGAAGACGACGGCGTGGGCATCGTCGAGCCCGGCTCCGAGGTCAGCGAGTGGAGCGCCCCGCAGCATGGCACCGGAATCGGCATGGCCAATGTCCGCGAGCGCCTCCAAGTGCTGTTCAGCGATGCCGCCCGCGTCGAAGTGGAAAGCCGCACCGGCGCCGGAACCATCGTGCGCATCCTGCTGCCCATCCCGCAAAGCGGCGAAATGGACGGCGTCAACTACGACCTGCGCTCCAACAGTCCGCGATAGCGCCTGCGGAGCCACTCCAGGTCGCGGTAGCGTACCCAGCGCATCTGCGACAATAGAAAGTAGCTGGGATATCTTAGGAATGGAGAGCGGAAACCATGAATTCCACCATTGCGGAACATCGGGCTGAGTTGATCGCACTCTGCCGCCAGTTTCACATTCGCCGGTTGGAACTGTTTGGCTCGGCCCTCGGCGATGCCTACGATCCGGAGCGCAGCGATCTTGATTTTCTGGTGGAGTTCGAAGCCACGCCGGACGGCGGCTATGCCGCTTCGTTTTTCGGCTTCAAGGAATCCGTGGAGCAACTCTTCGGACGGCCCGTCGATCTTGTGGTAGGTTCCGCCATCCGGAACCCATATTTTCGCCAGAGTATCGAGCAAAGTAAGGCGTTGCTCTATGCGGCTTGAGGCACGGAAGTATCTCTACGACATTCAGGAGGCCGCCGGACTGGCCTAGCAGTTCACGGCTGGCAAAAGCTTCGCGAATTACCAGCCGGACGCGATGCTGCGTATGGCCGTGGAGCGGGCCTTTGCCATTATCGGCGAGGCGCTCGCGCAGCTCGCCCGCGTAGACGCAGCCCTGGCGGCAAAGCTTACCGACTTTCGCAGCATCGTTGCTTTCCGCAATATTCTGGTTCATGCCTATGCCCAGGTGGACGAACGCATTGTCTGGGACATCGTTCAGTCGAAGCTGCCCGTCCTGGTGCGCGAAGTGGCTGCGCTCATGGACGACGGAAACGGCCGATGAAGGAGCTTGGGCATGGCGCCGGAACCATCGTGCGCATCCTGCTGCCCCTCCCGCAGAGCGGCGAAATGGACGGCGTCAACTACGACCTGCGCTCCAACTCTCCGCGATAAGCGACAATTCCCACGGGTGCCCATTCAAGCCTACCTTTGGCTTGAGTGGGGCTGTTCCGCAACGGCCTCCGAGCTTCCTGACGAAATATCGGATCCCGCCCCTCCGCCTACGCGTTCTCCTCCAGCAGCCCGCGATACAACTCCTCATACTGCGGAATAATCTTCGTAGTGCAAAAGCGAGCCATTGCCGTGGCTCTTGCGCTCTTTCGCATCGCGGCGAGCATCGCATCGTCCGTCAGCACCTCCAGCGCGCGCGCTGCCATCGCTTCCACGTCGCCCGCTGGGGCCAGAAAGCCATCCACGCCATCCTCGATCACCTCCGGCAGTCCGCCCACGCGCGAGGCCACCGGCACCACCTCGCAGGCCATCGCCTCCAGGGCCGCCAGGCCGAACGATTCCATCTCGCTGGGCAGCAGCATCAGGTCGGCCATCGCCAGCTTTTCATGGATCATGTCCTGCTTGCCCATGAAATGAATCTTGCTGTGGATTCCGCGTTCGCACGCCAGCCGCTCGGCTGCTCGCCGGTCCGGACCGTCGCCGATCATCAGCAGCCGCGCCGGAATTTTCTTCTGCACCCGGTCGAAGATCTCCACCACGTCGGTCACCCGCTTCACCGGCCTGAAGTTCGATAGATGCACCAGCAACCGCTCATCCTTCGTGGCATACGCCTCTCGCCGCGCTGCCGCCTGCCCATCGCGCCGGTACAGGTCGCAGTTCACAAAGTTGTAGATCACGTGAATTGGCTTGGTGATCGAGAAGCGCTCAATGGTCGATTGCTTCAGGTCGTTAGAGATCGCCGTCACCCGGTCGCTCTGCTCGATGGAAAATCGCGTGATCGGCAGATACGAGCGGTCCATTCCCACCAGCGTGATGTCGGTGCCGTGCAGCGTCGTCACGTAGGGCAGCCGCCGGGGCTTGCGTGTGTGGTCGTGGCAGAGCATCTGCCGCGCCAGCATGGCGCTCACCGAGTGCGGTATCGCATAATGCACGTGCAGCAAATCCAGTTCGTAGATCTCGGCCACCTCGGCCATGCGCGTGGCCAGCGCGAGGTCGTAGGGCGGATATTCAAACAGCGGATATTGCGAGACCTCGACCTCGTGAAAGTGAATGTTCGGGTGCGGTTCGGTCAGCCGTATCGGCTGCGAGTAAGAGATGAAATGAATCTGGTGTCCGCGATGCGCCAGCTCAATGCCCAACTCGGTCGCCACCACTCCGCTGCCGCCGTATGTGGGATAACAGGTGATCCCGATCCTCATCTCGTTCGTTGCCTCGTGGGTTGTGCCCGTGTTGTCATCGGTTGTGGTTGCGGGCGGTCCCCAGCGGTTCCATGCCGGCGCTCCCGGCCGCTGGCGCGGCTCCAAAACTCACCAGTTCGGCGCCGTATTCGTCGCGCAACTCGCGTTCGGAAATGTACAGCAGCGCTCTCATCTCCACCTCGCGCGACTCGCGCAGCTTGGTGCGCACCTCGGCCAGTTCGCTGTCGTTGTATCCCGGATGGCAGACCAGCTCCCAGAGTCCATCCGGCAGATGCCGCAGCATGGCCCGCAGCGAAGCCTCGTCCAGGGTGCCTGTGCTGGCCACGCCCAGGCTGCCGTCGGTGGTGGCAAAACCGGCTTCGCGCACTGTCCTCCGCCAGCGTCGGTGCAGCCCTGCGCGCAGCAATGTGGTCTCGGTTTTGCGCAACAGCAGCGTCCCGTTGCGCAGCGCCTCAGCAAAGCTCACCGCCTGCGGTGCTTCAAACGGATTGCGCACCGCCCTCACGCCCTGCGCCGACGCCGCCCGTAGTAGCGGTCGCAGAATCGAAGGAAGCATATGCGTGTGCTTGTGCGCGTCGAAGTGCGAGATCCGCACCCCCGCCTGGCGCAGCCGCGCCAGTTGCACCCCGGCTTCGGCCTCCACTTCCGCAGGCCGAAAGCGCCCTAGTGCCACCGCGCGCAGCACCTCTGCAATGGAGTGATAGAAGCGATCGGTTCCCGGCGCCAGCAGCGAGCGCACCTCGGAGGCCGGCAGCAGCGGTTCTCCATCCACCAGCACAAAGTGGCAGCCCACGCTCAGCCTCGGCATCCGTCCGGCCAGCTCCACCGCTTCGTCAAAGCTGGCCCCGGTGGCCATCAGCGTTGCCGACGATACAATGCCGCGCTGGTGGCAGGCGGCGATGGCGCGATTCACTCCCCGCGTCAATCCAAAATCGTCGGCGTTCACGATCAACCGCTTCATGCGAAAAGTGTAGCAGGCGGCAGAAGCGAGCCACTCTGCGCAGTGCGGGAGGCTCGCCCGGAAGTGTGCGGCTCAGGCGCTGCGCCGTCTCTCCCCGGCTACGGGTTCGTTCAGCAAGCGCCGGATTGTTTCCAGCAGGGCGGGGAACATATTTTCTTTTTCCACCCACGCGCTCACCTCATCGCAGGGCTCCGGAGCGGCGCATCCGCTCACCACGATGATGGGAAGCCCGGGCGCCTGGGCGCGGAGCCGCCTGGCCAGCTCCACTCCGTCCATTCCTTCCATGAGGTAGTCGGTCACCACCATGTCGAAGGTTTCCTTTCCGAACCTGGCCAGGGCGGCCTCGGCATTGCCGGCAGACACCACAAAATAGCCTTGCCTCTCGAGGACTTCGCAGCCCATGCGCGCCAGCAGCTTGTGGTCTTCCACAAACAGAATCGCTTTCATCGTTTCCCTGCGCCCGACCATGGCGGCATACAGAATTTATGCCCGTGCGTAGCTTGGATTCCAATCACCGAATTAGGGATGGCTGCTGGTGCGCCGTGCGAATTTTCACAATCGGGTTTGACCGCGCCCCCAACTCTTCCATATACTCGTCTTGCGAGTTGGTTCCACCAAAGGCCGCCCCTTGAGCCGCATGACTACCGGCGAAGGGTGCACCGTAAGGGCGGTTAGCTCAGTTGGTTAGAGCGCCTGCCTTACAAGCAGGATGTCGGGGGTTCGAGTCCCTCACTGCCCACCACTCCTGAAGCCTTTTGGAACCTTTCGACGGCCCACTGGGCCGGGTATCATCCGCGCATAGCGCGGGGTCGTAGTTCAGTTGGTTAGAACGCCGCCCTGTCACGGCGGAGGCCGCGGGTTCGAGTCCCGTCGACCCCGCCATTTAGATTCAATGATCTTATGAGTCTAAATGGCAGCTTTGGGTAAGTGGCTTTACCCGTAGCTTTACCGCAATTACAGAAAGCCTTACTGATTCGCCGCCTTGGACACTGCGTCAACAGCTTCCAAGGCTTTCTTGTTTCTAGCCGCCGTGCCTGTAGTTACTCCCCTTGAGCCGCTGGCCGCCAGCCCGCTTCCGTATACCGGGAGTCCGTGTCTTCGATCATCATGCACTACGTTTTCAGAGGATCGACGACAATCGAGTGCTGCTACGATTACAATCGCGATACCACAAGGCAAGGAATCCGAAATGAAATCAGCACTTTCTATGCTCGCGTTGACGATCATGCTGGGCTCCACGCTCGCTGCACAGCAAACCACTGCTCCCAGCATCAAAAAACTGTACATCGAGCAGCACATTGAAACCTCAACAACCAGGTTTGTTGAAGCTACAGATGAAGTCGGAAGTTATAAAACTAACGACGTAATCACTACGCGAGATGTATCGCGCATAGTGACCAACGATGTGATGAAGCAGTGTCCGTCTCTCGTTTCTGTGACTGATAACCGCGATATGGCGGATTACGTTCTTCATATTGCGCATGGCTCCTCCACTCTTTCCCGGCAGGATGGCTCTGTGCCCTATACCTCTAAATCAAAGAAGAACTCAAATTTGGCGAAGGATGTCTGTAACTTCATTGGCAGTCAGAAGTAGCTGACAGTTGCTACATCAGAAGCTGGTACAGGGGCGGGCACGATTTCAGCCGTGTCGCAAGAAACGCCCGTTTCGTGTGGCTTTAGCCGCTGAGGGAAACGTCCAGATTCTCTCGGCGGAGTACCATAAGGCGCAAAACTGGATTGCGGAAACCGGAAACGTGCGCTCGATCCGCGCTCTATCTGCTCTCTCGCGAAATCTTTCGTAAGCGGCTGCTAACCTACTTACGAGCTGCACGTCTAATCGTGTATGCTGGGCTTGCTGGGATTCGTACTTCTGATAGGCATTTCGGTTTTTAAACGTTGGCCTGCCGTATAGCCCTCGGTGGACCGTTCTGTCCCTGCAGCCCCAGCATGTACCTGTATCTCACTTCCAAGGATTCGATCAAATGAAACGTTTCATGACGATTAGTGCATTGGTGGCTATGAGCGCTGGTATGCTGATGGCCCAGGATGGCGCAACTCTGTTCAAGAAGTGCGCAATGTGCCACGGCCCGAACGGCGAAGGCAAAATGGGTCCGAAAATCGCGGGCACAGACCCGACCGACGTTCTGATGAACGGTGGCAAAAAGGGTCCGCACGCCGGGAAGTTTGCCGGTCTCACCGACGATCAGATCAAGACCGTCGCCGAGTATGTAAAGGGCCTGAAGTAGTCACGGCCGGATTTCATCGGCGGGAAACAAAAAAGGCGTCCTTCGGGGCGCCTTTTCAATCGTCTGAACCTGATCAGCAGGACCGCGAACCCGCCGGCTCTGGGTTGCGCCTCTTGGTCGCGCCTCACGCAGCAGATTGCCCGCCACTCCCGCGCCGTTCCCCGCGGCGTCGATCGTGTCCTGCGCGAAACTGGAAACGGTGATCCGCGGTCTCCTGGTCCTCAGCGTCGGAGGCAACTACGGGAACAGCCATGGACCGGACGCGGTTGGCTCCGGTTTCCGCGAGGAAGACGGCCTGCAACTGGTTTTTGGCAGCTTGCCGGTTGCTCAAACGATCCACCACGATGAACGCAACAAACGTTATAAACACCAGAATGGCCGTCATTGCCATCTCCTCCGCGTTCTTTTTGTTTTGGGCTCACCCTGAGGACAATGCCCCGGTTCATCCGCCGTTCTCTGTAGGATGAGCCAAGGCAGCCAGCGGTCGCCTTCATCCTCCCATTGAGTTAAGGTTCGCCGGGCCGAATCCGTGCTGCTGCCCGACCAAAGCTGCTGGCCGACCGAAGCTGCTGGCTCATTGCGCAGCCCCATCCGGCGGTGTGATGCGCTGGACACAGCTTCTCCTCGCGCCTATGATGCGAGTGCGCCTGGCGGCCGCGTAACACTCGGCCCAGCCCGCGCGCTAACGGGAGGCGACGTGAATCCGGCGTTTCTCCACTCGCTCCGCGCCATCGCCGGCGACGGGCTCATCACTGACCCCGGCGAACTGCGCACCTACGAATGCGACGGCCTGGCGGCCTATCGCGTCGTGCCCGGCGCCGTGCTTCTGCCTTCTACTGCCGACGAGGTGCAGGCCATCGTGAGTCTCTGTGCCCGCGAGCACATCGCCTTCGTGGCCCGCGGCTCCGGCACCGGACTCAGCGGCGGCGCGCTTCCCGTCGAAGGCGGCATCGTCATCAGCCTCGCCCGCATGAACCGCATCCTCGACCTCGACCTGCCCAACGCGCGCGTGGTGGTCGAGCCCGGTGTGGTCAATGCCACGGTCAGCCAGCGCGTGGCCCCCTACGGATACTTCTACGCTCCCGATCCCTCCTCGCAATCGGTCTGCACCATCGGCGGCAATATCGCGGAGAACTCCGGCGGCGCGCACTGCCTCAAGTACGGCTTCACCACCACCCATGTTCTCTCGCTTGAAGTCGTGCTGCCGGATGGCTCGCTCGTCCAACTCGGCGCCAACACCCTCGACCCTCCCGGCTACGATCTCCCCGGCGTCTTCGTCGGCTCCGAAGGAACTCTCGGCATCGCCACCCAAGTCACTCTCCGCATCGTCAAGCGTCCCGAGGTGATTCAAACTCTCCTTGCGGCCTTCGACTCCACCCACGCTGCCGGAGCCGCGGTCAGTGACATCATTGCCTCGGGCATCCTGCCCGCAGCCATCGAAATGATGGACCGGCTCGCCATCCAGGCCGCTGAAGCCTCCGTCCACGCCGGCTATCCCGACTGCGGTGGTCTCCTGCTGGTCGAGTTGGACGGCCCCGCCGCCGAGGTCGAAGCCCTGATGGCCCAGGTCCGGGAGCGCTGCCTGTTTCAACAGGCCTCCGAGATCCGCGTCGCCCAATCGGAGGCCGAACGCATGGTCATCTGGAAGGGTCGCAAAGCCGCCTTTGCCGCCATGGGACGCATCTCTCCCAACTACATCGTGCAGGACGGAGTGATCCCGCGCACCTCGCTCCCCACCGTAATGGAGGAGATTGCCCGCATGAGCGAGCGCACCGGCCTGCGCGTTGCCAACGTCTTCCACGCCGGAGACGGCAACCTGCACCCCTTGGTCCTCTACGACCGCCGCATCGAAGGCCAGGAGCACGAAGCCGAAGAACTCGCAGGCGAAATCCTCAGGCTCTGCGTGCGCGTCGGCGGCTCCATCACCGGAGAACACGGCGTCGGCGCGGACAAAAAAATGTTCATGTCTGAAATGTTTGCCGAGCCCGATCTGCAGACCATGCAGCTGGTCCGCTGCGCCTTCGATCCCGATCACCTCTCCAATCCCGGCAAAGTCTTTCCCCGCACTCCGCTCTGCGCCGAAAAACCCGGCCCCTACGTCCCGCATCCCTTGGAAATCTCAGGAGAGGCGCAGCTCTTCTAACCAACCATGCCCGCCATCGCCAAACCCACCGCAGAGCAGGCTCTCGACGCCCTCCGACCGATCCTCGTCGAAGGCACTCTACGTCGAGGAAACGCCGCAGGCGAAGTCCTCGGCGTCGTGCCGGAACTCTACATCGAGCCCGCCAACGAGGCGGAGCTGAGCCGTGCGCTGGACTACGCGCGCCAGGCCGGCTTGCTGGTCTCACCGCGCGGCGGCGGCACAAAACTCGAATGGGGCACCGCGCCGCGCGCCATCGACCTCGCCATCTCCACCGCGCGATTCAACCGCATCCTGGAGTACGCCCCCGACGATATGACGGTCACCGTTGGCGCCGGAGTCACCATCGCGCAACTGCAGTCCGCGCTCACCGCACACGGCCAGCGACTCGCGCTGGACCCGCTCTGCCCCCAGCGCGCTACGGCCGGAGGCACCATCGCCACCAATGACAGCGGCGCGCTCCGCCTGCGCTACGGCAGCATTCGCGACCTCATCCTCGGCATCACCGTCGTCCTGCCCGACGGCACCATTGCCACCAGCGGCGGCAAGGTGGTCAAAAACGTCGCCGGCTATGACCTTCCCAAGCTCATGTCCGGCGCGCTCGGAACTCTCGGCATCATCACCCGGGCCGTCTTCCGCCTGCATCCTCTGCCGCAGCAATCCCAATCGCTCACCTTCGCATTCCCTGACTGCGAAAGCGCCAATCGCTTCCTCCTCGCCGTCGCCGATTCGCAAGTCGTCCCCACCGGCCTACAAATGCGAACCGGCGCGGACGGAACCGCCGTAGTCGATATCAGAATCGACGGCATTGCCGCGGGAATCTCCGCGCAGACCGACGCGGTTTCGAAACTCGCAGGCAGCGTGAACCCCTCCGCGCCCGACGGCGATCCCTGGCAGGCCCGCGAGCAGCTTTGCAGTGCCGCAAGCCCTCTCGCCTGCATCGTAAAGCTCAGCATGTTGCCCGCCCAGCTAAGTTCCACCGCTGCCTTCGTGCGCCAGGCGCTCGATCAAACCGCCTCATGGACGCTGCTCCTGAACTCCACCGGCCTGGCATGGCTGCGCGTCGATACCGCCGATTCCGCGCCCATGGCGGATTTCCTCGCATCTCTCCGCGCCTTTCTTGCGCCCACCGGAGGCACCGCAGTCCTGCTCCATGCGTCTCCCGCGCTGCGTCAAAAAGTCGATGTCTGGGGCGACATCGGCAACGCGCTCCCGCTGATGCGGAGACTGAAAGAGCAATTCGATCCGCAGGCCATCCTCAATCGCGGACGCTTTGTGGGAGGCATCTGATGCCGCTGGTTCCGCTCACGGCCCTCGAAAAGTCCGCCCGCACCGGCGTCTACGATTCGCATCATCCGCCCGCGACCGAGTTGATCGACCAATGCGTGCATTGCGGCTTCTGCCTTCCGGTCTGTCCAACCTATCTGCTCTGGAATCAGGAGATGGATTCTCCCCGCGGACGCATCTACCTCATGAAGACCGGCTCCGAAGGCGCGGCCTCGATGGATCAAACCTTCGTCAGCCACTTCGATCGCTGCCTGGGATGCATGGCCTGCATGACCGCCTGTCCCTCCGGAGTGCAGTACGGCAAACTCATCGAGGCCACGCGCGCGCAGATCGAGCGCAACTACCGCCGTCCGTTTCTCGACCGTCTCTTCCGCCGCCTGATCTTCGCCGTCTTTCCTCATCGCCGCCGCCTGCGCTGGCTCCTGCTTCCCCTGTGGTTCTATCAGCGTTCCGGCCTGCGCTGGCTGCTCCGCAAAACCGGATTGCTCCGTCTGCTTCCCGAGCGCCTCCGCTCCATGGAATCGCTTCTGCCTGAGCTTCATCTGCGCGCTCTCTTTGCCCCGGCGCTACATGGCGTCGTACCAGGTGGCGTTCCGTTGCGCACGCCGCGCCTGCGCGTAGGCGTGCTGCTGGGCTGCGTGCAGAGCGTGTTGTTCGCCAACGTCAATGCCGCCACCGTTCGAGTCCTTGCCGCCCTCGGTTGCGAAGTGGTCGTGCCGAACGATCAGCAATGCTGCGGCGCGCTGATGGCGCACGCCGGGCGCGAGCCCGAGGCGCTGGATGCCGCCCGCCGCCTCATCGAGGTCTTCGAGCGCGCGGCCGTGGATGTGGTCGCCGTCAACGCCGCCGGCTGTGGCTCCAATCTCAAGGAGTACGCCTATCTTTGGCGTGACGATCCCGAATTCGCGCAGCGCGCTCAGGCCTTCGCCGCCAAGTGCCGGGACATCACCGAACTGGTTGCCGAACTCGGCTTCCCATCTTCGTCCAATCCCGTTCGCCTCAAAGTCGCCTATCAGGACGCCTGCCATCTGCAGCACGCGCAGGGCATCCGCACTCAGCCCCGGCAGCTGCTCAGTGCCATCCCCGGCCTGGAGTGGACCGAGCTGCCCGAGTCCGCCACCTGCTGCGGCTCCGCCGGCATCTTCAATCTCATCGAGCCGGAGACCGCGCGCAGGCTTGCCGACCGCAAAGCCCAACTCGTCCTCCGCTCCGGCGCGCAGGCGCTGGTCTCCGCCAATCCCGGCTGCCTGCTGCACATCGCCAGCGGACTTCGCCGCGCGGGCCATCCTCTACCCGTGCTGCACATCGTCGAACTTATCGACGCCGCGCTCGGATCGTCGTCTCTCGAGTTACGTTAATATATGCTGTCAGTCTGGCAGGGAAGGGAATTGCTATGCGTGCATGGTTGATGGACTCCTACGATGGTGTGGAGAAGCTGCGCTTGGATGAGGTTCCCGATCCGCAGCCGGGCCCCGGACAAGCCGTGATCAAAACGCTGTACGCCGCGTTGAATCCGGCCGATGCCTTTCTTGCCCTGGCGCAGTATCCCGCCAAGCCCACCTTGCCCCACGTGCTCGGCCGCGATGGCGTGGGCGAAGTCGTGGCTCTCGGCGAGGGAGTTGCCAACGTAAAGCCCGGCGACATCGTCGGCATTCTCCGCGGCCATACCGGAGTGGAAAGCTGGGGAACGCTGGCCGAAAAGACGGCAGTCGATTCCGCCAATCTCATTCCTCTTCCGCAAGGCTGGTCGCAGCAGGAACTCGCTGGCGCGCCCCTGGTCTTTCTCACCGCATGGCAGGCCCTCACCCAATGGAGCGAGCCGGAAGCGCCCCCGCCTGCCGGCTCCGTCGCGCTCATCACGGGAGCCTCCGGCGGCGTGGGCTCCGCGGCCGTCCTGCTGGCCAGGTCGATGGGCCTTACCGTGGTCGCCCTGTCGCGCAGCGCGCCCAAGGCCGAGCAACTCAAGCAGCTCGGCGCGGACTTCGTCTTCGATCCCACGGAAAAAAATGTGCGCAAGCTCATCCTGTCGGCAACCGCTCCCAAACGGGTGGACATCGTGGTGGATACCGTCGCCGGTCCGCTCTTCAACGAACTCATCGCCACGCTCGGCTATGCCGGACGCATCAGTGTCGTCGGCCGCAGCGGCGGCGCGGTGCCGGAGTTCAACACCGCAACCCTCTTCTTCCGCAGAAATCGCATCGGCGGCGTCGCCGTGGCGGACTTCTCGGTTCCCCACGCGCAAGCCACGTGGAGCGAGATCGTCACCCGCCTCGACAAACTAGGCAAGCGCCCCGTGGTGGATGGCGTTTTTTCCTTTACCAACGTGAAGGCCGCGTTTGCGCGGCTAGGTCAGGGACCGATGGGCAAAATTCTAGTCAAGGTCGCGAACTAGAGGTGCTCTCATAAACCGGGTTTGAAAGCGCACGACAGTCGTGCCGTAGCAAAGGCTCGTTTCACGCGGCTTTAGCCGCCGAGGGAAAGCCCCTCAAGCGTCTTGCTCTGTGCGGATCGCCCGCTCGCCGTCAGAAGCGAACTTGTACTGCGTGATCGTACACGCCATCATGTACGTGGGCTGCTGATTCTTGCGCGTCGGCGCAACCGCCTCAACGCGCAGCAGCGAGCCTTCGCACATCACCTGCGCATCAACGTCGCCCGTTACCTCGTGCGGCATCTCAAAGTTCAGCTCCAGGCTGGAACCAACTTCAAGCGGGCTGGCCGATCGAAAGAGCAAACCCGAGCGGCTTATGTTCTCCGTCACGCCCTCGATCCATTCGTCGCTCCCTGCCAAGCGGAACAGCAGATCGACGCGATGGTGAAGACGCCGTTCACGCGGTGTCCATGCTTTCTTCGTCCCGCATTGCCGCAGCGACCTGCGGCCGCTATCGAGTGCGTCCGCTTCGCTTTCCAGCAGAGCCACGCGGCGCATCGTCGCCCAGTCGTAGCTGTACTTCGCACCGCAATGAACACACACCTGGTAGTTCTCGCCCGTTTCATCGCGTCGCGGCCACGAGAACTGATGCCGGCAGGAGGAAAGGAATCCGTGAATCAGGTCAGCGCACATGTCCGGTATGATGGCCCCATTCCCTGCGTCGCGCACGTTACCGAAGTAGCGCCTCCCCCCGGTCTTTTTCCTCAAACCAAGGTTACGCGGGTGGCCCATGCCAGCCAGAGGCAAGTGGGATTCCGAGGAAACCATTGGCAGGAAAGGCAATCGTCCCGGAGCCGGAATCTAACCACTTAGGCAATCTTCCGGCTTGTAACGCAACGATGTACTACTCAGTTACAAAGCGAAATCCAACCATTAACCGCGCTGGCAATCGTTCCGCAATTTCACGGCAGAGCCGTCACACCCCAATATCTTCATTCCACAGTGCTGGCTTGTCCTGGATAAAATCCTCCATCAGCCGGATGCATTCCTCACTCTGGAACACCTCGATGGAAACTCCCCGGGAGCGGAGCAGTTCTTCTTCGCCCATGAATGTACGGTTCTCCCCGATCACCACGCGCGGAATGCCATACAAAAGAATGGCGCCCGAACACATCGCGCACGGTGACAGCGTGGTGTAGAGCACGGACTCCCGATAGACCGAGCCTGGCAGCCGGCCGGCGTTTTCCAGCGCGTCCATCTCGGCGTGCAGAATCGCGCTTGCCTTCTGCACGCGGCGGTTGTGTCCCCGTCCGATGATCTTGCCGCCGTGCACCATCACCGAGCCAATGGGAATGCCGCCTTCACGCATTCCCTGACGCGCTTCCGCAATCGCCGCTGCGAGAAATGAGTCCATGGCGGCGAGGCCCTAAAACTTCTTGTACGGAAGAAACTTTCCTGACATGGTCACCTTGACGCGGTCGCCCTTCGGATCGGGCTCCTTCTCGATATGGAGACTGAAGTCGATGGCGCTCATGATGCCGTCGCCGAACTTCTCATGGATCACCGCTTTCATCGGCATTCCATAGACCTGCATGATTTCATAAAAGCGGTAGATCAGCGGATCGGTCGGGACGACAGGACCCAGGCCCTTGCTGGGGAACTCGGTGAGCGCGTCGGCGATGTCGTGACCGAGATCCAGGGCTTCAATGATCTTCTTGGCCTCATCTGCGTCTGCCCGCGCCTGTCCATACATCAGGGCTGCCACCCACACCTCATCGCGCCCAATCAGCTTGCCCAGTTCAGCGAAGGTCACGCCCTTCGCACGTTTTGCTTCTAGTAGCTCCGTGGTTGCCGCAGAGACGTTCATGGCTGTCTTCCTTTCGCAAACTATACTACGAGAAACGGTGAGACAGCCGGTAAGATACCAGCGCCGAAGCGTATAGTTCGGCGGAGGGGCATATCCGAGCGCGGCTTTGAGTTAGCTCAGTGCCGCAGAAGCCCATTCAGCACAGTTCACAATGTCCGCTCAATAGAACCCATTTCGAATGTGTGCCAAAGTTGAGCAACATTGAACAGATTGCAGGACTTTGGAAATGAGAAGGTGGTGGAGCGATAAAGCGAGCGAGGAGGCTAACGTGCTCTGGACGGCTTACATGGTGCTCCTGATGTTGTGGCTGATGGGATTAAGTATTCAACTCGGTTGGGCTTTGATCCATTTGGTCCTTGTCGTCGGGTTTGGTGGTGCTGGTTATCAACCTATTGAACGCGTAAGCTGACGGTCAACGACGATCAGCCTGCGTTATGCGTCCTTCAATTGCTCCTCGTCTATGCCAAAAGAATGCCCGAACTCGCGGAAGACCGTGCGCCGGATTTGATCCCGAATTTCCTCAAACTTGGCTCAACTCAGGAAACTTAAATTATGCAAGCTAATACGCTCACCCCGGAACTGCTCCGCAAGATGGATGCCTATTGGCGCGCCGCCAACTATCTGTCGGTCGGCCAGATTTATCTCTACGACAATCCGCTGCTGAAGCGTCCTCTGACCCTCGCGGATGTGAAGCACATGCTGCTGGGACACTGGGGAACGACTCCGGGGCAGAACTTCATTTACACGCACTTGAACCGGGTCATCAAGAAATACGATCTTGACATGATTTACGTCTCCGGCCCCGGCCACGGAGGGCCAGCGGTGGTGGGCAACACCTACCTCGAGGGAACCTACAGCGAGATCTATCCCAACATCAGCCAGGATGAGGCCGGACTTCGGAAGCTCTTTCTTCAGTTTTCGTTTCCCGGAGGAATCCCCAGCCACGCCTCGCCGGAGTGTCCCGGCTCGATCCACGAGGGCGGCGAACTGGGCTACTCGCTCAGCCATTCCTTCGGAGCGGTGTTCGACAATCCCGATCTCTTTGTCGCCTGTGTCGTCGGCGACGGCGAGGCGGAAACCGGACCGCTGGCCACGGCGTGGCATTCGAATAAGTTCCTCGATGCGGCCACCGACGGCGCAGTGCTACCCATCCTGCATCTCAACGGTTACAAGATTTCCAACCCAACCATCCTTGCCCGCATCACCCGCGAGGAGCTGGAACAATTGCTGCGAGGCTATGGGTGGACGCCCTACTTCGTCGAAGGTCACGAGCCCGCGCTGATGCATGAGGCCATGGCCGCGACGCTCGACACAGCGGTGGAGCAGATCAGACATATTCAGCAGGACGCCCGCGTCCACGGCAACCTCGCGCGTCCGCGCTGGCCCATGATCGTCCTCAATTCACCCAAGGGCTGGACCGGGCCGAAAGTGGTCGATGGGCTGCAAATTGAAGGTACGTTTCGCTCGCACCAGGTACCGATCTCCGATCCAGCCGCCCATCCCGAACACCTCAAGCTGTTGGAAGACTGGCTGAGGAGCTACCGGCCGGAGGAACTCTTCGATGAACAGGGCCGCCTGAAACCGGACTTGGCCGAACTGGCGCCCAAGGGCGAACGACGCATGGGCGCGAATCCCCATGCTAACGGCGGCATGCTGCTCCGCGACCTGCGCATGCCTGATTTCCGTGACTACGCGGTCGATGTACCCTCGCCGGGAGTGGACGGCATCGGTGATACGCATGTGCTCGGAGGGTTCCTGCGCGATGTGACGAAGCGGAACGGCGAGCAGCGGAATTTCCGCGTCTTTGGCCCGGACGAGACGCTCTCCAACGGCTTGGAAGCTCTCTTTGAAGTGACTCAACGCCAATGGGAAGCCGAGACCGTGCCGAACGACGAATTTCTGGCACCCGCCGGACGCGTGATGGAAATGCTGAGCGAGCACCAATGCGAGGGCTGGCTCGAAGGCTACCTGCTCACCGGGCGGCACGGACTCTTCAACTGCTACGAGGCGTTCATCCATATCGTCGATTCGATGTTCAACCAGCACGCCAAGTGGTTGAAGGTCACTTCTTGCCTGCCATGGCGGCGTAAGATCGCATCGTTAAACTACCTGCTGGCTTCGCATGTCTGGCGCCAGGACCATAACGGTTTCACCCACCAGGATCCCGGTTTCATCGACCACGTAGTCAACAAGAAGGCCGAGGTTGTGCGTGTCTACCTTCCCCCGGATGCAAACTGCCTGCTGTCAGTGATGGATCACTGCTTGCGCAGCCGGCACTACGTCAACGTGGTAATTGCAGGCAAACATCCAGCGCCGCAGTGGCTAACCATGGATGCGGCAATCAAGCATTGCACCAAGGGCATCGGCATCTGGCCGTGGGCCAGCAATGACCAGGAAGCTGCGCCCGACGTGGTCATGGCCTGCTGCGGCGATGTTCCTACTCTGGAAACGCTTGCCGCCGTCTCCATCCTGCGCGAATATCTTCCCGAACTGAAAATCCGGGTAGTCAACGTGGTTGACCTCATGAAACTGCAGCCCCACACTGAGCACCCGCACGGCTTGAGCGATACCGATTTTGACGAGATCTTTACCACCAACAAACCGGTCATCTTCGCTTTCCATGCCTACCCGTGGTTAATCCACCGGCTGACCTACCGGCGCACCAACCACGACAACATTCATGTCCGCGGCTACAAAGAAGAAGGCACCATCACCACGCCCTTCGACATGACGGTACTGAACGATCTGGACAGATTCCATCTCGTGATGGACACCATCGACCGATTGCCGCAGACCGGCGACCGGGGGATATATCTGAAGCAGAAGCTCAAGGACAAACTGATCGAGCACAAGCAATACATTGATAAATACGGGGAGGACCTGCCGGAAATCCGCCATTGGAAATGGGGCGTAACCTACGGAACCAAACTATCCTGATGGGCCTGGTCCTGATTCACGTCGTAAGGTCGGAGAATTGCTCCGGACGCTTTTCACCCATCAGATCGGAAGTCGTGGTGCAGGATCGTTGGTAAAGGCGTGCCGAGGCGGAGTCTGAGCCATGCCTCGGCATTGTCTTGTGTGATCTGCGGAAGCAACTCTGTGATGGCTTCTTCGAGCGCTTCTTTGGTTCGCGCCTTCGCGGCACGGAGGAGTTGTTTGAGCTTAAACCAAGCCTTCTCGATGGGGTTGAGGTCAGGCGAGTATGGCGGAGCGTAGAGCATTCGGAACCTGCCGCCTCGATCCGTTGGCGCACTCCATAGACATTGAACCGCAGTGCCCCTCGTTGAATTCGATTGCGTCGTAAAGCCATTTGCATCGAAGGCCGTATTGGTCTAAGTTGCTCAGACTTCCTTCCGCACTAGTTCTAACATGAAGCTTAGTTAAGAACAGAGGCACCGTATGAAAGCCGACCGTATGAAAGCCGAACAAAACATTGCCGATATAGCGTGGCTGGAACAGCTATTCAGACTGCCTGACAAAAGGACTCTGCAGATTTCTGAATGGAGAGCCGCGCACAGGCGGCTCGCGGCAATACAGCGACTGGAACAGCTTTTCAGGCTGCCCGACGAACGGCCGATCCAGATGTCCGATTGGAAAACCGCAAAACAAATGCATGATGAGTCATATACCGATGACCCGCGTTTCAAGTTGTGGAGAGTGGAAGACGTATAAGAACTGAATGGTTCCGAGCCGCGAACCCCACTGACGTCATCGGCACGCTGCCAGGATTCCCGACCATATGATTTTGTGGCTCTGAGCGAGAATCTGTGGAAAGGAGCATTTTATGCGGCTTTCTGAAAAGCGACGAATTCGGTCTTGGTAGCGGCCAATCGTTGTGCCTAGCGCTTTGATGTTTCCATTCACTGCCTCCACCACGCCCAGCGGCACCTTGATCCGGCAGTAGTTCAGGATTCCATCCAGATGATTCAGTAACATCCAACCCAGCTTCTCCATGGGCTTGAGCCGCTGCCAGCGCAACTGGTCGATCCAGCTTTGCAGGTAGAGCAGCATGGCTCCCTCGCAGCGGTAGCTCCACAGCCGGTCCAGGCTTTCCTTCAGCAGATACGCTTTCATGACCCGACGGTTCAAGGCGAACAGGCCGCTTCTTCTGCGTGTTCAGATGGACCCAGCGCGATAGCAATAACCAGCGCTTGCCTTTCACTACCTCGCGAGTAGCGCCGCCTTTGCGAAAGAACTCCGCCCGCCTCACCTCATCGACGGCTTGATTGGCGTGCTGCATGATGTGGAATTTGTCGTAGACGATCTTGCCCTGCGGTGCCCACTGCTGAATGCTTTGCCGAAACGGTTCCCACATATCGACACATGCCGCACGGATCGCGCTGCGCTGGAAGCCGCTTAACTGTTGCTCGAAGAACTCATCCAGCGTTTCCTTCTTCCGTTCCCGTCCAAACCACACGGGCTCTCCGGTTTCCAGGTTGCTGACAACGGTGAGAAACTTCTGTTTTTTCCCCAGATGAATCTCGTCCACACCCATCTGCCGCAGGGCCGGCTTTCTTCTCGCCGCCGCCCATCGCTGCAGATATCGCAGATCGATGGCGCGTACCGTACTGGCTGCCAACCTGAACTGTTGCGCTACCCGCCGCCCCGCAGCACTTTCGCAGGCCAACCCCACGGCCTCTTCAAAGCGTTTGCTGAACGGCGCCTTGCTCGGCAATTGCGGCACCTTTTCCGTCTTGACGCCACAGTCCGGGCAGTGAACCCGATACAACTCAATCACTACCGTGGTGCGGTACTCAAAGCAGGGCAGATCGCGCACCTCCCGCTCGTAGACGTCGTAGACTTCCGTCAACCTCCGCCCGCAGCCGGAGCAGACCAGCTTCCGATTGCCACGCTTCCGCCGAACCCACAACTTCAGCGTCTTGCCCCGCTCGTCGATTTCGTGACGGTAGACCCGGTAGCCCGGCCACCCAAGAACTTTGCTCCACTCGTTGTCCCGCATCCCGCCAAGTGTAACCAGAGTTCCGGAAAATCAAAATGCCCATTTAATCAGTAGCCGTTACAGATTCCTGTGCAGAGCCGATTTTGTTTTACCCGGAACTGAAAGTGGTTTCCAGTCTCTTATTTATCACAATCACGATGGCGGCTATACCAACAATGATCGCGGCCAAAAGCAACAGCCAGTTCCAGTATTGAGCCGGGTGCCGGAGCACACCGATGACCTGACGCCCATAATGATCGGCTAGGATGGCGATGAGCGAATAACGCGCAACCCGGCAGAATCCGACTAAGATGAGATATTTTCGCGTGGCGTAGCCTGACGCGCCTGCGGCTGCAAAGAACACGCTGGCAGGGAAGCAAGGAACGACAGCGGAGACGATGAGAGCCCCGGTGTTCCACCTGGCGAACAATCTCAAGACGTTTGTTACGCGGTTGCGTCCAAACTTGCTGTGCAAATATGCGATACCTGCCCGCCGGGCCATCCTAAGCGTGGCATACGCTCCAATCAGCGAACCCACCGTCGCAACGGCTGCGTACTCGTACCAGGGATCGTGATGACTCGCGGCGAGGATGGCGGTCAGGATATCGGAGCCGGCAAATATCGGCAACGGCAAACTGTCCAGAATGCCAAAGAAAAACAACCCGAATGCGCCCAAGTGGAGCAGAGTGGCAGTGAATCCCATACTGCTTGCATTCGTCTCGGTCTGGAACAAATCGATAAACATCAGCGCTGTTTGAGCGACCTCATCCCGAAATTCTCGACCATTGTGCGAAAAACTTCCCAGACGATTGCACGTCAGTGGTTGTCGCAACCCCAACGGCTTCAGCCCTCGACGAGCGCTAGCTCCATTTGCGCCAACTTTTAGACTTTTCCCCGAGTACTCTGCCAATGTCCAATTTGTGTAATTCGCTGGTGAACGTCTGCAATGAGGAAAGTGCACGACCCGCGTCACTGTCTGGATTGGGCAGCGCGCCACCATTTCGCTCTTTGAATCCCTTAAGGGTGCTGCACAGCCGTTCGAGTTCATCGAGGGCTGCTTGCAGTTTCAAGTGCGTCATCTCAGGTTCCTTGTTCCTCGGGATCCGGTCCCGATGATCTGCAACGCGAATGCGCGGGCCTCACTCACCGTTCGTAAGAACTGCGAGTTCTGCCGATGGCACATGGTTTAAATCCGTCCGAGCAGGACGAGAATGAGAACGATGACTAGAACCAGGCCTAGTCCTGCGGTCGGGGCATATCCCCAGTTTCTGCTATGTGGCCAGCTTGGCAGCGCGCCGACAAGCGCCAAAACCAAAATAACGATCAATATAGTTCCGATCATCACGGACTCCTTTTCCAGATCATTCCTGATCGATTGCCCGGTAATGTCTTGCTGCGGGCTGCGTGGATAAGTCCTACAGCAAGATCCCACTGAATGTTCCGGCGAGTCTGAGCATTAATGCTCACACCGTCTGAATGTTCCGGCGAATTTTCCGAACGCGCTTTCTGACATGACACTGCGCCGGCAAAAAAACGGCGCGAGTCCGGAGTGGACCCGCGCCGATAATGAGGAAAAGCAGGCTGCCCCTCCGTGCATGTCGGCATTGTCCGTATAGCCGCCGACTTCGATGTTCAGCCCGGGGTAGGCGAGTGGTACCCCCGGCAACCTTCGCCGGTTTCTCCGTCGGGAGTCACTTGCCAATGCGGATATTAGAGAATGAATGAAGAAGCCCGGAAACATTCAGAATCCACACGACGACAGCAATGACCACAACGGCATTCAGAATGGACTTGATGGTTGCCTGCATGGGAATGAAGCGATTCACTAGCCAAAGCAGGACACCCACGACGATTAGAACTTCTACGAGTTGAATTAACGGCATATCTGCGACCTCTCCTCTTCGGACCAACGCCTTTTATTCGGGAGTTGATGCCTGCATCTGTCTCGCTCGTATCGCGTCCGCCATTAATTTGCTGGATGCGCTGGGAACCCGAATTAGCAGCTTCCACGCTTTCGACACAGTCAGACAGCTAGAGAATGACAGGCGCGGCATTCTAGGGCTGAGCAAGATAGCTCACATGTAAAACATCGTGGTTGCGCGGCTCAGTCTTTCGGCATTTCTTGCTTCGATCGTACCGGTAACGGGGCGAGGTACTGCCCGCGTGAAGATGGGTCGGTGTAGAAGCGTTGGAGCAATAGTGCTCAGATCATCATCGGTGTCTGGCTTACGCTCGGTTATTCGGCGCGGCCCGTGTATGGAAGTTGAGAAATTGTAGCAACCAGGAAACGCGGTCTTGAACTGTGTTCTCGGCAAGGTTCAAGTCACAGGCGATTTCCCAACCTGTCAGCCCTGGCTGACCCATTCATAGATTGGTCCGAGCACACCCAACTCCTCCCAGTGGCACAGCATGGTAGCGTTTTTATAACTTTGTAGGATTCGGGGCCGGACACCGTTTCTGGCACCTGCGGCTGAAAGCGTAAGCAGACAAAAAACAGGTGGCGCTGAGGCTCAGTTCGAGCGCCCGTTGCAGCAACGGCAAGGGCGTTGGCGTGAGCAGCTCGTAAATTATCGTTCTGAGTAAATCTCTCATATCAAAAACCTTATCGAGTCAGAATGAGGACTTCTGAGCAATCCGGCTCACTGGTGCGGCAAGGATGCAGGAGTTCTTAGCCGTCAAGGAGAAATGTGTGCAGCGCTTTGTTCACGTGCAGGCTGCCGTTGTAGTCGATGAATCCCATCTCCCGGAAGCGGTTCATGAAGTAGCTCACCCTGGAGCGCGTGGTGCCCACCATTTCCGCAAGCGTTTCCTGGTCAACTTTCGGAAGAGCCAAATCCGGTTGGGCTTCCATCCCGTAATCGGATAGCAGGAGCAGAATTCTAGCCAGTCGCTTCTCGCTGGAACTGCAGACCTGATCCACTAAGTCTTCTTCAACCCGCCCAATGCGAAACAGCAGATGCGAAATGAAGAGCTTTGCGAACGCCGGTTCTTGTTTAAGGATGCGAACGATGGCTTGCCGTTTCACCTTCGTGATTGTGGAGTGACGAATCGCCTTCGCGGTCGAAGAGCGTACCGATTCACCCGTGAGGCAGCCCTCACCAAAAAAGTCGCCGCACCGCAGAATCGCAATGACCGCCTTTTTTCCTGTCTTTGAGACGACGGTCAACTTGGCATTACCGTCCTTGATGTAAAAGAGGGCATCGGCTTTATCGCCTTGTTCAAAGATGGCCTCTCCGCTTCGATATTCCTGAGTGGTTGATTGAGTGCCAATGCTCTTGGATGAACCTAGCAAGTTAAACGCAAGAAGATCTTTTTCAGCCATAGATGACTCCTTGGAGCGGCGACATTCTCGATAGCCAGCTTATTCACTCTGCGACGGCCGCGATGGTCAATCTGGCTCACCCTCGGAAATTATTATTCCTGAGTATTGCGTGGTTGCATCTCCGCGACTGTATCGGATTGCTCAGCGCGACAGATTGAGTGATGGGACACTCAAATGTGCGAGCGCCATTGGTGGCTTGCCTGTAAAGTTCTTCCGCGGCTGCAAACGCGACTACTGGAGCGGCAGCTTGACCATCATGTTCGTTCACCCAAGGAAACTGGAGATAGCAATGACCGACCGTAATTCCGTTGTGGCCATTTACGATACGCACGAGCAGGCAGAGCAGGCTGTCAAAAGTCTGCAAGAAGCTGGCGTTGACATGAAGACCCTGTCGATCGCGGGTAAAGATCAGCATACCGATGAGCACGTTGTCGGCTATTACAACACGGGCGACCGGATGAAATACTGGGGCAAAATGGGCGCCTTCTGGGGCGGATTCTGGGGACTGCTGTTTGGGTCTGCGCTGTTTGCGATCCCGGGCATCGGTCCGGTGCTGGTGGCTGGGCCGCTGGTGGCCTGGATCGTGGGCGGTCTTGAAGGTGCCGCGGTCGTCGGAGGCCTGGGAGCAATCGGAGGGGGCTTGGCCAGCATAGGTATTCCGAAAGACAGCATTGTCGAATACGAGCTTGCGCTGAAGACCGACAAGTTCGTGCTTATCGTTCACGGCTCGCAGGATGCCGTGGCCACGGCAAAGGGAATCATCGAAGGAACGGAACACCGCGCCTATACGGTGCATGGCGAGCCTGCTTTGGTGAGCTAGCTTCCAGGGCAGCACAGTTAAGGAGAAGACGATGCCGCAGAGTATACATAATCGAGCCGCAGAGCTGCACAACCTTGCCATCCACGCACATACAACGGCAGCCGCAGCTCATAAAAAGGGTGATCAACTGACCGCTCACGAACTCAGCAAGCAGGCACTTGAGCATTCTATGAACGCCCTTGGATTCGCCAAAAAGCTCGTTCCAGAGGGTACTAGATCCGGCAATCACGTGGCTTGATGCGCCACCTTGTCCGGCGGTTACCGGCGCCATCGCTTACCCCTCTATGTCGTGGGTCGGGGAGCCGACGGCGAGAGAAAAATCGATGATGTAACGGAAAGGGGTCGTGCAGAAGAGACAGGGCGTTTCCTGTTTCTCCTGCACGTTTTCATGCAGTCTGCATGCCGCCAGATGCAGAAATCCCTCCGCCAGGCGGAAGGATCTTTAGTCCCTGCAAGTTTTGGTCAAGGGGAGCGCAGCGCACGAATGGTGTCTACGGCCTGATGACGATGGTGTCGTGATGATGATGGTGGTGGTGATGTCCATGGTATGCGAAGGCCGGCATCGCGGCGCTCAGCATCAGGACACCAGCCAGTAGGGCGATCATTGATTTCTTCAAAGCAATCCTCCAGCGAACACCCGTGAGACCTTCAATTGGCGCTCGCCATTTCAGTGTCCCATCTCTCCAGGTGGCCCGCTGAGCAATCCGATACACTCGCGAAAAGGCAACTGTTTTTGCTGAAGCAGGGAAATCGGCGTCAACACTAAGGGGTAACACTAATCGTGCAGCACGACGCTGACTAGCGAGCTGTGCACCTGCATGCCGTCGCCGCTGTAATCGATGAAGCCTAACGGCGGTCGCCCTCAGTCCCGCTTTCTTCACGGTTCACTTTTAGGGGGGACTTTGCAGCCATCGGAAATCTCTTGTCCAAGATACCTTCGCCACCATGAGCACTATAGCTCAGACTCCCCTTTCGCAAGCCGCTAAGGTGGAACTACCTCACCACGCTGCCAATGCGATGGAAGCAGAGATGCCGTGCAGGGGTAGAAAACAGAGGCAACACCTTGAAGAAATTTACGATATTCGTCGCACTGCTAAGTCTCACCAGCATGGGCCTGGCCGAGTCCCACCGCGAAGCATCCACCGAACGCCTGGATAAAGCCGGAAGAGTCATCAGCGAGATCATGAGCGCGCCCGATAAGGGCATCCCCGAAGAAGTCCTCGAGCACGCCAAGTGCATCGCCGTGGTGCCGCACATGCTTAAGGGCGGCTTTGTCTTCGGTGCTGAAAATGGCCGCGGTGTCGCCACCTGCCGCACCGCCGACGGATGGAGCGCTCCCGCATTCTTCGCCATCACCGGCGGCAACTGGGGATTGCAGATCGGAATCGAAGGCATCGACCTGGTCATGATCATCCAGGATGAGCGCGGCATGCAGCGCCTGCTCTCCAGCAAATTCGAACTCGGAGCCGACGCCTCGGCCGCAGCCGGCCCCGTAGGCCGTCATGCTTCCGCCGACACCGACTGGAAGCTGAATACCGAAATCCTGACCTACTCCCGCGCCAAGGGCGCCTTTGCCGGGCTCACCATTGATGGTGCCTCGATTCGCCGCGATGACGATTCCATGGAAGGCTTCTACGGACGCCATGTCTCGAGCCGCGCAGTACTGAACGGCAAGGTAGCCGTTCCCGCCGCTGCCGAGCCGTTCCTTACCGCAATCCGCGAAGCCAAGGCCCAGGCCCGCGCCGCAAAATAGCCAACAGTTTTCAAGGGCGCGTGTGTACCCGGGAGCTGGTAAAGTCCCGGGTGCCCACCGTATAAAGAGAGGCTCCCTATGCTTTGGACAATTTTCGTAGTTCTTCTCGTTCTCTGGCTCTTAGGTTTCAGCCTTCACCTTGCCGGAGGCCTCATCCACATCCTGCTGGTCGTGGCGCTCTGCGTCCTGATCTACAACCTGATCACCGGACGCCGCGGCTAGTGTGAAGGAGCAATCCATGCAGTTTCAGGAGAGTGCATCGCTGAGCGGTCCACTGGCCCGGCTCAAAGCGCGTACGCTGATGCTCGAAGAAAAAATTGCGGCGACGTTGCGGATCAAGACTAGCGCTTCGCTGCCAAGCCGTATTGCAGTGATAGGCAACTATCTGCCGCGGCAGTGTGGAATCGCAACCTTCACTACAGACTTATGCGACGCAATCGGCACAGAGTATCAATCCGTACAGATCATGGCCGTTCCGGTCAACGATCCCGGATCGCACTACAGCTATCCACCGCGCGTCCGATTCGAATTGATGGAAGGCGACCCGTCTTCGTACGAGGATGCCGCGGACTTCTTGAACTTCAGCAATGTTGATCTGGTCTGCCTGCAACACGAATACGGCATCTTCGGAGGCCCAGCCGGAAGCCATATTCTGCGCCTGCTTCGACGCCTGAAGATGCCGGTGGTGACGACGTTGCACACGGTACTCCGCGAGCCTGACGCGAATCAACGCATCGTTATGGACGAGATTGCCGCTCTTTCCGACCGATTGATTGTGATGAGCGAGCATTCCGCGCAGCTTTTGCAGGAAGTGTTTGGCGTCCCCGAGGAAAAGATCGATGTGATCCCACATGGTGTGCCCGACCTTCCATTCGGAGATCCCAACTATTACAAAGATTCCTCGGGAACAGAAGGCAAGGCGGTACTCCTCACTTTCGGGCTGCTGTCGCCGAACAAGGGCATTGAGCGCGTGATCGAAGCCCTGCCGCGCATCGTCGCTGAATACCCCGAGGCGGTATACGTGATAGTGGGCGCGACCCATCCCCATATCCGGCGCCGTGAGGGCGACCAGTACCGGCTTCAACTTCAGGCCCTGGCGAGGAAGCTTGGCGTCGAACGCAACGTGATTTTTCATAACCGCTTCGTTACTCCGGAGGAGATGGCGCAGTTTGTCGGCTCGGCTGACATTTACATCACCCCGTATCGCCACGAGGCCCAAGCCGTCTCCGGCACCCTGGCCTATGCGCTGGGCGCAGGCAAGGCGATCATTTCAACCCCGTACTGGCATGCCGCCGAACTGCTGGCCGATGGGCGCGGAGTTCTTGTCCCGTTTGAGGACCCTGTTGCAATCGCGACCGCCGCAATCGAACTTCTGGACAATGAAGTAGCGCGCCATGCAATGCGCAAGCGCGCTTACCTCTATGGGCGGGATACGGTCTGGAGCAAAGCGGCAGAGTCCTACATGAGTACATTTGTACGCGCCCGCACCGACCGTATGCTTACTCCGCGCGTTGCCTTCTCAGACTTGAATGCCGTGAGAACGCTGGACAGGCTCCCCGCGATCAAGCTCTGTCACCTCCATCGGATGACCGACCAGACAGGTCTTTTGCAGCACGCCGTGTTTTCAGTCCCGAATTACGGCGAAGGCTACGCGACCGACGACAATGCGCGGGCGTTGATCGTGGCCGTATTGATGGAACAACTCGGAGTGACCGCGCTCTCTGAGTCGGCGAACCTGGCGTCGCGCTATCTCGCCTTTCTATGGCACGCATTTAATCCAGCGACGGGACGGTTTAGGAACTTCCTGAGCTACGAACGTCAGTGGCTCGAAAAAGAAGGATCTGAGGACAGTCATGGGCGGTCATTGTGGGGACTGGGAACTGTTCTGGGGCGCTCCAAGTTAGCGGATCTGCGTGGCACGGCAGGACGGCTGTTCGAATCAGCTCTTCCGGCAATCCTCAACTTCGAAAGTCCTCGCGCCATGGCCTTCTCTGCCCTGGGGTTGCAAGAGTATCTGAATGGATTCCCAGGAGACAGGGCGGCTTTGCAAACCATGGACAAACTGACGCACCGTTTGCTCGACATTTACGCTTCCAACCACTCGACAGGGTGGCACTGGTTCGAAGATGTCCTCGCTTACTCGAACGCCCGATTGCCGCAGGCGCTGATTGCCTGCGCCGTGCGTACCTCGGACAAAGTGATGCTGACGGCCGGCCTGGAATCCCTGGACTGGATCCTGACCATGCAGCGTTGTGAAATGAAGGGGCATTTTGTGCCCATCGGATCGCAAGGCTTCCATCGTAAAGGTGGCGAGAAGGCGCGCTTCGATCAGCAACCCGTCGAAGCCGGAGCAACCGTATCGGCTTGCCTGCAGGCCTTCCGTGCAACCGCCGATGATCGTTGGCTGAAAGATGCGTGGTCGGCATTTAACTGGTTCCTTGGCGACAACGATCTCCAGATTGTGCTGTACGACTCAAGTACAGGGGGATGCCGCGATGGGTTGCATCCTGACCGTGTCAATGAGAACCAGGGCGCAGAGTCCACACTTTCGTTCTTGATGGCGCTGTTTGAGATGCGTCTTCTGGAAGATGCGGAATTGGCCTTTGCCAAGCGCGAAGCACTCGCCACTTCCGGCAATGTTCTGAATGTCCGTACTTCACTGGAGATTGTATGAGCGTCGTGATTCATGTTGAGCCACTGTTGCACCGCCATGAGGCAAATCCGATCCTGAGCAGCAAGGATTGGCCCTATCCCATCAATAGCGTCTTCAACGCGGGAGCAACTCTCCTTGAAGATGGATCGACCTTGCTTCTCTGTCGCGTGGAAGACCGGCGCGGTCTCTCGCATCTCTGTGCGGCACGTTCCACAAACGGCGTGGATGGCTGGCAGATTGATTCCACTCCAACCCTCATGGCAGATCCAGAGAATTACCCGGAAGAACTATGGGGTATCGAAGATCCCCGCCTGACCTACGTGCCGGAGCTGAAGCAGTACGCTGTCGTTTACACCTCTTTCTCGCGCGGCGGTCCCGGCGTCTCACTGGCGCTCACCAAGGACTTCCGCAGCTTCGAGAGATTTGGTGTGATCATGTCACCCGATGATAAGGATGCAGCACTTTTACCGCATAAGATCGACGGCCGCTGGGCGCTCATTCATCGGCCAATGACGGCGTTGGGCGCTCACATTTGGATTTCATACTCGCCCGACCTGCGGCATTGGGGCGGCCACAAGATAATGCTGGAGGCTCGCCGTGGTGCGTGGTGGGATGCGAATAAGATTGGGCTCTCTTCGCCGCCTATTCAAACTGATAGAGGGTGGCTGATGCTCTACCACGGAGTCAGGCAGACGGCCTCGGGCAGTCTGTATCGACTGGGTCTTGCGCTCTTCGACCTTGAGAATCCCGAAAAGTGTTTACTCCGCGGCGACCAATGGATATTTGGGCCTGAAGCCGACTATGAATGCCATGGTGACGTTGATGATGTTGTGTTCCCCTGTGGAACTACGATGAACGCCGACGGCGACACAGTCAGTGTCTATTACGGAGCGGCAGATTGTTCGATTGCCTTGGCTCGCACGAGCGTGAGCTCTCTCCTGGAGTGGCTGGACGCCAACGGAAGCTTCGATCGCCGGCAGAGGGCGCAAGATTTATGAAGGCATTGCATCGGGTTCTCCAGTTTGTCTTCGAGTGCCATCACCGTGAACTGAGCGGCCGTGTCTTTACCATCGAAAACCGGACGTACCAGGTCTGCTTCGCGTGTGGAACGGAAATCAATTATTCGTGGGATCTAATGCACTCCGTGAAGGTGGCTGTTCCTTCAGATCGCACATCGCTTAACAGCACAAGGCGTATGCAGGTTCCGGCCATTCGACAGGCAGGTAGACCCGCCTAGGTTCTCCGCATGAGCAACTGTGCTTGTGGCGCCGGTGCTATCGATTCGGTACTGCGGTGGCGTTGGCGATCGGTACCGATGAACCCGGGGCCTGTGCCGACGAACTTACTGCTTGCGCCTGCTTGCCATGCGGGATTTCCACCCCCGGCGGATAGATGATAATCTCCACTGTTCCCCAGTCGTCGTCTGAAGCCGTGTCTGGCTGTTTGCCCGTTCCCAAGGTCTTAAGCTGGGTGTCATTGAACCCGAAGTTTTCGACCAGGTACTCGCGCACGACCATGGCCCGCGCTTTAGTTAGCTGCATTTCTTTCTGAGCATCGCCTTCTTTGCCGTCAGATACCACGACCACCGCGTACCCGAACTGGTTGTTAGCCAGGAACTCTCCGCCATCATGTAGAGATTTCTGATTCTTCAGCTTAGCGGAATCCTGCTTATCGAAAAGCTGCTTCGATGAGTACGTGAATTTCTTGATGGGCTCGCCTTGCGGCATCCCTTCGATTTCATCCTTACCCACGTCGGCGGAGTCTTCGTATCCGCGGCTCTTGAAGTATCCACGTAAGAAGAAGTTGTGCTTCAGGGCTTCCATATTCTCCTGAAAGTCGGTAACTCCCGCCTGCGCCTGAATCATTGTGTCGCGCATGGTGCCTGTCGTCTGTTCAAGGTCGTTGTAGAGCTGCCTGTCGTTCACCAGCGCTCCCACGGTTCCGTCGCCACGGTCGATCTTGGCGGATATCGAGTTCAGATTTGCCGTTGCCAGAGTTGTGTTCTGGATGGCTTGCTGGCTGCTATCGAGAATGCCGCTGGCTTTCTTGAGCAGATCTGCCATTTCTAGCGGTTGTTGGCTGGCGAGGATATCGCCATCCCGCACGTTGGGAGAAGCGGCAGAGCCGAACGAAATTGCCAGATACTGGTTGCCCAATAATCCCTCGGTTTCGATCGTAGCCACGGAGTCCTGCTTAATGATCTCGTGCGTTGATTTGCTGAGGTCGATGACTACCGTGACTTTATCGCCGGGCTTGTGAGGCAACAAAATGCTGTGCACCGTGCCACTGTGGACCCCGCCTACCCGCACATCGCCGCCCGCATCCAGGCCGGCCACATTGTCGAATCGCGCCTTTACCTGGTACGTCGAACTGAAAAGATACTGTTTGCTCCCAATGATGAAGACACCAGCCACGAGAATGGCTAAGGTCACCACGATGAAAGCTCCTAACCGCGCTGCTCTTGACATAGGTTCTCCTACGAATGTTTCAGAAACTCACGAACGAACTCGTCGTCGCTTTCCTGAAGTTCTTGAAAGGTTCCTTCGGCCGTAACCTTGCCCTGATTCAGCAGGATCAGACGGTCCGCAATCGTCTTGGCACTGTGCAGATCGTGAGTTACTACGACGGATGCCATGTGATGTTCCGCCTGGAGTTTGAGAACCAAATCATCAATCTCAGCGGAACTGATGGGATCGAGGCCGGCGGTTGGCTCGTCCAGCAAAAGAATGTCCGGACTCAACGCCAGTGCTCGTGCTAGCCCGACCCGCTTCTGCATTCCACCGGAGAGATCCGAAGGCATCTTGTCGAGATGCCTATCCATGCCGACTTCCGCCAGCAGTTGCCTGGCGCGATCGACCCGCTCCGAGCACGGCATATCCTTTCGGTGGTGCTGCAAAGGAAAGGCCACGTTCTGCTCGACGGTCAGGGAATCGTAAAGCGCGGCATGTTGAAACAGAAAGCCTATTTTCATTCGAATCTCACTGAGTTGGTCGAGAGAGAGGCCAGTGAGGTCTTTACCGTGGATGCCCACCGATCCGGAGTCAGGCTGTTGCAGACCGATGATGAGCCTCAGCAATACGCTTTTTCCGGAGCCGCTGCGTCCCAGTACCGCCAGAGTCTCTGCGCGTCTTACGGTGAGGCTGATCCCATTCAAGACTCTTTGAGTCCCGAAAGATTTGCACACGTTGTCGACGGCGACTACCGGCGCGAGGCCCTCTTCGCAGCCCTTCAGATTCATCGGGATTTGTTCGGTTGTGGCCATAGTTTGTCCGTGAACTGCTTCAATCTATGCTTATGGGAAAAATACGAGAATGAACTTCACCAATACCACATCCGCCAAGATTACGAACAGAGAGGACAGGACCACCGAACTGGTGGCCGCACGTCCCACGCCCTCGGCGCCTCCGCGGGTGCGCATCCCCTGAAAGCAGGCGATCAGCCCGATGATCAATCCAAAAACAGCGGTCTTAAAGGTGGGTGGTAAAAAATCGTTGAAACCTGAGCTGTTGAAGCCGCTAACAATGAACTGATGGAACGAGAGCGGCTCGACCATGGCCAGTGCCACCCAGCCCATGAGCAAGCCGCAGGCATCGGCAGCGAGAGTCAGGAGAGGGAGCATGAGAATACAGGCCAAAATGCGAGTTGCCGCGAGCAGCCGAAACGGGTTTACTGCGGACGCCTCCAGGGCATCGATCTGCTCGGTCACTTTCATCGACGCCAACTCTGCGCCAATTCCCGCGCCGACTCGACCACTCACTACCAGAGCAGTGATGATGGGGCCGATCTCATGGACAATGGAGTACACAAGCGCCGCCGGAAGCAAGGCTTTGGCTCCAAACCGAGTCATGCTCTGAACGGATTCCAGCGCGAGCACAACTCCGATTGCGGCGCCAGCCAATGCAACCAATGGCAGAGACTTGGATCCCACCTCGTCCAGTTGCCGAGACAACTCGCCGAACTCAAACGGAGGTGTCAACCCGGCCCGCATAACTTGCCAGAAAAATATGCCCAGTTCGCCGAACCACTCGAGAATCTCTGTGGTCACCCACTTGGTGGTGCTCACACCCGTCAATGCGAACGAGACTGGCTGCTCAGAAAGTGGAGGAGCCATTCCTGCGACCGCAATTAGGTTGTTGGGCTCACTCACCGGCCCGCCTCCAACTCCGGTGCGGCGTGCGGATCATTGAGGTGCATGCGGGAGAGCAGGGAATGCGGGCCGCTGTAGAAAAACTCCAGCAGGATGTTCTCGCCAAGATCTCCCAGCAGGTTGTAATTTCCCATGCGTAGCGCGGATCTGGTGCCGTAATCGCCGGGGTACCAGGCATACACCGCCGTCATCGTTCCAGCATACGGCGCAACGAAAGCAGAGAAGGAGAAGGCCCGGTGGCCGTCTGCGCCGTGGCGCGCGGTTACGGTCGATACCAGGGCGTGGCCCAGCCTCGGAAATACACCTTTGCACTCACAGCGGTAATACAGCGTGTCTTCATTAAAGGCCTCGGCCAGGGCATAGCGTGTCGTAGTGCTGATCGCGGCGATACCGAAATCCGACCCGAAGCGCTTGGCGTAACCGGCAGTGCCCAACTGCCACTCTGCCGGGGAATGATCCGCCATGCCGATTCCGGCTGCTCCCGCGGCGCCCACGATTGGATACGGGCCGAACGCGTCAAATATGTAGTTACGAAGCTTGGTTTCCTGCGTCGGGCGTGTGTACGTCAGGTCAATTTGCGCCGGGACTGCGGGTACAGCAACGCTGGGGGAATCTTCCGCAGCTTCCGCAGCTACCAGCGATTGCGCTTCGACCCGCAGAGGTAGCGTCGCGAGGATGGCGATTACTGACAGCAAGAGCGCAGTTCGGAGCGTTTTCATCTCAAGATTGTCCTTGGTCAAGATAGAATCCAGCCGCGCGTTTCAAAGCTGCTGGTCTGGCTCTTAGCACCTAAGCATTCTGGCAGAGCGGGAACCGACAAAGCTGGTCACTATAGCTCAAACCTGCCAATTACCCCCAGGGGGCAAGGCTCTCATCTGGTCCTGCGTCTTTATCTTTGGTATGCACTCCACCGGAGCAGCTAACGCAACTAAAGATGCCAGGCAAGAGATACTCTTGGGGTGAATTCGAGACTGTTTCAACTCGATGCACCGCTCACCTCCTATCTTCAAACTGCTATCACTTGATTGGGAGTGCCTGGCCGCCGCTTTTTGCCGGTTGTGCGGTGTTCTCCGGCGTCTTTACGCTGAACTTTACCTCCGCCCTGGCATCCGGCAGTGGGGTGGCATTTGCGTCCACCTCTGTGACGGTGAGGATATGTTGCCCTGAACGCATTTCTGTAAAGGTGAACGCAGTCTCGGAAGTGTTGATGGGATCGCGGCCATCCAGTCGAAGCACAAAGTTGTGATCACTGCCGCCGGGATTGGGTCGTACCAGTTCGAAGCGCACGGTGACAAAATTGTTTGAGAGTGCCTGTCTAGGGCGCGGCGTTAAAATTCTGATAGCGGAAGTGCTTGGCTGAACGATATTTTTATGGCCGGGACTGGAGGCATCCTTCTGAATGGGAGTTTGATTCTGAGCCAGCGCCACTGCGCAGACGCCAACAGTAAGTAACATGAGTAAATGTTGAAGTGTTCTCTGTTTCATGCCAATCCTCCTCTGCTTCTCTCTCGATAGGGAAGTCCGAAACTGGTTGTGATCTGAACCGTAAATACAAAGCGGCGAAGCCGTTAGGCCCGCCGCCGTTGTCTTCACGTTCCGGTGAATTCATCGCCTACCGACGGCCGCCGCCACCATGCGATCCGCCGCCACCATGCGATCCGCCGCCGCGCGCTGCTGAGGCATGAGAGGCCCCGTGAGAGCCACCAGCTGCTGCATGGGAGCCACCAAATGAGCCGCCACCGCCACGCATTGCAGAGGAACGTGCTCCGCCATTATGGCTGGCGCGCACTAGCCCAGGGCCGCCGTGTCCACCGCCGTACCCACGGCCGCCGGCGTAGCGTCCTCCGCCACCACCGCTGAAGCGATGACCACCCCAGCCGTGGTTATAGCCCCAGTTACCCCATGGGCCGACCCCCAAAAAAATACCGTTGAAGAAATACCCCGGCCCGTAAAATCCCATGGGTGCGCAGGCATAAGGTTGATAGTCGTAATAGCCGTATTCACAGACTGGCGGATCGATGCCGATAACAATCTGTGCGCTCGCCTTTGGCGCCAAGGCCAAGGTTGCCAACAGAAATGTACCAGCCATAACCAGACTACGTATTGCAAACTTATGAGCCCAGGGAGCCATGTTCTTCATTTGCCGCATTTTGTTATCCTCCGGATTTTCCGCTTCTTAAATGGAAGCTTTCCGATCCTCAGTATCCGGCTCCTGCGCATAGTTAACTGGTCAATATTGACCGGTTTGTACAATACTTCTTTTATTCAACGAATGTCCCATCGGAATGCGATGCCGATGTGTAGCTCGGAGTAAGTCTGATTCTTGATAATGCTGCCTCTTTCACTCAAGAGCCGCTGAAACTGCTGGAGAAGATTGTTGAGATCGCCTCGTCGGCGAATGATGGTGATGCACCTGGAGGCTGCAGTACGGCTCTGGTAGCAGCACTGGACTCAGGACGGCAGTGGATTGGAATTGGACATTTCACCGATGTTTTGCCGCTTCACGGCGAATTCGCTTCGGACGATGCTGAGAGGAACGGACAAGACAGCGTGCAGGTCTTGCCGGAAATCGCGTAGGGAAAATAATCGAGAACAGGGAGACCGCCCCAGGCGGTGATCCATCACTGACAGCCGGCAGTTTGCATCCGGGGGAAGGAAGGCACGCACAACCTCAGCCTTCTTGTTGACTACGTGGTCGTTGAAACCGGGATCCTGATGGGCAAAGCCGTTATGGTCCTGGCGCCAGTCATGCGATGCCCATGACGAGGCGGCGGCCTTCTTGGCGTCGTTCGCTGGAGCGCGAATTCCGCAGAACCCCAGACTGGACACCAAGGCTGGATAAAAAGTTGTAAATGATAGAAAAGGTGGGAGTGGTAGCGCTACCGGGAATCGAACCCGGGTTTTAAGATTGAGAATCTCAGCGCTGCCCCAATGCTTTCAATCGTTTATGTCATCTTTCAAATTGCCTGTGTCACTAGATGTGCCACAAGTTTCCCAAATGTCACTGAATTTGCTTCGTTGCTTCGGGGAATGCTTCTGCCAAGCCCTTCGCCGTGTGCGCCGTCTGATACTCCACGAACTTACCGAAGCCCGCCGCAACATGCGTCTCTGTCACATGGACGTAATAGCGCCCCGCCACAGCGGGTGAGCTATGCCCCATGAGTCGGGCCAAGGTGAAGCGATCCATGCCGGACTGTGCCGCGCGCGTGCCGAAGGTGTGCCGCCAGCAATAGAACTCGAAGCTTTCCAAGCCCGCCTTTGTGATTGCCTCGTCGTGGGGATGCTGCATGGAGATGATATGGCCCGACTTGCCAGCGCCGGGGAAGACGTATGCGGACTGTTTCGGCTTGGCTTCTGCGGCGTGTTTGCGGGCCTGTAGAAGCTCCGCACAGCGCGGAGTGAGGGGAAGGCTCCGCTGTGCGCTCGCCGTCTTGCCCTGGCGCACATGAAGCACGCCAAAGGGCGATTCTGGCCGGGCAGTCAAATCCACATCGGCCCAACGCAGGGGAAACAATTCGCTGTTCGGGCGCAATCCGGTATCCACCGCAAGGGTGGCTGCATCCTTGAGGTTCGGGGAGGCGTTCGCCAGATAGAGTGCTTCCTCTTTGAAGCTGAGAACGCGCTCACGCCCTTTGGACTGAGGCATTTCATGCAGACCGGGTGCGCGGTCCAATCTCCCCCATTCAACGGCAAGATGCAGCGCCCGCCGCAATGTGCGCAAATCGCCGTTAACGGTCACGACAGAGTTCTTGGCTACTTCCTGTCGATGGCGAGCGTAGCGGCTCACCACATCGCCTGTAATCGCATCTAGCGTGGCATCTGCGATGGGGGCGAACGTCAGCAAACGATCCATGCACACTTTGTAAAACGTGTGGCTGCCGGGTTTGGTGTTCGTCTCGGCGTAGCTGAGAAACTCTTTGGAGAAGGCGCGGAAGATCGGCGGCGCGCTGGTGGTGGGCTTTGGCCAAGGGTCATTGGGGTGAAGCTGCCCCAGAGACAGCGCCCGCCGATGTTCCCGCTCCACGTCTTTCGCGTCCTTGCGGTTCGTGACTTTCGCCGGGCGGCGGATCATGAAGTTCTCTTTGCTTCCGTCCGCCCGCTTGATGCTGAATCGAAATCCGTACCAGAGAGAATTTCCTCTTTTGTAAACCATCGTTTGCCTCGCTTTGCGCTGTTGAACCGCGCATTCAGTTACGGCTAACAGTACCTTAGGAAACCAGATTTTCAAGGGGGCGGGCCTTTGTCTGCGACCTGCTCAAGCTGCCGCTTGATCCGGCGACGTTGGCGCTTCTGCGCGGAATTTGTGGGGAAGACAGGTTCCAGACTCGGAGCAAACGCGTTCAAGTTCGCACTGAATTGCGCATCCTCCATCGAGCCGCCCAGCGTCTTAAGGACATATGGGAGTCCGCAAATGCCTTTTCGATAACGCTTAACCTCCGCCGCTTTTGGCGAGCGCGGTGCGGCAATTGACCTCCAGAGTCGCGCCGCATGATCGCAGTCTAAGGGCGAAGCGGCAATGAGGGCCGCGTGAACGTGGCGCTGAAGCGGAAAACATTCCTCGGCCTTGATCCAGCCGATGGTCAGGCGGTTGCGAGCCTGTACGCCCTGAATCCATCTGGAGAACAAGCCATCTAACTTGTACTGTGGGAGCCGCCGCGCTGTTGTGAGCGTTGCGAAGGCGCGGACAGGCAATTTAGATTCGAGGAAGTTTCCTTCCAGCAACGCCACGTGTGGGATTTTTTTCCCCCCTGTACCTCTACTCATAGACACACACCTCAGTCCTTGGTCGTTCATTCGAGGGAGCGCATTTTCGGCGCGCTCGATCAGATTGTTTTGTGAAATGTGGGCTTCGGCGGTGTAGAATTGCCACGGAATTGAGGCTTGGCGCTAACCGCGTCGAAGCAGTTAATGGGCCGCGTGAGATGTCACTCTCAGGCGGCCCGTTTACGCTCTAAGCCACGCCTGCCGGGGTCGGCTCACTTAATCGCGATTCAATCCACGAATCCAGATCGGTGCGACGGTAGCGAACCAGTTTTTCTCCGGCACGGAAGTGGCGCGGGCCTTTGCCCTCGGAACGCCACAGCCTCAGCGCGGCTTCGCTGATTCCCAAATAACGTGCGGCTTTTGATGGAGTGAGTGTGTTTTCTTGCTCGATCACGGTGATTGCTCCTTCCTAACTCTGGTTGCAATTTAGAGCAGGAGAGGCGCTGGTGTCCCATGACAAAAATGTGAGGGTTTATTTTACGGGTGGTGTTGTTTTCGCCGTGTTGCTTTGCTGGCCTCAAGCTCACGGAGAAACTTCCGCAATCGTTCAACAGACTGCCTCAGGCTCTCGGTACAGGGCGAGTTCCATTCGTGCGGCGTATGCCTCTTACGATGCTCGCACAGCTCATCGGCTACTTTGGGCCAAGTCCATCGTTCCGGGTCGCTGTCGTATAACTCAAGCGCACGCAAGGCAAGTCCATCGGGATTGTTCGAGCCTTTGGGACGGCCAGGCTTTCCGGGTTTTCGCCACATCTCCAAAAACAGTGCGATGGTTCCAGCGCTTTCACCGTTCTGGAGGAATACACTAATCAGCCGGGCTGCATCGAGAGCGCTTAGTAAGTTCGGTTTGTACTCCGGTATTTCGTGTCCCGGAGGCAATTCATGCCCTAAATAGCTGGCGATTCGACGAGAGCGGGCGACGTGCAGATTCACAGCCTCTAGATGTTCCTCAAGTTCGCGAGTGTGTTCTGGCGCATTTCCCGCCTGGGAGTTCAATGGCGGAATAGCCGAAAGCCTCAAGAGTTCCTCCAAGTAGAAGGCGGCCCAATGAAACATCAAGACTTGTCGGGCGGACCCCGCTTCGGGCGGATCGCCTGAGCGCTTAGTTGTCATGTGCCATCTCCCGAACGGCATCCCGGTGGCGAAGAAATCGGCGGGGCAGGCCGGGAGAGCCTACCCATTCGGGAGCGACCCTAGCCGAATCAGTGAAATCTTACCTCATGGATGGCTGTGACGCGGGTCCGCAGTCCAAAATTTGGACTCCAGCCTTATGAAAGGGAGACATAAAACCCGCCAGACTCGGCGGGTTGCAGTTAAGCTTTTTTACAATTCTCGTTCAGCAGTCGTGCGTTTTTATAAAGTTCTCAACTTCCTGTTGCTTTACGCCAGCCTGAGATAAAGAGCTTCTCACGAACTCGTGTTCCAGCCTGTCTGTCTTGTGTACAGTGATGTAATGCGTCCCGCCCTTTTTTCGGAAGATGTGAACTTGCCGTGTTTCCTGTTTCAGCGTGTATCCGAGTTCGCGAATTTTATTGAGGAACGCATCTCTTAGAATCATTCGGCTGGGCCATCTCAGGAACAAAGAAAAACGGCACGTCAAACTGCACGTTCTCTCGCTTAACAGGGATCTTCCCGACCAAACTCCAGCCGTGTTCGCTCAAGAAACGATCCAATTCGTTATCACTCAGCAGATCATGAAAGATCGCGTTGAGGACGTCGGAAGTGTCTTCCATCAACTGCGCCCACGTCTTGGCCTGAAGTGTGAGCTTGAGCGCATCGCACACAGCAACGTAGTTCCCGCCCTTCCCAATGACAAACCTCCATTGGAGGTTGGCGTTTATCCGAACGAGATTCTGAACTGGTGTGTTCATGGGGTTCCCACTCTACCCTCCGTGTGCTATCCACACAAGAGCACGAAAGTAGTCTACCAAATTGGTTAGACGCGAGATTAGGCATTCCGGGATCGCCGGAAATGCAAATAGTGCGATTCGCCAATAAGTCTAGCAGCCTAAAAGAGATATCAGGTCTTCAACGGTCCACACATGATCTGGATATTCCGGCTTCTATCATCGGCAGTTGGGATTTGGTCGATTCCACTTGTCAGTTTTCCCCCCAGGGCCAGAATAGCAACCCCCGCCAGGACCTGTATAAGCCCCACCGCCAGGACCCGTGTACGCCCCACCGCCAGGACCCGTGTAGCGCCCACCACCAGGACCTGTGTATGCTCCCCCGCCAGGACCCGTGTAAGCTCCGCCGCCAGGCCCTGTGTAACGCCCACCACCAGGACCTGTGTATGCCCCGCCGCCGGGACCCGTGTAAGCCCCGCCGCCAGGGCCTGTGTAAAGTCCACCGCCGGGACCTGTGTAGCAAGGTCCACCGGGGCCGCTATAACCCACACATTTAGCGAAAGCATTCGCCGACAAAAACAGCAGACCGCAAATTAGTATGGCTTTGACTCGGAGACTCATTGATCTCCCTCCTTAGACGGCTGGTGCTTGGGCCAGCCTACTCTGATCTTGTACGGCGTAACAGAAAATTCTCTCGGCGCGGGAGCGATATTCCCCGTTGCTCCTGAGTTTCATCAGTTCACCGGCCTCTCTTTGTGGATCACCATGGGCCGCTCGTCTGGTTCGATTCTTATTTCTGGCCGACACATGCAATCCCGCTTGAACTCATGGTGACCTTGGAAAATGGATTCGGGCACGATGTGAACGTCTCCGTAGTCCGGATCGTCGTTGGCAATGCGATCTACGTTTTCGTCCACTGCGCGAAACGTGCCGTCTTTTGTCTCAATGAAGATTCCCCACATCGCACCCCTCCAGCTTATAAGCCTTTTTTCGTCTTCGTGTTTGATCCTATCTTCAGACCGCCTGAAATCGAACCGTCCCTACATTCCCGCCGGTCCAAAAAGTTGGACCAACTTTAGCTGCGTTTTAGTCCCCATAACAGGAGCAACAACACGATCACACGAATAGCCCACCGCAGCAGTCTCCCGACATTCATCCGATGATTTCCCGGTTTTCGGAATGCCACACGAACGTTCGCCCATTCACCTGTTCCATAACCTCTGGGTGGCAGCAACAGTCTCGCGTGAACTCGTGCCGTCCATAGCAGTCTCGGTCTTCCGTTAACTTGTATGGGACAATGTGGACATCCTCGTCGTAATCAAGATCGTGGCGCCGGGGAATGCGTGCTTCCAGTTCCACGGTAGCCATGCGCCCGCTCTTCGTCTCACGAACACAAGCTACCCACGGCCATTTGTGCCCCTCGGCAATGCAGACTGACGGCATAACAAGTCGGCCGGATTCATAATCCATCACCTGTCCTCGCAATTTCCCTCTAAATCTCGGATGCCGCATCTCATAGTTCAAGTATAAAAATCCCCAGAACCCCACAAGAACGAAGGCGGTATCAAAACCCTCCACAAATGGCGAGTGGTCATCCGAGGCATCGTAATCGTCTGTTACTTCTCCAGCGTCACGATGTGACCTATGAGAAGACAATGACGACCCTCCAAAGAAGGCGAGAACAAAAGACCCCAACACCATCCAAACGTATATGTTCCCAAGGCGCATACGTGTGGTCCTGACTGCCTTCCATGCATCCTCAATGATCGGCATTTTGCGCCTCCTCCGTCTGTCTTTGGGCGTCCATGTCGCGGATGCTCTTCTTCCCCCACTGTCCCGGAACTGTTACTGGCATCCGTAGGCATCGGGATGCTGTCGGCAGTAGCTATCGCGTTGTTGCTCCTGTTGCTCACGCTGGCGCTCCTGCTGCTCCCGTTGCCTCTCCTGCTGCTCTCTCCGCTGCTCTTCTTCCTCTCGTGCCTCTTGCTGCTGCTCCCGGCGTTCTCGGTCAAGGCAGTCGTAATAGCGTGCCTGAGCTTCGTCGCTCATGCTATATGGGACATAACACCTTGCCTGGGCGGTGATGCTGAGGCATATCGGCAGTACGAAAATCAACATTCCCAGTCGTTTCATTTTTGTGCTTCCTCCTTGCGAGGCACATCCGGCGTAGGTGAAGAGCGCCATCATCGCTGAGGCGGGGATATGAAGCTAGATACCTGAGCTGCTCAGTGTTGTGCATACACAACATCGGCTCAGGATTCTATGCTGACTCTGGAAGTGTGGCAAACGATATATGCGTCCGCCTGGGGCGGCGATTGCGAGAACTGCGGACTGACCGGGGCTGGAATCAAGCGTATCTTGCTGAAATCTCTGGGATTGGTCGGGTTCACATCTCCGAGTTGGAAAATGGCCGCCGGGAGGCTGGTTTGCGCGTCCTCGAATTGCTGGCATCTAGCTTCGATATTTCCGTTTCTGAACTGCTAAGAGGCATTTAGCCAAGCGACTCCAGTCCAAATTTTGGACTCTTGAAAATTGCCAACATTTAAAAATTCAGCGGACGGTTTTTTCCTGGGGGAACTCGATGGGTTTTGCGGCAGCCTACCCCCTAACCCTTGCGCGGCGAGCGGGGGTGGCGGCGGGCTGGATGCCACCCTTTGGAATGTGGTGGCACTTGTGGCGGCAGACTATCCGGCAAAAAGAAGCCGGTGGCGAATTAACAGAAATCAAGATGGCTTTGGAGGCCGAGTGACTGAAACAAAGGGGTGCTCTGCGAGTCCAAATTATGGACTGTTTCAGGGGCTAGGCTACTACCTGTTTCGGCCTGTTTTGAGGGCTCCAAAACCGCTGAAGTAGGCTCCAAAACCGCTGTTTCTTTGTCCTTCCGTGGCGGACAAAGAATTTTCTATTTCGGCCATAACTGGAGGCGTATCTGATTGAATTACTTGGTGGTTCATGCGGTGGCTCAACCGTAAGCTCTTTTTGATTGTTTTGTGGACAAAATCCGCTTCCGGCCCCGTTCTTCATTTGCCGACAACTTCAGCCAATAGCGGACAATTCAGGAAAACATTGGCCTGCACCTAGGCGAGCACATTCCGCGTACTGTCATAACCTCCACTCAGGAGAGGCGGGGGGGAGCACGCGGCTTATGTTCGGGGCGTCAAGGGGGCGGCGGGCGTTTCGAGTGGGGAAGTGTTGAAACATCTAAGCCGGGAGTTTAGAAAGAAGCAACCTGCAGCGGAATCTTAAATCTTGTGACCTGTGCCACAGGTTGTGCTACAGATTTCACGATAGGCAGGGTTAGGCCGCGCTAGGGCACTTTTCGAGCAAAAACGAAACCCGCTGATTTAGCGGGTCTTAGCGGGTATTCAATGGTAGCGCTACCGGGAATCGAACCCGGGTTTTAAGATTGAGAATCTCACGTCCTAACCCCTAGACGATAGCGCCACGAGAGCCAAATTCAATATAACAAAACCAACTCGCAACGCCAAGCTTGGCAGGGCTGATTTTGGCATTGCTTTCTCCAGTTTCTTTCGGCGGACGAACATACGGGTTAGGCTGCCGCTCCGGTGATCGCGACTGCAGCCGCGGAAGGACTTTTCGAGCAAGCCGCCGATGGCGCTCGCACATTTGAAAGTGCCCGCCCTGAATGTGTCATGCTGAGCAATCCGATACAGTTGCGGGGATGTAGCCACGCTGTACTCACTGAGTCGGCAGGTGATGAGTGATCTGCAAGTCAGGAAACCGAAAGCTCGCTTATTGCCATAGGGTTGGCTCCCACAAAATCTCGCAGAAGAGGCCTCCAACTGACTTCGCTCGGGGCTATAATTTGGGCAATCCGTGGGGGTATGTGCACATTCCGTGGCCTCCACACTTGCTGTCGCCATGAAGAAAAAAGCAAGGAAAACGCCCGCGGGCCAGAGCCGCGCATCGTTGTCTCCGGTGTCCTCGTCTGCAGTGGAATTGAATCTGCCAAATGAGGCACGTCGACGGAGTGACTACTTCGACCCCGGCGTCCTCCTGGCGAAACTCTCTGCTGGAGGCACTGCTCATAGGTACCAAGCCGAGGAACCTGTCTTTTTGCAGGGAGATCCGGCAGACGCAGTGTTCTACATCCAGAGCGGCAAGGTGAAGCTCACTGTGGTATCCAAGAGCGGCAAAGAAGCCGTCGTCGCCATCCTGTCGGAAGCCAGCTTTTTTGGGGAGGGCTGTCTGGCTGGTCAACCGCTTCGCATGTCCACTGCCAGCACGGTTCCGCCGAGCACGATTCTCCGGGTCGAGAAACGAGCGATGGTCGCCCTCCTCCACCGGGAGCCAGAGTTTGCCGAACGCTTCCTGACCTACCTGCTATCCCGGAATATTCGCATGGAAGCGGACTTGGTAGATCAGCTCTTCAACTCCAGCGAAAAACGCCTCGCCCGGCTTCTCCTGCTGATGGCCAACTTTGGTCAAGACTTGAAGCCGATACCGCTCATTGCGAATTTGAGTCAGGCTACCCTCGCCGAAATGATCGGCACCACCCGCTCACGTGTCAATTTCTTTCTGAATCGATTCAGGGAAATGGGTTTCATTGAATATGGCCGCGGCGGCATGCATGTCCGCAACTCGCTGGTCAGCGTGGTCCTGCACGACTAGTTGCCATTGCACGGAAACTCTCCAATGCAGATCGAACCAGGCGTCGTAAGATTGCTCTGGAAAGACTCTGCCCCAGCTGTGACAGGGAGCGTTGCCCGAATCACGGCCGACGGCTGACCGGCTACAGTAATCTTGTCCGGACTGACCGGATGGAGATCCAGTAGAAGGATTCTGCCGTCAGAGTTATAGCTCTCGCCGGACGCAGTGAGTGCCTGAAGCACCGGATCAGGAGAATGCAAGTATTCCTGCCGGCTGACCAACGATGTACTGGTCAGGTCGACGCCAACAAAATCACGTTCCGCATCGACCGCGGGGTCGATCCTATGACCGATAAGATGTCCACGTTTCGCGAATTCGATCGCAATGTCGTGGGTGGCAGAAGCCGCCCAGACGGGGATCCCATCCATCGTGTAGTCGGTTTTCCAGACTCGAATATGGTGACGCCGCGAGACGACCGCACCCGGATCCGGCAAGGCATACGAGTAGTCCTGCACTCTTCCGAATAGATAAAGCCTGGCCATCGGCAGCCTTGCGTCGCCGGTTCCGTGCCACAACAGGTGCCAGACGAATATCGGCTTCCATTTGTCAGTCTTGATCCAACCGGCGCGCTCAAAGGCCTTCTGTAATTCTTCCTTTTGACCGACAAAAACCAGGTTCAGCATGTCACCCTCGCGTCCCTCAGCATTGAACACGCGCGGCGGCAGATAATCCATCATCCCGTCCAGTTCGGAAGAACCTTCCGGCGAACGTTGTAGCCCTGCCGATAGAATCGAAGTGTCTCCGTCAATATGGGCCGTGATCTCCGCACTCTTCAACACCGTGCTGTCGTGGCCGTGGGTGAGCAGGAAGACCGGCGCTGCCGGCAGGAAGACTAGTCCGGTCGCGATCATCGCTGCCGCCATCATCTTGGTCCGGGAGCGTCCTTTCACTTCCATGCGGGCACGCAACCCGACCCGATCACCGTTGACCAGCTCTACCGAATCGACTCGTAAGGCTACGTTGCCTCCCATTCCCAGAATCCTCTTGTGCTTAATTCCGGTGACCGAACCGCTGGCTACGGTTCCGGCCGGAATTACGGTGAAGCCTTCGACACTCACATCTTTTACAACAACAAAATCCAGCAGGTCTCCAACACGCGCGTGCGCAGAGGAAACACTTTCAGTAAGTTGAAGCTGGATGGGAGTTCCATCTGGAATGGTCAATTTCGCAGGAACCGTACTCATCTCCTGGGCTGAAACACAAGGCATGAGCAACGTCGAGAGCAGAATAGCAACTGACACGCTGCGGAGATACCGGCTGAACATCGAATGCCGCCTTTATGGGAGGCGCGAGCCTCTCCTCCGCGACAGCCAATGACGCCTGGCGCAATGGCGTGGTGGATGGGAAAACTCTAGCGCGGTTGGGATGTCGTGTATGTTCACAATTGCACACCACGGAGATTACATTGGAGGAGCGGATGGGGAGCGCAGTTCCGGGCCGTCGCCAGCAACCGGAGCCGGCGCGATCAGTTTTAGTTGCTCCAGCGACGTCAGCACACCGCGCCAGTGACCTTGGTCTTTTTTGGTCTCGATCGGCAACGAGAGGTCAGAGTAAAAGCCAAGAATATTTGTGCGAAGCGCGGCAGAGGTATGGTCAAACTGGCGATCTGATAGCTGCTTTAGCAATTCCGCATAGGTATCGTCGGCGAGAGAGTATTCCGCCGCTTCGGTTTCGTTGCCGGTATCAAGGTCGCGATTCGGCAGCACGAGGGAGTCGGTACGCACCTCTTCCAGAAATGCCCGGTATTGATCCACCGTGGTGTTGATGCTCTTGATGTACAGGTCTTCTGTTTGGGGCGTAGGATTCTTGAAGGCCAGGCCTTTGAACGGGCCAATCTTGGGCATGAATCGCAGGAGTGTGGATAGGATGCGCGTGCCGATTCCAGGCTTTGTATAGTCCTTGCCCCACTCCTTTTCATACCCGGAGCGCGAAAGCCGATAGAGAAACTCCCGCTTCGCAAAATCCGGTTTTTCGCGCATTAGGTCTTTCTTGTGGGTCTGCAGCGCCACGCGAGTCATCTCGGGAATCAACTGGCTGACCGCGAAGCGATAAGAGCCGATTGCCAGATCCTCGTGGGTCAGCACGTCCTTCAGTTCCACTCCGTACACAACGGGAAAGACGCGTTCCAGCAACGGTTTGGACACCTGAAAGCCGATAAAGTCGTGGTACTGCTGCGAGGCATAGCGATTCTTTGCGACTTGCAGGGTGTCGAATCCGAACTCCGTTTTCAAATGTGCGCTCTCGTCCTCCGCATACCGGACTGACTTGCCATACTTGGCGCGAAGCTTCGGATACTCAAGCGCGACGGCCAGGTTTACCGCCTCCCGATGACCGGTAATATCCGCGGCATAGTGGGACAGGGCGCCGAGCGCAAAAGCGTACTCATCGGCATCCTGGCTTTCCAGCAGCAGTTCGCTAACGAAGTCTCCGCTGCGGACATAATGCACCAAGTCGCTGAATTCCTTATTGCCGAACGGATAGTAGCCGAGATCCTGAATCACCGCGCCACCGTACGCGTAGGCATGAGCCTCCCGGATGTCGTTTTCCGACAGTCCCGGATATCGAGTGAGCAGAAGAGGGCGGATCTCACTCGTCCACAGCAGGTCCACAACTTCCTCGTGGGTCAGAACCGAGTACGCCGGTGCACCGGTGCTGCACAACAGCACGATGAACAGAAGGGCACCAGCGCGCATGGTAGGCAGGCGCCACCCACGGCTCATAAAGCCTGCGAATGTTGGCCGATGGCGCATGTTTCAAATCCGTCCCAGCAGGACAAGAATGAGGACGATGACGAGAACCAGCCCCAGTCCTCCGGTCGGGGCATATCCCCAACTTCTGCTATGCGACCAGTTCGGCAGCGCGCCGACCAGTGCTAATACCAAAATCACGATCAATATTGTTCCAATCATCGCTGACTCCTTTGCCATGGCTCAACATCACGTCGATCGTACTCAGCCAGCAAGCACCGGTGCGAGCCGCCGAGTGGCCCCGCACCATATTACCCATTGGAGTTACCTTGCCTGATCCTTCTTCTATTGCCCGGTAGAGCCATGCTGCTGCGGGCTGCGTGGATTCGTCCAATACGAAGATTCCATAAATACACGGCTAAATCTGAGCACTATTGCTCACGCCGCGAGCTGCGGGTCAACGCGCTGATGTTGAACGTGGCGCTAGACGAACAATACCCGGCGGTAAAAAAGTAAAGATCGGTTGCTGTCTTGATGCGTTGGGATACGTTCCACTGGCCGAGGTGCCGCAGAGCTCCTACTCCGGTCATCGAGACTGGCTCGGAGTCGTATCGCTTTCGCAGAACCTTGCGGAAGAAACGCCAAGAGTGATCCATGAAGGCGCTTCCATTCCGTTCTACTTCCGCTTCGCCCTACGGGCTTCGCTCCAGCAGAACGGAACCCTGTCCTCTTAGCCTTCAACGTCCCAGGGGGTGGGCCAGATTAAACTGCCGAAGTGGGCCAAACCAGTTGTCCAAAGCAAGGGCGTTGTCTGTGCTTCGTGATGCCTGCTCAAACGCCGGCTTATTCGCCTTCATCCGGATGCAGGCCGATGTTGTGTTCGCCGGCGGCTTTCTTTTCCTGATATTTCCGCACCCAGGCTTCCCAGCTTTTTCCGGCGGCGGTGTCGCGTCCGGTAAAGGCCAGGGCGGCGATCTCTGCGTAGGCGATCTCGCGGCGCGGGCTATCCTGAGGCAGGACGCGCACGTAGGAATCGGCCAGCGAGGTGCCGGTGCGGCGGTCGAAGAGGTAGCCCACGACGGTCTCGCCGCTTTTAAGAGTGAGGGTCACGTCGCCGCGGTAGTCGAAGGCCTGCTCCAGTGCCTGGCGCAGCTCCTGTTCATCGGCCAGCGCGGGAACCCATCCCTGGAGTGTTTCGCGTGTCAACGCTTCCTCCACGCTCATTGGCCGGCCTGCGCCACGGTGTCCTCGATCTGGACGTTGGTGGATTCGATCTGGACCATGGAAGATTCGATCTGCACCAGCGGCTCCGCGTGATGGGACGCGTGCGCGGTCTCCAGCTTGGCCAGCGCTTCCGCATCCGGATAGGTGGAGAGCATGCCCTTGACGGTGGCCAGCATTCCGTCGAGCGAGCCAAATGTGTGGTTGACCGCCGAGGGTTCAAAGCCGCAGTGCACCATGCAGTTGGCGCAGCGCGGATTGCCGCTCTTGCCGCCGTATTCTGCCCACGCGGTCTGCTCCATCAGCTCCTTAAAGGTGTCCGTGTAGCCATCCTGCAGCAGGTAGCAGGGCTTCTGCCAGCCGAACATGGTGTAGGTGGGAATGCCCCACGGGGTGCACTCGTAGTCGCGCAGGCCCATGAGGAATTCGAAGAACAGCGGAGTGGCGTTGAAGCGCCAGCTGCGCTTGCGGTTGCTCAGGATCTGGCGGAAGAGTTCGCGCGTGCCCTGCTTGCCGAGAAAGTGCGACTGGTCCGGTGCCTTGTCATAGCTGTAGCCGGGCGAGAGCATCATGCTCTCCACGCCCAGCTCCATCATGTCGTCGAAGAAGCGGCGCACGCTGGCCGGGTCGGCTCCGTCGAACAGCGTCGAGTTGGTGGTGACGCGGAAGCCTTTGGCGATGGCCTCGCGCATGGCTTCCACCGCAATGTCATAGGTGCCTTCGCGGCACACCGCAAAGTCGTGGTGCTCGCGCTCGCCATCCAGATGCACGGTGAAGGTGAAGAACTTGCTCGGCTTGAACAGGTGCATCTTTTCTTTGAGCAGTAGGGCGTTGGTGCACAGATAGACGTACTTGCCGCGCGCAATCAGCCCCTCGACGATCTCGCCGATCTGGGGATGCAGCAGCGGCTCGCCGCCCGGAATGTTGACGATGGGAGCGCCGGCTTCTTCCACCGCGCGGAAGCACTCTTCCGGCGTCATCTGGCGCTTCAAAACATGCGCCGGATACTGCACTTTGCCGCAGCCCGCGCAGGCCAGGTTGCAGCGGAACAGCACCTCGAGCATCACCACCAGAGGGTAGCGTTCCCGCCCCTGAAGCCGGTTCTTGAGCACATAACTGCTCACTGCCCACATTTGAGAGACCGGAACTGCCATGGAAACATACCCCTCTTCGCTATCGTATTATTCTACTTGATTTGATGCCCCATGGCCGCTACGGGTCTTCCGGCTGGCAAATCCGGGATTGAATGCCCTGAAATTTAACTTGAACGGGCTCCTGCTCCACTCATCGTTGCCAGTTTCCGGTGGCCCATTCCACTGCGGCCATAGGCTGCCAGCTACGGAAGCCGATCGCGAGTTCAGACCTTTCGTACCGGTCCCGGATAATCGAGAAGCTTACGGTCATTGGTGAGCAGCGTGATGCCCTCGACCATAGCTTGGGCTACGAGGATGCGATCAAAAGGATCCTTGTGCACCAACGGCAGTTGGTCGACACTGACGGCGTGTTCGCTGGTGATGGGCAGTTCGGTATAGCCGTTATCCAGTAAACCGCGGCGCAGTAGCCTCGCGTCTACCCGAAAGTCCTTCCGCCCGAGACTGTGTTTGATGGTAATTTCCCACAGGCTGGCCGCACTGAAAAACAGTTCGTTCTGGGGCTCCTGCATCAAAAGGCGCGCAGGTTTCGGCAGTTTCTTCGACTGGTGAGCAGTCCAGATCAGCAACTGAGTGTCGATGAGCAGTTTCACACTTCACCATGGAACATCTTCTCGATTTCAGCGCTGCCCATTTCGTTGAAATCGTCAGGGATCAAGAATTGTCCGGCGAGAAAATCGAACCGATTTACCTGCTTGCCGACTGGAGCATCCAAGGCAACCACCTTGACCATGGGTTTACCAGCTTTTGCAATGATGAAGGGTTTCCCTTTCGCGGCCTGATCCACTAAGCGGGACAGCTGGGTTTTGGCTTCATGGATGTTAATCGTGTTCATAACTACCTCAGGTGAACTAAGTTCAATGAGTCTAGTTCATCCATGGGGTGACTGTCAATCCGGATTAGCGACTCAGTGATCCCAGCCTCTCCGGCTCTTTCGTGAATCCAGCACTCACTCCGAACGGGCAAACAGCGCCTGCATGTTGTGGCGCAGCATCTCCGTTACGATGGCGGTTTCTTCCTCGCCAAATGATTTCCATCCGGTATTGCGCAGCACCGAGGCGCGGTCCACGCGGGTAAACTTCACCATCGCCAGAATGGCCATGAACTGAATACGGGTCTCGGCAGCATTCGCAGGACGCCCTGTCAGGCGCGAGACGTACTCGAAGCCAACCTCGAGCAAGGGCAGGAACTTGGTGTGCAGAATTTCAAACGCCGCCGTGGGATCGAACTGCTCGCGGTAGATGAACTGTCCCCAGGAGCGCGGCGTATCGGTCCCAAGCATGATTCCGGCGAACTCCACGATGAGCTCGGTAAAGTTGCGCAGAGTCTCCTCGCGCGTCAATCCCTGCTGCTGCAGCGCCAGCCGCGCCCGCTCGCAGGCCGGAGCAAAGCGCTCGGAGATGTTCGAGCCGATGTACTCGGCCGCCGCGTGATACAGCCCCAGCTTGCTGCCGAAGTAGTAGGGAATCGAGACCAGGTTGGCCTGCGCCTGCTTCACGATCGCCCGCGTGCTCGCGCCTTCGTAGCCCAGTTCGGAGAAGACCTCGACGGCGACCTCGATGAGCCGCTGGCGGGTCCGCTCGCTGCGGTCCTGGCAGGTGGAGCGTAGGGAAGAGCAAATTGTTTTCGCCGAAGCCGTCATTTTTTTAGCGTTTGCTGACCTTTACGTTTGACAATTAAATCATCCGTATGATTTCTTAATGATAGTACCTCAAGTTCGTGAGAGATTCAATCATGCAAGTCAGGCAATTTTGTGGCGGGTTGCTGATCACCCTGCTGGCGCTTCCAGCCGTTGGCCAGCAGCTCAGCGGCGGCGCTGCCCCGGTGGCTGTGCCCCAATCGCTCGATCAGCTGCTGCAGTCCGGGAACCAGAGCCCGTTCACTGGCAGCGTTCCCGGCGGGGGGCTGCCAGCCGGAACCCTCGATCTCACCGTGCAGGACGCCATCGACCGTAGCCTCAAGTACAACCTGGGGATCGTATTGAGCTCCCAGAATTCCGCCGCGGCCCGCGCCGAGCATCTCAAGCAGCTCAGCAACCTGCTGCCGCAGCTCAACGGCAGCCTGCGCGAGGGCTATGCCAAGGTCAATCTGGAGGCCGAAGGCTTAGACTTAAAGAGCTTTAATATCCCCGGTCTCGGCAACTCCGTCCAGTTCAGCAACTCCGAAGCCCGCGTCTCCGCCAGCGAGGACCTGGTGGATTTCAACGCTCTTGAGAAAACCCGCGCCGCCTCGGCCGATGTCCGCGCCGCCGGCTTCACCTATGACTCCGCCCGGGAGACCGTAACTCTCTCCGCTGCCGCCAGTTATCTGCTGGTCATCTCGGCCCAAAGCCAGGTGGAAGCCGCCACCGCCGACCTGAAGACCGCCGAGAGCCTCTATCAGCTGGCAAAGGACCGCGAGGCTGCCGGCCTCAATCCCGAGATCGACACCCTGCGCGCCCGCGTGGAAGCCCAGGTCCGCCGCCAGAATCTGATCGAGGCCAACAACAACCTGGCCAAGCAGCGCATTACGCTGCTGCGCGTACTCGGATTGCCACTGCATCAGTCCATCTGCCTGGTGAGCCGGGTGCCTTACAAGCCGCTGCCGCAAGTGATGGAGGCCGAGGAGTTTCAGCGCGCCCTCGCGGTGCGTCCCGACTACCTAGCCGCCGAGCAGCAGGTAAAGGCCGCCGAACTGCGCCGCAAGGCCGCCCAAGCCGAACACTTGCCATCGCTCGGCATCAGCGGAGACTACGGCGTGATCGGCACCCGTCCGGACAATGCCTTCCCCACCTGGACGGTCAACGCCGGACTCAAGATCCCCATCTTCGAGGGCGGCAAGATCACTGCCGACATCCGCAAGGCCGACGCCGATCTGGCGCAGGCCAAAGCGCAGCGCGACGACCTCAAGGGACGCATCGAGCAGGACATTGCAGACGCTCTCCTCGACGTCTCCTCCGCCGCTGAGCAGGTGGAAGTGGCCGAGGCGACCCTGCAGTACGCGCAGCAGACGCTGACCCAGTCGCAGGACCGCTTCTCGGCCGGCGTCACCAACAACATCGAGGTGATCCAGGCGCAGGAAGCCGTGGCCAACGCCAACCAGCAATTCATCGCGAGCCTGTTCTCCCACAACATCGCCAAGGTGCTGCTGGCGCGCGCCGTCGGCACCGCGGAGCAGTCCGTGCGCCGGGCGCTGGAAGAAGATTCCGGCGCCGCCGCACCCGGGCAGAACCCAACAGGCGCCGGCGCCAACGGCGCTGAGCAATCGCCGGCGGCATCGGGAGCCCCCGCACCTAAATAGGTTTCATCTAGCCACGCCGCCCTGGGCTACGCCCGACGGCCGCGGCAAAAGAGTTTTTTGGAGAACAGAATGGCGAACGAAGAGAGCAATAAACCCTCGGCTGCGGTCGACCGCGAGAAGGGCATATTCAAGCGCAAGCCCTGGCTGGCCATGCTGCTGCGCGTCCTGGTCGTGCTGCTGCTGATCGGTGCGGCCGCCTTCTGGTGGCAGAGCCGCAAGTACGAGGACACCGACGACGCCGAGGTCGATGGCCACATCGATCCCATCAGCGCCCGGGTCACCGGACACGTGGTGAAGGTCAACGTCGAGGAGGGCCAGTTCGTCAAGGCCGGCACCGTGCTGGTGGAGATCGACGACCGCGACTACCAGGTGGCCGTGGACCGCGCCCGCGCCGATTACATGGACGCCGTGGCCTCGGCCGAGGCCGCCCGTCTGGGCATTCCCATCTCGCAGGTGGGTTCCAGCAGCCAGATTCATTCGACCCAGGCCGACGTGCTCAATGCCGAAGCCGGCGTCACGGCCGCCACGCGACAGGTCGAGGAGGCCCAGGCCCGTCTCGTCGAAGCCGAGGCCAACGCTCGAACCGCCAACCTGGACCAGGGGCGCTACCAGCTGCTGGTCGGCAAAAAAGAGATCTCTCAGCAGCAGTATGACCAGTCGGTGTCCGCCGCCACCTCGGCCAACGCCTCGGTGACCGCAGCCGGCGCCGCGATACATTCCAGCCAGGAGGTGGTCAAGCAGGCCAAGGCGCGTCTGGAGCAGGCGCAGGCCGCTCTGGCCAACGCGCGGATCTCTCCCAAGCAGGTTTCCGCCACGCAGGCCCAGGCGCGCGCCGGAGAAGCCAATGCCGCCAAGCTGCACGCCTCGCTCGAACAGGCCGAGCTCAACCTCAGCTACACCCGCATCGTCGCTCCCGCCGATGGCGTCATCGGCACCCGCAATGCGCAGATCGGCCAGAACGTGCAGCCCGGTCAGGAGATGCTCTCCATCGTCCCGCTGAAAGACGTCTGGGTGACCGCCGATTTCAAGGAGACCCAGCTGGAGCACATGCGGGCCGGCCAGCATGTCGAGATCGAAGTCGACGCACTCGGCGGTCAGAAGTTCCAGGGCACCCTCACCAGCATCGGCGGAGCCACCGGCTCCAGGTTCAGCCTGCTGCCCCCTGAGAACGCCACCGGAAACTACGTCAAGGTGGTGCAGCGCGTTCCGGTCCGCATCGACTTTGACGACCGGGAGAAGAGTGACTTCAACCAGGACGGCAGGTTGCGTCCCGGTCTCTCCGTCGATCCCACCGTGAGGGTTCGATGAGCTCTGGTTCATCGAGCGCTGGTTCAGCGAGCGGCGCACCTCCGGTCAGCCCGCGCTGGCGGCCCAGTCACAATCCGTGGGCCGTGGCCATGACGGTCACCTTGGCGACCTTCATGGAGGTGCTCGACACCTCCATTGCCAACGTCGCCCTGCCCCACATCGCCGGATCGCTCTCCGCCGGGCAGGATGAAGCCACCTGGGTGCTCACCAGCTACCTGGTCTCCAACGCCATCGTGCTCCCCATTTCGGCCTGGTGCAGCGACCGCTTCGGACGCAAGCGCTTTTACATGAGCTGTGTGCTGCTGTTTACCATCAGCTCGCTGTTCTGCGGACTCTCCACCACGCTGCCCATGCTGATCTTCTTCCGCGTGCTGCAGGGCGCCGGAGGCGGCGGACTGGGGCCCAGCGAGCAGGCCATCCTGGCCGATACCTTTCCCCCCAGCAAGCAGGGGATGGGCTTTGCCATGTACGGCATGGCCGTGGTGCTGGCGCCTGCCATCGGACCGACTCTCGGCGGCTACATCACGGACAACTATTCCTGGCACTGGATCTTTTTCATCAACGTGCCGGTCGGGATCTTATCGCTATACCTGAGCTCGCGCATGGTGGAGGACCCGCCCTGGATCACGGATTCCATCGAGCGCGCCAAACACATCCCGGTCGACTACATGGGCCTGGGCCTGATCGCCGTGGGCCTGGGAGCTCTGCAGGTGGTGCTCGACAAGGGCCAGCGTGACGATTGGCTGTCCTCCCATTTCATCCAGGTCTTTACATTCGCTGCCGTCTTCGGCCTGCTGGCGTTCATCATCTGGGAGATGCGTGAGCCGAATCCGGTGCTGAACCTGCGTCTGCTCAAGAACCGCAACCTCGTCGTTAGCAACCTGCTGATGTTCACCCTCGGCTCGGTGCTCTACGGCACCACCGTGCTGATCCCGCTGTTTTTGCAGACCGTGATGGGCTACACCGCGAAGCTGGCCGGCGAGGCGCTTTCGCCCGGAGGTTTCGTGGTCATGGCCATGATGCCCATTGCCGGATTCCTGGTCTCGCGCGTCGACGCCCGAAAACTCATCACCTTTGGCTTCGTTGCCCTGGGATTGGCTACCTTCCACATCAGCACGCTCAACCTGGGCATCGACTTCCGAACTGCAATGCTCTATCGCGTTTACCAGTCGATCGGCTTGGCCTTCCTGTTCGTTCCCATCAACACCATCTGCTACGTCGGCGTGCCGCAGGAGCAGAACAACCAGATCTCGTCCATGATCAACCTGATGCGCAACCTGGGCGGCAGCTTTGGAATTTCCTTCGTCACCACCATGCTGGCCCGGCGCTCGCAGGTCCACCAGACCTATCTGGCGGCCCACGTGACCAACTCCAACACCACGCAGAACGCGCTGCAGGGCATGGCCGCGCAGTTTGCCACCCGCTTTGGCTCCGGCCCTGCCGCCGTGCAGCACGCCTATGCTGCCATCTACGCAGGTGTGCAGCAGCAGGCCGCCGTGCTCGCCTACGAAGACACCCTGCTGGCCATGACCGCGGTCATCGTTCTGGTGATGCCCCTGGTGCTGCTCGCCCGCCGGCCCAAACCGGGAGAAGTGCACGCCGGCCACTAAACTGGGCGAGCTGCGGTGAAGGTGCAGGTGCCCCATATCTGCCGCAGTCAGCAGATGTGGGGTAGTTGACCTTGCCTCTGCTTTTGACCTTGCCTCTGCCTTTGCCTCTGTTTTTGCCTTTGCCTCTGCCTTTGCCTCTGCCTCAGCTTTTGCCTCGCTCTGCCTCTGAAGGGTCATCCTGAGCGAAGCGAAGGACCCCTGCGCCGCTCCAATATCCTTTGCTGCTCCCGAGGCATTTCAGCCATCCCAGTTCGCCCCCAGATACCTTATCTAGATCTAGCCCGGTTAAGTTGGGAGCCAATCGGCTAAGGTCGGCACCAACTTCCCCCATTTGATTGCAGCTGCCCTGAATCAGCTCCCATTCCAGCTACTCACCATTTATTGAGCTCATCCCGATAACCCTTTCTCTTGCCTGCCGTCTAATAATCGAGCGGCCAGGTTATTTGTAAAGCTTTTGTAAAGAAAAGGCTTCCAGCCAATTTTGATGGAACTTTGAGACAGGCTGAAGGCAATTCAAAAGGTAGAGGGAATAACGGTCCCCCAGGGAGTTGCGGAATGTTGAATAATCTCGAGATCGAAACTTCGCCGATGAACGGCCTCAATATGGTCTGCGTGGATGAAACCGATTCGCACACCAAGTCCGCCAGCCAGATGATGGTGGGAAGGAATCTTTTTGCCAGCGGTCTGCTTCGCCCCGGCTCGCAGCCGTTTACCAGTCCTCTTTCGCTGCGCTATTCGCTGCAGGACCAATACAAGATCCACACCGAGCGCGGCCACTACACCATCTCGCCCACCACGTTTGTCGTGCTCAACGAGGGGCAGAGTGGCGAGATCAACGTGGATTCCCACGCCTCGCCCCGTGCCGTAACCCTGGTCTTCGATCAGAAGTATATGTCCGAGGTCGCCCGCAGCTTTAGCGCCCCGCTCACCTCCTCGCTGGACATCGATCACGATGGCGCCGCCATCCGCTTTCCCGAGTGCATTCAGCACGAAACCGCCTTTGAGATTGGCCCCAAGCTGCGCGCCCTGAGCGCCGCCTGCCTGCGCGGCGACTCGGCCGCCAGCATCAGCGACAAGTTCCGTGCCGTCAGCGAGTGCGTGGTTCTGGTCTTCAGCGCCGCCAGCCGCCAGATCGATTCCATTGACAGCGTGCGTCCCGGAACCCGCGCCGAACTCTACCGCCGCATCCAGCGCGCCTACGTCTGCATTCAGGATTCCTATAACGAAGATCTCTGTTTGGAAAAGATCGCCCGCGTGGCCTGCATGTCGCCGCACCACTTCCATCGCGTCTTCAGCCAGGTGTATGGCATCACCCCGCTGCGCGCCTTGGCCGACCGCCGCATGCAGATGGCGCGCCGCCTGCTGGAAACCACTGATACGCCGGTTTCGGCCATCTGCCGCGCCGTGGGATACCACAGCGCGCCGACGTTCTCCAATCTGTTTCGTGCCAAGTTCGGTTTGCCGCCTTCGCTGTTGCAGCAGCGCAGCCGCCGTATCCGGATGCAGTAGCCGACTCCTAAGTCATACTTCTCCCAAGCCGGCAGCGATGCCGGCATTTTTTTGCCTCTGCTCTTGCTGTGGTTGCCGGGGTTGCTTTTCCTGTTTTGCCTCTGCTCTTGCTGTTTGTTAACGTGTCATCCTGAACGAAGTGAGGGACCCCAGCGCAGCGCAAATCTCCCATGCTGTTTCAGAGGCCCTTCGGCAGACGCCCCCAAGCCGTTGCTCTCGCTCTTGCCGTTTCCCTACGCGCTCCCCGCGCTTCAGATTCCCTCGCCATCGGCCGATAACTTCATTGCAAGCATTTGGCCACTGGCCGTAGGCGGATTCTTAATCATGACCATCCATACCGAAGCCGCATCGCCTTCCTTCACCGCCCTTGACTGCGACCACGCCTTGAACCATGCCGGCGGCGACCCGGAGCTCTTGATGCAGCTCTGCCGTGCGTTTCTGTCTGAACTTCCCTGGTGCATCGAGCAAATGGACCGCGCCCTTGCGGCGCGCAATCACCAGCTTGCCGGACGCGCCTTGCTGCAGCTGCAGAGCTGCATCATGGTATTTGGCGCGGGCCACGCCGCCGTCACAGCCGAGATCCTGGAGAACGCCATTCGCAATCGCCGCGTGCGCCAGGTGCGTAGCGAGTGGACGCGGCTGCAAGCCCAGCTGCAGCAGCTGGTGCCGCAGGTGCAGCGCCTCATGCTGGAGATGTCTACTCCCCGCACCCTTATCCAATAACCGGCCGCGCGGTCAGGCGTGCGGACCGGAGCTGATTGCGGCCTAGCCAATCCGGGGCTATCATCCTCGGCATGCACTATCTGCTCAAAACCGAGCCCACGGTTTATTCCTTCCAACAGCTTCAGCAAGACCGGCAAACCGTATGGGACGGCGTCACCAATCCCCAGGCAGTTAAAAATCTGCGCGAAATGCATCCGGGCGACAAGCTCGTCATTTACCACACCGGCGACCAGCGCCGCGTTGCCGGCTCCGCGCACGTGCTGTCGGTCGATGCCTCCAATCCCAAGATTCCTCTCGTCACCATTGCCGCCGGCAAGCCCATTGGGCATCCCGCAGCGCTGGCTGACATCAAACGGAGTGCGTTGTTTACCGATTCGCCGCTGGTGCGCCAGGCACGTCTCTCCGTCGTGCCGCTTAGCGATGTGCAGTACCAAGCGCTGCTCTCCGGCGAATTATGAGATGTGTTTAGAAAGGACAGTCATGAATCTGCACAGCACCAACCAGCCAAGGATGTACCGGCACATCGGCCTGTCGATCTCTCTTGCCGTTGCCATGTTGACTGCGGGAGCCTTTGCCAAGGAGCCCGCCAAAGTCGTCAACATGACGGATGCCTCTGGAAACAGCATCGGCACCATCACCATCCGCCCGTACAAAGAGGGCGTCCGGCTCCATCTGGACCTCAAAAATCTTCCCCCGGGCGTGCACGCCATGCACTTCCATCAAACGCCCAGCTGTGTGGCCCCGGACTTCAAGTCCGCCGGAGGACACTTCAATCCCACCGGCGCCCATCACGGATTCAACAATCCGCTTGACCCTCATCCTCACTTTGGAGACATGGACAACATCACCGTCGCAGCCAACGGAACCTCGCATCAGAGCGTCCTCGATCCGCGCGTGACGCTGGCGCCTGACGTGCCCAATTCGCTGTTGGCCAACGGTGGTACTTCCATCATCATCCACGCCGATCCCGACGACTATAAAAGCGATCCGGCGGGCAATGCCGGGGCCCGCATCGCCTGCGGCGCCGTTACCCCCTAGTACCGCTGATCGGCCGAGGATTCAAATATTTTGCAGGGTGCTGCATTTTTCTCTTTCCAAACGTCTAGTCTCGTGGCATGCTCTTGGGCAATGCCCCGGGACTAGACACTTCCGTTACCCGGGCTGGGGATGTTTACCTACAGTTTAGCTTGTGAGTTGCCTTGTCTGTCAGGAGGCGTTTGCGTTCCTGTGTCTTGGGTCGCCGGAATTCTTTTCTCCGGCATAGATCGTCAGTTTACTTGGGCCGCGTTTTTCAATTTTAAGGAAATCTTCCAGGCCGCGATGGCCGTATGGAGACCAAGCCATGACCAACAACACGATCGACCTCCACGCCAATATGTTTCTTCACACTATGTTTCGCGAGAGAGGCTGGGCCAATCCCAGCCAGGTTCCGGTCGAAACCGAAATCAGCGGCCACGCTTTGCTGGAATCGCTCAACATTCCGCAGGATCAGGTCGGTGCGATCTTCGTCAACGGGAAGGCCTATCAGGCATCGGAAGCCGTGATTCACCCCGGCGACCGGGTCGCGCTCTTCTCTCCCAGCGCTCCCATGTTCGTCTTCCTGAGCTTCCGCGATCACTCCTACAGCCTCGGCTAATCGCGCGTAAGTCCGACCCTCTTGGCTGGGCCGCCTGGATTCCACAACCGCTCCAAACCTGCTACGGATGGCAGGTGGGGAGCGGTTGTTTTGTGTTTCCAACCTGCGAGTGACTGCTATCACGTCAGCCCCGCCGATCTATCACTGACGCCAAATTGCCAAGGTGCTACTCTCCCCCCAATGTGGATGAGGATGGGCAGGAAGCCAGGCTTCCGAAGGAGGGGTTGTGGACAGAAAAACCATATCCGCCAAACATCCCCTGCTGTTCTCCGTGGGAGGCAAGCAGGGACCAACGCCCAGTGCCAGCTTTAACGCCGAATTCCAGGAGCTCTCCGGTCTCGGAATGGACCGCGCCCTGGGCGTTCAGAAAGCGTCGCTGGAAGCCGCCGTCCGCCTGCAGTCCGATATGATCGACAGTTTTAAGAACGCCTCCTGGTGTACGCCCGAACTTGCGGAGTGGCTCGACGGGCTAGCCCACGCCTTTGCTTCGTGCATGGAATTGCAGATGACCCTGTTCAACCTTTTGGGCACCCAGGTCACCAGTACCGTCGCCAACCTTCCCGGTATGAATGCCAGGATGGCGGCCGAAGTGGTCGAGCGCAGCATGGACATCGCCCTCGAACCGCACAAAAAGGCGCAGCCTCGTTAGCAGGGGCATCCACGCCGGAGGCGTGCCGCACCAGGGCGACAGGCAGATAGCACTCACTCCGTCCAATGGGCAACTCTGGTGTGATGCCCGTCATTGCGTTCGATTAAGAATAGAGTATCGTTTTACGTGGCGGTGTTTCCAGAGCGTCTCAGTGCGGTGTTTACAAAACACGCTCTGGGAACGGGAAGGAGCTCGCCATGAAACTAATATTCGGAGTGTTCATAACAGTTTTGCTGGCAGTCACGATGGCGTTCAGCCAGCAATACCCGATTCCACAGGCGGCCATTGCAGGTGGGGATTTTTTCAGCCAAACCGTCGCAAGGCAGGCAACTGCGGACAGCCTCGTTCTGGCTGCAAAGGCAACGGCGTTGTGCGGTTCGTCGCCTGAATGCGAACCCTGGAGCGGCCTGCTACCCAGCAGTATGGCTTCCAATGCAGGAGCCACAGACCGTGACATTTTCAACGAGACCGTTGCAATAGAGGCAAATGCGAACCGGCTCGTTCTGGAAGCAAAGAAATTCTGAGCTGCGAAAGGCTCTGGCGTACCGGCACATAGCCGACGTTTCTGACAGGCGACGCGCCGCTGAGTAAATCCAGCCAAGGTTACCTGTCAGAATTTACAATTCGCCAGACCGAAACGTAAGGCCGCGATTGGTTCCCATTCTCGCGGGCAGGTTGCAGAAAACCCGCGCAACCATTACCCACTCCGTAACCTTTGGTTTTTCACCCATTACCCTTGCCGTGACTCGTTCCGCACCAATCCTTGTGCAAACACCCCAAAGCCGCTGGTTTGTCTCGTGCTCAAACGCCCCCAAACCGTCCCAAAACCGCCCCAAAACTTCCCCACTCCGCACCCTGTCAAGCGATTTTTCTTCTCATCTCCTCCCAACCGTCTCATTCCACGCCATATAGAGACATCGCTCCACTGAGGGTTTCCCCCCTCCGTTTTTGCTATCCTGAAAGTAAGAAGCCCGGAACACAGGATATAACTCTCCTGTTTTCAAATTTTTACCGGGAAATATAGGAGGGGTACCCGGGGTACCCGCGCCTTTGTGCGCGGCTTTTTTATGCCCAGAAAAATCAGAAACTGCGGACACGTTCTCACCAACGGCGAGCTCTGCAACGCCATCCCTTTGCGCGACTCCAACTTCTGCTATTGGCATCACAAAGCGCGCGCCCGCCGCCGCCGTCACGAGCGCATCGGCGGACCCATCAGCATGGAAGCCAACTCCGGCCTCGAACTGCCTCTGCTCGAAGACTCCAACGCCATCCAGGTCACCATTCAGGAGATCATGCAAGCCATCCTCGACCGCCGCATTGACAACAAGCGCGCTGGCCTTCTCCTCTACTCGCTCCAACTCGCCAGCTCCAACATCCGCAACCTCACTCCGCTCCCCGCCGACAGCGCCCACATCGTCCAAATCGGCGCCCAGGATGAGCAAGTCTTCAATGACACCGTCGCCGACGACCCGCGCGACGAGCTCTGCTCCCACGACTGCCGCGACTGCCTGGAAGCCGATTGCCAAGGCCGCACCGAACCGCCCGCCCGTGCGCCAGCGGCCGGCAGCGAAGCGTTACCCGCCCGTGCTCCCGCGCCCAAAATCCTGCCTGCATCGGCATGCCTCGGTTAGCGCGCGCCGCGGTTTTCCCGCAAGCACTCTGCCTGCTGACTCATATACAATCCAGCGGTGCGCAAAGTTCAGCGAAGACCGATAAGGTGCCATGCGCTGTGGCTGTTTGCCCTGCTGCCTGGGCTGCTGCCGACTGCCTTCGCGCAGCAGGCAACCGAAAGTCCGCAGCCCCAGATTCAAGTGAATTTCCTCAACCCGTGTCACCCTGCGCAAGCCGATGCGGAGGAGATGGGACGCGCGCTGGCGCGCGTGAAAGCCAATCCGCAGTTTTCCTCCGACTTTGAGATTTCGCGCGGCATTACCACGCTGACCGAGGCCGAGGCGCGCGCTGCGGGAGTGCCATCCGGTGCTGCGGAGACGCCATCGGCGTGGGTGCGGATCGAGCGCGAGTTTCCCGAGCAGGCGCCGCTGACCGACGTGCAGTATTCGATGAGCGTGCAGGCGGGCGAGGCCAGCGAGTCGCTGGCGCTGCATCTGCGCGACAACCGCGAGGCGCTGCAGATATCGATCTCCGACGCGGTGAAGGGAAGCGCGGCGGAGGCGGTGAAGGCGGACACGCCCCCGGAGCGCATCCGCATCGAGCGCTTCGGCAAGGCCTCGATTGTGCTAGCCCGCTGCGGTGGCATGGACCAGTCGAGCTACGAACCCCTGTTTCAGACGGCAGGAGAGATTCTGCAGAAATACCGCACGGCGATGGCGGTGAAGACAATGGTGCCGGCCGAACTGGCCCGCCTGCCCGTAACCCCAAAGGGCAAAAGGTCCGGAGGCAAGGAATCCAAGGGGAATGAGTCGAAAGCCGCCGGCGCGAATCCATGACAGCGCAACTTGCGTGAGTTAAGAAGCAGCCGCGCCCCGCGCGGATTTCAAGAGGCAGACGAGAAGAGGATGATGGCAGAGGAAATTCGTAACGTAGTCATTATGGGTTCGGGATGCAGCGGATTGACGGCGGCGATTTATGCAGGCAGGGCCAACCTGAAGCCGCTGCTGCTGGAGGGACACGAGCCCGGCGGGCAGCTCTCCATGACGACGCTGGTGGAGAACTTCCCCGGCTGGCCGGAGGGAATTCAGGGACCGGCGCTGATCGAGAACATGCGCCAACAGGCGGCGCGCTTCGGAACCGAGTTCCGGCCTTGTCACGTGATGGCGGCCGACCTCTCACAGCGGCCCTACGTGCTTACCGTGGGCCGGGATGAGCAGATCCGGACTCGCTCGCTGATCATCGCCAGCGGGGCCAGCGCGCGCTGGCTGGGGCTGCCCAGCGAGAAGGCGCTGATCGGCCACGGAGTCTCCTCCTGCGCGACCTGCGATGGCTTCTTCTTCCGCGACAAGGAGATCACGGTGATCGGCGGGGGCGACTCGGCCATGGAAGAGGCGCTGTTCCTGTCGCGCTTCGCCAGCAAGGTTACGCTCATCCACCGCCGTGACGCCTTCCGCGCCAGCAAGATTATGCTGGACCGCGCCCGGGCGCACGAGAAGATCCATTTTCTGACCGACACCGTGGTGGAAGAGGTGATGGATGTAGCGGCCAAGGAAGTGACCGCCCTGAAGCTGCGCAACCTGCTGACCGGCAAGGTATGGGATTTCCCCACCAGCGCGATGTTCCTGGGCATTGGACACACCCCGAACGCGACGATGTTCCACGGCGCGCTGGAAGCCGACGAGGAAGGATACCTGAAGACGCGCGACTACGTGCACACCGGGGTACCCGGCGTGTATGCCTGCGGCGACGTGGCCGACCGGCGCTACCGGCAGGCCATCACCGCCTCCGGCACCGGATGCATGGCGGCCATCGAGGTGGAGCGGTACCTGGAAGCAGAAGGGCACTGAGGCTAGGGGCATCGGGAGCAAGAGCAACTACCCCGCCCAAGAAGGTTGAACGGGGCATCCTCGTGAGTTGCTCAGATGCGGGGAACCATCTGGCGGTGAAGGAACAGAGGCGATGCTGCGCTCGTTGCTGATTGCGTTGTCCGAGAGCCGGCGGATTCGTTCTTGGGCGGAGAGATCCGCGTTGGGGCAAAGGCTTTCCAGGCGCTTCGTGGCCGGCGTTACGATGGAAGATCTGCTGCAGGAGACGGCGGCGTTGAACCGGGCGGGCGTGCGCGTGGCGGTGGACTACCTGGGAGAAAACGTCACCAGCCGCCAGGACGCGCTACGCACCGAGGAGCGCTACCACGGACTGTTTGACGAAATTGCGCGGCGCAAACTCGATGCCAACGTGAGCCTGAAGCTGACGCATCTGGGGCTGGACGTGGATGAGTCCATGGCGCAGAGGACGGTGGAAGGACTGCTGCAACACGCCATCGCCGTTGGCAGCTTTCTGCGCGTGGACATGGAAGGCTCGGCCTACACGCAGAGGACGCTCGATCTGGTGCGGGAGCTGCACCGCAGGCCTGGAGCGGCGGGGCACATCGGCACCGTGCTGCAGGCCTATTTGTATCGCACCGAAGATGACGCGCGTCTGCTGTGCGCGGAGGGAATCCGCATCCGGCTGTGCAAGGGAGCCTACCAGGAGACTGCGGCGATTGCGTATCCGGACAAGCGGGATGTGGACGCCAACTATCTGCGGGTGGCGAAGAAAATTCTTGGCAGCGGATTGTTTCATGGGCTGGCCACACATGACGAGACGATCATCAGCTCGATTCAAGGGTGGAGTGCGCAGGAAGGCATTCCCAAGACGGCGTTTGAATTCCAAATGCTGCACGGAGTGCGCCGCGACCTGCAGTTGAGTTTGGCGCAAGCAGGGTGGGGCATGCGCTGCTATGTGCCGTTCGGCACGGAGTGGTATCCGTACTTTATGCGGCGGCTGGCGGAGCGTCCGGCGAACCTGTGGTTCGTGGTGAAAAGCTGCTGGAAGCATTAGGGCGCAGCGCGTTTTGCAGTTTGAAAAAGAACGGCGTAAAGTGATTTTTGCAAGGGGGCTCGCGATGAAGATCAGTGCACGCAACACGCTGGCTGGAAGCATCAGCAAGGTGACCAAGGGCGCGGTGAATTCCGAGGTGGAAATCACTTTGGATGGCGGCGACACGGTGGTGGCGATCATTACCAACGACGGCGTAGCCAGTCTTGGGTTGAAGGCGGGGATGCATGGGTATGCGATCCTGAAGGCCAGCTGGTTGATTCTGGGCAAGGGGCTGGATCCGAACAAGATCAGCGCGCGCAACGTGCTGCGTGGCACCGTGGTCCGGGTGGATGAGGGCGCGGTGAACAACGAGGTGGTGCTGAAGCTGGCCGGAGGCACGGAACTGACCGCGATCGTCACCCGGGAGAGCAGCCACAAGCTGGGTCTGAAGGCAGGCGAGCAGACCGACGTGGCCTTCAAGGCGAACAATGTGATCGTGGCGGTGGATTAGATATTCAGGCGGGATTCGAGATGGAAAAGCGCGCCTTCGACGGCGCGTTTTGCATTTGGATTGAATCGCGGAGCACCGCATGGGCGCGGTCTTTACTGCTCGGGGCCGACGAAGCCAATGGAGTTGAAGTCGTAGAGCATGCGGACCTCATCCGGGGAGTACATCGATCGGATCTCGGGAGATCCCAGGAAGTGCAGGCGGGCGTCGGGAGGCATGTTCCGCATCTGGCGCAAGGTATGGCGCATCATCTGTTTGCGCTGCGGGGCCAGGCCGCGGAACTGCTCGAATAAGGCTTCCGTCCGCCGCTGCTGCTCCGGCGGGAGGTGTTCGATCATCTCCATGCGGTTGAGCACGCGCTGCTGCTCCTGGGTAGGCATGGCGTCAAAGGCCTGCAGGCGGTGCAGCAACTCCAGTTGCCGCTGGGGCGGAAGCTGGCGGAAGCGGGGGTCCTGTTCGAGTCTTCTCTGCCGCTCCTGGGGCGGAAGCTGCATGGTGTTGCGCAGCCAGTCGCCGTGGTGCGGACCTTGTCCGCGATAGAACTGGTGGGGAGACGCATACGGGGATTGCGCATTGGGCGTGGCGGACTGGGAACGCGCCGGGGACTGAGATTGCGCGCCGGCTCCCGATGGGCGGACTGGCTGCTGCATGCCGGCGCAGAGGGGCGCTGCGAACACAAGTATAGCCAGGAGAGCCGAAATGTAATTTGTGCGCATCCCCCTCCCATTTCTTTGCAAACTAATTGCTGGCGTTGCCGGCGCCAGCGTCGGCGTCTCCATCCATGTCGTCAAGGGCGTCGAAGTTCTGCAGCAGGTCTGAATTCTTGTCCAAGTACTGCAAGTCGGAGACCGCCGTTCCGGTGGGCGCAGGGATGTGGTGCTCGACGATTTGCATATCGCCCTGCTGCAGGAAGTGTTCCACCTGAATAACTCCGATGCCGATGACCAAGCCCAGTGCGGCTGCGACACTGAGAGCGGGACGCCGGAGCCACTGCAGCCATCCGGCGGAGGCGCGCTGCTGCTCTTCGCGCAGACGCGCCTGCATACGGACATCCCAGTAGGGCGAAGGCTCGGGCGCCTGCCACTCGTCCAGCAGACTCATGGTGGAGCGGAGCGCCTGCAGGGTATCGGCACACTGGCGGCACTCGCCGAGATGGGCTTCGACTTCGGGCGGCACCGGCGTAAGGCCGAGGGCGACGTCCGGCAGCTGATCGTGAATATTCCTGCAATTCATATAAGCCTCTATACGAAATTCTTCAAGCTCTGGCGCAGTGTTTCATAGGCGCGGAAGAGCAGACTCTTGGTGGCCGACTCGCTGAGGTGCAAGACCTCGGCGATCTGGCGGTAGTCCATTTCCTGATATTTATGCATCATGACCGCGACGCGCTGGCGTTCCGGCAGGGCCTCGACCTGCTGGCGGATGGCGCGCAGGCGCTCGCGGCGCAACAACTCCTGCTCGATGTTGGGCCGGTCGTCGGCCACGTCGATCGACAGCCCTGTATCCTCATCGACCGCATCGAGGCTGGCCTTTTCCTCCGGCCGCTCGTGCTTGTGGTCCCTGGAATGGTTGACCGCCAGGTTGGTTGCGATGCGGTAGAGCCAGGTGGTGAACTTGGCATCGGCGGCATAGCTGGAGCGCGAGCGGTAGACGCGGAGGAAGACCTCCTGCGCGAGCTCCTCGGCGATGGCCGCGTTGTGCACCATGCGGAACATAAAGCTGATCATGGCCCGGCGATAGCGCTCGACCAGATAGTTGAAGGCGGCATCGTCGCCGTCGCGAACCCGGAGCATGACCTGTGCATCGTCAAGCCCGGCCAGGGACTGTGGATCGCTGTAGCGCACCGGCTGGCTGCTGCCTACGTCGCCGGTACTCGGGAATGCACCGCCAATGGCCATGCTACTCATGTCATTGGGAACCCCCTCGACTGGCGAAAGTTGCGGGGAATCTCCGGATTCGCTGCCGGGAGTCGCAGGATCCGGTTGGTCGGGCTTTTTGCGCTTCCAGATCATTCGATTGGCGCCGTTGCTGCGTCCCTATTATGCCCGAAAGGTGGGCGGATCCGGGCGGGAAAGTCACGGGACCCGGAAAGAGCGGGGGAGCGGAACGGCTTCCGGAGTGGCGTAGATTGGAGCGTCAACTCATGCGAGGGTGATCGGGAATTCTCCGGAAAACGCCTGGGGAAGCGGTTGCGCTCCTATTTAGGCCTATTATTTAGGCTTGAGTCGTAAGACTTATTGCCGTATTCTTGAAACACTCTGTTCATTCGGCTGTGCCAATACCCGTTCTCCTGCTTTGGGAGGATGGTCGAGACCGTCGTGTATTTTTGCTTCTTGAAGCCGGTGTGAGCACTTTAATTTTCCGATAGCAGTTCATGCGGGCAATTTGCGCCTGAGCGCCCGGAGGGGGACACCCGCTTGAAATCCGACATCCAGTTCATTTCCAGTAACGCCTGCGCCGCATCCTGGCGTCTGCTGCCGCCGGCGATTCGCCAGAATATCGACCTCGCCGTGAAGCTGCTTTGCGTCGCGGGCCTGCTGCTGTTCGCCACCGTGCTGTGCAGCGCTCAGACCCCCAACGCCAAGAAGAAGCATCATCCGGCGCCGGCTGCACCGGCTGCCGCTGCGCACCCGGTGGTGCTCCAGATCAACGACAGCCGCCTGGCGCCGCTTCCTTCCAGCGACAAGGTGGTCTCCTACCACGCGCCCTACGACGCGGGCGATTGCAGCATCTGCCACGAGAGCAATGATGCCAAGAATCCCGGCGCGGTGAAGGGCGCCGTCAACGATCTGTGTGTGGGTTGTCACGACGACTTCAAGCAGGTTCTGGGACGCAAGTACGCGCATCCGCCCGCGCAGCAGAGTTGCGTGAACTGCCATAACCCGCACGACTCGATGCAGCCCAAGCTGCTGATCGAAGAGACCGGAACCCTATGCCAGGGCTGCCATGAGGAGATCAAGAAGACAGCGCTTGAATCCACGGTGAAGCACGACGCGCTGACCATGGGCGACAAATGCGTGAACTGCCACAACCCGCACGGCGCCAACGTCGAGCACCTGCTGGTGCAGTTGCCGATGCAGCTCTGCCTGCAGTGTCACGGCAAGGACGACGTGCTGGACCATAACGGCAAGAAGCTGACCAACATGACAAAGCTGTTTGCCGACAATCCACATCAGCACGGGCCGGTGGCCGCGCAGGATTGCAGCTCCTGCCACATGACGCATGGCAGCAACAACTTCCGTCTGCTGACCAGCGCCTACCCGGCGGAGTTTTATTCCGCGTACGACGCTCAGAACTATGCGCTTTGCTTTGGCTGCCACGACGAGAAGGCGTTTACCACGCCGCAGACCGAGGAGCTGACGCAGTTCCGCGACGGCAACAAGAACCTGCATTACGTCCACGTGAACCGGAGCGTGGGCCGCACCTGCCGCGCCTGCCATGACGTTCATGCCTCGGTGCAGGAGCACCAGATCCGCGACGCTGTGCCATATGGTCCGAAGGGATGGATGCTCAAGATCAACTACACCAAGACGGAGACCGGCGGTTCCTGTGCAAAGACCTGCCACGCGACGAGGTCCTACAACAACACCCTGTCGAAGACTACCGCGAGCACGCCTGACGCCGCCGCTCCCGCACCCCAGCCATGACGCGAAGCCGTAACTGCCTTCGCGGGCTGATTTTTCTGATGGCCTGGGTGATGATCGGTCCTGGGGCGTGGGGTTATACCCACGCCCAGCTCGGCACCGTGGTCGAAGATGCCGAGATGCCAACCCTGGCGGGGGGAACGGACCACCTGTTCAACCATGCCACGGCGAACGTATTTATCTTTTTCCGGCCCGGCCAGGATTTCTCCCGGCTCGCCCTCAAAGAATTCGCCGCGGTGCAAAAGGAACTTGCCGGCAAGTCGATCCGCTGGATCGGGATTGTTTCCAACCGGGCATCCAAGGACGACGTGCAGGCCATGGTGAAAGAGTCCGGCATCTCGATGCCGGTGCTGATCGATGTGGGTGATGTGTTCTACGGGAAGCTGGGCGTGGCGCAGGAGCCGGTGACGGTGCTGTTCGACCAGCAGCACAAGCTGGTTGCCTACCAGTCCTTCACCAAGGTCAACTATGCCGCGGTGGTCACTGCCCGCGTGCGCTATCTGTTAAAGGAAATCAGCGACGCTGAACTGGCGGCGGTGCTGAACCCGCCGGCCGCACTCACCGACAGCGACGAGGCGGCGGCTCGGCGTCGGCTGAAGTTGGCCACCATGCTCTTCCAAGCGAAGAGCTACCCCAAGGCTCTGGAGAATGTTGACGCCAGCATCGCGGAGAACCCCAGCGCCGCAGCCTACGCTCTGCGTGGCGACATTCTGGCCGCGCAAGGCAACTGCCCGGAGGCCGCTATGGCCTACGGCCAGGCGCTGAAGCTCGATCCGCAAAGCGCCGGCGCGCTGCAGGGGATGAAGGGCTGCCCGGAGCAGAAACCATAGTTGGCCGGCAGGCAGGGCCGCTGATTTGCCAAATCGGGCAGGTTTGTTACAATCCGAGGTAGCACAGACACAAAGGGCGCTTAACTCAGCGGTAGAGTGTCACCTTCACACGGTGGAAGTCGTAGGTTCGAATCCTACAGCGCCCACCACTCCCGTCTCCGGTAGAGTGGCCAAAGTTTGCGAGCTAGATGGAAATGGTTCGAGACTTGGGATCGGGTTTGGGCATCTAAAGAAAACATAGGTGGTCCGAATTCAGCCAATATCCACAGCCGGATGAAACATTTAACTTGTCGGTGAGGATGGTGTTGGGTAGTATCGGATATCCTTCCTGGGATGAGAGAACGTTGGACCTGAGGCTGGTTGCCCGATCCGAGGCACGGCTGCAACACGGGAAACACCAAACAGATCGAGCGGGTTCGTGGCTTGAACCACAACAGGCCGTACGTCGCGCGGATATGATCGCTAGAAGTAACTAAACACAAGAGAAGCCTGAAAAATATGAACAGTGGATCGAACCATCCTGCCGGCACCGGCGGGAGAGGACGCAAGCGGCGCCGTGGGCGTCGCGGTAGTCAAGGTACGGGAACTCAAGCCGGCGCCCAGGCGCAAGACGGATCAGGACAATCCAATCAGAATATGTCCCCGGCTTCTCAGGGAAAGTCAGGCATGCAAGGAAAGCCAACAATGAAGCGATTCAAGCCGAAGCCATCGGCACGCAAGAACCCGGCCGAGGCCAACGGGAACGGAAATGGAAACAGCACCAAGCGCATCCTGCGCACGGTGGTAAATCACAAAACCCCTGACGCCGGCGTCTACAGTGCTCCGATGGACCACTCCTACCGCAGCCTGCACCAGGAGGGCAACGCAGGACGCCCGGGATATGAGGCGATGCCGGTGGGGGAGAACATCAGCTCCAGGCCCATCATGGTGTTCATCGACGACCTGTTCTTCATGGCCAAGGTTCAGGAGACGGCGCGCAAGCTGAACGTGAAGGTGAGCTTCGTAAAGAGCGACAAGGAAGTTCTGGAGATGGTGGCGGCGGGGGAAGAGAAGCCATCGCTGGTGATCATCGACCTGAACCACCACACAATCAAGCCGCTGACGGTGATTACCAAGTTGAAGGCGAAGTTCAAGAAAGAGACCAACATCATCGGCTTCCTGTCGCATCTGCAGGGAGAGCTGAAGGTGAAGGCCCAGGAAGCGGGCTGCGATATGGTGCTGCCGCGCTCGGCCTTTTCGCAGAACCTGCCGCAACTGCTGCGGCGCCACGCCACCAGCGAAGCGGAGCTGCAGGAGTACTGATCCGCAAGTAAGATCAGACGGCCTACCAGGTTTGTCATCACGACGAACTACGGAGCGTCATGTCCTTTGACTGGGACGGGCCTGTGGTGTCTTTCAATTCTCTATTTTGCCGCAACGTTTAGCCGGGAGGCCACTTGAGGTCGCGTCCGCCGATGAGGTGGAGGTGCAGGTGGAAGACTGACTGGCCGCTGCGCGGGCCCACGTTAAGCACGGTGCGGTATCCGTCTTCGATCTTGCGCTCGCGCCCGAGTTGGGCGGCGATGAGGTGGCAGTAGCCGATGATGGCGGCGTCGGAGGCCTCGGCTTTTTCGAGTCCGGCGAAGTGGCGTTTGGGGACGATGAGAACGTGGGTGGGCGCGACGGGCTGGATATCCTCAAAGACATAGACCTGGTCGTCTTCGTACACCTTCTTCGATGGAATTTCTCCGGCGATAATTTTGCAAAACAGGCAGTTGTTCATGGGCGCTCCTTGCGTCGCCCAATGTAGCACAGTCGCGCGGACTGGGCAGAGGCTAAGGCTGATATCGGTTTGGTGTGTCCTGCTCTCCCAGTTTAGCGCCGCAAAAAAAACGGCGCGGAACCTGGGCCACCCGCCGGTTGTTGAGGGGTACAGCTTTTCGGAAAACGCACTAGTCGGCGCGGGCTTAGTCGAGGCGGACCATGAAGACTCCGCCTTCCTTGACCTCGGTCTGTTCGAAGATCTTGCGGGTCTTCGCCTTTTCATCCTGGGGAACGCGGATGCGGACCCAGTAGCCTGTGGGACCCTTGAACTGAATGACCTGGGCTCCGGAGTAGCGCAGGAGGAGACGGTTTTTCAACTCGATGGCGGTGGCTTGCGACTGGAAGGCGCCGATCTGCACACACCAGCGGCCGCCGATCTCAACGGGATGCGGGGTTTCGAGCACGTCGAGGCGCACCATGGCGGTGCCGGGCAGGTAGACGCTGACGGCTTTGGCGGCGGCGACGGAGAGGTCGATGATGCGGTCGCCGACAAAGGGACCCCGGTCGGTGATGCGGACGACGGTGGACTGATTGTTTTTGAGATTGACTACGCGGACGATGGAGTTCAGCGGCAGGGTGTTGTGCGCGGCGGTCATCTCGTCCTGGTTATAAATTTCGCCATTGGCCGCTTTTTTCCGGTTGTATTGCGGGCCATACCAGCTGGCGTAACCGACTTCACTCCAGAGTACAGGGGCGTTGGGATCGACGTGGATTCCGGGAACGGATTCTGTCGGCGCGTGCTCTGCCGGGGGCGGAAGCTCGGGCACGGGAGTCAGCTCGGGCGAAGGCGGAACATTGCGCGCGGTCTGCTTTTTTCCACCGCAGCCCGCCGAGGTCAGAGCCAGCGCGAGCAGCGCCGCGCAGAGCGCGGCACGACGCAGGCGCGGTGGCTTTGGCTCCAGCGAATTCATAGGAGATGGCAGAAAAGACTCCAAAACAACTCCGATTCTGGGGCCTGGGCCTGGGCCGGTCAATCGGGTGGAACATGGATGATCACTGCGATTTTCGTCTGCATGTTGCTTTAGGCGGACTGCTGCGGATAGCCGGGATCGAGCGGCATGGCGACCCAGAGGACGAGATAGACTAGCAGACCGGTGCCGGCCAGAAGAACACACAATAGCCAGATGGCGCGGACCAGCGTAGAGTCCAGATCGAAGTAGCGCGCGACGCCGCCGCACACGCCGGCGATTTTCTTGTCGGCGCTGTAGCGGGCAAAGGGCCGCGCCGCCGACGATGCTCCGAAGGGCGGGATGGGGGCGACGCGGGCTCCGCAGAACTGGCAGAAGACCGGGTTGGTGCCGATGTCCTTGCCGCAGTTTGAGCAATACATGGTTTCTCCTGACTCGCCGGCGCTCCAGTTACGGTCGCTCCGGCCATCTGCAGAACATGATACGACGGACGCTGGTTGGGGATTTTTCGTGCGCGATCGTGCCCATGCGGCTTGTGATGTAGATCACCACTGGATGTGATATTTCGCCGGTCAGGCCTGGATGGCCGCCGTTCATGGCTTCCGCGTTGGGAATGAACGGGTTGAACCCCTAGGATTGTGCTGTAGTTCTCCATCTGTGTGTGGATTCAGAGCACCTGGCGAGACAGGGAAACCATGCGGGCCGCAAGGCGGACCCGATTAGGAGACAGCGGATCATGCATAAGCCGATCAAATATGTCGAGAAGGTCTTCACGTATGTGGCCAGGGGCGCCTGGGTGGTGTTCGACAAGCTGAACAGCGGAAGCCAGAGGCCTTCGATTACGCCGAAGTGGGCGGACAAGCCGCTGCTCAAGTCGTATCAGAAGACCAAGCCGCCGCTGGGCTGGCCGCGGACGACCGACTCGCTGTGTCCCAAGTGCGTGCCGGAGATTAGGCAGCAGATCGTGGACGGCAAGCTGCCGTATGAAATTCTGCTCAACGAAAAAGTGGGCGAGATCAAGGCGCAGATCATCGAGCGCGACGGCCAGATTCTGATGGTGAAGGATTGCCCTAAGCACGGCCACTTTGAGGACGTCATGGCGGTGGACGTGGAGTTCTTCCGGCACCTGGAAGAGACATTTCCGGGGCGCGACATGCGCGCGCACAACGACGAGAAGCTGCACAACCACGGCAGCTCGACGGTGAAGTACGGCCGCGGGTCGGTGCTGACGGTGGACCTGACCAACCGCTGCAATATGATGTGCGATCCGTGCTTTATGGACGCCAACCAGGTGGGCTTTGTACATGAACTCAGCTGGGAAGATATCAAGACGATGCTGGACAACGCGATCACCATCAAGCCGCGGCGGCAGATGAGCGTGCAGTTCAGCGGCGGCGAGCCGACGTTGTCTCCGCACTTTCTGGAGGCCGTGAGGTATGCCCGCAAGGTGGGCTACAACTCGGTGCAGGCGGCGACCAACGGAATCGAGTTTGCCAAGTCGCCGGAGTTCTGCAAAGAGGTGGCATTGGCCGGACTGCGTTATGCATACCTGCAGTTCGACGGCATCGGGAACGCGGCGAACTCGCACCGCGCGGTGGGCAACCTGTTCGATGTAAAACTGCGCGCGATTGAGAACTTGCACGCGGCGGGCGTCGAAATCGTTCCGGTGGTGACCATCGTGAACGGGGTGAATAACGAGCAGGTGGGGCGTATCATCCAGTTTGCGCTGGACAATCCGAAGCGGATTTCGTTTCTGTCGTTCCAGCCGGTATCGTTTACCGGACGGGATGAGGCCATTACCGACGAGCGCCGCCACGCCCAGCGCTATACGCTGAGCCACCTGGCGCACGACGTGAAGAAGCAGACCGGGCTGGGCGAGCCGGCCCGCGACTGGTTTCCGATTTCGTTCATGGGCACCTTCAGCGACTGGGCCGACGTGGTGCATGGCGGAAACAAGGAGTGGGGCTCGGTGAACTGCGGCTGCCATCCGAACTGCGGCGTGGGCATGGCGCTGATGATCGACAAAGAGACCAAGGAAGCCGTTCCGGTCACCAAGTTCCTCTATGCCGACCAGATTGCCAAGGACGTGGCCAAGGTGAGCGATGCGGGACGCGGCGCGCGCTGGTCCAACCTGGGAATGGCGCTGGCGCTGGCGCGCAACTACGATCCGTTTCTGTCGCCGACGCATTTCAAGTTTACCGATCTGTTGAAGAAGTTCGACAAGACCTTTGCGGCGACCAAGAAGGCGGAGTCAAAGTACGGCAAGTCAAGTCCGGACCGGACGCTGGAAGACGTACAGAAGCGCCGGGCCGACCGCTGGAACTTTTTGTTCGTGGCGGGGATGTGGTTCCAGGACCTGTTCAACTACGATTTCCGGCGCACCGAGCAGTGCATCATTCCCTACGCCACGCAGGAGGGCGAGATCAGCTTCTGCGCCTACAACACGGGGGTGGGCTGGCGGAACATCATCGAGAAGATGCACATGACGGCCACCTTGACCAAGTGGTACGAGGAGCACGGTCGGCATGAGATTTTTGCGGGCGGCAAGCAGGTGAATCTGGCCAGCAGCGACCACACGCTGATCCTGAACGAAGCGCACGTGCGCGCCGGACGCAACACGACGCTGGACGAGCAGGGAATTGCCAAGACGGCGCGCGAGGAGAAGTTCCGGGCGCGGGACGCCAAGGTGAAACAGGATGCCGAGAACGCGCGGATGATGGCGCTCTACAAGCAGCATGTGCTGGGCGAAAAGGCTCCCGAGGTGGGCGGGTTTGTGCCGCTGGACACCCTGGGCGCCAAACCCGCGGCGCAGGCGGATGAGAAGAAAGAAGAAGTGATGGGCGACTAAACCGATTCGCTTCTCGCAGTTGTGGCCGCCGGAGAAAACCTCCGGCGGTTTTGTTTTGCGCGCCGTCATCTATACTTCCAGCGTTGTCGCGGAGAGCGCGGAATGAACCTCCTGCGGACGGGTGTTCGTATCATGCTGACGTTTCTGGTTGGGGTCTATGTCCTGCTGATCGCGCTCGCGATGTTCTCGGACCGTCTTATCTTTCAACCGCACCCGGCTGGATACGATCTGGAGACACTGGCTCGGGCCGCACCCGGCGTGCAAACCTTCCGCATACCTTGCGAGTGTGGAGGCATTGCGGCGGCGTACCTGCCGAATCCAGAGGCGCAGTACACGCTGCTCTACAGCCATGGCAACGGCGAGGATATGGGCGACGACCTGCCCATTCTGGAGGACTACCGGCGCGCCGGCTTCGCGGTATTCGCCTACGACTACAACGGATATGGCGCCAGCGGGGGAAGGCCGTCTGAGGCTGCCGTTTACCGCGACGTGGAAGCGGCGTTCGACTACCTGACCGGAACGCTGCATGTCCCGCCGGAGAGGGTGATTGTGTTTGGACATTCGCTGGGAGCGGCTGCGGCCATTCATCTCGCGGCCATCCGTCCGGTTGCGGGACTGATTGCGCAGGCACCGTTTCTGTCGGCTTTCCGGGTGGTGACGCGGATACAGATCGTGCCGTGGGACAAATTCAATAACGCGCGGACGATTGGCCGAGTGCACTGCCCGGTGCTGGTGGCGCAGGGGCGCAACGACGAGGTGATTCCGTTCTGGCACGGGGAGCGCATCTACGGGCTGGCCAACCCGCCCAAGGAGCACATCTGGCTGGACGGGGCAGGGCACAACGACGTGATGCTGGTGGCTAGCCGGCCCTACCTGGCGGCCATCCAGAACTTTGCCGCCCGGCTGTCGGAGGGAAACTGAGGGGAGCTGTTTTGGCGCAAAAAACATCCGCCGGGTTAGCGGCGGATAGTATCGGGAGGAGAAACTATCGAGTCTGGTCGAATGTGATCAGCCCAGCATCTACTGGTATTCGCAGAGGGGCACGTTTAGTTCCACAATTTTTAAGATTTTTTTTGATGTGTCGAAAATGGCAATGGGTTAAGGCAAACGGCGTACTTTTTAGTTGGGTTTCGTGGCTGCGACAGGTTTTCTCCGGCGTGCGCGCCAGATCCAGGGGATTGGCAAATCTGGTCTGCTTTGATGCGAGATTTTGGCATCGCAGCCGGAGTCCTTTCCTTCGCCATTCGATGCGGATAGGCGCGATTCGCTGAAAAGTGGCCTCACTGCCGGGGGTGACCCGTGCCACTGTGCATTGTTTGCCGCCACAGGCACACTAGAGACACGTGGGAGTGTACCCGAAGCCCACCAATCCTACTGTTGACCGGAGAGACCCTTGAGCACTCCATTTGCATCGGCGAAACGGCCGAACCTGAAGATCCTGCAGCCTGAAAAGACCCTGACCGGTGGACCGATTCAGCCGTTGCAGAAGGGGCTTCCCAAAACCACGACGTCGCTGTGTCCCGAGTGTGAGACGGTGAACAAGATTGAGGCGCGGATATTTGAAGAGAACGGCCGCGTGATGATGGAGAAGACCTGCCCGGAGCATGGCGAGTTCAAGGACTGTCTGTCTTCGGACGTGAAGCTCTACCTGAAGATGGAGGAGTGGGAGTTCGGCGACAACACCGGCTTCAGCAATCCGGCCAACGACAAGGGTGCCGAGGCTTCCTGCCCGGACGATTGCGGTATCTGCTCGCTGCACACCTCGCACAGCGCGCTGGCCAACGTGGACCTGACCAACCGCTGCAACCTGACCTGCCCGGTGTGCTTTGCCAACGCCAATTCCGCGGGCTACCTGTATGAGCCGGACCTGGGCCAGGTGCGGACCATGCTGATGGCGCTGCGCAACGAGCGTCCGGTGGACGGCCGTGTGGTGCAGTTCTCGGGCGGCGAGCCGACGCTGCATCCCAAGTTCTTCGAGATTCTGGAGATGGCCCGGGAGTTAGGCTTTACCCACCTTCAGGCGGCCACCAACGGAATCCTGATCGGCGCCGACGTGGAGTTTGCCAAGAAGTGCAAGGCAGCCGGACTGGCGACCCTGTATCTGCAGTTCGACGGCGTGACCGACGACGTGTACATGAAGACCCGCGGCGAAGCGCTGTTGGACATCAAGATGAAGTGCATCGAGAACTGCCGCGAAGCCGGCATGAAGATCGTCTTTGTGCCGACGATCGTCAAGGGCTTGAACGACCATCAACTGGGCGACATTCTGCAGGTGGCCATCAACAACGTGGACACGGTCAGCGGCATCAGCTTCCAGCCGGTGGCGTTCACCGGACGCATCGCCAAGAAGGAACTGGAGGCCAAGCGCTTTACCCTGGCCGATCTGGCTCACAGCTTGAGCGAGCAGACAGGGCTGTTCGACACCTACAATGACTGGTTCCCGCTCTCCATGGTTGTGCCGTTCAGCCGGCTGATTGCGGCGGTTGAGAATCGCGGCGTTCCGACCATCTCCTCGCATACCAGCTGCTCGTTGGGAACCTACATGTTTGTGGATGAGAAGTCGCGCAAGGCAGTTCCGGTCACTCAATTCGTGGACATTCCGGCGATGGTGCAGGACATCGAGGAGATGTCGCGCAAGAAGTTCACCGGGATCATGAAGTATTACAACGGTGCCAAGGGCTGGATGGAGCTGAAGAAGCACTTCAAGGCTGACCGCGCGCCGGAGGGATTGACCTTCGAGCGCTTCCTCAACACGATCCAGGGCATGACCAACAAAAAGCTGGGCCGCGACGGCATGGACGGAACCTTTACCTACCGCACTCTGTTGGTGGCAGGAATGCACTTCCAGGACAACTACAACTACGACATCGAGCGGCTGAAGCGCTGCGTGATTCACTACGCCGCGCCGGACGGCAAACTGTATCCGTTCTGTGCGTACAACTCCGGGCCGACCTATCGCGAGAAGATCGAGAAGGAGTTCTCGATTCCCTTCGAGAAGCAGCTGGAGCGGTTTGAGTTTGTGGAGCTGGAGCCCGCCAAGTAGGCGCCCGCGAGTGAAGCAATAGTGGAGCAATAAAGAGAGCCCGCCAGGAATGGCGGGCTCTCTTGCTGCGATGACGTTACTTTGCGGGAGTAGAGGGCTTGGCGGCCGAAGTGGCTGCGGAAGGCCCGTGGGGGTTAGCTGACGTAGCGGGCTTTTCCTTGATGGATAGCAGTTCGATCTCAAAGATCAGGGTTGCGTTGGGGCCAATGTCGGCGCTGGGGCCACGCTGTCCATAGGCGAGATCGGCGGGGATGACGACCTGGTACTTGGAGCCGACGGGCATCAGCTGCAGGACCTCGGTCCATCCCTTGATGACTCCGCTAACCGGGAAGGTTGCGGGCTTGCCGCGTTTGTAGGAGCTGTCAAATTCCTTGCCGTTGATGAGCGTGCCGCGATAGTTGCACTCGACCATATCGCTGGGGGTTGGCTTGGGGCCGTCGCCCTGCTTTATAACCTTGTACTCCAGGCCGCTGGGAAGGGTGACGACCCCCTCTTTGGCTTTATTGGCGGCGAGGTAAGCTTCGCCTTCCTTCTGGTTGGCTTCGCCCAGGGCCTTCATCTCGGCTTCCTTCTTGGCGCGCGCCTCCTCCTGGAGAGTAGTGAGTGCCGCTTTGGTTTCCTCTTCGTTCAGCAGGAGTTTACCGCCGCTGAGCTGGTCGTTCAGTCCGCGAAGCAGGAGGTTGGGGTCTACCTCGATGCCGTCCCGCTGCAAACTTCTTCCGATGCTGGTGCCGATGGCGTAGCTGGCTTTGTCCTTTTGGGTCTTCAGCTCGGAAGAGCTGGAGGCGCCGGCGTCCGCCTTGGCCGCAGGAGTTTGCTGCGCAATGGCTCCTCCGGACAGCGTGACACCGAGGGTAAAGAGAATGGCTGCTGAAGTCAGTTTGAGTTTCATAGTAAGAATAAGAACATAAAGTTGTGAGGCCGTAAAGCCAACGTTTTGTGAAGATAGCGGATGGCCGGTTCCCGAAACCAACGGGATTGTTACAATCGGCTTACCATGGGTAGGCTAACCCAAAGACAGGAGAGTTCCGGCTCCGGTGCCATGCAAACGGCGCTGCTGCAATGGTACGTGCGGCACAAGCGCCCGCTGCCCTGGCGGCGCGACCGCGATGCCTATCGGGTGTGGGTCTCGGAAATCATGCTGCAACAGACGCGCGTGGCCGCCGTGCTGGAGCACTACCGCGCATTTCTGGAGGCGTTTCCAACCGTGGAGGCGCTGGCCCGCGCGCCGGAGGAGCAGGTACTGGCACGGTGGAGCGGCTTGGGCTATTACCGCCGCGCCCGCATGCTGCACAAGGCGGCTGGGGTGGTGGTGAAGGAGTTGGGCGCCTTCATCCCGCGGACGGAGGCGGAGCTGCGCAAACTGCCGGGCATCGGACGCTACACGGCCGCGGCCATTGCGAGCATCGCTTACGGAGAGCCCGTGGCGGTGGTGGACGGCAACGTGGAGCGGGTACTGAGCCGGCTGGACGGCTCACCGCGCGCGGGCGCTTCGGCATGGCAGCGGGCACAGGAGCTGCTGGACGGCCGCTATGCCGGAGGGCGGGACGCTGGGGATTCGGGCGCCGGAGATTGGAACCAGGCAACGATGGAGCTGGGGGCGACGGTTTGCACGCCGCAGAATCCGCAGTGCCTGGTGTGTCCGCTGCGTAACTGGTGCCGCGCTCCGGGAGTGGCAACGGGACGCCCGAAGGTGGTTCGCAAAAGGGTACGCATGACGCGGGCGCTGATCGAGCGCAAGCATTGCGTCTTCCTGGTGCAGCGCGCGGCGGATGCGGCGAAGATGGCCGGTATGTGGGAGCTGCCGGAGTACGCGGAGCAGCAGGAAGGGCCGGATGCAGCGGAGCTGTGCGTGGTGCGTCATTCGATCACCGACACCGATTACGAGGTGCGGGTGGTCCGGCTGGAGCCTCGAACCCTGAGCGCGAAGGCGAAAAAAGCGGGCCGCTGGGTGGAACTGGATGAGATCTTCGGGCTCCCTCTCACCGGGTTGACGCGGAAGATTTTGCGCCGGCAGGGGCTCGGGCATATTGAGGGAAGCCTTATGGGGAGGCGGCCATCGCTTGCGGCACCGAAGAAAAGGTAGCCGGAGTTGGACTCCCTTCGCCCTGGCGGTGTGGTAGAGTCCGGAAGTCAGCTCACGAATTCATTGCAGGGAAAGGGTCTCCGTTGCCGATGTTTGGACGGACGAAATTACGCGAGTTGGCGAGCCAGTTTGAGCTGGCCGGCTATGTTCCGCAACTCGCGCTCCAGGGGCTGGTTGCGGGTGTCGATAACCTGCGCCCCGACATTTATCTGAGTGCGAAGTTCACCGAGACCGCGCGCGTCCACCTGGCAAAGCTGATTGAACAGCATGGCGACGTGGAGCAGTTGACGCGCGTGCCGGAGCCGCACCCGTTCGGTGACTCGCGTTACGGGCGCGCCCACATCAAGGACGATGCGCTGCCGGAGCCGGAGGTGGATTACCCGGCACAGTTCAAGTATTGCCTGGGCGAGTTGCAGGTTGCATCGTTGCGCCGTGCACGTGAGGCCGACGATTTCCAACTGGACCTGGCGTGCCGGGGCGCGCTGGTCAAGTTTCTGCGCACCGAGTTGCCGCTGCAGTTCACGCATGTTCTGGAGCTCTGCCGGGAGAACCTGAAAAAGAGGGACGAGCGGCGTCTTGAGTTGCAGCAGATGGTGTTGCGCGACCGCTTTCTGCGCTTCCAGATGAACAAGCGCCAGGTGCTGCGCCGCGTTTCGCAGGACGTGCTGACCACGCTGAACGAGGTGGAGAGGGAGATGGTGGCGAGCACGCGGCACGCACTGTTCGGCGAGCGCGACGCTCCAGGCTACGAAGTTCTAGCCAACGACCTTTTGTTGGCGGAATCCAGCCAGGACCCGTTTATCCGGGCCGAGCAGTACGCACTGTTTGGCAGCTTCGATCGCGACCCCGATCTGTTCGATCATTTGGCGGTTCTAGCCAAGAACTTTTTGAAGAAGGCGGGACTGGCACACGGCGATGTGGAGGCCGAAGAGCAGCTCAACGTCCCAGATAATGCCAAGATCTTGATGTACAGCGGCCTGGTGGACGAATCCGAGCGGAGCAGGGCGCAGCGGGCGATTACCGCCGAGTGGATGGAAACGCTGGAGGCGGCCAAGGTGATGGATTATGCGGTGGCCGCCTACGAAGTGCTCCCCATCCTGGGCGACTACGGCGCGGTGGTCTCTCCTCAGCAGCTGAAGTGCGCCTTGATTCTGAAGAACGAGTTGCGCCGGGTGGAAGAGGTGCTGCAGACCCACGACCGCTATCCCCTGGAGAAACTGCAGGCCGCGGTACAGCGGGTCCGCTCGGCGGGCAAGCCGGAGCGGATGCGGTATGCCGCGCGGTATTTCATCGACATCTTCCGTTTTCATCGCGATGTGCGCAAGCTGGAGGTGTTGGAGCGGGCGCTGGAATCGCTGAACGTTTTGAACAACGAGAAGCTGCGGCAGCTCTCCAAGATCAACGATACGCTGTACGAATATTTGATGCCGGAAGAGCAGAAACCGGTGGAGCAACGCGTGAACCATCACGTGGTGCTGAAGGCCGACATTCGCGACTCGTCGTTTCTGACCCGTTCGCTGCTGGAGCGCGGCCTGAATCCGGCGTCGTTTTTCAGCCTCAATTTTTTTGAGCCGGTCAACAAGTTGCTGCCGAAGTATGAGGCCGAAAAAGTCTTCATCGAAGGCGACGCGGTGATTCTGACGCTGCTGGAGAACGATGGACAGCGGGGCTTCGGCGTGGCCCGCACCTGCATGCTGGCGCGCGAGATGCTGAACATCGTGCAGGCCTATAACAACGCATCGACGGAAAACGGGCTGCCGCCCCTGGAGATCGGGATCGGCATCGCGTATCAGGATTCCGCACCGCTCTACCTGATGGATGGTGCGCACCGCATCATGATCTCTGATGCGTTGAATTTGAGCGACCGGCTGAGCGCCTGTCACAAGCGCGCGCGCCGACAGATGAAGGACAGCAATCCGCTGTTTAATGTGTTTGTTTTTCAGACCGTGGATGAACAGTCGGCGGCCGGCGCCCTGGAAGATTTCATGCTCAGCTACAACGTGGGCGGGATCCATCTGCCGCGGGCCGCGTTTGCCAAGCTGCAGGATGAGATTTCGCTGGAAGAGTTCAGCCTCGATCTGCCGATGCCGTGGGGTCCGGAGAAAGTGCGGCTCTTCCGCGGATTGGTCCCGGTGAGCTCCGGAGTCTTCCGCCCCATTCTGGTGCGCGAGGGACGGGCCGCACAGGTGGAAGCCCGCGATTTCCGCTTTGTGCGCTGGGCGGACCACCTCTATTACGAGGTGTGCTCGAACTCCGAACTGGCAACGACGATCGAGCGCCAGCACTTTGGAGAGAGGACATAACCGCTTCGGAGACCTCTATGATAAACATCTTGCGCATCGCGGCATTCATTCTGCTTGTAGCTGCGGCTGCCGTGGCGCAGACGGAGCCAGCGGCGGAGCCGCAGATCGGCGACGAGATTACCGGGATGTACTCGTTCGTGCGCGAAGGCGAGTTCGCAGAAATCGAAGTGGATGACGGCAAGGTCACGGGCGTGGTCTCGCGCTTCAAGGACGACGATCCAGAGAAGGCCGAGTTCGTGGACCAGTTCTTCGAGGAGGCAAAGCTGGAAGGATCCAGGCTGAGCTTCCGCACTAGGCCGGCGGGCGGCGTCTGGTTCGAGTTCTCCGGCGTGGTCGAGAGAGGCGCGGGGAAGACTCCGTCCGATGAAGGCTACTGGAACATACGGGGAACACTGACGGTGCGGCGCACCTCAAACGACGGAAATGTGACTCAGAAGACCTCGGAACTCACCCTCCGGTCGTTTCCGCAGGAGCCGGCAGCGCCGGGGCCCGAGTCAAAAGAAAAGCAATAGTCCTACCGATTGGTACGCTCCTGCATGGCTTCAAGCCGCGCGATGGTGCTCCGGAGCCAAAGTTCGAGGGCAATGACCAAGCGGCGCTGGTCGTTTTTTTCGATCAGGCTGTGGATCGTTTCGCCGGAGGCGTTGAGGGGGATGAAGTGGCACGGGAACTCTTCGGTTTGCTTGTCTTCGGGAACGAACTGCAGGAGGCCGCACTCGCGGCAGGCGTGGCGGCGCAGCGGGTCGCCGTAGTTGATGCACGCGAAGGTGCCAAGGAACGGAGAGTCCGTTCCCAGCAATGCCTTGTCTCGCTCAAAGCCGCCCTGCTCAAGGTAATTCAATTCGAAGCGGAGTAACTGCAACACCTCATGCACGTCGTTGATGGGGGACATGGAACTCTCCGATGCCGGACAGCCTTGTAAGTCTCCAGCAATCGTCTCCGTCCGGCAGTGATTGATCTCACCAAACCCGGTGACAGTTGGGCGGGCGACACAGGGAAGCCAGAGTGGACGATCGCGCCGCGCCGGGTATCACCAGACGAGGTGACCGGCCTCACTGTGACAGACGCGGCGGTGTACTAGCGTATGGGGTGGCGTACTGCCGGTGGCTGTCTGAAACGGCCGTCTCCAGCGAGCCGATTGCCCGCCGGTTGAGGAGTTGGAATGGAAGGAAGTGCTGCAACCAGAAGACAGCCTGTGCCCTGTGCCGCGAAAGCGAAACACCAGCCATCCGTTCACTCGTCGAGAGGAGATGAGGCTTACGTATTGGACCACGCTGCGACCGGCCTGCTGCAGGTAGGGATTGGCAGCCGCTCGGAGTGTGCCGCCCGCATCCAGCACAAAACTGGCCACGGCCCGGACGCGGCCGCCCGGATTCGGCAGGAGCAGCGGAGCTAGAAGCGAATCGAAGATGCCTACTTCTTTTTGCCGGGAGGAATCACCATGGGCCGCCGCACTGGCACAAGGCCTTCCTTGGGCATGGCCTGATTGGCGCGGATCATTACCTCCTGCTGCACATACTTCACAAATTCCTGCATCTGGAGCTGCATCTGCTCCATGCGCTCGCGCATGTTGAGGATGATGCCGATGCCTGCGATGTTGACGCCCAGATCGCGGGCCAGCGACAGGATGAACTCCAGGCGCTTCAAATCCTCTTCGGTGTAGAGGCGGGTGTTGCCTTCGCTGCGAGAGGGCTTCAGCAGGCCTTCGCGCTCGTAGAGGCGTAGCGTCTGGGGGTGGATCTCATACATCTCGGCCACCACCGAGATCATGTACGCGCCTTTGCCTTTCCGTTTGGTCATAGGGATTTTCTAAATCTTGCTCCACAGCGCCTGGCGCGGATCTTCCGGATGCAGCTTTTCCAGCTTTTGCCAGAGCTCCTTGGCCTCGACGTTGGGAATCTCCGGGACGACGATACGGATCTCGACGATCTGGTCGCCGATGACTCCGGGTCGGGTGGCCGAGGGCACGCCTTTTTCCCGCATGCGCAGCTTCTGCCCGCTCTGCGTGCCGGGCGGAATGCGCAGCACGGCGCGGCCGTCGATGGTGGGCACCTCGACCTTGGCTCCCAAGGCGGCTTCCCACGGCAGGACCGGCAGCATGATGCTGATATCGTCGGCGTCGCGATGGAAGATGGGATGCTCGGCGAGGCGCACGATGATATAAAGATCGCCGAGCGGTGCGCCGCGGGCGCCCGGATTTCCCTTGCCCGCCAGGCGGATGCGCTGGCCATCGCGGGTGCCTGCCTTGATGCGGAAGGAGACTGGCTCCGGGGTCATGCGTCCCATGGCTGACGGACGCTGAATGTTGAGCTTCATCTCGCCGCCGCGAATCGCCTCCCAGAAAGGAACCTGCACGGTGTATTCGGCGTCAGTACCGGCGGCGCTTACCGGTTCCTGCGCCATGCCCCCTCCCCCGAACATGCCGGAGAAGATGTCGCGGAAGCTGCCGCCGCGCCCGCCATGCTGCTGCGCGCCGCCAAAGTCAAAGTCGCGGAAGTCGAACTCCACCTTGTTCGGGCCACCCTCGCCGCCCTGGTTGTAGCCGGCAAAGGGGTTGCCGCCGGCGCCGAACGGATTGCCTCCGGTGGCGCCGCTTTTGGCGTAGGCTTCGGCTGCCTTGGGGTCGATGTTATCCGAGTAGAAGCCGAGCTGGTCGTAGATTTTGCGCTTCTTGGGGTCGCTTAAAACTTCGTTGGCTTCGGAGAGTTCCTTGAACTTCTCCTCCGACTTTTTGTCGCCGGGATTGACGTCGGGATGGTACTTGCGCGCCAGTTTTCGAAAGGCTTTGCGCACATCGTCAGCCGTGGCCGTCTTCTTGATGCCAAGGATGGCGTAATAGTCTTTCTTGTCGGTTGCAGCCATGGTTGATCTTCTTCCGGCCGTCGTTGTTGTTCTTCTTCTAGTCTGCGCGCAGAATCAAAACGCCCTGTGCCCCAGCATACTTGCGCGCTTTCAAACTCTGCCAAGTGTTTCTCGCGGGCTCTGCTTCTACTCCCGGCGAACAGTAAAAGTTTCGCCCCTGCGGCCGCACGCCTTCGGCGCCCGCAGGGGCAGAGGCTCAAAAACGTCCGCGGTTAGACGTTAGTTGATTCGGCGCGCTCCGCCGTGTGACGTTGCGTGTGGGACCCGAGCTGTCAGCAGCGCGCCGTCATCGTGGATCTCCACAGACTCGATGCCGCCGCGGCAGGGTGTTAGCAGACACCACTGTGCCTCGTTGGTATCGAAGGTGAAAAAGTACGAAATGCCGTTGACTTCAAAATTCATTGGGTCCCCTTTTGCGGGCTCAAACTGCCCGCCTGCGAAGCAGCCAGAGCATCTCTGCTCCGGCTGCGAACATCAGCCGCCCCGCTTCCGGCGCGCTGCTGGTTACTGATTGAAGCACGGATTACTTCTTGTCCTCCACGTCCACGTACTCGGCGTCGATGACGCCATCGTCCTTCTTGGCCTCCGACTGCGGCTGTGCTTCTCCTTGATGCGCGGCACCGCCATCGGGATTCGGAGGAGCGGCCGCCTTGTACATCGCCTCGGCCAGCTTGTGCGAGGCCGCCTGCAGCCGGTCGCGCGCCGTCTGCATCGACTTGTGATCGCCGCTCTCCAGAGCCTTCTTGGCATCGCCAACCGCGTTTTCCACCTCGCCGCGCTCGCCGCCGGAGATCTTGTCGCCGTTCTCGTGCAGCATCTTTTCGACCTGATAGACCATGGCGTCGAGCTGGTTGCGCGTCTCCACCTCTTCGCGCTTCGCCTTGTCCTCGGCAGAGTGCGCTTCGGCCTCTTTGGCCATGCGCTCGACCTCTTCTTTGCTCAGGCCGCTGGAAGACGTGATGGCAATCTTCTGGTCCTTGCCGGTGGCGGTGTCCTTGGCCGTCACGTTGAGAATGCCGTTGGCATCGATGTCGAAGGTGACTTCGATCTGCGGAACGCCGCGCGGCGCCATCGGAATCCCCGAGAGATGGAACTTGCCCAGGGTGCGGTTCTGCGCCGCCATGGGACGCTCGCCCTGCAGGACGTGAATCTCCACCGAGGTCTGGTTGTCCGCCGCAGTCGAGAAGGTTTCGCTCTTGCGCGTAGGGATGGTGGTATTGCGCGGAATCATATTGGTGGCCACGCCGCCGTAGGTTTCGATCGACAGCGAGAGCGGGGTCACGTCGAGCAGCAGCAGGTCCTTGACCTCGCCCTGTAGCACGCCGCCCTGAATGGCCGCACCAATGGCGACCACTTCGTCGGGATTGACGCCGCGATGCGGCTCGCGCCCGAAGAACTCTTTCACCTTCTGCTGAATCATCGGCATGCGCGTCTGTCCGCCCACCAGCACGACCTCGTCGATCTTGCTGGCGTCGATGCCGGCGTCCTTGAGCGCCTGCTCGCAGGGATGAATGGAGCGGTCGATCAGGTCGCGCACCATATCCTCCAGCTTGGCGCGGGTCAGGGTCTTCACCAAATGCTTGGGACCGGAGGCATCGGCCGTGATGAACGGCAGATTGATCTCGGTCTGCATGGTGGTCGATAGCTCGATCTTGGCACGCTCGGCGGCGTCTCGCAGACGCTGCATTGCCATCTCATTGCCCTTGCTGCGCAGATCCAACCCGTAATCTTTGCGGAACTCGTCGGCCAGCCAGCCAACCACACGCTGGTCGATATTGTCGCCGCCCAGATGGGTATCGCCGTTGGTGGACTTCACCTCGATGACGCCTTCGCCAACCTCGAGAATCGAGATGTCAAAAGTACCGCCGCCGAAGTCGTACACGGCGATGGTCTCGTCCTTTTTCTTGTCGAGACCGTAGGCCAGTGCGGCCGCCGTGGGTTCGTTGATGATGCGCTTCACATCGAGCCCGGCGATTTTTCCGGCGTCCTTGGTGGCTTGGCGCTGCGAGTCGTTGAAGTAGGCCGGAACGGTGATGACCGCCTCGGTGACCGGCTCGCCAAGATAGTCCTCGGCGGCTTTCTTCAGCTTCTGCAGGATCATGGCCGAGACCTGGGGCGGAGTGTATTCCTTGCCTTGCGCCTCCACCGCTACGTGGTCGCCCGACTGGATCACCTTGTAGGGCACCATTTTCATCTCTTCGCTGACTTCATCGAATCTGCGCCCCATGAAGCGCTTGATGGAGAATACGGTGTTCTCCGGGTTGGTGATGGCCTGGTTCTTGGCGACTTGGCCGACCGGGCGCTCGCCCGTTTTGGTGAAGCCGACAACGGAAGGCGTGGTACGTCCGCCCTCTTCATTGGGAATTACCTTTGGCTCGCCGCCTTCCATAACGGCGACCACCGAGTTAGTCGTTCCCAAGTCAATCCCGATAATCTTTGCCATTGCTCTTTGCCTCCCGCTAACTAACTGAAAATAAAGTCTCCGTTTTGTCTCTTAAGGCTACTAAAGCCAACCAGCCACCCGCCGGACGTTCTGCTCATACCTAATATGATGGTGATGATAGAACCTGAGTGAGTTACTGTCAACTTAATAGATGAGGCAGTTTCCCGGGAAGTTGCAGTAAGAGGAGAAGGGAATTGAGTGGTCTGCGGACGTGCTCGATTGGCGACGCCCCGGGCGGGAAAGCGTGGGACCGGAATCCAGGTGGCCGGGCGTCGCAGTCGCGGGCTCATTGCGAGCAGAAAATGCGAGGTGGCAGGAGTTTCTATACGGAAGTCCGTTCCAGAGTGGGAGCAATATTCCCGTTTTGAACGCTTTCCCAGCCCCTTTGCGCCCATTTCGGCCGGTCAGTGTTCCCTCGTAACGCGCCCGAAATGGAGATGCAATGGGGTACCTTTTCATGCACTTACAATTTCCAATGGGATAGATGAGGATTTCCTTAATGCATCGGTGAAGTTTGGGCAGCTAAATTGCTTTGTACTCCGTGCAGGGAGAGAACAGATGCAAAGCCGCAAGAAAAAAAACGTTGCGCCCCGGGGCGAACTGGAGATTCTGGATAAGGAACACTCCAACATCCATCGCCAGTACATCGAACTGGATGATGCGATTCTGCACGGTCAGGGTTCACCCCGGATACTTGAAGCCGCCCGCACGCTGGTTCAGTACATGCTGTCGCACTTTACGCACGAGGAGCAATTCCAGAAGAAGATCGCATTTCCTGTCCGGGAAGATCAGCGCAACGCCTGGAAGAAGAGCATGGCGGACCTTCTGCAGATCGATGCCGGTCTGAAGCAGGAAGAGGTGTATGCGGCCCTGCGCCTGCGCGGTTTTTGCAAAATTTGGATGCACGAGCACATGCATATGGAGCAACTGGAGTTCGAGTTCGCCGCTTTGGCGGCCCTGCCAGAACAGGACAGGGCGCGGGCCTGAGCAGATCGCGCATCAGTCGGGTTCGAGCGTATGCCGGGTTCAAGCAGAAGGATAGTCCGGCAGGCTGGGGTGTATCCGGTTAATCGTAGCGCTCGTAGATCACCCGGCTTTTTTCCCAGCTGCATTCCTCCACCAGCAGCTTGCGCACGGAAGAGACCATCTCGTTGAGTCCGCAGATGTAGACGTGCATGTCGTGGCGCGCGCCCACGATCTTGCGCACGTGCTCCTGCACATAGCCCCGCTCGCCGCGCCAGCTCTCCGGCGGGCGGCTCAAGGTGCAGATGTAGTGAAAGTTGGGCTCCTCGGCCGCAAGCTGCTCGAACTCCTCGCGGTAGTAGATGTCCTCCGGGTAGCGGGTGCCGTAGACCAGCCAGATCTGGCGTCCGTTGTGGTGGTGCCGGGCGCCGTGATCCAGACCAAACAGGTCGCGCGCCATACTGCGGAATGGCGCAACTCCGGTGCCGGTGGCAACCAGAATCAAGTCCTCAACCTCCGGCTTCAGCACGAATAGCCCGTGCGGACCATGGAAGTGTGCGGTCTGTCCAACCTCGAGGCTGCAGAGATAGTTGGACATGAAGCCTTCCTCGACCCGATTGAGGCAGAGATCGAAGGTATTGTTGCCCCGAGGCCCCGAAGCGATCGAGTAGGCGCGGGTGACGAATTTATGCTCTGCGCGCGGCTCGCGGACCGAGATGAACTGTCCGGCCACGAAATCAAACGATGGCAGCTCTTCGACCTCGAACTCGAGGTGTTTGGTTTTCTCCGACAGTATGACGGAGCGGGTGAGCCGGGCGGTGAGCAGGTGTTGTTCCATTTCTTTCCTTGACGGCCGTGAGTCCCCGCTATTCTAAAGCAGAGCGAAGGTCGGTGTGTGAAAGGTCTTCTCCCGATGGCGGCAGCGCCGGGAGATCGCTCCGCGCACTGGCTCGCGAGTCACCCGTCAGGGGTTAAACTAGCTCCTGGAATCTCTCTCAATGTAGCAGAAGGGAACGTCGTCGGCATGCGAGTGATGGTCACGGGGGGTGCGGGATACATTGGCGGGGTTGTGGTAGCACGGCTGGTGGAAGCCGGACACGATGTCGTGGTGTATGACAACCTGAGCCGGGGATACCGGGAGACGGTTCCCGCCGCCGCCCGTCTGGTGGTGGGCGATGTGGGTGACCGCAGCGCGCTCCAGGCCGCCTTTGCCGAACATCAGCCCGAAGCGGTGCTGCACTTTGCGGCCTGGATCGAGGCCGGCGAATCCATGCGCGAGCCGGAGAAATTTTTTCGCAACAACACGGCCAACGCTCTCACCTTGCTGGAAAGCATGCTCGCCCACAACGTGGGCCGCCTGGTCTTTTCCTCCACCGCAGCGGTGTATGGAAATCCGGAGCACATTCCGATCCGCGAGAGCGACAAACTGCTGCCGACCAATGCCTATGGCGAATCCAAGCTGATGGTGGAGCAGATGCTCGCCTGGTTCCACCGCATTCACGGCTTCTCCTACGCAGCCCTGCGCTACTTCAACGCCGCCGGCGCCACGGAAACTCTCGGCGAACACCACCAACCGGAAACCCACCTGATACCGATCATTCTCCAGGTAGCCAGCGGCCAGCGCGACCACATCAGCATCTTCGGCGACGATTACGACACCCCCGATGGCAGCTGTGTGCGCGATTACATTCATGTCTCCGACTTGGCCGCCGCACATCTGCTGGCGCTGGATGCCTTGCACACGCGGAAGCAGCCCGCGCGGCTTATTTATAACCTGGGCAACGGCCAGGGCTTCAGCGTGAAGGAAGTAATCGACTGCGCGCGGCAGGTCACCGGGCACATCATTCCTGCCACGGTCGAGCCGCGGCGCGCGGGCGATCCCGCAACCCTGGTGGCCAGCTCCACCAAAATCAGTAGCGATCTGGGCTGGCAGCCGCGTGTCCCCGAACTGGAAGAGATCGTTCGCAGTGCCTGGGAGTACCTCCAGCGAAACGCGCAGGCCGGCGGAACACCGGCTTGCCAGATGGGTAAGGCGCAATAGGCCGCACCGCCTTCCGGCATCCGATGTGGCATACTTACCCACATTGTGCGCCTTCACCTGGCCACGCTCGTCGACGAATATCGCAAGCACGGCACGCAGCCGGCAGTGGTGGTGCATCGCGGCATTCGCCGGCAGATTTTCACCTACCGCGATCTTGCCAATCTTTCCCAACGCTTTGCCGCCGAACTGATGCGCCGCCACATCGCCGCAGGCGAGCGCGTGGTGCTGTGGGGAGAGAACAGCGCGGAGTGGATCGCGGCGTTTTTCGGCTGCGTGCTGCGCGGTGTCCTCGTCGTGCCTCTGGATGCCTCCGGCGGACTGGACTTCGCACGGCGCGTCATCGTTGAGACCCAGCCTCGGCTGCTGGCGGGGGATCGGGCGCTGCTCTCACGCATTGCCCCCTACCTCGAGCGTGACGTGCCACGCATCGGCTTTGAAGAATTCTCCACCGCTCTGCCCATGCCGCCCCTGGAAGCTCCGTTGCTGGAGCCAAGCCTGGGACCTGACACTCCGCTGCAAATTCTGTTCACCTCTGGAACCACCGCCGAGCCCAAGGGCATCGTCCACACTCATCGCAACGTCATCGCAAGCCTTGAACCGATTGAGCGCGAGATGCAAAAATATTTGCCGTACGAGCGCCTCGTGCATCCTCTGCGCTTTCTGCACACGCTGCCGCTCAGCCATGTATTCGGACAGTTCATGGGCCTGTGGATTCCGCCGTTGATGGCCGCGGAGGTGCATTTCGAGAGCCGCCTGCAGGCGCCTCGTCTGCTGGAGTTGATCCGCCGCTATCGCATCTCGGTTCTGGCCTCGGTTCCTCGCGTTCTTGATCTGCTGCTGGCAGAGCTCGAAGCGCACGCTCCCCATTTGCCGGAGCGTCTGGAGGCTTCGCAAGGGCAAAGCCTCTGGCGCCGGTGGTGGAGCTTCCGCGACGTGCACCGCCGCCTGGGCTTCAAGTTCTGGGCCCTGGTCTGTGGCGGGGCCGCGCTGCCTCCTCGCCTTGAGTGCTTCTGGCGCGACCTTGGCTTGGCGGTGATTCAAGGCTACGGCATGACGGAGACCACGGCGCTCATCACCCTGAACCATCCCTTTCACCTCGCCCACGGAACCATCGGCAAGCCGCTTCCGGGGCGCGAGATTCGCGTCGGTGACGATGGCGAGATTCAGGTGCGTGGGGAGATGGTGGCCACCACCCGCTGGGAGAACGGCCGAATGCAGACGCTCCCCGGTCCCTGGCTCGCGACCGGCGACCTGGCCGAACAGGACAGCGAAGGCAATCTGCATTTCCTGGGACGCAAGAGCGAGACCATCGTCACCTCAGCAGGCCTTAACATTCATCCCGAGGATGTGGAAGCGGCGCTGAACAGCCAACCCGGAGTGGAAGCCGCCGCCGTGGTAGGTCTTGAAACGAATGCAGGCGCGGAAGCCGTGGCCGTGCTGCTGTTTCACGGAAGCCCGCTGCAGGCGCAGCAGGCAATTGATGGCGCCAATGCAAATCTTGCCGAATATCAGCGCATTCGCCGCTGGAAACTGTGGCCGCAGCTCGATTTTCCGCGCACCGCAATCGGAAAGATCCAGCGCCGGAAAATTACCGAATGGGTCGCCACGCAGGAGGCGCTGCAGCCTTCGCTAGGCGTGCCAAGCTCAATCTCGCCGGATCGATTGGCTGCGCTCATTGCGGATGTCACCCACGTGCAGCCGTCCACGCTCGGCAGCGACACCCGCCTGGACCGCGACCTGAACCTCGACAGCCTGGCCCGCGTGCAGTTGCTGTCCGAGTTGGAGCAGCGCCTCGGCGTCAGCATCGGCGACGAAGAGTTCGAGCGCATTGCCACACTCGGAGAGTTGCGCCAGAGGTTTGCTCCGGATCGCTCCACCTCCGAGCCGACCAGTCCTCAGGGCATCGAACGCAATGCGCATCCGTCGCCATCCACGCCGCCAGATCCTAGCCTCCCGTCGCGCGAATCCGCCCGCGAGCCCGTGCGCTACCGCTATGCGGAATGGACCTGGTGGCTGCCTGTGCAGGCGTTGCGGTGGGTCTTTCAAGAGGCGGTGATGCGTCCGCTGGTCTGGTTTCTCGGCGCTCCCGAGGTTTGCCGCAGCGAGTTTCCCGCACCCGGTCAGCCGCTGCTGATGATCGCCAATCACGTCACCGCCTATGATCCTGCGTTGGTTCTCTACGCCCTGCCGGCCGCGGTGCGCCGAAAAGTTGCCATCGCCATGTCGGCCGAAGTGCTGGAGGATCTTCGCCACGGGCGCAACATGGACAACTGGCTGCTGAACCTGCTGGCGCCCATTGGATATTGGCTTATCACCGTGCTGTTCAACGTCTTTCCGCTGCCGCCCAGCGCCGGATTCCAGCGCAGCTTTTCCCACGCTGGCCGCGCCATGGACCGCGGCTACCACGTGCTCATCTTTCCCGAGGGCCGCCGCTCCGCCGCTGCCGCGCTGCTGCCGTTTCGCGCCGGCATCGGCCTGCTGGCGCGCGAATCCAACGCCAATATTCTCCCGGTTGCGCTGCTGGGGATAGGAGAACTCATACAGCAGCGGCGCTGGTTCCGCTCCGGAACCCTGCAGATTCGCGTCGGCACACCGCTTGCGCCCGATCCCGAACTTTCGCCCGTAGCCCTGACCGAATCTCTCCGCAACGCGCTCGTATCCCTGATGCAACCGTAGTCTGCAGCAACAAAAAGCTCCGGCCATTTGACCGGAGCCTCATTCCACAAACGCAATCAGAAATGGAAGCCAACCTCCCCCGTGTAGCTCCGCGGCGAAACGTAGTGGGTTCCGCTGAAGGTCGAGAGAAAGTTATACAGCGCGTATTTGTTCGTCAGATTGATGACGGTGAACTGCGCACTCCACTTGTACTTGTCTCCGTGGAACAGGTTGTCATGGCCGAGGGATACGTCGAACAGACTCCGCGGCTGAGTGCGCGGAGGATTGTGGTCGTCGTTCTCGGTACCGGGGGCGGGTACCTTGATCAGGCTGGAACTGAACTCCGAGGCCGGGCACACGAAAGGCAGAGGCGTCGTCGGAGTCGCGCGCACTCCGTTGCACATGAACCCGCCCTCAAACTCCAGGTCCGCACTCAGAGGGTTCCCAGCATAGTCCGTCATCCGGATCGCGGACTGCCCGTTCAGCGTAATGGATTGCGGGCAATCGTTGCCTGCGCCGACCCCGTAACACGGTGTATTGCCTGCGACCAGTCCGCTGTCAAAGCGCCAGTTGAAGCCCATCCACGGACCGCGCTTCCAGGGCTGGTATTGGAAATGCGTGGTCTGGTTGAACTTCTCGTCGTGGTCGATGCGGAAGACTCCCGAGGGGGCCGCGGGTGTGGCTCCGGCTCCGCCCACCTGCGGCAAGAAGAAGCGTGCGGCGACGCTGGAAAACACAGTGAACGCCGTCAAGCCGTGGTAATTGGTCAGATCTACGCGTCCGGCGACTCCGGGAATCTTCGATTTCGTCCACTCGATGGGAAAGGTAATCGGCGTGTCGCCCAGCACGCTGAAGTCATACGCATTGTGCGTGTACTTCCAGATATATTCGCCGGAGAACACAATATAGCGGCCAAACGCCTGTTGAAGTCCGGCATGGTATTCGTTGCGTCTCCCCGGACTCAAGGGAGTTAGCGACGAGGAACTGCAGAGAAGCAACGGGCTTAGAACCGGGTTCTCGCAACCCCGGCTCGAAAGCACCAGGTTTTCATTGAAGGGGGTTTCCAAGGTCCGGGCATAGGATAAGCGGAGAACGGTTTTGGTCCGCTTAATGTTATAGGCAGCGCCCAAACGTGGTTCTGCCTGCTGAGCGGTGGTTAGGCCGTTGTATAGGTCGCCGCGAATCCCGAGATTGAAATTCCACGGTCCTGTGGTGATGGAATCCTGAACGTACATCGCCAACTCTTTCACGTCGGTGTGCCCGTTGAAAACGTACGAGCTTCCGCCGCGGGTCAAATCGTAGGGCGCCAGCGTGGGATTGTAGGCGGGATACAGCGTGAGGTTCTGCCCCGGGTAAGAGCCGTTGTTCGGCAGGTAACCCGCACCGGCGCACTGGGAGGGACTGGCGAAGCCCGGCACAGCGACGTAGGCACCCGTCACCACAGCGCTCGCACCTGAGTACGGGGTGACGCAAGGCGCATTGTATGCCGGATCGACAATTCCCAACGTGTCGTTCTCGTTCAGGAACGTCTGTTCGTAGCTAACGCCTGCCTTCACGTTGTGTATGCCCTTTACATAGGAAAGAGTCGTCCGTGCCCCCGCATTGGTAAGGGAGCGGTCCTGGCCCACACTCTCCCGCTGCAGACTCGGCGGTCCCAGATCGGCAAATGGATTGTCGCTGGGATAGTAGTTATAGCCGTCGCGGCGCACCCATGGGCCCAAGGTAAACAGGGTTGTGTCGCTCAGCAGGTGAGTCCACGTGGGAGCGATGTTGAAGGTCTGGATCTTCGAGCGCTGGTCGGTGGGCCCAACCCGTAGGCCGTTGGGACCGATGCCGCCGTAATTTTCCCATGGGGCCGGCAGAACCTTATCCAGCCCGCTCCACGGCGTAGCATTCTGCCCATCGAAGGTGTTTGGCGTCTGGAACCAGGAGCGGCTATATCCGGCGTCGAGATGCATCGAGTCTTTGTTGGAGAACTGATAGTCCACGCGGTCGAAGACGTTCTCTTCATTCCCCTTGTCGTGCAGCACGGTGAATTCCGGCGGGTCGAGGAAGCGGCCTGTGTTCAGCCCATTGGCCGCTATAAAATTTCCCCAGTTTTTGCCGCCGTAGCTGAGATTCGTGTCCAGGTTGGAACTGCCGAAACTGCCGTACTGGGCAGTCACGCCGCCGTGCGGGGTAGTCACACCCTGGCCGGAGCGCGTGGTAACGTCGATGACCAGGCTGGTCTTGTCGCCGTACTCCGCCGGCGGCGCTCCCGAAATCACTTCGATCGACTGGATCGAATCCAGAGGAATCTGGTTGGAGAAAACCTTGCTCTGCTGATCCGTGATCGGCTGCCCATCCACCGAGAACGAATTCTCGGCATGATCGCCCAGCCCGTGGAATAGTCCGTTGGAATCGGCGGCCACTCCCGGCGTAGCCAGCGTAACCAGAGAACTCACCGACGACGATGCGCTCTCTAGCGGCATCTTTTCGATCAGGCTGCGGTCCACATCGGTATGAAACGTCGGCGTATTCTCCAGCAGATCTTCGGCGCCCGCCTGCACCGTGACCGAGGTGTTGGCAATCGGCACCTGCATCTTGATTGTCAGGTTCAGCGGTACCGACGACCGGACCTCGATGTCCTGCACTTGATTGGCAAAGCCTTCTCCGGTCACCGTCAGGTGGTAAGGATTGAAAGGGACATTGGGAAAGGTGAATTTGCCCGCATTGTCGGTGGTTACCGAGCGAATATAGCCGCTGACTGGGTTCTGGATTTCGACCGTGGCGTGGGGGACCACCGCGCCGGTCGGGTCCACCACTACGCCGGTAATCGATGTTGAATTTCCTGATTGCGCATATACGCTCAGACCGAGCGCCAGATAGAAAACAGCCAGCAAAGCCGCGGCGAGCGACTTCCTGCATGAAGCCAGCATGGATCTTCCTCCCGGAAATATCTAGGTTGCAGAATGAATCCAAAAACGAGTTGTGAACTTCTGCGGGAGCTAGACTTCCGGAGGCGGGCGGACGGTGAGTGCGAAGGCGATGAGGCGTTGCTTGGCGGCGGCCACCGGCTCCGTCCTTACGGCGGAAACGGCGAGAAAAATGGTGCGCGTTGGGAGCGCGGGAACCGTGGGAGCGGACGAAAGCGCTGCGATACAAACCGAACACCTGGCGGACTCATCTCCGTCCGAGTGATGATGCACGGCAAATGCAATCGCCGACCACAGCATCAGCAACAGGCATAGCACCGCTATCCGTTTTGAGATCGACCGCATCACACTTACCTATACCACAGAAGATATTCCAGAGTCTCTCACCGTAAAGGGATTGCACTTCCCGGATGTATGGCTCAGATGCGCAGCTCGCATCCCGAAGATGCACCATCTGCCGGAATAATGCCCATCTCCATTTCAGGCAGAAGCCGGCTGCGCACGCGGTGGCACCGTCTCCTGCGGTCCGCCCGGGTGGTATCCTCTTGCGTATGTTCGACCCTGTTGCCGGTAGCGACTCGGCGCTGTTGCTGACCGAAGAAATTCTGGTCCTGGCGACCATCATCGGCTCCATCGCGGCGCTGCCAGCCTTCATCGAATTCGTCACCGACCTGCGCAAACGCCGCCAGCGCGTCTATCTCAACCTGGACGATGTTCCGGTCAGCAGCCTCAATCCCCGGCTGGCGGGGCTCGACAAACTTCTGGAAGGCATCGCCGACCTGGTCGATCGCGCGCGCACGCCCTCGGCCTATCAGGACCTGAAGATCGGCAACGAAGTGCTCATCATCGGTCCCAACCAGAGCGGCAAGAAAAGTCTCGCACAGCGCATCGCGCAAATGGCGGGCATGGAGCGCCTGGTCACGGTGTACAATCCGCGCGATCGCGACGCCCTCGCCAAAGCCAAGGTAATCATCCGCGGCTACAAGCGCAAGAAGGTGATGCTGCTGCTGCCGCGCATCGATCTCGCCTACCAGATGGGCGACCCCGAACTGCTGGCCGAACTCGACGCCCTGATCGAAACCACCTCCGAGCATCCCAACGTGCTGGTAGTTGCTACCACCGTCTGGTTTGCCGCGGATAGCGATCTGGACAACATCTTCGGCATCAAGCTGGCGCTGCCCGGCGCCGGCATCGACCTAGCCGACCGCCCGGAGATCTCCGGCGACGCCGAGCGCATGCTCTCCGAGGTAGCCGATTTTTATCTCGATGAAGCGCACCGCCGCGGCTTTCACCTGGAGGGGATCAGCGCGCAGGACTTTAACGCGCGCATCCTCGAAGTTGCGGTAAACCCGGCGGAGATCGAAGACATCGTCGTGCTCTGCCAAACCACCGCTCTTTATCGCAAGCGAACCCGCCAGACCGCCGGGGCCATCTTCACCCGCGAGATCCTCGAAACCGCTATCGCCCGTGTCATTGCCCGCTAGCGCAGCGCCTGCGGCTGGAGTGCGCGCCTGCAATTCCCGAGTCACCGGCGATTACGCAGGGATTTCCTCCGAAGCGTCTGTAACTATTCTTCCAGCTGCGCGTCTCATAAGCGGGGGCATGGAGGTTTGTTTATGCTCGCGCGTGTGCTGCGTGTTTCTGTGATTCTCGGGCTGGTGTTTTCGCTGGCAGCCTGCAGGGCCAAGGGCGCTTCAAGAACTCCCATTCCTCCCGCCAAGGTGGACGACTCGCTGGCTTCGGCTCCGTCGCAACAGACAGCCGTCTTCGCGGGCGGCTGTTTTTGGGGAACTCAGGCGGTTTTTGAACGGGTGAAAGGTGTGGTCAAGACGACGGTGGGCTATGCCGGAGGCTCCGCTTCCACGGCGACCTACGATCAGGTCACAACCGAGACCACCGGCCATGCCGAGTCCGTCGAAGTGGTCTTCGATCCTTCCAAAATCACCTACGGCCAACTGCTGCGGGTCTTTTTCTCCGTCGCCCATGATCCGACGCAACTCAATCGCCAGGGAGCGGACGTGGGTACCTCGTACCGCTCCGCAATCTTCTACGCCAATGACGGCCAGAAGCGCATTGCCGACGCCTACATCGCGCAGCTCGACAACGCGAAGGTCTTTCCCCAGCCGATTGTCACCGAGGTGACGCCGCTGAAGGGCTTCTACCGCGCCGAGGACTACCACCAGGACTACGCGCTCCACCACCCGGACAATCCCTACATTCAGGTCTGCGACCGCCCAAAGGTGGAGTTGCTGAAACAACAGTTTCCGGAGCTTTTCGTCAATTATGAGGGGAAGCGTTGAGCGCTCGGTGTTCCGATCCCCCCGCGCAGGCCGCGCTTCATGGTAGACTTACACATAGCCATTTTCGGCTGGGTTGGGTGGTGATTTTGGTTGGCTGAAATCCGATTGCAAGAAGGCGAATCCATTGAGAGCGCCCTGCGTCGCTTCAAGCGCAAAGTTCAGACGGAAGACATCATTAAGGAAGTGAAGCGTCACTCCTACTATCTGAAGCCGGGCGCCAAGCTCCGCGTAAAGCAAGCCCTAGCCCGCAAGCGGGCGCAGAAGAAAATTCGCAAAGAACCCAAAGACTAGTTTCATCGACCGGGCCGCTGCCATTGCGCAGCGGCCTTTGTCTTTTGCGCGCAATCCTCCATTGCAAGTTCAAAATTATCTTCAAGCCCGTGCCAATTCCGGCCCGTCGGCTCACTTTTTCGCCATCAAACTGCTGTCGAACCGCTTTGCCAGATGCCGTCGCCGTCTGCATCTGGCATGATGGTTGGCGGAGTTACGTAACGAGTGCGCCAAAGAGTGCACCAGCGAATGCATCAGAGAGTGACCCAGACAGTGGTCCAGGACGACTTGCAATGATGGAATTTCATATCTCCAGGAGTGCCCGCAACCGTTATCAATTTGCGGAGACGCTTTTTTCCTTCAGCGGAAACGTGGTTTTCGCCAACGTAGCGGCCAGCCGTGATTTTGCCCACCGCATGAACCTCGTGCGCGACGCGCAGAATCATCCGGAGCGCGCCGTCAACGCCGGGGCGCTTTACGTCATGGGACTCATCGACGAGGCAAGCCACGCGCTCATGGCCCGCTATCGCCAGCAGTTCGATCCCAACGTCATGCTCGACGCGCTTTCGTTCTTCTCCGAGCAGGTGGGGACGAAGGAGTTCGACAAAATGCTGCTGGCCTTCGTGCAGCAGTTCCCCGGCATCAATGTCTATCGAGGCCGGCAGACCGCCGGGGAATGGCTGGCCGGTTCCACCGCTGGCGTTCCGCACCGCGCCGCCGCCATCGAAGAGATGATGCTGCTCTGGATGGCCAATCGAAACCAGGCCTTCCGTCCCTTTGAAGAACTCTTTGAGGACAGCACGCTGGCGGAGAAAACCGCCTATCGCAAGGTTGCGCAGCAATTCCCAGCCTACTTCGCCACCCGCCCGCTGGTGCCCGTCGAAGGCGCCGCGCCGGTCAATCTCTACGACCTGCTGCGTGCCCCTGCCGTCTCGGCTCCCGGCTCGTTGAGCGAGCAGCTCACGGTGATCCGCAGCAAGTGGAAGTCCCTGCTCGGCGAAGGCCTGCAGAAGTTTCTGCTCATCGCCGGCGACATTCTTCACGAGGAGGAACTGGCGATCTGGATGCGCTTCCATCCTCCCAGCCCCGAATCGGAAGCCGCCGCCCGTGCCGCTGCCGCCCGCGCCGCCGAGGAAGCCGCACGCCGCCGCCGCGAGAGCGGCACTCAGCAGTGGCCTGGCTTGACCAGCCACTCCGAGGTTCCGGTCTTCGGCGATCCCGCCCACGAGTACGAAAAGTTCAGCGCCGATGTCGAATGGATGCCAACCGCCGTGCTGGTGGCCAAGAGCACCTACGTCTGGCTCGCCCAGCTCTCGCGCAAATACAGCCGCGCCATCGACCGTCTCGACCAGATTCCCGACGAAGACCTGGACGAGTTGGCGCGTCGCGGCTTGAATTCGCTCTGGCTCATCGGCATCTGGGAGCGCAGCCGCGCCTCTAAAACCATCAAGCAGCTGTGCGGCAATCAGGACGCCGTCGCCTCCGCCTATTCGCTCTACGACTACCGCATCGCCGACGATCTCGGCGGAGAGGCCGCCTACATCACCTTGCGCGACCGCTGTTACCGGCGCGGCATCCGCCTGGCCAGCGACATGGTGCCCAACCACATGGGCATCGATTCGCCCTGGGTGGTCGAGCATCCCGACTGGTTCCTCTCGCGTCCCGACTTGCCCTACCCGGCCTACAACTTCGACGGCCCCGATCTCTCCCCCGACCCGCGCGTGGAGATCAAAATCGACCGCCACTACTACGAGCAGACCGATGCCGCCGTGGTCTTCCAGCGCCGCGACCGCCAGAGCGGCGAAGTCCGCTACATCTACCACGGCAACGACGGCACCAGCTTTCCCTGGAACGATACCGCCCAGCTCGACTACCTGAACCCGGCAGTGCGTGAGCAGCTCATTCAAACCATCCTGCACGTCGCGCGACTGTTTCCGGTGATCCGCTTTGACGCTGCCATGACCCTGGCCAAGCGCCACTTTCAGCGCCTGTGGTTTCCCAACCCCGGCAGCAGTGGAGCCATTCCTTCGCGCGCCGAGTACGCCATGACCACCGCCGAGTTCAACCGGCACATGCCGCACGAGTTCTGGCGCGAAGTGGTCGATCGCGTCGCCGCCGAAGTCCCCGGCACCCTGCTGCTGGCCGAAGCATTCTGGCTGATGGAAGGCTACTTCGTCCGCACCCTCGGGATGCATCGCGTTTACAACAGCGCCTTCATGAACATGATGCGCGACGAGGAAAACGCCAAGTACCGCTCGGTCATCAAGAACACCCTGGAGTTCGATCCCGACATCATGAAGCGCTACGTCAACTTCATGAGCAATCCCGACGAGCGCACCGCCATCGATCAGTTCGGCACCGGAGACAAGTGCTTCGGCGTCACCGCCGTCATGTCCACCCTGCCCGGCCTGCCCATGTTCGGCCACGGACAGATCGAAGGCTACAGCGAAAAATATGGCATGGAGTACCGCTGGCCACGCTATCACGAAAATCCCGATCCCGCGCTGGTCGCCCGCCACGAACAGCAGATTGCGCCCCTGCTGCATCAGCGCGACCTGTTCGCCGAGAGCGGAAACTTCCTGCTCTACGACTTCTATCGCGACGATGGCACCGTCGATGAGAACGTCTTTGCCTACTCCAACCGGCGCGGAGACCGGCGCGCCCTGGTGCTCTACCACAACCGTTACTCCACCACGCGCGGCACCATCGATTCCTCCGCCGCCTATGCCGATAAGCACTCCGGACACCTGCGCCAGCGGCGGCTCAAAGAGGGTCTCGAACTGCGCGGCGATCACGCGACCATCCTCGCCTTCCGCGACTCGCTGACCGGCCTGCACTATCTGCGCCGCTCCACAAGCCTCACCGAGCAGGGCCTCACCATCGAATTGCACGCCTACCAGTGCCATGTCTTTCTCGACTGGCGCGAGCTGCGCTCCACCGCCGAGCGCCCGTGGGACCGGCTCTGCGACGAACTCGCCGGCCGTGGCGTACCCGATCTCGACGACGCGCTCATCCGTCTCGCCCTGCGCCCCGCGCACGATGCTCTCCGCCTTCTGCTGGACCCGGCTCTTGTGCGTCATCTCCCCGACGTCGCCGAGCGCGCACCCGCCGGACCTGAGAAGCAAAAGGCGCTTGAACTGCGGCGCGATGATTTCTTCCACAACGCCTGGAGACATTGCCGCGAATTCCTGCGCGAGGCGCAGTCGTTCTATCGCAGCCACGGCGGCCAGGTTCCCGCATCCGCCAATCCTGCCTTAATGGAAAAGCGCTTCCACGACCGCGTGCGGGCCGCCATGCGCATCCCTGCCCTGGAAAGCCTCTTCCCAAAACCATGGCCTGTCGCTGCCCGCCGCGTGCTTCCCAGCCCCAGTCCGCAGCTGACCGCCACCGCGATGTGGGGACCTGTGCTTGCCTGGACCGTGCTGGAGGTGCTCGCCGAATCCGTTGCGCCCGCGGCCGGAGGAGCGACAGCGACCGGAGGGCCGTCCATTGGCCCGTACCCGACGCCACTGGAATCGACGCCAGACCAGCTCGACCTGTCGCGCACCGCACTCGATCTCTTCGACCGCCTGCGCCTGCGCGAGCCGTTGGCGAACGCCTTCCAGTCTCTCGGATTTGAGGCCGAGGAAAGCTGGCGCGTCGCCGCCCGCATCAAAGTTGCCTTGCTCATCGAAGCCGGTGTCTTTGCTGCCCCGGCATCTGCGAACAAAGCGCCCGCCGCCCCGGTAGCACTCGCCGAAGCACCAGCCGCCGAAGCGCCTGTTACGCCTTCGGAAGCTCCGTCCGCCGCGCTACCCAAGCCGCCGCTGGAGCGGCCCATCCCGGTCCTCTCGCCCGCGCTCTGGCAGGACGCCGACGTACGCTGGCTCACCGGGGAGCACACTTCCCCCGAGGGTCACTCCTATTTCGTCAAGGAATCCTATGAGGAGTTGCTCTGGTGGCTTCAGCTTCCCGCGCTCTGCAAACTGGCCGCCGAATCCCTGCCCCCGCGCAGCCGGATTCAGCAGATCAGCCGCACGGTGGCCGCCGCCGCCGAGGCCGCTGAAACTGCCGGCTACCGCGTGGACGCGCTCTTTCCATGATCATCTTTTCGCAATTTGAGGTGCCGCTGCGCTTGTACGCCGGGTAGATCAGCGTAAACTGCAAGTATGGCAAACAAGAACGCTCCAAAACGCGAAGTAAAGAAACCGCCCAAGAAAAAAGACAAAGCCACTGGTAAGTAAACTGCGCCACTGCTGCTTGCATGTCCCAGCGACAAGTGCCGCTCCGAAGGCACAATTCCTGATATGAGTGACACTGGCGCAAACCCGAACGCGGCCAACCGGAATCGAATCCGCGCGGCCATCCTCACCATCAGCGATAAAGGTTCCCGTGGCGAGCGCACCGATCAGAGCGGCCCGGCGCTCTCCAACTGGCTCTCCTCGCATGGCGTGGAGATCGCGGTGGCCGACATGGTCGCCGACGAGCAGCCGCTCATCGCCAGTGTCCTCCAGCAGTGGTCGGACTCCGGCGATACCGACCTCATCCTGACCACCGGCGGTACCGGCGTCTCTCCACGCGACGTAACTCCGGAGGCTACCCTTCAAGTGCTTCACCGCGTCATTCCCGGCTTCAGCGAAGCCATGCGCGCCGCCAGCTTCGCCAAAACCCCCTTCGCCATCGTCTCGCGCGCTGTCTGCGGCATTCGCCGTCGCACCCTGATCCTCAATCTTCCCGGCAGTCCCAAAGCCGCCGTGGAAAACCTCGAAGCCGTCTGGGCCGCCGTGCCCCACACCATCCGCAAACTGCAAGGCGATCCCTCCGACTGCGCGCCTTCGCAGAAGTAAGCGCCCAACTCTCTGTATTTGTACTTATCGATTTATTTAAGCGAATGAATCATTGCATCGAAAGCCAAATATCGAGGGTGCCCCACCTTCGCCGCATTCTTTGCGCGGTTAACCTAACTTCCGCAGTTGAGTGCGAGCGGGATTTTTCTTTGGCGGCTTCGTGCGGCAAGCGCGGGAGCCGCGCGAGGAAGTTGTTTGTTTTCGCGGCGAGGTTTGGGCGCGCTGTCTTCGGTGTGTGCGAAGGCGCGTGTAGTGAAGACCTACCCTCTTGCAATGCTGTTTTTTATCCGTAGGATGGCTGCATGTATCTGCGGCGCTGCTTCCGGCGGAAGGACGGCAAGCGGCATGCCTATTGGGCGTTGGTCGAGTCCTATCGCACCGCCCGCGGCCCGCGTCAGCGAGTCGTTGCCTATCGGCGAGCTCGATGAGCAAGGACGGCTCGGTGTGCGGCAAGCGGCGCAGCCGCGGTCTTTGTCGCAGGGCCACCTGTTTCAGCCGTGTGCTCCCGAATGGGTCGAGGTGGACCTGAAAGGTGTACGGGTCGAGCGCAGCCGCCAGTTCGGCGGCTGTTGGCTGGGACTGATGCTGCTACGCAAGCTGGGACTCGACGAGCTTCTGGACACGCTTTTGCCTCCGGGGCGGGAAGACATCCCGTGGAGCGCGATGACGATGGTGTCGGTGCTGGGGCGGTTGAGCGATGCCTCCAGCGAGTTACACCTAGCCGAACATGGATATGAGGCCGGAGCCCTGGCGGAGTTACTTGGCGTGCCTGCCGCCAAGGTCAACGACGACCGTCTCTACCGTACTCTGGACCGCCTGCTACCGCACAAGTCCGCCATTGAGAAACACCTTCAGCAGCGACTGGGAGAGCTGTTTTCCATCGACTACGACCTGCTGCTGTATGACGTGACCAGCACTTACTTTGAAGGCGAAGCCGCGGCCAACCCACAGGCGATGAGGGGCTACTCGCGCGATCACCGGCCCGACTGCAAGCAGGTCAACATCGCGATGGTGGTGAGTCGGAGCGGACTGCCGCTGGGTTACGAGGTCTTTGCCGGCAATCGCAGCGATGTCACCACGGTCGAAGAGATCGTGGCGGCGATGGAGAGTAAGTACGGCAAGGCGGAACGGATCTGGGTCATGGATCGCGGAATGGTTTCGGCTGAGAACGTAGAGTTCCTGCAGCGGGGCGGGCGGCGCTATATTCTGGGTACGCCCAAGAGCCTGCTGCGCAAGTTCGAACAGCAGTTGCTGGCCAGCGATTGGCGGCAGGTACACGAGGGACTGGAGGTAAAACTCTGCCCTGCACCGGAGGGCCAGGAGGTGTTCATCCTTTGCCGGAGCGCACAGCGGCGGCTCAAGGAGCAGGCCATGCACGCGCGCTTCGAGAAGCGAATCGAGGAGCAATTGGAGGCGCTGGCGGCGGGCTGCCGCAAGCGCAAACAAAACCCGCTGCTGATCGCACAACGTGTGGGAAAACTGCTGGGCCGCAACACCCGCGCCGCCGGACTGTTCCGCGTCGAAGTGAAAACCGGCGTGCAAGGTCAGGCCGATCTTCACTGGAGCAAACGGGACGATTGGCGCGACTGGGCAAGATTGAGCGAGGGCTGCTATCTGCTCCGCAGCAACGTAACGGATTGGAGCGGGGAGGAGTTATGGCGCGCCTACATTCAACTGACGGAGGCCGAAGCTGCGTTTCGCCTGCACAAAAGCGACTTGGCCATGCGTCCCATCTGGCACCACAAACAGCACCGCGTGCAGGCCCACATTCTGGTTTGCTTCCTCGCCTACGTGTTGTGGAAGACGCTGGGCCGCTGGTGCCACGGCGCAGGATTGGGCGACGAGCCGCGAAAGATCTTTACCGAGTTACAGCAAATCACGCTGGTCGATGTGGTACTGCCCACGCGGTCCGGGGTCACGATCCGCAAGCGCTGTGTGAGCCGCCCCACCGACCATCAGGCCATCCTGCTTCAACGCCTGGGACTGGACCTCCCCACCAGCATCGAATTCGCCAACGTGTAGTGAAGACTTCGCTATGCCAGCGCTGCAAACACAGGACTTATCTTTTCAACTGCGGAAGTCGGGTTAAGGTGGGGTAGTTGACCTTGATTTTGCTTTTGTTTCTGTTTTGAAAGCTACAGCCTACTCCGGCTGTAGCGAGTCCAATGCTGTCTCTGCGATGACCGGCGTCCGAGCTGTTTCCAGGGCCACCATTCCCATCGCCAACTTCTCCGGCAACAGCGCCACCCAGCGCGCGCTGGCCGCCTTCATCCACAGCCGCGATGCGATCTGCACCAGCGTCACCAGCTCCAGCACCACAAAGCTCGCGCCCATGGCGGCATGCGGCAACTTCGCCCAGACCCAAACTCCCACAGCCATGCTCGCCGCGGCAAACGCCGCGATTCCCAGGTATTTCCAATACAGCCCGGAGCGGAACGCCGCTTGAAAGCTTCGCCACAGCTCCCGAAACAGTTTCCGCTCGTTGCCGTGCACTACCCGGGCCTGCGCCAAATCGAACCACAGCCGCACCAGCAGCGCCACCAGCACAATCAGCAGCTTGCTCGCCACGTTGACGAAAAATCCCAGCCGTTCCTGGGGAGCATTGCTGGAGAGCTTGCCCGCATAAACGCCCAGTGCGATTTCGGCCGCAATCAGCGCACCGACCGGCACCACGGAATACAGCGCCAGCCGCACCATGCGCCAGAAGTACAGGCCGCAACTTCCAAAGAACTCTGGGCGGCTCAGCTTGCGATCTTCCAGGTACACGCTCAACACGCCGCCATCCAGCATCAGCATCGCCAGCAGAAAGATCGCCGACGCACTCATTGCGCCTGGAGCGAGCGTTGGCATCTGCACTTCCGGCCGCTCCATCAGCAGCACCAGCGTGCTCACGTCAAATCCCGTCACCAGTTTGGCCGACTCCAAACTACGGTCCAGCACCGCGCTTAGCGTGGCACGAACCGGCAACGAGCCCAGCCACGCCAGCGCCAGGTTCATGGCGAAGATCCACCACAGCAGGCGCTGATGCCGCCACACCAATCCCGCCGAACTGCGAACGCTTCCGCTCATCGTCTTCGCTCTCTCCTACGCCAGCCAGCTCGCCATCTGCTCCAGCCATTGCGTCAGGAGCGTCCAATATCCGGCAAGTTTTCCGGTCGCCCTGCCATTCGCCTTGGCCATCCAGCTGTTGTTGAAGGGATCGCGGTCCAGCCAGTAGCCATGGTTCGGATCGACCTCCGCCGAGACCAGCTTCGATTTGCGATCCCAGCTGAAGCGATGCCAACGGTCCTTGCCGTCCCAGTGCTCCCGCACCGTGGAGCCGTCGTCGAACTTCGCTGCCAACTCCACCGGCAGATCGAACGTTCCGCGCCGGTGCACCACCACCTCGTTGTGATACACAGTGATGCCTTTCTTTTCCGGCTGCGCGCTATACCAGTCCACCCGCTCGGAGCCAGCCGACAGAATTCGGTCGTCCAGCGTCTCGGTGCCGTAGATGGCCTGCTTCCAGTACCAGTCCAGGTCCTGTCCCACCGCTTCGTTCATCGCGGCAGTGAACTGCTCCGGCGTGGGATGCTTGAACCGGTAGCGCTCAAAGTATTCGCGCAGTCCGTGCATCACTGTCTTTTCGCCGATCAGGCTCTCCAGCGTCAGCATCATCAGCGCGGTCTTCGAATAGCTGATCGCGCCGTACGACCCGCTGTTCTCAAACCCCCATGCCGGGCGCGACAGCGGATCGCGGTCGGCCATCGGAGCGTAGCTCATCAGGTCCACCCCTCGCTCGCCGAGCGTGGCCAGCCGCGAACGTACGCTGGAGGTATCTTGGCCATACATCGAGTCCATCACCTTGGCTTCCATGTACTGGTTAATGCCCTCGTCCATCCACGCATCTTCGAATTCATTGGTGGCCACCATGCCGTACCAGTACTGGTGCCCGAACTCGTGCTCTACCACGGCCTCCGGTTCCAGTAGCCATTTCGGCATCCACCACGTTGTGTCCGCCGTAATCAGCGTCGGATACTCCATGCCGCCCGCCGCTTCGCCGCCATGCGGAGGATCGACTACCGTAATCTGCGGGTACGGATAGGCGCCAATCCACTCGTCGAATCTGTGCATGGTGCCCTTCAGAGCCTGCATATAGCGGGGTGCGGTAGCCATGTGGCCCGGCTGCATCAGGATGCGGATCTTCACCGTGTGGCCGCGCAACTCAATCGAATCCTCCACCACTTTCGTCACCGGCGACGCCGTCCAGGCAAAGTCGTGGATGTCTTCCGCGTGCAAGCTCACCGTCTGCGTTCCGTCGCCGTTGTCCCTGGCTCCGGTCTGCACCCCGCTCGATCCCACGTTCCACTTAGCTGGGAGCGTCAGCTTCACGTCGAAGGTGCCAAAGTCGGCGAAGAACTCGGTGTTGGCGTGGAATTGATGGCAGTTCCACGCGCCGTTCCACCACACGCCCACCTTCGGAAACCACTGTCCCGCCATCAAAAAATCGCCCTTGTACCCGGTGCGAGCCACCACCTCGGGAAACTTTGCCACAAAGTGAATCCGGAACTGGATCTGCGCGCCCGGCGCCAGCGGCTTAGGCAACGCAATCTCAAACACCGTGCGGTCGTTCGCATTGCCGTCATCGGGCGCAATAAATTTCATCTGCTGCGTCACGTCTTCTCGGCTGGTCCCGCCCGCGCCCACAATTTCCAGCGACTTCACCGTGTTGGAGCCGAAGTGCTTGCTATTCCACGGCGCACCCTTTTCCGCGTCGCGCTGCCCGTTGCGCTCCGCCTCGGTCATAAAAGTTGATTTCGGCTGGAACGCATTCAGGTACAGATGGAAAGGGAAGCGGTCGAGCTGAGTCCCGGTCTTGTTGGTGTAGGTCAGCAACTCGGTGGCGTCCAGCGTGTGCGTCTTGGCGTCATAGCGTCCCTCGATCTGATAGGCCACTACGCGTTCGCTCAGCGGTGCGTTGCCCGGCGCGCTCTGGGGTATGCTCAACGCCGCGCTCCAGGCCGGGACGCTCGCCACCAGCAACGCCGCAACCGCGATCAGGCACCCGCGCCAGCAACGGAATTTCATCGGCCCTCCGTCCGAACGCCTCCAGCAATCTCTTTCCCGCTGTGCGCGGCGCTACCCAGCATACCAAGCTTCGCACTGCCAACGGCGCCGCGTGTTCTGCTCTTGCCTTTCACCTTGAAACCTTGAGACGTTGAAACCTGCCCTTCACCCCAGCGCCGCCGCCAGCTTCCCCATCCGGATCACCTCAGCCACGCGCGCAATGTCCTCAGCCAGCGAGCGGTCGCCGGAGACTGCGGGCGAGACCGCGCGAATCTCCGCCAGCGCCCGCTGCGCCCGCCTGCCCGGCTTCAGAGGAGCCAGCAGGTCCACCGCCTGCGCCGCCGCCAGCGCCTCGATGGCCAGCACGTGGCGCACATTCCGCACCACCTGACGCAGCTTCAAGGCCGCCGTCATTCCCATCGAAACGTAATCTTCCTTGTTGCCGCTGGTGGTGATCGAATCGACCGAGGCCGGATGCCCCAGCACCTTGTTTTCGCCGACCAAAGCCGCCGCCGTCACCTGTAGCATCATGAAGCCCGAGTGCAGCCCCGCGCCTGCGGCCAGAAACGCCGGCAGCCCCTCGCTCAGCGCCGGATTCACCATCCGCTCGATCCTCCGCTCGCTGACCCCCGCCAGCGCCGCCACGCCTATCGCCAGAAAATCCAGCGCAAAGGCCACCGGTTCGCCGTGAAAGTTTCCCCCGGAAAGTACGTCGCCCTCAATCTCTCCGTCGCCGCCCGGCTTCACGAACACCAGCGGGTTATCCACCGCCGAGTTCATCTCCGTCTCAAACACCTGCCGCGCGTAGTCCAGCACATCCCGCACCGCCCCATGCACCTGCGGAATGCAGCGCAGCGAGTAGGCATCCTGCACCCGGGTGCAGCTGCGGTGCCGCTCACGCAGCGCCGAGCCTTCCAGCATCGTCCTTAAATGTTTGGCCACCAGCGTCTGCCCGGCATGGGGACGCACCCGCTGAATCCGCTCGTCGAAGGCCACGTCGGTTCCCTGCAGTACGTCCAGAGAAATGGCCGAAATCACGTCGGCCGTCGCCGCCAGCGTGCGCCCTTCGAGCAGCGCCAGCACTCCCACGGCGAGCATGGCCTGCGTGCCGTTAATCAGCGAGATGGCTTCCTTGGCCTCGAGCCGCAGCACCGCAATCTGCGCCGCCCGCATCGCCTCACCGCCCGCCATGCGGAGTCCTTCGTAGATGGCTTCGCCCTCGCCGATCAGCACCAGCGCCAGATGCGCCAGTGGCGCCAGGTCGCCCGATGCTCCCACCGATCCCTGCGAGGGAATCACCGGATGCACTCCGCGGTTGAGCATGCTGCAAAGCGTGTCGATCACCACCGCGCGCACTCCGCTATAACCCTTCGCCAGCGAGTTGGCGCGCAGCAGCATCATCCCCCGCGACTCGGCCTCGCCGAGCGGCTCGCCCACTCCCGCCGCGTGCGAGCGCACCAGGTTGATCTGCAATTCGCGCGCCTGATCCGGCGAGATGCGCACATCGGCCAGCTGTCCCACGCCGGTGGTGATCGCATAGGCCACACCACCGCCTTCCACCAAGGCATCCACCACCGCGCGAGCCTTCGCAACCTGCTCCCGCGCATCGGGTTCCAGCAGCACCGCCCGCCGATGCAGCACCACCTGCTCAAAATCCTCCAAAGCCAGGTCGTTCCCGTTCAGGTGCAATGCAACCATCGGTGATTCCTCGGTTGGCCCATTCAAGCCTCCTTTCGGCTTGAGTGGGGCAGTTTGCCAGGCCCAAATCTCCAGCGATTCTGCTCGCTCTTACGATCCCGCTGCGTCCTTGTCCGCTGCCGCCAGCAGCGCAATCCGGTATTTATCTGACAACCGGGTCATCTTCATGTCGCTCCCCACCACTACGTGCACGGTCTCGCCCTCGGCCAGCAGACGCCCGTCGGACTTGCGCACTACCTCGTACGCAAAGCGCAGCATCGAACTTCGCAGATGCGCCAACCGCGTCCGAATCGTCACCTCGTCGTCGTAGCGCGCCGGATGCTTATACCGGCACCGAATCTCCACCACCGGAAGGTTCATCCCGTCCTGTTCCATCTCGATGTAGCTGAAGCCCAGCTGCCGGAGCAGCTCAATTCGTCCCACCTCGAACCACACAATGTGATTCGAGTGGTGTGCTACCGCCATCTGGTCCGTTTCGGCGTATCGTACCCGCAGCGTAATCTCGCAAAATTTGCTCATGTTTTAAAAATGCTGCAAACTCCTCTTCCAGTTTTGTCACCTTGAAACTCTTGAAACCTTGAAACTTTGAAACCTGTTCTGTCACTCGCTCCACCGCGCCTTGCGCTTCTCCAGAAAGCTCGCCACGCCTTCTTTGAAATCCGTCGTCTGCCGCATCTCTGCGTTCGCCTCCATTCCGATCTCCAAGTCTCGGCTCAGCGCCTCGCCCTCAAATTTCCGCAGCACCGCCTTGGTCGCCCGCAGTGATGCCGGAGAATTCTCCAGCAACTCCTCCGCCAGCCGATGCGCCCGCGTGTGCAGCTCGCCTTCTTCCACCATCTCGTTCACCAGCCCGATGCGATAAGCCTCCCGCGCGCCGATGATGCGGCCCGTCAGCAGCAGCTCGCGCGCGTGTTTCTCCGCCACCTGCCTCACCAAGAACGCCGCCACAACCGCCGGAATGAATCCGATCCGCACCTCGGTATAGCCGAATCGCGCCTCCGGCGAAGCCAGCGTAAAGTCGCAAAGCGTGGCCAGTCCCGCCCCCGCCGCCGTGGCCGCTCCGTGCACCGCCGCAATCGTTGTCTTAGGAAACTCGTACAGCGCGCGGAACAGCGCTGCAATGCGCTGGCTGTGGCGATGGTTCTCCGCTTCCGTCTGCAAGGCCAGCGCGCGCAGATCCTCCAGGTCCATCCCGGCGCAAAACGCCTTGCCCTCGCCGCAGACGATCAGCACCTGCGCGGCGGACTGCTCCACCTCCGCGAAGGCCTCCAACAGTTCGTCGATCATCGCCTGATTGATGGCGTTGCGCCGCGCCGCCCGGTTTAGCGTGAGCGTCGCAATCTTGTTTTCATAGGTGAGTCGGAGCGTCGTGTACATGGCGGCCAAAGCTTACCCCTGCGCCCGCCTGCCGCGCAAACCGAGGCATTCTAGCGGAACAGGTGCGGCACAAACCGGCTGCGATTGTTCGTGATGATAGTCTCGCTCTCGCGAATCCCCATCCCCGCCGCGCCCTGGTCGGCGATCATCCACGAGCCCAGCACCGGATAGTTCCCGTCGCAGCAGGGAATCGGCGCCATTGCCTGGTAGACGAATCCTTCCTCTCCATACGGGCCGTACGACTGCTCCCGTTCACCGTTGCGAATCACCTGCACATTGGCGCCCTCGCGTCCCAGCAGCGGTTTTCGCACGTAGTCCTTCATCTGGCGAGGCCCATCCAGGTAGGCTGGCAACAGCAGTTCGTGGCCCGGATACATCTCCCAGAGAATCGCCAGCAGTCCCTTGTTGCTGAACATCATCTTCCATACCGGCTCGATCCATTGCATCTTGTCCATAAAGTCCAGTGCCCGCGCCCCGAACTTCTCTCGCAGCATCCACTCCCACGGATACAGCTTGAAGATCGTCTTGATCGGCCGGTTTTCAAGATCGACGAATGTGTATGTATTGTGGTCGAATCCAATGTCCTGCATCCGCAGCGCCTGGCTCTGTATCCCCGCCTGCCCGGCCGTATCGCGCAAATATCCGATGGTGAACTCATCTTCCACCGTCTCGGAATAGCCGAAGGAGACCGGCTCGCTTACATAGTCCTTCAGGTCCTTCCACTTCGCGATCAGCTTTTCGTGGATCGAGTTCCACTGGTCCGCCTTGGGAAAGCAATCCTGCAGCCAGTACCACTGCACCACCGAGGCTTCCAGCAGCGCCGTCGGAGTGTCAGCGTTGTACTCCAGCAGCTTGATCTGTTTGCCGTCATAGGCCAGGTCGAAGCGCCCATAGAGCGCCGGAGGCTCGTCGTTCCAGGTCTTTTTGATCTGCGCAATGGCCTCCACCGGGATCTTCAAATCGCCCCAGCGGTTCTGGTCGATAATGAATTGTCCCGCGGCCAGGCACATCTCCTGCAACTTTTCGGTCGCCGCCTCCAGCCGGTCCACCTCGGCGGAACTGAACTCGTAATACGCCGACTCGTCCCAGTAGTTGCCGCTGTCGCCGTCCAGAGTATGAAATACCAGCCCGACTTTTTCGACCTTCTGTTTCCAGTTCGCCCGGGGTGTGATCGTGTGCCGCCGCATCACTCGCCTCCGCCGCCAAATCCGCCAAATCCGCCGCGCGAGACTCCGCCGCCATCGCCACCGAAGAAACCGCCGCCTCCGGAACTCGCACTCGGCGCCGGACTCCCATTCACCACCACGTCGCCAATGTGCCCGCCCGAACTTCCGCCATACCAGTAGCGGAAACCGGGTGACCCGCCGTACCCGGTGCGCCGCTGTTCGTCCGCTAACTGGCAGTTCTGGTCGTCCGCCTTGCGCCCCAGCATGTCCACGCAGTCACGGTGCTCCGGTGGCCGGTTGCACCCGGAGGTGAACGCCAGCGCCATGCCTGCCAGCAGGCCCAGAGTGATGTGTTGAGTTTTTTTCATGATTCTGCGCGATGATTGTATCGTAAGCTGGACGGCGCTTCACCCTTTTCGCCCTGTCGCGCACCCTACCGCACAAACCGAAGTGCAATGTCCTCACTCATCCGCAGCAGATTGTCCAGCGGCTTCCATTTCGGCAGCCGCGCGCCGTGCTCCGCCAGCGTGCGCAGCACCACCTCGGTCGGCACGTTGCCCACCAGCGCGTCCTGCGCAAACGGACATCCGCCCAGTCCGCCCAGCGCCGAATCGAATCTCCGGCAGCCCGCCTCGTAGGCCGCCGCAATCTTGGCCGCCGCGTTCTCCCGCCGTGCATGCAGATGTGCGCCGACCTCGATGCCCTCGCACGCACTCACCACCGCGTCCATCACCTCGGCCACCATCTCCGGAGAAGCCTGCCCCACCGTGTCTGCCAGCGAAACCGTCCCAATCCCCAGGTCGGCGATGTTCTGCACTGCCTGCAGCACCTCGTCCACGTCCCAAGCATCGCCGTACGGATTGCCGAACGCCATCGAAACGTAAGCCACCATATCGAGCCCGTTCTCTTCGGCCTTGCGCCACACCGCCTCCAGCGCCTCGCTGTTCTCCTCCGCCGACTGGTTCTGGTTCTTCTGCAAAAACGTCTCGCTGATCGAGTAGGGAAATCCCAGCGTGCGCACCGTCTCGGTTGCCAGCGCCCGCTCCGCACCTTTTTCGTTCACCACAATCCCGATGATCTCCACTTCGCCGGCCGGATCGAGTTCCGGCAGATTCAGCCGCTTCAGCACGTCTTCGCTGTCGGCCATCTGCGGCACCGCCCGCGGCGACACAAACGACACCGCATCGATCTGCTTGAACCCCGCACCCACCAGCGCCCGCAGATACTCCGCCTTGGTCTCAGCCGGAATCTGCCGAGTCAACCCCTGCCACGCGTCGCGCGGACACTCCACGATCTTCACCATGTTCTCGCTCATCACTCGCTCGTACCTTTGCTCTTGTTCTTGCTTTTGATTTTGATTGAAGTGTCATCCTGAGCGGAGCGAAGGACCCCAGCAACGCTCAAATCCACAACGAAAGTTCAGAGGCTTTTCTGCCGGGGCCTTGGTCGCTGAATCGGTGTCCCTGTCCATGCCTGTAAACCATAATGGCTCCTATAAGTGCAAAGATCGCACCGAAGAGAAATGCCAACGACCCAAAGGCTTTGAGCAACTGATGTTGTGAACGATTAAGGTACACAATATGTCCATGCAAGTTCAGGCAAAATATCGCGCCTGTAACTTTATTTGGAACTGTGGCCAACGTAAATCCGTAAAAGATGTACAGCCCGGTGTAAACAAGAAATGAGGCGAGAAATATTATCTGAATAATCCTAAGTGCCATTTCTTGCCGAGCAGGTGAAAAAAAACGGGCATCCATGAATGCACCTACCAATCTCTCAATTTCTTATTTACCGCGCTAACAACTGAGACGGCTGAACGCTTTGGTTTTTGCTATGCACCGGTTTTCGTTCGCGGCGCTCACGTCTGCAACACCCCTACGCTGAACTTCTCCACCACCGGATTGCACCTTGCCGCCGCCAATGCCCACGCCAGAGCATCTCTCGTCCGCGCCGGGTCGATAATCTTGTCGATCCACAGCCGCGCTGCGCCATACTGCGGCTTCATCTGCTCCGTGTACGTCGCGCAGATCGAATCATACAACTCCTTGCGTGCCGCCTCGTCCACCGTCTTGCCCTCGCGCTCCATCTGTTTCACCTTGATCTCCACCAGAGTGCCCGCCGCCGCCTCGCCGCTCATCACCGTGTAGCGCGCCGTGGGCCACGCAAACACAAATCGCGGATCGTACGCCTTGCCGCACATCGCATAGTGTCCCGCGCCAAACGAGCCGCCCACGATCACCGTGATCTTCGGCACCACCGAATTGGCCACCGCGTTCACCATCTTCGTTCCCGCGCGGATGATCCCGCTCCACTCCGCGTCGCGCCCCACCATAAAGCCGTTCACGTCGTGCAGAAACACCAGCGGAATCCGTCCCTGGTTGCAGTCCATGATGAAGCGCGCCGCCTTCTCCGCGCTCTCTTTGTAAATCACTCCGCCGAACTCGGTGCGCCGCTCGCCCTTGGCATCAATCTGCGTGGCGTGCAGTTTCTGATTGGCCACAATCCCCACCGCATGCCCGTCGATGCGCGCATAGCCGCACAGCACGGTCTCGCCATAGCCCTGCTTGTACTCGTCAAAGCGCGAGTCGTCCACCACCCGCGCGACGATCTCCCGCATGTCGTACTGCCGCGCCGGGCCTCCGTCAAAGATGCCGTAAATCTCTTCTGCCTCATACCTCGGCGCCACGGCCTCGGCGCGGTCAAACGGAGCCTCTGGCCGCGCACCCATCTTTTCCACCAGCGAGCGCACCCTTGCAATGCACGCCTCGTCGTTCGGCTCGTGGAAGTCCACCGTCCCGCTGATCTCCGCGTGCATCCGTGCGCCGCCCAGTTCTTCGGCAGACATCCGCTGTCCAATCGCCGCCTGCACCAGCGCCGGACCCGCCAGAAACAATCCACTCCCCTCGGTCATCAGCACGTGATCGCACATCACCGGCAGATACGCGCCTCCGGCCACGCACATCCCCATGATCGCCGTAATCTGCGGAATCCCCCGCGCCGACATCACCGCGTTGTTGCGGAACACCCGCCCAAAGTCATCCTGGTCGGGAAACACATCTTCCTGCAGCGGCAGAAACACTCCCGCGCTGTCCACCAGGTAAATCGTCGGCAGGCTGTTTTCCAAGGCCATGGTCTGCGCTCGGATCACCTTCTTCGCCGTCATCGGAAAGAACGCGCCGGCCTTCACCGTGGCGTCGTTGGCGATCACCACAAACAGCCGTCCCGCCACCCGTCCCAGCCCGGTCACCACTCCCGCCGCCGGAGCGCCGCCCCACTCCTCATACATCCCATGCGCTGCGTGCAGCCCCAACTCGAATAATTCTGTCTTTGCATCCAGCAGCAATTCGATCCGCTCCCGCGCCGTCAGCCGCTGCTTCTTGTGCTGCGCCTCGATGGCCCTGGCTCCGCCGCCCTGCCGAATCGTCTGCTCCTCGGCGCGCAGCTCCGCTACCAGCGCGCGCATCGCCTCTACATTGCGTGCGTAGCGCGCCCCGCCGGTCTCCACCGCGCTCGTCAGTTGGTTGTGGATCGTAGTCGCTTTCGCCACGCTCGTCCGCGCCTCACGCCGGTCAGATGCAAACGCACCAGCCTATCCGACCCCGCGTTAACAAGCAATGGCCTGCTCACGGAGGCGTCGCGTCCGCAAGTTTTTCAAAAGTGGGAACACCGCCTCATAGCATGGAGCGCGGGTGCCCATATCGATCGTTGTCAGCAGATGTGGGTCGTTGATTTTGCGGTTTGGTTGGCCGTCAGCTCACAGCCAGCGGCTGAAGTCACGTCCGTTTTCTGCCAGCTCAAACACTCCCACCCGCAGCAGCTCGCCTGCGATCCGGTGAGTCTCCGGGTCGCGCGCCGCGCGGGTAATCCAGTGATTGGCCACGTCGTAGTTCACTCGCGTAATCCAGTTCTGCGGCAGGACCTCCAGCAGTCCCGCCTGCGGATACACCACGAGGATGGCGAATGCCGGATCGTCTCTACCCACCGTCGGAAGATTGGTGGGCGCCAGCAACTCGTCCACCATGCGGAAGCTCTCCGGCACCACGATCGGATGGATTCCGGCTCCCGCCTCGATACTCACAAAAAACTCGCCCGCCGGGGCGGTTGCCGCATAAATCCGCTCGCTCGAAGGCGAGAACCACCCCGCAATCTCTTCCAACCCGAACGCCTGCAACCGGTCCAGATCAAAGCAGGCAAAGCGCAGCTCCCGTCCCTCCGGACACCACACCCCCAGCCTGCCCTCGTCGATCACAAACGGACGGCACAAGGTGTTCAGCGCCAGCCGCGGCTTCTCCGGTTCGCCCTCGCCATGCAGCGTCACCACATAGTGCAATCCGTCTTCCTGTCCGTGGAAGCGCCACTTGTAGCGCCGCACGCCCCCGCCGTGCACCTCGGGAAAGGTTTCCCAAAACCACGGCGACGGTCCCGTCGTCGATTGCACCAGTTTAGTCAGTTGCTCGGGGAGAGACATGGCCCATGCTTTCTCTTCTACGCCGCGGATACGCGTGGCGCTCGGTTCTCAGTGCTCATCGTGTTTTCGCGGATGAACCGCACGATCTCATCCAACGGAGTGCCCGGTGGAAATACGCCTTTCACTCCCGCCGCTTTCAGCGCCGCAATGTCCTGCTCGGGAATGATGCCGCCCACCAGCAGCAGCACGTCGTCCATCTTCTGTTGCTTCAGCAGTGCGGCAATCCGCGCCACAATCGCGTTGTGCGCGCCGCTCAAAATGGACAACCCGATCACCTGCACGTCTTCCTGCAGCGCCGCCCTCACCACCATCTCCGGAGTCTGCCGCAGCCCCGTGTAGATCACTTCCATCCCAGCGTCGCGCAATGCGCGGGCAATCACCTTGGCGCCCCGGTCGTGTCCATCCAGCCCCGGCTTGGCCACCAGTACGCGAATTCTGCCCGTGTTTTCCATCTCCGGGAGCCCCTTTGATTCCATTGCCGCGTGCCTGCTCCAAATTGCCGTCCATCATAGCGCGCAATGCGCCGCTCGAATAGAACTCTGAACACTCAATTTCTGAGGGGCGCCGGCTCTGCCGCGCCGGGCATCTCCACCCTAAAAAAGTTTAGGCCGGGTGGCTCCTCCCTCACGAGGAGCTACCCGGCCTGAAGGCTTCATCAGGAGGTTACATATCGTTAGACGCGCCAGACTGCGAAAAGGTTCTCTGGATGGTTATCGAAAGTTGAGCGATTGCAGCCTCAGAAAAGCCTCCAAAAAAGTTTAGGCCGGGAGTCCTCCCTCACGAGGAGCTGCCCGGCCTGAAGTCTTCATCAGGAGGTTACATACAGTTGGACGCGACTACTGGACAAAAGGATTCCCACTATTCGAAAAAATATAACCAGGCAGCCTCAAAAAAGATAAGGCCGGAAGTTCCTCATGCGAAAGGAACATCACCGGCCTTGAAACTTCATCAGGAGCCTATACGCATTTAGACGCGCAGCCCTCCAAAAAGTTAGCAAACTATTTTGCCGCCGGCTGCGCCCCAACCGCCGCCGGCGTCGAATTCGGCTGTAACCCGGGAATCGACGGCGCGTGCGTTACCTGCCCGCTCACGGCGTCCTCCATCGAGATCCCGTTGCGGTCTAGGATGGACGCCGTAACCTGGTCCAGCGCAACCCGCGCCTTTTCATAGGTCGAAAGTGCCGCCACGTAGTTAGAAGCGGCCTGCGTCTCGTTGCTATGCTGCTGCAGCACCAGGTAGCTGGTCGAAGCGCCCAGAGCGTACTTTTTCTCCTCTGCCTCGCGGCTCTGCTGGGCATAGTCGCGGGCCGCCCGGGCCGACTCCACTCCTGCCCGCGCCTGCTGCAGGGCAAACGCCGCATTGCGCACCTGCAGGTTGATCTGGTTCTTCTGCTGCTGGAAGTTCAGCAGGTTCTGCCGGTACTCCAGCTCCGAGCGCATCTGGTTTGCCTGCGCCACGCGGTTGCGCAGCGGCACCGTCAGAGAAATGTACCCCCCTTTGTCCGGATTCGTCCGGTTCACCAGGCTGCTGAAGGTGTCGCCATAATTGTTGTTCAGTCCCAGCGCCGCATAGTAACCCACCAGGTCCAGCGTCGGCAGCAGCGCGTTCCTGGCCGCCTTATTGTTGATCTCTCCATTGCGCAGGTTCAGCTCGCTCTCCAGCAGTTCGGGACGGTTTTCCAGCGCGTACTGCACCAACTCATCCACCGGCGCCTCCGGCTCCCCGCTCAGCGCCATCGTGTCGGTCGGAATCACCTGCGCGGCCGTCAGTTCCGGATCGTCGAAGTTTCTCGCAATGGCGTTCTTGGTAATCAGCTGCTCCAACTGCAGGTTGGTCTCGGCCGTTATTAGGTTCTGTGTCGCCGATGCCACCGAAGACTCGGCCGATACCACCTCAATCGGCGCCAGCGTCCCAATCGCCACCTGCTTCTTATTGTCGGTCAGCGTGCGGTTGGCAAATTCCAGTGCGGTCTGCTGCACCTTCACATTTTCATAGGCGTTCACCAGATCCCAGTAAATATTCTGGATCTGCGCCACCGTGGAGATCACCTGAGCGCGGAAGCTGGCGTCGGTCACCTTGAGATCGTTTTTTGCGATCAGAATCTCACGCCGGTTGTTGTTCAGCCCCCAGCCCTGCAGCAGATGCTGCCGCACCTGCACCTTCCACGAGCTGTCGAACTCCGGATTGAACGGAAAAAACTCGGGTGGAATGCTCGTCGGAAGGCTCAGGCGCTGGTTGTCGTAGGACACCTGCGCCTGCGTACCCGTGATCCACGCCTGAGTGTAGGTAAAGTTGTACTGGTTGGTGTTCTCGGTCAATGCCGGGACGCCGCCGTAAATAAAGGGAGTGGCAAGCGGCATCAGCTGCCGGTCCCACGAAATCGTCGCTGCCAGCACCGGATCAAACGAATCAATCGGCGATCCCACCGTATTCTGGGTCGAGATCACCAGCCCGCCCGAGCCCGACCCTGATCCTCCCGCGCCCACCGAAGTCCCTCCCGACCCTCCGCCCGTCGAACCCGCCGTGCTGGTCGAGGCCGCATTTCCGCCCGGCGTCCCGGTCAGCAGGCCGGTCGATACGCCGCGCACAGTCCCGCCCGCCTTGGCCAGCAGCAAGTCGGTGTTGGCAATGTCCAGGTTATAGCGCGCAATCGCAATGTCGAAGTTATTCTCCAGCGCCAGCGCCACCGCGTCGTTCAACGACAGCATCAACTTGTTGTCGCGGATCAACCCATGCAGTCGGTCGCTGTTCTTCAGCACCGGCTGCGGCAGCAAATGTGGCGCATACGGCTTCCAAATGCCCCGCATCGAGTGCGGCTTCATATACGGCTGCAGCGGAGCCGTGTACTCCGGCTGCCCCGCAGGATTCACCGCCGCTCCGTTCTGCAATCCAATCTCCGCACCCAGCTTGGGCGCATCCGGAAGCGTCCCCGTCTGCGCCGCCACACCGGACGTCAGCATCGCCACAATCGATAAGTACGCAATCACGTGCTGGAACAGGTCTATGGAACGCGAACTCCGCATCGCTCTTCTCCACTATGGAATTTGCAAATCGAGTATAGCCGACCAGCTCAGGTGCCCCGGAAGTGGTTTCAATACACCATGTCTCAATCAATGGGTTCACCCCATTGCACCTTGAAACCTTGACACTTCTCAACCTGTTCTCAGCTACACTTCTCCTATGCGAGTCCTGGGCGTGGATTGCGGCGGCGAGTACACCGGCTTTGGCATCGTCGAAGGCGATGGCCGCGCACTAACCTGCCTCACCTGCGGAGCCATCCGGCTCTCTCCCCGCGAAGCCCTGGAACTCCGCCTCAAAAAGGTCTTCGACGGTCTCTCGGCGATGATCCTCGAGTTCCACCCCGAGGTGGTCGCCATCGAGGATGTCTTCTACTCCGTCAACGCCAAAAGCGCGCTCAAGTTAGGACACGTTCGCGGAGTCGCTATGATGTCGGCGGCGCAGCACGGGCTCTCCGTCGTCTCCTACGCGCCGCTGGCCATCAAGAGCGCGGTGGTTGGCTATGGACGCGCCGAAAAGGCGCAGGTGCAGGTCATGGTGGCCCGCCTGCTCAACCTGAAAGAATTGCCGCAGCCCGCCGATGCTGCCGACGCCCTAGCCATCGCCATCTGCCACATCCACACCGCGGCCACTCTGCAGCGCCAGTCCGCAGCGCCGCGCTAAGTTGCAGCGCCTGAACCCGGAGCTGTAGTTCGATTCCTCCGCCACGCGGAAACCATTCTTTACAAATCTTCCGCATCTTCCTGCCTGCGCCGGAGTTCATACTGTATGACAGCAGGAGTGCCACTATGACCGCCCGTGGAATCCGGCTCCTCTCACTCACCATCGCATTTCTGGCGTTAGCGGCGTTACCGTCCCTGGCTGCTGCGCCCAACCCCAATGTCCGCATCGCCCGCCTCAGCCTGGCTCAGGGAGACGTGCAGGTCGATCGCCACATTACGGGCAACCAGGGTCAAGGCTGGGAGCAGGCCATCGACAACATGCCCCTCGCCGAAGGCATGCGCCTCTACGCCGCCGAAGATTCCAGAGCCGAGCTGGAGTTCGAGGATGGGAGCAGCGTTCGTCTCATCGGCCCCGCGCAAATCTCGCTGAAGCAGCTCTCCTTTGCCCCGGACGGATCGCCGGCAACCCAGGTCGAGGTGGACTCCGGCCTCGTCTACGTCAACGCCCGGCTCAACGATCACGAGGTCTTTCGCATCGAGAGCCCCGATGGGGAAGCCTTTGCCATAACCCAGCCTACTCACCTGCGCTTCAACGTGGAGGAGCAGGTCGCGTTGCTTTCCGTGACCGATGGCGAGGTCGAGGCGCTTGACGATGCTACCAACGCCAAAATCCATGGCGGCCAAAGCTACAACTACATCCTCGGCCAGCCGGAGAGTGCCGCGCGCGTAGTCAACGTGATGCCGCAGAACGAGGACGCCTGGAACCAGCAGCGCAACCAGTACGACGATCAATACGCCGCCGCCGGAGCCCAGTATTCCGAAAACGAAAATCCCGAAGCCTACGGAGGTCAGGCCGACCTCGACTACTACGGCGCCTATCAGGACATTCCCGGCTACGGCGAAAGCTGGCAGCCCAACGACGTTGGCCCCGACTGGAACCCGTTCGATAACGGCGCCTGGTGCGATTACCCTGACTGGGGCTGGACCTTCGTCTCCGCCTACCCTTGGGGCTGGTATCCCTTTTATTCCGGCAACTGGTTCTACGTCAGCGGGCGCGGCTGGTGGTGGCATCCTGGCCCCCGCCACGACCATGGCGGCGGCTTTGACCATGGCGGCGGCTTCCATCCGCAGCCCGTGCTGGCTTCCGCGCCGCATGGCTTCAGCGCGCCGCATCCTCCCACCGGCTCATCGCGCCGCACGGTCGCCGTCGCGGGCTCCAATCTCCGCGTCGGCCCCATCGGCGTGACTCACGCCTCCATGACTCAAGAAAGCACGGCATTCGATAACGCAACTCGTTCGAGCACCTCCGGCGCAACTTCGCCAACCGCAGCCGCCACCCGCTCTGCAGCGCACTCCGGCGCATCCTCCGACTTCGTCCACGGAACTGCGGCGGCGAATCGCGTCGGCTCGCTCATCGGCGGCCAAAGAGGAGCCTACTATGTCACGCGCTCCACTCCCGGCCGCGCTGCCTATGACGTAAACCGCCCTGCCGAGAGTTCGGGCGGCGAGTTGCGCAGCGCTCCCCGCGCCACTGCCTATTCAGGAGAGAGTCCGCGAGCCTACTCCTATGGCAGCACTGCTCCGCGCGCCTACGCTCCGCGCACTTACTCCGCGCCTCCCGTCAGCTCCGCTCCGCACTTCAGCGGCGGCGGAGGCTTCACTAGCGGCACCGGATTCCATGGAGGCGGAGGTGGATTCAGCGGAGGCGGAGGATTCCACGGCGGCGGCGGTGGCCGCCGTTAATAAAAAGCCGGGTGCCCCACCTTCGACGCGCTGTTTTTGCGCGTCGAAGGTGGGAATCAACCCGGCTCATCCCTCGTGGTCCTGCCTTTGCTCTTGCCGCTAAACTTTGAAAACCTTGAAACCTTTACCTCTAGCTCACCGCGATCCCCGCATACCCCACCACGTGTTCCCGGTCGCCGGAGACGTCTCCCGAGGTCGCATACTTCACCAACTCGGCCGAGGTCGCGCCCATCCTCAGCGCCGCCGTCAGCATCGCCACCGCCGGGCCATAGCCGCACATCGAGATGTCCTGCCCGCGCACCGTATCGTAGAGTCCCCTGGGCTGCAGTTCGCAAACCTTGGCGATGGCCATCGCGTCCTTCACCCGGGTCTCCTCATCGCCCTCATAGTGGTTCATGTCGCTGGATGCAACCATCAGCACCGGCTCGCCGCACTCGGCAATCACCCTGGCCATCACCACGCCCAGCGCGCTCAGCACCTCGAACTGCCCAATCCCCACCGTGATCGGCACCATGGCCACGTCCTTGCGCAGCACCTGCAGAAATGGCAGCTGCACCTCCACGGCGTGCTCGCGGAGCTGCGCCGCCGCGTCCTCGCGCAATAGCGGGAATCCCCGCTTCAGCGACTCGGCCAGCGGGCCGTCAATCTCCACATCGCCCAGCGGCGTGCGGAAGCTGCCCTCGCTCATGATCGACAGTGGCTCGCCCATCCCGGTGTGGTTGGGGCAGAGCACGATCACTTTTTTCGGCGCCTCGATATGCGCATACACTGCCCCCGCCACCGCGCCCGAATACACGTAGCCGGCATGCGGCGCAATCACTCCCAGCGCCCGCACCCGCGGGCCGTCCTCCTGAGCGCCGCGTTCCAGAAACTTCTGTACTTCGCTCAGCAGTTCTTTCTCGGACCGCGGATAGAATTGCCCGGCTACCGCCGGTTCGCGCACCATGGTCATTCTCGGCACCGTCTTATTCTGCCCAATCATCGCTTCACCTCCCGGTTCTTAACCTCGACGTTCTTCGGTTCCGGGGTCTTAATCTCGCGGCCCTTCAGCTCAAGATACAGCCGCGCCATGTCTTCCAACCCAATCGTTTCGGCGCGCGTGGTCGGCGCAATCCCTGTGCGCGCCAGGGCTGCCTTTGCAGCCTCCTTATCGTAGGCCACTTTCAGGTTGTTGCTCACGGTTTTTCGTTTTAGCGCAAACATTGTCTTCAAAAATCCGATAAAGCCTGCCTCGTCCACTCCAAGCTCGGCAAAGCGCGGCCGCATCTTCATCCGGAACACCGCCGAGCGCACCTTGGGCGGCGGATCGAACGATTCCGGCCCCAGCTCGAACAGCTTCTGCACCGTGCCATACATCTGCGCCGTGGCGGAGAGCAGCCCATAATCGCGCGTTCCCGGCTCGGCCACCACGCGGTCGGCCACTTCCTTCTGCACCATTAGCACCAGGGTCTCGATCCGGCTGCCCGCGGAAAACAACTTCAGCAATATATCCGTCGTAATGTAGTACGGCAGATTGCCTACCACCTGCGTCTTGAACAATCCCGTCGGACGCAGATCGCGCAGCGGTCCCGGCGTGGAACCCAGTACTGTTCCCAGGTCCACCTGCAGGATGTCCGCCTCCAGAATCTCCACGTTGGTCAGCGGAGTAAAGCGCATGCGCAGTTGCGCCGCCAGCACCCGGTCCAGTTCCACCGCAATCAGCCGGCCCGCGTGTTTGGCCAGCAGCTCGGTCAGCGCCGCCTCGCCCGGACCAATCTCCACCACCGTGGTCTCGGAGATGTCGCCCAGCGCGTCCACAATGCGCTGCATCGCAACCAGGTCCACGAGGAAGTGCTGCCCCAATTTGGGTTTGCGGCCGCTCACTATCCGATTCGCTCCAACCTTCAACAAAGTTTGACCGCCTTTCGCTGTCTTTCGCCCAGCCTGTTAGACTGCACGCTGGCGCGTCGTCCGCGTCGCGCGCATCCAACTCTTGTTCCTGCTTGTGCGGAGGCCCCGTGCACGTGCTGTTCGCTGCATCCGAGTGTGTTCCATACTCGAAAACCGGAGGACTCGCCGATGTAGTCGGGGCCCTTCCCCGCGCCATCGCCGGACTTGGCCACCAGGTCACAGTGTACCTGCCCCTGTACCGCGGCACGCAGATCCATCTCAAAGAACCGCGCACCGTCATCGCCAGCATTACCGTTCCCTTTGACGACCGGTACCGCTTCTGCGCCGTGGTCGACGGCGGAAAGCACCACGGCGTCCGCTACTACTTCATCGATTATCCACCCTTCTACGATCGCGACGGCCTCTACGGCACGCCCCTGGGCGACTATCGTGACAACGCCGAGCGCTTCGCGCTCTACTGCCGTGCCGTGTTGGAGGCGGCCAAGGTCCTCGGCGTTCCCGACGTCTTCCACTGCCACGATTGGCAGAGCGCATTGATCCCCGTCCTCCTGCGCACCCTTTACGAAGAGGACCCCGCGCTGCAGGGAGTTCCCTCGGTCTTCACCATCCACAACATCGGCTACCAGGGAGTCTTTTCCCCGGACACGCTGCCGCTCCTCATGTTGCCCTGGGATCTGTTCACCATCAGCAAGCTGGAGTTCTTCGGCAAGGTGAACTACCTCAAAGGCGCGCTGGTTTATTCCGACTTCATCACCACGGTCAGCCGCAAGTACGCGCAGGAGATTCAGACCGCCGAGTATGGCTTCGGCCTGGAGGGTGTTCTGCACGACCGTGCCTCCACCGTCACCGGCATTCTCAACGGCGTGGATTACGACGAGTGGAATCCCGCCAGCGATCCCTGCATCGCCGCCCATTATTCGGCGGATTCGCTCGAGGGCAAGCATCTGTGCCGCCGCGATCTGTTGCGCCGCATCGCGCTCGATCCGCAATCCACCGCTCCCGTCATCGGCATCGTCTCGCGGTTCGCAGCCCAAAAAGGTTTCGATCTTTTTTCCCTCGCCGCCGACCGCCTGGCGCATGAAAATGTGAACGTCGTCATCCTTGGCTCCGGAGACAAGGATTACGAGGATCGCTTCCGCCGTCTCGTCCGCCAGTATCCCGGACGCTTTGCCGTCAACGTCGGATACGACAATGCCATGGCGCATCGCATCGAAGCCGGCGCCGACCTGTTCCTCATGCCCTCGCGCTACGAACCCTGCGGCCTCAACCAGATCTACTCGCTCAAGTACGGAACCGTCCCCATCGTTCGCGCCGTCGGCGGACTCGATGACACCATCGAGCCCTACGATGTACGCACCGGCAAAGGCACCGGCTTCAAGTTCCACGAGTACACACCGGAAGCGCTGCTCACGGCCACGCAGGCCGCGCTCGCGCTCTTCCGCAAGCCCAAGGAGTGGCGCAAGCTCATGCTCAACGGCATGGCGCGCGACTTCTCCTGGCCGGTCTCCGCCCGCGAGTACCTCAAGATTTATGACAAGGTGCGCGCCACGCGCCACGCCGTGCCCGCCTGAAACAAGGCACTTTTTTCTTCCATTCGCGCAACCATTATCGTCCGCGTTACCTTCCCGTTGACAACGATTGACAGCATGGTGAATCGTTAATCTTTAGCTTTCGCGCAAGCTCTTGCACGAGCCATGCGCAAGTCCTCTCACGATGTACCCACGTAAGCAATACCCTGCGTCTTTCCTTATATTTACGCCAAGAAGAGTATGTCAGAATGAGAGCACGATGGCATTCGTGCTGGGAATTGACGGAGGCGGAAGCAAGACTGCGGCCGCTATATCCAACGGTATATCCGTGCTTGCAACCCATGCAGCCAAGGGATGCAATCTCAATTCCGTCTCCACTGAAATTGCTCGCCAGTCTCTTGCCGAAGCGGTGCACGGCGCCGTTGCCGCAGCCGGAATTTCCGCCAACGATATCGCCAGCGTCTGTGCCGGAGTCGCCGGAGCCGCCTCACCTGAAGTCGCTGCCACTATTGCGGAAATCCTCGCCGGACTGCTGCCCCGCGCCACCGTCCGCGTGGTCGGAGACACGGTCATCGCCCTTGAAGCCGCCTTCTACGGAACCCCCGGCGTGGTCTGCATCTCCGGCACCGGTTCCGTCGCCTTTGGACGCAACGAGCGCGGCGAAGTAACCCGCGCCGGTGGCTGGGGACGCTTGGTCTCCGATGAAGGATCGGGACACTGGATCGGCCAGCGCGCCGTCTCCAAAAGCCTGCGCGCCATGGACCAGGGACGCAGCAGCCAGCTGGTCACCGGAATCATGAAGCACTGGAGCATCGTCACCCGCGAGCAGCTGGTGCAGCGCTGCCACAGCGATCCGATCCCCAACTTCGCCGATCTGTTTCCCATCGTGCTCGCGGTGGCCGAAGCGGGCGACCCCATCGCCAGCGAAATTCTCAATGCCGCCGCCATCGAACTGGCCCGCATCACTCAGGTGGTGCTGCGCCGCCTGTGGATCGGCCACTCCATCCAGCAGGTCGCCATCACCGGCAGTGTCTTTGCCAACTCACCCCGCGTGCGCAACGTCTTCAGCAACATCCTGCACACCGACCGTCCTGAAGTTCAGATCCGCCTTAGCAAACGCCAGCCCTTCGAAGGGGCCGTGCAGCTGGCCTTGAAAGCCCTCCCCAACGAAAAAAGCCGCAACCATGGAGTGGCCAGCTGACCCGGCGAACCCCGCGCTCCACGCTTTGATAAAATGCGCCATTAAGACCGAAGGAATGCCATGCCGGGGGATCGACCCACTCTCTTCGCAACTCTCACCGCCTACTTCTATTGTCTGCTCGTCCTGCTGACCATGGCGGCGATATTCATTTGCTCGTGGTGGCTCTTCGCGCCCACCCAAACCGAACGATACTGGTACTCATTCACCAACGGCGTCCCCCGCTCCCGCGTCTTCGTCTCCCCGCGTCCCACCGATTGCTACCTTGAGCACTCCGCCAGCGCAAGCACCAAGTGCCACTACAAAAAAGTTGTCGAAGTTGGGAAGGATTCTTCCGGCAACACTCAGATCACGGTCTACTGGCAAAAGGTCCCGGAGTAGTCGGATTCTCTTTTCTCAGCGACACGTCCCGTCATCCGTGAACTGCCCGCTCGCCGCCATCGCTTCCAGGGATCTCCCGCAGGCGATCAAACTCTGATTCAATGTGTCGTTGGTCAGCGCATCGGCATTGATGTAAGTCGCCGCGGCCCGTTGCGCCAGAAAACTGTCGCTCAATTGCTTCATCTTCTGATACTCGTTCGTGACCAACTGCGCCGCCTTCTGGTCCGCATCCGTAGTTGCCGCCACCTGCGCGATCCGCAGATTCTTACTTGCCGATGTTTCATACGGCCTCAGCAGATCTTTGGTCACCGGAAACTGATTCTCGATTGCGGTCGCCAGCACGCTGTGCCATTCGCGAATCGTGCTCATCTCCTCAATTCCCGCGCGCAGAAAATCTCTCGACAATCCAGCTTTTTTCTCGGAGTTCGCCGCTTCGTTTCCGGTCAGCGACAACGTCATCTGATCGCCATGAAAACTCAGGGACCCATTCACCAGCTGCGCCAATGCTGTGACTTCCACATAATCCTTTCCATTGGTCTGCATCACCGGAATGTTGCCCGCATAGCCGCCCACCGTCAGCTTGTGAATCTTTCCCTGCGACAGCGCAAGTACGGACACGATCGTCACCAACGCCAGGATCCACCACACGTTTCGCATCTTCTCTCCATGTCCTCGCTCAATGGCCAGCCTCTGATGCGAACCTGTCCCCGCGCGAGTCTGCTTTAGCGTTCCAACCCTTCGTGTGAAGCTGAAACTCAGGGGGACATGGTAGCACGGGAAAATCATCCCAAATTCTTAACGTTCCGCCACTTACTCGGGGCGCGCCATCAGCATTGTCGCCTCCGCCCTTATTGCCCCTCGCCCTGAAAAAACTCCAGTATCGCCTTGGCCTGTTTGTCCGTGACCACCGCCGTCAGCGCCGCATAATTGGCCTGCTTCACCGCGCGCAGCGATCCAAAATGCTGCAGCAGCCTTCGCGTCGTCATCCCGCCCACCCCCGGAACCTCGCGCAGTTCGGTAGCGTGGTCGCGCATCTCTCGGCGCTTGCGGTGGAAGGTGATGGCGAAGCGGTGGGCCTCGTCGCGAACCTGCTGAATCAGCAGCAGCACCGGCGAATGACGGTCCAGCACAATCGGCTCGTCCTCCTGCCCAAACAGATACAGAATCTCCTCCCGCTTGGCAATCGAAGCCAGCGGCTGCGCGGCCAGGCCCAGCTCTTCCAGCGCACGGGACGCCGCGTGCAGCTGTCCCAGTCCGCCGTCCACCAGCACCAGTGAAGGCATCGCCTGCTCCTCATCGCGCAGACGTCGGTAGCGCCGCGTCACCACCTCGTGCATCGACTTGAAGTCGTCGATCCCCTCCACCGTGCGGATGATGAACTTGCGGTAGTCCGCGTTCTTCATCTTGCCCTCTTCCCACACCACCATCGAGGCCACGGTCTCCGCGCCCTGGATGTGCGAGATGTCGAAGCACTCGATGCGCGTGGGCAGCTCGGGCAGTTGGAAAATCTCCTGCACTGCGCTCTGCAGCACGTCCGTGCGCGGCTTCATTACCCGGAAGCGCTGCTCGTAGGATTGCTTGGCGTTGCTGCCCACCAGGTCGATCAGCGAGCGCTTCGCTCCGCGCTGCGGTGTATCGATGTGCACCCGCGTGCCGCGCTTTTCGCTGAGCAACTCCTCCAGCGCCGCGCGGTCTTCAAACTCCACCGGTATTGAGATGGTACGCGGAATGTACGGCGCATCCAGGTAGAGCTGCTGCAGCAGCGTGCTGAAGAACTCGCCCACCTGGAATCCATCTTCGGTCTCCAGCTCGCCCAGCTCCTCCCAGAAAAATTCGCGCCGATCCAGCACCTTGCCGCCGCGCATGTGGAAGAGATTCACCGCCAGCAGATGGTTCTCATAGTGGTAGCTGATCACGTCCACGTCGTCGCCTTCGGCGGCGTCCATGCGCTGCTTTTCGTGCAGTTGCTCCACGGTAGTGATGAGGTCGCGATACTTGCCCGCCATCTCAAACTGCATCTCTTCGGAGGCGCGCTCCATGCGCTGCCGCAGCGAGGCGGAGAGCTCGGTCGGCTTGCCCTCCAGCAGCAGCCTCACGTCCTTCACCGCCTCGGCGTAAATCTCCGGAGTGGTCAAATCCTTCACGCACGGCCCCAGGCAGCGCTTGATGTGGAACTGCAGACAGGGGCGCGGATGATCGCGCGTCAGGTCGATCTTGCAGGAGGGAATCAGAAAGCTGCGATGAATTAAATCGACCACGCGATAGGCAAGGTTGGCCGGGAAGTACGGCCCGTAGTACGTCGCGCCGTCCTTGCGCAGCCGGCGTGTCACATACACCCGCGGATAGCGCTCGGCGGTCAGCTTGATGTAGGGATAGCTCTTGTCGTCGCGCAGCAGAATGTTGTAGCGCGGCTTCTTCTGCTTGATCAGGTTGTTCTCAAGCGCCAACGCCTCGCGCTCGTTGCCCACCACGATGTATTCGAGATCGGCGGCCTCGCGCAGCAGGCTTCCGGTCTTGGCGTTTTCGCTCGCTCCCTCCACAAAGTAGGAGCGCACCCGCGCCCGCAGGTTCTTCGCCTTGCCGACGTAGATGACCTCACCCTCGGCGTTCTTGTAGAGATAAACGCCGGGATCGGAGGGAAGCGTTTTGATCTTCTGATGCAGATCCATGGTTTCTGAGCTTATCTGCGCGACGGCCCGTCGCAGCGCCCTGCAGCCGGGTACGCGGCGACGGCTTAGCGACGGGTACGGGCCAACAGACGGCCCTCCGGTCGCTGACGCCGGGCTGCTCCTGCCGCTGGTGCCGCTATGAAAATTCTACCTCTCGGGGAAGGAATCTCCCGAACCGGTTTCCTCTGACCTCTGTAACCCATTGAATCTGCGGCCCCTCTCGCTTGGCATCGTGCGTGCACTCTAATTCGCCGTCTGAGGCATGGCATGCCTCCGGGGAAACACCGCCCGAGTCCGCTATCACGCGAGGAGCTACTCTTATGAAACGCATTGCAATTCCAATTCTGATCACCGCCGCCATGGCCATCACCGTCGGCTGCACCACCAAAAAAGAAGTCTCGCGGGAAGTTACCCCGGTCATGAACAAGGTCGATGAGTTGGATGAGCGCACCGCGCAGACGACTCACGGCATTCACGACACCGATGCGCGCGCCCAGGCCGGCATTGCCGGAGTCGATGCCAAAGCCGCAGCCGCCGACCAGAAGGCGCAGGCTGCCGGGCAGCAGGCCGACCAGGCCCAGCAGCTCGCCACCACCACCAACGCCGGCGTCAGCGATCTCACCAACCGCGTGGTCAACTTCGACAACTACCATCCCGTCACCGAAACCGCCGTGCACTTCGGCTTCGACAAAGCCGTGCTGACGGCCAAGGATAAAGGCGAGCTGGATGAGATCGGCAGCCAGATTCCCACCGTCAAAAACTACATTGTGCAGATCGAGGGGCGGACCGACTCGGTGGGCAACGCCGACTACAACTATCAGCTCAGCCAGCGCCGCGCCGCCGCCGTCACCCAGTACCTGGCCTCCAAGTACGGCGTCCCGCCGCATAAAATCTTCGTCATCGGCCTGGGCAAGGACCAACCGGTGGATCAGAACACCAGCGCGCACGGCCGCGCCGAAAACCGCCGCGTCGATGTCCGCCTGATGACCAACAACCTCGAGGAGCCGCAGGCCGCCGAGGCTGGGCAGGCCGCTCCGGCGGCCCAGCAGCCCATGCCGCCAGCCACGGCCAGTCCGGCGCAGTAAGCGCGCTCCGGGTAGTTTGCAACTCTTCAGAACAGGACGAATCGTCTCCCAAGGGAGTATCGCAGAATGAAGCAGGTTCCAATGGCCAACGCAGATCAACGCGGCATCCTCCGCATCTGCAATGTTCCGGACGAGATACCGGTTGGTGAGGCGCTACGCGAGGCCGACCGGATCGCGTTTTGTCACGGGGACACTACGTCCTCTTTCAGCCCAGCTACCGTCGCCTGGGACAACATCAAGCCAGCTCCGGAGCACTAATCCGGAGCGGCGCGCTCGCAGCCAATACGAGATCCCACACGCCGGGATTGGAGGCGATCACCAGCACCGGCGTCGCAAAAAGGCCGCTCATCCCCCGGAGCGGCCTTTGGTTTGTCCAGTTGCATTTTGTTTTTCGCTCTAACCCCGCGGGCCTCGGCCAGGCGTTCCTCCGCCCACAAAGTGCACGATCTCCAGCCGGTCGCCGTCCTTCAGAGCGGTCGCGCTCCAGTTGGTACGGGGCACAATTTCGCGGTTCAGCTCCACGGCGACGCGGTCGCCCTTCATGCCCAGCTCTTCAATCAGCGCGTCCAGAGAGGACGCCGCCAGGTTCCGTTCTTCTGCATTGATCACAAGGCGCATGAAGACAACATAGCACCCTCTTGCCTGGCCGTGACTGTGCGGGCGCCCATGCACAGATATTCATATTGGGAGGCAACTGTGCTCTTGACTTCGGCCAAAGCTGACATAAGATGGTTGCAACATTGTTAGGCGATTTTGTTTGAAACATATTGTCCTTCTGTGTTCATCCAAAGTCGTGGAACCGAGTCCTGAGCCGTCCGGATTGGTACAGGCATGATCGATAGCTACACGTCCAGTCAGGTTTCCGAACGCACCGCCCTCACGCCACGGCAGCTCCAGTGGTGGGATGAGCAGGGAATCGTGGTGCCTGCTCGCCAGGGCCACCGCCGCCTCTACTCCGCCAAGGATCTGGCCGAGCTGGCCATCCTCAGCGATCTGCGCCGCCGCGGCTTCAGCCTGCAGCGTATCCGCAAAATGATCGGCCTGTTGCGCCGCGAGTTCGGCCACCGCCTCGCCGAATTGCTTTCGCGCCGGCCCGGCCTGCATCTTCTCACCGACGGCGAGAGCATCTTCCTCTGCGACTCCGAGCGCGGGGTCATCGACCTCTTACGCGACACCCAGCAGCCCCTGCTCGCCATCTGCATCGGCCCGATCCTGGAGCGGGTCTTAGCCCCTGAGCCAGGAGCCGTAGCCGACGCGCCCATGGCCGATGAGCCAATCGTCGGCTCGGACACAACGATTTCGCTAGCTCCCAAGAAAGGTTCTCAACCGGTACGCTCGGCTACGGCCGTCCGTGCCAAGGTACGGCCATAACCAGGTCTATTGAACCAGGCAGTCTCTTCTGAGACTGTGGAGGTGACACATGATCGTCGAGATCAACTATCTCCCCCAGTGGATCCCCGAACAGATGGGCCCCGGTACGGTTTTCGTCCTCGACAATGCCGGCGAAAGCGGCGATGCGGCCGATCCCTTCTGGGCCGTGCTGGCCTGTCCGTCGTGCGCCACCCTTGGCCTCATCACCCGTAAACAGATGGCCGGAATCGTTCCCATCATCTGCGGCTCCGAGCTTTGCTCCGCCCAGTTCCACATCCACGGAGACGACATCGTTCCCCGGCCCGCCAGCTGATTTGCGCGCTGTCGATGGGGCCGCGCACGGGCCTTTTGTTACCAGCGTGATCTGGTGCGGCACGTGTTCTAGGGCACAATGGACGGTATGACCGATCCCACCCTGCCGCATGGTGAGCTGCCGCCCATTCCCGACGGTTGCGGCATCCTGCCGGTCGCCGAGAATCGCATCGCCCGTGGCCCCCATCCGCAGCTGCTGGATGCTGTTCCCGAAGGCTTCTCCCCGCTTGCTTCCCAATCCGCAGGCATCGACGAACCCTTGAACGACGCTCTGGAGCAGACCTATCGCCGGGTGCTGGCCCGGGCACTGGCGCTGGCCTCCGCCGCCATGCTGCTGACGGCTGCCGTGGCCGCCTCCCTGGCCGGCAACGGGGCGCTTTCGCAGAGCTTCCTCGCCGGCCAACTCATTGTCCACGTGATCTTTATCACCCAGGTGATGTTTCTCGGCCTGTGCAGCCGCTACGTCCCCAAGCTCGGCATCGTTCCGGCGGCGGTGCTGCTCTATGCCTATGCCGCGTTCTGCGGACTGGAGTTTTCCGCGCTCCTGTCGCCGGCCACTCTCGCGGTTGTCTTTCTCTGTGCCGGACTCATGTACGCCGTCACCGCGTTGTGGGGATTCCTGCTCGGCAGCGATCTGGCCCGTCCGTTTACCGCCATCTTCATGATTCTGGCCGGAGGAGCGATCCTGGCCGCCGTCAACCTGGCGCTCGGTAGCCCGAACCTCAACTGGTCGCTCAGCTCGGTGGCCGTGGTCATCTTTGCCGGACTGGCCAGCTGCCACGCCCAGCAGATCCGCGATTTTTATCAGGACTTTGACGACGACAACGCCCAGGGCTGGAAGGCCTCGGTGCTGGGAGCCCTGCTCCTGCTGGTCAACCTTGTCAATCTCTACCTCCTCCTTGGGAGCGCCCTCAGCCGTGACCGGGAAGACCGCGACCCCACCGACGACCTTTCGCGCTAAAACCAAGATGAAGCCGCGCTGCGCATCGTCCTTCCTGCTCCGGACATCTCAAACTGTGTAAAACTAATTTTGTGGAACTAACCCGGGCCTTCCCGGTAATACGGGTAGGACCCAGGTTGTCCGTAATGCCGTGAGCTCGATGCCGTTGACCGACACCCGTTCGGAGCACGAACTCCTCCGCCTAGCCGTTGCCGGCGACGAGGAAGCCTTTGCTGCGCTCTACGAACGGTTGAAGTCCAACGTCTACCGCTTCGCTCTGCACATGAGCGGCTCGGCAACGCTCGCCGACGACATCACCCAGGACGCCTTCATAACATTGATCGAGGAAGGCGGCAAGTTTGATGAGTCCAGGGGGCAGGTGCTCGCATTTCTTCTCGGCATTGCCCGCAACTTTGTCCGCCGCGCCTATCGTTCCCAGTCCCGCAGCGCACCGCTGGTCACCGAGAACGAGCAGGGAGAGGAGGTCGAGCTTGCGCTGGAAGGTAGCCACGACACCATCGCCGACGTCCTGCAAGGCGAGACCGTCGATCTGGTCCGCGAAGCCGTCCAATCCCTGCCTGTGCACTATCGCGAAGTGGTGGTGCTGTGTGATCTCTGTGAAATGTCGTATGCCGAGGCCAGCGCGCAGCTGGAGTGCAACCTGGGAACCATTCGTTCCCGGCTCAACCGTGCCCACGCCCTGCTGGCAAAAAAACTTGAAACACGCATTCAGCCGTCGGGCAAGCAGGCGGGCGGAATCATACAAAGGTGTCTGCTATGAAATGTAATGAATTCGGCGCGCACATCGATGAGATGCTCTCCGGGGTTTTGCATCCGGATGCGAACCAGCACATGCGGCAGTGCGAACGCTGCACCTCGCACTACCGCGCCCGGGCTGCGGTGCAGAACGGACTTCGCAAACTGGCTCTGGTCTCCGTGCCGGGTCCCTCGCCGGCCGTCGACCGTGCCGTGATGGACGCCTACCGCCAACTGCAGCAGCGCCGCACCGCCGTCGCGCAGCCGCAGCCTGTGCAGCAGGCTGCGGCCAGGGTGCTGACCTTCCCCGGCACCGGCCATCCTCCTGCCGAGGTGCGGAATGTGCGCCATTGGAACTCACGCAACTGGTGGAGCGGAGCTTCCGCGGCTGCGGTAGCGCTGGCCGTGCTGGGCATGGGACTTCTTCATCTGCACAACGGTGTTCCCGCGGTGAGCGCGCCCACGGTAGCCACCGCGCCTGCTGCCTCCGCGCCGCAGAGCGCCGTAACCGCCGTCCCGGTGGAGCGCACCGTGGCGACGGCCAAACTGGCCTCGCGGCACTCTGGTTCACAGTCTTCGGCGGAAGTTACTTCCGCCTCTTTGAAGTCGCGTTCCGTACAGGTGGCCAAGGCTGCGCCGATGACCCAGCTGCCGACGGTACAAGCTCCGGCCGAGGTCTCGCCGCTCATCCATCTGGCCAGCGCGGGAGAAGCCGCCAATGTCGCGCAAAACGTAGCGCAACACGTAGCCCAGTCCGCCAGCTCGACTTGGCCGGGATACTCCAATCTGATGTATTGCGATCCGGTGGTCTGCTCGGGTCCGATGCAGGTGGTGCATATCAAGGTTCCGGTCGATCAGGTCAAGCCCAACGTGGGACAGAGCGTAGGCAATAGCTTTGTCAACGCCGACGTTGTGGTCGGACCCGATGGCGTTGCCCGGGCCATCCGCGTGGCCAATTAATTAGGCCGTCCGATGCGGAGCAAGTGCCGCTTCCCGCCAACGAAGCAGCCGATGAGTCAGGAGTTTTACGGGATGAGTGTTCGTGTGGTCGTGGTTCGGGTGTTCAAAGCTGCCTGGTTTCTGCTGATTGGGGTTTTAGTCACCGGGGTTCCAGCGGTCGTGGGACAGGCTGCAGCCCCATCTGCTCCAGCCGTTTCCGCCCCAACCGCACTCCCTCCCGCCGCAGCCGACGATAGCATCCCCCCCATCACCGTACAGATCGAGCCTCCACCCATTTCGATCTCCTCGTCCATGATCGGCGTCGCCGGGCCGCTGGGCGCCAAGGCCGTTCCCGGCAAGCCCATCTCCGCCGAGTTTGTCACCGAACAACATCAGCGTTTTACCGACGGCAATAGCATCTCGCGTTCCACCACCTCGATCATCTTTCGCGATGCCGTCGGACGCATCCGGCGCGAGTCCCAGCTCTCGGTGCCGGGCCTGCCGGCCAGCGTTGCCGCCGCCACCTTCATCACCATCGTGGACCACGGTCTGGGCTACGGTTGGGTGCTGGACCCGCAGGAGATGGTGGCTCATCGCTACGATCTGAGCGGCCCCAGTCCCTCGTATGTGGCGCGCCTTAACGCCCAGGGACGCGGTAGCGGCCTGCTCTCGCCGTCCGGCGACACCGCCGCCCCGGCCACTGCCCAGGACACCCCCCGCTGGCGGCCGCACACCCTTCCGGCCCGCCGTCTGGGACCGCCGGATTCCGCCGCCGTGCCCGCCGCCATGAGCTCCGCCTCCGCCCCCGGCCGGCCCGCAGCCAGCCCGCAGACCGAGGAGACGGGGTATACCAGCGCGCCCACCATGCGTATCGATCAGCCATTTCTGGCGGCGCCCAATCCCGTCCGCACTGAAAATCTCGGCGAGGAGATGATCCTCGGCTTCCGCACCCACGGCACCCGGGTCATTACCACCCTGCCGCCCGGAGAAATCGGCAATGACCGCCCCATCGACATTGTCAGCGAGCAGTGGTTCTCACCCGATCTGGACCTGGTCATGCGCAGCGCGCACCGCGATCCCTGGGGCGGCGACTTCACCACCACGGTGACCAAGGTCAGCCGCAGCGATCAGCCCGCCTGGCTCTTCCAAGTGCCGGCGCAATACAAGGTCATCGACTCCACCGATGAGGCCGAGCACCACGTGCTGGACAGCCGTGACGGCCACGCCTCCGGCTCTTCCTGGTAAGTGAATCTGCCTCGCGATGTAGTTCTTGAGGTGTTGTTGCCTAAGATATTGTTTCTTTAAGATGTTGTATTTGATTGAAGTGTCATCCTGAGCGCAGCGAAGGACCCCAGCGCGGCTCAAGTCTCCCACAACGTTTCAGAGGCATTTCAGCCACCCGCCCGCCGTGTCCGGTTCAACCCTCCTGCCTGGCCGCCTGCAACGCCCTCAACCGTTGCCCCGTCAAAAACACATAGTGAATCGCCGAAGCCAGCGTAAAGGCAAACACCGCGTACAGCAGCACCTGCTTGGTCATCCACACCGCATCTGCCGGGTACACCTTGGCCAGCAGAGCAAAGAAGACTGCCCCAATCTGGCAGGCGGTGTTGATCTTGCCGAAAATTCCCGGCCGGAAGTCCCGCAGCCCCACCGCATACAGCAGCGCCGAGATAATCAGGATGCCCAGGTCGCGCGAAAATACCATCACCGTGTAGCGCCAGGCGATGATATGGGTGGCCGACAGCACCAGGAAGAGCGAGCTCAGCAGCAGTTTGTCGGCGATCGGGTCCAGGTACTCGCCCAGCTTGGTCTGCTGATGCAGCAGCCGCGCCGCCAGCCCATCCAGCCCATCGCTCACCCCGGCCACCACCAGCAGAATCAGCGCCGCCTGATAGTGCCGCTCCACGATGCAGATGGCAATGAAGGGCACAAAGAAGAGTCGCAGCAGGGTCAGCTGATTTGGCGCGGTCCAGAATTCGTTTTTCACCGGCCCTTTTCCCCGCTCCTGCCGCCGCGGAAAACCTCTTCCAGCGTGCGGCCGGCCTGGGCGGCAAAGCTCTGCGCCAGCGACGGCAGCTCTCCGGTGGCCTCATCCAGCTCCATGCGCTCCACCCGGTGCATGGGAAAAAACGCGGTCGAGGCGATCGCCGGCTCCCCGGCCCGAATCTGCCGCGCCAAATCCTCCAGAGACTCCAGCGCCACGCCGCGCAGCTCCACACCAGCGGGAGCCAGCCGCAGCAGAATCCCCACGCACTTTTGCCGGGGAGAGTGCAGCGTCAGCAGCACCACGGAGCCTTTCTCAAAGCCTCGCCACTCCGGCCCCCTCCGCTCCAAGCCTCGCCCATCCGTCTCGTCATCACGCATAGCCATTGATTGTGCCCCGCGAGGCGCCCCCTGACAAGCCAATCCCGTGCGCCAGCTGCCGGAGCGGCATCATTTGCCGCCCCCCCGGCTCCGAACTCAAGCGAGGGCCCCGTCTCCCCAAACCTGATACATTGGAAGTCGTTCACGGATTTCTCCCGTGCAGTCTGCCCCATGACTCCCGCCAACCCGCCCAGACGGCTTTCCGCCGTCATCGCCTTCGGATTGGTTTACGTGCTCTGGGGCACCACCTACCTGGCCATCCGCATCGCGGTCGAGCATCTCACTCCGCTTCTGATGGTCGGGCTGCGCTACACTGCGTCGGGCCTGCTCATGCTCGGCTTCCGCCGCCTCAACGGACATCGCATCCATGTGCCCGGCCGCGACCTGCTCCGCCTGCTCCTTATCGGAATCCTTCTCTTCATCACCTCCAACGCCGTCCTGGGGTGGGGGGAGACCTACGTCCCTACCGGCCTGGCCGCGCTCTTTACCGCCGTTCTCCCCCTCTGGTTCCTAACGCTGGAGCGCTTCAGTCACGGCACGGACCGGATCTCTCCACGCGGCGTCGCCGGCATCGCGCTGGGCATCGCCGGGGTTGCCATCCTGCTGTGGCCGGGCATCTCCGGTCACGCCGGCTACGGATCGCGCCAGCTCTTCGGATCCATCCTTGTTCTCTGCTCCGGCATCAGCTGGGCCGCCGGCTCCATCCTCACCAAGCGCTGGCACATGCCCATCGATCCCTTCACCGCCGCCGGCTGGCAGATGCTCTTTGGCGGCATTCTCAGCGCCCTGCTGGCGCTGGCCCTTGGAGACCTGCATCGCGCCACATGGGCGCCGCGTTCGCTCTGGGCCATCGTCTATCTCATCACCGCCGGATCTCTGGTCGGCTTCACCGCCTATGTCTGGCTGCTTAAGAACATCCCTATCGCCAAGGTCTCCACCTACTGCTACGTCAACCCGCTCATCGCTGTCATCATCGGCTGGGTTTTCCACGGCGAAAAGATGGACGCCTTCATGCTCGTCGGCGCGGCGGTCGTCATCCTCTCCGTCATCCTCGTCACCGGAGCCAAAGTCAACCAACAGGTGAGCGGAGAATCGGCCATCGACCTCGAACCCATCGAGCCCACTGGAGACTGAGCTGCGCGCCGCTGGCCCACCGAGTTCTGATATATCGAACAACAAAGCGGCCCGCAGGCCGCCTCCGTTGCACAACCGTTCCAGTTTTCCTTCCCGGCTCACCCAGGCTTAAATCTTTGATTTCAGTGCCATCAGCGACCGCACCACCGCGCTTGATGCGGCGGCGAATTCACTCTTGGCCCCGAGCGCAATTTCCTCCCCAACCTTTTGTCCCGAGTCAGCCTTCCGGACCACCTCGGCTGCCGCCTTGTGAAAGGCCGTGTGGCCGGAGACCATGGCCGCAAATTCCGGCAGGCTGGAGTGCTTTTTGCCTTCGCCGTTGATCCATTTCCCCAAATCGCATTGACTTGGCGACTCGACGACGGCCGCAGTCAAACTGTGGTCCGGTTTGGCCAGATAGCTGGCAAGTTTCATCTTCCACTTGGTGTGGCATGTGATGGCTTCGTCGAAATTCATGCGCGTGCTCCTTGATTAAGTGCGGAACAGCCGGAACGTACCCCGGAGCAAGGCCGAAGATGCTCCCGCAGAATACGCCGCAATTCACTTATCGGTACCAGCGCGGCGAAACTTCACCCCGCCTTATCGAGGAATCCGCCCACAACAAAAGCGGCCCGCAGGCCGCCTCCATCGCACAATCGTTAAAGTTTTACTTCCGCTTCCACCGAACCCCGTCCTTGGTGTTTTCCAGCACGATCCCCTGTGCCAGCAATTCATCGCGCACGGCGTCGCTGGTCTTAAAGTCCTTGGCTTTGCGCGCCTCGGAGTGCTTGGCCACCAGCGCCTCCACCTGCGCATCGCTCAGCGCCGCGCTCTTGGCCATCTCCGCCGCTGCCGGGCTGATCTTTTCCTCCAGCCCTTCGGCCTTGGCCCAGTCCACAATGGCCTTCACGTGCGCCGCATCTTGGTCCGCCAGCACCGCAAAAATTTCGTCGAACTTCCCCAGCGCTCCAAGAATGGCCGCAATGTCGTCCTGCTTCACCTTGCCCTGGTCGGCGGCGGCGTTTACGTCGCGCACCAGGTCGAAGATCGCCGCCAGCGCCTGCGCCGTATTCAGATCGTCGTCCAAGCCGGCGTGCATCGTGCGTACGGCATTCACTGCCAGCGCGGCCATTTCCGGATTCGCGCCCGGCTCCCAGCGGTCGGTTTCCAATCGCAGCTTGAAGTTCCGCAGCCGCTCCACCGAATTCGCCGCCTGCGTCAGTCCATCGAAGGTAAAGTTCAGCTGCCGCCGGTAGGGAACCGAGGTCAGCAGCAGCCGGATCGACGACGGCTTGTGCCCCATCAGCACCAGGTCGCGCAGGGTGTAGAAGTTGCCCAGCGACTTGGACATCTTCTGCCCCTCCACCAGCAGGAAGCGCACATGCATCCAGTGCCGCGCAAAGGTCTTGCCGGTCAGCGACTCGCTCTGCGCGATCTCGTTCTCGTGGTGCGGAAACATCAGGTCCTCGCCCCCGGCATGCAGATCGAAGCTCTCGCCCAGATACTTCATCGCCATCGTCGAGCACTCGATGTGCCAGCCCGGTCGCCCCGGCCCAATCTCCGTCTCCCAGCTCTGCTCGCCCTCTTTCGGAGCCTTCCACAGCGCAAAGTCCCGCGCGTCGTCCTTCTCATACTCGTCGGCATCGGTGCGGCCGCCGCCGTCGGTAATCATCCCCGCAAAATCCTTCTTGCTCAGCTTGCCGTACTCCGGAAACTTATCGATGCGGAAGTACCACGAGCCGTCCTCGGTCTGGTAGGCCACTCCCTTGTCGGCCAGCCCGCGAATAAATTTAGCCATCTCGGCAATGTGCTCGGTCGCCCGCGAGATGCGCTCCGGTTGCTCGATCCCCAGCGTCTCCATGTCCTCCAGAAACGCCCGCTCATATTTGGCGGTGTATTCGCCAATCGGCATGTTGCGCTGGTTGGCGTTGCGGATAATCTTGTCGTCCACGTCCGTAATGTTCATCACGTGCAGCAGCTCGAAGCCGCTCTGCCGCAGATGCCGCCGCAGCACGTCCACCGCTACAAACGTCCGGAAATTTCCGATATGCCCGTAGTCATAAACCGTGGGCCCGCAGGCGTAGAAGCGCACCGTCTTGCCGTCGGCCGCCGCAAATGTTTCAATCCTGCCGCTGAGAGAGTTAAACAGATCGAGCGCCATTATCTTCCTTCATCCGAATGTCAGATCAGAACAGTGTACAAGTAATAGCACATTGATTCTAAAGGACAATCCAACGATATACGACAACTACGGAATCAATCATAAGAGGGAACGGCTTTGACAATCGCTTGTCAAAGCCGTTCCCGACAGCGCATAACCTGTTTATCTGCAGTGGAAGCTCTTACACCACTTGCTTGGTCACATACACAACTGGCTTGGCCACTTCTCTCACAACTGCCCTTCCAGTCTTATAGCTGTACTTGGCAACGTGCGTAATTACATGGGCATGGAAGTGCTGCTGTGCTGGCTGCCCGGGTTCAATGGCGAATACAGAAACGCTGCCAGCCAAAATCAGTAAGAGTATACCTGCGAACCGTTTCATAGGTGTTCCTCCTTCTTATAACCAGCAACCCGGAATCGGGAGAGAAGTCGCTTATCCATATAGCGCAAATCAAGGCGCCGCTCATCGGCCCTCGCAACCCGCGCCTTGCGGAGCGCTTCCACAAACCTCCGCCGCGCTCCCGGATTCGCGCTATAATCGAGCCCGCCTCGTGCCAGGGGAGTGCTCCGTATGCAGCATCCGGATAACTTTCACCGCCCGCACTGCGGCAACTCCGTGCCGCCGTCCGCAGTCTGGTTGCACTTCGCCTCTTCGCGCGCCAGTCTCTTTGCGGCTCCTGCACGCACCCGTCCCAACCTCTTCGCCGGCGACTAACTCTCCGCCTCCGCTGTTGTTTGTTTTTTGAGCACCGCTTCCGGAGGTTTCCATGTCCACATCGCCGTCGAAGTCGCCAAAGATCTTGAATTTCTCGCCTGCGCATCCCGCTCTGCGCACCCCGCTGCCCGGCCCCAATGCCCGGCGCATCCTGGCTGACGACGCACGCCTCATTTCGCCCTCCTACACGCGCCCCTATCCGCTGGTGGCGCAGCGCGGGCGCGGCATCATCATCGAGGACGTGGACGGCAACCTCTTCTTCGACTTCGCTGCCGGCATCGCCACCTGCTCCACCGGCCATTGCCATCCCGAGGTGGTCGCCGCCATCCAGGCCCAGGCCGCCGAACTCATCCACATGTCGGGCACTGATTTTTACTACCCGCAGCTCACCCAGCTGGCCGCGCGACTCTCGCAGATCGCCCCCATGCCAGGACCGCACCGCGTCCACTATTGCAACTCCGGAACCGAAGCCATGGAGGCCGCGCTCAAACTCGCCCGCTACCACACCAAGCGCCCCTACATCCTCGCTTTCTACGGAGGCTTCCACGGACGCACCATGGGCTCGCTCTCGCTCACCTGCTCCAAGGCTCAGCAGCGCCGCCGTTTTGCTCCGCTCATGCCCGGCGTCGTCCACGCTCCCTTTCCCAATCTCTATCGCCGTCCCACCGGAACCGACGCCGAGCAGTACGCCCTCGACGCCGCCCGCTTCATTGAAGACCAGCTCTTCCGCAACGAGCTTCCGCCCGAGGAGTGCGCCGCCATCGTCGTCGAAGCCATCCAGGGCGAGGGCGGTTATCTTCCCGCGCCGTCCGCCTTCCTGCAGGAGCTGCGCCGCATCTGCGACCGCCACGACATCCTGCTCATCATCGACGAAGTCCAATCCGGCATGGGACGCACCGGCCGCTGGTGGGCCATCGAACACTCCGAGGTCGCCCCGGACATGATCGCCATCGCCAAGGGCATCGCCAGCGGCCTGCCGCTCGGCGTCCTGCTCACCCGCGCCTACCTCATGGACTGGCTTCCCGGCTCGCATGCCTCCACCTTTGGAGGGAACCCCGTCGCCATCGCCGCCGCCCTGGCCACCATCGCCATCCTCGAGCGCGAGGGTCTCGACAACGCACACGAAGTCGGCGAACACATCCTCGCCCGCACCTACGACTGGCCGCAGCGCCTGCCTCTCGTCGGCGATGTCCGCGGTCGTGGCCTCATGATCGGCATCGAATTGGTCACCGACAAGCACACCAAAACTCCCGCCCCCGAGCAGCGCGACCACATCGTCGAGGCCGCCTTCGAACAAGGAGTTCTTTTCCTCGGCTGCGGTGCCAGCACCCTGCGCCTCTGCCCGCCGCTCATCGTCACCAAGGCACAAGCCGACGTCGCCCTAGACATCCTCGAAGAGTGCATCCAACTCGTCGCCTCCGGCAAACACAAGCGCCCCAGCTGGAAGGACAAAGCAGCCTCGTAAGGGAAGTGGGGAATCGTAAGTATCTTAGGTTGCATCGACGGTACCAAGCAGGACACCATTCCAAAGTGCAATAAGGGGCGTATAAGGGCAACCTCACTAATTACCCTCCTCATCCCATTGCGGAATGGAGATCACTGGCGTAGAGGAGCTGCTCTGTCGCTTCGTTCCGGCGCTAAAGTTTAAATAACCTATGGCCACACTTACCACTCCACAACTTGACGAGTGCTGGGAGTCGATGAGCGTAGACAGGTATGCCGCATTTGAACTTGCGACCGGGACAAAGGTTCTCAAGGTTGGAAATATCTGGTGGCGGCGAGTGCGTCCTTTTTTTTACCGTACGCTGCTGCCCTTCAAGAAATACGACGCCAACAGGGCGAAGGACGGATTCAGCAAAATCGGAGCTTTCCAACACGGCGTCGAGGACGGGCAGCCCTTCAACTCCTACTTGAACCCCATTATCTTCGAGGAACCCGGTAACTATGACGTAAGAAAGCTGCGCCCGAATGTGCAGGTACATATCAAGAAGGCCCTGAAGAACGGCGTCACCGTATCCCGTATCGCGAATGAAAGGGAGTTCGCCGACAGCGCATACCGATGTTACCTATCGTTTTATGAGCGAACCCGGTACGCCTTCGAAGCGGGCCGAAGGAAGAAGGACAGATTCCTGCGATGGTCTCATGCCTTGTTTCAGTTTCCAGAAATTGTGATATTTGGTGCGTTTGCTGGACATGAGCTGATAGCCTTTGAAATATCCTGTCTGGTAGATGACACACTCATTCTGGATACGCTCGTCACTTCGAGCAAGGCCTTGAAACTGGTAGCTCCCGACCTGTTGATTCACACTTGCCGATCCATCGCCAGCGACCAACCAAACATTCGCATGATCTATGACAGTCTGCTCGGTCAAAGCCCCGGTATCAATAAATACTATGTTAGCCGAGGCGCTCGGGTGTGGGCCGTCCCCTCCTTTCTTCATATGCCTGCGCCTTCACTATGGCTAATCAGAAAAGCAAACCAGGGTATCTACCAACGTTTGCTTGGCCTTGACGACGATGAACTGGTTTCGATCTATGGACCTGCCCAATTATTACCGCACCTGCACACTCGAAGAGCGGAAACCCCCGTAGCAGACATGCACAAATGACAATGAGATCGCTGCGGGTAGCCCATTCAAGCCGTCTTCTGGCTTGAGCGGGCAGTTGACCTTGCCTCTTGTCTCCGCCCAACCTTGATATGATCGAAGACGATGCCTCCAATCCTCAACGCCCAGAATCTAGCGAAAGCCTTCGGCGCTGAGCCGCTCTTCCGCAACGTCAGCTTCACGGTCAACGAGCGCGACCGCATCGCCCTCATAGGCCCCAACGGCTCCGGCAAGTCCACGCTCATGCAAATTCTTGCCGGGCTCATCTCGCCCGACTCCGGCGAGGTCGCTCTGCGCAAGCGAGCCACCCTGACCTACGTCCCGCAGGAGTCCGTCTTCGCTCCCGGCCTCACCGTCGCGCAAGTCATCGAGGCAGTCCTCGCCGGCTCCAACGTCCCTGCCCTGGAGCGAGACTCGCGCCTGCATGAAACCCTGGGCCGTGCCGGATTCGAAGACTTCGACGCCGAAGCCCAATCGCTCTCCGGAGGCTGGCGCAAGCGCCTCGCCATCGCCGAAGCCCTGGTCACCGCGCCCGATATTCTTCTACTCGACGAGCCCACCAACCATCTCGACCTCGCCGGCATCGAGTGGCTGGAGCAGCTCCTGCAGCAGGCCGCCTTCGCCTGCGTCGTCGTCTCCCATGATCGCTATTTTCTGGAGAACGTCGCCAGCGAAACCGCTGAGTTGGCTCGCGTCTATCCCGACGGCATCTTCCGCGCCGCCGGCACCTACTCCCATTTCCTTGAAATCAAAGAGCAGTGGATGCACGCCCAGGCGCGCCATCAGGAAGCCCTGGAAAACCGCGTCCACACCGAAATCGAATGGCTGCGCCGCGGTCCCAAAGCGCGCCGCGGCAAATCCAAAGCGCGCATCGACCGCGCCCACGAACTCATCGGCGAACTCGGCGACCTGCGCTCCCGCACCCGCACCGGCAGCACCGATCTCGACTTCTCCTCCACCGGACGCCAAAGCAAGCGCCTCATCGAAATCGAAGGCCTGGCTTATCGTTTCGAAGATCAGCGCCCGCTGCTCACCGATCTCAACTTTGTCATCACCAACGGAATGCGTGTCGGCCTCGTCGGCCCCAACGGCAGCGGCAAAACCACCTTGCTGCGCCTGTTGCAAGGCGAGCTGGCGCCCGACTCCGGCACCATCCGCCGCGCCGAGCATCTCAAAATCGTTTACTTCGAACAGCAGCGCCAGCTCGATCCCGCGCTCACCCTGCGCCGCGCCTTGGCACCGGACTCCGACGCCGTCGTCTTCCAGGATCGCGTCATCCACGTCGCCGCCTGGGCCGACCGTTTTCTCTTCACCGCCGAGCAGCTGAACCAGCCCGTCAGCCGACTCAGCGGAGGCGAGCGCGCCCGCGTCCTCATCGCCCGCCTCATGCTGCAGCCCGCCGACATTCTCCTGCTCGACGAGCCCACCAACGACCTCGACATTCCCACCCTCGAGGTCCTCGAAGAAACCCTCCTCGAATTCCGGGGTGCGCTGGTCCTCGTCACGCACGACCGTTATCTGCTCGACCGCGTCTCCACCATCGTCCTCGGTCTCGACGGCTCCGGCAACGCCTCCACCTTCGCCGATTACATGCAGTGGGAAGACTGGCGCGATCAACAACAGCGAGGCTCAAAGCGCAGCGCTCTGTCCAGTGCGCCTGCGGCCGGCAGCACAGCTTCCGATGCTGTCGCGCCCAAGAAAAAGCTCTCCTACAAAGAAGCGCGCGAGTACGCCGCCATCGAGCAGCAAATCGCCGCCGCCGAATCCCGTCTCGCCGTCGCGCAATCGCTCCTCAACGACCCGGCCATCCAAAGCGATGCCGCCGCCCTCATCGCTGCGCAATCCGAGTTCGAACAGGCCACCGTCGCGCTCGATCAACTCCTCACCCGCTGGACCGAACTGGAAGAAAAGCTACAATAACCGCGGTGACACAGGAGACACGAACGTGACCCGACGCGCGCTTCCGCTGATTTCCCTGATCCTCTTCGCTCTCATCCTCCCGCTCGCCGCCCAGCAGGCGGATGTCCCGCAAAGCGCCCCGCCGCCAGCCACTCCGCAGCCACAGACCAAGAGCGAAAAGCAGTCTGCCGAAGAACTCCCCGTCTTCGACGAACGCGCCGCCGCCGTCGTCCTCGGCACCATTCGCGACGGGCTCGAGAGCCACTCCGCTCATCGTCTGCTCTCCGCCTTCGACGCCGATAAGATGGACGGCTACCGCACCTTCCAGGACCAGATCGACGCCTACTTCGCCGCCAATGAAGGCATCCGCGTCACCCTGCGCATCCTGCAAACATCGCAGGAGGGCGACCGCGGCTTCATCCTCGCCGACTTTCAACTGGAGAACAATCCGCGCGACGGAGAGCAGCTCTCCCGCCGCGAAGCCCAGCTGCGCTTCGTCCTCGAACGCGGCCCCAAAGGCTGGAAGATCATCGACTTCGATCCCCGCGAATTCTTTTCCTAAAGGTTCTCAGCTTTGCGGAGTTCAAGCGGGTTTAACTTAGAAACCTTGAAACCTTGAAACCTGCTCAGCCGTACAATACCTCCATGCCCCGTATCTACCCGGAGTCTCCCATCGTCGGTGTTGGCGCCGTCATCGTTCGCGAAGGACAGGTGCTTCTCGTCCGTCGCGCCAACCCTCCGCTGCAAGGCGAGTGGTCGCTTCCCGGCGGTGCGCTTGAACTGGGAGAGAAGCTGCGCGACGGCATCGCGCGCGAAGTAAAGGAAGAGACCAGCCTCGAAGTGGAAGTCGGCCCCGTGCTCGATGTGATCGATTCCATCTTTCCGGACGGAGCTGGCCGCGCTCAGTACCACTACGTGCTCATCGACTACCTCTGCCATCTGCGCTCAGGCACGCCCGCGGCGGCTAGCGATGCCAGCGAACTGCGCTGGGCCCGCCCCGACGAACTCAAGGCGCTCGGCCTCCGACCGGTCACCATCGAGGTCATCGGCAAAGCCTTCGCCCTCGGCCTCGACGACTCGAACTCCTGACCTGCCTTTGCGCAATAGAAAGCGCCCCGCACTGTAGCCATGCGGGGCGCCGGTTAGCTGTGTTGGATTGGCCTGAGGCGGGCTCGCTCCGTCTGCATCCGCGCACCCCAATGTGCGCGCGATACGGATGAAACGCCCGGCGGCAGACTCCGAATATGCAGGAAATCTGGCGAGTGGTTAGAGCGATTCCGCCCTAAGCCTCAGCCACCTCACTAGTCACGATTTGTCTGCTACATTCGCCTGAACTTTTTTCCATCGGACCACCTCCTCTCCAGTGTGAAGGCATCCTAGTCCCGCACCGAGAGGGTTGTCAAATCGTGCTTACCATTATCTGTTCAGCCAATGGTTTGGAGAGTCTTGGTTATTGAAAAGGCAACGGTTGCGCAAATGTTACGCAACCATTGCCATGAGAGTAATTTTTCGGAAACAAACGATTATCAGATCCGTCAATCGTTGGTCTCTTCCGGCTTCCAGACGAAAGCTCCCGGCTGCGGCAGTCCAATGTGCTTGAGCACGCGGCAGGCAAACTGGCGCGCCATCTCTTCCACCGAATTGGGATGGTTGTAAAACGAGGGGATCAGTGGATAGATGGTTGCTCCGGCCTCGGCCGCCAGCATCATGTTGCGCAGATGCACCCGGTTCAGCGGCGTCTCGCGTACGCAGAGCACCAGCGGAATCCGCTCCTTCAGGCAGACATCGGCAGCGCGGTCGATCAGCTTGGAGGCCAGTCCCTGCGCGATCTTCGCCAGGGTTCCCATGGAGCAGGGAAGCACGATCATGGCGTCGGTGGGATACGAGCCGCTGGCGACGTTGGCGCCGATGTCGTGGTTGTTCTGCAGCCGCGTTTTCTGCGGCTCGCAGCCCAGCAGTTGCAGCAGCAGTTCGCTGCGTCCGCCCAGTCCGAGCTCCTCGGCCATCACGCGCAGTCCGCTGTCGCTGGCGATAAAGTTCACGCAGCCCACGCGCTCGTCCGCCTCCAGCGCGCGCAGCATCGCCTGCGTAAACAGCGAGCCGCTGGCGCCGGTCACCGCGAGCGTGATGGTGCGCTTGTCTTGATTGACTACGAACTGGCCGCCTGCGTCGGGCATCTCACTTAGCGTAGTGCTTCGCCGCGGTGGCGGCAAGTCCCTTGCGTCAGGAACGGAGCGGCATCCCTTGCCGCGTACACGCCATCACGCGCGGGCGATGATAGTCTAATGATGTGGATGCGAATCGTCTGAAAACCCTGCTTGAGCAGGTGCGCACCGGAGAGGTTTCTCCCGATGCCGCGCTGGACCAGATCAAAACCCTTCCCTTTGAAGATCTCGGCTTTGCCAAGGTGGATCATCATCGCGCGGTGCGCATGGGCGTGCCCGAGGTGATCTTTGGACCCGGCAAAAGCCCCGAGCATTTTGTGGAAATTTTCGACCGGTTGGCCGGGCGTGGCAACAGCGTGCTGGCCACGCGCGTCAGCCCAGAGCAGGTGGCGATGGCCATCACGCGCTGCCCGCAGGCGGAGCACAACCCGATGGCGCGGACACTTGTCCTGCGGCAGACGAGTGAGAAGCTCGGCAAGGGAATCATCGGCATCATCTCGGCCGGCACCAGCGATATTCCCGTGGCCGAAGAAGCCGCGGTCACCGCCGAGGTGATGGGCAACGACATTACGCGCCTGTTCGATGTGGGCGTGGCCGGACTGCATCGCCTGCTTTCGCACAGCGACGTGCTGCGCCAGGCGCGGGTGCTGGTGGTGTGCGCCGGCATGGAAGGAGCGCTGCCCAGCGTGGTCGGCGGACTGGTGAGCGTGCCGGTCATCGCCGTGCCTACCAGCGTGGGTTATGGCGCGGCCTTCGGCGGAATCGCGGCTCTGCTGGGGATGATCAACTCGTGCGCGTCCAATGTTTCCGTGGTCAACATCGACAACGGCTTCGGTGCGGCCTATGTGGCCTCGCTCATCAACCGGTTATAAAAAGGTCAGGAGCTAGAACGGAGTCTTGGCCGTCGTCCCACGTTTGCCAAGAGCGGGCAAATATGGGGCACATAGCCATGGTATTTGTTGCAACGAAATTCCTTGCAACCCGCAGCGGCCTATGGAAATCTGAGAGCACTATGGCTAAGAAATGTGTCAGTGCGATCGGCGAGGAGATTCACCAGAGCAAAGCCTTTGGCTCCATCGAAGAAGAACTGCTGGTCTCCCTGCTGCGCACCACCGATGTGCTGCAGGAGCGCTTTGAGCAGGCAGTGCGGCCCTTCAATATCTCCATGACGCAGTACAACGTGCTGCGCATACTGCGCGGGGCCGAGCCCGAGGGGCGCACCTGTAGCGAGATCGGCGAGCGCATGATCGCCCGCGAGCCTGACGTCACCCGTCTGCTGGAGCGCATGGAGAAAGCCGGACTCATCAAGCGCAGCCGCGACAAGGAAGACCGCCGCGTGGTGGTCACCCGCATCACCGCCGCCGGACTGAAGCTGCTGGACAAGATGGAGCCCGAGTTGGGCGAGATCGGCGGATTGCTGAAGCCGATCGGCGAACGCCGCATTGAGAAGACGCTCAAGCTGCTGGACGACGTGCGCGCGCGCGTGCGGGGAGAAAAAGAAGAGTAGTTGCCCCGCTCAAACCGCCTGGCAGCCGTGAAATATGCGGCTGCCAGGCGAAGGCTACTCGCCCGTCATGATGAACAGCGGCTTCATGTGGAAGCTTTTGAAGTTGGGGCGCAGGCGGCTGATGTTGTAGTGTTCGGCCACGTTGACCAGCTTCTTGCTGCCGGCGATGCAGTCGATAGGCACATCGTCGTAGCGTCCGTTCTTGAGCACCACCAGCCGGCCGTGGACGCGCCGCATCAGCAGGTCCAGCGCCAGGTTGCCATAAGCCATAGGCACAATGGAGTCGATGGCGTCCGGGTCGCCGCCGCGCACCAGATAGCCGAGCTTCTGATTGATGATGTCCACCGATTTGCCGTCGTTGTACTTGGGCGAGAGTTCCTTCAGCTTTTGTGAGACCAGGTCGCCGATGCCGCCCAGTTTCTTGTGTCCGTAGGCGTCGGTGATCTGATCTTCGAAGACCATTTCGCCGCCCTCGAACATGGCGCCCTCGCTGACCAGCACCGAGGAATAGTTGCTGGGATTTTTCTTGCGATCGATGCACATCAGCTCGGTGAGGCGTTCGATATCGAACTTGTGCTCGGGAATCACGCAGCGGTAGGCTGCCCCGGCCATAGTGGGCAGCATGGCGGTGAAGCCGGCGTAGCGCCCGAAGACCTCCATCACCAGGAAGCGCTCGTGCGAGCCGGCCGAGGTGCGCAGCCAGTTCACCATCTGAATGGTGCGGGTGACGCAGGTGCTGAATCCGATGCAGTAGTCGGTGCCGGGCACGTCGTTGTCCATCGTCTTGGGAATGGCGACGACCTTGACGCCTTCTTCGTACATGCGCACGCCGTAGCTCAGCGTGTCGTCGCCGCCGATGGGGATGAGGAAGTCGATGCCGAGCCAATCCAGGTTGGACAGCACCTCGGGCGTCAGGTCGTTGGTCTCCGCGCTGTACTTGTCCCGCAGGTGAGCAGGCACCGAGGATTGTTTCACCTTGCTGGGGTTGGTGCGCGAGGTGTGCAGAAAGGTGCCGCCGGTGCGCCCGGCACGGACGACGATCTCCTCGTTGAGCACCGTAAAATTGTTGGAGTTGTCGTAGTCCGGCTCGCGCACGATGTCGATCAGCCCGCCCCATCCGCGGCGGAGGCCGATGACCTGGTAGCCCTCGTGGATGGCGCGGATGGTGACGGCGCGAATGGCGGGGTTCAATCCCGGAACATCGCCGCCGCCGGTGAGAATGCCGATGACGCCCTTGTTGGCCTTAACGCTCGATGCAACGTTCGACATGATTCATCCCTTCGCCTGCGAGAAAAGCGGACAAATACCGACAGAGAATTATTGCGCCGACCGTCCCACCGGAGCTGCCGGAGAGCCGGTGGGAGACGACGCGGGTTCTTCCGGCAACGGCCGGGGATAGGAATGCAGGTCCCAGATGCCGGCGCTATATTCTTTGATGGTGCGGTCGCTGGAAAATTTGTGCGAGCGCGCGGTGTTGAGAATCGCCATGCGCCGCCACTTCACCGTATCCTGGAAATCGGCGTCGATCCTGGCATTGATGTCGATGTACTGCGGCAGGTCGGCGATATGGAAGAAGCGGTCTCCGCGGTTGATCAGCTCGTCGAAGATCCAGCGGAAGAGTCCCGGCTCGCTAGGCGAAAAACGGTCGTTGAGGAAGCAGTCCAGCACGCGCTTGATGCGCGGGTCGCGCTCATAGTACTCGCGCGCGCGGTAGAGGCCGTTGCGCTGCATCTGCTCGATCTGTTCGGCGCGCAGGCCGAAGATGTAGATGTTGTCCTTGCCGGCCTCTTCGGCGATCTCGATGTTGGCGCCGTCCCAGGTTGCCACGGTGACCGCGCCGTTCATCATCAGCTTCATGTTGCCGGTGCCGCTGGCCTCCATGCCTGCGGTGGAGATCTGCTCGCTGAGGTCGGCGGCGGGGATGATGGACTCGGCCAGCGAGACGCGGTAGTCGGGCAGGAAGGCGATGCGCAGCAACTGGTTGGAGCGCGGGTCCTTGTTCACCACGGCGGCCACGCTGTGGATGAGCTTGATGATCTGCTTGGCGGCCCAGTATCCGGGCGCGGCCTTGCCGGCAAACAGCACGGTGCGCGACGTTTTGGGCGCCTCGCCGTCTTCCACGATGCAGAGATAGTCGTGCATCACGCGCAGCACGTTGAGCAGCTGCCGCTTGTACTCGTGGATGCGCTTGATCTGCACGTCGAACATGGAGCGCGGATCGGTGATGACGCCGGTATCGTCGCGGATGATGCGGGCCAGGCGCTGCTTGTTCGCCAGCTTGACCTCGGCAAAGCGCGCCTGGAAGCCCTCATCGGTGCTGAACGGCTCCAGGTTGCGCAGCTCCGCCATGTCGGTGATCCAGGCGTCGCCGATGCTTTCGCACAGCAGGCGCGACAGGTGCGGATTGGCCTTGAGCAGCCAGCGTCGCGGGGCCACGCCGTTGGTCTTATTGCTGAACTTTGCGGGCCACAGCTGGGCAAACTCCGGCACCAGCGAGGTGCGAATCAGTTCGCTGTGCAGCTCGGAAACGCCGTTGACCGCGTGCGAGCCCACGATGGCCAGGTGCGCCATGCGCACGTTCTTGTCATGGCCTTCCTCGATGATCGACATGCGCCGCACCTTGTCGCCATCCACCCACGAGTAGGCGTTGAGCGAGCGCAGGAAGTCGAAATTGATGGCGTAGATGATCTGCATGTGGCGCGGCAGCACGCGCTCCATGAGAGCGACGCTCCACTTCTCCAGCGCCTCGGGCAGCAGCGTGTGATTGGTGTAGGCCAGCGTCTTGCGGGCGATCTCCCAGGCCTCGGCCCACTCAAGATTGTTTTCATCCACCAGCACGCGCATCACTTCGGCCACGGCCAGCGCGGGATGAGTGTCATTCATCTGGATGGCGACCTTATCCGCAAAGCCGGAGAATTCGTTGTGAGTGGAAAGGTAGCTGCGGGCGATGTCGCGCACCGCGCAGGCGACGAGGAAGTACTCCTGTACCAGGCGCAGCTCTTTGCCGGCCATCACCGAATCACTGGGATAGAGCACGCGCGAGATGTTCTCGCTGGCGATCTTCTGTTCGACGGCGCGGATGTAGTCTCCACGGTTGAAGATGTCGATGTCGAAATCGTCGGACGAGCGCGCCTGGAAGAGACGGAGGTAGTTGACCGTGTTGCCGTTGTAGCCCACCACCGGCATGTCATTGGGCACGCCGACGACCACCTGGAAATCCAGCCAGCGCTGGCGGCTGGCGCCGCGGTCCGCCGCGTTTTCCACCCGTCCGTAGAGGGGGATGACGATGGCCTCTTCGGGGCGCTGAATCTGCAGCGGCGTGCCGTTGGTCTTCCAGCGGTCGGGCTTTTCGCGCTGGAAGCCGTGGGAGATCTCCTGGCGGAACATGCCGTACTCGTAGTCGATTCCGTAGCCGTAGCCGGGCATGTCGAGGGTGGCCAGCGATTCCAGGAAGCAGGCTGCGAGACGGCCCAGGCCGCCATTGCCCAGCCCAGCATCGGCCTCGCTCTCCAGCACCGACTCCAGCCGCACGCCGAAGCTGTCCAGCACCTCGTCCAGCACCCCGTACAAGCGCATGTTGCAGACGGTGTCGCCCAGCAGCCTGCCCATCAGGAATTCCATCGAGAGGTAGTAAAGGTGCTTGGCGTCGGCCTGGCGGTAACGGTCGCTGGTGGTCAGCATCCCGTCCACAAACAGGTCGCGCACGGCCAGCGAGACCGGGACCAGCAACTCCGCCGGGGTCAGGTGATCCAGCGGCCGGACCAAGGTGTAGCGCACATGGCGCTCAATACCTTCGCGTAGCGTCTTGGCGAGCCCAGCCGTGGAGTCAGGATTTAAAAGCGCCATAGGGGTCAGTCGAAAACCAGAATCTATAGTAATGGATAGAGACTGCTCTTCACGTGTGAATTCTACGCAGGATCGGCCCGCTTTACCATGCGGGACGGCAGAGCCGAAAAGGGACACGCCGCCACGTGCCCCTCGGCTGGATTGTTCGCCGGCTTACCGCTTGACGGCTATGCTGAGTTCCTTCAGCTGTGCGTCGGTGACCGGAGTGGGAGCTTCCATCATCAGGTCGGTGGCCGCCGCCGTTTTGGGGAAGGCGATGACCTCGCGCAGGTTGGCCGCGCCGGCCAGGATCATGACGATGCGGTCCAATCCAAGAGCGATGCCGCCGTGCGGCGGAGTGCCGTATTGCAGCGCCTCCAGGAAGAAGCCGAAGCGCTCTTTCTGCTCCTCCGCGTTCATGCCCAGGGCCTCGAAGATCTTGGCCTGCACCTCCTGCTGGTGGATACGGATGGAGCCGGAGCCGAGCTCGGTGCCGTTGAGCACCACGTCATAGGCGCGGGCGCGGATGGCACCGAGCGGCGAGTTGGCATCGTGCAGCGCCTTCACGCCCTCCGCCAGCAGGCCCATGTGGTCTTCGTGGATCGAGGTGAACGGGTGATGCGCAAAGGTCCAGCTGCCGCCCTCGGCGTCCCACTCGAAGGAGGGAAAATCGGTGACCCAGAGGAACTTGAAGCTCTTGCCCTCGAAGGCCTTGTGGCGCGCGGCATAGCGCTGACCCAGGGCCAGACGAAGCTGTCCAGCGGTGGTGTAGACGGCGTAGGCATTGCGCTGGCGGAGGCGAACGGCGGCGGCATCGGTCGAGTCTGAGGCGTTATTGGCAGCCCCGGCGTCCGCTTTCTTCGATCCGGCGGCCAGCACCAGCAGGTCGCCTTCTACGGTGCCGCTGAGCTCGCGAATTTTGGCGATGGCATCGGGCCAGGTCTTTTCCAGCCGCTTGATGTCGTCGTAGAACTTGAGGTTGGCGGACTGTTTCTCGCTCAGCAGAGCCTTGTGTTCGTCGCGCTCCTTGCGGGTGAGTTCGCCCACCTTGGGGATGCGGATAGCCACCACGGGCAGCGCCGGATCGATCAGCAGCGTCTCGATGGCATCGGGCGGGAGCAGGGCCTTTACGTCGGTCATCGCGGGCAGGCGCAGGTCGGGCTTGTCGATGCCGTAGAGGCGGATAGCCTCGTCGAAGGCCATCTGCGGGAAGGGCCGCTCGATGGTGTAGCCCGCTGCGGTGAAGGCCGCGTCGAGGAAGCCTTCGACCACGCCGTGGATCGTCTCCTCGGTGGGGAAGGTCAGCTCCAGATCGATCTGGGTGAACTCCGGCTGGCGGTCGGCGCGCAGGTCTTCGTCGCGGAAGCAGCGGGCGATCTGGAAGTAGCGGTCCATGCCGCCGATCATCAGCAGCTGCTTGAAGATCTGCGGCGACTGCGGCAGGGCGTAGAACTCGCCCGGATGCACCCGGCTGGGCACCAGGTAATCGCGCGCGCCCTCGGGCGTCGAGCGCGTCATGTAAGGCGTTTCGATCTCGTAGAAGCCCTCGCCCGCAAGATAATTGCGGATGGCCAGGGTGACGCGGTGGCGCATCTCCACGTTGGCGTGCATCTCCGGACGGCGCAGGTCGATGTAGCGGTACTTGAGGCGTACCTCTTCGTTGAGCGGAACGTTGGAGTCGCCGGGGAAGAACGGCGGCACCTTGCTCTCATTGAGCAGCTTGAGCTCGCCGGCGATGACCTCGATCTCGCCGGTGGCCATCTTGGGATTGCGGGTGCCTTCGGTGCGCAGCTCGACCTTGCCTGTGACGGCCAGCACGTACTCGTTGCGGATGGCCTCGACCCGCGCGTGCATGGCGGGGTTGCGCTCCTTGTCGAAGACGATCTGGGTGACCCCGGAGCGGTCGCGCAGGTCGATAAAGATGAGGTTGCCGTGGTCGCGCCGCCGGTTGACCCAGCCCATCAGAGTGATCGTGGTCCCCGCATCGCTGGCCCGCACTTCGCCGCAGCGGTGCGTCCGCTTCAAATTGCCTAAGAAATCAAGTTGCATAATCGCTTTCCGTGTTGTGAATCATATTTCGGAGGATCTATCGCACTCTCTATCGTACACAATTGGCGAGAGATTCACGCAGCCTGATGTTGGTTTTCGGTGGTGGCTCAGTTTTCGGATTACAGGTATGCGGGAGTATTCCGGTACGGCCTGGAAAGGAAACGGAATTCAAGAACCTGGTTGGGTGTTGCAAACCCGTGGCGATCCAGATTAGAGTGTGGCCCTCAGGGATGTAGATAGGGAAACCTTGGTTAATTGAATTTTTCAGATTGTTTCGATCGCTGTAGCAAAGTCTGCATGAGGAGGAGCCGTGCCGACAGGCAATGAGAATTTCGAATCGAAAAGCTTCAGTTCGCCGGACGAGGTAAGAAGATTCGACAAGGGCCATCTCGAGTTGGTGACTGTCGCGGGGGGCGCAATCGGTCGCGCCACTTTCGAGCCCGGCTGGAAGTGGTCTACTTGCGTCAAGCCGCTCGTCAAGACGAGCAGTTGCAAGGCCGCGCATTACGGCTACCAGCTCTCGGGGACGATGACAACTCGGATGGACGACGGCACGGAAACGACTTCGAAAGCTGGTGACGTCCTCAACATTCCGGCCGGACACGACGCCTGGGTAGTCGGAAACGAGCCGGTGGTGTTCATTGACTTCCAGGGCATGGTCGATTACGCCTCGCAGATAGTGGAGTTTTCGGTGCGGTGGGATGACTCAGAATGAGCGGTGCGACTGGCGGGAGGGTGTTCTGATTTCTGTGTAAGTGATTGTTCCTCGATATGGAGAGGAACATCCAAATGGAAATGGACAAAAATCTGATTGACAAGCTGCTGGCAGATTACAAGGGTCCGGAGGACCTGATCGGCGAGCAAGGCTTGCTGAAACAGTTGACAAAGGCGTTGGTGGAGCGGGCGATGCAAGCCGAACTCACCCACCACCTGGGTTACGAAAAGCATCATCCGGCCGGCCGTGGCAGCGGCAACTCGCGCAATGGTAGTAGCAAGAAAACCCTGCAGGGCGAGTTCGGCGAGGCGGTGATCGAAGTTCCGCGCGACCGCAACGGCAGCTTCCAGCCCCGGATCGTGCCACCGCACGAACGGCGGTTCAGCGGATTCGACGACAAGATCCTGTCGATGTATGCACGTGGCATGACCACCCGCGAAATCCAAGGACACTTGCAAGAGATCTACGGTGTGGAAGTATCGCCGTCGCTGATTTCCGAAGTCACTGACGCGGTGATCGAGGAGGTGAAAGCCTGGCAGACCCGGCCGCTGGAGCCGCTGTATCCGATTCTGTTTCTGGACGCTCTGATGGTGAAGATGCGGCACGAGGGCCGGGTAGAGAATCGTGCCGTCTACGTGGCCATCGGCATCGATCTGGACGGCCGCAAAGACGTGCTTGGTCTGTGGACGTCGGCCAATGAAGGCGCGAAGTTCTGGCTGCAGGTGCTCACCGAGCTGCGCAACCGCGGGGTAAAGGATATCTTCATTACCTGCGTCGATGGTCTGAAGGGCTTCCCGCAGGCCATCGAAACGGTGTTTCCGCAAGCCCAGGTGCAGTTGTGCATTGTGCACCTGGTGCGAGCCAGCCTGAACTACGTAAGCTGGCGGGAACGCAAACCAGTGGCGGCGGATCTGAAGACCGTTTACCGCGCCGCCACGGCGGAGGAAGCCGAGCGGCAGTTGGCGGCCTTCGCGGCCCGATGGGATGGGAAGTATCCGACGATCTCCGCGCTGTGGCAGCGCAACTGGGACCGGGTGATTCCGTTCTTTGCGTTTGCCGCCGAGGTGCGCAAAGTCATCTATACGACCAACGCGGTGGAATCGCTGAACATGAGCCTGCGCAAAGCGATCAAGACGCGTGGCGCCTTTTCCAGCGAGGAAGCTGCGCTGAAGGTGATGTACCTGGCGCTGCGAAACGTGATCGCGAAGTGGGAATGCCCGTTGCACTGGAAAGCCGCACTGAACCACTTCACCATGCTCTGGGGAGACCGCATCCGAATCGCGATGGGGGCATAGATACGCAATCCCTTTCGCCCGGAAGAATTCGATACGGCTGGCTGCGGTCGCCGTCAAGGCTCTCCGCTGCGCTCCGCCCGCTGACGCGGCGCGTTGCGGCCTTGACTGCGATCCTCGTCAGCCAAATAATCAAATCTGTCGGGCGAAAGGGAAAGAAAATTAACTCGCTCGGAAACGAGCAACATCACAGGGAACAACGGTTACACAAAATCGCGGACACTCCCACTGGCGGTAATCCTCGGCCTTATCAATCTATTTCCTGATCTACCCGCCAAGGTATTCCGCTAGTCCATCCAGTGCTACCGTGGTCTGCTCACCGCTCTTCAGGTTCTTGACCGCGAAGGCCCTGGCTTGGACTTCGTTTTCGCCCACCAGGATGGCGTAGGTTGCGCCCAATTTTTCGGCGGTCTCAAAGCTCTTCTTCAGGCGGAAACTTTCATCGCTCACATCCACGGCGATTCCGGCGGCGCGGAGTTCCTTGGCCAGCTTGAGGGCGTGGCAGTTCATGCCAGCACCGAGCGGGATGACAAAGGCCTTCAGCGGGGCAAGCGCTTCGGCCTGCTGCGCCTGCAGGGCCAGCACCAGGCGGTCTTCGCCAATGGCGAAGCCGATGCCGGGAGCCTTGGGGCCGCCGAGCTGCTCGCTCAAGCCGTCATACCGTCCGCCGCCCAGCACGGCGGACTGCGCGCCCAGCTCGCCGTGGGTGAACTCGAAGGTGGTGCGGGTGTAGTAGTCCAGGCCGCGCACCATGCGCTCGTTGACCTGGTAGGGAACTTCGAGGGCGTCGAGAATAGCGCGCACCTCGGAAAAGTGTTTGCGGCAGGGTTCGTCGAGGTAGTCGGCGATCTTGGGCAGCTGCTCGATGAACGGCTGGTCGGCGGGAACTTTGCAGTCCAGCACGCGCAGGGGATTGGTTTCGGCGCGGCGCTGGCAGTCGGCGCACATCTGGTCCTTGATGCCATCGAGGGCCTCGCGCAGCGCCTGGTTGTAGGCGGGACGGCAGTTGGGGCAGCCCACTGAATTGAGGAAGAGCGTCCAGCCTGTGAGGCCCACGGCGTTGAGCAGCGCGGTCAGCATGTCGAGCACTTCGGCGTCGCGGATGGGCAGTTCGCTGCCCGCCGACGGAGGGCCGATGATTTCGGCGCCGATCTGGTAGAACTGGCGGTAGCGTCCCTTCTGCGGGCGCTCGCGGCGGAACTGCGGACCGAGGTAGTAGAGTTTTTGCAGCAGACCGCTGCGTCCCAGTTCGTGCTCGATGTAGGCGCGCACCACGCCGGCGGTGTTCTCCGGGCGCAGGGTTAAGGACAGGGATTTTTCACTGGCGGCGCGGGCCTTATCCTCCCAGGTAAACATCTCCTTGGAGACGATGTCGGTCTCCTCGCCCACGCCGCGGGCGAACAGCTCGGTGGATTCGAAGACCGGGGTGCGGATTTCCTGGTAGTTGTAACGGGCAAAGACCTCGCGCACCTTGCGCTCCACGAAGTTCCACAGTGCGGTGTCGGGAGGCAGCAGGTCGCGAGTCCCGCGGACGGCTTTGATCATTGATCGGTCCTTCGGCGGTTATATTGTGCATCCGGGAATGGATATTCCATCTGGCGTGCGGCTTCGCGCGCGATGCCAGGTCCGTAGGTCTGGGCCACCAGACTTAGAGCCATATCCATGCCGGCGCGAATGCTGTTGGCCGTGGTGATGCTGCCGTCCACCACCACCGGCAGCTCAGGCAGCAGGGAAGTGCGGGGAAAGCGCTCGCGGAAGAAATCCACCGAGTGGAAGTGGGTGGTGGCTCTCTTGCCCACCAGCAAGCCGGCTTCGGCCAGCAGCAGGGAACCAGTGCCGACCGAGGCCACGCGATCGACCCGGGGAGCCATGTATTTCAACCAGTCCAGATACTCCGGCTGATGAATGAGGGCGCGGATTCCGCTGCCGCCGGGAACCAGCAGGATGTCCAGCCGGGGACAGGAGGTGAAGTCCACGTCGGCCAGCAGACGCATGCCGCCGCTGGCGCGCACCGCCCCGGTGGTTTCGGTCACCAGCAGCTGGCGAATCGGCGAGACGGTCTCGCGCCGCGTCTCCTCACTCAGGCGGGTGGTGGCAAAGATCTCAAAAGGGCCGCAGAAGTCCAGCACCTCGGCATCGGGATAGATCAGGATTCCCACCGTCATTTCGGCCGTAGTCAGCGGCCCGGCGTTGGCGCTCAACGGCCCGTCTCCGGCAACTCTGTCTCCGAAAGCCGTGTTTCCCGCAGATACTGCTCTTTGTAGCCCAGGTAATTTGTGCGATAGGTCAAGATTGACGACTTCTCCTCTTCACTTAAATAGCGGCGGAACTTGCCCGGCGAGCCCATCCAGAGCGAGCCGGCTTCCACCGGCGTTCCCTCCGGGATCAGGGTGCCGGCGGCGATGATGGAATCGTCGCCGATGCGCGCGCCGTTCAAAATAATGACGCCCATGCCGATCAGGCAGCGGTTGCCCACCACGCAGCCATGCAGGATGGCGTTGTGGCCCACGGTCACGTCCTCGCCCACCTCGACCGGCCACTTGCCCAGCATGCCGTGCAGCACGGTGTTGTCCTGAATGTTGGTGTTGCGGCCGACGCGGATGTAGTGCACGTCTCCACGCAGCACGGTGTTCATCCAGAGGCTGGCGTGTTCGCCCAGTTCCACGTCGCCGATGACCTGCGCCGATACGTCCACGTAACAGTTGCCGGGAATCCGGGGCAGCACGCCCTTATAAGGTCGAATCATGGGAATCTCTCCAGCCCTGTTTCTGCAACCGGGCAGCGGGCCGGCCGGCGGCATGAAGCCCTGCGAGGGACGCCGGCCGGGCACCAGCCCCAATGCACCAACGACCCAAACTATTGACGATATCAGAATCAAAGGCGCGAAGAAACCGCGGCGCTCCGGCTCCGTTGCAGCCCCCGGGCACCGGCCGTGCCAGGCCGTCGCCGCCCGACTTTTCCGGAATCGAAAAAACTTTCCACTTTGGTTATTTAAAACACTTCGCAAGGGACCCATTCGGTAGTACTATCTGCGGCATCATTGATTGTATTGCGTGTCATAAGTGATTTTTATGGGATCGCCGTCGGGGGAGCATCGCCAGCCGCACTTTTAAAAAGCAGTAGCCGTTTTCGGCCTTTGGATGGCGCAATGCGTCTTTGCGTCCAGCCTTGCGGGCCTGGCCGCTGCGTGCAGTCTGCAAGTGGGCCATGCATTAACCATGTTGAGCAGTAGGGGCGGAGAGGGGATCCCATGGAATTACAAGACAGGGTGCTGACGTGCGTGGATTGTGGTGCTGATTTTGTGTTTACCGTTGGCGAGCAGATTTTCTTCCAGGACAAGCAGTTCAAGAATCTGCCGAAACGATGCAAGGCATGCAAGACGAAGCGGGCTCCCGCCCAGGGAGCCAGCCATCCGTTTAATAAGCAGGAAACCTCCGCTGTCTGTTCGGTCTGCGGAAAGGAGACGACGATCCCATTCCGTCCGACCCAGGGCCGTCCCGTCTTTTGCCGCGAGTGCTTCGGGCAGCAGAAGAGACAGACGCGCGCCGCCGGATAATCTGCTAGCCGGCCTTGCGGAAGTTGGCTCTGGCAGTTGCGGCGCGCCGTGGCGGAGCCTTGACTGCCTCGGTCACCGCCTCCGCGGCCTTGCTGTCCTGGTGGGTCACCAGCAGCGCCTCGATCTGCCGCAGCAGGTCGCTGGTGTTCATCGGCTTCACCAGCAGGGACTCGGCTCCCTCGGACCTCCAGTCGGCTCCTAGATTCGGATAGGCCGTCAGAATGGCGGTAGCTGGATCGTAGGCCTGCCGGCGGGCCGCCCGGATTACCTCAAAGCCCGAGTCCTGGCGCTCCATGCACATATCAGTGATGACCATCTCAAATGTTCCGTGGTCCAACTTCTGTTCCGCTTCGCGCGCCGAGGAGGCGGTCTCCACCTCAAAACCGTTCATTTCGAGGACCGCTTTCAGGGTCAGCAGAATCGCCAATTCATCGTCTACCAGCAAAATGCGTCGCTTCATTGCCATCTCCAAGAATCTCTTGCCAAGCTGGCTTCGACGGCAGAACTCATCCGGGAAGCAACCGCCCAGTCACCGTACCGAACGGATACTGAGGAACGCTGCAAAAGTATTCGTCACAGGAGCTGCGGCGCCGGTCGAGAACGGCGCAGGTCCCACCCCACAAGTGTCGATATAATACTCCCGTGAGCAGTTACTTTGTAGAAAACTTCGGATGCCGTGCCACCCAGGCCGACGGCGCAGCGATTGAACGCCAACTGGCCGATCAGGGACTGTCGCGCGCGTCCACTGCGGCCGAGGCCGAGGTTGTAGTGCTGAACACCTGTACCGTCACCTCCTCGGCCGATCACGATGCGCGCGCGGCCATCCGCCGCATCCATCGATTGAACCCCGGAGCACGCATTCTGGTTACCGGATGCTACGCGCAGCGTGCTTCCGAGGAAATCTCCGCCATTGACGGTGTCTCGCTGGTGGTGGGCAACTCGCACAAGCATCAACTCGGAGAACTGGCCGCCGCCAACGGTTTGGTCTTTCCTGATTTAGTTCCGGCGGAATCATTGATCTCGCCGGATTCTTTGAGTTCCGATCGCCGCGCACCGGTTGTGGTGGACGATATCTTTGCCCACACTGTACTGATGGCCGCTCCGGTCTTCGATTCGGACAACGAGAAGACTCGCCCCAACCTCAAGGTGCAGGACGGATGCAACAACCGCTGCTCGTTCTGCGTGATCCCCTATGTGCGCGGGCGCAGCCGCTCGCTGCCGCTGGATGAGGTTCTGAGCAACGTGGAGCAACTGGTCGCCAACGGTTATCAGGAACTGGTACTGAGCGGCATTAACCTGGGACGCTGGGGTCGGGATCTTGCGGCCACTCGTGAACGCTTCGTGGATCTCCTGCAGGCTATTCTGGAGCGCACAAGCGTTCCCTTGCTGCGCATCAGTTCGGTGGAACCCATGGACTGGAGTGACGAGTTGATCGCGCTGGCCGCTGCTTCGCCGCGCATCGCCAAGCACGCCCACGTCCCCTTGCAGAGCGGCAGCGACCGCATCCTGCGCCGCATGCATCGCCGCTACCGCCCCTGGCATTATGAGGACCGCATCGAGCGCATCCACGCCGCCATGCCGCAGGCCGCCATCGGAGCCGATGTGATGGTGGGCTTCCCCGGCGAAACGGATGAGGATTTTGAGCAGACGCGCGCGCTGATCGAGCGGCTGCCCTTCACCTACCTGCACGTTTTCACCTACTCCTCGCGCCCCGGCACGCCTTCGGCCGAGATGCCGGACCAAGTTCCGGTGCAGCGCGCCCGCGAGCGCAACCGGATTCTGCGGGAGCTAGCGGCCGTCAAAAAGCGTAGCTTCCAGGAGCAGTTCCTCGGCGCAACGCTGCGTGCACTTACCCTGACGCAGATCGCGGATGGCCGCACCGAGGCGCTGACCGACAACTATCAGAAGCTGTGGCTGCAGGGAAAACTCCCGGCGAACCGGATGCTGACCGCACGCATCCATTCCATTGAAGGCGAAGCGCTAGTAGGCGAAGTAGAGTAAAGGCAAGTTTCAAGGTTTCAAGGTGGGAACCCTCCGTGTGCGCGCACGCGGCGAGATGCCGATGTCTTTGGTTATTAACTTTGAAACTTTGAAACCTCAGATTTGAGGAGACCCGATGAGCGAACACGTTACATTGCAGGCAAGCGACGGTCACACGCTGGATGCCTATGTCGCGCATCCGGAGGGTGAACCGATCGCCGGGCTGGTGGTGGTGCAGGAGATCTTCGGCGTGAACCGGCATATCCGCTCGGTGGCCGATGGCTATGCGAAGGACGGCTTTCTGGCGGTTGCGCCCGCGCTGTTCGACCGCTACGAGCGCGGCTTGGAGCTTGGCTACGAAGGCGCGGACATGCAGAAGGCAATGTCGCTGGTTCCCCGGATCAATCTGGATCATGCTCTGCTGGACACCGCCGCCGCGCTCGAATACGTCCGCAAACAGACGGGGAAGAAATGCGGGGTCATCGGCTACTGCTACGGAGGCACCATCGCATGGCTAGCTGCAGCGCGTCTAGGCGCCGATGCCGCCGTGGGCTACTATGGCGGACACATTGCTAAGTTCGCCGACGAGCATCCCGACGCGCCGATCCAACTGCACTTCGGCAAACTCGACGCGCATATTCCAAAGGAGAGCATCGACGCGGTGCAGGCGGCCAATCCCGAGGTGCCAATCTTCTGGTACGATGCGGGCCACGGCTTCAACTGCAACGACCGCGCGAGCTACAACGCAGAAGCCGCCACGCTGGCGAGGGCGCGCTCGCTGGAGTTTTTGCAGAAGCAGCTTGGTTAGGATTTTTGACTTTGCATCTAACCTTGAAATCTTGAAACCTGCGAAACTTTGAAACCTGTTTCAGAAAGGTCCTCCATGCCCAGCGTCTTTGATTTTTCCGCCAAGCTCAATAACGGGGACGACAAGCCGCTCGCCGACTATCGCGGCAAGGTGCTGCTCATCGTCAACACGGCCAGCCGCTGCGGAAACACGCCGCAGTACAAGGGGCTGCAGGAGCTCTACCAGAAATATAGCGCCCAGGGACTGGAGATTCTGGCGTTCCCCTGCAACCAGTTCGGCCGCCAGGAGCCGGGCACAGACGCGGAGATCCGCGGCTTCTGCGAGCGCAACTACGCTGTTTCCTTTCCGCTGTTTTCCAAGATCGAGGTCAACGGCGAAGGCGCGCATCCGCTCTACAAGTACCTAAAGTCGGAGGCAGGCGGCCTGCTTAACGACAACATCAAGTGGAACTTCACCAAGTTTCTGGTGGACCGGGAGGGCAAAGTGCTCGACCGCTTTGCGCCCATGACTAATCCCAAGGCCATCGAGAAGGACATCGCCAAGGTACTGAAAGGCTAGTCTCTCGGGCCCCGGTTTACATTCCAGAACAACCTCCTTTCCGTGCTATACTTTGTGCGGTTTCAGTACCATCGGAGGATCGTATCGATAAACGTTTTATCCGCACCAATGATCGTATTCGCGTCCGCGAGATTCGCGTGATTGACGATCAGAGCGAGCAGTTGGGCATCATGGCACCGCTCGATGCGCTCAAAATTGCCAAGGAAAAAGGACTCGACTTGGTGGAGGTTTCACCCACCGCGCAGCCGCCTGTCTGCCGCATCATGGACTTTGGCAAGTACATGTATGAGCAGGAGAAAAAGGAGCGCGCGGCCAAAAAGAACCAGAAGATCATCACCATCAAGGAAGTCAAGTTCCGCATCAATGTGGACGAGCACGATTACCAGACCAAGAAAAATCATGCTCTGCGCTTCCTCAGTGACGGTGACAAGGTGAAGGCAACCATCTTCTTCCGCGGTCGCGAGATGACCCGCCAGATGCTCGGTCGTGAGATCCTGCAGCGGCTCATCAAGGACATTGCGGACAAAGCCGTGGTGGAGAACATGCCCCGGCAGGAAGGCAACACCCTGCACCTGATTCTGGCTCCGCCGAAGGTTCAGAAGTAGCCGGCCAGGGCTCTGTAGGCGGCTCACCCGTAAGCCTTCGCGCCACTCCATGCCGTTTTTTGCGATCCTCTTCAGGGTCTTCGCTCCGGCGGCGTTTGCCCGGAGAGGCCCTTATCGTGTTTAATAACAAGAGCTGTATTCAGGACGTTCACAATGCCGAAGATGAAGACTCACAGCGGCGCCTCCAAGCGCTTCAAGAAGACGGGCACGGGCAAGGTAAAGCGCGGTTTCGCTTTCCAGCGCCACATCCTGACTTCGAAGGGCACCAAGCGCAAGCGCCAGATGGATATGGGCGGAATGGTCGACAAGGCCGATCTGCCTAAGATTCTGAGGATGATCCCCTACTAGTAGGGAGCTCTCCCGCCGGGCGGCATCGATTCGCCCGGTGCAACGATGGGTCACAAGACCCGGGCGTGTGAAGAGGTCAAAGGCCTAAACCTCCTGCCTCCAGCCGCCATAATCCCGCGGAACTCGTTCCAGCGGATGATCCAAAAAGGAAGGTAGTAGAATGCCTCGCGTAAAACGTGGTACAAAGCGCCGTGACAAGCGCAAAAAAATCTTAGAGCGCGCCAGTGGGTACTTCCTCACTAAGTCCAAGCTCTACCAGGCAGCGCAGGAAGCCGTCCAGCGCGGCCTCAAGTTCGCCTTCACCGGCCGTAAGCAGAAGAAGCGCCAGTACCGTGCGCTGTGGATTGTGCGCATCAACGCCGCCGCCAAGCTGAGCGGCATGAGCTATTCGCAGTTCATGCACGGATTGAAGGTGGCAGGCATCGAGCTCGACCGCAAGATCCTGGCCGACATCGCCGTCCATGACGCAGCGGGCTTTGCCAACCTGGTCGGTCAGGCCAAGGCCGCTCTCGTGCCGGCAGCGGCGTAACGCACTCTCGACCCAGTATCCAAGGCCACGAATGGCACGGGAACACGAACGCTTGTGTCTTCCGTCAACCATTCGTGGCTTTTACTGCGTTCTGTGTTTGTCGAGAGGTGTCATTCTGAGCGCAGCGAAGAATCCCGGCAACGCTCAAATCTCCACTGACGCTTTAGAGGCACTTCGGCCGGCAACCCGCGGCGCGCGGACTTGGTTTAGCCTAAAGACTGCGCAGCGTAGCTGAGAAACCAGGAGCAGCAACGCACTCATGTATACCGTTCCCAAACTCGAAGATTTCTCTCCCGCCGCACTCGACGCTGCCGCCGCTGAACTCCTCGCCGCACTGCAGGCCGAGTCCCAGGGCGCAGCCGGTGCCAAGGCCTTTGAAGAATTCCGCAACCGCTGGATGGCGCGCAAAAACGGCCTGCTCTCCCAGGTCAACGATCTTTGGCTGAAGCCCGCGCCCGGACCCGCCAAGCGCGACGTGGGCCAACGCGTCAACGCGCTCAAGCAGCAGGCCGAAGCGCTGGTCTCCGAGGCCGAAGAGCGCGCCGCCGGCTCGGCGCTCGACGCCCGCCTCAAGTCCGAAACCCTCGACATCTCGCTGCCCGGCATCGAGCGTCCGCTGGGCGTACGTCATCCCGTCCTGCGCACCCTCGACGAACTCATCTCGGTCTTCGTGAAGATGGGCTACTCCATCGCCGAAGGGCCCGAGGTCGAAAGCGATTACTACAACTTCGAGGCGCTCAATTTTCCGCCCAACCATCCCGCGCGCGACACGCAGGACACGCTCTTCATCGCCAATCAGGAGCAGCGCGCGCAGCGCGACCGCCTGCTGCTGCGCACCCACACCTCGCCCGTGCAGATCCGCACCATGGAAAAGATTGCGCCGCCGGTGCGCGTCATCTGCCCCGGCAAGGTGCACCGCAACGATGCGCCGGACGCCACCCACTCGCCCGTCTTCCATCAGCTCGAAGGCCTCTGCGTCGATACCAACATCACCTTCGGCGACCTGAAGGGAACGCTCGACCATGCCATGAAGTCGCTGTTTGGCTCGGCGGTGAAAACCAGCTTCCGCCCCTCGTTTTTCCCCTTCACCGAACCCAGCGTCGAGGTCTCTATCTCGTGCCCGTTCTGCGGCGGCAAGGGCTGCCGTCCCTGCAAGCAGAGCGGCTGGATCGAACTGCTGGGCGCGGGCATGGTCGATCCCAACGTCTTCGGCTTCGTTGGCTACGACCCGAAAAAACTCAGCGGCTTCGCCTTCGGCATGGGCGTCGAGCGGCTGGCCATGATGACCTACAACGTCGATGACATCCAGCAATTCTTCTACGGCGATATGCGCTTCCTGGAGCAGTTTGCGTAATGAAAATTTCAGCCAATTGGATTCGCGATTTCGTCTCTCCCACTGCCAGCGACCGCGAGGTGGCCGAAGCGCTTACCGTCAGCGGCATCGCCATTGAAGGCTACTTCGGCGAAGGAGCCGCCCAGACGTGGGAGGCCGAGATCACCACCAACCGCGTCGATGCCATGAGCCACTATGGCGTCGCCCGCGAAGTCTCCGCCATCTACGACCTCGACCTTGCGCCCATTGCGCCAAAAATTTCCGAGAGCGGCCAGGCCGACTTTCCCATCGTCATCGACGACGCCGAAGGCTGCGCGCGTTACACCGCCCGCGTAGTGCGCGGAGTCAAGATCGCACCGGCACCCGCGAAGATCGCGCATCGCCTCGAACTCATCGACCAGCGCAGCATCAGCAACGTGGCCGACGCCAGCAACTACGTGCTCAATGAAATCGGCCATCCCACCCACGCCTTCGATCGCGACAAGCTCGAAGGCCGCACGATCATCGTGCGCCGAGCCCGCGATGGCGAAAGCATCACCACACTCGATGGCGTCGAACGCAAGCTGCTGCCGGAAGACCTCGTCATTGCCGACGCGGTGAAGCCCGTGGCTATTGCCGGAGTGATGGGCGGCGAAGCCACCATGATTACCGACGCCACGCGCAACGTGTTCATCGAATCGGCGTGGTTCGATCCGGCCTCTATCCGCCGCACCGCGCGCCGCCTAGGTATGCACACCGACGCCTCACACCGCTACGAGCGCGGAGCCGATTGCGGCATCACCCGACTGGCCTGCGCCCGCGTCGCGGAACTGATCGTTGCCTCCGCCGGTGGCGTGGTCTCCACGGAGATCGACGCGATGGCGCGCACGATCGCGCAGCCGCGCATTGCGCTCGCCTCCAGCGAAGTCAAACGCATCCTCGGTGTGGAGATTCCTCCAGCGGAGATCGCCCGAATCCTGGGCCGCCTCGGTTTTAAAGTCGAAGGCTGTGGCCCGGAGTTCACTATCACCGTGCCCACCTGGCGCCTGGATGTGGAGCGCGAAATCGATCTCATCGAAGAGGTCGCCCGCATCTACTCCTACCTGAAAATTCCCAGCACGCTGCCGTCGTTTTCCGGCGGAGTGGTCGAACTGCCCGCGGCGCGCAAGCAGGCTGCGCTGCGTGGCCGCCTGCTCGCGCTCGGCTACAATGAGTCGCTCTCCTCGACTTTCATCCCGCAGGAGGACGCGCGTTCGTTTGCACAGGCCGAGCCCGTGCGCATCGCCAATCCGCTTAGCGAAGAGGCGTCGTTCATGCGTACCTCGCTCGTTCCCGGATTGCTTTCGCAGTTTGCCTACAACTTGAATCGCGGCAACGCGGATGTGCGTCTCTTCGAGGCGGGGCACGTTTATGCCATGCAGGGCGAAGCTGTCGATGAGCACAACTCGCTCGCCTTCGCAGCCACCGGAGCCGCGCGCGATCCCGGCGTCCACGGCAAGCCCGAGCCGCTCAACTTCTTCCACCTCAAGGGAGACATCGAGCAACTGCTTGTCGCCTTCGAATTGGATAAAAGCGAAGAAGTCACCTTCGACCGCACGGTTCCTGCGTGGCTGCATCCGGGCCGCGCCGCGCGGGTGCAACTCGCGGGCAAGACGCTCGCCGTCTTCGGACAGCTTCATCCCGAAGTCGCCGCCGCGCGGAAGCTCAAGCAGGACGTGTTTGTTGCGGAAGTGTTCGTCGAGGCGCTCTACTCGCTCGCGCTGCGTCAGCCTGCGTACACACCAATATCCAAGTACCCGGCGGTGGAGCGCGATTTTTCGTTCGTGCTTCCCGAGGGCGTGGAGTTTGCCAGCATCCGCCAGAGGCTTTCCGCGCTCCGCATCGCCGAACTCACCACGGTCCTCCCGGCAGAAACCTTCCGCGGCGGCTCGCTCTCAGCAGGCACGTACTCGTTCCTGCTGCGCGTCCGCTTCCAGTCCGCTGAGCGCACCCTGCGCGACGACGAAGTCGCCGCCTGGTCGCAACAGATCGTGAAGGCGGTGGAATGGCTGGGAGGCTCGTTGAGGCAGTGATGCTTAGCCAGGTTCGGATACCGCGCAAGCCGATGGAACTGTTACGCGCCGCTCTGGCCGGGCTCCTGGTGCTAGTCGCAATTTCGGGCGCGTTCTTCTTTGTTGTTGTTAGGAACGCGAATAGCCCTCTCTGGGACATCAGGGAACGCCTGATCCCGAATGAGAATAGGCGCGCCCTGTTTTTTATTCTTTGGATCGCCAGCGTGTATCTCCTCGGCAGGGAAATACAGCGCCGCTAACATTGGGACAAGCTCAAAAGAAAAGCTTGGGCAATCAGAGATTACTGCCCTCGGAAAGCAGCCTGCTCCGGCAACAGCAAATCGTCGTCGCCGCTCCCATCCACCAGCTCCGCTGGAAGATTCTTCTTCGGCTTCACGCCTAGCGCTCTCAGCATCTCCGCCTGACGAATGACGTTGCCTTTGCCGGTTGAGAATCTGCTGAGCGCCTGTCCGTAGCTGGTGCGAGCCTGCTCCAGCCGATCGCCTACGCTCTTCAGCTCCTCCACAAAGCCAACCAGTTTGTCATACAGTTCGGCGCCGCGATTCACAATCTCCTGCACGTTCTGTTTCTGCCGCTCCTGCCGCCACAGGTGAGCCACGGTGCGCACCACAAACAGCAGCGTGCTGGGGCTCACCAGCAGCACGTTGCGCGCGTAGCTGCTCTCCCAAAGCGCAGGGTCGTTGCTGATTGCCGCCATGAACGCGCCCTCGATGGGCACGAACATGCACACAAAGTCGATCGACTGCAGCCCGAGCAGCGCCTGGTAATTCTTGTCCGCCAGCTCCCTGATGTGCCGCCGCACCGACTCCATGTGTCGTGCCAGAGCCAGCTTGCGCGCCTCGTCGGTCTCCGCGTTGACGTACTCGCTGTAGGCCGTCAGCGAAACCTTGGAATCGATGACGAGGTGCTTGCTTTCCGGCAGCCGCACGATCACGTCCGGCCGCGCCTGCCGCGAATCCGCGTCGAGGAAGCTGCTCTGCACCAGATATTCATGGTCCTTACGCAGCCCGCTCGATTCCAGAATCTTCTCCAGAATCATCTCGCCCAAATCGCCCTGCGCCTTGGCCTGGCTGGTCAGCGCGCGCGTCAGCCGTCCCGTCTCGCCGGAGAGTTGCTGGTTCAGACCCATCAACATTCGCACCTGCTCGCTCAAGGCCGAGCGGTCCTTGCCCTCCTGCACGTACACCTCTTCCACCTTCTGCTGAAAGCCCTTGATCTTCTCCGAGAGCGGCGTCAGGAGCTGCGAAAGGTTGGCCTGGTTCTGCTCGGTGAAGCGCTTGGACTTTTCTTCCAGAATGTCTGAGGCGAGTGCTTTAAACTGGTTGGAGAGCTCCACCTTGGCCTCGGCCAGCAGTGCAAGCTTTTCGCCGGCTTGCTGCTCCTGCTGGCGCAGCTGTTGGGCAAATTGCAGCTCCTGCTGCTTGAGCTGTTCGGATAGACGCGCCACCTCGGTCTCGGCCGTAGCTCGCCGCTCGTTGGACGCCCGCAGTTCGCTGCCGCACTCGCCTAGCTGGGATTGCAGCGTAGCGAGGGTGGTCCGGTTTCCCGCCAGCTCGGCATCGGCTGCGGCCACGCGCGAGTGTACCGCCGACGCACGGCGGCCTAGTACTACGGTAACGATGCAGGCTCCCAGGGCGAATGCCAGAATAGCTGTAAGGACAAACATGAACATGAGGAAGGCTCCGGATCTCTGGATTGTAACCCACCTTGGCAGGCAGGGGTTACAGGCTTTGCGCCTTACGTCGCGCGCTTTGCCAGTCTTGCCGCTGCTGCTCGTGGCTGCTGTATCCCTTCCGCAAGCCTTGTCCGCGCAGTTATTTTCGCAGCCGCCGGTTCCTAGTGAGCGGCACATCGTACGCTGGTCGAAGCCAGCCCAGAGCGAGGCGTCGTCCGGCTTCGCCACGGATGCCGAGCAGGAAATTCTTAGCCTGGTAAACCGCGAGCGCCGATCACGCGGTCTGGCTCCGCTGGTTAATGATGAGCGCCTGCAGCAGGCTGCCCGCCTCCACAGCCAGCGCATGGCCGCCGCCCACGAGATCAGCCATCAGTTTGCCGGCGAGCCGGAGCTGCAGCTCCGGCTGCGCGCCGTGCGCTGGGATGCCAGCGGTGAAAACGTGGCAGTGGCCGGCGATGCCGAGCGCGCCCACACCGCCCTGATGCACTCGCCCCATCATCGCGACAATATTCTCGACCGCGAGTTCAACTCCGTCGGAATCGGCGTGGCGCGAACCGCGCAGGGAGTCTTCGTTACCCAGGATTTTGCCCGCGTTCTGCCGGAAGCCAGCGTGGAACAGGTGGAGGAGCAGGTGGCCCGCAACCTTCACCATCTGCGCCGCGTTCCCGCGCCCGAGCTGCGCCGCCGCGCCTGCGAAATGGCGGCCAGCGACCGCTTGAATCCGCACGCCGGCATGTCGCTTCATTCGTCAACCCGCGTAGGCCGCGCAATCGCCTTCACCGCCATCGATCCTGCCGAGATCCCTAATTCGCTGCACAATCTGCAGTCGGAGCCCGCCAGCGGCTTCTCGGTCGGTGCCTGTTACCAGTCCAGCGAAAGCTATGAGAACCCGGTCTTCTGGATTCTCGTCGTGACCTACCTGTAATCGCCCGCAAATGTCCTATCACCCGCAAGGGTGACCCTGCGCACGGAAGAATTGTTTGCAGGGTGTATGTTTCTGTTGTTTCGGAAACGGGCAGTTCGGGGTTTTGACATTCTGAGAAGCACATCCGGAAGGGGGCATGCCATGAAGACGAGACTCATGGTGTTGGCTTTGATGTCGCTTACTCTTGCTCTACCAGCCGCAGGCGTGGACAGCCAAAAGGCGATGTACGTCGGAGGCACCGTCAGCTCAATCAAGGAGCAAACAGAAGGAGTTTCATCCACAAGCGACGAGAAGGTTTTCCTGTTTGACTACGGCACGGGCAAACTCCAGATTCCTTACAATCGGATCGAAAGCCTCGAGTACGGGCAGAAGGTCAGCAGACGTGGCGGGGTTGTCAGCCGATGGGTTATCACAAAGAAGCACAAGCACTTCCTGACAATCGGTTACGCAGACGAAAACGGCCAAGAGCAGGCGGCGGTGCTAGAGCTGGGTAAGGACATTGTTCGCGTAACGCTCGCTACCCTGGAAGCGCGCAGCGGCCGCAAGATTGAGTACGAGGACGAAGAAGCGCGGAAGAGCGCCAGCGGAGAGTAGCAGCCTTTAGACTCGGCTTATCCAGACAAGGCGACGAAGAAAGCCGTCAAAGGGTCGTGAGCAGTCGATCCTCCTGGTGAAGCTGAAAGGCGCAGCGCCTGCCCAGCCCGCGAAGCCAGAAGATCCCAAGTGACTGCGGCAGTCTGAAGCAGTGGCAAAACACGCGGGCCCTAGCGCCCGCGTGTTACTCTTTCGCCCCGCATGCCGAAAGTGGCCGCCCCTTACAATTCTTTGCAAAACTTCATGACGTTCTCTGCCTCCGTGCCGCTAAGCTTGATTCGCTGATGCGTTAATGACTTGGATAGGAGCGGTCATCATGAACAAGCCGATCTTCGCGGCAGTTCTTCTCGCAGGCGTTTCCCTCGTGGTGCCGGTTCTCGCACAGAATAAGCCTGCCGAGACTCTCGGAGCTCCGGGCTGCGGCGAGCCAGGTGCCACCTTCAAAGTGAAAACGGACAATCTGCAGCACCCTGCTCGCCCGGAAGCCGGGAAGGCGCTGGTGTTTTTTATCCAGGACGATACAGAGTTTGCCGTATTGGGCAGGCCTTCGACCCGGTTCGGCCTTGATGGAAAGTGGGCGGGCGCAACCCACGCCAACTCCTATTTCTACGTTTCCGTTGATTCCGGGGTTCATCATCTTTGCGCGAGCTGGCAATCGGGGGAAAGAACCGCCGCGGACCATTTCACGGCAAAGGCCGGAGACGTGTACTACTTCGAGGCAAAAGACATTCTTGGCCGGCCCGAAAATGACTTGATTTTTAACCGGATCGATAGCGATGAAGGCAAGCTGCTGATCAGTCAATATAAATTCAGCACCTCTCAAAAGAAATGATATTGCCACGGTGCTTCAGGCAGCAAAAAACGCGGGCCATTGCGCCCGCGTTTCTGTTTCCCAATGTGCGCCTAAACCTTGGCCGGCTCTTTCTTCGCGTACCTGGTCTCCACGTACTCGCTCAGGATCGCCTTGAACTCCTCGACGATGTGATCGCCCTTGAGCGTGGTCGCCAGCTGGCCGTCGATAAACACCGGAGCCTTCGGGTCTTCGAAGGTCCCCGGCAGCGAGATGCCGATGTTGGCGTGCTTGCTCTCGCCCGGTCCGTTCACAATGCAGCCCATCACCGCCAGCTTCATCTCTTCCACGCCGTCATACTGCTTGCGCCATGCGGGCATCTGCTCGCGTACATAGATCTGAATCTGCTGCGCCAGCTCCTGGAAGTAGGTCGAGGTGGTGCGTCCGCAGCCGGGGCAGGCCGTGACCTGCGGCAAAAAGCTGCGCAGTCCCAGTGACTGGAGCACCTGCTGCGCCACCTGCACCTCTTCCGTGCGGTCGCCTCCCGGCACCGGCGTCAGCGAAACCCGGATCGTATCGCCAATGCCTTCCTGCAGCAGAATGGCCAGTCCGGCGGTGCTGCTCACAATGCCCTTGGCGCCCATGCCGGCTTCGGTCAGTCCCAGATGCAGCGGGTACAGGCAACGTGCGGCCAGCTCGCGATAGACGTCCACCAGGTCCTGCACGCCGCTCACCTTGGCACTCAGCAGAATGTCTTTGCCCGGCAGCCCGTAGCTCTCCGCCAGCTCCGCCGAATGCAGCGCGCTGGTGATCATGGCCTCGATCATCACCCCGCGAGGGTCCTTTGGGGCGGCCAATTTTGCGTTCTCGTCCATCAGCCGCGCCAGCAGTTGCTGGTCTAGCGATCCCCAGTTCACCCCGATGCGCACCGGCTTGTGGTTCTCGATGGCGCACTCGATCATGGTGCGGAAGTTGTCGTCGTTCTTGCGTCCAATGGAGACGTTGCCGGGATTGATGCGGTACTTGGCCAGCGCCCGCGCGCACTCCGAAAACTTCTTCAGCAGCAGGTGCCCGTTGTAGTGGAAGTCGCCCACGATGGGCACGTGGATGCCCAGCCCGGCCAGTTCGTCCACAATGGGACGCACCGCTTCGGCGGCGGCTTCGTTGTTCACCGTGACCCGCACCACCTCGCTGCCGGCGCGGGCCAGTGCCGCCACCTGCACGACTGTCGAGGCAATGTCCGCCGTATCGGTGTTGGTCATCGACTGCACCATCACCGGCGCGTCGCTGCCTACGCGAATGTTTCCAATGGTTGCCGTATAGCTTTTTCTGCGTTGGATGATTGCCATGAAAGACTCTTCTCTTAAGTTTACCAGCACTGAGCGGGGTAAGGAAAAGGGCGCCCGCAGGCGCCCTTGCCGAATCACTCCGCCTTACTGTCCCGGCAGCATTTTCACCACGTCGTTAAAGATCACCATGCTGGCAAACAGCACCAGGCAGACGAAGGCCGCCTGGTAGAGCCGCAGCTTGATGCTCTCATTGATGTCGCGCCGCATCGCCGACTCCACCAGCAGCATGGCAATCAGTCCGCCATCCAGAATGGGGATGGGCAGCAGATTGAACAGTCCCAGCTGCAGGCTGATCATCGACATGAACTCCAGCAGGTCGTTCAGGCTGCGGCTCTGCACCATCTGGCCCGAGACCCTGACGATCTCAATCGGGCCCGACATCTGCTTCACCGAAACCTTGTGCTCCACCATGCGCCCGATCAGATCGAAAACCAGTACGGAGAGCTTCTTGCACTCCTGCAGCGAGCGGCTGAAGGCCTTGGGCAGCGGCAGCTGTTCGATCTCGGTAGGTTCGGAGACAAAGCCGATGCGATAGGTCTGGGTATGCGCGTCCACCGCGGTCAGCTTCGGAGTGATGGTCAGCGCCACCGTCTGGCCTGCGCGCAGCACCTCCAGGTGTACCGCCTTATCCTTGGTGGTCTGCAGATAGGCCTGCATAGCGCCGGTGGCCTGAATCGGCTTTCCGTCCACCGAGAGGATCTCATCGCCTACCTGTAATCCGGCCTGGATGCCGGGCATGTCAGGCTCGAGTCCGGTCACAGTAAACGGTTGCTGCGGCTGCCATCCGGCGTCGCCGCTCTGGGACTTGCCCTCCACCTTGGGCAGCAGGGTCAGCGGCAGTTCCTCTCCGCCGCGCTTCACCAGCAGCGCCAGCGGCTGGTTCGGGCTGATCAGAATTTTGTTCTGCACGTCCTGCCAGGTGGGATTCTGCTCGTCGCCGATCTGCAGAATCTGGTCGCCCGCTTTCACCCCGGCCTGCGCCGCCGGATACTCCGGCAGGCACCAGCCCACCACCGCTGGCCGGTACAAGCCATAGGGAACCTCATGGCGCATGCAGAAAACCGCCGTCAGCAGGGCCACAGCCAGCACCACGTTGGCCACCGGTCCAGCCACGGCGATGATTACACGCTGCCAGCGCGGATGCCGCATAAACTCGCCTGGGTCGGGCGGTGCGCCATCGGTGTGCTCCTCGGGCATCTCGATGGCGCTCACGCCGGTCATCTTCACGTAGCCGCCCAGCGGCAGGGCCGAGATGCGGTAGTCGGTGTCGCCGCGCCGGAAGCCCAGCAGGCGCTTGCCGAAGCCGATGGAGAAGACCTCCACCCGCACGCCCATCAGTTTGGCCGCCGCAAAGTGGCCAAACTCGTGCACCAGGATCATCACACCCAGCACCAGACCTGCACCGGCCACCGTGTATAAAGCGCTCGTCATAAACTGAATAATATTTTCTCCCGCGCCACTTAGTTTACCTCGTGGCTGCCATCCCTAGGCCGTAACTTTTGCGCCCGCGTTCACAAACCGCCGTGCCAGCTCGCGGGCCTCCAGGTCCATACAAAGAACTTCACATATAGATTCAGGTTTATGCGCCGTCGTTTCATTCAATACCGCCTGAATTGTCGCCGGGATGCCTAGGAAGGGGATTTTCCCCTCCAGGAAGGCCGCCACAGCCACTTCGTCGGCCGCATTCAGGGCCACTGTCTTGGCTCCGCCCGCCTCTACTGCCTCATAGGCCAGCCGCAGGCAAGGGAACTTGTCCAGATCTGGCGTGCAGAAATCCAGATGCTTCAGCGACAGCACGTCGAAGCGCAGGTCGCTCGCAATCCGCTCCGGCCAGGTCAGCGCATACAGGATGGGCAGGCGCATGTCGGTCACGCTGATCTGCGCCAGGATGCTGCCGTCCACAAACTCCACCATGCTGTGCACCGTGCTCTGCGGATGCACCACCACCTGCGTCCGCGAGGGCGGTGTGTTGAACAGCCGCACCGCCTCGATCACCTCGAACCCTTTGTTCATCAGCGTTGCCGAGTCGATGGTGATGCGCCGCCCCATCTTCCACGTGGGATGGTTCAGCGCCTGCTCCACCGTGATGTGCTCGAACTGCTCGCGCGGAGTATGCAGAAACGGCCCGCCCGAGGCGGTCAGCCACACTCGCTCCACCTCGTCCATTCGTCCGCCACGCAGGCACTGGTGCACCGCGTTGTGCTCGCTGTCGATGGGCAGCAGCGGCTTGCCCTGCCGCCGCGCCTCGGCCGTGATCAGTTCGCCGGCGGCCACCAGGCATTCCTTGTTGGCCAGCCCGATCTCTTTGCCTGCCTTTACCGCCTCGTAGGTCGCCTCCAGCCCGGCCACGCCCACAATGGCGCTCACCACGAAATCGACCTCCGGATGGGTCGCCACGGCCACCGTCCCGGCCGTGCCCCACACCACCTCGGTCTCGCCGCAGCCGGCATCGCGCAACAGCCGACGCATCTCCTCGGCCGCCTTTTCGCCCGCCACTGAAAGCAGCTTGGGACGCCAGCGCAGCGTCTGCTCCAGCGCCAGCTCCAGGTTGGAGCCCGCGGCCAAGGTCACTACCGCAAAACGCTCCGGATAACTTTCCACGATCTTCAGGGTGCTCGTGCCGATCGAACCGGTCGAGCCCAGGATTGCGATTCTCTTCATAATGTCCACTATTTGAGCGTTTCGTTACTTGGGAGTTTCGTTCGGTGGTACGCCGTGCGGCCCGATGGGTGCTTCCCCGGGCTTTAATCTGCGGCAGCAACCGGTTACCGCATCGCCCTGCGGCAGCGTCACCTGCGCAGAGTATGGGTAGGTTTTCTTGTCCACCGGATCGGTGCAGGCCGGACCCTTAATCACGGCTGAGAGATTGGGACGGCCCTTCGGAGCGAGATCGAGGGTTCGCTGCTGCCACACCCAAGTCTTGTCCTTGGGAACCCAGTAAAAATGGCCGGGAAATTTCTGGTCCGGCGTATTCACTCCCAAGTACTGTGCTCCCCAGGAGGCAAACTGCATACTCCAGTCCGGGCTGCTACCCCAGCAAACCATGTCCGTCGGCAACGTCGGCTTCACCGCAGTCTGGCCCTTGCCAGCCGTTTGGGCGGCAGCCGGGAGTAGGGCTGAGGAAAGCACCAGAATCGCCGCGTAGCGCGCCAGAATGTATCCCATCGGAACCCTTTCCAAACGGCCGCGTTTCTTCCGCGACGTTCCCCCTGCGACGTTTCCCGTGCAACCCAGGCCATCCCGGCCCGGTGGCACTTTACTTCAACCCCTCCCCGCCTTGGATGCCTGCGCGGGAGAAAGTTCTGCAACCAGTTTACCGCGCCTGCCTACCCGCGCACGAATTTCCCGCCAAACGCCATGAACAGCACAAACGCCACCGGCAGGGCCAGCAGCAGCGCGTCGATTCGGTCCAGAATACCCCCGTGTCCCGGCAGCATCGTCCCCGAATCCTTTATCCCCGCGCCGCGCTTAAGGGCCGACTCCAGCAGGTCTCCCAACTGCGCCGCCGCGTTGATCGCCGCCGCCACCAGCGCCGCCAGCCACAGCGGCGCGCGTCCAAACGCGGGAGCGGCAATCAGCAGCGACTCCGGTTTCTCCACCAGCAGATGCGCCCGGCCCAGCGAAGCTGCAATCTCCGGCACATAGTGGGCAAACAAGCAGCAGACGCCCACCGAAAAGAGCAGGGAAGCCACCGTCCCCTCCACCGTTTTTCCCGGACTGATCCGGGGCGCCAACTTGTGCCGTCCCATGCTCTTGCCCACGTACATCGCCGCCGTATCGCCTACCCACACGGCAAAAAAGGTGAACAGCACGTAGATCCATCCCCGCGGCGCCTGGCGCAGCAGCACCAGCAGGAGCAGCGGCAGCCCAAGATAGGGAAGCGCCAGGTAGCTCATCGCCGCCCCCGGCAGCGCGGCCTTCAAATCCTCGCATCCCAGTGCCGCCGTCATCAGCAGGAAGGGCGCAAACAGCAGGAGCAGCATCAGCCCCGCCAACAACGTTGCGCCACCCGCTCCATGCGCGGATCGGCCCTGCGCATACCAATAAATCACGAACAGTGCGGCAAGGTAGAGGTAGGTAGGCAGCCGGAAGGGCGCAAAGCCATAGCTGGCGGCGATGCCCAGATACTCAAAGGCCGTCGCCAGCGCCACCAGCGCCGTGATCAGCAAAAACAGCCAGAGCGGCGCGCGAAAAACGGCCAGCAGCACCAGGGGAATCAAAATCGCAGCGGTCACAATGCGTTTCATATGGATACCAGCAGACTACCTTCTGGCGTGCTCGGGAAGCAAAGCTGGAGAGAAGTTTTAATGGGAAGGAAACTCTAATTTTGAGCAAAGCGAAGGACCCCGGCACCGCTCAAATATCGATTACTACGCCAGAGGCAATTCGGCCATCATGTTTCTTGACCCCTATACCGCCAAACCTACATTCCCATACCGCCGCTCGCGCTTCTGGAAGTCGGCCAAGGCCTCCAGCAGATGCGCGCCGTCGAAATCCGGCCAAAGCGTCTGGGTCACGTAAATCTCTGAATAGGCCAGCTGCCACAGCAGAAAGTTGGAGAGCCGCATCTCGCCGCTGGTGCGGATCACCAGGTCAGGATCGGGCAGGTCGGAGGAGTACATGTGGCGCGAAACCATCTCTTCGTCGATCTTCAGCCCGGACAGCCCGCCGTTGCCCGCCGCCGCCTGCACAATCCGCTGGAAAGCGTCGATCAGCTCCGCCCGTCCGGCGTAGTTCAGCGCCAGGGTCATAATCATGCCGGTGTTTTTAGCGGTCTGTTCCTGCGCCCAGGCCATGCGTTCCTGCACCGCGGGCGGCAGTTCGTGGATGCGCCCAATGTAGCGCAGCCGGACGTTGTGCTCGTTCATCAGCGGAACGTCTCTTTTCAGATACGTCCGCAGCAGCGCCATCAGAAAGCTGGTTTCGGTCTTGGGACGCTTCCAGTTCTCCGCCGAAAACGCGTACAAGGTGATGGCCTTCAGGTGAATACGCGAGGCCAGCGTGATGACGTCGCGCACCGCCACCACCCCTTGCCGGTGGCCGGCAATGCGCGGCAAATGGCGGCGCCGGGCCCAGCGCCCGTTGCCGTCCATGATCACTGCAATGTGTTGCGGTAGCCGTTCTGGATCGAGCTTGGCGAATAGTTCTGCTTGCTTGCGAGTCAGCCCGGCAGGGACGGTGGTGTGCAAAGCATTCCCTCAAAAACGAGTAATCTGAACCTAGCACACGGCTTGTCTTCTTGCAACGACAGGCCCGCCCGCGGCACAATTCTCGTCCCGCAAACGGCCATTCGTTCCCGGCCCTCCGGCTTCGTCCGCAAATGGAACGCCCTGCCGCGCTCCTTTTGATTTTGTCTTCGCCGGTTTTGCAAACACAGATACCCCGCCCACCGTCCCCCCGAGCGGCAATGGCGTATCTCCCTCGGAGCTAGGACGAGCGGCGGGTCATCGCCGTCAGTTCGCGCACCTGGGTCAGCACGCTCATCCATTGCACTCCGTTCAGCCGGCTCATATAGGGCATCAGCTCGGAGATAAACTCGTCCTGCGCCAGTTCGCGGATCTCGTCTTCCCTCGTCCGCCCGGTTGTCAGCAGATCGCAGACACGAACCCGCAGCGCCCCGGCCAGCCGCTCCAGCGAACCCAGCGTCGGGCACGCCTTCTCGTTTTCAATCTTCGAAACATACGTGCGGGGCACGTTCATGCGCAGCGCCAGCTGCCGCTGGCTCAGTCCCGCCCGCGTCCGCAGCGCGCGGATGGCAGCTGCCACCGGCAGATGCGTGGAGGCCACAGGCTCGGCCGCGCGCGGCATCGCCACCGGAAGGCGCAGGGGAACTGCCTCCGGAACTTCATCCAAGGGAGTCTTGCAACGGCGGCAAGAGTTATTTGCGGTCCTGAATTGGACCAGATGACAATCGTCGCAGCGAACCACTTCGCGGGAATCGACCGGCGCCAAAGTTGTAGCCATGCGAGTTGTACGGAGCCGCCAGAGCTGGGCCACTCCCATCACCCGGAACCAGAGTCGATACGCATCGGCTTGGTAACCAGTGACAAAGCTAATGTGCTGTGTTTCCTTCGCAATGTCAATCACAATCTCGGGAAATATTGGGTAAATCCCCAAAGCCAGCCAAAATAAGCCTACAAAAACCGGCGAAAACCGGGAGAAAATGCGGCGCCCTGGAAATCCCCTTCACTGTTTACCAGTCAGGTTCGCCCTGCTTGGATGCGCGGAAATGTCCAGCAGAATTTTGCGACGAATGTTGTGATCCCCAAGCCGGACATTCTCGGCGAGTTGCTCTCCGTCAGAGCTCACTTTACCTTCACCAGCCGCGAACCAGCTTGACGGAGAGCACGTGGGAAGACTACAAAACAACAACAAACGGCAAGTGGTTTCAACACACCGCGTCTCAGTCCATGGGCCCTCCCATTGAAACTTTGAAACCTGTGAACTTAAAACTTACCCTCGCCTATGACGGCTCCGCCTTCCACGGCTGGCAGGTCCAGCCCGGCAAGCCCACCATCCAGGGAACTCTCGCCGAAGCCATCGAGAGCCTCACCGGAGAAAAGCTCCTGCCCCAGGGCTCGGGACGCACCGATGCCGGCGTCCACGCGCTCGCCCAGGTCGCTACCTTCTGCACCGCCAGCACCATCCCCCCCGCCAACATCCGCGTCGTGCTCAACGACCGTCTTCCCGCCGCCATCCGCGTCGTCTCCATCGAAGAGGTCCCTGCCGATTTCCACGCCCGCCACTCCGCCCGCGCCAAACGCTACCACTACCGAATCTGGCGCGGCGACGTCGTTCCGCCCTTCCTCGCCCGCTACGTCACCCACCACCCCTATCCGCTCAATGAAGACGCCATGCAGCAAGCCGCCGCCCTCGTCACCGGCCAACACGACTTCACCTCTTTCGCCGCCGTCGATCCCGACCGCGCCTTTCGCATAACGCAGATGGATGGCGAATGTGCAGAGTTTCCCCATAGCCGCCTCACCACCAACATCCGCAACATCCACGAGTCGCGCTTCGAGCGCCATGCCGATGAACTCGTCTACATTGTCCGTGGCAACGGATTTCTCCACCACATGGTCCGCAACCTCGTAGGCACTTTCCTGCTCGTAGGCAAGGGAACCATCGCTCCCTCGGAGATCCTCGCTATCCTCGAAGCCCGCGACCGCCGCGCCGCCGGTCCCACCGCCCCGGCCGAAGGCCTCTACCTCGTCGAGGTCGAGTACTGATTCCCCAAATCTGCGCAGACCACAAGGGGGCCCGTTCAACCCTGTTTTGGTTGGGCGGGGTAGTTGATCCTGCCCTTGCCTCTGTTTTTGGACAGATGTCCCACATTGGCCTGCCTTTGGAAAATGTGGGGTGCTGAACCCCGTCCGCCTCAGCTGTTTTCACTCTTTTTCTACTTCCTGTCCCGCGCAAAATAGGAACTCTCGTCACCGAATCCTCTGCACCTACCCCTTCCCACCGCATCCAATCTGCGGTACAACTGCCTGACATGGAATCCGGTATTCATCTCGTCAGCAGCGCCGTTCCTGGGGAACACTTTGGCACCTCCAACCCCGCCACCGGCCAGACTCTGGGCGAATTCCCCATCGCCTCCGCGGTGCAAGTTTCCGCCGCCGTTGCTCGCGCGCGCCAGGCGCAGCGTTGGTGGTCGCAAACGCCGCTCGTCCGCCGCTCTGCTGTCCTCCGCCGCGTTGCCAAACTGCTCTCCGAGGAAAGGGAAGCGCTGGCCCGCGTCATCACCGCCGAATCCGGCAAGCCCCTGCAGGAGGCGCTGCTCAGCGACGTCATGGTCGCCGCCGATGCCGCCGTCTTCTGCGCCGAAAACGCCGGGGCCGTCCTGCGCGCCCAGTCTGTCCCGCACACCAATCCGGCCCTGCGCCTCAAACGAGGCCAGCTCTCCTTCGAGCCGCTCGGTGTCATCGGCATCATCGCTCCCTGGAACTATCCGCTCTCCATCCCGGCCGCCGATGCCTTCGCCGCCCTCGCCACCGGCAACGCCGTCGTCCTCAAGCCCAGCGAACTCACCCCTCAAACCGCCTTCGAACTCGAACGCATCTTCGCCGCCGCGCTCGAAGCCGAAGGCCTATCCGCCCAGCCGCGTCCCCTCCAAGTCGTCACCGGACTTGGCGCCACCGGCCAGGCCCTGGTCGCCAGCGACATCGACAAGCTCATCTTCACTGGCAGCGTCGCCACCGGACGCCGTGTCGCCGTCGCCGCCGCCGCGCGGCTGCTCCCCGTCATCCTCGAACTCGGCGGCAAAGACGCCATGATTGTCCTGGGCGATGCCGACGTGGACACCGCCACCAGCGCCGCCGTCTGGGGATCCATGATGAACGCCGGACAGACCTGCATCTCGGTCGAGCGCTGCTACGTCCACGACACTCTCTATCCCCGCTTCCTCGACCTCTGCCAGGACAAAATCGCCCAGCTCAAAGTGGGCGACGGTTCGCGCCCGGATACCGACCTTGGCCCGCTTATCTCCCGGGCGCAGCTGCAAATCGTCGCCCACCAGGTCGAAGAAGCCCGCGCCATGGGCGCCGGAATCCTCACCGGCGGCCAGCCGCTTCCCGGTCTCGGCCCCAACTTCTACGCGCCCACCCTCATCACCGCCGTCACGCCCGTCATGAGCCTGATGCGCGAGGAGACCTTCGGTCCTGTTCTCCCCATCATCTCTTTCAGCAACGACGAAGAAGCCATCCAGCTCGCCAATGCCGGCGACTTCGGGCTCTCTGCCAGCGTCTTTGGCAAGACCGCCCACGCCACCTCGGTAGCCCGCCGCATCCGCGCCGGCTCTGTCCTGGTCAACGACCTCATCACCGGCTTCGCCGTCAGCGCCGCCCCCCACGGCGGCCTCAAGCAAAGCGGCATCGGACGTACCCACGGCATCCTCGGCATGCAGGAACTGGTCCGCCCCGTCTACCTTGACGTCGATCTCGCTCCCCGCATGAAGAAGCTCTGGTGGTATCCCTACGCCAACAACTTCGCCCCCATGTCCGCCTTCGCCGAAATCGTCCACCCTTCGAGCCTCTTCCGCCGGCTCGCCGCCGCCCTCCGTACCCTCCCTATGCTCCGCAATCCCCGCCGCTAGCAATCCGGGTAGCCCATACTTGCCGCCTTTGCAAATGTGGGGCTGTTGCTCTTGTTCTTGCCTTCGCTCCTGACCTTGAAACTTTGAAACCTTAAAACTTCGCTGCTGCCGTCTCTCTACCGTTGCGCTTCACGCCATTCCGCCGCACCCTCGTGTACCATCATTTCGGCCATGCCATTCCGTCCCTGGATTCGCTGGAAGTCCGGGCGCGCCCATACCACCGCGCTCGCCGAAGATCTCGAGCGCCTCTGCGCCGACCCGCGCGTCCACCGTCTCTTCGAATGGTTTTCCCGCCACGAGCGTGACATTGCCGACTTCCAGCTCGCCATCACCGCCGTTCCCGCGCCGCCCTTTGGCGAACAGGCCCGCGCCGCCTGGCTCCGCGAGCGGCTCCAGTTCCTCGGACTTACCCTTACCACCGACGCCGCTGGAAACCTCCTCGCCGCCCGTCCCGGCCTCCAATCCGCTTCGCCGTCCGAGGCTCCGGCCTCCGAAGCTCTGCCCGCCGAAGCTCCGCGCTCCGGAGCGCCATCGCCTGCCTCGGCCATCGCCATCAGCGCCCACCTCGACACGGTCTTTCCCGCCGCCACCCCGCTCGACGTCCGCCGCGAGCAAGCCCGCCTGCTCGGCCCCGGCATCAGCGACAACGGCTCCGGACTCGCTGCGCTCTGGGCCCTCGCCGCCGCACTCCATCAGCTTGGCATCGTCACCACTCTGCCCCTGCTCTTCCTGGCCAATGTCGGCGAAGAAGGCGAAGGCAATCTCCGTGGCATCCGCCACATTTACCGAGCGTCCGCGGCCTTGGCGTCCACGGCCGGAGAGCCGTCCGTTGGCCCGTACCCGCCTGCGCCCCCCGACATCCCTCCCTCCATTGCCATGCTCATCGCGCTCGATGGGGCCGGCAGCGCCAGCATCATCGCCCAGGCTCTGGGCAGCCGCCGTTTCGAGATCGTCATCACCGGCCCCGGCGGCCACTCCTGGAGCGATTTCGGAGCGCCCAATCCCATCGTTGCCGCCTCGCTTGCCATCAGCGAGCTCTCCAACATCCCGCTGCCCGTCAATCCCCGCACCACGCTCAACATCGGCAGCATCGAAGGTGGAACCTCCATCAACGCCATTCCCTCCCGCGCCAGCGTCAAGGTCGATCTCCGCTCCTCCGATCCCCGCCGTCTCGACGAACTGGAGGAGCGCATCCGCCGTGCCGTGGCCGACGCCTGTGCCGACACGCAAGCGCGCTCGTCCAACTCCGCCGCCCGCCTCCAGCACGGCATCACCGTGGTCGGCGAGCGCCCCGCCGGCGAACTGGCTCCCGCCTCGCCTCTGCTGGCGGCCATCCAGGCCGTCGATGCCCGTCTTGGCATCCACTCCCAGCGGCAGCGCGCCTCCACCGACGCCAATATCCCGCTCTCGCTCGGCCTGGAGGCAATCTCGTTGGGCGCCGGAGGCTCCGGCGGCGGAGCCCATACCCTCGGCGAGTGGTTCGATCCCGCCGGACGCGAGCAGGGCCTCAAGCGTATCGCCCTGCTCATCCTGCTCCTGGCCGGACTCCCGTCCGCCGCAGCGTCCCACACCGAACCTGGCTGATAATCTCTCCGTGACCACCCCTGTCAACTCGCCTCTGCTGCGCAGCCGACTCATCTTCCTCCAGTCCATCACTCTCATCTGGATGCTCATCGAGTGTGCCGTCGCGCTCTGGGCCGCCGCGCGAGCTCATAGCTCCGCCCTGCTCGCCTTCGGCTTTGACAGTTTTGTCGAGCTGCTCTCCGCCTCGCTGGTCGTCTTGGCTCTGGCTCCCGGCTGCCGCTTCAGCCGACGGCGGATCGACCGTGCCGCCGGCCTCCTGCTCTTTTTTCTAGCCGCCGCCGTTGGGCTGGCTTCCGTGCTCGCCCTGATCGGCAAATTCCAGCCCAGTGTCAGTCCGCTCGGAATTGCCATCACCGTGGTGGCTCTGCTCGTCATGCCTCTGCTCGCCTTGCAAAAGCGCAAACTAGCACGCCATACCGGCAATAACGCGCTGGCCGCTGACGCTGTCCAGTCCGCCACCTGCGGCTATCTCGCCCTAATCACCCTCGCCGGGCTCGCCCTCAACGCCGCATTTCACATTGCCTCGGCAGATTCGGTGGCTGCCTTCGCCGCGGTCCCCATCCTCATACGCGAAGGCCGCCGCGCCCTGCGCGGTCAAAGCTGCGGCTGTTGCGAATGACTGCCCAGCGCCGGGCCTCCAGTCCCTTTCCGGAACTTCAATAACTGCCCGCCCGATTTCTATGGACCGATTCCCTGAATGGGGCGTCTAACAACTCATAGTTGGAGGAGAAAGCGGGAGTGTGTGTTTTTTCTTCCAGTCAGGTTAAGATACCCAAGACTATGCCGGAGGGCACATGGAACCGCTGAACGACGCCGGCGGATCGCCGCTGAACCAGCCGCAGCAAGGCCAGCCGCATCCAGATCAGCCGCAGATTCATATGACAAAAAGAAATCGTTTCGCCCCGCTTTTCGTCGCTTCCGTCACCGTCGCCTTGGTGCTGGTCATCGGTACCGTCCTCACCTACACGGCCCGCGCCTACGATGTGGACAGCAGTGACGCGCCGCAGCTCAGCGTTCCTGCCGTCCACCTGCATGACAACGACTTCAATCGGGTAGCCAAGGCCGTCGAGCCCGCCGTCGTCAACATCAATACCGAATCCACCATCAAAAACCCGCATCAGGGGCTCCGCCGGATGCCGCAGCACCCCGCTCCCGACGATAATCAGGGCGGCAACGGCGACAACGGCATGCAGGACTGGTTTGACCGCTTCTTCGGCCAGCAGAACCCTGGAGATGATCAGGGGCCGGGCGGGCAAGGCGGAGACATGACCTCCCAGTCGCTCGGCTCCGGCGTCATCGTCAGCGCCAGCGGCTACATCGTCACCAACTTCCACGTGGTCGATAAAGCCGACCGCATCCGGGTCAGCCTCATGGGCGAGCCTGCCTCCGTCAGCTATCCGGCCAAGGTCGTCGGCACCGATCGCGAAACCGACCTCGCCGTTATCAAGATCGAAGTCCCCCGTCCCCTGCCCTACGCCAAGCTGGGCAATTCGGACAGCATGCAGGTCGGTGACTGGGTCCTGGCTATCGGCAGCCCCTTCGGCCTCAAGTCCACCGTCACCGCCGGAATCGTCAGCGCCAAAGGACGCAACATCGTCCCCGGACGCCAGTTCCAGTCTTTCATCCAGACGGATGCGGCCATTAATCCCGGCAACTCCGGCGGCCCGCTGGTCGATATGGATGGCGAAGTCATCGGCATCAACACCGCCATCTACACGGAGAGCTCCGGTTATCAGGGCGTCGGCTTCGCCATGCCCTCCAATACCATTGCCCAGGTCTTCAACCAGCTGGTCTCGCCCGCCCACAAGGTCGAGCGCGGCTCCATCGGAATCACCTTCAGCGCTGAAACCAGCCCGGCCGTCACCCGCATGTATGGCGGTGGCAAAGGTGTGATCGTTCAGGACGTAACCCCTGGCGGCCCTGCCGCTCAGGCCGGACTCAAACCGGGCGACTCCATCACCACCGTCGGCGGAAAATCCATCAACGCCGGAGATGAACTGGTCGCCGATGTCAGCTCGCACCATCCCGGCGAAAAACTGAAGATCGGCTACCTCCGTAATGGGAAACAGGAAGAAACTACCGTCACCGTCGCCGACCGTCAGAAACTCTTCGGGGCTCAACTGGGCACCGCCGACGACGAGTCCGAGCAGCAGCAGCCTAAGGAAAGCAAGCTCGGAATCACCGTCAAGCCGGTTCCCGACGCAGCCGCCAAGCAATTGAATCTGCAGCCCAACCAGGGTGTTATCGTGGCCGATGTCAAGCCCGGAGGCTTTGCCGAATCCGTCCAACTCAGCCGTGGCGATGTGATCCTTGAAGTCAACCGCCAGCCCATCAGCGACCCCGGTTCCTTTGCCAAAATCGAAGCGGGATTGAAGTCGGGACAGGACGTTGTGTTCGTGGTTCGCCAAGCCGGGGAGGGCCATGAGTCGATAAATTCCTTCCTGGGAGGCACCCTGCCGTAGTATTCTAAGTACCAATTCCTGGTACGCCGCCGGTTCCCTTTTCCGGGGTCGGCGGCGTTCAGGAATTCGGCCAGTATTAACTTTGTTTTTTGTTTCTGTCCCGGCCGGATTTTGTAATCCCAGGGGTGCCGTTTCATCTCCTGCGAGGTGTACTTGATGTTCTCAAAAGCAAAGTTGTTTTCCTCCGTTCTGACCGCTTCCGCCCTGCTTCTCGTTACCTCGCCCCTGTCGGCGGCCCTCCGCAGCAAATCCAGCTACTCCAGCGTACGAGCGCATAGCGCGGCCCATTTCTCGCGGCCGAGCTCCTCGCACCATTTGGAATCGGCCGCGCGCCACGGTGCAACCGGGCACAGTGCGCACACCGTGCTGGCCCATAGCAGCAGCCGGCCCCGCTTCCACGGCCAGCAGTCCATCGACTCGACCCGCACCCTGGAAATCCAGCAGGCACTGATCCGCGAACACTACCTCCAAGGCGAACCCTCCGGCGAATGGGACCAGGCTACGCGCGAAGCACTCATCCGCTTCCAGGACGCCAACCACTGGCAGACCAAGATCCTCCCTGACTCCCGTGCGCTGATCAAGCTGGGCCTCGGCCCCAGCCAGCAGAATCTGCTGAACCCGGAGAGCGCCGCCATCGCCATGCCGCCGAATCAATCCGGCTTTGACCGCTCCACCCAGACCGGCGCCACCAACTAATCCTCGCCTCCAGCCATTGAACAAAAAGCGCGGCCAAGGTGGCCGCGCTTTTCCTTTGCATATTCCTCAGCGCTTAATCCGCGTGGTACCCCGGACGCGTCTGCACCGTCAAATCTCCGTTTCGAGTGCTTAAATGCAGCTTGTGATAGCCACTCTCGGCCTTGTCCGGCGTGTAGCTCAAACTGTACTGATGGCGCAACTCCTCCTCAATTTGCGCATAAATCTGCTCCGCGCTCAACTTTTTTGAGAGCTCAAAGTATCGTCCGCCGGTTTCGCTCGCAAGCTGCTGCAGAATCTTCTTTCCATCCGTCTTGGTTTGGCGCGGAGTGCTCTCGGGCCCGCGCCGGTGCCCGCCGCCCGGAAACGGCCCTGGGTAGCCGCCTCCGGGGTAGCCACCGCCTGGATAGCCACCGCCGGGATAGCCTCCACCCGGGTAGCCTCCGCCGTGCCCGCCGCCAGATTCGTCACCCTCCTGCGCCTCGCGCTCCGGGGCCACGTAGACGCAGTACACAATCGTGTCCGCCCGCTGCGCCGCTTCAATCGCACGCGAAAGAGACATCTTGCTGTCGCGGTCTTCTCCATCGGTGAACAGAACGATTGCCTTGCGTCCCTGCTGTCCCTTCAGTACCTCGTCGGTCGAGAGAAAAACCGCATCGTAGAGCATTCCGCCGCCGGAGAAGAAGGGCGGACGGCTCCCGTCTGTGTTGTCGCCTCCATGGCCGCCGCGCTGTCCGCCACCGGAGTCACGCGGAGAATCACCAACGGAGATCTCGTCGATCCCCTTGGCCAGTTTGTCATGCGAGGTTGTCACGTCCTGCAGCAGCTCCACCTCTTTGTCGAAGTGCAGCACAAAGCCATGGTCGGTGCCCTGGCGCAGCAGTCGATTGACGAAGTCGGTGGCCGCCTTGCGCTCGTCCGCCATGGCCTTGCGCTGCGCCGGTCCGGTGTCGGCGAGCACGCCAATCGTCAGTGGCAGGCTGGATTCATGCGCAAACTGTGTGATCGTCTGCGCGCGTCCATCCTGCTCCAGCACAAAATCCTGCTTATCCAGAGAGGTGACCGGTTGCCCCTTCTTGTCGCGCACCACCGCCAGCAGGTTCACCTCGTTCCCACTCACTGGGATCGCGGTTGCGGACGGCGCGGACACGGCCGGTGCTTGGTTTCCGGCGGCCTGCGGCGCTGGCTGCGCTATGGCCGGCAACACCGTGGCCAGAAGAGTAAGGCTCAACACGCGAATCAATCGTGAGATCTGCATACTCTAAAGAATGGTATAACCCGCCTCCGGGATGCCAGCTCTGAAATGCCGGCAATCAAGCCTTCCCAAATAGAAAAGGCCCGCCGATGTGGCGGACCTTGGAAATCGCCATTGGCTCAGTTCAGGCGGCGTTTTCTTCCGCCTGCGACCTGCGCCCAAAGGTGGAGTACAGCGCGGCCAGAGCGACGATCACGTTGGCCACCACCACGGGCATGGCATGGATCAGCAGTCCGTAGCTGATCCACAGCAATGCCGCGCCCGCCTGAATCAGTCGCAGCGTTGCCGGCTTCTTGAAAAAATATGAGAAGCCGAAGCAAGCGGTTGCGATCCAGCCAATCCAGCTCAGCATCCTACGCCTCCGCTGCGGCAGAGCGCAGAGTGAGGACATCGGTGCGCATGCGCGCCCACTCCTGCACCAGAAAGCCGTGCGACTCAAAGAAGCGCCGGATCTGTGGATGCGTCCAGTGCGCCACCTCTTCCAGGATGGGCACCAGCACGCTGAGCGCGTTATCGCTGAGCACGGTGCGCCGGGCAATCTGGGTCACGCAGCGCGATTCGGAGACCGCGATGGTGAGTCCGTCGCCCTCGTTGACGTGCAGCATGGCATTCATGTCCGAGCTGCCGTCGCCGGAATAGACCACGCGGTCGGGTCCGATGGAGAGCTCCGACTGCAGCTGCATGATGCGCGTCACCTTGCCGTATCCGGCCGTGCAGCGGATGAGCCGCTCGATCCTGCCGTCGGCATCGTACTGGAACTCGGTGCCGAAGATGTGATCGGCGGGCACAATCCCCTCCAGCGCCGACTGCACGATCTCCACCGGCGCGGCAGAGAGAACGTAGAAGTCGAACTCGTACCCCGGTATGCCATCGCGCAGCGTGCGGTAGAGCAGATCGATGTTTTGCTTCAGCGGAATGCGCTTGCCGGTCTCGATCAAATGCTCACGGCGGACGCGTGAGTGGAACGCCGGATCGTGCAGGAGCAGATAGGCGAGTTCGGCGCCCTGCTGCACCAGATTCAACTGCGCCATCCCCGCGGCCTTTTCCTTGAACTCCTCAGCGGGTATGCCAAGCAGTTCGGTGAGCACCATGCCAGAATCGTTGAAGCTCAAAGTCTGGTCGAAGTCGCTGGCGAACAAATATTGCTTCACTATAATTTCACTCATAATACTTTCTATGATAGCCAGCACTGCGGACAAGATGGTGAATCCGCGGTCAAAACGCTATCGAATGATTTGATTGAATCTATGGAGTTCCCTGATGGTTCGTTTTGCCCAGTGTTTATAGTGCTTTGCAGAGGTTGACAAAACGCCAAAACGGATATGGGGGGCAGCAATTAGATAAGGCGAGCAGCGAATGGCGAACTGGAATCGTAAGACGCGGACAAAACAATGCCATCCGCACGGCGCGGGCGGCATTTGTTTTGCTCCGTTTCAGTAGCGCTGTGCGATGAATTCGGTGATGGCCTCGTAGGCCTGGCTGAGCACTTCTTCCTGCGGCAGAAAGACGATTCGCATATGGTGCGTGCCCTGGCGCTGCCCGAAGCCTTCGCCGTGGACGCACAGCACATGTTTCTCTTTCAGCAGACCAGTAACGAAGTGAAGGTCGTCTTCCGCAATGTCGAGCTTGGGAAAGGCGTAAAACGCTCCGCGCGGTGCCACCATGGAAACTCGCGGAGTACGCTCGGCCCAGGCCACGGTGAGGTCGCGCCGGCGGCGCAGTTTGGCCCGCACTTCCTTCAGATGATCCTGCGGTCCCTGCAGCGCGGGCGCGATAGCGTGCATGAACGGGTGCGGAGCCGAGAGCCGCGCGCGCAGCAGTTTGTACACCGCTTCCAGATAATCGCCAAGCGCCTCTGCCGGGCCGGTGGCCACCGCCCAGCCGATACGCCAGCCGGGCACCAGGTAGGCCTTGGATAGCCCGTTGAACGTAATCACCGGAAGATCGGGCGCGAGAGTTGCAATGGAGATGTGCTCGCAATCTTCGTCGATGATCAGCTTGTCGTAGATCTCGTCAGCCAGGATGAGCAGGTTGTGGCGGCGCGCCAGCTCGACCACCCGCTCCAGGGTTTCGCGGGAGTAAATCGCGCCCGTGGGGTTGTTGGGGTTGATGAGCAGAATCGCCTTGGTGCGCGAGTTGATGCGCGATGCGATGTCTTCGACGTCGGGCTGCCAGCCGTTCTCCTCGCTGAGGAAATACGGATTCGGCTCGGCGGAGAGCTTGCCCAGCACGGCCCCGTAGAGCGGATAGTTGGGACACGGCGTCAGCACGTTGTCGCCGGGATTAAGCAGCGCGGTCAGGCAGTGGTCGATGACCTCGCCGGAGCCAAAGCCAACCATGATGCCCTGAATATTCTGAAAACCGGCGGCCTCGGCCTGGGCACGGATGGCGTCGAGAGCGGCGGGTTCGCCGAGTGAGTCGCCATAGCCGTTAAAGCCCGCGCGCATCGCCCGTTCCGCGGCGTCGATCAGGTGCGGAGGCGTGGGAAAGTCGAACTTTCCGGGATCGCCGATGTTGAGGTAGAGGATCTGGTGGCCCTGGCTCGCAACCTGATCGGCAACGACGGCAAGGTCGCGGATGGCATAGCTCACGTTGGCCATGCGGCTGGCCGGGGTAATGTGGGTGCTCAAGTTGGTGATCATCGATAGGAGGCTCTGCTTTTATTGAACCCTATGCCGGGGCGAAGTGCAAGCCTTTCAAGGCAATCGCGCGCCACAAGGCGGCCACTCCTCCCCCGCTGAAGGCAGGTGCCTTGGCGGATTCGCCTGCGCCCGTCAGAATCCCATTCTGAACCAGTGCTAAGGTTTCGGCGCATTTGTTTCTAGGTATGTTCCACCGGTGTAGCTGGCCAGCTTCGGTTCTGTCCTGATGAAATTAGATCGGCGGTTCTTTCCAGGGCGCCGGAGTAGTAAGATAAGGATGAGCTCCGGCTAATGTGCTTAACGCATTGGTAAGTGTCGATCCCGCCTGTATTATTCTAAGAGAGTACTCAAGACGGATTTTTCACGGACGGGAAGGACAGGCGCCTAGGGCAAGCTCCGCATGGACGAGCCTGCAGGGTGCGATTCTTGCCGGACGGAAAAAGAGAGACAGCAGACAAGATGTCAAACAATGGCTTCCACACCGGTTCGCGTTTCGGGAACTTGCGTTCGTTGTTCAGCATGTTCTCAAGCGACCTTGCAATTGACCTGGGCACGGCGAACACGCTTGTCTATGCGCGAGGCAAAGGCATCGTTGTCAACGAGCCCTCAATTGTCGCGATCAACAAGAACACAAACGAAGTGGAAGCGGTGGGCAAGGAAGCCAAGGAGATGCTGGGACGCACTCCCGGCAACATCGTGGCCATCAAGCCCATGAAGGACGGCGTCATTGCCGACTTCAAGATCACCGAAAAGATGTTGAACTACTTCATCCAGAAGGCACACAACCGCAAGATGCTGGTGCATCCGCGCATCGTCATCGGCGTGCCCAGCGAGATTACGCAGGTGGAAAAGCGCGCGGTCATGGACTCGGCCTATCGTGCCAAGGCCAGCGAAGTGCATCTGGTGGAGCAGGCCATGGTGGCGGCCATCGGCGCAGGACTGCCGATCACCGAGCCCAGCGGCAACATGGTGGTCGATATCGGCGGCGGCACCACGGATATCGCGGTGATCTCCCTGAGCGGCATCGTGTACTCGCGCTCGGTTCGCATGGCCGGCAATCAGATGGACGAGGCCGTGATGAACTACCTCAAGCGCAAATACAACCTGCTGATCGGCGAGCGAACGGCGGAGCAGATCAAGATCGAGATCGGCTCGGGCTACCCGCTGGAAAAGCCGCTGACCATGGAGATCAAAGGACGCAACCTGATCGAGGGCGTGCCCAAGACGATTACCATCGACGACAGCGAGATCCGCGAGTCGCTCAGCGAATGCGTGGGCACCATCATGAACGCCATCCGCGTCGCATTGGAGCGCACCCCGCCGGAGTTGAGCGCCGACATCAGCGACCGCGGCATCGTGCTCACCGGCGGCGGCGCGCTGCTCAAGAACCTGGACAAGCGCATCCGCGAAGAGACCGGCCTGCCGGTTTCCATCGCTGACGATCCGCTCGCCAGCGTGGTGCTCGGCACCGGCAAAATGCTCAGTGACTTCAAACTTCTGCGCAAGATCAGCATCGAGTAAAAGGAGCGGGCGGCCGGAGCGGTGCTCCGGCCTCGCACTTTGCGCAGGCTTGCGGCCAATGTTGCAAGCTGGGTTGAAACATTGGCCGCCTGCGGGCGCCAAGCTCCGCTTGCCGGCCCGCAGCGCCGCTGACCATGGCGCCGGCGCCACGGAAATTCTGAACCCATGAATCTCTTCTCACGGCACAAGAACACGGTGGTCCTGGCGACGGTGCTGCTGGCACAGCTGCTGGCGCTGGCCGTGCAGGTCAAGCGGCAGACCTCCGGGGGGCCGGTGCGAGTGATTCGTCTGGTGGCAGTGAATACCATTGCGCCCTTCGAGCGCTTGTTGATCTACAGCGGTGAGAGCGTGCGAGGAGTGTGGTCGAACTATCTATATCTGCGCGGTGCCCGGCGCGAAGACGAGCGCCTGCGGGTGGAAGTGGGACAGATGCAGTTGGAGCACGCGCGGGAGCAGGAGGAGCTTCGCCAGGCCCACCGCATGCAGGCTCTGCTGGGATTCAAACAAAAGTGGATCGACGCCACGGTTGCGGCCCAGGTGATTGGAACCAGCGGCATGGAGACCTCGCGCCTGCTGTATCTGGACAAGGGCGCGAAGGACGGACTCAAGGCGGACATGCCCGTGATTACGCCCGACGGCCTGGTGGGCAAGGTGCTCAACGTCTACGGCGATACCTCGCAGGTTCTGATGATCAACGACCTGACCAGCGGGGTGGGCGCGATCCTGGTGAAATCGCGGCTGCAGGGAATTCTGAAAGGCACGCCGACCGGCGAAGTGCAGCTGAACTACATCATGAGCGACGAAAGCGTGCAACCCGGTGAGCAACTGGTCACCAGCGGCGGCGACCGGGTCTTTCCCAAGGGATTGCCGATCGGCACGGTGAGCAAGGTGAGCGTGGGTCACAACCTGTTCCTCAATATCACGGTGAAACCGTCGGCGGATTTGGATCGTCTGGAAGAGGTGCTGGTCATCACCGAGCAGAAGGCGCGCGCGCCAGAGGAGAGCGGCCAGGAGGCGGTTCGCGCCTCCGACATTCTTGCCGGGCACCTGCCCGGCGTGCCTGTGCCACCGCCCGCCGCCGCGCCCGCAGCGCCCAAGCCGGCGTCTCCGATTGACAATCATCCGAAGCCCAAGCCTGCCGCGCCGTCCCCCGGACCAGCGTCCCCCGGCGCCGAACACCCCAAGCCCAAACCCGCCGCTGGTGAAGGGACGCGTCCGCAATGAGGGCCATGCGTCTCAGCTATACCTCGCGCGAGCAGGTGGAAGTGTACCGCTTCTCCTGGCTCATCTCGGCGACATTGCCTCTGCTGTTGGTGGGCTTGCAGGCCTTCATCCCGGTAAGATTCCATTTCTTCCGGGTCTTCGATTTCGGTTTGTTGTTGACGATTTTTTTTGCGGTGTCGCGGCGCAGCCAAATGAGCGGACTGCTGACCGGGGCGGCCATCGGTTTGTTGCAGGACTGCCTGACGCACACGCCGTTCGGTGTCTTTGGGATTTCGAAAACCCTGGTTGGTTACGGCGCCTCGTCGATTGGAATCCGCATCGACGTGGATAATCCCGGCTCCCGTTTTTTGCTCGTCTTCTTCTTTTTTGCGGTGCATCAGGCGGTGTTTCTGACCATTGAGCGTGAATTGATGGGTCTGCCGGTGCATCTTAACATTGGGCATGAAGCGGGAGCGGCGGTGGCCAACTCTCTGATGGCGGTTTTTCTGTTTGCTGTGCTGAACCGCTTTAAGATCAGGGAATAGAACAAAGAGTCAGGTTGTATTCATGTACGGTCGCGAAGAAAAGGTTCCCCTAATTCGTTTGGCGGTGGCGCAGTACATCATCCTGGGCATCTTTGTGCTGCTGGTTTTCGGACTGTGGCGTTTGCAGGTGCTGCAGTCGGACTACTGGGCCAGCATGGCCGAGCAGAACCGCATCAAGGAGGTCCCGATCCTGGCGCCGCGCGGCAAGTTGCTGGATCGGGAAGGCCGTCCCATCGTCGAGAACTACCCCTCGTTTTCGGCGCTGCTGCTGCGCTCGCAGGGCAAGATCAGCGATGCCGACCTGGATGGCATTGCCGCGGGTTTGCACATGGATGCCGACGAGCTGAAGACCAGGGTGAAGCATCTCTCCGCCATGCCCGGCTATCAGCCGATTTTCATTAAGTACGACATCACCCCGGATGAGCTCGCCTTCATCGAATCGCACCGCAACGAGTATCCGGAGCTGGATACGATCACCGTGCACCGCCGCCTCTATCCCAAGAACGGGTTTATGGCGCACCTCATCGGCTATGTCGGTGAAGTCAGCGAAGAGATGCTGAACAACCCGCGCTATGAGCTCTACAACCCCGGAGACGTGGTGGGCCAGAGCGGCGTGGAAGCCGAGTACAACGACCTGCTGATGGGTACCAACGGCTCGCGGCGCGTGCTGGTGAACAGCAAGGGAAAAGAGGTCGGCGAGTTGAGCGACACCCCGGCGGTTCCGGGCCAGACGCTGCAGTTGACCATCGACCTCGACTTGCAGATCGCAGCCGAGGAGTCGCTGGGCGACAAGCCCGGAGCGATCGTGGCGATGGATCCCAAGACCGGCGAAATTCTTGCCATGGCGAGCCGTCCCACATTCGATCCCAATGCTTTCGCCGTGCACATCACTCCGAAGGAATGGAATGCCTTGCTGACCGATCCGGGCAAGCCGCTGCTGAACAAGGCGATCCAGGCTCAGCTGGCTCCGGGCTCGGTGTTCAAGATCATTATGAGCGTGGCCGGCTGGCAGGAGGGCATTGCGCAGACGCTGCATGTGAGCTGCGGCGGCGGCGCATCGTTTTATGGCCGCTACTTCAAATGCTGGCAAAAGGGCGGGCACGGCTCGGTAACGCTGACCAAGGGAATCTATCAGTCCTGCGACGTCTTCTTCTACACCCTCGCCGAGCGGCTGGGCATCGAGCGCATTGCCAAATATGCGACGGCATTGGGACTGGGGCAGAAGACGGGCATCGATCTGCCGCAGGAGGTCAGCGGAGTGATGCCAAGCGAGGAATGGAAGCTGAAGAACTACCGGCAGAAATGGTTTGCCGGCGAGACCATTTCCGTCGGTATCGGACAGGGCGCGGTGGCGGTGACCCCGGTGCAATTACTGCGTGCCCTCAGCGCAATCTCTACGGGTGGGCACTTGGTTCGTCCGCATGTGGTCTTTCCCGACCGGGTTCCGGAGACCTATCGCACCGCGCTGCACTATACGGATACCCAGGACATAACGATCGATCCGGAGGGCTGGAATACCATTACGGACGCCATGAGCCAGGTGTTGCTGCCCCAGGGCACGGCGCCCAGAGCTCACATCGAAGGCCTCGACATAGCCGGCAAAACCGGCTCGGCCCAGACGATCTCCAATGCATTGAAGTCCAAGATGTCAAAATCAGGTCAGAATGCCTTCAAGGACAACGGATGGTTCGTCGGCTTCACCCCGCGCCGCAACCCGGACGTGGTGGTCTGCGTTCTATTTGAAGGCGGCGAGCACGGAGCGCTGGCGGCGCGGCTGGCGACCAAGGTGATTCAGGCCTACGAGGATAAGAAAAATCACCGGCCGATCCAGCACCTGAAGCCTCCTACCGAGGACGATGGAAAGCCGGCTCCGGAAGCTCCGCCGGCTCCGGCCCAGGCCAGCCAGCCGCCCGAGGTGACCGGAATGTGGAGCGACGGCGACGGCACCGCACACCTGCAGGCGGCCCGCTTCCGAATGGGGGACGACCCGCGGCAGTTCCATCGCGCCGTGGCCGCGCCGGGCCTGGAGCAGTTTGCGCAGAACACAACCGGAGGCCAGGGCGATCTGGCGCGCACCGATCTGCATCCACAGCAGCGCATCGCGTGGCCGGGCCTGCCCGGAATCGTCGCCGCTCTGCCGCAACCCCAGTGGCGGGCAGGAGTGAAACCTTGAGGCGCTACATCCACTTTCGCGACTTCGACTGGGTGCTGCTGGTCTTCGTGCTGGTGATCTGCATGCTGGGCGTCTCGGAGATCTATTCGGCGACGCTGCACACCAAGTTCGAGGGGATGCAGATCAAGCAGGTGTACTGGATTCTCGCCGGGGTCTGCCTGATGTTCATGGTCAGCCTCATCAACTACCAGGCGCTGTTGGAGTTTGTGCCATGGATGTACGGCTTCAGCCTGCTGTCCTTGGTTTCCGTGCTGCTCTTCGGCAAGCGTTACCTGGGGGCCAAGCGCTGGATCGATTTCCGGGTCTTTCACTTTCAGCCCTCCGAGTGGGTGAAGCTGATTCTGATTCTGACCATGGCGAAGTACTTTGCCGAAAACCGGGAGAACGAACTGTCTTTCCGCGAACTGGTAAAGGCCGGACTAATCGTGATGTTTCCCATGCTGCTGGTGTTGAAGCAGCCGGACCTGGGTACGGCGCTGACCTACATTCCCATCGCGGTGATGGCGCTGGTGCTGGGAGGCATGAAGTTCAAGCACGGAATTGTGCTGCTGGTGATCACCGCCGTGCTGTTGCCGGCCGTCTGGAAGTTCGGCCTGAAGCCCTATCAGAAGGAGCGGCTCTCGACCTTTGTTGCGCCGGAGGCGGATTCGCACGGCTCGGGCTATCAGGTGATTCAGTCGCTGGTGGCGGTGGGCTCGGGAGGCATTTGGGGCAAGGGCGTCGCCAAGGGAACCCAGACCCAGGGCCAGTTCCTCCCCGTTCCCCATACCGACTTTATCTTTGCCGCCTGGAGCGAGGAGCACGGCTTTGTGGGCGCTTTGGCGGTATTACTGTTATACTTCGGGGTGTTGATGCGTCTGATCCATGACGCACAAACGGCGCCGGACCGGGCCGGGGTCTTCCTGATTATGGGAGTGGTCGCGGTGCTGGCGTTCCACGTATTGGTCAACGTGGGGATGGTTGTGGGATTCATGCCCGTGACGGGGATTCCGCTTCCATTGATGAGCTATGGAGGATCGTCGATCCTGTTTACGTTCCTGGCGCTGGGTATCGTGATGAACGTCCGCATGCGCCGCTTCGTGAATTAGGATGACGGGTAAAGCGCAGGAAGGTTCTGGAAACACGGAGTCCTTCCCGGCGTCCGCGCGCAAGCCTTGAGAACAAGCCAGGTTCGCGGAGCACAATTTTTTCGCAAAAATCCCAGGAGACCGCCGGAAAAAGGCGGAGGCAATGGGTCTTCGGCGGTAATAGCCGGGGCTTTCGGCCGGGGAGTTCCCAGGCCGCCTACACGAGATGAAGCCCTCGATGGGAGGGCAAAGCCGGCAAGAGAGGCAATCGGGCCGGTCAGAATTGAAGAATGACGCTGTGAAGCAAGGGCAGGGAACGGCCCCATCTGGAATTTCCAACGGAATGCCGGAGAGAAGTGGCCACAAAACCCAGGCGCAGCGCAACCGGACCGGGGCAATAGTCCCGGGGAGTACGGAATCGGTGCACAGGTTCACATCAAACGCAGCCGGAGCTCTGAATGGCGCAAAACGCCACAGCGGAACTGGCCGCATGATCCCCGCAGATCGATCGAGCGGGCGAACTCCATTCCGCGCGCTGGCAGAGGTGCCAGAGAGCGCGGCGCGGTGCATTGATCTTCAGAACTGACCATCCAGCCTTGGTGCTTCCGGCTTACAACAGCCTGCTCATGCGAGCAGGCCGGGAGCGAAGATGAACAAAGAACTGTACGTTTCAACCACGCCGCATGAAACCAAAGTGGCGCTGGTGGAAGACGATTCGCTTGCCGAGGTGTATTTCGAGCGCGAGAACGAATACACCCTGGCAGGCTCCATTTACAAAGGTCGCGTAACGCGCGTGCTTCCCGGCATGCAATCGGCGTTTGTCGATATTGGACTCGAGCGCGACGCATTCCTCTATGTCTCCGACTTTCTGGAACTCCAGGACGAAGACGAAGACGGCGAATTTGGGGATGTGAAGGTAACCGGATCGACGCTGGCCCAGGCTAACGGAATGATCCTTGCCGAGCCGCAACCGGCGGAAGAAGAAGCCGAGGACTTTGCGGAAGAGGCCTCCAGTGAAGCTGAGGGAGGCAAGGTTGAGGCGGCAAAGGATGCTGGCGCGCCGCAATATCGCGGACGCCGCCGCCGCCGCGGAAGACGCGGGGGGCGCGAGCGCGTCGCCGGCGACCGTCCGGTGGAAGCCCAGCCCGGTGCCACCGAATCCGAAGAGTGGACAAGCGAGTCTGATAGCGCCGACGAATCCGGGGATGCGCCGGCCGAGAGCGCTGTTCCGCGTGAACCACAGAAAAAGCGCGAACTGCGTGGCTTTGAGCCGCGTGGATTAGTGGTCCATGGTCTGGCCCGTTCAGCGGATGCCGAGGAAGTCGAGCCGGAGTCCGGGGCGGAAGTGGAAGACGAGGCGGCCTTCGATGCGCCGGCCAGGGAAGCCAAGCCTGCGGCACCGGCTGCAAGCTATTCGCCTATGGTGCTGCCCGGCGAGTCGATCTCGAAATACAGCCGCGCCGATGGAGAAACTCCGGCACCGGCTCCCGTTGCGGACACCGCAGCCAGCGATGAGTCCGATCGCGGTTATAGCCGCGGGCGTGACCGCGATCGAGGAGATCGAGGCGGGCGTGGACGGCGTGGTGATCGTGACCGGGATCGTGGCCGTGGCCGCGAACGCGAACCGCGCGAACCGCGTGAGGCGGAGAGCACTGCTCTGCCGGAGAACTACACTCCGATTCTTCTGCCGGGCGAATCCATTTCAAAGTATCGCGGGGCTGAGCCGCTGGTTGTTCCGGATGTGGTTCCTGATGTTGTGCCCGATCAGGTGGAAGCCTCCGCGCCGGTTGCGCCGGTGGAACCTGCCTCTGGTAGCGCTGAGCAGAATCCGGATGAGCCTTTGTCCAGTGCCAGCTATTCAGGGGCCAGCAAACTCCCGTCCCTGACCCAACGCTTCACTCCCGAAGCGGAAGAGACGGAAGCAGAGACGGCGGTGCAGCCGACCGAGGATTCCGCTCCGCAAGAAACCGCTGAGGCGTCCCCGGCTGAGCCCGCGGGCGAAGAGCTGGCCGAGGGGATTCCTTCTGCTGAGACGCCGCAGGCAAACGAACTCCGCGAGGAAGCTCCGGCAGAGGCGTTGCCGGGCGAAGCCGAAGCGGGTGCTCCCGAGGAATCGGCCAAGAGCAAGGGACGAGGCCGCTCCTGGCGCGGCCGGGTTGCGAAGATTTTCACTGCAGCCCAGGAAGAAGCTGCTTCCCAGCCGGAGAGCACGCAGCCGGCGGAGACGCCGGAAGCCGAGTCTGCGGCCGCGGAATCGCAGACCCTAGACGAGTCTGCGGCCGAAGCCGAGCCAGCGTCCTTTGAAGGTCAGCTGGGCAGCTTTGTGATCGAGGGCGGTAACGTCGAGCACGAAGAACTGGATGAAGAAGAGGCTGAGATGCCGGCTCTGGCCGAGCACTTCGATCGCTACGAAGAGAGCGACAACGAAGCCGACGCCTTGGACGACGGGGCTGGATCTCAGATCGGCTCAGCCGTTCGCGAAACCGAGGAAGAGGACGATTTAGAAAACGAAGAGTACGACTTCGGCGCCGAGGAGTTTGAGGAATCCGAGATGGTCGCCGAAACGGCCGGCGAAGAAGAGGAAGGCGACGAGGAGGAGAGCGACGAGCCGGGATTTGCGGCTGCTCCCGAAGCCACACAGCGTCCGGAGCGCTTCGACCGCCGCGACCGCCGTGGACGCCGGGGCGCACCTCCGCCGCGTGGCGGGGGAAGGATGCGCACGCGCACCCAGTCGCGCGCTCTGCCGCTGATCAGCGAATTGCTCAAGGAAGGCCAGGAAATTCTGGTGCAGATTGCCAAGGAGCCGATCGGCAAAAAGGGCGCCCGCATCACCAGCCACATCGCGCTCCCCGGCCGCTTCCTGGTGTACATGCCGACGGTGAATCACATCGGCGTGTCGCGCAAGATCAGCAGCGAGGAAGAGCGCCAGCGCCTCAAGCGCATCGTCTCCAGCGAGCGCGAGAACGGCCACGGCGGCTTCATTGTCCGCACCGCGGCTTCCAACATCAAGGAAGACGAGTTGCGCGCCGACATCCGTTTCCTCAAGCATCTGTGGAACGAGATTCGCACCCGTGCCGAATCCGGCAAGAGCCCAGCGCTGATCTATCACGATCTGAATCTGGTGGAGCGCATCCTGCGCGATCAGGTAACCAGCGACTTTTCGCAGATCTGGGTGGACAACGAAAGCGAATACGAGCGCGTGGTGCGCTTTGCCTCGCGCTTCCAGCCCAGCCTGGTGCGCCGCATCAAACTCTACAGTAAGGACACTCCGCTCTACGAGCAGTTCGGGATCAACGAGGAGATCAACAAGAGCCTCAAGTCCAAGGTGTGGTTGAAGAGCGGCGGTTACATCGTCATCAACCAGACCGAGGCGCTGGTGGCCATCGACATCAACACCGGCAAGTACGTCGGCAAGACGGCCCGCCTGGAAGACACCATCGTCAAGACCAACTGTGACGCCGTGAAGGAGATCGTGCGCCAGATCCGCCTGCGCGATCTGGGCGGCATCATCGTGGTCGACTTCATCGACATGGACGAGCGCAAGAACCGCCAGAAGGTGATGCAGGCCCTGGAAGAAGCCATGAAGGCCGACCGCGCACCCTCGAAGATCCTGCAGTTTAACGACTTCGGATTGGTGGCCATCACCCGCAAGCGGGTCAAGCAGTCGCTGGAGCGCACTCTCGGGACGCCCTGCCCCTACTGCGATGCAACCGGCTTTGTAAAGTCGGTGCAGACGGTGTGCAACGAGATTTATGTCGAGATGCGCAAGGTGCGGCGCCACGTGGAGAGCAAGGAAGTTATCCTCCGCGTGAACCCGGAAGTAGCCAGGGAGTTGAAGGGCGGCAACGGAAAATGGCTGCAGGAGATGGAAGAACTGCTCGGCCATCCCGTGCTGGTCAAAAGCGATGCGCAACTGCATCAGGAAAAGTTCGACATGAACTACTAACCGCCGGGGCATTTCCGGAGGACAACCAGAGCCTGCCAGCAATGGCAGGCTTCTTTTTTGCAGAAGATTTCAATCCCCGTAGACGGGTAAAAAGCGAACGGCCGACGACCTAACGCAAGCAGCACATCTACAGAAGTACCCTCGGTTTTGTGCCTGACTTCCGGTGTGCTACGGCCCTTCGTAATCCTTTCGAGTCACCTCCCGCATCGATTGTGTAACTGCCCCACGATCTTGTGGTATATGTTCGAGATGGCTACAAACTATGGCGAAGTGAGGCTGGTTCAGTACCGGAATAACCAGACGATACCGGATATCCACCGGATTTCTCCGGGAATTCTGGTTGACTTGGTGGCCCTGAACTCTGCTATAACCGCGTCTAGTATTCTCCCCCAAGAAAGCAGGGACTCTCCTCGCAGCGGTGCATGCGCAGCCGGGTCAGAGTTCGAAGTGAGTTTCTACGGTTGCGTTTTGGCAATTGAGAGGGCAACGAGTCATGTCCGATTCACCTGAAGTGATGAACATACGGCAAGCGTCCGAGTACTTAGGAGTGAGCCCGGACACGCTCTACAAGTACCTGTCCGAAAATAAGATCCCGGCCTTCAAGCTGGGAAACCGGTGGAAGTTCAAGAAGACATTGCTGGATCGCTGGATGGAAAGCAAGAGCAGCGGGGGAGAAGTCACGCTGAAGAAGAACCCGCGCGGGGTTCGCAACAGCGCGGTGGGGTAACGAGGGCGTCCTCTTATGTTTGGTTTGAATTTTGGGTCGAAGAAAACGATTGTCGGCTTGGACATCGGGTCGAACAGCATCAAGGCCGTGGAATTACTGCGCCGGCGCGGCGAGGTCATGGTCAGCCACGTAGGCCTGGAACCTCTGGCCAGCGATATAGTGGTCGATTCCATGATCGTCGACAGCGGCAGCGTGGCCAGCGCCATCAGCAAGATCTTTTCCGAGCAGGCCTTCAAGGCCAAGCAGGTGGCGACCTCGGTGAGTGGCCACTCCGTGATCGTGAAAAAGATCTCGATGCAGACCATGAACGAACCGGAGCTGGGTGAAGCGGTACGCAACGAAGCCGCCCAGTACATTCCGTTCGACATGAGCGACGTCAACGTGGACTACCAAGTGCTCAGCGAAAATCTGGATGGTCCCACCATCGACGTGCTGCTGGTCGCGGTGAAGAAGGACAAGGTTCTCAACTACACCAACGCCCTCCAGTTGTCCGGGCGGCAGCCGGCGATCGTCGATATTGACGCCTTCGCTCTGCAGAACTGCTACGAATACAACTACGACCCGGCTGCGAACTCCACGGCTGCGTTGCTCAACATTGGCGCCAGCGTGATGAATATCAACATCGTGCGAGGTTCCATCCCGCTGTTCACCCGCGATGTGAGCGTCGGCGGCAACCAGTACACCGACTCGCTGCAAAAGGAACTGGATCTCAGCTATGACGATGCCGAAGCCCTGAAACTCGGCAAGAAGGTAGGCACCGTCAGCGAAGACGCCAAGCTGCCCATCCTGCAGCAGGTCACCGAAATCATCGTGCTGGAGATTCAGAAGACGTTTGATTTCTTCCGCGCCACTGCCAGCGGCGAACACATTGAGCATATCTACGTGGCGGGCGGCTCCTCGCAGGTGCCCGGGCTGGTGGAAGCTCTGCGGCAGGAATTTTCGATTCCCGTGGACCCGCTGAATCCGTTTTTGAAGATCGTGCCGCCCATTGGAGAAGGCGCCGATTTGATCGAGAAGAACTCGGCGCAACTGGCGGTGGCCGTCGGACTGGCCCTGAGGAGCTTTGAAAAATTATGATCCGGATCAATTTGCTGGGCACGGCAAAGCCGAAGAAAGGGAAAGGGCGTCGCGGCTTCACCATGCCGCAACTCACCATGGAAGGGCCCTCTCCCTTGATTGCGGGGCTTGCGATCCTGGTCTTTGCCGGCGCGGGAATCTTCCTCTATCACATGCAATTGGAACGCACCCACGAGAAGCTGCAAAACCAGATCGCGGACGCCAACCGGCAGATTGCCTCGATGATGCGGGTGAAACAGGCCTATCTGGAGCGGCAGAAAGATTACGACGCATTCAAACGCCGCTTTGACATCATCGACCAGTTGCGTGCCCAGCAGGGAGGCCCGGTTACCTTGCTGAACAACGTGAGCGCAACCGTGAATTCCACCGACGGAGTCTGGCTGCTAACCCTGCGCGACGATGGAGCCAGCGTGGCTTTGGACGGGGTTGCGCTGGGGCCGCAGAACGTCGCAAAACTGATGACCAATCTGCGGAACTCGGGTTACTTCAAGAACGTTGAACTGCACGACGCCGTTCAGGAAGACAACCAGAAGATACAGACGTTCAGCTTCAGCCTGGTTTGCGAAAAGTCGAAGGCGTAAATAGTCATGGCGAACTTTAAGGAACTGCCGTATTTGGCACAAATCGGAATCGTGGCGCTGGTGATCCTTTTGCTTGCGGGCGGGGCCTATATGTACGCCCTGCAACCGCTGGCCAAGGCCAATCAGGCGGACGCGCTGACCCTGAGGAGCAAACAGGCCGAAGTAGCGCAGTTGAATCCATACAAGTCCAGGCTGGCCCAATTGAATTCGCAGACGGAAACACTGAAGGCAGAGATCGAAGCCCAGCAGAAAGTCGTGCCCGAGGAAAAAGAGGTTCCGTCCTTTATCACGCAAGTGGAAAACGAAGCGGTCGTGGCCGGGGTTGAAGTCCGGCGCTATACACCGAAGGACACCTCAACCAAGGAGTACTACACCGAGGTTCCATTTGAAGTCGACGTGGATGGGCCTTTCTACTCGGTGTTGAATTTCTTTGACCGGCTGCAGAAGTTGGAACGCATCGTAAACGTCAGCCACCTCGCGATGGGCTCCCTAAAGGGAGGAAAGACAGGGGTCAAGAAGAGCTACACCTGGTCACCCAACGAAACGGTTGGTGCCAATTGCGTGTTGACGACCTATTACAGCAATCCCAAGAGTGCAACGCCGCCTCCCGCGGCCAAGGCGAAGAGGTAGGGAGCCATGAAGATCAGCACATTGATTCTGGCGATATGGCTTACAGCGAGCGCGTGGGCGCAGGCTCCTCCGCCCAAACAGCAACCGGGGACTCCTGCTGTGGCAAAGCCCGGCAGCGGGCAGGCGGGTTCGCCCACGGCAAAGACGCCCGCAGCGGCAGAGAGCGGAAAAAAGAAGACCAGCGCGGCAACTCCGCGCAAGGCGAAGCCGAAGCCGCCTGCCAGTCCAGCCCAGTCTGCTGAATCGCAGGCCAGCCGGCACGGCAGAAGGCAGCATGCAGCCGAGCCGTCCTTCACCGGCAAGACCGCGGAGAACGGCAAACCGGCGCGCAAGGGAGAGCGCGATCCGTTTGTCAGTCCAATCATCGAGCGGCTGCACACCGGGGCGAACTGCACCGGCACCGGCCGCCAGTGCCTGTTGGTGGGCGATATCGCCTTGCAAGGCGTGGTGCAGTACACCGGCGGTTACGTTGCCGTAGTGAGCAGCGGCGAGCATACGTATTTTCTGCATGACAACGATCCTCTCGCGGATGGAGAAGTGGAGAGGATTACCAAGAACTCAATCATGTTGCGCCAACGTTCGACCGACGTTCTAGGACGGCCGGTGGTGCATGAAGTTACCAAAAAACTTGGAGTGCCTGCGGTTTAGCAGGCTGCTGAAAAACGCGCCGAAGCCAGAAAGCCAGGCGCAAGCAAAGTTACAAACCGGCAATACAGACCGCAATGGCTTGTATGCCAAAACAGCATCAAGACTGTTTTTCAGCAGCCCGTCAGGCGGGCAAGGTGTGAACGCAATGGTGAAGATGGGCCCGGAACCTGGAAAGCAAGTGACTGGGATGGACGCGCAAGCCTGGCGACAGGCGAAGCGGGGAGAGCTACGATGAAGTTCAAGCGACTGCTGACGGCAGGACTCATGGCGCTGTTTTGCGCTGGTACGGCGACGGCGGCTTCACAACTGAACTCGGTGCATGTCACGCCAAAGGACACTACGGCGACAGTCCGCCTGCAGACCACTGGTACGTTCGCCCATAAGGAGTACAGGCCGGACGGGCATCTGCTGCTCATCGATCTGAGCGGCGTGACCGCGGATCCTTCCTTGGTGCGGACCGTGGCGTTCCGCTCGGCTGTGCTGAAAAGCTACACGCTTTCCAGCTACACCAGCGCCGCGGGCATCGAAGTTACCCGGGTTGAAATCACGTTAGGGGAAAACGTTACCGCCGACGTCGTCGATGCGAGTGATGGTTTGCAAGTTCTGCTGAGCGGCGGCGCACCGAGTGCCGGATCGGCTCCGTCGTCCAACGCGGCGGGCGCCTCTCTGCCCGCGACGGCGGTTCCTGCGGCTGCCGCGCGGAAGGAGGAAAGCGCCAGCTCATCCCATCCGCTTCCGCAAAACGTCGCGCCGGCGGCGCAAAAGGCTGGGACTCAGCCGGTTGCCATGACGAAAACTGCGGAGCCTGCGGCAACGTCCGGCAGGCCGAGTCCGCTCACTCCCACCGTCATTCGGAATGTCAGTGTGCGGCGCGGACATGACACGCTCGACGTGGTCGTAGAAGGACCCAGTTCGGCCAATCCCTACCTTTTAAAGAATCCCGATCGTCTGGTGCTGGATTTCAGTAACGCGGTGCTGCGGCCCGGTGTGCGGAACATCGCAGTACACACCAAGGACGTGCTGCGGGTTCGGGTGGGGCGGTTCCAGGCTGCGCCTCCCGTCACGCGCGTCGTGATCGACTTGAACGGCCCACGTGGCTTTGAAGTCGAACCCTCCGCGGACGGGGTAGTGGTGCGCGTCAAGGCCGAAGCGGGAGTGCCGTCAACTCCGGTGCAATCCGCTCCCGCCCCGGTTCCGGTGCCCGCCGTCGTGCCTGCGACTATGGAGCGGCCCGCCTCCGTCACGCCCAGGATGCAGAAAGTGGGCGCGACCAATGCCGCGATGGCAGTCGCGACCCCCTTGAAGGAAGTCTCCCTGCCCTTGGCCAGCAATACGCCCGCACCCATCGCCACGCCTGTGCCCAGCAGCACTCCTGCACCCAGCACTACGTCTGTGGCCAGCAACACGCCTGCGCCCAGCAGTGTTGCTCAGTCTCACGATCAACCGGCCAGCGTTCCCAGCATGGCCGCGGGGATGGCAACCGACGTTCCTGCGCCTGCATCGCCTGCGGCGAAGGCGGCGGGCGAGATGGCCCGCTTAAACCAGCCTGGCGATCAGCTTCTCGAGGGCGCCGCGACGGCCTCTCCGTCTGCCGCGCCTGCCAAACCGAAATACACGGGCGAACCGATTTCGGTGAATTTGAAGGATGTGGATCTGAAAGATTTCTTCCGGCTCATTCACGAGATCAGCGGATTGAATATCGTGCTGGATCCCAGCGTGAGGGGAACGGTGACCCTGGTGCTCGACGACGTGCCATGGGATCAGGCTCTTGACATCGTGCTGAAGAACAATTCCCTGGATCGCGAACTGCAGGGAAACGTGTTGCGCATTGCGGCCACGGATACCCTGCGCCGCGAGGCGGTGGATCGCCGCGCCCAAGCCGAGGCAGTCGCCCTGGCGGTGGATCGCCAGACCATTACGCGCTCTCTCAGCTATGCCAAGGCGAGCGAAGTGGTGCCCACCATCAAGAAGTTCCTCACTGCCCGTGGCGATGTGATCTCGGATGTGCGCACCAACTCTCTCATCATCTCCGATATTCCCAGCGTGCTCCCCAACCTGGATCGCCTGATCTCGCAGCTGGACAAAAAGACCCAGGAAGTGGAGATCGAGGTGCGCGTGGTTTCGGCTACCCGGTCGTTCAGCCGGGATCTTGGATTCCAGCTGGGCTTCAACTGGGGCAACGGCGTCACCACCATCGGCGGTACGAATCCGAACCTGGGAACTTCCGGTCTTACCGGCCCCGCTGGCAATATACCGCTCTTCTCGAACTTTCCGGCGCCCGGAGCTACCACCGGTATTTCGTTCAGCAACATCACGTCAAACTACGGGATTGACGCGATCCTGACGGCAGCCGAAAGCCACAACCTGGCCAAGGTTCTCTCGCGGCCCAGGATTGTGACGCAGAGCAACGTGAAGGCCGAGGTGAAACAGGGCGTGCAACTCCCCGTGTATACCGCAGGCACGGCCAATTCCAATGCCAGCGTTTCCTATCTGGCTGCGGAGCTGCGTCTTTCGGTCACCCCCCAGATCACGGCGGACAATACCATCTTTTTGACCGTGGACGTGGAGAACACGCAGCCCGAGGGTGAGGCAAACGGCAATGGTAATTTCATCCTGTCAACCCAGCAGGCGACCACACAGGTGCTGGTCAGTGATGGAGCCACGGTCGTGATCGGTGGCGTCATCCAGACGACCAATAGCGTAAGCACTATACAGACGCCCTTCCTGGGTGATATTCCCTGGCTCGGAAATCTGTTCAAGGAGCGCCACGTTTCGACCGAGACCGACGAGCTGATCTTCTTTATCACGCCGAAGATCATTCAAACCTAGCCAGAGCTGCACTGCTTGTGGCAGAATGGGCCTCTTTGAGGTCCATTTTGTTTTGGAACGGTCAAAATGAGCCGTACGGACTGTGAAGGGCGGCTGAAGAAGTTGAGCGCAGAGCTGGACCGGCGGAAGGTGGATGCCCTGGTGGTCACGCATCTGCCGAACGTGCGGTATCTCTGCGGTTTCACCGGCAGCGCGGGGATTCTGCTGGTGGCCCGGCGTCCGGTGTTTTTCACCGATGGAAGGTACGCGGAACAGTCTGCGGCCCAGGTTCAGGACGCGCGCATTTCCATCGTGCGGGGCGGCCCGCTGGCGGCCGTGGCCGCAACCTGCGCCAAGCTGGGACTCAAGCGTGTGGCCATCGAGTCCGAGCATCTTACCGTGGCACAACTCGGCGGCCTGGAGCAGGCGCTGGGCAAGGGCGTTAAACTTGTCCGCCTGGCCGGTGTGGTGGAAGCCCTCCGCGCGCAGAAGGATGCGGCTGAGATCGTCTTGCTGCGCAATGCCGTGGAACTATCCTCGCGGCTCTTCCGGCCCCTGCTAAGATACATACGCGCTGGCGTGGCCGAATCGGCGATTGCGGGAAAACTCGAGTTCATGGCCAGGAAAGCCGGCGCGGAGCGGATGTCGTTTGAAACCATCGTTGCCTCCGGCGAACGCTCGTCGCTTCCTCATGGTGTAGCGTCTGCTACAAAACTTCCCGCCGATGGATTTGTGGTGTTAGACTATGGCGTCGTACTTAACGGATACTGCAGTGACATGACCCGGACCATTCATCTTGGTAAGGCTTCCGGTGGGGCTCGCGAACTGTACCTTGCGGTTTTAGAGGCGCAACTGGCGGCCATCAGCGCGGTGCGCCCCGGAGTCCCTGCGGCAGAGGTTGACCGGGCGGCGCGGCAGGAATTGAAGCGGGCCAAGCTGGATCGCTATTTTACTCACTCCACCGGACACGGTGTCGGGCTGGAGGTTCACGAGGTCCCGAGGCTGGCCGCCGGCAATGATGCGGTCCTGCAGCCGGGGATGGTGATTACCATTGAGCCTGGGGCGTATGTTCCCGGGAAGTACGGGGTTCGGATCGAAGATATGGTGCTGGTAACCGAGCGTGGCTATGAGGTATTAACGCCGGTCGGCAAAGAGTGGACAGAACTGAACTGAACGATTGAACTGAAGTGTTGAATTGCGGGTAAATTTAAAAAGGTGGTAAATCCAATGCTGCGCCGCCAACCGTGCGGCGCTCCTGGCAACCCATGAATCAGAACGAAATTAAGGAACTGGTTGCATTTCTCGCTGAGAAGGATATTGCCGAGTTCGAAATGGAGCGCGGCGATGTCAAGTTGCGCATCAAGCGTGCGCAGGCTGTATTGACTGCACCTTTGGCTGCTTCCTATCCGGCGCCTGCCGCAGCGCCGGCTCCCCCGCCGCAAGCTGTTGCGGCAGCCGCCGCGGCAGCGGCTCCAGCGGCCTCCGCTCCTGAGAAAGAGGAGGGAATCGCCATCATCAAGTCTCCCATTGTGGGGACTTTCTACGAAGCTGCGTCTCCGGGCTCGCCCGCATTTGTGAAAGAGGGCGACAACGTTGCCGTCGGCCAGGTGCTTTGCATCGTAGAGGCTATGAAGCTGATGAACGAGATCGAATCGGACGCTGCGGGCCAAATCGTAAAGATTCTGGTTTCCAACGGCCAGCCGGTTGAATACGGACAGCCTTTGTTTAAGGTTCGCACCAGATAAACCAGCGGAGCCGGACTTGTTCCGGCTCCATTGTCTTCTGCGGCGCATCGAAGGCGCTCTGCGCATTTCACGCGACCGCACCGTCATGCACATGGAAAGGGCGCGGCCACGCCGGACGGCGGCCGGGCCGACCGGAGCACACTCAAGGTATGTTCAAGAAGATCTTAATTGCCAATCGCGGTGAAATCGCGCTCCGCATCATCTGCGCCTGCAAAGAGCTGGGCATCAAGGCCGTCGCGGTCTATAGCGAAGCGGACCGCAATTCGCTCCATGTCCGCTTCGCCGATGAAGCGGTTTGCATCGGGCCGGCGCGCGCCAGTGAAAGCTACCTCAATATTCCGGCGGTGATCAGCGCCGCGGAAATTGCCAATGCCGATGCGATTCATCCCGGCTACGGACTGTTGAGCGAGAACGCCAACTTCGCTCACGTCTGCGAATCCTCCGGTCTCAAGTTCATCGGACCGCGTTCGGAAGTCATTCGCGCCATGGGCGAAAAGGACCGCGCGCGCGCCTCGATGAAGAAGGGCGGCGTGCCCATTCTGCCCGGCTCTGACGGCATCATGAAGGACGTGGAAGAGGCGCTGCATTGGGGCAAGAAGGTCGGCTATCCGGTTATAGTGAAGGCGGTGGCGGGCGGCGGCGGACGCGGCATGCGCATTGTCCGCTCGGCCGAGGAAATGCCCAACCAGTTCCACGCCGCCACCTCTGAGGCGGCCGGAGCCTTCGGCAACGGCGACCTGTACATGGAGAAGTTCGTCGAGCGGCCGCGCCACATCGAGTTCCAGATGCTGTGCGACGAGCATGGCAACACCCTGTGCCTGGGCGAACGCGACTGCTCGGTGCAGCGCCGCAACCAGAAGCTGATCGAGGAATCGCCTTCGCCGGGGCTTAGCCCCGAGCTGCGCACCAAGATGATGGGGCTGCTCGAAAAGACATTCAAGGAGGTTGGCTATTGGAACGCCGGCACGGTCGAATTCCTCTTCGACACCGATACCGGCAACCTGACCTTCATGGAGGTGAACACCCGCATCCAGGTGGAGCACCCGGTAACCGAATACGTCACCGGCGTGGACCTGGTGAAGAGCCAGATTCTGATCGCCGGCGGAGCCAAGCTTACCGACATCCTCAAGCTGCCGATCGTTCTCAACGGCCACGCCATGGAGTGCCGCATCAACGCCGAGCATCCGGAGAAATTCACCCCTTCGGCCGGCAAGATCACCGCCTTCAATCCACCCGGTGGAATCGGCGTTCGAGTCGATTCCGTGCAGTATCAGGAAGGCGTGGTTTCTCCCTATTACGATTCCATGATTGCCAAGTTGATTGTCCACGGCAAAGATCGCACCGAGGCGCTGGCCCGCATGAACCGCGCGCTGGACATGTTTGTCGTCGAGGGCATCCATACCTCGATCCCGCTCCACAAGCGCATTCTGGCGGAGCAGGATTTTATCGACGGAAATGTCACTACGAAGTTCATGGAACGCTTTATGCCGAAGAAGTAGGACGGCAGGAAAATCCAAGGGGCGGCTCATGGCCGCCCTTTTTTATCTTCGGAGCCGGCTGCCCGTGAATATCCCACTCCTTTATCCCATCCTCGATGCCGACAGCCTGCTTGCCAATGCCGGAGGGACCAGCCCGATGCAAGTGGTCTGCTCTCACGCTCTGGCCCTGGCCGACGCCGGATGCACCGTGCTGCAGTACCGCGCCAAGCAGTTGAATGTGCGCGAGGCGCTGGCCCAGGCACGGGAGTTGCGCCGCCTTCTACCGGGAATCACGCTCATCATGAACGATCGCGCCGATCTCTGTGTGGCCGCGGCTTTCGACGGGGTACATGTCGGACAGGACGATCTTTCCCCGGTAGGCGCCCGCAGCGTGGTGGGAATGGAGAAGATTGTCGGTCTTTCCACGCACAATCCCGCGCAGATGTCCGAAGCGCTCCTGCAGCCGGTGAATTACCTGGCCATCGGCCCGGTCTTTGACACCGGCAGCAAGGTAAATCCGGACCCAGTAGTGGGTTTGGCGGGAGTCTCCGAAGCCCGTCGCCTGCGCGATGCATCCGGCCGGCCGCTCCCACTGGTGGCCATCGGCGGCATCACCCTCGACAATGCCGCGGAAGTTCTGCGGGCCGGCGCGGAATCGGTCGCGGTCATCGGTGCCCTTTCGCGTTCTCCCCGCGAATCCGCGAAGGAATTTTTCCGCCTGATGATGTAGAGTTCTGTGCAACCCTTATGGATGGCAGAACGGTGAGTCAGCTCGATAAGGCATCTCAATCCGGAGCGGACCAGGAATTTGTAAAGGGCCTGGGGTTGGTCAGCGCCACCACGCTGGTGATGGGCTCGATGATCGGATCGGGTGTCTTCATCGTGGCCGCCGACATGGCCCGCATTGTGGACTCGCCCGCCCTGCTGATTGCGGCATGGCTGGTGGCCGGCTTCATGACCGTGGTGGCGGCTCTTTCCTATGGCGAACTGGCGGCCATGATGCCGAAGGCGGGCGGCCAGTACGTCTACCTGCGCGAGGCGCTCGGGCCGTTATGGGGCTTCCTCTACGGCTGGACGCTCTTCCTGGTAATCCAATGCGGCACCATTGCCGCCGTCGGCGTGGCCTTTGGAAAGTTTCTCGGGGTCTTCTTCCCGTCCGTCTCGTCCACGCACTGGATCGTGCATCTCTGGAAGGTTCCGCCGATTCCTCTCGGCCCCATGGTGCTGGGCAACATGGAGGTCGGGCTGAACACCCAGAACCTGGTTGCCATCGCCATCATCGTCCTGCTCTCCGTGGTCAACATCTTCGGCGTCAAGACCGGAGCCATCGTGCAGGTGGTGTTTACCACCGCGAAAGTCGCGGGCCTGCTGGGGCTCATCCTGCTCGGCATCTGGGCCGGAACTACGGCGCAGGGGCTGCATGCCAATTTCGGCGCAAACTTCTGGCTCCACGCCGGTCTGGGCGCGCTGCACAAGATTCCTGTGGGTGTCAGCGGCGCGACCGCCCTGGTAGGCACCATCACGGTCATTGCCGTGGCGCAGGTCGGTTCGCTGTTCTCTGCCGATGCATGGAACAACGTGACCTTCACCGCCGGCGAGGTCCGCAATCCACAGCGCAACCTGCCGCTCTCGCTCGCCGTCGGCACCGGCGCCGTCATCCTCATTTACGTCGCGGTGAACTTCATCTATCTGCTGGTGCTTCCGCTCTGGGGCGATCCGGCCTCGGCGACCGTCCTCGGACGCGGTATCCAGTACGCCTCGGAAGACCGCGTGGCCACGGCCGTCATGCAGCAGATCATGGGACAGAGCGGCGCCAAACTGATGGCCTTTGCCATCCTGGTCTCCACCTTCGGCTGCAACAACGGACTGATTCTTGCGGGCTCCCGCGTCTATTACGCCATGGCCAACGATGGGCTCTTTTTCCGCTCCGTCGGCCGCCTCCATCCGCGCTACAAAACGCCGCACCTCTCGCTCATGGTGCAGGCCATCTGGGCCAGCATCCTGTGCCTCAGCGGAAGCTACGGCCAACTGCTCGACTACACCATCTTTGCCGTGCTGCTCTTCTACATTCTCACCCTGGCGGGACTCTTCGTTCTGCGCCGCACCCACCCGGATACGCCGCGCCCCTATCGCGCGCTGGGCTATCCCTGGCTGCCCGCAATCTACATTGTGATGGCGCTCTTCATTGATATCGTCCTGTTGCTCTACAAGCCGCAGTACACCTGGCCGGGGCTGGTGATTGTCTTGCTTGGTATTCCGGTTTATTTCCTGTGGTCGCGCCATGCAGGGCGAACCCCTGCCTGTGCGGCCCCCGCTCGATAATGGCGGGTGGCCCAGAGTTGGCGTAGTTCCAACTCTGGGGCAGTCAAAGCTAAACAAGGTGATGTTTTGGAGGAACGTTAGTGGCTAGCAAACTGCTTGCAACCAAACCGCTCAGCTTGCTACTGGATGAGATGGCCGGCGAAAACCGTTTGCACCGGGTGCTGGGACCGGTGCAGCTGAGCGCTCTGGGCATCGGAGCGATTATCGGCACCGGCATCTTCGTCCTCACCGGCGAAGCGGCTCATGACCGCACCGGTCCGGCGTTGATGCTTTCCTTTGTGGTATCGGGAATTGCCTGCGTGTTTGCCGCGCTTTGTTATGCGGAGTTTGCTTCCATGGTGCCGGTGGCCGGCTCGGCGTACACCTACGCTTACGCCACTCTCGGCGAAGTCTTCGCTTGGATCATCGGCTGGGACCTGGTGCTTGAGTACGCGATCGCCTCTGCCACGGTCGCGCATGGCTGGTCGGCGCACTTCCGGGAGCTGATTCCCCTGTTCGGACTGCACGTCCCGAAAGCTTTTTCCACAGCGACCTTTGATTACATCCCCGCGTCCGGACAGTTTGTCAGGACGGGGTCGTATTTCGATCTGCCGGCGATTCTGATCACGCTCATTCTGACGGTGGTTCTAGTCAAAGGCATTCGAGAGAGTGCCGGATTCAATGCCGTAATGGTAGCCATTAAGTTGGCCATCGTGCTGCTGGTGATTGGCGTCGGCGTCTTCTACATCAATCCCGCCAACTGGCATCCGTTTGCGCCCTATGGCTACTCGGGGATCAGTTTCTTCGGCCACACCCTGATGGGCAAAACCGGTCAGGGCGGCGAGCCTTTGGGAATGTTCGCCGGCGCGGCAATTATCTTCTTCGCCTACATCGGCTTCGACTCGGTTTCCGTGCACTCGGAAGAAGCACGCAATCCGGCACGCGATGTTCCAATCGGTATCATTACTTCGCTGGTGATATGCACCTTCCTGTACATAACCGTCTCCGCCGTGTTGACCGGGATGGTGCCCACCCCTCAAATCGATCGGGATGCGGCTTTCGTGGACGCATTCCGGCGGGTGGGGCTACCCTGGATGCAGTATCTCGTGGCCGCTGGCGCCATGATGGGGATCACCTCCGTGCTGTTGGTGATGATGCTGAGCCAGCCGCGCGTGCTGCTGGCCATGGGCCGCGACGGCCTGCTGCCGCCCAGCTTCTTTGCTGCGATTCACCCGCGCTTTTGCACGCCCTGGAAGACGACGATTCTGACAGGCATCTTCGTCGCCACGGCGGCGGCTTTCCTGCCCCTAAGTATCCTGGCCGAAATGACCAACATCGGCACCCTGTTCGCCTTTGTGATCGTCTGCGCCGCGGTGATGGTGATGCGGAAAACGCATCCGGAAGCCAAGCGGCCCTTCCGTGCTCCGCTGGTCCCGCTGGTGCCCATTCTGGGCATTCTGATGTGTCTGTTGCTGATGTTCTCCCTGCCGGTTGGCAATTGGTATCGCTTGATTATTTGGCTGCTGATCGGGCTCGCGATCTATTTCTTCTATGGCCGCCACCACAGCGTCATGGCTAGGCTCAGCCACCTGGAACATGAAATCGGCGCCCATGGATTGGGTGCGCCTGCCGTCGGGGACCCGGATGCTCCACCAAGCAGCCCCGCTGCTCCGATTGATACCACCATCAAGTCCCCTAAGGAATGACAAGCGTTGCGGATGATTGAGGTGGGTGGCCCAGAGTTGGCGCAGTTCCAACTCTGGGATCGAGGCCATGCCAGAAGTGGGCGTGGCCAATGTCCCTCGCCGCACGACACTGGTTTGCAACTTCCGCGCCGCCCCCTATCCGGTTACAATCGCGCCGGAGCCCTATGCGAGCGCTGCGAAATGTAAAGTTTTTATCGGCGGCTTTGCTGTGCGTAGCCATGATCGGCACGGCCGGCTTCCATTACATCGAGCACTGGAGCTGGTTTGACGGCTTCTACATGGTGCTCACCACGCTGACCACCATCGGCTACGGCGAAGTTCACCCGCTTTCTCCGGTAGGCCGATACTTCAATGTGCTCATCATCCTCGCCGGCGTGGGGCTGGTGTTCTTAATCCTGGGAGCCTTGGGTCAAGCGCTGCTGGAATTCGAATTCAACAATCTGTTTGGCAGGCGAAAAATGGAACGAGACATCGAACGGTTGCAAAATCATTACATCATCTGCGGCGCCGGACGCGTGGGCCGCGCCGTCGCCCGCCAGCTGGAAAGCGACTCGGCGCAGTTCATCATCCTGGAAAGCAACGAGGCCAAAGCGGAGAAAATTCGCGAAGAGACCAACTGGCTGATCGTTCAAGCCGACGCAACTCAGGAATCGCAATTGCTCGCCGCGCGCATCAACCAGGCTGCGGGACTGGTAGCCGCGACCACCACGGACGCATCGAACATCTACGTTGTGTTGACCGCCCGCAGTCTGAACCCGTCGTTGAAGATCATCGCCCGCGCCAGCGAAGAGGATGCAGAGAAGCACATGCGTACCGCCGGAGCCGATCAGGTCATCTCGCCCTACGCGTTTGCGGGCTTTCGTATCGCGCAGGCCTTCCTTCGCCCTCACGTCATGAACTTTCTCGAGATCGCCCTGCAGCGTAGCTCCGAACTAGGCTTGGAGCTGGAAGAATTGACGATCGATCCGTCGTCGGCTTATGTTGGCCAGGGGCTGCGCTCTTCCGGAATCCGCCACGATCTCGGGATCACCGTGTTGGCCATCAAGCGCGCAGGCGAAGAGATGAAGTACAGTCCGGAGCCGGATGCTGTCCTGAGCGCGAACGACCACCTGATTGTCATGGGAGAGCCCTCGCGCTTGCGCGAGCTGGAAGCCAAGGCCGGAGCAAAAAAGTGAAGATCACCACCGCCGCCGAAATGTCTGCCATCGACCGGGCCACAACCCAGCAGCATGGCGTTGACTCGCTCACGCTGATGGAGAATGCCGGCACCGCAGTGGCCGATTTTGCCCGCGAGCACTGGCCTGCTGCGAACCGAATCACCGTAGTCTGCGGCCACGGCAACAACGGCGGAGACGGCCTCGTGGCGGCGCGGCGTCTGCACGCCGCCGGCAAGGTAGTGGAGGTCCTGCTGCTCGGTGCGGCCGAAGGGCTGAAGGCCGATGCCGCCAGTATGTTGGCGCGCCTGCCGCTGCGTCCGGTTCTGGTGACCCGCGCCGAAGAGGTTGCGCGCGACCATGCACGCAGCCTGGCCGGTGCCGATCTCATCGTCGATGCCATTTTCGGTACCGGGTACACGCCGCGCCAGGATGCTTCGCTATCGCAGGAATTAGCCGCGAGCATGATCGTGGCGATCAATGCGGCCTCTGCGCCGGTGCTCTCCGTCGATCTTCCCTCCGGTTGGGATGCGGATCGAACCTCCGGCGCGCCGGATACTCCTATCCCAGTGTGCCGCTCCTCCGCCGCAATTACCTTCACTGCGCCTAAACCGGCTCATATGTTTGCCCCATTGACGCACGGAGCAATCGAAGTCGCAGCCATTGGCACTCCGGAGGCCGCGATTGTCTCCGCGCAGAATCTCTACGCGGTGACTCCGGAGGAGGTTTCCGCGCTTTTCGCCGCGCGCGGGTTGGATAGCAACAAGGGGCGCTTCGGTCATGTGCTCGTCGTTGGAGGTTCGCACGGCAAGAGCGGAGCCGCTGCCATGTGTGGCATGGCCGCCCTGCGTATCGGCGCCGGTCTGGCAACCGTTGCCAGTCCGGTCTCTGTAATGCCGTCCGTTGCCGCCTTTGCGGCGGAGTTGATGACCGAAGGGCTTGGCGAAGACGGCTCTCGCTACGCCAGCCCTGGAGATGCGGCGCATTGCCTGGAACTGGCCAAGTCCCGCGACGTGCTCGCCATTGGTCCGGGGATCTCGCGCCGTCCGGGGGTGGAGGAGTTCGTCCACCGGCTGGTGAAGGGCGCGCATTGCCCGGTGGTGCTGGACGCTGATGGGCTGAACGCCTATGCCGGATCGTCGGAGCCTCTGCAAGGTGGGAGCCGCCCGCTGATCCTCACCCCGCATCCGGGCGAGATGGCGCGGCTCACCGGACAGACCGTGGCGGAGATCCAGGCCGATCGGGTTGGCGTAGCGCGCAACTTCGCGCGTCGCCATCGCTGCATCCTGGTGCTGAAGGGATTCCGGACGGTGATTGCCTATCCCAACGGCGAGGTTTGGGTGGTGGCCACGGGAAATCCCGGGATGGCAACCGGAGGGACCGGCGACATCCTGACCGGAATGATTGCCGGAGCGGTGGGCCAGTTTCCGGGCCGCTTGGAGCAGGCGGTGCGGGCCGCGGTCTTCCTGCACGGGCTGGCCGGCGACGCCGCGGCCGAGCATCTGGGCGAAGAATGCATGGTTGCCACCGACCTGTTGCGCTACCTGCCGGTGGCCTTCCGCAAAATGCGGCAGCGCGCCCGCGGGAAAAACATTCGCCTTCGCTGAGCTATTCTGCGCTCCGAAGGCGGCTCTGCAATGCTATGATTCGGCCCATGACGCGTGACTTCACCTCGCACTCCGCAGAGGAGACGGTTGAGCTGGGACGGCAGCTGGCGGCGCAACTAAAGAACGCGCGCGTGGTGTTGCTGCGTGGCGATCTTGGGGCAGGCAAGACGACCCTGGTGAAGGGAATTGCCGAAGGCTTCGGAGCCGCCGAAGCCGACGATGTAACCAGTCCGACGTTCACCCTGATTCACGAATATCACGGGCCCGACAAGGATGTCTTCCACATCGATCTCTACCGTTTGGAGAAGCCGGGGGAGCTGGACTCGCTTGGCCTCGAAGACCTGATGCAGGATGACCGCAATGTTCTGCTGATAGAGTGGGGCGAGAAGTTTCCCCGCATCGTCAAGCAGAAGGACGCCGAGATCGTCATCCGCCGCGTAGAGCACGATGAGCGCACAGTGCGGCTGACGACGGTGGCATGATTGCCCGACAGCCCGCTTCTGTTCCCGAAATAACTTCGCCGCGCCCATTAGCCAGCAGTGGCTGATGCGAGCGCGGCGATTTCTTTTGCTGCAATGCCCTCACGGGCCGATTCTGTTTTAATAGCCCATGATGTGATAGCCGCAATCGACGTGGATCACCTCGCCGGTGATTCCCGCTCCTCCGTCGCTGGCCAGGAAGGCTGCCGTGGCGCCGACTTCCAGCGGATCGATGTTGCGTTGCAGCGGGGCCTTTTCGGCGGCGAGCTTCAGCATCTCGGTCAGATTGCCGATGCCGCGGGCGGCCAGCGTCTTGATGGGGCCGGCCGAGATGGCGTTGACCCGGATGGCGCGCGGTCCGAGCGAGGCGGCCAAATAGCGCACGGTGGATTCCAGCGCGGCTTTGGCAACGCCCATCACGTTGTAGTGGAGCATGACTTTTTCCGAGCCGAGGAAGCTGAGCGTCATGATGCTGCCGCCGTCGGTCATCAGCGGAGCGGCGGCGCGCGAGATCGCGATCAGCGAGTACACGCTGACGTCATGCGCGATACGGAAGCCCTCACGGCTGGTGAGCAGGAAGTCGTTTTTTAACTCGTCGGCGGGCGCGAAGGCGACGGAGTGGACCAGGGTGTGAATCTTTCCGTTGTAGTGCGCCGAGATTTTGGCGAAGACCTGCTCGATCTCCTCATCGCTGGTGACGTCGCACTGGAAGCCCTGCGCGCCGGGCAGGGCGGAGATCATCTCCTCGGCTTCCTGGCGAAGCCGCTCATTTTGATAGGTGATTGCGATCTGTGCTCCTTCGGCGTGCAGCTTCTGAGCGATGGCCCAGGCGATGCTGCGTTTGTTGGCGAGGCCGAAGATTACCGCGGTGCGCCCTTCGAGGCTATTTGCCATCTATGTATGTGCTCCCAGACTGAGAACTTAAATTGTATCCGTCCACTCAGGATAGCACGCGAACAGAAATGAAAATCGCAGTGCGAAAGTGCGCCAAAGGTTTCCGGGTTTAGAAGTTTTCCGGCTGACGAAGGGAAGATTCAAGGCTCCGTGAAGGCCAAAGCTTGATTCATTGCGAGCGGGTTTTCGGGAACCACCCCCTCCCCCTATATTTCCCGGTAAAAATTTGAATACAGAGGAGTTATGAGGCGCTCACGGGTTTTTAAGCCACGAAAGCCTTTCCTGATTTCAGGATAGCAAAACGGGACGGGAAAACCCTCAGTGCGTGAGGAACTCTATGTAGCTCGGAATGAGTTAGTTGCGAGGAATCGCGCAGAAAGAACACTTGACAGGCTATGCGGCGGGAGGGTTTTGGAAAGAAAAAGTGCATGTTTGGGGCGTGTTGGGGGATGTTTTGGGAGCAGGTGAACGGCATCCATTGAGGATGTTTGCACCGGAGCTGGTGCAGCACGAGTTACCTCGCAGGCAATCGTTTGGAAAGGCTGGTGTACTGAGTTGGCAATGGTTGCGCAGAGTTCTCAAGCGAGTCCAGCTTGGGCTGATTTGTGAGTTCGGATAGTGAGATACTTGCCCTGTTTGCGACACATATTCAGAGAACACCTTGATTCAGCGATTAGTTCGTGGCATGCCGAACGCCCGCGTGGCGCGCCGCCTCCTGCGTTTCTTCCAACTGCGCGTGAAGACTGGCGACCAAGTCGCGTCGCTCCTTGATTTCCTCGTTGAAATCCGGTGGCCAAATAGGAACGGTTGGAATCGTCTCGAATCCATCAAGCCCCGTGCCGGTTTGTCTCTGCAACTGCGCCAACTCCTGTTTCGCGTTAACGAGCTGGCTGCGCAAGATGGCGATTCGATCCAGATAATGTTTGTCTATTTCGTCACTGTTGCCAAGGTACGCTGCGCCTGCAGTCGGGTGCCGAACGCCTGCGTGGCGCGCCTCTTCCCGCATCTCTTTCAACTGCGCTTTCAAATTGGCGATCAAGGTACGTTGCGCCTCAATTTGATCGGTGAGGGAACTCATTAGCACTTCGTCTTGAGCAACGTTTGGGCTGTAGGCGTTCGTTGAATCGTTGTAAACGTCTAGACGGTCTCCCTCCAGCCTGCCAAGTTCCAATTGCGCGGCATTCATCTGATCCCGCAAGCCGTCAATGCGGTTCAGGTAATACGTGTTGATCTCGTCGGTACGCCGCTGAGTTTCGAGTTCCTGCGTATCGGTGCGGGTGCCCGTGTTGGCCGGTTTATAGGTTTCCTCGGCGGAAGCTGCGGGATTTGACTCGGGAGCGACGTTCGGGGCTGGCACGTGGGCAGCGAGTTTTGCAATATCGTCGTTGGTGAAGACCTTGGCAGGTGGAACTGCGCTATTCAGTTTTTCCGCGCGAGACTCTCTCGCAACGTCCCCAAGCGATTGCGGGTAGGCGAAGACTGGCAATAATAGGAGCACAGCGAGAATCGGTAAAGGACGAGTCATGGAAACCCACCCTGCAACGGCACCTTGTATTGTAGCGCTCACGGGATCAGATACTTGTCTATATATAGCCAAGCTCACAATCCCAAAACATAAGGCAAGCCTATCTAATTGAGCAGCCCTGTCAGTGGCGATGAAATGGAATGACTAGCCTGGGGTATCCGGGGGAAAAACACGTGCGAGAACTTCTTTGTGCAAACTGGCGGCGGCTACTATAATTGCCGCGCGGCTGCGGGGTGGGGGAAAACGCAGGCGAAGTCTTGTGTCGTCGCAGTTCAAGTTTCGACTATATCGAATCGAGAATCCATGAAAATTCACGAGTACCAGGCAAAGGCCATTCTTTCGAAGTATGGGGTGGCGGTGCCGCGCGGCACCATGGTGGAGTCGCGCGAGGAAGCCGAGCGCGCCGCCAAAGACCTGTTCAGTTCCGGAGCCAATGGAGTGGTGGTGAAGGCGCAGATCCACGCGGGAGGCCGCGGGATGGGCGGCGGCGTGAAGCTGGCCAAGAGCTACGAGCAGGCCAGCGAGTTGGCGGGCAAGATTCTGGGGATGCAGCTGATAACGCACCAGACGGGTCCGGAGGGCAAGAAGGTGCGGCGGCTGCTGATTGAAGAGACGCTGCCGATTGCCAGCGAACTCTACTTGGGGATCGTGCTGGACCGGGCGGTGTCGCGTCCGGTGTTCATGGCGTCGAAGTCCGGCGGCATGGAGATCGAAGAGGTTGCGGCCAAGGACCCGAAGGCGATCATCAAGGAGTACATCGATCCGGCGATCGGCTTTCAGGCCTTCCAGGCGCGCAAGATCGCATTCCAACTGGGACTGAAGCCGGAGTTCATCGGGCCGGCGGTGAAGTTCATGATGGCGCTCTACAAGGCGTATGAAGATACCGACGCCACTTTGTTTGAGATCAATCCGTTCATCACCACGACCGACGGACGGGTGTTTGCGCTGGATGCGAAGGTGAACTTCGACGACAACGCGCTGTACCGCCATGTGGAGCAGAAGGAACTGCGCGACATCACCGAGGAAGATCCGCTCGAGGTGGAAGCCAGCAAGTACAACCTGAACTACATCAAGCTGGACGGCACGGTGGGCTGCATGGTGAACGGCGCGGGCCTGGCGATGGCGACCATGGACATCATCAAGTTTGCGGGCGGCGAGCCGGCGAACTTTTTGGACGTGGGCGGCGGCGCGAACGCCGAGCAGGTCACCCACGCGTTTGAGATTCTGCTGGCCGACAAGAACGTGAAGGCGGTGCTGATCAACATCTTCGGCGGCATTTTGCGGGTGGACACGCTGGCTAACGGAGTGGTGGAGGCGGCGCGCAAGACCAACATCCAGCTGCCGATTGTGCTGCGTCTGGAAGGCACGAACGTAGAGAAGGGCCGGGAGATTCTGCAGGCCAGCGGGCTGAACTTTATTGTGGCGCAAACCATGAAAGACGCGGCGGAAAAAGTGGTTGCCGCGGCGGTGGGGAGATAAGCGATGAGCATACTTGTGGATCGGAATACGAAGTTGATCGTGCAGGGCCTCACCGGCCGCGAAGGCACGTTCCATGCCAAGGGCTGCGCTGCGTATGGGACCAAGGTGGTAGGCGGAGTGACACCGGGCAAGGGCGGCACGTTGCACGAAAGCTGGCCGGTGTTCAACACGGTGAGCGACGCGGTGAATGAGACAGGCGCCAATGCGACGGTGATCTTTGTGCCTCCGCCGTTTGCCGCCGACGCGATCATGGAAGCGGTGGACGCCGAGCTTCCGCTGATTGTGTGCATCACGGAAGGGGTTCCGGCGCGCGACATGGTGACCGTTTGGCGCTACATGGAAGGGCGCAAGTCGCGGCTGATCGGGCCGAACTGTCCGGGAATCATCTCGCCGGGCAAGTGCAAGATCGGGATCATGCCGGGCAACATTCACCAGGAAGGAAAGATCGGCATCGTCTCGCGCTCGGGAACGCTGACCTATGAGGCGGTGCACCAGTGCACGCAGCTTGGGTTGGGGCAGTCAACGGCGATTGGCATTGGCGGCGATCCGATCATCGGCACCAATTTTGTGGATGCGCTGAGGTTGTTCCAAGCCGATCCAGAAACCGAGGCGATCATCATGATCGGCGAGATCGGCGGCAACGCCGAGGAGACTGCGGCGGAGTTCATCAAGGCCAACGTGACCAAGCCGGTGGTGAGCTTTATCGCCGGACAGACAGCGCCTCCGGGACGGCGCATGGGACATGCCGGGGCGATCATCAGCGGCGGCAAGGGCACGGCCGAGGAGAAGTTCAAGGCGCTAAAGGCCGCGGGCGTGCATATTGTGAAATCTCCCGCGCTGCTGGGCGAGACCCTGGTGGAGGCGCTGAGCGCCAAAAGGTAGGGCGAAACTGATAAGCTGGTAGAAGCCGCGCGGATGGCCAGAGGGCATCCGCGCGCAACGCAAACCCACGGACAGGTCAGGAACAATTCTTATGCAAACGTTGCAACGCACACTGGCCATTGTGAAGCCGGACGCGGTCGCCAAGGGCGCCACGGGCGATATCATCTCGGCGATTGAACACAATGGATTCCGCATCCTCGGCATGAAGATGCTTCACCTGAAGAAGGCGCAGGCGGCAGCTTTTTATGCGGTCCACGCAGGCAAGCCGTTTTACGATTCGCTGGGCGCGTTTATGACCAGCGGGCCGGTGGTTGTGCTGGCCCTGGAAAAGGCCAATGCGATTGCGGACTGGCGTAAGCTGATGGGCGCGACCAACCCGGCCAACGCCGAGGAAGGGACGATCCGCAAAACGCATGCCGAGAGCATCGAGCGCAATGCAGTGCACGGATCGGATGCAGAGGACACGGCTCGGTTTGAGCTGAGCTTCTTCTTCCCGGGGTACGAGCTGGCGAAGTAAGTTTTGGAGTTGAGAAAGAAGGTGCGGGGAGATCCCGCACCTTTTTTGTTTGGAAAATACAGGGCTAGCGAACCGCACTACTCTCAGGAGAAAGTTGCGTGAGGGCCTGGCGTGCCTTCTCATCTACCGGGTTCACCTCCAGTTCGCGCCGGTACTCCGAGGCTGCACCTTGTAGGTTGCCCAGCTGTTGTAGCGCTACTCCGTGGGCGAAATGGTAGCCTGCGGTGCTGGGTGCCAGCTCGATCGCTTTCCGCAGCGGCTCTTCGGCGCTATCGGGCCGGTGCAGATTCACACGCACCACACCAAGTTGATAGAAGTGGACGGCGCTTGGTTCCACCCGGCAGGAGTCAATCAGCAATTCCTCGGCCTGCTGTAAATCCCCGTTAGTCATCAGAGCCTTGATCAGATTGTGGCGGACTACCGAATCCGACGGTTCTTCCTCCAGCAGTTTCTTCAACACGGGAATGGCCTCGTCCGGCCGTTGCGAGTCCAGGAAGGCCGCGGCTAGGTCATTGCGCGCGACCTTGCTCTGAGGGGCCACCTGCACGGCGCGCGTGAATAGCGTCAGGTTGCTGGCCCAGATCCGCGACTCGCTGATCGTTCCGGCCGCCATCAGCATCGCCAGCAATAGCGCCGGGATAGCCGTTGCCGCCGGCATTCCGAGGAAGCGCTGCCGCGAACTTCCCACGGTTTGCAGAGCGAGAGCCAGTAGGATGGCAAAGCTCACTGACGGCAGATAGACGTAGCGATCCTGCGCTAACTGCTCCACCGGCAGTGCGGGAAGGTTCAGCGCCGGCAGCAGAAATACGGTCCACGCAAAGCTAAAGACCGCGACTTTCCACCGCAGCTGAGCCACCTCCCCCTTTGCGTCCGACGCCGTTGCGTTCAGCCTCCACAGCAGCCATACCAAAGCCGCAGCCATGAGCAACAGGAGGAGTAGCGGCAGAATAAAATTCCAGGCTCCTGCCTGCGTCACGATTGGGGTGGAGTAAAGAGGGCTCAGCCTCAACGGCCAAACCATGAGCTTTACGTAAAACAGCAGCAAAGAGGGAATCGTGAGCAGCGTTGCACTGTAGGAAAGCTGCTGGATGCTGACGACGACTGTCTTGAGCGCCGCCCAGCGGATTCCAAGGTAGGCAGCACTGAGACCGAGGAACGGCAGCGATTCTCGCGCTGCCTGCCCCACGCGCTTCAACCCGGTTTGCTCCTTGCGCGGAAACAGGGACGCATAGGCGAAGATGACCAGCGGGAAGACGACGGCGGTCTCCTTCACCAGCAGCGCCATGCCAAAAAGGATCAACGACCCGGCGTATCGCCACCGGCTGTTCTCCCGCGTGGCGTAGCACAGCAGCGACGCCAGCAGTGCCGCGCCCAACAGAGACTCGCTCACCACCGAAACCCAGGAAACAACCTGCACGTGCACCGGATGCAATCCAAAAAACAGTGCCGCCAGCGCCGCCGGAATCCAGTCCCGCAGCAGCCGCCTCGCCAGCAGGTACATTATCAGCGTCATCAGCAGGTGTGCCGCTATCGCCGCCAGGTGCCAGTACCCCGGTTGCAGGCCGAACAGCGCATCATTCAGGCGTAGCCACAACATAAACACCGGGCGGTAAAAACGTTCCGCATGCCATCCGCCCGGCCCGAACATCTTCGCGAGCTGCGGCACAAAATAGCGTGGCACCGAATCCCAGGACTTTAACGCCGGTTCGTTCACGATATCCAGCATGTCGTCATACACGAAATCGAACCACAGCGCGGGGCAATAGACGAGAAAGGTGATGAGCAAAATGATGGGCGCCGCCCAGCTTGACCGGTCGCAGATCGTCGCCGCGTCCGGAGTGCGGGACCTGGTGCGGTTGACCGGCGTTTTGCGAGAGCCCATGTCCCGCATTCTAGCGTATGTAAAAGGCCAGCAGATGAGACGGGCTTAGCTGACCGGCAGGAAGAGGGCGCGCATGAGGCGAATGCACTCTTCGGCGGTGCCGGGCTTTGAGCGTCAGGTTAACCATTAAAACGATCATGGCGTACCACTATTTCCGCAGGATGGCGGAGAACTCGGGGACGAAGATGGTGTGGTCGCGGTCGGGGCCGGTGGAGATCATGCCGATGTTGGCGGCGGATTCCTTTTGCACGAAGCTCAGATACTCCTGCGCTTTTTTGGGGAGCTTGGCGTACTCGGTGGTTCCGTAGGTGTTCTGCTGCCAGCCGGGGAGGGTGGTGAGGATGGGCTCGATTTTGCGGTAGCCGGAGTCCTGCGCGGGGATCTCTTCGACGGCTTTGCCATCGACTTTGTAGCCGGTGACGATGGGGATTTCGGCGAGGTCGTCGAGGACATCGAGCTTGGTGACCACCAGCCATCCGGTTCCGTTGATCATGTTGGAGTAGCGCAGCAGGGGAAGATCGAGCCAGCCGCAGCGGCGGGGACGTCCGGTGACGGCGCCGAATTCGCTGCCCTTGGTCTGGATCTGTGCGCCGATTTCGCCCTGAATCTCCGAGGGGAACGGACCTTCGCCGACGCGGGTGCAGTAGGCCTTGGTGACTCCGATGACGGTGGAGATGGAGGTGGGCGGAACGCCGGTGCCGATGCACGCGCCGCCCGAGGTTGCGCTGGACGAGGTGACGAAGGGATAGGTGCCGTGGTCGATGTCGAGCATGGTGCCCTGGGCGCCTTCGAACATGACGCTCTTGCCGTTGCAGATGGCGCGGTTGAGCAGCAGGGCGGTGTCGGCTACGAAGGGCGCGATCCGGTCGGCGATGGCGGCGTAGTCTTCATACATCTGGTCGGCGTCGATGGGCGAGCCATTGAAGAGGGCGTGGGCGATGGTGTTCTTTTCCTGGCAGGCGTTGCGGATGTGCTTTTTGAGCAGTTCCTTGTCGAGCAGGTCGGCGACGCGGAGTCCGCGGCGGGCCGATTTGTCTTCATAGGTGGGGCCGATGCCGCGCGAGGTGGTGCCGATCTTGACGCGTCCGGGGGCATTTTCAGCGCCGAGCTCGATCATGCGGTGGTAGGGAAGAATGACGTGGGCGCGGTTGCTGACGAAGAGATTGGCGGCAGCGCCACGGTCTCCGGGTCCCCAGACTTCGAGGCCGGCCGAGCGCAGCATGTCGACTTCCTTCATGAGGGCGAAGGGATCGAGCACGACGCCGTTGCCGATGACGGCCTGGGACTCCTGGCGAAGGATGCCGCAGGGGGTGAGCTGGAGGACGAACTTTTTGCCGGAGATGGTGACGGTGTGTCCGGCGTTGTGTCCGCCGGCATAGCGGGCGACCACTTGAAAGCTGTCGGAAAGCACGTCGACGATTTTTCCCTTGCCCTCATCGCCCCATTGGGCGCCGAGCACCACCGCAGTGTTCGCTTTGCTCACTCTTGTCTCCAGGCACAGACGCAGACACAAAGGCTGCGTCGAAGTCGTACACAGGCGTTAGGCTGAAAGGCTCAGGCGGGAGGCCGGAAGGAATCCTAGTCAAGCTGCGTACATTGAATTTTAACGTATTTGAGGTGCGCAGCAAAGCGGGGACGAAAAACCTTCGACTGCGTCCTTCGTTTACACTGGGCGACATGCCTGAGCTACCGGAGGTGGAGACGATTGCGCGCGGATTGGACCGACGGCTCCGGGGAGACCGGATCGAGGACGTGTGGATTGGTGGCAAGAAAGAGGTGCTGAGGTCTTCTGCCGGGGAGATTGAGCGGGTGCTGCACGGGGCGCGGATTGAAGGGTTCCGGCGGGTTGGAAAGCACATTGTGGGAGATCTGGAGACGGTGGCGGGAGCGGCGCAGTGGGTGATCCATTTGGGAATGACCGGGCGCTGCGTGGTGTGCGGGCCGGAGGTGGAACGGGCCAAGCATACGCATCTGATTGCGACGCTCGGGTCGGGACGCGAGCTGCGCTTTGTGGACGCGAGGCGCTTTGGCCGATTGCAGGTGATGGAAGGACGGACGTTTGCCGCTCCGGGAGCTGAACCGATTGCGGCAGGGCGGGAGCGCTTTGTGGAGTTGTTCAAGGGGCGCAGGACGCCGATCAAGAGCGCGCTGCTGAACCAGAAGCTGCTGGCCGGGGTGGGCAATATTTATGCGGACGAGAGTCTGTTCCGGGCGGGAGTGCGGCCGAGGCGGCAGGCGTCGCGGATGACGCGGGCGGAACTGGGGCGTCTGTACGAGGCGCTGCAGGCGGTGCTGGCCGAGGCGATCGAGGCGGGAGGATCTTCGGTTTCCGACTATGTGGACGCGGACGGCGAGGGCGGATTGTTTCAGCTGCAGCATAGGGTTTACCGGCGGACGGGCGAGCCGTGCCTGGTGTGCGGGACGGGCATCCAACGGGTGGTGGTGGCCGGACGGAGCAGCCATTATTGTCCGAAGTGCCAGCGGTGAACAGCCACACTCAAGCCAAAAGAAGTCTTGAATGGGCCACCCGCCCGGCTGAGGAAAGGAACGCGAATAGTATGGGCGATTACGCGATTGGAGTGGATCTGGGCGGGACGAACCTGCGGGTGGCCGCCGTGGACGAGGACGGCTCGATGCTGATCAAGGACGAGCTGAAGACCGAGGTTTCGCGGGGGCGGGACGAGGTGATCGACGCGCTGTGCAGTGCCGCGCAACAGGTCGTCCGGGAGATGCAGGCGCGGGCGGGTTCCGGGAAACTGCTTGGAATTGGCGTGGGCGTGCCGGGGCTGATTGACATCGAGAGCGGACGGCTGCTGGAGTCTCCGAACCTACCGGGGTGGAGCGACTACGACGTGAAGGGCGCGATCGAGCGGCGGCTGGGGACGACGGTGATTCTGGAAAACGATGCCAATGTGGCGGCGCTGGGCGAGCTGTGGCTGGGCGCGGGGCGCGGCGTGGAGAGCCTCTGCATGTATACGCTGGGAACCGGCGTGGGCGGCGGATTGGTGCTGGAGGGAAAGATATGGCGTGGATGGAACGGCATGGCCGGTGAGCTGGGACACTGCAACGTGGAGCCCGAGGGCCACGGCTGCGGGTGTGGAAGCTGGGGCTGCCTGGAGCAATATGCATCGGCGACGGCGGTGGTGAGAATGGCACGCGAGATGATGGCGGCAGGTGCTCCGACAAACTCACAGGCTGTGTATGAGCGTGCAATGCAGGGAGATGCGGAGGCAAAAAAAGTCTTTGAGCGGGTGGGACGGGCGCTGGGCATGGCCATTGCAGACATGGTGAACATCTTGAACCTTTCGCTGTATGTGATTGGCGGAGGGGTGTCTAGCGCCTGGGATGCGTTTGCGCCCGCCATGTTCGCGGAGGTGCGGAAGCGCTCATTTGTTTATGCGGGGACGACGGCGGAGAATGGTGGGGGCGCTGGCGCGACGGGTAACGCTTCGCTGCCGGCCGCAGGCATCAGCGGAAGAAAGCGCGTGACACAGATCAGGCGGGCGGTGCTGGGCGGCGACGGCGGACTCTACGGCGCGGCGCGGCTGGCGATGATTGAGGCGGGAGCGCGAAAGGAAAGTTAAGCGGGATGGGAGCTGCAGCGGAAGGGAAGGCGATGAAGAACAGGGAAAGGGAACGCCGCTTTTATTTAAAAAAGGAGCCGGTGATTCTGACCGTGCTTGCGGTGGTGTCGGTGCTGTTTTTTGTTTTTGTGACGGGACTGTCGCACGCCTTTGAGGCGCAGCAGGAGTCGCTGGGAAGCCGGTGGTTTGCCCGCGGGGTGGCGGACTTGAAGGCGGCGCACTATCAACCGGCGGTCTCCGACCTGCGCGCGGCACTGCAGTACTCGCGCGAGGACTCCGAGTATCAGTTGAAACTGGCGGAGGCGCTGATTGGCGATGGGCGGAATAGCGAAGCTGCGGCGTATCTGGTGAACCTGTGGGAGCGGGAGCCGGAGAATGGCTGGGTGAACCTGGACCTGGCGCGCATTGCGGTGCAGAAGGGAGACCGCCAGCAGGCGCTGCGCTACTATCACAACGCGATCTATGCGACGTGGAGCGGCAATCAGGAGGTGGAGCGGAGACAGGCGCGGCTGGAACTGGTGGCGTTTCTGCTGAGCATTGGCGACCGCGAACAGGCGGAGTCGGAGTTGATTGCGCTGGCGGCAAATCTGGAGAACGATCCCGCGCAGCATGAGCAGGCAGGGGAGCTGTTTTTCGAGGTTGGCGACTACGAACATGCGCTGGCGGAGGATGGGGTGGCTCTAACGGAGGAGCCACGCGACGCGACGGCATTGGCGGGAGCGGGACGGGCCTCGTTTGAGCTGGGCCGATATCCGAAGGCTGAGGAGTATTTTGACCAGGCATTGCAGGTGGCACCCGGCAATGAGCAGCTGGCCGGGGAATTGAAAGATGCGGAGCTGACGGTTGCGATGGATCCGTTTCGTCGGCAGATTTCGTTTGCCCAGCGCAGCGGGATTGTGATGGACGCATTTGCGGCAGCGGGGGAGCGTCTGAAGGCGTGTCCGGCGGCGGCCGGCTGGAGCGCGAAATCGTCTGCGGGACAGAGCGCCGCCGGCGGACAGAACCCGGGAGCGGGGCAGAGCCTGGGTGCGGAATGGACGAAGATGCAGCCGGAGATCACGGAGTCGGGGCTGCGGCGGAATCCGGGGCTGGTGGAGTCGGCGATGGAACTGGTGTTTGAGATTGAGCGCCACAGCCAAGCCGGGTGCGGAGCGCTTTCGGCCACGGACAAGGCGCTGCTGCGGATTTCAAAGCTGCGTATGGGAAATTCGTGATTTGGGGATGAGACGCGGTGGCCATGGTGGAAAACCATGTTCGATGAGATGGAGAAAAAAAACAGGCAAAGCCTGAGCGCGGACGTGCGGGGGCGTGGCTTTGCCGATCGCGTATCGCTGGAGCGGGCCACGGAGTGGCTCGACTCCCACAGCGCGGCGCTGCAGGCGGAAGAGATCGAGTTGGGCGCGGCGGCGGGCCGGGTGCTGGCGGCTGAGGTGGCGACGGAATCGGCCATTCCGGCGACTGACCGCGCGGGGATGGACGGGTACGCCGTTCGCTCGGCCGATACGGTTGGGGCGGGAGACTACAACCCGCTGGAGCTTGCGCTGGTGGAAGCCGGGCAGGGACTCGCTGAATCGCAAGCCGCTTCGATTTCGTCAGGGGAAGCGCTGCCGCACGGGGCCGATGCGATTCTGCCGTTTGAGCTGGCGCGAGTGAAGGGGGCGATGACGGGTAACGCTGCGCTGCCGACCGCAGACGCAAAGGCGGATATTGCTTCGCTGCCGGCCGCAGGCGCACAGGTTTTGGAAGTCTTCGGCGCGGCGGCGGAGGGTTGGGGCGTGGAGCGCAAGGGGCAGCAACTGCAAGCCGGGGCGCGCGTCTTTGAGCGCGGCCGGATGGAATGCGGTCGGACGCTGCTGGCGCAGGTCATCGGGCTGCTGGCATCACTCAGCGTGGAGCGGGTGATGGTGGTGCGGCGTCCGCGAGTGCTGATTCTGGTGAACGGGCCGAAGCGGTGTGGCGAGGGGAATGTGCAGGGAGATGCGAACAGTCCCATGCTGCGCGCTCTGGTGGAGCGGGACGGGGGAAGCGTGGTGGAGGTGATGGCGCAGGAAGTGGAGGCGACCGGCTTCGCCGCCGGGTACGACTCTGATTTGATTCTGGTGGCGGGGCGCAGCGGGACGGGTTGGGACGATACCGCGGCGCTGACGATTGCGAGGGTTGGAGAGCTGGCGATGCACGGCGTGGCGATTCGGCCGGGAGGCTCGGCGGGGATGGGTGTGATCGGCGGGACGCCGGTGCTGCTGCTGCCGGGCGATCCGCTGGACTGCCTTTACGCGTATGAGATGCTGGCGGGGCGGATGGTGCGGCGGTTGGGCGGGCGCGCGGTGGGGCTTCCGTTTGCGGTGGTGGAGGCCGAAGTTGGGCGCAAGATCGTTTCCATGGTTGGGGTGGTGGATGTGTGCCGGGTGCGGTTGGAAGATGGGCAGGTTGAAGCGTTGGGTTCGGCGGAGTCGGGCGGGCTGGCCTCGGCGGTGCGGGCGGACGGCTTCGTGGTGATTCCCGCGCCGCTGGAGGGATATGCGCCGGGTACGCGGGTGAGCGTGTATGTGTACGGCGGCGGTGAGGTCTAGATCGAGTAAAGGACAATCGAAGCGGGTGCAGTGTCGGAGCATTCTGCTCTCCCACCTTAGGCGCGCAAAATCCGCGCGTCGGAAGGTGGGGCACCGGTCAGTTCACAAACACTTTTTCGCTTCGTAAACTTTGAGGAGCCCATGGCGAGCACGGAAGAGTTGAAGGCGGCGCTGCTGCGGGCGGCACGGCAGCAACAGTTTCTGGAAGTAGTCGGGCGGGACGAGGCGGAGCAGCGCTTCCGGGCGCATCTGCGGCTGGCGCCGCTGGGTGAGGAGCGGGTTGGGTTGGCGCAGGCGCTGGGGCGCGTGCTGGCTCGGGAGATTGCCTCCGGGGTGGATGTGCCGGGCTTCGACCGGTCGAATGTGGACGGGTTTGCGGTGCGCGCGGCGGATACGGCTGGGGCGTCGGACGACTGCCCTCGGCTGCTGCGACTGAACCGGGAAGTGCTGACGCCGGGAGTTGAGTCTGGCGCGGCTGTGGCGGAGGGGACTGCGACGATTCTTGCCACGGGCGGCATGGTTCCGCGGGGCGCGGACGCCGTGCTGATGGTGGAATACACCGATGTGCGGGAGGAGAACGGCGAACTGCAGATCGAGGTGCATCGGGCGGTTGCGCCGGGCGAGGCGATTGCCTCGGCCGCCGGGGACATTGCACGGGGGGAGATGGTGCTGCGCGCCGGGCAGGTGCTGACGTCGCGGGAGATTGGGGTGCTGGCGGCGGCGGGACTGGCCGAGGTCTGGGTGTGGCGGAAGCCGAGGGTGGCGATCTTTTCGACCGGCGACGAACTGATTGCGCCGGGTTCAGTTGGTCCTGGGAACGCGGCGCCGCCGGGAGCGGTGTTCGATTCGAATGGCGCGATATTGGCCGCCGCGGTGGAGGAACTGGGTGGTGTTGCGGTGCCGCTGGGAATTGGCCGCGATGACGAGGATGCGCTGACGGCGCTGCTGCAGAAGGCTCTGGAGAGCGACCTGGTGCTGCTGAGCGGCGGGACCTCCAAGGGCGCGGGCGACCTGGCGGCGCGGGTGGTGGGACGACTGAGGAATCCGGGCATTGTGGTGCACGGGGTGGCGCTGAAGCCGGGCAAGCCGATTTGCCTGGCGGTGACCAACGGCAAGCCGGTAGTGATTCTGCCGGGGTTTCCAACTTCGGCGATTTTTACCTTTCACGAATTTGTGGCGCCGGTGATACGCGCTTTTGCCGGACTGCCGGCGGAGCGGCGGGAGACGGTGCGGGCGACCCTGCCGCTAAGGATTGGCTCGGAGCGCGGACGAACGGAGTATGTGCTGGTTTCGCTGGTGCAGCGCGAGGACGGCGGATTGGCCGCGTACCCGATCTCGAAGGGATCGGGCGCGGTGACGACGTTCGGGCATGCGGATGGATTTTTTGCGATTGGTCCGCAGACGGAGATGCTGCCTGAGGGCACAGAGGTGGAGGTTTCGATCATCGGCGCGCGGCACAAGGTGGCCGACCTGGTGATTATCGGCAGCCATTGCGCGGGGCTGGACGTGCTGATTGGGAAGCTAATTGCCGAGGGACTGACGGTGCGGGCGCTGAACCTGGGAAGCACGGGCGGACTCGCGGCGGCGAAGCGCGGCGAATGCGACATTGCGGGGATTCATCTGATGGATCCGACGACGGGCGAGTATAACCGGCCATTTTTGACGGAGGGGCTTGAACTGATCGCAGGCTACGGGCGGCTGCAGGGAATCGTGTTTCGACCGGGCGATGCGCGATTCGAGGGACACACGGCAGAGGCTGCGATTGCCGGCGCGGTTGGGGATTCCGGGTGCCTGATGGTGAACCGCAATGCGGGGAGCGGCACGCGGATTGTGATCGACCGGCTGCTGAAGGGCGCGCGCCCGGCGGGATATTCCAGGCAGGCGAAGACGCACAACGGCGTTGCGGTTGCGGTAGCGCAGGGTGTGGCCGACTGGGGCGTGGCGATTGGCACGGTGGCGCGGCAATATGGACTGGGATTTCTGCCGCTGCAGGCGGAGCAATACGATTTGGTGGTGCCGAAGATGCGGCTTCATCGGGCGCCGGTGCAGAGATTCCTCGAACTGCTGCGGGAGTCGTCGCTGCGCGGGGAGTTACAAGAGCTTGGCTTTCACCTTTAGCTGATCACTTAGAAAAGACTGCCCGCCCAGGCCGTTCTTTAGGCGGCCTGGTTTTTCGCGGCTGCATCGATCACGGTTAGATCGAAATCGGCGTGAGGTTTAGCGGTGACCGCCGCCACCAAATCCGCCGCCACCGAATCCTCCGCCACCGCCGCCGTGGAAGCCGCTCCCACGGACACCTCCGCCGCTGAATCCGGCGTTCCTAAATCCAGCCATCTGTGGTCCGGAGTGAAAACCCGTGCCCGTGGAGCCCGGTCCATGGTAGATGCCGTGCGAGTAGTTGGCGCGGGCGAGGTAGGGCGAACCGACTCCCCAGTCACGGGTGTTTTCGCTAAAGTGATGGAAACCGCCATGGCCGAAGCCACCGTAGAACGGAGCCTCAAAGCACCGCGCCGGTGAGTAGAATCCCCAGCCGACGGGCTGTAAAAGATCCCATCAAAGGGCAGGAAGGTGTAGGCATCAAACCACGGGTCCCAATACCAGTCGGCTCCGACCCAGTCGCCATAATTGTTCGCAGCGTACATTCGTCCCAGATTCACGTTGGCTTCCGCCAAATAGGCGGATCGCAGGCTGCTCCAGCGGTAGAGATCGTCGTTTTCATAGGGCTTCGGATCGAACTTTTGGGATTTCAGCGCGGAAGGATTTGTAAAGTTCAAGTCATGTTCGCGCTTCACGGTGATCTCATGACCGGCAATTTCGACCATGGCCTTGCCATCGAAGACGCGCAGTTCATTTTGCCGCAGGTCGAAATCGTAGAGGCCGGTTTTCAGCAGCCTGACATTGGCGGCGCCTTCGATGACGCGAATGTCGTTTTGCTTGTAGATGTCGTCCACCTCGACGAGAGCGTGTCCTTTATCGACCTCGACCACGGTGTTGGCCAGGCCCGGCGAGATCATTTTCACGGAGCTGTTGTCTCCGACGCGCAGGAAAACACCGGGGGTCAGCAGCAACTCAGCTTTGCCTTGTTCCGTAGTGAGCGAGTCGCTTGGATGCAACTGCGGAGGGGGCATCGACTGCGGGTTGATAAGCTCTGTGTTGACCGAAACTTGTCCTTCGACGTAATTGAGCGATCCTGGCCCTACCGTGGGCGGCATGGGTGGCGTTGGATTGTCGGCGAATGCGGGAAAAACAAAAATCGCGGCCACGAAGAAACTCGCAACAGATTTCAGCCCTGGAAGCAGCATCTTCGTATCCTCCAATTGCTTTTATGGATGATGCGAGATTGGGGGCCGATGCCAGATGGACGGGCAGGCCGCTATCTGAAACGGACAAGTCGCGGGCTGCTGGGCAAGTCTGCTGAACCTGGTCTGCTGAACCTGGGCTGCTGAACCTGGGCTGCTGAACCTGGGCTGCTGAACCAAGTTGTTTGAACCAGGTTGCTCGAACCGGGTTGATGAAGCTGGCTGATCTTATCGCCGTTTGTCCTTGGGCCGCGCTTTAGCACCGGGCTTTTTGCTGCGGTCGGTCCACGGGCGCTTGGCTGCAAAGGATTTTTTTCCGGGCGAAAAGCTTTTCTTTTTGAGCGGCGTTTCCTTCTTGAAGGCGCCAGGATCGAGCAGCACTTCGGGGGCCGGTAAAACCTCGCGGCGAATGCGGACCAGAACGGCAGCCAGTTGTTCGGCGCTGCGCTCGCCGAGCAGGGTGCGCGCCGCTGCCAAATCGTCTTCCGCCGGAGCCTCCGCCATGGCGAGGATTTCGCGCACCAGGTTCTCTTCGTCGCGGGCGCGGATCGCGTCGGCGGAGGGTGCAGCGCTCCAGATGGCATTGATCTTGGCCGAGGCCAGCAGGCGCTCGGCGGCTCCGCGATGCTGCGCGGGGACGATCATGACCGACAGGCCTTTGCGTCCGGCGCGTCCGGTGCGTCCGCTGCGATGCAACAGCGCCTGCTTGTTCTGCGGCAGGTCGGCGTGAATGACCAGGCCGAGCTCGGGCATGTCCAATCCACGGGCGGCTACATCGGTTGCGACGCAAACCCGGGCGCGGCCATCGCGCAAGGCCTGCAGCGCGGTAGTGCGCTCGTGCTGTTTGAGTTCGCCGGATAGAGCCACGGCGGAGAATCCACGTTCGCGCAGATTGGCGTGCAAATGGCGAACGGCTTCGCGGGTGGAACAGAAGACCAGCGCACCTGGTGCGTCGATGTAGCGTAGCGCATTGACCACGGCGTGTTCGGTATCGCGCGGCGCGATGCGATAAGCGCGGTATTCAATATCGGCGTGCGGCTCGTTCTCCCGCGATAACGCCATGCGCAGAGCGTCTCTTTGATAGAGGCGGGCTAGCCCAAGGATTGCCTTGGGCAGCGTCGCCGAGAACATCATCGTGCGGCGCTCCGGCGGAGTCGCGCTCAGCAGCAGTTCGAGCTCCTCGCGGAAGCCGAAATCGAGCATCTCGTCGGCTTCGTCCAGCACCACGGCGCGGATCTCCGAAAGATCCAGATGTTCCTGATCGAGGTGGTCGGCCAGGCGGCCCGGCGTACCGACGACGATATGGGCTCCGGCGGCCAGGGCGCGCTGCTCGCGGCGAATGTCCATGCCGCCGACGCAGGAGAGTACGCGCCCGCCTGCCTCGCCCAGCAGCCACGCGAGCTCGCGGTGGACCTGCAGCGCCAGTTCACGGGTGGGCGCCACGACCAAGGCAAGGGGCTGCTTGGGCCTCGCAAATCGCGGCTCAGCGCCCAGCAGCGTCTCAACCAGGCTGAGGCCGTAGGCCACGGTCTTGCCTGAGCCGGTCTGCGCCGAGACCAGCAGGTCGCGTCCGGTCGCCTCCGGACGAAGCACCGCTTGCTGAACGGGCGTGGGTTCGGTATAGTTTCGCGCTGCAAGGGCACGCAGCAAGCTGGGATGCAGTTCAGGAAATGGCATACAGGAAGTATACGGCCTGGCAACATCAGACCGATCGAAGTCCACTAAATAGGGAAGGCTGGCGCTTCGGATTGAAGGAGAGAAAGCATGAGTCTGGCGGCCGTGAGACGGAGGATCGGCGCGGTGCCGCGCCGCTTCCGCGAGGTGAGGATGTTTGCCAAAGCCATGCGCTCAGCCGGGCACCCGATTCTGGCACAGATCATTCCCACCCGGCGCTGCAATCTGGCTTGCGGCTACTGCAATGAGTACGACCATGTTTCCCAGCCGGTGCCGATTGAAGAGATGCTGAGGCGCGTAGACCAGCTAGCCGCGCTGGGAACTTCGATCATCACCATCAGTGGAGGCGAGCCGCTGCTGCATCCCGAGCTGGATCTCATCATCGCGCGCATTCGCCGGCACAAGATGATTGCGACGGTGATCACCAACGGATATTTGTTAAATGCGAAACGAATCCAGCAATTGAACCGGGCGGGACTACACCAGTTGCAGATCAGCATCGACAACGTGAAGCCGGACGAGGTCTCGAAGAAGAGCCTGAAGGTGCTGGACCAGAGGCTGCAGTGGCTGGCCGAATATGCGGAGTTCGACGTCAACATCAATGCGGTGGTTGGTTCGGGAATTGCCAATGCCGAAGATGCGCTGGTCATCGCGCGGCGCGCGCTGGCGCTGGGATTCGGCATAACGACGGGCGTGGTGCACGACGGTTGCGGGCAGCTGCGTGCACTGAGCGAGCACGAGCGTTGGGTTCTCGATGAGATCCACCAATTGCGCAAGCCGGTGTTCGCCTATTTCCGGTACAACCGCTTTCAGGAAAACCTGGTGCGTGGAATTCCGAACGATTGGAAATGCCATGCCGGGAGCAGGTTTTTGTATATCTGCGAAAACGGACTGGTGCACTGGTGCTCGCAGCAGCGCGGCTACCCGGGGATTCCGTTGGAGAAATATTCGCCTGCGGATCTGGAGCGCGAATACCACACGGTGAAGAGCTGCGCCCCGTTGTGCACCATCAATTGTGTGCATCAGACGGCGATTCTGGACGAGATCCGCGAACACCCGCGAGAGACCATTGTGCAGCTGCTTTCGCCGGGGCAACAGCAGCTGGAGCCGGCGGAGCTGCCAGCTCCGGTGCGTGTGCTGACCTGGCTGTTTGTGACCAACCGGAAGAGCGGATGGTTTTCCAAGGCCGCGCTGCGGCTGCTAGGGCTGGAGTGAAGTACCTGCGGGCGCGGACGACACAGGATCATTGCGCCGGTTGTTCGAGCGTGCTCTTGAGTCCAAGAATTGTTTGAATGACGGCTTCTTCGCCCGCATCCGTGTTGAGCATCGCGTGGTAGACCGCGCGGTGAGGCCATTCCATATGGAAGTACTTGTCAACGAAGGCTGCGCGCTCGTTATCGACGGTATCGACCAGTTCTTCGGCTTGGTGCGCATCCATGCCCTCGGAGATGAGGCGGCTGATTTTGGCGTCGCGCGGAGCGTAGAGGAAGACGCGCAGAGTGTCAGGATGGTCGCGCAGGAAATGCTGTGAGCCTCTGCCCACGATGACGCAGTTGCCGCTGGTTGCCGCCCGATCGACTACCTGTTTGGTAATTCGCATAATGCTGTCGGCATCCAGAATCTTCATGCGGTGCAGATTCAGGCTGCCTTCGAAACTGCCGAGCAGGATGGATTTGAACAGCCGGTAGTAGAGAGGGTCCACGCGCTCTTCGCGGTTCACGACCTCGGCTTCTTCGCATTGGGAGAGATGGGCAATCTCCCGGGTGAGCAGTTCATCCCACAGCTTCCAGCCAAGGCGTTCGGCTGTCTTGCGGGCAATCACCGCGGCACCGCAACCGTACTCGCGCTCAATGGTGATGATTTTAATCACGGTTCCCTCTCCGGTGTACTATACGCCCACCCTGGTTTATCCCACCGCCGCTTCGCCGCCGCCGGCGTGCGGGTCATTCTTTTTCAAAGCAAAAGATAGAACGAACATGATGGCAGACCCCACCGCAAGCACCATGAAAGTATCGATGTAGGACAGGGTCGCCGCTTGCGCCTGCAGGGATTGGTAAATCCTGGCGTAGGTCTGCATGCTCGCATCGTGCTTGCTTAAACCGGAGCCAGCCGCGAGCCGTGCGAGTCCGCCGGCCGTGTTCCGAAAGTTGAAATTGCCGAGACTGGCGTTTTGCACTAGCCTTGCCTGATGGAATTGGGAGCGCCGCGCAATCAGCGTGGTAACCATCGAGGTTCCCACGCTGCTCCCAATGTTGCGCATGAAGTTGATCATGCCGGCGACGGAGTTGCTTTTCTCTTCCGGTATCCCGATGTAGGCCGCCAGCGTGATCGGCACAAACAGAAAACCCTGGCCGGCCACCTGGATGACGCGTAACCACGCGACCGATCTGAAGCTGATGAGTAAGTCGATGCGCATGGTCGAATAGAACATGCCGATCGCCAAACAGAGCCAGCCAAAGGCGATAAGGTAGCGTGCCTGGAACTTCGTTGTGAGCTTGCCGATGACCGGCATGGTCAGAAGCACAAGAACAGCGCCTCCGGAAAGCACGATACCGGCTATCTCGGCGGTATATCCCAGCAGGGTCTGCAGGAACAGGGGCATGCTCACAAGGCTGCCGAACAGGAGAATTCCGAAGGTGAACATCATCAAGTTCGCGCCAAAGTAGTTGAAATTCCTGAATAGGCGAACATCGATGATGGGTTCCTTCCGGAACCACTCCCAGATTACCAGCGAGACCAGGCACACGGTGGCGATGACTGCTAAAGTCGTGATGAAGTGTGACCCAAACCAATCGTCTTCCTGGCCCTTATCCAGCAAAACCTGCAGGGGGCCGATGCCGAGCGCCAGTAGGGCGACTCCGATGTAATCCAGCTTGACTCCAGCAGCTTTGAGGCGGCTCAGGTAGGGAGGATCTTCGATGAGGTGATTCACCGCGAACAGGCACAGCAGGCCGACCGGCAGATTGATATAGAAGATCCAGCGCCAGGAGTAATTGAATGTGATCCAACCGCCAAGGGTTGGTCCAATGGCAGGTGCCGCGACGGCCGTAATGCCGTACAGTGCAAACGCCGTGCCCCGTTGTTGTGGCGGAAACGAATCCGCCAGAATGGCTTGTGCCATCGGCTGGAGCCCGCCGCCTCCGGCGCCTTGCATTCCGCGAAATAGCAAAAGAAGTCCAAGGCTCGGCGCAATTCCGCAGAGAAGCGAACTCAGAGTGAAGACGGTGAGACACGCCATGAAGAATCGCTTTCGTCCAAATCGAACGGCGAGCCAGCCGCTGACGGGGAGGACGATGGCGTTGGAGACCAGATAAGAGGTGAGCACCCACGTGCTGTCGTCGTTGCTTGCGCCGAGACCCCCGGCAATATACGGCAGCGCCACGTTCGCGATGCTGGTGTCGAGTATCTCCATAAATGCCGCCATGGAGACCACGACGCCGATCCGCCAGGGATTGTACTTGGGCTTCCAGGGGGCCTCGACGGCGGCAGGAGTCTCAGCGTCGGGGCTCAATGCAGATACACCTTGGGATCGACGTTCATGCCGGGGCGAAGCTGGAGGTCGCGGTTCTCTCCCGGCTCCAGAACGATCTTTACCGGAATGCGCTGGACGATTTTGACGTAGTTGCCGGTGGCATTTTCCGGCGGGAGCAGACTGAAAAGAGGACCGCTGGCCCCAGCGATGCTGTCCACGTGGCCCTTGTAGGTGCGGCCGTTGGCATCCACTTCGATTTCCGCCCGCTGCCCGGGCTTCATGTGCTTGAGCTGGGTCTCTTTGAAGTTGGCGGTGATCCAGACCTCATCGAGCGGCACGACGGTCAACAGTTGCTCGCCGGGATCTACATTCAAGCCAACGACCACAGTCTTGTTCACCTCGCCGGTTACCGGCGCCAGAATCTTCGTGTATCCCAAATTGAGTTCGGCCTGCTCCAGAGCTGCGCGCTTCTGTTGGACGTCTGCTGCGGCGGAGAGCGCGCGGGCACGCGTGGAGGCAACCTGCTGCGGACCGGTTTCGGCGGCGCGATGGTTTGCCACGGCCTGGGAGAGCCGACTTTTTGCCTGCTGGACCGCCTGCTGGGCGGCGGCCTCGTTATCGTGAGCCGCAGAAACATTGGCGATGCTGGCCCTGGAGGCAGCCAGCGCCTGATCGTAGGTCTGCTCGGAGACGTTTTGTTTATCGACCAGGCGTTTGTAGCGCACCAGGTCGTCCTGGATCTTTACGTCGTTGGCCTCCGCTTGCACCACTTGCGCGTGGGCTGCGGCGAGTTGCTTTTCTGCGGCAATGATTCCGGCGTTGGCGTTATCGATGTCGGACGCGGAAAACGTCAACTGGCTGGAGGTATTGACCGAGGTGATGGGAACCGTGATGTTGAGGGAGCGCGCGGTGGCCTCGGCGTTGGCAAGATCGGCCCGCGCCTTATCGACGGCCACCTGATAGTCCTTGGGATCGATTTCCACCAGCTCCGTACCTTGCTCGACGTACTGGTTGTCGCCCACCAGCACTTTGATTACGTATCCCGAGATGCGCGCACTGACCGGAGAGAGGTGAACGTCCACCTGGGCGTCGTCGGTCGATTCGTAGCTGGACAGGTAACGCCACAAGAAGTAGCCGGCAGCCAGCAGAATGATCAGACCGAGAGGCAGGATGATGCGGCGGAACCTGGAGCGCGGAGGCCGCCGCGGAATCACGCGCTTCGATACCGGAGCCTGCTCGGGCGGCGCGCCCGATGGCGGCTCCTTGTCTTGCAGTGCCGAACCCGGAGCATCTTCTTTCATGAACTTCCCCTCACTTTGCCTGTAGGTATTGGCTGTAGTCGGTTCGCGCGACCCCTAACGCGCGGGCGAGCTGGAGCTTTGCGACGTTGTGGCTGGTGAGGCTGGTGATGTACTGGTCATTGGCGCTGGCCAACGATTGCTCGGCCTGCACCACCTCGACGCTGTCGGTTACGCCTGCCGCAAAGCGTTCCTTGGAGCGGCCGAGGTTTTCATTCGCCAAGTCCACGTTTTGGCGGGCGACCGCGACCTGTTCCTGCGCCGCCTGCAGATTCAAGAAGGCGGTGCGCACGTCGTAATCGATTTGACCGCGAATATTTTCGGCCTCTGCGCGGCGCGTGTGCAGTTCGGCCTCCGCTTCCGTGATTTCGCCCTTGATCCGTCCGCCGGTGAATACCGGAACGCTGACGCCCGCCTGGAAGGTAAACGCGCCGTGCGAATGATCGAAGGTTGCGCCCTGCACACCATAGTCGCCATTCACGGCCAGGACGGGATAGCGTTCTCCGCGGACGCTGGAGAGTTGTTGCTGCGCGGACTTGACGTAGCTGAGGGCAGCGCGGAAATCGCTGCGCGAGTTGTAGGCTTTGCTGAGCGCCTCGTCCACGGTTGGCGGATTCAGATCGGCGTAGGGGAGCTGATCGGCGAGATCGAACATCTGCCCCAGGGGCAATCCGATGGCGCGCGCAAGGTTGAGCTTGGCAATGGCGAAGTTGTTGCGTGCGACGCTGAGGTTGTATTGCTCGGTGTGGAGCTGGACCCCGGTGCGCGTTACATCGATCTTGGGGCTGGTCCCGGCCTGAAGCTCATCCGTAGCCTGGTCGTAGAGAGCCTGAGCGTTCTGCACCTGGGCAACGGCGGCTTCAATGCGCGAGTTGAAGTCGATGACCTCAAGATAGGCCACGCCGACGGTGAGCGTGATCACGTCGAGCATGTCGTCGTAGGAGAGCTGGGCAGCCTGCTCGGCGGTGCGCGCGGCGCGGAAGTGCTGGATGGATTCGTAGCTGAACAAAGTCTGAGTCAGATTGGCCTGCGCGGTGCTGAAACTGAATGGCCCGATCACACTAGGTATACCCGTTATCTTGATCCCCAGAGTTGCTGTACTGTATTGCGAGACGTTCTCAGCGACTCCCGCGCTTACCTGCGGCAAAAGACTGCTGAGCGCAACCAGCCGCTGACCGCGTGCAGTGCGGGCATTCTCGCTACTTTCGATTCCACCGAGGTTGTAACGCAGGGCCATTTGAATGGCGTCGCGAAGCGTGAGATGCAGTACCTGGTTTGTGGCCGGACCGCTGGGGACGCTTCCGAAAGTCGGTGCAACAGACATCTGGCCAGTCTGCGCAACGGCCGGGAGCGTGATCGCGAACCCCAGCAGTGCCGGTGCCAGGAGTTGCCGAAGTGAAGACCGCTGAAAGACGAACATGTTGACCTAACTCATGCAGCCAGCGCTGTTGCTTAAATGCCAGCAGCCTTAACGCTTCCCGTCTCCCACATGCTTCTACTCTTGATAGGACCTGCGTTAACGCGAGAAGCGTAAGCGTTAAGCACCGGTATGACGAATAGATGCGTTGCCGCAAACAACTGCGAATGGTTATGCCGCGTCCGCGGCCGTTGAGGGATCTTTTGCCCGCACTAACGGCATGTTGACCAGATGCTCGCTCAGGAACCATGCCTGCAACTCGCTGGTGCGCAGAACCTGGCTGACAACCAGGTCGTTGGTTCCGTCATCGCCCAACTCGGAGGCTCTGCGCGCCAGCGTCCGGCACTCGCCGATGACGGCCTGGTGAGCGTCCAGCAACCGAGACAGTTGGACGGGAACTTCTTCGCGGCCGCGCGGAGGGCGTTCGATCTGTGTCGTCTCGGCCACGTCGGCTGCCATGGCAATGCTGATGCCCCCGAGCAACTGGATTCGTTCGGCAATGGAGTCAACCAACTCGTCCTGCTCGTCGTGATGTTTGTCATAAAGAAGATGGAGCTGATAAAACGTTGGTCCGGCAACCTGCCAGTGGGACTTCTTATACAAATCGCGGAGGGTGATTGTATCGGCAAGCAGCTGGTTGAGCTGCTCGGTCATTTCCAAACGAACGGGTTCTTCGAGTTCAAGCGGCAACTGGTGCGTGACGGTTCCGTAGGCCTGGACCTCACGCGCACGTTGATGAAGGCGCGGCTGGGCATTGATGGACTCGGTACTCCGATTATCGATTTGTTTTTTTGTCATGGGATTCTCCTCTAACAGTTCTGGCCGGACGCGGTTTTAGACGCTTGGCGCTGGATTGCAGTTGTGAGAGGAGAACGATTTATTACAGCTTTGGTGGAGGACCGCGGCGAAGACCGATCAGGGGCGACCACATTGCCGGATTCGTCATCCAACCCCTGTTGCGACCAAAGATATGAATCCCAGGGATCGCGTGAAAAGAAGCCGCGTCGCTGGGCTAGGTCAAAAACCTTAAGAGGATAGCCGCCGATGCCAGCTACTGAACATCTCTGCCCCCAACGTGATGCAACACCGAGCCCTGAACTGATTGCAAGGTTGCACGAGGCGCGACGCAGAAGCGATGAGACTTTTCGCATGGTGCGCGCCGATTGCCTCTACGAGCGGCCGATCGCCGAGCGCCACCGCATTGTTTTTTATGTGGGGCACCTGGAGGCGTTCGATTGGAATCTGCTGCATGAAAACGTGCTGGGAGCGAGAAGCTTTCATCCGGAATTCGACCGGCTCTTTGCCTTTGGCATCGATCCGGTGGGAGGCGGACTGCCCAGCGACGTTCCCTCGGATTGGCCGCCTTTGAACGCCGTGCAGGGTTACGTGGACAGAAGCCGGGCCGGCATCGACGAGGGGCTGGCCAACGGTGCTCCTGCACTTCAGGCTGAAGGGCGTAATGGCTTTTCGCTGGAGACGCTGCTCAACGTAGCCATCGAGCATCGGCTGATGCATGTGGAGACGCTGGCTTACATGCTGCATCAGCTGCCGCTGGAAAAAAAGGAGCGGCAGCGCGGCTTTCTGAATCTTGACACAGGTGCGGTGGTCCACCAGAGCATAGCGGTGCCTGCGGGCGTAGCGGCACTGGGTCTTCCGCGCAGCTCCGGGACCTTCGGTTGGGACAATGAGTATGAGGCTTGCGAGGTGGAGGTTCCGGCATTTGCCATCGACCGATACGAAGTGACCCACCGGCGGTTTCTCGAATTCATGGAAGCGGGCGGCTATCGGAACCGTGCTCTGTGGAGCAGCGAAGACTGGGAGTGGAAAAGCGCGAAGGCAATTTCGCATCCGGTGTTTTGGAAGCGGGCAGGCGATGCGTGGATGTATCGGACGATGTTAGAGGAAGTGGAGCTTCCGCTCGACTGGCCGGTGTATGTCAGTCATGCGGAGGCAAGCGCGTATGCACGGTGGGCAGGAAAGTTGCTTCCGACGGAGGCGGAGTGGCATCGCGCCGCGTACGGCAGCAAGGATGGAAGCCAAAGAAAATATCCGTGGGGCGATGAGGCGCCCGGTGCAAGACTGGGCAATTTTGATTTTTGCCGCTGGGAGCCAACGCCGGTGAATGCGTTTCCCGAGGGGCAGAGCGCCTATGGCGTCTGCGACATGCTGGGCAACGGATGGGAGTGGACATCGTCGGTGTTCGCTCCGTTCAGCGGGTTTGAGCCGTTTTCGTTTTACCGGGGATATTCGGCTGATTTTTTTGACGGAAAACACTTCGTCTTAAAAGGAGGCTCGGCGCGTAGCGCGGCTTGTATGCTTCGGCGCACATTTCGTAACTGGTTCCAGGCTCATTACCAATACGTGTATGCGGGATTCCGCTGCGTGAGCCACTGATTGGAGGGCGGCAAATGTTTGTTCCCGCGGCTGCAGGCAATGCCATTTACGATTTCGCGTGCGAGGTTCGCGCCGGGCTTACGCAGCCGGGGCAGAAAACGTTGCCGTCGAAATATCTTTACGACGAGGTGGGATCGGCGCTGTTTGAGGTAATCAGCCGTTTGCCGGAATACGGGCTGACCCGTGCCGATGAGCGGCTGCTGCGCCGGCATGCAGGCAATATCGTGGAACGCCTTCCGATGCCGGTTGCGGTGGCCGAACTGGGCAGCGGGAGCGGCAAAAAGACGCGGTGGATTCTGGAAGAATTATCACGCCGGCAGCGCACGTTCTATTACCCGGTGGAGATCTCCCGCACGGCGCTTGCGATGTGCGAGCGCGAACTCGGCGATATGGATTCGATCAGCATGGTGGGGTTTGAGCGTGAGTATCTGGATGGGCTGCTGGAGGTGGCCGCGCAGCGCACAAGCGGTCAGCACCTGCTGGTGCTTTTTCTGGGAAGCACGATTGGAAACTTCGATCGCGAGGCCGGAGTGAGCTTCCTGGCCGAGGTACGGCGGATACTGGAGCCGGGAGACGCTCTGCTGCTGGGCACCGATCTGGAAAAGCCAATCGCGCGGCTGCTCGAAGCTTATGACGATGGACTCGGCGTGACGGCGGCGTTTGACTTGAACCTGCTGGCGCGGATCAACCGCGAACTGGATGCGGATTTCGATCTGCAACAGTTTGCGCACCTGGCGCGAATCAACCACGAGGCGCGAAGCGTGGAGATGCATTTGCGTTCGATGCGGAAGCAGAGGGTGAGCATCCCGGCGGCGGAAGTCGAAGTGGAGTTTGAGGAAGGCGAAACCATTTGGACGGAGAGCAGCCACAAGTATTCGGCGGGTGAGATTTACCGGATGGCTGGCGACGCCGGTTTCTGCTGCCAGGCGCAGTGGATCGACGAGGCGTGGGGGTTTGCGGAAAACCTGCTCACCGCAGAATGAGCCGCCTCCCGGCGAGAACGGCGGGGCATGGACAGCTTTGAGAATAGGAGCAAATGATGGCGGGCAAATGCGCACATCTGGATCAAATCAAAGTGCGGGAGACCAACCGGCACGAGTGCGAGGAATGCGCTGAGAGCGGCGATACATGGGTGCATCTGCGCATGTGTCTTACCTGCGGGCATGTGGGCTGTTGCGACTCGTCCAAGAACAAACACGCCACCAAGCATTTTCACCGGACGCAGCATCCCCTGATGCGCTCCATTGAGCCGGGCGAAAACTGGATGTGGTGCTATGTGGACGGGATCATGCCCGGCGAAATTGCGGCTTGAATTCCTGGCCCGAGGCGCGCGATGGCGAAACCGATTCTGCTGAGCGTGGACGATGACTCCGATGTTCTGCGCGCGATCGAGCGCGATCTGCGATCGCAGTATGGAGCAGAGTACCGCGTCATCGGGAGCGATTCGCCGACGGACGCCCTGGGGATTCTGAATCAACTGAAGCTGCGTAACGACGGTGTTGCCCTGCTGCTGGCCGACCAGCGGATGCCGCAGATGGACGGAGTCGGTTTTCTGCTGGAGGCGCGGCAGATTTTTCCCGAGGCCAAGCGCGCGCTGCTCACCGCGTATGCGGACACGAGTGCGGCGATTCAGGCCATCAACCAGGCGAACATCGATTACTTTTTCATGAAGCCGTGGGACCCTCCGACGGAGCACCTCTATCCGCAGTTGGATGACCTGCTGGATGACTGGCGCGCTACGTACCGGCCGGCATTCGAGGGAATCCGGGTGCTGGGTACGCGGTGGTCGCCGCGGTCGTACGAACTGCGGGATTTCCTGGCGCGCAACCACGTACCGTATCAGTGGATCGATGTGGAGCAATCAGCCAATGACGCCGAGACCCAGCGCCTGCTGGAAGCACTGGGCGAGGATGCGAGCAAGATTCCTGTTGTGCTGCTACCGGACGGGACGAAGCTGCTGGAAGCCGCGCCCGCAGAGGTGGCGCAACAGGTGGGACTGCGCACGCGCGCACAAACCGATTTCTACGATCTGGCCATCATTGGCGGAGGACCGGCTGGGCTGGCGGCGGCGGTGTATGGAGCCTCCGAAGGTTTGCACACGGTGATGATCGAGCGGGAAGCGCCCGGTGGACAGGCCGGGATGAGTTCGCGCATCGAGAACTATCTGGGATTTCCCGCCGGACTCAGCGGCGGCGATCTGGCGCGGCGTGCGGTGGTGCAGGCGCAGCGCTTCGGGGTGGAGATTCTGGCGCCGCTGGAAGCCACCGGCGTGCGCATCGAAGGACCGTACCGGATCGTTCAACTGGCGGACGGCAACGAGATCTCCTGCCATGCCTTGATGGTTTCGACCGGAGTGCAGTGGCGGCGGCTGGAGGCACCGGGAATCGACAGCTTGCAGGGAGCGGGGGTTTACTACGGCGGTGGCGCAACCGAAGCGCTGTCGTGCAAGGGAGAAATCGTCTATGTGGTGGGAGGCGCGAATTCCGCCGGCCAGGCGGCGGTGAACTTCTCCAAGTATGCCGAGCGCGTGGTGATGCTGGTGCGCAGCCCTTCGCTGGCAAGCACGATGTCGCAGTATCTGATTGACCAGATCAAAGGCACGCCCAACATTCAGGTATGGACCCAGGCGAGCGTGTCCGAGGTGCATGGCGAGACGCATCTGGAAGAGATTTCCGTGCTGTGCTCCGACACCGGGGAAATTCAGCGCGTGCCAGCCAACGCCATGTTCATTTTTATCGGTGCGCTGCCGCAGACCGAATGGCTGGACAGAGTGGTGGAGCGGGACGACCGTGGGTTTATTTTGACCGGCCCCGATTTGATCTCAGGCGACCGCGGGCCCAAGGGGTGGACGCTCGAACGGGATCCGTTCCTGCTGGAAACCAATGTTCCCGGCATCTTTGCCGTGGGCGATGTGCGGCACAGTTCGGTAAAACGGGTGGCTTCCGGAGTGGGCGAAGGATCGGTGGCTGTGCAGTTCATTCATCAATACTTGAGCAAGGTTTAAATGATCGAGAAATCGGAACTGCTTCGCGTTCCCGCATTTGCGGACCTGCCGGACGACCAGATCGCGTGGTTCCTTGGCGAGGCAAAGGAGCTGCATTTCAAGGCGGGTGAAACGTATATACGTCAAGGGGATCCCTCGGACGCAATGTTCGTCGTTCTGGAAGGGGAACTGGAGGTCCGCGGAGAGTTAGGCGGCCAGACCGTAGTGCTTGCCATCCTGCCGGGCACAGTGACGGGGGCGCTTCCGTTTTCCAGAATGCAGCAGTACCCGTTGAATGGGCGGGCCGTTGCGGACAGCCGCATCCTGTCTTTCCCATCGGCACTTTTTCCAGAGCTGGTGCAACGGATGCCGGAGCTGGCCAAGCGGCTTGTAGGGCTGATGTCGGATCGGATTCGCGAGACTACGCGCCTGGAACAACAGCGCGAGCGCCTGGTGTCGATGGGAAAGCTTTCGGCGGGGTTGGCGCACGAGTTGAACAACCCTGCATCGGCGGCAACTCGCGCTGCCAGCCAGCTGCGCGAAATGCTGATCTGCATACGGGACGCAAGCCAGGAGTTGGGCCAGCGTGTGCTGAGCCCGGCGCAGAAATCCGAAGTCGTGCAGTTGGAGGCATCTCTGACTCAATCGGCCGGCCCGCCGCCGGATGCGTTGACCGCCAGCAGCCTGGAAGACCGGATTGATTCGCTGCTGCGAAGCCATGGGCAGAATGACCTGTGGCAGCTCTCGGCGGGGCTTGCACGAAGGAACGCCAAGCCGGAGGAACTCGCCAAGTTGTTCGACAGCCTGGATGCGGATACGGCCCGGGCGGCGCTGGTGAGGATCGAGTTGTCGATGGAGATCGCCGAGCTGTTGACGACGATCGAGAGCAGCACCTCGCGCATTTCGGAGTTGGTCCAGGCGGTCAAGGAATACACGTTCATGGATCAGGCCCCGGTGCTCGATGTGGATATCACGAAGACGCTGGAGACCACGCTTACCATACTGAACTTCAAGCTGAAGCGCGGCATCACAGTGCAGCGCGATTATGATCCGGTTCCTCTTCTGGTGAACTCGTTTGGGAGCGAACTGAACCAGGTGTGGAGCAATATTATCGACAACGCGATCGATGCGATGGGCGGAAAGGGAACGCTGCGAATACGAACCTATCGCGACGACGCGTGTGCCGTGGTGGAGATCGGCGACAGCGGGGCGGGAATTTCGCCCGAAGTGCAGCCCCACATATTCGAGCCTTTCTTCACCACCAAAGGTGTGGGCGAGGGAACCGGGCTCGGACTCGACACGGTGCAGAGAATCGTGAAGAAGCACAAGGGCAATATCCAGGTCAGCTCGAAGCCCGGGGATACACGATTTCAAGTCTGGCTGCCGCTGGCCACCTGATGCGGCAGCAAATTGCCGAGTGAACTAGCCGTCAGGCGGCGGCGAACGTGTGTTATGCCTGGTTAATCCATGAGAAGATCATGGTTAGAATCTTGATGCTTAACCATAATTTCATACTCCATTTACCAATCATGCACAAAGTGGAGTCAAAATCCTCCCAAGTGTTTGACTCCGGTGGATAGATTCAAGCCGACCGTCCTGGCGGAACAGGCAGGGAATGGACAAAACTCTGGTTTCGGTTGATTTCGCCAAGGATCGGGGGCTCAAGCAATCGCCACGGCAAGAGCTCACGGGCTGGCGGCCCTTCGGGCGGACGGTAGTCGCGGCCGTGTGTTATCGCCGTCAAGCCGATGGTAACGTTGAATTTCTTCTGGTGCGCACCCGGGCCGGGCGATGGACGTTTCCCAAAGGCGCCGTCGATGGCGATCCCACGAATGCCATTGCTGCTGCTCGCGAAGCTCACGAAGAGGCCGGTGTGCGCGGCGAGGTAGAACCACTTGCCTTCACCTATTATCTGCACTCCAAGAACCGGACCGACGCGCATATTGTGAGCGCTTATCTGTGCAGAGTCGTGCACCTTGAGACTCCTCGCGAACAATTCCGCACCCCCCGCTGGTTTTCTGCTGACAGGGCCAAGCGGCGTTTGCGCGAAGAACGCCCGGACTTTTATGCCGGGGAGTTAGAGCGGGTCGTGGATCATGCCGTCCACTGCGTAGAAGCAGGCACTCCCCACTCCGGCGGAGCTCGGCTGAATTGAGTCGATTTTTCGGGGTATGATGAATGCCGCCGGAGGCGGTTATGGCGAAGACGGCAGCGCCGAAGCCAGCGGAACGCGGTATCTCATATTGGATGGAACGGGTGGTTGCGGAGCGCGAGAAAGCCCGCAAAACCCTGAACGCGAGTGTTGTGCATGATCTCAGGGTCGCCCTCCGCCACTGCCGCTCCATGGCAGAAGGTTTCCAAAACTTGAATGGCGATCCTTCCTGGGGAAAAATGCGTAAGGCGGGTAAGGTCGTCTTTTCCGCCCTCGGGGGGTTGCGAGACACTCAGGTCCTGCTGGAATGGATCGAGCGTCTGCGGAGTGACTGCCCGGCCGTAGCCGAACGGCTCGAAAGCGATTGTCTGCAACGCGAAGCTATCCTAAAAACCACTGCCGCCGAAGTAGTGGGAAAGTTCGATGTTCAGCGCTGGCAGCAATGGGCAGAAAAGCTGGACAAACTGGTGCAGGGCGTGGAGAACTCCGCCGAAGTCTTTCAGGCGCTCGCACTGGAACGTTACGAAGCGGCGCACAAACTGCACGCCAAGGCCCTGCGAGACCGCAGTAAGACAGCCCTCCATGCGTTGCGCATCGGAATCAAGAAATTCCGTTACATCCTGGAAAACTTTCTGCCTGACCTCGAACAGGCCTGGGGAAATGATCTTAGGCACGTTCAGGATTTGCTCGGGGAAGTGCATGATCTGGATGTTTTGTGGAACACCGCTTGCCAGATCCAGGCCTTCGCGTCGCCACAGGAAAGACAACAGTGGTTCGCCGCCGTTTCACGGGAGAGGACGCAACGCGTGCAGGCCTACCGGGAAAAAATGGTTGGGCGGCACTCTTGGTGGCAGGAGTGGAGAAGCGGCTTGCCCGCGGGAGAGCAACTGCACAGGGCAGTCCTGAAGAGATTTGAAACCTGGGCGGCAAGCCTCGATCCCGATCCGGCCCACACCCAACTGGTTACCAAGTTCAGTCTTGAACTCTACGACGCGCTGCAAGTGGCTGAACTGGTGCCGGCGCGTGGTGCGGGGGCGGTCAGCCCCCGCGATCTGCTTCAGGTTGCGGCGCTTACGCATGGGGCAGGGCACGGCGGCCGCGATAAAGCACGCCACAAGCTCTGCGGTCGCCTGTTGGAAAAGCTGGAGATCCCGCCGGGGTGGTCGGCCACGGACCTGACGATCGCAGCCCTGGTGGCCCGCTATCATCGCGGTGCCTTGCCTACTACGAGGAAGCGCTATGCAGCCCTGTCCTTCGCGGACCAGCATCTCGCCGATAGCCTGGGAGGAATTCTGCGATTCGCCGACAGCCTGGACAGCCGGCACGACCGAGCGATTCGTGCGATTGCAGTCAGCCGAACTGTCGGGCGCACCGACATTGTCGCCGAAGGCTACGTGCCGCGCAGTAAGCAGGCAGAAAAGATCGCCGCTGCCCGTCACGTGCTGGAAGACGTGTTTCAAACCGCCCTGCTGGTACATGGGTCAACACAGCACTCGGCGGCAACAGACCGGCGGTCAGCAGCCGGTAGCGCGACTTGATTTCAGCTACCGTTCTGATGCTTATTTGAGTTGCTTGTTTTCCGCATTAACGCGGAAAGATTGGGATTCGATATGGGCACAAGAAACGCTAAGGTCTCCGATTGAGGACGAGTTTCTCGCAGAGGGGGCTTCGTGCTCAGATTGCCCGACGCCGGGCTCCGAAGCGCCAGGCTCCGGACATTTCATCGTCGCAATGGATGACAACATCCTGACATATCCCCGCAGTGCGTCTTCCACGGTCTGCAGGTCAGCAGGCGTATTGAATGTCCGAATACCCTTGCGCTTCGTCTCGAATTTCTCGGCGATGCCATCCCACATCTCCAGCTCGTTCCGCATTGCCACACCCGCCAAGGTTTCTGCTTCCCCGAGCGCCTGTGAAACTGCGATATCCAGCAGCATGGCAAGCCGGATACGCTGCATGAGGTCGGCTGTAGCAGCCAGATGCCCGAACAGTTTCTCTTCCTCGGCCTCGCGATGCATTTCCAAGCCCCTGCCGAAGAAAAAGGCGGGCGGGAAGACAACTCCTCCGATTTTCGCCAGGCTTTCCGCGGATTGCGTGTCAGGTGTATCGGGAGCCGAATCCAGAATCTGGTCCAACTCGCGTCTCCAGGTTGCCCGCAGCTTGAAGAGCTGATCGCGAGAGGCAATCAGATCGGAACGGCGGTCCGTCCAATTCTCATGGCTGAAGATTTCGCAGAGTCGGTTGTAGATGGTTTCCATTTCCGCAAGTTGATCAATCTTGCGTCCCTGCGCCAGCACAGTCAGTCTGCGGTCAACTTCCTTCAGATGACGGAGTACGTCCATGCCTGAGACCACGTGAGCGAGCCCGGTGATCAGAGCCGCGGCATTCGCGGGCCTCGACGGAGCCCCCTTCGCGAACTCGGTTAAGCGGCCGCTATCGGCATCCTTCAGCATGGGCAAGAACCTGCCGCTCTCCCGATCCAGCGGAATCACCGCTGCGCCCGATCCCGGCAACGTCATACCGGCACGCGGGAACTCGTAAGCAATCACAAGCTTATCGTTCTGGTCGGCAAGGCTCACCGCTTGGACAACGGCATTTGCAGATTGGAAGCCGAACGCGTACTCGACCTGTCTCTTGGCCAACTCTTCGAGCCCCGTGGCGAGAGCATCGCTCTCCAACGCCTGCTTGAACGTAATGTTCTGGAGGATAGGAGCCGGCGGTCGAATTTGAATCGCTTGCGACTCAGGGACGGTTTTTTTGCCCAGCTTGCCACCAAAAAAGGACGTGCCGCTTCCTTTGTTCGTGAGCACAACCGCCACAACCGTTATGCAAATAAGAGCGACTATGATGACTAGAGCGAGAACTGGATCCATCGCGGAACTCCGACCTATAGCGTACCTGATACCAGCAGCTGATAACGAGAATTGAGAGCAAGATTAAACGCAATTTTGAAACAGAAGACGAGTGTTTTGGTGTCCTGGATAAGTCGATGTCTTCCTAACCACCTCAGGCAGCTCTGTGGCTGCTGCCTGATTCATCGCTTTCAACACCTGGAGCGCTCTGATGCGACGACACCTCGCGGTTGAAATCGAAATCAGTGGTAGCACTGTTCGTAATCAGCCGTGCCCCGCGACTAAAAGTAAGATCCTGAATTGCCCATTGGATGAAAATTAGAAGGCGATTCTGGAATTCGTTGATGTACATCAGATGAATACACGCCCAGATGAGCCAGGCCGGCAGCCCCGAAATGTGAATCCCAAAAACGTCGGCTACTGCAGCCGCGCGGCCAATCACTGCCAGACTTCCTTTGTCGAAATACTCAAAACGCGGCTGGTCTTTTTGGCCGTGGATCTTTCGGACGATGGCTTTGGCCGCATAGCTTCCTTGCTGCATGGCGACCTGGGCCACGCCGGGCAATGGATTTCCATCTGCTTGCAAAGCACCTGCCAGATCCCCGATTACGTAGATGTCCGGATGGTTTGGAATCGTGAGGTCGGGATTAACCTTGATTCTCCCGCTCTTGTCTGTGTCGGCGTTGGTACGCTTTGCCAGAGTTTGTCCCAACTCTGTGGTCGTTACGCCTCCAGCCCAAATCACAGTTCTTGCGTAAAATCGTTCAATCCGACCGTCGGTCGAAATCGTCAGCCCCTCTTTATCGATCTCTTTGACCAAGGTGCCGGTCTTCACCTGCACTCCAAGTTTCTCAAGCGCGCGTTCTGCTTTTCGCGCAAGGTCCTCCGGAAAAGACATCAGCAGCCGCGGAGCGCCGTCCATCAGGATGATCCGTGCTTCCTGCGGGTGTATCGACCGAAAATCGTTTTTAAGCGTCTGCCGTGCGATCTCGCCAATAGCGCCCGAAAGTTCTACGCCGGTGGGGCCAGCACCCACGATGGCGAAGGTGAGCCATGAACGTCGCTGAGCGGGATCTGAAATGCGCTCTGCAACTTCGAATGCATACAGGATTTTATGTCGAATGTTTATGGCTTCCTCTACGCTCTTCAGTCCGGGCGCCCATTCCCGCCACGCATTGTGCCCAAAATAAGAGGTCTGCGAGCCTGCGGCGACGATCAGTGAATCGTATCCAATGCGGGCACCGTCGGCGAGCAGCACGTTCTTGGTAAGCGGATCGATGTCGACTACATCGCCGAGCAGAACGCGCGCATTCTTCTGGCGGCTCAATACGCTGCGCAAAGGTGTTGCGATCTCTCCCGGCGATAATGAGCCGGTTGCGACCTGATATAGCAGCGGTTGAAACAGGTGGTAGTTGCGCCGATCGATTAGCGTTACATCCACGGGCTTTGACTTAAGCGCCCGGGCCGCACAGAGGCCTCCAAATCCACCCCCCACGATGACGACTCTGCACGGCGCGCTCACGGTATCCTCGATGATTCAAAAGACTATCGTATCCAGGCATTATCCATGCATTTTTAGCCGCAAGGATATGGGTTCGATGCCGCACAAAAGGCGAGGTTGCCAGGGGGCATTGCAATGAACAACGCCGGTTAGGCATCGCGCATCGAAAGTAAGGTGAAGGTGGCCGGACAGGATGTCCACAATTCCCGGTGGCGCAGCGCAGGTTTCCCGCAAAAGTCCCATCGGCGCCGAATACCTGCCGGACCGTCACGAAGCTCATTTCCGTGTCTGGGCGCCCAAATGCCGCCGGGTTGAAGTCGTGCTGAGCGGCAGCGGAATTGTGCACCAGCTCACTCCCGAACTGGACGGGTATTTCTCCGGCCTTCAGGCGGACGTATCGGAAGGAACCCTCTACTCCTACCGTCTCGATCATGCACCTGATTTGTGTCCCGATCCTGCCTCCCGCTTCCAGCCTTCTGGCCCGCATGGTCCCTCGCAGATTATCGATCCATCCCGTTTTCGTTGGACGGACGACAACTGGCCAGGCCTCTCCGCGAAAGGGCAGGTTATTTATGAAATGCACATCGGCACGTTTACGCCGGAGGGCACTTATGCATCTGCAATGGTGGAACTGGAGGAACTCAGTGCCGCCGGCATCACAACTCTTGAAATCATGCCGGTCGCCGATTTTGCCGGAGAGTTTGGTTGGGGATACGACGGCGTGGATCTGTTCGCGCCCACCCGCCTCTATGGAACCCCTGACGACCTGCGCGCTTTGGTCAACCGCGCGCACCAGTGCGGTTTGGGTGTGATTCTCGATGTGGTCTACAACCACGTCGGCCCGGATGGAAACTACCTGCCGTTCTTCTCCGATACCTACTTCACCGATAAATATCGCAACGAGTGGGGTGACGCCATCAATTTCGACGGCCCCGGTTCCGGTGGAGCCCGCGAATTCTTCATTGAAAACGCGAAGTATTGGATTCGCGAGTTTCACTTCGACGGTCTCCGCCTCGACGCCACGCAGCAGATCTTCGATCATTCGGAGCCGCACATCCTGCTTGAGATTGCGGAGGCGGTGCGCTCCGCGGCAAAGCCGCGCGGAACTTATATCGTGGCCGAAAACGAGCAGCAGCGTACCCAGAACGTCCGATCCAGCCGGCAGGGCGGCTACGCTTTGGATTCACTCTGGAACGAGGATTTTCACCATAGCGCCGCGGTGGTTCTCACCGGCCACAATGAAGCGTATTACTCCGACCACCTCGGCTCGCCGCAGGAATTCATCTCGGCAATCAAGTATGGGTATCTTTTTCAGGGCCAGCGGTACTGTTGGCAGAAACAGCGCCGTGGCACGCCCGCGCTGGACCTTCCGCCAACGGCTTTTGTGAACTTCATTGAGAACCATGATCAGCTTGCCAACTCGGCGATGGGGAAACGCATATGGCAGCTTGCCAGTCCGGGACGCTACCGCGCCCTAACGGCTCTGCTGCTGCTCGCACCGCAAACACCCATGCTCTTTCAAGGACAGGAGTTCGCCGCATCGGCTCCGTTTCTCTACTTCGCCGACCACATCCCTGAGTTGTCCGAGGAAGTGGATGCGGGACGTAGGGACTTCCTCTCGCAGTTTCGCAGCATCAATACAAGTGAGGTCTTTTCTCTGCTCGCGTCAGCGTCGGAGCGAAGCACCTTTGAACGGTGCAAATTGGATTTCTCCGAACGAATCGAGCACGCATGCGCGTATGTCCTGCACAAGGACCTGTTGGCGCTTCGCCACACTGACGCGTGCTTCCGTGCGCAGGAGCACGGCAAAGTCGATGGTGCGGTGCTCAGTGCTCAGGCGTTTGTTCTGCGCTACTTCGGCCACGACGGAGACGACCGCCTCGTGCTGGTGAACTTTGGCCACGATCTCAACCTCAGCCCTGCTCCCGAGCCGCTGCTCGCGCCGCCGTTAACCACGCTATGGCGCGTGCTCTGGTCCAGCGAGCACCCGAAATACGGAGGCACGGGCACCCCGCCGCTGGAAACCCAGGACAACTGGCGCATCCCTGGCGAGGCCACCGTCGTCATGTCGCCGCAGTCCATCGCGGCAGACGGAACCTCCAACCGGAGCACGACTCCGCCCACGTCCAAAATTTAGTTCGAGTTCCACGATGCCCATTGAACCAGTCCGCAGAATCATCTCCAATCCGGAAGAACAGGAGCCCTCGTACATCCGCGAGTGGCTGGTTACAAACGGCCTCGGCGGTTACGCTTCGGGAACAATTTCAGGCATCGTCACGCGCCGCTATCATGGCCTTTTGATTTCGGCTCTCGCTCCTCCGCTGGGGCGAACCATGATGCTGAGTTCCCTTGCGGAGCAGGTAAAATTCCCTGACCGTCAGCGCTGGAACCTGTGCGGCGACGATCACGGCTTTCCTACGGCCAACATGGAAGAGTTCCGCTACGAACTGGGACTCCCGGTTTGGCGTTATCGCGCGGGCGATCAGTTGCTCGAAAAGCGCATTTACATGCTTCACCAGCAGAACACGGTCTATATCACCTACCGCCTATTGCAAGGCGAACCGGTTGCGTTACGCCTCAGTCCCGCGCTGCATTTTCGCGGACACGATGAACCGGTGGGCAAAATGGCCAACGGCCCGTACATGTTCACTGCCATCTCCGAACGTTATGAAGTGTGTTTACAGAAATCCGATTACCCGCCGCTGCGCATGAAGCTCTATGGAAAAGAAGCCGCCTTCACTATCTACCCGCGCATGTTGACTGAGGTGATCTATCGCACGGAAGAGAGCCGCGGCTACGATTACAAGGGCGATCTCTGGAGTCCCGGTCACTTCTGGGTCGATCTGGATCACGACCAGACTGCCACCTTCGTCGCCTCCACCGAGGGCTGGGAGACGCTGCTGGCGCTGCGGCCCGGCACAGCGATGGAAGCCGAGGCCGGCCGGCGCAGGCGGCTCATCCGCCACTCGCGCCCCTCTACGCACTCAGGCCTCGCTGCCGAACTGGTCCTTGCCGCCGACCAGTTCATCATCCGTCCCGTGGGCCGTGTAGAAGATTCCGCCCGCGCCCACGCCGCAGGCGACGAAATTCGAAGCGTTATCGCAGGCTATCACTGGTTCACCGATTGGGGACGCGACACCATGATCAGCCTCGAAGGCCTCACCCTCACTACCGGCCGCTATCAGGAGGCCGCATGGATTTTGCGCATGTTCGCGCAGTATATTCGCGACGGGCTCATTCCAAACTTCATTCCTGAAGGCGGAAAGGAAGGCGTCTATCACACCGCAGACGCGACCCTCTGGTTTTTTCACGCGCTCTCAAGATATATCCACTACACCGAAGACACCAAGACCCTGGAGCGAATGCTGCCGCTCATGGCAGACATTCTCGATCATCATTTCCGCGGCACCCGCTTCGGCATCCACGTTGACCCCCGGGACAGCTTGCTCATTCAGGGCGAGCAGGGCTATCAGCTGACGTGGATGGATGCCAAGGTCGGCGACTGGGTGGTGACTCCACGGCGCGGCAAGGCGGTGGAAATCAATGCGCTCTGGTACAACGCTCTCTGCCTGCAGGCCAATTGGCTCCAGCAGTACGGAAAGACGCAGGATGCTCAACATTTATTCGAGCAGGCCCAATGCGTCCGCGAGAGCTTCAACCGGAAATTCTGGTACGAGCAGGGCGGCTATCTATGGGATGTTATCGAGGGCGAGGGCGGCAACGACTCTGCCTGCCGCCCCAATCAACTGCTTGCAATCTCCCTGCCCAATCCTGTTCTCGATCGCAGCCACTGGGAGCCGGTCGTCCACACCTGCCGCGACCAGCTGCTCACCCGCGTTGGCCTTCGCTCACTCTCGCCCAATCATCCTGACTACAAGAAGCGCTATTTTGGCGATCTGCGCAGCCGCGATGCGGCGTATCACCAGGGGACCGTATGGGCGTGGCTTATTGGCCCGTACATCGACGCATGGGTCAAACTTCATCCGGAAGACGTCTCCGCAAGCCGGCGCCTGCTGCAAGGCTTTGCCGACCACGTCGACGAAGCTTGCATTGGCACCATCAGCGAAGTCTTCGACGCCGAAGAGCCGCATACCCCTCGCGGTTGCTGTGCCCAGGCGTGGAGTGTTGCCGAAGTGCTTCGCTGTTGGAGTCTGTACCAGACAGAACCGGACAGCGGCCCATTCGAGACCGTCAGCCCATAGAAGCGTGAGCCCCACGCCCGTTCGCGGCTACAAGGAAGAAGGCACAAACACACACTTCAGTTAGCCGACCAGAAACAGCGTACAACTGCGCGGACCATGTGCCCCAATGACCAATGACTGCTCGATATCGGCAGTTTTTGACGGTCCGGAGATAAACACTCCAAAGCCGGGCCGCTCGAATCGAATTCGCTCATAGGCGTGCTGCATAGTGTGGATGATTTGACCCGCGCGCACGACCAGCACAAGGTGTTCGCTGATTACGAAGATCGCCCTCTGAGGACCGAGGCTGCTTCCCGGTACCCACACGGCGCCATTTTCTGCAACGCCGAACTCCCCAGATATGATTGCCAGCTCAACGCCCAAAAGTTCGTGCGGCTGGTTCATCGCAACTACATCCACAGTTGAGGTACCTGCGCCGGGCACGAGCGAAACTATTTTGCGTGCCTGGGTATAGAGTTTGAGTTCTCTAAGCTCCGCATCAAGTGCAGCCAGATTTGCGACGCGAAAGAACGTTCCTCCCACCGAGGTGAAGGTTTGCGCAAACTGCGCTTCGGGATTTTCGTAGGTGAGAGCGGCGGGATATTCCGGCAGCGGTGAAAGTGGAGGCGCGCTGCGGCGCAGGTCCTGAAGAATGGCGTCACGGTCGTTCACATCGACTCCTTCTTTCCACTCGCGAATTCACCAACGCTCCCCGTTAACAGGGGCTCACGTTTCAGGAGTTCGCGGAAGCTCTCGCGCGGCATGGGCGGCAGCTCGCGATGGATGCCCCACGCATTCCAGCGCGCATAAAGGACAGCCCGCGGCAGCCGCGGCACAATCCAGCGCATCAGTTTCCCCGCGAGCCGGTAAAGCAAGGGTCTCGCCAGCACGAACGACAATACGGCCATGCCGACGCGCTTGGAGAGCGGCACTACTTTCGCCCGAACAAGTTCCTGGCGGAAGGCGTACAACTCGTGATGCAGGTCGATTTTCACCGGGCAAACGTCAGAACAGGAACCGCACAGGCTTGAGGCAAAGGGCAGGCTGCCATATTTCTGCGGGTCGCGCTGCGGTCCCAGCAGCGAGCCAATTGGGCCTGGAACGGTATAACCATAGCTATAGCCACCGGAACGGCGAAACACCGGACACGTGTTCATGCAGGCACCGCAACGGATGCAGCTGAGTGAGCGGCGGAAGGTTTCCTGGCCAAGAATGGCGCTTCGCCCATTGTCGACAATCACCACATGCAGTTCGCCGCCGGGCAGGGGGCCGTGGAAATGTGAACTATAGGTGGTGATCGGCTGGCCGGTCCCGCTGCGCGCGAGGAGACGGAGAAAAATGCCGAGATCGTTTGCCCGGGGCAGGATCTTTTCGACGCCCATGCAGGCAATGTGGATCGGAGGCAGGGTCGTTCCGAGATCGGCGTTGCCCTCGTTGGTGCAAACGACGAAACCGCCCGTTTCCGCAATCGCGAAATTGACGCCGGTAAGGCCAGCCTGCGCAGCCATGAACTTCTCGCGAAGATGGCCGCGTGCCGCCTCGGTGAGATACTTTGGGTCGGAGGCGCCCTTCTCGGTTCCGAGTTTCTCGTGGAAGAGCTCGCCGATATCCTCCCTCTTGAGATGGATGGCGGGGAAGACGATGTGACTGGGCGGCTCATGACGGAGTTGCACAATACGTTCGCCAAGATCTGTATCCGTTACTTCGATGCCACGCGCTTCCAAGTAGGGATTCAGGTGGCACTCCTCGGTCAACATCGACTTCGATTTCACCAGGCGGGTGATACCTCGATCCGAGAGAATTTGATGAACGATTGCATTGTGCTCGGAACCATCGCGCGCCCAGTGGACCTGCATGCCGTTGGCGAGTGCATTGCGCTCAAACTCCTCCAGGTACTCGGCAAGGCGCGAGAGCGTATGCATTTTGATCGCAGCCGCCGTATCGCGCAGCATCTCCCACTCCGGAATGCTTGCGGCTTGCTTGTCGCGCTTGAGTCGCACGAACCAAAGCGCCTGGTCGTGCCAGTGCACCCGCTCATCATCGAGAACAAAGAGCGCCGCTTTTTCCGAGTGTGCGGTCATGAAAGCCTCGCCCCCTCCAGGATTTCCGCCACGTGCATGACACGAATCGGCATTTTCTCCCGGCGGATAATGCCCTCCAGGTGCATGAGGCAGGAGACATCGAAGCCGGTAATCACCTCCGCCCCTCCCTGCACGTGGTCGGCAATGCGGTCTCTGCCCATGAGCGATGAGACCGCCTCTTCGTTGACGGCAAACGTGCCCCCAAATCCGCAACACTCGTCGGGGCGGGCGAGCTCGATCAGCTCGATTCCCCGCAGTTGCGCCAGCAGTGGGCGCACCTTGTTGAAGTCCGGCACCATGCGTTCAGAAGAGCGGCCCAACCGCAATTCCCGCAGACCATGGCAGCTCATGTGCAATCCCACTTTCAGAGGGAACTCTCCCTCGACCTTAGTCACACCAACCGTATCCACCAGATATTCGCAGAGTTCGAAAGTGTTGGCGCGCAGGTGGTCGAAGCCCGGCTTGCCCTCCAACCACTGCGCGTAATGGTTGCGCACCATGGATACACAGCTCCCCGACGGAGCCACCACGTGATCGTATTTGCCAAATATTTTGAGGAATCTCTCCGCGAGAGGCCGTGTCTCTGCGGCACATCCGGAGTTGGCCATAGGCTGTCCGCAGCAAGTCTGTTCTTCGGGAAACTCAATGGCGAGACCGAGCTGTCTCAGAACTCTATAGGTTGCAAGCCCGACCTGCGGATATAGCTGATCGATGTAGCAAGGGATAAAGAGACCGAGCTTTGACATTTTGCTCTCAGCTGAGTTGCCGCATAACCGCAACCTTGTCAGACGTGGCCCCATGCGTCAACCGGGGACAACATTGTAGCACCGCGGTCGCACTCCACAGCCTCTCTAGACGCACTCATCCTTGCAGATGCGTGAGGCGGCTTCATGGACATGGGCAACTACCGTCGAAGGATGCAGGGGAAGGGAACGATCCAAGACATTCAGAGGTCGCTTCGGCATCCGCCCACGGCCACAACGACCGATGTGTCCATGCAGGAGCGGCCTGAAGGCGTCTCGGCAACGCGATCAACCGGGAGCTCAGAAAGAAGCCGAAAAAGGCGAATAGGCAAAAACCTTCTGAAAATTTGCTACCTAAGGCTAGCAAATCCAGCAGCGTGGAAAATGCGTATCGCCAGAACTGATTGATGTGTAGGAAGTTATTGGTGGACCTGGTCGGGATCGAACCGACGACCTCTTCCATGCCATGGAAGCGCGCTCCCAGCTGCGCCACAGGCCCACTCTGGTTGGGGACGCAATCACTTGCGACCTATTCATTCTTACTTAGTGCGGGCGGTTAAGTCAAATTCACGCGGCGTCCGGATTTTCCTGCTTCTCAAGAGGTTTTGTACTGTAGGGACAATTCCGGCAACCCAGGCCGCAGCAATAACCCAGACTCAACAGGTAAGCGGCGGTGAAAACACGGCGGCCTTGCTCGTCAAGCGTGTAGTCGATGCCCTCGATCAATCGCTTTGCCATGATCGAACTCCAGGCGATCCAGCGGCGGTGCCGCGAGTGCTACACGGCAGCTTCGCATCCGGAGGAATCGTCGGCGACGGAATCCGGGGACTGGAGCGGCGCGGGTGCACCGGTATCGGGAACGTAGACTCCGGCTCGGAAGCTGACACTACGTGGACCGATAGCAGAGATGCGTTCACCTGGAACGAGGATGCCAACGAGGTTCAAAGGGTCGGCGGCGGAGATGGTGATGAGTTCGTTGGACGCAGGCAGATTGCGCAGTTCGCGCAGACTCTCCACGGCGACGGGCAAGGCAAACTGCTCGCCGACGAAGCCGGAGACGAAGCGACCGCCGCGGATTTGACCCTGCGCTTCGAGTCGGCGGAAGGCCCACTGGAGTGCTCGCCAGCGGGGGAGATTGGTTTCGCGCGCCAGCAACTCGCGGAAGACAATGCCGTAGCGCGCCAGCAGCATCCAGCAGGTGGCTTCGGCGCGCGAGTTGGAGGGAGTGCGCGAAGGCGCGAATTCATTGGGTTTGTCGGCATATTCGCCGGTGACGCCATCGGCGGCGTCTCCCGCGATGTCTTCCGCAAGGCAGAGCAGAGACCAGCGTCCGGCGGTGTGGCGCGGGCGCTGGGCGCGCGATGAAACGGCGGCAGGTCGAGCTTTGGAGATGAGGCCGCGCAGGTTGTCGAAGGCGTCGGCGGTGACGAATCCGGCGGCGACAAGCTCCCACAGGCCGCGCTCGACTTCGAGACGGTCGAGGGCGGTGATGCGTTGCAGTTCGGCGAAGAACGATGCACCGCGGCGGCGCAGGGTGGAAAGCACAAGGCGCGCGGAGGCACTGAATTCGCACTCCGCAGAGGTATCGAGCGGACGCGACTGCATCCAGGCGCAGTCTTCGCGCAGGAAGAACGTGATAGGCGCGACCGAGGTGGGGACGATGCGGCGGATGCGTTCGGCAGCGTCGGGTACGGGCTCACTGACTGCCCTCCGGTCGCGGATGCTGGCTTCCAGCGTGGCAGGATGGGGCGAGAGACGTCCCCAGCCGGCGACGCCACTGAGGCAGAGATGGTCGAGCGCACTGGGGTCGTAGGCGGCGACGCGGCGGGCGAGGATGTGGCGCTCCCAGGCACTGGCGGGGATTTCAAAGCCCTGCAGCTGGCGCAGCGCCTCCTGCAGGCCGTGCTCGCCTCGCAGGGTTGAGCCGGGCGCGAGGTGCTGCCAGCGCAGCAGCCAGTGCATGAATTGGGCCGCCGTTACGGGCTCAATCTGCTTGCGCAGGGTGGCGACGGTGAGGTGGTGGATGCGCGCCAGCAGGCGGCGGTCGCACCATTCGAGGTCTGGTGCATCTTCGCGGGTAACGCTACGCTGCCGGCCGCTGGCGCTTAGGCGGAAGTGGCCTCGGAGGATGGCCCCGGTGGCTTCGAGGCGCAAAAGCGAGACGTTGATGGCGGCGGGCGAAATGAGCGAAGGATTGGCGTTGTGGGCAATCGTTTCGGAAGCGGAGGTTACTGGTTCGGCAATGGTTGCGGAGATTTGGGAAGGATTGGCGGATGAGTTAACCGAGAACAGGTTGGAGAGTTCCTGAGTGGTAACTGGGCCGAGGTGCTGCATCCAGCCCAGGAGAGCGCGGTCGAGGATGGTATCGGGGGCGGAGATCGATGAATGTAAATCTGGAGGCTCGGGAGAGAAGGAGACATCGACGTATATCGATGTAAAGGCGTTGGCTTTTTCGGAGGCGACCCAGAACTCGCGGTCATCGACGAAAGCAAAGACGGCGCGTCGGGTTTCGACGAGGTGGTGCATCCAGCGGGTGAGGTCGGGGAGTTCGCTCGTCCCCACATTTGCCAAAGGAAGGCAAATGTGGGCCACCCGACCGGATGAGATATCGACGTGTGTCGATATAGAGGAAGGCGAAATCGATTGCTGGCCGGAAAGCCCGAAGCGTAATGCGAGATCGGAGTGGCGTAGGGGTCCTTCGCTTCGCTCAGGATGACACTTCAAATCAAAATCATGAGATGCGGGCAAGTTGCTTCCCACCTTAGCGTCGAAAGGCGCGACACTAAGGTGGGGCACCCGGCCGTCTGCTCCTCCGACATCTGCCAAAGGAGGGCAGATATGGGGCACCACGTTCACTGGGAAGATGATGAGGGTTTGCAGGAGGTCGTGGAGGTCGTCGGGGTCGCGGAGGTCGGGGCGGGATTCTTCGACGACCTGGGCGATGGCGGCGGGGTCGAGCTGGCCTGCTTCCTCGAGGACGGACGCGGGGAGGGTGCGGCGAAGCTGGACGGCGCGGGCGCGGCGCTCTTCGAGCGGGGCATCGTCGAGGAAGGCGTAGGGATTGGCGTTGAGGATTTCGTGGGCGAACTGCGAGGGCACGGGAGTATCGACGGCGATGGTCTGGATGCTGCCGTCGCGGATGGATTGGAGGACGCGGCGCAGGCCGTCGATATCCATGGCCTCGTGCATGACGTCTTTCATGACTTCTTCGACGAGGGGGTGGTCGGGGATTTGGATGTCGCCCTGGATGTTTTCGAAGCAGGCGGCAACGTCGGGGAAGACGGCGGCGAGGAGATCGTCGCTTCTCATGCGCTGGATTGGCGGAGGGACTTTTTTGCCGTTCTGGAAGCGGAGCAGGGCGAGCGAGCGGTTGGCGTCCCAGCGGAAGCGGGTGGCGAAGATGGGCGAGCCGGTGAGGACGGCTTGCTGGAGGATGTCTTCGACGGTTTCCGGCTGGAGGAAGTGGAAGACATCGGCCAAGGGGAAGCTGTGCTGTTCGGCAAGGGCGATGTTGATGCCATCGTCGGTGGCGGAGGCTTGGAGTTCGAAGTTGAAGGAGCGGCAGAAGCGTTTGCGGAGGGCAAGTCCCCAGGCTCGGTTGATGCGGGCGCCGAAGGGAGCGTGGATGACCAGCTGCATGCCTCCGCCTTCGTCGAAGAGGCGCTCGGCGATGACGCATTGCTGGGTGGGGACGGCGCCGAGGACGGTGCGGCCGTCGCGGATGTAGGTGGTGAGCTGGCGCAGGGAGTCGGGATCGATTCCTGCATCTGACAGCTGCGAAATCGATTGGTGGCCGGAAAGCTTGGAGCGGTCATCGAGATTGGAAACTTGCTGGGGTCCTTCGCTTTGCTCAGGATGACACTCTTCGGGGGGGAATGTTGGCAGAGAAATGTCACATTCGTCCGAGATGAGCTGGCGGAGGTGGGCGACGTGGGTGGAGAGTTCGAAGGTGCGGGCAGGGGCTTCGCCGCGCCAGAATGGGATGTTGGGCGGCTGGCCGTGGGCGTCTTCGACAAGGACGCGTCCGGTGCGGGACTCGATGCGATGAATGCGCCAGCTGGTGTTGCCGAGGAGCATGATGTCTCCGGCGTGGGATTCGATGGCGAAGTCTTCGTCGAGGGTGCCGATGACGGTTTCGGTGGGCAGGGCGACGACGTTGTAGAGGGCGGTTTCGGGGATGGCTCCGCCGGAGGTGATGGCGGCAAGGCGCGAGCCCCGGCGGGCGCGGAGGCGATGGTTGACCTGGTCGCGATAGAGGTAGGCGCCGAAGCGTCCGCGCTTGGCGCTGATGCCTTCGCTGAGCATGGCGAGGACTTTGTCGAAGGATTCGCGGGAGAGGTCGCGGTAGTTGCGGGCGCGGCGGACGAGGGCGAAGAGATCGTCTTCGGACCATTCATCGGCGGCGCAGGCGGCGACGATTTGCTGGGCGAGGATGTCGAGCGGGGCGTCGGGGAGGATGAGTTGGTCGAGGTCTCCGTGGTGGATGGCGCGGAGGATGGCGGCGCACTCGACGAGTTCGTCGCGAGTGGTGGCGAAGAGGCGTCCTTTGGGGATAGCTCCGCGCCAATGTCCTGCGCGGCCGATACGTTGCAGGGCGGTGGCGATGGCGCGGGGGGAGCCGATTTGGCAGACGAGATCGACGTTACCGATGTCGATGCCGAGTTCGAGCGAGGCGGTGGCGATGAGGATGCGGCACTCGCCCTGTTTGAGGCGGCGCTCGGATTCGAGGCGGAGATGGCGGGAGAGCGAGCCGTGGTGGGCGGCGACGAGGTCTTCTCCCATGCGCTCGGAGAGGCGGTGGGAGATGCGCTCGACCAGCCGGCGGGTGTTGACGAAGACGAGGGTGGAGCGGTGCGCGAGGGCGAGCTGCTCGAGGCGCTGGTAGATTTCGTCCCATAGTTCGTTGGAGGCGATGGGGCCGAGCTCAGAGGAGGGGAGTTCGATGGCGAGATCGAGCAGGCGGGGGGAGGGGATGACGACGGTGGTGGGGGAAAGATCGTGATATGTCGATATATCCGCGCCATCATCGCTCCCACATCTGCCAAAGGAGGGCAGATGTGGGGCGCCCTCGGGCTTTGATAAATTCGATAAAATCGATTGCTGGTTGGAGAGCCTGGTGCTGCGCAGGTGATCGGAGTCGTGTAGGGATCCTTCGCTTCGCTCAGGATGACACTTCAATTCAAAGTCAAGATCAAGGGCAGGATCAACAGCCCCACCCAAGCCAAAAGATGGCTTGAATGGGGCACCCGCACTAAATGGGGCACCCACGACATGGGTCGATGGATCGCAGTTGCCGGAAAGGAATTCGGCGACGAGGGACAGTGGACGCTGGGTGGCGGAGAGGCCGATGCGGTTGGGGCGCGCGTGGGTGATGGCGTCGAGGCGCTCGAGGGAGATGGCGAGGTGGGCTCCGCGTTTGTTGGGGACGAGAGCGTGGATTTCATCAACGATGACGGTGTGGACGTGGCGCAGGGTTTCACGGCTGCGGGCGGCGGTGAGCAGGATGTAGAGCGACTCCGGGGTGGTGACGAGGATGTGCGGAGGGAGCTTCAACATGCGGGCGCGGTCGCGGGCGGGGGTGTCTCCGGTGCGGACCATGGTACGGATGGCGGGCATGAGATAGCCGCGGGCGGCGGCGAGTTGCTGGATCTCGAAGAGGGGAAGGTCGAGGTTCTTCTGGACGTCATTGCCGAGGGCTTTGAGGGGCGAGATGTAGAGGACCTGGGTGCGGTCGCGAAGGCTGCCGTCGAGCGACTGGCGGACGAGGGAGTCGATGCAGGCGAGAAAGGCGGCGAGGGTTTTGCCGCTGCCGGTGGGGGCGGAGATGAGCGTGCTGCGGTGGGCGAGGATGTGGGGCCATCCGGCGATTTGAGGCTCGGTGGGCGTGCCGAAGCGTGCGGTAAACCACTCGCGAACGACGGGGTGAGCCCAGGAGAGCGGATCGGCTTCCGATGGGGAATCGGGTGGTGGGTGCATGGAGATTAGATCAGTGCGAGGTTTCGGAGGGTTCAGAAGGATTCAGAGGGGGAAGGTCAAAAGCAAAATCAACAGCCCACTCACAGCCCCACTCAAGCCAAAGGAGGGATTGCATGGGCCACCCGCGTGACAAGCTACAGGCACCCGCCGTGCATGGTTATGCGATGCCGCGGCGTCCGGTGATCAGGTTATAGATCAGGACGAAGAGCGCCACGACCAGCAGGATGTGGATGAGGCCTCCGGCAAGGTGAAGGCTGAAACCTAAGAGCCAGAGAACGAGAAGAACTACGAAAGTTGTCCAAAGCATGGGGAGCCTCTCTTTATACGGTGGGCACCCGGGACTTTACCAGCTCCCGGGTACACACGCGCCCTTGAAAACTGTTGGCTATTTTGCGGCGCGGGCCTGGGCCTTGGCTTCGCGGATTGCGGTAAGGAACGGCTCGGCAGCGGCGGGAACGGCTACCTTGCCGTTCAGTACTGCGCGGCTCGAGACATGGCGTCCGTAGAAGCCTTCCATGGAATCGTCATCGCGGCGGATTGAGGCACCATCCAGCGTGAGTCCGGCAAAGGCGCCCTTGGCGCGGGAGTAGGTCAGGATTTCCGTATTCAGCTTCCAGTCGGTGTCAGCGGAAGCATGACGGCCTACGGGGCCGGCTGCGGCCGAGGCGTCGGCACCGAGTTCGAATTTGCTGGAGAGCAGGCGCTGCATGCCGCGCTCATCCTGGATGATCATGACCAGGTCGATGCCTTCGATTCCGATCTGCAATCCCCAGTTGCCGCCGGTGATGGCGAAGAATGCGGGAGCGCTCCATCCGTCTGCGGTGCGGCAGGTGGCGACACCGCGGCCATTTTCAGCACCGAAGACAAAGCCGCCCTTAAGCATGTGCGGCACCACGGCGATGCACTTGGCGTGCTCGAGGACTTCTTCGGGGATGCCCTTATCGGGCGCGCTCATGATCTCGCTGATGACTCTTCCGGCTTTATCCAGGCGTTCGGTGGATGCTTCGCGGTGGGACTCGGCCAAGCCCATGCTGGTGAGACTTAGCAGTGCGACGAATATCGTAAATTTCTTCAAGGTGTTGCCTCTGTTTTCTACCCCTGCACGGCATCTCTGCTTCCATCGCATTGGCAGCGTGGTGAGGTAGTTCCACCTTAGCGGCTTGCGAAAAGGGAGTCTGAGCTATAGTGCTCATGGGTTCCAGATTTGTTTGCGCTTCGGCAAAGCGTAGAATCGGGGGTGCTTGGAGAACTTGCGCACGTTGTATCCGATAGGAGAGTTCCTTGGCTATTAAAGAACCGGTGGTCGAAAAGCAGGGAGAGCGCAGAAGTGAAGGGGAACGACGCAAGCGGGATCGTGCGCCTGGCTCCTATGCGGCGAAACGGGTGAAGGATGATTGCGCGAAAGCTCCCTCGTTTGATCCCCGCCTGCTGCTGACGAGGCTTTCTGCTGGGAAGACGAGCCGGGACTATGCGGTGGATGAGGCGGTGTTTTCGCAGGGCGATCCGGCGGACGCGGTGTTCTATGTGCAGGGCGGCAGGGTGAAGCTGACGGTTGTCTCCAAGCGGGGCAAAGAAGCCGTGGTTGCGATTCTGGCGCAGGACAGCTTTTTTGGCGAGGGATGCCTGGCGGGGCAGCCGCTACGCATGGCCACCGCCAGCGCAGAGCAGAAGAGCACGATCATCCGGGTGGAGAAGCGGGTGATGCTGGAACTGCTGCATCAGGACGAGGAATTTGCCGAGCGCTTTCTGGCCTACATGCTTACGCGCAATATTCGGATGGAAGCCGACCTGGTGGACCATTTGTTCAACTCCAGCGAGAAGCGGCTGGCCCGGCTTCTGCTGCTGATGGCGAACTTTGGGCAGGAGTCGAAGCCGATTCCGCTGATTGCCAGGATGAGCCAGGAGACGCTGGCTGAGATGATCGGCACCACCCGCTCGCGCGTGAGTTTCTTTCTGAATCGCTTCCGCGAATTGGGCTTTATTGAGTATGACGGCGACGGGATGCAGGTGCACAGCTCGCTGGTGAGCGTTGTGCTGCACGATTAGCGTAGCCGGATTTCCTGATTCGGCAGAAACATTTTCCTTCCCGCGAGTGTATCGGATTGCTCAGCGCACCAGCGGTAGAGGTGTAACACTGCAATTGTGAGCGCCGACAGAAGGTCCGAGCGGCGTTTGCCGGAGGATTTGCCTTGAAGAAATCAATAATCTCCCTAGTGGCGGCGGTTGTGCTGCTGAGCGTAGCGATGCCGGCGTTTGCCTACCACAGACACCACCACCATCATCATCATCACGACACCATCGTCATCAGGCCGTAGACGGCACTCCTGCGCTGCGCCGCCCGGGAACAAATCCACAGGAACTACGAATCCCTCCGCCGGGGCGGAGGGATTTCTGCGTCTGCGGCAACTATTGTCGCGACAAGATCTCCGGAATGTTTAAGCGCGTTCGGAGTACATTTGCCGCTCCTCTGCCTTATACTGCTTCCACTATGAGCAAGTTACGAAATGAGATTGAACGGCTGTTCGAGTTGGGGATGGAAGCGAAAAAGGAGCGCGGGGCGCTGGAGACGTTTCTGGCGTTTCGCGAAGGGCTGTCCAAGGGCGAGCTGCGGGCGGCGGAGAAGCGCGACGGGCGCTGGCAGGCAAACGTTTGGGTGAAGCAGGGAATTCTGCTGGGCTTCCGGCTGGGCGTGGCGGAGGAGACGCACGCGGGCGACGCGTTTTCGTTTGTGGACCGGAATACGTTTCCGGTGCGGAAGTTTAAGGCCGGCGACGGGGTGCGGATGGTGCCGGGCGGCTCGACGGTGCGGGCGGGGGCGTATCTGGCGCCGGGAGTGATCTGCATGCCTCCGATGTATGTGAACGTGGGGGCGTATGTGGACGAGGGGACGATGATCGACTCCCATGCGCTGGTGGGTTCGTGCGCGCAGGTGGGCAAGCGGGTGCATGTGAGCGCGGCGTCGCAGATTGGCGGAGTGCTGGAGCCGGTGAACGCCAGTCCGGTGGTGATTGAAGACGACGTGCTGGTGGGCGGAAATTGCGGCATCTACGAAGGGACGCAGGTGGGACGGCGGGCGGTGCTGGGCTCGGGAGTGATTCTGACACGCTCGACGCCGCTGTTCGATACGGTGCGGGGAGAGATTTACCGCTCGTCGGAGGGCGTGCCGCTGATGGTTCCGGAGAGTGCGGTGGTGGTGGCGGGGTCGCGGGCGATCGCCAAAGGGAAGGCCGCTGAGTGGGGACTGAGCGTGTATACGCCGGTGATTATCAAGTATCGCGACGAGAAGACGGATAAGGGCGTGGAGTTGGAGGATTTGCTGCGGTAGGGAAGAGCGAGGTTTCAAGGTTGGAAGGCAACAGCGTAGAGGGGGCAAATGTTACCCCCACTTAGGCGCGCAAAGAGCTTTGCAGGCGGGTACGCGGCAAAACACGCGCTCCGGTTGCAGGCGCTCGCGCCGAAGGTGGGGCATCCGGCGGTACATCAGATAATTAGCGGCCGAAGTGACCCTCGCGGCAGCGGATATTTCGACGGTGTTGGGGTCCTTTGCTTCGCTCAGAGTTTGTGACTTTATTGAAATCGTTAAAACTAGATGCTGAAAACAAAGATAGTTACAGGCCCAAAATGGCCTGTAAATCAATAAAGTCACAAACTCTCAGGATGACCCTTCAAAATCCGGACATCAAAATCAGGACATCATGTACTTCGGTTTGAGTGGATGACGGATTTTTGCCTTAGGAGCTGAATATCCAAAAGGATTAGGTATATAAGTAAGGGCAGACTCCTTAAGGGGGTGCGTTCCGCGAGGGATGCGCCTGGAGCGCGATGACCCACCGGCTGCGCGGCCGGTGGGTTTTTTGCGTGTTGCGGCGGGTTACTGGAGTTTGTCGGCGGCGGGGGTGAGGTCGGCGATGTAGGCCTCGACGCAGCGGGCAAGCGAGCCCTGGGCCTGGAGGATGTATTCGATGGCGTCGCGGACGGCTCCCTCGCCGCCACGGTGATCGGTAACGACGTGGGCTTCGTCTTTGACGTGTTTGCGGGCGTCGGCTACGGCGAAGGCGAGTCCGCAGGCGCGCATGACCGGGAGGTCGATGACGTCGTCTCCGACGAAGGCGGCTTCTTCGGGCTTGAGATTTTCGGCGGCGAGGATTTCGCGGAAGGCGGCGAGTTTGTCGGCGGCTCCCTGGCAGACATGCTCGATTTTGAGGTCGCGGGCGCGCAGGCGGACGGTCTCGGAGACGCGCTTGGTGATGATTCCGGTGCGGATTCCGCCGAGACGGGCGAGCGAGAAGCCGGTACCGTCATGGGCGTGGAAGGCTTTGATCTCGACGCTGGATTCGCCGGAGGGAAGAAAGTAGAGCTTGCCATCGGTCATGACGCCATCGACATCCAGCAACAGGAGCTTTATCTTCTTTGCACGAGCCTTGGACATGGCGGGATTGTAGCATCCGGGGGAGAGCTGTTTTTGGCATGGGAGGACGGGTGAGAGCGAATTGGACGGTCATAGCGCTTTGTCTGCTGCTGGCGGTGCCGGCATCGGGCGCGCGGCGGGGACGGCATCGCCCGAAGGCGAAGGCGGCTCCGGCGGTTTCGCGGGCGCAGATGGAGCTGGCGCATGAGATGGTGAGCGACTCCTATGCGATCGGGAAGCGGCTGACGGATAACGCTGTGCTGCCGGCCGCAGGCGCTAGGTCGGAACTGCGGCAGAGAGTGGCGCTGCTGACAAGGCTGCTGTACACGATGCGTCCCGAGGTGATGGCAGAGGAGAAGAGGCAATGGGCCGAGGAGCTGTTTGGGCTGGCGCAGGAGCTGCCGGGGGATGGGACGGGCGCTGGGTCGGGTAACGCTGCGCTGCCGGGCGGTTTGTCCTCCACATTTGCCAACAGAGGGCAAATATGGGCCACCCGAGAATGGGGCACTAGGGATGAGGCGATTGCGACGGCGGCGGTGAGGGTGGCGGTGTACGACCCGGAGCGGGCGCTGGAGCTGCTGGATACGCTGCCTTCCGAGGGCGGCAGGCGCGAGGATGCACGGACGATGGCGTCGCGGCTGGTGTTTGCCATGTACATGCAGCACCACGGGGCGGCGGGAGCGCAGACTCTGCTGGCACATGCAAGGAAATGGGGCGAGCATGGAGGGTTTCCGTATGAGGCGAGCGCGGCGGCACTGGCCCGGCTGCGCCCGGATGAGGATGCGGCGGAGGATTTCTTCCGTCAGGAGCTGGCAGTGTTTGCGCGCGGGCAGGAAGGCGTGTTCGGAGTGAGAGAGTTCGCCGGGCTGCTGGACCGGGCGGTGGCGCTGGAGGCGATCAGCGACGAGAGCGCCGAAGAGGCGGGGCAGGCCGTGGTGGCGCAGCTGGGCAGGCTGGCGGGAATCGAAGCCTCTGGGAGCGATGGCGGAATGAAGGGTGCTGCTGCGAGCGACGCTGCGGGGCAGCCGCGTGCGGAGCTGACCGGCGAAGAACAGCGGCAGGTGGCGGAGGCGCTGAACGAGGTGCGGCTCTCGGCTCCGAAGGCCTATGACAAGGCGAGGAAGGATTGGCCGGGGCTGTTTGCGGCGCCGGGTGGGGCAGGCAGTGACGGGTATGCGGCAACTAAGGCGGCGGGTAATGCTACGCTCCCTGCCGCAGGTGCTGGGTCGGGTAACGCTGCGCTGCCGGCCGCGGGCGCTGGGGTCGATGCGGGATTGCAGGAGTCATTTGGCGAGCTGGCGGTGGCGATACGGGAGCGGAGCGGGCCGGAGGTTTTGCGCGAGGTGATTGCGAGAGGGTTGCAACGGGTGAACGCCCGGTATAAGGCGGGCGAGTGCGCGGATTGTTTAAGACCGGATGCGCAGTCGTGGGCGCTGGTTTCGCTGGCAGCGTATGCGTCTCCGTTGACGATTGCGGCGCAGCTGAAGGCGATCGAAGAGCCGTTCTGGCGGGCGTACTTTTTGGCGATTGCGGCGGCGCAGGTGGGAGAGCCGACGCGGGTGGCCGATCCGACGGATCGCAGGGTGCCGGGGAAGGAAGAGGCGGAGCCGGAGGAATAGGAAAGGTTTCAAAGTTAGGAGCAAGAGCAAGGGCGCGAGGGTGTGGGCATGTTGCTTTCCACCTTTCGCAGAAAAGCAACGGCACTTAGCAGTGGAAATGGATTGGTGGCCGAAGCGACCTTGGAACGGAAGTTAATGTTTAGAGCGCGGTGGGCCCTTCACTTCGTTCAGGGTGACACCGCAGGAACAGAGACAACTGCAACAGCAAGCCCATCTCATCAAGCACATCTCATAAGGACGGATGCGCGTGGTCTGCGCGTGGTCTTGCGGAGGCGGGTGGGGGCGGTGTAGTCTGGGCAACCCAGAGCTGGAAAAGGAGAATTTGGATGGAGCGGATGGTTCGAAGTGTCTTTTTTTGCGCATTAATGCTGATTTCAACCCTTGTGTTTGGACAAACGCTCACCGCGACGGCCGGGAACCATGGGCGCTGCGAGGCGTCGTGGGAGCTGGATTCGCCGCCGTTGCGGACCTTGGAGAGCCCCTGGGGGACGGTTGCGCTGGGAAGGAACGGCAGGGATCCCGGCAGGGAATGGAAGGGAAGCACGCCGTCGGGAATCGGTGTGACGATTTTTCCGGAGGGAAAGTATGGCAAGGGAACGCTGGTGCAATTTGCCTTTGCGGTGTGCCAGCGGGTGACCGTGGATGACAACGGGACGGAGATCGCCTATATCGTTACGCCAAAACCTACCCTGCTGCGTCCGGGCTATTGGTTTTTGGATGCCAAGGCATCGTTTGCGATGGAGAGGAATGGGGACGAACTGGAGACTACCGCCCGCTCCTCCGGGCATGGGCTGGATGTAAAGTTGGTTCCGGCGCAGGCTCCGGCCCCGGCGCCTGCCTCATCCCCGAAGCGGGGCAGTATTGTGAAGAGCGGGCCGCAGACGTGGAAGTTTGACGTGGTGATGACGTGCAAGGAGGGCAAGTGCGTTACGCCGGCGGGAGTTGAGGTGCGGGACACGTTACCTAAGTAGAGGCCGAGGTAAGAGGGGTCAAGGCAGGGGTGGCGCCGGTGGTGGAAATTGCCTTGGGACGGTACGGGATATTTGAGCAGTGCTGGGGTCCTTCGCTGCGCTCAGAGTGACCCTTCAAAACAGGGGCAAAAGCGACAGAACAAAAACAAGAGCGACAAAAACAAGACCGACCAGGCAAGACCGACCAAACAAAGCGAGGCCGTTCTGCGGCGGGAGTCTCCTGCTGCGATACAAACCTGCATCTTACGTTGCCATCTTACTGAGCGGTGAAGGGATGGCTATGCGCGAATGGAAGGCGGAGCTGACGGGGCGGGTGCTGGTGCTGGTGGCCCATGCCGACGACGAGTGCGTGGGCTATGGCGCGCTGCTGCAAAAGACGCGCGAGGCGGTGGTGGTGATTGCCACCGATGGGGCTCCGCGAGACGAGTTCTTCCGGGGACGGTACGGGTCGCGCGAACGGTACGCGGCGGTTCGGCGGGAGGAGGCACAGCGGGCGGCGCAGGTGGCGGGGGTTCGGGAACTGGTGCTGCTGGCGGAGGAGGATGGGCGGCTGGGTGGGCACCAATTCGAGCGGCACCGATTCGAAGATCAGCGGCTGTTTTTGAATCTGGCGGCGGCCTATGAGCTGGCGGCCAAGGTGGCGGAGCGGGTGAGGCCGGAGGCGATTGCGACCCTGGCGTATGAGGGTGGGCATCCGGACCACGATTGCTGCAGCCTGCTGGGGGCGCGGCTGGGGGCGCGGCTGGGGGTTCCAGTGTGGGAGACGGCGCTGTATGCAAGGGGCAAGGTTTCAAAGGTTCAAGGTTTCAAGGTTTCAGAGGTTAAAGGCACAGGCGAAAGCAACGGCAACCGCAACGGCGTCGAGGGTGGGGCACCCGACGATCCCACATCTGCCAAAGGCGAGCAGATATGGGGGACCCAGACTGGGCCGGATGGGGAGTTGAGGGTGCAGGAGTTTTTGTGCGCGAACGGGACGGAGCAGCGGGTGGAGATTTCGGCGGCGGAGCTGGAGCGCAAACGGGCGATGGTCTCCGAGTATGAGTCGCAACAGAGTGAGCTGTTGGAGAGCTTCGACTTGGCGCGCGAGGTGGTGCGTCCGCAGGTGAGGTACGACTACGGACGGGCTCCGCATGAGGGGCGGACGAATTACGAGTGCTGGGGGTGGTGGATGAGCGCGCGCGAGGTGAGCGCTCGCCTCGCGGAGTTTTTGGAGAGCGGGCGTTGAGCGGACGGAAGAGGCGATTGCTGCTGGTGGCCTATCCGCTGCTGCCGGTGAGCGACGAGAGCGCGGGCGGGGCAGAGCAGATTCTGTGGACGCTGGAGCGGGAACTGGCCGCGCGCGGGTGGGAGACCGAGGTGGCGGCGTGCGCGGGTTCGAGGGTATCGGGGCGGCTGGTGGTGACGGGTAGCGCTCCGACGGCATCGGATGTCTTTCTGGAATGCGAGCGGGAGCATGCGGAGCGGGTGCTGGCGGCGTGTGCGCAAGGCGATTATGCGCTGGTGCTGGATCACAGCGGACATTTCTTCCGTCATGTTTGCCCCGCGGGCGCCAGGTCGGGTAACGCTTCGCTGCCGGCTGCGGGCGCTCGGTCCCCCACATTTGCCAAAGGAGGGCAAATATGGGCCACCCTGGCGGTGTTGACGACGCTGCATTTGCCTCGGGAGCTATATGGGGCGGAGGCGTTTAAGGGCGTGGATGGGAGTGAGGCGGGGAAGGTTTGGTTTCACTGTGTGAGCGAGTCGCAGCTGCGGGAGTTTATGGATCTTCCGCGGATGCTGGGGGTGGTGCGGAACGGGATCGACGTGGGGCGCTTTGTGGCCTCGGGAAATGGCGATGAAAAGGCGGATTATTTGTTGTGGCTGGGGCGGGTGTGTCCGGAGAAGGCTCCACATTTGGCGATTGCGGCGGCAGAGCGGGCGGGATTGCCGATTGTGCTGGCGGGGCAGGTGTATCCGTTTGCGTGGCACGAGCGGTACTGGGAGCGCGAGGTAAGGCCGCGGATCGACGGGCGGCGGGTGCGGTGGGTTGAGTTGCCGACGTTTGCGGAAAAGGTGAAGCTGCTGCGGCAGGCGCGGGGATTGCTGGTGACTTCGCTGGTGGGGGAGACGACTTCGCTGGTGGCGCTGGAGGCGATGGCGAGCGGGACGGCGGTGGTCGCCTTCCGCCGGGGCGCACTGGAGGAAGTGGTGGCCGAGGGAACCGGCTACCTGGTGGACGGCGTGGAGGAGATGGCCGCGGCGTGCGGCAGGCTGGGGGCGATCCGCGGGGAGGATTGCCGGGCGTGGGTGGAGCGGGAGTTTTCCGCCCGGGCGATGGTGGACGGGTATGAGAGGCTGATTGAGGAACTGGTGTAGCGTTTTTATCCGGAATGGGGCGCGGGAAGAATGAAGATTGAGGCGATTACGTTGCGCGAGATCCACATGCCGCTGGTGGATGCGTTTGAGACCAGCTTTGGGCGCACCACGGAGCGTCGCATTGTGCTGGTGACGGTGCACTGCGAGGGCGTGGATGGATGGGGCGAGTGCACGGCGGGCGAGCATCCGTTTTATTGCGAGGAGTCGACCGATACGGCGTGGATGGTGCTGCGCGAATATCTGGCTCCGGCGCTGGCGGGCAGGGAGCTGGAGAGCGGACGCGAGGCGGCGTTCCGGATGCCGGCGGTGCGCGGCCACAGGATGGCGAAGGCGGCGCTGGAGAACGCGGTGTGGGACGCCGAGGCGCAGGTGAAGCAGGTTCCCTTGGCTCAGCTGGTGGGCGGCACGCGGAAGGAATTGGCGGCGGGAGTTTCGATTGGGATTCAGGGGGCGCACGGGCAGCTGCTGGACAAGATCGCAAAGGAGCTGGCGGCCGGATATCAGCGGATCAAGGTGAAGGTGAAGCCGGGGTGGGACGTGGAGGTGTTGGCCCTGATTCGCGGGCGCTGGCCGGGGATTCTGCTCTCCTGCGACGCCAACAGCGCTTACACGCTGAATGACGTGGAGCATTTGAAGAAGTTCGACGAGTTCCGGCTGCTGATGATTGAGCAGCCACTGTGGAGCGACGAGATTTATCTGCATGCGCTGCTGCAGCATGAGCTGAAGACCAGCTTGTGCCTGGACGAATCGATCTTGAATGCGCGGCACGCGCTGGCCGCGATTGAGCTGAAGGCATGCCGGATACTGAATGTGAAGCTGGGGCGGGTTGGCGGATTCACGGAAGCAATCCGGGTGCATGACGTGGCGCTGGAGGCCGAGGTTCCGGTGTGGTGCGGAGGGATGCTGGAGAGCGGGATCGGACGCTCGCATAACCTGGCGCTGTCGTCGCTGGCCGGCTTCAGTTTACCGGGCGATGTTTCGGCTTCGGCGCGCTACTGGCGGGAGGACATCATCGAGCCGGAGGTCAAGGTTTCTGCTGAGGGGACGATTGCGATGAGTCCAGCGCCAGGGCGCGGGTATGCGATACGGCAGGATCTAATTGAACGGCTGACGGTGCGGCGGGAGTCGATCCTGGGTCGCGGCTAATGGCGGCGCTGGCGTCCTGCGGGGAATCGGAATGGTTGAGGTAGTCGAGCGCGTCCTTGACGGACATCGGCGGCACGGGTTTGTAGTCCCAGTCGGTTTCGTCTTCATTGATGTGAAGCGATTTGAAGATCAGCTCCTTGCCGTCGAAGTGGAGGAGCATGTGGGTGGTGTCCCAATGGGTTGGGGTGATCTCGCTCTTTTCGACCACGAAGCGTCCGCCTTTATAGAGGCGTCCTAGAATTCCCCATCCGAAGTTGACGTCCTTGAAGAGCGTGCCGTCGACTTTGGCCAAGCGCATGGCGGTCTCATCGAGCGTGAGCTCGCCCTTCATCCCGGTAAAGACGGCGACCTCGCGGCTGGGCGGGGTGTAGCCGGGGCGGGGGGTGAACTGGAAGATGTCGAGCTTATGGCCGTTGGGATCCGTATCGCTTTTGAGGTAAACGAAGTTGAAGGCGTCGGGGATGGCGGCGAGCATTTTGTTGGTGCGGGCATCGTCTTCGCGCTGCTCTTTAAGTTTTTGCTGCATTTGTTCCGGGTCCAGCATGGTGCGGAGGCGCGCCTGCTCTTCCCGTTGTTGCCTGGGGTTGAGCGGCTGTCCGTTGATGAGGACGACACGGCTGACGACGCCGCTGGGGGTTTGCACACTGTGCTCCTCCTGGGTCTTGTGGGCGCGATCGGTACGCGCCTTCCAGGCGAAGAGGTGGGTTTGGGAGTCGTCCTGGAGCTCGTTTTGGATGGCCTGGCGAATGAGGTCGCTGGGCTGAGTCTGGGGCGACTGGGCGGGCAGGGCAGGCGCGGCCAGCAGGACACAGAACACGGCCAGGGTAGCGATTGGCGCGGCGTGGTGTGGAAGTGGCCGGTCGTTCATAAGCGGTCTGACAAATTCTTTAGAGGCGGTTTAGCTGGCTGACGTTGTAAGGCCAACCGGGGGCAGATGCCGCCCGCGATACGGTTTGCTCCGGCTTGGTTAAAGTACGCAAGAGAGGATACGGCTGAGGCGGTTGGGGTAAAATGAAAGTTCTGCCGCTTGGGCGCTGGGACGAAATGAGGCCGGCAGGCGTTGCCCACGGGCCCGGGGTTCGTTATAGTCAAGAGAGCCAATGCTTGCGTAGTTGCAAGAGGATAGCGAACGGGCTGCCAGAGTTGGGGCGGTCCCGTTGAACAGTGAACGGGAGTAATCCGATGTGGAAACCACGCAAAGACGACGACACTCCGTCAACTTTTACCCCGAAGCCCCCGGCACCGGTGGCTCCGGCAGTTCCCTCGTATCAACCACCCCGTGTTGCGGAGACTCCTAAAATGGATTTGAATCGCGTGGATGTAGCTCATATCGGCAAGTCGGTCATCATAAAAGGCGAGCTTTCTGGAAGCGAAGATCTTTTCCTCGACGGCGAAGTTGAGGGCAACATCGACCTGCACAATCACAACCTGGTGATCGGACCCAACGGGCGGGTGCGGGCCAACGTATTTGCCAAGGACGTGACGATCCACGGCACGGTGGACGGTTCGGTGACCGGAGTGAACAAGGTGGAGTTGAAGAAGTCGGCGCTGCTGAATGGCGACATCATTACGCAGCGCATCGTGATTGAAGACGGGGCGTTCTTCAAGGGCTCCATCGACATTCGCAAGGGCGACGCGGCGACGGCGCAACCGGCGGCAGCGGCGCCGGTGTCCCCGGCTGTAGTGGCGGCAGCGGCGGATCGCGAGAAGTAACAAGCAGAGCATGAGGGCCGGTTCGCGCGAGCGGGCTGGTTCAAACTTTTCATCCTGGGCCAGGTCTCCTGTGGGGTTCCTTCGCGAATTATTCGGCGGCGGCAGCGCGCCTGCATCTTTGCAGAGCGAAGGTGGAGTGCGGATTGCGCGGCGCTCGACGGGATTCCACCACTTCACGCGGGCGATTCTGCGGCCGGATGGGCAGAAGGTTCTGGACCTGGGTCCGACCTCGAGCAGCAACCTGCAATTCATCACCGGGCTGGGACACAAGGCATACAACGACGATGTGCTGATGGCGGCCCACGCCGAACGATTTGTGATTCCTGGAATCGCAGAGGGCACGACGACGGTGGACGTGGAGCGCTTCCTCGACGAAGAGCTGAAGTACGATCCGGAATCGTTTGACGCAGTGCTGATGTGGGACGTTTGCGACTACCTGCCGGAGCCGCTGGTGAAGCCGGTGGTGGAGCGCATACGGAGCATTACCAAGCCGCGGGGCGCGCTGCTGGCGTTCTTCCACACACGCGACGCGGGGGCAGAGGAGCCGTACTACCGCTATCACATCAAGAACGATGAGACGCTGGAGTTGCAGAACGGGCCGCGCTTTCAACTGCAGCGCGTCTTCCAGAATCGGCACGTGGAAAACCTCTTCCACGACTACACGTCGATCAAATTCTTCCTGGGCAAAGAAAATATTCGCGAGATATTGCTGGTGCGGTAAGTAGCATTACGCGCGCAGAACGCCCGTTTTGCGGTCGCTCCGGATCAAGAATCGGTTGGCGGCTGAAAAGCCTCGGGCCGCACAGGATATTTGAGCGGCGCTGGGGTTCTTCGCTTGAGCTTCGCAGCCGGGTACGCGGCAAAAGGTGCCGCTCCGGCCGCGGGCGCTCGGCGCTCAGAATGACCCTCTAAAAAAATTAAGCGGTTTCCAGCTCTTCTTCCAGTTGCTGCTTGTCGTAGAGGGCGGTGTAGTAGCCGTTGAGGGCGAGCAGTTCGTCGTGGGTGCCGTATTCGACGATGTGTCCCTGGTGGAGGACGGCGATGCGGTCGGCGTTGCGCACGGTGGAGACGCGGTGGGAGATGAAGATGGTGGTGCGCCCGTGCATGAGTCGACGCAGTCCGTTGAGGATCTGGTCTTCGGTGTGGGTATCGACGCTGGCGAGGGCGTCGTCGAGCACCAGGATACGCGGCTCGCGTATGATGGCGCGGGCGATGGCGACGCGCTGCTTCTGGCCTCCGGAGAGAGTGAGGCCGCGCTCGCCGACCATGGTTTCGTACTGCTCGGGGAAGCTCTCGACATCGGCGGCGATGCTGGCGATTTGGGCGGCCCGCTGGATCTGCTCGTCGGTTGCGTCTTCGACGCCGAAGGCGATGTTTTCGCGGATGGTGGCACTGAAGAGGAATGTCTCCTGGGGGACGAAGCCGATGGTGCGGCGCAGGGTTTCGAGCGAGTAGTCGCGGATGGGGCGTCCGTCGATGAGCAGCGATCCGGGAGCGGCGTCGGCCAGGCGGGGGATGAGCGAGACCAGGGTGGACTTGCCGGAACCGGTGGGGCCGACGATGGCAAGGCTCGATCCGGCAGGGATTTTGAGATTGACGTTGCGCAGGACGGTTGAGCCGGGTTGGACGGACGACGAGAGCGGCGTGACTCCCGGTTGCGACTCAGCTTGCAGCGACTGGCGGCTGTGGGCGAAGGTGAGGTTGCGGAACTCGATTTCTCCGCGGATGGGGGCGGTGGGTTGGATGTCCGGGGCGTCGTAGATAGCCGGTTGCTGGACGAGGATTTCTTCGATGCGGCCCATGGAGGCGGTGCCGCGCTGGAAGATGTTGAGGACCCAGCCGAGGGCGATGACAGGCCAGGTGAGCTGGAGCATGTAGGCGGTGAAGGCGACGAAGCCTCCGACGGAGATGCGATGCTGGAGGACCTCGCGTCCGCCGACCCAGAGGACGATGACGAGGGCGAAGCCGAGCATGAGTTCGAGGGTGGGCCAGAGCATTCCCATGAGGCGCGCCAGGGGGAGCGAGCGGTTGATGTAGCCGGTGTTTTCGGTTTCGAAGAGGGCGATTTCGGATTCTTCCTGGGCGTAGGCGCGGATGAGGCGGGCTCCGGAAAAGTTCTCCTGGGCGCGGGCGCTGATGTCACTGAACTTGGCCTGGATGCGCTCGAAGCGCTGATGGATGAGGGCTCCGAAGTATTGCACGATGATGCTGGCGACGGGCAGCGGGAGAAACGCCCACAGGGTGAGCTTGGGACTGATGCGGAGCATGTAATAGAGCGCGGCGATGGTGAAGACAATGGTGTTGGCCGAGTACATGATGCCGGGGCCGAGCAGGGTGCGGACGGCGTTGAGGTCGTTGGTGGCGCGGGCCATGATGTCGCCGGTGCGGGTGCGCTGGTAGAAGCCGGGGTCGAGCGATTCGAGGTGGCGGAAGAGATCGTTGCGCAGGTCGAACTCGATCTCGCGCGAGATGCCGATCATGATCCAGCGGGTGAGGAACTGGAAGATTCCTTTGCTGAGAGCGACGGCGACAAGCAGCCAGCACCAGGTGAGCAGCTTGCCGTGAGTGACGCCGTGGTTGAGGTCGTCCACAATGCGCTGGATGATGCGCGGAGCCTGGACCATGATTCCGTTGGTGATGAGGACGGCGAGACTCCCGGCGAGATAGCTCTTCCAGTATCTCTTCATGTAAGGGAATAAGGGCCGGAGTCGGGAGAGTTGCAAGGGCAGTCACCTGTGCGAACAACGAATGCGATATAGATGTGATTTTAACAGCGGCGGGTGCAGGGAAGGACTACCCCACTCAAGCCAGAGGATGGCTTGAATGGGCCACCCGCTTATGTTATTACAATAGTGGCAACGTGGGGAGGCGTCGTTATGGTTGAACTGAAAGTACGCAAGGTTGGGAATTCGCTCGGGGTTGTGCTGCCGAAAGAAGTGATTAGCCGCCTGCAGACGGGCGATGGCGAGGCGCTGTTTCTGATCGAGGCCCCGGATGGTGAGTATCGCCTTACGGGTTACGATCCCGACTTTGAGAAGAAGATGGCGAAGGCCGAGGACATCATTGGGCGCTACCGGAACACGCTGCGCGTGCTCGCCAAGTGAAGGAGCCGGTATGGATTGACGAGCACGACGCGCTTGCGCTGCATGATCGCCTGCTGGCGCTGCATGGTGGCGCAGCGGGAGTGCGTGACGACGCGTTGCTGAAATCCGCGTTGGCGCGTCCGCAGCAGCATCGTGCGTATGGCGGCTCTCCCGACGCGGTTGAGTTGGCCGCGATCTATACGGCGGGGATCGTGCGCAATCATCCTTTTGTGGACGGCAACAAGCGCACGGGATTTGTGGTGGGCATCCTGTTTCTGGAATTGAACGGCTATCTCTTCCATGCCAGCGAGGAGGACGCGGCGCAGGCTGTGATCGCGCTGGCAGCAGGGAAGCTCGATGAAGGCGGATACTGTAATTTTCTTCGGGTGAATGTGACTCGGGCAAGAAACAAGTAGAAGCTGGCGGTTCAATCGCACCGGTCCCAGAGTTCGTTCACTTCCAATTCAACCGAGTACCAATGACTCTCCAGACGACGTACACGGCCAACGTCGCATGGTACGCGGCTGAATTTGCCGTACGAACGGTTCTTCGCTGCTGCTGAAAGGGAATCTGTTGGGTCGAACACAATATACGCCGTCCAGTCGCCGACTGGTGCCCCGCCCCAGCCGTCCCATTCGATATGCCTCAATTCACCTTTTACCGGAGTCGGTTGTGCCAGAACTTCAGTTTTGAAGCGCTGCGACCACAGCATCCATCTGAGCGAAGGACGGAGGGTTGCCGCGTTCTTGAGCAATATTCCTGAAATAGCGACAAAAGCGACAAGTGTCAGCAACATCGTAAGAGACCGGCGTGGTCTTTTGCGAATGGCATATGCCAGCAGCGCGACGACGGCGATTAAGAGGATGTACAACAGGGTCCCGTCTGGGCTCCAAACCATTAACGAGAGCAATATGATAATTGCGACTGCCACCACGTAGGATGGCAACCGCCAATTGAGCCGCTCTGCTTCAGCTTTTCCTCGACCATACAAGCGCTTTCCGCGAATACCGCCTAGTGTATGCAGTAAATACGTTTTCAGTGCAACATTGTTTTAGAGAACAGGGATCATCGTTCGTACCCGAATGAGGTCTTACGTTGGAACTTTGAGCAGAAGATATCCGCCGAGCAAGGCGAAGATGAGGTCGGGGGCCCAGGCAGCCATGGCGGCAGGGAGCTGGCTGGCGTTGCCCATGGCTTCGAAGAGTCCGGCGGCGACGAAGTAGATGATGGCGACGCTGAGGGCGACGGCGATTCCGGTGAGCGCGCCTTTGCGTCCGGCAGAGAGCGAGAAGGGGACGGCGAGGATCGCCATGACGAGGGTGATGAGAGGATAGGCGAACTTCTTCTGAAGCTGGACGTTGAGGCGGACGACATCGAAGCCGCTCTGCTGCAGGTCGGCGATGTAGGCGCGGAGTTCGTGGGAGTTCATCTCCGAGCTTTGGCGCACTTCTTTTTTGAAGTAGGAGGGCGGCTCGATGAACAGAGGGAAGGTGTCGGCGTCGAAGGCGTGGTAGCTCTGGATGGCCGATCCCTGGAAGGTGCGCGCCCATCCCTGCTCGAAGACCCACTTGTTTAACTGCGACGACCAGACGGCGCGGGCGGCGTGGACGCGTTCGGTGAGTTCGAAGGTGGCGGGATCGAACTGGAAGGCGGTGATGTTGGCGAAGGTGTCCTGGTCGGGATCGAAAAATTGGTAGTAGTAGATGGTGTTGTGCTCGCCGAAGATCCACTTGCGGTCAGGGCGCAGGTAGGTTTGCGCGGGCTTGCCTTTGATCTCGTTGCGCAGGGTTTCCTGGCGCTGGTTGGCGGCGGGGATGTAGAGCTGGTCGAAGAAGTAAAGGCTGGTGCTGATGGCGGCGGCGATGACGAAGATGGGGACGATGATGCGGTAGATGCTGGTTCCCGTGGCTTTCATCGCGGTAATTTCGTTGGTCTTCTGGAGCAGGCCGAGGGTGGTGAGGACGGCCAGCAGGACGCTGAGCGGCGTCATGATGTAGATCATCGATGGGGAGACGTTGAGCAGGTATTCGCCCACCATGAGCATGGGAATGCGGTTGCGGAGGATGTCTCCGAGGAGTTCGAAGAAGGTGAAGACCAGGGTGAGCAGGAGGAACGACAGCAGGATCATGGCGAGATACATGGCGAAGTCGCGCAGGATCAGTTTGTCGAGAATGAGGGGATAGCGGGCTCCGCGGCGTTCCTTCGCAGGAACAGGGCGGTTGGGCTGGCGGGCGGCGGCCATGCGCCGGCGGCGGCGGTTAACGACAACGCGATGGCGGATTCCACCGTAGAACGAGTCCCAGGTGGTGCGCAGCGAGCCGAGATCGATGAAGGAATACTCGACGCGGCGGATGAGGAAGAGTCCGGCGGCAAAAAAAACGAAGTTGGCGGCCCAGACACCGGCGGCGGGGGGGATGCGTCCGCTGCGTCCCAGAGAGATGCCGGTGAGGGAGATGAAGTAGTAGAGAAAGACGAGGGCGATGGTGAGCACGAAGCCCATGCTCTTGCCGCCTTTTTTCGAAGAAAGACCGAGCGGCACGCCGACCAGGGCGAGGACGAGGCAGGAGGTGGGCAGAGCGAGGCGGCGGTGGAACTCGACGAGATACCAGCGGGCGCGGGCGGCGGGCGTGTCCTGCGGGGTGCGCGGTTTGCCGGTGTTGGCCTCGGGATGATGGCCGCGGTACCAGAGTTCGCGGGTGGGCATTTCGGCGACGGGGACAAGGTCGCCTTTGGTCTCCTCGGGTTCGGGGAGCGCGACGGGCAGATCGGTTTGGGAGAAGGTTGAGATCTCGTACTGTTCGGGATTCTGGGGCAGCGTCTCCTGCTGCGATCCCTGATTGAGGTGCATGTGGATGAAGCTGGGATTGTCGGCGAGGATGATGCCGTCGCGGGCCACGGTGATTTTTGGGGAGGCCGGGTCAGTGACATCGGCGAGGAAGACACCGCGCCAGCGCGAGGCATGGGAGCCGGAGCGGACATCCTGGACATAGAGCACCAGGTTTTTGAAATCTTCGTAAAAGACGCGGGGCTGAATTTCAAACGAGGCCTGGGAGCTGCGCAGCTTGTCTTCCAGGCGCGAGAGCGCGGCCGAGGAGGCCGGGGCAAGCCAGATGCTGTTGCCGAGGGCGAGCAGCCAGGTGAAGATGGCAAAGACGGCGACGATGCGGACGAACTTCCATGCTCCGAGGCCGCTGGCGCGCATGGCGGTGATTTCGCTGTCAGCGGCGAGGCGGCTGAGGCCGATGAGGATTCCGACCAGCAGGCCCATGGGGATGGTGATGGTGCAGGCGACGGGCAGGGTGAGCAGGAAGAGCTGGGCTACGGCGGGCAGCGGAGCAGAGTCACGGACGACGATTTCCAGCAGGCGTCCGAGGTCGCGCATGAAGATGACGAAGGTGAAGAGGGTGACGCCGATGGCGGCGTGCTGCACGACTTCGGAAAGAATATAGCGGGAAAAAATCTTCACAGCGCGACCTCAGGCGCCTGCAGAACAGAATATGTGAATCGGAAGCGAGCTCACTGGTGAGTCTAGCATGGCCGCCGGGGCTGGGTGCTGCTATCCTAATCGGGTTCTTCAGGGGCATTCAGTACATGAACCCGGGCTCATACTTCTGATGGCGCAAGGCAAGCTTCGAGTACTCCTTCTTTGGCATATGCACCAGCCCTTCTACAAGGACCTGGTGAGCGGCGAGTACCGCCTGCCCTGGGTGCGTCTGCACGCACTCAAAGACTACTACGGCATGGTGAAGCTGCTGGAAGAGTTTCCGCAGGTTCACCAGAACTTCAACATTGTGCCGTCGCTGGTGGCGCAGATTGAAGATTACAACTCGGGGATATTCAAAGACCCATTCTGGGATGTTGCCGCCAAGCCGGCCGGGGAGCTGAGCCTGGATGAGAAGCACTTTGCGCTGACGTATTTCTTCCAGGCGCACGGGGAGCGGATGATCGGGCGGTATCCGCGCTACCGGCGGCTGTGGGAGCAGGTGCGGGCAGCGGGAGCGGACCCGGCCAACGCAGCCATCACCTTCGGCGAACGCGACTACCGCGATCTGCAGGTACTGTCTCAGCTGGCCTGGTTCGACGAGTATTACCTCGCGGAGCCTGCGGTGCGGGAGCTGATTGTGAAAGGCCAGGGGTTCAGCGAGGACGACCAGCGGTTTGTGATGAGCAAGCAGCACGAGATCCTGAAGGGAGTGCTTCCGGCGTACCGGGCGGCGTCGGAGCGCGGCTCGGTGGAGCTTTCGACGACGCCGTACTATCACCCGATTCTTCCGCTGCTGTGCGACAGCAACACGGGGCGCGAGTCAACCGCGGGACTGCCGCTGCCGAGCGAGCGCTTCCGGCGTCCGGACGATGCGGAGGAGCAGATACGGCAGGCACTGGAGGCGCACGAGCGCAGCTTCGGGACGCGTCCGGTGGGGATGTGGCCGAGCGAGGGATCGGTCTCCGACGAAGTGCTGCGGATTGCGGCGGGGCTGGGCGTGCAGTGGATGGCCACCGACGAAGGCGTACTGGGACGCAGCCTGAATTACGAGATGAGGCGCGATCCGGAAGGTTTTTTGGAGCGCGATAGCGCCGAAAAGCTGTACAACATTTATCGCTGGGAGCGCGACGGTCAGACGATGAACATGGTCTTCCGCGACCACCGGATCAGCGATCTGCTGGGCTTTGTGTATGCCGGGATGCAGGCGGCGGATGCGGCCGAGCACCTGATGAACACCATTAAGAAGGCGGCTGCGCCGGTGCTGGACGCGGGGCGCGACGCGGTGGTGCCGATTATTCTGGACGGGGAAAACGCCTGGGAGAGCTACGAAGGCAATGGGCGCGATTTTTTGCGCCGCTTCTACGGCAAGCTGGAGGGCGACCCGCAGATCGAGGCCATCACAATTTCAGAGGCGATTGCGCGGCAGAGGGCGTCGAGCTTCGGCAAATTGAAGGGGCTGGTTCCGGGGTCGTGGATCAACGCCAACTTCAACGTGTGGATTGGAGCGCCGGAGGACAACAAGAGCTGGGATTACCTGGCCCAAGCGCGCGAATTTTATGACGACAACGCCAGCCGCGCCCGTGAGGAGCAGCGCAAGCTGGCCTATGAGGAACTGCTGATCGCCGAGGGCAGCGACTGGAACTGGTGGTACGGACCGGAGCATCACTCGGCCAACGACAGCGACTTCGACGAGCTGTACCGCAAGCATCTCTCGAATGTGTACACGGCGCTGGGCGGAGTTCCGCCGGACCACTTGGCGCGGCCGATTTCGGGGGTGCCGGCGCGCATGAAGTTTGTGCCGCAGACGGCCTACGTGCGGCCCACGATCGATGGGCAGGTGAGCAGCTATTTTGCCTGGATGGGCGCGGCGATGTTCAGTAGCGACCGCCGGGGTGGGAGCATGCACGGCAAGCTGTTTGTGCTGGAGGCGATTCACGCCGGCATCGACGAGGCGCACCTGTATGCGCGTCTGGATTTTGCGGCGCAGCTGCCGGAGAGCGTGACGATGGCGACGCTGCATCTGGCGCTGCGCGACGGCGAACTGGCGGTGGCGAATTTCCGTCTGGAAGCCGAGGTGGCGCAGGGAGTGCTGAGCGGCTGGAAGCTGGTGCAGGACGGCACGCGCGCCGCGCTGGCCAGCATGGGTAGGCCCAAGGGCGCCGAGGTGGCGCTGGGCAAGGTGCTGGCGCTGAAGCTGCCGATGGAGCTATTGGGCGCCGAAGAGGGAAACACCTTCAACCTGCGCTTTGTGCTGTACCGCGACCGGCTGCCGGTGGACGCGCTGCCGCAGGAAGGTTCGCTGGAGATACAGGTTGCGCCGGAAGACGTGCTGATCGAACTGGCGTACGAGTCGCAGTAGGCGGCTGAAAACAAGAGTAAGAACAAGAACAACTACAAAGACCTTCGGTGCAAGAGGTGTTGCTTCCCAGGTTATCGCCGAAAAAGCATCGGCGCGAACCTGGGGCACCCGTCGTCTCTTTGTTGTCCACCCTGGAAAAAGCGGCGCCTGGTCAGGCGAGCAGGTCGCGCAGTTTGCGGGCGAGCACAGTGAGGCTAAAGGGCTTCTGGAGGAAGGCGACGCCCTCCGTCTGCAGGCCGTGGCGCTCGATGGCGTCATCGATGTATCCGGACATGAATACGGTCTTCATGTTGGGGCGGAAGCCGGCCAGCGACTGGGAGAGTTCGCGGCCACTCATGCGGGGCATGACGACATCGGAGATCATGAGGTGGATGGGCTCGCGGTACTGTCGGGCGATGGCCAGAGCCTGCTGGCCGGATTCGGCGGCGAGGACGGTGTAGCCGAGTCCGGTGAGGAACTGGCCCATGGACGCGCGCAGGGCTTCCTCATCTTCGACGATCAGGATGGTTTCATTGCCGTGGAGCAGCCAGTTGGCCTGGTAGAGTTCCACTTCGGAGAGATCGTGCTGGATGCGGGGGAGATAGACGCTGAAGCATGCGCCGCGTCCCAGCTCGCTTTCACACAGCAGGTAGCCGCCGCTTTGTTTGACGATTCCATAGACGCTGGATAGACCGAGTCCGGTTCCCTTGCCGACGCTCTTGGTGGTGAAGAAGGGCTCGAACATGCGCTCCTGTACTTCTTTGGAGATGCCGGTTCCGGTGTCGGTGACGGAGAGCACGGCGTAGTCTCCCGGCGCGATGAACGGGTAGCGGGCGATGAGGGTGGGGTCGGCGGTTACGTTGCGGGTTTCCAGGGTGAGGACGCCGCCCACGGGCATGGCGTCGCGCGAGTTGACGCTGAGGTTCATGAGAACCTGGGCGATCTGGTCAGGATCGGCGCGGACGATCCACGGGGATGCGGCGGGCTGGACGCGCAAGTCGATATCTTCGCCGAGGAGCCGCTGCAACATTTTGGCCGCCTCCGAGACCGCATCGTTAAGGTTGAGCGGGACCGGGGAGAGCACCTGCTTGCGGCTGAAGGCCAGCATCTGTGCGGTGAGGCTGGAGGCGCGTTCGGCGGCGTGCAGGATGGCCTGGGTGTTGCGGCGCGTGGGATCTTTCGCGGGGAGCCTGTCCTCCAGCAGTTCGGTGTAGCTGCGGATGACCATGAGGAGATTGTTGAAGTCGTGGGCGATGCCTCCGGCGAGGCGTCCGACAGCTTCCATCTTCTGCGCGTGGCGGAACTGCTCTTCGAGCTGCTTGATCTGCTCCTCGGCCTGCTTGCGGCTGGTGATGTCCTGGACGACTCCGGTCAGCTTGTTGGGTTGGCCGGAGGCGTCGCGCACGAGATTGCCCCAGACGGAGAGCCATCGGATGGCACCCTCCGGGGTAAGGATGCGGAACTCGGTCCTGAGGCTGCGGTCGGAGTTTTCCAGCTGAGCGCGAAGCGCGAGGAAGTGCTCGCGATCCTCGGGGAGAACGTAGTTCAGAACGGTTTCGGTGGTGAGGACCGTCTCGCCGGACAAGCCGACCATATCGCGTACCGTGGCGTCGCAGGTGAGAATGCCGGTTGCCAGGTCGCGGCTCCAGACGCCGAGTTGGGCGGCGTCGAGGGCGGTGCGCAGCTGCTGGCGGCTGGCGCTGAGTTCGAGTTCGGTTTGCTTGCGGCTGGTGATGTCGATGACGGCGCCGACCGTGCGGACGGGATGTCGGGCGGCGCCGATGCCTTCAAAGAAAGTTTGGGCACGCACGAAGAGCCAGCGGATGCCGTTGGGGTGGAGGATGCGGTGTTCGCGCTGCAGTAGGCCGTCGCCGGTTGGATCGAGGCTGCGGTGCAAGGCTGCCACCAGCGGCTCGCGGTCCTCAGGGAGGATGCGCGCCAGGACATGTTCGAAGGTGGCGGGGGCGCTGCTGTCTAAACCACAGATGGCGTTGAAGGTTTGTGAGTGGTGGGCGCTTCCGGTGGCGTGGTCGAATTCGAAGATGCCCAGGCAGCCGATGTTGACCGCCTGCAGAAGCCTCTGCTCGCTTTCGCGGAGGGTTTCCTCGGCCAGAAAGCGGGCGAGCGCGACGGCGAGGTGGGTGGCGAGACCCTCCCAGAAAAGGATGTTCTCGCGGGCGAAGAGTCCGGTTCGCTGGTCGTTGAGCTGCAGCAGGCCGATGCGCTGCTTGCCAGCCATTAAGGCGATGAGGGCGATGGACTGGAATCCCTCGTTTCTGCAACGGCCGCGGTAGGCTGGCTCGTTGCAGGCTGCCGAGCGGTCCTCGTCGGCGCTGTTGGTCCAAAAGCTGCCTTGGGGCGTGAAGAATGGCTGCGAGGGGACGAAGCGGCCGGTGATGACCTGTCCGCACCGGCATTCGAGGACGGCACCGGAGCTGTCGGCGATGATTTCGCCGAAGCAGTCGCGGGCGGCGAGGTGGTTCTCACAGACGAGAAACTTATCGGAAAATCCCTGGGCGTGGGCGTAGGGAAAGTCGTTGCCGCGGAGCAGGCGGATGGCGACGGCCTGGCAATGGCTATGTTGCTGGAAGAAATGGACCGCGGCGCCGACGAGGCTGTGGAGAGAGTCGCTGGCGTTGACCAGGCGGAAGAACTCGATGGTGAGTTCGCGCTCCTGCTCGTGGCGCAGCTGCTCCGGGCAGGTATTAGACTGGACTGACGCGTCTCCCATTGCTCCCGGATTCTTGCTGCGGTCTGACATGGAGCTAACCCGTTAGTTTGCTGAGACTGCATTGAGATGATTGCTTTAAGCTACTACACTCGCGCCACAGGCAAGATGTTGCCAGGATCCCCAATAGTGTAACGAACGAAAGATCATGTCCATGTGGCAGAATGATGTTAGCCATGATGGTTCATTCGGACAAGTATCGTTAGTAATCAACGGCGGGTACCAAGCAGCAGTGACGAGCCGCCGGGATGGCGCAAAAAGGAATAGATTCGGATTCGCTGGAGCGGTTAGGATTGGGAGAAGAAGCACGCCAGATGCAGCGCGCGAAGGGGAATTCGAAGATGGCCGAACTGATCAGGACCGGGGTTTCGATCGAGCAGGATCTACTGGAGAAGTTCGACAAGGCGATTGCCAAACGAGGGTATGGAAACCGCTCCGAAGCATTGCGGGACCTGATTCGCGAGATGCTGGTGAGCGAAGAGGTGAACGCCAACAAGCCGGTGGTGGCGACCTTGTCGATGGTTTATGACCACCATCGTCCCGAACTCTCCAGCAAGCTGAATGCAGCGCAGCATCATCATCACGGCAATGTGCTGGCGGCGACGCACGTTCATCTGGACGAGAACAACTGCCTGGAAGTGGTGATCATGAAGGGTCCGGCGGGCGAGGTGAAGCACCTGGCCGACCACATGCTGAGCATGCGGGGGGTGAAGCACGGAAAACTGGTGATGACCTCGACCGGCAAGGGGTTCTGAGCGCGGCGGAACTTTACTTACCGAAACTGTAAACTAACCCGAATCGCGCCTGAATGGGTTCGACGGGGTGCATCACCCGTGTGAATGCCGCGTTAGCATTCACAGCATTCGCAACCAGCTCCTGCCCTGCTGCTGTTGTTGGCGCTGTTGCCGGCAGCCCCAGCCCGGCTGCTGGCGTTATCTGGGATACATAGGCGTAATCAACGTCGTGATCCCTGCGGTTCAACAAATTCACAACTTCTCCCAAAATGCTCCAGTGCTTGTTGAACTCATATCTGGCTCCCAGGTTGACCAAACACGTTGGGGGTGAGGTATAAAGCCCGTCGGACGTCAAATCACGCGGACCAAAGTAGCGCAGGCGCAAACTCGCGGAAAAGCCTTGGTATTCGTGCAGTGTGGCGCCTGCTGAAACCACCCACCGAACCGCTTCGGGCACAAGCTTGCCGTACGGACTTTGCAGGTACGCGCCGCCCCCGATCGGGACGAGCCCAGAGCAATTGGAGTTTCGCGGGCAAAGCTGCATGGCACCCGTCGGGGTATTGGTGGTGTAGAACGTCGAATCATATGGGTCGTTTTGGGTAAAAAGGGCGCGGGAGTCGGCAAAGTCAGCGTCAAAAACCAAATGTTCCTGTGGCGTGTAGTAGTTCCCAACTTCGAAGCCATAGCGGTTGCTCGACTCAACTGAGGGAGTCGTGCCTCCGGTGTCGCCATCCTGCAGCAGTTCGGAATTGCTGTGGAGATACCAGAGCTCAACGGTGCTTTGCAGATGGGGGGCGGCCGCAGTGCGCACGCCGACTTCCGCGCCTTTGGTTTGGACCAGAAAAGGGACTTTAACGGGGACCGGCGTGTTGTAGTAAGGATAGGCCGGCGAAACCGGTTCATACAGCTGGGTTGCGCCACGCACGTCGTTGGTGTGGTAACTTGCCCCGCCCTGCACATAGATCTCCGTATGGGCCCACGGGCCGAAGATCAAACTTGCTTTGGGGCTGGGCAGGAACTTGGTGACCGATTGGTGGGTATTGGGATTGAACTTGGCAGGGAAGGGGTCGTAGGGATAGCTGGGGTTGGTGGGGTTAGTAAAGCTGGTGACGACACCTTTGCCGTCGTCGCCACGCAGGGCCACTTCCGAGCGGAATTTGTCCGCCCACTGGATTTTACTTTCCACCCAGAAACTTCCTATCGTCTCCGTAAATTTATTTAGATCCGTGTCCGCGGGCAAAACCGCGACCTGATCGAGGGAGGAGGGTTCATCCCGATAATTGGCTGTGTAGTAAGTTTGGCTCGTACGGATGCGATCTTCCGTCCGGAAAAGGCCGTTGTGGATCCAATCGTTGCGGAGCTGGATGCCGAACGTGGTTACCACCTTGCGGCCAAACCATTGGCTGAAAATCGTATGGCGTGCGTCAAACCCCGCCACCCAGCGCCTGTCCTGCTGTTCGAACTGGTCGCCCTTATAGGGGTCGACGAGGTAGTAAGTGAAATCGGAAAACAGATTGAGATCGTAATAAAACCCGTAGGCCATGAGTTTGGTTGCGGAATGCGCGCCCTGGCGATGCCATTCACCCTGCAAGCTATAACGCTGGGATCGGCCACCGTCAGTCGGGTTCAGTGAGCCGAAGAAACCGACGACGGGTATGGCCGGATAGGGGAGTTGATCGCTGGAGTTCCATCGAGCTCCGTCGTAAGCGCGGGCCGTGATGCTGAAACCCTTGTCGTCTGCGCCCTGGCTGTAGGTTAGAAGGCCGTTGAATTTGTAAAAATTGTCCGGATGTATCCATGGGCCGTTATCGTGATAGGCTTCTCCGCCGTACAGCAAATTGCCCTTACCGAGCTTTCGCGATACGCCGAAAACGAACCGCCCAAAGCCAAACTGGCCGCCCTGAACCTGGAAGAAGTTATGGGGCAGCGTCTTGAAAAACACCACTTGGGCATTTCCCGCCGAGCCATAGTCGCCGACATCCGCATAATAAGGACCTTTCTCGGCATCCACCCGCTCCACGAGCTCCGGGATGACGACGTTCATGTCCGAGTAGCCCTCGCCGTGCGCGTGCGACGGCAGGTTCAGCGGCATACCGTCGAGGAAAATGGCGAAATCCGTGCCGTGGTCGAGGTTGAAGCCGCGAAGAAAATATTGGTTGGCCTTGCCGCCGCCGGCGTGCTGCGTGATGATGAGACCGGGAAGCGCCTCCAGAATTTCTCCCGAACGAAGGATGGGACGATCTTCGAGTTCCTTTGCGCCTACCGTTATCTGGCCGGCGGAATTGGCAATTCCGATGAGGTCGTCCTCCCGGCCCTGCACGTCCACGGTGGTGCTCACCGCGCCTACAGCCAGGGAGATGCGCAGCGGGGCCGGCGTCCCGGTGGTCTCTATGGTGACGGGCATTTCCTGGGTTTCAAAGCCAGGACCAGATACTAAGAGTGAATAATTACCTGCGGAGAGTCCAGAAATAATGAAGGAGCCGAATGTGTCCGACTGTGCCGTTTTTTGTACCGTACCATTCGCGCTTAAAATCTGCACGGTAGCCCCGGCAATCACCGCGCCAGACGTGTCAACGACAGTTCCTGAGAGCTGAGTGATTCCCTGGGCAAATAGAAGGCAGGGAACAAGAAGCAAGAAGAACAGCACACATTGCCATTTCATTACAGCAACGCCCTCCTGGGGACGCAAAGTGCAGCCGTAAATCAGATGATCGCTCCCGACGGTATTACGTTTTTATAATTCGTGCTACGGATTATCTGACATCAATTCTGATGGCATCGCAAGGGGAAAAGTTTGATTACGGGGAAGAATCCGGCGAGGAGGTGGCTGCGAATGGCCATTGGCGGCGGCGCAGAGAAAGGAGCAGGAAGGCTGCCACGCCTAATCCTGCAAAGAGCAGGCCGCGGCCGACAAGGGCGTGCTTATCCACTAGGACAAGGGTAAAGCCAGTCACGGTGACGACGACGGGCAGGGGATAGAGCCACATGCGAAAGGGACGGGGCTGATTGGGATTGGTGACGCGCCAGAAAACGGCTCCCACGGCCTGCAGGAGAAAGAGCAGGAGAATGCGGATGACGACCAGGGCAGAGACCAGGTCGCGAAGCTGAAAGACGCAGAAGAGGCTGGCCAGTCCGCCGAGCAGCAGGACGCTGGTGGTGGGGAAGTGGTCGCGTGGGTGAATGCGCTGAAAGATGGAGAAGAAATTTCCATCGCGCGCGGCGGCAAAGGGGATGCGCGAGTATCCGGCGAGCAGAGAAAAGACCGAGGCAAAGGCGGTCCAGACGACAAGTAGCGCGACCAGCGTGCCGGCCCAGCGTCCGTAGACGAGTTCGGCGGCGCGGGCGGCGACGAAGTTGCCGGCGGTGCTGTGAGCCATGGCGGCAATCTCCGGGGCAGGCATGACTCCGAGGACGCTGAAGTTCATGGCGATGTAGAGGACGGCGACGGCCGCGATGGAGAGCAGCATGGAGCGGGGAATCGTTTTGTGCGGCTCGACGACCTCTTCGCCGAGGAAGCAGATGTTGTAGTAGCCCCAGTAATCATAGAGGGCGATGAGCAGCGCGGAGGCAAAGGCCGCGCTGAAGCCGGAGGCCGGCAGGGTTTGCCATCCGGGGGGGAAAGCGATGCTGCGATGGAAGTGGGAGAGGCCGATGAAGATGACGAATCCCATGGTGAAGAGGACGCCGGCCCAGAGGAATTTTGAGATGCGGCCCACGGCAGCGATGCGGCGGTAGACGAGAAAGGTGGCGAAGGCGGCGGCCAGCATTGCCAGCAGCGTGGCGCCGGAGATTTCGATGGGCAGAGTGACGGCTCCGAGCAGAGGAAAGGTGAGGTTCGCGCGCCAGAAGAGTTTGCCCAGAGCGGGTGCGACGTAGGTGGCATAACCGGCGAGGCCGATGCATCCGGTGGCGATGGAGACCGGAGCGCTGAAGATGAGTTGGAAGACGAAGAGGAACGAGAGCAGGCGTCCGAAGCGGTGGGGGCCGTAGATTTCCTTGAGGTACTCGTAGGAGCCACCGGCGCGGGGCATGGCGGCGCCGAGTTCGGCCCAGATCAATCCGTCGGAGAGCGCCAGGACTGCCCCGGCAATCCATCCGTAGATGGCTTGCGGGCCGTGCATGGCCAGCACCATGAGGGGCAGCGTGGTGAACGGACCGACGCCGATCATGTCCACCATGTTGAGCGCGGTGGCTGGCCAGAGGGTGAGCCCGCGCAGCAGCTTGGGGCTGGAGGCGGAGCCGGATGCGCCGGGCTGTGAGGAGCTCTGCATCGACCTCGAATATATAGCCTGGGTGGGCAGCTTGCATCTACACTCAGAGTCGCATTCATTTTGTGGAGTTACGGAGCGAGCCATGAGCAAGTTGCAGGCGTCGTTTGTGCGTAGCGTGATTTGTGGCAGTGTCGCGATGATGCTGGCGGTTGGAGTGGCGCTGGCGCAGGCTCCGGCGGCAGTGACGGGTACGGGCCAACAGACGGCCCTCCGGCCGCAGGCGCCAAGGGTGCTGATTGTGGTGGCGCATCCGGATGACGAGGCGTGCTTTGCGGCCACGGTGTATGAGATCACGCACAACCTGGGCGGCGTGGTGGACCAGATGGTGATCACCAATGGAGAGGGCGGGTATCGCTATTCGCTGCTGGCGGAGCCGGTGTACGGAGTGGCTCTGACCGACGAGGCGGTGGGACGGGCGGCGCTGCCGGAGATTCGCAAGCGCGAGCTGCTGGAGGCGGGGAAGATTCTTGGAATTGCCAACCACTTTTTTCTGGATCAGCGCGATGTGCGCTACACGCAGGATATCGACGAGGTGCTGAACGAACACTGGCGGCCGGGCGTGGTGCTGCCGGAGGTGGAGCGTCGCCTCGCCGAAGGGCACTACGACTTTGTGTTCACCCTGTTTCCGTCGCCGGAGACGCATGGGGCGCATAAAGCGTCCACGATTACGGCGCTGAACGCGGTGGAGGAGACGGCGGGACGTGGAGCGAAGCCAGTTGTGCTGGGTTGTCAGGATGTGCAGAGCGGAGCGACGGAGCCTTCGTGGCAGGGGCTTGTGAGCGCGCTGCATCCGTTCCGCGTGGAGCCGGAGGTGTTTGTGACCGACCGGGCGGTGAAGTTTGGATTCAGGGACGCGCTGGATTATCAGATCATCGTGAACTGGGTGATCGCCGCGCACAAATCGCAGGGGGCGTTCCAGATGGATATGAACCGCGCCGACCGCGAGGAGTTCGTGGTTCTGGAGAGTGCAACGGCCAGTGAGGCTGCGGATAAAGCAGCGGATGAGGCGCGCGCCCGCGGGTTGTTCCACGCGATTGCGGAGCAGGCCACGCATCCGAAGGGGCTGGCGGCGTGCAAGCCGTGAGGAAGGCTTGGAGGCGATCTCAGCTTGGGTCGTCTGAAGGGCGTTCCCTCAGCGGGTAAAGCCGCGTGCAACGGGCCTCTCTTGGGGCACGACTTCATGAAGTCGCGCCCTTTCAAAGCCGATGAAGTCGTGCCTTTAAAAACCGATTTGCTGAGACCGTCTCTAGCGTTCGTCGCCTTCGCCGGGGGCGAGGAAGAGATTTTCTTCGAGGCCGTGCTGGCGGGTGTAGAGGTCGTAGTAGCGGCCTTCGCGGCTTAGCAGGTTGGCGTGGGTGCCGCGCTCGACGATGCGTCCTTCTTCGATGACCAGGATCTGGTCGGCGCGGCGGATGGTGGAGAGGCGGTGGGCGATGACGAAGGTGGTGCGTCCGCGCATGAGGTAGGCGAGGCCGCTCTGGATGATGGCTTCGGATTCGGAGTCGAGGCTGCTGGTGGCCTCGTCGAGGATGAGGATGCGCGGGTCAGCCAGGATGGCGCGGGCTATGGAGAGGCGCTGGCGCTGTCCGCCGCTGAGTTTGACGCCGCGCTCGCCGATGATGGTGTCGTAACCGTCGGCAAAGCCTTCGGCAAACTCATCGACGCGGGCGATGCGGCAGGCTTCGAGGATTTGCTCGTCGGCGGCGTAGGGACGCGAGAAGGCGACGTTCTCGCGGATGGTTCCGTCGAAGAGGAATGAGTCCTGCAGCACGACGCCGAGCTGGCTGCGGTAGGTTTCAAGGCGCACGGTGGACAGGTCGGCGTCATCGACGAAGACCTGTCCGGACTGGGGCGTGTGAAAGGCCGCCAGCAGGGAGATGATGGTGGATTTGCCCGATCCCGAGGAGCCGACCAGGGCGGTGAGCGTGCCGGGCATGGCCTCAAAGCTGACGTGGTGCAGCACGGGCTTGCCCGGCGTGTAGGCGAACGAGACATCGCGGAACTCGACGCGGCCTTCGATGCGTTCGAGGCTCAGGTTGCGTCGCGGATCTTCGTTTTCGGGCGCCTCGTCGAGCACCTCGCGGGTGCGCTCCAGTCCGGCCAGTGCCTCGCTGAGCTGGGTTCCGATGCCGACGACCTGAAAGAGCGGCGCGGCAAGGTATCCGAGAAACATGATGTAGGTGAGATAGCCGCCGAGGGTGAGCTTTCCGGCCAGGATCTGGCGCGAGCCCATGAACATGACGATGGCCCCGACGACTCCCATCAGCATGGCCGAGGAGAGGCCCATCAGCGAGGTGGCGGTGAGGGTGCGGAAGACGTTCTGCAGCAGGCGCTCGATGCCGGCGGCGAAGACCTCGTGCTCGCGCGCCTCGGCGTGGTAGCCCTTGACCACGCGCACGCCGCCCAGCGATTCGGTCAGGCGACCGGTGACCTCGGCGTTGATGCGGCCGCGCTCGCGGAAGATGGGGCGGATGACGCGAAAGGCCTTCTGCAGACCCAGTCCGAAGACCAGCAGGAAGCCGAAGGCGATGGCGGTCATGACCGGGCTGATGCGGATCAGCACGGCGAAGGCGATGACGGCGGTGAGCAGTCCGCCGACGAAGTCGATGAGGCCGGTGCCGATGAGGTTGCGGACGCCCTCGACGTCGGTCATGATTCGCGAGACCAGCGCGCCCACCTTGGCGGCATCGAAGTATTGCAGCGGCAGGCGGCCGACGTGCTCCTGCACGCGGTTGCGCAGTTCGGCGATGAGGCGCTGGGCGGCCTTGGAGAGCGTCTGAGTGAGGGCGAAGGAGGTGATGCCCTGCACGATGGTGGCAACCAGCACGACTCCGACCAGGGGCATCAGCCGGTTGGCGCGATGCTTGCCGATGACGTCATCGACCAGGAACTTGGTGGAGGCGGGGAGCACCAGTCCGGCGACCCGGTTGATGACCATAAGCCCGAATCCCAGGGCGAGCAGCAGGCGGCGCGGGCGGATGAGGGTCCAGACCTCCGGCAGAGCCTGGAAGACCGAGACCGGGGGAGCGCCGGAAGAGCGCGAACCGCCCGCGCCGTGGCCTTCGAATCTGCTCATGGAATGCACACCAATATTGTCTCATTTTGAGTGCAGCCTGGTGTGCGTGGCGGCGCAAAGATTTGCCGGAGGATGGGACAAGAAAGAGGCCCGCCGGAGCGGGCCTCGGTGTGCAGGAGATAAGGACTACTTGGTTGCGGCCGCGCCGTCGGCAATCGCGGCCGGAGACTGCTCCGGAGCCGAGGCAGGAGCCGGTTGGACGGCCTGGGAGTCCTGGGCCGGCTTGATCTCGACTGGGTTATCCAGGGTGAAGCGCGTTAGATGGGGGAAGACCGGAGCGATTTCAAGCGGCATCTTTTCACGCGCCGTCAGCAGTTGCACCGGCTTGCTCTTGTTGATCTCGATGCTGTCGTTCCAGGGATCGACCCGGATGCGGCCGCCGAGCGGAAGCGCGGCCACCTGGGTGACCTTCTTGGGGTCAAGCTTGGGGGCGGATTTGGTCAGCGCGGTCATGCGCAGGTCGCCGGGGCCGGTGATGAGCGAGTTGCCCATCTCCGAACGGATCAGGTGGGGCAGGGCAGCGTGGAGGGCGTCCACCTGGCGGAGGAAGAGGCCGACCGAGTCCAGCTTGTCTTTGTAAGGCGAGTTCTGCAGCATGGACAGCGCCTTGGTGTCAGCCTCACGCTCCTCGGCCTGGGTGCGGCTGAAGCGCATGCGGGCCAGCAGCTTCTGGTCGCTGACGATGGAGCGGTCCTTGAAGGCAAAGGTGGTGTCCGTTGGGTGGCCGAGCACGATGTGGGCCAGATTATGGGCCAGCACGGCGGCCAGCGAAGCTTCGTCGGGAAGCACGTCCAGCATGCCGCGGCTGATGAAGATGGTGTGTCCCATGGTGAAGCTCTCGATGGGAGTGGTCAGCAGGACGCGGCAGCGGACTTCGGGCTGGATATCGATATTGTTGGTGATCTCCAGGTTATTGATGACCGTGTCGAGGACGCGGTCCACTTCACCGGTGCGGGCCAGCAGGCCGCCGCGCTCCAGGCGCTCGACGACGTTGTCTTCGGCCTGACGCTGCCAGGCACGTTCGGCCGCCACGGGAGGCAGGTCCTGCGCGGTTTCGCTGTTGTCCTTGACGGTGCTGGCATCGTCCACCAGAACCTCGGTGAACTCGTTTTCAGCATGGCCTTTGCCCACGTTGTAGCCCCAGATCCGGGTCTCGGCCTTGTAGTTGCCGGTGTGGGTCTTGGCATGCTCCGGTTCCAGATCCTCGGAGTAGATGTAGGCGGGCAGCCAGACGCCGGGGGCCATGTTCAGCCGCCAGGTGTCGAAGTGCAGGTAGTGGTCGCGCGTGGAAGAGGCGAAGGTGCCGTTGAAGCGGACGATGTTGAAGTCCTTATCCTCGACCCAGACCCGGCCCAGGAAGCGGCCAACGCCGGCGTGCGGCTTGGGGGTCACATCGATCACGATGCAGCGCACGTCGCCGAGGAACTCGCGGCCCTGGTAGTCGAAGCTGTAGTGCGCACGGTCCAGGCCGCGCATATCCATGGTCATCATCCAGTTGAAACCGCTGGCCACGAACTCGGTGCGGAAATCCTTGCTGACGCCCTTCATGACGCGGGCGAGGAAGCCGGGCTGAGCGTGGAAGTCGATGTCTTCCAGCGACTTGCCGAAGCTGACGCGGGTCAGGTAATACTGATCGTTGACCGGCACCATACCCATGTCAGGCTCGGCTTTCATGCTCTGGAGGTAGGTCTCCACCAGCGGCGAATGGGTCCGCAGAGTCTTGTTGTTTTCCGCCTCGCGGGCGATCACGCGGTCGACCATGCGGTCGAACGCAGTGCTGCCGGCAGTGGCGGGGGCAGGCGTTTGTCCAGCGAACGCCATGCTGGAGGCGGCAAGCAGGATTCCGACTAGAAGGTATTTCACACGATGTTCCATGACGATTCCTCGAATCAAGCTCGCCCTAGGAGAGCTGGAAGACTATATGCAAAGTTGCGTTGGAGTCGACCGGATGACCGTCGCGCATGGCTGGGCTGAAGCGAATGCCCTTGGCTGCGTGCTGCGCTGCTTCATCCAATCCATGACCGAGCCCGCGCACCACGTTCAAAATGCGAATCTGGCCGTCAGCGGTGAATACGACGTTCAGCAGAACCTCGCCCTCGACCTTAAGCTGGCGGGCTTCTGCGGTATATACGGGGGTTGGCTTACTTTGAATCGAAACCGGAGCTGAGCTTGGTGTGTGATTCGGGTCTGTGACCCGACGTGCCGGGCCGGCGCTGGGAGCAGGAATTTCCGCGGCTCCGAAGTTGGTTGGCTGGACGTGGGCCTGAGCGCCGTTGCCGCCGCCGCGTCCGCCGCCGCCCTGGATCGCGGTGCCATTGCCGAATCCGGCGCTGGCGACCGTGCCGCGAACGCCGGATGCGCCACCGGTTCCGTTACCGTAGCCGGCACCCTGAGGCAGATCGAACGAACCTGCCGCCGCGATGTTGGGATGATTGCTGCCGTGGGCGTTGACGGGAACTCCGTTGGGATCGCCGAAGCCGCCGGTCTGAACCTTGCTGGCGGGAACCTGGGGTAGGGTCGGCGTGGCCGAACTGCCTTCCGAAAAAGTATTGGTGGCGACGATCTTGGCCATCTTGGGGCCGGGCAGAGCGGTGATCAGTTTGGAATCAAACCTGGGACCGGGAACCGCCTTGGGCTGCGCAACTTCTGCTACCGGTGCGACTGGCCGAACACGCTGCGGCAGGTGAAGCTGAGGGACCGGCGCCTCGATTTTGGCGACCTGCGGGGCAACCAGCACGGGCTTTACGGCCGGCACCTTGACTACCGGCAGTACCTTGACCACGGGATGAACTATGGGTTTGGCCGGAGCGGCTTTCGCCATCGGCATGGGAGCCAGGTTCGGGGCGATCAACTCCATGTTGGCCATCAACGGCGGAGCGATTTTGGGAGCGAGAATCGAGAAGACGATCATCGCCACCAGCCCGAGCGCCTGCACGGAGTAGCTCACGGCGAAAGATTCCCAGCGAGTTTTGGTTTCAGAAATCTGGCTACTCGTGAATAACGGATTGCCGCAGGTGCTCATTGTGGTGCTCATTGCCTATCCCCATCCTTTTTTTGCCGGCCATCGGTGGTCGTTAATTGCAATTCCATAAGCGGCTAAGGTTGTCTGGCCAGCCCGCGAGAAAATAACGGGCATTCTCTGGTTGGATGCATGGTATAGAGCTAAGCCTTGCGTACTCCGGCAAAAAACTTACCTAGCACCAAACTTTGAAACAGGGCCAAACCCATCGGGAAAAATTCCGGAAATGGAATATAACTTCCAACAGGATGATGGAGCTACACAGGATAGGGGTCAAGTTACCGGAGTTGTAATGCTAACAGGTTTCAGCCGTTTTATTCTCCGATTACCTTAATTAGTACCCGTTTGTTTCTGCGCCCGTCAAACTCGGCGTAGAAGACCCGTTGCCAGGGACCGAGGTCGAGCCGGCCGGCGGTGACGGGAACGATCACCTGATGGTGCACCAGCAGGGATTTGAGATGCGCGTCGCCATTGGTTTCTCCCGTCTGATGATGTTTGTAGGCGGGATTGCGCGGCGCCAGTTTCTCCAGCCAGGCTTCGATGTCGTCGATTAATCCGGGCTCGTTGTCGTTGACGTAGACTCCGGCGGTGATGTGCATGGCGGAGACCAGCGCCAGGCCTTCGCCTATCCCGCTCTGGTGGACGGCCTGCTCCACCTGCGGCGTGATGTGCACGTACTCATGCTCGTGGGGCGTGTTGAAAGTGAGATATTCGGTGTGCGATTTCATGGTAAGAGTGTAATCCAGAATCTCAGGTTGAGAACGCGGCAGAGCAGGTATAATGCCGGGCGATGAGCCAACAAGATGAACTGGGCGCACTGCGGGAGCTGATCGCAGAACTGACGCGGCGTGTCTATCGTCTGGAGCGGGTGGTTGGCGCCTCGGCGGAGAACTCACAGCAGAAGGAGCAATTGGATGCGCGGCCGCCGCTTCCGCCAACGCCACTCCAAACACCCGCTGCGGCGGTGCATCCCAGCGAATCCCCCAGCGTCTCCAGGCCCCAACCAGCGGAGCGGGTACAGATGGACCCAGTGCCCGAGGAGTCACTGGAGCGGCGCATCGGTTCGCAATGGCTGAACCGCGTGGGCGTGGTGGCGGTGCTGATCGGCGTCTCCTACTTTCTCAAGCTGGCCTTTGACAACGGATGGATTGGGCCGGGGCTGCGGGTGTCGATGGGCTGTGTGGGAGGAGTGGGACTGTGCTGGTGGAGCGAGCGCTTCCGCCGACCCAACTCGGTTGCGTTCTCCCACTCGCTGAAGGCGGTTGGGGTGGGCGTGCTCTATCTTTCACTGTGGGCCTCGTTCCAGCTCTATCATCTGCTTCCGGCGGCCGTCGCATTTGTGGCGATGATGCTGGTGACGGCGGCGACGGCAGGGATGGCGATGACGCAGGATGCCGAACTGCTGGCCGGACTGGCGCTGCTGGGCGGATTGCTGACTCCCGTGCTGTGCGACACGCATGAAAACCATGAAGCGGCGCTGTTCGGCTATCTGCTGCTGCTCTCGCTGGGAGCGCTGGCGCTGCAGCGGGTGAAGCCGTGGCCGCGCATTCTTTTTGGAGCCTTCATTGGCACAGTCCTGCTGTCTGCGGCGTGGTTTAACAGCTATTACAGCGATGACCAGTTTGCCGGGACGCTGCTGTTTGTGAGCCTGCTGTTCGCGGTGTTTGCGGCGGCTCCGCTCTGCGCCGTGAGGCCGCAGGAGCACGGCCGCCTCGCTGACGCCCGGCCCAAGGTGTTGCTGGCGACGCTGAACGCGGCGGGTTATTTCTATGCGGTCACCGTGCTGCTGCGGATCTCCGGCGCCTCCGCGCAGCCGCGCGAGGGAGCCTGGGCGCTGGGACTGGCGGCGGTGTATGCCGGGCTGGGTGTGGCGCTGGATCGCCGGGCGGGAGACGGCGCTGGCGTGCAGGGCGGCCCGGAGCGCCTGCCGCCGCTCACGCATTACGGGTTGGCGATCACGTTTTTAACCGTCGGTGTCGCGCTCCGCTTGCATCAGCATTGGATCACGCTGGCCTGGCTGGTGGAGGCAGCGCTGGTCTTCTGGGCCGGAGCGCGGGCGGAGCAACGCAGCGTGAAGAAGTTTGCCGCCATCGTGGCGGTTTTCGGATTGCTGCGGCTACTTACGGTGGATCTGTACACGTGGGGCGCGCAACCGCCGCTGTTGAATGCGCGGCTGGCGACATTTGCGGTCGCCATTGGAGCGCTGCTGTGGATGATTTACCTGGACGCTCATTCGCAGGACCGCGAAGCCGACAGCCGGATTCTTGCAGCTGGGGTAATCGTGGTCAACCTGCTGGCGCTGCTGGCCGCGGGGCTGGAGATTCACGATACCTTCGAGCCTCTCCTCCGGGCAGCGCTTTGGAGCCCGGGATATCCAACCTTCGGCGAAGTGCACCGGGCAAGGCACGGCCTGGTGATTCTGCGCAGCTTTTCCTATTCGGCGCTGCTGATGCTGTATGGTGCGGGACTGATGTGGCTGGGATTTGCGCGGCGTTCGGCGCTGCTGCGCTGGCAGGCGATTGTGCTGATTGCGGCGACCATCGTCAAGGTGTTCTGCTTCGATGTTTCGGAGCTGGATCACCTCTGGCGGGTGCTGAGCTTTATTGTCCTGGGAGCGCTGCTGCTGGCGGTTTCCTACGCGTATCAGCGGGACTGGCTGGGGCTGCAGCGGCCGCGCACGGAATAGAGTGCAACGGGCCGGCGGCTCGCTGCGGCCGCCACCACCAGCCCAGCGCAACCAGCGCCCACCAGAGCAGGGCAATCCAGGTGACGACGAAGACGCCAAGGTCTGCGATGGGCGACGCGGGCCGGAACAGCGCGGTGCGGAGCAAGGCTCCGCCCAGCGAGAGACCGAACAGAAGCAGCAGGATTCCGAATTTCGTCCCTCGGGAGAGCGGGGCTTCGACGGCATGCGCAGGCGGAGTTGTGCGTAACCACACTAGGCACCAGATCGCGATCATGGCCATGCCGATCAGCCCGCTGAGGTGTTGCAGCACAATGCAGACGAATGTGGAACGATGGATGGGCCAGGAGATGAGGACCTGCTGGTGCAGCAGCGGCCAATGTCTTACAATCCACGACCGGCGATGGGTAAACGAGTCCCAGAGGACGTGGGTGAGAGCGCCAACCATCACGGAGAGCGCGAGCAGACCGAATCGCCGGAGATTGCCGAAGGGAAAATCTCGGCAGACCAGCCTCTGCTGAACGCAGGTGGGCAGCAGCCTGACCACGGCATAGCGGGCGCAGCGATGGAAGAGCCACAGCACGGCCATACCCACGGGCAGGGTGCAGAGGAACAGTCCGGACGGGGTGTGAAAATAGCGGCCCTGCGGAGCGAGACGGAGGAAGTATTCAAAATCGGGCGCCATGGAGCCGACGACGACGGCGGAGATAACCAGCCGGGTTTTCCGGAATGGAAGCGCGGCGGCCGGGTGCGCGAGCGTAAACGGCATGCGGCAATTATCGAAGAAAAATCGTCGCGGAGCCAGCCTGACGGGTTATTCTTTCTCTCAGTATCCAAACCAACCATTCGGCATCGAAAACGGAAGATGAACTCGCGTTCGCCGTATCGGCAATCTCTCTTCGTGGCGGGTACTCTTCTGCTCGCGCTACTGTGGCTGCCGGCGGGCCGGCAGCGGCGGGATGCTTACGCCATGGCCGAGGACGCGGCTCCCGCGCCGGCCTTCTCGGACTACCGCTCGGAGACGCCCGGGCACTGGCATCACATTACCCTGATGGATCTTCCGCCGCCGTACGCCACGCCCTCTGCCAGTGAGCAGGCGAATGTGATCGAGCGTCCCGCGAAGGCGTGGCCGCAGGCGCCGCAGGGATTCCAGGTGCAGCTCTACGCCACCGGGCTGGAGAATCCCCGGCTGATGCGAACGGCCCCGAACGGCGATGTCTTTCTGTCCGAGAGCCAGGCCGGAAAGATCGTGGTGCTGCGCGGCATCGACCCCAAGGGCAGGGTGCAGACAGTGGAAACCTTTGCTACCGGACTGGACAAGCCATTCGGCATTGCCTTTTATCCGCCGGGTCCCGATCCGGAATGGGTGTACGTTGCCGACACCGGCGCGGTGGTGCGCTTTGCCTATCACAATGGAGACCTGAAAGCGCGCATCGCCGCGGAGAAGATCTGCGATTTGCCGGGCGGCGGATTGCTGCGCGGCGGCGGACACTGGACGCGCGACATCGTTTTTACCTCCGACGGCAGAGTGATGTATGTCTCCGTCGGTTCGCACTCCAATGACGACGACCCGGACACCCATTCGGCCGAGGAGAACCGCGCCGACATCCTGCAGTTCAATCCCAACGGCAGCGCCCGGAGGATCTACGCCTGGGGCATCCGGAATCCGGTGGGAATTGCCATCAACCCCACCAGCGGAGAGCTGTGGGTGTCGGTGAATGAGCGCGACGGGTTGGGAGACAACCTGGTTCCCGATTACATCACGCACGTGGAGCGTAACGGCTTTTATGGATGGCCGTGGTTCTACATGGGCGGCGTGCCGGATCCTCGGCAGCCGGGCAAGCACCCGGAGTTGAAGGACTGGGTGATGACGCCGGACGTGCTGATCCAGCCCCATAGCGCTTCGCTGGAGATGATGTTTTACCAGGGAACGCAATTTCCAAAAAGCTATCGCGGGGATATCTTCGCGGCCGAGCATGGCTCCTGGAACCGGGCGGAGCGCACCGGCTATGAGGTGATCCGCATCCCGATGAACGGCGGCACGCGGGCGGAGAACGGCTATGAGGACTTCCTGACGGGATTCGTTACGCCCGAGGGCGAGGTCTGGGGGCGACCGGTGGGAGTGACGGAGGCCGCAGATGGCAGTCTGCTGGTAAGCGACGATGCCAGCGGAGTGATCTGGCGGGTTAGCAGCACCGTTCGCGAGCCCAAGCGCGCGGGCGGGCGGCAAGGAAAAGGCGCGGAGCAGACGTCCGCGCCTTAAAACATTGAGAAACCGCCGGCACTGGTGTTCCACATTTGCCAACAGCGGGCCAATATGGAACACCCGCCTTGAAAACTTCTAACTCTCCATCTCGGAGATCCACTCCGGCGGCTTGAGGAGTTCGCGCGGCTTAGAGCCGTCGGCGGGGCCCACGATACCGTCGCGATGCATCAGGTCGATGAGGTGGGCGGCGCGTCCGTAGCCGATGCGCAGGCGGCGCTGCAGCAGGGAAGTGGAAGCCTTGCCGAATTCGAAGACCAGGCGCACTGCGTCGTTAAAGAGCGGATCGTTTTCGTCCTCACCTTCCAGTCCACCATCCACGCTCACGCTGTTGCCCTCCTCCTTGGGCGCGGCCAGGAAGCCGTGTTCGTACTGCGCGGTGGCTTGCGCCTTCCAGAATTCGACGGTGGAGGCAATCTCTTTTTCCGTGACAAACGGCGCATGGACGCGCAGCACCCGCGAGGAACCGCTGGGCAGGTAGAGCATGTCGCCGCGTCCCAGCAGGCTCTCGGCGCCGTTGGCGTCGAGAATGGTGCGCGAGTCGATCTTGGTGGCCACGCGGAACGACATGCGGGCGGGGAAGTTGGCCTTGATGAGGCCGGTGATCACATCGACGGATGGCCGCTGCGTGGCCAGTACCAGATGGATGCCGATGGCGCGCGCCATCTGCGCCAGGCGGGTGATGGATTCTTCGACGTTGGCGCCGTCGATCATCATCAGGTCGGCCAGCTCATCGACGATGATGACGATGTAGGGCAGCGGTTTTTCCTCGGTGCCGTCCTCAAACAGCGATGGGGTGTAGCCATCTTCAAACAGGCGGTTGTACTGGTCGATGTTGCGCACGCCTTTTTGCGCCAGCAGCTTCAGGCGGTTTTCCATCTCGCGCACGGCGTTGCGCAGGGCGTTGCTGGCCAGTTTGGGTTCGCTGATGATGGGCGTGTAGAGGTGCGGCACGCCGTCGTAGTTGGTCAGCTCGACGCGCTTGGGATCGACCAGGATGAGGCGCACCTGGTCGGGCGTACTCTTGTAGAGCAGGGACATGATGAAGGCGTTGATGGCCACGGATTTTCCGCTGCCGGTCGATCCGGCGATGAGCAGGTGCGGCATGGAGTTCATCTCGGTGGTCATCAGGCGGCCGTTGATGTCTTTGCCCAGGGCGATGCTGAGGCGGGATTTGGAGGCGGAAAACTCCGGGCTCTCCACCACCTCGCGCAGCCAGATGGTTTCGCGCTTCTCGTTGGGGACCTGGATGCCGACGGTGGATTTTCCGGCCACGCGTTCGATGAGAATGCTTTCGGCGCGCATGGCGAGGCAGAGGTCGTCCTGCAAGTTGACGATGCGGCTGTACTTGATGCCCGCGTCGGGTTTGAATTCGAAGGTAGTAACGACCGGGCCAGGATTGATCTGAACCACCGTGCCCATGACTCCGAACTCTCCGCACTTCTGCGTCAGGGTCTGGGCCAACTCCTTCAACTCCTGTTCGTCGTAGGCCATGCGGGCTTCGGGACGGTGCAGCAGGGTGCTCGACGGCAGCTTCCACGAGCCCTGCTGCTTGGGCAGGGTGGTGCGCGCCTGGGTGCGTTGTGCTTCGTCGGCCCGGGTGCCGATCATGATCGGCTCAGGGGGTGCGGAAGACGCCGCGGGCGACGCCGCTGAATATGCCGAGGCAGGCGCTGCGGAAGCCACAGCGGGGTAGCCGCCGCGCGGAGCCCGCGCGGCTTCGGCCTCCATGCGCTCGATGCCGGAGAGCGGACGCTCTTCGCCATAGGCATCGCGCCGGGTGCGGCGCGGAGTCGGTTCGTCGGTGGGGATCGGCGCAGTTGGCTGCGCGGCGAGCGGGGTCTTGGTGCCGACTCCGAGATAGTCGCCGGGAAAATCTCCGATGGGTTCTACCAGCGGTTGTGCGGCGGGCTCCGGCGGCGCCACCACCAGCGGAGTCTCAGCCGGGGTGCTGGAGCGGATGGAAAAAAATGATGGGCGCTTGTTCTTGGCCGCGGCGTTCTCCAGCCGTTGCTCCTGCATCTCGCGCTGGCGCTGCTTTTTGGCCAGCAACTTCGCCTCACGGGCGCGGACGCGGCGCTGCCGCCAGTCCTGGTAACGGTCGCGCCAGGCGTAGAAATAGGTGAGGCGGGTGGGGAGCCAGATGCGCATCTGGCTGAACGAAAACGCGGTGGCCAGGTAGAGCGCGGCTGCAATGGCCGTGAGGGCGACGATGAAGGCCCCGGTGTAGTTCAGATAGCGGATCAGCAGATCTCCGAGCAGGCGTCCCAGCAGGCCTTCGATGGGAACGGCGTGCACCCAACGCAAGGGCCATGGCGAGAGCGCCAGCATGGCGCTGGCAAAGGCCAGCAGACCGGCCGCGGCGGCGGCCTTCAGCAAGGGATCCTCCACCTCGCGCGAGCGCAGCCAGCGCATGGCCAGCATGCCGACCAGCAGGGGCAGCAGAAAGGCGGTCACGCCCAGCGATTGCAGCATCAGGTCCGCCGAGTAGGCGCCCACCAAGCCGATCCAGTTGTGCGCGGGCCGCCCCATCGGGGGATTGGCGGCGGTGTTGAGCGAGCGGTCCAGGGGCGAGTAGGAGGCCAGGGCGAGCAGCATGAGCACGGCGGAGGCAATCAGCAGGATGCCGATCAGCTCATTGAGCCGCTTGCTTTGAGTGGGCACGAACAACCGGGAGAGAGACATCATAAGTGGCGTGGAGGAAGGCGAGCGGACATACCGGAACCGGCGCGCATAAATTACGCGTGGTTCATCCGTCCGATCAACGCCAGAGCAAGATTATTATGCCCTATTCGGGCGAAAAAGCGGAGCCCAATCGGTGGGCGAGGGTAATGAGAAGGATTCGCTGCAAGGGTGCCCCACATTCGCCAACAGCCAGCGGATATGTGGCACCCCGGGCTTCCTAGAACCCCCGCGCGTGGAGGTAGAACACGACGCCCGAGGCGACCAGGCAGTAGATCCCAAACAGATACCAGCGGCCGGTTTCGAGCCAGCTGCTGAGCCACTTGAGCGCCAACATTCCGGCGATGAACGAGAAAAACATGCCGAGCAGACTCGCGACCAGCGAGGCATGGAGGTCGATGGATACACCGGCAGCGGTGGCTGCGTGCGAGGCCCTGAGAAGGCGCAGAACCTCCAGAGCGACCACCGGCGGCGTGAGCACCACGGCCAGTGCAAAGCTGAATCGCTCGGCCTGCTCCTTCGCCGCGCCTACCAACATGCCGGCGGAAATGGTCGAGCCGGAGCGCGAGAATCCACGGAACGGCAGCGCCAGTCCCTGAACAAACCCCATCCATCCGGCCTGACCGGTGGTCATAAAGTCCTCAGAGTTTGCCGGCATCCGATCCGAAGCATTCCGGTGGCGGCGTTCCAGCAGGCCCGCGATGAGAATCACCACGCCTACCGCTGCCAGGGCGGGAGCGATCAGCTCAAGGTGGCTGAACAGCTGCTCGATTTCGGCCTTGGCCGCGCCGCGAAACAAGGTCTTCTCAATGACCTTCTTGAGCACCTCGCCGACGATCCCGGTCAGAAAGGTGGCCCAGATCACCAGCACGGCAAAGCGACTGAAGGCCTCGCCGCTGGAAAAGAACGTCTCTTTCCAGGTCTTCCAGAAGTAGGCAATCACGGCGAACATGGTGCCGGTGTGGAGCATGACCAGCAGCAGGGTCATCTGGGGCGACGATGGGTCCAGCCCCATCAGCTTTTCGGCGACGATGACGTGGGCAGAGCTCGAGACGGGCAGCAGTTCGGCAAGCCCCTGCACGATGGCAAGGATGATCACTTTAAAAATGGGCATCCCTAAGTTTAGCCCAAAGATGTTAGCGATTCATGAACAGAGAGAAGCGTTGAAGCGCAGAATTCCGGATGCGGTTGCGAGTTAACCTCGTTCGGCGCTGACGGTATCCAACAGGCCGAGCATCTGTTCGATCCACTGGATCAGCCGCCACTGGTCGCGCCAGCTCGCGGGGTCCAGCTCGACGTGGCCGATGGCGGGGGTAATGAGCATGCCTTGGAGTACGCCCGGAGGCAGGTCGCGCGCCAGCCACAGGGTTTCCGTGGGAGGCACCACGTTGTCGCCCGCGCCGGCGAGCAGCAGCACGGGGACGTGCACCTGCGAGACGTAGAAGTGCGGCGAGGCGGCGTCGAGCTCCGGCTGCACGGCGGCCAGCCCGCGTTGGATATCGGGGTCCAGCGATTTGGTGTCATGGGCGAAGAGCTGGGCCATGCGCTGCTGTCCCTGCGGGCTGAGCTTGGCGGCCTCGGCGTGGGCCTGTGGCAGATTCTCATGGAGCAGCGTGCGCAGGGCGAGGCGCGCCTGGGCGACGTCTTCGGGAGAAAAGAAATGCGAGGCGTAGTCGTAGGCGACGACTAGCTGTCCGTACTCGTGGGCCTTCATGTGGAGCACGGTGCCATCGGGCGCGCGCGCCGCATCGGTTTCGTAGAAGTCGAGCACGCGGCGCAGGTCGTCGTGCGCGCCGATGGCGATGACGGTGGAGAGCTGCTCCCCAACCGCCGGATCTGAGGCAGCGATCAGCGCCATGCCGCCGGCGAAGCTCAGCCCTAGCAGTCCCACCTTGGGTGTGCCGCTGCGCCGCACCAGCTCATGCACGGCATCGCCGATCACCACCGCCGAGTCCTTGGTGATGCTGTAGTCGGCCAGCTCATCCACCTGCGGAGTCATCACGAGGTAGCCATGCGAGGCCAGCGCATGGGCGAATCGCATGAGGCGGGGCTCGTTCATGCCCAGGTAATGCACGCCGTGGACGACCACTACCGGGCTGGGATGGTTAATGCCGATGGGGTGGTAAATGCGTGCCAACGTGGGTCCCAGGCCGGGGAAGGTAACCACTTCCTCGGCGACCGGGTTGGAATCGACGTCAGCGACAGCCGGGGCGGATGCTCCGCCGATCTCCAGCAGGACGGCCGTGGCGCGCAGCTGGTTGCAAACCGTGGGCGCTATGGCCAGAAACAGCAGCGGCAGGAAGGGAAGCGCGAGAAGGATGCGCGAGTAGCGACGATGATGAGGCGCGGAGCCTTGCGAAGCAGAGCCGTGGGCCGGTCTTGCTGTACCCGAGGGAGAAAGCGTCATCTTCTTCAGCCCCAGTCGCGCAGATGGTTGGCCATCGGTCCGAGGAAACCGCCCCACTCAAGCCGACAGAAGGCTTGAATGGGGCACCCGCATCGTCAATTTCCACTGTTTGAATTTAATGATGTATCAGCTTTTAAATCTCAACAATCACCGGAATAATGAGCGGCCGGCGCTGGGTGTTCTTGTTGATGTAACGCTTGAGTTCCACGCGGATCTTTTCCTTGATCATGCCGTAGTCGGCGACTTCCTCGCGGGTGGAGGTTTCCAGCGTGCGGCGCACGTTGGCCAGCGCATCCTGCACAAAGCCGTTGTCGTCGGGAGCCCCGGCGAAGCCGCGCATCACGATCTCCGGATTGCCTTCAAGTTTGCCGGTGAGCTTGTTGATGGCCAGGATCGGCATGACGAATCCGTCCTCGCTGAGGTGCTGGCGGTCGCGCACGATGACCTCTTCGACGATGTCCGAGTTGGAGCCCGAGTCGATCAGGACGCGACCCACGGGGGCCTGGCCCACGCGGCGCGCGCCCAGTTCGTCGAACTCCAGGATGTCGCCGCTCTCGATCATGATGACCTGTCCCACCACTCCCTTCATGGCGCCGGCCAGCTCGGCGTGGCGCTTGAGCTGGCGGTATTCGCCGTGAATGGGAATGAAGTAGCGCGGCCGCACCAGGCTGATGATGAGCTTCAGCTCCTCCTGGCTGGCGTGTCCGCTGACGTGGACCGGCGGCTTGGAGCCGTCGTCGTAGATGACCTTGGCCTCGCGGCGGAAGAGGTGGTCGATGACGCGGTAGATGCCCTTTTCGTTGCCGGGAATCACCCGGGAGCTGAGCACTACGGTGTCTCCAGCCTCAATTTTGGCGTGGCGATGATTGTCCACCGCGGCGCGCGACAGGGCGCTCATCGGCTCGCCCTGGGTGCCGCTGATCATGACCATGACCTGCTCGGGCGGATAGTCGCGGATCTGGCCGGGGGTGATGAAGGCCGAGGCGGGCAGCTTGATGTAGCCCAGGTCCTGCGCAATCTCGGTGGACTCGGTAATGCTGCGTCCGACCAGGGCGATCTTGCGATGGAACTGGTGGGCCATCTCGGTGGCCAGCTTGATGCGGTGGATGGACGACGAAAAGCAGGAGACGAAAAGCCGGCGGCGGGCGTGGAGAAAGATCTCCTCGAACTTGGGGCGCACCACGCGTTCGCTGGGGGTGTTGCCGGGGCGCTCGACGTTGGTGGAGTCCTGCATCAGCGCCAGCACGCCCTCCTTTCCGTATTCGGCGAAGGCGTGCAGGTCGAACATCCGGTTGTCGGTGGGCGTGAGATCGACCTTGAAATCGCCGGTATGAATAATGACGCCCAGCGGCGTATGCACGGCGATCGAGACGGCATCCACAATCGAGTGCGTCACCTGGATGGGATGAATCTGGAATGGACCGAGCTTGAAGCGTTTGCCAGGCACCATCTCGATGAGATCGGCGTCATCCAGCAGTTCGTGCTCGGCGAGCTTGTCCTCCACGTAGGCGAGGGTGAACTCGGTGGCATAAATGGGGATGTTGAGCTCGGCGATGAGCCAGGGAACCGCGCCGATGTGGTCTTCGTGGCCGTGGGTGAGCAGCAGGCCGCGAACCTTGGCGCGGTTTTCCGTCAGGTAGGTGAGGGCGGGAACGACGATATCCACGCCGAGCAACTCGTCCTCAGGGAACATCATTCCGGCGTCGATGACGATGATGTCATCGTTCCAGCGGATGGCCATGCAGTTCATTCCGAACTCGCCCAGGCCGCCGAGAGGCACAATGTGAAGCTTTCCTGCTGGCATAAGATTCGATGCTAGCACATGCGGAGTGCGGGGGCAGAATCCGGAGAGGCGCGAATTCGTGGTCCTGCCGCCTTTTCCCGGAAGCCGGATGCGGCTACACTAATGCGCTATGGAAGAGTTTGCCGAGAACGGCTCATGGCTGGCGCGGTACCTGGAGGATGTGTTCAAGGCTACGCTCACCCGTGCCTATGAGACGGTGCGGGTCCATCCTGGCCCATTTCTGACGCACCTGCGCGTGACCCACGGAGTGCCGGTGGCCAGCTACGAGGAGTTGTTCGTGGTGCCCGTCGCCGGGCTGGATTCGATTGCGCGGCAGACGGTGCGCGGCGCCATGAAGATGGCCGGTGCCGAAGGCGCGGGATTCGGCCTGGGAGGCTTTTCCACGGTGGTGCCGGACATGGGAATCCTGTCGGCGATTACCCTGCGCATGGTGCAGAAGCTCAGCCTGATTTACGGCTTCGAGTACAACACCGACGAGGAGGTTGCCGAACTGTGGATCGCCACGGCTACGGCCGCCGGACTCGACCTGACCAAGGACGTGCTGGAGCGGACCGCGCTGAAGACCTTTGTGGAGCGGGTGATTGCACGCGTGGCCGAGCGCGTCAGCATCGAGTTTGCGGAAAAGGCTGCCGCCCGCGCGGTTCCCATCCTGAGCGCCGCGGTGGGCGCGGTGTTGAATTACTACTTTGTGCGCGCCTGGGGCAATCGCGCCCAGGAGCACTTCCGCCAGCGGCATCTGGAGGAGCGCGAACGCCGCGCCGCGCAAACCCGTCTGCTGGGCAGCGCTCCGGACGTGGTGGAGTAATCGAGCCTCACTCAAGCATATAGCGAGCTACCTTGAGTCGGAGTTGTCTCCGTCTGAGTCCGGGTTCTTGTCCTTGTTGCCATTGCCTCCATTGAAGATACCGGAGATTTTGCCCCAGAATCCCTTGTGCTTTTCTGCCGGAGGCTGGTTGGGTGCGGGCTGGGGTGGCGCCTCGACCACAACGGTCTGGCGCGGCTGGTTGGGCGGAACCGTACGCGCAGGCTGGTTGACCGGCGGTGGTGCCGGAGGCGGGACGCCGAGAATCTTCTGGAATACATTGCGCTGGTCGGCGCGGTCGCAGGTCTCCTGCGGCTCGGAGCCCTCGATGAAGACCGAGCTGTAGTCGTCCGGACAGCTGGGAGTGGAGAGCAGATTGGTGGCCTTGTCCAGGGAGACGGTGACCACACCGGAGGGCGGAGTGAAGTCGGCGGTGTTGCTGTACTGCGGCAGGTGGACGGCGCGCTTCATGAACTCGGCCCAGATGGGGCCCGCGGTTGCGGCGCCGGCCAGCTTTAGGTCGCTGTAATCGTCATAGCCCACCCAGACGATGCAGAGCAGGTTGCTGGTGTATCCGGCGAACCAGGCATCGTGCGAGGTTCCGGTTTTGCCCGCCGCCGGAGCCAGGAATCCGCGCTGCCGGACGGTGTATCCGGTGCCGTGCTCGATGACGTTCTGCATCATGTTGGTGATCACGTAGGCCACGCGCGGGTCCAGCACCGGGCGCCGGTTGGTGTGGAAGTCTTCGACCATGTCGCCATTGGCCGCGCGGATGGAGTGGAGCAGCAGCGGGTCGATGCGCGTGCCGCCGTTGGCCAGCACGGTGTAGGCGCCGGCCATCTCGAGCGGGCTGGCGTCGTAGGCGCCGAGCGCGGCGGCCGGGGTGGCCTTGACGCTGGCGATTCCCGCGTTGCGTGCCAGTTCGGCCACCTTGTCGTAGCCCACCATCTCGGCCATTCGCACGGTGGCGTTGTTCAACGACATCTGCAGGGCATAGCGAGCCGTCACCTGGCCGTGATACTCGTTCTTGTAATTGCGCGGGTCGTATTCCTTGCCGTCGAATTCAAACGCGGTGGGCGAATCGTCGATCTGCGAAATCTGGGTGAAGACCGGGTCGGTGCCCTGCGCGGTGAGCGCCGAATTCATGGCCGCAGCATAGACGAAGGGCTTGAAGATGGAGCCCGTGGGACGCTTGGCGACGGCGTGATCCAGCTGGCTGAATCCGTAGTTTCTGCCGCCCACCAGGGCCAGTACCTCGCCGGTGTGCGGGTCCAGCGCCACTAGGGCTACCTGCGGGATGGGACCGGGGAGCGTGGTCTGCTCGACCTTGGCGTCGCGGCCCGTGCCCACCTTGACGCGGCGGGTTCGCTGCTTGGCGACCTGATCATCCACCAGCTTGATGCCCTCGGAAACGGCCTCGGCGGCGGCGCGCTGCAGATCCGGGTCGAGCGTGGTGTAGATGCGATAGGCGTTCTCGTTTAGGTCCGCTTCCGTATGCTCGCTGGACAGGGTGTCCTTGACCAGGTCGACAAAGTAGGGGGCGTCGCTGGCTTCCACGTTGGGTGCACTGAGCTTGAGCGGGGTGGCCTTGGCGGCCTCGGCCTGGGCTTGGGTGATGGCGCCGGTTTCTACCATCGAGTCCAGCACCACGTTGCGCCGCTCCATCACCTTGTCGGGACGCTTGTAGGGATTGAGATAGTTGGGCGACTGAATGATGCCGGCGATCATGGCCGCCTCGGGCAGGCTGATCTCCTTGATGTTCTTGCCGAAGTAGGAGCGCGAGGCCTCGCCAAAGCCGTTAATGGAAAACGATCCGCGCTGGCCCAGATACACCTGGTTGGCATACATCTCGAAGATCTGCTGCTTATTGAGCTTCTGTTCCAGCTCGATGGCAATCAGCATCTCGGTGAGCTTGCGGCGATAGGTCTTCTGCTGGTTCAGGAAGAATCCGCGCGAAAGCTGCATGGTCAGGGTCGATCCGCCGCGCCGCTTGCCCTCGGCGCGCAGGTCGGTGACGAACGATCCGATCAGGCTGAGCCAGTTGATGCCGCCATGCTCGAAGAACCTGCGATCCTCAATGGCGAGCACCGAATCCACCATCACCTTGGGAATCGCGTTGTAGGTAAGCAGCTCGCGCTTGGTGCGGTCTTGTCCTTGGAAGAGCGCGGTGACCAGCTCGGGCTCCAGTTCGTAGGACTCCAGCGGCGCTCCCGAGCTGGAGCCGGCGCTGAGGATCTGCGCCACGCGCCCATCGGAGCCGTCGAGAATCCTGGCGCCGTCGGCCGAGTGATAGGATTCCGGTCCGGGCAGCACCTCGATGCCGCCGGGAACCATGCGGTAGGTTCCCATCGGCGCTTCAGTCCCGGTGCCGGCGTCCAGGTAGCCGGCGCGGCGCAGGATCGCGGCAATCTGCGGCGGGGTAAACGGATCTCCGGCGTGGATGGTGATCGAGCGGGAATAGATCTTGGCCGAGGTCGAAAAGATCTGGCCGCTCATCTTTGTGGTGATGATCTTGTCGTACTTCACATAGAAGTAGGCGAAGACGCCAAAGCAGAACAGCGCCAGGATGATAAAGATTGCCAGGGCGGCGCGCAACACCGGATGCGCGGGATGCGATGGGTGCGAGGCAGAGGAAGCCGGAATTTTCAGTTTAATGGCCACGGGGATAATGCTTCTATTGTAAGACACTGTGAGCGGCGCCAGGAAGGCGACGGGCAAAAGCGCGGCGCCGGAGTTCCCGGTTCAGTCTTTTGCGCGGGGAAGTTGCAGGCGGCGCCAAGCGGAGCCGCCCGCAAAATAGCAAGCTTCAATTACGCTGCTTCCTTGCCCCGCTATTTCATGATGTTGTGATTGGTGGCCGTGTTGGTAAAGTTCAAGTCAAAGGGGTGGACGGGAACATCGATGTGTACGGTGTAGGCGACACCGATCGTCAGGTCGCCGCCGGAGCGCGCTACGGTCACCTGCTCGGGATCGATCGGAATGGATAACTCCTGCGCCTTCTTCGAGACAGCTGTCGCGATCACCTCGTCGCTCTTGGGAAAATTGGTGTAGTAGATCGCCTGGTCGGAGAGCATCTGGTTCAACTTGAAGTTTCCCCAATAGGCAGGCAGCGTCTTGTAGAGCAGGAAGCCGCCGGCGATCAGCACCAGCACCCAAAAAATCGATTTGAGTTCCTTCACCGATCGCTCCTAGGCACGCGGATCGTACATTCCCCGCAGGTGTGAAAGTATATCGCCCACGGCAACGTCTGCCGACTGCGACTTTGCGCGATCTACCACTTCCACATTACCTTCGGCCAGCTTCTTGCCGATGTTGATGCGATAGGGAATGCCCACCAGGTCAGCGTCCTTGAACTTCACTCCGGGCCGTTCGTCGCGGTCATCGAGCAGCACATCGTACCCGGCTGCTTCCAGCTCGGAGGCGATCTTTTCCCCGGCCTGCAACAGTGCCGCGTCCTTCACGTTGGTAGGCACCACCACCACCGTAAACGGAGCGATCGAAGGCGCCAGCCAGAAGCCGTTGTCGTCGTGGTTCTGCTCGATGCACGAGGTGAGGATGCGCTCCACGCCGATGCCGTAGCTGCCCATGATGAGGGTGACTTCCTTGCCGTCCTTGTCGAGAACCTTGGCACCCATCGAGTCAGCGTACTTGGTGCCGAGCTTGAAGATGTGCCCGATCTCCACGGCCTTGCCCAGCTTCATCGGCTCGCCGCAGCGCGGACAGCCTTCACCCTCCACTACGTTGCGGAGATCGGCGAAAGCGGTTACCTCGAAGTCGGTGCCCACGCTGAGTCCGGTAAAGTGATGGTCGAGTTCGTTGGCTCCGCTCACCAGGTTCTTGCGTCCGCGCAAAGCTTCGTCCATCACCACCACGAAGTGGCCGTCTTCGCCCGCGTAGCCGGATTTACCCTTGTTCTCCACCGCGCGGACCTGCTTGAGGCCGACGGGGCCAAGGTATCCGGCCGGGGAGTTGAAGTACTTCACGATCTCTTCTTCCACCATGGGACGGAAGTCGCGTCCGCCGATGGCTGCCGAGAGCTTGGCTTCGTTCATCTGGTCGTTGCCGCGCATTAGCACCAGCAGCGGCCGCGCCACGGGGGCCGCGCCGTCCTTAGCGAAGTCGGTCATCATATAGGCCAGCGACTTCATGTTGTTGTTCACCGGAACTTTAAGGAACGCGGCCACCTCGTCGATGGTCTTGGTTCTGGGCGTGTGGACCTTCTCTCGCGCGCCGCTGGCGTTCGGCGCCAGCTCTTCGACGGGCTCCAGCTTCGAGGTTGCTTTTTCCAGGTTGGCTGCGTAGCCGCACTTGCCGCAGCTGGCCACCAGGTCTTCCCCGGCGTCGGTGTACACCATGAACTCCTGCGACTGCGAGCCGCCCATCGAACCCGAGTCGGCTTCGACGGCGACGAACTCCAGGCCGCAGCGGCCGAAGATGCGGCGATAGGCGGCATCGTGCAAGTCGAAGCTCTTGTCCAGCCCGGCGCGGTCAATGTCGAACGAGTAGGAGTCCTTCATGGTGAACTGGCGCACCCGCAGCAGCCCGCTCTTGGGGCGCGGCTCGTCGCGGAACTTGGTCTGAATCTGGTACCAGATCTGGGGAAGCTGTTTGTAGCTGCGCAGCTCCTTGCGCGCGATGTCGGTCATGATCTCTTCGTGGGTCATGCCCAGGCAGAGGTCGGCGCCCTTGCGGTCCTTGAGGCGGAACATGTTGTCGCCCATCACGCTCCAGCGTCCGCTGGCCTCCCACACCTCGCGCGGATTCAGCGCCGGCAGGTAGAGTTCCTGGCCGATGGTGTCCATCTCCTCGCGCACAATGCCGGTGATCTTGAGGATGGTCCTCTGGGCGAGGAACAGGTAGGAGTAGATTCCAGCCGCCAACTGGCGGACGTATCCGGCGCGCACCAGGAACTTGTGGCTGGCGACTTCAGCGTCGGCAGGTGCTTCACGAAGGGTGGGGATGAACAGCTTGGACCAGCGTTGCATAGAGAGGTTGGATTCCCGTCTTGAGATGATGAAAGTTGATTGTAGCAAGTCGGGCCAAGCGTCCGCGACTGGAGCGGGGTTGGGAAGCGGGTCAAATTCCGGATTGCCCGTCATCTAGACGAAAACGACGTTTCGGCGTGTTCACGTCAGCCTCGCCGCGCTGCCTCGATGGCAGCGATGTCGATCTTCTTCATCGGCATCATCGCCTCGAAGGCACGTCTGGCCTCGCCGCCACCAGCCGCGAGCGCATCGGTTAGCACGCGCGGGGTAACCTGCCAGGAGAGGCCCCAGCGGTCCTTGCACCAACCGCACTGGCTTTCCGCGCCGCCATTGCCGACGATCGCGTTCCAGTAACGGTCCGTCTCTTCCTGATTCTCCGTCGCAATCTGGAAGGAAAAGGCCTCGGTGTGCCTGAACGCCGGGCCGCCGTTGAGACCGAGACAGGGAATGCCCAGGACGGTGAACTCCACCGTCAGCACATCGCCCTTCTTGCCGCCCGGGTAATCGCCGGGAGCCTCGTGAACAGCGGTTACTTTACTGTCCGGAAAGGTGACGGCGTAAAAGTGCGCCGCCTCCTGTGCATCCTTGTCGAACCAGAGGCAGATCGTGTTCTTTGGCTTCATGTTCGTGCGCTCCTTGTGCTCGATCAGGGCGAAGGCCGCGGTCTTTGCGTCGGTCCGCCGGTTCATCTGCTGATCGGTTGCGGCCGACGCCTCAATTTGGTCGCCACCCGTCCCACCTTCTAAATCATATCGCCGGAAACCATATCGCCGGACCGGGCGCTCGGGCTTGTCCAGAGATCAAACGGCCAAGCTGCCGCTCGCACCCCTTAACTCGCCGCTCAGCGGCCCTATGCCGCCCTCTGGCATCCGCCGCATTGTTGGCATGTGCCTGCACAGGGTACACTTGTAGACAAGCTAACCTCCCGTTCCGGCTTGTTGCACCCTCTCCTGTCCGGCACATCGATGAAGTTAGTTTTAGGAGGCAATACATTGTCACAGAACCGTTTTCTCTTCACGTCTGAGTCGGTGACCGAGGGGCATCCCGACAAAATCGCAGACCAGATCTCTGATGCAATCCTCGACGCCTGCCTGGAGCAGGACCCATACAGCCGTGTAGCCTGTGAGACGCTCACCTGCACCGGCCTGGTCGTGATTGCAGGCGAAATTACCACCAGCGCTTATGTCGATTTCCAGGCATTGGTGCGCGGCGTAGTCAGCTCGATTGGCTATGACAACGCCCTCTACGGCTTCGACTCGAACACCTGCTCGGTGATCTCGAGCATCAACAAGCAGAGCGGCGATATCGCCATGGGTGTGGACACCGGCGGCGCCGGCGACCAGGGCATGATGTTCGGCTATGCCACCAATGAGACGCCCGAACTGATGCCGATGCCCATTTCGCTGGCGCACAAATTGGTGCACAAACTCACCGATGTGCGTAAGAGCGGCAAGCTTCCTTATCTGCGTCCGGACGGCAAGAGCCAGGTGACGGTGGAATACGACGAGAACGGCAAACCGCAGCGCATCGACGCCGTCGTGATCTCGTCCCAGCATGCCGAGTCGGTGACCACCGAAGAGCTGCGCGCCGACATTCTCAAGTACGTCATCCAGGCCACGCTTCCCTCCAACCTGCTCGACGAAAACACCAAGTACCATATCAATCCTACGGGCCGCTTCGTCATCGGTGGACCGATGGGCGACACCGGCTTGACCGGCCGCAAGATCATCGTGGACACCTACGGTGGCATGGGCCGTCACGGCGGCGGCGCCTTCAGCGGCAAGGATGCCACGAAGGTAGATCGCTCGGCTGCCTACATGGCGCGCTACATTGCCAAGAACATCGTGGCCGCCGGACTGGCTGACCGCGTCGAGGTGCAGCTTGCCTACGCCATCGGCGTGGCCGAACCGGTCAGCGTGCTGGTGGAAACCTTCGGCACCGGCAAGGTGGATCGCGAGATCCTGGGAGCGCTGGTTCGCAAGAACTTCGAGCTGACCCCCAAGGGCATCATCGAGTCGCTCAATCTGCGCCGTCCCATCTTCCAGAAGACCGCAGCCTACGGCCACTTTGGCCGCAGCGACGCGGAGTTCACCTGGGAACAGACGGACAAGGCCGAGGCGCTGCGCGAAGGCGCCAAGGCTGCAAAGGCACAGGCGTCCAACTAACTGCACTGCAGTTAGACGAGGAAAAAGAAAGAGGGCGTCGCTGCGGCGGCGCCCTCGCTTTCTTTGCCCGTGGATGATCCGGTCAGCTAGGCCTGGCTTGCGATCGGATGCTCTTCCTGCATGATCTGTGCGGCGCGGTCCAGCGCCTGTTGAATGTGGCCGCAGATGTTCTCCGCGCCAATCTGCTGCACGAAGACGTCCTGATGGATGATCCGCGCGGGATGTTCCTTGGCTCCGCACAACAGCAGGTGGCGTCCCGAGGCTTTGAGCCGGACGTTGAGATCTTCGATGGCGCCCAGTCCGGTGGAGTCGATTGCGCTCATGCCGCGCAGCCGCAGGATGACGATCGGCGGCAGGGAATCCAGGCGATGCAGGATGACTTCCAGCTTTTGCGCGGCCCCGAACAGCAGCGCTCCCTGCACGCTGAAGAGTTCGACGTACTCCGGGATGTGCTTGTCGTGCAGTAGGTGCAGGCGAACAGTGCGCATGAAATCTTCAGTCACGGGAGAGACCGAGGTGGTTTCAGCCACGCTGCGAATGAAGGTGAGCGCTGCCAGAATCATGCCGAATTCGACTGCCGTGGTCAGGTCGGCCATCACGGTGAGTCCAAAGGTGACCAGCCACACCGCGATCGCGGACTTGGTGAGCTGCAGCAGGCGCACCGTTTCCGCCCACTGTCCCATGTTGTAGCTGACGACCATGAGGATGGAAGCCAGCACGGCCATGGGAATATAGCGCGCCAATGGCGCGGCAAATAAGAGAATCGCCAGCAGGGTGACGGAGTGGATGATGCCCGCCACCGGAGTGCGCGCACCGCTCCGGATGTTGGTTGCGGTGCGCGCGATGGCGCCGGTGGCCGGCAGTCCTCCGAAGATGGGCGAGACGATGTTGGCGATGCCCTGCGCGACCAGCTCAACATTGGGATTGTGCTTGTCGCCGCTCATGCTGTCCGCCACCACGGCCGACATCAGCGATTCGATTGCGCCCAGCATGGCAATGGTGACAGCCGAGGAAAACAAAGGCAGGATGAGGCCGGAGTGAAACTCGGGCATCTGCAGGTGAGGCAGCCCGGAGGGAATGCCGCCGAAGCGGCTGCCGACGGTTTCCACCGGCAAGTGCAGCAGCACCGCGCCCACGGTTCCGGCGACCAGCGCAACGATGTATCCGGGGATGCGCTTGGTGACCCGCGGGGTGATGAGGATGATGATGAGCGAGACCACGCTGAGGGCAGTGGCGGGCAGCGAGATGGTGGCGGCGTGCGCGATCAACTCACGCATGCGCGCGAAAAATTCGCCGGGGTTGTGCTCGAGGCGGAGTCCGAAGAAGTCGCGGATCTGGGTGCTGGCAATCAGCACCGCAATGCCGTTGGTGAATCCCATCACCACCGGGCGGGGAATGAACTGCACCGCTTTGCCCAGTCCGGTGAGGCCCATGATGACGAGCATCACGCCTGCCATCATGGTGCAGAGGAAGAGACCTTGCACGCCGTGCTTGACGATGATTCCGTAGACGACCACGACGAAGGCGCCGGTGGGGCCGCCGATCTGCGTCCTGGAGCCGCCCAGCAGAGAGATGAGAAAGCCGGTGACGACCGCGCAGTAGATGCCGGCTTGCGGGCTCATGCCGCTGGCGATGGCAAAGGCCATGGCGAGCGGCAGCGCGACCAGACCGACGGTGACACCGGCGGCGAGATCGGCGGCAAAGGTGCGGGCAGAGTAGTCCTTGAGGCAGAGAATGAATTTGGGAAGGGATTGTTTCCCAGCGTGATTGGAAAATTTCATGGAGTACTCATGATAGTCCATAGCGAGAGGCCGCGCATCAGAGCAAAGGTACAGGGCCTTGCAGACGGTGGTACGAGGCGCGTCGGAGCCGCAGAAACAGCGGGGGAAACGATGAAGGTCCAGGGCGCAAACGATGAGCGGGCGGCGAGCATGTTTGGCGAAATGCTGCGGCAAGTGCGGCGCGTGCCGCGCGGCAAGGTTGCGACCTATGGCGACATTGCGTATGCGGCGGGGTATCCGGGGGCGGCACGGCAGGTGGCGTGGGCTCTGCATGCGGAGAGCGCGAGTTTGCCGTGGCATCGGATTGTGGGCGCGGGGGGAACGATTCTGCTGACGGGCGAAGCTGGATTTGAGCAGCGGATGCGGCTGCAGGCGGAAGGCGTGGGGTTTTGGGGATTGAAGGTGAATATGGTGGCGCACCGGCATTCGTTTTTTATTGGGACCGAGGCGGAGGGTGGGAGCAAGTCCGCCAAACATGCGGGTGCGCGGGGTACGGCGAAAAAAGCTGCGGCGAAGAGCGCGAGGCGGAAAAGGAAATGAGGCGGCGAATTGGTCCTCCCGAGGCGACGGCGGCAGGGCGGTCCGGCGGGCGGAAGGATTGATCTTTTAGATAATGGTTTCGGGAGCGAGGGTTAGCAGTACGGCAATGGTAGCGCAACTTCGGAAAACATTGGCGGAGTTGCCAACTGTGGCGAGTTCAGGGATTGACCAAAGAGTACATGTTTGTAACTCGTGGTCTGGTTGCCGTGGGTGCGAGTGGGCCGGCCTCTCTGGACATCGTCGGAGTTCGCGGTGGCTCCGGAGGGGTGCGCGGGCGCTCGGAGAAAGGTTCCAAACTGGGGGTGGAGTGCGGCGGCCGAAATAGCCCTTGGACGGGGGAGGATATTTGAGCGGCGGTGGGTCCTTCGCGTTGCTCAGGATGACCCCCGTAGGGACAAGATCGAAAGCAGGAGCAACGACAAAGGCGAAAGCAGGAGCAACGACAAAGTCAACTACCCCACATCTGCCAAAGGCGGGCAGATATGGGGAACCGGCGGCGTACCGGCGGCGTGGTCAGGCCGCTGATTCGAAAGGGCACGGGAGCGGGCGAGAGCGGTTGCGATTCCGACGCTCGAATCAAACCCTCTAAGCGGCTTGATTGGCTTGGCGATGCGCATTGCGGAGCAGCCCTGGTGTGACGTGGGAGCGCGTGGCGGGTGACGGGGCTCACTGCAGTTTGAGCGGCGCGGCATAAAAGTATGGCCCGAGAGTGTGGGGACGTTCTCATCAACCTGCCGGGCAGAGCCCAAGTTTGCCCGTTGCACGGGTTTTGGCGCCGGCAGGCGCAGCGCCCAGCTGCGAATCCTACAGGAGAACGGTCCTCGGCCAACCAAGGAGGCCAGGAGATGACAACCGCTGCAACACAGATAACGTCGGCATTCCAGGAAGTCGACGCTTTGACTGAGAAGGCGCTGAAGGCGCTGAGAGTTTTCAAGACGTTCAACCAGGAGCAGGTGGACAAGGTCATCGAGGCGATGGCCGCGGCGGGCGTGGCCAACGAACGCTATCTGGCCGAGTTTGCGGTGCAGGAAACCGGCATGGGAAACGTGGAAGACAAGGTGATCAAGAACCACTTCGGGGTTCAGGTGGTGCACGAGTACATGCTGGACGGCAGATCGGTGGGGGTGATTGGGGAGAAGGACGGGATCATCTCGATTGCCGAGCCGTTTGGCGTGGTGGCGGCTGTGACTCCGACGACCAACCCGACTTCGACGACGATGTTCAAGTCTCTGATTGCGCTGAAAGGGAGGAACGTGATCATCTTCGCCTTCCATCCGCGGGCGCAGAAGTGCAGCGCGGCGGCGGCCAAGATCATGCATGACGCGGCGGTTGCGGCGGGGGCTCCAGAGGATTGCATTCAGTGGATCACGCAGCCTTCGATTCAGGCCACGGACGCTTTGATGAAGCACCCGGATATAGCGATCATCGTCGCCACCGGCGGCAGCGCCATGGTGAAGGCCGCGTACAGTTCCGGCCACCCGGCGCTGGGAGTGGGACCGGGCGACGTGCCGGCCTATATTGAAAAGTCCGCCAACCTGACCATGGCCGTTGAAGACGTCATTGCCTCGAAGACCTTTGACAACGGGACGATCTGCTCGGCCGACCAGTCGGTGATCTTTGACGATCGCGCGACGGCCGACAAGGCTCTGAAAATGTTTGAAGAAAAGGGTGCCTACCTGTGCACCAAAGCGGAAAAGGTCAAGCTGGAACAGGTGATGTTCGACAAGGAGCACGGCGTTCCCTCCATGGCCATCGTGGGCAAGAGCGCGCAGGTGATCGGCGCGCTGGCGGGGCTGAAGATTCCGGAAGACCGGAAGCTGCTGATGGTTCCTCTGGTTTCGACCAGCGGGGAGGATTGGATGAGCCACGAGAAGCTGTCGCCGGTGCTGGGCTGGTACGTCGCCGAAAGCAGGGACGAGGCCATCGAAGCAGCGTCGGCGCAGCTGGAATTCGGCGGCGCGGGGCACTCGGCCGTGGTGTTTACCGAGGACGAGAGTGTGGCGGAGGAGTTTGCGCTGAAGGTAAACGCCAACCGCGTGATGTGGAATCAGCCTTCGGTGCACGGCACGATCGGCGCGCTGTACAACACGCTGGTGCCGTCGCTGACGCTGGGCTGCGGCGCAAGCGGCGGCAACATTACCAGCGAAAACGTGGGGTACAAGAACCTGCTGAACATCAAGCGGCTGGCGCGGAGGAGAGCCTAGCGGGCGCGGTGGTTGATGTGCCGGAGCGTTCCCAGGTCAACGCCGCAAAAAACGGCGCGGGACCTGGGGCAGCCGGCAGGAGCAACGGTGGAGTCACCTAGCCCACATCTGAGTGGAGGCGCGCGAATTTTTGGCTCAGCTCGGGGGAGAAGACCTGGAAGGCATTGCGGCCCAGTTCCTTGGCGCGATACATGGCATGGTCGGCATGGACCTTGAGCTGGCGGGCTGAGGTTCCGTCGGCGGGATAGAGGGCGGCTCCGATGCTGGCGGTGGTCCGCAACAGGGCATCGCCGGAGGGGATCGGATCGGAGACGGCGCGCAGGATGACCTGGGCAAACTTCTCCACGGATTCGGCGTCGCGGACTTCTTCGAGGACAATCATGAATTCATCGCCGCCGAGGCGGGCGAGGGTGTCGGTGGCGCGGACGCCGGAGGAGAGGCGCGCAGCGACGGTGCGCAGGACGCAATCGCCGGCCTCGTGGCCGAATTGGTCGTTGATCTCCTTGAATTCATCGAGGTCGATGCAGAGGACGGCGAGGGTGCTGTGACGGCGCTTGGCGCGGGCCAGAGCCTCGTCGATGCGCTGATCGCACAGGGCTCGATTGGGCAGCTGGGTCAGGGGATCGTGGTGGGCGCGGTAGAACAACTCCTCGTGCATCTGGGCGTGGGCGACGGCCATGCGGGCCATGCGCGCGGCGGTCATCAGGGCGTCGGACTCATCCTGGCCGGGCAGCCGTCCCTGGCTTTGCAGCATGGCGATGGTTCCGGCGATGGTTCCATTGCGGTCTACGAAGGGCACGGACGACCAGGATGCGAACTGGTATTGCGCGGTGAGGGCCAACGCAGCGGCGCCGGTGAGTATCTGATCTAGGGAGGAGAGAAAGACCGGGCGGTTTTGGCTGCGCGCCAGGAAGTCGGCTCCGGCGGGCTCGGCCAGAAGCTGGATCAAGGCTGCGATTTCCGGGCGGGGGAAGCTGGGAGCGATGATGGGATCGGCCTGCCCGGCGGTGGAGGAGATGAGACAGCGGCTGGCTGGACAGAAGGCCTCGACGGCCTGGGCGAGCTCGGACAGGATGTCGGCCAGCAAGGCGCCCCCGGCTACCATTTCCAGGATGCGATTTTCGCTGCGGTTGAACTCCTCGAGGCGGATTCGCTCGCCGATTTCGTTGCGCAGCTGCACGGTGCGCTCTTGCACGCGCTGCTCCAAGGCGTCGCGTTCGGCCTGCAGTTCGGCGTCGAAGGCGGCGATCTCCTCGCTCAACCCGCGCGCGTAGGCAGTTACCGGCGCTACCAGGAAAACACCAATGATGGTCAGAGAGATCAGGTTCATTCGCGTCTCGCGGACGCGGTTGGCCTCCTGGTCCAGCATTTCGTTCTTGGTGTTGGAGATGCTCAGGCTGATATTTCCGAGAATGGTGTGCAGGTGGCTGAGGTTTCTGTCGGCGGCCAAGGATGCGGCTTGGAAGACAGGCAGGTTGCCCGCGCGGCGCGCATCCTCGGCCCGCTGTACCTGACGCACCATCGCCTGGGACTCGGACAGGAGCGATCGCAGATCGGCGGCACAGGCGGAGAAGGCAGGATCGTTGGAGGATTGGGCTTCGGCGAGCAGGGCTTGAGTCTGGCCGATGAAGAGCGCAGAGCCGTAGCGGACGCGTTCGATGCCCGCGGCCCAGTCATCGGGACTGGCGTCCACACCGGCGGGTGAGCCGGCATCGGCCAGGGCGCGCAACTGGGCGACACCGTGCTGGTGCTGGTTGAGGGTGGTTTCGTAGGCGATCTGGGCGGAATAGGAGCGTTCCAGACGATGGGCAAGGATGAGGTCCGCAGCCATGATCGAAAGCTGGAGCACGCATAAGGCGGCATAGAGGAAGCGCAGACGAAGGTGCTTTCGTCGGATGACCGGGGGACGAGCTGGCGAACGGCTGGCGGATTTAGGAAATCGCATCGCAGTGAGTCCCGATTACAATCTGCTTTCCCGGCTCCTCTTCCTGGTTCTATCGGCAGAATCGAGAGAACGTTCAGGTTCGGAAGCGATGAAAACACTCCGTGGCCGGTGGTGAAATGCATCGCTGGCCAGCAAGGACGGCGTGAGATTTCGGCCCCATTTCGGTAGCCGGGCGCCCGGCCGTGGAGATTGCTTCGATGCCGGTGCGGCGGGTGGCTGCGGATCGAATTGCTACTTGCAGCCGAGGCGCCGTCCGGCGGATGAAACCGGCGACGAGCCAATAAGTAATGTGGTCAATCCTCTCCTGGCGCATGGCGAAGCCGGGAGAGGATTTGGGGCCGATTTTAGGGGCAATCGGCGAGCGGGGCAAGTTACGGGGGTAATGTGCTCAAAGGCGGGAGCAACGACGAAAGCAAAGGCAGGAGCGACGGCAGGGTCAACTACCCCACATCAGCCAAAGGCGGGCAGATATGGGGCACGGGCGAGGCGCGGGCACGGTGTAATTCCGGTCCTGTGGAACGTGGCCTGCTACCGGGACTGCGGATTGGGCGCGTGGTAGGATAGGCGGCGATGAAGCTACGGGATGCTTGCATGATGACCACTGCGGAAAACGTTGTACGGATTGAGGCCGAGGCGCTGCGGCGGCTGGCGGAACGCATCGGCGGGCCGATGGCGGGGGATGTGGCGCGGGCGCTGGAGCTGATATTGGGCTGCGCGGGGCGGGTGGTGGTGACCGGGATGGGCAAGAGCGGGCTGATTGGGCGCAAGCTGGCGGCGACGTTTGCTTCAACCGGGACGCCGGCGCTGTATCTGCATCCGGCCGAGGCTCTGCACGGCGACCTGGGGATGGTGATGCGCGGCGACCTGGTGCTGGCCTTATCGGCTTCGGGGGAGACGTCGGAGATTCTGGAGCTGCTGCCGACGATCAAGCGGCTGGGGGTTCCGCTGGTGACGATGACGGGGGACTGTTTGCACAACGGCAACGGCAGCGGCAACGGCGGGATGAAATCTTCGCTGGCGCTGGCGGCGGACGTGGCGCTGGACTGCTCGATTCAGAAGGAAGCGTGCTCGCTGGGGCTGGCTCCGACGGCCTCGACGACGACCATGCTGGCGATGGGCGATGCGCTGGCGGTGGAGCTGAGCGAACGGCGGGGATTCCGCGCAGAGGATTTCGCGGACCTGCATCCGGGCGGGAAGCTGGGCAAGCGGCTGGCGCGGGTTTCGCAACTGATGCACAGCGGCGAGGCGATTCCGCGAGTGGCGCCGGAGACGCCGATGGCCGAGGTGATTTACGAGATGTCGCGCAAGGGGCTGGGCGTGACGGCGGTGGTCGAGGGCGAGGCGCTGATCGGAATTGTGAGCGACGGCGATTTGCGGCGGCTGCTGGAGCATCGCGGGAAAGACGCACTGGATTTGACGGCCGGGCAGTGCATGACGGCGAAGCCAAGGACGATTCGAGCGGAGAGCTTTGCGGCTGAGGCGCTGGATTTGATGGAGCAGAAGAAGATTACTTCTCTGATGGTGGTGGGCGAAGGAAATCGGCTGGAAGGCGTGGTGCATTTGCATGATTTGTGGGGGGTGGAGCTGGTGTAGGCTTCGCCGAGGGCGTGTTGCTGTAGTAGAAAAACTACCCTACAAAGTCAACTACCCCACCCAAGCCAAAAGATGGCTTGAATGGGGCACCCGAAAGCTTGATGGGCCATATCTCCCGATGCTCTAGCTGCAGGCGAAGGGACTTAGATGCGAGCGCTGTGCCGCCCCACATTTGCCAACAGCGGGCAAATATGGGGCCACCCGCCTGAAAAAATCGATTGCTGGTTGAAAAGACCTTGGGACGGCATTGGATATTTGAGCGGCGCTGGGGTCCTTCGCTTCGCTCAGGATGACCCCTCTCAAGAAATAGCAAAGGCCCTACTGTGCCCAGCTCCTAATGAACAGTGCACTCATGCGGCAATAGGGACAAGTTGGAAGCCGAGGGTCTTGGCCTGTTTGCGGAGTCTATTTTCATGGCGTAGAACCTGTTTTTGCTCCTCTTTGGCGAAGACGCTTTCGTCATAGGCAGCGCCGGTGGTCAATAGGTGATAGATGATGCGGGCGAGTTTGTGGGCGGCCGCGGTAATGGCTTGCGGGGGGCCGAGTTTGGCTCGCATGCGACGATAGAAGGTGCCAAGGTGCGACTGGCTCTTTTGTAAAGACTGGGCGGCGACACGCAAGGCGCGACTGGCGCGGTTGTTGGTTTTGCGAGTCTTGGACGACAACACCTTACCTCCACTTTTATTGTTTCCCGGGCACAAGGTCAGCCAACTGGCAAACGCAGCGGCATTGGGAAAGCGCGACAGATCGGGGCCGATTTCGGCCAGCAGACTGTGCGCAGTCAGCGAACTGATGCCGGGAACCGCGGTTAGGTCGGTGCCGAAGACGCGGTACAACTCCTGACGCATATCAAAGTAAAACTCGTTTTTGCGGCGTTTGCGCAGGGTAGGGGGAGCATCTAAGGGGGGTTGGCCGGAACCATTTTTGCCATTCAACTGACGCATTCGTTGCTCGATCTCCCGATCGCAGTCGGCCAGCATCGTTTGATACTGCCGGTAGGCCTGGAGCGACTGGCGCAGGGTGAACAGGTGTTCGGGCCGATAATTGCCCACCAGCGACTTGATAACGGTCTCGCGTGGAGAGCGCACGGTGACATGGCACAGTGCCGCCAGTTGCGCAGGGCTGCGTTGCCCGGCCAGGATAGCGTCCACGATCGCTAGTCCGCTCATGCCCGTGATGTCGCTGAGCACGTGGTGAATTTGCAGGTTCATTTGAGTGAGCGCCTTGTGCATATGCTGCACGTGAACGGCAGCCAACTCCACTAAGCTGGAGCGATGCCGGCTCAATGAGCGAATCTCGCAGATAGCACCTTCGGGACGATAGGAAGCATGCAGCAACCCCACCGAATGCAGATACTGCAGCCATTGGCAATCGCGCACGTCCGACTTGCGTCCGGGAACGTGCTTGACATGTTTGGAGTTGACCAGGCAGACCCTGACTCCAGCCTCCTCTAAAATTTCGTATGGCGGAATCCAGTACACCCCGGTGGACTCCATCGCTACCGTGGTGACGCCACACCGCTTCACCCACTCCGCCATCTCCCGTAGATCCTGGGTAAAGGTTTGAAACCTTCGTATCGTCTGCTCGTCGCGGCCCGGCGGCACGGCGACATAAATCTCGCTAGCTCCTACATCAATGCCTGCGGCATTGGGCTCGATACACTCTAGACTTAGCGCACTCTTGGACTGCTGCATGCTGCCTCCGCGGCTGCGGCTTGGGCCAGGCTGTGGAGCAGGTAATCTCCTAAACGGGATCGCTTGCCAGAACTCCTGGCAAGCTTCACCAATGTCTCAACCACAAGGCCTGGGACCATGCTCAAGAACGGGCTACGAAAGCACCAATGCTCAGCCAGCCTACTTCCGCAAACCGCAACCGACTACGAGCATACCGCCTGTCCTGTGTTCATTCCTGTCCTAACTCGATCTTTGCGAGTCATACTGCTCAGGATGACACACTTGGTTTTGGGCGGAAGAGGAGCGCGGCGGCCAGGGCGGCGAGGATGAGGGCCATGGTGTAGAGGTTGGAGATCTCAAAGTAATCGGCGCCGAGCATTTTGATCCCGATGAGGAGGAGTACCGCGGCGAGGCCGTAGTGGAGGTTGTGGAAGTAGTTCATGAAGCTGGCGAGGGCGAAGTAAAAGGCGCGCAAGCCGAGGACGGCGAAGACGTTGGAGGTGAAGGCGATGAAGGGCTGGCGGGTAACGGCCAGCACGGCGGGGATGGAATCGACGGCAAAGATGAGGTCGGTGGCTTCGACCACGACCAGGACCAGGGCCAGGGTGGTGAAGTAGCGCGTGCCGTTGCGGCGGAGGGTGAAGGCGGCGCCGTAAAAGTCCGGGGTGAGGCGCAGGTGACGCTGGGCGAAGCGGGAGAGGAATCCGTTGGCCGGATTCTTGGCCTCGTTTTGCTGGAAGAGCAGTTCGATGGCGGCGTAGATGACGAAGGCTCCGAAGAGGTAGGTCATCCAGTGGAAGCGGTGGAGCGCGGTGATGCCAACGAGAATGAAGAGGGCACGCATGAGAATGGCTCCGAGGATGCCCCAGAAGAGCACGCGGTGCTGCAGCGCGGAGGTCACCTTGAAGTGGCGGAAGATGAGCAGGAAGAGGAAGAGATTGTCGATGCTGAGCATCAACTCGACGAGGTAGGCGGTGAGGAAGTCGGTGGCGAGGCGGCGGTTGGCGGAAGGCGCTGCACCGACGATGCGGTGACCGTGGAAGTAGAGCAGGAGGGCGAAGGCAGCGGCCAGTCCCACCCAGAACGCGGTCCAGCGCAGGGCTTCGCCGAGGCCGATGGCGCGCGGGGCGCGGTTGAAGACGCCGAGATCGAGCACCAGCATGAGAAGCACGAAGGCGAGGAACAGAATCCATGGCCAGAGGTGGGCGAGGGCAGGCATGATCGGGCGGTCTTAGTAAGACTACCATTGGCGTTGAAAAAGCAGCCTGGGTGGCCAGGGTGCCGGTGAACGGCAAGGGAGATTGGAACGGCGCTGGGGGCCTTCGCTTCGCTCAGAGTTTGTGACTTTATTGAAATCGTTAAAACTAGATGCTGAAAACAAGGATAGTTACAGGCCCAAAATGGCCTGTAAATCAATATAGTCACAAACTCTCAGGATGACACTCTCAAAAATGTGATCACTGCGACGGGTACGCGGCAAAGGACGCCGCTCCGGCCGCGGGCGCTTGGCGTTAGCGGGTGTTGAGGGCGCGGATGGTTTCCATGACGACGTCGGCGACGGTTTGCAGGCTGGCGGCGCTGCATTTGTCGGGCGTGTCCTCGGTGGTGTGGTGGTAGATGTTGTTGAAGCCGTAATTGAGGTCGATGATGTCGGCCACGGGGATGCCAACGGCGGCGAAGGGAAGGTGGTCATCTTCGATCATGTTGGTGCGTGCGAAGAAGTTGGGATGGCCGGCGCGCTGGGCGGCGCGGGCGACGACATCAAGGAGCCAGGGGGTGGAGTTGAGGTCGCGGTCGATGTCGAGGTCTTTGTCGCCGATCATGTCGAGCAGCAGGAAGGCCTTGATTTTGGAGGCGGTGCCGTCGGCGTGCCACTGCTTGGCCAGTTGCTTGCTGCCGTAGACGCTGTCGGCGTCGGTCCACTCGACGGTGGCTTCTTCGCCGTCGGTAAACAGCAGCCAGACGCTATAGCCCTGGGGGGGATGGGCGCGGAGCTGGGCGGCGATTTCAAGCATGAGTCCGACGTTGGAGCCGCCATCGTTGGCGCCGATGAAGCTGGTGTTGCGCAGAGGATAGACAGTGTCGTAATGGCCGGCGAGGACGATGATGCCGTCTTTTTTGCCAGGGAATTTGGCGATGATGTTGTTCATCGGGAAGCGACCGGCGGCGGTTTGGGCGGTGAATCTGTCCTGCTCGATCTCGGAGGCGCCTTCGAGGTGGCTGATGATGAACTGCTCGGCCTTGGCGTGGCCGGGGCTGCCCAGGTAGCGCGGGCCGAGAGCGACGAAGTCCAACAGGAGCTGGAAGGCTTTGGCTCCGCTGACCTTGAGGGCGGGCGGCGTCTGGGGCGTGGGATCGAAGTTCTCTGGGTTGAAGACCGGCGGGGGGATGGACGCAGGCTGTGCGGCGGCGGCCTGGGTTGCGTCGGCTGCGGGCGTGGACTGGCGGCAGCTTGCGAAGGGCAAGGCGATGGTCGCCAGCAGCAGGGCCAAAAGCAGAGGAAAGAGCTTCCGGCCAGCTTTGTGAGCGGCTTTTCGACTGGCTTTGTGAATCACAGGCAGGCTGTTGAGCCGGATCATGATTGGCTGTTCAACTCGCGCTTCTTGCGCTGCTTGGGATGCACCATGTAGGCGACTCCGATGCTGAAGATGTAGAGCATGAGCATGGGAGCGGCGAAGGTGCACATGCTGATGATGTCGGGGGTGGGAGCGATGGCGCCGGCGACGATGAAGATTCCGAGGATTGCATAACGCAGGTTGCGCCACATCCAGCCGGGGCTGACGATGCCGAAGAGGGCGAGGAAGAAGACCAGGACCGGCATTTCAAAGACCACGCCCAGGCCGAGCACGATGGTCATGAACAGACCGATGTACTCACTGATGGTGACCATGGGAGTGAACTGGGTGTTGAATCCGAAGAAAAAGCCGAAGGCCGCCGGGAAAACCGCCTTGTAGGCGAACATTCCGCCGGCCACGAAGAGTCCGACGGTGCTGATCATGAACGGGCCGACGTAGCGGCGCTCGTGTTTGTAAAGTCCGGGCGAGATGAAGCACCAGACCTGGTAGAGGATAAAGGGCGAGGCGACGAAGATTCCGGCGATGAGGCTGATCTTCAGGTACATATTGAAGGGATCGACCGGATTGGTATAGACCAGCTGGGTGCTGAGCTTGTGGGCGGCGAGGATGGTGACGATCGGTTTCTGGATCCAGGCGAAGATGGCCTCGTGCCAGTAGTAGCAGACGCAGAAGCCGACGGCGATGTAGGCGATGCTGTTGATGATGCGCTTGCGGAGCTCCTCGAGATGATCCATGAAGCCCATGGAGATGAGCCCGGAGCGGTCTTTTACGGTCTCTTTTACGCTTTCGATTGGGGATTCTATCTCTGCCATCAGAACCTTTGCCGGGATTAACTTCTCTGCGGGGCAGAGTTGCTGGAGGCCGCTGCCGGATCGGGCGCGGGCTGGGAGGTGAGGGTTTCAACCGGCGCGGAAGCCTGGGCTTCGGGCGCGGCGGACGGTGCGGGCGGCTCCGGCTCGGCGGCCGGTGCTGGAGGCGGCTCGGGCGGACGCAGGGTGAAGTTCTGCGCGTCGAAGGCCATGCGCGCGGTGCGCATCAGCCGTTCGTGGGCTTCGTCGATTCCGTTGATGGCCGACTTGACGGAGGGCGGCAGAATGGTCTGCGTGAAGGAAGCGGTTTGCTGCGGCTGCGGCGCCGGCAGCGCGGAAGGCTGTTGGGACGAAGGGTTCTCATCGCCGGCTTTTTCAATTTCCGCTTGGAGCTGATATTTGAAATCGTTGGACGCACGTTTGAATTCGGCGACGAACTTGCCGATTTCGCGTGCCATTTCGGGTAATCTCTTGGGGCCAAATAAGATCAGGGCCAACAAGAAGATGAAAATCATCTCAATGCCCATACGCTGTAATCATACACGGCAAATTCGTCCTCCGATAGAACGGGAGGGGCGTGGCGGATGGAAAAAGCAGAACTGGCGGGAGCGGAGCGCTGGCGCTGGGCGGGTAACGCTGGGCTGCCGGCCGCGGGCGCTCGTCGTCGGGGCTCAGGCCGTTGAGGGCCAAGCTGCAGGGATAAGAAGTTACGAAGCGAGGGGCACATTTTCGGCATCTTAAAAACAGCGGCGAGGGGCGGATGAATTCGCAAGAGAGCGTTGGCGCGCTTGCTAACGGTTTCCGGATTGAACTGCTATACTCTTGCTGAATCAAGGGTTGCGTCTCTGCCAAGAGGCGCGGCAAACACACATGGATTGCTCGGACGCAGGGCAAAAGAAGGATGTATCGATGGCTGGACGTTCCCGTCGCTCACTGGTTCTGGTTTTTCTGGTTATTCTGACGTGCGGTTTTCTTGGGGTGCTGTTCGGGCGGACGGACGATACGTCGGCGAGCAACGACAACCAGATGCGGGACTCGGCGCAGGAGTTTGCGCAGGTGTACAGCGTCATCGAGCAGAATTATGCGGACAAGGTAGACGCCGACAAGGCCATCTATGACGGGGCGATTCCGGGGATGTTGCGGGTGCTGGATCCGCACTCCAACTTCTTCGATCCCAAGCAGTACTCGGCGCTGCAGGAAGAGCAGCGCGGGCGCTACTACGGTGTAGGGATGCAGGTGGGGCCGCGCAATAATAAGGTGATTGTGATTGCGCCGTTCGCGGGAGCACCGGCGTACCGGGCCGGAATTCGTCCGGGCGACATTATTGTTGGGGTGGACGGCAAGGCGACCGACAACATGTCAACCAGCGACGTGGCCGACCTGCTGAAAGGCCCCAAGGGCACCACGGTGCACATTGCGATTCTGCGCGAGGGCAATACCAAGCCGCTGATCTTCACGGTGATGCGCGATGAGATTCCGCGCTACTCGGTGGACCTGCACTTTATGATACGTCCGGGAATCGGCTATCTGCACATCAGCGGCTTCCAGGAGACGACCGAGCAGGAGACCACGGACGCGCTGGAGCAGATGGGCGATCTGAAGGGTCTGATTCTGGACCTGCGCAACAACCCGGGAGGACTGCTGAGCGAGGGTGTGGGAGTGGCCGACAAGTTCCTCAAGAAGGGACAGGTGATCGTCAGCCATCACGGACGGAATTCACCGGAGAAGGTGTATCGCGCGGCGCACGGCAGCACCAACAATTATCCGATTGTGGTGCTGGTGAACCACGGGACGGCGTCGGCGGCCGAGATTGTATCCGGGGCCATTCAGGACCACGACCGCGGGCTGATCGCGGGGGAATCCACCTTCGGCAAGGGATTGGTGCAGACGGTGTACCGGCTGAGCGAGAACACCGGACTGGCGCTGACCACGGCCAAGTATTACACCCCGAGCGGACGTCTGATTCAGCGCAACTACAACGGCGTGTCGCTGTATGACTACTACTACAACCGCAATGCTGACGATAACTCCATCAACGGAGATAAGCCGGACGACGCCAGCCGCGAGGTGAAGCTGACCGACAGCGGGCGCACGGTGTATGGCGGGGACGGCATCACGCCGGATGTGAAGATTGCGCCTCCCAAGGCCAATAAGTTCCAGGAAGAGCTGCTGCGCAAGTACGCCTTCTTCAACTTCGCCAAGCACTATTCGATCAGCCACAAGGTGGACCGGAGCTTCCAGGTGGATGACGCCGTGATGAAGGAGTTCAAGGACTTTTTGGCCGAGAACAAGCTGCCTTACACGGACAAGGATCTGGCGGAGAATAACGAGTGGGTGCGGGCCAGCATCAAGAGCGAACTGTTCGTGGGCGCCTTCGGCCAGCAGTCCGGCATGCAGGTGCAGGCCGAGGCGGATCCGGTGGTGCTGAAGGCTCTGGATCTGATGCCTCAGGCCAAGGAACTGGCGGACAACGCGCGCAAGATCATTGCCGAGCATAACCAGGCGCGGCTGGCGGCGGGGAATTAAATCCGGCTGTCCGGTAGGAAAGCAAGCAAGGGCACCGCTCAGGTGCCCTTTTCTTATGGCTGGTGGAAGTCGAGTTGTGGGTAGAAAGCCTGGAACGGCGCGGGTGAATGGGACGGCGTAGGGGTTCTTCACTTCGTTCAGAATGACACCGTAGGGGCGGGAGCAAGAACTACAACTACGGCAACTCAGGAACTCCTTTAGCGGGAGAGATAGTCTCTGGAGGCTTGGGCCAACTCGGGGTAGGCGCCAGCCCCGAGTTCGGACATATCCAGACCCTGCTGCTCCCCGGTGGGGCCGATGCGCTGGGGGTAGAAGCGGTTCAAGAGCCAGTTGAGGCCGTAGGAGAGCGGCAAGACAAAGCCGAGCAGGGCGGAGATCATCGCCGCCTGGGCCATCCACTGGCCGGGACGGGGATGGACGAAAAGACCGGCGGCGAGGACGCCCCACAGGCCTCCGACAGCATGCACGGAGACGGAGCCGCTGGGATCGTCGCAGCCGAGGCGATCCAGCCACTCGACCGAAAAGGGAACGGCGAGGCCGGCTGCCAGTCCGATGACTGCGGCAATGGCAGGTGAGGTCAGGGAACAGGCGGCGGAGATGGCAACCAGGCCGATGACGAATCCGTTGGCGGCGATGGAGGCGTCGGGTTTGCCGTAGCGGAGCCGGGTGACGGCTAGGGCAGCCAGGAGCGCGACACTGGCTGCGACGAGGTTGTTGACCGCAATCAGCGGGACGCCGGTGACGGGCGCGCCGGTAAAGAGCATGGCAGCCGCCGAGTCCAGGCCCATCCAGCCGACGAGGGACAGCAGGCAGCCGAAGAGGACAAAAGGCATGTTATGGCCGGGAATGGCCAGTCCCATGTCCTCATATTTGCCCAGTCGCGGACCGAGAATCCAGGTGATGGACAGGGCGGTGAGTCCTCCGACTGCCTGGATGACGCCGGCGCCGCCCGCGTCGATGGCGCCATTGCCGCAGGAGGCCAGAGAGCCCAGTTGCGCGAGCCAGCCTCCGCCCCATACCCAGTGGGCGAAGATGGGGAAGGTGATGCCGGCGAGCAGAGCGGTGGATGCGCAACTGGCGCGCAGACGCCAGCGGTCAGAGCCGGCGCCGAGCGGAATCATGGCGGCGATGCCCACGCTGAACATCTGCAGGCAGGCCACGAGCGAGAGAGTGGGGCTGTTGAAGATGCCGCCGCGCATCAGGGGCCTGGCCGAACCCAGCAGGTTCCAGGAGCGGCCGTCCAAGGACAGCAGGCGGGCAGGACCGCCGGCATATCCCTGCAGGGAGAAACCCACCAGCAGGCAGGCGAGGACGGCCACCGCGAAGACACACAGAGCGCTGAGCAGGGAGTGGGCGGCGCTGCGTCCGCGTCCGAAGCCGGTATGGATGAGCGCCAGACCGGCCGCGGCGAGCGGCACCAGAAAGATGCACACCATGCATAAGGCCATTCCGGCTTCGGTGAGCGCCACCGGCTGAGTCTGCATTATCGTCCTTCACCCAGAGTGTAGTGCGCGCGGAAGACGAGCATGAGCCCGGTCGCCTGCACGGCAATGCCGGCCAGCACGAAGGCGGCGCGGGGCGCAGTGGCGGAGAGCAGCAGGAAGGTGCACAGCACGATCGCAAAGCCCGCGCACAACAGTAGGGATCCGGCAACTTTCATCGGTGCGTTCCAGTCAAGGATATTAGAGCAGCGCCAGGGTTGATAGGTCCTTCTTTCCCACCCTAGCCGCGCCAAGTCGCTTCGCAGCCAGGTACGCGGTAACAACGCCGCTCCGGCCGCGGGCGCTCGGCTCAAGCGTGCTTGGCAACGTAGAGCAGGAGAGCGAAGATGACGACGGGAATCAGGGCGAGGGCCACGTACAGGGCAATCCTGCGTCCCCAGGGCGAACGTCGCCGCTTCCAATTGTGCAACTCGGGGCGCTCTTCGACGCCGACCTGATCGAGGTGCTCGAGATCGAAGGCGAAGTCGCGGGCGCTGCGATAGCGGTTGCGCGGCTCGCGCTCCATGGCGCGATAGAGCACCTCCTGGAGCTGCGGAGAGATCTCGGGATTGTGCTCGCGCGGCGGCACCGGATTGTTGAGCACGCGGTCATTCATGATGGCGAATGGATTGTCGCCGGTGAATGGAGCCACGCCGGTCAGCATCTCGTAGAGCATGACGCCCAGTGCGTAGATGTCACTGCGGGCATCGCCGCGGCCGCCCTTGACCTGCTCGGGCGAAATATAGTCCGGGGTGCCCATGGTGTCGTTCAATTTGGCGAAGGTGATGCGCCGCGATCCGCTGTTGGCCGAGATTCCGAAGTCGATAATTTTGATGTTGTCGTTGTCATCGACCATGATGTTTTCCGGCTTGAGGTCGCGATGGATGACGCCGTGGCTGTGGATATGCTCGAGCGCCTGGCAGATTTGCAGCACCAGATGGATGGCGCGCTCCTGGGGCAATTTGCCGGTGTCCGACATGATCTGGCGGAGCAGCCGGCCTGGCACCCATTCCATCACGATGTAGGGATCATGGCGGCCGTCGTTGGCAATCACCTTCATGATGCCGGGGTGATCGAGCTTTTTGCCGATCTCCTCCTCACGCTGGAAGCGCTCGAAGAAGACGGGGTCGCACTCCATCTGGGGGTGGGGGATCTTGATGGCGACCATCTGGCCGGTGCGCAGGTCGGTGCCCTGGAAGATCGAGGCCATGCCGCTGCGGGCTACCAGGCGGTCGATCTGGAAGTGGTCGAGTTGTTCGCCAGCGTGGACAGAGATCATGGGTGGAGACTCGTCTCCCGTGGATTTGAGTTGGTGCCGATCAGAACAGCCGGTAGGGTCGGCCGCGATACATTCCGACGGCTTCCACGCTTTTTACCCTAATCAGCTGAACACTGACATTATCGCCACCATCGCTGTCGTTGGCAATCTCGATCAGCCGCCGTGCGGCCTCGCCGAGGTCGCCGGTGGAGGTGGCGACGCGGACGATCTTTTCGTCGGAGACGGCGCCATGCAGGCCGTCCGAGCAGAGCAGCAGGAGGTCTCCGGGGATTACGTGATGCTCGGTGATGTCGGGCGAGACGAAGAGCTGGGTTCCGAGCGAGCGGGTGAGCGTGCTGCGCAGGCGGGCCCGCTGCGATTCGCGGCCGGGAAGATAGCCCAGGCGCGCCTGATCGGCGAGCGCGGTGTGGTCGCGGGTGAGGCGACGGGGACGACCATCACGGATGAGGTAGCAGCGCGAGTCGCCCACATGCGCGACGGTGGCGCGGTCGAAGCGCAGCGCACAGGCCACCAGTGTGGAGGCGATGGAGCCGTGTCCGGTCTCGTAAACGCGGTGGTTGGCGGCTTGGATGGAGCGCTCGAAGAGCGCTTCGGGATTTTCCCCTTTGGCCAAGGTGGCGCACTCGGAGAGGACGGTTTCCACGGCCAGGCGGGAGGCGACTTCGCCAAGGTCGCGTCCGCCGACGCCATCGGCGAGCACAAAGACCCAGCCGCGGCTGCGCGCATGGTCCGCGCTGGATGGAAGGGAATGGCCGACAAAATCTTCGTTGTGCGGGCGCACGGGGCCGCAGTCGGTGGCCTCGGAAAATTCAATGTCCATGGTGATGGATGGGGCACGCAGCTCGGGCGGTTCCGGAACCGCAGCACTCATCGGATTACGCCGCATGGCACAGTCTCCTACTTGAAATGAGATGCAGGCGGGCTGGGGAGCCCGCCTGCGTGTGAGTTACATGCTTGCAGCTGCCGTCAACCGCGGCTGGTGACCAGGGTGGTTCTGCCCGTGGCTTTGGAGGATGTAATGAAGTAGATTCCTCCGTAAACCGCCCAGACTGCCGCGATTCCCAAGGCCAGCAGCGGCTCCATCTTGGTGCCGATTCCGAGGAACGGTCCCACGAGGTAGGCTACCATGCAGGCCAGGTTGGCAACCACGCCAAAGACCGGAATGAGGAAGTGGCGCAGCACGCTGAACTTCGGATGTTTATGATACGCCACCATGCAGGTGACGCAGCTCAACATGTAAAGCAGGAACGTACCGAAGTTGGAGGCCAGGGTTACGGTCAACAGCGAGTTGGGCAGTGCCGCCATCTTGTCATGGGTGGTGTAGCCGAAGCTCGAGAACAAGCCGTGGGGCAGAGCCTGGATGACCGCGTCAGCCGGAGCGCCGGCATCGCCGAAGGCCATGACGACCGAGATGCAGCCGATCACGGCGGAGATGGTTGCCAGCACCCAGATGGCGCGGTGCGGGGTGAGGTTGTCGCCATGCAGCAGGCCGAAGTGCTCGGGAACTTCACGATCCTTGCCCATCGCGTAAGTGACGCGAGCGCCGGTGTTCATGCAGGAGAGCGTGGTGCCGATGAGGGCGAGGAAGACGGTGAAGGCTTCCACCAGCATGAAGATGCGTCCGCGGCCGGCTCCGAAGAGCGAGTCGCCCACGAGCACCATCATGTCGCCGATGGGAGCGGCCGAACCCGCCGCGCTTTGCATGGTGTAACCACTGTTGAGGAAGTAGTTGGCCGCGAAATACTCAAACAAGTAGCAGAAGGCGCCCTGCACCAGGAGCGAGGTGATGACCGCGATGGGGATGTCGTGCTTGGCGTTCTTTGCCTCGCCACCCATGGCGGTTACGGATTCGAATCCGACCAGGATGAGAATGGCCACTGTGGCTTGCAGGAACATCCAGCTCAACTTATGTGGAGCGATGACCGACTTGGCGTTCTCATGGGTCTGGAAGAGCGGCGGGTTTGAGGTGTCATAGGTGGGGTACTGGACGATAAAGGGAACAACCTTGCCGGTGGCGTCCAGCTTGGGCTGCGGCACCTGGCTGGCGTCGCGGACGATGGTGTCGGTGACCGTGCCATCGGCGGCCTTGGTGGAGGTGGTGGCGAACTCGTAGCTGTAGGATTGACCGGAGGTGGAATCAAACTGACGGCCCGGGCTGCCGGCCGGATGGTTGGCGCGATAGCCGAGCGCCATCACGGAGAAGACGAGCAGTGCCGAAATCTGAATCACGTTGACGGCGACATTGACCGCCGTGGAACCAACCACACCGCGATAGGCGATGTAGGCGATCAGGAAGGAGAAGATCACGGCACAGAGCATCATGAAGACCGGTCCGGGATTGGAGGCACTCATGAAGCTGGGATAGAGGGTGCCGACGATGTATCCGGAGAAGATACCCATGACACCGACCATCACGCCGGGGTAAATCCAGTAGTACAGGTGGGAGCCCCAGCCCACGATGAACTTGGAAAGGCGGGCATACTTCCAAACCTTGTCGTGATTGAGGAACGACTGTTCGGCGAAGTAATAGGAGCTTCCGGTGCCCGGGTAGAGCTTGGCCATCTCGGCGTAACAGACGGCGGTTGCCAGACAGAGCAGCAAGGCGAGCACGATGCCTGCCCACATCGCGGGACCGGTTGTGCCGGTCGTCGCCTGGATGTAGAAAGTGAGCCAGAGGAAGGCACCGGGGGCGATGAGCGCCATGGCGTTCATCGTGAGGCCGGTGAGGCCCAGGGTTTTCTGCATTTCAACGGATCCTACTTTGGTTTCGTCGGCCATCCGAATCTCCTAGTCGATCGTGGTTGGGGGGTGGGGATTTCTGATTAGATCCCGGCCGGAACCGATCCCGGCCGGGTCTAACCTACATCGGTTGCAAAGTGGCGGCCCAGAGTTCGCCGCCTGGTTGGGTCTTACTGCGCCGGCTGAAGAACAAGCATCATGCCGACGGTAACTGTGTCCTGGTGATCAGAGAATGACGCGGCTCCCTTGCCACCGCCGACCTCGAAGATGTCGTGATTCGAGAAGTCGTGACGGTATTCCAGCCGGGTGATGAGGTGGCCGGCGAAAGTGCGCTCGAGGGTTCCGGTGAACTCCTGCGGATGATCGTGCCCCCCAACTCCCGAGGGCAACGAGTTGCCGGAGGGGAAGGGATAGCCGGCAACGGCAAGACCGCCATTGATGCCGAGGGCCAAGCCGTCGTGATCGTTGAGGTACTCGTAGCGTCCGGCAACGGCTGTCTTGGAGCTAACGGCGTATCTTACGTAGCCGGCAACGCCGGTATAGTCAGCTCCGCCGGTTCCGGTGTAGTTCTCAGCAGTCGAGAGTCCCTGATGGTCGTAGTCGAACTCACCCGCGACGGACAGCTTGGCGGTGGGGTTGTAGGCCACAACGGTATCCGTGAGGTTGTTCCACGGGCCGTTGTTGCCGGTGGCGAAGGCGTCCCGGGGACCGGTCAGATAGGTTTCGGTCAGGGTGATCTTCTTGGTAGCGTTCCAGCTTGCGCTGAAGCCGCCGGTTTTGCCGGTGTTGGTGCTGAGGACATTGTTCCAGCCGTTGGTCGCCAATCCGGTGATCGAGAACTTGTCGTTAAAGGTGTACTTTACGCGGGCGCCAAAATGGTAGTAAGGGATTGCGTCATAAAACAGCAGGCCGCGGGTGTAGTTCCAGTTCTGGTTGGACTCGATGACTTCGTTGCCCGCCGGAGTGACGAACTTGCCGAAGTCGATCTGCAAGCCTTTGCCGATGGGGGCCATGTAGGACAGGTAGCCTTCTTTGAGGTACTGGGTGGTGGTGGCGTTGCCGTCAGAAACCCCGGTTTTCAGAGAGAAATTGCTGGAGTTTTCGATCTGCGTCATTGCATTGCCGAAGCCCATTGCGACGCGGAAGCCGAGCGGGCTGGATTTATCAACCGGCTTGTCCAACTGGACTTCAAGCAGGTTCAGCATGAACTGGCTATTTACGTTGGTGAACGGCTCGGTGTAGGTGCCGTCGACCGGATGGTTGGCGTTGTACTGGTAATAACCATCGACCAGTGCGGTCAGGTTCACGCCGTGCAGGACGCTGGTGATTCCGGCCAACGGATCGGCAGGCGCAGGCGCGGGCGCGGGCGCCGGAGTTTCCGCCGGTGCGGGCGCAGGGGTCTGGGCGGCCAGTCCAAGGGGCAGAGTGAACGCAAAGAGTGTGGCTCCGAGCGCGAGCTTCTTGTAACGTTTCATGCTCATTCAGTTTTTTCTCCCGTATAGAGTCGTTTCAGCGGTGTTCCCAAAGTGCATAAACGTTTGGTTAAACATAAACGTCAGTTGAGGGTAACTGCCCTTTCGGTGGGACACCAATTCCTTTTATTTATCGAGGCGATAACGGAAGGTTTTACGTACCAAGGCGGTAAACGGGATGCGATAGAAAAAGATTTGGATGCTTGGGATGCGGCAACACTGGGGACGAGCAGTGTCACTGGAAAGAAAGGCGCTTAGAGGCGTGGCGGAGGATTCGGGTAAATTATGTGGATTGCGAAAGGTAGATCGGACAGAGCGAAAACGCAGATTGCTTATAGAGCGGATAAGAAAGATTGATCGACTGCGGATGAATTGTTTTATGCAGAATAGTTTCCCGATCTGGGAAATGGGTGAGATGCGGCGGGAGGGGCAATATTTCGCCGCGGATTTCACCGCAAAGCGAAGCGTCGCGGCGGCAGATGAGCGGTGCCTAGGGCAAACCAACGAGTGAGTGAGCCTGCGCGAGCGCCAAAGGCGGTTATTTCATCTCCGCGCGGGCCTGACGCACAAAGTTGAGGAAGCGGGCGGCGAGTTCGCGAATCCAGGCGCCCTCGCGGAACCGGATTGCCTGGCGTGGAATGAGATCTTCGCCGACCCCGAGGGCAACGGCTCCGGCGGTGATGAAATGGGGAGCGCTGCTTTGGGTGACGCCGCCGGCGGCGATCAGAGGCACGTGCGGCAGCGGAGCCTTGAGAGCGCGGATGTAGTGATATCCGCCGACCTCGGCGCAGGGGAAGACTTTTATGAAATCGGCGCCCGCCTCATGGGCAAGCATGACCTCGGTGGGGGTGAGCGCGCCGGCGATGACGGCGATCTCATGCTCGACGCAGTAGCGGGTGATTTCTTCGGAGTAGCCCGGGCCGGTGAGGAACCTGGCACCGGAGTCGAGTTTGCGGTGCGCCTCGTCCAGACCGGAGGTGACCTCGGCGCCGACAATGAGTTTGGGGAAGCGATTGGTGAGGTCGCGAATCACCTGGTCGGAACCGGGGATGGTGGCCGCGATTTCGACGATGGGGATGCCGCCAGCGGCGACTTGCTCGGAGGCGAAGATGGCTTCCTCGGCCGATTCCACGCGGATGGATGGAATCAAACCGGTCTCGCGAATCTGCTTTCGAATCTGCTCCCTGGTCCAATGCGTGTTTCTGGTCAAGTGCGTATCCTTTCGCGACGCAGAATCAGTTTGCAGCAAGAGTACCAGCGATAGCGCGGTTATGGCTGAGATTGCACAACGGCTTGATGCCTATTCTTCATAGCCGTGGTTGTTGGGTTCTTCGATCGCGGGCAGGTAATCGCCCGGCCCGGCCCACCAGACGTAGAAGGTCGGCAACAGGAAGATGCTAATGAGCAGGTCGGCGATGAGTCCGCCGACGATGACGATGGCAAAGGGGCGCTGCGAATCCGATCCGATGGCGTGGGAGGTGGCGGCGGGCAACAAGCCGAGGGTGGCCACCAGCATGGTCATCATAATGGGACGGAGGCGGCGCGTGGCGCCTTCGATGGCGGCGTCGCGGACCGGCATGCCGCGGGCGCGCAGCTGGTTGATGTACTCGATCATGATGACGCCGGTTTGTACGCAGACGCCGAACAGCGCCAGGAAGCCGATTCCCGACGAGACGCTGAAATGGGTGCCGGTAAAGAGCAGCGCCAGGATGCCGCCGAAGGGAGCCACCAGCACGTTGACCAGGTTCAACAGTGCCCACTTGAAAGAGCCGAAGGCGCCGTAAATGATCATGAAGATGAGGAAGATCGTGATGGGGACGATCATGGCCAGCCGCGCGGCCGACCGCTTCTGGCTGGCGTACTCGCCCTCCCAGTCGATGTGGTAGCCAGTGGGCAGCTTGACCTGGGAGTTGACCTTCTGGATCGCCTCTTCGACGGCGCTGCCAAGGTCGCGGCCGCGGACGCTGTATTTGACGGCGATATAGCGCTGGTTGCCTTCGCGGTAGATCTCAGAGGCGCCGTCGCGCTCTTCGATTTTGCAGAGCTGGGCGAGCGAGACGCGCTCTCCGCTGGGCGCAAGCAGGCGGATGTTTTCGATCGCTTCCTTCTGGTCCCTGTACGGCTTTTGATAGCGAAGAACGAGGTCATAGCGGGCCTCGCCCCGGAGGACCTGAGTGAGGGCGTTGCCGCCTACGGCGGTTTGGATGGCGTCCTGCACATCGGAGACGTTGATCTGATAGCGGGCGGCGGCCTGGCGGTCCACGGTGATGTTGAGATTGGGCTGGCCGAGGACGCGAAAGACTCCGAGGTCCTCGATGCCGGGAACCTGGCGCATGGCGTCGGAGATTTCCGTGGCCTTGTCTTCGAGGGTTTTGAGGTCGTCGCCATAAACTTTTGTGGCGAGCTCGCCTTTGACGCCGCTGACGGCTTCTTCCATATTGTCGGAGATGGGCTGCGAGAAGCCCCAGACCGCGCCGGGAATCTTTTCCACCTCGCGGTCCATGGCGGCGATCAGCTCGTCTTTGTTCTGGTGGAAGACGGGCCGCCACTGTTCTTTGGGCTTCAGGTCCACAAAGAATTCGGTGTTGAAGAAGCCGGTGGTATCGGTTCCGTCATCGGGCCGTCCGACCTGGCTCCAGCATTGCGTGACCTCGGGGAATGAGGCAAAGATGATGCGGGCCTGGTTCATGACTCGAATGCCTTCGGTCGGCCCGGTGCTGGGCGCAAGGGTTCCGCGCGCCCAGATTGCGCCTTCGTCTAGATGCGGCAGGAATTCGGAGCCGATGGCGTCGGTAAGAGTGAGGTAGCCGCTGATGCCGATGGCGGCAACGGCAACCACGATCATCACCCAGCAACGGTCGATGGTCCAGGAGACGGCGCGGCGGTAAGCCTGCGTTACCCAGAGCAGCACGGGATTCTGCCAGTCTTTGATTTCTTTGCGGAAGAGCAGGCTGCAGAGCACCGGGGCGATGGTCATGGAGAAGATCACCGCGCCCAGAAGGGCAAAGGCCACCGTCCAGGCCATGGGACGGAACAAACGGCCTTCCACCCGCTGCAGGGTGAAGATGGGGAGATAGGCGGTGATGATGATGGTGATGGCGTAAAAGACCGGACGCTGAACCTCATGGGCGGCGTTGCGGATGCGGTCAGCCACGGGCAGGTTGTCGTGGTCCTGGCCCATGTGGCGGATGATGTTTTCCACCATGACGACGGCGCCATCGACCACCATGCCGAAATCCAGCGCCCCGAGCGAGAGCAGATTGGCCGGTATTTGACGGATGTCAAGACAGATGGAGGCGAACAGCAGAGAGAACGGAATGGTAAGGGCGACAATCAAGGCGCCGCGCACGTTGCCCAGCAACAGGAGCAGCACGAGCGTGACCAGGATGAAGCCTTCGATGAGATTGTGAATCACCGTATGGGTAGTGAAGCGAATCAGATCGCTGCGGTCGAGGAACGGGACCATCTTTACCCCAGGGGGCAGGATGTGGTCGTTCATCTCCTTTTCTTTTGCCTCGACCCCTCGCAGCGCCTCGTCCGCATTGGCGCCTTTGCGCAAGGCCACGATGCCGGAGACTACATCGTCGTCGTCAACGATTTTGCCATCCTCGCGATGGATTGCTTTGGCGGTCTGCCCGAGGCGGATCTTGGGGCCCTGGGCGACGACGGCGATATCCTTAATGCGCAACGGAGTGCCGTTTTTGGCCTGGATGACCGTGTTCTCGATATCGCTTACGTTGCGGACCAGGCCGACTTCGCGGATGTTGATCTGTTGCAGACCGGCTTCTAAAAAGCTGCCGCCGGCATTGGTGTTGTTGTTGGTGAGCTGCTGCTCGACCTGGGAGAGACTGAGGCCGTAAGCGATCAGCTTGTTGGGATCGACGCGTACCTGGTATTCGCGCGTGGGTCCGCCGAAGCTGGAAACATCGACGATGTCTGGCACTGCTTTGAGATTTTTTTCGACCACCCAGTCTTCGAGCGACTTCAGCTCCATCACGTCGTAAGCCGGGTTGGTGCTTTTCAACGTGTACCAGTAGATCTGACCGACCGGGCTCCAGTCGGTGCCCATCTGCGGGGTGACGCCCGGAGGCAGGGTGACTTGCGAGAGACGTTCGAGGACGCGCTCGCGGTTCCAGTCATTGCTGGATTCGTCATCGAAGATCAGCTTGATGTCGGAGAGGCCGAAGAGCGAGAACGAACGCAGGTGCACCACGTTCGGAATGCCGTTCAGGACGGTTTCCAGCGGCACGGTGACCTGCTGCTCAACCTGTTCGGCGGAGATTCCGGGCCACTGGGTGATGACCTCGACGTAGTTGTCGGCCACATCGGGATAGGCATCGATGGGGAGATGGTGGAAGGCGACCGCTCCGGCGGCGATCAGCAGCAGAGCGAAGGCAAGGACAAGCAGTTTCTGATCGAGCGCAAAATCGACGAGTCGCTTGATCATCTATTGCTCCACCGTGTTCTGCAGTGCCAGCGAATTCTCGACCAGTTGGTCTCCGGGCTTGATGCCCGCAACGATCTCCTGCATGTTGCCGGGCAGCATGATGCCGGAGGTGACTTCCTGGCGCTTGAAGGAGCCGTTGCCGAGGGGCACAAAGACCCAGTCGCGGTCGTGGATGTGCAGAATCGCCGAGGAGGGAACCGCGGCGGTGCTCACCGCCTGCTTGCCATAGAAGGTGGCGGTGGCGAACATGCCGATGCGCAGGATTCCGGGGTTGGGCACTTCGAGCCGCACTTTCGCGGTGTGGAGCGAAGGGTCGAGCGTGGGCAGAATGTTATCGATGCGGGCCTTGAGCACCTTGTTGGGATAGGCGTCGAGATGAATGTCGGCGTACTCGCCGACGTGCACCGCGTCGAGATCGTTCTCATACACATCGCAGATGATCCACACGTAGGAAAGATCGGAGATGGTGAACGGGTTGGGGCCGCTGAGTCCCTGAACGCCGGCCGCGTTGGTGACCTGCTGGTCGGTGATGACTCCCGAGATGGGGGCGACGACATTGACGATGCCCGAGGGATGATCCTTGTCCACGCCGAGAAGATGCAGCTGCTCGGTGGCAGTATCGAGATCGACCTTGGCGTCCTGCTCGGCGGTTTGGGCCTGCTCCAGAGCGCTCTTGGCGGCGGCGCCGTTGTCGAAGAGGATCTTTTGGCGGTCCAACTGCTGCCGCGCCAGGCGCTCATCGTTCTCGGCTTTTTGATAAGCCTGGAAGGCGCCGGAGACATCGTTGCTGCGCACTTTGAGCAGCAGTTGGCCCTTCTTTACCGTGTCGCCGAGGCGGGCGTGGATCTCCACCACTCTGCCGGTGGCCAGCGAAATGGCGGGGACGGCGCGGGCGATGTCGGGCTGCACCACGCCGGTCACATTCAGCGCCGGCGCCGCTTTGTGCTCGACGGCGGAGACCAGCGGGAACTGCTCGGGATGATCCACCTTGAAGTTGTTGGCGTCCATGGCCGGGATGACGGTCGCCTGCGGCGGCGCCTCGGCGGCCGGGTTGGCCTCGGCTTTTTTGCAGCCAGAAAGAAACAGACTCGGGAGCAGAGCGAGAGTTGCGAATAGGACGAGGCCTGCAGATTTAATCTTCACTGGATTACCTCCCGGCCCACGGCCATGTTCAGTTGCGCGGCTGCCGTCAGGTAAGAACCGACGAGGTTCACATAGTTCAATTGCACGGCCCGGTATTCAGCCTCGGCGTTCAGGAAATCGAGCAGGGCAGCGCCGCCGTGCTGATAGGAGAACCAGACCGTGTCACGCACCCGCACCGACTGCTGCAGGTACTTCGTCTTGTAGGGCATGAGCAGCTTTACGGTGCTGCCGAGGGTGACGTAGCCGGAGTCCACGTCGCTGAAGACCTGCGCCTCGGCGGCGTCGTGCAAGTGCTCATCGCGGGTGATGTCAATCTGGGTGCGCAGCTTCTCGCCCTGATTCTTATCGAAGATGCGCAGTGGAATCGTCACACTGCCGCCGAGCGACTGGCGCTCATTGGTGTTGTTGAACGAAGCGTTGTAGGGCGTTACCCACAAGGCGAAAGTGGGATCGGTGGAACCGTTTGCCAGCGCCAGTTTGTGGTCGGTCTGCGCCTTGTCGATGGCTTCCACGGCGGCGCGCAGGTCGGGACGGTTCTCCAGGGCGATTTTGCGGAACTGGTCCTGCGACATGGGCAGCTCGGCGAAATCATAGGCGCCGGTGACATCGTATTTGTCGACCGGCGTGCGGTCATTGAGCAGGGTGAGCAGGGTGATCTTGGCGGTGCGCAGGTTGACGTCGGCGGTTTCGAGGTCGGACTCATACTGCACGCGCTGCAACTCCAGGCGGTCGAGATCGATCTGCGCGATGTCGCCGGCTTGGAAGCGGGTGCGGCTGATGCCGAGCACATGGTCGTAATAGGCCAGGTTGTCTTTGGCCAACTGCAGAACGGCCTTGGCCTGCAGTGCCGAAACGAAGGCGCTGCGCAGCCCGAACAGCAGCGAGCGCTCCAGGTCGGCCTGGGTGGAGACCGCGATGGCCGTGCCCTTCTGCGCGCTCTCCAGGCGGAGTTCGCGTTTGTGCTCGCGCTCGTGCAGATAGCTGACGGTGCTGACGAACAGAGTGCCGGAGAACGGCTGCCATACTCCGTTGTGCGGAGCAATCTGAGTTCCGTCGGTGGATTGGGTGAATTGCGGATTGGGCCGGAGATCGGCGGTGATCTCCTGCGCCTTGGATTCATCGATGTTCAACTGGCCCGCCAGCAGGGTTGGATTGTCCTGTTCAAAGCGGTGGCGCACCTCGTCCCACGTCATGGGTGACGGGGTTTGAGCCACAAGGCTCACACCGGTCAGCAGGATTAGGGTGAGGCATAGCCGCCGCAACGTTTGCATCCTCTACTCCACTTGGTCTCGATGGGGTGATCGGCCGCCTGGTGCGCGGATCGGGCGGGCAGCGCTCGCCGGATCCGCGCACAGAATTATCCGTGCTCACAAGTATCCGGTGTCTGCTCGGCGCTTTCCGGACAAGCAATTTTCTCAAGTCCGGACTCCAACTCAAAGCCTATCTTTCGATTTGGCCGCGATATCGCACGGTACGATCTTCTTCCCGTTGGGAGAGTGGAAGTGTTGATCATGGCTGGCCCGGAGAAGTGTTACCGCATTGCGATCTGCTCGATGACCTGATTGGCTACCACCGCGGCGGGGTTGGCGTCCGCCAGTTTGTCGGCCTCCGCGGCGCCGACGATTTTGGCGGCGGCATCGCGCGCCGCCGAGAGTATAGGAGGACGGCCCTTGATGCCGTGGGCATCGCTGGCGATGAAGTGAACCATTTTGTTGCGCAGCATCTCCTCGCACATCTTCTGTGAGAGTTTTCCCCAAAAGCCGGTGAGCGAGTTGGCGGTGATCTGAAACAGACAGCCGACGGCGGCGTATTCCTTGAGCAGGCTGGGTTTGCCCAGGATCAGCGGATTGCGCTCGGGATGGGTGAGGATGGGCACCAGCCCGACGGTTTGCAACTCATAGAGTGTCTGCGCCACGTTGAAGGCGCTGTATTCGGAGAGCTCCACCAGCAGGTAGCGCGTATCGCCGATGGCATAGCGCGCGGGGTGCTGCATGGCATCGGCGATATTTTCGAAGGAGAGATGAAAGTCGCATCCCAGCGAAAAACTCATTCCGGGAACACGCAGGCGGAGCTCCTCGAGGAGGGCCAGGTGGGAGTCGCGGTTGTAGGCGTACTCGTAGTTGGCATGAGGCGTGGCGACGATGTGGGTCACGCCGTCGGCCTGCGCCATGCGGCACATTTCCAGCGTGATCTCCCAGGACTTGGCGCCGTCGTCGATGGCAGGCAGCAGATGGCAATGAATATCGATCATTGAGCCACTCCTTGTTGCCTGGACGCCCGGGCGCGGTATTCGTCGTAGGCGATACGGATGCCCTCCTCGAGTGACACCTTGGGATGCCAACCCAGGCTGAACAATTTTGAGCTGTCCATCAACTTGCGCGGGGTGCCGTCGGGCTTGGCGCTGTCGAAGACGATCTCGCCGTGGAAGCCGAGCACGTCGCAGACCTTGCGCGCCAGTTCGGCAATGGTGAGGTCGCTGCCGCTGCCTACGTTGACCAGGGGAGCCACTTCGGGATCGCCGGTCAGGCGCTGGAAATCGGCTTCCGGAAGGTTTAGCAGGAATACGCAGGCGTCGGCCATATCGTCGCTGAAGAGAAACTCGCGCAGAGGATTGCCGGTGCCCCACACGGTCAGCGTCGGCTCGCCGCGCTCGATGGCTTCATGCACTTTGCGGATGAGCGCGGGCAGAACGTGGGAGTTGGCGAGATCGTAGTTGTCTCCCGGGCCGTAGAGATTGGTGGGCATGGCGGCCAGATAATGCGTTCCATATTGGCGGTTGAAGGCCCAGCACATCTCGATGCCGGCGATCTTTGCCACGGCGTAGGAGCGGTTGGTGAATTCCAGCGGGCCAGCGAGCAGCTGATCCTCGGAGATTGGCTGCGGCGCTAGCTTGGGATAGATGCAGCTGGAGGCGAGAAAGAGCAGCCGGTTGACCTGGGAGCGGTGGGCGTTTTCGATCACATTGGATTGGATGCGCAGATTACGGGCGATGAATTCGGCGGGGAAGTCGCGATTGGCGAGAATGCCGCCGACCTTGGCGGCGGCGAAGAAGACGAACTCCGGACGCTGCTCGCTAAAAAAGCGACTGACTGCACCGCATTCCTCCAGGTCGAGCTCCTCATGGGTGCGCAGCAGAAGATTCTGGTAGCCGAGTGAGCGCAGCTTGCGTACGATGGCCGAGCCGGCCAGGCCACGATGCCCGGCGACAAAGATGCGTGCGTCTTTTGGAATATAGTTACTCATGAATATAGCTACTCATGGTGATGGTGAATCTTGTAACCGCGGTCGAGCACCAGGGCATCGCGCTTGGCCAGTTCGTAGTCGGCTTCCACCATCTCGGTGACCAGCTGGTCGAAGCCGATTTTGGGCGCCCAGCCTAACTTAGCCTTGGCTTTGGCGGGATTTCCCAATAGGTTGTCCACCTCGGTGGGACGGAAGTAACGCGGGTCGATGGCGACGATGAGGCGTCCCCGTTCGTCGCAGGCTTTTTCGTCCACGCCCGCGCCCTGCCAGTGCAGAGTCATCTCCAGCTTGGCGGCTGCAAGGTTGATGAATTCGCGCACGCTGTGCTGCTCTCCGGTGGCAATGACGAAGTCCTCGGGCTGCTCCTGCTGCAGCATCAGCCATTGCATTTCGGCGTAATCGCGGGCGTGCCCCCAGTCGCGCAGGGAATCGAGATTGCCCATGAAGAGCGACTCCTGCAGTCCGGCCTTTATGCGCGACAGGCCGCGGGTGATCTTGCGGGTAACGAAAGTTTCACCGCGCACCGGAGACTCGTGGTTGAAGAGGATTCCATTGCAGGCGTAAAGGCCGTAGGCCTCGCGATAGTTGACCGTGATCCAGAAGGCGTAGAGCTTGGCCGCCGCGTAGGGCGAACGAGGATAAAACGGCGTGGTTTCGCTCTGCGGAGTTTCCCGCACTTTGCCGTAGAGCTCGGAGGTGGAAGCCTGATAGAAGCGGGTAGATTTTTCCAGGCCCAGGATGCGGATGGCTTCCAGTACGCGCAGGGTGCCGAGGGCGTCGGTGTCGGCGGTGTATTCGGGCTCCTCGAAGGAGACGGCGACGTGGCTCTGCGCGGCTAGGTTGTAGATCTCGTCGGGCCGGACGCTCTGGATGACGCGCACCAGGCTGCTGGTATCGGTCATGTCTCCGTAGTGCAGGAAGAAGCGGCGTGCCCGGTCGTGCGGGTCCTGGTAAAGATGATCGATGCGGTCGGTGTTGAACAGGGAACTGCGGCGTTTGATGCCGTGGACTTCATACCCCTTAGTGAGCAGCAACTCGGCCAGATAGGAGCCATCCTGCCCGGTGATGCCGGTGATCAAAGCCTTCTTCATTCGCCTCTACCCTGCCGTAACCCCTGGACTGCCGTGCCCACGATCCGCCACCGGGAAGAAGCATATCAGCTTCCAGGAAAAGGGCGAAATATGTACGTCCGGTGAATTCCTGGCGGCTGCAACTTTCTGCGGCGCGGCGGTTACTAGGCGGCGGTGGCGGCTGCTATTCTAAAGGCAGCCGAGCTGGTTGGTGGTGGAAAGAGCCAGCCGCCTGTGCTTCCGGCCATTTTGCTTTGCGTGGGAAAGGGAACGTAGTGGATTCTCAGCTGTCCAAGCACCCGTCGTTAACCATTGCGGTCATCGGCTCCGGCTATGTTGGATTGATTGCCGCGGTTTGTTTTGCCGAGATCGGTCACTCCGTAATCTGCGTGGACAATGACCGGGAGAAAGTGGAAGCTCTGCAGTCCGGCGAAGTTCCCATCTATGAAGACCAGCTGCCGGAATTGCTGGCGCGGCACCGGGGGCGAGGCCTTATTTTTTCCACCGATCTGCTGGCCGCCGCGCGCAAGGCGCAGGTGATCTTTATTGCTGTGGGCACGCCGCAGTCGCCTACCGGCGAGGCCGATCTTTCCTACGTGGAAGCCTGCGTGCGCGAGATTGCGTCCGAACTAAACGAGTATAAGGTGGTGGTGGAGAAGAGCACGGTTCCGGTGCTGACCAACCAGTGGATCAGCCGCACCTTGCGCTTCAACGGAGCCAGGGACGAGAACTTCGACGTGATCTCCAACCCGGAGTTTCTGCGCGAAGGCACGGCGATCGAGGACTTTCTCTACCCTGACCGGATCGTGGTAGGGGCCGACACGGAGCCGGCGCGCGCGCTGCTGCGTCAGGTTTACCAGCCGCTGATCGACGGCAGCTACTACTTCCGTCCGGATCACCTTCCGGGGCCGCGCGATCTGCGCGCGGGAGTCCTCTATCTGGAGACCAGCGCCAAGAGCGCGGAGTTGATCAAGCACGCATCGAACGCCTTCCTGGCGTTAAAGATTTCCTTTATCAATGCGGTGTCCAACATTTGCGAGCTGGTGGGGACCGACGTGCAGGAGGTTGCGGTCGGCATGGGCTCGGATTCCCGCATCGGCTCCCGGTTTCTTAACGCCGGAATCGGCTATGGCGGCTCCTGCTTTCCCAAGGATGTGCGCGCCTTCTACAAAATTGCGGAGTCAATCGGCTACGACTTTGACCTACTGCGGGCCGTGGAAAGCATCAACGAGAACCAGCAGCTGTGCTTTATGAAGAAGCTGCGCTCGGCGTTGTGGACGCTGAAGGGCAAACACATCGGCGTTCTCGGTCTGGCGTTTAAGGGCGGGACCGACGACATCCGCGAATCTCCGGCGATCAGCGTGGTGAAGAGTCTTCTGTCCGAAGGATGCCGGGTTTCCGCCTACGACCCGGCGGCCATGGAAAAGGCGCATGCGCTGCTTCCGTCCGACGAATGTTTGCGTTATGCGAGTGACGAGTTTGATGCCGCCCGCGATGCGCACGCACTTCTGGTGGTGACCGAATGGCCACAGTTCGCCGGTATCGATCTGGACCGCCTGCATCAGGTGATGCGCTATCCGGTGATCCTGGACGGCCGCAACCTGTACGACCCCAAGCAGATGGCTGCGGCGGGCTTCCATTACTACAGCATGGGACGGCCTCTGGCGGAACCCAAATTGCGGATGCATGCCGGAGTGGAGGCAGAGTAGGGTTTTTAGCCGATGAACCTGCGATTCACTTTGAGCTTTCCTTCAAAGGACTGACCTCGCGTTTTGCGGTGGTCGCCACCGGTGACGTTCAGTTCGGCGACATATTTATACATCACGCGACGCAATTTTCAGGCACGGTTGGCGGCAAGTACCAGGGCCGACGCATATCACTTTTCAGGGTCCAAAGATTGCCATCTCGATTCCTCATGGGGAAGTTTGGCAAACGAATGCTGGCCGACAAATCGCCGAATGAGGGAGAACCGCTCCCTTCCGCACGTCGCCGAGCGGCAAACGGTTCCGAATTCAGCCATTTTGGTTCATCTCGCAGGTTTTCAAATAGCTTTCTCCCACATCAGACCTGCCGGGAGAATTTATATGCGTCGACCCTGCGGCAAGTATAGCTTTCTGACCGGCCGCTTCCGTCCCTATGGCATCGGGCAGGCTGGCTACGTGCATCAGGACTCGAACGGCGCGTAGCCCATGATGTTGTGGATGGGGTGACCTTCCGAATGGGTGGGGGCGCCGATCTGCAGATAACGCCGAAGATCTACTGGCGCATCGCGCAATTCGACGAGCAGCGGATGCCCTGGGCTCAGCACACTCCCTACTACGTGAACATCAGCAGCGGCATCGGCTACCGCTTCTAAGTCGGGGCTTCCTGAAGCCCGCAAAGATCTAAACTCCACACCTGCGGCAGGCAGCGTTTCCTTCCCGGGCTTCGCTGCCTGCCGCACAGCCTGCTACGCTATCCGGCGTGATCCTGCGGCCAACGAAAAAATGGGAACGGGCGGGGACTTGGTGCTGCGCTAGTTCTTGTCGATGCCGGACTCGCACCGGACGTTATGGGGCTTCCGCAGGTTTTTCATCGAATCGGTGTACCATTTGCGGCGCTCAATCATCCGCTGGATGGCGGTTGCGAATTGAGTCTGCGCCCACTGGCCTCCCGCGGGAGGCTGGGGGAAGTTCACGCCTTTGGCCGAGTTGACGAAGGCGGCGCGGTTTTCGATGCTGTAGTCGTGTTTTTGCTTGATACGGATATCGAAAATTTTGCCTTCGTTGCGGGCGGGGGTGGTGAAGACCACGACGTAGAGATACTCGTCGCCGAGCAGGGTCTTAGTGTCGAGCTGAAATGCCAGATCCAGCTCGGGGGCAGCGAGCGTTTGTGGATCCAGCCAATTTTGATCTGCGGCGATCAGGCAGTGAGCCGCCTCATGGAGCAGCACGGGAGCCTGATCTTGGGCGCAGAGAGCGGTGCTCATGCAGGAGAGAAAGAGAATCAGCGCGAAGCGGTTCATGACGGGTGTGCGGCCTGTGACGGCCAAATCTCCTTTCGTAGCTGGAGTGCGAGGCATAACGCGTAAACATGGCGCGCGAAATGCGCAACCCGGCTTGCTAGCGATGTTACATGGGAGCACGGGGCAGGCGAAAGAACGAGAGAAAGTTATCGAGGGCAAGCGAGCCGGCGGCTTCCGGCGTGAGATTGCGCAACTGGGCGAAGTGGCGGGCGGTTTCCACCACGAAGGCAGGTTCGTTGCGCTTGCCGCGGTGAGGGATGGGCGCGAGGTAGGGGCAATCGGTTTCCAGAAAGAAACGGTCGAGGGGGACGATGGCGGCGGCCTCGCGGATGTTCTGCGCCTTGGGATAGCTGAGGTTTCCGGCGAAGGAAAGAATGAAGCCGAGATCGAGCGAGGCGTGGGCCTGCGCGAGGCTCCCGGTGAAGCAGTGCATGACGCCGCCCAGTCCGGTGGGACGCCACTGGTCGCGCAGGATGGCGAGCAGATCATCCCAGGCGTTGCTGCTCTCCTGGCTGGGGCGGCAGTGGATGAGGATGGGGAGCTTGACTGCGGCGGCCAGCTCCAGCTGCTGGCGGAAGACACGCAGCTGCACGTCGCGCGGCGAGTGGTCGTAGTGGTAGTCGAGGCCGATCTTGCCGATGGCGATGACGCGCGGATGGCGGGCGAGACTCTCCATGTTGGCCAGGTGCGCGGGAGTAAGCAGGCGCGCCTCGTGCGGGTGGACGCCGATGGAGGCGTAGATCCACGGGTAGCGCTCGGCGAAGGGAATGGCGCAGGCGATGTCGTCGGGTCCGTCTCCGTTGCCGATGGCGAGCAGGGCGCGGACGCCTGCGTCATAGGCGCGCTGGATCATGGCTTCGCGGTCGGCGGCGAACTGCGCGCCGTCGAGATGAGCGTGGGAGTCGAGAAACATCGTTCCGATCACATCATAGGGCGCGGGGGAAAAGCAACTGCAACAGGTTTCAAGGTTTCAAAGGTAAGAGCAGGATCGAATGCAAAGGCAAAATCAAAGGCCCCGCCCAACCAGAAGAAGGTTGAACGGGGCACCCTCGTGATTGGAAAAGCTGCGCTACTTCAAGCGGGCTCCGTTGGGGACGGCTTCGAGAAAGCTGGCGAGCGCGGGTTGGCCTTCGTCGCCGAGCGAGGCGGCGACGATCATGCCTTGCGATTCGATGCCGCGAAGTTTGCGCGGCGCGAGGTTGGCGACGATGACGACCTTGCGTCCCAACAGCGTCTCAGGCGAATAGGCCTTGGCGATTCCGGCGACGATCTGGCGGACTTCGGTGCCGATATCGACGGTGAGGCGCAGGAGTTTGTCGGCCTTGTCGACTTTTTCGGCGGTGAGCACGGTGCCGACACGCAGCTCGACCTTGAGGAAGTCGTCGATGGTGATGTAGGGCGATACGGTGCTATTCGCTGCAGCTGCTAAATGCAGATGTGGGGCATCGGCGGGCGGATGTGCGGCTCCGGCGTGGGGGGCTTCGGTGGTGTTTGCGGCGGCGACTGCCGGCTGGGCGGCGCTCTTTCGATCTTCTTCCATCTGTTGCATCCTTTCGATTGCGCTCTTGTCGGCGCGTGGAAAAACGCCCTCGATCTTGCCGAGGCGGGTGCCCGCAATCCTCTGTCCCCAGGCCAGCGAGTTGAGATCGGTTGCGGCGATGTCTCCGAGGCCGAGCTGAGTGAAGATTTTTGCGGTGGAGTCGGGAATGATGGGGTGAACGAGCGCGGTGATGATGCGCAGCGCTTCGGCCGCGGTGTAGAGGACGGTGCTCAAACGAGTGCGCGACTCGTCGTCATTCTTTTCCGCGATCACCCATGGTTTCGTTTCGACGATGTATTTATCGACGGCGCTGAGCAGCGACCAGAGAGTTTCCAGGGCGCGCGAGAACTGGAAGGCCTCGAAGAGCCGGTTGTATTCGGCGATAGTCTCGGCGGCGAGTTCGGCGATCGTGGCTTCGGCGGGCGTGCTTTCACCGGGCGCGGGCACCACGCCCTCAAAGTAGCGCTGGATCATCGAGAGAACGCGACTGGCGAGATTGCCGAGGCCGTTGGCGAGATCGCTGTTGAAGCGCTGCACCAGGGCGTCGAAGGAGAACGAGCCGTCCTGCCCGAAGACGACTTCGCGGAAGAGGAAGTAGCGCAGAGCGTCGGCGCCGAGCACGTCGAGGATGGTCTCGCTGCGCACCACGTTGCCGCGCGACTTGCTCATCTTGCTCTCCTCAAAGAGCAGCCAGCCGTGGGCCACGATGCGGCGGGGCAGCGGCAGCCCGGCCGCCAGCAAAAACGCCGGCCAATAGACACAGTGGAAGCGCACGATCTCCTTGCCGATCATGTGTACGTCGGCGGGCCAGTAATGCTGGTAACGCTGGCGGTCCGCCGGATCATCGGAGCCGAAGCCGACGGCGGTGGCGTAATTGCACAGCGCGTCGAGCCAGACGTAGATGACGTGCGCGGGATCGTCCGGCACGGGGATGCCCCAGGCAAACGTGGTGCGCGAGATGGAAAGATCGCGCAGTCCGCCCTTGACGAAGGCGATGACCTCGTTGCGGCGCGCCTCCGGATAAATGAGGTCGGGATTCTCCTCGTAGAGTTTGAGCAGCGGCTCGGCCATCTCGCCGAGTTTGAAGAAATAATTCTCCTCCTCGACGGTTTCGGTGACGCGTCCGCAGACGGGGCAGAGCGTGCCGGGCGTGTTGTCGTCGGCGTAGAGCTCGTCGGAGACGCAATACTGTCCGGTGTAGGAGCCCTTGTAGATGTATCCGCGTTCCTTGAGCAGGGTGAACATGGCCTGCACGCCGCGCTTGTGCTCGGGGCTCGTGGTGCGGATGAACTGGTCGTAGGTGATGCCCATGCGGTCCCAAAGCGCGCGGAATTCGGAGCTCACCTGATCGGTGAACTGCTGAGGACTGGTGCCGCTGGCGGCGGCCGAGCGCTCGATCTTCTGGCCGTGCTCGTCGGTGCCGGTGAGGAAATACGTGTCGCGTCCCATCATGCGCTGGCGGCGGGCGATAGCGTCGCACACGACGGTGGTGTAGGTGTGGCCGATGTGAGGGCGCGCGTTGACGTAGTAGATCGGCGTGGTGATAAAAAACTTTTCGCGTTGCTCGTTCATACGAATCTCTCGATCAGGACAAAATACTTTTAGAGGTGCTGCGGGATAAAACTTCGCGAGGAGCCTCAAGCGCCAGGAAGAGTCGCATGGCCTCCTGCAGAACAGTTTTGAGAGGCACGCCGGTTGCTTCGGCGATTTTGCGGCAGTCCTCGAACTCAGGAGCGCAGTTTACAACTTCTCCGTGCAGGCGTCCGAGCTTGACGCGGATGGGTCCCCATGGCGATTTCACGGTGACGTGCTCGCGGGCCAGGATGCGGCGCTGCTCCTGGCGCATGCGGACGCCGAGGGTGGTGGTTTCGGTGAGCAGAATATGGGCCAGCGCTTCGGCATCGGTCGGCGAGGCGAGTACGGTGAAGATGATTCCGGGACGGCCTTTTTTCATTTGCACGGGGACGCCAAAGGCATCGAGCGCGCCGGCCGAGAGCAGTTTCTGCTGCACGTAGGAGAACAGCTGCGGATTCATGTCGTCGAGATTGGCTTCAAGAACCGTGATGGTGTCGGCGTTGTCTGCACCCCACATTTGCGCCGATGAGGCTGGCGCTGATGTGGACCACCCGTACTCAGATTCTCCGATAAGGAGGCGGACGACGTTGGCCGAGCCAGGGAAGTCGCGGGCTCCGGCTCCGTAGCCGGTGGCGGAGAGCATGATGCGGGGAAGCGGCTCGAAGCGCACGTCGAGCGCGCGCAGGATGGCCGCACCGGTGGGGGTGAGCAGTTCCTTGGCAATGCCGGAGGAATACACGGGCGCTCCGCGCAACAACTCGGCGGTGGCGGGCGCGGGGACGGGCAGGACTCCGTGAGCGCAACGGACGGTGCCGCTGCCCACGTTGAGGGCGGAGCAGTACCAGCGCTCGGCGGCGATGGCCTCGACGGCCACGGCTGCGCAGACGATGTCCACGATGGCGTCTTCGGAGCCGACCTCGTGGAAGTGGATGGACTCGACGGGCTGATTGTGAATCTTGGCCTCGGCCTGGGCGAGCAGTTCGAAGGCTTTAAGGGCAAAGGCCTGCGCACTGGCGCTGATGGGAGCGCGTGCGATGATCTCGCGGATCTCTTTCAGTCCGCGATGGACGTGGGGCGCGTGCGCGGCTTCATGGCCAGGCTCTGCTTCGTGCGCGTGGGAGTGCGGGTGCGAATGCGCCGTCTCGTGATTGTGGGGCTGCTCGTCGATCGGATGGTCAGCGCGGCCGTGGACGAGGACATCGATTTTGGTCGCGGCAAGACCTCCGCGCTCGGTTCGATGTGCGGCTAGTCCGGTGTTGAGACCGAGTGTCGAGGCGACGTTTTGTAGCTTCTCCAGAGGGACACCGGTGTCCACGGCTGCGCCGAGAAACATGTCGCCACTGATTCCGGAGAAACAATCCAGGTAGGCAATCCGCATTGCACATCCAATGGGCGTTGGCCCGAACTTCAAGTATAGGAGGCACGCCGCGATTGGGGCAAACGGAGAGCAGGTTTCAAAGTTTCAGAGGTTTCAAAGTATAAGAGCAAGGGCCAAGGCGACGGCAATCGAGAGCAAGTCCCGCGCTGATCCCTTACAATCGTAGTTTGACCAATCATCGCGCGGGCTTGCGAGGGCCCGCTGACAGCAAGGGACCATTGTGTATCTTTTATTGCAGAACCGCCTGATTGCGCAAGTGCGCGCCTTCCTGAAGCAGAAATATGGTATTGAACTGGCAAACATCGTGGTGGAGCAGCCGCCCAAAATCGAGTTGGGCGAATTCGCGCTGCCGGTTTCGTTTGAGTTGGCACGGACGTTGCGCAAGGCCCCGCGCAAGATCGCCGACGAGATTGTGGCGGAGATGACGCTGCCGGAGGGCTTTGCAAAGTTCGAGGTGGCCGGAGCGGGATACATCAACGCCAAGCTGGACAGGACACAGGCGGCGGAGCTGGTGGCGAAGGCAGAGGATCAAAGTCAGAGTCAACTACCCCACCCTAGCCAACAGCAGGCTAGGATGGGGCACCCGGCCGCGGGCGCAAGGGGCAAGGTGCTGGTGGAGCATACGTCGATCAATCCCAACAAGGCGGCGCACATTGGGCACCTGCGCAACTCGATATTGGGCGACACGCTGGTGCGGCTGCTGCGCGCGGCAGGCTACCAGGTGGACGTGCAGAACTACATCGACAACACGGGCGTGCAGGTGGCCGATGTGGTGGTGGGATTCGAGCGGATGGCGAAAAAGTCGAAGGCGGAGATTGAAGCGCTGATCGCCGGAAGGGAAGGGCGTTTCGATTACTACTGCTGGGATCTGTATGCCAAGGTTTCGCAGTGGTATGAGGCCGACAAAGCGAACCTGCAGGCGCGGCGCGATACGCTGCACGCTCTGGAAACCGGCGGCAATGCCACGGCTGAGCTGGCGCAGATGATTTCCATGGCCGTGCTGCGGCGGCATTTGGAGACGATGCGCCGTCTGGATATCGAATACGACTTTCTGCCGCAGGAGAGCGACATTCTGCACCTGCACTTCTGGGCCGCCGCGTTCGAAAAGCTGAAGCAGACCGGGGTTCTTTACTTCGAGGAGCATGGCAAGAACAAGGGCTGCTGGGTGATGACGCGTCCGGGACGGACGAAGGACGACGCGAGCGAGGGGCCGGACGAAGATGCCAAGGTCATCGTGCGCTCCAATGGAACCGTGGGGTATGTGGGCAAGGACATTGCGTACCACATGTGGAAGTTCGGGCTGCTGGGGCTGGATTTTGGCTACCGGAAATTTTATGAGTATGCCGACGGGCGGGCGGTTTGGATCTCGTGCGATCCCAAGGACACTGAGCCGGGAGCTCCGCACTTTGGCGGCGCGGGGGCGATCTACAACGTGATCGACGCGCGGCAGAGCGATCCGCAGGAGACGGTGAAGCAGGCGATTCTGCTGATGGGTCACGAGGCCGAGGCGGCGCGCTACACCCACTTCAGCTATGAGATGGTTGCGCTGACGCCGCGCTGCGCGATGGAGCTGGGATACACGGTTTCCGAAGAGGATCAGCAGCGTAGCTACATCGAGGTCTCCGGACGCAAGGGATTCGGAGTGAAGGCCGACGATCTGCTGGACAAACTGATTGAGGCGGCCAAGAGCGAAGTGGACGCGCGGCAGACGGAACGGAGCGAGGCGGAGCGGCGCGAAATCGCCACGCAGATTGCGATTGGCGCGCTGCGCTACTTCATGCTGAAGTTCACCAAGCAGTCGGTGATCGCCTTTGATTTCCGCGAGGCGCTGTCGTTCGAAGGCGAGACTGGGCCATATGTGCAGTATGCGGTGGTGCGGGCCACCAACATCTTCCGCAAGGCGGGGATTGTGCCGGAAGAGGTGCTGAAAGAAGCGGCACTGGCCGCCGATGCGTTTACCGACAACGATGACCTGTGGTCGCTGTGGCTGACGGCGGGACAAACCGCCAAGGTGATCGAGCAGTGCATTGCCACGACCGAGCCGGCGGCGCTGACCAAGCATGCCTTTCAGCTGGCACAGCAGTTCAACAACTTCTACCACAAGCACCACATTCTGACGGAAGAGGACGCGGGACGGAAGGCTCTGCTGCTGGCCACCGCGGCGGTGGTGCGGAGAGAGCTGATGGCGGCCATGGCAGTGATGGGGATTCCGACGCCGGCGGTGATGTAGAGTTTCGGCGCGGCGCGCCGGATGCAGCTTTGCTAGATGTCGCGGGGGTCGATGATGGCCCAGAAGCGGCGTTTGCAATGGTGGCAGCGGAAGGGAACCATGCCGGTCAGGCGGGTGCGGAGGAACTCGAAAAAGTATTTGCGATGCGAGCGGAGCGCGGTGTTATGTCCGCAATACTTGCAGTCGAAGGCGCCGTTGGGGTCGTAGGTTACACGCGTCTTCACGGGCTGCACGAGAGCTCCTAAGCATTGGGCATGGTACGCACTCAGCACGCATCATAAATCTTTTGAGAATTTGCAGTAAATCAAGAAAATAGCTTAAGGGGGTAGTAACTTGGTCCTAACCCCTTAAGCTGTTTCGACCGGCCCATTTCAAAACATTTATTTCGATGGGTTGGTTGGGAGATGGCGGGCGAAGTCCACCAGGGTGCGGACGGCGACGCCGCTGGGACCTTTGGGCATCCAGGCCTTGTTCTCCTCCAGCCAGGCAGTGCCGGCGATATCGAGGTGGACCCAGGGAGTGTCCTCGACAAACTCCTTGAGGAACATGGCGGCCGTGATGGCTCCGCCCCAGCGTCCGCCGGTGTTTTTAATATCGGCGATGTCCGAGCGGATGTGGTCGAAGTAGTCGGCATCGACTGGCATCATCCACATCTTCTCTCCGCTGCGCTGGGCGGATTCCATGAGCTGCCCGGCAAAGCCGTCATTATTGGTGAATACGCCGACGTTGTGATAGCCCAGGGCCACGACGACGGCGCCGGTGAGGGTGGCGGCATCGATCAGGTGGGTGGCTCCCAGTTGGCGGGCGTAGCAGAGACCGTCGGCCAGAACGAGACGGCCTTCGGCGTCGGTGTTGATGACCTCGATGGATTTGCCGTTCATGGCAAACTGCACGTCGCCGGGCTTCTGGGCCTTGGCGTCGGGCATGTTCTCGCTGCAGCAGAGGATGGAGATGACGCGCACGTTCGGCTTGAGCAGGGCGATGGCGCGCATGGCTCCGATCATGGTGGCGGCGCCGCACATGTCGTACTTCATCTTTTCCATGCCGTCGGCGGGCTTGATGCTGATGCCGCCTGAGTCAAAGGTGATACCCTTGCCGACCAGTCCGAGGATGGGCGAGGCGGGTGCGTCGGCGGGCTCGTAGCGCATGACGACCAGGCGGGGCTCTTCCTCCGAGCCTTGCGAGACGCTCAGGAAGGCTCCCATCTTAAGTTCCCGGAGCTTGTCGGGACCGTACACCTCGCAGGCCAGGCCGACTTCCTTGCACATGGCGCGGGCATGGTCGGCGAGCATGGCGGGGGTCATCAGGTTGCTGGGTTCCAGGGCAAGAGCTCGGGTAAAGTTCTGCGACTCGGCAAGGATGGCGCCCTCGGCGATGGCCTGGAAGACGGCTCCTGCGTCGGCTTTTTCCGGAATGGCGAGAGTGACATCGGTGAGCGCCTGATCCTTGCGGTCGCTGCGGTAGGTGTCCACGTCGAAGTCACCGGCGACGATGCCTTCTACGGCGGCCTGCGCGGCGGCGGAAATCTGAGAAAGTTCGGGCAAGGCCTCGGGCAAAACCAGGACGAAGGACTTGATATTTTTGGACTTGGCGGCGCGGGCGGCGGCTCCGGCGAGGCTGCGCAGCTGGGAGAGCGAGAATTTATCGCGCTTGCCGGCGCCGAGGTAGAGGATGCGCTGGGCCGAGACTCCGGCGGGTGAGAGGTCCCACACCGGCTCGACGAACTTGCCGGTGAGGTCGGCGGCGGCGATGAGCGGCGCGGCCAAAGCCTGCAGCGCCGGATCGGCGGCCAGCAGCGCGGGAAGCGGAGTCTTGTCTCCGTGATCGGCGACGGGGAGGACGAGCAACGGGGTTTCGATGGTGGAGGGTACAGATTGGGAGATTGCGATCTTCATGCGAACCTTTCTCTGTATCAGATTCAGAACTTGCCAAAAGTGCTTTCCGGTTCAGGATTTTCGGCTGCGGGCGACGGCATCGCGGGCTTCCTTGTCGGCGGTGCGGCGGCGTTCGGTCTCGCGCTTGTCCCAGAGCTGTTTGCCCTTGGCGACGGCCAGTTCCACTTTGACCCGGCCATTCTTAAAATACATCCGGGTGGGGATGAGGGTCTGTCCCTTCTGCTGGACGGCGGCGTGGAGCTTGAGGATCTGGGCGCGATGAACCAGGAGCTTGCGGGTGCGCTGGGTCTCGTGGTTGAATTGTGCGCCCGGTGCGTAGATCCCAATATGAGCGTTGAGGAGAAACAGCTCCCCATCCTTGATAAGGCCGAAGGAATCCTTGAGATTGGCCTGGCCGGCGCGGATGGATTTGACTTCGGTTCCGCGCAGGGCAATGCCGGTTTCGTAACGTTCCAGCAGAAAATAGTCGTGCGATGCGGCGCGGTTGACGCAGGCATCGCGCTCGCCGCTGGCGACCGGGTCGCGCTTGACGTTCTGCGGCTTGTTGGACTGCGTTGGCAGTAGTTGGTGCCGGGCCATGCTGAGATCCTGCGGCGGAAGTTGTCTGTTGGCTTTCCGGACGCGCTTGCGCGTTGTTGCGAATTCTGTATCCTAACACAGCGCGATGACTTAGCTGGGATTGGCCCGGCGGAGCGATGTTATAATCGCCCCATCGATGAAGTGTTTTTGCCCGCTCTCCTTGGCTGTAGCCAGAGCCACGCCCGCGGGATCATCTTCTTTGTTGTATGAAGGATTGCAATGAAACGGTTTCACTGCGGATACCTGATACTGCTGATCGCGCTCTGGGCCACGATTCCGGCATTTGCCCACGACAATGCACGATCGCTCTACGACAAAGGACAGAAGGCTGAAGACCGGCAACAATACGAAGAGGCCTATGTGTACTTTAAGCAGGCCTACGACTTGCGTCCGGAAAAAACCGACTACCGCGCCGCCTATGAGCGCAGCAAGTTTCTGGCGGCCGCCGCGCATGTGCATCACGGCCAGCAGTTGCGCGAGGAAGGCAAGCTAAGCGAGGCGCTGAAGGAGTTTCAGCTGGCGGTGATGATCGATGCCTCGAGCGGCATCGCGCTGCAGGAAATTGAGCGCACCCAGAAGCTGATCGATAAGGCGCAGCAGCCGGCGGGCAAGCCGACCTCGCAAGCGCCGCCGGAGGGGCTGAGCGAATCGGCGCAAAACGCAGCGGGGCCGGTGCAACTGGCCCCGATTTCACAGACGCCGCTGACGCTCAAGCTGTCGGAGGATTCCAAGACGGTTTACGAGACCATCGGCAAGCTGGCGGGCATCAACGTGCTGTTTGATCCGGACTACACTTCGAAGCGGATTCACGTGGAACTGAACGCGGTTACGCTGGAGCAGGCGCTGCAGATCGTGGCGCTGGAATCGCACACGTTCTGGCGTCCGGTGACGCCGAACACGATTTTTGTGGCGCAGGACACCCAGGCCAAACGCACCGAGCTGGAGCAGCAGGTGCTGCGCACCTTCTACCTGAATAATTTTTCCACCGTGAGCGAACTGCAGGACGTGGCCAACCTGATCCGCACCATCCTGCGGGTGGAGCGGGTGCAGCAGTTTCCGGCCGAGAACGCGATCGTGATGCGCGGCACGCCCGACCAGGTGGCGTTGGCGGAGCTGCTGATCGACAACCTGGACAAGGCCAAGCCCGAGGTCGTGGTGGACGTGGTGGTGATGCAGGTGAGCAAGACGAAGTTGTTGCAGCTCGGCATTCAGTATCCCTTCCAGGGCGGTACCGCGAATCCCACGATTACGCTGCAAAGTCCCACCAACACCAGCACCACCAGTTCGACCTCGACTACGACCCCCTCGACGACCACCTCAGGGCTGACGTTGAACAACCTGGTCAATCTGAACGCGACCGATTTTGCGATCTCGATTCCGTCGATCAGCGTGGCGTCGCTGATGTCCGACAGCAATACCACGGTCCTGCAGCGTCCGCAGGTCCGCTCGGTGGATGGGCAGAAGGCCACGCTGAAGATCGGCGAACGGGTGCCGATCGCAGTGGGTACGGCCAGTTCCACCCTGACGGCAACGGCGCTGACCCAGACGCAGTTTCAATACCAGGACGTGGGCGTGAACATCGAATTGACGCCCCACATCCACAACAACGAAGACGTCAGCCTGAAGATATCGCTCGAGGTCTCCGACATCGACAGCTACCAGACGATCGGCGGCTTGACCGAACCGGTCATCGGACAGCGCAAGATCGACCACGAAATCCGTCTGCGCGACGGCGAGGTTAGCCTGGTCGGCGGCATGTTGGAGCACGATGCCAATTGGAGTATGAACGGGCTTCCCTGGCTGGACCAGATTCCAGTCATGAAGTATCTGTTTGGGCAGGGGCAAAAGTCGAAGACCGATACCGAGACGGTGTTTGCGCTGATTCCGCACGTGGTACGCCGCCTGGACCTGGATGCTTTGAACGTCAGGTCGATCAGCATCGGTACGCAGAACGTAGTGGAGTTGCGGCACGTTTCGGCGGTGGTTCCGGAAACGGCAGCTCCGGCCACCGTGCCCAGCGGGTCGCCCAGCGTGCCTCCCGCAGCGGCACCTGCGCCTACACCTACACCAGTTGCACCGAACCCACCTGCCGGGACCCCGGGAGCGTCGAACGGAACGGGAGGCAGCAATGGCGCGTCGTCCGTCCACCCGGGCCCGGTGCTGAGCCTGGATCCGCCTATGGTCAATCAGGCAACGGGATCGATGTTCGCGCTTAACGTGGTTCTGAACGGTGGGCAGAATGTGTTCAGCGTGCCGGTGCAGATCAATTACGACCCGAAGGTGATGCGATTGTTGAATGTGTCCAACGCCGGAGCTTTGTCCAAGGACGGCGCGGCGGTGGCGCTGGTGAACCGGGACGATGCGGAAAAAGGTATCGTGCATGTTTCCGTGATGAGGCCGCCGGGATCGGGCGGAGTGACGCCAGCCGGGCCGCTGTTTACGCTGTCGTTCATGGCCAAGGCGGCGGGCCAGGGAAGCGTGACGGTGGACAAAGCGGTCGTGCTGGACCCGAACAACGTCTCCGTTGACGCAGCCGGCTCGCAGGCCATCGTCAACGTGCGGTAGGAGGTTGAGAGGGTGAAGCAGAAGCGGCAATCGGGAATGACCCTGGTGGAACTGATCGTGGCGATCGCGATCATGGCGATCCTTGCCACCGCGGTGTTGCCGATCTCGCGCAACGTGGTGAAGCGCGAAAGGGAGAAAGAGCTACGGGCGGCTCTGTGGCAGATGCGCGACGCCATTGACCGCTACAAGGATGCGGCGGACCGCGGCCTGTTCCAGATCAAGCTGGACAGCAACGGGTATCCTCCCGATCTGGATGAGCTGGTGAAGGGCGTGGACGTGGGCGGAAAGAAGATAAAGTTCCTGCGCCACATACCCATGGATCCGATGACGCACAGCAAGGAGTGGGGACTGCGTTCGATGCAGGACGATCCGGACTCGGATTCCTGGGGCGGGCAATCGGTGTTCGATGTGTATTCGAAATCGGAAGGCACCGCGCTGGACGGCACGAAATACAAAGACTGGTAACAAATGATTCGGAAGCACTCAAAATTCGGCAAGAAAAACGCGGGCTTCACCATGTTCGAACTGATGGTGGTGTGCGCCATCATCGCCATCCTGGCGTCGATTGCAGTGGGAAACTACCAGCATTCGATTTGGCGGGCGCGCGAGGCGGTGCTGCGCAACGACCTGTTCACCCTGCGCAGCAGCATCGACCAGTACACGCTGGACAAGCAGAAGGCGCCGCAGTCCCTGGATGACCTGGTAACGGCAGGCTACATCAAGGCAATCCCCAAGGACCCCATCACCAACTCAACCGATACCTGGGTGACGGAGCAGGAGGATTCGCTGATGGCCATCGACCAGACCGCGCCCGGCATTGTGGATGTGCACAGCGGCGCGGATACGGAATCCACGGATGGCACCGCGTATAACACCTGGTGAGAGCAGGTTTCAAAGTTTCAGGGTTTCAAAGTTGAAAGCGGCTCTCCGGTAATAATCCGTGCAGCAAACCTTTGCCTGTCTTGGCGAAACTTTCCTAATACAAATTTGTGTTCGTTTACCAGCGGGCGCGTTCGTACTGTTTGGGCCAGGCGGCCGACTGCTTGAGTACGTGGGCGGCGCGCAGCGGCCAGTAGGGATCGCGCAGCAGTTCGCGAGCCAACAGGACGAGGTCAGCCTGTCCGGTGGCTAGGATGTGCTGCGCCTGCTCTGGCGAGGTGATCATGCCGACGGCTCCGGTGAGGATGCCGGCTTCGCGTCGGATGCGTTCCGCGAAGGGAGTTTGATAGCCGGGGCCGAGCGGAATTTTGGCCGAGGGCACGATGCCGCCCGAGGATGCGTCGATGAGATCGACGCCGAGCGGCTTTACCTCGCGGGCGAGGGCGACGGAGTCTTCTATGGTCCAGCCGCCCTCGGTCCAGTCAGAGGCGGAGATGCGCAGCCAGAGGGGAAGGCGCTCGGGCCAGACGTTGCGGACGGCTGCGACGATTTCGCGCAGCAGGCGGGTGCGGTTTTCGAAGCTGCCGCCGTAGAGGTCGGTACGGGTGTTGACCAGCGGCGAGAGAAATTGGTGGAGCAGATAGCCATGTGCGGCGTGGATTTCGACCAGTTCGAATCCGGCCTGGAGGGCGCGGAGCGCGGCTGCGGCAAAGGCCTGGACGACGCCGGCGATGCCTTCGGCGGTGAGCGCTTCGGGCGGGATGGATTCCGGGGTGAAAGGCTGGTTGGTGGAGGAGTAGACCGGACGCCAGCCGCCTTCGGAGACGCGCACGGGCGCGCGGTTCTCGCTCCAGGGAACGGCGGTAGAGGCCTTGAAGCCGGCGTGGGCGAGCTGGGTTCCGGCGACCGCTCCGTGGTGGTGAACAAAGCGGACGATGCGCGCGAGGTTCTCGATGTGCGCGTCTTTCCAGATGCCCAGGTCGGCTGGGCTGATGCGTCCTTCGGGGAGCACGGCGTTGGCTTCAGTGAGGACCGCGCCGGCGCCTCCGATGGCGCGGGAGCCGAGATGGACGAGATGCCAGTCGTTGGCGAATCCGTCTTCGCTGGAGTACTCGCACATGGGGGAGACGGCGATGCGATTACGGAAAGTAACATCGCGGATTGGAAGCGGGTCGAACAGGTTCATAGAAGTTGGATGATAGCAGGGTGAGCGGGTGCGAGGCAGCAGCAGAGTTCTACGGGAGTGGTGAAGATGCGAGGGCAGGGATTGCCGCTAACACTCCGGGCGAAGTCATCGGCTTCGCCCGGTTTTGCGTTTTGGCTTTGGCTAAGGTTAGGTTCAGGCTGCGCGGCGTGTGTCGTCTTTCTTGTCCCGGTCAATCAGCCCAATCTTGTTGCGCGGTCCGGCGATCAGGCGCACGATCGCCGTCAAAACAACCGCTCCTCCAATGGCCACCAGAACCGTGTATATCAGGCCACCCTGCCCGGCGAAACCCAGGGACCGCATCACCCAGCCACCGATGACGGCTCCAATGATGCCCAGGATGATGTCCATGAAAACTCCATAGCCAGCGCCACGCATGATCTTGCCCGTGGCCCATCCTGCGATCAATCCGACGACTACCCACCAAAGTAAATGTGTCACTCTGGACCTCCTTCACGTCTCCGGTCAGATGCGGATAAGAGGCGGGGGGTGTATTCCTGATTCCAATAATGCGGCGTTCCGCCTGCTAAGAGCAGGTTTCAAAGTTTCAAGGTTTCAAAGTTGAAGGCGTGGATGGCCGCGGAAGCGAGTTAAGAAAATCACTTACCACGCTGGAGACCTCAAGCTTCTCGCCATCCACCGCGTAATTCATGCGGCGCATGTCTTGGGTGGAAATGCGTCCTGCAAGTTGCTGCAGTGCCGTTTGCATGCCGTCGAACTGTTGCAGAGTCTCCGGCCTGACAATGGGAACCGCGTCATAAGGCGGAAAGTAATGCTTGTCGTCTTCGAGCGCCGTCAAGCCCAGGGCGGCGATCATTCCATCGGTATTGGAACCGGCGACCACATCCACCTGCTTTGCCTCCAGCGCCCGGTACAGCAGCCCGAGATCCATAACGACTGGGGGAGCGGTGAATCGCAGCCCATAGGTTTTGGCCAATCCCGCATAACCATCGGGACGCTCCAGGAACTCATAACCAACGCCCATGCGCATCTTGGGCGCATAGGCGGCAAGCTCGGATAATTTCGTAATTCCCGAGGCTCTGGCGTCGTTGCCGCGCATGACGATGGCAAACGTATTGCTGAATCCCAGCGAAGGCATCACCACCAGGTTGAAGCGGCGCCGGTATTGCTCGCGCACAATCTCAAAAACCGCTTGCGGATCAGGGATGACCGGTTGCTTGAGAATCGCGGCCAGGGCCGTGCCGGTGTATTCCACGTAAAGGTCAATTCGCCCGGCCAGAATGGCCTGCTGGCAGATGTAGGTACCGGCCAGATAGAAGCGGCGCTCGACAGGGACTTTGAGGCGGCGCTCCAGCAGTTGCGCCAGAAGTTCGCCCAGCACCAGCTGTTCAGTGAAGTTCTTGCTGCCGACCGTTACGTGGCGCTCGCGACGCTCGCAACCTGAAAGCAACAGCGCAGCCATCCCGGATAAAGACGCTAAAAACGCGCGGCGATGCATCTCAGCGGCGCCGCCTGCGCGATGCCCATTGCAGCGCTCCGATGGCACCATCGGCCGCGAGCGCCATCAGCGCTGCCGGAATGGCACCGGCCAGAATGACGTTGTTGTCCACCATGGCCAAGCCGCGAAAGATAAACTCGCCCAGCCCGCCGGCTCCAATGGCGGCTGCGATCGTCGCCACCCCAATCGTGAGTACGGTGGCCACGCGCACCCCGCCGAGAATCACCGGAGAGGCCAGGGGAATCTCTACGTGCCACAGAATCTGCCGCGCTGTGAGCCCCATGCCGGTTGCCACTTCGAGCACCGACGGGTCAACGCCAGCGATGCCAAGATAAGTATTGCGAACGATGGGCAAGAGGGCATAGAGCGTGAGGGCCGTAATGGTCAGCCGGTCCGCCCGCGCTCCCAGCCAGGGCATGGGCAGCAGAAGTCCGAAGAGAGCCAGACTCGGGATGGTCTGAATCACATTATTCGATCCCAGCACAACCGCCCGCCATCGCGGACGCCGGGCCAGAAGCACGCCAAGCGGGAGGCCGATGAGAAGCGCGAACATCATGGACCAGAGGACCAGCCGGAGATGCTCCAGGGAGAGCGTCATGATCTCAAGGCGATGCTTGACCACAAATTCGGGAAACGACATGAATGTCACCCGTTCAGCAACTGGAAACCGGATCGAAAGATTTCGACGTAAGCCTTCACGTTTTCATTGGATGACCGGAGAAACTCTTTCGGACTGAACACCCCCAGCGATCTTCCGCTCTCCATCAGAGCGATGCGGTCGCCCAGCAACAGAGCCTCGGTTACGTCATGAGTGACAAACACAACGGTGGTGCCAAGGCGCTTCTGCAGCAGTTTGAACTCCCGTTGCAGTTCGGCGCGGGTGAGGGGATCGAGCGCTCCGAAAGGCTCATCCATGAGCAGGATTGGCGGATTCGCCGCCAGTGCGCGAGCCAAGCCCACGCGCTGCCGCTGGCCGCCCGAGAGCTCATGCGGGTAGCGTTCTGCAAACTGCTCGCAGGGCAAGCCAACCAGCGCGAGTATCTCCTTCACTCGCGCGGCAATGCGGCTCCGGTCCCAGCCTTCAACCCTGGGAATCAGCGCAACGTTGTCCTCGACCGTGTAGTGGGGAAAGAGGCCGACTTCCTGAACCGCGTATCCGATACTGCGGCGCAACTCAATGGGGTCCCACTGAGCAGTCGAGCGGCCCTGCACGCGTACCTCTCCCCGAGCCGGAGCAAGGAGCCGGTTTATGAGTTTGAGGGTGGTTGTCTTTCCGGAGCCGCTTTTGCCCAGCAGGATGAGAATTTCCCAGGAACGAATTGCCAGATTCAGGTCAGCGATGAGGGTGCGAGTGCGGTTAACGCTGTAATCGACGTGATCGAACTCGATGGCTATGTCTGAGTGATCGTTCATGACCTGTCGCCCAGCCGCGCGCTCGACGGCAAAACTCCCGGAAGACACTGGAGCGCGCAGGCAGCAGCGTTTCCTTATCAGATGCACCGGAGGAAGAATTCTCCTGTCTGTGCGCTCTCCAGTTCACCACGTTATAGCCGTAGATGCCCAGACAAAAGACGTTCGCAGGGATAAACCCGATTTGTGCAGTTTTCAGACCGATCAGACAAATGATGACGCTGTTGGCCCCGGCCACGATCCAGCCCTGCCACAATCGGCGGCCAACCATGATTGTGGATACTACCGTCAGAAGACAAGAGATGTAATCGAGATGCAAAATTCCCCCGCTACTAAATAGATATCCTGAGTGGCTGGAATTTGGAATGGGCCGAAGACCGTACCCGAACGGCATTCGAGCCCCAGTTCTTCTAGGGCCTTAGCAGCCAAAGTGAGGGCCAAGCAGGCGGTGCAACCACTGAGGCGATCACCACTCTAATGAAAAGACTCTGTTTCGCAGAGTCGTGATGGGGTTTTTCAAATTTCAAAGGGAGGACTCGAAATGCAACATCCTCTACCCGATCTTGGCGAGTGGCCCGCACTCGAATGGAAACAATGGAAGGACACCACGGAAACCCTGCACATGTACATGCAGATCGTCGGCAAGACGCGCTTGGGACTCACCCCGACACAGAATCACTGGTGGAACGTCGCGTTTTATCTCACGGCGCGCGGATTGACGACATCGGCCATGCCCGCCGATGGCGGCATGCTGCTCGACATCGAATTCGATTTTGTCTCCCACGAATTGGTCTGCCGCACCAGCCGCGGGGAAATCCGCAGGATCCCGCTCCGGCCCATTTCGGTGTCTCAGTTTTTTGCGGAGTACACGAGGACGCTGGCCGCGCTCGGAGTCTCCGTTGAGATCGACCCGATGCCGGTGGAGGTCGAAAATCCCATCCGCTGCGATCTCGATACAGTGCATTGCAGCTACGACGGCGAGGCCGTTGCGCGTTTCTGGAATGTGCTCAGAATCAGTGACACGCTTCTCAAGCGCTTCTCCACGAACTTCTATGGCAAGATCAGCCCGGTTCACTTCTTCTGGGGATCGTTGGATCTGGCAGTGAGCCGATTTAACGGAAAACGAGCGCCGGCGCGGCCCGGCGCCAATTCGATTGATGCCGAAGCATACTCGCACGAGGTCATCAGTGCGGGCTTTTGGCCGGGCAATGGCGGCTACGGGCAGGCAGCATTCTATTCGTATGCGGCGCCCATTCCCGACGGACTGCAGAACACGGTGCTCCCCGGCAAAGGCGGATTTAACCCGAAGCTGGGCGAGTTCATTCTCGACTACGCGGAGGCGAGAAATTCCGCAGACCCGGCCGATACGGTTCTTGAGTTTCTCCAGGACACCTACTCAGCGGCGGCTGATCTGGCGAAGTGGGATCGGACAACGCTCGATCGGCGCGACGAGGTTGCCCGTGCGATCCTGCTCAAGAAACCCAGGCAACTTCGCAGCGCCTGATCGCGGCGTGGTGCACTCATCCGGGGTGAGTGCACCGTCCCACTAATACGCCCAGAACGGCCCTGCCGGAACGCTGCTGCCGCTGACCGGCGTGCCCGGCGGCGTGACTCCCCAAATGCCCGTATAGACATTCCTTCCATAGAAGAACGACAGCCCCCAATCGAAATATCCATCGGCAGCCTGCGTTCCAGCGCCAGGAGTTCCTGATGTGTTCGGTCCGGCCAGGTCGCTGAAGGCGACGTTACTGCCTGCACTGAACAGCGTGTCGGCGTTGGCCACGTCGAAGGCGACCTCGCGGCTGTTGCCCCCGGTCGCCTGGTTCACTGCCGTCAGGCTCTCGGTCGAGTTGGGGCAGTACCAGTCATCGCAGGAAGTGATCCCGGAAGTCGGCTGATCCAGAAAGAAGATGCCATTCGAACCGCTATCGAGGAAGCTTCCCAGCGCAGCGGTCGAATTGGGATACGAGACCCCGTTGTACACGGTTGTCATTCCCATCCATGCCGGGTCACTTTCGGTGGCGTCGAGGGTCAACACGGTTGCGCTGCTGCTAAGCCCGTTGTTGGACTCGGTACCGATTCCAAATACCAGCCCGGCTTGTCCGGCCGCGATGCCGGTTTGCCCGCCGCTGGAAACAGCCGGAAGCTCAAGGATCACGCCATTGTTGTCCGCGGCAAATAGAGACACCGGGTTGCGAACCTGCTCCGCGGTAGGCACCGACGGAACGCTGCAATTCGCGCCGGAACAGGTGTAATACAGTCCAGGGGGCGCCGTTCCGCTCGATGTGCAGGGATTGCCTACTCCCAGCACGTCGCAGTCAAATTGATAGTTGCCTACTCCGAGCAGGCCGTTCGAGCCGAATGCCGTATCGTCCTCGCTGCCCTCGCATCCGCTTGGAGCTCCAGAGAGGCTTGGGTCGCCGATCAGGTGGATCGGCACCGAGCTGGCCACCTCGCTCGTGTTGCTGCTTCCGCCCATCTTTACATCGGCCGATCTCACCGATCCCCAGAAGTACGTGTTGCTTATAAAGGAATAGCATTCCGCCACCGGTGCAGTCGGGTTCACGTTCGCCAAGTTGAGCCCGGAGAGCAGAGACGCCGGAATCCTCAACCCGACCGAGCCCGTGTCAACCATCACATGATCGAGGGTCACGCAATTGGAAGTTCCCGGAGCGCAAACCACGACTGTGGTATACGCCACGTTGGCCGTGGGACTGGACGCATCCAGCCCGCCATCCACAATCAGCGGAGCAACATTGTTGCCGGAGGTGACAATCTGGTTGCCGCCCGCAACCGAGGTGCCTCCGTTTGTGCCGGTGCCGGAGCTACCAGAACCAGAGCCGCCGCTACCGCTGCTGCTGGTGCCGCCGCCTCCGCATCCCACGGCCAGTGACAACACTAAGATCGAAAAAAAGAAGTATGCGATTTTATTCACGTTCCCTCCCTTACCGTATTTCCTGGGTGGCAACGCCCGGCGGGACCATCCCCGGCACGTAGGCGTGCCCGGCATAGGCGCGCATGTGGCCTCCCGAATGGACTACCAGCTCCGGCTGCTTCACCGTCAGCGGAGCATTCCGCGAGCGCCGGGGCTGTTGAGCCCTGGCCGCCTGGGCGCTCTGTTCAAACTGCCCATAGTAGCTACCCAGAAGCTGCTGCATGTTGGGAAGAAACGGACCCCGCCACGCCACTCCGAACACCTTGCCGTCCGGTGAAACATACTCCCGCACGGTCGTCCCATAGGGTGTCGTGATTTCGTGCACCGTGTAGTTTGGTTTGGCGTGCACGGCGCGCATCGCCTTCATCTGCTGCTGGTCGGCCTCAACCGAGGAAACACCTCCGCCCAGCGCCGCGGAAGCGCCGATGGGCAGGCACAGAAACGTAAGGAACAGGCCCCCAATCGCCAGCGTGCGCAACCGGGACTCCGCTCCCTTGCGGACTTCATTTTTCACAATTTCACCTCTGTTGGCGGGCCATTGCTTGCCTTGCGGCCGGCGTTGGAAAACGATTGGATTAAGTCCATCATAAGGCGCGCAACCATGATCGGCTGTATTGGATATTGCGTATGATCGCGCGCTTAGCGATCTGAATAGCCAGTGATAATCTCTCTAATCCTTTTGCGAGCGCCTTAGGTTCGGCAACTCAGCTCAAGAGTCCTGAGATCCTGTCATGGATTGCAAGGAATGTGATCAGCTCTGGTCTGATGCGGCAAGCCCATAGGATTCCATGTTGCGCAACGGGATATTCGGCCATTTTCGACAGCATGGAAGCTCTTCGAATCAAGGGCATGAGGGTGCCACGCGCCTGGCAATGGTACAGCTCGACGCCGCCGCGCAAATAGCAATCCACGGCCAGGAAAGCGGTATAGAGCGCGATCGATATGCCATAACCCGAGAAGGAGGGAATCACCGCCATCTGATCGCCCAGCCGGTACAAACCCGGCGCGGCGCTTGACGAAGCACGATGTACGAAGCCGTAAGGAATTCCGTAGATGGATAAAGGCCGCGGCCAGCAGGGCTGGGCTCCGGCCAATCGCCCGGCAAGTGGCGGCGTGGCTTGCAGAATCGCGCGCAACAGCCCATCCCAGTTTTTTCCGTACCTGGCAAAATGGCGTTTGGTCACCACCAGGCACAAATTTGCTTTTCCGCTCTCGACCGGTTCCAGCCCGGCGTAGCCGCCGTCGAACAGGATCATCTCGACGTGTTCCGCCAGCGCCGCTCTCTCTTTCGGCGTCAGTCGGAAATGACACTTGAAACCGATAAAATCGTTTTGCGACCCTCCATCGCGCGGCCATTCGTGCAGGTCATGCTTGCCGGTTGCCAGAAATATCGTCTCGCTGCGAATGACCTCGTGGCCGGCAACTTCAATCCGCCAGCATTGCGGTTCTCTGTGGGCCGCCGTCGCTGCGGCCCCGCGCCAAACCTGTGCGCCCTGCTCCTCGGCTCGCGCCAGCAGGGCCTCATCGAGTACGCGGCGAGAGAGACTGAGGCCAGGAAACGGTAGCCGTGCCGAGGCATTCGCCCGGCCGCGCATCAGCCGCAGATTGACAATGGGCGCGGCATCCAGGGCCGCCAAATCGAGGCCGAGTTCGCGCAGATAGTGTTGCGCATCGGGACCGATAAACTCTCCGCAAACTTTGTCGCGTGCCGCGGGCTCTTTCTCCAGCAGCAAAATGTTACGCCCTTGCTGCGCCAGTCGTATGGCTGCGGCGCTGCCGGCCGGGCCGCCGCCGATGATGATCACCTCATACGGTTTCACGTTTTCCAACCTGCCACACCATAGCGGAAGGGAAAGAACCACTCGATGCTGCTTCTCTCCGCTGCGATACCGGCCTGCGCCAGCAATTGCCTCCACTCGGATGAGATGAACGCGCGCGCCACCGACACCGGCGCGTCATGCCGTATCAGGCGGTTGCCACACAGCCAACGCACCGCATACTTGATGAAAAAATACGGCACAGCGTGGCGATGCAGATCGTTGATGAACCAGCCGCGTGTAGCGTGACGATCCATCCACTGGATAAAGCGGAGTAGTTCACCGTCGGTAAGATGGTGCGTAAACAGAGAACTGACAATGATATTGGCACGCCTGCCGGGATAGAGTGAGAACAGGTTTGCCGTCTCGAAGCGGATGGGAGCGTCGGTTGGCGTAACCATTTCAGCGGACTTTTTGGACCAAGGGTTCAGATCGATGCCGGTCAGCTCGACCTGCAGATTTCTCTGCTTCGCCCGTTGCCAGATTTGCCGCAGCATATCTCCGCCGCCGCAGCCGATATCCAGAACCGAGATCGGCGAATCGGCTCCGGCTGTCACGCGGTCGAACCAACGCAGGGTTGGACGGTAGGCCAAGGTAAACGTGTTGATCCTGCTCAGAGTCTGTAGGCAGTCATGGAACTCCGCGAAGCTGACGGATTCGGTGTCCATGAGCTCCGGCCGGATACTGCGCTGGCTGAGATCCGGCCCAATCATCCCTCAGCTTCCCGCAGTCTCAAACAACATGCTCTCCGCCGTAAGACCGGGACCAAAGGCCATCGAGCATCCCCGCCCCGCAACCGTGCCGGGCTCTAACATTTCTTTCAAAACAAACATCACCGTCGCCGACGACATATTGCCGAAGCGGCGCAACACGTCGCGAGATTGGCGCAACGCACCGTCTGGCAGGCCGACACCCTTCTGCACGGCATCGAGGATCGTGCGGCCGCCTGGGTGGATGGCCCAATGCGCGATATCTTCTGTCCTGTGTCCGCCCAGAATTCGATCCAGGCACAATGGGAGCTCTTGAGCAATCGTCGAAGGCACTCGCCCCATCAGCACCATGTCGAAACCGCGCCGGCCGATATGCCACGTGATCTGATCGGCGCTATTGGGGAGAACCGTTGACACGAAGCTCTGCAGTTCAATGCCGGACGGTTTGCTGGACACCAAACTGGCGGAGCAGCCGTCGGCGAAAATCAAAAATGAGAGCACCTGTTCCAGATCGTCCGTTTCCTGCAAATGAATGCTGCACAACTCCAGATTCAGAATCGCGACTTCCGACGACGGTTCGGAGCGAACGATGTGACGGGCCAGTTTCAGCGCGTTGATTCCCGCGTAGCAGCCCATAAATCCGACCACCGTCCTCTCCACCGAAGGATCGAGCCCGTAATGATCCACCACCTGGAGATCGATGCCCGGAGCATAAAAGCCGGTGCATGTCGTAAGGATCAGATGGGTGATGCTGTCTTTATGCCCGGCGAAATTCAGCTGATCCAGCGCACGCCTGGCCAGCGTGAATGCATAGCGCTCGTAAAAGCGCATGCGCGTCTCCGTGTCAGGAAACGCGCCCAGCCGGTAAAAATCATCGATGCTGTCCATCCCCGTCGCTTCCGGATGTGGGTTCAGAAACGAATAACGGTGCTCGATCTGCGACTTCAGCGCCATGCGTTTGAACAGAACGCGATTACGCTCTTCGCTCAGAAGCGAGGGAGCACTATCTACAAACCTGCTGTGCACGTCGTAATCCGGCACAGACGTGGCAATTTGATTGAGATAGGCTTCAACCATCGATGGCACTCTCCTGCTCGTCTTGATAGGAATGGCAACCAAGGCCTGGGGACATGAACGAATCCAGACGTTTAGATGCAGCCTCTCTGAACCGGGACGCATGTGCGACCGACATTCTCAAGAAGCCGTCACCACCGCCTCGCGGCCAACGTGGTCAGATCTTTGGAGTCTCGAAAAGACCTACGATTGCGGGCTTGGTGACCTTGCCCATCGCATTGCGGGGAAGCGCTTCAACGATCAGCAGACGCGAAGGGATCTTGTAGGAAGCAAGACGGGGCTTCGCCCAACTGCGAAGGCTCTCCAGGTCAAGCGTCGCGCCCTCGCGCAGCACCACAGCGGCAGAGACTCGCTCACCCCATTCGGAGTCCGGAACGCCCACGACCGCACATTCGGCTACGGCCGGATGCTCGCGAAGTTGCTCTTCCACCTCCAGCGCCGACACCTTGTGCCCGCCGGTCTTGAGAATGTCAATGTTCATGCGTCCCAGAATGCGATAGCGCCCATTCTCCAGCACCGCTACGTCACCGGTCCGGAACCATCCATTGCGAAAACTCTGCTGGGTTGCTTCCGGTTTTGCCCAGTATTCCCGGAATACACTCGGGCCGCGAACCTCGATTTCCCCCGGCGTATCCGCTGCCACCGCTTGACCCTGCTCGTCCACCAGTCGCACTTCCACCGTGGGCAGCGCGGTGCCCACGCTGCCGGGCACTCGCTGGCCTTCCAACGGGTTCGACAGCGCCATGCCGATCTCCGTCATGCCATAGCGCTCGAGCAAGGTATGGCCGCTGATTTCTTTCCAGCGGTTCAGCGTGGAGACCGGCAGCGCCGCCGAACCTGACACCATCAGCCGCAGCCTGGCGCAAGCTTGGCTGAGAACAGCCCGGCGCGCCGGCGAGGCCGCTTCCCAGGCCGAGATGAGTTTCAAATAGATGGTGGGGACCGCCATGAACAGGGTCAGGTCGCCGTTGGCGATGCGCTCCCAGACGGTATTGGCGTCGAAGCGGGGCAGCATCTCGCAGGTTGCGCCCGACCACAGAGCACAGGAAACTACATTCACGATTCCATGTACGTGGTGCAGCGGCAGGCAGAGTAGAATCCGGTCGTCGGAGGACCACCGCCAGGCGCGAACCAGGGCCGTTACCTGGGCCTCAATATTCTGGTGGCTGCTCACCACGCCCTTGGGGCGGCTGGTGGTGCCGCTGGTGTAGAGGATCATGGCGCGCCGCTCGCTTTCGACCTCGGGCAGCGGCTGCGTGTTGCTGGCCAGGGCTTCGCCGCATCGCAACAGGCGTAGCCCGCGCGCCGCCGCGAGCGGCGCCAGCACGGCTTCCCCTGCAGCATCCGTCACCAGCGCCGCTGCCTGGGTGTCGTCGATCATGTATTCCAGTTCCGCCGGTGGAGAACCGAGCGGGAGCGGCACTGCGATCCCGCCCGCTCGCCAGATACCCCACTGCACGGCCACCCACGGAAATCCCGGCGCAACCAGAAACAGAACACGCTGCTCGTGCAGATCGCCAAGACCGTTCAGCAACGCCGATGCGACACCAGCCGAGCCATCCAACAGATGCTCATAGGTGAAGCTACCCTCGCGGTCGAGAATGGCGCTGCTCCCCGCATGATCCCTGGCGCGCGTGATGAGCGGCAGCTGAGTCACTGAATCTTTCATTTGTCGCGCCTCCCTGATGTTGTGATGCGATCCTTGTGTCAGCAGCATCGCAGTTGAGCAACACTACGCTGTAATTCTGCATCCAACGCACTCGCTACTGTTCCCGCACCGCCCCAAGGAGTCTTTATGGCAGAGCGAGCCGTCCCGTTTCCCCAGCCAGTACAGCTTCCCACCAAACTCACGCGCGATCAAATCACCGGCTTCTGGGCAGCCTGGACAGGTTGGACCCTGGACGGCATGGATTCGGTGATCTACGCTCTGGTGCTCAGCCCGGCGCTCACCGAGCTTCTGCCGAAATCCGGCATGTCCAACGCCCCGGCCAACGTGGCCTTTGCAGGCTCCATTCTGTTCGCGCTGTTTCTCATCGGATGGGGACTGGCATTCATCTGGGGACCCATCGCAGACCGCTTCGGCCGCACGCAGGTACTTGCCGCCACCATCCTGGTCTTTGCCGTATTCACCGGCGCCGCCGCGTTATCGCAGAATGTCTGGGAACTCGCAATTTTCCGCCTCCTGGCCGGCATGGGAATCGGCGGCGAGTGGGCGCTGGCGGGAACCTACGTTGCCGAAGCGTGGCCCGAGGATCGGCGCGAAATGGGAGCCGGCTATTTGCAGACCGGCTACTACGCTGGATTCTTTCTCGCAGCCACCCTCAACTTCACCGTGGGCGCGCATTTCGGCTGGCGGGCCATGTTCCTGTGCGGCCTGGCCCCGGTCATCGTCTCACTCCTCATCATTTTTCGGGTCAAGGAACCGGAGCGCTGGCAGCGCACCGCAAAAATTGCGCCCATTAAGCGGCGCTCTCCTTTAGCTGAGATCTTTCGCGGCCAGTACCTGCGCCGTACGCTGGTTAACACGGGATTGCTCACCGTGGCCATCATCGGGCTATGGGCCGCCGCCGTCTATGAACCCACGGCAATTATCACGCTGGCGCGGAAAGCCGGAGCATCCCTCCACACCGCGGTGCGCATGGCCTCATTGGGAACCGGTCTGTTGTCCATCGGCACCATCCTCGGCTGCCTGGCCTTGCCGCCGTTGGCCAAGCGCTTTGGACGAAAGCCCACCCTGGGCTTTTACTTCGCAGGCATGGCAATCGCAATCCTGCTTTGCTTTGGCTGGGCCTTCTACCTGCCGCACGGATTGCATCCGTTCATCGCCCTGCTGTTTGTTCTGGGGTTCTTCGGCGGTAATTTCACCATGTTCAGCTTGTGGCTTCCCGAGCAGTACGCCACCTCGGTTCGTGCCACTGCCTTTGCCTTCGCGACTTCATTTGGCCGCTTCATCGGCGCGGGTGTGAATTTCGCGCTGGGCGCGCTGGTGCACAACATGGGAACCCTGGGCAAGCCGGTGGCTATCACCGCCATTGCCTTCGGCATCGGATTGCTCTTGATTCCGTTCGGCCTGGAAACTCGTGGGAAGCCGCTCCCGGAATAGCGGTAGCTCCTCGCCGGCCAAGAAAGTTCCAAAGCCGCAAGCCGTTGGCCGTTGCGACCAACAGGGCGCAACGGCAGGGCACAATTTCGAGAGGATATGGCTTCTCGGGAACCGCGCTAGGCGCGCCGCGAACTCACCGAGTCTGGAGTGGTCCCGATCTGCCGGTCAGTCCGAACCGCGGGCGACTCTTGCGCCGGCAGTAGGCTCATCAGCTTCTTCACCACCTCGGCAGCCGGGTAGCTTTCCTGGCCGGGAGCCAGGAATTGCAGCGCGCAGGCCATGTCGTCGCCGGTGGTCACCATGCCGGGCTCCACGCTGCCGTCTTTCTGGATCTGGTCGTGGCCGATGTCGGTCAGCAGGCAGTTGCACAGGCATTTGCGTCCCACGGTCTCTTCAAACACGCCACCCTTGGCCACGAAAACGTTCTCCGGCTCCGACGGGCAGCGATAGGCGATGGTGCCGCTCGGCGTGCGGTAGCTCTCGCGCAGCACGCCCACGTCGCAGATGCGTTTGCGGGTCTGGTACACCGCAGCCTCGGAGGTCGTTCCTTCCAACTGTGCCACCTTGAAGGGGAAGCCCGTGGGCGACGACCGCGGGTCGGTAAAAGTCGACTCCTCGCCGCGCCTGACCTTGGCCAACAGCGCGCTCTTGTAGTCCTCGCGCAGGCCAGACTCCTCGCTGAAGGCAAACGCCGTGCCCACCTGCACGCCCGTCGCGCCCAGTTCCAGCGCTTCCACCAGCTTTTCCGGCGTGCCATAGCCTCCGGCCAGCCAGAAGGGAAGGCCGATCTGCCGGATCTTGTCCAAGTCCACCCGGTCGCGCTCGCCGTACACCGCTTCGCCTTTTTCGCTGAGCACCATCTGCCCGCGTGGCGGCGCGTTGTGTCCGCCTGCCGTCGGTCCTTCGATCACAAATCCATCCACCTTGCCGTTGGCCCGCCGAACCATCGTGGTCGCCAGCGTGTTGGAAGCGATAATCGCCAAGAATTGGGGACGCTCCAGCACCGGCGCCGGCTCGCCAAAGTACTCCGCCGGATCAAAGTGCATCATGCAATCGTCTTCCGGCTGCGCCCCGGCCACCGTGAGCGGATAGCTCGCAGCCTGCCCGGCGGCAAATGCGTCCAGCACTCCCGGAGCCTTCAGCGGAATTCCTGCTCCCATCAGCACGTAGTTCACCCCGGCCAGCATCGCGCCATAGAGCGAAGCCAGCAGGGGAAGCTGGATCTTTTCCAGGCAGTTGATGCCCACCGGATTGGAGTGGCTTTCCCGGGCCAGGGCAACTTCGACAAACGTGCCCACCACGATCAGCTCCGCAATGTCGCGTGTATTCACCCGCGACGGCATCGGCGCCAGCTTGTAAGGTGCGCCCGCCGGCTTGCCTCCGGCAATGTAGTGCTTGCGCAGAATGCGCTCGGCCAGCTCAGGGTAGGGAAACATTGCCAGGCCTCGCCGCATGTGGCCGCCCGGATCGCCGTCCTGCAGCCGCCGGGAGAGAATCGTGTCCAGCGCCACGCTGGAGACGACTCCGAGCTGCCCGGTAAGGGACACCGCCCTCGCCAGCCGCCAATTGGAGACGCCTGCTCCCATGCCGCCCTGGATCAGAACCGGATGCTGAGTCATGGGTCAATTGTTGCAGGCATTTACGATACAGTCAGTCATAGTTTTGTAACACCTTAGACCCGCCTGCCCCCGTCCGGCTCGAAATGAAAAAAGGAGCAGCGAAATAACCGCTGCTCCCGCTGTTTGTTCTCTGTGAAATTTAAAGTACTAGATGAAGATATCGTCGTCCGGTACCGCCTTGGTTCGAGACCGTTCCCGCCGCCCCCCTATAAACTGGGTGATACCCGCCAGAACGCCATCCACCAGCCCCGATAGATGCCGCACCGGTGTGGCGACCGCATTCTGCACCGTCGCAGCCGTATGGTCAACGCGCTCCATGGTGCGGCTGGCCAGTCCGTTAGCCCGTTCCGCCTGGCTGCGGGCCAGGCCCACGATCTCCGTAACCGCTCCGTCGATCTTGACCGCCTGCGCCTTCACCAGGTCCGAGGTTTCCGTCACGTTCGTGATCACCGTCTGGATCTTCGGCGTGCTCTCGTCCACCAACCCGCGGACCTTTTCCAGCAGCGGCAGCAACTGTTCGTTGACTCGCTTCTGCACGGCCTCCGCACGCTCCATCATCTTAAGCACGGCGACGAACATGCCCGCTAGGATTAATGTTTGCAGCACCACTGCAACCGCGGTCACCGCGATAAAGGCGATGAGTAAGGTCGTCTCGTTCATTTTGGCCCGTCCGTTCGCCCAGCCCGCAGCGAGTGTTTGCAACATTCCAGCTTGGCAGCCCTGGCCTCCGGCGTTGCACGCCGAATCCGGGCCGCATCCCGCTGCGCCTGACTGCTGGTTTAGATGCCGATGGGATTGTCTGGGTCGGTCGTCGTGTCCTGCGTGGCATCCCGGTACGCCTGCCGGCCTGCATCAAATGCCGAGCGGATGTTTTCCTTCTGCTGGGAGATCACTTCCTTGCCGCGATCCGCCCATTGCTGTGCCTGCTCCTTACACTTGCGGGCGCGTTCCTGCATCATTTCGCGGCTCTCTTCCGCCGCGGTCAACAGAGAATCGCGAGTTTCACGGCCGGGTTTGGGCGCATAGAGCACACCTACCGCCGCGCCAATGCCAAGCCCCGCAAGAAACCACAGAATGCCACCTCCGCCACAGCTGCTGCAGCTTTCGTCAGCCATCAATTTCCTCCTCGGTAAACCATAGGGCCTGAATGGTAGCATCCACATTCCGGAATTACAAACCAACCCTGGACCAGGCCCACAGGCCTGCACCGTTCAACATCCGCCACCTCGTGCCAACACGGGACAAGACAGCCCGCCAGCCGCCGCGAGTGCGCCTGGCCCCTTGGCAGTTATCCATTTCCGTCCTATGATTTGTGACGAACATCACACTCCATAGTGACTCCTACACTTAGGACGTTCACCGGGGTTTGTATAATCAGTGTCGGCCTTGCCTCGTTGTCGGTTCATTGCATGAGGTGGGGTGGGACCCTCTATTTATGCCGTTACTCTGGCTTCGTGTTGCGACCGTTCTGTATGGTGTGGGACTCATCCACGCAATCCTCATGCTTCGCCAGCGGGGCGAAAGGTTCGGCAAGATCGCTGCTCCGGCCGTGTGCCTGGGCATGGTCTTTCATTTCGTCTCCGTGGTCGAGACCGCTATCCTGTACGGATATGCGGAACTGCTCACCATCCGCCATGCCGAGTCCGTCCTGGCCCTGCTCATTGCCATCATCTTTACTATCTTGTTCGTGCGCTACCGCACGGCTTCTCCAGCCGCCTTCATCTTTCCGCTTATCTTTGTCCTGACCTTTGCTTCGGCCATTGCGCAGCATCGCGTCTCGTTCCCCTCGCCGACCTTCCGCAGCGGCTGGATTCTCTTCCATGTTTCCACTCTGCTGTTTGGCTACGCCATGCTCTTTCTCAGCTTCGTCTCCAGTCTGCTCTACCTGGTGCTCTCGCGCCAGCTCAAGCGCAAGCAGACCTCGAGCTGGGCGGCGCGGCTGCCTTCGCTGCAGGAGGTCGATGAGCTCGGCTACAAGGCGCTGGTGCTGGGCTTTCCCTTTATGACCGTAGGGTTGCTGGCCGGCGCCGTGGTCGCCACCGAGCGCTACGGTCCCACGTTCTTCGCCGATCCTAAAGTCCTGCTCTCGCTGCTGATGTGGACGATCTATCTTGTCCTGCTCTACAGCCGCTGGAGCGCCGGGATGCGCGGAGCCAGGGCTGCCTATCTGGCCAGCTTTGGATTTATCGTTGCGGTTTGCGCCTGGGGTGCAAACTACATGAGCAAACTGCACAGGTTCGTTGCCCCATGAATTTTTCCGTATTGGGTGTCAATCACAAAACGGCGCCGGTTCAAGTGCGGGAGCGTTTTGCCATTCCCGAGGCGCGCCTGCCCGAGGCTCTAGCCCAGCTCACCGCCATGGAAGGCGTTGAGGAGGCCATGATCGTCTCCACCTGCAACCGGGTGGAGATCTTCGCCCGCTCGCAGAACGGCCATTGCGATCTGCAGCGCTTCGTGCGCGAATATTTCGGCTTCAGCCGCGGCGAGTACGAGCCGTACATCTTCGAGCATCAGAGTCTCGAGGCCGTCAAGCACGTCTTCCGCGTCGCCTCCAGCCTGGATTCCATGGTGGTCGGCGAGTCGCAGATTCTCGGCCAGGTCAAGGAAGCCTACGCCACCGCGCGCGCCCTCGGCACGGTCAATTCGCAGCTCGATCAGCTTTTGACCCGCGCCTTTGCCGTAGCTAAAAAGATCCGCAATGAAACCGCCATCGCCACCTCGTCGGTTTCCATCGCATCGGTCGCCGTCGAGCTGGCGGAAAAGATCTTCGGCAGCCTCTCGGGCAAGTCGGTCTATCTCGTCGGGGCCGGCAAGATGTGCGAACTGGCCGCCCGCCATCTGATCGCCCACGGGGCCAAGAAGATTTACGTCGGCAATCGCACCTTCGACCGCGCCGCGGCCCTGGCTGCCAAGTTCGATGGCGAAGCGATCCCCTTCGACCGCCTCTATGAGACCGTGCCGTGGGCCGATATCGTCATCAGCTCCACCGGCGCGCCTCACGCCATCTTTGAAAAGAAGCACGGCGAAAAGTTCCTCCACGCGCGTAAAAACCGCCCCATGTTTTTCATTGACATTGCGGTGCCGCGCGACATCGATCCCGGCCTCAACGACCTCGATGGAATCTTCGTCTACAACATCGACGATCTGCAGCAGGTCGTGGCCTCACACATCGGCGATCGCCGCAAGGAAGCGGTGCGCGCCGAGTCGCTGGTGGAAGAAGAGGTGCGCCGCTTCGAGCAGCGCGCCCAGACCGCCGAGGTCGTCCCCACCATCGTCAGCCTGCAGCAGCACCTTGAGACCCTCCGCCAGGCCGAGCTGGACCGCGTACGCGGCCGCCTGGGCACGCTTTCGCCCGAACAGGAGTTGGCCGTCGAAGCTCTCACCCGCGGCATTATCAACAAAATCATGCATACTCCGATCACCACGCTGAAGTCGGCGGCGCGCGATCCGGAGTCCACCACCGTCGTCGATGTAGTGCGTCACCTTTTCAACCTGCGCGCCGAACCTGGCCCGGGCGATACGGGTTCAGGCAGGCCTGGTTTTGTCGAACGCCGCGCCGCCGAACGCCGTTCCGGTGCTGTGCCCGTACCCATTCAGCCCACGCCCGTCTCCAAGCCGGAGCAGGCCGTGGCCGAGGCTCCGGCCTCGCCGCTGTTCACCAATCAAAGTCGGAAATAACAAAGGAAGTTCTCAGAATGGCCCTGCTTCGTATCGGTTCGCGCGGTTCAATGCTTGCTCTCTGGCAGGCCCACCATATCTCGGCCCTGCTCCGCGAGCAGGGGCACCAGATCGAGCTGGAAATCATCAAGACCACGGGCGACAAGATCACCGACGTGGCCCTCGCCAAGGTCGGCACCAAGGGAATGTTCACCAAGGAGATCGAGGAGGCGCTCGAAGCCGGCCGCGTCGATCTTGCCGTGCACAGCCTCAAGGACCTGCCCACCACTCTGGCCGGCCCCTTTGAGATTGCGGCCATCACCGAGCGGGTCGATCCCCGCGACGCCTTCCTCTCCATTCACTACAACAGCGTCAAAGAGCTGCCGCAAGGCGCCCGTGTCGGCACCAGCAGCCTGCGCCGTCAGGCCCAGCTCAAGCAGTATCGTCCCGACCTGCAGATCTTTCCCCTGCGCGGCAACGTGGACACCCGCGTGCGCAAGCTGGAGGAGGGCGAATACGACGCCGTCATCCTCGCCGCCGCCGGCCTCAAGCGGCTGGGCAAAACCCAGCACATCAAGGAAATCATCGAGCCCGAAATCATGTGCTCGGCTGCCGGACAGGGCGCTCTCGGCATCGAGATCCGCCTGGGCGACACCGTCATGCGCGAGCACCTTGCCTTCCTCAACGACGAGCCTTCGCGGCTGGCCACGACCTGCGAGCGCGCTCTGCTCAACCAGCTGGGCGGCGGATGCCAGGTGCCCATCGGCGCCTTCGCCGTGGTGGACAAGGGCCAGATCAGCCTCACCGCCATCTGCGCCCGTCCTGACGGCAGCGAACTGCTGCGCGAAATCGGCAGCGGCACCGATCCGCTCGAGCTCGGACAGCGCCTCGGCGACCTCATTCTCAGCCGCGGCGGAGACAAGATTCTGCGCGATGTCTACGCCGAAAACGCGGCGGTCACTCCGGCCGGCGCATGACAAGTGAAGTCCCGATGAGCGAAGTGATGACGAGCGAAGTCGAAAACAGCGGACCGCGCGCCCCACTGGCGGGCTGGCGCATTCTGGTCTCCCGCGCCCGCGACCAGGCCAGCGCGCTCACCGATGGACTCCACGCCCTGGGCGCCGAGGTCATCGAAATTCCGTTCATCGAAATCCGTCAGCCCCGCTCCTTCAAGTCCATGGACGAGTCGCTCAAGCTGGTGGCCGAATACCAGTGGCTCATCCTCACCAGCGTCAACGGCGTGCGCGCCATGTTCGAACGCATGGCGCAGCTCAACATTCCCCGCCGCGTGCTGGCTCACCTCAACATTGCCGCCATCGGTCCGGCCACCCGCGCCGCCATCGAGCGTGAAGGCCTCAAAGTTGCGGTGGTGCCCAAGGAATACGTGGCCGAATCCGTCGTCGAGGCGCTCTGCGACAAAGTTCGCGGCAAGCGCGTCCTGCTCTGCCGCGCCAAAATCGCCCGCGACGTCATCCCCCGCGAGCTGCGCCACCTGGGTGCGTTTCTCGATGTGGTGGAGGCCTACGAGACGGTGATTCCGCAGAGCTCGCGCGTCGAGCTGCGCGCCGTGCTGCGCGATCCGCAGCGCCGTCCGCACATCATCACCTTCACCAGCTCCTCCACCGTCAACAACTACGTTGCTCTGCTCGGCATCCGCTCCGGCCGCTCCCATCTGGTGGAGGGTGTGCTGAACGCCTCCATCGGTCCGGTGACCTCCGATACCCTGCGCAACTTCCAGTTGAGCGTGGATGTGCAGGCCGCGCAATTCACCATCCCTGGGCTGATCGAAGCCATCGTGCAACGTGCCGGCGAGCAGACGAACTCCGCCCACGCCATGCCGGTCCTCTGAACCTCCGAGGATCTGGTTACGTCAGTGCAGGTTACCCGCTCGTACTGAAATCGCAGCTTGGCATGTCCAATTTCCTGCGAGAGAATGACTCATCCAAAGCTGAATGTTGCCTTGTGAATTCACGTCGCCGCCCTTCGCGTCCGATGTGTACTTACGAGTCTGCTTCAATGGGTGCGAGTATGCCTGGCGGTTTTGCTGACGGGAAAAAGAGGGAAGACCTGTTCTGGATTCGTAACAGATCTCTCGTCCTTGCCTGATCGCAATCTGTAGGGCCTAAGCTCGGCAATGCGTTGTACCGGCCGCAATCAGGCTGGTACGACTCATACGCAGGGAGCTCTGCGCCGCACGGGAAAGTGTTGAGTTCGGGCCATCCGGCCCGCGGGGAGTGCACGGTTGTGAACAAGCGATGGTTCCGATCGCCGAGGCGGCATCTACCGGCACTTGCACTCGTCTGTTTCGGCATCTTTGCCTCGGTGCTCTGTTTTCTCACCCTCCGCTCCCTGGAAACCGAGAAAGCCCAAGCCGTATTCCGTCGCGTGGCCCAGGAGCGCATCGACAACCTGCAATCCGATCTCGATCGCACCGTCGGCCAGGTCGAAGCCCTCGGCGCATTCTGCGACTCCAGCTGTCCCCTCACCAGCTTTTCATTCAACACCTTTGCCACCTCGCTCCTGACCAATCGGGATGCGGGAATCCAGGCGCTGGAATGGGTGCCTCAGGTCTCGCTCGCTCAGCGCGCAGCTTTGGAGCGCTCTGCCCGCGCCGGCGGCCTAGCCGGATTCGAGATTCGCGACCGCCTCGCCCAGGGCAAAATGGTGCGCTCCGCCGACCGTCCCATCTACTTTCCTGTCCTGTATGTGCGGCCCTATGCGGGCAATGAACCAGCGCTCGGATTCGACCTGCTTTCGTCCAGCACGAACCGCCGCGAGGCCCTCATGCGTGCGGCCTCCACCGGAGAGCTGACCGCAACCCGCCGCATCACCCTGGTTCAGGAAACCTCTCACCAGTATGGCATCCTCATTTTGCGCCCCGTCCATATTCGCTCCGGCTCATTTGCCCGGAAGCAGCTGCTGGGCTTTGCCTTGGGCGTATTGCGAGTCAGCAATGTGGTGGAAGAGCACGGAGCCGGCTCCGGCATCGCTCTCGCCGTTACGGATCTGAGTGCGCCTGCCTCCGAGCAGCAGCTCTATCCAGCAGAGCAAAAGCAATCCCAGCCGCCGTCGCCCTTCACCCAGTACCGCACTATCACCGTGGGTGGCCGCGCCTGGCAGATCGCCGCCTCGCCCATGCCCGGCGCATTTCCGGTCAACAACACCTACAGCTACGCGGGCGCTGCCATCTGCTTCCTGTTCACGCTCATGGTCGCGGCCCTGATGCTCGATACCCTGGACCGGAGCGGGCAGATCGAGCGCCAAGTCGAGGAGCGCAGCAGCGCCCTCAACGCGGCACTCTCTTCGCTGGCCGAGGTGCACCGCGGACTGGAAGAGAGCGAAGCCCGCTACCGCCGTCTGGTCGAGGATTCTCCCGGCGCCATCGTCGTCGAGCGCCGGGGAAAAATCGTTCTCGCCAACCGGGCCGCCCTGGAGATGTTCGGCTTCGATCCCAATCACGAATTAGAGGGCCGCAGCCTGTTTGACTTCGTCGCCCCCGACGGCAGGGAACTGGCCGAGCAGCTCCACCGTACGCTCAGCGCCCGCGCCCTGCACATCGCCCCGCGCGAGATCCGCCTGCTCCGCCCCGACGGAAAAGCCCTCGATGTCGAGTTTGCCGCGTCCTCGTTTCTGCAGGATGGCGGCTATTCCATCCAGATCGTTCTCCGCGATATCTCCCAGCGCAAGCAGGACGAGGCGGTTACCGCCCGCCTCATCAGCGCCCTCGAGCAGGTCTGCGAATCCATCGTCATCACTGACCCGGACGGCAACATCGTCTATGTCAACCCGGCCTTTGAGCGCATCACCGGCTACAGCCGCGAGGAGGCGCTGGGCAAAAAACCATCGGTCCTGAAGAGCAGTCGCCATCCCCGCGAGTTCTACTCCCAGCTCTGGAATACGCTCAAGTCCGGCGAAGCCTGGAGCGGGCGCTTCACCAACCGCGCCAAAGACGGCCGCATCTTCGTCGAGGAAGCCACCATCGCGCCCATCTTCGACCGCTCCGGCACCATCGTCAACTTCGTGGCCGTCAAGCGCGACGTCTCCCAGGAGACCGAACTGCACGAGCAGCTGCACCAGTCGCAGAAGATGGACGCCATCGGCCGCCTGGCCGGAGGCGTCGCCCATGACTTCAACAACATGCTCATGGTCATCGTCAGCTACGCCGAACTGCTCGCCAACTCGCTCCCCGAAACCGATCCGCTGCGCAGCCACACTGCGCAAATCCTGCGCGCCGCTCAGCGCTCTGCCTCGCTCACCCGCCAGCTTCTGGCCTTCAGCCGCAAGCAGGTGCTTGCGCCCCAGGTCCTCGATTGCAACTCCATCGCCTCGGAAACCAGCAGCATGGTTCGCCGTCTCATCTCGGAGAACATCGATCTGCGCTGCAACCTCGCAGCCGACCTCTGGCCGGTCAAAGCCGACGCCAACCAGATCGTGCAGGTCATCCTCAACCTCTGCGTCAACTCCCGTGACGCCATGCCGAACGGCGGCTCGCTGGTCATCGCTACCCGCAACCACCACCCTGCGCCTGCGGCCGGAGGGCCCGCAGGGCCCGCTGTCGGCCCGCACCCGCCGGCGGATCAGGCCGAGCATGGCCTGGTTGAAATCTCCGTCTCCGACACCGGCATCGGAATCCCCCTCGAAATCCGGGAGAGGCTTTTCGAGCCTTTCTTCACCACCAAGGAGCGCGGCCAAGGCACCGGCCTCGGTCTGGCCACCGTGTACGGAATCGTCCAGCAATCCGGCGGACACATCCGCGTGGAGAGTGAGCCCAGGCGCGGCTCCACCTTCTTCGTTTACCTGCCGCGCTGCCTGGAAGCCGCCTCCGCGCCGGAATTGCCCGTCCTGCACCCTCTGTTCAGCGGACGCGGCCGCATTCTGGTGGTCGAAGACGAGCATGCCCTGCGCGAAGCCATCGCCGACCAGCTCCGCAATCATGGCTATCAGGTCCTGGCCGCCTGCGATGGCATCGAAGCCCTCGATCTCCTGAGCCGAAATACGGATCTCTCCGTTCTGGTCTGCGATCTCGTCATGCCGCGCATGGGAGGACGCGAATTGGCTCGCCTGGCCGCCGAACGCCTCCCCCATCTCAACTTCATCTACATGTCCGGCCACGCCGACCAGGACCCCGGCGAAGCCGACGGCGCCGCCAGCTCCGCCGTCTTCATGCAAAAGCCCTTCGCTATGACCGCCCTGCTCACCCGCATCTCCGAGCTGGATCGCCGTTCGGCCCTGCTGCGCAGTCTGCCGCTGGGCCCATCCGGCCAGCCCCAGATCCAATAAAGCAGTTCCAGCTTTTAAAGTAGCTCCAGAGTTACAGCAGTTCCAGCGTTGATGCGAGCCGCTCTTTCCTTGGCGCTTGCTGTTGTTCCTAAGCTGCTGTTCCTAAGTTGTCATTCCGATGGATAGCGAGGGATCCCTGCGCCGTTGAAGTATGCAACCCGGCTCAAGGGGCCTGTGGAACCGCCAACCCCAAAAAAAGCGCCTCCGCAGAGACGCTGAATGAGGAGAGTAACTCGGCACGGCCTGCGTATCAGCCTGGCCGTTTAACCCGGTCGGCGTACTTGGCCCGAACCTTGGCTATCTTGGGAGCCACTGCAAACATGCAGTAAGGCTGATGGGAGTTGTTGGCAAAATAATTCTGGTGGTAATCCTCGGCCTTCCAGAAGCTGCCCGCCGGCTCCACAGTGGTTACAATCGGCGCGGCGAACACATGCCTGGCCTCCAGACCGGCAATCACCCGCTCGGCCTCTGCCCGCTGTCCATCGGTGAGCACGAAGATCACCGACCGGTACTGCGTCCCTACGTCGTTCCCCTGCCGGTTCACCGTCGTGGGGTCATGGGCGGTAAAAAACACCTCCAGCAGCTCCCCATAGGAGATCACCGCCGGGTCGAAGTGCACACGCACCACCTCCGCATGGCCCGTTGCCCCGGTGCAAACCTGGGCATAGCTGGGCGCCTCGCGCTTGCCGCCCGTATAGCCGCTCTCCACCTGCAGCACGCCCTCCAGCTGCTGCAGCACAGCTTCGATGCACCAGAAGCATCCGCCGCCGAGGATCGCTGTCTCAGTCTCCGCCATACAACTTTCGATGCGTCGCTCCAGCAAACGATGCGTCTCTGCACGTAACCCGTCCGAGGCATCCAATATCCCCCGTGACACGTAACACCTTTGTCATCATGAATATACGATAAAATATACTCTCAATAAGTACTTTCAATTAGTTACGTAACGAACTGAAACTAAAAAGGTTGTCAGTGATTAAATCTTTTTTGTTATGCATCTCATAGAAAGAATCAATTTCCCATCTGGCGCAAATTGCGTCATGCTTTACTCGCGGGCCCTGAATGCAGGTCTCGGTGCAGGAATCTTAAATTCATATTCTTTTCGGCATCCTGCACAGGCAACCCGTGCTTCTCCTCATGATCCACTTGCCCGGCCCCTCAGGGGCCGGGCTTGATTTTGCCCGCCTGCTCGTCCTCGCCGCGCCGCTTGCACTACAATGAAATAGCCATGTTGCTCAACGGAATCTTCCCCGCCATCCCTACTCCCCACTACGCCGACGGCCGCCTCTACCTCAAAAAGCTGGAACACAACGTCGAGCGCTACAGCCGCGGTCCCATCAGCGGCATCGTCGTCCTCGGCTCCACCGGCGAGGCTGTCCTGCTCAACTGTGAGGAGCAGCGCCAGGTCTTGCGCACCGCCATCGAAGCCGCCGCCCCGGAAAAGGTGATGATCGCCGGCTGTGGACACGAATCCGTGCAGGAGACGGTCGAAGCCTGCCAGTTGGCCGCCGCGCTCGGCTATGACGCCGTCCTGGTGCGCACCCCGCACTACTATCGCGCCCAGATGACCCCGCCCGTCATGCTCAACTACTTCCGCACCGTGGCCGACCGCTCGCCCCTGCCCGTCATCCTCTACAGCTTTCCGCAGTGCACCGCTTACGATCTCCCCGTCGAACTCATCGTCGAACTCGCCGCCCACCCCAACATCTGCGGCATCAAGGAATCCTCCGGCGACATCGCCAAAGTCGAACGCATCGTCCAGCGCACCCGTTCCATCGAGCGCCAGGCCCGCGTCACCCACGACTTCCAGCCCCTCACCGCCCGCATGATCCAGAAAGCCGCCAAGTCCCCCGCGGGCGAATTGGTCAGCGTTGGAGCGCCTGCGCCCAAGTCCTCCCAGCCCTCGTCCTCGTCGGTCGAAGTCGTCGGCGCCCTGCGCACCCGCTCCAAGCAAGTCGGCTTCCAGACGCTGGTCGGCTCCGGACACAAACTGTGTGCCCTGCTCAATGTGGGAGCCGTCGGCGGCATCCTGGCCTTCGCCGCCTGCGCCCCCACTGCCTGCTATGAAATTTACGCGGCCTTCAAGGACAATGACCACAAACTCGCCGCCGAAAAGCAGCAGCGCATCGAAGCCGCCTGCCTGCGCGTCGCCGGCGATCTGGGCATCGCCGGAGTCAAGTACGGAGCCGATCTCAACGGCTACTACGGCGGCAACCCGCGCCTGCCCCTGCTGCCCCTCACCGCCACCCAGCGCGCCGAGGTCGAGCGCCTCATGGTAGATATAAAAAACTAGGTTTCAAGACTTCGCAGGTTTCAAGGTTTCAAAGTTGGGACCTCTAGCGCAGACGGGTGCCCCATCTTCGACGCGCGCCTTTTGCGCGGCTAAGGTGGGAGAGCAGAACGCCCCGGTCTCCGGGTTTTTCAAGTTTCACGCAAACCAAGCGTGGCAGGAGTGAACATCTCCTGCCACGCAACCTTGAAACCTTGCCTTTCCCTCACTCCGCTGCCTTCGCCGCCAGCGTCTCCACCACCGCGATATTCTGCACCAGCTCCTGCGGCACTCCATGCCGGGTCTGCAGATACGCCGGCGAGTTGTAGGCGATCCACACCTTGCCCCCGCCATCCTCCCAAACCAGAATCTTCAGCGGCAGATCGATCGCAATCGTGGGTGCGGCCACCATCAGCGGCGTCCCCGCCTTCGGGCTGCCGAAGATCAACACCTTGGTCGGACGCATCTCGAGCCCGGCCTTTGCCGCCTCGCCGCTATGGTCGATCAGGGTAAACACCTTCACTCCCTTGGCCGCGAGCATCGCTTCCAGCTTCGCAATCGTCTCCTCCACGGAGTGATGGCTCAGCAGGGTTACCATCCCGATCCCTGCAGGCTCCTTCATCTCGTTCTCCTCGCGGCCTCCGGTGCGCACCGGCCCCGGTTAGCGCACCGCAACCAGGTAGATCGACATCGCCAGTCCCATCACCGCCAGGGTCACGGCCACGGCAATTGCCAGCGACGACGGACGCGCGTATCCCGTCCCGCCGCGGTTCAACTCCCGCACCAGCCGCACGTGGTTACGCGCGCTCACCAGGTTGACGACCACTCCCACCGCGATCAGCGCCGTCCCCAGCCAGAACGAGCTTCCATACGCATGCGCCGCCAAATGTGCCTGCCCCACCCCATTCGGTTGACCCAATCCACCCGGCTGACCCATGCGCAGCGCCTGCAAAAACAATCCAAAGCGGGCGACGACAAAGCCGAACCCCATCAGCGCCAGCCCGGTTCGTATCCATGCCAGGAAGGTTCTTTCCGCCGCCAGATAGTCACTCGGCCCGCTGCTGGATCGCTCTGCCATGTCTTTTCACGATCGCAGAATGCCGTCGCCCGCCCCTACCTTGATTTTGCCTTTGCTGCTCAACCTTGAAACTGTGAAACCCTGAAACTTTGAAACCTTGAAACTTGGAAACCTGCCCCGTCACGCCACCCGGTTCTTCCTCTGCTTCTCCAGCACCTTGGGAGATCGGTTGCTGCCCTGCATTCCGCCGTCGTTCACATACTCTGCAGCCTCGCGGTCGTCCACGTCGGCAGGGTTGTTTCTGCGGTTCATCGGACGCCCGCTCACCCCGCCAATCGAGCGCCCCGGAATCTCCGATTCGCCCTGCAGCCGCAGCCGCTCCTCTCGATGTCCTGCCAGCGCCTGCTCCACCAGCGCGTACTCTTCTTCGGTCTCCGGCTGCAGCGCCGTGCTAACTTTCCCGTCCGCCATCCACGGATCGCTCCTGCGGTTGGCGCCGCTGCGCGGATCGACTATAAACAGTAGCTCGCTCAGCTCGTCCGCGTGGTCTTCTTCTTCTGCCTTCAGGTGTTCGAACATCGTCCGGGTCGTGGGGTCTTTAGTGCCAAAGTGTTCGATAAACCGCTGGTACACGTCGATCACCACCCGTTCCGCAATCAGGTCCTCGCGAATCATCTGCCCCAGCGATTCGCCCTCCACGTATTGCGAAACCGAGCGGTTCACCAGCGTTCCCGGATTGAAGTCCGGCTTTCCGCCCAGCTGCTGGATGCGCTCGGCGATTTCCTCCATGTGTTCGCGCTCCTGGTCGGAGTGTCGCTTGAAGGTCTCCGCCACGCTCCGCCCGTGTACCCCGGAGGCCATAAAATAATGGTGCTGATAGCGCAGCACGCAGACAATCTCGCTGGCCAGCGCCTCGTTCAAAATGCCAATCGACTGTTGCCGGTCGAGCTGATAGCTATGGGTCACCGCGCCGTCTTCCAGCTTGGCCGTCGCCCGCTTCCGAATATCTTCGATGTCCTTGATAAAGCTCGCCATGTAATACACCCCCTGTGCGAATGGCCGCGCCCGGCGTCCCTGGCCGTATTGCCAGACACGTTCACTTAAACTGTGTGGCTGATCGAGCTCTGCTGGTGCGCGAACCTATTCTCCGTTTTTGGTTGCGGAAATCGCCCTGCGGGATGCCAGCCGGTTGTCTGCGAAAGGCCATCGGTCCGCGCCCTTCTGTTTCGGTGTTATCCTCAATTCCATGCCCGGCGATTTCAACCGCGAGCCCGAAGCGCCCGATACTCCCTGCGGATGCACCAACTGCTACCGCCTCTTCAGCTACGCTGATATCGTTGACTTTTGGGATGAAGGCGACACGCCCGTCTGCCCCTGCTGCGGCTCCGATAACGTCGTCATTTCCACCCCGGACATGGTCGTGGACCCCCATCTCCTCTTCGCCCTGCGCAAAACGTATCATTGAGTTGTGAATTGTCGGGTGCCCCATTCAAGCCCTGTTTTGGCTTGAGTGGGGCGGTTGCTTGAGTTGCTTGAGTACTATTTCGAGGCCCTAATGGATTACGAGATCACTCCCCAGGAACTCCGCCAGCGCCAGGAGCGCAACGAGGAACTCATCCTGCTCGACGTGCGCGAGCCCTGGGAGCGTCAGACCGCCAGCATCGCACCCAGCGCCCATATTCCCATGGCAGACATTCCCGCCCGCCTGCAGGAGATCGACCCCGAGCAGCACATCGTCATCTACTGCCACCACGGCATGCGCTCGCTCTCCGTCACCGGGTGGCTGCGCCAGCAGGGTTACGAAAAAGTCCAGTCCATGTCCGGCGGCATCGACCGCTGGTCCCTGCAAATCGACCCCAAGATTCCACGGTACTAGCCGCATCTTTTGAGGTGTCATCCCGAGTTTTGAGGTGCCATCCCGAGCAGCGCGAGGGACCCCAGCGCTGCTCAATCCGCCCACGCCGCTTCAAGCTTTTCAGCCGCCAATCGATTTTTCGCTACGCTAGCCGACCGGTGGCCCAAATTTGCCCGCTGTTGGCAAATGTGGGGCTTTCGCATTCCCACAAATCCAGAGGGTTAAGGTTTCAGAATGCGTGAATCGCTTGGCATGTAGATGTAGAATGCATCCCGTCTTCAGGAAGTAGGAAGACCCATGGCAACAGAACCAGTATCGTTCACAGCTCCCGCGGTGCGTCTCCGTCACGCACCCTGCGCCGCACATCGCGCCAGCCCCAACCGCGCACGGCAGGAGGTTCTATGCCCATCCAAAAGCTAAGACAGTTCTTGGACGCCAACAATGTGAAGTACATCGTGATCACCCACAGCAAGGCCTACACCTCCCAGGGCATCGCCGCGACGGCGCATGTCTCGGGAAACCAGTTGGCCAAATCCGTCATGCTCAAAAAAGACGGCGAACTCTGCATGGCCGTTCTGCCTGCATCGAAACAAGTCAATCTTTCGGTGTTCGCCAAACTCACCAACAGCAAAGACGTCTCTCTCGCCAGCGAGCGCGACTTCCGCGACCGCTTCCCGGATTGCGAAGTCGGAGCCATGCCGCCCTTCGGAAACCTCTACGGCCTCCCGGTGTATATGGATACTTCGCTTGCGCACGACGCCGAGATCGTCTTCAACGCCGGCTCGCACCTGGAACTGGTCAAACTCGACTACCGCGATTTTGCGAGACTGGCGAAACCAACGATCCTCGAACTCTCCGCCCGCATCACCAGCCACGCCGCATAGATCGATACCTATCGATTCATTGAAGGTTCCACATCTGCCGCAGCCGGCAGATGTGGGATCTTCGCCGATTGCCTTAGCGCGTCATCCATCCCCGGGTACGCACCGTGACCAGCGCCCAGGGAAAGATCCAGAACAGGGAGAAAAACGAGAAGTAGCTGAATAGAACTCCGTACACGACGTCGAACGATCTTTCGCTGTGGAGAAAGTAAAGCGAGTAGATCAGGGAGGCCATTCCCATGGACAGAAGCACTCTGAGCAGAACCAGAGGATCATGGAACAGCGCGGTTCCCAGGAGCACCAGCGTCAGGCAGGTTGCAGGGTAGCGCAGGTTGGTAATGGATACATCCAGCAGCGCGATCAACCGGGCCAGCGGCGGGCGCTTCCAGACCACGCTGGCAAAGCGCAATTCCTCTCGAATAAAACTTCTGTCCCAACGCAAAAACATGCGGCACAGTTTGCCGTAGGTCATCGGGACCACCGTCAACACCATGGCCGTGCGCTGATAGATGCTGTCGTAGCCCAGGCGCATGATGTCGTTGGTCAGCGCGCGGTCCTCGCCGATCGTGGCGCGCGAGCCGAGAAACCTTTGATGCAGCCACCGGTCCAGCACCGTCCTCACCGCGCTCGCACGGTACGCGGAGAGTGCGCCGGGGCTGCAGTAAACCGTCCCAAATGTCGATTGGTAGGCCCTGAGGAAATCGAATGACAGCGCGAAGCGAACATGCAGCATGCGTGGAATGATTCCCTCGCGACGGTTATAGACCAGGATTCTGCCGGCCACAACGCCCACGCGTTCCGAGGTAAAAGGCCCGGCCAGCGCCAGCAGCGCATTGGCATCCACCACGCTATCGGAGTCCACGGTCACAAAGATCTCTCCCGTGCCTCGCCGGAAGCCAACCGCCAGCGCCTCGCGCTTTCCCCCATTGCGCTCCAGTCGAACCGCATGGATGCGGTTGCCATGGCGAGCCACCGCGTGCTGAATGTGCATCCAGGTATCATCCGTGCTGCCGTCGTCCACCACAATGATCTCCAGCCGCTCCGGAGGATAGTTGGCCCTCGCCAATGAGTCGATCGCCTTGGCAACCATGGCGCCCTCGTTGTACGCGGGAACAACCACGGTCATGCAAGGTGCGTCTTCGAACTTGGCCAGGGAGCGCGGCTGGTAGGCGAACCAGAGTATCGTACGAAACAGCAGCAGCCCGGCCCCCATGGCGAGCCACAGGATGCTCGGCCGCAGCAGCATCGCGCTGATCCCATGCGCCCCCGCCGATCTCAGAAGGGGAGCGAACGTATGGACCCGGATGTTCACCAGAACCAGCGCACCAAGACCGGCAAGGACGAGCGATTTCAGCAGCAGATCCTGGATGATCGACGTTGGCACCAGTGGGAACTGCAGACTGTACGGCTGCAGTTCGTTAGTGAATTCCTCCATAAAGTGGAGACCTCCTGACCTTCTCTGTCCCGGCCTAATCCATTGCGAAGCTAGGCTGCTCTTGGCTCAACGTCTCCTCATCCGGACACCAACGAAACGCGCCTCGCGCTCTATGGGGGCGCCAGATTGCGTAAATGGTGCTGAAGGATGGAATGGACTCTAATACGTTTTGGCTTCCGAGCTTCGGTCTTGCGTTGCGGCGATTATACCTCACCTGCTCTGCCGCTGAAGGCGGTGGCCCATTCAAGCCCTCTTTTGGCTTGAGTGGGGCTGTTGACCCCAGCTTCCGGCTCTGCTTTTGACGCTAGCGCGAAGGTGCCTCACATCTGCCGCAGTCAGCAGATGTGGAATCTTTTTCTAGTCGAACACCACCGTCTTCTTTCCATACAGCAGCACGCGGTTTTCCAGGTGCCAGCCCACGGCGCGCGAGAGCACAACCTTCTCCAGGTCGCGGCCCTTCTGCACTAGATCCTGTACCGAGTCGCGGTGCGAGATGCGCACCACCGCCTGCTCGATGATCGGCCCGTCGTCGAGCACCTCGGTGACGTAGTGGCTGGTGGCACCGATCAGCTTCACCCCGCGCTCGAACGCCTGATGATACGGACGCGCGCCGATAAAGGCTGGCAGAAACGAGTGATGAATGTTGATGATCTGGTTGGGGAACGCCGCCACGAACGCGGGCGAAAGAATCTGCATGTAGCGCGCCAGCACCACCAGGTCGCACTCCTGCTCGCGCAGCATGGCGATCTGCCGCTGCTCAACTTCGAGCTTCGTCTCGCGCGTCACCGGAACGTGCACGAACTCCGCGCCGTAGAAGCCCGCCAGCCGCGCTGCGTCCGTGTGGTTGGAGAGCACCAGCGGAATGTCGCAATCCAACTCGCCCGCCTTGTGACGGTAGAGCAGGTCGGCCAAACAGTGGTCGTACTGCGAAACCAGAATCCCCATGCGCGGACGCCGCGTGCCCTTGGCCAGCCGCCAGCGCATCTCATACAGCTCGGCAATCTTGGCGAACTCCGCGGCCAGCTCATCCAGCCCCACGTCCATCCCCGACGGATCGAACTCCACGCGCATCAGGAACAGGCTGGTCTGCTCGTCGCGATGCTCGTCGGCGTGCAGAATGTTTCCATTGTGGCGGAAGACGAAATCGGAGATTACCGCCACCAAACCCTTGCGGTCGGGACAGCTGATCAACAACACTGCGGAACGGGTACGCTGCGAAGTCTCAGGCAAGGCTCACTCATCCGGATCGAATTGGGAGACGATCGGAGTGTACCACCGCCTGGCCCTCGGCTTCGACGCAGCACCGGAGGCCCGTACCCCGTCAACGATTGACGGAAAGGATAATCGTTGGAGAGGCGCAGGGTAACCGCTCAGTCAATGGTTGCGCAATTTCCGCAACCATTGCGGCATGGATCAACATTGCTTCGCCAACGATTGCCTGAAATGGCAATCGTTGTTCCGGCGCTAGATGCGGAGAGAAACATCTTTGCGAATCCACCGGCGATCCAGCAACATCGAAAACAGAGCGAAATTTAACAAGGAGTGTTATGTCCGAGCACGGCAAGGCGCGCGAAGAAGCTCACATCCCTGGAGTCACACACGATCCGGCGTTCCGCCCGGTAGGAACCATCATGGTGGTCGTCGGCATCATCTGGTTGCTGTTCTGGGGCATGGCCCTCGACTCCGGAACGCTCGGTCAGACCAAGGCCGCCGCGGCGTTGATCCTGCTGGGCCTGCTGCTGTGCGCTATTGGCAAACCCGAGCGGCAGATCTAGCGCGTTGAATTAGTGAGGGTTGCCGATTACGATTTCTGCTTCGTCTCCGCCAGCTTGGCGCGCTTGCGGCTGGCCCATCCCTCTCTGATCTGCTGCTCCGGCCGCGTGATTCCCAGCGCATCGGCGGGCACATCCTTCGTGATGCACGAGGCCGCAGCCACGTAGGCTCCGTCGCCGACACTGACGGGCGCAACCAGGATCGAGTCGCTGCCGATGAAGGCGTTTGCGCCGATGACGGTGCGGTGCTTGTTCACTCCGTCGTAGTTGCAGGTGATGGTGCCGGCGCCGATGTTGGTGCGCTCGCCAATCTCGGCATCGCCGAGGTAGGTGAGGTGATTAGCCTTGGCGCCGCGTCCCAGCTTGACTTTCTTGGTCTCCACAAAATTTCCGACGTGCGCCTCGGGACCGATCTCGCTGCCGGGGCGGATTCGCGAATAAGGGCCGACGATGGCCGCCTGCCCGATGATGGAACCGTCGGCCAGCGTGCCGTGGTTGACGCGGACCTGATCGCCGACGCGCGTGTTGGTGAGCACCGAGTAGCTGCGGATGAGGCAGTCCTGGCCAATGGCGGTTTCACCCAGCAGCTGCACGAAGGGTTCGATGATGGTGTCTTCGCCGATCGTGACTCCGCAGTCGATGAGCACGGTTTCGGGCTTGTAGATGGTGACGCCGTTGTCCATTAGCTCGCGCGTCTTGCGCTCGCGCAGAATGGCGTCGAGCTGCGCCAGCTCGCGGCGGGTGTTGACGCCGAGCACTTCGCTGGCGTGCGCCGTGGGCAGGGCGAGCACGGGCTTGCCGTCGCGCTGCAGAATTGTTGCAATGTCGGTCAGGTAGTACTCGCCGTGCGGATTATCGGTAGAGAGCCGGTTGATGCGGGAGAACAGCTCGGCGATGTTGAAGGCGTAGATGCCGGAGTTGATCTCGCTGATTTCGCTCTGTTCGCCACTGAGCTGCTTCTGCTCGACGATGGCCTCGACCTGATCGGTAACTCTGCCGTCAACCATACGGCGCACAATGCGTCCGTAGCCGAAGGGATCGGGCGGGGTGGCGGTGAGAATGGTCATGGCCGCGCTGCGCTGCAGGTGAAAGTCGCGCACACTGGCGATGGTCTCCGGGCGGATGAGCGGCACGTCGCCGCTGAGCACCAGCACGTGATCGTAGGCGGCGAGCGCCTGGCGGCACTGCATGAGCGCGTGTCCGGTGCCGCGCTGCTCTAGCTGCTCGATAAACTGTGTACCCAGCGGGGCGATCTCGGCGCGAACGCGTGCGGCCTCGTGTCCGATGATGCAGAAGATATCGGCGGGCGCAACCACCGTGCCGGCGGCGCGGATGACGTGGCTCAGCAGCGGGCGTCCCGCAATCTGATGCAGCACCTTGGGCAGCTTCGACTTGAGCCGCGTACCCTTGCCCGCGGCGAGGATGGCGATGGCAAAACGTGAGTTCGGCATGCGTAGGTATTGTAATGCCAGAGCACGAGGGCCGGGGATAGAGATAGTGTCATGTGGCTGTGTATGTGACACTATGCTAAGATGGTGTCATATCGCGGAAGGAGTGTCGCCATGGAGCAGGGAATTCGGTTGCGTCTCAACGCCAATGGGCGGGTGGTGATTCCGGCATCGGTGCGCAAGGAGCTGGGAGTGGAAGCCGGCGACGAACTCATTCTGGAAAAGAAGGACGATTCCTTCGTGCTTACCACGCAGCGGCACCGCATCCAGCGCGCACAACAGCGAGCCAGGAAGAATCTGGCGGCAGGCGCATCGTTGGCCGACGAACTGATTGCGGAGCGACGGAAGGCGGCCAAGAGTGAGTAAGATCGTGCTCGATGCTTCGGCCATTCTCGCCATCATCAACCAGGAGCCGGGGCACGAAAAACTTACTCCCGCGGTGCTTGCGGAGGCGGTGTGCAGCACAGTGAATTTGGCGGAGGTACATGCCAAGCTGGTTAGCCGTGGATGGTCAGCGAGCGAGGCGTGGGAGGATGCAACCAGCCCGATTCAGGAGGTGATTGCATTCACTGCGGAGCAGGCGCAACGCTCGGGCGACCTGGTTCTGCACTGCAAGCGCCTCGGGCTATCGCTCGGAGACCGTGCGTGCCTGGCGTTGGCGGCCACACTGCAATGTCCGGTTTACACCACGGACAAAGCCTGGAAGGAACTCAAGACACCCGTGAAGATTTATGTGCTCCGCTGAATTTAGGCCTCTCTAGGTCGCTGGCGTCTGCGCGCTACGTGCGGGGTGGAGACGGGCGGGAAGGTTGAGCAGGTCGAAGCTGATGCGGTCGGCGGCGTGGCGGGCGAACTGCGAGGCGTCGAGGTAGTCGCCGAGGATAGGGGTGACGCCGAGCGAGCGGATGGCGTCGAGGTCGTTGACCAGGGGGTCGGAGTTGTCTTCGGCGTAGCGGGCGAGCAGCGTGGCGGGGACGGGCGCGGAGTTGAGCATCGCGTAGTCGAAGACCTTACAGCCGGCGTGGTCGAAGATGGCTTCGATGTGCTGCGCGGCGGTGAGGCCGGTGCTCTCGTTGGGCTGGGTCATCAGGTTGCAGATGTAGACGCGCAGGGCAGCGGAACGGCAGATGGCTTCGGGGACTCCGTGCACCAGCAGGTTGGGGATGCAGCTGGTGAACAGCGAGCCGGGGCCGATGCTGACGATGTCGGCCTGGTCAATGGCGTCGAGCGCCTCGGGCAGCGGGCGGGCGTCGGGCGGCACCAGGCTGAGGCGACTGATGCCGCCTTGGCTGGCGGTGATCCTGGTTTCGCCGCGGACGCGCTTGCCGTTGTGCAGCAGCGCCTCGATCTGCAGGCTGCTGCAGGCGGAGGAGGGATAAATTTCGCCGCGGGTTTTGAGGATGGCGGAGCTGAGCTGGACGGCCTGGGCGAAGTCGCCGCAGACATCGGCCAGGGCGGTGAGGAAGAGATTGCCGAAGCTGTGGCCGTCGAGTCCGCCTCCGGCGAAGCGGTAGCGGAAGAGCTGCGCCAGCAGCTCTTCATCGTCGGAGAGCGCCGTCATGCAGTTGCGGATGTCGCCGGGCGCGGGCACGCCCTGTTCCTTGCGCAGGCGTCCGCTGGAGCCGCCGTCGTCGGTGACGGTGACGATGGCGGTGAGCCGGGTGATGAAGGGCGCCAGTGGCGCGGAGGCCGACGAAGCGGAGACGACGTGGCGCTTGAGTCCGCGCAGCAGGGTGGACAGGCCGGTGCCGCCGCCGATGGCGACGATGCGGAGTCCCTGGCCGGGATTGGTGGTGGACTGCGGGGTGGTCATCGCCCTGTTCTACGGAAGGAAAGCTTTGTCGGACGGATCAAATTCACGGGCGCGGCGGCGGAAGTCATCCACCCACCGTACCTTCGGGATAGAGCAGCTCGGTGAAGCGCGGATCGTCGGCCATGTTGCGGAAGTCCGAGTCATTGCGGGCCTGGAAGCGATTGCCGGGGTTGAGCCGGATGGCCTCGGCCAGATGCTTCAGGCTCTCCGAAGTGCGGCCGGTGAGGCACTCCAGCACGGCGAAGCCGTACCAGACGAAATCGAGCGTGGGGCGCTGGCTGGAAAGGCTCTCGAGGTGTTCGCGGGCGGTGACGAAGTCGCCGAGGTTCATGAGAGAGACGGCGAAGTCGTAGTGCTCCTCGGCTGTGGCAAAGCTGTTCTGGATCTGGTCCAGCTGCTGGTTGCAGATGTTGATGTTGACCTTGGCGCGATCGCTCAGCTCGCTGATGCCGGATTCGATCACCTTTTCAAACATCAGCTTGGCTTTCTCGAACTTCTGCGTCTGCAACAGCTTGAGGGCCTGCTCGTAGCATTGCAGGCACTGGGCGAAACGCTGCTGGTGCTCATCGGCTGCGCTCCTGCGCGCGTCGGACTTGGGTTTGGCAGAAGGGGTTTTCGGATTTGCTTCGAGCTTTTTGGTCATGGGCCCTTCCAGAAACACGAAACCTAAAACCGTCCCAAACGCTGGCTTGCCCGGGAGACGGAGGAACTTTCTCAGGATACAGCTTTATACCGTGTGCAGGAGATATGGTCAACCGGAGGAATTACGGAGGCACGGCTAAGGCCGGAGTCGGTGGGGAAATCGTGCCCATCCAATCCGGCTAATCGGGCGCGCCGGGCCCGGGGCTATATAGAATAATAAAGAGAGGCGTGGACGGTGCGAAATGGATGAGAGGGAAGTCCCGGCGCAAGGCGGCGGGCTGGAATCAATGGCCGGCGGGCCAGCGTCCAGCGGACAGGGAGCATGGAGTTGGCTGCGCGAGTTCACGCTGGCGCTGGGAATTTCGATCTTCATCATCGTCTTCCTGTACCAGCCGGTGAAGGTGGAAGGCACCAGCATGATGCCGGGACTGGCCGACCAGGAGCGCATCTTCATCAACAAATACGCCTACCGGCTGGGCAGCATCGAGCGCGGAGACGTGGTGGTGTTCCGCTATCCGGGCGACCCCAGCAAAAATTACATCAAGCGGGTGGTGGGCATGCCGGGCGACCGGATTGAAATTGTGCGCGGCGCGGTGCTGGTGAACGGCGAGCGTCTGGAGGAGCCCTACTTGCCGGAGAGGTTCCGCGACACCCGCTCGATGAGTGAGGTGACGGTGGCGGCGGGGAGCTACTTTATGCTGGGCGACCATAGGAACCTTTCCAGCGACAGCCGCGACTTTGGCACGGTGGAGCGGGATGCGATCTTCGGAAAAGCGGTGTTTGCCTATTGGCCAGCCGAGATGGCGGGAAAACTGCGGTAGGGGACAGGCATGAGGCTGGCGATCTTCGGCGGGACAGGCGGCACGGGGCTGGAGCTGACGCGGCAGGCGCTGGAGCACGGCCACAACGTGCGGGTGCTGGTGCGCAATCCGGACCGGATGCCGCTGGTGAACCCGAACATGCGGCTGGTGCTGGGCAACGTGCTGGATCAGGAGAGCGTGACCAAGACGGTGCTGGGGACGGACGCGGTGCTGAGCTGCCTGGGGCAGCGCAATCTCTGGAAAAATACGCGCGCGGTCTCCGACGGCACGCGGATGTTGATGGCGGTGATGCGGCAGCATGGGGTGCGGCGGTTGGTGTTGGAGTCTGCGTTTGGAGCGGGCGAGAGCCTGGCGTACGCGAACCTTATCGCCCGGCTGGTGTTTGCTACCCTGCTGCGGGCACCGTATGAGGACAAGAACCTGATGGAGCCGGAGGTGAAGTCGAGCGGGCTGGAGTGGACGATTCTGCGTCCGACCAGGCTGACCGATGGGCCGCTGACAGGGCGGCACACGGTGAGCGCAGGGCGTCCGGCAACGAGCAGCGTGAGCCGCGCCGATGTGGCGGCGGCGATGCTGCGGGCGGTGGAGGAACGGATGTGGGTTGGAGAAGCGCCAACTGTGACAGGGTAAGGCAAACGTCGAAAGGCCGGATCAGCACTCAAGGGTGAGCGGGAGAGCTCCGATTGAGCAGCGAGGCGACTTTGGCGAGCAATTGCGAGGGTGGCACAGGTTTGGCCAGAACCTCGAACGCATGGCCCTCTGCTTCGGCAGCTTTCAGTTTGGCCTGCGTATCTGCGTTGCCGGAGAACAGCAAGACCTGACAGTCCGGATAGGATGTGCGGATAATCTTCGCCAGCTCAATGCCGTCAAGGCCCGGCATCACCACATCCGTTATCACTAACGACGGCTGATGGGCCGCAATGCAGGATAAAGCGTCTGTTCCGCTGTACGCCGCGGTTGCAGCGTAGCCGGCACGCTGGAAGATCAGCGCGAGAGTATCAGCGATTCTCGCTTCGTCGTCGACGATCAATATGTTCGCCAGATGGGCCATTCAGCTTTCCTTAGCAACCTCTGCAAGGGGAAAAACAATCGAGAACACCGTGCCTCTTCCGAGTTTGCTGCGAACCCGGATGGTAGCCCGATGCTTTTCGACGATTTGCTTCGTAACCCACAATCCCAAGCCGGTTCCGTGCATCTCCTTGGTCGTAAAGAACGGCTCAAAGACACTGGCTAACCGTTCCGGAGAGATCCCCGAACCGGTGTCGGCGATTGCGAGCCGTACTTTCTCAGTGCCATTGCTAAGCGTTTGTGAAAGACGGATCTCGATTCTGCCGTGGTTAGGCATGGCGTCCATGCTATTCGCCAGCAAATTCGAGATCACCTGCTGGATTTCTCCGCCGAATGCCCGAATGCGACCGATCTCGGCGTAGCGTCTGGCTACGGTGATATTTCGCGCTTCCAGCCTGCCGGCAAAGAGCTTTAGCGTGGAGTCGATGCTCTCGCGCAAATCAATCAAGGCCGGTGTACTGGTCTCTCGATGGAAAGCCAGTGTTTGCCTAGCAATGTGGTTCACTCGGTCGAGCTCCTGGACGGCGACTTCCAGGAACGACTTCGCAGCCGGAGAAGTCCCGGGATCGGTCATGGCGAGGTAAATCACATTGCCGATCGTCTCCAGGGGATTGTTGATTTCGTGGGCAATGGTGGATGCCATGCGGCCGACCGAGGCCAGCTTTTCGCTGCGAATCAACGCACCCTCGGCCTTTTTGCGGTCCGTGATGTCCGTCATGGTGAGCACGCAGCCGAGAATGCCGGTGGGGGACTGGATCGGTGCGGCGGTCAGAAGCAAGGGAACAGTCTGTCCGTTGTTGCGCACCAGCCGTACTTCCTGGGCCCGCAGAGTTGCGCCACCCAGCGCCTTGGAAATGGAGAACGGCTTGCACCGGCCGTTCAACTCCCGGGCGATTTCGAGTGGCAAGGCTGCATCAAAATCCTGGAACAAAGGGTTTGCGCCGCAAAGATCAATCAGGGCCTGGTTTACGCGGAAGATTTTTCCGGCCTGGTCGCACACGGCGATGGCTTCGGCGGCACTTTCCAGAATGGAAGCGGCCAAGCTTCCGGAGGCGATGAGCTCATCCCTTTGCTTTCGTTCCGTGAGATCGGTTACAACCAGGCACAATGCGGAGGGATCCACCGACTTCATTTCACGGAGCGAAACATAGGTCGGAATGCGGTTGCCCTGGCCGCTTTTGAAATCGAGTTCGGCTCTGCATGGCTCTCCGGCCTGCGCCCGGGCAAATAATGCTTTAAATTCCGGGGCCGCTTCGGCCGCGAAAAGCTTCGCCACTGGATGACCGATGATCTGCTCCAGCGAAATTCCCAGCAGATCGGAGAGCCGCTGATTGCAATACAGCACGGTTCCATCCAAGCCGAGGGTCGCCGCGCCTTCATTCATCGCCTCTACCAGCGCGCGATAGGCATATTCGGCGCCCCTGAGTGTGAACACCTGTTCGCCCTGCGGACCGGAGACGACCACGGCATCCACATCGCCCGACTGAATGGCGCGGATCACATCCTGTGCTTCGGCGAGCCGGTTTTCCGCTTCGGCGAGATGGGCACGAAGCGCCTCTATTTCGCGTATCAGCTCGCCGCTCGATGCTTGGATTGGTTCTGCCACGGAGTTCCTCACCGCTTCAAGCGAAGTCCGACTACGATCCGCTCGGTGTTGGACATATCGCCCACAAACCGCTGGGGCGGAAACGGCAGCTCTTTGATCAAGGTCGGGACCGCGATAATCTGCGCAGTTTTAGTCGCAGAAGGTTGCTGGTAGACGTCGATCACTTCCAAATCGTAGCGCCCCGGCAGGTACTGGTCGCAGATGCGCCGCACATTGGTAATTGCGACAGCCGAGCGTGGACTGGTTCCGGAGACATAGAGACGGAAGAGGTAGATTGGCTTGGCTAACTCGGAGACGAGCTTCTCGAATTCCTGGAGGGTCTGACCTACACCGCTATCCAGTTCCGGCTCATTGCCATCGGGCGGAATGTCGTTCTTTGGATTGGTGCTCATCTATTCTCCTGTTTGAGCAGGCTGTGCCGAGCGCAGGTCGAGCCCTACCAATACCCGTTCTTCGTTGGCTAAATCGCCGATGATCTTCTTCACCGGCGGAGGCAACTGCCTTACCAGACTGGGCACGGCAACGATCTGAGCGCCTTTGGCCAGCGTCGGGTTCACGAGCAGGTCAACTACCTCGATCTCGTACTTCCCCTTTAGATGCGTTTCGCAGATACGCTTGAGATTGGCAAATGCGGCGACCGATTTTGGGGTCTGGCCCGCGACATACAGCCTGAGCAACCATTCGGCAGAGTTCTTTTGCTTTGGATCAACGTTTTCGGCCACCGCTGCCTCCCTTGATGGAAGTGGCGCGCTGGACGGCTGCGCGCTTTATTGCCGGCTTTTTGTCGGGAGAGTCGAGTCCCTTGGTGAAGATTGCTCCCAGGCGAATTCCATGGTCGGTCAGCATGAACGCCCTCATCTCATGCGAGTGGGCCATGCCGCGGGATTTCAGCACGTAGAGCGCGTAGCTCCTGCGCCCATCATGCTCAATATCGCGCAGCAACAGCCAGGTATCCATAATCGACGATACGTTTTCGTCCGTGCTCTCCAGCCGTCCGCCCAAGGTGGACAGATGGGTGAACATGGCGGTGATCCCCCTCATCTTCAGGAAATCCACCAATCGCGTCAGCATCGACTTGACCCCGCCGACGTCGCTCCCCGAGATGAAGTTGGTGATCGGGTCCATAACCACCACCTTTGGGTCAACCTGCTTGATACTCTGATGCATGGACGCAAGGTGAGCTTCCAGGCCCAGGCTGCTAGGCCGAACATTGTGGAAGTGCAACAGTCCCTTGTCGACCCAGGGCCGCAGGTCAAGTCCGATCGAAGCATTATTCCGGATGATCTGGTCCATGGATTCTTCAAAACCGAAATACAGCGCCCGTTCGCCACGCTCGCAGGCGGCCTTCAAAAAGGTCACAGCCATGCTGGACTTGCCGGTTCCGGCCGTGCCCGAGACCAGAATGCTGCTGCCGCGGAAAAATCCTTTGCCGGTTAACATCTTGTCCAGGTCGGGGACACCCGAAGAAATGCGTTCGGTCGAGGTCGTGTGCGTAAGCCCGACCGAGGTAATCGGCAGCACCGAAATTCCGCTTTCACCCATCAGGAAGGGATACTCGTCGGTGCCGTGCAGACTGCCGCGATACTTCACCACGCGAAGGCGGCGGGTCGAGATCTGGTCGGTGACACGGTGGTCGAGAAGGATCACGCAGTCAGCGACATACTCTTCCAGTCCATAGCGGCTGAGAGCTCCTTCGCCACGCTCGCCGGTCACAATTGCAGTCAGGCCCCGGTCCTTCAGCCAGCGGAACAGACGGCGCAGCTCCGAGCGGATGATCGATTGATTTTGCAGCCCGGCGAAGAGAACCTCGATGGTATCCAGTACCACGCGCTTGGCCTTGACGGTATCGACGGCGTTTCCGAGCCGGATGAAGAGTCCTTCCAGGTCGTACTCGCCGGTCTCCTCAATCTCGCTGCGCTCGATAAAGACGTGATCGATGGCAAGTTTTCCGTATTTCTGCAACTGATCGAGATCGTACCCAAACGAGGCCACGTTCTGCGCCAGGTCTTTTGCGGTCTCCTCAAAGGCCAGAAATACGCCGGGTTCGCCGTAATCGAGGATGCCGTGGACGAGAAATTCCAGCCCGAACACCGTCTTACCGGATCCGGCGCTGCCGCATATCAGGGTGGTGCGTCCCGTGGGCAGGCCACCCAGAGTCACCTCGTCGAGACCTTCTATGCCAGTGGGAGTTTTTCGCAGAGAGTTCGGGTTGGGATCCATCCATTCTTCCTTTGCAGAGTTCGATGCCGAAACCGGCAATCACAACCAAATGCCTTCTGCTGAGAGGAAGTTGGAGATTGCCGTCAGGCTGCCAAGCCGGATGCTATGTTAGGCCAACTGTTTCAGCGGTACACATGTACCATAAATTTTTCTGAATCACGGTTGGCCAACTGCGCGGAAAAGTGCATATTATGCGATCCCGTGCATTACTATGCATTGCTGTGGTGGATTTCCTTGGGGAGCGCCCCGCCGGGGCTGAAATAGCTGTTATCATCTAGAAAATTCACTCCCCTGAGGATGCGATGGAAGCGATCCTGACGCTGGAAGACGGTAGAGTCTTCCGCGGCAAAGGCTACGGAGCACGGCTGGAACGCACCGGCGAAGTAGTTTTTAATACATCCATTACCGGCTACCAGGAGATCTTCACCGATCCCTCCTATGCCGGGCAGATTGTGGTTCTCACCAATCCGGAAATTGGCAACTACGGCACCAATCCCGACGATGAGGAGAGCGGCAAGCCTTACATCGAGGGGCTGATTGTGCGCGAGTTTTCGCCCTACGCCTCCAACTACCGCTCGCACCAGGTAACGGACGAATACCTGGAGCGGCACCGTGTCCCGGTGCTGTCGGAGATCGACACGCGGGCGCTGGTGCGTCACCTGCGCGATAAAGGAGTGATGCGCGGGGTGGTTTCTACCCGCGAGATGGATGTGGACAAGCTGGTGGCGATGGCCAAGGCGACTCCTACCATCGACGGGCTCGATCTAGCCAAAGAAGTTTCCACCAAGGAGAGCTACAGCTGGAGCAAGGGCGACGTGGAGGAGCGGATTATTGCCGTGCCTCACGGGGCGGCAAAACTGGCGACGCTCACCACGGAGTCGGCGGTGGAGTGCGAAGGGCCGGAGCGCAAGCAGGTGATCGCCTACGATTACGGGATTAAGACCAACATCCTGCGGCGGCTGGTGAACTCGGGCTGCGACGTGACGGTGGTTCCGGCGCAGACTTCGGCAGAGGAAGTGCTGGCGCTGAAGCCGAATGGCGTGTTCCTGTCGAACGGGCCGGGCGATCCGGATGCGGTGGTGTATGCGCGGAAGACGATCCGCACATTGATGGGACGAGTTCCTGTGTTCGGCATCTGCCTGGGGCATCAGCTGATTGGGCTGGCGCTGGACGGCAAGACCTACAAGCTGAAGTTCGGGCACCACGGCGGCAACCATCCGGTGAAGCATCTGCAGACCGGCAAGGTGGAGATTACGGCGCACAACCACAACTACGCGGTCGATCCGGATTCGCTGAAGCAGAGCGAGGTGGAGCTGACGCACGTGGACCTGAATGACAACACGCTGGAGGGATTGCGGCACCGCAAATACCCGCTGTTCAGCGTGCAGTATCATCCCGAGGCTTCGCCGGGGCCGCATGACTCGCATTATCTGTTTGCGGATTTCGTGCAGATGATGAACGAGTGGAGACGGTAGTAATGAAGCGGACAGTTTTGGTTTGGGCCGTGGTGTTGATGGCGGTGATTGGTGCGGCGCCGACGATGTTGGCGTGGCAGACGGGTGGCGATCCGCACGAGGAGACGCAGAGCCCATCGGCGGACATCCGCTCGAACCGGGCGGAATTTGGGGCGATTTGCGGTGTCCAGGACACCTCGGATGAGAGTGCCGCAGGCTTTGTAATGTCGGGCGATGGAGAGTGGTCGGCGCTTCCGGCGGGCGGCAGTCCGAGCGGAATCGATCAGGCCACGGCGAGAGTGTGGCACGAGACCAACTGGATGGTGGATATGCATGCTGCGCTGGAGCCGGGCATGGCGGGGATGCACTCGGGACAGCTGTGCTTCGATCCGCAGGGACGCATCACGTTTATGGTTGACCGCTACATGAGGACGGCGCAATGCGGCTGCGCGCGCGTTACGTCGCTGACCTTTGCCCCCGATGGCCGGGTGACGCGGCGCGACAATCGATTTGTCAGTATGTCTACCGGCGAGGTAATTGCGGCGCCGGAGGCGGCCAGTGGATTTCCTGATGTGTGGGACATGCGCAAGCTGGAGCAGTTGCCGTTTTCTCCACTGTTGAAGAGATAGCGAATAGCTCAGGAGCGAGTGAGTGAAGCGAGCAGGGTTGAGCGTGGTGATGGGGATCGCGATGTGCGCGGCAATGTGCGTGCCGGCTATTTGTGTAGGCCAGGCGGCGCCGCAGGCAGGCGGAGCGGAAGGTTCGCACGGAGTGGTGCCCTCCGACCGGTTTACGTTTGGCGGCGAGTGCGGGATTCGCGACACCGCGCCACAGAAGTCGCTGCAGTTTGTGCGTTCGGCGGGCGGCAAGTGGGTGGCCGTGAGTGCGGCGAAGCGTCCGGGCTCCGGAGATGACATGGCGGCGCGGGTTTGGCACCAGGGTCACTGGATGGTGGACCTGCACGACGCTCCCGGAGCGCAGAGTCCGATGATACACACCGGCCAGATGTGCTTTGACGGGCAGGGGCGGATTACGCTGATGATCGACCGCTATATGGAGATGGCTCAATGCCGCTGCCTGCGTTTTACCTCGCTGGCCTTTGCCGTCGACGGTAAGGTGACCAAGCGGGAGCAGACATTCGTGAATGTATTGACGAACCAGCCGATGGACATGCCGGATGTGGCGAAGGGATTTCCCGACGTTTGGGAGTACCGCAAAGTCGATCAGCTGCCGTTCTACTCGCTGCTGAAGTAAAGAGTTGGTTGGATAGAGATTAATTTGCAATTGTCAGGACATCCTTGCAGATGAGAAAGCATATTTAAATGCCACGTCGCACTGATATTTCGAAGATTCTGATTCTTGGTTCGGGCCCGATTGTGATCGGCCAGTCGGCGGAGTTTGACTACTCCGGCACGCAGGCGTGCAAGGCGCTGAAGGCCGAGGGCTACGAGGTGGTGCTGGTGAACTCCAACCCGGCGACCATCATGACCGATCCGGAGATGGCCGACCGCACCTACGTGGAGCCGCTGACGCGGCGCTACGTGGAGGAGATCATCCGGCGGGAAGTGGAACTGGGCGTGGGTAAGGGCATGGCCGTGCTGCCCACCGTGGGCGGACAGACCGCGCTGAACCTGGCGGTGGAACTGGCCGACGGTGGCGTGCTGGAAAAGTACGGCGTGACGCTGATCGGTGCGCAGCTGGAGGCGATCAAGAAGGCCGAAGACCGCCTGCTGTTCAAGGATGCGATGACGCGCATCGGGCTGGATACGCCGCGTTCGGTGCTGGTGAACAACCTGAAGGATGGGCTGGATTTCTCGACCAAGCTGGGCTTTCCGGTAGTGCTGCGGCCGTCGTTTACGCTGGGCGGCTCGGGCGGCGGCATTGCGTTCAACCGCGAGGAACTGCTGGACCTGCTGGCGCGCGGCCTCGATCTTTCTCCGGTGCATGAGGTGCTGATCGAAGAGAGCGTGCTGGGCTGGAAGGAATACGAACTGGAGGTGATGCGCGACCTGGCCGACAACGTCATCATCATCTGCTCGATTGAAAATTTCGATCCCATGGGAGTACACACCGGCGACTCGATTACGGTGGCCCCGGCGCAGACGCTGAGCGACCGCGAGTACCAGCGTATGCGCGACGGCGCGATCAAGGTGATGCGCGAGATCGGCGTGGAAACCGGCGGATCGAACGTGCAGTTCGCGGTGAATCCGACGACCGGGCGGCAGATCGTGATCGAGATGAATCCGCGCGTGTCTCGCTCCTCGGCGCTGGCGTCGAAGGCGACGGGCTTCCCGATTGCGAAGATTGCGGCGCGGCTGGCGGTGGGCTACACGCTGGACGAGATCACCAACGACATCACGCAGAAGACTCCGGCGTGCTTTGAGCCGACGTTGGATTACGTGGTGGTGAAGATTCCCAAGTGGCAGTTCGAAAAGTTTCCCGGGGCCGACGAGAGCTTGGGGCCGCAGATGAAGTCGGTAGGCGAGGTGATGGCGATTGGCCGCACCTTCAAGGAGTCGCTGCTGAAGGCGGTGCGCTCGCTGGAGACCGGCAAGCGGACGGAGGTGGAGGCGATTGAGCCGCAGATTCTCACCAAGCGGCTGGTGTCGCCGCATCCGGAGCGGCTGCAGTATGTGCGCCATGCGCTGGCCATCGGCTGGACGGTGCCGCACGTGGCCAAGCTGACGGGGATGGACCCGTGGTTCCTCTACCAGCTGAAGGAAGTGAGCAACGAGCTGGCGGCGCTGGAGACGAAATCGCTGGAGACGATTACCGCCGGCGAGATGCGCGACGCCAAGCGCAAGGGAATCAGCGACGCGCACTTGAGCGAGCTGTGGAAGATGCCGGGACGCGAAGGCGCGATCAAGATCTACCAGAAGCGGCAGGAGCAGGGAATCGTTCCGGTGTACAAGCGGGTGGATACCTGTGCGGCGGAGTTCGAGAGCTTTACGCCGTACATGTATTCGACCTTTGAAGATGAGGACGAGGCGCAGCCGACGCCGAAGAAGAAGGTAATCATCCTGGGCTCGGGACCGAACCGCATCGGGCAGGGAATCGAATTCGATTACTGCTGCTGCCACGCGGCTTTTGCACTGCACGATGACGGCTTTGAAACCATCATGGTGAACTGCAATCCGGAGACGGTTTCGACCGACTACGACACCAGCGACCGGTTGTACTTTGAGCCGCTGACCTTTGAAGATGTGATGGCGGTCTATGAGCACGAGGCCAAGGGAACGGACGAGATCGGCGTGATCGTGCAGTTTGGCGGGCAGACTCCGCTGAACCTGGCGCTGCCGCTGAAGAATGCCGGAGTCAAGATCATCGGAACTTCGCCAGAGTCGATCGACCTGGCCGAGGACCGCAAGCGTTTTGAGGCCTTGCTGAACCAGCTCGATATTCCGCAGTCGCCGGGCGGAATGGCGACCTCGGTGGACGAGGCGCTGGCGGCGGCGGAGAAAGTGGGTTACCCGGTTCTGGTGCGTCCTTCGTATGTGCTGGGCGGCCGCGCCATGGTGATTGCCTACGACGCCAAGTCGGTGAAGGAATACATGGGGCAGGCGGTGGAGTATTCGCAGGACCGGCCCATCCTGGTAGACCACTTTTTAGAGGCGGCGACCGAGGTGGACGTGGACGCCCTCTGCGATGGCGAGGACGTTGTGATCGCCGGCATCATGGAGCACATCGAAGAGGCGGGCATTCACTCCGGCGATTCGTCGTGCGTGCTGCCCAGCGTCGATCTGGCGCCGGAGGCGCTGGCGACCATCCGCGAGTACACCTACAAGCTGGCACGGGCGCTGAACGTGGTGGGACTGATGAACATTCAGTACGCGGTGCAGCGCGGCAAGGTGTACGTGATCGAGGTGAATCCGCGGGCTTCGCGCACGGTGCCGTATGTTTCCAAGGCCACCGGCATTGCCTGTGCCAAGATTGCGGCGCGGCTGATGACCGGACGCAAGCTGAAGGAGTTTTTGCCGGAGAACATTGCGGCGGGCAAGGACCTGGACACGGGAGATTTCTTCTACGTCAAGTCTCCGGTGTTTCCGTGGAACAAGTTCCCTGGAGTGGACACCGTGCTGGGTCCGGAAATGCGCTCCACCGGCGAGGTGATGGGCGTGGCCGACAACTTCGGCGAGGCCTTTGCCAAGGCGCAGCTGGCGGCCGGACAGGCGCTGCCCTCGAAGGGGACAGTGTTCATCAGCGTGAACGAGCGCGACAAGCCGCACGTGGCCGAGGTGGCGCGGAAGTTCATGGACATGGGCTTTAAGATCGTGGCTACGCATGGAACGGCCGAGGCTCTGGAAGAGGCCGGAATGCGCGTGGAGCGGGTGTACAAGGTGAAAGAGGGAAGGCCGAATGTGGTCGATCTGATCAAGGGCGACCGGATTCAGCTGATCATCAACACACCGCAGGCGCGCGGCGAGCCCTGGTTTGACGAGAAGGCGATCCGGCGGGCGGCGATCACGGCTCGCATCCCGACAATTACCACGCTGTCGGCGGCGCGGGCCGTAGTGGAAGGAATTCCCGTGCTGCAGGAGGGCGGGATCAGCGTCTACAACCTGCAGGAGCTGCACGCGGCACATGACACGGTACGGCGCGACGCGGTAGGAAAGGAATAGGAGAAAACGATGCGGAAGATCATCATCATCTTGACACTGCTGTTGAGCACGGCGATTTGGGCCAGCGCGCAGGCGCCGGCGCATCCTGCTGCGGTGGAAGGCCCCGGAGTGACACTGCCCGACGGGCTGAAATACTGGGATTTGAAGGTTGGCAAAGGGAAAGAAGCAGAGCGGGGCAGCAAGGTGAAGGTGCACTACACCGGCTGGCTGCTGGAAGAGGGAACGAAGTTTGACAGCTCGCTGGACCGCGGCCAGCCCTTCGAGTTCACGATTGGCGCAGGGCAGGTAATCAAAGGCTGGGACGAGGGCGTGGCCGGCATGAAGGTGGGCGGCAAGCGCCAGCTCAGGATTCCGCCGGAGCTTGGCTATGGCTACAGGGGATATCCCCCGGTGATCCCGAGCAACGCGTATTTGATTTTTGATGTGGAGCTGCTGTCCGTGAAGTAAATGCGTGAGAGTTGAAAAGGCGCACCTGGATCATGGGTGCGCCTTTTGTTTTGCGCTAAAAAAAAAGCAGTGCGGCTCGCGGGCTGAAAAGCCTCTCGGGCGGCGCTGGGGTTCTTCACTCCGTTCAGAATGACACCTCAAAGATCCAGCTTCCCATCGTTCAGAATGAAGCCTCCATTCAAATCCAAACCATCTTAGAACTCGGGGAGTTCCGGGGTGAGGATGAAGCCGGGGACGTCAAAGGGGAGGAAAAAGGCGGCCGAGGTGGTGGTGACGATCAGCGCGCGGTTGGGATCGAAGGCGAGGCCGACGAGGTTGACTCCGCCGATGACGAGCGCGGCTTCGCGAGCTGGCGTGATGCGGAGGATGCCGCGGCGTCCGCGCCATGAGGCGGCGACGTAGAGGTTGCCTTCGCGGTCGAAGGCGAGCCCCTGGGGACGGCCGAGATGGCCGAAGAAGGGCGTAACCACGCCGCTCTGGTCGATCTCATAGACGCAGTCGTTGGAGGACGTGGTGGGGCCGGTGACGTAGAGGTTTCCGTTGGGCGAAAAGGCCAGATGATAGGCGGCGACGCTGGGCTCAAGGGTGGCGAAGACGAAGATCTGGCGGTCGGGCGCGATTTTGAAGATGGTGCCGCTGCGGTCGCCCACGTAAAGATTGCCGAGCCGGTCGAAGGCCAGTCCGGTGGCTACGCCCATGCCTTCGGCATAGGTGGTGAGATCGCCCGCGGTGTCCAGGCGGTATACGTTGCCGTCATGACGCGAGGAGACGTAGAGGTTGCGGTCGTTGTCGAGGGCGAGGCCGGTGGGATTCATCACCTCGGCGTCGAGCGCGTGCAAGGTGGATTCGTCGTCGATGCGGAACAGCGAGGTGGGCACGCTCTGGCCGCGGCTGCCGGAGAAGGTGACGTAGATGTTGCCTCGGTCATCCACCGCGGGATTAGCGACCGGATGGAGGTTTTCCGAGAGTAGGGTGGCGATGGTGAAATCCACCGAATCCGAACCTTGCGGGGTGGTGACGGTGATCGCGTCGCCCGAGGCGGCGTCCGGCACCAGGACGGTGAGCTGCGTGGGCGTGGCGAAGACGACCGTGGCGACCGCGTCGCCGACACTGACCTCGGTGGCTTTGGTCTGGTTGTCCGGGGTGAGGCTGGCCAGCAGAGCGCGTCCGTGCAGGCGGATTTCGCCGCCGGGCAGCGCCAGCGATGGTTCGACGGAGAGGATGACCGGAGATTCTGGATTCTCGTTCATAGGGACGTGCCTTGCTATTCTACGATGCCCTTATGTTACTAGGCGAAAGTGCAATAAGAGCTGCAGAACCAGAAAGCCATAGAGTCCTGCGCCAAGATCATCCACCACAATGCCGACGCCCTCCGGACGCAGCCGCTCCAGCCGGCGGATGGGCGGTGGTTTGACCATATCAAATGCGCGGAAGAGTAGAAAGCCCGCCAGCTGCGCGTGCCAGGTGAGCGGGGCAGCCACCAGCGTGAGCATCTGCCCGGCAACCTCGTCGATGACAACGTGCGAGGGGTCGTCGCGATGGCAGGCGCGCGCGGTGAGAGTGGCGGCGGGAATTCCGACGGCGGTGGCCAGGGCGCAGTAGGCCAGGGCTCCGGGGATGAGCAGCTGCGGCGGAAGATGGCGGCCAATGACTGCCCAGGTGAGCACGGCTGCCGCCGATCCCCAGGTGCCCGGGCCGGGCTTGAGCGCGCCGGCGCCGAAGAACGTGGCTACGGTCCATGCCCAATAGGGACGCGTGGGACGGGCGGAACCTTTCTTTGTGTGGGAACCAGAGTGGCCCGGGTTCAGCGGCGGCTCAGTTCGGCTTGCGGCGTCCATGGCTTTCATTGTACCCGGGCTCATTGTACTCGGCTTCGCCGCCGGATTCGGGATCATTCACCGGCGAGGAGATGACGTAGCTGCCGTTGATCCACTTGCCCAGATCGATGAGGCGGCAGCGGTCGGAGCAGAAGGGAAAGTCGGGATCGGTGGCCAGCACGATTTTGCGGCAGGTGGGGCAGCGGAGCGAGGTCTTTTTCTTCTTCATCGGACAGTTCAAGGGTTAATCAGGGTAGCGGCTTCTTGCTCTCCCACCTTAGACGCGCAGAAGCGGCGCGACTAAGGTGGGGACTCGTCTTTTGCTCAGATCGAGTCTACAACAATCGCGCGACCAGGTCGTAGTCGTGGGCCTCCTCCACGATAGCGCGATGAAAGCTGCCGGGCTGCGGATCGGTGTGCTCGCCGAAATCGTTGATGAAAACCTTGCCGTCGATCTCCGGGGCGTGGGCCGGGGTGCGCGCCTCCCAGAGCAGATTGGTCTCTTCGCTGGGGCCTTCGAGCATGACTTCGATTTCGCGGCCGATCCACTGCTTGCGGCGCTGGCGGCTGATGCGCTTCTGCAACTGCATGAGCCGGCGGCGGCGGCGCTCGATCTCCTTGGGATGCACTTTGTCGTCGAGCAGGAACGCGGGCGAGCCCTCCTCGTCGGAGTAGGCGAAGACGCCGAGCCAGTCGAACTGGGCGGCGGAGACAAAGTCGCAGAGCTGCTGGAAGTCGTCTTCGGTTTCGCCGGGGAAGCCGACGATGAACGAGGTGCGCAGGGTGAGGTCGGGAATCTCCTGGCGCAGCTTGGCGATGAGCTTGAGGAATATCTCCGCCGAGCCGCCGCGCTTCATGCGCTTGAGCACCTCGGTGGAGGCGTGCTGCAGGGGCACATCGATGTAGCGGCAGAGGCGCGGGTGACGGGCGAGAACCTCCATCAGGCGCGGCGTGATCTTGTTGGGATAGGCGTAGAGGAAGCGCACCCAGCGCAGGGACTCGATTTGCGCGAGCTGTTCGAGCAGGGTGGCGAGGCCATCCTGTATGCCGAGGTCTTCGCCGAAGCAGGTGGTGTCCTGCCCGATGAGATTGATTTCGCGCACGCCCTGGGCAGCCAGGCGCTCGGCTTCGGCGATCACCGAAGGAATGGTGCGGGAGCGGAACTTGCCGCGCAGCTGCGGAATGATGCAGAAGGCGCAGGGATGGTCGCAGCCTTCGGCGATCTTGATGTAGGCGGAGTGGCGCGGAGTGGCCAGCAGGCGCGGAGTGTTCTCGTCGTAGAGGTAGCTGGGCAGCTCGGCGCGGGCGCCGTCCCATCCGTCACGGGCGAAGCGTCCCGCCTTTTCGCGGGCGTCGCCTTCGGGACGTGAGTGGGCGGGCTCGTGCTGTCCGCCTTTCAACTGCTGCGATGCGCTGGGGTGGGAGTGCGCGTGGCTCTCCGCAGCTCCGGTGAGAATGTTGAAGGGCGTGGACTCCGGCTCGCTGGGAGCGATGCCTGCAGCGGCGAGGATGCCGGCCAGTTCGCCGGTGCCGAGCACGGCGTCGATCTCCGGGATGTTCTTCTGGATCTCGTCGCGGTAGCGCTCGACGAGGCATCCGGTGACGATGAGCTTGCGGGCGCGGCCGTGGGTTTTGTGGGCGACCATTTCGAGGATGGTATCGACCGACTCCTGCTTGGCGGTGTCGATAAACGAGCAGGTGTTGACCACGATGATGTCGGCGTCTTCGGCGCGGGAGGTGATCTCGGCGCCGTTGGTGGAGAGCATGCCCATCATCACTTCGGAATCGACAAGATTTTTGGGACAGCCGAGGCTGACGAAGCCGATGCGGGGACGAGTCGCGGACGATTCCGAAGGAGAGTTGCTGGCAAGGGGCGCGGTACTGCGATCGATGGACATTGCTACAGGTATTTTATCAGCAGTGGGCGGCGGGAAGCGTTGCGCAATGTCGCAGGATAGCCGGATGAGAGCGCCGTGCTTAGGCAACCTCGTCCGAAGGATGCGGGCTCAGACTTAATGGAACTGGGGAGTGCCAGGTCGCCCGCTCTACTGCCCATTCCGCCATTTCGAGGCCAGAGATGTTGAGCAGCAATCCTACCCGGGGCAAACAGGCAATCTTCTACCTTGCCTCTGTGATTGGCCCCATATTGGCGCTGCTGCTACGTAAGGCGCTGGAGAGTAAGTACGGCGAGTTGCCGCACTACGTACTCTTCTATCCGGCTGTGCTTCTGGTGGCGATGCTGGGCGACGCGTGGGCGGGCCTTCTGGCAACCACGACTAGCGCCGTACTGGTAGCCTACTGGGTGCTTCCACCGGGTCCCCAGTTTGCAAGAACCAACGACGTCATTGGCTTGGGTATCTTCTGCTTAATGGGAGCCGGCATTTCTGTGATTGCCGAGCTTTATCACCGCAATCGCCGGAAACTAACAACCTTTCAGCGGGAACAAGCGGTTCGGGTTGAGCGCAGGTCGGCCGATGCTCGCTATCGTACGCTGTTCAATTCGATTGATGAAGGTTTCTGTGTCGTCGAGGTGATCTTCGATAAAAACGACAAGGCACTTGATTATCGTATTCTTGAAGTCAATCCATCGTTTGAGAGGCAGACCGGACTGGTTGATGCGCAAGGTAAGAAGATGCGCGATCTGAAGTCGGAGCACGAAGAGTATTGGTTCGAGATTTATGGCAGGGTTGCTTTGACAGGCGTACCTATTCGCTTTCAGAAACATGCCAAACAACTTGATTCGTGGTTTGACGTATACGCCTTCCGTATTGGGCAACCGGAATGCCGGCATGTCGCGCTCCTTTTCAATAACATCACGGGACGCAAGCAAACGGAGGAGGCGCTGCTCCGAAGCGAGAAGCTTGCTGCCGCGGGACAGATGGCGGTAGCCATTGCACACGGACTCAATAACCCCTTGGAGGCGGTGACAAACCTCCTATTCCTTGCCAAGGAAACCGAGGGAATACCGGAATTTGCGCGCCAGCAATTGGAGACCGCCGATATCGAGTTAAGGAGGTTGACGCATATTACACGGCAGTCGCTGGGGTTCTATCGAGAGTCAACCGCGCCCGCTCTTACGGCGGTGAATGCAGTGCTGGATTCTGCGGTTACGCTGCTGGAGAGCAGGATCAAGGCGAGGCACGCCGTGATTGAGAAGCAGTGGGACGGAGACGTACAGGTCACGGCAGTGGCTGGCGAGTTACAGCAGGTTTTTTGCAATCTCCTGGTCAACAGCTTAGACGCTATCGATGAGAAAGGCACAATAAAGTTGCGGGTGAAGGCTACTCACCGCAACGTCCGGGTCACCGTAGCTGACAACGGCAAAGGCATCAGCGCAGGTGTGCGACAACATCTCTTTGAGCCGTTCTTCACGACCAAGGGAATCACTGGGAGCGGGCTCGGACTATGGGTCAGCAAGCAGATCGTCGAAAAGCACGGCGGCATCATCCAGACGCACAGCGAAGCGGATCGTGGGACGGTATTCTCCGTTGTATTGAGATTGCCGACTGACATCCAACGTGAGACTGCAGCCTGATCTCAAGCCAGAAGCTGAACTGAACTCCGCAATCGCCATCGGTGCAACGATTCCCAAAGCGGGGACCGCCCTGGCTGCCGGAATTCGATGGCATCAGGAGCGCGTGAGCAGGACTACTCCAGAGCAGACGAAGAGGGTGGCGAACCAGCGGCGGCGGTCGACGTTTTCATGGAGGAAGAACTTGGCGCCGACCGCGTTGGTGACAAAGGTGAGCGCGGCCGAGGCCGGTCCCATCAGGCTCAGGTCGGCCCACGAGAGTCCGACCAGATTGCTGAAGAACGCCAGGGCCATGAAGAAGACGCCGCCAAAGAGCGCTCCGCTGGAGAGCACGCGGGTCAAAACCGCCAGGAAGCCGTGCTCGCGGCGCAGATCGCCGAGGTCGCCGATGCGGCTCATGGCCAGGGCGATGAGGACATCTCCGGTAGCCGCGAAGACGACCGTGCAGGCGATGCAGCCCCAGGTGTAGAAGACTCTCATGGCTGGCTCTGAAGCGCGTTGGGGCCGGGTACCCCGGCGGGTCGACGCACTGTGCGCGACGGGCCTCCGGCGACCAGGCCGACGCCGATGACGATGAGCGCCACGCCGGCCCAGCGCTGCAGGCTGACGTGCTCATGCAGCCAAAAGATGGAGATCAGCGTCATGTTGATGTAGCCGACGGCGGTGGCGGGCAGGACGAAGGTAAGGTCAGCAAAGGAGAGCGCTGTCATATAGCTGAACATGAAGCCCAGCAGAAAGAAGATTCCCAGGATCACCCAGGGATTGGCGATGGCTGCGAAGATGCTCGATAGGTGATGAATGTCGATGGCGCCGACCTGCTTCATGCCTCGCGACAGGAAGGAATCCCCGGTAGAGCCGAAGATGATGACCATGAGCAAAACCAGGTATTTACGAGGTGTCACTGTGCCGTCCTGGAGGCGTACTTTCTCAATATTTACCTACCCACTTTACTTGCCCAGGGCCCAGCCATGCAGTTCGCCGGTCTGGCGGAGAAGCTGAAGCTGGGCGCGCATAAACTCAAACTGACTCTCCAGCAACAGAACCTGACGGTTGGCAACATCGGCGCGGGCCAGCTCCTCGTCGCGGGCGTTGGCGTGGCCCTGCTCGATGTGCAGCTTTACGTCATCGATGTTGGCTTGGGCGACTTCGAACTCCAGCTTCGAGACGAGGGCCTGGGCCTGCAACTGGCGGAGGGTGTGCTGGGCGCGGACGGCGTCTTCTGCCACCTTGTCGCGTGCGGTCTGGGCGTTGGCTTCGGCCTGCAGCGCTTCGGCATCGGCGGCGGCAGCCACGGCGTTCTGCGCGAGGTCGAAAATGGGGACGCGGAAGTTCATGCCGAAGCTGTAGCTGTAGGACGGGAAGTGCAGGTAGTAGGTCGAATAATTGTTGAAACTGGCGTACTGCACGTACTGTCCGGCGACGTCGATGGATGGGTATTTCTTATGGTGCTCGGCGCGGGCGCGGTCGCGTGCGGCGCGGACGTGCTCATCGGCGACGCGAACGGCGGCGGAGTTGGCCAGCGCGACCGAGGCGAGATCGTCGGCCGACGGCAGCGGCGGCGCGGCGGGAATGGAATCGCTTACCGTCTCCAGCGTGGCCGCGGACTCACCAACGGCACGTGCCAGCTGCTCGCGGAGAATGTCCGCGCTGGTCTCCAGTTGCGTGATGCGGAGATCGACGCGGGCGGCGTCGAGCTCGGCCCGCTTGCTGTCAAGCACGCTGCCTACGCCCGCCTGCTGGCGCTGCTGCGCGATGTAGAGCGCATGGTCCGTGGCCTGCTTCTGCTGCTGTGCCGCCGTCAGGCGCTGATGGGTGCTATCGAGTTCGATGTAGACAAGGGATATATCGAGGATGACCTGGTCGGAATGGTCCTGGTAATCGATGCCAGCGGCGATCATGTCGCTGCGGTCGGCCTTGATCGTGTCGCGCGCGGCGAGGTTGAACAGGGTCTGCTGGTGCGTGATGCTGAACAGCGAAGGGGCTGATCCGGCGATGGCAACGGGCGGGCCAATGGTATAGCCGAGGTTTGAGCCGAAGATTACCGCGGGAATGTAGGCATAGCGCTCGGCCTTGTAATGCTGCGCGGCGCGCTCGCGGTCGGCCGAGGCCGCCAGCATCACGCCGCTGCGCTTGAGCGCGAGTTCCAGGGCCTGGTGGAAGTCGATGGGCTCGGCTGCCAAGGGCAACGCGGCCACTAGCATCGAAGCCAGCAAGGCGGCGAACAGAGCACGGAATTTCACGGAGCCTTTGGTCATCATCTTCGGTGGTAGTCCTCCGCCAGCAGCGGCGCGCCCCGGCATTAGTGTTGGTCCAGCCGCCGCAGGGACTCTGCGGCCGGGCGATAGGAGCTGGCCAGGCTTAAAGCGGTCTTGTATTCGGCGGCTGCCTGGCTGGGGTCTCCGGTGTACAGGAGAACTTCGCCAAGCAGATAGTGGGCGCGAAACAGCGGTGCCTCTTCCTGGGTGTGGCCGTCCTGAATATAGGCGCGCAGCTGACGCGCCGCTTCGTCCAGATTGCGATGGCTTCTCAGCAGTAGTTCGGCGGCGTTGTAGCGGTCGACGGGACGGATTTCCGCGGAATGCATGGCCCGGTCGACGGTCTGCTGCATGCGGTCCCAAGTTTTGCGTCCCTTCAGGAAATGGGCGAGGTCGAGATAGCTGCGAGCGGAGTCGTGAGCCAGGCGGATTTCCTCGGTGTACTCGCGCTCCGCCTCCTCGTAGTGTCCAGCTTTGGTGTCGACCATGGCCCGCACCCAGGCGGCGTCGGAGGGATGCTCGGGAGCCAGTTCGGCGGCCAGGGCAAGCGCCTTGCCGTCGCCTCCGCCCAGGATCACCGGCGCGGAGACATAGTATTCGGCAAGGTCGTGGGCTATGGCCATGTTATGGCGGTCCAGAGAGTGCGCAGTGGCAAAGGCCGCCACCGTTTTGCGGGCCAGTGGAAAGGCCAGGACCGGGCTGGCCACGCTGGCTTTTTCGCCGAAGCTGCGCCCCAACCAGAGCTGGAAGATGGCGTTCTTCGGCTCGAGCTGGACGGCGCGTTCGCAGTTGCGCACCGCGTTGTCCCAGTCATCCAGGGAGAAATAGACGCGTCCCAGCAGGTTGTAAGCCGCAGCATTGTTGCCGTTGGCCATGGGAGTCAGCACCCGGATGGCCTCATCAGGGCGTCCCGCGGCCAGCAGCTCGGATGGGGTGTCGGCTGCCCCATCGCCCGCCCAAGCGGCCGCAGGCAGCAACAGCAACAGGCAGCAGAGCAGCCGTGCCACAGGCAGGCGGCCGGGAGGTGCGGAATTACGTTGGCGGGCCGGACTCGTCACGCAGGATTCTCTACGACTTTGACTTCAACACCCTCCGCCATGGGCGAGGGACTGAACGACTGGACGGCGATCACGTCGCCTTCGGAGACGCCGCTGGCAATCTCGACGCGGGTGAGGTTGGAGATGCCCAGATTGACCTCCTGCCGGTGCAGGTGCCCGTCCCTGAGGAGATAGACAAAATTGCGGTTGCCGTCTTCGCGCACCGCCTCGCGGGGCACGGTGATGGCGTCCTGTTTGCTGCCGATGATGATGGTGGTGTTGACGTCCACGTTGGGCAGCAGCAGATGGTCGCCATTCTCCAGCTTGCAGAGCACCTCGCCGACCACGCGCGAGCCGCGGGCGACGACGGTGGAGGGAAGCGTGGTGACCACGCCCTGCCAGGAGTGTCCGGGCAGCGCATCCCAGGTGATGCGGACGCTTTGGCCGAGGGCCAGATGGCCGATCTCCGGCTCATCGACGAAGGCGCGTACCTGCAACTGGCTGAGATTGGCTTCCTGCAGAAGAAGATCGCCCACGTTGACGAAGGCGTCGGCGCGCACCGGGATGAGATACACGGTGCCGTCAAAAGGCGCGCGGATGTTGCAGTTGCGCAGCAACTCCTCGGTGGCCTGGATGCTGGCCTTGGCGGCGTCGATCTCCTCCTGGGCGTGCTGCAAATCGAGCGGAGAGTAGCGGACCTGCGACTGCAGCTGGGTGAGGTCGGCGTTGGCGCGGGCCAGCCGGTCGTTGGCGGCGGCGACCTCGTCGGCTGTGGCGGCACCGTTTGCCAGCAGGCGCTGCAGGGCGGCAAGTTGGCGCTGGGCGGCATCGCGGTCGGTGGTGGCCTTCTGCAGATCGCTGCGGCGGGAGAGCAGCTCCTGTTCCGTGCCTCCTGCGAGCAGGTCGGCGTAGAGCGCCTGGGCTGCCTTCAGCCGGGTCTGCTCCGTGGCAAGGTCGGCCCGGGCGCGGGAGTCGTCCAGCAGCAGCAGCAGCTGGCCTTCTTTTACTTGGGCGCCTTCCTTCACCAGAATCTTTTCCACCGTGCCGGCCAGCGGGGCGTGGGCCTCAAAGCCATGGATCGGCTCGACCTTTCCGTTGGTGCTGATGTCGCTGGAGATGGCCTCGCGCAGGGGCTTGACCACCGAAACGCGGATCCGGTGCGGCCGCAACTCCACATAGGCGCCCACGGCGATGACAAGAACCAGCACGACAACGATGGTCGTGATCCAGCGGCGAGCTCCGCCGGGCGTATTGTTTAACGTTTCATTGGCCATGAGTCAGAGCTTTCAGTATATCCGAGCCGAGCGTTCCCATAAATCCAGACTAGGAGGTTGGTTGCTGGTTTGGCAAGTTCCCGGGCGGGTTAGGCAAGGGAGAAGCGGCAGGTGGCCGACTTTGGAAGGTGTTCTCCCCGCCGCAGTTTCCCAGCATTGCGTGGCACAGCTAGAATAGCCGCATGGTTACGAAGAACGCGACGAAGAAATCTGCGAAGAAAAAAGACGGCGATCCCGGCACCACTCCATTCGGTGCAACCAGCCTCGGCTACACGCCGGACCATGCCGCCAGCGGGTTGGATCACAAATTTCCGCTCATTGAATGCTGGCCCAATCAGTTCCCCGGCTACGAGATCGAGATCGACATTCCGGAATTTACCTCGGTGTGTCCCAAGACCGGGCTGCCGGACTTCGGCACCATCTGGATTCGCTACGAGCCGCGCCAGCTCTGCCTGGAGCTGAAGTCGCTCAAGGAATACATCCACGAATACCGCAGCCTGGGGATTTTTCAAGAGAACATTGTGAATCAGATTCTCGAGGATGTGGTGAAGGCCGCCCGGCCGGTGTGGTGCGAGGTGCGCGGACAGTTCCGTCCGCGGGGCGGGCTGGGCACGCTGGTGGCGGCTCGCTGGCCACGAAAAAAGTAGGATCACCAGAGTTCGGGCACTCCGATTCCAGAGCCAGAGTTCAACAACGAGGCACACCGCTTGGCCGACACGCAGCGAGGGATAAGACATTGGGCGGCTGCAGGCGCTGGGTCGGGTAGCGCTGCGCTGCCGGCAGCAGGTGCTTGGGCCTTGGTGATTCTGACCGCGCTGAACTTCATGAATTACATCGACCGCTCGGTGCTGTTTGCCGTGCAGCCCTTGGTGCAGCGCGAATTTCCCGGCTCGGACGCCAAGTTCGGGCTGCTGACCACAGCGTTTTTCTTCTGCTACATGGCCACCGCGCCGCTGACCGGCTGGCTGGCCGACCGCTATTCGCGCCGCTGGATCATGAGCGCTGGGGCGCTGCTGTGGTCGGCGGCGACCCTGCTGACGGCGGTGACGCACAACTTTGCCGAGCTGATGCTGCGGCATACGCTGGTGGGCGTGGGCGAGGCGACGTTTGTGGCCATTGCTCCCTCGTTTCTTGCCGACCTGCATCCTGAGTACCGGCGCGGGCGGGTACTGTCGGTCTTCTACCTCGCCATTCCTGTGGGAACCGCCCTGGGATACCTGCTGGGCGGCGCGCTGGCGACGCGCTGGGGCTGGCGCGCGCCATTCCTGGTGTGTGCCGCGCCGGGAGCTCTGCTGGGCTTGCTGCTGCCTCTAGTGCCCGAGCCGGAGCGCGGAGCCAAAGACCGGCTGGCGGTCACCGTGGAGCGCGGAACCTTTTTGGGGTTGTGGCGCAATCCGGCCTTTTGGACGGCTACTCTGGGCATGGCGATGATGACCTTTGCGGTGGGCGGGATGCAGGTCTGGATGCCGACCTTTCTCTCTCGCATCCGGGGCGTGCCACTGCGAACGGCCAATCTGCGCTTCGGATTGATGACCCTGGCGGCCGGCGTTCTGGCGACCATGCTGGGCGGCTGGCTGGGCGACCGGATGGAGGCCAGGCGTCGCGGCGGCCACTGTTTGATCTCCGCCATCGGCATGAGCCTGGCGCTGCCCACGGTACTGCTGGCGGTCTTCCATGCGGGGGCAGGGATGTGGCCGGCCATCTTTCTGGGCGAGTTCTTTCTGCTGCTGAACACCGCGCCGCTGAATGCGGCGATTCTGAATTCGGTTTCGGCGCCCATCCGCTCCACGGCCTTTGCGGTAAACATCTTTACCATTCATCTGCTGGGCGATGCCTTCTCGCCGAGCCTGATGGGCTACATCTCCGACCGCAGCAACATGCAGATGGCCTTTGTGGCGGCTTCGGCGGCCATAGCGCTCTCGGCCGGCGTGCTGTTTCTGGGAGTGCGTTACGCGCCGCAACTGCCGCAGGGAGAGCAGGCATGAGCGCCTGGCACGCGGTGAATCTCGTCTCCGGCGTAGCGCTGGGCGCGGTCTGGCTCTATCACGCCGAGGCGGCGCGCCGGGGCATGAGCGGGATTGCCGACCTGGGCCAGCCGCAGTATGCTGTTGCATCCGGAAGCCTGCTGCCGCGCGTCAGCATCATTGTTCCGGCGCGCAATGAGCAGGAGATGATCGAAGCCGCGGTGCGCTCGCTGCTTGCCATCGACTACCCAGACTATGAACTGGTCGTGGTCGATGACCGCTCCGAGGACGCAACCGGCGCGATCCTGGATCGCCTGAAGATCGAATTCGGCGAACGCCTGGCGATGGTGCACGTACGCGAACTGCCCGCGGGCTGGCTGGGCAAGACGCATGCCATGTGGAAGGCGGCTGAAGCGGCTACCGGCGAGTGGTTCCTCTTTAGCGACGCCGACGTGGTGCACTCGCCGGATGCGCTGAGGCGCGCGGTGCAATATGCCATGCAGGAGCAGGCCGCGCACATGGTGTTGCTGCCCACCATCCAGATGAAGAGCATGGGCGAGCGGATGATGATCTCGCTGTTTCAGGCGATGGTGATCTTTGCCCACCGTCCCTGGAAGGTTCGCGACCCGAAGTCCAAGGATGCGTTGGGTGTGGGGGCTTTCAACCTGGTGCGGCGCGACGCCTATGAGAAGATCGGCACCTATCAGTCCATGCGGCTCAGCGTGGTGGACGACATGCGCCTGGCCGAAAAGGTGAAGCAGGCGGGGTTGCCCTCGCGCGTCGCCTTTGGCGAGGGCATGGTGTCGCTGCGCTGGGCGGTGGGGGCTGGCGGCGTGGTGCGCAATCTGACCAAGAACTTCTTTGCCCACCTGCGCTACAACGTCGCATTCGCCCTGCTGGCCTTGCTGGGCATGTTGTGGCTGCACCTGGGGCCCTGGCTGGGAACCGCGTTCGCCACCGGATGGGCGCGCGCCGGCTACGCGGTTGCGCTGGGTTCGCTCCTCGCGGTGTATTTGGCGATGGGAAAACGCACGGGGATCAGCCTCGGCTATGTGTTCCTGCATCCGATGGCCAGCCTGCTGATGGTGTACACCATCCTGCGCTCCACGGTGCTGACCGTAGGCCGTGGCGGAGTGGTCTGGCGAGGGACGTTCTATCCCCTGGCGGAGTTAAAGAAGAACTTCTGAAAAGTCAGCTAAGAGAAAGAAATACTGCGGGCGCCCTACCAGGCGCGGCCGTTGCCCACGCCGGGGATTGCCCTGACGCCGGGAACCGACCGGGCACCGGGGATGCCTCTGCCGCCGGGCCTGCGCTGTCCAGCGTCAAATTCCGGCGGCGCTTCGTCGGCTGCCACCTGAACTTGTTCTCTGTCCTGCACGATGATCTCGGGATGGCCGCGGTAATCCTTGACATCGCCCACCACGGCGATGATCTTGCCGCGCAGGTAGCCGAGGTCGCCGACGCTGCCGCTGTCGCGCGCCTTGGCGATCACGTGGAACGAGCAATTGGCCCCGCCGCGCTTGCGGCTGGGGCATAGCGATAGATGAGTGTCGCCGCGCTTGGTGGTGGTGATGCGGAAGACCCTTCCGGCCACGCATCCATGTTTGCCGGTCAGCGCCGAGGCTTGCGAGGCGGGGGCACAATCCACCTCCAGCGAGGGCAGCGCTGCGGCTGTGTCGGCTGCCGGTTGCACGGTAGCCAGTGGCTCGCTGGCGGCCTGAAGAGCATCCGGCTGCGCCACCGCGGGGATGGCGAGTAGCAGAACCGTGCCGAGCAGGCCGCGCAGCTTCATTTGGTGGGCTCCATTTTCAGCGCGTTGTTGAAGCGGTTGAAGTAGTTGAAGACGCCGATGACGGCGGCCAGTTCGATAACCTCACCCTCGTCGAAGTGCTGGCGCAGACCGGCCCAGAACTCGTCATCGACCCGGTTGGAGTCCATGGTCTCGCGCTCGGCCAGTTCCAGCGCGGCCTTTTCCCGCGGATTGAAATCGCTGCGGGTGCGGAAGTTGGACAGGTCGGCGAGCTGCTCCTCGGTCCAGCCATACTTCAGGCCGAGGCGGTTGTGGGAGTCCAGGCAGTAGTCGCAATGGTTGATCTGCGAGGTGCGGATGGCGACCAGTTCCTTCAGCTTGATACCGACGGTCCCGGTCTCCATGACGGCGCGGAAGTGCGCGATCATGGTGCGGAGAATCTCGGGCCGGTAGGCAACGGTGCGAAACATGTTGGGTATGTTCCCGCGCTCCTGCTTGTAATGGTCAAAGATCTCGCGGGCGGCAGGGTCGGCCTGTTCGTAGGTGATGGTTCGTATGCGTGGCATGGCAGCTATTGTGACTCTCGTCCGTGCACCTGTCCAGTACTACGCAAGGAAAATCTCTGGAGGGGGTAAACCGCTTTGCCATGAGTTCATTAGCGGGAACAGCGCGTGGGTTGCCGGAAGCGGTCAAGGCTGGAAGCCGGTCAGGGCTGGAAGGCGGCGATGGCCGAGGTTTCGTCGTCCTGCACGTCAAAGACGGTGCACAGCTTGGTGATGCGCAGCAACTCATGCACCTCGCGGGTGAGGTTGAGCAGTTTGAGTTCGCCGCCGGCGTTGCGCAGGCTGGTGTAGGCGCTGATCAGTTCGCCGATGCCGGTGCTGTCCATCCCGGTGACCCCGCCCAGGTTGAGCACGATCCTGCGGCTGCCCTGCTGGGCCAGTTCCTTCACCGTTTTGCGCAGTGTCGCGCTGCCCTCGTCGAGTGTGATGCGGCCGCTGAGAGCGACGACGGTGACGCCGTCCACTTGCCGCGAACTGGTTTTCATGGTCACTGGCTAGCCTCCTGGTCGTGCTTCGCACCGGCCTTCGGCGCATCCGGGGCGTCCTTTTCGGAGCCGCCGGCCGGCGGACGCCGGAACTTCGTCATGGTGATCTCGGTGCCGGAGGCGACCGCGGGAAACCTGACTTCGTCCATGAACGCCCGGATAAGAAAGATACCGCGTCCGGAGGATTTGAGAAAGTTTTCGGGAGCCAAGGGATCGGGAAGAGCTCTCGGGTCCAGTCCCGGCCCTTCGTCGCGCACCGCAATGGTCAGGCTCTCGGGCGTGCTCTCAAAGCAGACGGTGACGTGCTTGGCGGGGTCGTATTGGTTGCCATGGTAGATGGCGTTGACCGTGGCTTCGCGCACCGCGATGCCGATGCGTCCGCAATCGTCCTGGCCGAAGCCGGATTTGGCGGCCAGCTCGAGGGCGGCCTGCTCGACCGTGTTCACACTCTCTAGAGTGGACTCAAGCGCGTAGGAAACCCTGGTCCCATTCATAGGTCGCATTCATAAGTGTCGATCGATTCGCACCCAGCGGGAATCAGCGCTGCCGATTCCCGCTGGGTGCGCTAAGTGTGCCCGCTGCCCTGTCGCCTGTCAACGTGGGACCCCAATGATTCATCAGTAATTTACCAACGCAAACGGACAAAGTCGCCTTCTGTAGTGGCCAGCAATTCGGCAAGGCAGGGCAGCAGTGCGCTGGCATGGGCGAGTTCGCCAACCGGGTACGTAGTGGGCAGGGCGAGGACGGGCATTCCCGCCGCCAGTGCCGAGGCAATGCCGTTGGGCGCGTCTTCCACGGCGACGCAGCTGGCAGGCTCCAGGTCCAGCAGGGCGGCGCCGCGCCGGAAGGGTTCCGGGTGCGGCTTGCCGTTTTCGATGTCCGTGCCGGTGATCATGCGCTGCGGGACGGGCAAACCGGCGGTGCGCAGGCGGTGGGTGGCCAGATCGCGCGTTCCACTGGTGACAATGGTCCAGCGCAGCGAGGGCAGCGACTCCAGCAGGCGAGCGGCACCGGAGAAGGCGGTCACGTCATGCGATTCGGCGATCTCGCGCCGCTCCAGATCGCGCAGTTCAGCCTCGGCGTCGAGCTGCGGCGCCAGCAGCCGAACCGTGTCGATGGCGCGGCGTCCGTGCGCGGCGTGGGCGGTTTTGGCGGGATCGAGTCCGTGGCGGATGCCCCAGTCGCGCCAGACGCGGGTCACCCCGGCGGTGCTGTCCACGAGCACGCCATCCAGATCGAAGAGCACGCCTTGCACCAGCAGAGAGCCCATGTTTTCGAGTGTAAAAGATTTCGCGGAAGTTCCGGTGAATTGCTTAGTCAGGAATAGGAAAAAACGTCCTATGATGTTTTCAGAGATGATGAACATGACGACTGTGCCACGATTTGCGCTGCGTGCGGCGATGCTGATCACACTGCTGGCCTCGTTTGCCCTGCCGTCGCTTGCGGCCGAGAAGCTGATCGCGCTTACTTTCGACGACGGTCCACGGCCTTACGTTCTGTACGGAGTGAAGCAGCCGGGCGCAGCGTCGTCTGCAAACCCGGGCCTGCTCGACGTGCTGGACCGCAACGGGGTAAAGGCGACGTTCTTCTATATGGGCTGGCGCCTGACGCCGAAGACCTGGGGCGAGACTCCGCACGAAACCAACATCGGCGTCACCTGCCTGGAGGCGGCGCATGACGTGTTGCGGCGCGGACACGAGATCGAGAACCACACCTACAGCCACGCCAACCTTCGCGTTGCCGAGCGTAAAAAAGGCGAAGCCTGGGTGCTGAATGACGTGGAGCGCGGTGCCGGGGTGGTCGAGGCCGTCACCGGATCGAAGCCGCTCTACCTGCGTCCGCCGGACTGGGACCTGACCGACGACGCGCGCGGCGACCTGGAAAAGCATGGCTTCCACATCCTGACCATCTCCGGCGAAAACCCGGTTGCTCTACGCGATATCAATTCGCAGGATTACCTCTGCGCGGGCAAAGGCGTTGGCTGCCCCAGGCCGTCGCTGGCACAATCCGTGCTCCGGACCATCGAGCAGCGCGAGAAAAAAGGCGTTACGACGGATATCCTGGCGTTTCACGAGTTGACCACCACCACCGCGCAGCTGCCTGAACTGATCGCGGCGCTCAAGGCCAAAGGCTACCGTTTTGTGACTGTGACCGAGTACATGAAGCTCGTCCGGTAGTCTAAATTTGCATCCATGCCGCTAGGCGGCTTCCCGTAAATCACGGATGGTTGTACACTTCTCCCCGTCAGCTTCTACTCTGCATAAGAGGAACGCCGATGGAATGGCTTACCCGCAATCTTCCCCATGAACTCTTCCTTGACAGGGAGTCGATCCTATTGGCGGGCGGAGCGGCTTTGCTCATTGTCACCATTGCGCTTGTCTGGGAGATCGCCGGCTTTGGCTCAGCCCGCGAGCCGGTGGCCGATTCGTCCCCCGCTCCAGAAGTGGAGCCGCCGCGGGAGTATCGCGAGAGCCCCAAGGCCTCTGAGATCCTCGCGGCGATCAACCATGCCAAGCCCGAACTGAAAGATGGCCTGCGGGAGAACTATCTGGGACGGCACGTGCGATGGACCCTCCGGCTCAGCAGCATGTGCAAAATGCTTTCGGGAAACGAAGCGTGCTCCACCTACACCATGTTCATGCTCTCGGGCACCAAGCTCAAGGCGGTGTCAGTCTGCTTCGATATCGACATCCACGCGCACCCATTCCTTAAAACGGCACGCGTCAATGAGGCATTCACGGTTGAAGGCATCATCCAGGACTTCCCGATGGCCGACGTGGTTCGGTTGAAGGACATTCACTCGATTCGCAAGACCGCCGCGGAGCGTTCGATCAATCCACCTGCTTCTTCAGCTCATACAGCAGATTCATTGCCTCACGCGGGCTGAGCGAGTCGAGGTCGGCTTCGCGCAGGCGGTCGAGCACGGTGTTCGAGACCGGAGTGAAAATGGTCAGCTGCACCGGCCCACTCTTCTCCGTCTTCGGCGCCAGCTGCGTAGTGGCCGTGTGCTCGGCGTTCTCATGCTGGTGCAGCACCTCGCGCGCTCGGGAGATGACCTCGGCGGGAAGGCCCGCCAGTTTGGCCACCTCGATGCCGTAGCTCTTGTCCGCCGCTCCGCTGGAGACCTTGCGCAGAAAGACGATGCTGCCACCGGTCTCCTTCACGCTCACGTGGAAATTCTTCACCGAGTCGAACAGCTCTTCCAATTCGGTGAGCTCGTGGTAGTGGGTGGCAAACAGCGTCTTAGCCTTGCTGTGTTGGTGGATGAACTCAACTACGGCCCACGCGATCGCGAGACCATCGTAGGTGGCCGTGCCGCGTCCGATTTCGTCGAGCAGAATGAGCGAGCGCGGGGTGGCCGTGTTGAGAATCGCCGCGGTCTCCGTCATCTCCACCATGAAGGTCGAGCGGCCGCGCGCCAGATTGTCGGAGGCTCCGATGCGGGTGAAGATGCGGTCCACAATTGAAAGCCGCGCGCGCGTGGCAGGCACAAACGACCCCATCTGCGCCATCAGCACAATCAGCGCAGTCTGCCGCAGATAGGTTGATTTGCCTCCCATGTTGGGGCCAGTGATGAGCAGGATAGATTGCTTCGCGCTGTCAAGATAAAGATCGTTGGGCACAAAGCGGTCGTTGCTGCCGGTGAGCTCGGGCTGCTCGATGACCGGATGGCGGCCTTCGAGAATTTCGATTTGTTGTGCATGATCGTTAGCGCCCGTGTCCGCGTCGCTGTCAAACTCCGGACGGCAGTAATTGCGCAGCGCGGCCAGGTGCGCAAACGACAGCAGCAGATCGATTTCGGCCAGCGCCAGCGCAGACTGGCGGATGCGGCGCGACTCGGCGGCGATGCTCAATCGCAGCTCGGCGAAAAGGCGGCGCTCGATGGCCACGATCTTTTCCTCGGCGTCCAGCACTTTGGCTTCGTATTCTTTCAGCTCGGGGGTGGTAAAGCGCTCGGCGCCCACCAGCGTCTGCTTGCGCTCGTAATCGGCGGGCGCGCGGTCCAGGTTGGCCTTGCTGATCTCGATGTAGAACCCGAAGACGTTGTTGAACTTGACCTTGAGCGAGTTGATGCCGGTGCGCTCGCGCTCACGCTGTTCGATGCGCGCAATGTAGCCCTTGCCGTTGCGGCTGATGTCGCGCAGCTCGTCGAGTTCCGTATCGAAACCGCTGCGGATGACGCCGCCGTCGTTGAGCGTGATGGGCGGCTCGGCGACCAGGGTGCGCTCGATGCGCTCGCGCACATCGGCACACTCATCGAGCGACTGGTGTAGCGCAGCCAGGCGCGCGGACGGCAACTGCGCGAGTGCGCGGCGCACGCCGGGCAGCCGGGCAAGGGAAGCGGCGAGGGCGATGATGTCGCGCGGGTTGGCGGTCTCCAGGGCAATGCGGCTCAGCAGGCGCTCGATGTCGAGGATGCCATCGAGCGAGCACCGCAGCTCCTCGCGCTGCATCAGGCGTCTGAGCGCGGCCCACACCGCGTCGAGCCGTTGGTTGATCTCGGCGGCGTCGATTGCGGGGCGCAGCATCCAGGCACGCAGCAGGCGCTTGCCCATCGGCGTCAGCGTGTGGTCGAGGGCGCGGAAGAGCGTCACCGCATCGCCGGAGCCGGCGAAGAGCGGCTCGATCAGCTCCAGGTTGCGCACGGTGACGGCGTCGAGGATGAGGCAGTTCTGGCGCTCGTAATAGCTGATGCGGTCCACGTGGTCGAGCGATCCGCCCCGGGTTTGGGAAACCTGCGTCTGCCGCACGTAGTGCAGGATGGCTCCGGCGGCGCAGGCAGCGGCGTTGTGCGAGGCCAGTCCAAAGCCCTCCAGCGAGAGCACCCCGAAGTGATTTTCCACCAGCGGAATGGCATAGTCGGTGGCAAAGATCCAGTCGTCGAGCGGAGTCTCGCTCCAGCGCGCAAAGGCCGCCAGGTCGGTGGAGGCCAGCCGCGGCGTTGCGGCGCCGGCAGGTGGCCCAACTTTGCCAGCGGGGGGCAAATGTGGGGGGGCAGACTGCTCGGGACTAGATTCAGGCGCCGCTGCCGGAGCCGTGGCGTCAAAGCTACTCTGCCGCGAGGCCGATTGAAACAGCGGCAGCGAGGCAGCGTAGAGCAACTCGCGCGGACGCAGGGTTTGCAGCTCGTCGGCTACGCGGCGGTCGGCGTCGGGGCCGCTGAACTCGGTGGCTCGGAAGTCGCCGGTCGAGAGATCGAGCGCGGCAAAGCCCAGGCCGTTGGCATGACGTGCCACGGCGCACAAAAAGTTGTTCTCCTCCGAGCCCAGCTGCGAGTCGGCGGCCGTGCCGGGCGTCACCACGCGGGTCACCTCGCGGCGCACCAGCTTCTTGGTGAGCTTGGGGTCCTCCACCTGGTCGCAGATGGCGACCTTGTAGCCCTTGCGGATGAGCTTGGAGATGTACCCCTCGGCGGCGTGGTAGGGAACTCCGCACATGGGCAGCGCGACGCCATCCACCTTCTGGCGCGAGGTCAGGGTAATCTGCAGCTCGCGCGCGGCGGTGACGGCGTCTTCCAGAAACAGCTCGTAGAAGTCGCCCACGCGGAAGAACAGCAGCGCGGTGGGATGCTCCTTCTTGATTGCGGCGTGCTGCCGCATCAGCGGTGTCGAGGCGTCACTCATGGGGATACATTGCGGGGTTCAAAAGGGCGAGTATAGCAGAGCGGGGGAGACGAAAGCTTGCTGGCTCCGTTGGCGAGTTAGCCAGCGCCTTGGGGATGGCAGGAAGTTCTGCCCAAACGGTTGAACACTCCATCGTGATGCCGGTCACTGGGCAGGAAATCGCAGTCGAACTAAAGTACGGGCGCAGTATCTTTTCTGAAGCTGAGGTCAACTTTACGGAGGCAATCTCGCCTAGAGTCGAACCGACCAAGAAAGGACACCATGGCATTCGATTTTAAGGACAAGAAAGTGGTGCTCCTCCTGCAAGGAGGAGGCGCACTTGGAGCGTACCAGGTCGGAGCATACAGGGCACTTGCCGAGAGGTGTAAGAAAATCAATTGGGTGGCCGGAATCTCCATTGGTGCGTTCAACGCTTCGGTGATTGCCGCCCATCGCGATGGAGACGCAGTGCAGGGCCTGTGCGACCTGTGGAACGACATTCTTTTGTCCCCCTTGCCGCCGTTCGACTTCAACGGTCTTTGGAAGCTCGTGCCTACTAACTCATGGCTGCAGCAACTGGAGCCGAAATACCTGGGCTGGGGTTCGATGGCGCTTCCCTTCGGGCTGCCGAATTTCTTCACCTCGCGCGTTGTGAATCCCCTCCTGAACCCATGGGTCATGCAGTGGTTTCGCCCATTGGACCGCAATGAGTTGGCTTTCTACGATACGACGCCGATGCGCGCGACGCTGCGCCGTCACGTGGATTTCAGCAAGCTTGGCATGCGGCTGAGCCTTGGGGTGACCCGCGTTACGGACGGAGAGGTGGTTTTCTTCGATTCGCAGGAATCGGCTTCGGGGGACTGCATTCTGCAGAAAGTTGACTTTACCGTCGATCATACCCTGGCAAGCGGCGCACTTCCCCCCGCATTCCCGCCTAGCGAAATCGGTGGGGTCTGGTACTTCGACGGTGGCGTTTCTTCCAATACGCCGATCGAAGCATTGCAATATGAATTCGAATGCGGCATGGAAGACACCATCGTCTTCATCATTGATATCTGGGACCGCAAGCGCAAGGAGTTGCCGCGCTCGCTCGAAGATGTCCTCTGGCGCCAAAAGTCGATTCAGTACGGCTCGCGCAAAAAAGCCGCCGAAACCGTGGTCAATGACTACGAACAGAAGGGGCAGCTCAACCCGGGCAAGCTGAAGCTCCTGGAAGTCTGCCAGGTCATGTACGAGACTGATGATAGCGAAAAGCAGTTTTCCTTCAGCGACGCGGATTTCTCCCGTGCGACCTTTAACAAGCTGAGCGAGCAGGGCTACGAGGACATGGCGTCGGCTTTGAAAGGTGTGCAGCCCGTGATCGACGGAAAATACTCCAAGCTCTATCGTGTCGGCAGTCTCGACAAACATGCGGAAACGGACGTCAAACTCGTCGAAAGATATCAAACTCGCCGAAAGAAGGAGCCAGCGGGGGCAAAGCGCGACTTTGCAACGCCGTAGATGGACACGGCAGGGACGCTCAACGATGTCGCGGAGGTTTCGTTACAACGCAATGCGCTTCCAAAACCGCATCGAACTACATTCCTCGTGCCGTGAACCGGGGGCCGACTGGCCCACGGCGCACGCTGCTTCGCTTGGAATCGGGAGAGTGCGCAAACTTTCAATCAAGGCTGCTGGGGACGAGTTATGCAATTTCTCTTGCTCGCTAGCCTACATTGTCCGCCCGATTTGACTAACCCGCTCCATAGTGGTTTGCTATCGCCATGGAACTTCGGAAAGATCCCATCACGCGCTCCTGGGTGGTCACCGGCGAACAGCCGTCGCAGGGCAGGAACTTACAGCAGGGCTGCCCGTTCTGCCCGGAGTCAGCGCAGCAGCAGCAGGTCATCTCCTCCATGGCTTCGGTGAGCTACGGACCGTGGTCGTCGCGTGCCGTAGTGCATCCCCAGCCGCTTTACCACGTGGAGGGCGACCCCGGACGCCGCGGGGTGGGGCTCTATGACGTGATGCGCTCGGTGGGCGCGCACGAGGTGCTGGTGGAAAACCCGCGCCACGACCGCCAGCTGTGGACCGCCTCCGACGCGGAGATCGAGCAGTTCCTGCTGCTCTGCGCCCACCGGCTGGAGGACCTGAAGAACGATCAGCGTTTTAAGTATGTCAGCATCTTCAAGGATTTCGGTGCGCTCAGCGGGCAGGAGTTCGACCATCCTTCCACCCAGCTGGTAGCCACCACCTATGTGCCTCGCCGGGTGCTCTACGAGCTGCGTTCGGCGCGCGAGCACTATGCCCAAAAGGAGCGTTGCGTCTTCTGCGACATCCTCACCCAGGAGCTGCACCAGCGCGACCGCATCGTGGAAATCCGCGGCGACTACGTGGCCTGTTGTCCGTTTGCCTCGCGCGCGCCGTTTGAGGTCTGGATCATCCCCGCCATTCACCAGGCGCACTTTGAGCGCACCGCGACGTCGCGCCCAGGGGCGATGCGCGAGTGCGCCTCGCTGCTGCGCCGGATGCTGAACCGCATTCGCGCTTTTACCGACAGCTTCCACCTGGTGCTGCACACCGCGCCCAACACCCAGCACCAGTCCAAGGTGCTCAACTACTGGCGCACCATCGACGAGGATTACCACTGGCATATCGAAATTATGCCCATCCTTCCGGAGCAGCGCCAGAAGTCCTACACCTTCAAAGAAACCTACCGCTCGGCCGTAATGCCCGAAGAGGCAGCAGCGCGATTGCGCGAAGCGCCGACCGAGCACATGGGGACGACGATTTAAGACGCACTACCGCGGGAAGCAGAGCTGGAATACAAAAGTCGTCTCCGTCCGACGTGATATACTTAGCCGTTATCGCGTTGTTTCGCGGTAGGGGAACGCCCGGCTGGATGGGCAACCGGGAAGCCGGATTTCCAGAAATCAAACAATCTACGAGGTTGGCATGTCGGGCCACTCAAAATGGGCCACAATTAAGCACAAAAAGGGCGCGCTGGACGCCAAGCGCGGCAAAATCTTCACCCGCCTGATCAAGGAAATCACGATGGCTGCCAAGGGTGGCGGCGATCCGGAAAAGAATCCTCGATTGCGCACCGCTGTGGCCGCGGCAAAAGCCGAAAACATGCCGCAGGACAACATCAAGCGCGCCATTCAGCGCGGCACCGGCGAGTTGCCCGGCGTTACCTACGAAGAGATCACCTTCGAAGGATACGGGCCGGGCGGCGCGGCGATTCTGGTCGAGACCTCGACCGACAACCGCAACCGCACGGTCAGCGACATCCGCCACATCTTCGGCAAAAACGGCGGCAACATGGGCAACGCGGGCTCGGTTGCGCACCTGTTCAGCAAAAAGGGCGACATCCTTATCGCGAAGTCTTCGGCCAAGGAAGACGACCTGATGAACATCGTGCTGGAACACGGCGCCGATGATCTGCAGGATGACGGCGAGAGCTGGGAGATTCTGACCGATCCCTCCGTCTACGAAGCCGTGCTGGAGGCGATCAAGGCCGCCGGCATTACTCCCGAGCACAGCGAACTCGGCATGATTCCCGCCAATTACGTCAAGCTCGAAGGCCAGCAGGCGCGCACCATGGTCCGCCTGATGGAGGCGATGGAGGATTACGACGACGTGCAGAACGTCTATTCCAACGCCGACATCGACCAGAAGGACTTGGAAGAAGTCGCCGGCTGACAACACAGCTGTTTCCGCAAGGCCGCCCGCGTCGGGCGGCCTTTGCTTCGCAGCGCGGCGGCGGTTCGCGACTCTATCGTTTTCCCCGGAGGGTATTGTGCGCTTTTCATTTTGGACGTCGCTGAACCGTTGGCGCGGCGGCAAGATCTTCGACGCGGACCTCGAAAGGGCGGAGCAGGTATTCCTGGCACCGCCGTTCACGCCGGAGGTGGCCGCTGCGGTGGGACTGATTTCCACCCGCGTCCCCTTCCACGCGGACGAGCCCTCGCGTTTACTTTGCCAGCGCGAAGCCAACGGGATGTCGGAGCGCGAGTACGAGGCGCTGGCGCCGTTTTTCGGGAAGATGGCGAAGCCGCGGCGCGTGCTGGAAATCGGCCCCGGCTTTGGCCGCTCCGTCGTGTACTTCAGCAAAAAAGGCGTTTGGGAAGAAGGCGCCGAAGTTCATCTTTACGATACCAACGGCACCCAAACCAAGTACAAGCAGAAGTATTATGACCGTCCTCCGCAGTGGCCGGATGTTTCCTCCTTTTGCGGTCACCTACCCCTGTTGAGCTCTTTTTTGGAGTACAACCACATCGCGGGTTACAAGATGTTCGATGCAGCGGAGTTGCCGCTTCGTCAGTTGCCCGGTCCCTACGATCTGGTCTATGGCTTTTTCAGCCTGGGTTACCATTGGTCGTTGGAGTTTTATCTGGACGACCTCGATCCGCTGTTGCAAACGAACAGCGTCCTGATCTGTATTCTGAACAAGCACTTCAAGCCCTTTGCAAGACTGCGCGACTACTCAACCCGCATCCTTTACTGCCGGGATACCAAAAAGAGCGCTGTGCCGCTGCGGTTGCTGGTGTTGAGCAAGGGCGAACTGCCCGAGGCTGGCGTCTCGCTGGCGCAGGCGTTTCCCAGCTTTAGGCTGTAAACTCGCTTTGCACTTGGAGTCTCGCTGGCCGTCCTGATAACGTAATCACGATGAAGATTGCCACGATGAAACCGCTTCGCCTTGCCATCCTCGCCGTGCTGGTTCTGTCCGCGGTCTCGGCCCTGGCGCAGAGCAGCGACGATGATGCCGCCGCCATTCGGCGCGAACACTGGGTGTTTGGCGTGCTGGCCGACGGCGGCAGCGGGCTCTACAACCGCGACAACGTGCAGATGGCGCGCGCTGGCGTGCGCGTGGGCCGGGTGATGACCGGCGAACTCGGCAAAGGCTTCCTGCGCGGCACCTTCGAACTCGACGCCGAGATTATGCCGGTGGATTACATTTTGTGGAGCGGTTACCGCGACGTTTATGGCATTGGGATCAACCCGGTGGTGATGAAGTGGAACTTTACCCGCGGCCGAAAACTGATCCCTTACTTCCTGGCGCAGGGCGGTACGCTGTGGTCGGCCCACAAGGTCCCTCCGGGAGATACCTCCCGGTTCAACTTCATCTCCGGTCCAGGCGTGGGCTTCAACTATTTCCTCAAGCCGGGCCGCTCGGTGAACTTCGACTTTCGGGCTTTCCATCTGTCCAACGCATCGCTGGGCGATCATAATCCCGGGATCAATTCCAGCCTGGAAGTTTCGATCGGTTACAACTGGTGGAAGCGCTAGGCGGAGAGTTGCACGATGGCGGTGCTGATCGAGTGCGTGCCGAATTTCTCCGAAGGACGCGACCGGGCGCGGCTTGATGCCATCACCGGCGCCATGAAGCGCGATGGCGTTTATCTACTCGATTGCGAGATGGATGCCGACCACAACCGCTCGGTGGTCACCCTGGTGGGCGAGCGCGAGCCGCTGCTGGCCGCCGTGCTGGCGGGTATCGGCAAGGCCACCGAACTCATCGACCTCAACGTGCAGCGCGGGGCGCATCCGCGGCTGGGCGCAACCGACGTGGTGCCGTTCATCCCCATCGAAGGCGCCACGCTCGAAGACTGCGTGCAGATGGCGCGTGAGCTGGGCCGGCAGGTTTGGCAGCGCCACCAGATACCGGTGTACTTCTACGAGGCCGCCGCCACGCGGCCCGAGCGCGTGAACCTGGAGAACATCCGGCGCGGCCAGTTTGAGGTGATTCGGGAAGAGGTTCAAACCCTGGAGTCGCGCCGTCCGGACGTGGGCGATCCGCGCTGTCATCCTACGGCGGGCGCCGTGGTCATTGGAGCGCGCAACTTCCTGGTGGCCTACAACGTTTATCTGCAAACCACGGACGTGGGGATTGCCAAAAAGATCGCCAAGGCGGTGCGCTTTTCCAGCGGCGGATTCCGCGCGGTGAAGGCCATCGGGCTGGAGGTTCGCGGGCAGGCGCAGGTTTCCATGAACCTGACCGACACGGCGATTACGCCGATGGCTACGGTCTTCGAGTTTGTGAAGCGCGAGGCCGCGCGCTACGGAGTGCTGGTGCAATCCAGCGAGGTCGTGGGCCTGGTGCCCAAGCGCACCATTGAAGACGCAGCGGCCTGGTATCTGCAGGTGGAAAACTTCGACTCCTCGCTCATCCTGGAGAACCGCCTCGCGGCGGTGATGGGCGGGGCGTTGGGTATCGCTTCGCTGCCAGCCGCGGGCGCCCAGGCGGGCGGACTGCGCTCCGGCGTGGAGCCATTTCTCGATCAGCTCGCTGCGCCTACGGCGGTGCCCGGCGGAGGCAGTGCCGCAGCCGCCTCCGGAGCCATGGCCGCGTCCCTGGCGGCGATGGTCGCCGGTGTCTCGCGCGGCAAAAAAGCTTATGCGCAGTTTGATACGGAACTGGGCGACGCGCTAGCCAAACTTGCGGCGCTTCGCCAGGAACTGACCGCCGCTATCGACGCCGACGCCGCCAGCTACCAGCAGGTGGTCGCCGCCTCCAAGGCGCGGAAAAATCTCCTGACGGCGCAGAATTCGGCATCGCTGGCCAAGTCTGCGGGCGAGGCGGTGGCGCTGGCCCTGCGCTCCGCCGCCGGGGTGCCGCTGCGCGTGGCCCAGTGTGCCGCCGAAATCAGCGCTCTGGTTCAGCAGCTGCGCACCCAAACCAATCCCCGCATGGCCAGCGACCTGACGGTGGCCATGGCGCTGGGCCGGGCGTCCATTGAGGGCGCGCTGGCCAACGTGGAGATCAACCTGGAATCTCTGGAGGCGGAGGCCGAAGACAACGCTGCGTTTCTCGCCCTGACCCGCGCCGCCGTCGCCGCGCTCCGGACCCGGCTACAGTCCACGGCCTGAGCCCGGCCGAGGCGGGGATCAACCGGATGCAATCTACGACTTTTCACTAAGTGCCGGGAGTGCCGAGGCGCGGTACAATCGTACGATGAAGAAATTGTTCATCGCATTCGTAATGGCTGGCGCGCTCTGCACGGCCGCGCTGGCATCCCCGCTCGGAACCGACACACGTACCGTGCTTCCGGCACAGATCCAGCAGATCGTCTCTGTCGATTACCGCGCGCTGCGCAACTCTCCCAGCGGCTTGGCACTGAAGAATCGCGTGCTGCCCGATAATCTCAAAGCCTTTGAGACCTCGCTGCGCGGCATGGGCATCAATCCGGACACGGATGTGGAGCAGTTGACGTTTGTCTCCTACCGCACGACGAAGGGAGCGGTGCGCAACTTTGGCGTGGCCACCGGCGAATTCGAACTTAAAAAATTGATGACCCGCTTTAAGACCAAGAAGGTCAAGGGCGAGAAATATCGCGACAACATCCTGTGGCCCGCCAGCGGCGGTTTCATCATGAGCTTCCTGGACGATGAAACCATGTTGTTTGGCGAGTCTGCCGCGGTGAAGGATGGTCTGGACGTGCGCGACGGGCAGCAGCAGAGCGTTGCCACCATGCCGGACATGATGGAGATGATCGCGGCGGCCGAGCCGGCGCCGGTCTGGAGCGTGCTCGATCAGGAGGGCACGCAGAACATGCTCCGCTCGGTGCTGGGCGAGGCCTCCGGGTTGGCCGACTATGACACCATCAAGAAGCGCTTGCTGGGCTCGCGCTACGGCCTGGACATGCAGCATGGCGTGGATTTTAACCTGAACGTGCAGACCTCGGATTCCTTCACCGCCGGCACTTTGTCGGCCCTGATGAACGCGGGCGTGATGTACAAGAAGGCCGCCGGTAACGCTACCGAAAAGAGCGCGATGGACGACATGGAGATCAGCTCCGACAGCGGCCGCCTGCAGGTGAAGTTCAAAGCCGACGACAGCCAGTTCCAGGCGCTGCTCAAGAGCGACCTCTTCCAGGCCGTGTCTCACTAAAGAATATTTGAGGTAATTTCGCGGCAAGGGCGGCCCGCTAGGGTCGCCCTTTAATTGTTTCCAGGTATTAGAGTTCGTCGAGCAGTCCCTTGCGCAGGCCGCGCAACGCGCTTTCGATGCGGCGGTAGCGGACCCAGGTGCCTTGCTTGTGGGTCTCGATCAGCCCCGCGTTCTTCAGGATCTTCATGTGGTGCGAGATCGTCGGCTGCGCCAGCTTGATTCGCTGTTCGATGTCGGAGGCGGTCCAGCCATCCGAGGCCGTGCTCTTGCGCATCGCGGCGGGATGGAGCAGCCGGAGAATCTTGCGCCGGCTTGGATCGGCGACGGCGCGCAGCGCCAGGCTCAGCTTATCGGTGGCGGCCTTCATGACGGTGCATTCATCATAAGGGATTCGGAGCTGCGGGCAAGCGGCAAACTGCGCCCGCGGGTTACGTTTGTAACCGGAAAAGATCGGTACTTGTCGATCTAATGCTTGAGGAACGCGTTGTAGCCGGCGCCGATCAGCCGCGAGCGGATCGCGTCGGCCTCTTTAAAGTCCGCGTAAGGGCCCACCTGCACGTGATACAACTTGTCTCCCGGCTGGGTGACAATGACCGGATACTGCTGCTTCTGGAGCGCGCCGCTCAGCAGCCTGGCGTCGTCCGGATTGCGCACCGCCGCAATCTGCACCAGGTAGCCGGTGCCGAGCGTGGTGTGGCTGTCGGAGGCGCCCTGCGGCGCGGGGCTGGCCGCAGCTTCCGGCGGCGTCAGCTTGGGGTGAGCGTTGTCTTTCTGCTGTACTGTCTGGTAGAAGGTCAGGTCGCTGGGGTTAGGAACTGCCGCGTTAGGCGTGGACCCATTCGCCGCCGCATTGGCCATGGCAGCATTGGGCGCGGCCGACGCCTGAGGCTGGCAGTTGTCCCCGCTGCAATCGGCGGCTGCGGGTTGGCTTGCCTGGGACGGCGGCGCAGCGAGCTGCGCGGCTCCAGGCTTGCCGTTGGCCGTGGGAGCCGGGTTTGCCGAAGCCCCACTCGCCGTAGTCGCTGCGGCCGGGGCCTGTTTTGCGGAGCTGCGTCCCAGCCAGTAGCCAGTGCCCAGCGCAAGGCCGCACAGAATTACCAGTCCGAAGAACAGCCCCAGTAGTTGCCCAACTCCGAGCGTAATCTCGGTGTCCGCAATTCCGGCGTCATCCATTCGGTTGTCGGCAGCCCTGGTGTTCTGATAGCTGTTCATCGTCTCCCGCTCCCGCATCTCCGCCTCCGCTAATTATGCCTCGGACGATGCCGCCGCGTCGCGGTTTGGTGACGGAGATTGTGGTGCCAGCCCCGTTAACTTCTGGATACCTGCGAGCAGATCGATGGGAATCGGGAAGATGATGGTGGTGTTTTTCTCCGCGCCGATCTCGGCCAAAGTCTGCAGGTAGCGCAGCTGGATCGAGGCCGGCTCGGTCTGCAGCAGGTGTGCGGCGTCCACCAGCCGCTGTGCGGCGGAATACTCGCCCTCGGCGTGAATGATCTTGGCCCGCTTCTCGCGTTCGGCTTCGGCCTGCTTGGCCATCGCACGCATCATGGTTTCGGCCAGGTCCACCTGCTTCACTTCGACGTTGGCCACCTTCACGCCCCAGGGGGCGGTGTGCTGGTCCAGAATCGACTGCAACCGCAGGTTGATTTTGTCGCGATGCGCCAGCAACTCGTCCAACTCCACCTCACCCAGCACGCTGCGCAGCGTGGTCAGCGCGAACTGCTGCGTCTGGAACTGGTAGTTGGTCACCTCCACCACCGCGCGCCGCGGATCGATGACCCGCAAAAACACCACCGCGTTCACCTTCAGCGTCACGTTATCGCGGGTGATGATGTCCTGTGGCGGCACATCGAAGGCGACCTGCCGCAGATCCACCCGCACCATGCGGTCCAGCGGCGCAAACACCAGAATGATCCCCGGGCCCTTGGGTTCGGGCAGCAGGCGGCCCAGCCGGAAGATGACGCCGCGCTCATACTCGGAAAGTATCTTGATGGAGCTGAACAGGTAGAACGCAACGATGATGAGAACAATTCCCGACATCGGAAACATGATGCCTCCTCGCCTGCTTGCAGGTCACCAGGATTCTACCCCACAGCCCGCCGCGTCCGATAGGAGACAGATCACACCGCGCGCTCCGCATCTATCCTGCGCGCCACAACGGAACCCGGCCCGCGCCGCCCCCGTCCCGGGCAATCGACGACGGCCGCATGCCGCCATAGCGTTGCCGTAAACTGGCCGCTGGGTGTAATCTAGCTCTGCTTACCTGCGAGCGGGAGTAGTTCAGCGGTAGAACGCCAGCTTCCCAAGCTGGATGTCGCCGGTTCGATCCCGGTCTCCCGCTCCAAAGAGCCCAACAATAAAATGGCGTGGGTTCCCCTCAAGACGGCAAATTTGTTTTCGACGTTTTCCACTCACCGGCCAGGAGGATTCTTTGGCTTCACGAATTCAAGACATTGCAACGTTGGCCATTCACGGCGGCCGCACGCTGGACGCCGAAGCCAGATCCATGATTTATCCCCTCTACCAAACCGGCATGTTCGTGCACGAGGTTGTGGGAGCTGATACGGCAATCAGTTATTCGCGCGTCTCCAACCCCACGGTAGATGCGCTGGAAAAAGCGATCGGCGCGCTGGAGGGGACGGCACCGGCGGTCTGCTTCCGCAGCGGCATGGCCGCCGAGAGCACGCTGTTTTTCTCCGTGCTGAAAGCCGGCGAGCACGCCATTCTTTCCGAGGTAACCTACGGCGGAACGATCCGCTTGTTCCGCGAGGTGCTGGAGCCCCTTGGAGTACACGCTACCTTCGTCGATAGCTCCAATCCCGCCAATGTAGAAGCGGCGATCACGCCGCAAACCCGCATTGTCTTCATCGAGACTCCAGCCAATCCAATTCTGACTCTGACCGACATTGCCGCCATCGCGGAAATCACTAAGCGCCACGGCCTGCTGCTTGCCGTTGATAATACTTTTCTGACGCCGATCCTGCAGCGTCCGTTGGAACTGGGCGCCCACATCTCCGTGCTCTCCACCACGAAATACATCGACGGCCACAACGCCACGGTGGGCGGATCGCTGGCCACCAACGACGCGGCGCTGGCCGAACGCTTCCGGCTGATTCGGAAAACCGTGGGATCGATTCAGGCGCCCTTCGATGCCTGGCTTACCTTGCAGGGAATCAAGACGCTTCCGGCGCGTCTGCGCCTGCATTGCGAGAATGCGCAGATTATTGCCGAGTGGCTGGAGGCGCAGCCGTGCGTTGCGCGTGTCTTTTATCCCGGGCTCAAGTCGTTCCCTCAGCATGAGCTTGCTCTGCGCCAACAGCGCGCACCCGGCGGCATGGTTTCCTTCGAACTGGACGCGCCTTACGCTACCGCAATCGCAGCCATCAACGCCATGCAGCTTTGCACCCGCGCCGAGAGCCTCGGCGGACTGGAGACGCTCGTTACGCACCCGGCCACAACGACCCACGCCGATCTCGGCCCCGAAGTGCGCCAGCAACTCGGCATCTCCGAGGGACTGATCCGTCTCTCCGTGGGGCTGGAGTCGCCCGCCGACATCATCGCCGACCTCGAACAGGCATTTGCGGCTGCTGGCTGCGGTAAAGCTTCGGACGGAGGCCGCCGATGAAATTCGCTAGCCGGCTCGTGCAATTCGACGCCGCGCCCGGAGATCGCTTCCGTCCCACGGCCACGCCCATCTACCAGACCGCAACCTTTGAGCAGGAACACGCGGACCAATTCGGCGATTACGATTACTCACGCAGTGGCAATCCAACCCGAACGGTGCTGGAAGAGCAGGTGGCCCGGCTGGAAGGCGGCACGCGCGGCTTTGCCTTTGCCAGTGGAATGGCCGCCATCACCGCAGTGGCGCGCACGCTGCGCACCGGTGATGAAATCCTTGCCGACATCGATCTGTACGGCGGCACCTGCCGGCTGTTCACACGCATCCTGGAGCGGGCGGGCATCAAAGCGCGCTATGCCGACGCCGGCAATCTGGAATCGTTCGGCGCCAAGATCACGCCGCACACCCGTCTCATCTTCGTGGAGTCGCCGACCAATCCTCTGCTGCGCGTTCTCGACCTGCGGGCGCTGGCCGCACTGGCGCACGAGAACAAGGCGCTTCTGGTGGTGGACAACTCGCTGATGTCTCCGTACCTGCAGAATCCGCTTGCGCTCGGCGCCGACATCGTGGTGCACTCGGCGACCAAGTTTCTGGGCGGCCACGCCGACGTGATGGGTGGTGTGGTGGTGGTAGGCGATGCAAACCTCGCCGATGACATTTACCTGATGCAGAACGGCGAGGGCAGCGCGCTGGCTCCGTTCGACTGCTTTCTGCTGCTGCGCGGCCTGAAGACGCTGAAACTGCGCATCGACGCTCAGCAGCGCAATGCCCTGGGTGTGGCCGAATATCTCGCCGCCGACGCGCGTGTGGAGCGCGTCTTCTACCCTGGTCTCAACAGCGATGCCGGCTACGCGCTACAACAGCAGCAGGCTTCAGGCGCAGGCTCGGTGCTCTGCTTCACGGCGCGCTCGGCGGAGGCGGCGCGCGCGGTGGCCGAGCAGGCCAAGATGTTTCAGATAAGTGTGAGTTTCGGAAGTATGCATTCCACAATCAGCCTGCCAGGATGCATGTCGCACGCCAGCGTTCCAGCCGAGATCGCCGCTTCACGCGCGCTTCCGCCCGAGTTGGTGAGAGTTTCCGTGGGCATCGAAGACGCCGACGATCTCATCGCTGACCTCGACCGGGCGCTGGCCCGATCGATCTCTACACCCACGCATTAGTTGCCGCTCCGGGCGGTTACGCTGCAACGTCGCCCGGCTTCGCGGTCTCCTGCTTCGGCCTCGGTATAGGCTGCTTCAAAGGCAGCGTTCCTTGACCACTCGCCTGCAGTCCTTGGCTGTTGATCGCCGCTCCCAGCAGGATCACGAAGAAGCTCCAGTACATCCATATCATCAGCGCGATGACCCCGCCCAGTGCTCCGTAGGTTCGATTGAAGTTGGCGAATCTTTGAAAATAGATTCCCAGCGCATAGGAGAGTGCGAGCCAAAGGATAACCGCGAAGACGGCGCCCACCAGCGTATGAACAACGCGCTGCTTCAGGTTGGGCCCGAGCAGGTAGATGCTCTCCACCGCAGCCACGATGAATGCCCCGGAAACAGTCCATCGCGCCCATGGCCAGATGCGAGCCAGAAGGCTTATGTGCAGGACTCGGGCCAGCCACCCTCCGAATTCCGGCCCCACCACCATGGCCGCCAAAGCAATCAACAGAAGACCGCCGAGCAGGAGTACCATCAATACGGCCAATCCACGTGTCTTCCAGAACGGACGGGTCTCCGGCACAGCGTAGGCAACGTTGAGCGCCTCGATCATGGCGGAAAATCCGCTGGATGCCGTCCACAGCGTACTAACGATTCCGAAGGACAGAAGTGCTCCACGATGGGGATTCATCAGGTCGTGAAGAATCTGGTGTACGATCCCGATCGTGTCCGGCGGGATGACGCGAGACATCAAGGCAATCGTTGGATTGAACAGGTTCGGCAGCGGAAGCAGGCTCACTATTGCCGAGAGGGCGATCAGGGCCGGGAAGAAGCTCAATACAAAGTAGTAGGAAAGTCCGGCAGCAAACACCCACATATGATCCCGGTCCGCCGCCACCATTGCGTTCTTAATGATGCTCATCCATCTCCGCACATGCAACCTCCCTCCCATTGCTATTGGCAGCACGTCGTTTCTCGCACACTGGTTCGATGATTCGCACCGACCGCGCGTTCACCAGAATATTCCGCCCAAGCAACTCCGGCAATCAATTGCGCTATTCGTTGCTCTACCGGCAGGGCCGCCCGTTGGGGTGGCATGTGAACCCTCGGCAGAAACTCTCATCTAGCCAATCGGTACCCGTCGCCGGAGCCGGAACGCAGCCCGGCTCAAGCGATTTTGCGATGCCGGATGAAGGTGCCTTCCTGCAACTCGATCATCGCCTGCTTGAGTTCTGCCGGCGTGTTCATCACGATGGGGCCGTACCAGGCGACCGGCTCTTCGATGGGCTTGCCCGAGACCAGCAGAAAGCGAATGCCCTCCGGCCCGGCCTGCACCACAATTTCGTCTCCGCGATCGAACAGCACCAGCGAGTGGTTTCTGGCGTCGTAGGTGGGAGCGACTTCAGGAATCGCCGTGTGCTCGGTCAGCACCGCGCGCGGCTTCGCCGCGTCGCGGAAGGTGCCTGAGCCGGCGAAGACATACGCAAACGCGTTGCGGTCTACTTCCACCTTAATGCGCTTTCTGGTGCCCGGCGGGACCGAGATGTCCACGTAAGCCGGATCGGCGGCCACGCCCATGACCGGCCCTCGCTTGCCCCAGAACTCGCCGCAGATGATGCGTGCGCGCGTGCCATCGTCCTCAGTCACCTCAGGAATGGCGCTGGACGGGATATCCTGATAACGCGGGTCGCTCATCTTCAGCGAAGATGGCAGGTTCGCCCACAGCTGGAAGCCGTGCATGCGGCCGGAGGCGTCGCCTTTGGGCATCTCCTGATGAAGAATGCCGCTGCCGGCCGTCATCCACTGCACATCGCCCGCCGTCATCTTGCCCTTGTTGCCCAGGCTGTCGCCGTGTTCCACCGAGCCGGCCAGCACGTAGGTGATGGTCTCAATTCCGCGGTGCGGATGCCAGGGAAAGCCTGCCAGGTAATCTTCCGGCCGTTCATTGCGAAAATCGTCGAGCAGCAGAAACGGATCGAATTCTTTGGTCTTTCCAAAGCCGAAGGCGCGCTGCAGCTTAACTCCAGCGCCTTCCGTGGTCGGTTGAGGATAAAGAATTTGCCTCACTGGCCGTAGTGACATAGGTGCCTCTCTTTCATCTAAATTGGATGAGCGGCCGGCGGCCGACGATTCAACACTGTCATTACATAAAGAATCATCATGTAAGTGCATATCATCCGTTGAATAGCCGCTCCGACGGGTATGGAGCTGCAGAGGAGAGTTTTATGATTCGCAAACTGATCGCCACCAACAACGATGCGGCAACCACAATTCTTCGTCTGGTGCTCGGCGTGGTCTTCTTCGCACACGGCGCCCAGAAGATGCTGGGTTGGTTTGGGGGCCACGGTTTCACCGCAACAATGGCGGCCTTCACTGGCTACATGCACATTCCCGCGCCACTCGCGTTCCTGGCGATTTGCGCGGAGTTCTTCGGGGGACTGGGACTGATCTTCGGATTGTTGACGCGGATTGCAGCCTTCGGAATCTTTGTGAACATGGTGGTGGCCATCGCAACGGTGCATCGGCATGTTGGTTTCTTCATGAATTGGATGGGGACACAAAAGGGCGAGGGCTACGAGTATCACTTGCTCGTGCTTGCGATCACCGCATTCCTGATGATTCGCGGCGCGGGAGCGGCCTCGCTCGACCGCCTGTTCCAACCGGCTGGTGAGAAGAACCCACATGTCTAAATTGCCGGAGAGAAAACGGCCCGCAAAAAAAAGCCGTGGCCGCATCACCGCACCTCGGCTGTGGATCGTAATGTCCAGGAGTTATCGTGCGCTCAGTCGCCTGGCGGAGCAGAGCATCGCAAGTTCGGGGCTCTGCCTGACCGATTTCGCCGCGCTGGAGGCCTTGCTGCATAAGGGGCCGCTCACCATCACCGGGATTCAACAAAAGGTTCTGCTGGCCAGCGGTTCCATGACGGCGGCAATCGATCGCCTGGAGAAACTTGGGCTTGTGGTTCGCAGGTCGAGCGCGGCAGACCGGCGGGCGCGGCTGGTTGAGCTCACCAGAGAAGGAAGGAAAGTAGCCGCATCGTGCTTCGAGAAACACGCCAGAGACCTCGAAGCTGTGCTCTCCGTGTTGTCGGCAGATGAGAAGCAGCAGATGTACTCATCGCTCAAAAAACTGGGGTTGTTCGCAGCGGGGCAAACCATCAGCAGGCCGCCCGGTTAATTCGCTTCCAAAAACTCCAGGATCGCGCGCAGGGCCGCTTCGGTCTGGTCGGTTGTGAAGATGTGGCTGGCATTGGCGAGCAGCATCAGCTTTGCGCCTGGAATCTTCTCCGCAAGGATTCGTCCGTTGCCTGCCGGCACCAGTCGGTCGGAATCGCCATGAATCACGAGGGTGGGCGAATGGATCTGCGATATCCGTCCGTCGGATTCCCACTCGAGGATCGCCTGCAGCTGTGCGAGATATGCTTCGGGTCTCGGAAACCACGGCCTCCGCACTTCTATATCTTCATCGATGAGCTGGCGCGGAGTCGAAGGGGCATAGATAAACGGCACCGCCGCCTGGGCCGCATTCTCGGGAGTCATGTCTCCGCGCGACATGAGCATCTGTGCCGCCTCCGGTTCGGCCTGCACCGCGTGTGGACCGCACGCAGATGTGCAGCCGAGAATCAGCGATCGCACCCGCTCGGGGTACCGTAGCGCAAACTCCTGCGCGATCATGCCTCCCATGGAGAAACCGAATACATGCGCGCTTTGCACCCCCGCGGCGTCGAGCACGGCGGCCACGTCCGACGCCATCAGCGCAATCGAATAAGGACCCGGCGGCACGTCGCTCCGGCCAACACCGCGGTTGTCCAGCGCGATGGTCCGGTATCTCTTGGCTAAAACCGGCCGGGTGCGATGCCATGCATCGGACGGATAGCCCAGCCCCATGATGAGCAGCAGAGGGTCTCCCTCCCCAACCTCATCCCAGTAAATCTTCGCTCCCTGGTTCACCGTGCACGCCATCGAAGGCTCCTCTGTCCTGAATACCGCATCATTCTAGAGTGCGCCTGAACCGCTCGGCAACTGCGCCATTCCCTGAGATAATTCCACCGGACAATTTGAGGACATGAAATCATGCATCTGAAAAATAAAGTCGCCGTTGTCACCGGGGCTGCCAGCGGCATCGGCAAAGCAATCGCAAGCACCTTCCTGCGGGAAGGCGCCATGGTCGCCATTGCCGACATCAATCTCGATGCGGCGAACGCCACTGCGAAGCAACTCGACTCGACCGGCCATCGGTGCGTGAGCATCGCCATGGATGTGACCAACGAGCAGCAGGTTGACGACGGGATCGGCCAGGCCGTCGCGGCCTTCGGCAAACTCGACATCCTGGTGAGCAACGCCGGCATCCAGATCGTGGCGCCGATCGACCAGTTTGAATTCGCCCAATGGAAGCAACTGCTCGCCGTTCATCTCGACGGAGCATTCCTGACCACCCGCGCCGCACTCCGGCATATGTACCGGCAGGGCACTGGAGGCAGCATCCTCTACATGGGCTCGGTGCATTCCAAGGAGGCCTCCAAACTCAAGGCTCCCTATGTCGCCTCCAAGCATGGGCTGGAAGGTCTCGCCAGGGTTGTAGCCAAAGAAGGGGCCGAGCATAATGTGCGCTGCAATGTGATCTGTCCTGGCTTTGTGCGCACGCCGCTGGTGGAAAAGCAGATCCCCGAACAGGCCAAAGAACTCGGCATCTCTGAGCAGGATGTCATCAGGAACGTTATGCTCCGGCAAACCGTGGACGGCGAATTCACCACCGTCCAGGACGTGGCGGAAACGGCGTTGTTCTTCGCCGCCTTCGAAAGCAATGCGCTGACCGGTCAGTCGCTGGTTGTAAGCCACGGCTGGTTTATGCAGTAGCATGACGCACCGCTATCGTCCGGAAGGCAGCCTGCGCACCTGCGCTGCAAGCGCCTGATACGCGGTTTCCTCCAACGGCCCGGCATGCCGCCACACCACGTTTCCCTTACGGTCGAGTAACACCAGATAAGCGGTGTCCTCTGCCTTTGCATCCCCCGCCTTCACGCCGAGTCGCTGCCGCCACGCCTCAGTGCCGCCGTACACCGTGATCACATTCTCGTAGTCGGCCTTCGCAGTTCCGCGCCGCATCCCGCCTTCAATGAACCACTTTCCCATCCGCGCCATGCCGCCCAGCATCGGAACCTGGTAGAACGTCACCTGCGTCTTGTCAGGGAAACCCGCGCGAAAGCGTCGGGTCCAGTCCTTCACCGGCACTCGCGACGCATAGCTGAATCCCACCAGCAGCAGCGCCACGCGCCCGGAGGCGTCGTCGGGCAGCGTCGCCTTGCGCCCGCTCAAATACTCACCTTGGAGTTGGGGCAACCGCTCACCCACCGCCAGCTCGCCCGCCTGTCCCTCCGTACCTGGCGACGTTGCAGCGTAACCAGCGCTTGCGATCAGCAGCACCAAACAAACCATCCATCGAATCACGCGGCCACTCGTCATGAAACCACTCGCACTCATCCCTGCTCCAGCCCAGGATTGTAGCGGATTCCCATCGCAATCCCGCTCTCGGCACAAATTTGCACAACCAGTGTTTGTCCTTTCCGGTTGACTTGCCCCGCTGAGAACGATATAACTTTTTTCGTCTGGCCAAGGGAAGGCGGTGCAAGTCCGCCACTGTCCCGCAACTGTGAACGCCGAGGAGTGAACCACTAGCCACTGGAGCAAGCATCTCTGGGAAGGCGGTTCAACACCGATGACGCGTGAGTCAGGAGACCTGCCCCGGACGCTTATCTTCGGCTAGTCTGGCTTCGATGGGAGAGCCGGGCGTGCGTCCTCACGGCCCCGTTCCGGGGTAAACAGGAAGCTGCCTCATTCGGAATCCCGCCTGACGCCCTTATGCGTCTGGATGTGGTATGCAGGAAACATTCAATCCACCGCAACGAGCTATGTGTGCCGCGGCTCTCTGCGTCGTCTTCGTGCTCGGGCTCGCGCTGCCTGCGTTCGCCTCGCGGGTGCTCACCGACGAGGCAGGACGTAAAGTTACGCTGCCCGATCACGTCCACCGCATCGTCTGCCTCACGCCCAGCGTCACCGACACGGTCTATGCCATCGGCGCTGGAGCCGACGTGGTGGGCATCACCGACTACACGCAATACCCGGCCGAGGCGCGGCAGAAGCCGAGCATCGGCGGCGTGCTGCGTCCCTCGCTGGAGCGCATCGCCGTCCTGCATCCCGACCTCGCCATTGGCATCGCCTCGTTCAACGATGCCGAGACCATTCGCGGCATCGAGCGCATGGGCATTCCCGTCTTTCTGGTGAACCCCAGCGGACTTGCCGGACTCTACCACTCCATCGCCGCCATCGGACGCGCGCTGTCCTGCGAAAGCGAAGCCTCCGCGCTGCTCGCCCGGCTGCACGCGCGCGAGCAAGCGGTACGCGCCCAGGCCCCGGCGAACCGCCCAGCGGTATTCCTCGCCATCTCGCTCGACCCGTGCATCACCGCCGGGCGCCGCGCCTTCATCACTGAGCTGCTCTCGGCGGCCGGTGCGCGCTCGGTCACCGACGATCTCCCGCAGGAGTGGATCAACCTGAACATCGAAGCGATCCTGCCGCGCAAGCCCGAGTTCATCCTGGTGCTGCAGGACGCGCCCTTCGGATTGCAGGAGATGAGAGAGCGTGCGGGATGGCGATCGCTCGAGGCAGTGCGCATGGGCCGCGTTCTGCGCATTGACGGGCGCCTGCAGTATCCCAGCCCGGTCGCCTTTGACGCCCTCGAAGCGTTTGCCCGTCAACTTCGCTCGGCGCAAGCCCGCTGAGTCTGAATCATTTTTGGGAGTATGAAGATGAAGTCCGGTTTCCGATCTGTAATTCGCGCTATCGTAACGTTTCTCATCGTTGGTCTGACGGCTGCACCGCTGATGGCCTCCACCACGGCCACCATCAGCGGCACCATTCGCGACACGCTGGGCGCCGTCATTCAAAACGCCACGGTCGAGCTGGTTGAGATCGACACCGGAAAGGTTGTGCAAACGACTAACTCCGGCGCCGGCGGGCATTATTCCTTCACCATCTCCGGCCAGGGACGCTTCCGCATCCGCGCCCAGGCCGCCTCGTTCCAACCCGCTTCGAGCGGTGAGAAGTTCGTCGCCGCCCACCCGCTGGAGATCGACCTGACGCTTTCGCCCTCCGTGGTGGCGCAGCAGATCGTGGTCACCGCCACTGGCGTTCCCACCCCCGAAGCAGAGACCGGCGCTTCCATAAGCGTAATCAGCGAGCAGGCCCTGGACACCCGCCGCGCCGTCGAAGAAGAGCTGCGCATCCAGCCCGGAGCCCAGGTCACCAGCACCGGTCAAGTCGGAGCCGTCACTTCGCTCTACGTGCGTGGTGGCCCCTCCAACGCAAACATGGTGATCATCGACGGCGTTCCGGCCGACGACATTGGCGGCGCTGTAAACTTCGCCAATCTGAGCTCCGCCGGCTATGAAAAAGCGGAGCTCTATCGCGGCCCCAACAGCGCGCTCTACGGTGCGGACGCCTATGCCGGCGTGCTCGATCTCGTCACCCGGCGCGGCGTCACTCCGTTGCCCGAACTCGGCTACGCCATCGACGGCGGCACCTTCGGCACCCTTCATCAGGAGGCCAACCTGGGCGGCGCATGGCGGCGCTTGGATTACTTCACGGACTTCTCGCGCTTTGGCACGCAGAACAGCACGCCCAACAGCGAGTTCCACAACGCCAGCTATCTCGGCAACCTCGGCTGGCAGCTGCTTCCCAATACCGAGTTGCGCGCTACCGTGCGCCGCTCCGTCTCCGCCTTCAATTCCGACAACGCCATCGCGCTCTACGGCATTCCCGATGACGGCGTCAGTCGCGAGCAGGACACTGCCTTCGGCGCAACCCTGGAGAATCGTCCCACGCCCCGCTGGCACAACCTCCTGCGCTATGCCGGTCTGCGCCTGCGCTCGGAATACACCAACGGCGGGCCCACGGGAATCCCCGCCCTCGATCCCTATGGCGATCAGATATATCTCGGAGATGTCGAACCCATTCGTGGAGCCAACGGATATCAGGTCACCGGGCAGGGAATTCTGCAATACGCGCCCGGGGCCTATGCCACCTCCACGCTGAGCAATCGTGATTCGGTCTATGCCCAATCGGACTACCGCTTCAACAGCGCGCTCGCGGCTCTCTTCGGCTTCCGTTACGACCACGAGGACGGATATACCAACGACGGCTTCGCCAAGCCCACGGTCGAGCACAACAATTACAACTACACAATGCAGCTCAGCGGCGGACTCTGGAACCGGCTCTTTTACACCGCCGGCGCCGGATTGGAGAACAACGCCGTCTTCGGATTCGCGGGCTCGCCGCGCGCCTCCGTGGCCTACTATCTCCTCAAACCACGCGATCAGCGCATCCTGAGCGGGACGCGCCTGGTCTTCAACTTCGGCAAGGGCATCAACGAGCCGAGCATTTACTACGAGACCAACTCGCTCTACGATCTGCTGCAAAGTCTCGGCGCTACCGGCCAATCGGTTGTCGCGCAATACAACATCCGTCCCTTCCAATGGTTACGCTCGCGCACCTATGACGGCGGCGTGCAACAGACGTTGCTGCACGGCAAAGCGCGCCTTTCGATCACCTACTTCCACAACGAATTCGGCGATCAGGCGGAGTTCGTTCCGTTGCAGGGACTGACCGAACTCGGCGTGCCGCAGACGGTGATCGAAACGCTGGAGTCGGACATTCCCGGCGGCTTCGGCGGCGCGGCCTTGAACACGCTGTCCTACTCCGCCCAGGGAGCCGAGGTCGAAGCCGAGTACCACATCACGCGCAACCTTTCACTTCGCGGTGGCTGGACCTACACCGATGCCGTGGTGCAACACTCCTTCTCCAGCGATGAGCTATATCCGTCCATCAATCCGGCGTTTCCCAACATCTCCATCGGAGCCTACTCGCCGCTGGTGGGCGCGCGGCCTTTCCACATCGCTCCCCACACTGGATACTTTTCAGTGGATTGGAGCTCTGGGCGCTTCTCCGCACGCATGACCGGAACCATGGTCTCGCGCCGCGATGACAGCGACTTCCTCCAGGACTCGTCCTACGGAACTACGCTGCTGCTGCCCAACCGCAACCTCGATCCCGCCTACCAGCGGCTCGATATGTTTACGAGCGTCCGGCTCGCCCGCCGCGTCCGCGCCTACGCCAGCATGGAGAACCTGCTGAATCAGCGCTACTATGAAGCCTTCGGCTATCCGGCGTTGCCGTTCACCATCCGCTCCGGAGTCGAATTCAAATTTGGAGGTGAGAGCTGGAAGTTCTGAACTCAACCCGGTCGCGGGCAACTCCGAAAGCAACGTCGCGAATTACGCGGCGTCCACGGACATTCGTCACGATTGCGCTTCCGGCCATGCTGTTGCTGTCGGCGATTGTGATCTCGGCCGGGATGGGCGCGGTGAAGCTCTCGGCCGCCGATGTGCTGCGCGCGCTTCTTCATCCATCGGCCGCCGGCGATACCGGAGTCATTCTGTTTTCCCTGCGTCTGCCGCGCGTGCTCGCCGCAGGACTCGTCGGAGCAGCGCTCTCGGCGACGGGTGTGCTCTTTCAGGGACTGTTTCGCAATCCGCTGGCCGATCCCTTTGTGCTGGGCGCATCGGGCGGCGCGGCGCTGGGCGGCGCAGTCGCTGTATTCTTCCTGCCCATGCTCACCTTTGCCGGAGTGGGCGCGACCGAGCTGCTCGCCTTCGCCGGCTCGCTGCTGGCCATGGCCATCGTGTGGAAGCTGGCCCGCGCAGGCGGACACTTTGCCATGGAGAACATGCTGCTGGCGGGCTTCGCCATCGGCACCATGTTGAACGCGGCCACCTCGGCGCTGGAGCTGCGGCAGGAGTCAACCAATCCGGGCACGCGCATTCTGGAGGCGTGGCTGCACGGCGAAATTACCGTGCCTTCGTGGACGCAGCTCTCCTGTGTGGCCGTGGCGGAAATCGCCGTCCTCCTGCTGGCACTGCCCTTGGCCCGTCAGCTGAACACGCTGGCGCTCTCCGAAGAGTACGCCGCGCAGCTGGGCGTGCGCGTCGATCGCCTGCGCATTCTGGTGGTGGTGTTAGGCTCGCTGCTCACCGCGCTGGCGGTCTCGCTGGGCGGACTCATCGGATTTGTCGGTCTGCTGGTGCCGCATTTTCTGCGCCTCATCCTGGGGCCGGACCACTTCCGCCTTTTGCCCGCATCGGCCCTGTGCGGAGCGCTCTTCCTGATCGTCGCCGACACCATCGCCCGCACCGCCTTTGCGCCCTCGGAGATTCCCGTGGGAATGCTGACGGCGTTTCTGGGCGCGCCCGCATTCCTATATCTTCTAAACCACAGGCCAAGGAGTGCCTCTCTCTGATGGCGTCCATCCTTGAGTTTCGCGGCATCGGCTTCACCTATGGAACGCGCACCGTCTTTAGCGAACTGAGCTTCTCCGTGCAACCCGGCGAGATGTTTGCCCTGATGGGGCCGAACGGCTCCGGCAAGACCACGCTGCTCAAACTGGCCGCCGCACTTCTGCGTCCCTCGCCGGGCGAGGTACTGGTGCAGGGCAGGGAATTGAAACAGTGGCCGCGCCGTCAGCTCTCCTGCTGCGTCGCTCTGGTGCCGCAGCATCTCGACGTTCCCTTCGCCTTCCGCGTGGAAGAAATCGTCGCCCAGGGACGGGTTCCGCATCTCGGATTTTTCGGTGGTCTTCGCGGTGAAGATCTCGACGCGGTGGAGAGCGCGATGGAGTCCGTCGATATCCTCGGCATGCGCCATCGCATCTTTGCCGAACTCTCCGGCGGCGAACGTCAGCGGGTGAAGATTGCCATCGCGCTGGCGCAGGCACCGCAGCTTATGCTGCTCGACGAACCAACGCAACACCTGGACCTGGGACGGCAGATCGAAGTGATGGCCCTGCTGCGCCGCCTAGTGGAACGCGGCATTACCATCGTGGCCGCCATGCACGACTTGCCGCTGGTGCGCGAACACTGTGCTTCGGGAATCCTTCTCATGCCGGAATCACCCGCGCTGACCGGTCCGGTGACGGAACTGCTGCGCGCCGATCTGCTGCAGCGCGCCTACAGCGTCGAGCGCCCCAGCCTCGACCGCTATCTCGCATCGGAGCCCGCGCGGCGAAGGTGAGTTGTGCGATCGAGGAAGCCGGCAGTGCGAGCCGCACTTATGGCATAGGGAAGCAGTCGAGGTCGTTTGCAAACTCCAGTGGGCCAGAATATCGTTTTCTGATCTCGGCCTGAGTCTGATCCTCCTTTCCCAATGTCCGCAGCATACGATGAGAGAGAACCAAGTTTTTGACATGAGCGTCTGCGGCGATTTGTCCGATCACGGAAGGAGGCATGTGAAGGCGCCTCTCGATTCCGACCGCGCCTTCAGGCACTGCGTTGTGAGCAATGAATAAATCGGCATTCATCGCCAACCGCACAAGTCCTGGCCCATCGCCGTTGGTGTCTCCACTAAACACAATTACTTTTCCACCCGTCTCCACGCGCCAGGCCAATGCCGGGACCTGCCCATGTATCACACGCACCGCATACACAGCTAGTTTGCCGCTGCGGAACACCGCAACCGGTGTTGAGCCCGCCACCACATTGTGGGGTTGCATTTTGTAGCTGCCCTCTTCTCCGGGCGCCAACAACTCGCTGAGATACCGAAAAGCCCCGTGCTTATCTCCAAAGAAATCGTAGACAAATTCTGTAGTGGACGGCATAAAGTCATTTCCAGGCGGCCCGAAGATTGGCAAGGGCCGTTTGCGATCTTCAAACCAGGAAGACTTGATCAGCGCGGGGAAGTCGGCGCTGTGATCGACATGGAAGTGAGTGAATAAAAGTACGTCCAGCTGCGACATTTGCGCCCCGCTCTCGCCGAATCGAAGAGCGCTTCCTCCGCCCGCATCCACCAGCACCAGCGCTTGCCCATCTCTCCATATGAGATAGCTGCTCGAAGCGCGCTTGTCCTGCAACTCCGGGCCACCCGAGCCAAGTACCTGCGCCGCAACGCCTTTAGAGCCACAAGGTTGAGCGGCAGCCGATGCCAGGAACGCGCAGCTCAGCAATGCGCTGACAAAGCGAAGAATGAAAGTACACTTTAATAATCTTGTGAAAATTTGGCGTGGGTTCATTTTGCTCGCTCCTGAAAAATGGGCGACGGGGCGCGGAGAATGTCTACAGGAGCGCGAGCGCAATGGCCCGCTATGCCCGTCTCCCCGTGGTGATCGAACAGGTACGCGAATTGCTTTGGGGACCGGTCGTGCTGAACCTCACATGGTCAAGACCACGCGGAACTCCGCCTTCCCGCTCATCATGCGAGCGTAGCCTTCGGCGGCTTTTGCGAGCGGGTACTTTTCGATCATGGGGCGCACGCCTGTCATCTCCGCAAAGCGCAGCGTGTCCTCGGAGTCGGTCGGAATTCCCGACGCCCAGCCCTGAATACTCTTCTTGCCGGTGATCAAATAAATCGACGGCACTTCGATCGGATCCATCGAGGCTCCAACCACCACCAGCGTGCCGTTCGCGCCCAGGCCGCCGATCAGGCCCGACATCGCTTTCCCGCTGGGCGCGGTAGCCAGAATCACGCGCGCGCCTCCGAGTCTCCGGAGTTCGGCCGCGGCATCGGCCGCTCCGCTGTCGATATACACATCCGCACCCAGCTTTTTGGCGAGCGCCGCGTTCTCCGGCCCGCGGCTGATGGCCGCAACTCGATAGCCGAATTTCTTCGCGAACTGGATTCCCAAGTGGCCGAGCCCGCCCACGCCCTGGATGGCGACCAGATCGCTCGGCAGCGCACCGCTATGACGCAGAGCGTTGAAAGTTGTAATTCCCGCGCACATCAGCGGCGCGGCTTCGGCGGCATCGAGCGACTCGGGCATGTGGGCCACCGCTTCAACCGGCGCGACCATGAATTCCTGATAGCCCCCGTCGTAGCTGATTCCGCAGACCTTGCCATTGGCGCAGTTCACAAAGTCTCCCCGCCTGCAAGCCAGACAAGTGCCGTCCTGCCCGCCGTGCCAGCCCACGCCGACGCGGTCGCCCTTTTTCCATTCCGTCACTCCGGCTCCAACCTCGTCGATCACGCCGGCGATCTCGTGCCCCGGCACCCGCGGATACGTGATGCCGGGAAACAGACCGTCCTTGGTGAACACATCGCTGTGGCAGACTCCACAGGCCTGAACGCGAATCCTCACCTGTGCCGCGCCAGGCTTCGGGATCTCACGTTCCACCACTTCGAAGTCCGCTCCCGGCTTGGGAACTTGCACCGCTTTCATCTTTGCCATTTGCCTCTCCTCCTTACTTGGTCAAAGTCACCTTTCGACCTTCGCCGTCGATCAGCCGAGTACATGCAAAATTTTGGTTCTCGGTATTAAGGGTTAGCTGCATAACGGGTGAAGACATAGTCGCCGGCTTTGAAAGGTTCGTGGCAGGGAAAACATTTCTTCAGCGTCGCTGCGTCGGCGTTAGGTTTGCCGTTTTTGAATTGAGCGAATCCCCAGCCGCCCGTGGAGGCGTATTTGCTTGAATCCTTGACCATGAACTGAACGTTCGTGGGGGCTCCGGCGACGAATGATTGCTCGCGCCCAAAGACCTTGTTGTTTTCCTCGGACGGGACATAACTCCAGGCCAGCCGGGCAATGATGGTGCCGTCCGGAAACGGAAGCTTACCTTCCCGATAGGCCTTGATCGCTACATCGTTGCCCAGAACGGCGCGAAGGTCGTTGAGGTTGCCTGCTTCGTGGGCGACGGAGATCAACTTCCAATCCCTGTAGCCGGGAGGAATCTTGATGCCAAAGACCGGAGCGGCCTCTTCATCGGCATACCCAGACGCGGGAACCGAGTTGGCGACAACGCCGGCCACCGCTGTAACTGCGACCAGCAAGCAAGCGATCCGTTTCATAGGTACCTCCTGGCTTCATCAAAGACACTGGCGGCGGAAGATGGCCCTCGGAAGCAGCGTCGAGAATCCTTCATGCAGGGAGCTTTCTTTAACTCGCTTTCCTCAGTCCTTCATTCACCACGTTGAGCGCGACATCGACGTTGCCCTGGGTGGCGCGGGAATACGGGCACACCTGATGCGCCGCCTCTATCAGGGCTTGTGCCGCCTCGTGCTCCATGCCCGGCAGGCTGATGTTGAGGCGAGCCGCAAGTCCGAAGTTGCCGTCCGAGGTGCCCAGATCGACTTCGGCGTCAATGGCCGCGTCAGGAGGAAGCGTGATCTTCTTTTTTCCGGCGACAACTTTGATTGCCGAGAGGAAGCAGGCCGACCAGCCAGCGGCGAACAACTGTTCTGGGTTGGTGCCGGCCTCCGAGGTGTTTGTCGGAGGCGATAGCTTAACGTCGAGCCGTCCATCGTCGGTGCGGGAGGCGCCGTCGCGGCCACCCGTGGTGTGGGTTTTGGCGGTATACAGAACTTTGTTGAGGTGGCGCATCATTGGACTCCTTGTTCATTCGGTCCGTTCAATCGGATGGAAGTGAATGGCCCAGCGCGGTTGCCGGTCCGTGAAATAAGATCGGTCCGGCGGTAAAAAGGATGCGTGGTGGCAACCACCTTGGCTGCTATTGGTTCCATGCAGATGTGAGTTCTTTGCCGTCGAACCACATGACACAGGGCTGATGCCCGCCCAAGGAGAGCAGCGTGATTCCGATCTCTCACATTGTGTTGCGCGTGTGCCTTGCCACGGTGTTTGGAGGCGTCGTAGGAATGGAGCGAGAACACTCTGAGCGGGCTGCCGGCTTGCGCACACACGCCATGGTCGGCCTTGGATCATCGGTTTTCATGCTCGTCTCTGCGTTCGGTTTCAAGGACATTCTGGGCGCTCCCGATGTGGTGCTCGATCCCTCGCGAATCGCTGCTCAAATTGTCACGGGAATCGGTTTTCTTGGGGCTGGCACCATCATTTTCCAGCGTGAGATGGTAAGGGGATTGACCACAGCCGCGAGCATCTGGGTCGTAGCAGCCATCGGCGTGGCGGTTGGCGGCGGCATGTACGTGCTGGCGAGCACCACCACCGCCTTGGCTCTGATGGTGCTGGTTGTTCTGAAGAAAGTGGAAAAGCGCTGGTTTAGAGCCCGGCACTCCCGCTCACTGAGCTTGTTGTTCGATCCAAACACAACTTCCGTGTCGGAACTCCAGTCAGCCGTTGAGGAGCGGGGCCATCATCTAGAGCAGATTGTGATTCTGCCGGGAGAAGTAGGCAACACTGACCGCGCAAATATCACGTTAAATCCCGCCACCGAAAAGGACATTGGCTTATTGATGGACAGGTTGCGACATATCAGCGGCGTGCGGCAAATTAGCGTGAATAATTAACCCGCAAACGTTACGCCATCTGGTCTGACTTCGCGTCAAACTACCGCACGCTGTTTCTCTGTTTCGTTTTACCCCAGCGTCACTGCTTCGCGCCATCCACGCCAAAGCAGTAAAGCTGGGAATAGCGCCCGCGCACCATCAGGGCGTACTCTCCTGGCGCAAGCGGTTGCACCGGGACAACGCGGAACGAAGAGTTGCCATATTCCTCAAATCGGATTGGGATTGCGCCCTCTTCCGGGTTTACTGACCCGCCGACGATCGAACCATGCGCCTGGCTCAGCACGAGTTCCCGGTGACTCTTCGAGTCTTTCAGCATGCGCAGTTCATAGACCGTTGCAGGATCGACGTCCACGCGCCCACGAACCACAAACTGTGCCGAGGCCGGTAGTCGGATCGGGGATTGGGAAGGCTTGAAATCGGCGACTGTCTTGAATGACGCATAGCCCGGCACACCCCAACTTCTCGGGTGGAACGCCACGTTCCTGTACTCCAGCTCAATCAGATTTCCGTTCGGGGTCAAGGCATAGAAGCTATTGATGTACTGCGGCTCTGCAACTTGAGCGTTGGCATCGGAATTGTTTTGGGCTTTCAGGGTTCCAGTGGCCACGGCCATGGTCAAAAAAAACGCTACGAGCACACGGTTCTTCATATCTGCTCCTACTGATTATGTCGACTACGAGTTCGAACTTTTTTGCATACAGCCCAACCACACAAAACCACATACACTTTAACTCGCGACAAGCCAGAAAGTTTCGCACGGGGTATCACCGGGCAGCCAGCCTAAATCTATTAATTAAAGGTTTTTCAAAAAGAGGGCTGAATTTCCGAGTTTCGAGTCGCTGCAACCTTCGAAAAATGAAGGGGTTGTCAGCCTGCTCAGCCTGCAGCCCCGGTTGCGGGTTGAACTTGCGACCCGCTTGTTCGCACGGTCAGGCTGGCGCCTGGGATCAAATGTGGACGCACGCCGCACAAAGGCCATACACAAAGAACTCGTGACCGGTCGCGCGAAATCCCCTGGGTAGTTTCGGCCTGACCTGGACTACACAACCCTCCAGGTCATAGAGCTTCCCGCACTCCTGGCACTGGAAGTGATGATGGTGCTCCTTGCCTGCGACCTCGTAGCGCTTCGAATCGCCCGGCACCTCGACCGGCCGGAGCCATTCTTCTTCGACCAGTGTTTGAATATTTCGGTACACCGTCGCGATCCCCAGGGAAGAATGGTGATGTTGAGCTTCTTTCAAGGCCTCTTCCGGAGACAGTGGCCGGTCGGCTCCGGTGAATGCCTCGCGAATTGCAGCCTTCTGTCGTGTATTCCGTTTTTCCATGGTTCGCTCAGTTTTGAACTCGGCCACTTTCGCACGTGTAACGATAATAATGTATCATTATCGACAAGTCGAGTGCGCCGGTTCTGGTTGGCCGGTCTCTTGACCGAAGACGGAGTCAGCACCGAGGCCTGTCAAACCGGGGAACAGCAAGTTGAAAGCTCTTATTCTTACTTCGATGGCCGCGGTTTCCACTTCGATTGGTGGCTATTGTGCAGTACTGCTCCAGCGCCGGATTCATCTGCTCATGGCCTTCGGAGGGGGCGTACTGATTGGTGCGGCGTCTCTGGACCTGCTGCCGTCCGCGCTTACCGCTGCCGCAGTACGGGGCTTGACGGGCATCTATGTCTTTGCCATTGCCGCCTTGGGAGCACTCCTGGTTCTCTGCATTCGACGAGCCGCGGATCGTTACTCGTCGCGCGGCGAGCAAGACCGCACGGCAGGAAGAGTCAGTGCCGCTCTGCTCATCGTCCATAGCACACTCGACGGAACCGCCATCTTCGCGGCCACCACCATCTCTCTGCAGATGGGCCTGATCGTCGGGATGGGCGTGGTGGCGCATGATATCTGCGACGGATTGAATACCATCCTGTTGTCCACCGGTGGGAGAGCGCCGGAATGGAAGGATTACGGTTTCCTTGCGCTCGATGCCCTGGCTCCAATTGCCGGCGGATTGATTGCGGCCCATCTGTTTTCAGTTTCCCCGGCGCTGGTCATGATGTTTTTGAGTCTGGCTGCCGGGTCGTTTCTCTTCACTGCAATTGCCGGCTTTTTTCCCGACGCCTGGCAGCACGGGAACCGCGCCGTAATACCTTGGGCCGGAGTCTCCGGTTTCGTGTTGGTCTGGTGCCTCACAAGAGCTCTCAACTCGTTGGCATAGAACGAATCGGGGACTCTAAGAAACGCATCGACATCAGGTTTACCGGCGGCTTGGGTTATCGGGCGAGCGCGCCAGCATCTAATGTTCCGGAGGAAATTCCAGCGTGACCTTCCAACGTCGTTTGCTCCTGCCGCTGCTATTCAGCCTTTTAGTCCATTCCGGCTCTGCTGAGCAGCAGAGCCGGGTCACGCGAGCCACGCTCTCCAACGGCCTGCGCGTGGTTCTCATTCGCAACCCGCTGGCTCCGGTGGTTACCGTGGAGATGAACGTTCTGGCCGGTGGCGATGAGACTCCCCCGGGATTTCCTGGGATGGCCCACGCCCAGGAGCACATGGCGTTTCGCGGATGCGAGGGCATGTCCGCCGATCAGACGGCAGCCATCTACGCGCTGTTGGGCGGCGAGAACAACGCCGATACCCAGCAGAACATTACGCAATTCTTTGCCACCGTCCCTGCCTCCGATCTCGACGTGGCGCTGCGGGCTCAGGCCGCCTGCCTGCGCGGCATCGACGACTCACAGCAGCAATGGGCTCAGGAGCGAGGCGCGATCGAACAGGAAGTCGCGCGCGACCTTTCCAATCCCACTTACAAGTTCATCAGCCGCCTTAATCAGGATATGTTCGCGGAGACTCCTTACGCGCACGATCCTTTGGGCACGAAAGACTCATTCGATGCGACCACGGGCGAGATGCTGAAAAAGTTCTACGAGAGCTGGTACTCACCCTCGAATGCAATTCTTGTCATCGTAGGCGATATCGATCCAGCCGCGACTATGGCAAAGATCAAGCAGGAGTTCGAGGGCGTTCCCAGTCATCCGTTACCGGCGCGCCCGGCAGTGGACTTGAAACCGGTGAAGCCGGAGAGCTTCACTCTCGACAGCAATCTTCCTTATGTCCTTGGATTCGTCGCCTATCGCCTTCCCGGAACAGACTCCTCGGACTATGCGGCAGCCGAGGTGTTGAGTGACGTGTTGTCCAGCCAGCGCGGCGATCTCTACGCTATGGTGCCCGCAGGCAAAGCTTTGGCCGCGGAGTTTGGTGTGGCGGAAACCTATCCGAAGGCCAGCGTCGGCTACGGCATGGTGGCTCTTCCCGCCGATGCCGATCCATCTGCCGCGATTGATGAGATGCGGCAGATCCTGGCAAACTATGCGGCCAAAGGCGTCCTGGAAGACCTGGTAGAGGCGGCAAAAAGAAGCGAGCTTGCCGAGGCTGAGTTTCAGCGCAACTCGATCCCGGGACTGGCCGATGTCTGGTCCAATGCCCTGGCCGCGGAGGGCCGCACGTCTCCGGACGACGACGTCGAAGCCATCCGTCGCGTCACCCTGGCCGACGTGAACCGAGTGGCAAAGCAATACCTGGTCAGCCAGAGTTCGATCACCGCTGTATTAAAACCGGTGCCGAGCGGACAGCCGGTCGCCGCCAAAGGGTTCGGCGGGGCCGAGCAAGTGACGTCGGCTCCCACCAAACCGGTGAAATTGCCCGACTGGGCGGAAAGCTCTCTAGCCGAACTCAAAGTGCCCGCGAACTACATCACTGCTGCGGACACGACCCTGCCCAACGGAATTCGCTTGATCGTCAAACAGGACGCAGTCAGTCCTACGGTTACCGTCATGGGAGTGGTCAAGCACAACTCGGACCTGGAGGCGCCCGCCGGGCAGGAAGGTATTTCCGATCTGCTGGAAAGCCTGTTCACCTACGGAACGCAGACCCTGGACCGTTTGGCTTTCCGTAAAGCTCTCGACGATATCGGCGCGAACGAGAGTGCGGGCTACAACTTTTCGGTCAAAGTCTTGAAGGATAACTTTTCCCGAGGTGTTCAATTGCTGGCCGACAACGAACTTCACCCGGCGCTGCCGGCGGAGTCCTTCCCCGTCGTCCAACAGCAGGTCTCGCAGTTTGTTGCCGGGAACCTGATCAGTCCCGAATACCGGACCTCGCGCGCCCTGGATCTGGCGTTGCTGCCCAAGGGCGACCCTGCCCTGCGGCAAGCTACGCCCGCCACGATCGCTACCATCACCTTAAGCCGGGTGAAACAATATTTCGCCGACACCTTCAGGCCGGACCTGACAACCATTGTGGTCATAGGCGACGTTTCCCCCGAGGAAGGCAAGGCGGTCATCGAGAAATGGTTTGGCGGTTGGAAGGCAGTCGGCCCCAAGCCCAAAACCATATTGCCTCCAGTTCCGTTGAATAAACCTTCGGCATCGAACGTTCCCGATCCGGAAGCCATACAGGATTCCGTCGATCTCAGCGAGCAATTGAATCTGAACCGTTTTGACCCGGATTACTATCCCTTGCAACTGGGCAACCATGTGCTGGGTGGAGGATTTTACGCAACCCGTCTTTACCATGATTTGCGGCAGGTAGCGGGCTACGTCTACACCGTTGACGTGAGCTTGCAAGCATCCGAGACCAGGGCCAGCTACTCCGTTTCCTACGGCTGCGACCCTCAAAATGTTTCCAAAGCAAGAGCCCTGATTCAGCGCGATCTCGATCAGATGCGTACCGGAGATGTTCCCGCGAATGAGTTGCATCAGGCCAAGGCCTTGTTGCTGCGGCAAATACCCTTGAGCGAATCGAGCGAAGATGCGGTCGCAGAAGGATTCCTTCATCGCGCCGAAATCGGTCTGCCGCTGGATGAACCGATCCGGGCAGCAGAGACTTACGCAAAGCTGAGCGCAGCAGAGGTGAAGGCGGCCTTTGCCAGAAAACTACATACCGGAGACTTCGTTCAGGTGGTCCGGGGTCCGGTTCCGCAGTAGTCAATAGGCAGGGGCGAGGAGTCGAGGTTGCAAGGACATGATTCCTCACCGTAAACTGGGGACCTCTGCGCACGCCACACTGTAGACAACTGTAGACAGCGGCAAAAGCGAATCCTGTAAGTAAAAGAAAATAAATTGGCCCCGTAGCTCAGATGGATAGAGCAGCGGTTTCCTAAACCGGAGGTCGGCAGTTCGAATCTGCCCGGGGCTACCAGTTTTTTGCGACGCAAAGCGCCACCCTTCACGGCCATGCGTCTGGTACCAGACCTAACCGTCTTGGATTGATGATTTAAGCGACAGGGTTGGTGAGTGACAGCCTGACATCCATTTCGTTACAATCCCGACATAGCTTAGAGCATTGTGAGCTGTTGGCTGGAGCAAGCATGATCCTCCTGTGCATCGACGACGAGCCGATCGGACTGCGAGTCCGGAAGATGCTGCTCGAGCGCGAGGGATACGAGGTGCTCACGGCCCTGAGCGGGCCCGAAGGTCTGGAGCTTTTCGCCAAACATTTCATCGAGGCCGTGGTGCTGGACTATTCGATGCCGGGGATGAACGGCGACGAGGTTGCCGCGGCGATGAAGAGCCAGAAGCCCGAGGTGAAGATTCTGTTGCTCTCGGCCTACGTGGACCTTCCCGACGAGGCCCTGCGAAATGTGGACAGACGAGCCGTGAAGGGTGTATCGCCTACCGATTTTCTGGCGGAGCTGAAGCAACTTCTGGCTTGTTAAATGCGACGTTCTGCTTCATTCTGATTGTCATCCAAGAACACCTTATGGAATGGTTCAATGGCAGAAGTGGAAGATAGCTCCCCTCATCGGTCCTACCTTCGCTTCGCATATGCGGCAGTGATCATTGCGGCCGCTTTTCTGCTGCGGCTGGCGATCGTGCGCTTGATTGGAGCCGAGCTACCCGCCTTCATTACGTTTTATCCCGCCGTGATGGTAGCTGCGCTGCTCTGCGGGCTAGGGCCCGGTTTTCTGGCCACCGCGCTGAGCGCGCTGGCAGCGGATTACTGGATTCTGCCTCCGCGTGGAAGTTTTGCCATTGCAAACCCAGCGGAGGCCATAGCGCTGGGCTTATTTGCCGCGATGGGAATTTTTATCAGTTTGGTGGCCGAAGCCTATCGCCGCAACCAGCAGCGGGTTGCAGCCCTGAAAAGGGAAGTAACCCTGCATGAGACCCAGCAGAAGCTGCGGCAGAGCGAAGCGCAGTTTGCAACCTTGGCCAATGCCATTCCCCAGCTGTGCTGGATGGCCAATGCTGACGGCTGGATCTTCTGGTACAACCAGCGCTGGTACGACTACACCGGCACCACTCCCGAACAGATGGAAGGCTGGGGCTGGCAATCGGTCCACGATCCGGAGGCTCTGCCGAACGTGATGGCGCGGTGGCAGGGCTCCATTGCCACGGGTGAGCCGTTCGATATGGTTTTCCCGCTGCGTGGCGCCGACGGTGTCTTTCGACCCTTCCTGACCCGCGTAATGCAGCTCAAAGACGCCGATGGGAAGATCGCGCGCTGGTTCGGCACCAACACGGATATCGGCGAGCAGAAACAGGCTGAAATCGAGCTGCGCAAGAGCAAGGAGCGTCTCGATCTCGCGGTGGAAGTGGCTGGCCTGGGGGAGTGGGAGCTGAACCTGAGAAATGGTACCGCCTCGCATTCGCTGCGCCACGACCAGATCTTCGGCTATCCCTCCGTGCTGCCGGAATGGAGCTATGAGAAGTTCCTCGAACACGTGCTGCCGGAGCTGCGCGAATCGGTCAACCGCCAGATCAATTCCGGCAACAGCTGGTCCATCGAGACGAAGATCCGCCGTGCGGACGGCGAGGTGCGCTGGATCTGGGTCCGCGGACGCCGCCGGGTGAACGATGCGGGCCAGGTGGAGCGCATGTTCGGTGTGGTAACGGACATTACCGAGCGCAAGCAGGCGGAAGAGGAACGGGCGCGGCTGGCCGCCATCGTCGAATCCTCCGGCGACGCCATCATCAGCAAGGACCTTTCCGGAATTGTTTCGAGCTGGAACCAGAGCGCCGAGCAGCTCTTCGGCTACTCGGCGCAGGAGATGATCGGCCAGCCCATTACGCGCGTGATTCCGCCGGAGCGCCTGCATGAGGAGACGGACTTTCTCGCGCGTCTTCGCGCCGGGGAATGCATCGAACATTACGAGACGGTGCGCGTGGACAGGCAGGGGCGGCGCATCGACGTGTCCGTTACTCTTTCGCCGATCTACGACTCGGCCGGAGCCGTCGTCGGAATTTCCAAGAGCGTGCGCGACGTCACCGAACGCAAGAAGGCGGAGGAGGCACTGCGCCAGCAGGCCGATATGCTGCGCCTTTCCTTTGACGCCATCATCGTCTGGCGGCTCGACGGCGGCATCGAGAGCTGGAACCGCGGCGCCGAACGGCTCTACAGCTATAGCGAAGCTGAGGCACTGGGCCGGGTCACCCACGAGTTGCTGAAAACTACTCATTTTGTGCCCTGGCCTGCGATTGAGGCCGAACTGCGGGAGCGCGGACACTGGGAGGGGGAACTGCGGCACATCGCCAAGGATGGCCGCGAGGTGATGGTTTCCGCCCGCCACCAGTTGATCGTCGGCTCCGAGGGTATCGTACGGATTCTGGAGACCAACCGCGACATCACCGAGCGCAAGCAGGCCGAGGAGGCGGTGCGGCAGAGCCTTGAGCGGCTGGAGAAGGTGTTGGACGTTCAGACCGTCGGCGTGATGTTCTGGGATCTGAACACCGGGTGCATGGTTGACTCCAACGACGCGTTTCTCAAACTCATGGGCTACAGCCGCAGCCAGGTGGAGGCGCGCGAACTCAACTGGCAAAAGCTCACCCCGCCGGAATACATGGACGTGAGCCGCGCGGAGGTTACAAAATTCCTCGCGACCGGACGTGTCGGACCTTACGAGAAGGAATATTTCTGCAAGGACGGCACGCGGCGCTGGCTCCTCTTTGCCGGCAGCTCGCTCGGTGATAACCAGTGCGTGGAGTTCTGCGTGGATATCGCCGACAGGAAGAAGGCGGAAGCAGCGCTGCGCTCCAGCCAGGCCAAGCTGCAAGCGGTGATCGGCTCCGCGATGGACGCAATTATCTCCGTGGATGATGAGCAGCGTATCGTCGTCTTCAACCGCGCTGCGGAAAACATCTTTCAGTGTCCGGCGACGGAGGCGCTGGGTTCGAGTGTCAGCCGCTTCATTCCCGAGCAGCTGCGCGAGCTGCACAGCGAGCACATCCGGCGCTTTGGAGAGCAAGGCATTACCAACCGCTCAATGCACTTGCTGGGAGCATTGACAGGCGTCCGCTCCGGCGGGGAAGAGTTTCCGATTGAGGCTACCATTTCCCAGGTACAGGCGGACGGGCAGACGCTGTACACGGTCATCCTGCGCGATATTACCGAGCGCAAACAGGCCGAAGAGGCGCTGCAGGCCAGCGAACATCGCTGGGCCACCACGTTGCGCAGCATCGGCGACGCGGTGATCTCGACCGATCCGGACGGCAAGATCGACTTTATGAACGACGTGGCGCAGAAGCTGACCGGCTGGACGCTGGATGACGCCAGGGGCCGCGACCTGCCTGACGTCTTCGATATCGTGCAGGAAGTGACCCGCATCCGGCCGGAGAGCCCCGTCGCCAAAGTCATTCGCATGGGCAAGGTCGTCGGACTGGCGAACCATACCGCGCTGATCCACCGTAACGGCAGCGAAATTCCGATCGAAGACAGCGCCGCTCCCATCCGCGACGACCAGGGAAAGATGGAAGGAGTGGTGCTGGTTTTCCACGACTGCCTGGAACAGCGCAAGGTGGAGGCGGCGCTGCGCAGCAGCGAACGGCTGGCGACCACCGGACGGCTGGCCGCAACCATTGCGCATGAGATCCATAACCCGCTGGATGCGGTGGGCAACCTGCTGTTCCTGATCCGCGAGGAAGCCAAGGACGACAACATGCGCGAGTATGCGTCGATGGCCAGCGGCGAGCTGGCGCGCGTGACGCAGATGACCCAGCAGATGCTCGGATTCCAGCGCGAGGCGGCCCGGCCGGTGCCGGTGAAGATCGGCGAGATTCTGTCCAACGTGATCGCGCTCTACGACCGCAAGATCCAGACCGCGGGCATCCGCCTGGAGCAACGAATCGATCATGACGTTCGTGTCGTCGCCTTGCCGGGAGAGCTGCGGCAGATCTTTGCCAACCTGGTGGGCAACGCCATTGAAGCGGTTGGTCCGCAGCGCGGCACCATCGCCCTGCGCGCCTACTCCACGCAAGACCGGCGGCGCGGCGTGCCCGGTGTGTGCGTGGTGGTGGCAGATAACGGCCCCGGCATCCCGGAGCAGGTGCGCAGCAAAATCTTCGAACCGTTCTTCACTACCAAAGGAGAGAGCGGAACCGGACTGGGCTTGTGGATCACCGCCGACATTCTGCGCAAATATGACGGCGCCATGCGTCTGCGAACGTGTACGCGTCCCGCGCGCTCGGGGACGTGCTTCTCGGTCTTCCTCCCGTTCCAGATTAATTCCGAATCGACCCCGCGCTCTTAGGTCGGACACGCGGGGGGCACCACTGGACAGGGCTAATCAGCTTCGGAGTTGCGCCGAATCACGATATAATCTAAAGGTGCCTAAATATTCCATAGTTGTACCCTTTCACAACGAGCAGGAGAGCGTGACCGAGCTCTACGACCGCCTGAAGGCCGTGATGGAGCAGGTAGGCGAGAGCTTCGAGCTGGTTTTTGTGGATGACGGCTCGCGCGACGCCACGTTTCCCCTCCTGGTGCAGATTGCCGCCGTGGACAGCCGCGTCGTGGTAGTGAAGCTGCGCCGCAACTTCGGACAGACTTCCGCGCTGGCCGCCGGTTTTGACCACGCGCAGGGCGAGTTCATCATCGCCATGGACGGCGACCTGCAGCACGATCCGGCCGAGATCCCCAAGTTCGTCGCCAAGCTCAACGAGGGATATGACATCGTCAGCGGCTGGCGCGAGAAGCGCATCGACAACCTCTGGCTGCGGCGGATTCCTTCGCGCTGCGCCAATTGGACGATGTCCAAGCTGAGCGGCGTCCCTCTGCACGACTTCGGCACCACCTACAAGGCCTACACCCGCGAGCTGATCGATGACATCCCCCTCTACGGCGAAGGCTTGCACCGCTTTATTCCCGCGCTGGCCTCCTGGTATGGCGCCAGGATCTGCGAGGTGCCCATCGTCAATATCGACCGCGGCGATGGCAAGTCGCACTATGGAATCTCGCGCACCATACGCGTCTTCTTCGACCTGATCACCATCCGCTTCCTGCTGAAGTACATGATGCGCCCTTTGCATTTCTTCGGCGGCATCGGCATGGGCGGCATCGGTACCGGCTTGCTGGTCGCGCTCTACATGGTGGCCGAGAAGATGTTCCGGAACGTGAAGGTGATGGACGCCCACGGGCCGCTGCTGGTGTTTGGCGCGGTGATGCTGGTGGCGGGCGTGCAGATGCTGGCCCTGGGACTGCTGGGCGAGTTGCAGGTCCGGCACTTCCATGAGCCGCACGCCGGACAGCCCTATCGCGTCGCCAAGGTGATCCGCACCGAGACCGGCGAAGAAATTCACGGTTAGACCGGAAACAATCTAGAGCTCGGCTGAGAGCCTGCCCTGGTGGCGGGCTTTTTGCGTTGGTTGCGTTGGTAAAGTGGTGCGCCGCCGCGGGACGAATTACAATTACCCGCTTGGCGGAGGTTCGGGCAAGTTGAGCGAGAACGGGTTGAATCAGAACGGGTTGAATCAGAAAACGCTGCGCGTGTTTGCCACTTGCGACATTGGCCCCAGCCTGGAGCGGCTGCGCCGCCGCGGCTATCAGGTGGAAGTCTATCCTGGCCCCGAGGCTCCGCCGCGCCAGTTGCTGCTGGAGCGGGTTCGCAGCGGCATCGATGGCCTCATTACAACCCTGCGCGAGCGCATCGACGCCGAGGTTCTGGAAGCGGGCAGAGGCACGCTGAAGGGCATTGCGCAGTTGGCCGTCGGGGTCGACAACATCAGCCGCGCCGACGCCAACCGCTGCGGGATTCCGTTTACCAACACCGCCGACGTTTTGACCGACGCCACGGCGGAGTTCGCCTTTGCCATTCTGCTGGCGGTCTCGCGCAAGCTGTGGTCCAGCGAACGGGTGGTGCGCGAAAATCGCTGGGAGTACTGGCATCCGTCTCTGCCCTTCCTGGGCGACGAGGTCACGGGCAAGACGATTGCGGTGATCGGCTGCGGACGCATCGGCCAGGCGATGATCGCCAAGTGCTTCGGCTTTGAGATGAACGTGCTCTGCTACAACTCCGGGCGGCAGAACGACGAGTTCGTCGCCTCGATCCGCCGGATGATGGAGCTGCGCCACGACCTGGGGCTCACCCGCCGCAGGAACTGGATTCGCTACGCGGCGCTGGACGAGTGCCTGCGCGAGGCCGACTACGTGAGCCTGCACGTGCCGCTGCTGCGCGAGGGGGATTCGCCCGGAAAAGCCCCGACCTGGCACCTCATCAACGAGCAGACCCTGCGGCAGATGAAGCCAACCGCCTACCTGGTGAACACCTCGCGCGGTCCGGTGGTGGATGAGGCGGCGCTGGCGCGGGCCTTGCGCGAAGGATGGATTGCGGGCGCGGCGCTCGACGTCTTCGAGCGCGAGCCGCTGCCGCCTGGCTCCCCGCTGCGTGACCCGGCCATCGAGGATCGCTGCCGGCTCTTCCACCACTTTGCCAGTGGAGGCACTGCCACGCGGCTTTCGGAAGACCCGGACATCGGCATGGCCGGCCGCTGCGTGCAGGGAATGATCGACCTGTTGGAAGGAAACGATTACAGCAAGATGCCCTACCTGGTGAACCGGGAGGCCTTTGCCAAGCCGGCTGCGAGCGACGATGGAATGTAAACTCTCAGCCACAGCCCGAGGAGCGGGCTGCTGTAAAAAAAGTACCTTAACCCTTCAGAATTACCTGGTCCCCTCGGGCTGGATGACGGCTCCTCCCAATCGGCCCGACGCCTAACTCCAGCTCTGACCTAGTTTTGTGATCACCTGCAGGATGGCTCATGGGTGGCGCTGAAAATGCTCTCTCCATTGACAGTAATCTTCAGCGCGAGGTGATCCGCAGCCATGATGAATCAGCAGCAGTCTTACCAGCCTTTGGTCCTTTGCGTTGACGACAACGAAGCCCTTCTCTCCTTAACCAGGAGGGCGTTAGAGCGTACCGGATTTCGCGTGCTGACGGTGAATAACGGAGCCGCGGCGCTGGAGGCCTTTGCCTCCAATCCGGTGGATGCCGTGATTCTCGATTACGAAATGCCGGGGATGAATGGCGGCCAAGTGGCGCTGGAGATGAAGCGCATCAAACCCGAAATCCCCAAGATGCTCTTCTCCAGCCACGACTGTATTTCTTGTGCGGAAACCCAGGCCTTTCAGTGCTACTGTCCCAAGCCGACTGATCTTTATACATTAACGGCGCATGTCAGGGAGCTGACGTCCTACGCGAAGAGCGCGTAGCCGAATGTAAGCCTCATCTTCAATCACCCATAGGCGTGAGCCTCGGAAGCGCGCGAACGAAGCTTACGCGCCCAGCAGTGCAAAGGCGACGATGGTTTCGCCGGGGCCGATGGCCCGCTCCAGCTCCCGGTTCAGCGCCGACTCCAACTCTTCCCCTTCGAGCGGCACCTCGGCGGCGGCAATCTCTTCCGCAGTGGCCGTGGTAAAGCAGAGCTCGCAGACGCCCAGCCCGCCTTCGCTGCGCACCGGAGGGCCGAAGACCCGGCACGTCATGGGGCGATGGGCATACAGATCGCAGGTGAGAGTTTCCGGATCGAGCGCGGGACACGGCTCGTCGTTGGCAAAGTCCTCGAAGATCTCCGCGGCGTCCGGCGTAGTGTCGAGGATTCCACTCTCCAGGTCGCCGGGGAAGAACTCCGCCGTGCGCTCGAGAAAGTCGGCGGTGCGCTGCAGAATGCGCTTGGCGCGTGCGGCGTCGGTCTCTGCCAGCTCGTCGAGCCCCTGCCTCAGGCGCACGGCGTCCAGGCGGTCGATGGCAAAGGCTCCGATGCAGCACTGGGCGCAGCCGGGGCGGCAGGCGATGTGATGGCCGCCGCGCCGATTGGCACGCTCCAGCCAGTTGTCGAGGATGGGCAACAGTTCGCCGTCGCGACGGCGCAGCTCTTCTTCCGAGATCGCTTTGGCGGGTTGGGCGCGGCGTGTCATAGATTCTTTACTACTCATCGGACTACTGCTTTAGCGCGGCGCTCTCCACCAGCGAACGCAGCAGCTTGAGGCCGTCCCTCATGCCGAGAACGTCTTCGCTGGCGCGCTCCGGATGGGGCATCATACCCAACACGTTGCGGCCCTCGTTGCAAATGCCGGCGATGTTGTCAAGCGATCCGTTGGGGTTCGCCTCGGCGGTGATTTCGCCCTGGGATGTTGCGTAGCGGAAGAGGATCTGCTCGCGCTGCTGCAGCTGCCGCAGCGTGGCTTCGTCGCAAAAGTAATTGCCTTCGCCGTGCCCGATGGGCATCTCCAGCACCTCGCCCGGAGTCAATCCCTGAGTGAAGGCCGTGGCGTAGTTTTCCACCCGCAGGTGAACCGGTTTGCAGATGTATTTCAAGCTGCGGTTGCGCAGCAGAACTCCGGGCAGCAGATGCGCCTCGCAGAGAATCTGGAAGCCGTTGCAGATGCCCAGCACGAGCCCGCCGCTCGCGGCAAAGCGCGCAACCGATTGCATGATGGGAGAGAACCGGGCAATGGCTCCGGTGCGCAGGTAATCGCCATACGAGAAGCCGCCCGGCACCACGATGACGTCGCAGTTTTCCAGATCGAAGGAGTCATGCCAGAGCAGGGTCGCAGGCTGGCCGCAAACTTCCTTGAACGCCCAGTAGGCATCGTGGTCGCAATTGCTTCCGGGGAAAATGATGACGCCGAATTTCATCGCAGGCTCGCAGATCCGGGTGGATGCTACACAGTGTAGCATTGCTTGCAGGAAAATTGCGGTGTAAGGATTGAACGGAAGACCATGAGATTCCAGTACCAAGCCGACCTGACGTTGGGAGCGCTGCGGCGCTGGCTGATCGCCCAGTGTTTCGATGCGCTGCTGGTGAGCTGCCTGTGGCTGGTGGCGCTGCTCTGGCTGCAGGTGCCATGGGCTCCGCTGTGGGCGCTGGTGGCCGGAGGACTGCAGTTTATCCCCCATTTTGGGCCGCTGGTGGCGCTGTTTGGCCCTGCCATGTCGATGCTGTTCAGCGGCGCGCCGCTGGAGCGCTGGCTGGGCTTTCTTGGCGCTTACGCGGCCATTGCCATCGTCGATGGCTTTCTGGTTCAGCCCTACCTCATGCACCGCCAGAATCGCGTGCCGGTGGTGGCATCGCTGCTCACGCCGATCCTGCTGGGCCTGGTGCTGCCTTTCTGGGGAGTGTTGTTTGCGCCGCCGCTGCTGGCCGTGATTTACGCCCACTATTACAGCTACCGGGGTGCGCCGAAGCAGAAGCCCGGAGCAGGCGAGCAGCAGTTTTCCGAGCGCAGCGAAGGGATTGTGCTGCCTCCGGAGGAGCGCAAGCGCGGAAACGATTAGCGGAGGTTCTCCGGCCTCGAAGAAAGCAAAGGCCCCGGGTTTGAGCCGGGGCCTTTTTTTCCGTTGCGAGATCGCTTTAGAACTCGTTCCAGAGGTGCTGGTTGTAAACGTTGTGGTGGTACTGGATCTCCTGTGTCTTGATCTGCGTTCCCAGCAGGCGCGGGCAGCGGTCAGCCGAATTCTGTTTGAGTTCAGCGTAGCGCTCCTTCACGTCGTCGCCCAGCATCTTGCCGATCCACTCCGAGCCGCGCCACAGATCGATCGCGGTGTAGATGTTATCGGGTAGATAGCGGTGGGCCTGGCGCAGGTTGTCGATCTTGGCGATGTCGCCGTCGATGCCCGTCTTGAACACCGAGAGCAGAACCATGTACGGGTTGGCATCGGGCGCCACGGCGCGGACTTCGACGCGCGCGCTGCGCTCGTTGCCGAGCGGGATGCGGACCATGGAGCCGCGATCGATGGCCGAAGCCTTCAGCTGGTTCGGCGCTTCAAAGTGCGGATCGAGGCGGCGATAGGCATTCACGCTGGGGTTCAGCGCCAGGCAAATGTCCAAGCCGTGGGTCAGGATGCGGTCCACAAACTCCCATGCGAAGGTGCTGACCTTCTCCAGGCCCTTCGGGTCCCAGAACAGGTTCTTCTTGCCTTCGCTCACCGAAACGTTGGTGTGCATGCCGCTGCCGTTGACGCCGACGACCGGCTTGGGCAGGAAGCTGGCGGTGTTGCCCAGGTTGTTGGCCACCTGGCGGCAAATCAGCTTGTACAGCTGGATCTGGTCGGCCGCGGCCACCACGTCGCCGTATCCGTAGTTGATTTCAAACTGCGAGGGAGCGACTTCCGGGTGGTCCTTCTCGTTCTGGAAGCCCATGGCGCGCTGCACTTCGGCAGTGGTGTCGATGAAGTTGCGCAGCGGATCGCCCGGCAGGGAGTAGTAGTAGCCGCCGTGATCGACATACTCGAACTTGCCGCCGTCTTTGCAGTATTCCTGCTCGGCGTCGCGCCCCTTGAACAGGAAGCCTTCGATCTCGTTGGCCGCGTTCAGGGTGTAGCCCTTGGCTTTGTGCTGCTCGGCGGCATAGTTCTTCAGCACGCCGCGAATGTCGCCGGTGAAGGCCTTGCCGTTCTTGTCGTTGATTTCGCCGAAGATCATCACCTTGCCGGTGCCGAACACGTCGGAGGGCACCCAGTAGAAGGCGGACCAGTCCAGACCGAGGCGCAGATCGCTCTCGTGCTGCGCGGTAAAGCCGCGGATCGACGAGCCGTCGAAGGTGAGGTTGTCGGCGCTGCCCAAAAGGAACTTCTTGTCGTAGTCGAGCAGGTGCAGACGGCCTTCGAGGTCGCTGAAGAGCACGGTTACGGCCTTGATCCGCTTTTCGTCGGTAAGGTACTTGAGCCGTTCTTCCTGGAGGGTGTGAGCGGCAACGCGGTTCTTCCGCTGTTCCTTAGCTTTCAGATTGAGATCTTCGAGTTCGTCATAGCTAAGCGTCAGAAAGTTGCGTAATTCGTTGGACATGAATCTCCTCGAAAGGGGGTGGCGAGGCTTAGATTGGTAATTCAGCTATAGGGTAATTGCAGAAAGCGACGGCGACAAATCAAAATAAAAATTACACACATCGAAAGTTTTAATAGGAGGTATAAACGAAAACCGAGGGCGGTGGAAAAATCCCCGGCTAGCCTCGCCCGTCGGAGCCTTTCCGCCCGTGGCGTCTTTCCTGTTTATGATGTTCTTCCGGGAATCCTCGAAGAATTGCTACAAAACTCAACATTTACGCCCTATCGCATAGGGTACAAAGGAAGAGCCTTCAATCGAGCTCAGTTTGAAGACACAGGCCCCGTATGAAACAAAAGATACTCCGGACGTTGGTTTTGACCATGACGATAGCCATCGGCCGCGGCTGGCTTTGCGCCCAGACTGTCCCCCCCGCCGCCTCTGCCGTGGTGAAGCAGCTAGGTTCCATCCGGCAGGTTACAGGCTCCACGTTATCGCTGGCGACGGACCAGGGGGCGCAGGTGACGGTGAAGGTTCAGCCCGGCGCGCGGCTCTTCCGCCTGGCTCCCGGCCAGACCGATCTGAAATCCGCCACCGCAATCCAGCTGGGCGATCTGCAGCCCGGAGACCGCGTGCTGGTGCGCGGAACCACTGACAGCGACGGCGTGAGCCTGGACGCGACCGCCGTGATCGTCATGAAGCAGCAGGACATTGCGCAGCGCCAGCAGCAGGAGATGCAGGACTGGCAGCGGCGCGGCGTGGGAGGCTTGGTGAAAGAGGTGAACCCGCAGGCGGGCACCGTCACCCTGGCCGTCAACAGTGCCGGAGGCAGCAAAACCGTGCTCGTCACCACCACTCCGAAGACCCTCTGTAAACGATACGCACCGGATTCCGTCAAGTGGGAAGACGCCACCACCGCCAGCCTCGCCGACATCCATGTGGGCGACCAGCTGCGCGCCCGGGGAGATAAGAATGCGGACGGAACCCAGCTGGCAGCTGAGGAGATCGTGGCCGGAACCTTCCGCAACATCGCCGGCTTGGTCACTGCCGTGGACCCCGCGCAGGGCACCCTTACGGTGAATGATCTGCTGACCAAAAAGCCGGTCACCGTCAGCATCACCGCCGACTCGCAGATGAAGGAGCTTCCCGAGCAGCTGGCGCAGGGCTTGGCCATGCGACTGAAGGGCGGGCCTGCGCATGGGGCTGCGAATGATGCTGCGCCGCAGTCCGCGGGCGAGCGACCGCGCGGTGCAGACTTGAACCGAATGCTGGCCCGCCTGCCGTCCGTGACCTTGGGCGATTTGCACAAGGGAGAAGCAGTGATGATCGTCAGCACCACCGGCTCGTCGGTGCAACTGCCGTCGGCCGTCACCCTGCTGGGCGGGGTTGAGCCGATTCTTGCCGCCGCTCCAACCGGCCGGGGCACCGAATCCCTGCTCACGCCGTGGTCGCTCTCCGGCATTCCCGGCGGAGATCAGCAGTGAACTGGAAGTGAACCAGCAGTGAACTAGAACGAAACTGGCATCGGCATGGTTGCCGGGCAGGAGTTGGTCACAGTGGGTACTTATAAGCGTTTGGCAGTCTTATTGGTTTTGCTGGGCACTCTTGCCGGAGCGGCGTGGGCGCAGACGGAGAAGAACTCCGGCAGCCTGCGCGGCCAGGTCACCGATCCCTCGGGCGCCGTGGTGGTGGGTGCCGCGGTCTCCGTCACCGCTCCCAACGGACAGGTGCAGCACAGCGTCAGCGACAAGCAGGGCAACTACGCCGTGCACGGCGTTCCGGCGGGAACCGTGACGGTGGACGTCAAGGCTCCCGGCTTTGCCGCCTATCAGATGCCCAATGTCATCATCCCCGCCGGCCAGACGCAGCAGTTCGACATCGCCCTGGGCATCGCCGTAGAGAAGCAACAGATCACGGTGCAGAGCGAGAGTCCGGGACCCACCGTGGATGTCAGTCCGGAAAGCAACGCCAACGCCATCATCATCAAAGGCGAGGATCTCAAGGCGCTCTCCGACGACCCCGATGAATTGCAAAGCGAATTGCAAGCGCTGGCAGGTCCGGCCGCCGGACCCAACGGTGGAGAAATCTACATCGACGGCTTTACCGGAGGCCAGATTCCGCCCAAATCTTCCATCCGCGAAATCCGCATCAACCAGAATCCGTTTTCCGCCGAGTACGACCGCCTGGGCTATGGCCGCATCGAGATCTTCACCAAGCCCGGCACCGAGAAGACGCACGGCCAGATCGAGTCTCGCGGCAACGATTCGGCGTTCAACTCGCAGAACCCCATCCTGAACGCAAATCTTGCGCCCGGCCAAACCCCGATTTCCGAGCCCAGCTACTACTCCTATAACTTCAACGCCAATATCAGCGGCCCGCTCTCCAAGTACAGTTCGTACTTTATCAGCACCTTTGTGCGCGAAAACCAGAACGAGAGCGTTATCAACGCAACCAATCCCGCCGATCTGACTTCGGGACCACCCTACCCAACCCTGCATGAAGCCATCAGCAATCCTAGCTCGCGCATCGACATCAGCCCGCGCTTCGACATCAGTCTGGGACAGTCGAACACCCTCACCATTCGCGACGAATTCTATCGCTCCGTGGCCACCAACGCCGGCCTCAGTGCTCTCACCTTGCCCACGCTGGCCAACGACACGCATGGACTGGAGAACACACTCCAGGTGAGCGACAGCCTGGTGCTCAGCAAGAACCTGGTGGACGATATCCGATTCCAGTACCGCCGCATTCGCAACCAGCAGGTTCCGCTATCACTCGACCCGACGGTCACGGTGCAGGGCGCGTTCATAGAGGGCGGCAACAGCGCAGGCCCCTCGCAGGATCATCAGGACGATTTCGAACTGCAGAACTACTTTGCCGGATCGGTGGGCAAGCACTCGCTGAACTTCGGCGCGCGCCTGCGCTCCTATCGCGATGCCAACTACGCAGTGACAGGCGAGAACGGCGCCTACATTTTTGCCCCCGATCCAACGCTGGGAACAACCGCAATTCAGAATTACCTGGCGTCCCCGCCAACGCCGCAGCAATATACCGTCACTCAAATCCACAACGCCGTAGCGCGCGCCATCCTCTTCGATGCCGCGCTCTTCTATCAGGACGATTGGAAGGTGAACCAGCGCTTCACCTTCAGCTACGGCGTGCGCTGGGAGTCGCAAAACCGCATCAGCGACAAAGATGACTGGGCGCCGCGAGTGGCCCTGGCCTATGCGCTCGGCAAGCCCAAGCCCAATCAGAAGCCCAAGACGGTGCTGCGCACCGGCTACGGATGGTTCTATCAGCGCTTCACCGTGCCCAACACTCTCGGCTCCACGCAAGGCGTGCCGTATATCATCCAGGCCATTCACAACAACTTCCCCGTGGACAACGAGACGCCGAACGAGGAAGGTTTCACCGTGACCGATCCGTCCTTCTACAATCCGAATCAGCCCGGATATCTTCCCGGCTCCGGCGCTGCCGCGGCGGTCACCGGTTACTCCGTCGATCCGCATTTCCACGCCGCCATTGACATGCAGGGCGGCTTCGGCATCGACCGCCAGTTGACGAAAGTGATGACCGCCAACGTGACGTATCTCTATAGCCGCGGCGTTCACATGTATCTCACCGACAACCTCAGCGCGGCGGAAAATCTCCAGCAGAACTATCCTTCGCAACTAGCCGATATACTCTCCGGCAGCTACCCGTCGTCGATGATTCAGCAGCCAACACAAAACAATATGCAGTTCGAGTCCGGCGGTGTCTATCGCCAGCACCAGATCATCACGTCGGTGACGGCCCGCTATACCCACTTCAGTATTTTCGCTTTCTACCAGTTCAACGACGCCCATGCGGACACCAGCGGTCTCGGCGATGTGCCTTCGGTGGCCGGTCATCCCGGCTTCGATTACGGCCGTGCCAACTTCGATGTGCATAGCCGCTTCGTCCTGCTTGGCAATATCATGGCGCCCTGGCAGCTTTCGTTTGCGCCATTTCTTTCCGCCAATTCCGGAACGCCCTACAACATCACCACCGGCTCGGATCTGACCGCCAATAACCAGTTCAACGCGCGTCCAACATTTGCCGCCAGTTGCAGCCAGGCCAACGCCGTTTCCACGCCGTATGGCTGCCTCGATTCCAATCCGATCGCCGGCGAGAAGATCATCCCCTACAATCTCGGCACCGGCCCCAGCAACGTGAGCCTCAACCTGCGCGTCAGCAAGGTCTTCGGATTTGGGCCGCTGATCCAAGGCGGCGGTCCGGCTGGCCAAGGCGGCAAAGGTGGCGGCGGCCGTCATGGCGGCGGAGGACTCGGCCCGGGCGGTTTGAGCGGCAACCAAGCCGGACATGGGCCGATGAACGCCACCACCAACCATAAATACAGCCTCAGCTTCTCGGTCTTTGCGCAGAACGTCTTAAACCATGAGAACCTCGGCACTCCCAACGGCACGCTTACGTCTCCCTTCTTCGGCAAGTCGCAGTCGCTCGCGGGCGGCTTCTTCGGACCTTCCACGGCGGGCAATCGCAGCCTCTTCCTGTCGGCTACCTTCGCGTTCTAATTGTGTCCGTTAAAATCGGAGAGTGCGTCGATCGCAGGAGCGGAATCAGCCGCGTTCGCGCTCGCATCTTAGTTGCAGGAGATACCCGTGGATCAAGTGGTTCTGGTGAGCGGCGCCGGCGGCGGCGTGGGCACGGTGATTGCGCAAACCCTGTTGCGGCGCGGAGCCAAGGTTGCCGGCGCGTCGCGCCAAGGTCAGCAAGTAATCGCCGGCTTTCCGGAATTCTTATCCATCGCGGCCGACCTTGCTTCCGCCGAGGGCGCCGAGACAGCCGTTCGCTCCGTCATCGATCGCTTCTCGCGAATCGACGGATTGGTCCACACCGTGGGCGGCTTTGCCTACGGAGCCTTGCATGAGCTGCCCGAGCAGGAGTGGCGTCAGCTAGTGGATGAGAACCTGAACTCGGCCTACTATCTATTGCGCGCCGCGCTGCCCGCCATGCGTGCGGCGCGCCACGGACGCATCGTGGTGCTGGGCAGTCTTGCCGCCGTGCAGCCGCACGCCAATTTTTCCGCCTACGTGGCCACCAAGGCCGCGCTGCACTCGCTGGTGCAGGCGGTTGCCCTGGAGAACCGCGGGCTCGATATCACGATCAATGCCATCCTGCCCGGAACCATCGACACGGCGATGAACCGCGCCGCCATGCCCGAAGCCGACCGCTCGCGCTGGCTCTCTCCGCAAAAACTGGCGCTGCTGTGCGCGCAGTTAGTCGACGATCAGGAAGGCACGCTCAGCGGCGCGCTGCTTCCTCTGGAGCGCTAATTTTTTGCGTTGCAAAAAGTACTGCATCGCCGCATTCCTCGCGGCTGTGGCAATATCTCGCTTGGCGTTCCATCTGTGGGATTTAAGCCCGCCGTTTTTTCTTATACCCGCCATAGATAGTTTCGATTGATAAATCGAGGGCTGCATCGCCGCTGCATGCAACCCGCCTGCTGTCTCGGGTATCTATCTAAGCTCACGACGAAGCAAGAATGTTTTGTTCCACCGAATCGATCCGGCGGAATCATCACAGTACCCCTATCCATATGAAGGAGGACACATGAAGGCCAAAGCTAAAGCTGTTCAGGGCGCTTCGCCATATCAGGCGGAAAACGCAGATCAAACCCGGGCCTCCGAATTCGCACTCGATTTCCAGGACCTGTGCTCCCAGGAAATGGATCTGGCATTAGGCATTCATAAAGCATCGCTGGACCACGCCGTCCAGTTGCATTCCTGCGCTACCGAAATGTACAAGACACTCGATCCCTGCGGTACTACTTCCTGGTTCGTACCCGTATTCGAGGCATGGCTCGACGCCGTGGCGAAGTCGTTCGCGCACTGCGTGAAGTTGCACGGGCACTGCCTGGAGATGCACCGGGCCTGGCTGACGCTGCTACCCAACGGGTTGGAGTACCGTGACGCTACCAGCTTCATCTGTGAAACCGACGCCAGAGCGGATGATTTGGCCTACCACATGGACACCGCCATCGGGGAGCGGCACATTGCGGACGGCGAAGCCTTGGCCGGCTTGGCCGGTTTCCGCGCCGCCATGGCTGCGCACGCTGCGGAGTCCGGCAGGGCCATGGGGATGCGCGCGGCGTAATGGGCGGCATCGCCGTGCTGCCGCGTCGAAAAAAGATCTCCGTAGCCAACAACATTCCTTAGAATGGCCTGCAGGGCTTCGGCCCCGGTGAAGTGCCAGGCAGGGAATGTGAACTTTTGTGAATCGTCCAGGAGAAACTCGTAACAGTTCTTCACAGCCGTCCGATGCGGCTTCGCGCAGAATGGAAAACATGAAGCGCGTGCTTATCGTCGATGACGACCAGGGGCTCGTCTCCCTCCTGCAGCGCTTTCTGCAGAATGAAGGCTTCGAGGTCAAGGCCGCATTCGACCACCACTCCGGACTCGAATCAGCGCTCCGCGGCGAATTCGATGTGATCATCCTGGACGTGATGCTGCCCGGCGGCTCCGGCTTTGAACTGCTGAAGTCCTTGCGGGCGCAGTCCAAGGTTCCGGTGATTCTGCTTACCGCCCGGGGAGAATCCGTCGATCGTATTCAGGGTCTGGAGGGCGGCGCCGACGACTACGTGCCCAAGCCCTTCGATCCGCGCGAGCTGGTGGCCCGCATGCGCGCCGTTCTGCGCCGCACCTCCGGTGTGCACACCGAAGGCACAGCCGACGAATCGCTGCATGTGGGCGACATGTTGCTTGCCCTGAACTCCCGCACCGCTCTGTGCAGCGGCGTTCCCGTCGAGTTGACTGGCGCCGAGTTCAATATGCTCGAACTCCTGCTGCGCCGCGCTGGAATGGTGGTCACCCGCGACGAACTTGCCCAGGCCGCGCTGGGGCGCCCGCTGAGCGCTTTTGACCGCAGCGTGGACGTGCACGTGAGCCGCCTCCGCCGCAAACTGGGCTGCACCCCGGGAGGTGAGGAGCGCATTCGCCCGGTGCGCGGCATTGGATACTTTTACGTTGTGGCCTCCAAGGTGGTGCCATGAGGGGCAACCATGAGGACTGCCCGATGGATGAGGATTGCCCGATGAAGGGCTGCCCGATGAAGGTGGCGCCGTGAAGAGCCGTCTGTTCTGGAAGATCTTTCTGCCATTCTGGATTTTGCAGACCTGCATCCTGCTGTTTGTCGCCTATAGGGTCCACTCAAGCTTTGGCCCCGAGCGTCCCTGGTGGGTGCAGCCCGAGCGCCGCGCCATGCCGGTGCTGGCCCGCTATGCCTACTGGCGCTATGCCAAAAGCGGCCAGGATGGACTGCGCGAGCTGATTCGCAACATTGACCTCGACCGCCGCTCCGCCTACTGGTTCTTCGATGATTCGATGAATGAGTTGAGCGGCGAGCCCATGCCGCGCGAGACGCGCGCGGCCGTTCAGCGAGCCCTCCAACAGAACGGCGTCGCCAGCGCCAAGGGCGGCACGTTTATCGTCGAACGGGTCGCCGACGCCAAGGGACAGAACTTCGTCTTCGCCGGTGAGTTCTTCGTCCCGCCGCTGCTGCAGTCGCTGCCGGGCAGCATGATGGTGGGAATCCTCATCAGTTCGCTGCTCACCTCGCTGCTGTGCGCCGCGCTGGCGCAGTACATTACGCGTCCCATCGTGCGCCTTCGCGACGCCGCCCACGCCATCGCCGGAGGCAACCTCGAAGCGCGAGCCGGACTTTCTGGCAGCACCCGGAGCGATGAAATTTCCGATCTGGTCAAGGACTTTGACACCATGGCGGGCGAAATCCGCGACCTAGTCGAGAGCAACCGGCGCATGCTGATGGGCGCCTCGCACGATCTCCGCTCTCCCATCTCGCGCATCCGGGTGGCGCTTTCGCTGGCCTCCACTGCTCCGGAACTGGAGCGCAACGAACTGCTGGGCCGCATTGAAATCGAACTGCTCCGCCTCAACGAAATGATCGAGCAGATCCTGACCGTGGCCCGGCTTGAGAGTGGCCATCTGCGGCCCGAAGCCGAAGCGCTCTCGCTTAATCAGGTCGTTGGGGACGCGGTCGAAGACGCCCGCTTCGAAGCCAGCCAGTCCAATGTTGAAGTCATCTATGACGACCAGTGGCCCGAGGTGACCATGAAGGGTGAGGAGAACATGCTGCGCAGCGCGGTGGAAAACGTCCTGCGCAACGCCATTTTTTACTCCGGCACCGATGGCCGCGTGGAACTCTCCGTCAAGGTGCAGAACGCGGTTGCCACCATCTCGGTGCGCGACAATGGTCCCGGAGTGCCCGCATCGGCGCTGCCCAAGCTCTTCCATCCGTTTTACCGCGTCGATGATGCGCGCGGCACCACCACCGGCGGCAGCGGTCTCGGCCTCTCCATCGTCAGCGGCGCCGTCAAGGTTCACAACGGCTCGGTCTGCGCCCGCAACCTCGAGCCACACGGACTTGAGATCCTCATCGAACTCCCGGTCGCAGCCCAGGCGCCCGCGATTCCTTCCCACTCCCGGCTGCCGGTCTAAGCGCTGCGCCCCCGCGTGTGTACCATTCCGGAATGAACCTTCGAAGACACTGTTAAGAACGGTGAATCGCACGTCGCCGTGTGATTTGGCTCACGGCAGAGTACCTACTCCCGAAGTATTATTCGCTCGTCGCAGGACATGTCCATCTGGATAATTTGCAGTCGCCAAATGCGCATGGCAAGGGCATCTGGCCGGGAGCGAAGTTGGAGAATCCAGGGATTGGGATGAATCAATTCGGGCAAACCTACAGGAGCGGGACGCTGGGCCGCCAGCTCAACCACGTTCTCGTCTCGCGGCCTGACTACTTCGCCATTTCCGAGGGCATGAGTCCCTTTGCGCAGCACTCCTCGCCGGTCGATCACGCTCTGGCGTTCGTCCAGTGGGAAGCGCTGCTGGCGGCCTTTCAGCGGGCCGGCTTGGAGACGCAGGTGGTCGAACCCATGCCCGGCCTCGAGGAGATGTGCTTCACCGCCTTTCAGGCCTTTGCCGGAATCGATCGCGAAGACCGCTCCTTTGCCATCCCCTCACGCATGTTGCACAGCAGCCGGCGCGACGAGGTCGAGCTTTTAGCCGATTGGTATTGCCGCCAGGGCTACCGCCTCATTGATCTGGGACTGGAAGGCGAGGAAATTCTGGAAGGCACCGGCGACCTCCTCTGGAACCCCGATTGGGAATCGGTGTGGGCCGGCTTCGGCCACCGCTCCACGGCAGGTGCCGTCCATCAGTTTGCCGAGGTGATGGAGGCCATGGGATTCGAGGTGCGCAAGCTGGAACTGGTCGATCCCCGCTTCTACAATCTCAATCTTTGCCTCGCCCCGCTCACCCCGGAATCGCTGCTGATTTACCCCGGTGCCTTCGCGCCGGAGACTCTGGCCCGCATCCGGATGTGGGCGCAGACCTACGAGGTGACGCGTGAAGAGGCGCTGCGATTCGCCTGCAATGGGGTTTCGGTCAACGGCTTCTACATCGCGCCCCAGCTCAATCTCCGTTTGGAGCAAATTTTAGGCAGGGAGGGCATTGAGCCCATCGTCGTCGATCTCTCCGAGTTCCAAAAAGCCGGAGGCTCGGTGGCTTCGCTCAAAATGCTTCTGCCATAACGATGTTGTACTGCACTATTTAAATGCCTGACGCGGGCGGCCTACCAAGGCCGCCCGAATTTTCCAGTGCAGAACCTTTCCTCTACGCGGCTGCTTCGACTTCTCTATCCCATCGCCTCGGCGGCCTGCGCATTGGTCGCCAGCCGCACCTCTTCGCCGAACAGCCATATCTTCTGCCGCAGCCGGTTCACCACAGCCTCGCTCGGCGCCGCCGCCATCTTTCCGGTCAGGGCGGGCCAGCGCTTTTTCGCCGCCAGTATCCGCTTTGCCGCCGTCTCCACCTTGGCCCGGAAGCGGCTGCTGCGCTCGGCTTCTTTCAAGATCGCCGCATAGGCGCGATGCACCAGCTCCCGGTTGTGGCACACCAGATACATATCCGCGCCCGCCTGCACCGTGCCCACCGCGGCCTCTTCGATCGTGGCCACATTCAGCACGCCGCCCATCTCCAGGTCGTCGGAGACCACCAGTCCCGCATAGCCGATCTTTTTTCGCAGCACCTCGCCAATCCATTTTTTAGAGATCGAAGCCGGCACTCGCTCGCCGGTCACCTCCGGAAACGCGCAGTGTGCCACCATCACAAACGGCAGCTGCTTGGCCAGCAGACGATAGGGAAGCAGGTCCTCGTCCCACAGCGCCTTCCAGCTCTTGTTCACCACTGGCAGCGCCTTGTGGGAATCGAGTTTACCCTCTCCCAGTCCCGGAAAATGCTTGCCGCAACCGGCCACGCCCGCATCCTTCAACCCGCGCAAGAACTCCCTGGCATAGGCCGCCGTGGCCTTCGGATCGCTGGACACCGTCCGCGATCCCAGCACCCCGAGCGAAGCGTCCAGGCGCAGGTCCAGCACCGGCGCGAAGTCCACATTAAACCCCAGCGCCCGCACCTCGCTGCCAATGAGCCGCCCATGCTCGCGGTAGAAAGGCTTGTAGCCTGACTCCACAACGTCCTGCACGCTCGGCGCCGGAGCGGTGATGTCCTTCAACCGGTCCACCGTGCCGCCTTCCATATCCACGCAGCGGAACAGAGGTGCCCCGGCCAATTTCTGTGCGGCCTTCAGCAGCGCGTGCGTCTGCCGCGGCGTTTCGATGTTGCGCGCAAACAGGATCAGCCCTCCCGGCTTCAGCTCCCTGAGCTGCGAACTCAGCTCCGCGGAAACCTCCGTTCCGTCGAATCCAAAGGTGAGCAGTTGACCGGCCTGGGCGCGTAGTTCCAGTGATGAGCTTGGCATATGGCTAGGATTGTAGCCTGAATTCGCATCCGATCTATGCACAACCGGGTGCTTGCCTCACGCTTTCGCTTTGTTCCCAGGCTGTGGCCGCGTTATGCTGAAACGCGATGAGAGCGCTGGCATTATCGGAGCTGTTGGGCCTGCCCGTCTATGACGCCGATTCCGGGCGCATGGGACGCGTGCGCGAAGTCGCGCTGGTGCCCCAGGACGATCCCGTCCACATCGCCGCCCTCATCGTCCGCACTCCGCAGGGAGACCGTATCGTAAGCGGCGATCTGCTCCGCAGCGTCAATGGCGGCGTTTACACCACGGCCCATACCGCCGATCTGCCCAAGTACTCCAGCGGCGAAGGCATGTTGCTGCTGGAGCGCGACCTGCTCGACCAGCAGATCATCGACGTGCATGGCCGCAAGGTGGTCCGTGTTAACGATATCGAACTGGCCCTCAACGGCGATTCCGCCTCGCCCCTCGGACTGAACCTGCGCATCGCCTTTGTCGATGCCGGCGCGCGCGGCGCCATCCGCCGCCTGCTCAAGGGGGTGGTGCCGCGCCACGCGCTCTCCACCTGGCTGGAGCGCGTCCCTGCCCGCAACATCCCCTGGGAGGCTGTCAACCTCATCGAGACCGACCCGGCCCGCCGCGTCCGTCTCAAGATCTCCTCCGACCGCGTCGCGCGCCTGCATCCCGCCGATATCGCCGACATCATCGAAGAGCTGGCGCCCGCCGAGCGCGATGCCGTCTTCCAGACCCTCGACGAGGACGTGGCCGCCCAGGCGCTGGAGGAGATCGATCCCAAACTCCAGGTATCCCTGCTCAACAACATGGAGTCCGAGCGCGCCGCCGATATCGTCGAGGAGATGAATCCCGACGCCGCCGCCGACGTTCTCAACGAAATGACCGACGAGCGCTCCGAAGCCATTCTCGACGAGATGGAGCCCGCCGAGCGCCAGGACGTCGAGGAGCTTCTCGAATTCGAGGAAGACACCGCCGCCGGCCGTATGACCACCGACTACATGGCGCTGGCTCCCACCGCCCGCGTCCACGATGCGGTGGAGATGCTGAAGCACTTCGATGGCGGCCTGGAGAGCCTCAGCACCATCTTCCTCATCGGCGAAAACGAAAAGCTGCTGGGCGCCGTTCCGCTGGCCAAACTCATCGTCTCCCACCCGAACACGCATCTGTCGGAACTGGCCGTCTCACCGCTCATCACCTGCTCGCCCGAGGCCGACGAGCGCGAGGTCGCCGAAATCTTCGACAAATACAATCTCCTCACGCTTCCCGTGGTGGACGAGGACGGCATCCTGACCGGCGTCATCACCGCCGATGACGTAATCTCCATTCTCCGCGCCCAGCTATAATCCGCTTGCCCTAGCCAGCAAATTCCGGAAGAATCCTTCGTATGTTCCAACGCTTTCCAATCATCACGCACTTTTTCCTCGCGGTTGGACTGACCCTCACATGTTGGTACGTGGGCAACTTTGCAGGCACCATGGTCGGCTATTTGTACGAGCGCCACAGAGCGTTCGCTTCGCTAGGTCCCGAGCAGGGCAGGGACATCCGAACTCTCAATGAATCACTATTGGCCTCTACCCTGTCCCATATCATGACTAAGAACACAAAGGAATCCTTGCAAGGCGATCTCTCCAACCTCCAGAAACTTCGTCCCAAAGCTCCTCCGGATGCCCTGCCTCTGCTTGACTTGCGCATGGCAGCCGATCACGCATCGCTTGCGTGGCTCTACCAGAACATAAACGATGCCGCCAGCGCTACCGCACAAAGAGAGATGGCGCGCCCCTTGCTTCGTGGGCTCGGTTGGACAAATACATCGGACGAGGTACTTAACGAGGTTGCGGACAAACGGTTCCGATCGCTCGATTCACTGATTCTTTCGAAAGGTGTGAAATGAGCCGGTTGACCAAGATAGTCGCCATCGTAAGCTGCGCCGTAGGATTTATAGGCGGCGCGGTTTCGGGAGTGTCCAGAGGCAGAGAGGGTGCTGCTGCCCTGATTGATGCAGGTTGTTTGTCGGCTCAAAACGAATTTTCTGTATTCTCCGCCGTTGAGTTCCACTATGCCGATTCTGACCACGCTCGTCAGGCAGTGCTCTCTGAAATGCGTATCGATGGAATCTTGCGAAGGCTTTCCCCCTCAATGCCGGGTGCTCAATCTCTGTATATACCCTATGCACGTCTCGCGCTGATTGAGGATGCCGCAGGCAACACTGCGGCTTCGCAGGCCGCTTTCACAAAGGTTAAAGAGATCACGCGAGAACATCATCCCAAGGAGGAAGTAACCATTGAGATGATGAAGCAAGGTCTGCAGAGATACGACGACGTAGTAGGAACGCTGCGCTACTGACCTCGTAGAAGCTTGCCCAAAAGCAAACGGAGTGCCGCCCTTATTAGGCAAAGCCCCCGCTGGTCCATCATCCCCATGCTGCTCCCAGAAATTTCCAGCGTCCTGCCTTGAGCTTCCTGTGCTGGCCATTTATGCTGGAACTTCCGTTGCAAACAAGCGATAGAAAACTACGATGTAAACTCCAGTGCAATCCGGCCAGGTTGAATGACGAAGAAGAATCTGTGGAAAGTCCGATTGATGATGTTCCTAGCCGTGGTTGGGCCGGGCTTCATCACCGCCAACGTCGATAACGACGCCGGCGGCATCTGGACTTACTCCCAGGCGGGCGCCCAGTTCGGCTACGGCTTGCTGTGGACCATGATCCCCATGACCCTGGCCCTCATCGTGGTGCAGGAGATGTGCTCTCGCATGGGAGCCGTCACCGGCAAGGGGCTCAGCGACCTCATCCGCGAAGAGTTCGGCTTCCGCATCACCTTTCTGCTCATGGTCGGCCTGGTGCTCACCAACTTCGGCAACGTCTGCGCCGAATTTGCCGGCATCGCCGGCAGCCTCGCGCTCTTCGGAATCCCCATCTGGGTCAGCGTTCCGTTCTGCGCCGCGCTCGTCTGGATCATGGTCGTCAAGGGCAGCTACCATTCGGTAGAAAAAGTTTTTCTCGTTGCCTCATGCATCTACCTGGCCTACATCGTTGCCGGATGCCTCGCCCATCCCGATTGGAAGGCTGCCGGAATAGCGACCCTCGTGCCGCCCGACCGGCATCTGTTCCGCAGCACCAGTTACCTATACATGGTCATCGGCGTCATCGGAACCACCATCGCTCCGTGGATGCAGTTCTATTTGCAATCCTCCGTGGTAGAGAAGGGAATCACCGAGAAGCAGTACGGCGCCTCGCGCCTGGATGTGATCGTGGGCTGCATCTTCACCGACGTGGTCGCCTGGTTCATCGTGGTCGCCTGCGCCGCAACCCTGTTCGTGCACGGCCAGCATGATCTCAAAGACGGCGCGCAGGCGGCGCAGTCGCTGCGTCCTCTGGCCGGCAAGTTCGCCTACATCCTGTTCTCTGTCGGACTGTTCAACGCCTCGCTCTTCGCCGCCTCGATCCTGCCCATCTCGACGGCATACGCCGTCTGCGAAGGCCTCGGCGTGGAGAGCGGCCTCGACAAAAAGTTCAGCGAAGCGCCGTTCTTCTACTGGCTCTACACCGGTCTCATCGTTGCCGGAGCCGCCGTCATCCTCTGGCCTAACCTGCCGCTGGTGAAGATCACGATTCTCTCCCAGGTGGTCAACGGCGCGGTGTTGCCCTTTGTGCTGGTCGCCATGCTGCTGCTCATCAACAAACGCGAACTGATGGGCCGCCACGTCAACTCGCGCTTCTTCAACCTCGTCGCCTGGGCAACTACCATCATCATGATCGTGCTGACCTTGATGATGCTCTTCGGCAGCAGCGCAAGCTAAAGCACTTTCCGAGTTGATGTACCTCGGGGTAGCTTCTGCCTTGCACTTGTTGTCGCCCCTAAGTTGACATTCTGAAGCGTAGCGAGGAATCCCTGCGCCGTTGAGGTAGGCCACCCGGCCCAAGAGGCATTTCAGTCAGTGGCTACACCTTCAGTGGAACTCTAGGACTCATCCACCGCAAAAGTTGTGAAGTCGGATGACCACTATGGATGCGCAGACGATTGCCTGGAATGACAATGGTTGTTAAGCCGAAAGTTTCCCGGAGAGCCAATGGTTTGCACTTTCGCGCAACGATGTACCATTCAATAACAAGCGGAATTCCAACGATTCACCATTCTGCCAATCCTTACCCACCCGAGCGTGCCGCTGTTCACCGCGAGCAAAACTGAGTTTTATCCCAGCCCTCCGCTTCGCAACTGCCGCACCACGCCGCGGTCGGCCTCCAGAAAGCTCTCCGCATCCAACACCGCGCGGGCTTCCCAGCGCACCTGACGGAAGATTCGGTTCTCGATCTCGCCGGCAAACTCCGTTACCACGAAGAAGTGCAGCTCCACGGCCAGTCCCTCCGCGTACTGATGCTCGATGATCGCAATCTCCGGCCCAATCACAGCGCGGATTCCCAACTCCTCGTCCAGCTCGCGGGCCAGCGCCGCAGCCAGCTCTTCGCCGGACTCGACTTTTCCGCCGGGAAACTCCCATTGCAGTGCGAAGGCCTGCTGCTCGGTGCGCTGGCAGATGAGCACGCGATCTCCGCGCACCAGGATTGCCGCCACCACCTGCTTTCGCCGAAGCGTCTCCGTCAAGCCTGCTCCATGTGTGTCGATACTGTGCTGTCAAGATTGGTTCGTCGAGAACGCGATGAGTTCAAACCGCGGCTCAGCCGCGCTTCGCGCTCTCCGGCCAATAGACGGTCCAGCCCAGTTCCGTAGCCCGCGTCTCCAACTCGCTATTGGGATGGATTGCGTAGGCTGCGCGGCCTCGTTCCAGCATGGCGAAGTCATGCATCGAATTGCCGAAGACCGCATCCACAGGACGCGCAATGACCTCTTCGATCGCTGTCTGCTTCAGTTCGTCGGTGGGCACGCGCAGCAGCCGGTCGGTCACTAGGCCGTCTTCCACGGCCAGCGTGGCCGCCAGCACGCGTTCGGGAGGAATGCCGAAGACCGCAGCTCCGGCTTCCACCACCCAGTTGTTGGTGCTGGAGACGGCCCACAACTCGCAGCCCTGCTGCGCCAGCTGCTGCAACAGCTCCAGCATCTCCGCGAAGATCCGCGGTGCGACTATCTTGGGGAAGAACTCGTCGTGCGCCGCTTTACGCAGCCGCGCGTCCTCCACTCCCTTGTTAATCTGAATCATCTCTCCGCAGATGGCGAGCTCATCCACGCGTCCGGCCAGGTATTCGCTGTAGCGATGCTTGATGGCAGAAATGATCTCAGGCGCAATGAATCCCTGCTCCATTTCCCAGTAAAAAAAATCGGCGCCCGCGTCGCCCGACCATAGCGTGCCGTCGCAATCAAATACGGCAATCGCCGGACGGCTGGCTAGCACCTGCTGTAAAAACTGAACCGCATTAAGACTGAGAGAGGGATGAGTCAAAACCATGGCTCCTGTGTGCAAAAAATTATGGGACTAATCCCACGGCGCCTTCCATGCTGCGGCGGAGGCAACCGTCGAGGATGCGGCGTCGGTGGCCGTCAGCGACCGCACATGCTCCAGGTTGGCGGAGAGAATCTCATCGGCCGCGCTCCATTTCTGCCCGCGCAAAAATAATTCAATCATCCGGCGACCCAATAGCACAGGATGTCCCTGGTGAATCTCCGCCTCTGGCACCACGGCCCAGATCTCATCGCCGGCAGCGCAGTAGGCGGCTACCATGCGGTGAACGGTCCCCGCGCTGAGCGCCTGGCCGCCGGGTGAAGCGATCAGCGCCGCATCCCTCCCGTGATTCAACACCTCTTGCAGAGCAATCCGCAGCGCGTCCGCGTCGCTGGAATCTGCCGGAAGCGGCACCACGTAGGCGGCGCGCGCCCACACCGCCGGAGCCAGCGATTCGGCGTCGGCGCCCAGCGCAACCAGCACCATGTCGGTATCGCTGTTCAGCGCGCCGATCAAATCGCTCATGGCTTCAGCTTTGCTTTTAGACGGCGGCGTCCCGGCTCCCACCTGCGAGCCGGCCGCCAGGATTACTCCGCAAACACCGGGGCTGTGCATACGCTTAAGGTAGCAGGAGCCGCGGGTCCTTGCCAGTATGCATGCTCCGGTCGGATAACGCTTCGCTGCCGGCGCTGGCGCTCGGTATCCCCGCGGGGGGTGGAATCCGTATGCGGTAGGCGGTATAATGTCCGACCAGTGGGGGCATATGGAAAATAAGATCATTACAACGGGCGGCTTCCAGGTCAATGAGGGCGATCCGCAGGCGCCTGCGCGGCTGGCGCGGGTCACCTACGGCGGCAGCCACGAAACCGAAGGCCTCGTCCTTACCACGCTCGACTCAGCGGTGAACTGGGTGCGCAAGAGCTCCATCTGGCCCATGACGTTCGGCCTGGCCTGCTGCGCCATTGAGATGATGGCCATGGGCGCCTCGCGCTTTGATATTGCCCGCTTCGGCGCCGAGGTTTTCCGCCCGTCGCCGCGCCAGAGCGATCTGATGATTATCGCCGGCCGCGTTTCGCAGAAGATGGCTCCGGTCATCCGGCAGCTCTACATGCAGATGCCCGAGCCCAAATGGGTCATCTCCATGGGAGCCTGCGCGACCTCCGGAGGCATCTTCAACAACTATGCCATCGTGCAGGGCGTAAACCAGTGGATTCCCGTCGATGTGTACGTGCCCGGATGCCCGCCGCGTCCCGAGCAACTCATCTACGCCATCATGCAGTTGCAGGAGAAGATTAAGAACGAGCAGGGCTCCTTCAAGCGCGCTCTCAACATCGGAGAATAGGGTAACGTTCCCGAGATATCCGATTGCGTGTTGAAACGGCCAGCCGAAGATTCTTCGGCTGGCCGTTTGCTTTCAGAAATCGGCGGCATGATTCAATCGCGGCGGCTGGTGCTCAGAAGGAAATTGCGGGAAGGAATGCGCTTGGCTGCCCCCCAGGGATTCGAACCCCGATACCCTGCTCCAGAGGCAGGTGTCCTACCGTTGAACGAGGGGGCAGTGCGATAGCTGCAATTGCGATGAGCGCAACGGTTTGATCATAAGTGCTTACAGTGCTTTCGTCAACTCCCGTGCATCGCTCAATCACAACCACGCCGAAGAACTTTGCATCCCTCCTCCCATGGCGGGAATCTGCGATAATGACGGAAAGAGCGAGCGCGGGAGCCGATGAGCCGCTCTCCGCTGCGACGGGGTTGGTTCCGGCGTAGAGGGCTCGCGTGGGATGACGCTGCAGTCCTGCAAGGAATCAGGTAGTGAGCTTGGAGCCGCAAAAAACATTCTTTATTGAGACCTTCGGATGCCAGATGAACTTCCACGACTCGGAGAAGGTCGCCGGATCGCTGGTATCGCAGGGCTACCGGCAGGTTGACTCCGCCGAGGACGCCGACCTCATCTTCTACAACACCTGTTCGATTCGCGACAAAGCCGAGCAGAAGGTCTTTCATCGCCTGGCGGAGTTCAAGCGGCTGCAGAAGCTGGGAAAAAAGTTCGCCGTCATCGGCTGCGTGGCGCAGCAGGAGGGCGAGCACATCTTCGAGCGTGCGCCTCATGTTTCACTGGTGGCAGGCTCATCCAGCTATCGCAACCTGCCGCAGATGCTGGTGCAGGTTGAGCGCGGCGAGCGGGCTACCGGATTGGACGACCGCAATACGGAAGAGACCTTCGAGACCGAATTCACCGCTCGCACCAATCCGCATCGCGGATACATCACGATCATCGAGGGCTGCGACAAATTCTGCGCTTATTGCGTGGTGCCTTACACGCGGGGACGCGAGCGCAGCCGCACCTCGGAGTCGGTGCTGGAAGAGGCGCGGCGCATTGTCGATAGCGGCCTCACGGAGATTCAGCTGCTCGGGCAGAATGTGAATTCCTATTTCGATCCTCTGGGCCGCCGCAGCTTCGCCGCATTGCTGGCCGAGGTGGGACAGGTGCCAGGCATCCGGCGGGTGCGCTTTACCACCTCGCATCCGCGCCACTTCAGCCGCGACATTGTGGAGGCCATCGACTCCGTACCCACGCTCTGCGACCACGTGCATCTTCCGGTGCAGAGCGGCTCGTCGCGAGTACTCGGTGCCATGCAGCGCGAGTACACGCGCGAGCAGTACCTGGAACGCGTCGCATGGATTCGCGCGGCACACAACCGGACGATCTCTATGACCACGGACATCATCGTCGGCTTCCCTGGCGAAACCGAGGCGGAGTTTGAGCAGACGCTGAGCCTGTTGGAGGAAGTGCAGTTCGACGGAGTTTTCAGCTTCAAGTATTCGCCGCGTCCCAACACTCCGGCGATCGCGATGGAAAATGCGATCAGTGAAGAGGAGAAGACGGCGCGGCTGGCGATTCTGAACGAGCGGCAGCGCGAGATTCAGCGCGCCAACTATGCCCGTCACGTGGGGCAGGTGATGGAGGCGATGGTCGAGGGCTATCAGCCGGCGCGCGGCCAGATAACCGGGCGCACGTCGCAGAATAAGCCGCTGAACTTCACGGTTCCCGATGGAATTGCGCCGCCGGCGGTGGGCTCATATGTGCCGGTTCGCGTGGTGCGCTCGCATCCCAACAGTTTGGTGGGAGAGCTGGCGGAGTCAATCCAAACACAGGACGCGCAATCGGCGTACAGTGTTATCTCTGAGTAGCTTCGCGGGAGGTTTGCGTGGAAGTCGAAATGCGAGTTCGTGGACTGATGCTGGACCCGACCACCAACATGCCCATCATCGTATTGAAGGACGTGAACAGCGATTCGGTGCTGCCCATATGGGTGGGAGTGTTCGAGGCCAACGCGATTGCGCTGGAGATTGAAAAGGTCGCTCCACCGCGCCCCATGACCCATGATCTGCTGAAGAACGCTATCGCCGGATTGGGCGCCACCGTGGAGCGCATCGTCGTGACCGAGTTGCGCAATGATACTTTTTTCGCCGCCGTCTGGGCCACGCGCAACGGCGAGCCGATCGTCTTTGACTCGCGGCCCTCCGACGCAATCGCTCTCGCCATGCGCACCGACTCGCCCATTTTCGTGGAAGAGGATGTGCTCCTGAGTTCGCGCATCTCCAACGGGACCGCCGGAAAAATCACGGGAGAGGACCTGCGGCGCTGGCTGGAAGGTCTGAGCGACGACGATCCGGGACGCAACCGCACCTAAACGCCAGCCCACTCTACAGCGTTTTGAGAAACAGCCTTGCCTCTTCGATTTGAGGGAAGGCTTTTTCATCTTCGCGGAATTCCTTGCCGTGAACGCAGCGGCGAGTGCCGCGCATCCTTACCGGATGCTTCAGGTGGAGCATTTCGTGATAGACGATATATTCCATGGCGAGGCGTGGCACGCGTGCATGGTCGAATACCTTGCTGATGATGATGGCATTGTGCGCGGGGTCGTAGTGGCCCAGCAGATGGCGCGCTTGCTCGCCGCTCCAACTCATTTGCGGACGGCCCAGCAGGCCGTGAAAGAAGCGCACGTTCAGCGTGTCGAAGACCTCGTCGAGATCGTAGTAACGCCCCTGTGCCGATTCCAGGCGCTTGCGTCCTCGCAACTGCCGCACCCTGTGCGCTCGCTCCATCATGTCGCGCGAGGTGATGTAGCGGCGGTAGCGCGAGGCTTGAGCGGCATCGATAGGCTTGCGGTAGATCTTGGAGAGCAGAATGTGGATGATGGCCTTCAACACCGGCTCGGGCGCGCTCTCCAGCAGATCGGAGAGGCGCAACTTCATGCGGCCTTCAGCCAGACGAATGGTGTTGTTGAGATTTACGAAGGGATAAAATTGCAGCTCGAATTCCGGGATGGGGGCGCGGGGCCGCAGCTCGCGGTATGTCTCATGCAGCAGCGAATGCAGTGATTCCTTCAAGGCAATCCCAGAGTATCAGAAGCGCCGCAATTACTGCTCGGGCTGATGTTTCTCTTTGGCTCTTGCTTCCTGCCGGTCCAGTTTTTCTTTGTCTTTCTCCTCGCCGCGCTTTTCAATCTGGGCGGCGAACATGGACTTTGCGCTGTCCAGGCTGTTCTGCAGCGAATCCGAGGCATCCTCCAGCGAACTTGCGATGCGCCGCTTCTCTGGAGGACTTGCCTGGTCTTCCAGCGACTTCAACTTCAAAATTCGCCTTCGGCCTCCAGCACGTGGCGCAAGGGACGGCGAAGATCGGCTCCGCGCTTGCTGTACGCTTCAAGGTTGTCGTCCAACTCGTCGATCAGGTCTGCCAGCTCATCGAGTAATCCAGCAACTTTGGTGGAATGATCGTTGCCGTCCTTCGCGGCGTGCAGCTGTTCGATGGCCATCAGGCGCTCGCGGGTAAAGTCAATTAACAGATCGATGCGGCGATTGGGTTCCTGGGCGCTGTCGCGCATCAGGTCTACTTCGCGGCTGTTCAGCGGATCATGGCGCGCCTGTGCCGGGGCGCATGCACACAGGGCGGCAACCAGAAGCGCGACCAGCCGCCTCACGGCGTGTTCTCCTTGGCAGCACCCACTGCAGCACCAAAGAGCGCGTGCAACAGGCGGTCGCGCTGCTTCTCCAATTCGGCCAATGCCTGGGTGAGTCGCGTCTGTTCTTCGGAATCCAGGGTCTGCCGCACATCGTTCATGTGCCGGATGAGTTCGCGCATTTCAATCTCCGCGCTCTTTAGTAGTGCGTGCGCGCCTCCAGCGTGCAGTCCACCGAGCGCCCAGCGTAATAGAGGGAAACGTCGATTGCGCCATGAGCGGCCTGGTCTCCGTCGCCGCGGAAGAGACGGTCGGCATCTTCCAGCGACTTGCGGGCGGCCTGCATACTCAACTGAGCGCACTCCGTGTGCACGCCTCGTCGGCTTTGTGCTGCAGGTCCGCCGGGGACGTCTCCTGTGCCGCGCAGACGGCGACCAGCAAAAACACCAATGGCAATGCCCGCAACTTCCTCATCTTCCTGCCCCCAACTTCGGGTTCTATGGCGTGGACGGCAGTTGCAAGCTCTCTGTTGCCTGCGGCTCGGCTAGGTGGGAAGAATTGCCGCGCAGCATTTCCCCATCGCGGCGGAGGGGGGTTACAAACCTACAGCTTGCTGGGGCAAAACCCTGCGCAGCCATTGTCCGGTGTAGGAGCGTTCCGAGGCGGCAATCTCCTCCGGCGTGCCGGTGGCTACCACCTCGCCGCCGCGTTCGCCGCCTTCCGGGCCGAGGTCGATGACCCAGTCAGCCACTTTGACGACGTCCAGATTGTGCTCGATCACCACGATCGAGCCGCCCGCGTCGATGAGCTTCTTAAAGGCCGCTAGCAGCTTGCTCACATCGTCAAAGTGCAGCCCGGTGGTCGGCTCGTCGAAGATGTAGAGAACGTGCAGCCGGCGCTTCGGCGTGCCGTCAGGATTCTTGCGCAGGTTGCCATGCGCGTGCGGCTGCAGATGCGCCGCCAGCTTCATGCGCTGCGCCTCGCCGCCGCTCAGGGTGGTGGCCGACTGGCCCAGGCGCAGATAGCCGAGGCCAACTTCTTCCAGCACCCGCAGCTTGTCCACCAGCTTGGGCACGCCGGTAAAGAATCCCAGCGCCTCTTTCACCGTCATGTTCAACACGTCATGGATGTTCTTTCCGTGATAACGGACAGCCAGAATCTCCGGCTTGTAGCGCGTGCCCTTGCAGTCTTCGCAAAGCAGTTCCACATCGGCCAGGAACTGCATTTCCACGGTCACCGTGCCGTCGCCCGAGCAGGTTTCGCAGCGACCGCCCGGTATGTTGAACGAAAAGTGTCCGGCGGTGTAGCCGTGCTTTTTGGATTCGGGAAGGGAAGCGAAGACCTCGCGAATCGGATCGAAGGCTTTGATGTAGGTCACCGGATTGGAGCGTGGGGTGCGGCCAATGGGTGACTGGTCCACCAACTGGACTTCGTCAATCCACTGCTCGCCGTCGAGTTCGCCCACGATGCCTTCGCTCGCCGTGCCCGTGGGTTGGCGCTTGAGGGCCGCCAGGCGCTGGTAGAGCACGTCATGCACCAGGGTGCTCTTGCCCGAGCCTGAAACGCCGGTAACGGCAACCAGCATGCCCAGCGGGATGGTGACATCCACGTCCTTCAGGTTGTGTCCGCTGGCATGGTGCAGACGCAACAATCGCTTGCTTTGTTGGCGCCGCTGCTGCGGGACCTGAATCTGCAGATCTCCGTTCAGATAGCGTCCGGTGAGCGATTGATGATCGGCTCGGATCTGTTCGTAGCTCCCACTGGCCACCAGTTTTCCGCCGTGCTCTCCAGCGCCGGGGCCAAGATCGAGAATCTCATCGGCCGCGGCCATCACCTCCGGGTCGTGCTCCACCACCAGGATCGTGTTTCCCAGGTCGCGCAGCCCGTGGAGGATGTGAATGAGGCGGGCGGTGTCGCGGCTGTGCAGCCCAATCGAAGGCTCGTCGAGAACGTACAAGGTTCCTACCAGCCGCGAGCCCAGCGAGGTGGCCAGCTGAATGCGTTGCGCCTCGCCGCCGCTCAGGGTGGAAGAGTGCCGGTCCAGCGTCAGGTACTCCAGTCCCACATCGTTCAAAAATCCCAGGCGGTCGCGAATCTCTTCCAGCAGTTTTCCCGCAATGCCGGACTCTTCGGCGGTGAGCGTCAGCTCCTGGAAGAAGCGCGCCGCGGCCTCGACGGTTTTGTCGCAGAGCTGGCAGATATCGAGCCCGGCGATCTTCACCTGCCGCGCCTCAGGACGCAGCCTGGCTCCGCCGCATGCGCCGCACAGCGAGTAGCCGCGATAACGGCTCAGGAAGACGCGCACGTGCAGCTTGTACCTCTTTTTCTCCAGATGCTCGAAGAAGCCGCGCACCCCGAACCACTTTCCGTCGCCTTCCAGGATGAGTTGCTGGTGCTCTTTTTTGAGGTTCGCCCAGGGAACGTCCAGCGGAATTCCCGCCAGGCGCGCGAAGCGGCGCATCTCCGTGCCCAGCGGACGATACTTGGGCTTGGTCCAGGGTTCCACCGCGCCTTCGGCCAGCGTCTTGGACGGGTCGGGGATGACCAAGTCCATGTCGAAGTCGATGGTGTTGCCAAAGCCCTGGCAACGCGGGCAGGCTCCGTAGGGATTGTTGAAGGAGAACAGACGCGGCTCGGGATGCTCGAACTTGAGATTGCAGCGCTTGCACTCGAAGCGGTGGGAAAAGCGCAGTTGCTGCGCTTCTCCTTCTTCCGGAGCGGTTTCAAAAACCACTTCGCCCGCCTCGCGGTATCCACTCTCCACCGCATCCACAATGCGGGAGCGCGACTCGGCATCGACCACAATGCGGTCCAGCAGAATAAACACAGGACGGTTGAAATCAATGCCCAACAGCGATTCAGGAGTGGAAAACTCGAACAGCTCGCCCGCCTGCATGAGGCGGTTGAATCCGCGCTTGCGCAGTTCGAAGAGGCGCTCGCGCAATGCCGCTCCTGTGTCGGCTTCGGGTTGCTTTTTGCGGCGGCCGCGCGGCTTTTTCTCCGCGGCTGGCTCAGAACCCGGAGTGGCTACGGCTTCCGAATGCAGCAGCGGAAACATTGCCTGTATGCGAGTGCCATCTCCGAGCGCCAGGATACGTTCCGCCACCTCATCCACGGTGTCATACTTCACCTGTTCGCCGCATTGCGGACAGTAGGTCCGGCCGATGCGCGCATACAGCAGCCGCAGATAATCGTAGATCTCGGTGGCCGTAGCCACGGTGGAGCGGGGATTGCGCGTCTGATTCTTCTGGCGGATGGCGACGGCCGGGGCAATGCCGTCGATCACATCCACGTCCGGCTTTTCGATGCGCTCCAGGAATTGCCGCGCGTAGGCCGAAAGCGATTCGACATAGCGCCGCTGCCCTTCGGCATAGATGGTGTCAAAGGCCAGCGACGACTTTCCGCTTCCCGAAACTCCGGTCACCACCGTCAGGCGATTGTGCGGAATTTCGAAGTCGATGTTCTTCAGGTTGTGAACCCGCGCACCGCGAACTACGATCGCATCCTTGGACATAGTGAGATCGGCCGCCGTTTGCGCCACTAATCGCTATGGCATCAATCCGGCGTTGTCCGAATCTCACTATTATATATAGGCGTCCCGCGTGGGGCCGAGAAATGCCCAGGGCTCCGGTTTTATGAATTCATCAGCTTCAGTACCGCCAGCACGTAGATCCACATCACGGCCATGAAGTGCCAGTACCAGGCCGTCACATCGAGCGAGATGGTACGCCGCTCCAGCGAATGCCTTGGCCCCGGCGCCAGGCAGGAATAGAGCAGGATCAGCACCCCCGCCAACAGGTGCACTGCGTGGGCCCCCGTCAGCAGATAAAAGAACACGCTGGCCGGTCCGCTGCTCATGTCCACGCCCTTCAAAAGCAATTGCTTCCAGGCGAGAAACTGGCCGAAGAGAAAGCCGCAACCCGCCAGGACCGTGGCCCACACCCACAGCAGCGAGGTCTGCCGAATCCCACGCACGCCAGGAATGCTGCCCATGGGCACCAGCACGGCCTCCGTTCGCGCCGCCCGCCGCGCCTTCTCGACAAGCAGGCTGCCGACGCCCAGCACGGCGGTGTTCACCAGCAGGATGGTCATGGGCAGATGCACCGCAATCCAGTCGCTCTGGAAGCCGCCGCTCACGGTATCGAAGCGGCCGGTCCCACGGCGCGCCACGAATAAGGTGGTGAACGAAATGAACAGCATGACGATGGAGGCTGCCGTGAACAGCAGGCCTAGACGGTAGCGCTGCAACTGCTGCCGGAAGCCATCCAGCCCGTCCCCGTCGCCGCGCCCGCCTCCGCCACCACCGCCGCCGGAGGTTTCAGGAGGCGGCGGCCAGCGATTTCCGCCCCCTGGAACTGTTTTGTTGGACGAATGTGAAAGCGTTGCCATCTATCTCCCCACCCGTCCTTCGATGCGGGAAAACCGTTGCCGTGCTTCCTGAGTTGTACGAGATTTTTTCGAGTCCCAATCACGGCCCCCAAAGCCGCACCCTTCCCGATTGTGCACTGAATCGAAACAGACCGGCGCCGAATCGAAGCAAGCTGAGACCTTTGTCCAGCGGAGCCGCGAGCCATGCCACCCGAAGACGCCCACCACGATGCAGCCAAGCGCCGCTGGCAACGCGACCGTTGCTTTGGATGCGGCGCGGCCAACCCCGGCGGATTGCAATTGAAATTCGTGCTCAGCCCCGGCGGCCGCAGTTACGTTTGCGAATTTGCGCTGAGCGCCCAGTTCGGCGGTCCGCCCGGCCACGCGCACGGGGGCATTGTTGCCACCATTCTGGACGAGGCAATGAGCAAGGCCAATAAGCTGAAGGGCAAAGTCGCGCTCACCCGCCGCCTGGAGGTGGACTACCTGCGCCCGGTGCCGCTGGACCAGCCGCTGGTAGCCGAAGGGCGCATCAGCCGGGTCCGGGGACGGGCGATCTACAACAGCGCCGAGCTGCGCAACGCCGACGGAGTGGTGCTGGCGCGCAGCCGGGGAAAGTTTTTGACCATCGATGCAGAGAAGATGTTTGCCCGCGAGCTGGCCGAGGAGAGAGCGCGGCGTTAGAGCGCCTGCCGGGCCCACTCCAGAAAAGCTCGCAGCGCGGCCCCGCGATGGCTCACCGGCGCCTTCTCCTCTGGGGTGAGCTCGGCAAAGCTCTTGCCCAGCTCCGGAAGATAGAAGAGCGGGTCGTATCCGAAGCCCATGGTGCCGCGCGGCTGGCGCAGAATCATGCCGCAGCTCTTACCGCGAAAGTGCGCCACCTGATACCCGTTGCGCGCCGCCGAGAGCACGCAGACGAAGCGCGCCACGCGCTCTGTCTCCGGCACCGCCTCCAGCTCGCGGAGCAGCTTGGCATTGTTTGCCAAATCAGTGTTTGCCAAATCAATGCCGGCCCTGTCGATGGATGCCGCATCGTCTTTCACCGCATCCACGGCGGCATAGCGGGCCGAGTGCACGCCGGGCTGGCCTCCCAAGGCCTCCACGCTCAGGCCGGAGTCGTCGGCCAGCACCAGCTCGCCCGGAGCAAAGCGGCTGTAGTGCTCGGCCTTTTTGCGGGCGTTCTCCTCAAAGGTCGCGCCATCCTCCACCGCCTCGGGCAGGCTGGCAAAGTTGGGAAGGCCCTCCACGCGGACGCCATACAGCGCCGCTGCTCCGGCAAAGTCGCGCAGCTTTCCCTGGTTGGATGTCGCGATTAAAATCCGCATCTGGTTCCCCCCTCACTCCAGACGGCGTGCGGTTACAGACGCCTGTGAGCATCCTGATTCTGCACCTCAAACGCTACTTCGAGCCTGCACATGCGCCAGTGCCCTGCAATGCATTGGAGGACAATCTCCCGGCCGATTGATACCGGGTGAGCACGAACGCCTCGCGAGCAGAATAATTCCCGAGAGGCCACAATTTTCGCATGGAGAAAAAGGAAATGGTGCGCCCTGAGAGATTCGAACTCCCGGCCTACTGATTCGTAGTCAGTCGCTCTATCCAGCTGAGCTAAGGGCGCACACCGAAGCATTGCGCTTCAGACTTCTTTGCCGTTGTGGCCAACGACCAAATTCAATATAACACAGACCTTTGCCTGCTCTGCAACCGGACGGGGAATCGCCGATGCATGGCCGATGCGCGATCGGCCCGCGCCAAGCACCCTGCAGGGTTCTACTGCAGGTCCAGTCCGGTTTGCCGCAACAACTTGGCCACGACCGCCGGACTGAGCCGCGTTGCGTCGTATTCCACATTGACACTGCGCGAAGCTTCGTTGAAGTTCAGGCGCCGGATTCCATACACTTCCCGTATGTTGTCGATGGCCCGCATCACGGCTTCATCCGGCGACATTCCATAGTTGTAGCTGATTTCGACGTTGGTCATCCGACCCTTTACCATCCTTGTCCACATGCATCTGCATGGGGCGAACTTGCATTAGTATAGCAGTCACCGGCACGAATGCTGGAAGGGAGTTCATCCTTGCCCGATAGGAATGCAAAGGACCCGGTCTGCGGAATGACCGTCGATCCCGCCGCCGCGCGCGGAGGGTCCTCCGTCTATCAGGGCGCGGAATATTTTTTCTGCAATCCAAAATGCAACGAGCGCTTTCGCGCCGAGCCGGGCAAATATCTTTCACCCAATTACAAGGCGGGCGGAATGATGGCCACCTTGTCTCGGATTCAGCCGAATTTTGCGCAACCGAACCTGGTTCAGCTGGGAGGTAGGCCAGCTGTCTCCGCCGCTTCGTACACCGTCGCGCCCGCTTCAGGCTCGTCTGCGACGGTTTACATCTGCCCGATGTGTCCCGAGGTTCGCTCGGCAAAGCCGGATGCATGTCCCTCCTGTGGCATGGCCCTGGAGCCGGAGACCGTCTCTGCCAGCCAGGAGCCCGCGCCCGAGCTGGTGGACATGAGGCGAAGGCTTCGGCTGAGCCTGGTCTTCGGAGTGCCTCTGCTGCTGCTGGCCATGTGGGAGATGACCCGGAACCTGATGGCTGCGCCGCATCACCCCCCGGGCCAGCTGCCCACGGTGGCATGGTTCCAGCTTCTGCTAGCCTCGCCGGTGGTTCTGTGGGCAGGCTACCCGTTTTTGCAGCGCGCCATCGCCTCGGTCAAACTCCGCAAGCCCAACATGTTCACACTGATCGGCCTTGGGGTCGGCGTCAGCTATGTCTACAGCGCGATTGCAACGCTGTGGCCGGCGCTGTTCCCGCACTCGTTGCGCGGCATGGGCGGCCAGCCGGAAGTTTATTTCGAGTCTGCCGCTGCCATCGTGATTCTGGTGCTGGCCGGCCAGGTGATGGAGCTGCGCGCCCGCGGACAAACCTCCAGCGCCATCCGCGCGCTGCTCGATCTTTCTCCGAAGACGGCGCGAGTTGTAGAGGCCGACGGCAACGAGCACGATGTTCGGCTCGACCAGGTTGCGGTGGGCCAGCGGCTCCGCGTGCGTCCCGGCGAAAAGGTTCCGGTGGATGGCGTGGTGCTGGACGGGCGCACCGTGGTGGATGAGTCGCTGATTACGGGCGAATCTCTGCCGGTCGAAAAGAGTCCCGGCGACCGGCTCGTCGGCGCCAGCGTCAACGGCAACGGCTCGGTCCTTATGCGTGCCGAGCATGTTGGCAGCGCCACCATGCTGGCGCAGATCGTCCGCTTGGTGAGCGAGGCACAGCGCAGCCGGGCCCCCATTCAGCACCTTGCCGATCGTGTCTCCGCCGTCTTCGTCCCTGCCGTGGTGAGTGTTTCATTCCTCACCTTCCTGGGCTGGCTGATCCTCGGTCCCGCGCCCGCGCTGCCGCAAGCGCTGGTGAATGCCGTCGCCGTGCTGGTGATCGCCTGTCCCTGCGCGCTCGGGCTCGCGACTCCGATGGCCATCATGGTGGGCACCGGGCGCGGCGCCCGCGCCGGCGTGCTCATCAAGAACGCCGAAGCCCTGGAGGCCATGGAGCACGTCGATACCGTGGTGGTGGATAAGACCGGAACGCTCACCACCGGACGACCCACTCTGGAGTTTGTGGTATCGCTCAGCAAGCACAGCCAGGAAGATCTGGTGCAGTGGGCGTCGAGCCTGGAGGCGCTCAGCGAACACCCGCTGGGTGCGGCGATCGTACACGCCGCCGAATTGGCCCAACTCCGGCCGCATCGCGTCGAGCGCTTCGAATCCCGCCCCGGACGCGGTGTGCTGGGCGACGTGGATGCGCGCTACGTGGCCGTAGGCAACGCCGCCCTGATGCAGGAGATGGGGATCTCTATTTCGGATGGCGCCGCCGAGACCATGCGCAACAATATGCGTAACCAGGGTCAAACCGCGCTCTACATCGCCGCCGACCGCGAACTGATCGGCATGTTCGGCGTCATCGATCCGGTAAAGCCCACCAGCGCCATGGTGATTGAGGATCTCACGCGCGAAGGCCTGCACGTCGTTATGCTCACCGGAGACAGCCACGCCACGGCCGAGGCGGTCGCGCGCAAACTCGGCATCCGCGAGTTCGAAGCCGAGGTGCTGCCCGAGCGCAAGGCGGCGGTGATCCAACGCCTGCAGCAGCAGGGAAGAGTGGTTGCCATGGCCGGAGACGGCATCAACGATGCGCCCGCGCTGGCGCAGGCCCAGGTGGGCATCGCCATGAGCACCGGAACCGACATCGCCATGCACAGCTCCGGCATCACCCTGCTGCGCGGCGACCTTCGCGGCATTCTGCGCGCCCGGCGCCTTAGCCAGGCCACGATGCGCAACATCCGCCAGAATCTCGTCTTCGCCTTCGCCTACAACGCGCTCGGCGTTCCGCTTGCCACCGGTATTTTGTATCCCTTCACCGGTTGGATGCTGCCGCCTGTCTTCGCCGCGGCGGCGATGAGCCTCAGCTCCGTTTCGGTGATCACAAACGCGCTACGGCTGCGGGATGCGAAGCTGTAGCAGGGGTTTGGAGCAACTCGCCGGATTAGAAACTTGGCAAGCAACCATCCCTGCTGGGCCTGCGCGTTCATCCGCTCCAATGCTAAACTCCACCTGAGCTGCCCAAGGAGACGCATCCGGCATGAGCATCGCCAATCCTGCACGCCGTATTGCCCTTGTTTTTTTATGCGCCCTCATATCCGTTGCTTCCGTCGCGCAGTCGAGCTTATACAAGCCAGGGACACCGGTACTGATGTGGAAGATCTCCTCTGGCAGCAAGAGCGCCTACCTGCTCGGGTCCGTCCATCTCGGCGACAAATCTTTTTATCCGCTCCCGTCCGTCATTGAAAATGCATTTGCGGCATCTTCCTTGCTCATCGTCGAGGTGGACACGAGAAAATTGAACCCGCTGGAGATGCAGCAGATGATGGCGGCATCCGGCACCTATCCCCTGGGAGACGATCTCTCCAAGCACATCGCTCCGGAGACACTGGCAAAGCTGAATGCAGTCCTCACTACGTACGGAATACCGCCAGCGCTGTTTGTCCGCTATCGTCCGTGGATGGCCGGGCTGACCGTTTCGATGCTGCCCATGATCAAGGTGGGACTGAATCCCAACCAGGGTATCGATATGTATTTTATGAACAAGGCCGGAGACAAACCTGTCGAACAACTGGAAGACGCCGCATGGCAGATCCAGTTGCTCTCCAGCGTTCCCGAGCGGGACTCCGACCAATTCCTGCTGTCATCCATCCGCCAGGCGGAGCACGCCGAGGAGACCTGGACGAAGCTGGCGAAATATTGGAGCGAGGGAGCAGCCGACAAGATTGATGAACTCACAAACGCCCAGGAAGTCGATGACGATGCGGACGAGAAAGCTCTATCGCAGCGCTTGCGCGAGGACCGCAATCCGCATATGGCCGACCGCCTGGAGAAGTGCCTGCACTCCTCGGGATCGTGCTTCATGATCGTCGGCGCGGCGCACGCCGTCGGCAAGCAGGGAATCGTAAAGCTGCTGCAGGCACGGGGATATCGCGTGGAACAGGCCGTGGTGGAGAGCCCGGCCCAAGCGGCTGCCGCATCGAAATAGCCGACAGAGCTGGTAGCGAAGGTTTCTTGCAAAATTATCCGGACAAAATAAGGCACGGATCGTCCCCGTGCCTTATTTTGCTATCGTATTATTCCGTTACAGCTTATTGAAATAGTCGATCATCTCCGGCGAGGTCCACTCCTCCGCGCCGATAAACTTGCGTTGAATCTTTCCATTCTTATCAATCAGGAAGGATTCCGGATAGGCAAAGGTCCCATAGGCGGCGCTCGACTTGTGGTCCGGATCGCGCGCCGTCAGCATTCCCGGCATGTTCTTGGCAGTGAATGCCTTGTAGGCTGCCTCGTCCTCGTCCATACTCACCGCCAGGATGATGACCTTGTCGCCCAGTTGATGCTGCAGAGCGACGAGATCGGGAACTTCCTGTACGCAGGGCGGGCACCACGTTGCCCAGAAGTTGAGCAACACCGGTTTGCCGCGGAACTGGCTCAACTGGATCGTCTTCTGGCCGTCGTTTACGGTAAAGTCCGGGGCCGTCGTTCCGATCTGCGCTGGTTCGGAGTTGCGGCAAGAAGCCACTGCCAACGCCAGCGCCGCCACCAACCCCACGAATGCAATTCGTCTGCTGTATTTCACGTCCTTTATAATAAACCGGAACCCACTTATTATGGACTCCACGAATCCTGCTGCCGCTGTTCCTCAGCTCTCGATTGTCATTCCGGCCCGCAATGAACAGGCCAACCTGGAGCGCTGCCTGCGTTCGCTGGTGGTGCAAAAAGGCGTCTCCTTTGAGATTCTGGTGGTTGATGACGCTTCCACCGACCGCACCCGCGCCATCGCCGAAAGCTTTACCCGGGTTCGCCAATGTCCGTTCATTGGGCTCAACGAGTTCCTCCTGGATGTCCGGCTGCTGGACGCGCCGCAGCCGCTTCCGGCCGGATGGACCGGAAAAACCAACGCCCTGGTGGCCGCCGAAGCGGTTGCGAAGGGTGAGTGGCTGTTGTTTACCGATGCCGACACCGAACACCTCGAGGGGTCGCTTGCCGCCGCACTCGCCGAGGCTGGCCATTACCAGGCGGACATGCTGTCCTACTCGCCCGAGCAACTCCTTACCGGGGTACGTCAGCGGTTGGTGATGCCGCTGATCTTCGGCGAACTGGCCGTGCGCTATAGCCCGCGCCGCGTCAGCGATCCCGCTTTGCCGGACGCGGTCGCCAACGGACAATACCTGCTGGTCCGTGCCGCTGCACACCAGCAGGTGGGTGGCTTTGCCTCGGTCGCCACTGAGTTACTCGAAGATGTCGCCTTGGCGCGCCGCTACAAGCAAAAATCATACAAAATCCGTTTTCGCCTGGGCCGTGGACTGGTGCGCACCCGCATGTATAACTCCTGGGAGGAACTGCGCAACGGCTGGACGAAAAATCTCGCTCTGCTCTTTCCCGATACGCGCCTGCTGGCGCGCAGACGCAACGTGGAGTTTTGCCGTCTGCTCCTGTTGCTGGCGCTGTCCGTATTGAGTTCTGCGCTGCTTTCGGCGAGGGTTGCGGCTCGCATGGGCACACCGGGCCACTGGATTGTGAGTGCCGGTGTGGTGATTCTATGGCTGCTCACGCTTTCCAATTTTGCCCTCTTTTACGCCCGCGTGGCCCGCGCACACCTTCCTTACTGGCCGTCGCTGCTTTCCATCTTTGGCCTGCCGTGGTTTGCCGCTTTGCTGCGTCACTCGGCCAAGGCCCATGCGGAGGGAACCGTCAGCTGGCGGGGACGCGCTTACTCCACGGATGGAGCCGCAGGGTGCCTGACTGCATCCAATGGCAAGTAGCCGTAAATTATCTTGTCCAGCCGCCAGGGGGCGCCTGCCATGATTTATCTCACGCGCAAGGCTGAGTTCTCCGCCTCGCACTACTATCACAACCCGGAGTGGACTCCGGAGGAGAACCTGCGGGTCTTCGGCAAGTGCGCCAACCTCAATGGGCACGGGCACAACTATACCCTTGAGGTGACCGTCGCTGGCCAAGTCGATGACATCACCGGCTTCGTCATCGACCTGAAACTGCTCAAGGATATTCTCAACCGTCAGGTACTGGACGATTTTGACCATCGCAATCTCAACTGCGAAGTTCCGGAGTTTGCTTCGCGCGTGCCCACCACCGAGAACCTTGCGGTAGCCATCTGGCGGCGGCTTCACTCCCACCTTCATCCCGCCCGGCTGCATCGGGTGCGCCTCTATGAGCAGCCCGATCTTTTTGTGGACTATTACGGAGAGTAGCGATGAAGGTCTATCTCACCCGCCGCTATCTGTTTTCCGCCTCGCACCGGCTGCATAGTCCTGCGCTCAGCGAGGCCGCCAACCGCGAGACGTACGGCAAGTGCAACCATCCCCATGGCCACGGCCACAATTATTTTCTTGAAGTGACCCTGAGCGGCCCCATTGCGCCGGAGACCGGAATGCTCTGCGACCTTGCCGCGCTGGACTCGGCGGTCAACCGGGAAGTCATCGAGCGCTTCGACCATCAGAATCTGAGCTTGCTTGAGGATTTCCGCGCGCAGGTTCCCACCACGGAAAATCTGGCCATCCGGGTGCAACAGATTCTGAGCCAGGCGCCGCTGCCGGCTCATCTGGAAGGGGTTCGCATCGAGGAGACGGTTAATAACGCCATTGAATACGCCGGCGATCAACCGCCAAGGCGTTAATCCCAGCAACGTTCCGCGAGAAGACGCAGGGTTCGAAAGAGAGTCATAATGAAAACAGTCGCAATCCAAAAGGCCATGACGCAGGGGACCTCACAACCCGCATCCACCGCACTCCGCAGTGCCAGCTTCGAGGAACTGGTTCGCGAGATGCTCTCGCGCATCGGCGAGGATCCCACCCGCGAGGGCCTGCTGGAAACTCCCGGCCGCGTCGCCAAGTCCATGGAGTTTCTCACCCACGGCTATTCTCAGGAGCCCTCCGAGGTTCTCAACGGCGCGCTGTTCACGGTCAACTACGACGAGATGGTGATCGTGAAGGACATCGAGATGTTCAGCCTCTGCGAGCATCACATGCTGCCGTTTTTCGGCAAGGTCCACATCGCCTATATTCCCAACGGAAAGGTGATCGGTCTCAGCAAGCTGCCGCGACTGGTCGAGATCTTTGCCCGCCGTCTGCAGGTGCAGGAGCGGCTCACTACCCAGCTTGCCGAAGCCATCGAGGAGATGATTCAGCCGCAGGGAGTCGGAGTGGTTATCGAAGCGCGCCACCTCTGCATGATGATGCGCGGCGTGGAGAAACAGCATTCGGCGGCGGTCACCTCCGCCATGCTCGGCGCCTTCCGCCAGCAGGAGACGCGCAACGAATTTCTCTCCCTGCTGCGGCAAAAGAATTCCAACGGCTTCTAATGCCCGCACGTGCCAAGCTCGCTGTTGTCACCGGAGCCTCCCGCGGCCTCGGCCTGGCCATCGCCGAGGCGCTCTCCGAACGTGGTTTCCATCTCATCCTCACCGCCCGCGACCAGCGCGCGCTGGATCGCCTGGCCGCGCGGCTTCCCAAGGCTACCGCCATCGCCTGCGAGATCCGCGATCCTCAATCCGTCGCTCAATTGGCGAACCTCGTCCGCAGGCGCAAACGGCTGGACGTGCTCATCAACAACGCCGGCATCGCCGGCCCATCGCAGCCCATCGCTTCGCTTGATTATGAGATTTGGCGCCAGGTGATCGACACCAACTTGCACGGAACGTTCCTGGTCACCCAGTCCCTGCTTCCGTTCCTCGGGAAGTCCAGCGTGATCGTCAACAATCTCAGCATTGCCGCCCGCGTATCTTTTCCCGGAATGGCCGCCTACAACGCCTCCAAGCGCGGCTTGCTGGCATTTACGGAAACCCTGCGTGAGGAGCTTCGTCCGCGTGGCGTCCGGGTTGTGGCGCTTCTGCCCGGAGCCACCGCTACCGCCATCTGGCAACAGTTCTGGCCTGAGGCCCCGCGCCGTTCGATGCTCGCTCCGCGAACCGTCGCTCAGGCGGTTGCTGACGCTGTCGCTCTGCCCGGCAACGCAAATATGGACGAGATCGTCATCGCGCCGTCGGCTGGCACACTGTGAACTTGCTCGCCGCAACCCCAGCTTGAGCCGAGCTGTGTCGCGTGGCGCTTCAAGGGGCGAGTGGAGGGTTAGTCCTCGTCCTCGTCGTCGATCTCCAGAGATCCATCGTCTTCGATGTCGTATTCGTCTTGATCGATCATGTATGGATCAACCGGCTCCGGCCGAGGATCGTACTCATCATCGGGCTCGGCACGGGCGTAGAGCGGCGCGTGGTCGCAGAAATCTTTGAGTTCATGCTGCATGGTGAGCACCTCGTATGACTGGCGTGTAGGCGGTTAGAATCCAAATCCTGCCGCCGCGATGCCTGGAGCCGGAGATTTTCCATCAGGCTCTAGTAGCCGTAGTAGTAGCGCCGCGTCCGGGAAGGGAAGAGACGCACCAGCAAAACGCCCGCCAGAAATCCGCCAACATGGGCCCAGAAGGCGACTCCCCCGCTTTGAGCATCGGACGCCACCAGCGAGGTTCCCACGCCGCTAATAAACTGCAGGACAAACCAATAGCCCAGAACCACCCAGGCCGGAAGCCAGAGAAAGAAGATGAAAAAGAAGGGAACCAGCATCAGAACCCGGGCCCGCGGATAGAGAACAAAATACCCGCCCATCACCCCGGCAATAGCGCCGCTGGCACCCACGGTCGGGATCATCGAAGTGGGGTCGGATAGGGTCTGCGTCAGGGCCGCCGCGACCCCGCAGGTCAAGTAGAAAATGAGATACGGGAAATGTCCCAGTGCATCTTCAAGATTTCTCCCAAAGATCCACAAAAACCACATGTTAAAGATCAAGTGCAGCCAGCCCGCATGAAGAAACATGCCGGTCAGAATGGGCAGTAGCGCAAACTCGGGCGCAAGGCCGTGCACGTGGGCGTGCATGTGCTGCACCGGCACCTGCAGCACCGCACTCAACCGCGCGGGAACCAGCCCAAAGGTGTTGAGAAACACCGCCAGCGATCGCCGCCCCAGCGAAAGCTCAAAGAGAAACACTGCCAGATTCGCCGCAATCAGAAAATAGTTCAGCAGTGGAGTCGATGTTCGCGGCGTATCGTCTTTCAGTGGAATCATGGCCTTACCAAAGGAATGCTGTCGTTTCGCTTGATGAACGTTGGATACCGGATGACATGAGGTTGGCGCGCGGTTGACCGCAGACGAGCTTTGTTTGACGATACAGAAGAATGATCAACGCAATTCTGGTTCTGGACAAGCCCGCAACCCTCACCTCTCATGACGTTGTCAACCGCGTGCGCCGCATCACCGGGGAGCGCAGTGTGGGACATCTCGGCACCCTGGACCCGATGGCGACCGGCGTTCTCCCCCTTGTGCTAGGGCGCTACACAAGGCTCGCCCAGTTCTTCAACGAAGCATCCAAAGTGTATGAAGGAGAAATACGTTTCGGATTCGCCACGGATACCTATGACGCCCAGGGCTCACCGCTTGGCCCTATCTCCAGCGTACAACCGACCTTGGCCCAGATTCACCACGAGCTTGCCGCGTTCAACGGATGCATTCAACAGGTTCCGCCCATTTATTCCGCAAAGAAAATCCACGGCGTCGCTGCGTATAAACTCGCTCGCAAAGATAAAGTTGTAGAGATGAAGCCAGTTGCCGTCCAGGTTCACCGTTTCGAGGTTCAGAGCGTGTGGGCAGATCGCGCCCGTTTCGTTGCTGAGGTTTCCGCAGGAACCTACATCCGTTCGCTTGCCCACGATCTCGGTCAGGCACTTGGCTGTGGCGCCCACCTCACGCAACTGCGACGCACCCAGGCCGGGGAATTCAGCCTCTCTCAGGCAGTAAGCCTCGAGGAACTGGCAAGTTACCATGAAAGCCAGAAGCAAATCAGGCCAATTCCGGAGTTATCAGAATACCCATTATCGGACACCATGGGTAGCGAGAAGCCTGACGCAGTTCCTTCGCCCGTCATGCTAGAGCGTTCGTCCCCTTACCTGCATCCGCGCCAGATTCTCAACGGCTTTCCCTCCGTTACTGGATCGCCACAGGCGGTCGCCGCAATCCGCAACGGCCGCTCCATCAACCTGCCGGAATTCTCCCAGGCTCCTCTAATCAAGGTCTTTGCCGATCAGCAATTGCTTGTCGCCGTCGTTCAGCGGATCGCCGGCACTCTCTTCCAGCCCCGCGTCGTGCTCTTTGGCAGTAACGAACCGCTTCCGCTCTAGCAGTACCATCGCTGGATCACGCGCGTGGAGCCATCAGATCTTCCAGCTCACGTTGAAAGTTTTCCAATTCGCTGAGGCGCTCCGGCGTTGCTTCCACCACCTCGCTCTTGGCCTGGAAGATACGCCTGCCCTTGCGCTCCACCAGCACCCCCAGAACCTCGCCCATGTGCCATCCCGGTTGGCCAATCAGTTTCAAGCCCTCGGCGGTCGGCTGCACCAGGGCGATGCAGTGCCCCTTCAGCAATCCCACTGTGTTCGGGAAGCGCTCGAAGGTCTGAATCTCGAATCCTGCCATATAGATCGTTTGCAACTGCTTCGCGGGATCAGGCACGGAGATTCTCCTTTCAGGCCCAGTCTTGGCTGCGCGGGCGATTGGCTGGCTCTTACTCGACGCTAGGCAGCCGGACGAACCATGCTCGGCGCCTCGCACCTCCAAGACGCCATCTGCTCCGCCGAGGCTGTAACGCGAAACAACGGAACCATGGCCGTCGCCAGACGATTTTTGTAATCATACTCTCCGGTCATAAAGTCGACATCCAACCCCTCTGCCAGCGATTCCCGCGTCACATCGAAGATCATCACCTGTCCCGGCGAAAACCGCTCCCATCGGGAATCGTGATGAATGGTGTAGAAGTGCCGGATGCTGCCATGGCGAAAGGTCACCAGCGCTGCCGCAACGTCCCCATCGACAGTCTCATAACTCCATACATTGCAATCAAGTACCCCATTTGACACAATGTGCAGCATGAAGTTCTGCCGATGCCGGTCGGCGAACAGATTCGCGCTCTTTCCATACCAGTCGGCTTTGCGGCGATAGATCCATTCGGCAATTGGCTGCAGCCGGTTCTCGCGCCGCACCAGCCGCAGTCCGGCACGGGCCAACCTCCGGCTGGCCTTGGCTGATTTGTGGTGAGCCGCAACAAACTCTGTCGCTGTCAGATCGCACCGGCGTGTTGCCGGTGCGTTACAAAACTCAGTCGGCTGCAGGCTCTGCCAGCGCTCCCGCGCCGCCAGTCCGCGCAAGGCCGTCACCTCCAGCGGAACACCGGTTCGCGCCAGTTCATGCCAGGCCCGCTCCAGCACGCCAGGTTCTCCCGCGCTCAACACGTCGCGATAGTCGAAGAGCGTTTCTCCGATAAGTCCCAGTTCCCTCTCGCGCCGCACCGCCGGAATGATTGCCATCCCGGAATCCGACTCGGCCACCATGACCTGCGGTGTCTCGCGCGAGGCGAACCAGTGTGCCGCCCGGCGATTCAGCTCATACGATTGGAAGAGTGTGGCCTCGCACTGCTTCTCCAGCCACGTCCAGCGCGACTTAAGACGGTCCAACTCCTGCGCGCTCCGCATGGTCTCCAACTTCAGCATTGCAACTCCTCGCGAACCCACATCCAGCTCTGTTGGACGCAGTTTGCCCCGCTGAGGTTCGCCTGCCCGGTTTCGGCGGTTTAATTAACTTCCACTGTTTCGGGTTCGGCCAGCCCGGCTCTTCGGTAGGCCCGCAGGATCTCCTCGACGCTGACAACTCCGATCAACCGGTCCAGCTTTCCGCGGTCTACCACCGGAAGCATCGGCCGGTCCTTCAGGAAACGCAGAGCCACATCCAGCGACTGGTCCTGATAGAGGCGCGGCACCCGTCCACGGACCAGCGTGCGCACGGCCAGGGATTCGTCGGCCCCGTCGGCAAACAGCGCATTCCGGCTCAGCGCGCTCCAACGGCCCTCGCCGAGCGAAACCAGGAAATGCTCCTCTATGCTAGAGCCAGCAAGCTCGCGCGCCGAAGCGATAGTCTCGTCTCCCAGCAGCGCCCGCATGGTGACTGCTTGCATGGCATCTTCCACGCACAGCACCGGCTCCTCGTGCTCTTCTTCCAGCGACGGCAGGTCCAGTCCGTCTTGCCGCGAAAGCTCATCGAGCAGTGGCACCTTCTGGAATCCGCGCGAGATCAGGTAGGAGATCGTGTTGCAAATAATCACAGGAAGGATGATCGAGTAATCCCCGCTCACCTCCAGAACCATGAAGACCGAGGTCATCGGAGCGCGGAGGATTCCCGCAAACAGCGCTCCCATGCCTACCAGCGCATAGGCCCCCACCGGCACGGCAATCGACGGCAGCAACTGCTGCTCGATCATTCCCACCATCCCGCCCAGCATGGCGCCCATGAACAGCACCGGTGCCCAAAGTCCGCCCGGCGTACCGCTGGCGAAGCTCAATGCGGTGGAGATCAACTTCAATCCGGCCAGGATTCCCAGGACCTCCCACGGGAAGCGGTTGTGCATCGCCAAATCCACCCACTCGTAACCGGCTCCCATCACCTGCGGATACCAGACCGCGATGAATCCGATCAGCAGCCCCGCCACCGCCGGTTGCAAATACTGCGACCATTGCGGCAGCCGCCGCAGGCGCGATCGGGTCACCTTGATGAGGGTGACAAAGACCACTGAGGCCGCCCCGCCCAGCACGCCGAGCAACGCGTAGGCGAGCAACTCTCCGGCATGATCCAGGTGATAGGCCGGCACCCGGAAGAGCGGCTCGGCGCCCAGGAACCAGCGCTCCACCACCACGCTCGAGATCGCCGACAACACTACGGCGCCCAACACTGCGGCGCTCCAGCGCCCGATCACCTCTTCGATCACGAACAGCACGGCGGTGATCGGCGCATTGAATGCCGCTGCCAGCCCCGCCGCCGCGCCCACTGGCACCACCAGGCGCATCCGTTCCTTGGACAGATGCAGCCACTTCCCCATCCCCGATGCCAGACCCGCGCCGATCTGCAGCGCCGGATCTTCCGGTCCCAGCGATTGTCCGCTCCCGATGGCAAGCGCGCTGAGCACAAACTTTCCCACCGCCGTCATGGGAGAGATGTACCCGTCATAGATGTAGAGCGCGCCCTTGGTATGAACTACCCCGCTCCCTCGGACCCGCGGGAAAAAGCGCACCGCCAAGATTCCGATCAGCAGCCCCATCGCCGCCGGAACCAGCACCACCCGCGGCAAGCCGGGATGCACGGAGTTGCCCAGCAGCCAGAGCCTCGCCGCCTGAATTGCGACCCGGAAAAGCACTACGCACAGGCCCGCAAGGATTCCGATGGCAATGGCCAGCACCAGGAAAAACTGCTCCTCGCGGATCGAGATCAGTCCCGCCGGCCCCAGCATCCGCTGCAGCGACTCAAAGTACTTCCGCCGCACCGGCGTCGCCATCAGCTTTACCAGCTTCTCCCGGCTGCGCTCGCTCAGCGGCTTCATTGCACCACCCCCATCCGTTCGCGAGCCAGCAGCAGCAGCGCTTCGTCGTCGGGCGTGGTTTGCCCGCAATCTTTTTCCGACGTCATCTCTGCCTGGAAGGCGAATCGCAGCGTGCTCTCGATGACGTCATCCCGACCGCGCAGCTTGCGCTCGTTCACCATGGGAGCAAGCTGATCGGCCCACTTCCGCAACTCGCTTTTTGGCTGCAGTCCTGCTGCCGGGGAGGGCCGCGCCGCAGTACTGCAATGTCCCAGCCGCTCCGTGGCAATCCGGAACACCTCGATGGTCCTCTGTGCTCGATCTTTTCCCTCGATCTTCGGAGCGAATGGGTCCAGCGATTCCACCCGGTCAAGCTGCGCCAGCAGGGTGCGCGTCTCCGCTATCTGCGGATCCACTTGCCGCAGATAGCGGCGCGCCTCGGTGTAGTTGATGGCCATGCTGGCCTTGCCCGCGCCCAGCAGCGCCGCCTCGTTGTCATTGTCCAGTTCCAGCTCCGCCTGATACACCTTCAACGCCCGTCCCGCGTCGCCATTGCGCAGAAACAGATCGCCCAGCTTTCCCTGCTCCGGCCAGGATACCGGCAGGACTGCCGCCAGCGACTGCAGGGCTTCCTCCGCCTCGGCTTGCCTTCCCTGCTCGACCAGGTACTCAGCCGCTTCAAAGCGCACCGCGATGCGCTGCGGAAATGGATCGGTGTGCTCCGGCCATTCTCCTTCGACGGCGTCCACGTAGTAGCGCAAGGCTTCGTCCACGTGATGCCGCCGCGCCTCCAGCCGGGCCAGCTTCAAATACACCTGCGCATCTCCGGGACGCTGTGCCAGAAAGCTTTGCAGCTGCGCCACCGCTTCGCTGGTGGCCCCCGAGGCCAGCAGCGCATCGGTCAGTTTCAGTTGGTACTGGAAATTGTCGTGCGAATAAATCAGCGCATTCTCCAGCGCGCCCGCCGCCTCGGACGGTTTCTGCGCATCCATGGCGCGCAACCCCTCGGCATAGTACTCGGAGGCAAGCGCCTGCCGGCTCGCGTCGTACTGGGTTACTACCAGCCGCGTAAACGAAAAGCCCAAGGCAATCACCAGCGACAGCGTCAGCATCGGACGCCAATCCTGCAGCGTCCAGACGTGGCCGGACGCGCCGCAGTGTAGGCACCGGCCATCGGCGCCCAGCGGCTGTCCGCATACTCTGCAGTTGGCAATCTCTGTGCTCATCCCAATCCCACACCCGCCGCCGTTCCGACCCGGCCGCGCGCGTCATCTCGTCTGCTTCCCTCACATACTACGCGAAGCTTGTCTCAACAGATTCCCGCAAAGCGCCAGGAGAGCGCAACTTTATCACGCCCGAATTCTCGACCTTCGTCCCCAACGGTCTCCCGGCTTATTTATAATGAGAGATTCAATACCGATCGGAGACAAACACCCGAGTGGACCTCAAGGCGACCGTCAATCTGCCCACAACCGATTTCCCCATGAAGGCCAACCTGCCGCAGAACGAGCCCAAAATGCTCGAGCGCTGGCAGTCCATCCGCATCTACGACCAGATCCGGAAATCGCGCGCTGGTGCGCCCTCCTACGTCCTGCACGACGGCCCTCCCTACGCGAACGGCGCCATTCATCTTGGCCACGCCCTCAATAAGTGCCTCAAGGATTTCATCGTAAAGTCCCGCACCATGAAGGGACTCGATTCACCCTACGTTCCCGGCTGGGACTGCCACGGCCTGCCCATTGAAATTAAAGTGGATGAAGCCCTGGGACGTAAAAAGCTGGAGATGGACCCGCTTGAGGTCCGCCATGCCTGCCGTAAATATGCCGAAAAGTACCTCCAGATCCAGAGCGACCAGTTCCAGCGTATCGGCGTCTTTGGAGACTTCGACCATCCCTACTCCACCATGACCAATGGCTACGAGGCCAAGGTCATCGAGAACTTCTACGCCTTCTTCGAAAAAGGCCTGGTCTATAAGGGACTCAAGCCGGTCTATTGGTGCATCCATTGCCGCACCGCGCTGGCCGAGGCCGAGGTCGAGTACGAAAACCATACCAGCCCCAGCGTCTTTGTGAAGTACGCGCTCAAGAGCGATCCCGCTGCCATCGCGCCCGAACTGCTCGCCCACGACGGAAAGATCAGCACCATCATCTGGACCACTACGCCCTGGACCCTGCCTGCCTCCATGGCGGTCGCCTTCCATCCCCGCGCCGAGTACATGGCCGTCCTCGACAAAGCCACGGGCGAGGTTTACCTGCTCGCCGCCGAGCTGGTCCCGGCCGTCGTGCCCCGTCTTGGCATTGGCAAAAACGGCGGTATGGATGTGCTCGCCACCTTCCCCGGCGCCAAACTCGAACGGTCCGTCTTCGCCCATCCCTTCCTCGACCGCGACATCCTTGGCGTGGTGGCCGATTACGTCACCATGGACCAGGGCACCGGCGCGGTTCACACCGCTCCCGCGCATGGCGCCGACGACTTTTACACGGGCGTCAAGTACGGACTCGATCCCACCACGCGCGTCGATGCCGGCGGCCACATCACCGAAGGACTGCCCGAATACGACGGCAAGAAGGTCTTTGCCGCGAACGAACCCATCGTCGAGTTGCTCCAAGTCCGCGGGGTGCTGCTGGGCCGCGACAACATCGAGCACTCCTACCCGCACTGCTGGCGCTGCCACAAGCCAGTCATCTTCCGCGCCACCGAGCAATGGTTTATCTCGATGGAAGGCGTCATCGGCGGTGGCACCCTGCGCACCGAAGCCCTGCGCGAGATCGCCGGCGTCCGCTGGGACCCGGCCTGGGGCGAAGAGCGCATCGCCAACATGATCGCCACCCGGCCCGACTGGTGCATCTCCCGCCAGCGCATCTGGGGAGTCCCCATCGCGGTGTTTTTCTGCGACGTCTGCGGCAAACTGCATGAGGACTCAGCCACCAACCGCGCGGTCATTGATCTGTTTGCGCGCGAAGGCGCCGATGCCTGGTACGCCCGGCCCGCCGCCGAGATTATCCCTGTGGGAACGCGCTGCGCCCACTGCGGCGGCACCACTTTTCGCAAGGAGATGGACATTATCGATGTCTGGTTTGAGTCCGGCTCCTCGCAGGCTTCCGTGCTACCCCAGATCTTCGGCCACTGGAAGCCCGCCGATATGTATCTGGAAGGCGGCGATCAGTATCGCGGTTGGTTCCACTCTTCCCTGCTCTGCTCCATCGGACTCAACGGGCAGGCTCCGTACAAGGCCGTGGCCACCAACGGATGGACGCTCGACGAAAACGGACGCGCCATGTCAAAATCGCTCGGCAACACCGTCGATCCGGTTGATATCGCCAAGCGTATGGGCGGCGAAATCGTCCGCTTCTGGGTCGCCTCGGTCGATTTCCGCGAGGACGTGCGCGCCAGCGAAACCCTGATGAACCGGGTTGCGGAAAACTACCGCAAGATCCGCAACACCTTCCGCTACATTCTGGGAAACCTGCACGGCTTTGCGCCCGCCGCCGATCTGCTCAGCTTCGAGCAACTTGAGCCGCTCGACCAGTACATGCTGCTGCGCACCGTCGTCTTGGCCGCCGAAGTTTCCGCCTGGTATGACCAGATGCTCTTCCATCGCATCTACCAACGCCTCAACGAATTCTTCGCCGTTGATCTCAGCGCGCAGTACTTCGATATTCTCAAGGACCGCCTGTATACCTTCCCGCGTTCCTCGCGCGAGCGCAAATCCGCGCAGACCGCCCTGTGGCGCATCGGCGAAGCGCTGCTCCGCCTGGTGGCGCCCATCCTCAGCTTCACCGCCGACGAGGCATGGCAGTTCATGCCGGCGATGCTCTCCCGGCCGGAGAGCGTGCACCTTGCGCTGCTGCCCAACTCAAACGACCTCACCGGCGAAATCCGCGACCGCGAGCAGGCCGAGCAGGTTCGCGCCGATTGGGACTATCTGTTCACCGTCCGCGAACTGGCCCTGCGTGAACTGGAAGCGCTGCGCAACGACAAAACCATCAAGGCCAATCTGGAAGCCCGCGTCGTTGTCCGCGCCTCCGGCGATGACTTTAAGCGCCTTGCTCTCTATGCCGATAAACTAGCGGGGTTCTTCGTCGTCTCCCAAGTCGAAGTGCGCTCCGGTGAAGCAGGCTCCGCCATTGCATTCGAGGTGGGCAAGGCCGAGGGCGTCAAATGCGAGCGCTGCTGGAACTTCTCTACCCACGTGGGCGAAGATTCCAAATACCCGACTGTGTGCGAGCGCTGCAGCGCCAATCTCATGGTGATCGAAGGCGAGCAGGCTACAGGCGCTTCCGGGGGCGACGGGCAATAATGTCGCCAAAAATGTCGCGTGCCGCGCTGCGCCTTCTCTATCTGTCCATCTCGGTGGCCGTGATCGTTCTTGACCGGATCACCAAGATCTTCATTCGCCACCACGTTGCCCTCAACTTTGGCAACGTGGTGGTCATCCCTAATTGTTTTTCCATCACCCACGTGGAAAATAGCGGTGCGGCCTTCAGCCTCTTTGCCGAGTGGCCCCAGCGGGTGCGGGTTCCTCTGCTGGTCGGCTTCTCTACCCTTGCCATGTTGGTAGTCTGCTACCTGCTCTGGAACTCAGTTCGCCGCTTCAGCTGGAGCGGCCTTGCGCTGAGCCTCATCCTCGGCGGAGCCGTAGGCAATCTCTATGACCGCCTGGGTTACGGCCGCGTCACCGATTTCCTGCACTTCTACATCGGCTCGCACGCCTGGCCGGACTTCAACGTCGCCGATAGTGCCATCGTTACCGGCGCGACGCTGTTGGTCATCGATCTGATCTTTGGTGCCAACTCCTCGCGCGACGCCTGAGAAGCTGCGGCGAAAAGAAAAAAGCCCCATCCCGAACTCGCCAGTCCGGGTGAGGCTCCTATTCCCTATCTCGTCCCGGGGACCCTGCCGCTATTCCTTCAGCTTCAGCTTGTCCTTGTTGGCCTCGAGGAACTCGCGCAAATCCTGCGAGCGGTCGAGGAGCTTGTTCCACTGCTCGTAGTACAGGGTAACCGGGAAGCGTCCCAGTCCGTACACGCTGACGCCGCCTTTGTCGCTGACCTTGAAGCTGATGGCACTGCCGCGTTGTTGCTTGGCTTCCAGTTCGGCAAGTTTGGATTTCAGTTCTTCGTAGCTCGGCTCGGTCATAGTCTCATCTCCACTCCACATTGAAAGCCTAGCCCACATCGGCGCGTCCGCGGCAGATGTGGGCGGTAGATCCCACCGCTAGTCGATATACAATACGTCGCTGCCCTGGCCCTTGATGTCCGTGTTGTAGTACTGCTGGATGAATTGGATGCCGTTCTGGTTGTAGATATACAGCTCGCCGCCTTCGATGGTGTACACCTCGCCGCTGTTGACTTCCAGTGAAATTCCCGTGGCGTCGCCATTGGCATTGGCAAGTACCGTTGCAGTAGCCGAGGTGGACGTGGGCGTGACCATCGAAACACAGCTCTCTACTCCGCAGTTCAGCGACGCCACCCAGTACACGCCGTTGATGTTGCGAATCCACCGCTTCACGCCGTTGCCAACGCGAGTGGAAGATACCACCGTCCCGGTCGTCAGATTGATCACCGTAAAGTAGCCGTCCTGGACGTTGTTGCCGCCGTTCGCCGGCGTTGTGGCGCAGGCTGGAGAGCCCAGGTCAGCGAACGGGCAATCAATCGCCGTCGAGCTCATGGTCGACCCGGCCACGTAGAGCATGTTCGCCGTCGGGTCGATCAGCCCGATGCGGGCACCGTTGATCGTCCACTGATTCAGCACCGTCGCCGTGGCGACCGAGCCGGTGATGGTCGGGGTTTGCGGCGTAATCGAAGTGGTGTTGATTTCTGTGACGCTAGGGCTGCTGCTGCCGCCGCATTCATAGCCGCAGCTCAGGATGTAGGCCTTGGTGTTGTCGGCGGAGAAGAACGCGGCCACCGGACGGGAGAGGGTCACACTCCCGCTGGCGTTGCTTAGACTGAGTGCGTAGTACGGCGGAACGCCTTTAGCCAGATCGATGGCGGTCAGGTCCACCCAGTTGGCGGTGTCATCGCTCACAGTCACGCTATTCACGGTCACAACAGGGGCGCCTTGGGTAAAAGCCAGAAGATGTTGTTCTGCCGTGTCCAGGGCAAGATATTGCACGTAGGGGAACGGAATGTCGTTGTTGAGGCTGCCATCGGTCGGGTTAAAGCGCACAATGCCGCCCGGCAGGTTCGGCGGATTCCCGTTGGAAACGTTGGGGACTGCCGCAAAGCCGGACTGGTTGTCCGTCGAGGTGACGAAACTTTGCGTATACCCGCCCAGCTGGATCGTCCCCTTCACCGCCTCCTCGATGTTGTTAAACGACGAAATCGAGTTCGATTCCGTGTTGTTCACGAACGTCAGGAGGCCGTCGGGCGAAGGCTGCAGGTAGGTTGGTCCGGAGCCCACCCCGAAGGTAAAGGTTGTCAGCCGGTCCTGCGTCGTATCCATCACATCCAATACACCGGCATAATAATTGCTGACGAGGGCGCGATGTTTAAGATGGGTCTTCGGCTTGTAAGGTTCATTACAGATCTGAGGCGCGGCGGCATTGTTGCCGCAGCCGGGGGAGGAATAAGTGGTTTGACTCGTGGTGTCGTTGCTGCCGCAGCCGGCCAGTACGATAGCGCCCAACAGGGCCAGGATCAATGTCGCTCGTTTCAAGCAACGCACTCCAGACGATTATGGATTTTTTGAAGATTCCGGAAAAGCTGATTATAACATTGCATCTGCGCGTCCCAAGGCGGCCGCTATGGTAAGGTTCCAGAAACGCCGTGAATTGCAGCCTGGGATAATGCAGTAAACAAATCGCGTCGAAGGAGCGGAGATGTCATCGTTTTTGGAACGGCTGGGCCGTGGACCCATTTTGTGCGACGGAGCCATGGGAACCCTGCTCTATGCGAAAGGTGTCTTCATCAACCGCTGTTACGACGAGCTCAACCTGTCGCAACCGGAGATCGTCGGCGCCATCCACGCCGACTACGTGAAGGCCGGGGCCGAGGTGCTGGAGACCAACACCTTCGGCGCCAACCGCTACCGCCTGCAGCGCCACGGATATGAGGCCAGCGTGGGCGACATCAACCGCGCCGGCGTGCAACTGGCCCGCGCCGCCGCCGGTTCCGGTGTGCTGGTGGCCGGCAGTGTGGGACCTCTGGGCCTGCACATTGAGCCGCTCGGCAAGATCTCGCGCGAAGAGGCGCAAGCCGCCTTCCGCGAGCAGATCGAGGTGATGGCCGCCGAGGGCGTGGACCTGATTCTGCTGGAAACCTTTGGCTACATCGACGAACTGCATCAGGCTGTGCTGGCCGCGCGCGCCGCCGCTCCCGGAGTGCCCGTCGTCGCCCAGGTCACCATCGACGAGGATGGCAACGCACTCGACGGTACCGATCCGGAAACCTTCGGCGCCCGTCTCACCGGCTTCGGAGTCGATGTGGTCGGCTGCAACTGCTCGGTCGGCCCCGCCGCCATGCTGGAGACCATGGAGCGCCTGCGCCGTGTCACCCCGCTGCCGCTCTCGGCCCAGCCCAACGCCGGTATGCCGCGCAATGTGGAGGGACGAAACATTTATCTCTGCTCGCCCGAGTACATGGCCAGCTATGCGCGTAAATTTGTGGCCGCCGGTGTTTCTTTTGTCGGCGGGTGCTGTGGCACGACTCCAGAGCACATCAAGGCCATGCAGGCGGCGCTGCGCGTCGGCGAAGCCCGTTCTTCCTCTTTTCAGGTAACCATTGCGAGCCCAGCGAACGCCCCAGAGGTTAAGCCCCTGGAGGAGCGCTCCGGACTGGGACGAAAACTCGTTGCAGGCGATTTTGTGACCATGGTCGAGATTGTCCCGCCCAAGGGAACCAGCCCGGCCAAGGAGCTGGCGGCGGCGCAGTTTCTGCGCGGCGTCGGCATCGATGCGGTCAACATACCGGACAGCCCCCGCGCTTCGGCCCGCATGAGCAACCAGGCGCTGTGCACCATCATCGAGCGCGAGTGCGGCATCGAGACCGTTCTGCACTACACCTGCCGCGACCGTAACGTCCTCGGCATCCAGAGCGACCTGCTGGGCGCCAGTGCCCTCGGCTTGCATAATCTCATCTGCATCACTGGCGACCCGCCCAAGCTCGGCAACTATCCGGACGCAACCGCCGTTTTTGACGTGGACGCGATCGGCCTGGTCAATATCGTCAGCAACCTCAATCAGGGTATGGACCTCGGTGCCAACCCCATCGGCTCGGCCACCACGTTTGTCATCGGCGTGGGCGCCAATCCCGGGATCACCGACCTCGAGGAGGAGGTGCGCCGGTTCGAATTGAAATGCGAGGCGGGAGCCCAGTTCGCGGTCACTCAGCCGGTCTTTGACATGCGCCTGCTGGAGCGTTTCATTCGCCGCATCGAGCACTGCCGCATCCCGGTTCTCGCCGGCATCTGGCCTCTCACCAGTGTGCGCAACGCAGAGTTCATGCGCAATGAACTGCGCGTCTCGGTGCCCGACGAGATTCTGGAGCGCATGGCCGCCGCCAGCTCCGACAGCGAACATGCCCGTGCCGAAGGCGTCCACATCGCCCGCGAGATGTTACTGGAGGCGCGCGGCATGGTGCAGGGCGTGCAAGTCAGCGCCCCGCTCGGCAAATTCGCCGCGGCTGTGGATGTGATTGAGGCTCTCGGCCAGCGCACGGGAGGATGAGCTTCCAGTGCTTCGCGATTTCAGAGGGCACCACTCTTGTGCTCTACCCCGACCAATTTGTGGTCGGGGTACACTGTTGGCAACCCTGCAATCCACTGTCTCGCACTCTTCTTGTAGAGGAACTTCCCATATGAAGCCGGAAAAAGCTTCTAAGTTTCCTATGGCTCTCCCCGCCCTTGTCATGGCATGCGGCGCGCTCGTAATCTTCGCCTCGTTTCTGTACCCATACTTTGCCAATTATCTTGGACATGACCAATCCTCCTATCTTTTCGAGGCGCAACGCTTTCTCTCCGGCGCCGAAATCTACGGTCCGCGCTTGATGGAGTCCAATCCGCCCTTGATCATCTGGTTTTCGGCACTCCCCGTAATGCTCGCACGCTGGACGCATGGGTCTGCTGTCTTCTCCTTCAGACTGCTGGTGATTGCGATGATCTTTGGCAGCGTAGCGTGGTGTGTCGCGCTATTGCGCCGTAGCGCCGCAATCGTCAGTCCTGCCGCTGTTGCTCTTCTCGGCTGCGCAATACTTTGGATTGAATTCAGCATCGGACCCTACGATTTCGGTCAGCGCGAGAACCTCCTCTTCATCCTGCTAGTCCCTTATGTTTTGGCTGCTTCGACCAGCGTAGTTTCCCGCCTATCCTTGGCCGAGCGCTGCGCTTTGGGCGTGGCCGCGGGCATCGCCATCTGGTTCAAGCCCCAAGATATCCTCATCCTTGTAGGCCTCGAGCTGTTTCTTGCTTTCCGCGCCCGCACTCTTCGCCGGGCGCTCGCACCGGACTTCTTGGCCCTAGTCCTCACCAGTTCCTTCATTCTCGCGCTGGTACTCCTTCTCACGCCCCTTTACATCACGGAGATAGTCCCGCTTCTTTCCGATGTCTATTGGGCCTTCGGAACCGAGAGCACTCTTGTGCTGGCGCTCAGCCTCGATTTCTACATCCTGCCTTTAATCGCAATGTTCTTGGTCTGGCTCCGTCTTCGCCGCCGTCTGCGCGACCCGGAAACACCCCTGGCATTATTGATCTGCGGCTTCGCCTCGTTCGTGGCTTGCGACATCCAGCACACTGTGTGGACCTATCATCGGTATCCGCACCGGGCGTTCCTCCTGTTGGCACTGTCATATCTTCTCGCCGAACGCCTTGATCCCGTCATCGGCAGACTCACATCCAACTCGATTCTCGTCAGGAGGATGGTGCTCGCCGCCTCCGGCGCCAGCGCCATCATGCTTTTAGCCCTCGCGATCCAACCTCGTCTAGCGCACTTCGGCAAAGCGTGCACAGAGAAAGAGGATGTCGACCGAATTTTCGCCCAATACAAGCCATCAACAACGGTCTTCGTGTTTTCAACCAGTGTCTACCCTCTGGCTAGCGCTTACAATCACGGCTTGAATTGGGGAGGCCGCTTCGCTCATCTGTGGATGATGCCCGCGATCATTCAGAATGAATTGGGTAGAACCAGCCCGACTTTCCCCTTCAAGCAACTTTCCCCTGAGACGGTGGCCAGGCTTGCGGCCCTTCAGCGCTCCGAAACCACCGAGGATCTGATCTACTGGCGGCCCTCTGTTGTCCTTGTCCTGCACTGCAGCCTGGACCAGCCCTGTCAGGGTATCGAGGGCAAGAGCTTCGATATGATTTCCTGGTTCCGGCAAAGTCCCGCCTTTGCCTCCACATGGTCACATTATCAACAGCAGCCCTCGACTGGGATTTTCGATGTCTATAAGCTCGACCCATAGTTCTCTTTAGGTAGGCCCACTGCATTGTAAAAACGGTTCAAGGAGCTCAAGGGATGTCGCGAGTCGTTGTGATCGGAGCGGGTCCCATGGGCTTGGCAGCCGCCTATCGAGCCGCCACAAACGGTCACCAGGTTGATCTATTTGAGGGAGCGCCTGAAGCCGGAGGAATGGCCGGCCACTTCGACTTTGACGGCATTTCAATTGAGCGTTTCTACCACTTTGTATGCCGCACCGATTTCCCCACGTTTTCTCTTATGCAGGAGCTGGGGATCGCAGATAAGCTAAAATGGCACCTCACCAGCATGGGCCTTTTCAACGGCAACAAGCTTCATTCTTGGGGAGATCCCGTCTCCCTGCTGCGATTTCCCTCACTTGGAATGGTCGATAAAATACGCTACGGAATCTTCGCCTTCATCTGTCTTCGCCGCAATAGCTGGCCGGCGATCGAAAACGAGACCGCCAAAAGCTGGATCGTCCGGTGGTGTGGCATCTCCATTTATAATCAGTTCTGGAAGCCCCTTTTCGATCACAAGTTCTATGAATTCGCGGACAACATCTCTGCGGCGTGGATCTGGACTCGCATCCGCCGCATTGGACGCTCACGCAAAAGCATCCTCCAGGAAGAACTTGGATACATGGAGGGCGGCTCTATCACCCTCGTGAACGCGCTCGTTGACGGTATCCAGTCCAACGGTGGAAAGGTGCATCTTGGCGAGCCAGTCCAACAAGTCACAGTTCAGGATTGCCGGGTCACCGGCGTTCAAACCCCAAATCGCCACCAAGAGGCCGACGCCGTCATTTGCACGGTTCCAACCCCACTGGTTTCTGCCCTCGTACCAGATCTTCCTCTTGAGTGGAAGAAGAACTACGAAGCGATCCACAACATCGGTGTCATCTGCGTCATATTCAAACTCTCGTATTCCGTTAGTCCGCACTTCTGGATCAATGTCTCTGAGCCGGACATCGAAATTCCAGGTGTCATCGAGTTCTCAAACCTCCGAGATGTCGGCAATAATGCCATTTTGTACGTACCGTATTACATGCCGGTCACGAACAAGAAGTTCTCCTGGCCCGACGATCAGCTGCTCGATGAGGCATTTGGCTGTCTCAAACGCATCAATCCTTCACTCACTCGTGACAAGATCGTGGCCACAAAGGTAGCGCGTTTACGCTACGGCCAGCCAATCTGCGAGCCTGGCTTCGCAGCCAAAATTCCTCCTGTGCAGACGCCCATCTCGGGTCTGCAGATAGCCGACACCTGCTTCTATTACCCGGAGGACCGCGGCATTGCGGAAAGCGTCCGATTGGGGAGAGCGATGGCTGAATCTCTTGGCGGTCCGGCGGCGCCCAACAGCTGACACGGTTGATGCTGCCGCGCATCTGCGTCTCGTCTTTCGACCCAGATGCGAAAGTACGCTCGCCCCGTTTCTAGCTGGCGCGCCTTTGCTCTGTCGCATCCGCGTCCGGAACCAGGCTGGCCTCTCTGCGGCTTGCAATCGAGAGCCGGTTCCATGCGTTGGTGGCTGCAATGGCAAGCGTGAGGTCAGACAATTCCTTGTCGTTAAAGTACGTCCGAACCTCGTTGTAAACACTGTCAGGAACGCGGGTGTTTGCCACCAGCGTCACTGCCTCTGTCCAGGCAAGGGCGGCGCGCTCGCGCTCCGACCAGTGCGGAGATTTGCGCCAAGCGTCGAGTCCGCGGTAGCGCAATTCGCTGTCGGCAAGCGCGCGCAGATCCTTCCATTGCGCGACTACGCCAAAGGCATTCTCATCCCACTGGATGTCCATGCAAACCGCACTGCCGTTGATCTGTGAGGCGCGCAGCCGGACCAGGTCGAGCAGCGATTCTTCCAGGCCGCAGGTGTGAAGATACTCCTCGACAACGCCCAGCGCCCGGGGCACGCCGGGGGCGGCTTTCACATAATCAAAACGTGCTTCCATCTCAACCTCTACGTCGTTGGATGCAGAGGCAGGTGCGGAAGATAGGAACAAACCAGCTCAGCAGGGCATCGCCAGCCGTGCGTGCTCTAACTGGCCCGTCTTTGCTCCTGAAATTGACCGACGTGGTATTTGCCAGGCTCGGCGCGCGTCGCAATCGCCAATCGGTTCCATGCATTGATGGCCGCAATGGCCAGAGTGAGGTTGGTCAGTTCCGTAAAGTTAAAGTGGGGCCGAACCTCCTCGTAAACACTGTCGGGAACGTGTGTCGTTGCCACCAATGTCACTGCTTCCGTCCAAGCCAGGGCGGCGCGCTCCTGCTCGGAGTAGTACGGCGACTCGCGCCATGCGTCCAGCCCGTACAGCCGCTGTTCGGTCTCGCCCAGCGCGCGCAGCTCCTTCCAATGCATGTCGATGCAAAAGGCACAGCCGTTGATCTGCGAGGAGCGCAGCCGGACCAGTTGCAGCAGATTTTCGTCCAGCCCGCAGGTGTGAAGATACTGCTCCACTCCGGCCAGCGCGCGATAGACTCCGGGCGCGGCTTTGGCATAATCAAAACGTGCTTCCATGGCAACCTCCGCGGGGTTAGATGTAAGCTAGGCAGCTCTGGTTTGCAATAAAGCAGTTCGGATAAGCGCAATCTGCGGTGATAGCATTGGGTATTACGCTGTTTTTACCAGGGAGCGCGCTTGCGGATTCTGTTTATCGGGGACATTTTTGGAAGGCCGGGACGGACGATTGTCCGCGAACAGCTCCCTGCGCTGCTGCGGCAGCACAACGTAGATCTCTGCATTGCCAACGGAGAGAACGCAGCCGGAGGTTTCGGTCTTACACCGCCAATCGCCGAAGAGTTTTTCGATCTCGGCATCGACGTGATCACCACCGGAAACCATGTGTGGGACAAGCGAGAGCTCACCGACTATTTCAACAGTGCGATCGACGAGCCTTACAGTCCGGCGCGCCGTGTGCTGCGCCCCGCCAATTATCCAGCGGGCACACCGGGCGTGGGAGTTTATGAAGGCACCACCAGCTCCGGCATTGACTACGCGGTGGTCAATCTGCAGGGCCGCGTCTTCATGCCTGCCATCGACTGCCCATTCCACGTGGCTGACAGCCTGCTCGCGCGGATCGCTGCCAAGGTGATCTTCGTGGACTTCCACGCCGAAGCGACTTCGGAGAAAGTTGCCCTTGGCTGGTATCTCGATGGCCGCGTGACCGCCGTAGTCGGCACCCACACCCACATTCCAACGGCGGACACGCGCCTGCTCCCCGGCGGCACCGCCTACCAGAGCGACGTCGGCATGACCGGTCCTTATGACAGCGTCATCGGCGTGCAGAAGGAGCTGATCCTGCAGCGCTTTCTCACCGGTCTTCCAGCCCGCTTCGAGGCTGCCACCAACGATGTACGCTTCTGCGCCGTGCTGATTGACTGCGACGCCCAAACCGGCCGCGCCCGCTGCGCCGACCGCATCATGCTCGACGTGAATGGCAACGGCGAAAACACCGGGTGCTGGCAGATGAGAGACGCCGGTCTGAAGAAAATAACATCGAAATAGGGAGCCCGCCCCATGAACGACAAGCGTCCCGAGAATTCCCCGGTGATCGCCGCCGAAGGCTTCGCCGGCAACTCCGTCCTGCCCCGCGGATTCAACTGGCGCGCCTTCGATGCCTATCTCTTCGACATCGACGGCACCCTGCTCAACTCACGCGATCCGGTCCATTACGAGGCGTTTCTCATCGCCATGCGCGAGCTGTGCGGCCTCGCCGTCTCGCTCGAAGGCGTTACCCTGCACGGCAGCACGGACCCCCTGATTCTTTTGGCCGCCCTGGAGCGCGCCGGAATCCCGGAGGCAGATGCGCGCCCCGCGCTGCAGGCGGCCCTCGAGCGCATGTGCTGCGAGGTCGAGAGGCGATCGGACGAACTCCGGCCCGAGCTCTGCCCCGCCGTGCTTCCTCTGCTCAATGAGTTGAAGTCGGAGGGAAAGATCCTGGGTGTGACCAGCGGCAACCTGGAGCGCATCGGCTGGGCCAAGCTCAAGGCTGCCGGTATTGCCGACTATTTTTCCTTCGGCTCCTTCAGCGACCGCCATGAGAGCCGCACCGAGATCTTCCGCTGGGGCGCCGGGCAGGCGAGCCAGCTCTGCGGCAGCGGCCGCATCTGCTTCCTGGGAGACACTCCCGCCGACGTGGCCGCCGCCAAATCCTGTGGCTTTCCCATCATCGCCGTAGCCACCGGCATTCATTCCCTGCTTGAACTGGCTAAATACGGGCCGGAGATGTGCATCCCGGCTTGCGAAACGCTCTGGACTTACGCACGGTGAGCCGAATCCGGTAAAATTCCCGGTATGCTTCGGAACTTGCTTCGGAACCCGCTTCGGGACTTGTTTCGGAGTCCCATCTGGGCGGCTGCGCTCCTGCTTCCAGCCATGCTATTCCCAAGCTCTCTGCGGGCCACCCAGGATGCGCCACCCAGCGTGCTGTCGCCGCCCTGCTCCGATCACGACGAAAGTCTCCACTCCTGCGGCGTCTCCGGCGAGGACCGCCACAAGGCAGAGGACCTTTACCGCAAGGCGGAGAAACTGGCGCGTCACGGCCAGTTCGAGCAGGCGCTGGCGAAATTGCAGGCGGCTCTGGCCATTTCCCCGCACGATACCTTCTACACCACCGCCGCTCAGGATCTCCGGCAAAAGGTTGCAGCGCTCCGGTTGCGCCAGGGAAATGAGGCGATCCAGAAGGGCGACGCGGCTTCGGCGCTGGCCGACTTCCGCGGCGCGCAGGAGCTTGACCCAGCCAATGAATATGCCGCAGAGCGCCTGCGTGACGTCCTGCCCGCACCGACCCCCGCGGGCACGAGATTTCTCCCATCCGATTTAGGCGAGCTCCGCCTTGAGCCAACGCCCGGAGTGCACAACTTCGAATTTCGCGGACCTTCCCCAGCCGCGTTCCAAAAATTTGCAGCCATGTTTGGCATCGCCACCATTGCCGATGATGGCCTCACCCCCCGGAACGTTCGCATCACACTCGACAACGTAGATTGGGAAACCGGATCGCAGCTTTTGGCAAAAACCGCCAAGATCCTGCTGGTCCCGCTGTCTGAACATCAGGTGCTGCTCGCCAACGATACCGCGGAGAACCGCACCCGCTATATCGACATGAGCCTGCAGACCTTTTACGCCCAGGGTGGAAGCACGCCCCAGCAGCTCACCGAATTAACCAGCGCCTTGCGGGTCCTGTTTGATCTCCGCTTCGTCACCGCCGACCCCGCCCAGGGCAGCATCGTCGTCCGGGCCCCTGCGCCAACGCTCCAAGCCGTCGCCCGTTTTCTTGTCGATCTGCAGGACGATCAGCCAACCGTGATGCTGGAGATCGATGTTTTTGAAGTTTCAACCGAATTCTCCAAGGACCTTGGAGTATCGACGCCCGATCAGTTCTCGGTCTTCAACGTAACCAGCGAGATTGAGAGCCTCACCTCCGGAAGCAACTTTCAGGAGATTCTCGCTGCGTTGGCGGCTAGCGGCCAGTCCCTCAATGCCAGCACCATTCTGGCGGCGCTGTTGGCCACCGGATCGTCCAGCCCGCTCGCCCAGCCCTTTGCTACCTTCGGTGGCGGACTAGGCCTGACCGGAGTCACCATTGCGGCGACCAATCTGCACCTGAACGGCACCGAATCACTGGCCCGCACCGTGGACCAAGTCCTGCTGCGCTCCGAGCACGGCAACGCCGCCACCATGAAGGTCGGCGAACGTTACCCGATTGTGACCACTCAATTCTCCGCTGCCTCTGCCACCACCAGCCTGCTCTCAACGTTCGGTATCAGTGTGCCCGGGGCTACCGCAGCCACCGCGATCCCCACCCCGCAGTTCAGCTATGAAGACTTGGGCCTGGTGCTGAAAGCCACGCCCCAACTGCACGGAAAACTCATCAGCCTCGATTACGAACTCACCCTGCGCTCTCTGGGCACAACCCAGGCCGTCGGTCCTCCGGTGCTCAACAACCGCGAAACCAAGGGCAGCATCAGCACCGAAGATGGCAAAGGGGTAGTCATCGCCGGAATCGTGGACAAAGGTGAGACCTCAGCTATCAACGGATATCCGCTGATCTCCTCGATTCCAGTGCTGGGCAAGCTTTTCAGCGTCGAGACCAAGGAGAAGACCTCCGACGAGTTGCTCATCATCGTCACGCCCCACGTCACCCGCGAGAGCCGCCAGCGCGGCGCGTATATCCCAGTTCCGATGAACGTGCCAAAGTAGAAACAAGGTTTCAAAGTTTCAAGGTTGCACTCTGTCAGAAGCTTCCAATGTGTCCATATTTCACAATTTCAAACCGGCCCTGCATGCGTCATTTCTCGGCTCTGGCCGCAGACAAAAATCGGCGCTGCCATCACGCAGCGCCGCCATGCTTTTGCTTTTAACCTTGAAACCTGCGAAGCCTGGAAACCTGGTGTTTACTTCGCTGCCTGCTCCGCCTCGTAGCCCGCCAGGCCCTTCAGCGCATCATACTGATCAGCTCTCGGATTCCCGACGCGGCGTCCATTCAAGAACAGTGTGGGGGTTGAGTTGACTCCCACATCCTTGCCCAGCAGTTGGCTGCGCGTGATGCGCTCGGAGGTCTCCGGAGTTGCGGCGCACGCTTCGACTTTGGCGGCATCGGCGCCCGCCATCGTGGTGTACTGGCGCAGTCGCTCGACAACCGCGACATCGTCGATCGTGGTCTTACCGGCGGCATCGGTCTTGCGCACCGCGTCCTCGATCTCCTTCTGGTGAGTAAAGACGGCGTCGAGGAATGTGAACGCCTGGTCTTGGTTCGCACGCCCAATGCAGTCCAGATACGAGGCAGCTTTCATTGCCCACGGATGCTGCGGCAAAGGAAAGCTCTGGAAGACAAACCGTGCTTGCGGAAAATCTTCGCGCAACCGGTCCATCACCGGCGCCGCCTCCTTGCATGCCGGGCATTCCAGGTCCGCAAATTCGACGATCAGCATCTTGGCGTCCGCCGGTCCCTTGGAAGGACCGGAGACTGAGCTGGCCAGCTTCGCCCGCACTTCTGCAAACGGATCGGCCCCAAAGGGAAGCATCTCGCCGCCCGCAATCACGTGCTTCAGGTCATTGGAGACGTACCATTTGCCCGCCTGTTGCCCGTCTGGCGTGACGAAGAGGACCGAAACCTCGGAGAGCTCAGCAATCGGCGACGGCGCGATGTTCAGCACCTTCACGTCGATTGCGGAGTCATAGCCGAACAGCCGCTTGAAGTACGCCTCGGTCAGTTCCCTGCTCGGCCCGCCTGCGGACTGGGCCTGCGCGACACCTGCGGACTTGGTGGCGGAACTCTTCGCGCCGTTCTCGGCAATCAGTGAAATCGACATCAACAACACGGCCGCATAAATCGCCGCATACTTGCCAACATTGCGCATGATCATCATCCCTGTTTACGAAACTGTGAACCTGCTTCAGACCTGGTGGCGAACCGCAATCGGAAAGCGCCGTCCAATTCCGAAGGCCTTGGTTGAAATTCTAATGCCCGGGGCGGCCTGCTGCCTCTTGTATTCGCTCCGGTTGATCAGCCCGATGACAAACTCAATGACCTTGTCATCATAGCCGGTCAGAGCCGCAATCTCCGGGCCCGACTTCAAATTGCCGACATATTCCTCAAGGATCCGGTCCAATACCTCATAGGGCGGCAGCGAATCGCTATCCTTCTGACCGGGGCGCAGTTCGGCCGAAGGCGGCTTGGTGATCGAAGCTTCCGGAATTACCTCCCGTTGCGAATTCACATAACGGGCCAGCCGGTACACCAGTGTCTTCGGCACGTCGGAGATCACCGCCAACCCGCCCACCATGTCTCCGTACAGCGTGCAGTAACCGACTCCAAGCTCGCTCTTGTTGCCCGTCGTCAGCACCAAGGCAGAAAACTTGTTGGCTACGGCCATCAGCAGTCCGCCGCGCGCCCGCGCCTGCAAGTTCTCCTCGGTAACATCTTCAGCCATCCCCTGGAAAACCCCGGCCAGCGCGCTGCGATAGGCCTCGAAGATCCCCTTGATCGGAACCACCTCGAAGCGGACGCCCAAGTTCTGAGCCAGTTCGCGAGCATCTGTAATGCTGCCCTCCGACGAGTACTGGCTAGGCATCGAGACGCCGATCACGTTCTCCGCGCCCAGCGCGTCCACCGCAATCACCGCCGTCAGCGCTGAGTCGATCCCGCCGCTCAGTCCCACCACTACCTTCCGGAAGCCGCATTTGCGCACGTAGTCGCGCGTGCCCAGCACCAGCGCCGAATAGGCGCTGCCCTCCTCGGTCGCCACCTGCTGGTGCATGTCACCGGTCATGGCCGCAGTGTCCACCAGGATGAGATCTTCCTCAAACGACTTGGCCTGCGCCACAACTTCCCCATCGGGATTCAACGCCAAACTGTTGCCGTCAAACACCAGGCTGTCATTGCCTCCCACCTGGTTCACCAGCAGCACCGGAACACGGTGCTGCCGCGCGATGCTTGCCAGCATCGCCTGCCGCAATTCCCGCTTGCCCACGCTAAAGGGCGAAGCTGAGATATTCAGCACCAGCTCTCCGCCAGCGCGAACCAGATCCTCGACCGGATCGTGGCCATACATGCGGCGGCTCCAAAATGCCTTGTCGTTCCAGGCGTCCTCGCAGATCGTCAGCGCCACGGCCCTTCCGCCGAGGCAGAAGAGCCTCTGCATCAGTGCCGGCGAAAAGTTACGCATCTCGTCGAAAACATCGTAGGTCGGTAGCAGCCGCTTGGACTGGATGAAGTCGATGCGCCCTTCGCGCAACAACGCCGCTGAGTTCATCACCGTTTTGCCGGTTTCGTGCGCCGCCGGAGTCGGCAGCCCGGCAATGATCGCAATCCCGGATATCTCCGCCGCCAGCTGCTCGAGCACTTGCCGCGAGCGCGCTACAAACGCCGGAGACTCCACCAAGTCGCGCGGCGGATAGCCGCAGACCGACAGCTCGGGAAACACCACCAGCTCCGCCCCGCGCTGCCGGGCATCCAGGCTGTACTGGCGCAGTTTGGCCGCGTTGCCGGTAAAATCTCCGACCGTGGGGTTGATCTGAGCTAGCGCGATCTTCACCCGAATAGTGTAAAGGCTCCAGCAGATGTGGGAAAGCCTGGGGTGGAAGACTCAGTAGGCAAACACGATGGCTGGGGACTCTCATTTGAAGGGTGGGGCCGTCTGCTCCGGTGCCGGCAGCGGAGCAGACACCCTCTCGCCGTGGCCGTCGATCTTTTCCCCCGGACGAAGCAGCGTTGGCGCCTTGCGCTCCTGTTCCGGCGGCGCCGCCATCGCATCTGGCCGTGCCTGCTTCTCCGCTATGCTGTCCAGTGCGCCCACTTCGTTCTGCGTGCGCACCCGCTTTTCTCCGCTTATCTTCATGTCCTCTATGCGAACCACCTTGCCCTGCACAAAGCGCACGCCAGTGATCTTGACCCGATCGTCGGTTTTGGCTGCAGCTCCACTCCGCTCCACCAGTTGCTGAATGTCGGATTCCGACGGAGAGATCTTGCCGTCCTCAATGCGGATTTCCGCCTTGCCGCGCGGAAACGCGCAGTGCGCAAACGCAGGCTCATCGAGAAACGCGCGGATCATCTGCTCGCGCTGTTCCACCGAAAACCTGCCGCCCTCCGCGCAGGCAATGCCCGCCAGTAGCAGCACTCCCGGCACCAGCAGCGTCCGTCGCTTTCCCCCGATTCGCATGGAATCTCGTGCGCCCCACTTCGCCCGCGCTCCCCTACTGAAGCCGGTACAGTGGAGTTTTTAGATGCGCCACTCCGGACGAGCACCCGCCCGCTACTCGTAATTTTTACGGAATGGGAGTTTGCGGAATCCTTTGCGACCGGGTCAGCTGCCACATCAGCGGCAGAGCAATCACCAGGACAATCGAGCAGGTTGCGCTGGCCTCGGGCCCATAAGCGCCTCCGGTCAGCGCCAGGGAACCGTGCGCCGTGGCCGTCACCAGGGTGGAAAACTCGCTCAGCCCGCTCACTGGAAGCCCGAAGACAGATCCTTGAAAGAGATTCCATCCAAAGTGCAGTCCGAAGGAAAACCATAGCGAGCCGCTGCGGATGCGCGCCAGCGCGAACAGGACTCCCACGGCCAGCGTGTTGAAGAAGCCCCAGCTCAGCCAGCCTCCGGCATCGGGATTGCCCAAGTGTACCGCCCCGAACAGCGCCGAAAGTATCACCACCGCCCAGAATGCCCCGAAGGCCTCGGTCAGCTTCTGGAAAGGATAGCCGCGAAAAGTCAGCTCCTCAAGCAGGGCGCCAAACAGCAGCAGCACAGCCACGGCTGTCGCCCTCTCCCCCATGTGAAAGCCGAGGTGAAAATGAAAGTGCAGGCCTCCGAAGCAGGCGATCGCGCCTACGTCGAGAGTCATCAACAGAGCTCCCAGCGCCAGCCCTCTGCCAAACTGCCGTCCGGCGATCGGGTTCACCGGCAGCGCCAGGGCCACGGCTATGGGCTTGAAGTTATAGTCCAGCACACGCAGGAAAAACACGAAGCCTGCCGCCGTGAGCACGCACGCAACCACCCGGGAGAGCAGCCCCGGAATCAGCTCGTGCCCAGGGAAAAACGCGTACACAAATCCGCTTGCCCAGAACACCCCGGCCGTCCACAGCGCCGCGATCACAAAGCGCGCCAGTGCCGGAATCGGGACCGGTGCACGATACGGATTGTCCCTGCGCTCTGCCTCGAACTCAGCGTTCTCCGTCACCGTCATCCCCGCTCACCGTCCGGCCTCAACCGCGGCAGGTTTCAGTGAGGTCACCTTGACTCCCTGCCGCGCCACCTTCGCCGGCAGCAGCCGTGCTCCGGCGCTTTTCAAAACCTCTTCCACCCGTCCCCGAGCCTCCGGCGAAGTCATAAACAGCACGCAACCTCCGCCTCCCGCACCACATACCTTTGCGCCCAACGCCCCGTTTTTGCGGCCCAGCGCAATCAATTCGTCGATGAACGGCGTAGCAATGGCCGGCGCATTCGTCCGCCGCAGCTTCCACTCCTCGCGCAGCAACCGCGCTGCCTCTGTCCAGTCGCCGACCTCCAGCGCGCAGCGCATCGCCCGCGCAATCTCCCCTATGCGCTCAAAGTTGCCGAAGATTCGCCGGTCCCCGTCGATATGCCGCTTGAATACCTCCCAGTTATTGATGCCGCTCTTGCGGGGAGCTCCCGTATAGGCCAGCACCAGCCGGCGGTCCAGCTCCTCCGCATCGCAGTCGATCGCCTTGCGGTGGATGCCGTCCGCATCCAACTGCACCGCGTTCACTCCGCCATACAGCGCAGGGTAGTAGTCCTGGCATCCGGTAGGTACCTTGATGAGCTGCGCCTCCACGTTCTGCGCAATCTCGCGAATCTTCTCCAGCGCGAGCTTGCGCCCGCTGAACCGCGCCAGCGCCGCAGCTGAGGCGATCATCAGCGCCGACGAACCCGAGATCCCCGCACCCGCGGGCGACTCCGAGTGCGTCTCCATCCGCAGACCCGTGCCCGGCGCTGAATCCGCGTAGAAAAAGCGCAGCAGATGCACGGCCAGCCCGTGTTTGCAGCGCCGCGCCCGGCGTAGCGCCTGCATATCGGCAAAGCGATCCGCCAGGCCGGTATCCAGCGAGACCAGTTCGATCCCTGCGCCCTCGGTAGGCACGATCCGGCAGCGAGTCATCACCTGCACCGCAATGTTGACCACCACCGCGCCGGGATGAAAAAGATAGAGCGGCCACATGTCCATCGTGCCGCCCGCAAGATCTACCCGGCACGAGGCTTGCGCAACCACTCCAGTGCCTGCGGCCGGCCCAGCGCCTGCGGCCGGCAGCGTAGCGTTACCCGACCTGGCGCCTGCAGCCGTTTTGTATGGTTTTCCAGACATGCTGACATTTGTATCATGTAACCCCAGGCGCCTGCGGCCGGCAGCGCAGCGTTATCCGGCACGCACCAGCGGCGGCCCGCGCACCGGCACGCACGGCGCATCATGGATCTCCGGCACTAATTCCTGATTCCTCGCTGCCAGAGGCAACTCCCGCCTGCTCTTCTGCCTCCCACCGTGTGGCCGAAGCAGAGTTCCGCACCACGGAGGTGTCCAATCTCTGCATTGGAGCATCACCGGCTAAAAAGGGGAAGAAGATGCCTAATTTCACCGGTCAATTCACTGGCAAGGCTGTCGAGCAAACCAGCCTTGCCCTGCAAGATATTCCGGAACACGAACTAGTGCTCTCCCAGTTCACCGGCCCGCAGGCGGTGAGCGATGAGAACTGGAAGAATGTGCGGGTCACCTACTGGGGCACCATGGATCTCATCCAGGGGTTTGGTCCGTCGCGCGGTTATTTTGTCAACGAGCATCCCAACGGCGACCGCGACTGCGGAACCTTCGACGGCCACGTCAGTATTGCCAACGGCGAGGTCCTGCTGGAAGGCATCTGGCGCTACACCCATGGCAGCGGCCAGTTTGCCAGCATCTCCGGAAACGGCCGTTTCAAGGGCCGCATGACTTCGACCAACGATGTCGAGATGAGCTGGCAGGGCAATTACCAGATCGCGGCGGGTACCCGCGCTGCTTAAGCACAGGGCCTTTGATACGGGATGCCGGGGTACTTACTTTGGTTATATGCTGAGGAGGGTTTTCTTGTGGCCCAAAGCGGAACCTCGTTGATATGATGACCTCCGTCACGTTAAAAAGGGGGAGAGGCATATGCTGCCGCCAGTCACTCATCCGGCGCTGCGCGAGCTTGTCGTCGGAAACAAGGAAATCACAACCACCAAGTTCGGGTTCAATCTGCTGCTGACCAACAATCGCATCAGCTACAAAAAGAACCCCTCCGAAGCCACGGTCAAGCAATTGGCGCAGGCGACGCATGAATTTCTCACCCGGTATGAAAACCTGTACCAGTCTGAGCTCAAACAATTATTTAGTGGGGATTATCGTGCTTAATTCAATTGCCGAAGTTACAAAAATGATTGCAACCGAAAAACCCTTGCTGCTGGCTGGCAGCGAATCGGCGCTCGCGCAACTTCCCAAGGGAAACTGGATTGGAGGAACCACCTCCTATTTCATCGATACCGACGGCGGAACCTTTTCCGAGTCCAGCATCTTTGTCGATGAGCTCCCGGATTTCGTGCAGGGATTCAAGATCGCCGAATACTCCGTCGAGACCCTGCCCTCCATCTGCGCCGATGCCCCGGAAAAAGGTTTCTCGGTACTGATTCTTCCCGCCGGCAGCGCGGTGCACACCGCCTATGCCGAGGGTGCGCCGCGCTACGAAGGCTTCGTCCTCAAGCCGGTCGTCGGATGGGTTTCCGGCGTACCGCTGCCCGAGGTGGGACGCACCGATCCCAAGGTCTTCAACGGACAGACCGGCGCCTGCTTCTCGGCTTGCGCCATCGCCATGCACGTCGCACTCCCGGCCAACAAAATTGCGGACATCGAGATCGTCAATGTCTTCAAGCCCGGCGACGGAGATAAGATCACCTTCCCGAAATCCGGCTTTGTTCAGGAGCAATGCTCGGTCAACGGAAAGCCCATGAACTTCGCCCAGTACCTGGCCAGCGTGCAAGCCGACATCCGCCTGCCGCTCACCGCCAACTACAATGGCAGCGTGATCAACGTCAGCATCCAGTCGGCCGATGAGGCGACCAATGTGGTGCGGCTCTATGCTCCGGTCTTCCCTGGCGTCGAGTACAGCTTTGCCGCTCCGGTAGCCGACTACGTATCGGCCTTCGAGTCCGCACTGCCCGCCAAGAAGACGGACGCGGCCTTTGCCTGCAACTGCATCCTGAATTACATGTACGCCAACCTTGGCGGCAAGAGCGCCGGATCGGTTCCCTCCATGGTCACCTTCGGTGAAATCGCCCATCAGCTCCTCAACCAGACGCTGGTCCGACTCATGATCCACAGCTGCTAACGCAGCGCAACAGACAGAAAAAGAGAGGCGCGACTCCAATCCGCGCCTCTCTTTTTTGCCCCCAATCCATTTCACTCCTTTTTCTTTTCCTCGGGATGGTTCTGCTCACGCTGTGGAGCCGGATGGGCAGCCGGAGCAGGCTTGGCCATCGGAGCGTTGTGTGCCGCCGGAGCGGCGGGCCGTGTCTCCGGTGCAGGTCTCGCCGACGGAGCAGCGTGCGCTTCCGTGGCGGGGCGTGCCGGTGGGGCCGTGTGCGGCGGAGCAGGCCTTGTCTCGGTGAACTGTTTGTTTGGTTCCGTCCGCATTGGTGCCGGTCGGCTCTCCGGCTGCATCGCCGGTCTGGTCGGAGTCTCCGCCTTCGCAGCCGGTTTGTTCGCCTCGGGCCTGGACTCTGCCTCCGGCCGCGCTGGAGGGACATTCGCTGCGGGCATTGGTTTTGCCCCGGGCTCAGTCTTCATCCCAGCTGTCGGCATAGTTGTGGTCGGACGTCCTTCATTCTTCGCCATCGGCCGCATCACCGGAGCCGGTTTAATCCCGCGTTCGGCCGGAATCGGCTGGCTGGAGACCATCGTGGCCGGCTTGCCCTTGTTGACCGATGCAAACTGTGCGCGATTGCTCGCCGACGCCTTGGCAAGCTGTACCTGTGACGCCATCGGAGGCGCGTGAGGCGCACGGTAGGCCGCTACCTCCGCCGGAGTCGGCCGGGCCTGCACGCCTTGTGGGCCGCCGTTATAGCTCACCCGGTTGTCGCGCGTGTAGTTCTCCACTCTGTGGTCGTAAACATTCGCAATGCGGGTGTTGCCGAAGTTATTGGCCGAGCGGTTGTAGTCGAAGTCGTTTCCATGCCAGTAGCCGCCCTGGTAGCCCCTGCCGCCATAGCCATATCCATAGTTCACACCGCCGTAGTAGCCGACATAGCGGCCCCAGTAACCGTGGTAGAAACCATACCGCCCATCACGGTATCCCCAGTATCCCGGCGTCCAGAGAGCGCCTGCGTAGGGCGGCGCCACCCATGCTCCCGGCACCCAGTAATAGCCGCCGTCTCCCCAACTCCAATACCCAGGAGTCCAGATGTAACCCTCGCCGGGAATCGGCGGCTGATCGTACTCGGGCAATGGCGGAGGAGGCTCCGAGGCATATTCCTCCGGCGCAGGATTGTACGACGCTTCGTTGTATTCCTGATCCGGCGGATAATTCTCCGAAACTGCTGGGGCTGAGGCCTGTTCTTGTGGCGCGGCCTCCGGCTGTGCCACAGGGGCCATGTTTGCCGCGGCGGGATTGCCCTGATCCGCTGTCGCAGACTGGCTAGTCTGGGCGCTCTGATCCGTCTGTGCGCTCTGCGCCTGAGAATTCTGATTGGGATTCTGTTTGCAGCTGGTCGCGCCCAAAGTAAGCACAAGAGCCAACATCGTGAACTCCAGAAAACGATCCGTGAGTTTCATAAATCTTCTCCGCCCTCCTTAGATTCATGGCGGGCGCCTCCGTCAGCCCCAGTCCTCGCGAATTTTACCGTTTCTCACCCATTCCGCAACTTCGAAGCGTTTTACCGCCTGACAGCTTGGAATCCCGCCCAGCCACTGGCAGCCGGCTCGCGCCTGCGGTACGCTGTAAGGCGCCCATAAAGTTCTTCAGGAGCTGCCGATGTATCCATCTTCCCTTCCCGAACTCGCCGGACTCGCCTCCGAGCCGGCTGCCCGCCGCACCCTCGACCCGTCGCAATGCGCCCTGCTGGTGATCGATATTCAGGAGAAGCTTTTGCCCTCCATCCGCAACCGCGAAGAGCTGACCCGCAACTCCCAGGTGCTCATCCGTCTCGCCTCCGTTCTCGATATTCCGGCACTGGTCACCGCTCAATACGTGCGCGGCCTGGGGCCCACAGTTCCAGAGATCGCCGGGCTGCTGCCCAACACGCAGGCCATCGAAAAGACCTCCTTCGGCTGCTTTGGCAGCGACGACTTTTGCAGCACGCTGCATCAGCTTCCCGGGCAGCGCACCACCCTGCTTCTGTGCGGCATCGAAAGCCACATCTGCGTCGCCCAGACCGCCCTCGGGGCCCTGCAGAACGGATACACAGTCCACGTCGCCTCCGACGCCGTCGGCTCGCGCAGCGAACACAACTGGCGCATCGGACTGCAGCGCATGGAGGCCGCCGGCTGCGTCATCTCATCTACCGAAATGATGATGTACGAGCTGCTTCGCCGCAGCGGTACCGCCCAGTTCAAGGAGATGCTCGCATTCATCAAGTGAACCAGCCACCGGCGGAAGCCGAGCCTACTCTGGCCGACGCCACCGCCGGCCAGCAGCAGCGATTTGCCCACGCCTTCGAACTCATCCAGCAGGCCATCGCCAACCGCGTCTTTCCCGGAGCGGCCTTGACCGTCGTCAGCCATGGGCAACTTGTCGCATGGAAAGGCTTCGGACGCTTTACCTACGACCCCGCGGCACCGGAGGTTCGATGCGAGACGCTATGGGATCTCGCCTCGCTCACCAAGCCCATCGCGACCGTCTCCATGGCCATGCTTCTCTTTGAGCGCGGCCAGCTTCCGCTTGACGCGCCGGTGGCCGATCTGCTTCCGCATTTCGCCGACATCGGCTCCGAACCGAGTGGCCCATTCAAGCCCTCTTTTGGCTTGGGCGGGGTAGTTCCAACCGATTCATTCAAAGATACGCAGCGTGCCTGGCGCCAGTCCGTCACCGTTGCCATGTTGCTCGCTCACTCCTCCGGCCTACCCGCTCATCGCAAGCTCTACCTGGAAGCTTCCGGCCGCGAGGCAATCCACAAGGCTGCCCGCCGCGTGCCGCTGGAGGCCACACCCGGCACCCGCGCCGAGTACAGCGACATCGGATTCATCCTTCTCGGCGAATTGTTAGAGCTGATTGCAGGTGAGCCCATCGACCGCTTTTGCCAGCGCGAAATCTTTGCCCCATTCAACCTAAACATGAGCTACGCACCGCATCCATCGCTCCGCTCAGCGATTCCGCCCACTGTCAACGATGTCAACTATCGCCACCGCATCGTCCAGGGCGAGGTCAACGACGAGAACGCCAGCGCCATGGGCGGCATCGCCGCTCATGCCGGACTCTTCGGTGATGCACTCTCCGTCGCTCGTTTTGCGGAGTGCCTCCTGCGTGATGGCACCCCGCTCTTCCGCTCGCAAACTATCGAGCTCTTCACCGTACGTCAGCCAACACCGGCAGGCACCTCGCGCACTCTCGGTTGGGATACGCCGTCCCCGCCATCGCAGTCCGGCGCGTTGTTCTCCGCGCGCTCCTTCGGGCATCTCGGCTATACCGGAACCTCTCTCTGGTGCGATCCCGAACGCCAACTCTCCGTCACGCTGCTTACCAACCGCACCTGGCCCGATTCCGCCAATCAGGCCATCAAGCAACTCCGTCCGCCGCTGCATGACGCCATCGTCCGCGCCCTCTGAGCGCTCACGCAGAGCGACCGCCCAGCTGAGCACGCGTCACAGCAGCGCAGTCCCGGAGCGTGTAAAATCGTAGTGGGCCATTCATATTCGTTGGTATTCTTCCGGGACATATTTCATGGACAAGCTTATCATTCGCGGAGGCAATCCGCTGCTCGGCACCATCCGCATCAGCGGCGCTAAAAACGCCGCGCTGCCGGCCATGGCTGCCGCTCTGCTCACCTCCGAAACCGTTGTGCTCGAAAACATTCCCCAGGTGCGCGACATCGAAACCGAGCGCCGCCTGCTCGCCGCCATGGGCGCCGAAGTCGAACTCGGCTACGGCCGCGCCCAGCACCGCACCAAGATCTGCGCCGCCGGTCTCAGCTCCAATCCGGAAGCCAGCTACGAGTTGGTCAAAACCATGCGCGCCTCTTCGCTCGTTCTCGGCCCGCTGGTTGCGCGGGTTGGGTTCGCACGCGTCTCCATCCCCGGCGGTTGCGCCATCGGCGCCCGCCCCATCGATCTTCACCTCAAGGGACTGGAGAAGCTCGGCGCAAAGATCGTGCAGCAGCACGGCTACATCGAGGCGCGCGCCGACCGCCTAACGGGAGCCCACTACGCCTTCGACAAGATCACCGTCACCGGCACCGAGGACATCCTGATGGCCGCCGTGCTCGCCGAAGGGGAAACGGTGCTGGAGAACTGCGCGCGCGAGCCGGAGGTCGTCGATCTTGCCGCGCTACTGGTGAAGATGGGAGCGTGCATCGAGGGCGCAGGCACTTCCACCATCCGGGTGCGTGGCGTCGCAAAACTGCGCGGCGCGCGCCATCGCATCATTCCTGACCGCATCGAGGCCGCAACCTTCCTTATCGCTGGAGCGCTCACCGGGGGAGATCTGATGCTCACCGATTGCGATCCCTCTCACCTCACCTCGCTTATCGCGAAGCTTGAAGAGGTCGGCGTCAAGGTCAAGGTCGGCGATGGCTGCGTGCGCGTGATGGGAGACGCGGCTCCGCTCAAGGGAGCGGACATCTCCACCGAGGAATATCCCGGCTTTCCCACCGACGTGCAGGCGCAGTACATGGCGCTGATGACCCAGGCTGCGGGAACCTCTATCATCACCGAGAACATCTTCGAGAACCGCTTCATGCACGCGCTGGAACTCTGCCGCATGGGCGCCAATATTAAGATTGAAGGCAACCGCGCGGTGGTGCGCGGGCCCAGCACGCTGAGCGGAGCTGCCGTCCAGGCCAGCGACTTGCGCGCCTCCGCCTCGCTGGTGCTTGCCGCGCTGGTTGCGCAGGACGAGACCATCATCGACCGCGTGTACCACATCGACCGCGGCTACGAGCGCATCGAGGAGAAGCTCCGCGGAGTGGGAGCGCAGGTGAAGAGGATTGGAGAGATTCTGCCGAGGCGGGTGGGAGTGTAGTTGGATGCGTGTGCAGCCACATCCGCCAGAGGCGCGGAAGTGGCTGCACGCAGGCAGTCTTCGTTCTTATGGTTTGGGTGCGCTTGGTTTGTTTACGCTCTCGTAAAATTTTTCAAACCCTTCGAACTCATAGCTCAGCTGAACCCAGGCCGATTTGTCCCTCAGCCCCATGGTTTCTAAAACTATGGCGGTCAGGTGATCGTTCTTGACGATCTTGGACTTTTGCGTCCCTTCAGCGAAATCCCAGGTTGAGGCAAGTACTCTTTGTTTTTTCTCCAACGCCGCGGTCCACTGGTCCGGCGATTTCAGTTGACTGTCTGGCTGGACAAAATCGTAGTCCTTGGTAGGTGCGCCATACACTGCGACGACGGAGTCTTTGAGAGTCTTGAATCCTACCTGGATCTCCATTCCATAGTCGCCGGAGTCAATCGTCTGTCCCGCCGCAATGATCTTGAGCAATCCCTTATCGGGCGAAATGATAAGCGAATAAGCCTCGAAGCGGTTGTCTGCCTCCGGTGCCTTCAGCACGCGCAGAACAAAGCCCTCATTCTTGATCACCGCGTCCTTGCCGACAATCGCGATGATCTGGTCTTTGGTCATTCCGTAGTTGAAACCGAAAGGGCCGGCAAAACACAGGCCGGGCAACGCAATGGTCAATAGCGCAAGGACAAAAACAACTCGTTTCATTGTGTGAGGTCTCCCCTGTACTTTCTGGTTGGCAAGAAGTCGGTACCTCATTTTAACCTGAGGTCCCCGGCGGGTGTACAGGACAAAGAGTGAGCGCAAACGGCAGAGGGCTTGGTGCCCCAGCTTCGCGGCTGATGGCGCTGCTGGGGCAATGGCAGAGCGCCAGACTCAGGCGGCTTTGGTCGTCGGGCTGTACTTCTTGATGGCGCGTTCAAAACCGGAAGTGGCTTTCTTTAAGTCGGACAAAGTCATGGCGGCGTGCAATTCGATGTGGGCGCCGAAGGCTAGAAACCATGGTTCAGCGACGCCCGGAATCTCCGATTCGTCTTTGATGTTGCAGAAGATAAAGCCGGTGCGGAGTCCGCGATCTTCCGAGAAATAGGCCGCTTCCGGCTTGAGGTCGTGAAGAATCGACTCGATGGTGTTGCCCAGGCTGCCGTCCAGGATTCGCTCGTTGCCGATCTCGGTTGGAATGGATACCTTCAGCAGAAAACGCATAGAAACCTCCGTCTCAAGGTGCAAACCTGCTGTTAGAGGGTGAGCCACCGGGATTCGTTGCCAGCCTTGCCGAAGCGGCGAAGATTAGCACAATGGTTAATCGTTGCGAAGAGCGGGTTGACTGCGAAGGCAATGGTTGCGCAAACCGCGAGACCATTGGCGTACTCGTTATCCGTGTCGGAGGATGATGCGTCAGACGCCGATACCTCCTCAGTACATCGTTTCGAGAGCAGGAGCGGTTACGGACGCGAGCCGCGATAGATTGTGACGTCCGGCTTGCCCATGGTGTGCAGGATGGCGACTTTGGTCAGGCCGTGGGGATTGATGCGCACGGCTTCGGCCACCGGATCTTTATCGATGGCGACGATGTAGTCGGCTCCGGCGAAGGGTGCGCTACGCGCCGAGTCCCAGTAGAGCAGGGTGCACTCGGAGATGACACGGTCGAGGTGAATGCCCGCTCGCTGCAGAGCTCCCACGTAGTCGCTGGTGTACATGAGCACGGTTGCGTCGGGGGGGATCTCGATGAGCGCCTCGGCTATCTGCTGCTCAAGGGAGATGCGGGTGCGGCTGTTGGCCCACGCCTCGCGATAGCAGATCGGGATTATGCCACGGCGTCCTGGATTTCCCGAGACGTCGCGGCCCTGCGAGTACCAGGAGAAGCACCACAGCGACGAACTGTAGGCAAGGAGGGTGACCACGAGCAATGCGCCTGTAATGCCCAGAGTGAACTCGCGACGCTTGCGTGCTGTGTAAGGGATAACGCTGCGCTGCCCGCCGCAGGCGCAAGAGGCTTCCACCGCCCACGGGAGGAGTCCGACGAAGGCGGCGATGGCGGGTAGCAGTTCGAGGCCGTAGCGCACGTTGTAGTAGGAGAACGGCCACCAGTCGGGAACGAAGATGGGAACGCTGCCGTAGGCGATGGAATAGGCGTAGAACGGGAGCGGAATCCACAAGAGCAGGAGCGCGCCGAAGCGGCGGGGACGGAAGAGCGCGACTAGAACACCGCAGGCGGCGAGCGCCATCAGCCAATCTTCGCGCGAGCCCTCGCCGGTGTTCATGCGGGCGGCTTTGAGGAAGTACTGGGCGGCGACTTTCATGTTGCCCTTGCCGGGATAGGGTGGATAGCCCGTCGGCGAGGAGCGGCGCTCGATGGCCTTGGCCGAGTAGGGACCGTTGAGCCAGTCCAGCGGATGGCGATTGATTTTGTAGTTGTGCGCCAGCCAGAGCGTGGGGCAGAGCGCCAGCAGAAGAAGGAAGCTAGCCATGGAGCGCAGCAGGCGTGCGCGGGGTGGTCGCGGCGGGTGCTTGGTGAACCATCTCAGCGCGGCGAGTAGTGCGCAGATGCCGACGACGAAGGCGAAGATCCATCCGTCGTAGCGGGTGAAGATGGCGGCAGCGAGGCAGCAACCGCAACGCTCAATCGCCTTCCAGGATGGAAGCTCTGCGCGTGCGGGTGGTGTTGAGTCGGGTAACGCTGCGCTGCCGGCCGCAGGCGCATGGGCCGGAAGCGCAGCGTTACCCGACTCGCCTAATCCTCTTACGAAGTCATCGAAGTAGACCACGGACCAGATGAGCGCGGCGAGGAAGATCGACTCGGTCATGGCGGTGGATTGCATGTAGAGCAAAGACGGGTTGAGGCCATAGATAAACGCGGCGAGGGCGGCTCCGGCGCGCGAGGCTCGGGCACGCACCAGGCGGTAGATCCCGGCCACGCCGAGCACGTAGGCAAGCATCGAGGGGATGGAGCCGCCAATGCCGGTACGCCAGAGCCAGTCATTGGCTACGAATGGGGCCATGAGGAGATGAGGCAGCGGGAGCCAGACCGAGCCGAGCTGATCCCATCCGGGATTGCGCGCGTCGAAGAGGCGGCGGGCGATGTTGATGTGCGCGACCGCGTCGCCATAGAGGAGGATGTCTCCGCGGCGGAAGAACCAGGCGAAGGTAAAGACGGAGACGATGAAGGCAAGGGCGGCGACCAGGATGCATTCGTCCTGGATGCTGACCTCAGGGAGTTCGGCGTCGCGGACTTCATCCGCTTTTTGTTTTTGAACAGTCTCCACTTCAGTAATGCCTCGGAAGCTGTGGGTTCGCGGTGCTGCGGAAAAGTCGTGCTGCCGCAAAAGCAAAAGTCCGCAGGGGAGATGGCATTGCTTCCCGCCTTGGCCCGGTTCCGCAGAAGGCAGGAATACAGAGACTAAGGAACTGCTCTAGCTTTCGGCATTCTGCAATCCCACATTCGCCAAAGGAGGGCGGATGTGGGCCACCCGTCAGTTTTTTTCGGTCTAAAACAACGGCAAGAACAAGGTCAAATACCCCGCCCAAGCAAAATAGGCTTGAACGGGGCACCCCCGTCTGTGGTGCAGGGATAGGACCTGTCGCCCGGGCTACCGGCCGGGCTGAAGTTACCCTGGAGCGGCACTCGATATTTGAGCGGTGCTGGGGCCCTTCACTTCGTTCAGGGTGACACCTCACTAAAAGAACCTGGGCCACAGGCACCTGGGATTCCACTCTAGTCAAGGTGGGTGAGGCTGCGGAAGAGCCGGAAGCGCTCTTCGATTTCGTCGCGGGTGAGCGAGATGAGGCGCTCGGGGCCGAAGCGCTCGACGGTGAACGATCCCATGACGCCGCCGTAGAACATGGCGTTTTTAAGCACGGAAGGAGTGATCGCGGGCTGCGAGGCGATGTAGCCCATGAAGCCTCCGGCAAAGGTGTCGCCCGCGCCGGTGGGGTCGTGCACCTCGGCGATGGGCAGGGCGGGCGAGCGGAAGGGATGGCCTCCGTCGGCGAAAAAGATGGTGGCGCCGTATTCGCCGTGCTTGATGACCAGCGACTTGGGACCGAGGGTGAGGATTTTGCGGGCGGCGAGGACGAGGCTATTCTCTCCGGCGAGGAGTTTGGCTTCGCCGTCGTTGATGAGGAGAATATCGACTTCCTTCAATGTTTCGAGCAGTTCGGCGCGCTTGATGTTGATCCAGAGATTCATGGTGTCGCCGCCCACCAGGGCGACGCGCGGCATCTTGCGGCGCACGTCTAGCTGGAGCTCGGGCATGATGTTGGCGAGGAAGAGGAATTTGGAGTCTTCGTAGGCAGCGGGGATTTTGGGGACGAAGTTTTCAAAGACGTTGAGGTCAGTGAATTTGGTTTGCGCTTCGTTGACGTTTTCGCCGTACTCGCCGCCCCAGTGGAAGGTTTTGCCGGAGGCGTGCTCGATGCCGCGCGTGTCGATGCCTCGCGCGGTGAGGACCGCTTCGTGCTCGGCGGTGAAGTCTTCTCCTACGACGCCGACGACGCGGACCTGGGTGAAGAAGCTGGCGGAGAGCGAGAAGTAGGTGGCCGCGCCGCCGAGGATCTTTTTGCGCTCGCCGAAGGGAGTTTTGAGGGTGTCGAAGGCAACGGAGCCGACTACGAGGATTGACACGTTATGCACCCGCCTTGGGGTTGAGATATTTGCCGACGATGAGATCGAGTTTGGCGAGAGTGGCCGGGGGAACCGCGTTAGGTGCGGTCATGATGGCCACGGCCAAGGCTTGTCCGCACTTGCAGCTACGGACTGCGCCGAGTTCGGCGACGGCGTTGCGGACGACGTTGGCGGCGTTCTCCGCGTTCTGGTTGAGCACGGCGATGATCTGATCGACGGTGACGCTGTCGTGATCGGGATGCCAGCAATCGTAGTCGGTGACCATGGCGATGGTGACGTAGCAGATTTCGGCTTCGCGGGCGAGCTTGGCTTCCTGCAGGTTGGTCATGCCAACAATGTCAAATCCAGAGGCGCGGTAGGAGTTGCTTTCGGCCTTGGTGGAGAACTGCGGACCTTCCATGCAGACGTAGGTACCGCCGCTCTTGGTGACCACTCCGGCGGCGGCTCCGGCTTTGACGACGGCGGCGGCGAGCTCGGGACAGATGGGGTCTCCGAAGCCGATGTGGGCGACGATGCCTTCGCCGAAGAAGGTGGAGACGCGCTGCTTGGTGCGGTCGTAAAACTGGTCGGGAATGACGAAGTCGGTGGGCTTGTGCTCTTGCTTGAGCGAGCCGACGGCGGAGACGGAGAGGATGCGTTCGACTCCGAGCTGCTTGAAGCCGTGAATGTTGGCGCGGAAGTTCAGCTCGGTGGGAAGGATGCGGTGGCCGCGTCCGTGACGGGCGAGGAAGGCAACTTTGCGTCCGGAGAGAGTGCCGAGGACGTAGGGGTCTGAGGGCGGACCGAAGGGAGTTTCGAGTTGAACTTCATGGATGTCGGTTAAACCCTTCATGGAATAGAGGCCGCTGCCGCCGATGATGCCGATCTCTGCCTGTGCCAAAATGCGATCTCCCGCGAGTGAAAGTGCGTAGAGGTGATTATACCGAGCCGGGTTTCAAGGTTTCAAAGTTTCAAGGTTTCAAAGGAGAAAGGCAAGAGCAAGGTCAACGGCCTTAGCTTGGTGGCTGAAGTGCCTTTCGGGCAGCACAGGAGATAATGAGCGGCACAGGGGTTCTTCGCTGCGCTCAGAATGACACCTTAAAAAACAAGGCAAGAGCAGGAGCAACGACAAGAGCAGGAGCAACAGACCCACATCTGCTAACTACGGCAGATATGGGGCACCCGGGCACTGGCGCCCGCGCACCTGCGGCGTTAGTGTGCAGCTGCTGCCGCGGCGGGCAGGAGCACAGAGTGGAGTTTGGCGGCTTCGGCGGAGGTGAAGGATTCCAGGGCGATGACGCGGGTGTCATCGATGTAGAGCGAGACGAGACCTTCTTCGGTGTCCCACTGGTGGGGAGTTGGCGTGGGACGGACGGAACGGTAGCGCGGAGTGAGTCCGGATTGGTAGATGGCGGCGAAGCGGTTGGCGGCGTCGTGCGAGGCGAAGTCGAGGACCAGGGCGAGGGAGATGGGCGCATCCTTGGGCGCATTTTTATGGGAGAGCGCCATGTAGTATCCGCCTCGCCAGGCGTGCGTCAGGCTGATGCCCGGCTCCTTGGCGGAGCCGTCCTTGGCACCTTTCTTGGCGCTCCATTGACGAAGGATGACGCTGAGGTCGATTTCGCCGATGCCATCGACATCTTCACGCTGCCAGCCGGGACCGAGAATGGTGTCGAGCGGCGCGACCTTGATCTGAGGCTGGGGCTCGTTGGTGAGATAGGTTGCGGGCTGCAGGATCTGGCGGCTGTCGGTGGGCGGGTGGTCGAAGACTCCGGCAAAGGCGGCCTGCTTGCCGCGCTGCGTAAGAATGGCGCGGATGAATTCCATGCCGTCGTTGTAGGGGAAGAGCATGGACTCGCGCAGGTAGAGCGGCGCCTGGGAGTAGATCGGGGTGGAGTCTTCGCCGAGCATGGAGCCCTTCATGGATTCGACGGCGTCGGGGGCGCTTTCGACGCTCTGGTTGGTGTCGCTGAGCTCGTAGTCGTAGAGGACGATCATGGCCTGGCCTTCGACGACGGCCTGGCGGGCGGTGCGGGCTTCTTCGAGGGCGACTTGCGCTGTGTCGTCCTTGGAGTCCTTGGCGACGTTGAGCCACTTCTCCAAGCCGAAGTTCTGGTCCTGCAGGGCGTGGACGAGTTCGTGGGCCATGACCGGCTTTTGAACCTCGGGTTCGACCCAGTCGAGCAGGTAGACGGTTTTGTTGCGGGCGTCGTACCAGCCTTCGACCTGCTCTTTGTAGAGGCCGAGCATGTACTGGCGGAGATTGAAGTCGCGGGGCAGCAGGCCGAGCTTTTTGAGCGGCAGGGCGGAGCGGTCAAAGCGTTCGCCGCTTCCCTGCTCCTTTAGGCGCGCCTGGATGTATTTGGCTACTTCATCGCGCGTGGCCAGCTTTTTTTTGACCGGATGGCGGATGGGAAGGCCGGTGCGCTCGCTGGCAAAGCGGAGGATGTCGTCGATGGAGCGGAACAGTTCCTTGGCTTCGTCTTTGGAGACGTGATGCTCTTCGGATTCCGGCGCAGGCGCCTGCTGCGCGGAGGCGAGCAGGGCCAGCACGAGCAGGAGCGGGGCCAGCCGGAGCAGTTTGCGGAAGAGTTTCACTTGCACGCCTTAGGCAAAGTTAACGGCTGATCAAAAGATACCATCGGTAGAGAAGGAACGGTGGGCGGAACGGAGGATTGCCATCCTGCAGGCTGGAACGGATGTTGGCGGTCTGCATCCAATCCTGAGGGGTAACGCTTTGCTGCCCGCCGCAGGCGCCGGGGTAACGCTATAATCGCGTGTTGGAACATATGTCTACAATTTCCCTTTCGCAAAAATTCGGAATCCAGGCGGTGGCCGGAGAATATGCCGGGGCCGAAACGGCGCTGCGCTTTGGATCGGTCGAGGAGGAGTTGAAGGCGCTGCGGCACGGCTGCGGCGTCTTCGACCTGGGCTGGCGCGGCAAGCTGGTGGTGAGCGGCGAGGACCGGGTGCGCTGGCTGAATGGGATGGTTTCGAACAATACGCGCGATTTGCCGCAGGATTTCGGCAACTTCAGTTTTGTGCTGAACGCGCAGGGGCATATTCAGGGCGAGGTGATGGTGTTTCAGCGCGGGGATTTCTATATGCTGGAATGCGAAGCGGGAGAGATTGCGACGATTTGCGGATTCCTGGACAAGTTCATCATTATGGATGACGTGGAGATCGGCGACGTCAGCGACAAGCTTACCTCGATTGGAGTGGGCGGGCCGCTGGCGCTGCAGGTGCTCGAAAGCGCGGGGCTGCCGGCGGGCGGGCTGAAGCCGGGAGAGCTGACCGACGGAAGCTGGGACGGGCACGGCTTTACGCTAATGCGCGATCCGGTAACGGTGCGGAACTGGTACGAGCTGTGGCTGGCTCCGGGCAACGTGGAGGCGTTCTGGAACAAGCTGCTCTCGGCTGGAGCGGCTCCGGTAGGGGCCGAGGCGCTGGAGCAGCAGAGGATTTTGCTGGGACTGCCGAGGGTGGGTGTGGACACCGGCGCGCGCGAGCTGGTGCAGGAGACGGAACAGGACTATGCGCTGCATTACGCCAAGGGCTGCTACATTGGGCAGGAGATCGTGGAGCGCGTTCGCGCGCGGGGAGTGGTGCCGCGCCGTTTCAGCGGTCTGATGGTGGAAGGCGGAGTGGTGGCGCCCGGCAGCAAGATTATGGCCGCAGAGAAAGAGATCGGCGAGGTCACCAGCAGCGCGCAAATTACGCTGGATGGCGTGGCGCACAGCGTGGCCCTGGGATATGTGAAGCGTAGCGCGGCCGCCGAGGGCGACAGCGTTGACGTGGACGGGCAGGCGGCGAAGATTGTGGCGCTGCCGTTTCAATTGTGAGAACGACTTTTATTATTTCGATTCATCAGCGCAGCGTTTATTCGCAGGTCTTGATACGCAGATCTTAATTCGCAGATCGATGGGATGATTGCCATGGAAAAAGAGAAGAAGCCAGAGTTCGTAGTGACCGACCGCCGGAAGTTCAACGTGGATGGAGAGCCAAGACCTGAGGCTCCGCAGGCGGCACCGGTAACGCCCAGCGCGCCACCGCCGCCCGCGCCCGAGCCGGCTGCCGCGGCGCCCAAGGCGGCGGCTGCGCCGGTAGAGAGCAAGCCCAGCGCGGCCTCTGTGCCCAGCGTTTCCGGGCTAGACCTGGAGACCGGCTATAACGGCGACCGGGAGCGCACGACTTTCGGCGGACAGAAGATGGAGTTCATCCATCTGCTGGACATGCTGGTGCAGACCGCCATGATGTATGCCGGGGCGATGGAGAGCGGAGCTGAGCGGCGGGTGGACGTTGTAGGGCTGCGGCAGATGATCGACCTGATTGCGGTGCTAGATGAGAAGACCAAGGGCAACCTGAGCCAGCAGGAAGCCGAGATTCTTTCCAACACCATGTTCCAGCTGCGCATGACCTACATGGAGATTGTGAACATGATCGACCGGCAGGCGATGAAAAACGCTCCTGGCGCGCCGGGACCCGCCCGCAAGTGAAGCCGGGAACGGTGACCGTGCTGGGCAGCGGAACCTCGATGGGCGTACCCACGATTGGCTGCGACTGCGCAGTCTGCCACTCCAAAGACCCGCACGACCGGCGCACCCGGCCTTCGGTGATGATCGAATGGGAGGGGCATCGCATCGTCATCGACAGCGGGCCGGACTTCCGCGAGCAGGCCATACGGGAGGGGATCACGCGGCTGGACGCCGTGCTGTACACCCACGGACATGCTGACCACATTCTGGGCCTCGACGATCTGCGTCCGCTGACCTATCCGCGGGTGACCGGCGGCGGGAAGCTGCCGCTCTATGCCCGGCCGGAGACGGCCGCGGTGGTGCAGTCGGTGTTCAAGTACGTCTTCGACGACGACTACAAATACGGCGGCATTGCCCAGGTGGAGTTGCACGAGATCAGCGGCCCGTTCCAGTTGCTGGATGTGCGGGTGATTCCGGTGCCGGTGATCCACGGCGACGCCGAGATAATCGGCTACCGCATCGGAGGGTTCGGCTATCTGACGGACTTCAGCGCGGTGCCGGACGCGTCGATCGAGCTGCTGCAGGGCGTGCAGGTTGTGATTCTGGACGCGCTGCGGCACCAGCCGCATCCGACCCACTCGACGGTGGAGAACTCGGTGCAGGTGGCCAAGCGCATTGGAGCCGCACAGACTTACTTTACGCACATCAGCCACGACCTGGCGCACGAGGCCACCAACCAGACGCTGCCACCGGGCGTGCGCCTGGCCTACGACGGATTGCGCGTCGAGTTCGACTTGGAGGGCTGAGGGTGCGGATCTTCGAATCGCTGGACGAGATTCCCGCCGACTTTGGGGCGGCCGTGGTCACGGTGGGCAACTACGACGGGATTCATCAGGCGCACCAGCAGCTGATTGAGAGCGTATGCGAGCGGGCCCGGGCGCTGAATGCCAGCTCGCTGCTGGTGACCTTCGACCCGCATCCGGCGCGGATTCTGCGGCCCCACGACGGGCCGCCGCTGATTACTCCGATGGAGCGCAAGCTGGAACTGCTGGAGGCGACGGGACTGGATGCGGTGGCGGTGCTTCCCTTTACGCGCGACCTGTCGATGATGCCGGCGTTCGAGTTTGCCGAGGAGATTCTGTACAGCAGGCTGCATACGATTGAGGTGCACGAGGGCTACAACTTCCGCTTTGGGCACAAGGCGGAGGGCAACGTGCAACGGCTGGCCGAGTTCGGCAGCAAGCTGGGCTTTACCGTGGTGACGCATACGCCGATCCGATGGGGCGAGCTGGTGGTTTCCAGCAGCAACGTGCGCGCCGAGGTGCTAGGCGGCAATGTGGAGACGGCGCGGCATCTGCTGGGACGGCCGTTCGGCATCGATTCCACGCCGGGGCGGGGCCGGGGATACGGGACGAAATATACGGTTCCGACGGTGAACCTGGCGCGCTACGACGAACTGACGCCCTCGATCGGCGTGTACGTGACGGAGATGCGCATCAACGGCGAGGAGTTTGAGGCGGTGACGAATGTGGGGAACCGTCCGACGTTTGGGGTGGAGTCGTTCGCCATTGAGAGCTACATTCTGAATTTTCATCCGATCGAGCTGACCAGCGAGACGCCGATCCGGCTGACGTTTCTGCACCGGCTGAGAGCAGAGCGGAAGTTCCCCAGCGTAGAGGCGCTGAAGGAACAGATTGGGCGGGATGTGGCAAAAGCACAGAGATATTTCAGGCTGCGGGGGAAGCTGCGGCGGAAGACGGAAATAGGGTTGCGATAGGTTTCTCTCCCACGTTAGCCGCAAAAACGACGGCGAAGGCGGGGCCAAATCTCGTGCTCATCGGGGTCCATTATTTTTGTCGTTAGGGCCACTTGGACAACTCCGCGCAGGTGCCACAGTGTACGGTCAGGCATCCTCTCCTGGCAACTTCGCTACCTCCGGCGTGGAAATCAGCCTTGCCGCTCACCGGGACCAACGTGCGAACGCGCGCGCGCAATGTTCTTGCTCAACCAGAGCTCCGCAATTAACATTACCGGAAAGACCCAAAAAACTTGCGGCGGAACGGTGGCCAGCCTGTCATGAAGAGCATTGTCGAGGTGTTGAGGCAGAAGGAAGCGGAGCTGCACAAACTCCAGGGAGAAGTGGAGGCGCTGCGGGTTGCCATGCGGATCCTGTCGGATGACTCGGAGAGCTCCGCGCGGGCAGCGGCTCCGGCCGGAACTTCCTCGGAATTCCGCGTCAAGGAGAGCCTGACGGTTCCAGAGGCGCCGGCACGTCAGTTTCCATAAGAGTTTTCATAGCAGTTTCCATAGCCCAGGGGGCCAGAAGTCGAGATGAAGGCGTCCTACGCCAGACCCGAACGTCGCGAACCGCGCAACGACCTTCCTGCCGGCCAGCTTTTTATTGTTGACCTGATCTCGCGCAACCGAGGATTCCGAACCTTCGGAGTCGTACTCAACATCAGCCAGGGCGGAATGGCGGTGCAGACCTTCCGCCCACTGGCGGCAGGTCACATTACGGAGATCCGCCACTGCTTTTCCAAAGCCCCCATCTACACCGGAGCGGGAGAGGTGGTTTGGAAAAAAGAGAACGGTCTGGCCGGTCTACGCTTCCTCAACGGACGGCTGAAGAACATGCCTGAGCTGCACCAAAACGACGAACTCGATGCCTCGCCCCAGGGCGCGGTTTCCGCTCAGCCCCTGGCTGCCTGCAGAACTACCGGCAGCGCGGATGCCTTCGAATCGACCTTGCACCTGCTGGCCTGCAGCGCCATGGCGATCACCGGCGCCACCGGGGCCGCCATCGTGCTGGGAGACAGCCGGGCGATGCAATGCCGCGCCAGCGCGGGCATCGCCCCCCAGGTAGGGACCCAGCTCAGCCCCGAGAGCGGACTCTCCGGTCACAGCATGCGCACCGGTTCGGTCATCCTCTGCCATGACGCCTGGGCAGACCCGCGCGTGAACATGGCCGCCGCCCGGCAGATGGAGACACGTTCGATCCTGATCGTCCCCATCACCATGGCCGGCAGCGTCGTGGGCATGATCGAGGCGTTTTCGCCGGAGATCAACCACTTCGACCAGCGCCATGTGGAACGGCTGGAGCCATTGGTGACTGTGCTGGCCAGCGTGCCGGAGTTGGAGCCCGCCTCCGCAAGCCAACTGCCGGAAGAGCCGGCGGAGCCGACGCCTGTCTTGGCTGCCCAGAATACCTGCGAAGTTTCCGCCGATGTCCAGAGGACAGAGCTCGAACTTCTGGGGAAGATTGCGGAGAAATTCGCCGAATCAGATCCCGCGGAGGAAGCAGAAGCTCCCGGCGCGGAAGCTGAACTGGAGACGGACGGTCCCGACTTCATCGCAGCTTTATCGTCCTCGGAATTGCCTCGTTCGCGGTCTTTCCCAACCGCGATCGGCGTCATCTCCGCATTGCTCCTCGTGCTGGCCGCGATGGCTTTCTTTACCTTCCGCCTGCGCAATCAAACCGTCCAGGTCAGCCATCCTCCGGTAAGCCCGCAGAGCTCTCAGCCTCCGGCCGCCGCAGTCGTGGCTCCCAAGCCGGAGATTGCCTTCGATCCCCCGGCGGTCGTTCAGAAACCGAATGCCAACTTCGGCGTGAACATCGTCCTGAAAAACTCCAGGGACATCCTCTCGGTGCCGCTGCGAATTCACTATGATCCACAGAAATTGCGGGTGGTCACCGTTGCCAGCGGGGGGCTGTTTGATCGCGCCGGCCAACCCGGGACGCTGGATCGCCGGGTGGATGCGGCGGCCGGCACCATCGATCTCACCATCTCACGGACGCTGCCCACGCCGGAGATCTACGACAGCGGGGCGCTGGTGACGTTGACCTTCGTCTCCAGGGCCGCCGGGCATTCGCAGCTACAACTGGACCCGGTCGATCTCCACGATTCGTCCAACCGGGCGACCGCGCTCAGCGGTGTCCAGGTCGCGGTGGATGTTTCATCGACCTCCGACAAACCGGCAGCCACTCCCGCGAAACCGTCGATTGCTCCAACCAAGCCCGCCACGGCCGAGGCCAGCCCTGCCACGACGAAAAAGGATTCGCCGGCCCAGTCCGCCGCCTCGGGCACTAAGTCCGCTCAGCCGCCACCGGCCGAAGCCAAGGCGGTGCCCCAAGCCCCGCCCACGGAATCTTCCAGTGCCGCGCCTGCACCCCCGAAACCGGAGTCAGGAGCTCTCATTGTGAAAGGAATATCTCCGGGGACGGAGGTGTGGTTCGACAATCAGCCGTTTACCGCTACCGCTGCAACGGTGGCCATTCGCAATGTCCCCCCTGGAACCCATCATCTGCGCCTGTCGGCCAATAGCTTGCAGTACTACGACAATATCGTGGACGTGAAACCAGGGGAAGTCTTCAGCGTAGAAGCACAGGCACACTAGCTCCCTGCGGCATGGCATCTTCCGTGCGCGAGCCTTCGTCCGCGCCCGGTGCGCTAGATCACCGATCGGCCGCTCACCGGCGGGCTGCTCACCGTCACCGGATCGGGTCCGCCGTAGTCCTCGCCATAGTCATCCTCGAATTTGGCCGCATGGTCGGGAATAATCTCTACGCGTGAGGCGGTCCACTCCCCGCTCTGCGCATCCATCTCCGCCGTTACCTGCACCTCCGTGCCTGGTACCAGCACGATGATCGCCGGCCTGCGGTTAGCGGAAGCATCCGCCTCGTCATACCTAAACGCGGCATGGGTTACAACCACCGAGCGAACGTTGCCGTCGTGCCCCTGCACGTAGATCATCTCAGCCGACGGTTTCCCCTGCGGTGCCTCCACCAGATCGCCACAGAAGGTTCCTTCGGTCGCCGCCCAGAGCCCGGAGCTCAGGAGAAGAAGTGCAATCAATGAGAACCACTGAACGTGCTTCATGGGAATTAAGATGCTCCTACTTAGAACTACGTAGTCTCAGTCTAAGTAAAACCACTAATATTTTCCAAAGAAAAAGCAGGAGCCTTAGCTCCTGCTTTTAAATCTGGATCAGCCGATCCTAGTCGTAGTATTCCAGTCCCAAGTGGGTGATCAGTTCCTCACCCTTGATGTGGCGCAGGGTGTTCTTCATCTTCATCAGCTGGATGAACAGATCGTGCTCGGGATAGAGCCCCGGAGCGGTCATCGGAGACTTGAAGTAGAAGCTCATCCACTCCTGAATCCCGATTCCCTGCAGCTGGCTGCAGCGCGCCGCCAGGTCCAGGAACAGTACGATATCCAGCGCCAGTGGGGCCGCCAGAATCGAGTCGCGGCAGAGGAAATCCACCTTGATCTGCATCGGATAGCCCATCCATCCGAAGATGTCGATATTGTCCCAACCCTCTTTGTTATCACCGCGCGGCGGGTAATAGTTGATGCGTACCTTGTGGAAGATATCGCCGTACAGCTCGGGATACAGCTTGGGCTGCAGAATCTCGTCGAGCACGCTCAGCTTGCTCTCTTCCTTGGTCTTGAACGAACCCGGATCTTCCAGCACTTCGCCGTCGCGGTTGCCCAGGATGTTGGTGGAGAACCAGCCGTTCAGCCCTAGCATGCGGGCCTTAAAGCCGGGCGCTAGAATCGTCTTCATCAGCGTCTGCCCGGTCTTGAAGTCCTTGCCGCAGATGGGCGCGCTGTTGCGGCGCGAAAGCTCCTGCATCACCGGCAGATCGACTGAAAGGTTGGGCGCGCCGTTGGCGTACGGAACCCCTTCCATCAGCGCGGCATAGGCATAAATCTGCGAGGGCGAGATGTTGGCGTCGTTGGCCTTCATTCCCTTTACGAAGGACTCCACCGAGGCGTGCACCTCGCTCGCCTTCTGGAAGCTCTCGGTCGAGCCGCACCAGATCATCACCAGCCGCTCGCATCCGTGGTCCTTCTTAAACTTGCGGATGTCCTCGCGAAGCTGGTCGGCCAGATCGTGCTTGTCCTTGCCCTTCTTCACGTTCGGCCCATCCAGCAGCTTCACGTAGTTCTTGTCGAAGACCGCCGGCATCGGCTTGATGGTCTCCAGGAACGGCTTGAGCTGCGCCAGGTGCTGCGGGTTGAGCACCTGTGCGTGGGCTGCCGCTTCATAGGCGCTGTCGGTAAAAATGTCCCAGCCGCCAAACACCAGATCGTTCAGGTCGGCCAGGGGCACAAAGTCCTTGATCATCGGCGAGCGGCCATCGGTGCGCTTGCCCAGCCGGATGGTGCCCATCTGGGTCAGCGATCCAATCGGCTTCGAATACCCTTTGCGCACGGCTTCGACGCCAGCCATGAACGTGGTCGCTACCGCGCCCATTCCGACGACCAAAATTCCAAGCTTGCCCTGGGCTGGGGAAATGGTTGCGGGAATCGCAGCGGAACTTTCAGCAGGAGTGTTTTTTTGCCCTGTCGGCATTCGGTAAGAATCTCTTCCTTATAGAGTCAACATAAATACCACAAACAACTTATGCTCTCAATAGCCATGCCCCTTTGGCAAACCCGTTCTACCCTGTGGGGCAACCCGGCAGTCGAGTGGCGTCCAGCGAGGGTCAAGATGCGCTTTTCCACAGGGAACTGCAATGAATCGCCATCGAGCGGGAAATGGCACTTTAAAGCACCGTGGTGAGGCGGTACCCTTTCGCCACCGGCATCACGATCTTCACCCTCCCATGACCGGGATTCACCCGCTCCTCCGTCACCACCACTCCGGCGCGCTTCAGCCTCGCCACGTCTTTTCTGACCGCAGAAGCATCGCGCTTGAGAATCCTCGCCAGCTCGGAGATAGACGCCGCTTGCGTTCTGACCTGCTGAAACAGGCGAACCCGCTGCACCGTCAGAATCTCGGCCATCGCAATCGGATCTTCGAACGTGATGGAAACCTCCGGCTTGAGCCGTTCCTTGCGGTCCAGTTTACGGGCCCTGAGCAGCGCGCGCTTCGCGTATCCCTCAAACCCGTCTGTGCGAATGGTTAGCGCCATGGTTCCTCCTTATTTCCTAAGCTGACGGACTTCCTCGATAAACCTGGTGAGCAGATCCCGGTAGGTAGTGAAGGCGAACGGTTCGACCTCGCCCATCGAGTGCCTGTGGTGTTCACCATGATTGTTGTCGTATCCCAGCACCCGACCGTTGTCCTTCGCACAAAGGCCGTGATTGGATGAACGCCAGGTTGTATCTAATCACCTTGCCTTTCAAATCCTGCCAAACCTCTTCTCGTATGATTCCGTGGCCGCTGGAACAGCGGGCTTCCGTCGTTTCATCAACAACCTTAGTCGGCCGCTCACCTTTTTGCACCCGAATATCATATTACAGGTAGGATATTGCAACTCCCATCTGTCGGCAACGATACAATGAACCTACTCAGTGCGAGTACTCGCGCTTTTCGAACCCATGCCCACCGCCGCCCCGCTCACGCCCGGAGAACTCGTAGCCCAGCACCCGGTCACCGCCTACACGCTCACGCTGCTGCAGATGCAGCGCGCCGAAGGCCTGCACCGCGCCGGCCTGGTGCTGTCGTTCGCGTCCACATTCCTTGGCGTTGCAGTCCTCGCCGCGCTCATCAGTGTGCGCTTCGGACCCAAGTTGCAGCGCGTCGCGGAGTGCATATCGAACAAACGTCTCCTGCAAGCGGCTATCTTCGTACCCGCGCTGTTGTTCACCTACTCCATCTTTCAGCTGCCGCTTGAAGTTTACGGGCACCACATCGCGCTGGCCTACGGACTCAGCGTGCAGAGCTGGTTCTCGTGGCTGGCGGACCTCGCCAAGTCCGAACTCCTCACGGCCATCTTCGCCACGCTTACGCTGTGGGGACTCTACACGCTCATCCGCCACTCGCCGCGCAGCTGGTGGCGCTACGCTTGGCTTGCAACCCTGCCCATCACGGCAGGCATGGTCTTTATCTCGCCTATCCTGATCGACCCGCTCTTCAACCGCTTTGAGCCCCTTGCCAACACGCAACCCCAGCTCACCGAGCAGTTGCGCAGCCTCGCACACTCCGCCGGACTGGACATTCCTCCGTCGCGCATCTTTCTGATGCACGCCAGCGACAAGGTCACCACCTACAACGCCTACGTTACCGGCTTCGGCGCCACCAAGCGCATCGTGGTGTGGGACAACACTGCGCGCGACCTCACCCTACCGCAAATCCTGTTCGTCTTCGGGCATGAAATGGGACACTATCAGCTGCATCACATCTATCTCGGGCTGGCCTATAGTGCCCTGCTCGCCTTCGCCGGATTCTGGCTTCTCCAGCGCCTTGCCGAAGCCGCGCTCCGCCGCTATGGCCCCCGGTGGGGACTGTGCAGCGTGGGATTAAGTTCTCTGGGCGACTGGGCCTCGCTGCCGCTGCTCGCGCTGATCGCATCGCTGCTGATCTTCTTCGGTACCCCGCTGGCCAACACCTTCAGCCGCTGGGAGGAGCACCAGGCTGACGCCTATGGCCTGGCCATCACGCGACCTGTCACCCCTTACGCCGGCCAAGTCGCGGCTCAGGCCTTTCAGCTGCTTGGCGAAAAGTCGTATTCCTATCCCAACCCCTCGCCTCTGCTCGTCTTCTGGAGCTATTCCCACCCGCCTATCGCCCAGCGAATCCAGTTCGCTCTATCCGGCAAGTGAGAGCGGCGTTACGAACGTAATTTCTGGCAGCAATATTTCTTCTATGCAATTTGAAAAACTAAGGGCGTAATCCTATTGCTCGAAGCTACTTGGAATGTGGCAGAGGAACTGTACGTGGGTCCATTCAGGCATTTGCGCCGCCTCATCCAGCATCGCCAGACGGCCGTGCTTGAAAGAGAGCTGTTTGCGGCCTGCAGCCGGCATGTCTCGCTGGACGTCCGCTCCGCGCTGGACGCCGCCGAGGGGCTCTTCCTAGCCACCATCTTTTCCTCGTTTTTCTAGAGCCTGCTGATCCTCACCTTCATCCACCGGCGCTAATCCGGTCTTTCAGCGCCGCGCTTGTTCCCGCGCTATTCCAGTCCAAATTCCTTCCAGCGCTTGGTGATTCGCGCCTTCACCTCCGCGCTCATCTCCACCTCGTCCGGCCACGGACGGTCGAACCCTTCGGTCGCCCACTTGCGCGTCGCGTCGATGCCCATTTTGCTGCCGAAGTTCGGCAGCCGTGAGGCGTGGTCGAGCGAATCCACTGGCCCCAGCGTGAACTGAATATCGCGCTCCGGATCGATGTTGTTCAGCGCGCGCAGTGTCACCTCGCGCAGGTCGTGCACGTCGCAATCCTCGTCCACCACCACAATGCACTTGGTGAACATCGCCTGCCCCAGCGACCAGATGGCGTTCATCACCTTGCGCGCCTGTCCCGGAAACGATTTGCGGATCGACAGGATCATCAGGTTGTGCGCCACGCCCTCCGGCGGCAGATGGAAATCCACCAGTTCGGGGATCATCATCTTCGCCGCCGGCAAAAAGATCCGCTCCACCGCCAGCGCCATCCACGCATCTTCCTGCGGAGGCTTGCCCACAATCGTCGTGGCGTAGATCGGATTCTTGCGGTGGGTGATGCACTGCACCTTGAAGACCGGGTACAAATCCTCCAATGAGTAAAAGCCGGTGTGGTCGCCGAACGGTCCTTCCACCTTCAGTTCGCCGATGTCCACCGTGCCTTCCAGCACAATCTCCGCGCTGGCCGGAACCTCCAGGTCCACCGTCTCGCACTTCACCACCTCGATCGGCTTGCCCCGCAGGAAGCCGGCGATCATGTACTCCTCAATGTCCGGCGGCGCGGGCACAATGGCCGAAAACGTCAGCGCCGGATCGGTCCCGATGGCCACGGCCACTTCCATCTTTCCGCTCACCGGCCGTCCCGTGATGGCCACGCTGGCGCCGCCGCTGCGCGCCATAATGTCCACCGAGGAGGTCTTGCCCAGCGTCGAGCCCTCGGCCACCGCCGCACGCATCCGCTCCCGCTGATGCTCCGCCGCGTTCTTGTGCCGCTGCCAGTGCATCCCTGTCGTGGTCGCGTCATACACGTGCATGCGATACATCCCAACGTTGCGCTTCCCCGTCCGCGGATCGCGCGTCATCACGCACGGCAAGGTAATAAAACGCCCGCCGTCCTGCGGCCAGCACTGCAGAATGGGAAAGTCGAGCAGCGAAAAATTGTCGCGTTTGATCACTTCTTTGCACGGCCCGGTCTTCACCAGCTTGGGAAACATGTTCCCCAGGTCGGCCAGCATGGGCAGCATCTTGAGTTTTTCCAGCAGCCCCTGCGGCGTCTTCACGTCCATCATCTGGTGAATCCGCCCGGCAATCTCATCCAGCGACTTCGACCCCAGCGCCAGGTTCATCCGCCGCTCCGAGCCGAACTGGTTGATGAAAATCTTGTGTCCCGGATGCCCCTTCACCTTCTCAAACAGCAGCGCCGGACCTCCCGGCCCACGGCCGTTCTTCGCGCCCCACTTGGAGACCCGATCGCAAATCTCGGTCACTTCCAGAATCGGATCCACCTCGGCGGTGATCCGCTTCAATTCGCCCGCCTTGTCCAGCGCCGCTATCCATTCACGCAAATCGTTATAAGCCACACGCACCCCTTAAACTGGAACAAGCGATTATAAAGGGTGCGGGCAAGCACATGCATAGGTGCCTTCCAGCAGCCTTGTCGTTACGCTTGACGTAATGCATAACTGAGCGGTACTCTTCTGAATGATTCTCGGCTACCGGGACAAGCGCACCAGCGATTTCGCAGCCGGAAAACGAGTGAAGGCTTTTTCTGCACTCGAGCGGGCGGCGCGCTTGAAACTGGACCGGATAGAAGCTGCAGCCGCTCTGAAAGACCTTGCGGTTTTGCCCGGCAATCGCTTTGAAGCGCTGGCAGGCGACCGCAAGGGGCAGTGCAGCATCCGCATCAATGATCGATGGCGGATATGTTTCGAATGGCCGGAAGGGGCGGCGGGACCATCCAACGTAGAAATCGTCGATTATCACTAAGGAGTCTATGCCATTAACCGCGATACACCCAGGCGAACACCTGGCGGAAGAACTGACAGAACTCGGAATGAGCGCTGCCGAACTGGCGCGAAAGCTCGATGTGCCCACCAACCGCATCACCGGAATATTAAACGGGCAGCGTGCCATCACCGGCGATACCGCATTGCGCCTGGCACACTTTTTCGGCACCACCGCAGAGTTCTGGTTGAATCTGCAAAGCCTTTACGAGCTGCGCATTGCCGAGAAGAAAGTTGGGAAATCGATACGCACTCTTCCAAGGCTGCAGCGAACTGGTGGCATTCCCGCCTGAACCCGGCGCGTTCCAGCACGCAAAAAAGGCGCGGATCGCTCCGCGCCGTATCGAACTTCCCCTACCTGTACTCGTCCATAATCTCGTCTAGCACTGCCTTCGAGGGCCGCGTCATCTCCTGCGGCAGAGTTGCCAGCGGACGGTCCACCAGATTCAGCAGATCGGTAAAACTCGGCTGGTCCGGATTCAGATAGAACAATCCCGTCAGCACCTCGTTGTTTTCGCGAGCCGCCGCCAGCCGATGCAGAGCCTCAAGCCGGTTGGTTGGATTGAAGTCTTCCTCCAGCTTCACCAGATGCATCTTCGAGCCGTCGTGCATCTCGATTTCGATCCCGCTGCCCGGTTCGTACTCCACGTCGATCTCCTCGAACGCGGCCACAAAGTTAATGTCCTGCAGAGGCTCTTCGTGGTCCTTCATAAACTTGTAGCTGCGTGTCGAACCCTCGTGGTCGTTAAAGGTCACGCAGGGGGAGATCACGTCCAGCAGAACCGTTCCGTTGTGCGCAATGGCCGCCTTCAACAGGGCCAGCAGCTGCTTCTTGTCGCCGGAAAAGCTCCTTGCAACAAATGTCGCGCCCAACTCGATGGCCAGCGCACAGGTGTCGATCCCCTGCAGCTTGTTCACCAGGCCGCCCTTCAGGGTCGAGCCGATATCCGCCGTGGCCGAAAACTGTCCCTTGGTCAAACCATACACGCCGTTGTCTTCAATGATGTAAATCATCGGAAGATTGCGCCGCATCAGGTGGGCAAACTGTCCCATGCCGATCGAGGCCGTGTCGCCGTCGCCACTTACGCCGATGTACATCAGCTTGTGATTGCCCACCGCCGCGCCGGTGGCAATGGCGGGCATGCGCCCGTGCACGCTGTTAAAGCTGTGCGAGCGTCCCATGAAATACGCCGGGCTCTTCGACGAGCAGCCGATGCCACTCACTTTGGCAACCTGCTCCGGCTCGATGCCCATCTCGTAGAACGCGTCGATAATGCGCTCCGAGATCGCGTTATGCCCGCAGCCGGCGCACAGCGTGGACTTACCTCCGCGGTAATCCAGCACGGTCAATCCAATGCGATTGGTCTTGGGGGCCGGCGGCTTCGGTGTGGTGGCCATTACTTCTGCTCCTGTAGAACTTCCTTGGCGGCCCATATCTGCCCGTGTCTGGCAGATGTGGGAGAGCCATCGTCAGCGTTTTCTTGGGACACAATGTTGTCGGTCACAAAGCGCGAATCCAGCGGATGTCCGCTGTAGTGGCAGACGCCACGCAGCTTCGCAACCTCGGCAGGCGCAATGTCCATTTTGATCAGCTGCTGCATCTGCCCGTCGCGATTCTGCTCCACAACGTAAATGCGCTCGTGCGCGGCGATAAACTCCTCCACCGCCGCGGAGAACGGAAAGGCCCGTAGCCGCAGATAATCGGCAGCAATTCCCTGCTCCGCGCGCAGCTGGTCCAGGCTCTCCACCACCGCCCAGTGCGACGAGCCAAAGGCGAGAATGCCCACCTTGGCCTCCGGTTCCTGGTGCTCCAGCACCGGCGCTGGAACCAGCCCGCGCGCCGTCTCCCACTTGCGGTTCAGCCGGTTCATGTTCTTGAAGTAATCGTCCGGACGCTCGGAGTATTGCGCCTGCTCGTTGTGTCCGCTGCCGCGCGCAAACCACGCCGCATTGGGATGCTCGGTTCCGGGCAGCGTGCGATAGCCTACGCCGTCACCGTCCACGTCCTTGTAGCGCGCGAAGCTTCCCAGCTGCTCCAGCTCTTCCTTGCTCAGCACTTTGCCGCGGTTCAGTGGAGCCTCGGGATAGGGGAACGGATCGCTCATCCAGTGGTTCATCCCCAAGTCCAGGTCGCTCATCACAAACACCGGAGTCTGCAGTTGCTCGGCCACGTCAAACGCGGTCCCGGCAAACTCAAAGCATTCGCTCATCGAGGCCGGCAGCAGCATGGGATGCTTGGTGTCGCCATGCGAAAGGAATGCAGTGGAAAGCAGGTCGCTTTGCGCGGTGCGCGTCGGCAGTCCGGTGGAAGGCCCAACCCGCTGCACGTCCCAGATCACCGCCGGAATCTCCACGTAGTAGCCCAGGCCGCTAAATTCGGCCATCAGCGAAATTCCCGGCCCGGAGGTCGAAGTCATCGCGCGTGCGCCCACCCAGCTGGCGCCCAGCACCATGCCGATTGCGGCCAGCTCATCCTCGGCCTGCACCACCGCAAACGTCGCCTTGCCGTCGGCGTCCACCCGGTACTGCCGCAGATATTCGCTCAGCGTCTCGATTAGCGACGACGACGGCGTAATCGGATACCACGGCACCACCGTCACCCCGGCAAACAGCGCGCCCAGCGCGGCCGCCGAGTTGCCGTCGATGATGATCTTGCCCGCTGTCTGGTTCATGCGCTCCACCCTGAATCGGGTCGGCTCAAAGTTGGCGGTGGCGTACTCATATCCGGCGCGCGCGGCGGCCACGTTCACCTCGGTGGCGCGCTTTTTGCCGTGGAACTGCGTGCCGATCGCCTTTTCCACCTCGGCCATATCCAGCGACAGCAGGTGCGCCATCACGCCCACGTACACCATGTTGCGCAGCAGCTTTTTTAGCTTCGGCTCGGGAGCCAGCGGGCTCACCAGCTTGTCGAACGGAACGGCGAAAAACTGCACGTCGTCGCGCAGCCCTGCCAATTTCAGCGGCTCGTCAAACAGCACCACCGCGCCGGATTTCAGCACCCGCACGTCCTCGGCGGCGCTCTCGACGTTCATGGCAATCAGCAGCTCGGAGTCGCGCTTGCTGGCCTCATAGCCATCCTTGCTCACACGGATCGTGTACCACGTAGGGAGTCCCGCAATGTTGGAGGGAAACAGGTTCTTGCTGCTCACCGGAACGCCCATCTCAAAGATGGCGCGCATCATAACTGAATTGGCGGATTGCGATCCGGAACCGTTCACCGTGGCAATCTGGATACTGAAGTTATTGGCGACCAGCTCGCTATCATGGCGGCGGTCAGAGCCCTGTTGCTGGGCAACGTCGGGACTTGGCATTCAAAGGCCATCCTTTGGGGCAGCGCAAATCTTCACGGATTTCGCCATTCACCCCGCATTCATTATACGGCAGCCGTCAATCCTGCCCTGCGCCGCGCAATAGACTGCAAGCCATTGCATCCAATTGCGATTGTGGAGCTCTGACCGGCTCTGGCTGCCGCCTTGACCACCCACTTTAAGCTCCTGCGCCCCAGCCGTCCGCGACTTAAGTCACATCCCGGCTTTCTCGCAAAAGAAAACGCGCGGCCATCGCGCCGCGCGTTCTCGACTCTGCTTTTGAGGCTCGCTTCCGCCTACACCTCGCGGAAGAACTGCGCCATCTTCCGGAACTTCTCATAGCGGCCATCGACAAGCTGTTGCGGGCTCAACAGCCTCAGCTCCGCCAGGCTCTCCGAGAGCACCTTATCCATGTTCTCCGCCATCTGCGCGTGGTCGGTGTGCGCACCCTCCCCAGGCTCGGGGATGATCGCGTCCACGATGCCGAAGCCGATCAGGTCCGGAGCCGTGATGTGCATCGCCTCCGCTGCCAGATTGCGCTTGGTGGCGTCGCGCCACATAATCGAGGCGCAACCCTCCGGCGATATCACCGAATAAATGCTGTTTTCCAGCATGAACACCCGGTCGCCCACGGCAATTGCCAGCGCGCCGCCCGAGCCGCCTTCGCCTGTTACCGTCACCAGGATCGGCACCTTCAGCCGCGACATCTCGCGCAGGTTATAGGCAATCGCCTCGCCCTGCCCGCGCTCCTCGGCGCCCAGTCCAGGATAGGCGCCGGGGGTATCGATAAAGGTGAAAATCGGCCGCCCGAACTTCTCCGCCAGCTGCATGGCCCTGATCGCTTTGCGGTAGCCCTCGGGATTCGGCATGCCGAAGTTGCGGTACACCTTCTGCTTGGTGTCGCGCCCCTTCTGCGTGCCCACCACCAGCACCTCTTCGCCGTGGAAGCGTGCCATGCCGCAGATCATTGCCGGGTCGTCGCTAAAGGTGCGGTCGCCGTGAATTTCGGAAAAATCGGTAAACAGGTGCTGCACGTAATCCAACGTGTAGGGACGGTTCGGATGACGGGCCAACTCGGTGCGCTTCCATGCATCCAGCTTCGCCGGAGCCTGCGCCGCCGGCGCCTGTTTACGGAGTTCATCTACCCGGTTGTGGATCTCCCGCAGTTGTTTTCGGGCCTCGTCGCTGGTCCCGCCAACCGCCTCCAGTTGCGCAATCTGGCGTTCGATCTCTTCCAATTCCTGGTCAGCCTTGATTCCGGATTCCATCTGTTCTCTCTCTCCTAGTCAATGATCTTAACCGAGTCTGGACCGCACAACTCACTCACGCTCTTCAAAAACGCCCGATCTGCCGAGACATTATATCCCTCGGCTTCCATTACTACGAGATATTCGCCCTCCCGGACCAAATCAAACAGCACCCGGGCGTCTCCCTTGCTCCGGGTAAAGATACCATGCAGTGCATCCACCGTCTCCGGCCTGGCCTCGCCCAGCCGGATCGTGATTCGCACCGAGCGCGGCAGCTTCACCTTGGCTTCCTCCAGCGGCGAAATCTCGTTGATGAACAGCTTGGGCGCCGCATCCTCCTCCACCCGCACCGCCGCCTTCACCAGCACAGGAACCTCCAGCTTTACCTTCTCCACCAGCCGCTTGTAGGCCTCCGGAAACACCGCGGCCTCCACCCGCCCGTGCATGTCTTCCAGCACCAGCCCGGCCATCAGGTCGCCTTTGCGAGTCTTGGCTATGCGCACTCCCGTAATCAGTCCGGCCACCGCAATGTCCTCGTTCTTGGGCGTGGAGCGCTTCATGGCCAGCACGTCGCTGGTCTTCAGGGCGTGCAGGTCCTCGATCTTCTCCTGGTATTTCTCCAGCGGATGTCCGCTGATCCAGAATCCCAGAATCTCCTTTTCGTTGGCCAGCCGAACGCTCTCGTCCCAGTCCGGCACGTTCGGCAGCCGCTCCCCCGTCGCGGCCGCCGTCGCGGCCTCCTCGAAGATGCCGAACAGTCCGTGTTGTCCCGCGTCCCGGTCGCGCGCTGTCTTCTGCGCCTGCTCCATCGCCTTATCCAGGACTGTCGTTAGCTGAGCACGGCCGCCCAGCGAGTCCATCGCCCCGCTTTTGATCAGCGACTCCAGCACGCGCTTATTGAGCAGGCGCAAGTCCACCCGCTCGCAGAAATCGTAGATCCCCTTGAACGGCCCGGTTCGCCGTGCGTCCACAATCGAAGTGATCGCGTTCGACCCCACGTTCTTCACCGCCGACAAACCAAAGCGAATCTTCGACGCCTCCGGAGTAAAAATGGGGGTAAAGTTTGCCGCCGACTCGTGCACATCCGGCGCAAGCACCTCGATGCCCATCTCGCGCGACTCGCCGATGTACTTCACCACGTCCTCGGTTTTGCCCGTCACCGAGGTCAGCAGGGCCGCCATGAATTCCACCGGATAGTGCGTCTTGAGATACGCCGTGTGGTAGGCCACCAGCGCATAGGCCGCCGCGTGCGACTTGTTGAATCCGTATCCCGCAAATTCGGCCATGAGGTCGAAGATGCGTCCGGCCTTTTCCACCGGAAACTTCCGCTCTCCAGCGCCCTGCATAAAACGCTCGCGCTGCTTGTCCATCTCCGCGGCGATCTTTTTGCCCATGGCGCGGCGCAGCAGGTCGGCCTCGCCCAGCGAGTAGCCGGCCAGCACGTTAGCGATCTGCATCACCTGTTCCTGGTAGACGATGACGCCGAGGGTCTCCTTCAGCACCCGCTCCAGCTCGGGCAGCATGTAGTCCACCTTCTTGCGTCCCCACTTGCGCTCGATGAAATCGTCGATCATGCCGCCCTGGATCGGCCCCGGCCGGTAGAGCGCGTTCAACGCCGTCAGGTCCTCCACCGTCGTCGGCTGGTAGCGCCGCAGCACGTCCCGCATGCCATCGGATTCAAACTGGAAGACCCCCGAGGTATGTCCCCGGTGAAAGACCTTCTCGTAGGTCTCCACATCCTCCAGCGGAATCGTCTCCATCTCCACGGTCTCGCCCTGCGTCATCTTGATCAGCTTCAGGCAGTCGTCGATGATGGTCAGCGTGGTGAGCCCCAGGAAGTCCATCTTCAGCAGGCCCATCTTCTCCACGGCCGTCATGTCATAGGCGGTGACGATTTCATCGTTCTTCGTCTTGTACAGCGGCACCAGCTCATCCAGCGGGACCGGCGCAATCACCACCGCGCTGGCGTGGACGCCGGAGTTCCGCACCATGCCCTCGAGCTTCTTCGCCGTGTCCACCAGGTTGCGGATTGCCGGATCGTTGGTGTACACGTCTTGAAAAGCGGCCACCTCCGCCATCGCCTTGTCGATGGTCATCCCCGGCGTGCCGGGAATCATTTTGGCGATACGGTCCACCTCGGCGTAGGGCATGTCCAGCACGCGTCCGGTGTCCTTGATCGCGGCCTTGGCCGCCAAGGTGCCGAAGGTGATGATCTGCGCTACCTGCTCGCGTCCGTACTTCTCGGTCACATAATGGATGACCTTGCCGCGCCGGTTCATGCAGAAGTCCACGTCGATATCGGGCATGGAAACGCGTTCGGGATTCAGGAAGCGCTCAAACAGAAGTTCGTGCTGGATGGGATCGACGTCGGTGATTCCCATCGCGTAGCCCACCAGCGAACCGGCCGCCGAACCGCGCCCCGGACCCACCGGAATCCCGTTCTCCTTCGCATAGCGGATGAAATCCCACACAATCAGGAAGTATCCGGGGAACTTCATCTGCTTGATGATGCCGATCTCGCGATTCAAACGCTCTTCATACTCGGCGAAGCTATGCCGCAGCTTGCCCTGCGCCTGCAGCACCTTTAGCAGATTCATGCGCCGCGCCATACCCTCGCGCGCGATCCGCTCAAAGTAGCTGTCAATGGTCTCGCCCTCGGGCACCTCGAATTTGGGAAATGGATTCTCGATCTTGGCCAGCTTCAGATTGCAGCGCTCGGCAATGCCCATGGTGCGTTGCAGCACCTGCTCGTATCCCTGGAAGACCTTGCCCATCTCCTCGGCGCTCTTCACGAAGAACTGGTTGGTCTGGAACTTCATGCGGTTCGGATCGGCGATAGATTTACCAGTCTGAATGCAGATCATCGCGTCCTGGGCCAGGCAGTCGTCCTCGCAGATGTAGTGGCTATCGTTGGTCGCCACCATCGGAATCGCCAGGTCCTGCTCCAGCCGGAAGAGGTCCTTCTGAATCCGCTTCTCTTCTTCCAACCCCTGGTCCTGAATCTCCAGAAAGAAATTTCCCCGTCCGAAAATATCTTCCAGAGTCTTGGCCGCCGTGCGCGCCGCCTCGTACTTGCCCTCGGTCAGCCGCTCCGCCACTTCGCCCTTCAAACACGCAGACAGGCCGATCAACCCTTCGCTGTGCTCGGCCAGATAGCGCTTGCTCACCCGCGGCTTGTAGTAAAAGCCGTGCAGCGAAGCCTCCGAGCAGATCTTGGTCAGGTTCTTGTAGCCGGTCTCGTTCTCCGCCAGCACAATGAGGTGGTTATAGCTGTCGCCCTGCGGCTCCGCGCGGTGGTCTTCCTTTTTGCAGACGTAGAGCTCGCAGCCCAGAATGGGCTTGATCCCCGCGTCTTTCGCGTCGTTGAAGAAATGCACCGCGCCGAAGATGTTGCCGTGGTCGGTCATGGCAACCGCAGGCATCTGCAGTTCCTTGGCGCGCTTGCACAGCACCTTGGTGTCGCAGGCGCCGTCCAGCATGGAGTAATCTGTGTGGAGATGGAGATGAACAAACTCGGGAGACGAAGACATGGCTAGCGCCGATTGTACCGCTCAGCCCGCGGCTTCACATCCGCCGCGCTGAGGAAATCTTCGGACCGCTGAATTCAGCCACTTTTCAGCGAAAATCGCCATTTCGTCGCGTAGCACGCGGAATACCATTGCATGCTCAGCACCTAACTCGCACATATCGCGGCAGATTCATTTTCGTGAGGCATCGAACCTTTCCATGACGCCGCGAATCTAAGTAGGTGATACCGGTACTTGCCAACAGGTACCAGGACCGGGGTCAGGAGGTAGCTAATGTTCGGCTTCGACAAGCTTTTCGGTTGCTGGCATAAGAACTACAGCTTTCCCATCACCGCGAAGAAAGGTAGCGCTCCATATTGCGAGGCCGCGCGTGTCACGGGCACCTATGTTGTCTGCCTCGATTGCGGCAAGGAGTTTCCCTACGACTGGAGTGCGATGAAGGTGCTCTCCGCCGAGCACGGCATTGCGCAGGACACGCTCACTGCCGCCGGGACGGCCAACGGCTGCGTCAAGGCCGCTTGAGCCGTCGCTGACGTCCCGGCATACGGGAGCTGCCGTCTCGGGCAACTCCCTCTGCAGCGGCGGCCGGCGATGTGCCCTGCTCATCAGAGACTCCGCTTCGCAGGCGGCGGATGAGAGTGGCAAGTTCGTTTCAATTCCCCATTTCTGCGTACTCTCTCGTCCGGCGATAACCATGCTGGCCAATCCCAAAAGAAAAATATTCGGCCCATCGGGCTTGGCTATTTTGCGTGATGACGGGCGGCGTGGGCGCGCAGTTCGGTGACAATTTCATGCGCGGCCTGGGTGGCGCGCTGGAAATCGCCGGGCGGAAAACTGATGGCGCCTACCCGCGCATGGCCGCCACCGCCGTAGCGCTCGCAGATTTTGGCCAGGTTAATCATGTTCTCCGCGTCGGTCCATGGATTGGAGCCCACGGAGATCTTTACCCGGAAGCTGCTCTTGCTCAGGCCCACGCTGTACACGCTCTCCGGATGCAGATAGTAAGGGATGAACTTGTTGTAGCCTTCCAGGTCGTATCCGGTCACGTCGAAAAAGATGGTCTGGCCGGTGCACTCGCTGTGCTTGCGGATGATCTCGATGGAGCGCTGATGGCGCTCCAGCAGCGGCGGAATCTGGCTGGCGACGAAGGGCGTGGCAACAATCTCCGCCAGCGGCTTATAGGCCAGCAGTTCGATAAGCCGCGGAATGAACGTCGCGTCCTGATTGGCTTCGATGGCCATGGTGATGCGCATGGCCGGCTCGCGCATGGCCACCGCAACCTCGGCGCTCTCATACGCTGCGCCGTCCACAATGTCGGCCCACTCCACCAGTTCGGCCACCGGCGCAAGATCAAAGCCGAAGCGGCTCTGCGCGATGGTCGCCAAAAACTTGGTGCATGATTTGAAGGCGGGATCGAAAAACTTTTTATTGCTCTCCTCGCGCTCGAAGTGCTCCTGATCCTCTTCGTTGAGGAACGCGCTCTGATGATGATCGAACCACCAGGTCAGCTTCTCCGAGGCGAGATACTTGAAATCGACGATGGCGTTTTCGTCCCCGGTGAACTCGCCCAGGTCGAAGAGCGCGCCGGCGCGGTGCAGCAATCCTTGGTATTGAAACTCCGCGTGCCGGCGTATGCGCTCGCGGTAGAAGCGCGTAAACAGCGAGGCCGAGCAGGCTCCATCAAAACATTTGTCGTGATAAAAAACCTTGACGATCAATGGTTTCCTTTCTACGGGAGTCAGCGCGCGGCGCGCGGGGATGGCTTCTTCTTTTGGCACTCGCTGCAGAGGCCGTAGACCTGGAAGGTGTGGCTGGTGGTTTGGTAGCGGTGCTTGCGGCCGATCTCTTTTTCCACCTGCTCGATCTCCGGGGAGAAAAACTCCACCGAGCTGCCGCAGCCGGTGCAGACCATGTGGTGATGGCTGCGCCGGTTGTACTGGTGCTCGTAGCGGGTGACGCCGTCGTGGAAGGCGACCTCGCTGGCCAGTCCGCAGTCGGCGAAGAGCTTGAGGGTGCGGTAGACGGTGGTGAAGCCGATGCGCGGGTCGGTGCGCTTGACCAGCTGGTGCAGCTCTTCGGTGGAAAGATGCTCGTGGGTTTCGAGGAAGGTGCGCAGAATGGCGTCGCGCTGGCCGGTGTGCTTGAGGCCGACGCTCTTGAGGTGCCCGTTGAAGATCTCTTCGGCCTCGCGGATGGATTCGCCCGAAAGCACCTTCTGGTCATCGACGCGTTTTTGCGGTGTCGTCATAGGTGGCAAGCCAATGGAAGAAGCATACCATTGAAGCGGGCTTTGCTTTGAATTCTGGCCCCGGGATATTCTAGGCTCTGACTCTTAGCAATTTGGAGGAAGATGTGGCGGCCGACAAATTTGAAGTGGGCCTGGTACAGATGGCGTGTTCGCCGGAGCCGGACGAGAATCTGGAGCGGGCGGCGGGCTTTGTGCGCGAGGCGGCGCGGCTGGGAGCGCAGGTGATCTGCCTGCCGGAGCTGTTCCGCACCCAGTATTTTTGCCAGCGTGAGGATACGGCGCTGTTCGACCTGGCGGAGCCGATTCCGGGGCCCAGCACCGGGCTGTTTTGCCGCCTGGCCGCGGAACTGAAGGTGGCCATCGAGGTTTCGCTGTTTGAACGGCGAGCGCCGGGGCTGTATCACAATACGGCGGTCATGATTGGCAGCGACGGCGAAATTCGCGGGCTCTACCGCAAGATGCACATCCCCGACGACCCGCTCTATTACGAGAAGTATTACTTTGCGCCGGGCGACCTGGGCTTTAAAAGCTTTGAGCTGGAGCAGGGCTCGGTGGGGACGCTGGTGTGCTGGGACCAGTGGTATCCGGAGGGCGCGCGGCTGACCGCATTGCAGGGGGCGAACGTGATCTTCTATCCCACGGCCATCGGCTGGCATCCGGCGGAAAAAGTTGAGTGGGGCGCGGCGCAGTATGACGCATGGTTTACCATGCAGCGCGCCCACGCCATCGCCAACGGAGTGTATGTGGGCGCGGTGAACCGGGTGGGACACGAGACGGGCAATGTTCGCGGCAACCAGGTGAAGGGCGCGGGACTGGAGTTCTGGGGCGGCTCGTTCCTGGCCGATCCGTTTGGACGCATCCTGGCCAAGGCTTCGCACGAGCACGAAGAGATCCTGGTGGGCACCGTGGATGTGAAGCTGCAGGAGGAGATTCGCCGCAACTGGCCGTTTCTGCGCGACCGCCGCATCGACGCCTATGGGCCGATTCTCGAAAGGTTTGGAAAGTAGATGCCATCGAAGAAAGCAGCCCCCAGCTCTCCGGCCGCGCTGGGATATCGAATGCCCGCCGAGTGGGAGCCGCAGCGCGCAACCTGGCTGGCGTGGCCGCATAACCGCAGCGATTGGCCGGGGAAGTTTGCGCCGATTCCCTATGTTTATGCCGAGATTGTGCGCCACCTAGCGCGCGCGGCGCGCGTGGAACTGATCGTCAACGACGCCGAGGCGGAGGGGCGGGCGCGGACTATATTGACGGATGCAAATGTATTGCCCGCGCTGGGGGAACGCATTGGATTTCACCGCTGGCCCACCAATCGGGGATGGCTGCGCGACTCCGGTCCGATTTTTGTGCGCGATAAGGCGGGCAACGTCGCGGTGACCAACTGGAAGTTCAATGCGTGGGCCAAGTACCGGAACTGGCAGCTGGATAATACGCTTCCGGAAAAGATTGCGGAGGTGCGCGGCTACGGGGTCTTTGAGGCGGCAGTGGAGAGGAACGGTCATGTGCATCCCATGGTGCTCGAAGGTGGATCGATTGATGTGAATGGGCGCGGGCTGCTGCTGACCACCGAAGAGTGTTTGCTGAGCCCGGTGCAAGAGCGCAATCCGGGGATGACGCGCGAGGAGATTGAGGGCGCGCTGGGCGGGATGCTGGGGGTGAAAAAAATTCTGTGGCTGGAACGCGGCATCGTGGGCGACGACACTCACGGACACGTGGATGACATTGCGCGCTTCACCGGACCGCGCACTGTGCTGGCCGCCAGCGAAGACGATCCGGCGGACCCGAACCACGCCATCCTTAAAGAAAACCGGAAGCGGCTGCGGAAGATGAGCGACACGGCGGGGCGAGCGCTGGAGGTGGTTCCGCTGCCCATGCCCGCGCCGGTGGTGTTCAAGGGGCAGCGCGTGCCAGCCAGCTATGCCAACTTTTATATCTCCAACCGGATGGTGCTGGTGCCGACCTTCGACGACCCCAACGATTTGAAGGCGCTGAACACGATTCAACGGGTGCTGCCAAAGCACAGCATCGTGCCTATTTATTGCGGCGATCTGATCTGGGGACTGGGGGCGATCCACTGCATGACGCAGCAGGAGCCTGCGGGAGAGTGAGCGCGCCGGTGTCGAGTGAAGAGCAAAATCACGGCAGGCTGGAGTTCGACAAAAGCGAGGCGGACGAGCGCTGGATGGAAGAGGCGCTGCGGTTGGCGGTGCGGGCCGAAGTTGCGGAGGAGGTTCCGGTCGGTGCGGTGGTGGTTTGCGAGGGAAACATCGTAGGACGCGGCTGGAACCAGGTGGTCTCCGCGGGCGACCCCACGGCGCACGCCGAGATTGTGGCTCTGCGCGAGGCGGCGCGTGCGCTGGGCAATTACCGGCTGAGTGGCTGCCAGCTTTTCGTTACGCTGGAGCCCTGCGCGATGTGTGCCGGAGCCATCGTGCATGCGCGGATTGCAAGGCTGGTATACGGCGCGCGCGATCCCAAGGCCGGAGCCGTGGGCGGCATCATGCAGGTGCTCAACCACCCCAAGCTGAACCATCGCGTTGAGGTTGCCGAGGGGGTGCTGGGCGGGCGCTGCATGGAGATTCTGCAGGCGTTTTTCAGGGAGCGGAGAGGGTAAAAGGCAAGAGCGAGGGCAGGTCAACTGCCCCACTCAAGCCAAAAGCGGGCTTGAATGGGCCACCCGCGCAGATAGGGGCTTCCCCGCTGTCCCACATCTGCTAACTACGGCAGATATGGGGCACCCGGCCGTTGACAACATTTCCCTACCGCCTGTGCCGCTCCGCGATGAGGGCGTCGAGTTTGGAGAAGAGCTCGCGGTTCGAGGATTTGGGATAGGCGGCGAGCTTTTCGCGGAAGTGCGGGATGTTGAAGAGGAAGGATTCCACGCGCTCCTTGGTCAGTTCCTCCCAGAAGGCGCCGTAGCCGGTGCGGCCGAGCCAGAAGGCGTTGAATATCTGTTCGAACTGCTGTTGCACCGGCATTGCGAGGTAGGGCTTACCGAGGTGCAAGGCCTCGGTGACCAGCGAGAAGCCGGCGTTGGCGACGATCGCCTGGGTGCGGACGAGGTCGTCGAAAAAAGTCTCGAAGCTGGGCTTCTTGTAGAGGATGTTTCCTTCTCGGCCTTCGCGGTTGAAGCCGTAAGCGATGAATTCGGCGCGCACCGAGGAGAGCAGCTTGATGAGCTGCGGCGCGGGCGAAGTGACGTAGACCAGCACGGGGCCATCCGAGGTGGGCTCGGCATCGAGGATCTGCTGGCGCAGGATGGGCGGGACAAGCTCGGAGTTGGCGCGGCTTCCCGGCGCATCGAAAAACGAGGTGACGAAGTAGTGCGAGGCGTAGGGAGTCATCAGCCGCGTGGCGAGTTTGGCAGCGGTGGCGTCAGTGCGGTAGCCGGGCGGCGTGGCCAGCTTGAAGTGGGTGAGAATGTGCTGGTTGTCGATGGAGATGACGGGGATTTTGCGGCTGTGTCCAGCGCGGCTGCTGAGCGGTTCGTAGTCGGTGATGACCAGATCGATGCCACGTTGGTCAATGACCCGGCCGAGTTCCTTCGTGCTTCGAACGACTTTGCGCGCTTGGAAGATGCCGCGGGCCAGGGTGCGGTTGTAGCGCACCGCGTTGTTCACGTAGGTAAAGCGGAAGCCGTGGATCTCCAAGACCTCGCAGACGTCGCTCAGGTTGCGCAGGCCGCGGTCGAAGGAGGCGGCCACGACGTGGTGTCCCTGGCGCTGCAGGTGGAGAATGACCTCTCGCGAGCGGGTGGAGTGGCCCGCGCCTTCGCCGTTGACTCCGTACAGGATGTTTGCCATTGCTGGCTCGCAGTATAAACAGCGGAGCGGGCAGAGACAAAGAGTTTTGCCGTTGGCGAACCAGCGAACGCACCGGTGGACCCGACTCCGGTGCGTTGCTTTTTGACGGGTTGATCCCGCATAATCGCACCGAGTTCCCGTATGGCTGGAATGCTGAACCTGCCCAATTCGATCACCCTGAGCAGAATCGGCTGCATACCCGTGTTTATCTGGGTGCTCTCCACCAGCATCTTTCATCCTGGCACGCAGGAATTGGTGGCCGCGGCCATTTTCAGCCTGGCCTCCATCACCGACGGGCTCGACGGCTACCTGGCGCGCAAGCACGGGCAGATCAGCAGCGTGGGAATGCTGCTGGATCCGATGGCCGACAAGCTGCTGATCGCCTCCGGATTGATCCTGCTGGTACGCATTACGCCCAACCTGATGCCTCCGTGGATTGCCGTGCTGGTGCTGGGGCGCGAGTTCCTCATCACCGGACTGCGCAGCGTGGCCGCCAGCCAGGGGTTCACCATCCAGGCGCGCGAGCTGGGCAAGCTGAAGATGGTGGTGCAGATTGTGGCCATCGTGGCCACAATTTTTGCCCACCGATGGGTTGAGTGGAACTGGTTTGGCTTTATCGTCGGCGTGAATCTGATTGCGCGCATGGCGATCTGGTTCATGCTGGTGGTGACCGTGCTGTCGGCGGTGGATTACTTTATGGCCTTCTGGAGCCGGGTGAGCCACGCGGCGCGTCCGCAGCCTGCACCGTGCGTTCCGGCCAAGCCGGGCGCGGTGAGGTAAGCCGCTTTACTCAACTTTTTTTACTCAACCCAGTCGAAGCTGCGGGTCACGGCCTTCTTCCAGAAGTGGTAAAGCGAGGACCGCTTCTCTTCCGGCATCGATGGGAGCCAGCGCTGCTCCTCGGCCCAGTTGGCAGCCAGATCGGCGGTGTCCTTTAGAAAACCCGTGGCGAGGGCGGCGGCGTAGGCTGCGCCCAGCGCCGTGGTTTCATGAATGACCGGGCGAATGACCGGGCGGTTGAGGATGTCTGCCTGGAACTGCATGAGCAACTGGTTGTGCACCATGCCGCCGTCGGCGCGCAGGCTGGCCAGGGCGATGCCGGAATCCTCTTCCATGGCGTCGAGAACCTCGCGGACCTGGAAAGCGGTTGCCTCGAGCACGGCGCGGGCAAGGTGCGCTTTGTTGACGTAGCGGGTCAGTCCGGCGATGACGCCGCGGGCGCTGTCCTTCCAGTAGGGCGCGTAGAGTCCGGAAAATGCAGGAACAAAATAGACTCCGCCATTGTCGGCGACGGAGGCGGTAAGGGCTTCGATGTCCGAACTTTTCTGGATGATTCCGAGGTTGTCGCGCAGCCACTGCACCAGCGCGCCGGTGATGGCGATGCTGCCTTCCAGGGCGTACACGGGCGGCTGATCGCCGAGTTTGTAGGCGAGCGTGGTGAGCAGACCGCAACGCGAGGGGACAATTTTGGTTCCGGTGTTCATCAGCATGAAGCAGCCGGTGCCGTAGGTGTTCTTGGCTTCGCCGGGCCGGAAGCAGGCCTGGCCGAAGAGTGCGGCCTGCTGGTCGCCGAGGTCGCCGGCGATGGGCACGTCCTTGATTGGGGCCAACACCGCTGAGCCGTAAACCTCGGAGCTGGACGCGATGCGGGGCAGAAGCGATGCGGGGATATCGAAATCGGCGAGGATGGCGCTGTCCCAGCACAGCGTTTCCAAGTCCATCAACTGGGTGCGGCTGGCGTTGGTCACGTCGGTGACGTGTACGCCACCGTTGATGCCGCCGGTAAGGTTCCAGATGAGGAAGGTGTCGATGTTGCCGAAGAGCAGCTTGCCGGCTTCGGCTGCGGCGCGCGCGCCCTCTACGTTGTTGAGAATCCAGCGGAGCTTGAGGCCGCTGAAGTAGGTGGCCAGAGGCAGACCGGTGCGGGCGCGATAGCGGTCCTGCCCGCCGTGGGCGCTGAACTCGGCAACGACGTCGGAGACGCGAGTGTCCTGCCAGACGATGGCGTTGGCGATGGGCTCGCCGGTTTTGCGCTTCCAGACCACGGTGGTTTCGCGCTGGTTGGTGATGCCGATGGCGGAAAGATCCGCGGGCCGCAGGCTGCGGGTATCCATCGCCTGCTGGATCACCTCGCAGACGCAGCGCCAGATTTCGCCGGGATCATGCTCCACCCATCCCGGCTTGGGATAGAGTTGCGCGTGCTCTTTCTGCGCGGCGCTGATGATTGTGCCCACGCGGTCGAAGACCATGAAGCGGGTGCTGGTGGTTCCCTGATCCAAGGCGCCAACGTAGCTTGCCATCTAGCGTCCTCCGGTGGTTTCCGGCTGGTTCTCGATGCCTGCGGCTTGGAGCAGGTGCCGGAGGGTGCCCAGGTAAGCCTCGACTGCGTCGTGAGTCTGATCATCACTCCATGCGAATTCGCGGGCGAGCCATTGTGCCACGACGGGCGCAGCCTCGGCGGCTTCACTCCAGCTGTGGAACTGCACGCCAAGTCTGCGCGTGAGAACGTCTGCGATGGTCTGCGCCATCTCCTCGCGGACGGCATAGGCCGCCTCGGCACCGATGGCCGCCCCGCCGGGTACGAGCGGCTGCAATAGCTGCGGGTCTTGTTCGGCCAGTTCCAACACCTTGGGCGCGTCGGTGCCGAACTTCTGCGCCAGGTGGCGGGCGGAGCGCGAAGACAGATCGTACTTCTCCGCCAGCTGCCGCCAGTAATCCACCCAGAAGCCCTCGGCGCCGGTCAGCGGAAAATCCAGGGTACGGCACTCCCGAGGCGCAGCGCCAAGCGCCCGCTGGACGCTGTCGATGGCGTCTTCAGCCATGGCTCGGTAGGTGGTCCACTTGCCGCCCAGGACGCTGATGAGGCCGCTGGCGGGATCGAGCTCGATTTCGTGGTCGCGAGCTAGATTGCCGGTATGCAGCGAGGGTTTGGACTTGAGCAGCGGACGCAGGCCGGCAAACGCCGACTGCACATCCTGGGGCGTCAGCGTTTCGTTCAGATATTGGTTCACGTGGTGCAGCAGATAATGGACCTCCTCGGGCGTGACCACCATCTCGTCGGCGAGGGTGGCTTCGTCATCGGTGGTGCCGACCAGCAGGCGGCCCAGCCAGGGAATGGCAAAGATGACCCGTCCATCCTCGGTCCGGGGAATCAGCAGCGCGGCGTCGCTCTGCAGCGCCTCCAGCGGCAGCAGTAGATGAACGCCTTTGCTCAGGCGCAGGCGCTCCGGCAAGGCGGGATTGGCCAGGCGGCGGAGCTGGTCGGCGAACGGGCCAGTGCAGTTCAGGAAGACCTTGGCGCTGATCTGGAAGCGCTGCCCGGTGAGCTGGTCCTCGACCTCCAGGGCCGTCAGCTTGCCGCTGGAATCCGCGGCAAAGGCGATGGCCTTGGCGTAGTTGATGAGTTCCCCGCCCTGTTGCGCGAAGGTTTGCGCCAGGGCGATGCCGAAGCGGGCGTCGTCGAACTGGCCGTCGGCGTAGGAGACGGAACCAATGAGGCGTTGGCTGCGCAGCTGATTGCGCCGCTCCTTACGCAAGCCGGGCATCCGCTGCAGGGTCTCCTCGCGGCCCAGCGCGCGGCTGGGAAAGAGGCTGGCGGAGCCGGCAATCCAGTCGTAGAGCTTCATGCCCATGGTGTAGTAGGCCAGTTCCCACCGGCTGAAGCACGGGACCAGGAGCTCCAATGGATGGGCGAGAAAGGGCGCGCGGCGGAGCATGGACATGCGCTCGTGCAGGGCCCGGCCCACCAGCGCAAACTGGGCGCGATCGAGCTCCCGGACGGCCTGCTGCAGGTAGCGCACGCCGCCGTGCACCAGCTTGGTGGAGGCCATGGAGGTGTGCGAGACGAAGTCGCCCGCATCCAACAGAACGGTGGACAATCCGCGCAGTTGAGCATCCAGCGCGCAGCCCAGACCGGTGGCACCTCCGCCGATGATGCACACGTCGTAGCTGCCCTGGAGGACGCTTTGGCAGGCGCTATCCCGGCTTTTCATGACAGCTCCTCCAAAGCGTCCAAAATTGAATCAACTTCCCTGCCCGGCTGTGGTTAAATGTCCCATGGCCACCACCAACAACTCGCAAGCCCCGCTACTGGCAGCACTCAGCATTATGGCCGCAACGGCCGGCACGGCAACAGAGTTGATGACTCAAATTGCCGAGAAGCTGAATTTTTCCCTGCTGCGCTACAACTGGGTCGGTTTTTACAAGATCGAGCATCGGCCCGTCGGCGAGGCGGTGCTGAAGCTGGGGCCGTTTGCCGGGACGATCGCCGCCTATTCGGAGATTCCGTTGAGCCAGGGAGTCTGCGGGGCTGCCGCCAGCTCCGGCGAAACCATTCTGCTCAGCAAGGTAGCCGACGATTCGCGCTATATCTCCCGCGACCTTTCCACCCGCTCGGAGATCGTAGTACCGTTCTCCGTCCACGGACGAGTTGGCGGGATTCTCGACGTGAACAGCCATTTTCCCGATGCCTTTGCGATCACCGACCGCCAGCTGTGCGAAAACGCCGCGTACCTTGTCGGCCAGTTCATCTCCGAGCACGGATACTGAGCGCCAGTCAGTCTCCGGAATCCAGGGATGCCGGGCTACAAGCCTGTCTTTTAATCCTCACAGCTAGTTCCGTATCTTTAACTCCTGAGCGGCGCGCTATTTACGGCGCGTTGATGTGTCATTCATCGTCCTTTAACAATTCTTTATTAGAGTTTCTAAGTGTTTCCACCCGGTCAATCCTGGCCGGACCTTATGCGCGTCGATTGCATGAGTACACGGAATCGTCGCACGTCTTCCGCCGCACCGGATGCGGGCGAGCGCCGAACTCAGCCTAACGATTCACCTCAAGTTCCATTTAGGAGATTGCTATGAAGATCCGCTTCTGGACATCGGCCATTGTATTGACCGTCCTGACAGCTGCCCTCTGTTCCTGCCACAGCAACTCCGCGGCTTCCCAAGAGGTCAAATTGCAGGGAGCGGGCGCTACCTTTCCCGCGCCTCTGTACACCAAGTGGTTCAAGGCTTACTGCGCCGATCACCCCGATATGCAGGTGGACTATCAAGCGATCGGCAGCGGCGGCGGCAAGAAGAACGTGATCGACAAGACGGTGGATTTTGGCGCCAGCGATGCCGCGATGACCGACGAGGAGATGGCTCGCGTGCAGGGCGGCGTACAGTTGCTGCCCATGACCGCCGGAGCCATTGTGATCGCCTATAACTTGGACGGGGTGACAAACCTGAATCTTCCGCGCGCTGTCTACCCGGAAATCTTTTTGGGCAAGATCACCAGGTGGAACGACCCTGCGATCGTGGCGGCAAATCCGGGGGTCAAGCTGCCCGATCTTCCGATCAACGTGATTGTCCGCTCCGACGGCAGCGGCACCAGCTACGTCTTTTCCAAGCACCTGAGCACGATTGATCCGGCTTTCGACAAGGCGGTTGGCGCGAACACCATGCCGAACTGGCCGGTGGGAACCAAGAGCAAGGGCAATGAGGGCGTCACCGCGGGCCTGAAGTCCACTCCGGGTTCGATTGGGTATGTGGAGTACGGCTACGCCAAGCTTCAGAATCTGACCTTCGCCAACCTGCAGAATAAATCGGGCAAGTATGTGGCGGCTTCGACCGCCTCGGGGCAGGCCGCCCTGGCGTCGGTTGATCTTCCGAGCAACCTGATCGGCTGGGCCTCTGATCCGTCGGCCGCCGATGCCTACCCGATCGTTACTTACACCTGGATGATTTTCTACAAGAAATATGACGACCCCAAGAAGGTCGCCGCAATCCAGGACCTGGTGAAATACTGCCTGAACAATGGGCAGCAGACGTCCGAATCAATGGGCTACATTCCGCTGCCGGCCAGTGTGGTCAGCAAGGATTTGGCTGCGATACAAACGATCAGCTAGCGCATTCAAGGATTCGTTGATGGCGAGTACGACTCCAGCAGCTCCCGAGGCTCATTTGGCTTCGGGAGCGCTTTTCCCAACCCGGCCCGGCGAAATCACGCAGGCGCCCACCCGCCTGCAAAGCTTGGTATGCGCGACATTTCGCCGCCTGAGTTTCCTGTTTGCCTGCGCCACCATTCTGATGGTGACCTTCATCGTGTTGCGGATTGCGGTGTCGGCTTATCCGGCGATGCGCCACGAAGGACTTTCCTTTCTGAGTGGGAAGACCTGGGACTCGAACGCGGAAACGTACCACATTGGGGCGGAGATCTGGGGCACGCTTTATACCTCTATTCTTGCCCTCGTGCTTGGCACCGCGTTTGGACTGGCGGCGGCAATTTTCCTCAGCGAAGGCTATATGGGGCATGGGCTTTTTTCGGTTCTTCGTGCCTTTAATCTTCACCTGCATCCTTTCTGGTCCAAGGTTCCCGACGAGTTCGAAGACCTGCTGAAGCAACTGATTGAGTTGCTGGCCGCAATTCCAAGCGTGGTGTACGGACTGTGGGGATTGTTCGTAATCATTCCGATGCTTCGTCCGCTGTGCCACCTGGTGCACTCGGAACTGGGTTGGATTCCATTTTTCTCCACCGAATTAAGCGGCCCCGGCGTGCTGCCGGCGGTGGTGGTGCTGGCGATTATGGTGATGCCAACGATTACGGCCATCAGCCGCGACGCGCTGACCTCGGTACCGCCAAAGCTGCGCATGGCCGCCTATGGCTTGGGCGCGACACGGTGGGAGACCATCATCGCGGTGATTCTTCCCACGGCTTCACGCGGCATCTTCGGCGGCATGGTGCTGGCTTTTGGCCGCGCTCTGGGTGAAACCATGGCGCTGGCGATGCTGGTCGGAAATTCCAACACCGTCAGCCTGTCGCTTTTTTCGCCGGCCAACACGCTGGCGGCTTTGTTGGCCAATACCTTTCCCGAAGCGGGTCCCAGACAGGTCGGCGTGCTGATGTACGCGGCTCTGGTGCTGCTGGGCATTACCCTGATCGTGAACATTCTCGGTGCTTTTATCCTGCAACGGGCCTCGCGTAGCGCGGCGGAGTAGAGCAATGGCGACTGTGAACATGGACTCGAACCTGGGCATGGCCGATCCCTTTGCCGGAGTTGATTTCGGTCAACTGGAGCGCTCCCTGCGCCGGCCGCGAACGCTGATGGATTTTCTGCTCAGCGGCCTGGTGACGGTGATGACCCTGTCGGCGCTGTTTCCGCTGTTCAGCGTTGTCTGGATGCTGCTGTGGCGCGGAGGCAAGCGGCTACGTCTGGATGTGTTCACCCAATTGCCGCCTTCTGCCATGGAGTCGGGCGGCGGCTTTGGCAACGCAATCATGGGCACTCTGCTGATGGTGGGAATTGCGTTGCTCATCACGGTTCCCATGGGCATCATGACGGCAATCTATCTCGCCCAGAACCGCACCGGAAAATTGGCGGAAACGGTGCGGTTTGCCGCCAAAGTCCTCACCGGCTTTCCGTCGATTCTGGCCGGCGTGTTTGCCTACGGGGCGATCGTGCTGGAAACAGGAGGATACTCCGCACTTGCGGGCGCAGTGGCACTCTCCATTCTGATGCTGCCAACGATCGTTCTCACATCCGAGGATGCCATCCGCATGGTGCCCTCGCGCATGAAAGAAGCCGCCATCGGCATGGGCGCCACACCGACGCAGACGGTCTGGATGGTGCTGCTTCCCACGGCGATCCCAGGGATTCTTACCGGAGTGATGCTGGCCGTGGCGCGCGCCGCCGGCGAGACGGCACCGCTCCTTTTTACCTCGCTGTTCAGCGACTACTGGCTTTATTCGCATGGCCAGTTGCAGGTGATGGGCCCCACGGCGTCGCTGGCGGTTCTGATCTACAACTTTTCCGGGGTACCCTTTGAAAACCAGGTGCAACTGGCGTGGGCCGCAGCCCTGGTGTTGGTATTGATGGTGTTGGTAGCCAACCTGGTCGGCCGCAGCTTATCGGGACGGCAGGTTCAACAGTCTTAGGAGAAATTGCAATGGCAACGGAAGCGCTTCCTTTACCTGATTCCAACCCGCCGGCGGCCGCACTCAGCGTGCCGAACCCCGATGTGGTGGTTGACTGCCACATTAGTGAGCTCTTTTACGGAAGCTTCAAGGCAGTGCGCGACACCGTGATTCCGATCAAGAAGCACGCCATCACGGCATTCATCGGTCCCTCCGGTTGCGGTAAGAGCACGGTGCTGCGCTGCATCAACCGCATGAACGACCTGGTGCGCGGCTTCCGCTTTAAAGGCCACATCCATTATCGTGGACGCGATATCTACGATCGCTCGATCGACCCGGTTGCAGTGCGCCGCTTTATCGGAATGGTTTTCCAGCAACCGAATCCGTTTGCCACCAGCATCTTCAACAACGTTGCCTTCGGCCTGCGCCTCAACGGCTACAAGGGAGACAAGGCGCAGAAGGTGGAACAGGCTCTGCGCAGTGCCGCGCTGTGGGACGAGGTGAAGGACAAGCTGAACAAGAGCGGGCTTTCGCTCTCTGGCGGACAGCAGCAGCGGCTTTGCATTGCGCGCGCCATCGCCACCGAGCCTGAGGTTCTGCTGATGGACGAACCTTGCTCGGCACTGGACCCGATTGCCACCCGCAAGATCGAAGAGTTGATGCTGGAGTTGCGCAAGAAGTTCACCATCGCCATTGTGACCCACAACCTGCAGCAGGCCCAGCGCGTGGCCGACTATACCGGTTTCCTTTACGTGGACACCACGCAGGGCGGCCGCACCGGCTATCTGGTCGAGTTCGCCGAATCCAAGAAACTGTTCGGCGCGCCGGAGCACAAGTACACGCAGGATTACATTCGCGGCGAGTTCAGCTAAGCAAGCAGCTTTTTGGGGAAGGATCATGGGCGTGCGGAGACGAAGACTCCTGCACGCCCCATTTTTTGGGAGGACGGATCGTGAAACAGAGTGACTGTCTCTGGCAGAGATAGAGATTCCGGCCGCTCTCCAATTCTTTTCGTCTATTCACAGCAGGCTGGTATCTTGGAGGCGGCGGTTGGCGCAGCCGATCATTCCATAGCCGCATTTGCCGGACGGGGGAAAGTATGCCCGAAGCCATCATTCAGGCCTGGAAGGTTGAAAAGTTTTACGGAGAGCATAACCAGTCCACGGTTCCGGTGATCGCTCGCACCGATCTTGCCATCGAGCCCGGCCAGATTCTGGCGTTGCTTGGGCCGTCGGGCTCGGGCAAAAGCACGCTGCTGCGCATGCTCACCGGTCTTACGCGGCCCTCGTCCGGCGATGTCCTCTGGCATGGCACGCCGATTCACGATTGTTCGCCGAATGTTGCCATCGTCTTTCAGAGCTTCGCGCTCTTTCCCTGGCTCACGGTTTTTGAAAACGTGGAAGCGCCGCTCAAGGCGCGCGGCGTCAACGCCTTCGAGCGCCGCAAACGCAGCCTTAAAATTCTCGATACCGTCGGCCTCGACGGCTTCGAGCAGGCCTATCCCAAAGAACTCTCCGGCGGCATGAAGCAGCGCGTGGGTTTTGCCCGCGCCCTGGTTGTGGAACCCGAGGTCCTCTTTATGGACGAGCCATTCTCGGCGCTCGACGTGCTCACCGCCGAGAACCTGCGCAGCGAACTGCTGGAACTCTGGGGCAAGAAGGCCATTCCCACCAAGGCCATCTTCATCGTCACCCACAACATTGAGGAGGCCGTGCTGCTGGCCGACCGCATCATTGTGCTGGGCAAAAACCCCGGCGTGATTCGCACCGACTTTACGCTCACGATGCCACGGCCGCGCGACCGCAAGTCCGCGGAGTTCACCGGATATGTGGACTACATCTACAAGGTGCTGACCACCACGCCGAGCCATCCGGAAATTCCACTGCAGCCGCCGCAGGGACCGATTGTTCCCTACGCGCCGGCGACACGCGTTCACCAGATGCTTTCGCACGCGCGCCCTGGCGGCATCGCCGGATTGCTCGAACTGATCGACGAGAGTGCCAACGGGCGTGAGGACATCTACCGCCTCGCCGACCAGCTTTCCTTTGAAATCGACGACCTGTTGCCGATCGTCGATGCCTCCCAGCAGCTTGGCTTCCTCAAGGTCGAGGAGGGTGATGTACAGATCACACCCGAGGGCCACGAGTTTGCCAATGCCGAGATTCTCCGCCAGAAGGAGCTATTCCGTCAGGCCGCTCTCAGCCACGTCACCATCCTGAGGCAGATCATCCGCACACTCGAAGCCAAGAAAGACCACTCCGCCCCCGAAGAACTTTTCCACGATTTGCTCGACGAGCATTTCAGCGAGGAAGAGGCCAAGCGCCAGCTTGAGACCGCCATCAACTGGGGACGGTACGCCGAGCTGTTCGAATACGACGCTGCACGGCAGCGCCTTTACCTGACGCATGCTGAGCCAGCATCGGAAACTGCCCGGCCATGATCCGGCGCGTCCGCACCTTTGCCCAGTCGGTCGTCCGCGTCCGCAGCTGGTCCGTGCTCATCGATCTGGCTGTCTTCGTCGGCGTGATTGCCGCATTCTACGTTTTTAGCGTGATCGCGCGTTATTGGTTCGCCGCTCCGGTGCCAGAGGCGCAGATCCTGCGCTCGCCCAAGGCTCTCCCGCTCTATGCCTTCTACTCGCTGGTGCGCATGTTCGTAGCTTACGGGTTCAGCCTAGTCTTCGCCCTTAGCTACGGTTATATCGCCGCCTATAACAAGCGCGTGGAAGCCTTGATGATCGCCGTGCTGGACATCCTGCAGTCGATCCCGGTGCTGAGCTTTCTTCCCGGCGTCATGCTGGCCACGGTCGCCATCTTTCCCAGCCGCCAGCTGGGGCTCGAACTCGGCTCCATCATACTCATCTTTACCGGCCAGGTTTGGAACATCGCCTTCAGCTTTTACTCCTCGCTCAAGGCTATTCCGCGCGAGCTGCTCGAAGCTACGCGCATTTACCGATTCAGCCGCCTGCAGCGCTTTTTCCAATTGGAACTTCCCTTCAGCACTATTGGCTTGGTGTGGAACTCGATGGTCTCCTTTGCCCAGGGCTGGTTCACGCTCATGCTCTGCGAGATGTTTGTCCTTAACCAGCGCGATTTCCGCCTGCCGGGACTCGGCTCCTACCTGCAAACCGCCGCCAGCAATGGAGACACCCAGGCCATGGCGTGGGGATTGATCGCTCTCGTCGGGGTGATCATACTGCTCGACCAGCTTCTCTGGCGCCCGCTGATTCTGTGGTCTGACAAGTTCAAGTTCGAGCAGGTGGAAACGGTTGCTCCGCCGCGCTCGCCGCTGCTGGCCATGCTGCGCAACTCCAGCTTGCTGCGCACCGCGCGGGTCTGGATCGTTTCGCCGCTCTCCGAGCGCCTGGTGCACTATCTCGCAACGCAGCCCGAACTCCAACCGCTATGTCCGCAGCCGGAGGCACAGCCTAATCCAGCAGGAAAGTCTTCCTCGCGCGCCAACCTGATCGTGCTGCTCACGGCCGCGCTCTTTGGTGCGTTTGCGCTCTATGCGGTGGTGCAGGCCGGCCTGCTGCTTTCGACCGTTTCACACGACGAACTGCATCAGACGTTTCGCGCGGCCGGAGCCACGTTCCTGCGAGTGGCCCTCTCGCTGCTCATCGCCCTCGCGTGGACCGTTCCGGCGGGAGTCGCCATCGGCTTCCATCCCCGCCTGGCGCGCTACGCGCAGCCGCTGGCGCAGATTGCCGCCTCGGTTCCGGCCACGGCGCTGTTCCCTATCATCCTGCTTGCCATCCTCCGAATGGGCGGAGGCATTAACATCGCCTCGATCATCCTGATGCTGCTGGGAACCCAGTGGTACATTCTTTTCAACGTCATCGCCGGAGCATTGGCCATCCCCGGCGATATGCGCGATGTTGCCGACATTTTCCGCTTCAACCTGCGCGAGCGCTGGATGACTGTCATCCTACCCGGCATTTTTCCTTACCTCATCACCGGGCTGGTCACCGCCTCGGGAGGCGCGTGGAATGCCAGCATTGTTGCCGAATATTTCCACCTGCGGGAGCACACCTACTCCACGCTCGGCCTTGGAGCGCAGATCAATCACGCTACCGATACAGGCAGTCAAAGCCTGTTGCTGCTATCCACCGTCATCATGGCAGCCATGGTCGTCACCATTAACCGCCTGCTGTGGAAGCCGCTCTTCCGGCTCTCGGAACGCCGCTACCGCCTCGACTCCTAAGCGGCTGCCGAAAAACAGTTTCGATGCTGTTCAGCATATGAGCCATTGCGGTATGTATTGCCTGTTTGTACATTTATTTGCGCCTTGCTTGTTGCTTCGGCGCGTTTTTCAGCAGCCTTCTAAGCCGACTCCATGTTGCCGGTGACGCCCTGGAATCCGCGTGCCGCCTGCTTGAGCAGCCAGCGCAGAACACGGGCGTCGTTGTAGCAGAAGGCAAGGATGTGATTCAGGGTGGAGAAACAATGCGGCTGGCAGGACTTCTTCATCTCCTTTAATTGGCCGCTATCGAATTTGTGATTTTCGATGGTGCCCCAATCATAGTGGGCCGAGTACATGGGAAAGCACGGCGCGAGCGTCCCATCCACCCGGACGATGAGCGAATTGTGACCGGCGCGGCAGCTCCAGTCTCCCAGATCGCCCTGCAGAAAATCCTTCATCTGGGCAAGCCGCTCGACGGAGTTCACCATCTTGTAGCCGGAGCGCTGTTTGTCGATGAGCCAGTCGATGACTTCGGCAACCTTGGGCATGTCCTCGGGCCGGATGAACACCTCATTGTCATGCAGGTGTTGGAACTGCGGCTGATCGGTCATGGGAGATTCGCAGATGTGGTAATCGGTCGCAATGCCGGTGTCGTGCGCCAGTTCGGTGAGTTGCAGCACATCTTCCAGATTGTTGCGGCAGATGTTGATGTTCAGAAAGACGCTGTATCCGTACTTGTACTGCTTGCGGACCAGGTAATCGTAAAACTGGCGGATGGGGACCATTGCCTTCGGCAGTCCGGGCTTGAGATCCCACGCATCCACCGCGAGATTGACAACGCCGATGCCTGCGTCGGAGATGCGGTCGATCACCGCGGGACGCATCAGGCGTCCGTTGGTCGGCAGGTAAACCCAGAAGTCGCGCTTGGCGGCGTAGTAGATGATCTTGTGCGCGAAATCCGGACGCAGCAGAGGCTCGCCGCCCATCAGGGCAAGCACCCGGCAACCGGTATCGTGCAGCCAGTCGATGGAGCGCTTGGCGATGTCTTCGGTCATGCCCTTGACGCTGTTGTCGAAGGCCCAGCAGTAATGGCAATCGAGGTTGCACTTCCACTCGTTGAACAGATACGCAATCAAGGGATGAAAGTCGCCGGGCAACAGGCGCGAGCGGAAGTATGGAAATGCCCAGCCTTTCATCGAGCGGTAAATGTGCTCCGCCTTATAGTGGCGGACGCCGTTCTTGGGAAAGAAGTCCTCATCGGGCGCATTCATCAGCTCGGGTTTCTGTGGAAAGACCGGCTCGGGCAGCGTTTGCGGCGCTCCACCCGGCAGTGGAACCGACGAGCGCTCGGCCGGTTTCATCAGCAAATCATGCAACGGCACATCCAGACGGTGCGACGGCGGGTCGACGGTAAAAACATTTAGTTCTTTTTGTTCCGGCATTGCTTCCCCTTTTACCCAATTGAGGGCCATGCATGAGGTCGCTGGCTTGATCGCGAGATCGTGCACTGTCCAGATGAGGCGGGAAGGAAGAAGGTTGGATCACAGGGCGAAAACTCCGCGACTGTTCCGCCGGGGCGCTTTTTTGCCCTGCTTCGCCGGAATACACGCCGCAACTCGGCGAGGGAAAAACATCGCTCTCGGAGCGAAAGAAGATTCCATAACCAACCTTAAGGCGGATTGGGTTCATCCGATGGCGAGCGCCCAGGGACAGCCTTAAGAAAGTTTTAGCTACTTTCTATTCGCCATTTAGGCAGCACGTTATCCAATTGATTGAGTCACGCCGCGATTTTGACGGCGCGGATTCGATCGGGAGGAACCATGGCGGTGCTGCTGCTGATGACCATTCTCTCTGCTGCCGCGATCACGTTTTACGTTTGCTTCTTCATAAAACTCAGCGATGAAAAGGCCCCGCGCACCTGTCGCGTTGAGCGGATCGCACCGAGCGTGTACGTGTGGAAGGGTGAAGGCAGTGTCCCCGGCTGGAAACCAGGTGTGGCCTCACGCGCAGGCTTGGTGCGCTAACGCTATGGCAATGTGTTTAGTACAAGCCGGCGAACAGTTGGATCATTTCCAACTTGAAACCGTGGTGGCTCACAGCGGCATGGCCACCATATTCCGTGCCAGGGATATGCGAACCGGACAGCAGGTTGCCATTAAGGTTCCGCATTTAGAAGTGGAGAGCGATCCTGTTTTCTTCGAGCGTTTCCGGCGCGAGAAGGAGATTGGTCAGTGCCTGGATCATCCGGGCATCGTAAAAGTGCTCCGCGCTGAGAAAAACAGCACCTACATGGTGATGGAGTGGGCGGAGGGAAAACTGCTGCGCGAACTGTTGCGTGAGCAGGGCAAGTTTTCTGCCGAGCGCGCCGTCGGCATTGCGCAGCAGATCTGCGATGTACTGGATTACGTTCACAGCCGCGGCATCGTGCATCGCGATTTAAAACCGGAAAATATCATGCTCGATTCCGATGACAACATCAAGCTGCTCGATTTTGGCATTGCCGCCCAGGCAGGCGCCCGGCGCCTCACGTTCGGCAAACTGTCGCCGACGATAGGAACTCCCGATTACATCTCGCCCGAGCAGGTACAAGGCAAACGGGGCGATTTTCGCAGCGATATCTATGCCGTTGGCGTGATGCTTTACGAGATGCTGACCGGGCAGGTCCCTTTTCAGGGTGACAACGCATGGATTGTCATGAATGCGAGACTGCGGAACGATCCGCCATCGCCGCGCGAGATCGATCCGGACATCTCTCAGAGCATGGCAAACATTCTGCTGCGTGCTCTGGCAAGAAATCCCAAGGAGCGCTATGCTTCCGCACATAATCTCGCCCGGGATCTGCAATATCCCGAGCAGGCTTCAGCCTCTGCTCCCGAGCAGCCTTGTCATCGCCAAAGCCGGCTACGGAGTTGGACAATGAACGCCGTGCCCTACATCGGCCTCGCACTGACGCCGCCGCTGCTGACGCTGCTTGCCTATTTCGCGCGGCACCATTGATTATCCTTCTCGAAAAGCATAGCGAAAGCTTCAGAATGACCCTCTGCTTTCACACGCTCAGAACCGGAATCGGCACCGCGCAGATGATTGCATAGCCATGCGTCCGGAGGTGACCGCCGTACGGGCGGGAACCTGTTATCAGCAGGTCTGCTTTGGTCTGCGTGACCGCTTCGCTCAGCACCTTGGGCACGTCACCACTGGCGATCAATGCCTCCGCATCCGTGCCCATGGTCTTCTGGAGTTCTGCCAGATGTTCATTTGCCGCACCGACCAGCTCATCCTGGCATCTCGGATTGACGTGGGTGCCGCCGGGTCCCCAGACCTCCACCGAGGCCGTGACGTGGGCGAGCGTAAGGCGGGCTCCGAATTCGGCCGCCAGATTCACGGCCCAGCTCACGGTCCTGTGGCTATGCGGCTTAAAATCGACCGCACATAGAACGTTGCGGATCGCAAACTCCTGCTCCGGAGGTTCTTCCACATGTGCGCCGGTCCACACCGGGCACTCGGTCCCGTGCAGTACTTTGGCCGTCACCGACCCTAATAGAAACTGGCTGAACGTGTACCCAAAGGATGGCATCATGATCAATTCGGCGCCTTTTTCCTCGGACGTTCGCACCACTGAGCGAGCCGGGTCGCCTGTGGCCAACACGCGTTCAATGACGATGCCGTCGAACTCCGGTCCCAGGGACTGGTCCAGGTATTTCTGGGCCTGCTGAACTGCCCGGGCGAGCATTTCCGAGGCGGTAAGCCTGGGAGAGTCATCGTGCAAATCGACGGTGTGGCCCAGCGGCGGCACCACGTGCAGCACTACGATTTCAGAATGAAAATGATGGGCCAAGATCGCAGCCTGACGAAGGACACTCAAAGAGGCATGCGGAAAATCAACTGGCAAAAGAATCTTCTTGATCTCCAGCATCGCGCACCTTTAGGGGAACTGGACTGAAGCTGGGTCCCTTTAGTTGGAATGTCCACAACCCGGTTTGGGTGCATGCAATCTTTCGTTCAGGTCCACGCCGCCGCCCACGGTTGCCGCAAAGGCGTTGGCTGAAGGCCCCGAGCCGCCGAATGCCGGGCTGCCGGCGTGCGCTCCGCCCAATTGTATGGTGCATTTCTCCCTAGACGTTGTCGAAGAGCCGATCAGGGGTGGCTGCCGCTGGTATCGTGGGGATTGCCAGCCGTGTTGCGCATCCAGTCGGCGAGCTTCTCGATGGACAGATAAATCTCATGGCGTGCCTGCGCGTCTGTAATGACCTCCTCCATCGTCTCGCGCATGCACAGTAGCCAAGCATCGCGCTCGGCTTCGCCGATTGCGACATGCATATGACGTTTGCGCAATCTTGGAGAACCTTTCTCCGCTGAATAAAGTTTGGGCCCGCCTAGCCACTCGGTCAGATACTGCTTGAGGGCGGCTTTCGTTGGCGCAAGATCGGCTGCGTGCATGGCGCGGATCGCTTGGGCTTCCGCCAGCGAATCCATCCGGCTGTAGAAGTATTCCACCAGCCGATTGACCGTTACCTCGCCGCCAATCCGCTCATACAGGGTGAGAACTCGAATGTTCGTCATCGATTGTCTGCTCTCCGCGCCAGTGAGGCAGCGCGGCCTCGTCGGTACACAGGATATCTGGCTGGCGCGGCTGGGGATGCTTCCAAGCTTACACCCGCTCAAGCCCTCCAGCCACCTCTGCTGCAACGCGTGCTGCAACGCGCATTGCCCACGGCATCACCCACTGTCACTCGAAATCCCCCGACCTGTTGCCAGATAGACGGCGAAACTCCCCAGCCAGTGACCGCCTTCATAATGCTCCCCAGTAACCGCCGCCAGACCAGCATCTCTGTGTGCTTCGGCGGCAGCGTTGATCGACGGGAGCCGCTCATCGTCGTGTGGCAATCCGGCAGCGATGCCCTCCAGCATCCAAGCCCGGCTCAAGTTCAAGCCGTCCAAGTGCGCTAGTTTTCCGTCGCTTGGGTCAGGCGAGACCACTGGTTGCAACCAGTGGTCATTCCCACTCGCCGGAATCTGGGGCATGAACTTTCGCAGCCAATCGGCGAAATCAACTCGAGGGAGCAAACGTCGCATCACGTCTGCCTCGCCGAGCCCCGGCGAAAGGAAGTCCTCGCCGGACGGCTCGTATGCCAGTGGACAATCCGCATCCGCGAGATAGAACTGCCGAGCTTTCGCCATCAGCAGTTCGGCAAAATCGACACACCCAGCAATGCGTGCGTAGTCGAGCGCTAAACCGATGGCAAAAGCGGTCTGGGAGTGCTCTCCCGACCGCACCGGATACGGCAGCTTCGGTAGCCAGTTGCTCAGCCGCTCCACCACAACATTCTCCAAGCGGCGCAAACTAGCGGCCAGGTGCCGCCCAACCGGGTCGCCCCACTCCCGCAACTCCGCGCCGAGTTGCAGCAGCCACGCCAAGCCGTAAGGACGCTCGAATGCGCCCCGTCCTTCACCTTGGAGATACGCGGTCTCCTGCAAGATGTTCTCTGCCGTCAGGCTTTGATTAAGAGCTTCGATGGCTCTTGGCGTGAATCCGGCATCGGGAAATGTTCGTGCGAGTCGAGCCAACAGCCAGTGCCCATGTACAGATGAGTGCCAGTCATAGCAGCCATAGAAAGCCGGGCTCAGCTTTCTCGGTGGCAATGCGTCGGCATCGCTCCTGAGGGCGTGGGCGATTTTGTTGGGATATTCGCGGTGTACGCACGCCAGTGCTAGATTCGCGAACCGCTCGGCAGCGTTGACGTCAAGCATCAAGGGCATGGGTTTTCACTCTAAAACCGCTTTGGGGTTCCTTTCGAAAATTCATGAAGTTCGCCACTTGCGGCTACGCCGTGTCCAAGGCTTCATCCCCAAAGAGGTATCCGCCAAGCCCAACCGTTCCTCGCTCCCGAAGGTGTGCTCAGCTCTCGATCTCTCGCGGTGGGGAGTCGGTGAACATCCTGTGCCCATTATCGCGCTGGGGGCCTCGCCTTCCATTTATGCCGCCCTGGTACCAGATTTATAAACGGAAATCGCACAACCCTGCCGACCATCTGACTGTCGCAGCCAAACTAGGTACCACAAAAAGGACAGTCCCGGCTATCATATCGGCTGAGTGCGCGTCGTCCGCAGCATTCGATGCGACTTCGCAGGGTGCACCTATGGCCAGAAGAGACGATGAGTTCGAAACATCTTCCACGTGGGAAGAAAGCAGTTCGGCATCGCGAAAAGTGCAGTGCGCTGCGTGCGCGCATACGGTCGGATATTCCAAAACTCATCCGTATTGTCCTCTGTGCGGTGCAAAGTTGGAATTCAGTACGCCGAACTATTACGGGCGGTCGGAAGACGTTGTCACCGGTCGCGACAGATTTCCCGTACAACGCCGCACCACTTTCGTTGAAAGACGCCGTTGTAACCGAATTCCTTGTAGGGATGTGAAGGCCTGCATTCGCACAGCAGGTTCAAGCGGCGTCATGGCGGACATGCCAAACATTAGCCGGAATGGGATGTGCTTCAGAACCTTCGAGAAGTTCCGTCCGGAAGCTCCGGTTTCGATTGCGACGTATTACACCGAAGGCGGTCAAAACATCTTTCAGGATGGACGGATTCTTTGGATGCGGGACATGGAGTCAGGCATGTCAGAATACGGCGTCGAGTTCTCACACGCTCGCTATTCCTAACAGCGCCTTCCAGCATTCAGGAGCAGTGGCCGTGCTCGATCTCCCGTGTTCTCCGTCTGCATTGCCGATTCAATTGACCGGACGTCGGCGGTCAGAAGAACGCCCGTGATAGCGGTCAATTCTCGAAGACCTCAACCCAAAGACTGCCATCGTCCCGAAGCAAGCCGAACTCCACCCACCGGGGAATGCTGGTCGCATCGTTGTAGACCGGGCGAGAAAAGCAGAATGTCCCAGCATTCTCGTAGCAGTACCTCTCCATCATCCGGTACAGCTTGCCCTGCTCGGATATCCCTCGGTTCAGGTCACGCGCTTGCGAGAAGACGTTCATGTCGAGTCCGCCTCCTATCGCGTGGGCGATGAAATGCCCCTTGTCACGACCGCCGCCATCGACCTCTTCAGGATGCTCCACCCAGCCCTTTGGCAGTGAGCCTCGCCGACGACCGCGCATCGGCAATGAGATTCCAAGAACTCCGACGACGCGGTCCCGCACTCTCTGGTCGAATGCAACCTCGCCCAGAGCCTCCATCTCTGAATAGGAGTCACAGATGTAATCGAACGTCCCGTACTCGACGTGGATGATGTTCGGGATATGGCAGGCCGCAGCCGTGTACGCTCGCTGCCACAGCGCAGGAAGACGCAACCGCAGGTCAGCAATCAGCTCATAAATTGAGCCAGCTCTTGCAGACCTGCCCAGCCTCCGATAGGCAATACGGGACTGAGGCGGCAATGACGGGGTCTGCGCAGAGAGCATGCCCTCACCACCTGTCAGTGAGGTTGGCACCGGCCAGCACGAGAATCCTCCCGTCCTTCTTCCTTGCAGGGGGTGAGTATTCCACGGGCTCAATGGTAGGCGAATAAAGGACGAAGACGCAAGCCAGACCGAATCCAGTTCGGCTCAAATGCTTCCGGCATCATTGCCCGGCGTCGAGTCATCCCAGAACTGTCGGTTTCGACAGGATTCCAGAACGGAGATGCCCCTTAATGCCGCAGGAAGCTAATCAGCCTACACGCCGTGAGTTTTTTCGGAACGCTACCGCCACGCTGGCCACCGCCATAATCGCGGGGGCCACGGCGAACGCGCAGACCTCCGCTACGTCCAATGCCGACTTGATGATGATGACCATCTTCCTGCGGCACGACGAGACAAAGACGCTGGACGAGATCAATGCCCATCTGGAGAAGACTGGCTTTCAGAAGAGTTTTCCGCCACCGGGAGTGGAAGTGGTGTCGTGGTACGTGATGATGGGGATTGGGCAGGTGGTCACCCTGCGCTTTCCGCCTGCCAAACTTCGCGAGGTGAATCTCCAGATCGAGCATGGCGCATGGGGCGCGTTCCGAACAGAGTTCTATCCGACCTACGATTATCGCCCGGTGTGGGAAGCGTCGAAGAAGGCGGGGCGCTGAAATCCGATAGGGATCACTGCCACGATCTCCAAAACGAGGTATCGCCAGGAACCTCCTGTCCCTCGCTGGCTGACCTTGGCGTCTGCTGCTTTGCCTTTGGAGGCTGAGAGTGTCACTCAATCGGTGGTTGATAGGTCCGGACAAGCACCCGCTCCGCTAATCGTCCGTCACATCGACGCGAACCTTCTTCACATCTCCAGCAAAATTCTCTACGCATTTCTCTGAAATGTGCACGGGATTAGAGCACTTCCCGGCAGCGGCACGATTGAAGGCGCGATAGAGCCGCTTCACATCCACCTTGCCGTTTCGCAGCTCGCGGTCGACCGCAGCGTGCATGGCCGACAGCAACTCGGTACGCAATTCGTTGAGGATTTTGTCGATGTAGATGTAAGGCACGCATCCTCCCAAAGCCATTCTAGTGCGTTCTGCAAGAGCTGTGTCCCAATTCTGCAACGACTAGTCAGGTAGAACATCCCGGTGATCTGCCAGCACGCCGAGGAACAACGATTCGATTCGAGGACCCGGTGGGGGCTGATTCCGTCATGGACAACATCTTATTTCAAACGCGCTCTATTTTGCGCCGGAAGGTTCCACGGGTTCATCCAGGGATTGAACGCAAAGAACCGGGCGGTAACTCTGGGGTCGCGGTCCACGTGATAGGGTCCACGTGATAGATGGGGGCACGGGGATATCATCGTCCCATATGGATCGACTTTTCGACGTATTCTTCACTGCCAAGGAAAGCGTTGGCACCGGGCTGGGACTTTGGGTGTGTAAAGGCATTGTCAAAAAGTACGACGGATCACTCGGATTTACCACGAGTACAGAGCCGGGCTCGCACGGCAGCTGCTTCACAGTCTGGCTGCCACTTGCCCCGAAATCTTTGTCGTGAACTCGATCAGCGGCGTCCGTCCACCTCTCCACCTATTAAATTCCAAAGGGAGATTGGATGGTTTCCAAAGCAGGCGTGGCTGCATCATCTGGCCGGAGGATCAAGCTTGGCTCCGCACCTGCAAGGCGCTGGAGGACGTCATTGGCCGTATCCTCAATGCGAGTCTTGTTCCTGTGAAGTAGACGGATCGCTTTAAATGCTTGGTGGCACAACACAAAGCGGTTTTGATTTTTCGTTTGCAGCGCATCAAAAACGATATCTGAACGCATCGCTGACACCTTCCGTGGTACAGGTAGGATTTCTGTTAGATCGGCTGAATCGTCATGCTTTTGAACGTGGCGGCGATGCTCCCTTCGGTACATACATCGCCCACTTCCCGCATTCTTGACACTGTTGGCAGGAGTGCGTTTTGAGTAAAACCTGCACGGCCTTGCTTCTAGTTACAGCCCCGGTGGGCAGCTTCGTGTGTCGCTTAACGCAATCGGTCATTGGTTTTCGTCTTTCATCGAATGGACGGTCGGCTATGCAATCGACGCTGATGGCCTGCAGTTCTGAAACCGAATAGCCGAACAGTTGTTCCGTATGGCGGTTTACAAAGGGTCCTTGTAGGACACCGAAGAATAGCCGAGTCGGCGGGTGGAATAGTTCGTGCGGGTGGTTTCAGCTTGGCTCGGCTCAACCACGGGGGCTAATAGGTCACCATATGCCCGACTGGAGGCAAAGTCAAAAGCAGCTAGGACCGGCTGGCAATCGTGAACGCAGTCTTCTTCTGGCTCGTAGGCGTACCATTGGGCATGAGAACAATTCCAGAGTACATCGATTCTCCTGACCACCCGGTGGTTGCTGCCGATATTTTCGCAAGAGAAGAACCTGACGACGACGAAGAGGACGAGGACGAAGACGAGGAGGACGAAGACGAGGAGGACGGAGAAGACAGCGACGAAGATGAACAGGAGGACGAAGGCTACTCGGAGTGAGCACCCTGTTTATGAAATTTGGTTCTGACCAGTTCTCTTAGCCGAGCGAGCTTTTCTTCGGGCAGGGTTGCATGGTCGTCCCATCCCAATTGAGCGACAAACAATCGTTCATCTTCCGTCATTTCGTGCAAGAAAATTTTCTGAGCTTGCTTGTAGAGGGCTTCAACTTCCCGCTGTCGTTCGGTTGACATTCGACTCTCCTCCGTCCCCCGTTGCCTTCATCTTAGGCTTGGGCGTGCTCCCGCAGCGCTTTATTTGCAGGAGAGTTCACCATGGTCGCCGAGGCCCCCTTCCGCTACCGTGCTTCCCCATTTGTAGACGCTACCGCCTCCTCGCCCCGAGAAACTTGCCGGACGCCTTGGCATCGAGTCCCCGCCAGAGCTGTTCTCTGATGTAGAATTCCCTTCAGCATGAGGTTCTACCAACGAGGCCGCTAAATGAGCAGTAGCACAGAGGACGCCGAGCTGCTGGTGTACGCCATCGCCGCAGCCAGGGACGCAAACGTCCGAATCCCGAACGCGGGCGTGGAGACAGATCGCGTACAGGCCGACCGAATCTTTCAACTGATCGACAAGGCGACCATCGGTTTTTTTGAATTGAAGTACTGAGAGAGAGACCCCGTCCGGTTTCACCATGGCCCGACGAATCGATCTTCGCATTCGCCTGAATCTGTGAGCAGTGGAAGAATCCAGATGGGCGACTGGTCGAGGCCTGCTCCATCATTACCGTTACCCCGAACGCCCTCTGCGCCGATGTTCCACGACCGAATGCCAGCCATTCTGCCCGACGAAGCTTACGACCTATGGCTTCGACCCCGACTTCCAGAAGACGGATGCAGTGTGCGACCTTATGAAGCCGTTCAACCCGATATTGCTGCGGCGGTATGAGGTGAGCAGCCTGTCCGGATGAATGTGGTGAAGAACGATGACACGGCGTGTAGGGAGGCTGTATAGCCATCCATTGTGAGGTTACTTCCTTCGTCTGTAGCTTGGATGTGAGTCTATCGGGATTACCCGCGAGTGGCAGGAGCATGAGCCTTTACACGGATGAAGGCCACAAATTGGCGCATGACAGCAGTACATTCCTGTACATGGGTGAAGATCACAGATCGGCGCATGACAGCGTGTGCAGCATCCTAGCTCTACCTGCTCAATTGTTAGTGGCTCATCACAGGCGAAACAGCGCATCGGGCAATTTCTCCGCCATGGGCTGGAAGATGAAAACACCATAGCGGAAAATGTATCTAGCTGGCTAGGACAAGCGGAGTTCTCAACAGATTAATGTGCGGCTTGCACAATCTAGTGGGCAATTATGGGCGCCCCAAAGGGGAGAGAGATCCCGTCCGGCTGCATTTCCTCCAGCACGCCTGATGGACTGTTGAAGCCACTGCCCAGCATCTTCGGCATAGCTGAAGTGGGCGGTCTGTGCATGCACACTGACCAAAAGCCTATGTAATAAGAAGCGCCAGCTCATAGCGATCTGACGTCACGCGAGCACCTTCCTCTCAGTAACGGCATATCCGTGCGCTCAGTGGATTAGTTCTGCCGACTCACCCCAGCATGCCGGCCGGTTGCAGGAGTTGATGCGGCACCCAGCAGGGCACCTCCACGTGCCTTCTCCGGCGCTGATCTGATCACCGCGGCGGCGGTCCCTGCACGACCTGCACAAAGTCGTTGGAACGGATCCACTTCGCAAACGCAGCCCGCACTTCATCGGCCGAGATGTTCAAATAGCGCCGTGCCGCAAGAATTGGTTCGTCAAGCGGCATCCCCGTAATTGAGCGGTCCAGCAGTCCCTCAGCGATGTCCGACTCGCTCGATTCGGCCAATGGGATCTCCCGTATCAACAATGCCTTTGCCTGCTGCAACTCCGACGGACCGGCATCATGGGCCTGCATTTCAGCAAGATCGCGCTGAACCAAGGCACTCGCCTTGGAAACATTTGCCGGATTCGAGGCGAAGGAGATGCTGAACGTCGCCCGCGTCCTGTTCGCATCCAGGTCATTCGAAACGTCGTAGACGTATCCTGTTTTCTCGCGCAGGTCGCGCTCCAGGCGGGTGGCATAGAATCCGCCACCCAGAACATGGTTTCCCAGCTGAAGTGGGTAATAGTCGGGGTTAAAGTGGTTCATGGGAATCTCTTCCGCCAAGTCGACGGAATCCTGTATTTGTTTGGGATCCAGTACATAGGTCTCCGATGCGCGGTTCGGCGGGACTGGCGGCAGATCGAGCTCGGGCTTTGGTCCAGGCGCGGTCCAGTTGCCAAACCATTTCTCGAATGTCGTTCTGGCCTCTTCTGGTGTTACTGGCCCGACTACGACAATCGTGGTCAGGTCGGGACGAAACGTCGTGTCGTAATAGCGTTGCACGTCCTTCCGAGTGAGCGAACTGACGGATTCAGGCGTTGCCTGGCGCAGTTCGGGATCTTTGGGTGGGAGTAGTCCTACTTCGAGTTTCCTCGCGGCCCGGTAATCGGGGCTCTTCAGCAGCCCCTCGAGCGCCTGGGATGTTTGTTGTTTCTCCACCTCGAAGGCAGATTCGGGAAGGGCTGGTTGCAGTTCGTTACTGGCCAGCAGCTGCACACCACGATCGAAATACTCGTGTTGCACCTGGAGTGAGAAGCTACTGCCGGCGGATTCGCTGGCAGCGATCTCCTCCAGTGCTTTCTGAAAGCCCAATCGGTCCAAGCTGGTTGTGCCATAGGAAAACAGACTGTCCAAGATGGTATCCACGCCCTCTTGACCGGGAGGCGTTTCGAGATCTTCTTGATGCCGGATCTCTCCTACCACGGTCACCAACTTACTCACGCTCTCCGGCTGGACGATGAGCCGGATTCCGTTTTTCAGCAGCATATCCGCAGGGTGAAGATCCCAGTGAGGAATCTGTACCTGCGTCAGCAGTCCTTCCGCCCAGGGCGGAAGCCTGACCGGCTTGGTTGGACTCGCCGTCACCTTTTCCTTTTCCTTGCCACGTAATGTCAGATGGGCAGACGCTCGTCCAGATGGCGTCGGCAGGAGTGTGCCAACGATCGCTGATTGGTTTAGAAGCCAAGTCTTGGCTATGCGGTTCACGTCGGCGACAGAGACGCGCTGAATGGCATCCACATCATCCTGTGGCGATCTTCGCCCTTCCGCCGCTAGAGCTGCCGACCAAACCGAAGCAAGGTCGGGGATGGAGCTGCGATCAGCATCTGCAGTAGAAATCTCGCTGCGCTTGGCGGCCTCGACCAGCTCTGCCGGAACACCTCTGCCGGAATACGCCGCCAGAATGCCCAGCAGAGCACTGGAGATGGAGGAAGGATCGCCGCCCGCCGGAATAGTCGCATAGCCAACCGCCATGCTGGCCTTCCGATAGGATTCCACAAGTTCAAATCCCGCGTCTAAAGCTTTGCCTTCGGGAACCAGTCCATAGATGTTGGCGCGTTGGCTGTCCAGTACGTCGGTCAACACTTGTGCGGCCGCAAAGTCAGGATTGTCGCTGCCTGGCAGCCGGTAGGCTACAAGTACCGTCGTGTATGGGGAGTCGCTGTGCAAGGTGAATCTCTCTCTGTGTACTGGTTGCAGGCGGAAAGCCGGACGGGGAGGAACCGGGCGGCTGGGGATCGATCCATACAGTTTTTCCGCCATCGCGAGCGTCTTCTGAGGATCGACATTTCCGGTGATCACCAGGATGGCATTGTTCGGCGCATACCATCGGCGGTAAAACGCTTTCAGCATGGCCGCGTCGGTCAAATCAAACGATGCTTTTGTTCCTAACGCGTCGTGGGCATATGGGGTACCGGCGAACAGGTCTCGTTTGGCGCGCATCAGAAATTGGTACGCTGCGTCGGAGAGGTCACTGGCAACTTCTTGCTCAATGGCGCCCCGCTCTTTCCTCCATTCCGCCTGCGAGTCCGTCACTCCGCGCATACACGCCGCGTCCACGCGCAGCGCAATCTCAAGATCCTGCGCGGATACGGTGTCGATATACTGCGTGAGGTCCTGCTCGGTTTGGGCATTGTCTCCGCCCCCAAGCTGCGCGTAGATGGCAGCGATCTGGTCGGCCGAGAGGCCAGAGCAACCCCGAGACATCATATGTTCCTGCGCGTGAGCTAATCCGGCAAAACCCTTGGGGGTCTCATTTGCTCCGGCCAGGTAGTTCTCTGTCACGGTCACCGTCGGAGCCAGCGTATTGCGTACGATCACCACGCGCATGTGGTTGCTTAACGTCCCGCGCGCAACCTCACCCGGGGCAACTGCAGCCGGCGAAATCGACAGCCCAAGCGCGATGATCCCAATCACAGAAAGACCCTTAACCGATCTTCGTCCAATGGCATGCGCCAGCCGCCTCATATTGCATTCCATGATCTTTCCCGCCTAACTGTGCGGCAACAATCAGATAAACTGAACTCTCCTTTTAACCTCTGTCACGCTCGGATTGTACCGCCTGTACTCGGCTTCGCAAGACCCGCAACGATCTTAGAAAATGGAGATCAGCTTCGATCCCGCCGTCCGGGAATTTGTTTACGCACCTCGGACAGCGGCCATCGGGTGTTACGCGGTAGTCAGTGATCAGGTAACCATAGCCCTCCACAAGAAGCTCGTGGCAATCTGGACAACGCGTATTCTCCAGGTCACCCACCTCGCCAGGTAGATTGACCGCATAAAAGTATCGAAGGCCAGCCTTCCTTCCAATCTCCGCAACTCGCATGTGCTCCTCTTCTGCTTGTGCTGAGTTGCGTCGACAGTGCTCAGAGTGTGACGGAAGGTGACAAAGCACTGTACAATCCGTTTCTACGGTTCCGGGGACGGAACTGCCGGTAAGAGCGGGGTAGCCATGCCCAGGTTGGTTGACATGCCGCAAAGGGTTCCGCCGCGGCGGCGGTGGCGCCTCATTGTGATTCTCATCATCGTCGCCTTCATCGGTACCCGAACGGCATTGTCATATTACGTCGACGTGCTATGGTTCAGGTCGCTTGGCTACGGAGACGTGTTCTGGAAGACGCGGAGTCTCCGGTGGGTTGTCTGCGCGGCGTTTACTGCGGCCACATTTATCATCTTGTACGGATCGTTTCTAGCTCTGAAACGGGCATCCCTCGCCGCCTTGCCCGCTAGCCGCACAATTCTCATCGGCGGACAGCCGGTGTTGCTGCCGTTGCAGACTGTCCTGCGCTTCATCGGGCCTGGAGCCGCGCTTTTCATCGCCGTTTTGACTGGCGTCGGCGTGATGGAGGAGTGGCCGACGCTGGCTCTCTATTGGTACGCACAGCGCGTCACGGGTGGCGTGGTGGATCCAATCTTCGGCAAGCCACTGAACTTCTTTCTGTTCACGCTCCCCGCATGGCAGCTCATCACGGGTTGGCTGCTATCGATGGCTGTGCTTACCTGTGCGCTGGCGGCGTTCTTCATCCTTATCACCGGTGGGAGCAGAGGGGGCAGCAATAACCGCGACAGCTACATCCCATTGCCCTGGCGCGGGTTCTCCATCGCATTTGCGCTTCTGTTGCTGCTGCTCGCGGTGCGTTTGTATCTCGACCGCTTCGAGCAATTGTTTGAGGACCACACCATCTTCAGCGGTGTGACCTACGTCGACGCACACGTCGCGCTGACCGGCACACTCTTCGTCTGCGCGGCGCTGGTCCTCGGGGCGGTGATCGCAGGTGTCAATGCCATGTCAGTGCTGCCGCGCGGCCGCATGCTTGTCCTGGCGGTACTTCCGGCCGTGGTCTGCTTTCTCGCGGTTCAGGTGGTGGGGTGGTACGTGGGCAGCTTCATCGTCAAGCCGAACGAACTGGTTCGCGAGCAACCCTACATTGCCCACAACATAGAATTGACGCGGCAAGCCTTCGGATTGGATCGCTTCGCCCAGCGCGAGTTCCCTGCTGAGACGACCGTGGAGGCCGCCGACGCGGCCAACAATCAGGCTACGCTGCAGAACATTCGCCTTTGGGACTGGCGGGCCCTACAGGACACGTTGCGTCAGATTCAAGAAATCCGCACCTACTACGACTTCCCCGATATCGACATCGACCGTTATGAAATCGACGGCACGACCCGCGAGGTGATGCTGGCGGCGCGTGAGTTGAACGTCGACAAACTCCCGGAGAGCAGCCGCAATTGGATCAACGAGAAGCTCATCTACACGCACGGTTACGGCATCACGATGAATCCTGTCAATGGGTTTACGCCGGAGGGGCTGCCGACGCTGATTCTAAGCAACATGCCCGTCCAGAGCACGGTGCGCGGTCTCAATGTAACCCGCCCTGAGATCTATTTCGGTGAGCTGACCAACACCGATGTGTACGTGAAAACGAGGCAGAAGGAATTCGACTACCCGCAAGGCCCGGCCAATAGCCTCACCTCCTACGCGGGAACGGGCGGCATCGTCCTCGGTGGTTTCCTGCGCCGCATCATCATTGCGCTCGAACGCGACGACCTCTCGAAGCTGCCATTCAGCGACGATGTGAACAAAGATAGCCGGCTGCTGATGCGGCGCAATGTACGCGATCGCGTATCAGCATTAGCGCCCTTCCTTACCTACGATCCGGATCCGTACATCGTGCTCGGCGACGATGGCCGGCTGTCGTGGATCATGGACGCGTTCACGGTTTCGGACAGTTATCCATACTCAACCCATTACCATCTCGATGGTGATCTCATTAACTACATGCGGAACAGCGTCAAGGTGGTCATCGACGCCTACGACGGTACAACCACGTTCTATGTCTTCGATTCCGAGGATCCGATCATCGCGGCCTACCGGCGGATCTTTCCAAGCCTGTTCAAAGATGCATCCGCCATGCCTGCTGGGCTGCGCAAGCACGTGCGCTATCCAGAGTTGTTGCTCAAATTACAGGCGGAAGTGTATGGCCTGTATCACATGACGAATGAGGGGGCGTTCTACAACCGCGAAGATCTATGGACGGTGGCCACCGAAGCCGGCATAAGCGAGGGCGGGGAGCAAACGACACAGACAATGCAGCCGAATTTCGTGATGATGAAACTGCCGGGCGAAACTGGGGAGGAGTTCGCAGAGATTCTGCCGTTCACGCCGGCTAACCGGAACAATCTGATTGGCTGGATCGCGGGGCGCAGCGACGGCACACACTACGGCACCTCGGTAGTCTACGACTTTCCCAAAACCAAGCTGGTCGACGGACCGCTGCAGATCGAGGCGCGAATCGATCAAAACGCGCAGCTCTCGGGACAGTTGACGTTGTGGAACCAGCAAGGCTCGCACGTGCGTCGCGGAACCCTACTGGTGATTCCAACCGGGCGGGCATTGTTGTATGCAGAGGCGATTTACCTGCAGGCCGAGCGGAGCCCGATGCCTGAGCTCCGCCTTGTTGTGCTCGCTCTGCAGGACCGGCTCGCCTACGGACCAACGTTTGAGGCGGCGATGTCATCGCTTTTTGGTGGGGCCGGCTCTTCAACGAGTGCTGCCCCTGCGGAGCCAGCACGCGCTGCGCCGACGTCCGCGACCTCACCCCAGCCTGTAGAGGATCGCAACTCCCTCATTGGGGAAGCCGCCAGGGACCTTGCCGACTACCAGCGCCTGACTGCGGAGGGCAAACTCGGCGAGGCCGGACAGAAGCTAGAACAATTGAAGCAGGCAATCGACAAGTTGAACACTGGTCAAAGATAGCTGTAGTGCGATGTACTTGGTTTTCGCATCGGTGGGCTACACTGGTCCCCTGCTTCGGCCATCTTCAGAACCTCAACCGCACCCAAATGCATCCACGCTTCCATGCGGCCGCCTTGCGATGAAGCCGTAATTCGTTCGGCGGGAGTTCCGGTTCGGTGTGGAATTGGAGACAGAAGCTGGATTCTCGCTGCCACCATTCTCCCGTCCAGCTCAGCAGGTCACATGAAGAATGGCATTGGTGTTTTCTTCGTGCCGCTTCAGGAACTCGATGGCTTCTTCCGTTGGGAGGATGATCAGTTCAACTTTGCGCCGCTCTGCTTCGCGTCGAACCTCATCCATGACCGGCAGTGCTCCGGTGCCCGTGCCGACCACCAACCGGCGGCATTTCCACGGGATCTCCTCTTCCAGAGAGAGCGGCGTGTGAGCGAAACTCTCCCGGAACTTCTTCGATGGTTTCTTCTTGCGCCTGCGAATCTCTCCCTGGTCGATCACGACGTCGTAGCCGTACTCAATGCCATCGATTCGAATTTGCCCAAATGAGAACTGCTGAAACTTCATGGCCAGCAGTTCTAAATGGGCGGGGCCTTACCTGAGGCGAGCGTAATCACGAGACTGGTCCAAGAGGGGAAGACGACGTAAGCGGAGATGGAGCGAAGGTCCTGGAAGAAGCGGGAGCGAGTTCCGATAGCCTCGCGGGCTTGTTGCCAGAGCGTTTCCATGCAGTCACATGCGGTATGGAAGGCGAAGGCCAACAGATTCATGGCCGCGAACATCCTGGCCAGATATGTCTTCCCATGTCCGAAGTTGTGCGCCAGGTTATAACCGTTGTTTTTCAGCACGTTGAAGCTTTCGTTTTCGATCTTCCAACGGGCTCTGGCGCAAGCCGCGATCTCCACCACGTTCTCCGCCGTCACGGACAGGCTGGTCACAAAAGCGCCATCGTAAGTAGTCTTCCCCATGGCATCGAGGATGCTGACCCCAAGCCAGTTGACGTTCATCGCATCTTTGCCATCGCGCAGCGGAACCCCCTCGATCCAGCGGTATCGATACGTCAGGCTGCGGTTGCCGGGCTTGCGTTCGGTCACGGCACGCTCGTCCAACGGCGCACCCTCTACATACTCATACAGTGTCTTGTGGCTGTCCTTCTTGCATACGAACAGAAAATCCGCGCCGGTTGCGAGCACTGCCTCGGCCATTGGTTGGCTGCTGAACAGCGCGTCGCCCAGATAGATCGGGCGCAATGGAGCAACGCGCTCGCCATGCGCGCTCAGCCAGCGCTTAGCCCCGTTGCGCTCGCAATCCTGCTTCTCAGCTCCATCCTGCGGCGCGATGAACTCCGGCATCAGTGGCAGCACCATGTTATGACCGGGAGCTACGATCATGGCGGCCAGCATGGCGTGATAATGCTCTGTTTTGCCGTTCGATCGTTTGCGCGTCAGGCACTGCGGGCAGCTCAGCTTTTGCGAACAGAAATACTCCGTGCCATCCAACGCCACCAGCGTTCGTCCGCCCAGCCGTTGAAATGCCTTGAGGCCGTCGTGCTCGCACAGTTGTTCGAGCACCTGGTCGAAGCAGGGCTGCAAAGCCTCCGGGGAGACCTTGTCCAGCATCAGGCGAATGTAGTTATCCGTGGGGATCTTCTTCATTCCGAACAGCGTATGGCAATTCGAAGTGCCCCGCCCGCGCTCCAGATGCCGCTGATGAGCAAGGAACGACTCGCTCTGCATGAAGAACAGGGAAAACGCCGAAAGCCCAATATCGGCCATCGAGTAGTCCACATCTCGGCTGCGGCGTGAATCTGGAAATCCTCCGCAGACCGTGCGCAACCCGGCCAAAAGCGACTCAAATATCTCCATGACCCAACAGAGCACAGCTCAATGCTCGGGCAAATAGCTATCAGGGTTCCCATTTCATTTAGAACTGCTGCTTCATGGCAGACCTCCGATGAAGGATATACCCAGGCTGCACCGCTATCCTGTTCTATGCGCCAATGTCTTCGCTGTTCCGCACCCTCATAGTGCTCGTTGCTGCCTGCGTCTCGGCCTCCGCTCAGGCTATCCTGCTCTCGTTCTGATTTGTGATCTTCTCATCCGATACGGGGCCGGCGCTGTCAAAAAATCGAATAGTCGATTCGATGCGGGCACCCGGCAGCGCACAATAGGTGTCGAAGCCTCGACAGCGGACTTAAGCTCAGAGATCACGGCGCCGTTATTGCGCAGGCCGTCGCCCCATGGTTACGTCCCGCAGAAAGTCTTGCAGACGCGCTCCTCGGGGCGGGCTGGCGTGGCATACCGCTCCAGGTTCGGCCTGTCCTCGTATGGGCGTGACACGACTTCCAGCAATTCCTCGAACGGTTTAAAGTTCTGTCGCCGGACGGCGGCATCGAGCGCCGCTTCCACCAGGTGGTTGCGTGGGATGAAGGCTGGATTTGCAGCGCGCATGGCTGCAGCGCGTGCCGGCGCCGAGTGCGGCTCTTCATTCAGGCGCTGGCGCCATGTGGAAGCCCACGAGACAAAATCGTCGGGGTTGGCGAACAGCGCGCGTACTGCTGCGTCGCCTTCTGGTCCTTCTGCGGCATCGCATAGCCGGCAAAACGTCAGGGTGAAGTCGGCTCGATTGGCGAACATGCGCTCCAGCAGGTCTTCAGCAATCCCTGCATCACCCTCGCGCTCCGTGAAGAGCCCAAGCTTGCGCCGCAGGCCGGCATTGCGAGCCGCCTCGAACTGCGGATCAAACTTGGCAAGGGCTTCGATTGCCGAGGCCACCGCGGCCTCTTTGCTCCCCGTCTCCTGCTCCAGAACGGGCAGCAATGCCTCGGCGAGTCGTGTCAGATTCCAGTGTGCGGCTGGGGGCTGGTTGGCGTAGGCATAGCGTCCGTGATGGTCGATGGAACTGAACACCGTAGCCGGATCGTATGCCTCCATGAAGGCGCAGGGTCCGTAATCGATCGTCTCGCCGGAGATTGAGGTGTTGTCGGTGTTCATCACGCCATGGATGAAGCCCAGGAGCATCCACTGCGCGACCACCTGCGCTTGCCTTGCAATCACGCCGTCCAGCAGAGCCCTGTACGGCTGCTTCGCCTGTGCGGCCTCGGGATAATGCCGGGCAATGGCATAGTCCGCCAGCATACGAATCCCTTCGGTGTCGCCCCGTACGACGAAATACTCGAAGGTGCCCACGCGGAGGTGGCTCGCCGCTACACGCGTCAGTACTGCTCCAGGCAAGGCTGTTTCGCGCAGCACTTGTTCTCCCGTCGTCACCGCAGCCAGAGCCCGGGTAGTCGGTACGCCAAGGGCCGCCATGGCCTCACTCACAATGTACTCGCGCAAGACAGGACCGAGCGCAGCCCTGCCGTCGCCGCGGCGGGAGAACGGGGTCTGACCGGAGCCTTTGAGCTGGATGTCGTACCGCGCACCGTCACGAGCGATCACTTCTCCCAGCAGAATGGCGCGGCCGTCGCCGAGTTGCGGGACGAAAGACCCGAACTGGTGTCCGGCATATGCTTGCGCCAGTGGCTCGGATCCCTCGGCCACTTGGTTGCCAGCCAGGATCTCCACACCGCGTTCGCTCGCCAGAGCGTCCGGATCCAGCCCAAGATTCCGGGCCAGTTCCACATTCAGCCTTATCAGACGAGGGGCTGCCACCGGCGTCGGATCCAGATGCGCGTAGAAGTGCTCTGGCAACCGCGCATAAGTGTTATCGAAGCCGAAGCGAACGGGGTGACGATCCGGATCGGAGGCGTCGGACGACGCGGTCAGGGATGCATCTGATGAATTCATGATCTATTGGATGTGCCCATATCGTTTTCGTTGCGGCTCAGATGCCGACATCCCATTGACCTACTACGGACTATGCCAAACGCCACAGACGCTATCAGCTCAATCTTCTGCAGATCCCATTGATTGCCATAACCCTCATCATCGTCGGCATGGCAGGTATCTTCGTATTGTCATTAGGTCTGGCAACCAGGGCATCGCTGGCGCTGATGGACTACTTCGAGGCGCTGATGCCTTCATGCCGCTGAGATTAGGTTCGCGGCTGTGATGTAGTCGGCCAACCGTGCCGGACGCCCACCGATATGGCGGGTGGCGCGGATGCGGATGGCGGCGTTAAGACCTTCACGGGATTCTGGAACCCTCACATCGAATTGAGGGGCTTTACTTGAACTGTTCGTCAACCTCGACCTGATATCCGGTAGCAAGATTGTTCGTTTCGTTCGCCATGCCTACAACCGCCATCAGTTCAGCGAACATGTCGTCCGTCATGCCCTTCTTTTGGGCTGCGGCGGTGTGAGTTGCAATGCAATACCCGCAATTGTTGGTAACGCTCACGGCAACATAGAGAAGTTCCTTGGTGAGCGCGTCGAGTGCTCCCGGTGTCATCACCTGTCTGATGCTCTCCCATGTCCGCTTCAGGGTGGCAGGATCGTGAGCGATGGCCTTCCAGAAATTGTTCACCCGGTCAACCTTGCGAGTGGCCATGATGTCATCGTAGATGGCGCGGACTTCAGGGCTCGCGTCCTCGTATTCAATCAGTCCTAGTGTCGCCATGAGGTCTCCTTGCACTGCTCATCTTGTCCAGCGAATAAAAGTGTACGCTGAGTCGAGATGTGAGGGAAACGGCAGCGGAGAGGGCAAATGAAGCGTTGAACCTACGAAGACCACTCGACGTTGCTAACCTTTTTCCAGAAAGCGCGTCTATCAGGTATCCCCCGGAAGGAGATTTTCACGATGGCTCCAATGAAATGGAAAAATCCCAGTCCTGCTTCCAAGGTCGAAGGCCGCGTTCGGTGCCATCGGTGCAGCGCGGTGTGCAGCGATGCCGCGCACTATTTGAGCCACAAGTGTGGGACAAGGAGCCTCAATCCGGCAGTGGTGCGGTGCGTTACCGCAGCGGCTTCTCACGGCATGGGAACGCCCCGATAGCTTTCGCGGCCATTTAGTACGTCGCGTCGCCCCAACCGAACCGTTTTCACTGCAAGCCCGACTCCAGCTTAAACGTCCTTCAACTGTTCCTCGTCCATGCCGAAATAATGCCCGAACTCATGGATGACCGTGCGCCGGATTTGATCCCGGATTTCAGCCTCGCTGGAGCATACCGCTTCTATGTTCTTCTGGTAGAGGACGACATAGTCAGGCCCAGTCGGCAGGTCGAAGACGCTCTTTCTGGTCATGGGCACCCCGTGGAACAGCCCCAGAAGGAGCTGCTTCGGGTGGATGGATGGAGTCTGGCCGGGCGCGTAGTCCTCCACCAGCACAGCGACATTGCGGATGCGGCTGCGGAATTCTTCCGGGAGCGAGTCAAGCACGTGTTGCATGACTTTGACGAACTGTTCGCGCTCCATCTCTCACCTTCAGTCACCACATGGAAAAGGGACAGCTGTATGCTGCCCCTGAGACATTTGATGCACATGGAGACGTTCTTCTCCGCCCGTATCAATCAGAAACCGAAGCTCCTGTCTTCCTCAAAAAGGTCTTGACGCTAATCAGGGAGAACGTCGAATCCGCTGACGATTTCATAATCTGTTCCCGCAAAATCAGCACGATCACAGCGAGCAGCGCGATGGTCGCTGTAATTGCCAGCATGACGAAGTTGAGCATGGCAGTGAGAAATCTGCCCGCAGAGTTAAGAGCAATCGCACCCCAATCCAGAAGTTCCATCCAAATCGTCGCCAAGAACTCTCTGGCTGATTCTGCACTTATGTGTCGGGGTGAACCAGTACCACCTTGCTCAGTTTCCATCATGGCGTTACTCCTCGGAATCAAATCACCTGCGGGACGAACAGAACTACCCTCGTAAACACTGGTGCGAATCCAGAGTTGCGGGATTGGACTCACATTCCTGCGCGGAACCGACCACACGTCATTGTAGAAACCGGGCACCTGAGCCCCTTGTGTGGTCGTCTAATATCTTGGATGAGGTGGAACTCACAATTATTGGGAAAAACTGGCTGGTGGCATCACTTTGGTAACCTTGCATTATCGATATGGCACATGGAGTGGCCACCAAGTCCAGTATCCAACCCTCAATCGCTGCAATCTCCTGCTCGTGCGCTTCCAGCGGTGGGCCGCGCTGGAAGCGCACGAGCAGGACACGAGCTCTTAACCCAAAAGGGCGAAGCGCGGTTTTGTTTGAAGAAGGAATGGCGGAGAGGGAGGGATTGCGACCCTCCACTTCATGCATCTTCTTAGAATCAAATAACTTACGAGGTAACTATCCCATTTTCAACTTTTTACCTTTACTTACGAAATCCCGCATCAGCCGCATATACAGGCACAAACTGCACTGTATGGCAGAAATGAAATAGTTAGGAAGTAGTAGGAAGGCGTCACTGCTTTATCACCCGAAGCAATTGCGCACCACGCTTGCCAAACTCGGGTCGCCAAGCTCTTCCCTTCCCGGCTTCCTCCTCAACTCCGGTAAGCCAGCATGAGACAGCGGGTCTGGTGTGACCGCGTAGACCCCGGCGTTGCCCGTTGGGACGTGGGTGAGCCAACGTCCCTGAAATAGATGTGACCGGGTATGATGCCATTCGCCCACGCCACGGTGCCCACCACCTTCATCCCGTGCCGCTCATAGAACTGGCAACCCGTCGTGTTCTCCTGCCGGACGCTCAGGTAGAGCTGTCCGCCCAGTGGCTGCACTATCCTGGCACAGAACGCTTCGAACACCCGCCGCCCAGCCCCGCTGAACTGTTTGCTGTTCAGAATCTGGTGGAGCATCACAGCACCAGCGGGCACATCGACGGTGCCAACCCTCGTTCGCTTCCGGTACTGCTGATACGTGATCACAACCCCATCCTCATACACGCACTGCCCTGCAGCTATCCGCCGATTCAGAGCGTCCTGCCGGATATGAGGGAACACGTCTCGGTGGGCGCGGAAGTGGGTGAATATCTCCCTCAGTTCATCTGGAGTGGCGTGTCGCATGTCGTCTCCACCATAGCTGCCCGGCACCATCTGCGCCAGACCTTTGCCCAAAATCGATTACCACTGACCTCCGGACGCGCTTGGCCGAAAGTCCGGTATGCTCCCGTTTGCGTGAGCGTCCCACACCAGCCGCTCGTGCCGGACGAACTCAGGCACGGTGGCCGGGGTGGCATAGCCGCGCAAACAAACGAATAGCTGGGAGCATAAAAAACCCCGGCGCGAACCGGGGAGCAGGTCAGGAGGAGTCGCTTGTATGCACCTATCATCGACACAATTATCGTTAGGCTTCAGCCCCATTCGGTGGGCATAGACTGAGCGCAACGCCTTTCATTTTTGACGTGAACCTCTGCTAGAAATTTGCCGATATGAAATCAGCTCTGCAGCAGAGAAGAAGTTGCAAATGGAGTGTCTGCTATTCGGCATGAACCGTGGAGCGAACGTGCAGATTTAATGGTACTTTTCACCGGAGGAGTTGATGAGCGCAGAAAGCGTCAGCATCATCCTTCACGCCCGAGCTGAGTGTATCCCTCCACCACTTTGGAGTTGGCAATATACGACATCTGCCCCAATGCGGAGCGTACCGAATGCGAAAACAGAAGGGTTTTTGCTGACTGAGATTCTTATCGTTGTGACGATCTTCCTGATCATCTTGGCCATCGCCGTCCCGAACTTGCTGTGTTCGCGCATGCCTACAATCCTGACTATAACCGCGCAATCAGCGAGCCCACTAAATTGAGCAATAGCGCAGAGGACGCCGAACTGCTGGTGTACGCCATCGGCGCAGCCAAGGAAGCGAACGTCCGAATCCCGAACGCGGGCGTGGAGACGGATCGCGAACAGGCCGACCGAATCTTTGAACTGATAGACAAGGCGACCATCGGTTTTTTTGAATTGATGTACTGAGAGAACCTCGGGTGCGGCATCGAGAAGGACATGAAAGTTGGCGGAAGTGAAGACCATTCCACTCGGCCAGTTTGTTCGTAGCATTGAATCCAAGGAAAGCTAGGACGACGGCTGAGCAGGTGCAGCCGCATCTTCTGGCTCGATCAACCCTTCTTGCCGCTCAGCAGCAGCAAGTCTCATTAGCGCATCATTGGCCGTATCCTCAATGCGAGTTTTGTTCTTGTGAAGCAACCGGATCGCTTTGAATGCTTGGTGGCACAACATAAAGCGGTTTTGATTTTTCGTTTGCAGCGCATCAAAAACGATATCTGAACGCATCGCTGACACCTTCCCTGGTACAGGCAGAATTGCGGTTGATCGCAAGAAACCCTTATGCTTTTGAACGATGCTGCGATGAAATCTTCGGCACATACATCGCCCACTTCCCGCACTCTTGACACTGTTGGCAGGAGTGCGTTTTGAGTAAAACTTGCACGGCTTTGCTTCTCGTCACAGCCCCGGTGGGCAGTTTCGTATGTCGCTTAACGCAATCGGTCATTGGTTTTCGCCTTTCATCGAATGGACGCTTGGCGCAAATGATCCATGCTGGCTCTGCCGGGTGCGGCATCGAGAAACATACGGAAGTTGGCTTCAATCAGAGTATGAGCGAGAGGCGACATTGCGGAGTCCTTGGAAGACGCCGTAGGCCTGAAACCGAGCGCAGCCGGTGACCACGCCCAGTCGAAATCAGGGGAGATATCAAGCGCCGTTTGAGGGCACGGCAGATCGACTGAATGATGATGGATCGCCAGAGATTGTCGTCGCTACGATACGCTACCCTCCTTCACCCGCTTGTGGGTTCCTGAAAAAGTCCTCATGCCTTCGACCTGCCCTCGGTCTAGGTTCTGGCACGAGTGGCGTTCTATGGCTGATTAAACGCCGTTTGGAAATTGTTGCAAGTAGAAAATCACCCCCGAAGTAACAGTGAGTCGATAACGTGTTCCGTCTTGCTTCCCGCACTCGGAATGTTTCATTTCCGGCGTCTTGCGAAATTTTAATCTAAACTCCCTCCAGCGTGCGGAGAGAGGAAGCTGAATTGCAAAGCTACTCTCGAAGGGGGAACGATGAAAACTTCGATGAGAGTGTTTAAGATGAACGCACTGGATGTGCGCAATCTGGCCGAGGAGCACGTCGAGATTTGCGTTCGTTACATCGTGCTTGAAAAGGAGATTTTGCACGGACGCGAAATGCCCCACATTCTGAAAGCCGCAGACAGCCTTGTACAAATGATGCTGCAGCATTTCACTCACGAGGCGCAACTCCTCCCCAATCTCTCCCTTTCCAGTCGTCTTCGGAATAACCTACGCGAAGCCAATATGGAGATCACCGCCCGACTCAATGGCATCGGGGTCGATCTGGAGCAGGGGAACACCGCTGCTGTTTTCCAGTTGCTGTCCCTCGGCAAGTACTGGATAAAAGAACATATGCATCTGGAGAGCGTAGAGTCCGTATGCTGGTTGCCCGATGAATGCAGCAACCGCGTGCAGAAAGCACTGTCCCCGGAACCAAGCATGCAGCAATCGGTGTGACCCACATCGGGGTGTGACCATCCGCCATTCGCCGCCCTTCCCGTGGGCGCACAGAGTAGGCATTTCACATTCTTGGCGCTCAGGATCATCAGGATCGAGTTCACCAACGTGGTCTTGCCTACACCCGGCCCTCCGGTGATGATGACGACTCGGTTGGTAAGGACGGTCTTCAGTGCCTCGCGCTGGCTTGGAGCAAGCATCTTGCCTGTCCGCTGCTCATACCATGCGACGGCCTTCTCGAAATCAATCGCCGGATAGGTGGTTTCCGCCTCTGCGAGCTGCTTAAACTTGCCCGCTATGGCCTCCTCCGCCTTGCGGAGATGGGGTAGGAAGATGAGCGGCTCGCCATCGATGTCCTCCAGCAGCAGGTTGCCGCTGGTGAGCATCTGCGAAAGAGCCTGTTCGACTGTGGCTTCCGGCACCTCCAGCAGCTTCACCGCCGCTACCTTGAGCTTTTCCAGAGGCAAGGCACAGTGCCCCCCTGAGGTCGCTTCCAGCAACACATGGTCAAGCCCCGCCTTCGCCCTGTTCAGCGAATCTTTCGGAATTCCAAGCTTCTGGGCTATCTGATCGGCGGTGGCGAAGCCGATGCCGTAGATGTCTTTCGCCAGCATGTACGGATTACTTCGCACCTTTTCAATCGCTTCATCACCGTAAGCCTTGAAGATACGCACCGCCCGGCTGGTGCTGACGCCATGGCCATGCAGGAACAGCATGATCTCGCGAACCTGCTTCGCCTCCCGCCACGCCCGTGAAATCCGTTCCCGGCGCTTGGGGCCGATACCGTCAACCCATAGCAGTTCACCTGATCGGGCTTCAATCACGTTCAAGACATCGGCGTGGAAACGCCCTACCAGCTTCTTCGCCAGCACCGGGCCGATGCCTTTGACCAAGCCACTGCTGAGATATCGCTCGATTCCTTCGACCGTAGTCGGGGGCACCGTCCTGATCGTGCTGGCTTTGAACTGGAGACCGTGCTCTTTATCCCTTACCCACCAGCCCTCGCCGGAAAGCCATTCCCCTGCGCTCACTGATGGCAGTGAGCCGATGACCGTGACCTCTTCGCGGTGCCCCTGCGCTTTAATGCGAAGAACGCAGAAGCCACTCTCTTCGTTGAAGAAGGTGCCCCGTTCGATCACGCCGGACAGTTGGGCGGTGGGGGTGCTTCGTTCTGGGGTGGCGGCATTCATCGGGACTGGTTCATTTTGACAGATGCGGACTCCGCCGAGTTCCTGTTCCAGCTATACTGCTTCCCCATGTGCGGACGCTTCCGCCTCACCCGCCCCGACAAACTCGCCGACCGCTTCGACATCGAGCCCGAGGACGACTGGGCTCCGGGCTACAACATTGCTCCCGCGCAGAACATCACCGCGCAGCAGCTTCTCCGGTGCAACGGATTGTGCGAGGGCTGGCATCTGGAGACAACTCAATTGAGCAGGACTCGCTCCAATCAATGTGGAGGGAGAGATATGTCCAATAGAGCAGAGATGATCGCTGACTATGATTTGACCTTCCCGCTGACTTCGCAGCCGGGTACAATCTCTGAGCACAAAAGACAAGAGATGATCGCGGAATACGACGCAATCTACCCGCTAACTTCTGCGCCGGGGAAACTTTCCGCGCACAAACCAAACAGGGTTCTCAGGTTCCCATTAAATTCGTTGAGCCTAGAAGAGACGATCACTGCATACGACTTGGCCTTTCCGCTGACCTCAACACCGCCGATGACATCTGCTCAAAAAAGAGAAGAGATGATCGCGGAATACGACCTAGCCTACCCGCTGACCTCTACGCCGGGAAAAATCTCTGTGCCCGAGAAGACGGAAGATATCCAGAAACGGGCTGCTTAGGAAAAGTTCTGCGCCCTTGCCGATGCCCACTTTGCGAAAAGTGGGCATTTGAATCTCACCGCAGCCCTGACCTCCAAGCGTTCAGTCCGCTCTCCGTGCCCTGATGCGAAGCCGGGTCAATCTGGGGAAGAGCGACTACCCAGCGTTGCGCCATCCTGAGCCATCATAATTCCCGCGCTCAGAGCCAGCATTGAGGTAATCGCGATAAAGCGTTTCATCGGTTGGGTCTCCTTGGTTGCACGTGCTTGAACTGCTGGCTTAAATGCAGATCGAGCGCATCTCTATCTGAACGTGGGAGCCAGTCCTTGTATCTCCACGTAGAGAGTTTGAAACTTAACTCAGCCGAGATCCGTGTGGCCAACCACGCCCCTTTGCGGAATACTTAGTTCCCCGCCTGTGCCCAAATTAGCACCCTGTTTTCCGACGGGATTGCATTCAATGAACTCAGAGTGAACATCAAAGTTGCGAACATGATGGCCTCGACTCTTCCATTGAGTCTGCACAACGATGAACCCCGCAACTTTCCCAATCGCTTGGGTTTCTACTCAGTGCACATGGAGGGTTGGAAAATGCTGAAGAAATCGTTACTTGCGTTGTTTGGTCTGGTCTTCGCGATGGCGCTCATTACTCCTCCGAAGGCGAATGCTGCGGTGATATTCCGGGTGGGTGTCGGCCCCGTCGTGGTTGGCAATGCACCCGTTGTGGTAGCCCCTGTGCCCTATGTGGCACCAGCGCCCTACGTGGCATACGAGCCGGGATACGTTTACCCGCCCGCAGTTTATCCCAACGTTGTAGTTGGTGTGGGGTACGCGAGACCCTATGGCTATCGCTATGGCGGATGGCATGGATATGGGCGGCGTTAAAACCTTCGAGTCGGGTTTCCGGAGCCCCTCAGTCGGTCGGACTGGGGGGCTTTACTTTGTTCGATTGGATGCCCTACCAGCAAGAGCTGTGCCAATGAAACCTACAACTTTCCCGCCCAGAGGGGTTTGTATTAGAGAAGAGACTCAAGGCCAAGTAGAGGCAGCAGCCTCGAAGTCCGAAGCGGTCTACTGTGCTCAGACTTCCGTCTTCGCAGGTTCTAGCATGGTTGGTAGTGAAGAAGTGAGGTAACAATATGAACGCCGAAAGGATCATCACGGAAATAGAGTGGCTGGAAAAGCTCCATAGACTGCCGGACAAAAGATCGCTGCTGATTCCGGATTGGAAAGCCGCAAAGCGGAAGACTGCCGCGATAGAGCGACTGGAGAAGCTCTTCAGACTGCCCGACCCAAGACCGCTCCCGATGTCCGATGGGAAGACCGCACACCAGAAGTACGACGAGACCTATACCGATGACCCGCGTTTCAGGCTGTGGAGGCCGGACGATGTATGAGCATGGTATCCTCAGTTTCTTCGAGTTTGCCGCGAAGACAGCCACCTTGTGCTCTTCGTGGCGGTGCAATGCGTCTCCATCCGCTTATTGATTACGAGCCCGATGGCGATGCCTACCGCAAGTGTCGCGGCGCAGAGCAACCGCAAATCCCAGCAAGGATGGCGATGAGCGAATAAGCTGGAAAACTTCCAGAACTGGTCAATGTTGCTCATATTGTACGAGCAAAACGGCATCTACTTCAGATAGCAGCAGAAACACCGGGCGATCCTCCGCAGTACTCGGCAGCTCGTTTCCACAGGCTGCCACCTAAACGGTAGTTGAACTTTCCACGCTGAAGTATCCCCATCTGATTCCCACCTAAACTCCCCCGCCCGAGCTGTGTCCGGGAATATTCAACGATGGTCAACACAGCTCAGACCTCAGAAAGCCTAGGAATTACAAATGTGATAGCCCTCAATGTCACAATCAAAGCCTTATTTCAAGGAGAACGCAATGATAGAAACTGAGCAAGGTGGTACCGGTTCATCCCGACACATGAGTGCACAATCGGCCAGAGAGTTTTTGGCGACGATTTGGATGGAACTTCTGGATTGGGGCGCGATTGCTTTCAACTCTGCAGGCAGGTTTCTCACTGCCATGCTCAACTTCGTCATGCTGGGGATTGCTGCGACGATTGCGGTGCTCGCTGTGGTCGTCCTGATTTTGCGGGAGCAGATCACGAAACCGTCAGAGGACCCGACGTTTTCACTTATTAGTGCCAAGACCTTTTTGGGGAAGAGACGAGCTTCGGCTTCTGATTGATAGGGGCGCATGAGAACTTAACCGTTGGACTGCTTCGAGGCGTTGATGCCTTCATGCCGCTTGGAGTAGGTTGGCGGCTGCTCCGTAGTAGGCCAGTCGTGCTGGACATGATGAGTTTGCCGTTGCAATTCCGAAAAATGCCGACCCGGGGCTCATGCGGCTCTCGGTCGCTCATTCTTTCCTCCCTAGTCAGCGTCATCGTCGCCTTTGTCCAGTTTCAAGCATAACCCGCAGACTCCGGATGATCCCGAGCGAGAATCATGTGTTTGTCGCCGCAAAAACTGCCGCTGTGCCTTTGAATTCGTGACCGCCGATGGCTTCGGTGTCGGGTGGTTTTTAGCTCGCCACTTCCGGACGCCTCGGCATTCTCCGTGGGGAGGTTGCCAGTCACCAGCATCACCGGGATCGCCAGCCAGCCGTTCCGGGTTTCCTTGGTGACCACCGTCCCTCCGCTCGAACGCCCGTGCATGGATGTGCATGAGTTCCCTGGCAATGAGCATCCCAAGCCAGCCACTGGTGCTGGACGAACTCCTGCACAGTCGCGCTGATGGTGACGCCTTCCACCGGAACTTCGCTCCTCGCAATCGAGACACTTTAGCCCAGCGATATCCCTATTAATGTTACGGAAGTTACCAACGTCCAAGACCTTTAAGTTCATTGCAGGTTAATTTCTGCCGTAGATGGAGATGGTGCTTGAGTCGGTTTCTGGTTTGGGATGAAATGAATCGAAAGATATTCGTGGTAGATGACGAGCAGCAGATTGCCATATTGTTGAGCGAAGTGCTGCGGACGGCGGATTTCGACGTTGAAACGTTCTTTGATGCCCGTTCAGCACTGCTTAGAGCGACGGATGGGCAACCGAACATTCTCATCACCGATGTCACTATGCCCGATATGGATGGAATTACTCTAGCCGTAGCAATACGAGGGCAAATTCCCAACTGCAAAATTATCCTGATTTCTGGCAACCCAGAATGGAAAATAAATGCGAATTCGCAGCCAAATGGAATGAGTAACGTCGCATTACTTCTAAAACCGTTTTCGATTACCCAACTTATGCGTCTCGTAAAATCCGAGTTCGAATAGAACTCCAGTACTCTGGCGTCGGGACACATTCCACAAGTGGTTACCGCACATCCCGGCGTTTCTTCCTCCCCGATATCTTTTGCTTCGCCTTCCCCTTTGCCCGGCCCTGAAGAAGTCATAGATCATCAGCGTACATTCCGCCACGAGGGACAGCATTTCCACTCTCTTCTCTGGCGTGACAACGACCTCGCTACGCAGTTCGCGGAAAAGTGCCCGGTGTTACTGCCGTTATCAGAGTAGATGCTCAGCAATTTGGAAAAGTTGCGATGCCAAAAGAATGCAGCCCAATCTTTCACTCTGGCGAGGGTGTGGTTTCCGCTTCTAATTTGCGACTTACGGTTTCGATCCCTGCCAGCAAGTCGCCAGAGCTAATCGGTTTCACCAACCGTTCGAAATCGTATCCCCGATGTGCAACCATTTCGAGGATATTCAGCGTGGAACATTGCCCTGAAAACAGAACAACCTCGCACGCCGGGTGGCGCTCTCTGATGTGAACAGCCATATCCACGCCGTCCATTCCGGGCATTCTCACATCGTTGATGACCAGCTCCGGGCAACAAGTGTCGATCTGGGCCAACGCATTCTGAGCGTTGTAAAACGCTCTGGCGTCGTACCCCGCTTTGCGGAATATCACGGCCAGTGTATCGGCAACACAATTCTCGTCGTCAACCACAAATATCCGCTTTACCATCACTCCTCCCTACTGAATACGATCCTCGGATAAAACGAAGTTGCCGAAAAGGTGAACCGGAACGCTCTTGCCAAGTGTGCGGTACTCTTGCAGGGATGGTTTCTTGCTGTCGATGGAAACCACCCGAGCGGCAGAGTTATTCCGTCTTGCGATAACTCTTCTCGCTTTTAATCTCTTTCTTCGGCGTGGAGTTAGCTTCGGCTTGGAGCCAGTCCTCGATAGCGTAATGTCCATTCCCTCCGGACTGCTGATACAGATGATCCTCACGGCTGCGAATGTGAGGAACTCCAGCAGCGGTTGAACTAGCTTGATCGGCGGGACGCTTAGTTTTTTGCGATGATGACATAAGCACGCTCTAAAATTGACGTTTAGCAATCGTGTCCCAGTACGAATTCACACGAACTTCTGCTGAGTCAATGCCTGTTGGAAGCTCTCAACGAACGGTTCGCTTTTGCGGAAAGATGCTACTCCTGTCGAAAGTCGCATGCGTGGTTGTGGGTCACAGAGCAGCGTGATGTCAGAGAATCCCTGTACTCGCCACTTGGAATAGGAGGTAGAAAACGGAATTGTTTTCCGCTGTCTTACTACAGCTCTTAGTTCGCAAGTGCAGCATGAAAGCAGTCCTATTCGTGATGCGTCCGGTATCAGACATGGTTAAAGTGAGCGAATCCATACGCCGAATCGGAAGGCGACCACTGTTTGCTCGGTGAGCGCATAGAAGCCGCAATCCCTCTCAGATTCCGATGGACTCTTTTCCAACTTGGAGTAGACTGCATGCATAAAAATGAGGGAGACCGTACATGGGCGCAGTATTTGGAACACCTGAACTGCGGATTACATACTGGCCACTGGTTTCCTTTGAAATCAAACTCGACAAGGCTGAACGTGTTGCAAACATGGGGTACGTCTCATGGAGGTGTTCGCTCCGCTGCATTGTTTGTCATTCCAAAGGACAGTTCACCTACGAGGCTAACGACACTTTCTTGGAGGCGACGGCATTAGAGCGTTTCGATCTGCAACTTGATGCCATTCGTGCAGGAAGTGGAGAGCGGGCGGAGCTAACAGACGACGATCAAATTGCCTTCGCCTTATGTTTGGATAAACGCCGTCTCAAGGCGTTAATTCGGATTAGCGAATTTCAGTCCAGTGATGAGCCAACCCTCTTGAGTGCGGGATTTGATGTTGACTACGACCTGTTTGTGAACAAGCTATCTGAAGATTTGAAACAGTTCATCAAAGGCGTCAAGTCTGCCCGGAATTCGTTTAACACCGAAATGCGTTGGCTAATCGGAGCTGGGGATAATCGCTGAAATGCCTTAGTGCCAGAAACTTCAATCGCAACTTAACATAGCGCAGGTGAATCTGAGCTTATGGCAAAAAGACGTGGTAATCCTAATTGGGGCAAGCCAGAGACAATGGCGTCAGTGGTTCCGACCGTCACTGAATTCCAGCAGGTTGCCAGTGATCTCAATCTGCAACCTGATGGGTACATCAACTCGACCCGACTTCGTGAGTGGGCGAGTCGCAACAAAAACTCGAAATATATCCCCGAGCCTCTTCTTGAGGCTTGGGGAATCGAGGTTGAATTCATGCGATAGACGTACTTCCAATCTGCTTGCGTCCCTTCAAACTCACCAGGAACCCCGTCTACCGCCAGAGCGTGAAGATGACATAACCACGCTCCGATCTGACGATTGGGTATCGTGTCCCGATGCGGATACACACACACTTTTGCTGGCTCATTGCCTGTTGGAAAGGCTCAACTACTGTCCGCTTATGCGACAAAATGCTACTCCTGTCGAAAGTTGCATACGTGGTTGTAGGTCACATACTAGCGTGACGTTCTTCTCCAACGCCGACTTCCTGCATCAAACACAGAAAGCAGTATTGTTTTGCCGTCTTACCGCCACTTTCGGTAGGCAGGTGCAAGATGAAAGCAATTTTATTTGTGGATGACTATGAAGTGCTGGCACGAGTGAGCTGCGGAATTCTAAAGATGCATGGCTACCACGCTGAATATACCTACAACGCCCATGACGCATTGGCAAAGTTTGAGCATGACAAGTTTGACTTGCTGGTGAGCGACTACCACATGGAAGGCATGAACGGCCTCGAACTTGCCAAGTTGGTTCGGCAGAAAGCGCCGACTCTGCCTATCATCATCGTGACTGGGGTAGCTCCGATGGAAGAAAGCAACGAGGTCGATGCGTGGATTGGGAAGCAGGACATGTTCCCTGCCTTGCTCGACAAAATCAAATTGCTTCTTGGTGAGCACGAATCACAAGAGATTCTGACGAGCGCCTGAGCTGCGAACCGCTCAATATGCATGGAGGCAGGTTCCGTGTTCGTTGCAGGCATCGACGGCTGCAAAGGAGGTTGGGTCGTCTTCAAATTTGAACTGGCGACCCTGGCGACATCGGTCGAACTCGTTGACCTCACGGCATTGCTAAACGCCGGAAACCTGCGGAGCTTGCCTGCCTTGGCATCGACATCCCCATTGGACTTTTCGACGGCTCCCGTGCGTGTGACAAGGCAGCCCGCAGACTGCTTGGACAGCCCCGTGGCTCCAGTGTGTTCCCGGCTCCATGCAGGGCAGCCCTTGCCGCAAAGACTCACGCCGACGCCAGCGCCACGAACCTCCGGCTCACCGGAAGAGGGCTCAGCCAACAGGCTTGGGGAATCGCTCCGAAACTCAGAGAAGTGGACGATGCCATCACGCCGGAATGCCAGCAGTGGGCGTTCGAAGTGCATCCCGAAGTTTGCTTCTGGGCGATGGCTGGAGAACGCCCCATGGCACACCGGAAGAAGATTCCGGCTGGCGTGGACGAACGGCTTGCTCTGCTCAGTTTCGTGTTTCCAGACATCGAACGCCATTTGCTGCACCGACCTTCCGGCGTAAGCCGGGACGACCTCCTGGATGCAGCAGTGGCGGCGTGGACGGCGCTCAGACTGCACAGAGGGCAAGCCCGCCAGGTCTGCGAACCCGAGCGGGATGGGCGGGGGCTGGCGGCAAGGATTTGGTACTGACATCCATTCCCAATCAAAAACAATTTCCCTGAATCGAGTTCCGGGGCACAATCTGTGATTCTATGCCTCGCAGTTCCCATTTCGAGGCCCCCGGTTTGAGGTGAAAGCAAATGAAGCTGCCACATGGAGAGCCGAGGCCGAACCTACCAAGGCCGGACCTGGTCATGCGACTTTTCAATTGAACTGCACGAAGTTCTCCGCTTGGGGTGCGCAATATCAAATCTTCCCCATAGCAATCGGCTTCGGGGCGATAGACCCGATAGCCATCCCGAATCAGGAGTGCAGTCGCCTCCGCACGATTAGCCGCCTCTATTTCATTCGCCTTAAGCTCTTTGATCTTTTGCATGGAATCACCCCGTCGCTCCTCCTAAACATTCAGATTTGGCGGTGCTGTGCGACATCTCTCGAATGCTTCAACTACGCCTTTACTGTTTCGGAACGACCGCCCCAGTGGCAACCGGAGCCGCCGCCACCGCCTTCTTGGCAGCAGCCTTAACCGGGGCCTTCTTCGCTGCCGCCTTCACCGCCCGCTTCTTCTTTGCCCACCGCTTCTGCTGACCTTCCGCCATCCGCTGACGTGCCTCGGGACTCACAACCCGCTTCTTCGCAGTCTTGGTCGCAGCCTTCTTTGCAACCTTCTTCGCAGCCGGAGCCTTGGTTGCTGGCTTCTTTTCCGCCGCCTTCTTGGCAGCCCAGCGTGCCTTGGCGGCTTCAACCATCTTTCTCCGTGACGCTGCGCGCAGAACGCGCTTCTTGGGTGCGGAGGGCATGGCTTTTACCTGAACGGTCTTCGGTGCAGACGTCACAGCCGATGTACCGCCGCCAAGCACTTCAAGTGCGGCTATTGCAAAATCGATTTGGTCGCGCTCGGCGCGAAGGATGGCGAGGATTGTTGATGTGTCCAATGTGGCTCCGTCAGCAGCGAAGAAGAATTCAGCCCATGGGCTGTGTTCGCTGGTGTTTGCAGAAGTTCCATCGGGGATGGTAGCAGCATCAGACACTCTGCACAATAACCAGTGCGTGCGAGGTTCCGTCCTGAGCAATAAGAAAAGGCCGACGTTGGTCGGCCAGTTCTAACTACGTGATGCCAGGAGCTACTTCTTCGCAGCCGCCTTCACGGGTGCGATGGCGTCCTTCACCGATTTTGCGATATAGAACTTTGCCGTGGTCTTGGCCTTAATCTTGATGGCCTCACCAGTCTGCGGGTTGCGACCTGTCCGCGCCTTGCGCTGAACCTTCTTCAGGCGACCCAGACCCGGTACCACGAAAACCTCGTTCTTCTTGGTTTCCTTCACCGCAAGTTCGGCCAACGTTTCCAGAAACAATGCCGCCTGTTTCTTGGTGATTTCGATCTTCTCCGCCATCAAGGCGACCAGTTGTGTCTTCGTCATTGTTGTACCAGCCATTTATACATCTCCCTTGTGGGCTTCACGCCCTTCGTAGATGAAGTTTACAGCACGTGGGCGGACGGGATAGTGACAGACTGGGTTACTCCTTCATCGTCAGCTTGCTCTTATTCGCTAGCAGACAGTTGCGTAACGTCCGGTGCATTGTCCAAGAGATTGATCCACTGCTCGTAGCACAGGGTATCCGGAACATAGGGATATGATCTGTGCGCTGACGCGGTTATGAGGGTCGGGCTTTCCGCGCACATTGAGTTCCGCCTTTGTTTTGAAGCCGGGTGGTGCCGATATGCCCATAGCCTCTGCACAGGTGCAATTCTCGCATCTCGTTTTGAATCGAAGCCAATCTGCTGGTGATAGGTGATAGGCGATGCGCTGTGATAAAAGTGGTGCAAAGGTAGTGAGAAAACCGGGATTTGCACCGATTTCGCGTCGTCGACCCGCTGTTGACCTGCTCCACCACGATGGCTACTATTGCCGCCATATTCACCCGTCGCTTTCCCTATGAAAGCTGCACTGGTGGTATTTAACCCGCAAGGAACCTCGGACAATTCGTCACAGATCGTTTGCTGGTAGCCCAGACAGCGAGAGGTAGGCTCTGCCATGTTTACCGTCTTGGTTCAGAGTCCCAGAGACCTCCCAACAGCACGCGATAGCAGCGCCATTGAACTCCATGGCTGAACGTCAATGCCGAGGTTGATTGTGATTTAGAAGCGAGAAGGCATGAAACCAGATTGGGGACTGATCGTTGCTGGGGAACGGAATCAAACCGGAGCTAATGTTCACAAGCTTAACAACCTGCTGAATCAGTACGTCTGTGCGTGCCACGCTGAAAACGATACGCTGGCTAACCGCGCCAAACACGAACTAATGGCCGTGGCGATTGAACGGGAATGGAAACTGGCGAGTCCGGTCAAGAGGTAGGGCAACTTGTTTACTTCTTCAGGTTCTCCACCGCCATCTCCAGCAGATGCTCGACGCCATCCTTGTCCGTGCCTTCCAGCGTCTGCATCGACCGCAGAAGGGCGAGTACCTTTTCAATGGCTTCGAGGGCGGCTTGGTGATTGCAGGTAGGCTTCGGCATGGTGTCGATTGTAGCGGACTTCGCTGGTCACCAGAAGAGCAGGGTTGCGATGGTGGGAGGGGACTTTATTCCTCCTCCTCGTCTGCTTCTTCCTCATCAATGACCTTCGCCAGTTTCAGCGGCTCGACGCTGGCCACTTCAAAATCACAGTCGCACTCCAGACACGAGAGAAGTTCGCCTTCTTCGAGTTCCTCTTCCTCAATATCAATATCGCTCTTGCACTTCGGGCACACGACCATCACTGTCTCCATCTCGTATTCTTGAGATACGGGCACGCTGTTTACCATTGATACTCGGTGTTCCCCCGCGCATAGTCAAGGATTGGCAGAGGAATCGGTATTTTCAGGAGCGCCGACAGGAGCACGTTGGCACAGCGTTCAAATCCGAACCCCGGCGCACCGCGTCCAAGGTCGGTCGGAACGGACTGTGCCCGTGCGGCTCGGGGAAAAAGTACAAGAAATGCTGCGGTGGGGGCGACCGTGAACTGACCCCATTCATCATTGCACTGTCTCACTTCGTCCCAGTGTTTCGCGCACTTTGCGTGCAAGCGTTGACAGGTTAAATGGCTTTTGCAAGAAGGTTGTGTCCATTTCATGAATACCGTGCCGCAACACTGCGTCATCTGTGTAGCCGGACATGTGGATGGTCTTCAGGTCTGGGTGCAGGTTTCCCAGAATTTGAGCCAGCTCTCTACCGCTCATCTTCGGCATTACAACATCTGAAATCAATAGGTCGATGTGCCCCTCGTACTCGTCCGCTGCCGCCAGCGCCTGCTGGCCGGAACCTGCCGCCAAGACCGTGTACCCCAAGCTACTGAGATAGCTAAAGAGCGCCTCCCTCAAGGCTTCTTCATCTTCAACGAGCAATAAAGTTTCCGCTCCTCGTGGCTGCGCGTCAGCCCTCGCCGACGTACCGGAGGTCATCACGCCCTTTGTCCGAGGCAGGCAGACCGTGAAACAGGCACCCCGGCCAAGTTCGCTATCGACCCACACGTAACCGCCACTCTGTTTTGCGATGCCGTAAACTGTAGCTAGTCCCAGCCCCGTGCCTTTGCCGACCTCTTTGGTTGTGAAGAAGGGTTCGAAAATCCGTTCCTGTTCCTCATTGCTAATGCCCGTCCCTGTATCTGTAATCGAAAGCTTAACGTATTCCCCCGGTGATATGTATTGGGGCTGGTCACTACTCCCGTCCTCTATGGACATGTTTTCGGTCGCGATGGTAAGCATTCCCCCTTGTGGCATGGCATCTCGTGCATTTACACAAAGGTTCATCAGAACCTGAACGATCTGATCCGAATCGGCCAAAACCATCCATGGTGATTTCGTAACGTCTACCCGGACTTCGATATCCTCACCAATGAGCCGCTTCAGCATCTTGGCAGTCTCTTCGATTACGGAGTTGAGGTCGATTGCCACCGGAGAAGTGATTTGTTTGCGGCTGAACGCAAGCATTTGCCCAGTGAGGCTCGCTGCACGGCCTGCCGCCTTAAGAACCTGCTCCGTGTTTTTTCGTAAACCATCATGAGGAGGAAGGCGGTCTTGCACCATCTCGGTGTAGCTTTGTATGACCATGAGGATGTTGTTGAAGTCATGGGCAACGCCCCCAGCGAGACGTCCTACCGCCTCCATCTTTTGCGCCTGACGAAGCTGTTGCTCAAGTTCCCGCCGGTGAGCTTCCTCCCGCTTGCGCCTGCTCATGTCGCGGACAAACACCAGAGCACCGCTGCGCCTTTCGAATATGAATGGCACGGCGGTGACCTCCCCATCGAAAACAGTACCGCCCACGCGGAGTAACCGTTCCTCAAGGAAGGGAGCGGCTTGCTTCTGTTCAAGCACTCGCCGGGCACGCTCAATCACAGCAGGACGGCTATCTGGGTGGATTATTTCCAAAAAGTTTTGACCGATGAGTTGGCTGGCACTTTGCGCGCCGAACATGGCAAGAGCGGCAGGATTGAAATACCGAAAGATTCCATCGGTCTGGATATACATCCCTACAGGGGCAGCCTCGACCACCTGTCGGAAACGTTGCTCACTCTCGTACAGCGCCTCCTCCGCAAGTTTGTGCTCGGTAACGTCCTCCGCAATCCCCTCAAAGACGCGGCCATAAACGGAATCGTGAACCAGTCGCCCGCTCAGATGAACAGTGACGGGCTCTCCATTTTTCCGCTTGCACTGCACTTCTACCTCACTGACTCCATCGCGCAGAATTGGCGTGAGGGTCTTTTCGCGTTCCTGTGGAGTGAAATAAACATTCGTTGTTAGCCGAACGGAGAGTACCTCCTCCGCCGAAGCATATCCGAGCATCTTCACGAGGGCTGGATTAACGCTGAGAAACCTATCTTCCTCGATGTGGGTTCGGAAAATTCCAAAGGGGCTTTTTTCCACGAAGGAACGTAAATCCGCCTCGGAGCGGCGTACAGCTTCCTCCGCCTGCAAACGCTCGGTTACATCATTCACGAGGGTCAAAGACAACAACTTGCCGTTCTGAAAGAAATGATAAGAAGCGATTTCCACTTGAATAGTGGTCCCATCTTTTTTGCGATGCCGGAACCCTCCAAAGGATGTGTAGCCAGTTTTTGCCTCCCGCACCGCCGCAAGTAGCAGAGGGATGTCTTCCGGCGGACGGATATCCTTCTTGGTCATCTTCAGGAATTCTTCCCGCGAATACCCATAGTGCGCAACCGCAGCGTCGTTCACTTCCAAGAAAGCATGCGTCTCCAAATCGCAGATCATCATGGGCAGTGGGTTGCGGGCGAACAACAGGCGATAACGCTCTTCAGATTCACGCAGCGCCGACTCGACCGCCTTGCGTGCTGAAATATCGCGAGTAACGGAAAACGCGAGAATCTTGCCGTCAATATTGGCCATGCTTACACTAACTTCCGCATCATAGACGCTGCCGTCCTTGCGTCGGTGCTTGGTCTCGAATGACGCACCTTCTGCCGGAAATTGTGGAAAAGTTGCCAAGAACTGATCTTGAGTGAATTGGGCTTCCCAATCCCAAACGCAGAGCTGGCGCATCTCCTCCCGTGTATAGCCCAGCATGCAGGCATGCATCTGATTGCTTTCAAGCACCTTGCAGTTCTCCGGATCAACGATGACCATGCCATCTCTCGACTGCTCGATGAGGAGGCGCAGATAACCGATCTCCTGAAGGCGTAGCTCCAGAACAGAGCGAGACTCTTCCTCCCGGCGCATCATCAGCAGGCTTATCAGAAAAGTGGGAGCGGTAATGAACAGGATCGTCAGGCCATGCGATTCCCAGATCGACATATCAGGGAAGGCGATGTGTTTCGTTATCTCATATGCCAGAGCGCCAAGCATGGCGAGGCACGAAATACGCAGAGCCCTTACAACGTGGTTTGACATGTAACCCCAGTAGAATCAGATACGTCACACCGCCGTGCTGCCATTCGCAACCCACCAAGCGGTTGACAGCGTGGTCTTCGATCACAATTATGCGCGTTCTTTGGTTAACACATATTGGCAAGTCTGCTTATTGCTACGCAACACATATTTTCCGCAAGTCCGATGACCGAGGTAACTTTTATACGCGATTGAACCACTCATGCATGGCGTACCAAATCTGTCCTCCGAACGAGGTGCCCACTACGCTGGTGCATTAACCCCGCAGCACCCCCGCACCACCCCGGACGCCCAATCCCCTACCCCCGCTCCGCCGACCGCCACAATCGCTTCTGTGCGAATTGTGGCGAGTCCGGGTTGGGGGTGCGCTCCCGGCGCAGAGGGCGCAGGTAGTCAAAGCTCGGGAGTCACTGTATATGCTGGAGTTCCCAACTCCTCATAGGCGGGGTCGGCGCTCTGTGTCATAGAGGCAGGTGATACCGCTGGAGTAGCGGCGGAGCCGTCTCTGGGATTGCCCCCATTCTCAAGTGGAAGCCGACGATTCATAGCCTCCGAAATTCTGCTTGTAGCCAGACCTCATTCGGAAGAGAATGGCGGCGTTCAGCGGAGGTCGTATGAAATCCAACAAGCTGGAATTTCACGAGATTTGGGCTGACCAGTGCGAAGCCGCAGAGGAAATCCGCAATCGATATGGGCTCTTGAGTGCGATGGATTATTTGGTCGGCACCAAGCTCTTTGATTTCGTCGCCGCGTCGGAGAAGAGGTCTCAGTTGGCGGCGGAACTTCCACACCTCGTGGATGATGTTCGCGGAATGTTCACCGCAAAGCAGATTGACTGCTATCTTGACGAACTGGAGTGTTCCAAGTTTTTCGCCCCGTCCGACTCCGAGGACGACCCTGATCTTGACGAGTATGGAATCCGCTACGATGCTTTACTCGGCGCTGAGGAAATTCTGCGTTTCGCAAGAATCAAGGAGATGTTTCGGGCGTGAGTCTGACCGCCGACCGATGCATGTTGCGAGGGGAGCAGAACACTCTGAGCGATTCAGCGGAGGGGTGTTTCTACGCCTTACTTCGAGGATGAGGACGTACCGAACTACGTCCCGGAAGACAAACGGGCGCAATGTGAGAGAGGTCTGGAATTCGGTTTACTCTCGCGCTCTGGCCAGAGGCGAGACGAGCGAGGAAGCAGAGGCATCTGCATTTCGGCAAGCAAATGGGGTCATTAAGAAGAGCGGTCGGGAGTCTTGGTGATAGCGGCACATAGGGGAGGTTGATTTACACCGAAGATTCTGGAAGTAGATTGCAATCTCTGTGTGGTGGACGGGGTAGTCCCCGCCCATTCGACCTGTGCCTTCGATTGTCGGCGATTTCTACGCCGCCTTACTTGCCACCAAAAGCTTGGTGCTCCGCACGCATTTCGGCAGACGAATCTCAAGCACATTATCCTTCAGTTCTGCGGTCACTTTCGCTGGATTTATTTCCGCAGGAAGTAGGCACTCACGAATAAACTCTTTCGACCTCAGCTCAGAGTAGACGGTTTCGTCCGGCTTACTTTCGGACGGATTGTCATGTTTGCCCGTGATGAAAACGCGGTGAGAATCAACTTTAACTTCAATATCTCTTCCGGTAAATCCCGGTACATCGGCGGACACGCTGATGCCAAAGTCCGTTTCGGTGATCTGCAATGGTTCTTGCTGTAGCATCTCGGTTACAGCCTGTTGCCAGACTTCAAGATCACGGACATCCATAAACCCGCTCTCTTGGAATAGTTCGTAGGCACAGCGCACAATGGACTGGTTAAACTCGCGCATGTGTACAAAAAATGGATCATTCTCGATCAATGTGGAGATTGCAGGTAATGTCGTGAGTGCTATTTCAGGTTTCATGGGGCGCTTCTCCTGCTTACAACTGTTGGGGAGCAACGCTACTCCCTGCTAAGGCGGACGGCGGTGATGATTGTCACGGCAGAGTTCGTTTTTTGGGGCTTAATACCAAACACGTACTTCGTCGTCAATGCCTGCCCAGTGCCATGCGGAAGCTTTATAGGCGAGATGACCGCCACTGCCTCCAAGTGTCAATACCGAGGCGGCTTACGATGCAGAGACCTAAATTTTCGAAAGTAGTGAGAAGTTTAGTAAGAAGGGGGCTTAGGTAATCTAAGTTATTGATAATAAAAGAATGGCGGAGAGGGAGGGATTTGAACCCCCGGTGGAGTTACCCCCACGTCTGATTTCGAGTCAGGTGCATTCAGCCACTCTGCCACCTCTCCGCGGCGCAGAACGGGCAGGAGCCCGCAATGCGAGTGTAACAAATGTCATCGCAGGAGTCACCTGCGCGCTGTGGATGTTCGCCCGCGGGAACGCTTTCGTCGCCTCGGAAACCGCTTCGGCTACACCACAAAGTATTTCGCGCCCGGGTGGTGCACCACGATTGCCGACGTGCTCTGCTCCGGTTCCAGCAGGTAGGTGGAGGTGAGCCGGACGCCGATGTTCTCCTCGGGGCGCAGCAGCGCAAACAGCTTGGTCTGGTCTTCCATATGCGGGCAAGCCGGGTAGCCGAAGCTGTAACGCGATCCGCGATACTTCTGGTGGAACAGGTCGCTAATCCGCGACGAGTCCTCTTGCGCGATGTTCAACTGCTGGCGTATGCGCCGATGGAGAAACTCGGCCAGCGCCTCGGCGGTCTCCACCGAGAGCCCGTGCAGATAGAGATAGCGGGTGTACTCGCCGCGCTCAAACAGCTTTTGCGTTTCCACACTCGCCTGTGCGCCAATGGTTACCACGGAGAGCGCGATCACGTCGGCCCGCCCGCTCGACTGTGGCAGGAAGTAGTCGGAGATGCTGAGCCGCCGCCCTTCGGCCTGCCGCGGGAATTCAAAGCGCAAAAGCTCCGGCAGAGCCGGCGGCAACTCGCCGCCAGCCGCAATCGCCCCCGCATCGAAGGACGGACTGGCCGTCCGGAAGTCATCGAGTGTCAATCCTGGAGCCGGTGCGTACACGATCAGTTCCCTGCCCTTGGACTGGGAGGGGAAATAGCCGTAGACCACCTGCGGATCGAACCAACTGGCGGCGATGGCGTCCTGCTGCAGAGCGGCCAGCACGGGCTTGTACTTTTCCTCCACCAGCCGCAGGTAGTCCTCCTGCGACGCGGTTTTCAGCTGCCACTGGTTCTTGAAGAGCGCCGTCAGATTGATGTATTGAAAGAGCGTGCTCAAGTCGAACTCCGCGGCGCGTTCGGTGCGCACGCCCCAGAAGGGCGGCTGCGGAATCTCCGCCGCCGGGATCGGATCGCGCGGCGCATCCGGCAGACCGGCAGTCTCCACCGACCTTGGCTTCAGCGCCTCGCGCACCACCGACCCCGCTTCGATCTCCGTCGCGCGCTCCTCGCCGCTCAGCTTTTCCATTGCGTGCAGACCGGCGAACGCATCTTCCGCGTAGAAGACGGCCGACGAATATTCGCGCCGCAGATCGTCTTCCACAAACTTGCGCGTCAGCGCCGCTCCGCCGCAGATCACCGGGAAGTTCAGTCCGCGCAGTTCCAGGTCCTGGATGACGTATTTCATCTCCAGCGTCGATTTCACCAGCAACCCGCTGAGTCCAACCGCGTCGGCCTTGTGCTCCAGGGCAGCGTGGATAATGCTTTCAGCCGGTTGCTTGATGCCGAGGTTCCACACTTTGAAGCCATTGTTGGTCAGGATGATGTCCACCAGGTTTTTGCCGATGTCGTGCACATCGCCCCTCACCGTGGCCAGTACCATGGTTCCCTTCTGTGAGCCCTCGGTCTTTTCCATCTTCGGCTCCAGATGGGCAACCGCGGCCTTCATCACGCCTGCCGAATCCAGCACCGACGGAAGCTGCATCTTGCGCGCGCCGAACAGTTCGCCCACGGTGCGCATCGCATCCAGCAGAATCGTGTTGATGATTTCTAGCGGCGTGTAGCTTTCGAGCGCGGTCTCCAGAATCTGTTCGAGCGGCTGCCGCGCGCTGCCGTCGCCCACGCCCTTCTCGCCCTGGATGATGCAGTACTTCAGTTTGTCTTCCACGGCGAGCGTTTCGGCGTGAGCCACCGGCGCTGCGTCCTGCTTGCCCTTCATGGCGGCAAAGTGCGCCATGTAGCGCTGCAGCGGATCGCCCTCCGCGCGGTCGCCGTGAATCAGCTTGCGGGCCAGCACGAGTTCGGCCTCGGGAATCTTATATAGCGGATAGATCTTCGAGTAGTTCACGATGGCCATGTCCAGACCGCGCTCAACCGCCTCGCTCATGAATACCGAGTTCAGTACCCGCCGCGCATAGGCGTTCAGGCCGAACGATATATTTGATACGCCGAGGATCGTTTTGCACTCCGGCAGCGCTTTCTTAATTCCCTCCACCGCCCGCAAAGTCTCCACGCCCGCCGTGCGGTAGTCCTCCTGGCCGGTGGAGATCGGCAGGGTCAGCGCGTCGAAGATCAGGTCCTGCGCACGCAGCCTGTATTTGTTTACAGCCAGGTCGAAGATGCGCTGGGCGATCGCGACTTTTTTCTCCGCCGTCAGCGCCATGCCATCTTCATCGATGGTCAGCGCAATCACCGCGGCGCCGTAGCGCTTGGCCATGGGCAGCACCCGGCTGCTGCGCTTTTCGCCGTCTTCCAAGTTGATCGAGTTGATGATCGCCTTGCCAGGCGTGCGCTTCAGCGCCTCTTCCAGCACCTCGGCCTCGGTGGTGTCGATCAGGATGGGCGCGGGCACGCGCGTGGCTATCTTTTCCAGCACATTGCTCATGTAGGCTTTTTCGTCTTCGCCCACCACGGCGCAGCACAGGTCCAGCATGTGCGATCCGTCGTTCACCAGCTTTTTCGCCAGCGTTAGAATGCCGTCGTAATCGCCCGCCCGCACCATATTGCGGAAAGTCTCCAACCGCGTCGTGGTGTTCATCTCTTCGGCCACGATCAGCGGCTTGGGCTCCAGGTCGAGTGGAACAGTAGTGTAGGCGCTGGAGGCCGCGGACGTCGGCTTCACCGCGCGTGCCGCGGGAGTCACACCGCTCACCGCATCGACAACGGCCTTCAGATGCTCCGGCGTGGTGCCGCAGCAGCCGCCTACGATGCGCACTCCGTAGTCCTCCACGAAGTGTTTGTGGTAGGCGCCCAGATCATCCGGCTTCAGCAGATAGACGGCGTGGCCGCTGACGTTCTGCGGCAGTCCCGCGTTGGGCAGCACGGAAACGTGCTTGGTTGAATTCAATCCCAGGTAGCGGACCGCGTCGTTCATCTCCAGCGGGCCGGTGGCGCAGTTGAGCCCGATTGCATCCACATCGAAGACTTCGAGAGCCGTCAGCGCCGCGCCGATCTCGGTCCCGAGCAGCATGGTGCCGGTCGCCTCCAGCGTTACCTGCACCTGCACCGGAAGCCGCCGCCCCGCCGTCTGCATCGCGTCGAAGCAGGCGGCCACGGCGCACTTGGCCTGCAGAATATCCTGACAGGTCTCCACCAGAAGCACATCCACTCCGCCTTCGATCAGCGCCTCGGCCTGCTCCACGAACGCCACCAGCATGGCATCCCAGGTGATGTGGCCCAGCGATGGCAGCTTGGTGGTCGGTCCAATCGAGCCCGCTACGAAGCGCGGGCGGGAGGGCGTAGAGAACTGGTTTGCCACCTCGCGTGCCACCTTGCAGGCGGCCAGATTCAACTCGCGCGTCCGGTCTTCCAATCCATACTCGGCCAGCACAATGCGGGTGGAACCAAACGTGTTGCTTTCTACTATGTCGCAGCCCACGCCAAAAAATGCCGCATGAATGTCGGCGATTACGTCCGGGCGCGAGAGTACCAGCAGCTCGTTGCATCCCTCTTTACCCCAGTAGTCATCGGCGGTCAGGTTGCGGAACTGGATATTGGTGCCCATTGCGCCGTCATAGACGACGACACGCTCATTGACGGCGTTCAGAAAGTCACTCATCGGCAGCGGGAGCCTCTCACCTGGGGAACATGTAACGGTAAACCTGTCATTGTAACCGAACCCACAATCCAGGACTGGTTCGGCGCACAAAGGATTGGACCGCCATGGCAGCGGTCCAGTGTCCCTGCAGTGGTTTTCTATTTAACGCGCAATCATGTGCATCTTCTCGGCATCGCTCACGTTGAAGCGGGCGTTGTCGCCTTCGCGCGCCGGGGTGATCGCCAGCAGCTGTTCCTTGCGGTACACCAAGCTGGTCACGTTGTAGGTGGCCAGCTCAAAGCCATGGCCGTGCGTAATCGCGTCCGTCGGGCAGGCTTCCACGCAATAGCCGCAGAAGATGCAGCGGTTGTAGTCGATGTTGTAAACCTTGGCGTAACGCTCGGCGCCGGAGATGCGGTTCTCCGCCGTGTTCTCCGCCGCCTCAATGTAGATGCAGTTTGAGGGGCAGGCCGCCGCGCACAGGAAACACGCAACGCACTTCTCCAGACCGTCCTCATCGCGCTGCAGCACGTGCAATCCGCGGAAGCGCTCCTGGAAGACAGCTCCGCGCAGCGGACCTTTTCCGTCCGGATAGTTTTCGACCGTGGTCGGCTGGAACATCTCCATGAAGGTGATGCTCATACCCTTGGCGATTGCAGCAATGTTTTGCAGGAGGCGCATGTTTCACCCGTCCGGAGATTATAACCGCTCCCGCGCAATCATGACCAGCCTAAGCTTAGCCCGCCCGACGCCCTAGCCTCTATTACCCTTGGCCAGCTTGTGTTGCGGCACCGTGGACCAGGTCTTGTCCGCTGCGTGGCACAGAGCCTCCAGCGGACACTCCGCGCACTTCGGGGCCCGCGCAGTACACAGGGCGCGCCCGTGGTGGATGATCTGGTGCGAAAAATCGATCCACTTCGTCCGCGGGATCACCTTCATCAAGTCCTGCTCGATGTGCTTCGGGTCATCGGAGCGGGTCAACTCCAGCCGCCGCGCAATGCGGCGCACGTGGGTGTCCACCACAATCCCCTCGCCCCGCCCGAACCAGGAGCCCAGCACCACGTTGGCTGTCTTGCGCGCCACGCCCGGCAGCGAGAGCAACTCCTCCATCGTCTCCGGAACCCGGCCGCCGAACTGCTCCATCACCCTGCGCGCCGCACCAACGAGGTTTTTTGCCTTGCTGCGAAAGAACCCCGTAGAGCGAATCAGCGGCTCCACCTCCTCCGGCTCAATCGCGGCCAGCGATGCCGCGTCCGGATACTTTTGGAAGAGCGCCGGGGTCACCAGGTTCACCCGCACGTCGGTACATTGCGCTGAGAGAATCGTCGCCACCAGCAACTGCCAGGCGTTTTCGTGATGCAGAGCGCAGCGCACCGCGGGATAGGTGCGGTCCAGTGCTTCAAGGATCGCCGCAATCCGCTCCGGAGCCAGCGGCTGGAAGCGGCCACCAGTGGCAGCCGCGGATTTCTTCGAGGATTTCTTTCCGGCGCGCGTGCCGGTCGTGATGGGCATATCGGTCTGTGCCTGAAATAAATCGCTCGCTGGGCCTGCCGTTACTGCTGCGGATACAGCCGCTGATAAACCTTCGCGTTGCGCATGATCGCCTGCACGTATTCCCTGGTTTCGGTGAACGGAATCGACTCCACAAACTCAGCAACGTCGCTATAGTGTCCGTCTTGCAGCCACTCATCCACGCGGTTGGAACCCGCATTGTAGGCGGCCAGCGCGTACTCCACCTGTCCCCGGTACTGCGTCACCATCTCTTTGAAATAGTGCGTGCCCAGTTGAATGTTGACATCAGGAGCCAGCAGCGACGCAACCGAAAAACGCCGGATGTGAGCGGCCCGCGCCTCGTCCCGGCCAACACGCGGCAGCAACTGCATCAACCCATAGGCGTCGGCGTGCGACACCGCACCTGGGTTGAACTCGCTCTCTTGGCGGATCAGCGAAGCCACCAGATACGGGTCCAGTGAGTTCGCCGCTGCCTCCCGCTGCAGATCCGTCCAGTACAGGCGGGGGAAGAGGATCTCCCAGTACTCACGCGGCAGTTCGGCCAGGTCCACCGAGTAGTATCCCGGCATCGCCTTCTTCAAGAACTGGATCGCTCGATGGTTCTGTCCGCCGTCCTCATAAATGCGCGCGATCATCAGCGTCGCCCAGTTCGCACCCTGGCCGCCCTGCTCGGCCTCCAGTTCCCGGATGGCAAACTCGTTGAGCCCGGCGTTCAACAGCAACTGGCTCTTGGCGGCGCGCAACTGCTCCGGCGGGGCATCGATCTGGAGCGCCTCCGGCCCGAATGCCTTCAAATCCGGGATGCCTGCCAGCGTTGGGTCCGGCGGGTCCGACGCAGTGCTCGACGTTTTGTCCAACGATACGTTCGCCACCGAGGCAGAAAGTTTGTCCAGCCGCTCGCGCCCCAGGCATCCGTAGTAGTAGTTCTGGAACCGCTCGGTCAGCTTGGTGTACCAGGCCCGCGCCAAGGCGTAGTCGCGCTCCTCTTCGGCCATGCGAGCGCGCCAGTAGAGGGCGGCGGGAACCTCCGGACCGCTCGGATACCATGCCACCTGATTTTCGAAGGCCTGTTTTGCGTCTTCTCTGTTTCCCTGCCGGTAGGTGAGCCATGCCGCCTTCCAGTTCGCATAACCGGCCCGCGGACTGCTTGGGAAACGCTCGCGTACCTCGCGGAAGAGAGCGATGGCGCGATCGAAATTCTTTTCCAGTAGGTAGTAATTCGCCGCCGAGAGCAGCGCCTGCTCAAACCACGGGCTCGCCGGAGCCTGCTGCCGCATGCGCTCCAGGTTTGCCGCCAACGCACTTTCGTTGTCGCTGCTGCGGGCAATTTCTCCCAAAAGGTAAAGCCGCTGCGCGTTGGCCTCGCCGGTGGCCTGCGCCTGCTCCAGCAACGCGCGTCCCTCGGCGGCGTTGCTGTGCCGCATCACGGCGGCCAGTGCAACTGCAACGTTTCCCATCTCCTCCGCCGGAGCCCTGCTTTCTAACTCGCGGTAGATGCGCTCGGCCTCGCCCCATCGCCCCGACTTCGCCAGCAGGTCCGCCCGGCCCTTCTCGTCGGAATAGCTGCCTTCCAGTCCCGAGCCTGCCGCAGTCAGCAGAACTGCCGCCTCGTCCGCCTCAGAGCTCACCGGCATGGTGAAGTACAGATGCTTCAGGATCGCCACGCCTTTCTCGGGGCTCTCCGAATGCAGATAGCTCCTGCCCAGCGCCAGTTCCACCGCGGCCCGCGCCGGCTGGCGATGCGCCTCAAGGTAGGCAATCGCCTCCTGCGTTCTGCCCTGCGCAGCCAAAGCGCTGCCGTAGACCGCGACTACTTCCTTCTGAAAGATCGATTCCGGCATCAGCCCATCGAAGTCCCGCAGAATCTCCACGACCTTGGCGCTGTTTCCCTGCCCCGCATAGCAGACCGCTTCCAGATACTCAACGTAGTCGGTCAGCTCACCGGCCTGTGGCCTCGCCTTCTCCAAGGCGCTGATCGCTGGAGCATACTGTTCGTCCAGAAAATGCGCATATCCAACCGCCAGCCAGGCCATCGCACCCGCGTCGCCGCCCTCATGACGCCGCGCATAACCCTCCACGCCGGCATAAGCCGCGGGCGTGCGGCTCTCCACCAGCTGCCGCGCCATCGGCTTCAGGTCCGCTGACGCCACAAAGGCGCGAGCCATTCTCCGAACCGTCGGGGAAGCAGTCTTCCTTCGCGCCGCGGTTGGCGACACGCGATGCCTGGAGGAAGATCGTCCGCGCCTGGCGCTGGTTTTGTTTTTTTCTGTGGCGCTCTTCCCCGCAGAGCTGCTCTTATGCGCTGAGTGCTTGTGTGCCGCGGACCCCGACTCGCTGGCTTCGGTGCGGGTCACGGCCATGGTTGGGAAAATCAACAAAAGGATGGCAAGGATTCGCAACTTTGTAGGCATAACGATGTAAGCAGTCTAACCCGGAAAGCCGGCTCCCATCAGTGACCGGTCGTTATCCGCAAGAATTCGAATCAGTTCCTGGGAAAAGTAATCTGCGTCTTTCACGCTTTCGCCATAACGCTTCTGGTAGGCCGTCCGGCTTTTTTCGATGTCCTCGTGCAGACGGCTGTAAAGATCGCCCCGGTTGCGCCCCTCAGCCACCTTGGTCTGGTTGTAGAGCTTGATCTCATCCACCAGCAGTTTGGCAAAGCGGCGCGCCCTGTCGTGGGCCTCGTCCACCGCCGGTGCAATGGCAGGCGGCGGCGCAACTGCAACGGCCGACGCAGCCGCGTAGGCCAGCGCCGAATGCGCTGCGGCGGCAGGCATCGCAGCCGCAACTACTGCCGGAGCCGCATGGCTGGGCGAAGCCGCAACCGGTGGTGGGGCTTGCGCGGTGGCCTGCGGAGCGGCCCTGCGGTAAGCCTGAAGATCCAGCGCCAATTGTGCCACCTGCACCAGCACTTCCAATCCCGCCATGTCTTCGCTGCTTCCGGAAACCGCCAGCAGCAGCGCTGCTACGCGCTCTTTCAGCAACACCGGCAGCAGCAGTACTTGCGCCGAACTCTCCAAGCCGAGCCGTGTGCCGAAGGCCGCATCCAGCTCGGAAATCTTGGCGCTGCGCCCGGCGCAGGCCTTCAGTACGGTGGCTGCCACTCCCTGGCTGCAATCCAGGACCGCCCGCTTGAAATTGTCCACCGGCCCCAGATTCATGCAATTCCATCCGGCGGCCTGTGTCCCGCGTAGAATCAAAAGTCCGCAGGCAGGGGTGAGTGCCGAAGTGGCTGTTAGCAGCGCGTCCAACGCATCGCTCTGCGTCTTTGAGCCCGCAATCAGCAGCGTACCGTCGCGTAACTCGCGGCTGCGCGGCATTGGTCTCCCGATCGACCCCGGCGCAATTTGCGCGGCCAGCGCGGCTCCCACTCTGCGGGCAACCTCCTCGGCAAGCTCTCGCGACTTCTCCTGCAGCGCCTGGCTGCAGGCCTGGGTAGCAATCTCACGGATTAAGTCTTCGTTTGGCATTTCCCTGCCCGGCGCAGCTGAGTACATAACGCGCGACATAGAATAGATGCTCGGATTATGGTGGTCGTATTCAACCCTGTCAACGCCCTGGGACTCAAATTGAGCACCGTTCTCTCGTTTCTGGTTTTCGAAATACTCACTCCTTTTGTGATCTTGCATCCCAGCGTCTACAATATTGATTGATCGGACAATTTTAATCACGTAATTTCTGAATCGACGGACGAATGGAAGCCATCGAAAACAAGGGACAGGAAGCACCGAGCGAAGAAACCATCCTCGTCGAAGCGGCACGCTCCGGCGACATTGGCGCATTTGAATCTCTGGTGCGGCGCTACGACCGAAACGTTTTCCGCATCGCGCAGCACATTACTCAGAATCGCGAGGATGCCGAGGACGTGGTTCAGGATGCCTTTCTTAAGGCCTACCAGAACCTGGGGCAATTCCAGGGGCAGTCCAAGTTTTATACTTGGCTGGTCCGGATTGCGGTCAACGAAGCGCTCATGCGGTTGCGGCGGAGACGCCCGGAACGCATGATTTCTATCGACGAGGATGTGAAGACGGAAGAGGATTCCATGCCGCGCGAAATCGCGGATTGGTCTCCCAACCCGGAGCAGCAATATACGCAGGCGGAATTGAAAGATATCCTCGGCAAGACCATTCAGGGATTGCCGCCAAGCTTTCGTACCGTCTTTGTGCTGCGTGATGTTGAGGGGCTTTCGACCGAAGAGACTGCAGCAGCTCTGGAGTTGAGCGTTCCGGCTGTGAAGTCGAGGTTGCTGCGCGCACGTTTGCAGTTGCGCGAGCGGCTCAATAAGTATTTCAAACGACGCGACGGAGACACCAAACCGTGAAATGCTCTGATTTTTTAAAAGAGCTGACCGACTACCTTGACAACACCATGGACCCGCAAACACGGGCCGAACTTGAAGAACATCTCCAGTGGTGTCACAACTGTTATGTCGTCTGCAACACCACCAAGAGCACCATTGAAATCTATCGCGGATCCGAACTCTACGAACTGCCCGACGATCTCCGCACCCGCATCCATACCGCCATCATTTCAAAGTGCAAATCCCACAACACTGGCGCGGAAGCCACCACTCCGGCCACCCACGCAGTGGACACCGAAAAAGAGCCTTCCTAGCCGCGCTTGCCGGCATACGGGGGCAGTTTCCATCGATGAAAAAAGGCCCGGCTGACCGGGCCTTTTTTCCGCTCGCTTAGCAGGCTGCTGAAAACCGCGCCGAAGCAACAAGCCAGGCGCAGGCAAATGCACACACCGGCAATACAGACCGCAATGGCTTGTAGCATCCAAACTGTTTTCAGCAGCCTGTTAGCGGCGCTTTGCGTGCTTTTTGTTTTTCTCGACCTTTTGACCGTGCTGCTTCTTCGCGGGAGCTTTCGCCGCAGACTTTTTGCCGGCGCCGTGTTTCGCATTCTTCCCTGCAGCGCTCTTCACCACCGTTTTGCCAGACTTTCCTGCGCTGCCGGCCGGCTTGGCTGCCTTCCTGGGAGCCGGTTTGGCCGCCGCTTTTCCCTTGCTGGGCGGCTTTGCCGCAGCCTTCACTGTCTTCGCCGCAGGCTTGGAGGGCGCAGCAGTTTTTTTCGCAGCGATCGGCTTCGCGCTCACCTCGGGTGCCTTGGCCGTTTTTTTCGCCGCAGCGGGAGCATGCGCGGGAGCTGTAGACTTGCTCCCCGCCGCCTTGGAATTCCCGGCAGGAGCGCTTGCCGCTACGGTGCCGGGAGCCACGGCTGCCAACGCAATCGCCTGCGGCGCCGCTTTGGCAACCTGTGGTGCGGCCTTCTTGGCGGCAGTCCGTCCACGACGCACGGGTGTCGGCGGCGGGGGAGGCGGTGGCGGCTCGAAGGGAGCGAGAAATTTCGCAATCTCGCTCTCCGAACGCAGCTTGCCGTCCAGCAGCAGCAGAAATGCCTCCTGGCAAATCCGGGCATACTCCGGAAGCTGGGGAGTAATCCGCAACTCGGCCATCTGAGTAATCGGTAGTTTTTCCTGAATTTGCCGCCACTTCCCGAAGAAGTTCTTGATCTTTTCGTCCACCGTCTTGTTGCGGCCTGTCACGTCCAGATACAGCAGCGCCTCGGGTTTGGCAGCGGTAAGAATCTTCCACGCCCCGGAGTTCACCGCAGCCTCTTTGGAGAGAAGTTTCTTGGAAAGCTCTTTTGCGTCGCTCTCCAGCCGCTTCCAGGCAGCCACAAACTCGCGGTGCGGGATCTCTTTCTGAATCGCCGCCACTTCCGCTTCCCCCAGTTTCACGGTGAGGAAGTGCATTACCGAGGGCGCAGCATCGACCGGGATATTCAGCTCCGCCATGGTGGCTCGGGTTTTCAGAAGGTGCGCCAGTTCCGGCACATTCGCCTTGGCAACCGTCCACTTCGGGCACAGAACCTTGAGCCAGCCCTGCTCCTCCAGTGCATGCATCACCGCAATCGGGTTTTCCTCGTGGGCAATCTGCTCGATCTCGTAGCCCACGGCACGGCTTCCAAGGAACTGAATGTACTCGCCTTCGCGTGCCGAATCGTAGCGGGCGCGGGTGCGCTCCTCCAGTTCCCATCCAAAGCGCGCCGCAAAGCGCGTGGCACGAATCAACCGCGACGGATCTTCCAGAAAGGCGTAGCTGTGGAGAATGCGCAGCAGCCGCGCCTCGATATCGGCAGTGCCGTTGAAGGGGTCCAGCAGCAGGCCGCGCGAGCCCTCGTTTAGCGAGAGTGCCATCGCGTTGCAGGTAAAGTCGCGGCGGCGAAGGTCGTCGTTGATCGTAGCCGGTGTCACCCTTGGCGGCTTGCCGGGCTTGTCGAAGACCTCGGAGCGGGCCATGCCGATCTCCGCCCCGATGCCCTGAAAAACGGCGTGAATCACGCAGAAGGCCGGATCGGCCATATCCACGAGTCCGCCTGCGTTTTCAATATCTTGCCGCAGCTTCAGCGGATCGCCTTGAACCGTGAAGTCCAGATCGCGAATAGGGAAGCCGGTCAGAATGTCCCGGGTTGCCCCGCCGGTCAGATAGACGTTCATGCCGTGGTTGCGGGCGATTTCCTGCACCGTGCTCACCGTCCGCATCTGCTCGGGCGATAACCGGCTTTCCATTGTGTAGATGTAATCGGCCATGGTATTTAAGGCAATATAATCATGTATTTACAGTCATTTGGCAGGACCGGCGGTCAATGCCGCCCGGACACCGCCAACCGGCGGAGCGTAACTCTTTTGCAGATGGTTAGTTACAGCGAACTGCCTCATTTCCGCAACAAACTTCAGACAATAGCACAGTAGAGCTGCACTTGGCTACTGCCAAAACCGGGAACCTGTTGATTTCCCGGTGAATACGGGCTCAGCTTCGCTGCCCCGTTACCCATCCATTACCCGCCCATAATTTCTCTCGTTCCCGGGGCGACGGCGGTGCGACAATCAGTCAACGCTCGGGATTGTGGCCCTAGGAATTGACCGCGCGTAATGGGATAGGCAATGGCTTCCACGCACAAAAAGGTAATCGTCCGCAAGATGGACCGCGACACCATTCAGGGTTACGTGGCGGCCGGGGAATTTCTCGTGGGCAGCAAGGTCGAGCTCCTCAACACCGCCGGCAACGTCGTACTGATAGAAGTGGCAGAAATCAAAGGCATTTACTTCGTCCGGGATTTCGCCGATTCCAGCTCCCTGCAGCGCAAGACCTTCACCACCCGGCCTCGGGTGGAAGGCCTCTGGGTCCGGCTGCGCTTCCGCGACGCCGAAATGCTGGAAGGCCTGATGCCGAACGACCTGACTCTGGTGCGTCCCGAGGGTTTCTTCCTGAATCCGCCGGACAGCCGCGGCAACGTGCAGAGGATCTTCGTGCCGCGCTCCGCGCTCTCGGAGCTGACCGTCCTGGCGGTCATCGCTCCCACCGTCAAGCGCCGGAAACAGCCGGGAGCCGCCGATCAGACGCCGCTCCTGTTTACCGAACTGCCAACCGAGTAACACCGCAGCCACTCTCGCACCGTCGGCCAAAAATTGCATTCGTTCCATCTAGCGTCTAAGGTTTTGCTGCTGTACGCTGGTGCGCAAGATGAAACTCATTGAGATTGCCCGGATTCTGGGCGCGACCCTGCAGAACGCAAAGCCTGAAACCGAGATCACTGGCGTGGCGGGCATTGAAAACGCCGGTCCCCAGCAGATCACCTTCATTTCCAACTCCAAGTATGCCGCTCTGGCCAAATCGACTCGGGCCGCAGCCATCCTGGTGACTCCCGACTTCTCCGCCGCGGAGCTTCCCGTCCTGCGCCATGCCAACCCTTACCTGGCCTTTTCACACGCGCTGGAGCTTTTCTATCATCCGCCCAAGTATTCGCCCGGCATCCATCCCACGGCGGTGATCGATCCCTCCGCCCATGTCGGCATCAGAGCCCACATCGGCCCCTACGCCGTCATCGATGCCGACGCGAGGATCGGGGACGATGCCGTGCTCCTGGCCCACGTTGTCATTTATCGCGGGGCGCGTATCGGAAACCGCTTCTTCGCCCATGCCCACGCCCAGGTGCGCGAATTCTGTGACCTGGGTAATGACGTAACCCTGCAGAACGGCGCAGTGATCGGCGCCGACGGCTTTGGCTTCGCCCGCGACGGAGCCAGGGGATGGCACAAGATCGTGCAATCCGGCATCACCCGCCTGGCCGACCGGGTCGAGGTACAGGCAAACTCCACGGTGGACCGCGCCAGCCTCGGCGAAACCCTAATTGGCGAGGACACCAAGATCGACAACCTGGTGCAGGTGGGCCACGGCTGCAGCGTGGGCGAGCACACTATGCTCTGCTCGCAGGTGGGATTGGCGGGATCGACCCACGTCGGCAACAACGTAATTCTCGCCGGGCAAGTCGGCGTTGCCGGTCATCTCACCATCGGAGACGGCGCCATTGCCACCGCCCAGTCCGGAATTCCCGGCGATGTCGCCCCCGGAGCCATCGTCAGCGGCTATCCTGCCATGGAGAACCGCCAGTGGCTGCGCGCCGTTGCGGTCTTCAACAAACTGCCCGAGCTGGCGAAGGCAATTCGCAGCCTGACACGTAATCGCAATCCGGAGTAGCAGTTTTCAGTCGTCAAGTTCCGTTTTTGCATCCATTATTAGTAACGTGTGGGGCCCTCCCGTGGATGAGAACAAGCAATTCGAGGTGGTCGAAGGCGGAAAATCCGACGAGCAGAGGCCCATCTCTGTGCTGCTGCTGGACGACCGCGAGGAAAATCTTCTGGTGCGCTCCACGATTCTGCGCCAGAAGGGATATCACATCGTCACCGCCGCTTCCATCCAGGAGGCGGAGAGCAAGCTGGACGAAATCGATATCGCGGTGCTGGACTACCACCTGGGCGCGGGAAAGTTCGGCACCGAGGTGGCGAAGACCTTGCGCGAACAACGTCCCGAAGTGCCGGTCATCATTCTGTCCGCAACCCTGGAGCGGAAGTTCGGCGGCATCGCCGACATGCATCTGCTCAAGGGGAGCAGTTCGGTGGACGACCTGGTACAGGCTCTGCGCAGCTTTGAGGCCAAGCGCCGCGGACGTCCCGTGGTGGTCGATTCCCGCGATTTCTACTACTCGCGCATCATCATGGCCATGAGCGACGACATGGTGATCGAGATCCTGGACCGCGACGGCAACTGGCAGTACGTCAATGATTATTTCGCCGCCCTCAGCCATCAGCGCCGGGCCTGGTATCCCGGCCGCAACATCTTCGATCACTTCCCCGAAATGCGCGACGAGTGGGGCGAGATCATCCGCACTGTCGCCGATACTCGCGAGACCTACATCGACCGGCGCAATCACCAGGCCATGCCGCACCTTCCGGCTGAGTCGCAGCACTGGCAGTGGAATGTGCTCGTCTTTCCCATCAAACTCCACGACGGGCGCGACGGCGTCGTGCTGAGCGCGCGGCTCATCGAACGCCGATAAGCCCAGTGCCTACGGTCGCCAGGGAGCAATACCGCCCAGTCCTGCAACCGTCCGAGTAGAATGTCAGGATGAAATGCCCCGCTGCTCTTCTGCTTACCGGCGCGACCGTCGTGTTGCTGCTGGCCCTCGCCGGATGCAATTACGCCAAGCCCATGATGTACGTCGATGTCGAGAACCGCTCCGGACATCCCATGGAGAATCTCGAGGTCAAATATCCGACGGGAATCTTCGGCCTGCCGGAACTGGGCGACGGCCAAACCAACCGGCAGATGGTGCCGTTCGGGGAACCCTGCAAATTTCGGGTCGCGTTTCAAGATCAGGCGGGTAAGGCGTACGTCCGCGAGTACGACCTCGGGGCGAAGTGCCCCACGGAAATTGCCTTCGATATCGGAGCCGGCATGAGCCTCAGCCAGCGCGTCGTTCGACCGTAGCGGTTTTCCGGCAGGGGCCAACCGACGGCCCTCCGGCAGCTAAGTCGGATCCTGAATTGCCTTCGGCAATCCGCTCTCGATGGCGGCGCGGACCGCGGCCAGCAGGTCTTCCTTGGATGCGAAGTGCCGCGGATCGATGGGCGCGTGAAAGTGCACCACGATCTCCCCGGTATGGAGCGCCATGCTTCCCTTCGGCCACGCTTCATGGCTGCCCACTATGGTGATCGGCACCACCGGAACCCCAGCCTCCATGGCCAGCTGGAACGGTCCCTTCTTGAACGTCAGCAGCCTGCCACTGGGCGACCGCGTTCCCTCGGGAAACACCAGCATTCCCAGCCCCGATTGCAGCACGTGAGCCGCATTGGTCACACTCTCCACCGCCGAGCGCGGAGAGGCGCGATTGACCGCCACAAAGCTGCCGGCGCGCATCGCGCGCCCGAAGAGCGGAATCTTGAACAACTCCTGCTTGGCAATGATGGCAATGCGCCTTCCCAGCAGATTTGTAATCACCGGCGGGTCCAGGTTGGAGGCGTGATTGGACATGAAAAGATAAGCGCGCCCGTCTAACTGCTCACGGCCCACCGCACGCACGCGGATTCCCGACAGCCGGTATCCGGTACGCGCCGCCCACAGCGAGAGATCCCACAGCAGGTCGATTTTGCCTGTCAGATACAGCGCGGGAAACCCCAACACGGCTGCCACGAGAGCGAATAAGATCCAGAGCACGACACAGTAGAGGAGAAGAATCACTGCGCGCCCACCTCCGATTCGCCCTGCAGAAATGCTCTGCGCCGCGTCCTGGCCTCCGGAGGCATTCCTGGCATATCCTCCAATTGATATTCGTCGATCTTGCGCGTGCCGAGCGGCAGATCCAGCTCCCGTAACTCTCCCCCCGGCGAGTTTACCCTGAGGTGGAGGGTGCTCTTTGGGTTGCGCTGCTGCAAGTACTGGCTCCAGTCTTCGGAGAGCGGCTTTCCGTTGACCTTTAAAATCTCGTCGCCCGGCGAAAGGTTCAGCCGCGACGCCGGCGAGTTCTCCTCGATCCGGACAACCGTCGCCGGCTTCCCTGCCGGCCGGGATACAACCACTCCCGAATACACCTGTTCCACCTGCCGGTGGGTCACAGCCAGTCCAACATAGTTGAAAAACTGGTCGTAAGGAATCTCCTTCACTCCCGCAACATAGCGCGAGAAGAAGTCCTGAAAGTCGTTGCCGGTCAGCTCCTTCAGCGCAAGCCGCACACCCTCGGAGTCCTCGAAGTATTTTCCCTTCTGCGCGTACTGCTGGTTCATGTACTGGAAGAGATCGCGCAGGCAGCGCCGTCCGTTGGTCAGCCGCCGCATCTCGAGGTCGAGGAGAAATCCCAGTAACTCGCCCTTGCCGTAGTAGGAAATGCTGCGATCGGCGCGGCGATAGTTGGGGTATGGGTCCAGCCACGTATCCAGGCTTGATTCCTCCGCCGACTGCGTAAGCCGGGCGCTGCGCGACTGCAGCCCTCCGATCAGCGACCCCAGATGCGCCAGCATATGCTTTTCATCGGTGAGTCCCGAGCGCACCTCGACAATGTCAGCCACCGTGCTGGTCACCCCTTCGCTGAACCACAGCGCGCGCGAATACTGTTCGCGGGTATAGTCCACCGGCTCCAGGGACTTCGGACGGATGCGCTTCACATTCCACACATGGAAAAATTCATGCGCCGAGTAATCCGCTGCGGTCGTCACATCCTGCTTCAGGCGGTCTCCACCCACGTCAATCACGGTGGAATACGCATGCTCCATGCCTCCGCCGCCCGAACCGTGAGCGGCCAGAAACAAGAACGTGTAATCGTCAAACGGGCGGTCCTGCATCCATCCCACGGCGGTGGCCGTGATCTTGCGCAGCATCCCCTGCAGCGCATCCAAATCAACGTCCGGCGAATCCACCACGACGTGATAGGCCGCGCCATCCTGTGTAAAGCTGATCTCGTACAGCTTGCCCATCAGGGCCGGAGAATCCACCAGCCGGTCGTAGTTCTCAGCTTCCGCCGAAGCGCCTGTCAACTCCGCGGCGCCGCGCACGCCAAACACTCCGCCATCGCGCATCCGCCATCCCGAAGGGGCATCCACAATGCGCAGCGAAACCGGCGCGCTCCGCTGGTCCGGACGATAGACCAGCACCTCCGCCCAGTTGAAGAATCCATGTTGCACATCGAGGCTGGAACCGAACGGCCCCGGATCGTTGGTCAAAATGTCATAGCTGAAGGTGACGCAGGGATGATCGCCGGAAGAGGAAATCCGCCAGGTGGTCTTATCGATCTTTTCCGCCCGCGCATCGCCGGTGTCGCACTTGTCGCACATCCACTCGGGAACGCCCTCGAAGACCTTGACCGCTTTCACGTTCGCCGCAAAATTGCGTACCTGGTACAGGCCGTTCCACACCGGAAGTTGGAACTCCGGCGCGGGTTGGTGCGTCACCGCATCCACATGCACCACGTGCTCGGCAGGCTTCAGAGAGATTCCATACGTCACACCCTGGGCAGGACACCAGAAGTCAGCAGGCTGCGCTGCCAGCGAACCCGCAAGACTGCCCACCAGCAGCGGAATGCACGCCACCCACCGCCAGCCGTTCATCTTCCGCATGACGTCCTTGCCTGGAGCGCCGCCGGCAGCTTCTCATAGATGCCGCCGAAGCCCCCATTGGAAAGAATCGCCAGCACATCTCCAGCAGCCGCCTGCGCGGCAACGTGATCCACAATCGCCGCCACGTCGGGCAACTGCTGCGCTGCCACACCGCGCGCGTTCAATTCGCCGACCACGCGCTCCACGTCCAGCCGTTCCTCGGGCTTCAGCGCATCGGTGGCTTTGAAGAATACGCTGGCGACCACCACCTGGTCCGCCACGGCCAGGCTCTCCACCAGTTCCCGCTGGAAGACGTTGCGCCGCAGCGTATTCGAGCGCGGCTCCAGAATCGCCCACAGGCGCCGTCCGGCATAGCGTTTGCGCAGCGCACCCAGCGTGGCTCCAATCGCCGTAGGATGATGCGCAAAATCGTCAATCACCGTGATGCCACCCACTTCCGCGCACACCTCCAGCCGCCGCTTGACCGACCGGAATTCGCGCAGCGCCCCGGCAATCGTTTCGGCGGAGATCCCGTGGCAGTGCGCCAGCGCCGCCGCAGCCGTAGCGTTCAGCACGTTATACTCACCCGCCAGCGCAAATTCTAACTCCGCGAACTCGCACCCCTCGCGCACAACCTTCCAGCGCGTGCTTGCGCTCTCATAGCGCACATCCTCGAGCCGCCAGAAGGAATCCGGCTCAAAGCCGTAGCGCTCCACCGGACAGAAGGCGCGCTCCACGCACTCGCTCACGTTCGGGCTTCCATCCCATGCAATAATGCGTCCGCGCCGCGGCACCAGGTTCACCAGCCGCTTGAATGCGAACTTCACCGCCTCCAGGTCGCGATAAATATCGGCATGGTCAAACTCCACCGAAGTAAGAATCACCGAATCCGGAAAGTAGTGCAGAAACTTCGGGCCCTTGTCGAAGAACGCAGTGTCGTACTCGTCGCCCTCGATGATGAATTCCTTGCCTTCCGTAACGGCAAAGCTGGAATCAAAATTTTCCGCGATGCCTCCCACCAGGAACGATGGCTTGCGGCCCGCGTATTCGAAGATCCACGCCGCCATGCTCGTCGTCGTGGTCTTGCCGTGCGTTCCGGCAATCACCAGCGAGGTGTGGTCGCGGATAAACTCCTGGTGAATCACCTCGGCCATCGAGACGAACGGCAGGCGCTGATCGAGCAGATACTCAAGCTCGGGATTGCCCCGTGAGATCGCGTTGCCCACTACCACCAGATCGGGCGCCGGCATCAGGTTCTGCTCGCTGAACGGTTGCATCAGCGTGATTCCCAGCGATTCCAGAAAGGTGGACATCGGCGGATACGCCGCGCTGTCGGAGCCGCGCACATCCAGCCCACGCGCCTTCAGCATCCCCGCTAGAGACGCCATGGCCGTTCCGCAGATTCCGATCAGATGGATGCTTCGAGCCTTCATCACTGCAAGTGTTTCCTTATGATTTTGAATTGTGCGTTGCAATGAATGTCGCGGGCTCCACCTGCAGCCGCACACCCGCTTTTGAGCAAACAAGCGCGGCCGGAACACCGAAGGGCAGCGTGATGTTTCCCGACTCCACGTGCCCTGAAGGAAATCCAATCGCGATGGGAATGCCAAGTCCGCCGAGGACGCGAACCATCATGCGCGGCAGCGTCTCTTCGTCCTCCGGCGCAGCAGCGCAGCCTAGCATGGCGCCGAATACAATTCCGCGAACTCCGTGAAACTTTCCCGCAAGCAGCAGGTGCATCAACATGCGGTCGATGCGGTATGGCTTCTCATTCACATCTTCCAGAAAGAGAATCTTACCCCACGTCTCAATCTCCCATGGTGTTCCCAGCGAGGTCACGACCACGGAAAGACAACCTCCGGTCAGCGTTCCGCGCGCCTCGCCCGCAACCAGCGGCTGCACCGGCGAGCCCGCGGAAAACCGCAAATCCAGAGCTTCCCCGCCCAGCGCGGCGCGAAGTGAAAGCTCGTCCGCCGTGCCCCTGGCGAAATCACTGGCCACCATCGGCCCATGGAACGCGACCATGCCGGTGCGCTCCAGCGCCAGCAGCAGGCTGGTGTTGTCACTGTATCCCACAAACGGCTTCGGGTTCATGCGCAGCGCATCGAAGTCGAGCAGCGGCAGCAGGTAGTTCGAACCATAGCCGCCGCGGGCGCATATCACCGCATCCACATCGTCCCGCTGCCACGTCTCCATCAGCGACACGGCGCGCGCAGCAGCGCTCCCCGCAAACCCGCCCTCGCTCTGCAGCGCAACCGGCGAAGTTGCAACCTGCCAGCCGCTCAGCTCGCTCAACGCGCGGCATCCCGCCTCCAGCGCGGCGCGGTCCACGCAGCTGGCCGGGCTCACCACGCCGGCCTTGCTGTGCGGCCCCAGGGCGCGAACTCGCCTGCCGGACTGAAGCTCTGTCTGCATCGCTTGATGGTAAACGAAAGTTGGTGTTAATCGGCAATCGCGAAATGAAAAACGCTAGACGAAGAATTCCCCGCTGCAAATCAGACTCGCCGAGCCTTCCAGCTGCAGCGAAGCGCCCCGCTTCCACTTCACCCGCTGCGCTCCACCCGGTGAAACCACCGTCAGCTTTGCCGAGCAGTACCGCGTCGCAATCGCCGCTGCAGCTGACGCGGAACTCCCCGTTCCCGAAGAGTGCGTTTCACCGGCGCCCCGCTCATAGATGCGAATCACGATCTCTGAGGCCTGATCGAGCCTCACCCACTCCACGTTGATGCCCTCGGGAAACAGGTCCGCGCGAGCCTGAATCAACTGCGAATCCTTCTGCCATTCGGCCGGAAAATCCGGCACGAAGATCACAAAATGCGGATTACCCATCGAAACCGGAACCCCGCGATACTGCACGTGTCCCAGGTCGATCTCAAAGGCCTCGCTTACCACCGCCTGCCCCATGTCGGTCAGGAACTCATAGAGGTTTCCGCTCCGCCCCGTAAGCTGGCAACGCTTGGCGCCCGCATCGGTCGCAATCAGCAGGTCCTCACCTCCGCCGCTCGACACCAGGTGGGCGGCCACGCAGCGCGTGCCATTGCCGGAAAGTTCCGCAAACGAGCCGTCCGCATTGATCAGGTGAATGCGAGCCGCGTGTCCGTCCTCGTCACTCAGCCACTCCACTCCATCGGCTCCCACGCCGTGGTGCCGGTCGCACAGAGCGCGGGTCAGCCCCGCGGGGTCGTCCCCTTGAAACTCCTTGCGAATGATCAGAAAATCGTTGCCATAAGCGGTGGCCTTGACGAAGGGAATACGGGAGATTGGTGGCAATGCTCACTCCTGCTTGCGGGAAGGAATTCCGAAAAAATTGTAACATCCGGCGTGCGTGCAAAAGCAGAAGGCCACGGCGCAAACCGTGGCCTTCTGGTAATTCGCTCGGCTACTGACGTGGAGCGCGCGGACCACGCGGACCACGGCGCCGCCGCCGGCGCGGATCGCCTGCACCGGCGCCCGCACTCGCGGGACGGCTGTCGTGGCTCGGAGGCTCGTTCGGAGTGCTTTCCCGATTGAAGTTCATGTCCTCTTCTTCGTCGTCGCCATCTCCGTCGAAACCGCCTTCAAAAGTCGCGGCCGAACCTTCCAGCGAGCGCTCCGGAGCGGCAGTCGGCGCGGATGCTTCCGGCACCACGCCGCCCGCAGCCTCGATCTTTGCCCGCTGCTCCTTCAGAATCGCCTTGCGCGACAACTTGATGCGGTTGCCTTCCACCGAAAGCACCTTGACCAGAACCTGGTCGCCCTCTTTCAGCTCGTCCTTGATGTCCTTGATGCGGTGCTCGGCCACTTCGCTGATGTGCAGCAGTCCGTCGGTGCCGGGGATGATCTCCACGAACGCGCCGAACTCCGCCAGCCGGGTCACGGTACCCAGATACGTCCGTCCAATTTCCGGCACGGCCGTAATGTCGCCGATCATCTGCAGCGCTTTTTCCGCCGCCGCCGAGTCGCTGGAGGACACGCGCACCTGGCCGTTATCTTCCACGTCGATCTTTACGCCGGTTGCTTCCACGATACCGCGGATCACCTTGCCGCCCGGTCCAATCAGTTCGCGGATCTTGTCGGTCGGAATCATCACGGTGTAGAAGCGCGGAGCATGGCTGCTGACATTTTCGCGGCCAGAAGTGATCGATTCAGCCATCTTGTCCAGGATGAACAACCGTCCCCGCTTGGCCTGCGCCAGCGCCTCGCGCATGATCTGCGGCGTAATGCCACCGATCTTGATGTCCATTTGCAGCGCGGTAATGCCATCGCGGGTTCCCGCAACCTTGAAGTCCATGTCGCCGTAGTGATCTTCGGCGCCCGCAATGTCGGTCAGGATGGCGTAATCTTCGCCCTCCTTCACCAGTCCCATCGCCACTCCGGCCACCGGAGCGGTCAGAGGCACACCGGCATCCATCAAGCTCAGCGAACCGCCGCAGATCGTGGCCATCGACGACGATCCATTGGACTCCAGAATGTCGCTGACCACCCGAATCGCATAGGGGAAATCATCTTCGCTCGGCAGCACGGCATTCAGTGCGCGCTCGGCAAGTGCTCCGTGGCCGATTTCGCGCCGTCCAGCGCCCCGCAGGAAGCCCACTTCGCCAACCGAAAACGGCGGGAAGTTGTAATGCAGCATGAAGCGCTTCTTGGTTTCGCCTTCAAAGCGCTCCAGGCGTTGTTTGTCATCGCTAGTACCAAGCGTGGTGGTGACGAGCGCCTGGGTTTCGCCGCGCGTAAACACGGCGGAACCGTGAGTACGCGGCAGCACCCCAATTTCGCTCCAGATCGCACGGATCTGGTCGAAGGCACGGCCGTCGGGACGGCGGCGGTTCTTCGTCACTTCCTCGCGGAAAACCAACTCGCGCAGCTGGTCGAAGTATTTTCCGGCCTTGGTGCGCGCTTCCGGCTGATCCTCGGGAATCTCGGCCTTCACGCTGTCCTTGAGGGCCTTGATGCGGGAGTAGCTGTCGATCTTGGTGTACTTTTCGGTGTTGACCGCATCGGCCAGCGCTGCGCCAACCTTGGCGCGCAGTGCGTCAAGATATGGCTGATCAACCACAGGGACTTCAAACGTCCGTTTCGCGCGTCCGAACTTCTGGGCGAATTCGCTGATCGTGGCGCAGATCTTCTTGATTTCGCCATGCGCAAACTCGATCGCATCCACCACACGGTCTTCTTCCACTTCAGTGGCGCCCGCTTCAATCATCACGATGCCTTCGGCCGTGCCGACGACCATGATGTTGACCTTGCTTTCGCGCTGTTCTTCGTAGGTCGGGTTGATTACGAATTCATCGTTAATCAAGCCAACGCGCACCGCGCCGATCGGACCGGAAAATGGAATATCGGAGAGGGTGAGCGCGACTGAAGCGCCGTTGATTCCGGCGACGTCCGGGTCATTTTCCGTATCGGCCGAAAGCACGAACGCGATGACCTGAGTCTCGAAGCGGTAACCTTCGGGGAATAGCGGACGGATGGGCCGATCAATCTGACGGCTGGTGAGAACTTCGCGTTCGCTCATCCGGCCTTCGCGCTTGATGAAGCCGCCGGGGATTCGTCCACCGGCGTAGGTGTACTCACGATAGTCCACCGTGAGCGGAAAGAAGTCGATGCCAACGCGCGGCTCGGCGTTGGAGCAGGCGGTTGCCAGAACCACGGTTTCGCCAATGCGGACAACCGCGGATCCGTGAGCCTGTTTGGCCCAGTGACCGGTCTCAAATGAAATGGTTTTACCGCCGGAGAGTGTGACGCTTGTTTCTTGTTTCATTAATTCCCTTTCGCCAGGGGCGCATCCACGATAGGAGCACTCCACCACAGCAAGCGCGAGCAGTACGCGTCAAGCCGCAGTTAAGAATGCGAACAGGAACAGTTCCAGCCGCTACGAGCTTCTGGCACACTCCCAAGCAGCATGGCCAATGCCTTCGCTGCGACAAGTTGGGAGTGGGCTGGCGCAGCCCCTCACAGGGTGCGCCAGCGAAACCACGAGGCAGGGCCAAAGGCCCGGCCCAGCGGAGGTTTACTTGCGGATACCCACCTTCAGAATGACAGCCTTGTACCGCTCGGTATCGTACTTCTTCAGATAGTCGAGCAGGCTGCGACGCCGGCTTACCATCATCAGAAGACCGCGACGCGATGCGTGGTCCTTCTTGTGCGTACGGAAGTGCTCGGTCAACTGGCCGATGCGCTCGCTGAGAAGGGCAATCTGGACTTCAGGGCTGCCGGTGTCGGAGGTGTGGGTCTTGTACTTCTCGATGATATTGGTCTTCTGCTCTCGTGCTAACACTGGGAACTGACGCGCTCCTGCTTCTTTTCTGTTCGATGTTGTAACCATTTCAAATTATCATGTTTGCCAAATAAGTGCAAAGACAGGCACAAGTTGCAGGGCCATAGGTGTACAAAAGCCAGCTATCTTGTGGATCATTCAGACTTCTTCCGCAACATATTCCGGCTTGATATCCGCAGCCGGGACGGCCGTTTCCTACTTCGCGGCGTATTTCTCCACCAGCCTCAGAAACTCCGCATGCACCCGCGTGTCCGGGCTCAACTCGGGATGGAAGGTCGCAGCCAACAGCTTGCCCTGCCGAATCAGCACCGGGTAGCCGTTGCGCTCGGCCAGCACTTCCACCGCGGGACCCACCCGCTCGATGCGCGGCGCGCGGATGTAAACCTGCTCCAGCGCGCCGCCCGGAAGCTTGCTTGGACCTTCCACGATCGTCGAGTCGATCTGCCGCCCATAGGCATTGCGCCGCACCGTAATGTCCAGCGCGCCGATGCCCTTCTGCGCGGGGTTCTCGATCTCGCGCGCCAGCAGGATGCAGCCCGCGCAGGTTCCAAACGCAGGTTTGGACAGCACAAACGCCGTAAGCTTGGCGAAGCCGCTCTCGCCCAGCAAATTCAAAAACACCGAAGACTCGCCGCCTGGAATAATGAGCCCGTCCACCGAAGCGAGTTGCTCCGGCTTGCGTACCAGCACCGGTTCTGCCCCGAGTTCGGCCACGCGACGGCTGTGCGCATCAAAGTCGCCCTGCAGGGCAAGGATTCCAATCTTCATCATCGCTATTTAATTTAGCAGCTTGCTAATAACGGGTGGCCCATTCAAGCCGGTTGTTGGCTTGAGTGGGGCAGTTCGTGGACCTCCGATCACATCCCCGATCCAGGTGCAAGAAGCTTTCGTCAGCCACACACAGCAAAAAAAGCGCAGCCCGAAGGCTGCGCCTCTCTCATCAGGTGTCGCTCCGCTACCAGCCGCGCGTCTGCAGCAAATCCGCCTCGGCAATATTCCCCACCGCCAGCCCCTTCATCGAGCCGGTCATCTGCTCGCTTACCTCGGCCAGAACCTGCGGGTCCTGGAAGTGCGTGGTGGCGATCACGATGGCCTTGGCGCGAGACTCGGCCTCAGCGCGCTCCTTCGGATTGCTCAGGTCGAGCGGCGTCGCGCCGCCCTTCATAAAGATGCCGCTGCCCACAAACACCGCCTCGGCGCCCAGTTGCATCACCAGCGAAGCATCCGCCGGGGTGGCGATTCCGCCCGCGCTGAAGTTCGGCACCGGCAGCTTGCCCGCCTTGGCCACCATGCGAACCAGCTCATACGGAGCCTGGTGCGTCTTGGCCGCCAGGTACAGCTCCTGCTCGCTCATCACGGTCAGCGCGCGCATCTCGCTCACAATCTGGCGCATATGCTTCACCGCGTGGATCACGTCGCCGGTACCGGCCTCGCCCTTGGTGCGGATCATGCATGCGCCTTCGGCAATGCGCCGCAGCGCCTCGCCAAGGTTGCGCGCGCCGCAGACGAACGGCGTCTTGAACGCGTGCTTGTCGATGTGGTGCGCTTCATCGGCCGGCGTCAGTACTTCGCTCTCGTCGATGTAATCCACTCCCAGCGCCTGCAGAATCTGCGCCTCGGCAAAGTGACCGATGCGCGCCTTGGCCATCACCGGGATATTCACCGTGGCCATCACTTCCTTGATGATCTTGGGCGAAGCCATGCGCGCCACGCCGCCCTCGGCGCGAATCATGGCCGGGACGCGTTCCAGCGCCATCACGGCGCAAGCACCGGCCTTCTCGGCGATCTCCGCCTGTTCCGCGCTCATGACGTCCATAATCACGCCGCCCTTGAGCATCTCCGCCAGGCCTGTCTTTAGCCGCAGCCCGTTGCCATTGGTATCCGACATTGCTTCCCTCTCCTGCTCACCGCTTGGTATTCGCTTTTTCCACACAACCACCACGCCATAGCGAAGGATGCCACAACCTGGCGCATGGTCTCGGGAACGAACCTTCATTCTATCGCGTTCCGCAAAACCCTGCCCGCCGTTGATGCTGCCGCTCCCACGCGGGCCTCATCTGCGCCCTCCACGCAGCTATGCTCGCCCCCTTTTCACGCGACTCGCAGCAGCCGAAATATTCCAACTTTTGTCCGGCATTTTTTTGTCTTAGTTCTGCCAAACTTTCTGATACATTGTTGGACACTTCGTAAACACGAAATAAATTTGCAGGTTCTCGTCCGCTGTCCGGGTTCTAAGGAGACATTGTGGCTTCTACCGCTCAACCAACAAGCACGTCCTTGCCCAAGGGAGTGGCGCCGCTGCGTGTAGGCACCGGCAACTCTTTCCTGTGGCGCCGTCTCCATTCGTTGTCAGGCATTGTTCCAGTCGGCCTCTTCCTGCTGGAGCACTTCCTGTCCAATTCGGAGGCCATCAATGGCGTGGCCGCCTATAACGCGCAGGTCAAGTTCCTCACCGGGCTGCCCTTCCGCCTGGCTCTGGAAATCTTCGGCATCTTCATTCCGCTCGCCTTCCACGCCCTGTATGGCGTCTACATCTGGTGGCGCGGCGACAATAACGTCATCGACTATCCCTGGACGGGCAATTGGTTCTACACCGCGCAGCGCTATACCGGCCTCGTAGTCTTTGCCTATGTGACCTTCCACCTCTGGACCATGCGTTTCACCGGGATTCATCTGACGGAGCACGCCGACGCATCCTTCTGGAAGGTGCAGCACCAGTTGGCGAATCCGTTGGCCCTGGCCTTCTACGTGGTTGGCATCCTTGCCGCCTCCTGGCACCTCGGCTACGGATGCTTCCTCTTCGCCGCCAAGTGGGGCATCGTCACCGGCGACAAGGCCCGCAAGCGGGCGCAGGGCGTCGGAATCGCTCTCTCCGTCCTGCTTGTCCTGGCCGGGATTATGTCGGTTTACGCCTTCGTGGCCAAGTATCAGACCCAGCAGTTTGATCCCACATGGGAGCAGCCCTCCAGCGATAGTGCTCCCGCCGATCAGAGCCGGGTGATTCCATCCAGCGTTCCCAGCAGCCAGGCAAGATAGGCCGGGCCGAAAGAGAATCTATGGCAACAACGACTCCTAGAATCATTATCGTCGGCGGTGGACTTGCAGGTCTCTCCGCTGCCATCAAAGTTGCGGAAGCGGGCGGCCAGGTCGATCTGTTCTCGCTGGTGCCCGTCAAGCGTTCGCACTCGGTCTGCGCCCAGGGTGGCATCAACTCGGCCAAGAACCTCAAGGGTGAGGGCGACTCCACTTGGGCCCACTTCGATGACACGGTCTATGGCGGCGACTTCCTCGCCAACCAGGCCCCGGTCAAGCGCATGTGCGAGATGGGCCCCGGCATCATCGAACTGCTCGACCGCATGGGCGTCCCCTTCAGCCGCACGCCGGAAGGTCTGCTCGACTTCCGCCGCTTCGGCGGCACGCTCTTCCACCGCACCGCTTTTGCCGGAGCCACAACCGGCCAGCAGCTCCTCTACGCTCTCGACGAACAGGTGCGCCGCCATGAGTCCGAGGGTAACATCCGCAAGTTCGAGTACTGGGAGTTCCTCTCCGCTGTGCTCGACTCGCAGGGCACCTGCCGCGGCATCTGCGCCATGGACCTGCGCTCGATGGAAGTGGTCACCTTCCCTGGCGACGCCGTACTTATGGCCACCGGCGGAGTCGGCGCCATCTTCGGCAAGTCCACCAACTCCGTGGTCTGCACCGGATCGGCGCAAGGCGCGCTCTATCAGCAGGGCGCCGCGTATGGCAATGGCGAGATGATTCAGGTGCACCCCACCTGTATTCCCGGCGAAGACAAGCTGCGCCTCATGTCCGAGTCGGCCCGCGGTGAAGGCGGACGCGTCTGGGTCCCCAAGAATCCCAAGGAGACTCGCGCAGGCAAGGATGTGCCGGAGGCCGACCGCTGGTACTTCTTGGAAGACAAGTACCCCAAGTATGGCAACCTGGTGCCGCGCGACATCGCCACCCGCGAAATTCACGCCGTGGTGCACGATCTCGGCCTGGGCATCGGCGGATCGCCCATGGTATACCTCGATCTGTCGCACATCGACCGCGCCACGCTCGACCGCAAACTCGGCGGCATTCTGGATATCTACGAGAAGTTCGTCGGCGACGATCCGCACGAAGTTCCCATGAAGATCTTCCCCGGCATGCACTACACCATGGGCGGACTCTGGGTCGATGCCGATCAGATGACCAACATCCCCGGTCTCTACGCCATCGGCGAGTGCGACTACTCCATCCACGGCGCCAACCGCCTGGGTGCCAATTCCCTGCTGAGCTGCATCTACGCGGGGTTCGTGGCCGGTCCCAACGCCATGAAGTACGCCAAAAACCTCGCCGCGCCGCCGGAAAACCTGGCTGCGTCATTCGAGAACGAGAAGAAGCGGCAAACCGAAGCCAACACCATGCTGGTCAATAACCAGGGCACGGAGAATCCCTTCAAGCTCTGGCGCGAACTGGGTGAGATCATGTCGCGCAATGTCACCGTGCGGCGCTTCAATGACAAATTGCAGGAGACCGACGCCAAGCTGGTCGAGCTGCTGCAGCGCTATCGCAAGGTCAACCTCAGCGACAAGTCGATGTGGACCAACCAGTCGTTCATGTTTACCCGGCAGCTCTACAACATGCTGCAACTGGCCCGCGTCATCACCCAGGGTGCATTCCTGCGCAATGAATCGCGCGGCTCCCATTACAAGCCCGACTTCCCCGAGCGCGACGACGCCAACTTCCTCAAGACCACCAAGGCGTTCTTCGCTCCCGATGCGGACGAGCCGCGCTTCGAGTGGGAACCGGTCGATATCTCGCTCATTCAGCCGCGGCCGCGCCGTTATGACACGAAGTAGTTATCGCACCAGGTAGTTTATGACACCAGGTAGAAACCAGATCCCGGCCATCCGCCTCCTCGCAGGCGGGTGGCAAAAAGGTTTAGAAACTCATGGCGAATAAGAGCGTACTTTTTAAGATCAAGCGCCAGGCAACTCCCACCAGCGAACCCTACTGGGAGGAATTCGAGCTGGCATGGCGGCCCGGCATGAACGTGATTTCGTTGTTCATGGAAGTCGCCCTCAATCCGGTGACGCGCAACGGCACGCCCACTACCCCCATCAACTATGACTCCAACTGTCTGGAGGAGGTCTGCGGCTCCTGCGCCATGCTCATCAATGGACGCGCCCGCATGGCCTGCTCCGCGCTGGTCGACAACCTGGAGCAGCCCCTGACCATCGAGCCGTTCTCCAAGTTTCCGGTCATGCGCGACCTCGTGGTGGACCGCTCCGTGCTCTTCGAGAACCTCAAGGCTATCAAGGCCTGGGTCCCGGTCGATGGAACCTACTCGCTCGGCGACGGCCCCCGCATCGTCCCTCAGGTGCAGGAGCAGGCCTACCAGCTCTCCCAGTGCATGAGCTGCTGCTGCTGCATGGAGGCCTGTCCCCAGTTCAATCAGAACACCGGCTTCGTTGGCGCGGCCACCATCGCCCAGGCCCGCCTGTTCAACATGCATCCCACCGGCAAGGTGCTGAAAGACGAGCGCCTGCAGGCTCTCATGGGCGACGGCGGAATCCAGGAGTGCGGCTACGCGCAAAACTGTGTCGAAGTCTGCCCCAAGGAGATCCCGCTCACCACGTCCATCAGCGCCGTGGCTGGCGATGTAATGAAGAAGGCCGTTCTCGACTTCTTCCGCACCTAGTCTTTCGGTAGTGGTGCAGCTTACAACCGCGCCACTACCAGTTTTTCTGGTCAGTTCAGGAGGCAGATCGCGGCATTGCCGCGGTTTCGCCTCCTTTTTCCTGCTTAGCACGAACTATTCGATTTAAAAGAATCTGACTGGGCAATACACCTGAGTAAAATTCCGGCTTCGCTGGGTTACACTTTCGGGAGTACAGTCATCACACATAGTGCAGGAGTCGCACCATTCCTATGATGCGCAAAAGCTCTGTCGCCCTCATCTTCGTTCTCGCCGTCGCCACGGCGTTGCCCGCCGCCGCCACCCTGCATTCGTCCTACCACAGGCACTCGTTCCACCACGCCCACCTCCGCGTGGCCCGCTGGAACCCGGTACTGCGCGGCTCGCACGATTCCCTGCTCCGGCAAAACGAAGAGATCGACCGCCTCAAGCTGGTCCGCATCGCCGACGATCAGCAGCTCGAAGAGCTTGAGATGCGCGGCGAACTGGTCGGCCTGCACGAGTCACGTGCCCTGCAGATTGCCGCCAACCTGGAGGCCAACCGCCGCTTCTGCCGCCCCTGGACCCGCGACTTTCTGGAAGATCTGAGCCAGGCCTTTTACGCCCAGTTCCATCAGCCCATCGAGATCACCTCCCTGGTCCGCACCGTCGATCAGCAGGCCCGCCTGCAGCGCTCCAACGGCAACGCCGCTCCCATTGACGGCGACACCGCATCCTCCCACCTGGCCGGCCTCACGGTCGATATCGGCAAGCGCCCCATGTCCGGCAGGGAGCGCGCCTGGATCAGCCAGTACGTCCTCCGCCTGCAGCAGCTCGGGCTGGTCGAGGCCGCCGAGGAGCGCCGCCAGGCCTGCTACCACATCATGGTTAGCAACCGCTACGACGATTACCGCCAGTCCGGGGAATTCACCGCCGGCCGTTAGCCGGAGACGCAAACGCATCCAACCCGTTATCCTGCGTGTATCTTTTCCTCGGTGCCTGCGTGACGCTACCCCGCGCCGCAGTATATTCTGGAAGACATTGACGGAGACCGGCGGCTCGACGGTCACGCATGCTTCGACGCTAGCGAATTGAACGCCTACGATGCTTCTGACCTCTCTTGCTTCAACTGCGCAACGCCTCCGCCGCGCGCAACCAACTAGTCTTCCCAGCAATTCTCTATCGCAATTTCCAGTACCCGGAGGAACTCTGATTTATGCGTAAACCATTCGTTGCAACCTGCCTGCTGATCCTTGCATTGGGCGCCGCCGCCATGGCCGCCCCGCCGGCGCCACAGGGCTCGGCGGACCAGCCCGTGGCCGTCATCGAAACCAGCATGGGCAATCTCACCTGCGTTCTCTTTCCCAAGGCAGCGCCTCTGGGCGTTGCCAACTTCATTGGGCTGGCCCGCGGCACCAAAGATTGGAAGAGCCCCAAAACCGGCCAAACCATGCACGGCGTTCCGCTCTACGACAACACCATCTTCCACCGCGTCATCCCCGAGTTCATGATCCAGGGCGGCGATCCCATGGGAACCGGCTTCGGCGGAACCGGCTCCTCGTTCAAAAATGAAACCTGGCCCGACCTCCGCTTCGATCAGCCCGGACGACTCGCCTACGCCAATGGCGGACCGGACACCAACAGCTCCCAGTTCTTCATCACCGAGGTCGCTACTCCGTTCCTCGACGGCAACTACACCCTCTTCGGCCAGTGCGATGCTGCCAGCGTTGACCTGGTCAAAAAGATCGCCCGCCAGCCGCGCAATGCCCAGGACCGTCCCAACAATCCCGTCGTCATCAAACACATTCGCATCGAAGACGGCTCGAAAACCAAAGCAGCCCTGAAGAAGCAGGCTCAGTAACGGCGTGCGCCGCCGAGCGCCGGCGGCCGGAGGGTCATCCGTTGGCCCGTAACCGCAATCCAAACTCTGTTAGTCTGGTTAGTCACTGATCCCAGGAAGGAGCCATTATGGCTGAACGCACTCCGGGCCTATACGCCACGTTTCTCACCAATCAAGGCACAATTCTCTGCCGCCTCTTCGAAAAGGAAGCGCCCAAGACGGTTACCAATTTCGTAGAGCTTGCCGAAGGCAAGCGCGAATGGAAGGACAGCGTCAGCGGCAAGAAAGGTCCCGGCCCGCTCTACAACGGAACCGTCTTCCACCGCGTCATCCCCGACTTCATGATCCAGGGCGGCGACCCCAGCGGCACTGGCATGGGCGGCCCGGGCTACCGCTTCGAGGATGAGACCAAGGGCTCGCCCTTCAAGTTCGATGCGCCCGGCAAACTCGCCATGGCCAACGCCGGACCCAACACCAACGGCTCCCAGTTCTTCATCACCGTAGCCGCCACCCCGTGGCTCACCGGCAACCACACCATCTTCGGCGAAGTAGTCGAAGGCCAGGACTTAATCGTCAAGATCAGCACCCTGCCCCGCAATCACCAGGACCGTCCCAAGTCGGACGTGGTGCTGGAGAGCGTCACCATCGAGCGCGTCTAGTCTGGCGTTCACAGAATCACAAGCAAACGAAACCCCGAAGCCTTAGGCCTCGGGGTTTTTTGTTTCAACGCGTTGCAGCGAAGTTACAGTCCGATCACCGTGATCAATTCCTTCACCGCGTCGGCGCTCTTGTTCAGAGCCGCCTGCTCCTCGGCCGTCAGCTTGATCTCGATAATCTGTTCCATGCCGTTGGCGCCCAGCTTCACCGGCACGCCGACGAACAGGCCCTTGATCCCGTACTCGCCTTCCAGATGCACCGCGCAAGGCACAATCTTCTTCTTGTCCTTCAGGATCGCCTCCACCATCTCCACCGCCGAGGCCGACGGAGCGTAGTAGGCGCTGCCGGTCTTCAGGTACTTGACGATCTCGGCGCCGCCATTGGCGGTGCGCTCCACCAGCGCCTTCAGCTTGTCCGGCGCAATCAGTTCGGTGATCGGAATACCCGCAACCGTCGAGTAGCGCGGCAGCGGAACCATGGTATCGCCATGCCCGCCCAGCACGAACGCCGTCACGTTCTCCACGCTCACGTTCAGTTCCTGCGCAATGAAGGTGCGGAAGCGAGCCGAATCCAGAATTCCAGCCATGCCGATCACGCGGTTGCGCGAGAAGCCGCTCAGCTTGTAGGCCGCCTGCGCCATCGCATCCAGCGGATTGCTGACGATGATCAGGATGCAGTTGGGCGAGTACTTCACCACCTTGCCCACCACGTCCTGCATGATCTTGTAATTGGTGTTCAGCAGGTCGTCGCGGCTCATTCCGGGCTTGCGCGGAATCCCCGCCGTGATCACCACGATATCGGAGTTCGCCGTGTCGGCGTAATCGTTGGTGCCCAAAATATAGCTGTCGCGCTTTTCGACCGGCATGGCCTGCAGCAGGTCCAGAGCCTTGCCCTGCGGAACTCCCTCCATGATGTCGATCAGTACCACATCGGCCAGTTCCTTGGCTGCAATCCAGTGGGCCGCGGTGGCCCCCACATTTCCCGATCCCACAATCGAAACTTTCTTGCGCATTTCATTCCTTTCAAGCCGCTCAGGGCAATATTTCAGTATTTCCTACGATCACAAACGTATTGCTTTCCGCGCCGGTCGTCACCGGCGTTTAACGCACGCTCGAACTCCTGGCCAGCATGTTCTCGATAATGGCCGAGGCAAATTCGCTGGTGCCCAGCTTGGTCGCGCCCTCCATCAGGCGCTCAAAGTCATAGGTCACGCGCTTCTGCATGATGGTCTCTTCCATGCCGTCTTCCACCAGCTTGGCCGCCTCCATCCATCCCATGTGCTGCAGCATCATCACCGCCGACAGAATCACCGAACCCGGATTGATCACGTCCTTGTCCGCATATTTCGGAGCCGTGCCGTGCGTGGCCTCAAAGATGGCGTGGCCCGTGCCGATGTTGGCGCCCGGTGCGATTCCCAGACCGCCCACCTGTGCCGCGCAGGCGTCGGAGATGTAATCTCCGTTCAGGTTCGGGGTGGCCAGCACCGAATACTCGCCGGCGCGCGTCACCACCTGCTGGAAGATCGAGTCGGCGATCCGGTCGTTGACCATTAGCTTGCTCTTCCACTGCCCGTTGCCGTGCGTGGTATAGATCGCATCCAGCACTTTGCGTACCTCGGCGTAGATGCCCTGCCGGAAGTCCTCCGGCGCGTGTTCCATGCCCGGCTCGATCAGCTGCGCATTCTCCTCCACCGAAATCGAAGGATTGTTGTCCTTGTTGCCGATGATCCAGCTCTCCCGCTCGGTCACCGTCTCTCCGCGGAACTCCTGCGTGGCCACCTCGTAGCCCCACTCGCGGAATGCGCCTTCGGTGTACTTCATGATGTTGCCCTTGTGCACCAGTGTCACCGTGGGCAGCCTGTGCAGCAGCGCGTACTCAATGGCCAGGCGCACCAGGCGCTTGGAACCCGTAATCGACATCGGCTTGATGCCGATGCCCGAGTCCTCGCGGATCTTCTTCTTGGTGCTGTTGGCCAGCATCACGTTGTTGAGGTAGTCGATGAGCTTCTTGCACTCGGGAGTTCCCTCGCGCCATTCGATTCCGGAGTATACGTCTTCCGTGTTCTCGCGGAAGATCACCATGTTCATCCAGTCGGGGTGCTTCACCGGCGAAGGAATGCCCTTGTAATACTTCACCGGACGCACGCAGGCATACAGGTCAAGAATCTGCCGCAGCGCCACGTTCAGCGACCGGATGCCGCCGCCAATCGGTGTGGTCAGCGGTCCTTTGATCCCGATGCGGAGATCGCGGAAGGCGTTCACCGTCTCGTCCGGCAGCCAGGTGCCGAACAGGTCCTTCGCCTTCTCGCCCGCGAACACCTCGAACCACACAATGCGGCGCTTCCCCAGGTAGGCCTGCTCCACCGCCGCATCCACCACGCGCACCGAGGCCTTCCAGATATCGCGCCCCGTACCATCGCCTTCGATGTACGGAATAATCGGGTTATCGGGAATGACAAACTTTCCCTTTTGAAAATCAATCACGCACCCGTTGGCCGGGAGCGGAACTCCATTGTATGAGGCCGCCATCCTAATCCTCCTGTTACATCGATTTCGGAGCCGCCCGGACCTGCGATGCTCATTGGGCGCAGCTCCACCCACACATTGCCTCCAGCTCCCCATTGCTGGACGCCATCCGCGACTACAGCGCGAAAACTATTCCGATAAATTCTGCACGAAGAGACTACCACTGAGGGGGCCTCACTTCAATCAACTAAAATCGCATCAAATAGCGTTCGCACCGCACGCATCTCGGAGCGAAGCGCGCCGTCCAATTCCCCTCGCCCCACCAGCTTTTCCACGGACTCCCGCAGCGCATCGCTCTCCGGCACCCACTTGCGCGCGCGGCCTTCCACCACCCGGATAGCGTGTTCCACGCCGCGGAACAGGGCGGCGGAATTCAGCAAGCTTGCGGTCTGCGTCTCCGTCAGCAATCCCCGCTCGCGCAGAACCTCCAGCCGCTCGGGCACCTGCAATCCAGCCGCCGGCAAACCGGCACGGACCTCCAGCATTCCCAGGATAAAATCGAGATCGTAAAGACCGCCCAGCCCGGTCTTAAAGCTCTCCGTCCCATCCGAATCCGCTAGTCGTTGGCGCATCGCCCGCAGCTCCGGAACAAACGCCCGCGCGCCGGCAAAGCGTTCTTTCAGCCCGGTCAGCCGCTCCGCCGCCGCGGACGCCAGCCGCTCGTCTCCTGCCACCCAGCGCAGCTTGCCGAACGCCAGCGCCTCCCAGGCCTCGGCCTCACTTTCAAAGTACTGTCCCAGCTGCCGCACGGTGGCCACCAGTTCACCGTCGCTGCCGTGCGGACGCAGCCGCGTATCCACCTCGATCACCGACCCCTCGTGCGTATATCCGGATAGCATCGCAACCACGGAGAGCGCGCAGCGGCCGGCCGCCTCGGCGTCGCACTCCGCGCTGCGCAAAAACACCAGGTCAGCGTCGGAGAGCGCATCCAGTTCGAAGGTCCCCAGCCGTCCCGTGGCGAACACCGCAAATCCCTCCGGCGGACTGGCCGCGCCCACCGCCTCGCGTAAGATCCGGTCGAAGCTCCCCGAATACTCGCGCAGAATTTCCCACACCGCTTTCTCTTCCAGCAGCGTCCTGCCCACCAGCCGCAGCATGCCGCGCCGCGCCGCAATGCGAAGTCGATCGGCGACAGGTTTCCCGCCGGCGCTCGCAATGCACTGGGAGATTGCAACGATATCCTCCGGATGGCAGGACAGAATGCCATTGGCCAGTGCGCTCTGCGCAAACACCGGCAGCGCGTCTTCAATCCACCCGGAATTGACCAATGCCTCCCGAATGCGCTGCTCTCCGGTGGAAGCGGCCGCCAGATAGCGCCGCAGCCCGCGCAGCGTCAGATCGCCCACCCCGGCCGCCAGCACGCCCGCCAGCTTGTCTGAGCGCCTGGCCAGCTCCCGCGCCAGCCGCTCGGCGCCCGGTTCGCCCAAGCTCAAAGAGAGCGCCGAAAGCTCGCCCGGCTCCGTCACCGACCCCAGCCGCAACACCCGCGCACACAGCCTGCTGGACGACTCCATGGCCTCCCGCAGCGCTGGCACTCCGCCAACCGCGCCATCGCCCAGCGAAATAAACAATGCCGCCAGCTCGCCAGACGATTCCGGCAGCCGGTGCGCCTGCGCTCCCTGGCTGCACTGCAAGCGGTGTTCGATGGCGCGCAGCAGTCCGTAGGTCGCACCCAGTTCGCGAAACTCCGCGTCGCCAATGTGTCCCTTGTCGTGCAGCTTCTGCAAGGCAAACAACGTTCCGCTGGAGCGCAGCCACGGCTCGCCGCCGCCATGCACCCGCTGCAGGCACTGTACTGCGAACTCGATTTCGCGCAGTCCGCCCGGCCCGTTCTTCACATCCAGCCATGCCGTACCCTGCCGGCTTCCGCCGCGCTGAATCCGCTCGAGCGAGCGCGCCGCGGTCCTGATCGCCGACAGGCTAAGCTCGCGGCAATAGATCAGCTCCTGCACCTGCTCCACGAACTCCTGTCCCAGCGACGCATCGCCGGCGCTCGGGCGCAGCTTCAGCAGCGCCTGCAGCTCCCAATCCTCGGCCACGCCTCGGTAATACCGCAAGGCCTGCGAGCAGCCCACCACCATCTCCCCGCTCGTCCCCTGCGGACGCAGCCGCAGATCGACCCGGAAGACCGGCCCGTCGGCGCTCACCGTGGAGAGAACGGCGGTCAGTTCCTGCGCCAGCCGGATCATAAACTCCCGCGCCGGAATCGCAATCGCACCCGCGTCCTCCGCGTCATCGTACAGATACAGCAGATCGATGTCCGAGCTGTAGTTCAGTTCGTTGCCGCCCAGCTTCCCCAGCGACAGCACCGCAAAGCGCGCCGCATACACCCGTCCCTGTCCGGAGCGCAGCTGCGGCCAGCCCCCGTAGCGGCCCCGCAGCACGCTCTCGCAGTGCGCCAATGCCTGCTCGATCATCACATCGGAGAGTGCGGAAATTTCGCCGGTGATCTCCGGCAGCGACGCCAGCCCCAGCAGCTCGCGGGTAAAGATGCGCACATATTCGCGCCGCTTGAAGCGCGCCAGCAACACCGGCAGCGGCGTATCGTGATGGCGCATGCGGAAGCGCGCAAACTGTTCGTGGAAATCCTCCGCCAGCCGCTCCGCAGCCAATCCCATGGGACGCGCAAACAGCCGCAGCAGGTCGGGATTCTGCAGCAGCGTCTGCCCCAGCCACGGGCTACAGGAAAACAATGCCACTGAAGCCCGCAGCGCGAACGCGCTCGAGACAAACGCCGTGAGCGACTCCGCCGGATGCCGCTGCAGCAGCACTTCCACCTGCAGCACCGCCCGATCCGGATTGCACGAAGCACCCAGATACCCCGGCAGCTCCGAGGCCGCCTTGGCGGGAAGCAGGGCCAACACCTTCGCATAGCGCGCCGCCGAGCCCCGCTCGTAAAAAGCGCTCTCGGAAAATGTTCCTCCCGCGCTCTCCGCCCGCTCTTTCTCATCGGCCCGCATCACTGATTTGCCCCAGTGGAATTCAGAAGGACTCAATAGAATTCAGCCGAAGCATAGCATGAACCGCACACGGCGAAGCACATGGGCGAATCAACAGATCGTGGATGCTCCCATCGAAATCGAAATCTACTCTTAGGGCAATAAGGTGAAGTTCACAGTAATCTGCGTATCGACCTCGACGGGTTCTCCCTTAAGCAGGAACGGGCTGTACTCCCAGAGTTGCACCGCATCCATTGCTGCTGAGACCAGTACGCTCGGCCCGGAAACTGCCTTGATGTCTTTGATACGACCATCCTTCCCGATGGTGGCACCGAGTATCACGACGCCTTGAACCCGAGACTCCTTCGCCTCCCGTGGATAGACTGGTTGTACTTTGCGTATCAACAGTCCGGCAGTCACACCTGCACTGACCTTGACTCTCTTCGGGGCATCAGCGCTTGTGCTGGCGTCTGGCGTTGTTGCTTCGGAGGATTCGAGCTTGGGTGAGAACGCTGTGATCTCCCTAACGCTCAAGGAGAAATCGAACGGGATTTTTGTATCGACCTTGACAGGCTTGCCATTTTTGATAAATGGCTTGAATTTGAATCCTTTCGCTGCCCGTACCGCCGCACCCGCGAGAACAGGATCGCCACTAAGTACCTCCACCGCGTCCACGTCGCCGGTCTCTGACACCTCTACGCTCACCATGACCCGGCCCTGAACCCCAGCACGTTTGGCGGCCAGCGGATAATCCGCCGTCCGTCTCTCGATGATTTCGAGCTTGGCGGAATCTGCAATTCCGGGCCGCGGAGCTGCCTCCGTGCCGGAAGTGGGCGCAGTACCGGGCGAGTCCGTTGCCTGGTTATCGCTGTGTTGTGCTTCTGGTATTGAACTCGCGGATTGCCCCCAAGCAAAGTTGGCCATGAGGACAATCAGAGCCGCACACTTCCAGAAATATGACATATGGCTCGCAATTGTAGAGGCTACATACTAAAGCGATATTGCAATTTGTTGAACCCGTGTAGCAGTTTTGGAGATATATCCTTCTCCGTTCGTGGCCCACTCAACCCGCTTTTTGCTGCGTGGGGTAGTTTCCGTAGAAGAGGAGTGTCCTCTACACGTCGTAGTACAGCGTGAACTCATAGGGGTGGGGACGCGCCCGCAGTTCGTTCACTTCCTTCTCCCGCTTGAAGGCAATGTAGGTCTCCAGCAGATCCTCGGTAAACACGTCGCCTTTCAGCAAAAACTGGTAGTCCACCGCCAGCGAATCCAGCGCAGCCTCCAGGGAATTTGGAATCGACGGCACCCGCTGCAGTTCCTCCGGCCCCAGGTCGTAAATGTCCTTATCGAGCGGAAGCCCCGGATCGATCCGGTTCTCGATGCCATCCAGCCCCGCCATGAGCATGGCTGAAAACGCAATATACGGATTGCTGCTCGGGTCCGGCGGCCGGTACTCCACGCGCTTGGCCTCCGGCGCAGCCGAATACATCGGAATCCTGCACGCGGCCGAGCGGTTGCGCCGCGAATACGCCAGGTTGATCGGCGCATCCATGCCGGCCGTCAGCCGCTTGTAGCTGTTGGTTGTCGGCGACGTCAGTGCCGCCAGCGCCGGCCCGTGCTTGATCAGCCCGCCGATATACCACAGCGCAACCTCGGAGAGCCCCGCGTAGCCGTCGCCGAAGAACAGCGGCTTGCCGTCCTTCCACAGCGACTGGTGCGTGTGCATGCTGTTGCCCGCGTCCTGAAACAGAGGCTTGGGCATAAACGTCACCGTCTTGCCATGCTGCCAGGCCACGTTACGCACAATGTACTTGTACAGCATCATCGCGTCGGCCGAGCGCAGCAGCGACGTGTAGCGCAGGTCCAGCTCCGCCTGTCCACCGCTGGCGGTCTCATGGTGATGGCTCTCCACGGCCAGCCCGCATTCCTGCATCGTCAGCAGCATCTCGGTGCGCAGGTCCTGGTGGTGATCGGTGGGGGGAACCGGGAAATAACCTTCCCTGTAGCGCGGACGATACCCCAAATTGTTCTCCCTCCGCCCCGAGTTCCAGCGCCCCTCGTCGGAATCGATGTAGTAAAACCCGTGATTGGCTCCCTGGTCGAAGCTCACGTTGTCAAAGACAAAGAACTCCGCCTCGGCCCCGAACATCGCCTGGTCGGCAATGCCCGAAGACGCCAGATACATCTCCGCCTTGGTGGCGATGTAGCGCGGATCGCGGTCATACCGCTGCCGCGTCACCGGATCGATCACATCGGCGATCATTCCCAGCGTAGGTACCTCGGCGAAGGGGTCCATCACAAAGGTGCTCGGGTCCGGAATCAGCAGCATGTCGCTCTCGTGAATCGCGGCCCAGCCGCGGATCGAGGAGCCATCCATGCCGAAGCCCTCGCGGAAGCTGTCCACCGTCAACTTGCCGATGGGATAGGAAATGTGATGCCAGAGACCATGCAGATCGCTGAAGCGGAGATCGAACATCTGGACACCTTGCTGCTGGGCAAACTCTAGAACCGTGGACGCATTGACTTCGACCGGAGAGCGCATGAACTGGATTCCTCTTGAAGGTGGCAACAACACTCAACGCACCATCTTACGACTCGGGATTGGATTTTGGCCCAACCGAGCCACAGAAAAGTAAACAGGCGGACTGCTTTTGTCCACTTTTCCCACTCAACCATCCTCGCCGGTGGCGTTAAAGCCCATGAAAAACTATCCCTTGAAGGCATCAAGAAAGTTATTATGGAGCTCATAACTTTTTTTTATATACTGATATCGTAGCCAGCAGAATCGTGCGCAACCTGGCGAACTGTCATCCTGCTCCTTACCAGGGGGTGCCGACAATGAGTACAGGCCAATTCGCCGGGTCCGCGTTGCACAGAGTTATCGTAAGCTGGATTGCAGCAGTAGCTTCGCCGACCTTCGGCTGTTTCACGGACTTATTTCCAGATTTCGAGTGAAGGAATAATGGACTTCGACCAGCTAGAAACGTTTCTGGAGGTGGCGCGCAACCTGAGCTTCTCGCGCGCCGCCGAAAAGCGCTTTCGCACCCAGCCTGCCATCTCCGCGCAGGTCCGAGCAATGGAAGAGGAAGTCGGCGCCAAGTTGCTGGACCGCACCGGCGGCAAGGTTTCCATCACCGCTGCCGGAAAAGTTTTTCTCGCCTACGTGGAGAACGCCCTCGAAGCGCGGCGCACCGCCATGCGCGCCGTGGCCGATGCTGACCGCGTGCCCGGCGGTGAAATCGTCGTGGCCGCCAATGAAGGCAGCTGCCTGCACATCCTTCCTGAAGTCTTCGCCGAGTTCAAGCGCAGCTATCCCGACGTGGGCATCACCGTCAAGCGCTCAGAAACCCGTGAAGTCCTCGAAGCCGTCATCGACAACTCCGCCGACTTCGGCGTCGCCGCCATGCCGGTCACCGACAAGCGCATCACCGCCGTCCTCATCCACAAAGACGAGCTGGTCCTCATCACGCCCATCGGCCATCCGCTGGCCAAGTTCAAAGAAATCGACGTCACCCAGATCGCCGGCTACCCGCTGCTGCTGCCCAAGATGGGACGCACCCGCGACAGCATCGACCGCATGTTTGAAGAGCGCAACATGAAGCCCAACGTTAGCATGGAGCTGGATTCCAGCGAGTTGCTCAAGCGCTTTGTCTCCGCCGGCGTGGGCATCGGCTTCTGCCCCTACTCCACCGCGCTCGGAGACGTGCGGCTGGGCATCACCGCCATCGTCAAACTCACCGACGTGCAGATCCGCCGAGACATGGCGCTGGTCTTCCGCAAGGACAAGGCTCTCAGCCGGGCTTCCCTGGCGTTCATCGACATCGCCGTCCGCCTCAAATCCCCTCAGATCGCGCGCAAATAGACGGCCTCCCATTCTGCCGGCTTAGTTTGCAATCACGTGAATCCAGCCAATTCCCGATTGCGCCACTGCACGGAATCATTTAAGTTCAGAGGGCCGTTTAATTTTAAGCGAGCCGTGAATTTTTCAACGAGCCGTCCAAAACCGGTCTCCGGTCCGGCCGTATGCCTTCGTCAGAGGAGTAACAAGAATTGGCCAAAGACATGGTCCCCAAGCGCATCTTCCTCACCAAGGGTGTCGGGAAGCACAAAGAGCGTTTGACATCCTTCGAGCTTGCGCTGCGCGACGCCGGAATTGCCGCGCAGAACCTCGTGCGCGTCTCTTCCATCTTTCCCCCGAACTGCAAGCTGATTACGCGCGCCCAGGGACTGCGGTATCTCAGCCCGGGCGAGGTCGTCTTCGCCGTCGTGGCGGAGAACTCCACCCGCGAACCGCACCGCCTGGTGGCCTCCAGCATCGGCCTGGCGCTGCCTGCCGACAGCAAGACCTACGGCTACCTTAGCGAACATCACAGCTTCGGCGAGACCGACCAGATCGCCGGCGACTACGCCGAAGAACTGGCCGCCGAGATGCTCGCCACCACCCTCGACGTGGAGTTCGATCCCGATAAAAGCTGGGACGAAAAAAAAGAGGTCTATCGCCTCTCCAATAAGATCGTTCGCACGACCAATATCACGCAGAGTGCCATCGGCGAAAAGAGCGGTAATTGGACCACCACCATCGCCGCAGCCATCCTGATCTTCGACTAACCCGCTGTTTATGCGGTTCCCAAAGCCCCGGATTCGCAGGCTGTTACGAAGCTCTATGACTCTGGTGCAAGTTGATGTAAAAATGCTCTCGCGCAAGCGAGGGCATTTTTCATGGGTTTCATTCATGGCGAGGAGAGAGGGCAGCAGACGTTGTTTCCGTTGGCGCTGGACGATCTGATTCCTGCCGATCACATGTGCCGGGTGATCGAGGCGTTGTTGCCGTCTTCGGCCAACAGCAAAGCCCCCGCCGTAGCGGGGGCTTTGCTCCCAACTCGAAACTACTTCACAACCTTGGCGAACACAACCACCAGGGTGAACAGCACCAGCGACTCAACGAATGCCAGGCCGAGAATCATGGAAACCTGAATGCCCGCGCGAGCGGCAGGGTTGCGGGCCATGCCTTCGCAGGCGGCGGCGCCGATTTTACCCTGGCCGAGTGCGGCCAAGCCGGCGGCAATCGCCATGGAAAAGCCCGAGGCGATAGCAACCCAGTTGGTGCCGGCGGCAGCGGCGGCGCCAGGCTCACCCTGCGCGAAGACGGGAGTGGCCAGCATAACGATAGCCATCAAGGCAAACAGCACGAAAAGCTTCTTGTTCATTGTCATTGCTCCTTCAGATTTCGCCGCCAGTGGGTGGTTGACGTTCCGCGCAATGGGAGGCCCTCACGCTGTACGGCGTACTACGAAACTCAATCCCGCAGCCGCTCCAACGCAGCTGCCTCAATCTCTTTAGTGCTCGTGCGCAACCGCCTCGCCGATGTACACCATCGGCAGCAGCACGAAGATCAGCGTCTGAATCAGCGAAACGCCGAAGTGAAGAATCAGGAAGATCACCGGTACACCGATCGGCACCAGCGAGAAGAACACCAGGGTCACCATGTCGCCGGCAAACATGTTGGCGAACAGACGGACGGTGAGCGAAAGGATGCGCGCCAGGTGGCTGCAAACTTCGATGATGAACATCAGCGGCGCCAGCCACCACACCGGTCCGCAGAAGTGTTTCAGGTATCCAATTCCATTGGCGCGGAAACCGTGCGCCTGGTAGAAGACCCAGGTCACAATGGCGCAGCCCAGCGGCACCACCGTCACCCCGGTCGGAGACTCGAAGAACGGAACCAGTCCCAGCAGGTTGCACAACAGAATGAACATGCCGAGGGTAATCAGGTACGAAAGGAAGCGCCGGCTGTCGTGGCCGATGATCTCGGCGCTCTGCGCGTCCATCAGGTCGTAAATGATTTCCGCCATGTGCTGCAGTGTGCCGGGTTTCTCCACCGAGAGGCTCGCCCGCACCGCCAGGAAAAATGCGGTCAGAATCAGGCAGACCACGATCTGCATGGCCAGGTGGTCGGGAATCGGCGCAGCCGGATGTTTCGGATGAATTCCCAGCGCAAGCAGCAGCGCGGTCACCGGTCCGGCAAACAGATGATTCAGGAGTGCGGTAAAAGGCAGTTGATGCATGAAATGTCTTGTGTATTCCTAGTCAGGATGGTCGCCGGATGCTGGCGACAAACTCGTACACGGCTTCGCACATCATGGCAATCACAGGCATTGCAAGCCCTGCCAGAAAGCCCATCAAGCCACGCACGGAATAAGCAACGATAACACACGCAACCAGCGCAATCAAGAAGATACGGCCCACGCCGCGGGCCACAACGGTTGCGCCGCTTTCCTGGCTCCTGGCCTTCACAATACGGTCGCCGATGGCATTCACCGAAGCGGCCAGCCAGCGGAAATTCAACCATCCCAACGCCGTTCCCACCAGCATCCCCGCCGCCACGGCCCAGCCCAGCGGCCAAATCACGGCCAGCGAGCACACCGCACCGGAAATGGCAATCATGCGCTCGATGCGCCGCAGCGTCTGGCGGCACACCAGCATCTCCTGCTCGGAAGCCTCCGCCCATCCCAGTTCCGGAGACTCGGCCCAATCCTCGGGGGCCAGTTCCGCCGGCTCATCGCCGCGCGCGCCGTCGGCTTCGGCGCCGTGCGAGCCCTGCGGCGAATCCTCCGGCCTCTCAGTGTCCATCATGCGAGCCGTCTCCATCCTGCTTCTCGTCTTCTTTGCTGGACTCCAGCGCCCTGCGGATCATCGATACGAATCCCGCGATCGAGCCGAAGATGATCCCAACCAGATAGAGCCAGTGGGTGTGCAGATAGTGGTCCGCCATCCACCCCAGGAAATACCCGACGAAGACCGCCGCCGGAATCATGAACCCGATCTCGGAGTACCGCGCCACGATCACCCACGGACTTTCCTCGCGTTGCTCCGGTTTCCCGTCTTTCTCCGGCCCCTCATCGTTCAATGCCATGCGCTGCCAACCCTCATGATTGTTATACAATTTTCCAGTGTCCCTAGAAGATAACATTTACGACCTACGCAAGCAGAAGCTGCAGCAGATCGAAGCCCTCGGTCAGCCTGCCTACCCGCACCATTTCAGCCCCACCCACCAGGTGCCGCAGATTCTCGCGGCGCACTCCGCCGGCACCGGAGAAGAGCTGGAGGCCGCGCGCCCCGAAGTCACCGTCGCCGGACGCCTGGTCGCCATCCGCCTCATGGGCAAGGCCAGCTTCGCCCACCTTCAGCAGTCCGGCGAAAAGCTGCAGATCTACATCAAGAAAGATGCCGTCGGCGACAAGCTCTGGGAGCTCTACAAGCTGCTGGACATCGGCGATCACGTCGGCGTGAAGGGATATCTCTTCCGCACCCGCACCAATGAGCTCAGCGTCCATGTCGAGGAGCTCACCTTTCTAGCGAAGGATCTTCTGCCGCTGCCCGAAAAGTTCCACGGCCTCACCGACGTGGAGCTGCGCTACCGCATGCGCTACGTCGACCTTATCGACCCCGAGGTTCGTCAGGTTTTCACCAAGCGCGCGCGCATCGTGCAGTCCATCCGCCGCTTTCTCGACTCGCGCGACTTCATCGAAGTGGAAACTCCGATGATGCAGCCCATCGCCGGAGGCGCAGCCGCACGGCCGTTCACAACGCACCACAACACGCTCGACATCGATCTCTTCCTGCGCATTGCCCCCGAGCTCTACCTCAAGCGGCTGCTGGTCGGCGGCATGGACCGCGTCTATGAGATCAACCGCAACTTCCGCAACGAGGGCATCTCCACGCGCCACAATCCCGAGTTCACCATGCTCGAGTTCTACCAGGCCTATGCCGATTATTACGACCTGATGGACCTCACCGAGCAGATGCTCAAGCAGGTTGCGCTCGACGTGAACGGCTCGCTGGTCAGCCAGTTCGGCGAACGCGAGATTGACTGGAGCAGCTTTGCGCGGCTCTCCATGCGCGAGGCGATTATCAAGTTCTGGCCGCAATCCGCCGGAGATGCACCCACCATGGATGACTTCAAGAGCGACGAATTGATCGAACAGCTGGTGCGCCGCCTGCAGCAGACCAAGACGCACCACCTGCCTTACGATCCCAGCCAGCCCGCAGGCTACGCCATCGCCGCCATGTTTGAGGCGGTCGCAGAAGAGCATCTCTGGCAGCCGACGATTATCTACGACTTCCCGCTCGCGATCTCGCCGCTCTCCAAAAACAAGCGCGATGAGCCCGATTTCGTCGAGCGCTTCGAGATCTTCGTCGCGGGCATGGAGTTGGGCAATGCCTTCAGCGAACTCAACGATCCCGAAGAGCAGCGCCGCCGCTTCGAGCAGCAGCTCTCGCAGCGAGCCCACGGCGACGAGGAAGCCCACCAGATGGACGAGGACTACATCCGCGCCCTGTCCTACGGCATGCCTCCGGCGGGCGGCGAAGGCATCGGCATCGACCGCCTCACCATGATGCTCACCAATTCCACCTCCATCCGCGACGTCATCCTCTTCCCGCTGCTTCGTCCTGAAAAGAAAGACGAAGAAAAAGCAGAGGCGGCGGAAGTCTAAAGAGAAATGGCCCCTCCGAACCAAACAGAAACCCCCTTCCAAGCTTCCGTTGCCTGGGCGGGGTTTTTGAACTTTGCTTTTCCCGCGTCTCCGGATTATTTTTGCAGCGAATTCTTCCCCGGCGTGATCTACTTAAGGGCAAAGGATGGCCACCGCCAAGCGGGGTTAAGCCTTGCGCCGTGCACCTAGTTGTGCCAGCACCCAGTCGTGCAAGCCAAAAGAAGCGAGTACCCAATGGGATTTGACTTCAGCAGCGAGGACCGCCGCCAACTCGGCTACCGCCTCATCGACCGCATCGATCAGTATTTCTCATCCCTCGACAATCGAGCCGTACAGCCTCCCGCCGCTGAGCGCGCCTCCGTCCACGCGCCGCTCCCCTTGCCTGAGCTTGGCGCCGATGCCGCCCGCGTCCTCGACGACCTGTGCCGCGAGATGACCAACAAGGGATTTCACATCCCCACCGCCAATTACTTCGGGCTGATGAATCCCACGCCGACCTACATGGCCGTAATGGCCGAGGCGCTGGTGGCGGCGCTCAATCCCCAGCTGGCCTCGGTGGCGCGCTCGCAGTTTGCCAGTACCCTGGAGGCGGAGACCATCGGCTGGGTCGCCTCGCGCTTCGGCTGGCACAAGGCCGTCGGTGCCGAGCCTGCTCCTGCCGGCTTGGCCGCCTGTGACGGCACCTTCACCAGCGGCGGCAACGAAGCCAACTTTACCGGCCTTGCCCTGGCCATCTCGCATAAGTTCCCCAACGCCATCGAAGACGGCATCGCCACCATCGGCGCACGGCCCGTTTTCTACGCTTCGTCTGAGTCGCATCATTCGCTGGAAAAGTCCGCGGGGCTGCTCGGACTGGGGCGCAAGTCCCTGCACCGCATTCCGGTCAACGACAGCCTCCGCCTCGACACCGCCCGGCTCATCCTGCAGATTGAAGCCGACTACGCTTGCGGCTTCGTTCCGTTCTGCATCGTTGCCACGGCCGGCACAACTAGTTCGGGAGCCATCGACGATCTCAACGCGCTGGCGTCTATCGCTCAGCGCTACGGACTCTGGCTGCATGTGGACGGAGCTTACGGCGCTGCTGCCGCCTTCAGCGACAAGTACCGCTCCCTGCTGAGCGGCATCGAGCGCGCCGACTCCATCACCATCGATCCCCACAAGTGGCTCGCCATGCCCTTCGCTGCGGGGATCATTCTGACCCGCCATGCGTCCATGCTGGAACACACGTTTTCCGTGGCTTCGCCCTACATGCCCAAGGCCGAGCGCACCGGCATGATCGACAGCTTCAAGATCAGCGCGCAGTGGTCGCGCCGCATGAACTCCCTCAAGCTCTGGCTCACGCTGCGCGTCCACGGACGCAGAGCGTATGAAGATATGATCGAAGGCCAGATGCAGCTCGCCGCCTCCATGCGGGCGTGGATTGAGAGTTCGGAGCACTTTGAGCTGGCCGCTCCGCAGACGCTGCCCATCCTCAACTTCCGCCTGCGCGGCGTTGCCGACCACGAGACCGAAGCCGCGCACCGCACCTTCATTGATGAATTCAACCGGGATGGACTCTATTGGATCAGCTGTACGCGCGTGCGCGGAAAGAGTGTCCTGCGCATGATGATTATCAGCTACCTGAGCACCGCCGAACATCTCGCCGGCCTGCAGCAGGCGCTGCAGTCGGCCGCCCAGCGCCTCACCGTACAGGCGTCGCGCTAATAGCCGCTAGCCGACCGCCTTCTTTTCCCGGTTCTCCTCCGCAAGGCTCTCGCGGAAGTAGTCGAGACTCATCTGCAACCCCGCCCGCAGATCGATCTTCGGCTCCCATCCCAGCAGCGCCTTCGTCTTGGAAATATCCGGGCAGCGTTGCTTGGGATCGTCCTGCGGAAGCGGCGCAAAAACCAGTTTACTGGCCAAGCCCGTCACTTCCAGCACAACGTTGGCGCACTCCAGCATGGTGAACTCGCCCGGGTCGCCGATGTTGGTGGGCAGGCGCTCGCCGCTGGCGGCCAGGCGCACAATGCCATCCACTTCGTCGCTTACATAGCAGAAACTGCGGGTCTGGCTGTCGGTTTACCCATAAAGTCGGATTTCGGCAGATTTAGCCGATATAGATGGAGAATCTAATCTTATGCGCATATTTCGAAAGAAAATCTGACCTTTAGGGGGTTCTTGGAATCCAGCTTATGATGCCGGATGCATCGTAAGTTGATTTGACGAAAATAAAAATCTCACTTTATGGGAACACGCACAGTTGGAGGAGTTGGTGCTGGAAGAGGCTGGCCGCACTTTCTGGCAGGAGAGGCGCAACACGTGGCTTTCTGAAAAAAGGGGAAGATGTGTTGAACGGGGCTGGAGATCGTGGGCTTCCGTCCCGGAAGACCGGTCACCTACCATGCGGTGGGCACGAAGCCGTGGCGAGGTTCCGTGCTGCTGCGGACGCGGGCGCCGCGAAGTTCTACTTCCCGCAGGTCTAGTCGCCGATCCGGTTTTACTCCTGGGGCGCCGTTCCGGATGCCGCTGATTTATATTAAGGGTGTCGCGATTACTGCAGTTGACGTTTGCGCCTGCGTGATGCGGTTGGCTTTCAGTAGTTTTAAACTGAGGGAACTATGCGGATTTTGGTGAGCGGAGGAGCTGGGTTTCTGGGCTCCCACTTATGCGAGCGGCTGTTGGCGGACGGGCATACGGTGGTTTGCGTGGACAACCTGCTGACCGGACGACTGGAAAATATGCGGAACTTCGATAGCGATCCGCGATTCAGCTTTGAACGCCACGACATCTGCGTTCCCTTCGATTTTGGAGCGGTGGACTTCATCTATGAATTCGCATCGCCGGCAAGTCCGGTGGATTACATGAGGTGGGGCTTAGAGACCTTAGAGGTAGGCTCGACGGGGACGCGGAATTGCCTGGAACTGGCGCACAAATATAAAGCTGGCTTTCTTCTGGCCTCCACCTCGGAATGCTATGGCGATCCTGACTTGCATCCGCAAGCTGAGTCATATTGGGGCCATGTAAATCCGATCGGGCCGCGGTCGGTTTATGATGAAGCGAAGCGCTTTTCAGAGGCTCTGACCATGGCCTATCACCGCTATCGGGGCGTCGACACGCGCATCGTGCGCATCTTCAACACCTATGGGCCTCGTCTCCACCTAGACGATGGCCGTGTAATCTCCAACTTTATGAAGCAGGCCTTATTGGGGGAGAACATCACAATCTATGGCGACGGGAGCCAGACCCGCAGCTTCTGCTATGTGAGTGATGAGGTCGAGGGGATCACGAGACTTGCTTCCTCTTCGGAGCACCTGCCAGTCAACATCGGGAACCCTTGTGAGTTTACCGTGCTGGAGTGTGCGCAGATTGTCCTGGAATTGACGAGCTCAGTAAGTAAGCTGGTCTTCGAGCCGCTGCCGGAGGATGATCCGAAGCAACGCTGTCCTGACATTTCCAAGGCCAAAGCCTTGCTGCATTGGGAACCCACAATTGATTTGCGCACGGGAATACGCATGAGTCTGTCGTATTTCCGGGAGCGTATCGAGACAGTGGGCCGAAGATCAAAGCTCGCGCACTAAAAAACTATGCAACAAGGAAAGGAACATCTCCGACCCGCGAGATGGGGCAAGGAAAGATCTCCCCACCGATGGGATCTCATTTATCGCGGCCGATCGTCTAAGAGCGTGGCGATGATGTCAATTGCTCTCTAAGCCAAGAACGATGAGCGCAAAGGTCATGAAGCCTTTGTCGTTGTCTCCGCAGTGCTTCCGCAGATCTCCGTTATTTTCGGCTACGGAATGCCCGACGTGCATACCTTCGCAGTAGCTGCAAGGATAGATCACGACGGTCTCGTTATTATGGACTTTCACTGCGTGCCGTAGGGCCGAGAGATAGTTGAGGTGGCGAATCTTTCTCAGACAGCTCGATTCGAGCACCGGGGCTTACTCAATGCCAAGTTCGGCATTAGACAATAGTAAAAACAAGTCTTTGATATCGCTGTTGTCAAGTTCCTTTGGCGAAAGGACTCGGAGTCGAATGTAATTCTCCCACTTAAGGGCTCGATCGATGTATCGAGTGTCGAGTCGAACATTTGCGGGCAATTCGTTTATGAAACCATCCAGCAAGTCAATGTCGGCTTCGGCATCGACCTCTAAAACTCGTGCCCATGGAAGCTGCTTCAGAACCACTTGGCTTGGATGTGAATCTGAAACAGCTGCGACGGCGAAATCCACTCTCACTTCTTGCGTTATGTCCGGTGCATATCCGATTACGTAGTACTTAACCCTTGAGGGTCGGGTACTATCGGCGCCGGTCTGTGCATCATCCATTTGAGCCTGCATGTGTTCAAATCACCGACCGAGAATCTGTCTAGTCTATGCGCTATTTCCGCTGCGATAATCGCTTGACGGAATAGTAACTCTCCAAAGATTACCGTTAAACAACTTACTCCACAATCCCACTCGGGCGGAATTAAACCGGATTGAGCTCTTTCGAAATCCCTGATAGGGAATGTCGCAATCCGTTCCGCCCAACGCAGCCACGCCTCAGCAGCAGAGGGCTCTGTGAACGAACCGTTCGGAAAACTTAACGGACCAAAATTCCATTCCGGTCCGCCGAAGCAGTGCCCGTTATCAATGCAGGCAACATTGTACTTCTTGTCCTTTGAGTATTTCCAGAATACAAATTGCCTTGTATCCCGGTTCCCCGTCCAAAGATCAAAGAGTTGGATACCGATCAGATACTCAGGATGTCTAAGCAAATGCTGAAAGCTATGCGGCAGGGAGTCATAGGATCGCCCCTCAAGATTGGTAACGACTAGCGGCGAGCCCAAATGAAGCCCTGGACGGATTGGTTCTCGCCCATTGGGCGTTTCAAAGTAGAGTTCTTCGCTGAGATCAAGGGGCAGTTCGACCACCACTGCAGCCGGTACAGGTAGTCCCGACGCCTCTGCAAGTCTCGCAGCAAGCAGTTCAATTGCTAGGACATGGGTACCTTGCGGATTTCCCTGGAATTTCACCACATAAATATGTCCGTCGTTGGCTTGCATAAGATGAGGCTGTGAACCGCCTCGCAGTGAACGAATATGTTTCGTCAATAAGACCGGCATGTTACTAAAGGTCACCCCATTACGCGATTTTGTTAGATCGAGAGTAGCGCGGATTCCCAAAACTGGAGAAGGTTACTTATGGTGCAAATCAAGGTATTTCTATAAGCATGTTCCCATAATGGGAGCCACGCAGTCTCCAACTATGCGAATCGTCACACATGGGATTGCCAGCAGTCGTTCAAAAAGAAACTGGAGGCACTCCTCGCCTTCAAGCCAGACATCGTCACGGTGCAGGAGTAACGGAGAGGCTGCCTGACCGCAGGCTTTCCCGCATCAGCGTGTTTCACAACGCACTCCTTTTGGGTTACCTCAGGCGGCCGAATCAGGCAGCCTGTTTTCAGTGTGCTATGTGCGTTATTGGTGCCTTTCAAGTCGTCACGTCGTCACCTGCCACTGAGCTGCTGCCTTTAAACCGTTCCCCCGCTTCCGCGCCGGAACCGGGTGCGATGACCGCTTCTGCCGGATACCGCCTAGTTTGAAACCCGGCCACCCGCAGTACAATTCGAGCGAGGCAGAATTCCCCGCCTTAAATCAGTGACTACTACGACCACTTTCATCATTACGCTCTGGCTTTTCTTCTACGCTTATTGGGCGATCTCTGCGGTAAGCGCCAAAAGGAACATTCGGAAAGCGCCATTGTGGAAGGGGCGGCTACTCCGTGTTCTAATTTTAATCGCTCTCCTGATGCTTTTGCGTCTGCAACACCTGCATCCGTTCTTGCCGCATCGTCCATTTGGCTCCAGCCCGCTCGCCCGTGGTATGGGAATCGTCCTCTGTGCTGCTGGACTCGGGCTGGCCGTCTGGGCTCGGGTCATGTTGGGCAGGAACTGGGGCGAGCCGATGTCGCTCAAGGAAGGGCACGAGCTTGTGACCGCAGGCCCGTATTGCCTCGTGCGCCACCCAATTTACACCGGAATCCTACTTGCAATGCTGGGATCGGCGGTGGCTGTTGGGTCCGGATGGCTTTTGATTCTAGTCGCGGTTCTTCCTTACCTTGTCTACAGCGCGAGGACGGAGGAGGGGCTCATGATGGAACAATTCCCAACCGAGTATCCTAAATACAAGAAGAGAACAAAGGCGCTGATTCCGTTCGTGTGGTGAGGGCTGACTGGAACGGATGGCTGGCCCAACCGCGAATCCATTTACTTCACTAGGCCGTCGCCCGGAGGATGGCCTACTCTGGAAAACACTTCGCCCTCATCTTGCTGCTAGGCGTAAACATTGAGCAAGCGTCCATGGGTCGGCGTGGGCATGCTTATACCTGTCCGAGTATCAGAAAGCCGCGCTCTGGGGTTCTACCCATTTCTTGACCTTCGTTTGCGTGGACGAAACCGCAGCTCCATGGTTGGCCTCGCCGGAGATGATGGTCACTATTGCCGTGAGCGCATTCGTGTGCAGGTGACAAGGTACGACTCATTTCGTTGAATCTCTGGCTCGACTCGATTCACTGTCACCAGTGGAGCACCCAGAAGACGCCAGCCATGATGGTTAGTAGGCAGGACTGCAAATTCAACTGACGCATCGTTGGAGGGCCCGCTCTCAGGGTACTGATGAACCACATCAGAGACAGAAGGAGAATCGCGGCGGGAAGAGCAAGACCGAAAACGCCATGGCCCCAGATACGCTCCGTGGAAGTAATGCCGTTGAAGCAACCTACTACATAGATTAGCTGAGCCCATCCGACCCGGGCACAAGGGTCTAAAGTTCGTCCGGTTTCGAACATATTTGTTTCGGCCTCGATCTTGGACTTCAGATTAGATTGAGCAGCTCAAGAGACTGTGCTGTTTTGAGGCCACTGGCAAAGCTGCCCTGCCCTGTAAACGCTGTCACTAGCGCAGTCCGCACATGTGAGTCCGTGATTGACGTGGTGATAAGCAATAACCGTGCCAAACGGCGAGAGTCAACCCCGGTTGATGCGTCTCCGCCACACGAGGTACGAACCGTGCTGCTGGACAAAAACCCAACAGAAGGCGAAGAAGATATCCACGACCGGCGCGAACCTCTTTTGCTGCTGTGGTATCCATGAATCGCGCTATAGCAAGCAGAAGCCCTAACTTTTGGGCGGCAGCGGTATTTGCGGTCACCATTGCAGCGCAAAACTCACCGTTCCAAGAAAGTAGGAACCAGCAGCCCAGCATTGGCTTATGGAATTACACGCTCCAGCTCGGGAATTAGACGCTCCTTCGTGGACTTCTGCCGTGTGGCTCGCCCGGTACGACCATGCTCACTAGTTCCGTATTTCGTTCTGTTCGCGGGCTGGTTCCCGCCGGAAACGCGTGGCTTTGCGTCGCGTCGAAATTCCATCTACTCACAAAGATGGTGTCCAAAACCTCCTGGAGATGGAGGTCGAGATCCTATAGCTCTTCCTGCGAGCCATCAAAACTCTCCAAAAGGCCCTGCTGCAATTCGGGAGGCGAGAGTGGGCGATGGGATTGCAGTGCCTCTCTCCCAGTTTGGGGACTGGCGTGGCTGCCACAAAATGGACGCATCGAGATCTCTGAATTGGTTCATGAGTTTGTGCTCAGTGCGTTTCCAAGGTGATCGTTGATTCAATCACGACGAAGATTGCCTCGGTAGCTGTTGGCTTTCCAGATTCCTACCCTCGCGACCCGCAGGACTGTCTGATCGGTGCAACTTCCATTGTGGAAAGTATGCCGCTCGTCACAGCAGACAGCTCATTCGCCGCTCGAAATTGGTAAAGTCGATCTGGTAGCTCCAGGTCGTTTGATCGCTGGCCTAACCTAGTGCTGGGCCAGCACCAGACCGTTGCCCTTGTCCGAGGCTGAAACCATGTGTTGTACCGCGAGGCACCCGCACCAGCGCAACATGCAATCGCCGGTCGCTTGTTCCCATGGAACAGATCGAGTTCACACCCTCGCTTGCGAAGCCCATCCCTCCGCGTACACGCCGCCCTTTGCCAACAGCTGCGCATGGCTGCCCGACTCCACCACCCCCCCTGCGACCATCACGTGAATCACGTCGGCGAACATGGCGGTGGTAAATCGGTGGGTGATCAGAATGATGATCCGATTCCCCGCCATGACGCGCAACCGCTCCGCCCACCGCAGTTCGGCCCAGGGGTCCATCGCGCTTGTCGGTTCGTCCAGAATCAGAATCTGCGCCTGCCGCACTGTCGCCCGCACTAGCCCCACCCGGTCCCACTCCCCCACGCTCAGCTCCGCTCCATCCAGAAAGTCGCGCCCCAGCTCTGTCTCATAGCCCTTCGGCAGACGGCCGACAATCTCATCCAATCCGGAGACCTGGGAGCTCTTTTCCAATTCCCTTCGAAACTCCGCATCCGTCAGCCGCAAGTCGCCGTACCGTATATTGGCCGCCACCGTATCGTTATAGCGGACAGGCCGCTGAAAGAATACCGACATCGAGCGCCGCAGCTGCGCAATGGAAATCTCCCGCAACGGTACCCCGTCGAAGGAAATGCTCCCGCCATCCGGGTCGTAGAAACGGCACAACAGCTTGAGCAGTGTACTCTTGCCGGTGCCGTTTGGCCCGACCAGCGCAACCATCTGGTCCGTCCCGATCTCCAGGCTGAAATCCCGCAGCACCTGCTGCGTGCTGCCCGGATACTGGAAACTCACCCGCTCAAACTTGATGCCCGACCGCAAAGGAGAGGGCATCGGCCGTGCCGCCGCCACCGAAACAACCTGCGGCTTCAAATCCATGAACTCGAACAGATTGCCCAGGAACAGGCTGTTCTCGTAAAGCTTGCCCACGTTGTCCAGCAGCGTGCGCGACAATCCATAGCCCTGGTTGTACGCCTGATAGAACAGGGCTAGGTCGCCCAGCGAAACCCGCCCGTGAATCGCCCGCTGCGCCATCCACGCGATTGTCCCAGCCAGCACCAGCAGCGACGCCGCCCCGGCCCACAATTCCGCGACGCTCTCCTGCCTTGCCAGCCGCAGCCGTTCCAGCCGCAGCCGCTGCCGAACCGTCTGGTATGCCTCGAGAAAATGCCCGCCCACGTCGAACAGCCGGATCTCGGCCGCCTTTTCGCCGTCGGTCAACAGGGTGTCGTAATACCAGGCCCGCCGGCTATCGATGGTAGTCCTCTGGTGCCAGCGATGCCGCCGCTGCGCCAGCGTCACCACCATATACAGCGCGGGAGCCATGCTCACCACCAATGCCAGCGCCGGAAGCGCCCCGAATGGAATCAGGATCGCCAAAATGGCGGCCAGCGTAATGCAGCCCTGCAGCAGCGAACCAAGGCCTTCAAGAAGTTCCACCGGCTGATGTGCGGCTTCCATCCGTGCCCTGTGCAGGTGGTCGTAGAAATCGCTGGAGTCATAAAATGCCAGATCGACCTCCAGCGACTTCTTCTGAATTAGACCTGACAGATGGTCCCGGATCAGCTCTGATTGCGCCGTTCTCACCCACGCCGTCACTCCACGGAGCAGCTGGGTAGCGAGCACCACCGCACCCATCCACCCCGCCCGCACAATCACCGCACGAATGGCGGGCCACTGCCCGCCTGAGAAGACGGCGAGCACCAGGCGGTTCACGATGGAACGCGTCAGGTATACTGTGGCAACCGGCAAAAGGCCCTGCGCCACCAGCAAAACGCCCCATAAGATCGTCAGCCGCCCGCAAGCCTCGCGCACCAGCCGGAAGGTGCGCGGCAGATGGCGTAACTCCTCCGCCAGTCGGTTCAAACGGACGCGAGCATACTCGAGGATATTCGGCACGCGCCTAGTTTACTGTATCCGTCTCGTCGCTCGCCCGTTGCATCTTGGGTTCCTACCTGTTCCGCTCATTCTTGCTCTGCTTTCGAGAGCTAAACGCATTTGAGCTGCTGAAACAGCACAGTGCGGACAACGGCATTACCCATTCCGTGACTGCCGAGCTCTTCACGCGGTGCCATGGCTGGCGAATCGAGTTATTTTTACCAGTGGGTGTGCTGCAGAATCTCGCTAGCCCAACGGCAGGCATCGCGGTGAATATCCAGAATAGCCACTTCCTGAATTTCACTTGTGCGGGCAAACGCAGAGATCTCCCTCCAGGCACCGCGCTCACAGCAGACTGCCGCGCGTAACACCTTGCCCAATCCGTTGGCGCCGCCACACCGAGCGTTCCTGCACTCGGCGGTGAGCTGGAGTTGCGGGATCACAACCTCCATAGGGCGATCGAGCATGGCATCCATCAGCGACATGAGCCCGACGATGAAAGATGCCACGAATCTGAACAGGCTCGGCGTTTATTCCAAGGTCCCTTCCCTGCCCTCTATCTTGATGATCCCACTGGAACGATTCTGGGAATCTGGCGAAGACGGGCTGTTTTCCATCTGCTGAATGAAGCACTCTGCTCGATTTGGTCACGCAGCCGAGAGCATCTCCCTGTAGAAGGGAACATAGCAACCGCACTGTGTACAAGGAACCTGGATATAGTCAAGGCGACGAAATAATCAGCGAGCTCCTTAGACTACAGGGTTCAGTCAGCTATCCCAAACAGAGCGATGTAGCGTCCCGGGCTGCGTCCCGGCCATACCTCCTTCGACCCACCCGGAGCCGGCAGGCTAGGGCCGAAGTCAGGATAACCACTCAACAGATGAAAGCTCCGCTACTGTGTTATCGGCAGAGGGTGACAAGAACCAGCGGGCGCGGACCAGCGCACTGTAGATTATTTCCTGCGGGTGGTCGCGGAAGAGCGTAATGGCCACAACGATTGAGACCTACTTACGGAGTTCTTGTTGCCCCATTAATGACAGCGCGCGGCGGATGGAATGGATACGAAACAGTCCGAATGACGACGAGTTCAAATGGCGCAGCAGGCGGTCTCACAGGGACGGTCGTCGCACGATGGCCTGCTCCAGATTGTCCACGTCAAAGCAGTCTCGACTAGCGATGCTAAATACCTGCACATAGGCGAGTTTGGAGGATTGAATCGTTCACGGTGGAGCTTTCCGGCGTGCAAAAGAAATCACCCTGAAAGTAGCGGTAGCCAAGGTGCTGAGCAAATTTAAAATGCTCGAGGGTCTCCACCTTTTGGGCCAGCAAGCATATACCGCGGTGATGGATATCGGCGGCGATGGCGGCTTGGCAGGCAGTATCGGTGGCAACAAAGTCAACCTTGACGAAATCCGCGAACGGCAGCAGGCGCTTGGTATTAGGCGTGGGCACGTAATCGTTCAAGGCAATAAAGTAGCCGGCACGGTGCATCCGTTCGCAGGCTGCAAGAACCTCCTGGTCGGCAATGACGTTTTCCGGCACCTCGATAACCACTTGATCGCGTGGTAGGACGGTCATTACGTCGTGAAGCAACATGTTGCGCGTGCAATTGACAAACGCGATACGTCCGTTGGTGAGCGCCGCGGAACCGAAAAGAAGGGATAAGTCGGTGATGCGATCGGAGCGAAAGAGCAGTTCATAGCCGTAGGTGTTTTGTTCGCGGTCCAGAATTGGCTGGCGCGCAAGATAGCGCATGCCGGAAGTTGTCTCTCCGCTGCTGGCGTGTGCCGGCGGAATTGGAGAAAAGCGCGCGGGTTGTAATGAGGTACTCACTCAGATATGTACTACGGCATACCAGGGCGGCGAATCAAATTTAAATGCGCAGGGGAAGGAATATTTTTGGGCGAATCGGTTTTGAATATCCCCTCGATTCTCGAAAACAGAGAGGTTACCGAGTTTGGTTTGCCCGATCTTTCCGCATTTTCCCGAGTCCAACACACTCGCTTAGCGATCGATGATGGCCGGATCGAGGTAGATCATCTGATTGCCGAACGAGCGTTGCACCCGGTCGCCGTGGACCGCCGAAACTACTTGTTTGCCTACTCCGACAACGCCGGGCCGCCGGCAGCCGTCGTCGCGTCGGCAAAGATGAACGGCCTCGACCCCAAAGCGTTTCTGCGCCATGTGCGAAGCCGCATCGCCGAACATCCGATCAACCGCATCGAGGAACTGCTGCCGTGGAACGTCGCCGCAAACCTGTCCCCCGCAAATCATACCGTCGCCTAGCAATCGCAGCAAGCGACCAGCAGGACTCGGTCGCTCTTCCCTGCCACTCATCGGGGATCTGATCTCCGACGGTGAAATCACCATAGGCGAAACGTATCTGGTCGGATGCGTCGCCGTGGCCCCATGACGACCACAACTGCTTGGCTTGCTCCGCCGCCGCGACGGCGAAATCTAGCGCAATTGTTGACCTATACCGACGAGATCCACGCCCGGACTTGAATCTTCCCCATCCCCACAACCAATTATGTCCATTTCACAGGTTCGTGGACACAACTGTTCACTCAGAACCACACCCGTTTCCATCCGTCCAGACGGCCATAAACCCACGCTTAACCAAGTTCCGTCATCTTTTGGAAGAGAGCCAGCTTGGCGGCGCGATGTTAGAGAAGGTGACGCGCGACTACAAACCCGAAGGTGAAAGTGACGACACGGTCTCAAATGCATCGCAGGACCAAGCATACACTTATACGTATTGGGTTTCACACCGGAATACTTGCCGACCGACGCTGCAGTTCAAAAGACCCCATCCCACTGCACGAAGACGGGGCTTGCTAACGCCGTAGTCGGATCAACGCGGCAACTTTGCTTGCCGGCGCTGAAGATCATCCAAGTAACTAAAAACCTAAAGTCGGAAAACGACGCCGCTGGAGATGCGCAAGCCATTCTGAATGCCACCGCCAGAGCCATTGAACTGACCACTACTAAAGGTTGTCATCAGGTCATCTACTTGAAACAGCCGCACGTCCAGTTGACGATTAATGTGCAGGTCTAGCCCGGCGCCGAACGACGCCGCAAAAGCGTTTGCACTCGAAGATGCACCACTGTCTGACGCCGTCGCATGCGCGCCGCCGAACAACGCCTGAGCGAAAGGAGTGACGCTTCCAACATGTACGAAAACCTTCGGACCGACCAGATAGGTTTCGACACTGGAAGAGACTATCGTCCCATATACAGAGCCGTTATGATTCGCCGACACCTCGCCGACGATGCCAAACGTCCTGCCTAAGTTAAATGCAACGGAGCCTATCCCGCCCTCGACGTAGTTAGCTGTAAACGTGCCGCTCCCCGGAGTATAGCGGAGGTATGAATAGCCGCCGAATACATCCACCTTCGAGCTATCCTGTGCGGCCGCACTCAAACTTACCAAAAGCAACACTACCGTCAAACAAATAATCTTACGCATTGTGACTTTCCTTTCGGCGAATTTATCGTGCAGTACGGCGCCTACCTGTTCCGCTAGCTATTCTCCGCTGTCTCCCAGAAAAGATCAATCGCCGGATTATTGATCGGCAAAACTTGTCCAGATGGTCAAGCATCCGACGAATCGGGTTGAAAAGCCGTCAATTACTACAGTATCGCTTGGATTCCCGCACATTCTATCATGCAAAATCTCCGCGGGCCTGATCGACGCCGATCGACGCCGACCTCAATATTGCCGATCACTGCTGTCCGGTTGACGCAGGAGCTGCTGTCTACAAGTAGTTGCTGCGCAATAGGTTGAAGTCATTTCTAACTTGCCGCGATTTGAAATGCGAGGAGAGCGGACAATGGCTCATGAATCAGGGCCGCACGGTGTTCTCGCAGTTGATCAGCTTTCTTCCTGACCGGGAGTTTCGTCGTTGCGTCGAGCGGTATCGGGGTGACCTACGACTGCGGGACTTCACTTGCTGGAATCAATATCTGGCAATGGCGTTCGCCCAGTTGACCTATCGCGAGAGTCTGCGTGACATCGAAGCCTACTTGGGTTCGTTGCAAGGCAAGCTCTATCACTTAGGGTTCCGAGGCAAGGTGGCGCGCTCGACGCTGGCGGACGCCAACGAGTCGCGTGACTGGCGCATCTTCGCCGACTTCGCCCAAAGGCTGATTACTACTGCACGTAAGCTTTATGCCCGCGAGCCGATGGGCGTCGATCTGGATCAGAGCTTGTATGCTCTGGATTCAACCACCATCGATCTGTGCCTGTCGTGGTTTCCATGGGCCAAGTTCCGCACGCACAAGGGCGCCGTCAAGATGCACACATTGCTGGACCTCCGCGGCAACATTCCAACGTTCATCCGCATTACTGATGGCAAGGTGCATGACGTCAACATACTCGACGAGATCATGCCGGAAGCCGGAGCTTTCTACGTCATGGATCGCGGATACATTGATTTCGAGCGATTGTTTGCGCTGACGCTCAGTTCGGCCTTCTTCGTGGTGCGCACCAAATCGAACGTGTTGCTGTCAATTCTGAGGCCCGCCGGCTTCGCTCTTCGTTGCTTCGTCATTCGCTTTCGTCGAAGCTGATGGCGTTTCGGCCAGAGCTTCAATTGCCGTGATCGCCTTGTCCAGTTTGTCGCGTTCGGCCCGCGGGTTCGCGAGAATCTCCTTCGAGTTCATCGGTCTCTAGCGCAGCTGGTGGATTCAGCCGTTCGTCGACTGTAAAGCTGCCCGCAGTGTTTCTGAGCTGGAATTCTACATCACTTCAACATCACTTCTGTTCTTCCCGCACCTATCCCACTCATAGGAGAGTTATGACCTATTGCGTAAACTGCGGTACACCACTTGATGAATGCAATGAATCCCACCCAGTCTGCCCCGGATGCGGAGACACGATTGCCACGCAGTGTGACGCCGGCCTCGAACTGGCCGACGATTTGCTGTCGAAAGCTGACGACGAGACAGCCGAAAGCAAACACTGGCCTTGCGGTATCCGTCTACGAGGCGAGCTTCGCACGGTGTGCCTTCAGTGCGGCTCTACTGCAACCGGCACATCATTCCTGACCTGCACCAACCTACAGTGCCAGGCTAAGTGGCGAGTCAACCGTTGCCTTGTATGCAAGCAGCCCGTCGACGGCCGCGACCCGGAAACACCTCGCTGCACCAAGTGCGGTCGGCTGATCTTTGCCGGCTGCCTGGCCTGCAACTGTTCTTCATAATCCCGCCCCCCGGCGGTTCTTCTCCAACAAACAACCCCCGTATACCAGGAGGATGCTTTGAAATCTCGCGAACGGAGTTGCCGGCGAAAGCTGCGTCATCTCAACTATCTCGAAGCCATGCGCCACGCCGCAGAAGTTCCGCTTAATGAAACAGTAGCCATCTACCCATGTGTTTACTGCACCGGTCTCCACGTCGGTCATGCATCAACCACTCCTGAGGCCAGATTGCTTAGCCGCATCGCCCGCACCGAGCGGAGAATCGCGCGGACAACAATGGCGCTGGAAAGTTCAGCGTCTCTTACTGACGAGGAAATCAAGCTCCAAAGACAGCGCCTCAGCGACCTCCGCGCCCATCTCGCGCAATTGAAACGTCAAGGTGATGCGACAGCGCCCCTTGAACAGCGTTGACCACCTGGCCTCGGCTCCATTCTTCCACTTCCTCATCCCTGATTCCCCCACTCACACCCTCACATTACTCGGCTGATGCCGAAGGAGGTTACCCATGCAATCTTCCGTCGAATCGGAGCGACGGGCGTTCCTGAAGGTCGCCATCGCGAACTTGTCCTGTCCGCTTGAGGATGCTTTCCAGGTTCTCCACTCAACGACCGAAGGGCGGCAGATGCTGCTCGTAGACGCATTGGAAGATGCCGAACTCGCGGTGCAATGGCTCGCAAAGGCGATTGCGGTCGTCGAGCGGCAGATGCGCCACAACTGAACCACCCCTCACCCTTGAAGGCCCACGGGTGGGACGTATCGTCTGCAGGCGGCACGTCCCATTCGCGCGGCTTCACGCGCAGACCGCGGTACACCCTCGGCATCCAACAAAACGAAAGCAATATGAACCTCTCTCCGGCAGTTGGAATCCCGAAACCATAGAGTTCTGTAGACTGGAAGGGTTTGTCGTCGGCTCATGCCGCTCATGGATGCCATTCTCGACCGCGCTATGGAGGTTGTAATCTCGCAGCTCCCACGTTTTCACTCACAGTCGACTGCAAGAATGCGCTTCGAGACGCCGCCGCCGACTCATCGGGCACGCTCTTGCGGATGGCCGTCTGCAGTAAGCGCGGCGCGTGGGAGGAGATCTCCGCCTTCGCCCGAAGTGGCCATCCTGGATATTCACCGCGACGACTGCCGCTGGGCCACCGAGATTCTGCGAGAAAATACAGGTGCTCGATGGCGCTTGGCTGTAGTTCGGCTCTGCTTCCCTGTGAATCCCTGAGGCACAACTAGCACCAGCGGTGGCTGGAGATACTGAGGGAACCACGAGAGACCCGGCTGAGATGCTGGGACTATCGTGTCTTTACGAGATGAAGATATCAGCGGCAAGTTTGAACCGTGCGCTCAAGTTCAGAACCTGCTTCAAGGTGAGCTTTCGCTTCCCCGCCAAGAACATTGAGACCGCGCTTTCTGTCGCAAATTGAGGAATTAAATCGCGTTGAGTCAGCCCCTGATGTTCGAGCAGAAATCTCACCACTGCCACCGCACCCGCCGCAGGAATGGGGTAATGAGTTTCCTCGTAGCGTTCCACCAGGAGGGTTAGCGACTCAATGGCTTCCTGTTGCGCGGGAGTGGGGTTTTCTAGGGCCGTGAGATTGAAGAGGGCTTCGGTGTACTGTTCAAGTTCAGAATCATTGTGAATGATGCGGGGTGCACCGCGCTCGATCATCTCCACCGGGTTGGCAAGGGCTGCGCTCATTTGGTTCCAAACCTCCGATCCCAGTTGGCGGGATTGTGGTACTCCTTGTGCGTCAGAAAAGACCTGATACGCGGCGCGTTGCGGCCTTGACTGCGATCCTCGTCAGCCAAATAATCAAATCTGTCGGGCGAAAGGGAAAGAGAATTAACTCGCTCGGAAACGAGCAACATCACAGGGAACAACGTTTACACAAAATCGCGGACACTCCCAAAGCGGGCCCGCCTATCCACATGGAAGATATGGTTCCATTGACTTCTCGCAAGACCTTTCGTCGTAATTTTGGACAACGCCTCGCCCAGTGTACTCGTCTTCCAGCACCCGACCCCCGATAGGGCGTCCGGCAATGCACCCCTTTGCTAGCGCCCTCGCGCCTTCATTGGCCGAGGTTCACAGTCCCCAGCACGCCTTACGCCCGTCTATGTCGATGCCGCCGGCCACGCTCTCCAACCGGCATTTAGCACCGCATCTTCACCCCCAAGGCGTCAAAAATCCATTCCCAAATCGAACTGAATTTTAAAGCCGAACCGTTTAAGCATATTCTGTCCCTTGCCCAAACTTAAATTGATTCGCCACCGTGCCATGCGTGGTACATGTTAGAGGTGGATACCTCATCACAACTCAATTTCACTGCCCCTATTCCGCCGCCCCAATCCAGCAGCGGAGATACAACTTCCTGCATGCGCTATCTGGCGCGCCAGCCAATCCTAGACCGCAAACAAAACATTCACGGGTACGAATTACTCTTCCGCTCCGGTCCTGAACAATTGTTTCGCTGCGATGATCCCGATGCTGCCGCCGACCACACCATCGACTTTTCCCTGCTTTATGGCTCCTCGGCGCTCACCAACGGACATACCGCATTCGTCAATTGCACGCGCAACATCCTTTTGCGCGACATCATCACTATCCTGCCACGCGATCAAGTGGTCATCGAGGTTCAAGAGGATGTGGTCGCCAACCAGGAGATTCTTGCCGCCTGCGAACGATTGCATCGCGCCGGCTATTGGATTGCCCTGGATGATTACGTGCCCACACCCAATACTCAACGCCTGCTACCATTCGCCGATATCGTCAAGGTAGACTTTCTGGCTACCGACACTGCCTGCCGGGCCGCCATCGCTGCCGACATGCGCAGCCGCGGCATTTGCCTGCTGGCCGAAAAGGTGGAGACCCGCGATCACTTTGACTTTGCTCAGCACCTCGGCTATCGCTACTTTCAGGGCTCTTTTTTGGGCAAGCCAGAAAACCTCACCACACAGGACATCCCCTCTCTAAGCTCACCTACATGCAGATAGCCAATGGGGACTGCTTCGACGTGGACAACCTGGAGCAGGCCATCCTGTGAGAGCCAACTCTCCGCTACCGCCTGCTTCGCTATTTAAATTCGGCGTCATTTGGACTGTTTCCCATCCGTTCCATCCGCCACGCTCTGTCGTGAATGGGGCGGCACGAACTCCGCAAGTGGGTCTCGATCATTGTGGCCATCTCGCTCGGTAGCGACCGCCCACAGGGATTACCGCCACATACAGCGCCGGAGCCATGCTCAGCAGCAGCGCCAACGGCGGCAAGGGCCCGAATGGGATCAGGAATCGCCAGAATGGCCGCCATCGTAATCGAGCCTTGCAGCAGCGAACCTAGCCCTTCCAGAAGTTCCACCGGCTGATTCGCGGCTTCCATCCGCGCCCGATGCAGATGGTCATAGAAATCGCTGGAGTCAAAAAACGCTAGGTCCACCTCCAGCGACTTCTTCTGAATTAGTCCCGAAAGGTAGTCCCGCATCAGCTCCGATTGCGCCGTCCGCACCCACGACGTCAATCCGCGCAGCAGTTGCTCCACCAGCACCACCGCGCCGCCTGCACCAGCACCGTGCGGATGTCGCGCCACCGCCCGCCGGAGATGACGGCGATGACCAGCCGGTTCGCGATGGAGCGCGTCAGGTATACCTTTGGCAAAAGCCCTTGCGCCGCCAGCAGCACGCCCCCTAGAACCGTGAGACGTCCGCAAGCCGCGCGCACGCATGCTCAAGGATCTTCGGCACGCGCCCAGTTTACTGCATCCGCCGCATCGCCCACCTGTTGCATATTTGGTTCCGACTTGGTCCTCCGCACTGCGCTTGTTGGTCAATTGCGCCGTCGCCGCACTCAAAACATCCATCCTCGCCTCCTGACCTCATTCAGCCTCAAGCCGAGATTGCCAAACTCTCCTGCAGAGGTTTGGATATCGCTAGCATTTCCGGTAAGTTATCGCATTATCAACGCGCTCGCACATTTTCCTGACGAGTGGATAACCGTTGGCCTCGGGTCAGCGAGCAATTGGCTCTCGGAGTAGTCCGGCTCCGCTGATGGATCTTCGCGGAGATATGCACATCCGCTCATGGTCATGGACGTTTGAACGCGAGAGAACCCGCTCGAAAACCAGATACGGTCTTCCTTTCCCACTCAATCTCAGAATCTATACTGAGCGGCTGATTAAGAACATGGCTGCGCCGCGGCAAGCCGCTCCTGCAGGCTGCCGGGGCCTAGTTGGCTCTAGAACCCTAGCGCGAATGTTCACTGCGCGGCTACTATTTTTAGCCGTTTCCCAAATCGGCCCGCCTATCACTTTTGGCACGCGCGTCTTCAACCCAGCCGGCCGCGATTTCAGCCCCCCCCAGAAAGCGCCGAATTCCACAACAGGCGGAAATTAGCACCACGCCAATTGCGACACAGAGGTCTTGACAGTGGGACTCCGGAATCATCAATTGCATTATTTCATTTCGATTTTCGCGGCGTTATTACTTTCGGCCACTCTGAATGCGCAGTCTCATCCCACGATTTCTGATCCATTGAGCGCGCGGGCATCCTCTCGTATCGGCGCAGATATCGAAAACAGCCCTAGGCAGTCATTGACCGGCAACCGTCATCCGCTAGCTCGGGCTGAGTTCGATGCAGGACCTGTAGCCTCTGATCTGCCGATGCAAAGCATGGTCCTCGTGTTGCAATCCTCCAACGAACAGCAAGCCGCACTCGACGCACTCTTGGAGGCCCAACGCAATCCGGCTTCTACCCACTACCACCAGTGGCTTACCCCTGAACAGTTTGCCGAACACTTCGGTACCTCCAGCGAAGACGTACAGAGGATTGTCAACTGGTTAGAGAGCCAAGGAATGCGGATCGATGAGATTTCGCCCGCACGCCGGACGATCACATTCAGCGGCACCGCTGCGCAGGTTCAGAGTGCTTTTGCAACTAGCATGCGGCAGTACAGGGTTAACGGTGCTTTACACATCGCCAACGCGACAGATCCCAGCATCCCATCTGCACTTGCGCCGGTGGTGAACGGAGTACTGTCACTCCATGATTTCCGCGTGCAATCGATGCACTCTGCAGCCACTCCGATCGCGGAAATCACCTATGGAAATGCGCACTACCTTTCGCCCGCCGACCTGGCGATGATTTACGACCTTAACGCTCTATACTCTCAGGGCTTGAATGGCAGCGGTGAAAGTGTCGCCGTGGTCGCACGCTCAAACATCAATCTCAGTGATGTGCACAGCTTTCGATCGACATTCGGCTTGCCTATAAACGATCCTCAGATTATCGTTAACGGCAATGACCCTGGAACGTCCAATTCGGACGATCTGGTGGAGGCCACGCTGGATGCCGAATACGCTGGAGCCCTCGCACCAAACTCAACAGTTAAATTCGTGACTTCGGCTTCCACTGCAACAACTGACGGAACCTATCTCTCTGCTCAATACATCGTCGATCAAAACCTGGCAGCGGTCATGACCATGAGCTTCGGTCTATGCGAGTCACAGCTCGGTGCATCCGGGAACAGCTTCGTCAATGCTCTCTGGCAACAGGCGGCCGCTCAGGGAATCACCGTTTTGGTCTCCGCCGGAGATAGCGGCGCCGCCGGCTGCGATGATCCCTCCGCCACAGTCGCTCAGTATGGCCTGGCCGTGAACGGACTTTGCTCAACTCCCTACGATCTCTGCATCGGAGGGACCGAATTCGCCGACACCGCCGACCCATCTCTGTACTGGTCCTCGAACAACGCCGCAGGAACTCAGTCATCTGCGCTCGGCTACATTCCTGAGGTGGTATGGAACGAGAGTGGAGCGAATCTCTGGGCCGGAGGCGGTGGAAGCAGCATAATCTACAGCAAGCCTGCCTGGCAGTCAGGCGAGGGAGTACCCTCCGATGCCATGCGCGACGTTCCAGACCTCTCGTTGTCGGCCGCCGGACACGACGGCTACGTGATCGTACTCAACGGAGGGGAGACGGTCGTGGGAGGAACTTCGGCGGCAACGCCGGCTCTGGCCGGAGTTTTCGCCATGGTGGCGCAGAGCACGGGCGCACGGCAGGGCGCGGCCAATCCGGTCCTCTACACCCTCGCCAGCCAGCAGAATAGCAGCAGCGGCCCATCCATTTTTCACGATATTACCAGCGGCAACAACAGTGTTCCCGGACTCACCGGATACAGCGCCGGTGCAGGCTACGACCTTGCCAGCGGTCTGGGGTCGGTGGATGCCGACGCACTAGTAACCAACTGGAGCAATGGGAAGACGTCGCCTTCAATCAAGCTTACCCTCAGCGCAAGCTCGCTTACCGCATCAGCATCGTCGTCGGCTCCAATTACAGTGCAAATAGCAGACCTCAATGGATTCAGCGCGGCGGTGACTCTGGCAACCAGCGGACTTCCCCAGGGCATCACGGCAAAATTCTCTCCTGCCACCATCGCCGCGCCCGGCTCCGGGAGCAGTTCGCTGCAACTGACCGTCGCGTCGACTGTGGCGGCTGGAAACTACAGCTTTAACGTCGTGGCCAGTAGCGGTACCATCTCCAGCTCTGCCACGGTCACTGTGATTGTCCTCGCGCCCGCACTCACCCTTTCGGCCTCCGCATCACCGATTTCATTGCTTCCCGGAACATCCGGGACAATCACGATCACCTCTGCAACAAATTCCGCTCTGAATTCCGCCGTAGCTCTCAAAGCGACTGGATTGCCTACGGGTGTCACCGCCGCGTTTAAGCCCTCTTCCATTTCGGCACCAGGAAGCGGCAGCAGCGTATTAACCTTGACAACAACATCCAAAGCATCACCAGGCATTTATACTGTGGTGGTCACGGCCACGGCGGGATCAATCAGTTCGAGCGCGCAATTCACTTTGAACCTGGTAGCGCTTTCCGCGTCGGTGAATAACTCCAGCCTGTCAATTGCGGCTGGCGCAAATGGATCATTGGTACTTACTGTGAAAAAAGCCGCAAGCTTCGTTTCAGCGGTAGTCATAGCAGTCGCTGGTCTGCCTACTGGGGTGACTGCGAGTCTTTCCCCTGCCTCGCTTTCTTCCGGCGCAGGCAGCGTTTCAATTACCTTGAAGGCATCCACTACAGCGACTATCGGCGCGGCGAACGTCTCCATTTCGGCAACAGGAGGCGGAACTGTCTTAACGGTTCCGGTGTCCCTAACCATCACCCCTCAACCGACGTTCACCTTTACTGAAGTGAGTTCCTCGGAAACTAATCCAAGCACGGCGGCTGTCTCACAAACTGCGCTGAGCGTCCAGGGTGTCGTCGCGCCCACCGGGGCGAACCTAATCGAGAAAGACGTCTTTAGCAGCAGCAACAGCGAGATTGTTAATACGGCCGCACAATTCAGCAACTTGCACATCGCAACAGGCGACCAGGCGACACTAACAGAAATCGCCTATTCGCCGGTTAATGGAACACCCATAATCCCAGCAGGAGCCATATTTGATGTCCGGACCTATGGCGCTGCGGTGGACGGCAAGTCTGAGGGCGATGGACTAGGAGCGTGGAGTAAGACACAATCTACCTGTTCGATGACCTCTGGCAGTGCCACGTTGACCTGTACTGATGCGCCGTTCCTCTCAACCGATATGGGCAAGGTGATCGCAGTGTATGGGGCGGGGCCGACGACTAGCGGATACGTGCAACCGCTCTCGACCACAATCAGTGCCTATACCAGCGCCACGACGGTTACGCTCGCAGCGTCGGCCTCAAATGCCGTTACCGATTCGCAGCGTGTGGTGTGGGGGCATGATGACACCACGGCAGATCAAACAGCGATCACCGCAGCGTGTGCGGCTGGGGCAGGGATGGTCTATGTCCCTGCTGGGCGTTCTCTGACGACCGGCATACAAGTTACCTGCTCGAATGTTGGTATCACTGGGGCGGGAATGGGAATTTCGGCGCTCGAAAACTGGAATATCGCAGCCACGCCGAAAGGCTCGGCCCTGGTGTATTTTTACCCTCCAAGCAATGTGGATCAGGGCCTTAAGGGAAGTTATCTTGGCAACCTTGAATTGCGGCAGGTGCAGTACCCGACAAACGTAGAGCAGCTTTTCACGTTTAACCAAACCTTCGAGGCATTGGCAGAGTATATCCGAGGGATTGGCTACTCCCACGAGTGCGCCATTGACGGCGGCGGGGCGCATAACTACGGCGACGTGATGCAGAACAGCATCATGGGACCATGCGGGAACGGTGGACCTGCCTACGGATTAACCACTGCTGGAATCAACTACAACGGTGCGAATGTTTCAGTCCACGACAACACTGTTTCGATGTCCGGGCAGGCCATCGAGTATGGCGGGCAAGGTGGCACGTTTGAGCAGAATCACCTCAATGGAGGCAACGTTGCTCAGACGTCTGCGGTTGGGCAATACTGCTTTAACCTCGGCTCGACAGGTGCCGGGGTTTTCAATGTGACGTTTGAGAACAATGACTGTACGTTATTCAGCAGTGCAGTTCATGGCGGCAACAGCATTGGAACCATGGACAGAATCTACATCGACAGCAACACCTTCACCGACTCGGGTGGTGTGTCTGTGGCTGGAGGCTTGGATACTAACTCGATACCTTGCTCCGCATACTCCCCAGGAGTGCTATGTCAGAACGACACGATAGTACATGGCGTCTCGACCATTAAAAACAACACCCTCATCAGCAACACTGTCCCAACCAGCATTCAGATGGATAACGCCAACGGATTGAGCCTGTCGGCAAGCCGGGAGAGCTTCGATGTAGAGGGCAATTTACATCAGGTCAATTACAACTGGAGCAGCGCGGGAGCCGCTCATATTGACATTGCGGGCACGATCAAGATTTGGAAACCCTCTACCGCCTACACCGCCGACAGCAATGGCTACGCCTACCCCACCGTGTTGAACGGCTATGTCTATCAGGCAAACGCGGCTGGCACGACTGGGACAACAGAACCAACTTGGCCGCTCACGATTGGCGGGACGGTCACAGATGGAAGCGTGACCTGGACAAACGCGGGCGCACAACCGTCATGGATCATAAAAAATGAGACTTTTGTCATGCCATCGGGATACACCGATTCTAGCTGTTTGAGCACGGGCGGTTGCACCATCGTACTTGACAATCCTTCTCGCGAACAGATAAGCATGACCAATGTCTCCGGCAACTACCCCTGGCATATTTACCTGCGCACGGGCAACGGGCGAGGCAGTATCTCCGGCAGCTACACAGAGACCATCCCGGCTAATTCGCCCTATGGAGATTCATCGCGCTACTACAATCCATTGCCCTCCCTCTACATGGGTCTAACCTACACATCCCGCATGGCGACGTACTTTCCGTTGGGGGCGCAAATCCTAGCAACGACGACAAGCGGCAACATCGCACAGGTTGTGACCACAGCAGGCTGGAATGCGGCGGCATGGATAGCATCGAACGCCTACAACGCATACTCCTACGTACAGGCCCCGACCGACAACGGGCATTTCTACCGCAATCTAGCAGCTTGCACTTCCGGCGGTTGGGCTCCCAAGTTCCCAATTTCATCCGGGGCAATCGTAATTGACAATACCTGCACTTGGCAGGAATCGGGGCCCGACGCGGTCTTCGCACCACTTGCAAGTTCGCCTTCTACAGAAGCAGTCGGTAACATCACGATCACCCCTGGTGGCGACGCGACGGTGGATTTCGCGTCGGCAGCCGAAAACGGTTTTGCTTCGAAACTTGCGTTGTCAGCCAGTGGGGCGCCTGCTGGAGTATCCCTAAAGCTCTCGCCCTCAAACATTTCGGCAGGGCAAGGAACCAGCCTCACGATCAGCACTACCACCAAAACGGCGGCTGCCGTAGGAACTATTACTGTGACTGCAACCGGGGGTGGACAATCAAAAACTTTAACCATTCCGTTGACGGTAGCGGCCACAGTCAAAACGTAGGTCTACCTCTTGGAGTCAGCGCACTTGCAGGGTAAGCGTTAATCGTGGAGTTCTGGCCGTCTGGACAGAGTGGGACGGCTCTGTTGGTAGCCGAGGCGTGGATGTGACGATTCAGGGGCGAGCGTTGATCTCGTCGGTATAGATGTCTTCGTCGAGAGCTTTGGTGATAGCTTCCTCGAGACGGGTTAGCAATTGCGCGAGGCTCTCCCTGGCGGCGGAGCATGGCCAGGCAGTTGTGGCCGTCATTGGCCACGGCGACGCAGCATTACATTTTTACATTTCGCCTATGGTGATTTCACCGTCGGAGATCAGGTCGGAACGTGCAGCAATGGCAGAACGACCGAGCTCTGCTCGTCGCTTGCCGGTTGCTCTACGCGGCGTGGTTTGCGGGGCGCAGGTTTACGGCAACGTCCCATGGCAGCAGTTCCTCGATGCGGTTGATGGGCTGTTCTTATGAGAGGACGCCCGTGCTTCAGAAGGAAGCCTTGGTGGCCGGTGCAGCCTGCGGGAGCTTTGCCCCCACGCCCGGGTGCTGGATCGAGTGGTCGATAAGTCCCGGCAGCACTGAGGCGAGAAATTCGCGAACCGAATCTTCAGCCGGCGGCAGCTCTCAACAATGGAAAGAATCGCAGCGACGCGTGGCCCGGTCTGCTCGCTTCCTACGTGGATCCAGTTGACGACCTCGGTGATCGTTTCAATCTCAACTTCGGGATTCAGACTTTAACCACGGTATAGTTGCCTAGAACGATGACATCCATCTGGGTGCGCAAAAAGCAATCCAGGGCTTCCGTCGGTTTGAGAACGATGGGCTCATTCTCGTTGAACGAAGTATTCAGCAACACTGGCACCCCAGTCACGGCTTTGAAAGCCTGAATCAATCGCCAGTAGCGCGGGTTTCCCCTCTCGGCGACCGTCTGCAGCCGGCCAGAGCCATCCACGTGAGTGACGGCAGGAATGACCGTTCGTTTTTCGGAGCGGACGGGGTAGACCTGTATCATGAACGGGTCGGAGCACGCGCCGGCAAAGTATTCGTGCATAAATTCCTCGGCAATTGAAGGAGCGAATGGGCGGAATTTCTCGCGAAACTTGATTTTTGTATTAATGATCTCGAGCATGTCTGCGCGCCGTGGGTCGGCCACGATGCTCCGGTTGCCTAAAGCTCGCGCTCCCCATTCCATGCGGCCCTGGTACCATCCAACGACCTTGCCCTCCGAGATCCGCTGTGCCGTCCAAGCGCACAGTTCCGATTCATCGTCAATGCGACGCAGGGTGCAACGCTGCGCTTCGAGTTCGGCGGAGTATCGCGTGAGGCTGTTCTCGATCTCGGAGTCTGCAAACTCCGGTCCCCAGTAGCCGTGCTCCATGGTAAAGACACGGGGCTGGCCGAGAATATGATTCCACACGTAATACGCGGCGCCCAATGCGGTTCCGCTGTCGCCGGAAGCAGGCTGGATATACACCTCTTCGAAAGGCGTGTTCTCGCGGATCTTGCCATTGGCTACGCTATTCATGGCGCATCCGCCCGCCAGGCACAGTCGAGTGGCCCCCGTGCGAGCATGCAGGCCGTTGAGCACATGAAACACTGCCTCTTCGTGTACAACCTGTAGCGACGCGGCCACATCCTCATGCCGGATATCGAGCGGGTCACAGGCTTTTCTTGCCGGTCCCAGCACCTCCTCAAGCTTTTTTGTGAACACTGGGCCCATCGTCGGTTCGCCCTCGTCCCAGGTCATGTTCGCGCCGTCCGACCAGTGCCGGAAGTAGGTGAGATCGAGTATAAAACGGCCGTCGGCAGTCAGGTGACGCAGGCGGCGAAGCTGGTCTACGTAGTTGGGCTTGCCGTAGGGAGCCAGACCCATCACCTTGAACTCATCGCCGAAGCGCATGAATCCGAGGTATTGGGTAATGGCTAAATAGAGCAAACCGAGCGAATGGGGAAAGAAAATCTTGTCCTGTACGTCGAGCTTGTTGCCGCGCCCCATGGCGAACGACGTACTAACGAAATCGCCAAATCCATCGATAGCGCAAACTGCAGATTCCTCGAACGGGGAAACGAAAAACGAGCTGCTGAGGTGTGCCGGATGATGCTCCACCCAATGCATGCGGCTACGAACGAGCCCGGCGTCAAGGCCGAGGTTTTCGGCGATGGTACTGCAGACGTCATTCACGCGCCCATTGTTCTTCGCCCGATCGCGCAGTAGTCTCAAGGCGGGGCGGCTTCGCAACACGAAAAATGTCTTTCGCATAAGATTCGCTTTAGGATTTCGCGATATTGCGATGTGATCGATGTCCGACGCCTTGATCCCGCCCATCTCCAGACAAGCGCTGATCGCATGCTGGGGGAAGCCTGCCCAATGTTTTACGCGCCGGAAACGCTCTTCTTCCACGGCAGCAACTAGCTTTCCATCTTGAACCAGAACGGCAGATACGTCTGCGTGATAAGCGTTAATCCCAAGAATATTCATTTTTAATCTCATTTCCAACAGCTCAAGACTTGCGCAGCTACTTGCCACCAGTATGTTATGGAGAACGCTGGTACACCACAAACATGCACGTTCAACCGAGGCCGAACTGGCCTCAGGAGCCAGATGAGCTCTCCGACCCGGCAGCGACTTGGTCAATATCCGTTAGTTGGTGCTGCTCGCCAGTCACGACTGCTAGCATTCGCGGCAGCAAGGAGTCTTTACCAACCGGGGTCGTATAATCAGTTACAGGCGAAGAAAAGCCTCGTTCCCGAGCTTTTAGGATTTGCTGAACAACTGTGTCGATATCGGAGTGTTCGGCGGTATATAGCCGACGCCCATCATTGAGCGTGTTGAACAGTTCAGTCACGTGACTCTGCGCCGGACCGATATACAACATCGGTGTACCCACAGCTAGAATGTTGTAGACCTTTGATGGCGATATAATACCCACGAAGGCATCACCCATAACGACAACCTGCAGATCCCCGGCCGAAAGCGACGCAGCGAGACCTTCTCTAGGTTGATACGGCAAACAAAAGATGTTTCTCCTGCCCTCTTCTGCCACAGTCGCTTGTATCTTGCGATACTCGCTGCCTCCCCCGACAAAGGCAAATAGGACATCCTCACGATAGGTCAGACGATGTGCCGCTTCGAGCAATGTGTATAGCGGATGGCACGGGCTATGATTGCCAGAATACATCACCACGAACTTATCTTCCCATCCGTGCAGTCGTCGAAAACGCTCGCGACCTGAGGCGTCGAAGTAAACGAAGTCATCCTGTGACCAGAGTGGAATGACCGCAATCTTTTCCGGCTCTGTGCCATTTCTGATGAGTCGCACACGCATGAATGTGTCGAGAACCACAATGACGTCAGAATGCAGCAGGCTAAATGCCTGGATTTTCTGAAGTATGACCGCTGCCTTGGAGGAAGGGTTGAGCCAACCCGCAGCAATGGCCTCATCCGGGTTCATGTCCATGATCCAGGAGACGAGTCGCCCTCCAAGTAGAACTTTCCAGGCCGCGCCGAGCGCCGATATTAGGGGTGGCGAAGTCAGCGCTATGATGACATCAAAGCGGCCCAATCGAGGTAGACGGCATAGGCAAGCAATCAGAAAGGATGCAAAATCAGCCGCGCGTTTCCATTTTGCCCCTTTGCCAAAGCTAGTCCCCTGGACTCGCTCAATCTTAACGGCGTTCCATACTTCCCTACTGGAGAATCTACGCGATGGATTGTCATATCCTCGGGCGCTGCACAATACCGTCACGTCGTGCCCCGCCGCAGCCAATGCGCATGCCACATCGCCGGCGTATTGACTCGTCGCTACTTCGTCGGGATAGAATGCCTGGTTGAGAATAAGAATCCTCATCTATACTTGTCCTTGAAGTGCGATTCTTGCCTCGGAACGGCATTTCACAAAGCGATTTAACCAGTGACCGAGCACCACTACCTGCCACAATCTGGGCCAGGAAAGTTGCCCCGCCTCGAAGCGCCTCTTGAATTCGGAGGATGGCACCGATAAAACGGACTCGCGATCTAGCGACGCAAGCCCTTCCTCGCAAAATCCTTGTAACATTTTCCCCCGGAACCAAGTGGCCATAGGCAACTCAAATCCCTGTTTTGCTCGGCGCAAGGTGCGGGAAGAGAGTACATCTGCGAAATTCTCGATAAGCGCGTTTTTCCTTCCGTCGCCAGCTAGATGATTCCGTAGCGCGTGAACCACCAAACGATGATCCAGGAAAGGAACTCGTAGTTCGACTGAGTTCGCCATGCTCATCACATCGCTATCGCGCAAGAGTACGCTTCTCATATAGACACTAAGTTCAAGTAAACTGATCTGTGTGTTCAGCGGCAAAGCTGGATCGGGATCTTCGATCAGTTTGACCGCCGGCAGTCCCATTCGCGCCAGTTCCATCTGTGACCATAAGGCCCGCAGTTCGGCGTAGCGCTCGCCAATTGATTGTCCTGGCCTCATCATATCGAATCCCCGCTCGCCTCCGGGGAACAGCGGCGCCAAACGTCGTGGTACGAGGCCGCCCCATCCGGACCAGCGCGTCGCGAAAGGAAGCACGCGAAAACTGCGGTATCCGCCAAACAATTCGTCGCCGCCAAGGCCAGAAAGCACAACCTTGATTCCACTAGAGCGCACTTCGCGCGAAACGATGAACGTATTCACGCCGTCGATGGTGGGGAGGTCCATGGACGCAACCGCCAGAGGAATCTGAGTCACAATCTCGCTATCCGGCAATCGCACTTCCCGATGCTCGGTTCCAAAGCGGTCGGCAACGCTCCTGGCATCGGACGATTCGTCCATGTCCGTCCCGTGAAACGCGACCGTGAAGGTACGCACTGGGGCCGAAGAATTATGTGCGGCACAGGCGGTTATGGCTGAGGAATCAATTCCCCCGCTTAGGAAGCAGGCGACAGGAACGTCGGCAACCAAATGCTCTCGGACACAGGTTTGCAAGATGTCATAAGTAGCTTCGCGGTCCTCCGCGCCATGTTCCGTCGCGCACGCTGACAATGACCAGTACTGCTGCTGGTGAACGATTACGCCATTCGCAACCTCTATCCAATGTCCCGGCGAAAGAGAGAGGATCCCGCGCACCAATGTCAACGGTTCAATCACGGAGCCAAACCGCATGTAGGAAGCAAGCCCATCGCGATCAAGTTCCAGTGGCACCAGGCCAGAGTTGAGCAACACCTTCACTTCGGACGCGAAAGCGAAAACGTCCGCCCCAGTCGCGTAGTAGAAAGGTTTAATGCCAAGACGATCGCGCAAGCACCAAAGAGATCGCTTTGCAGCGTCATATATAGCGATGGCGAACATTCCGCGTAGACGCTCCACGCATGCATAACCCCACGCTGCATATGCGTGCAACAAGGTCTCGGTGTCGCTACTGGATCGCCAGCGCACATTGCCAAGCGCCCGGCGGATTTCCATATGGTTATAGATCTCACCGTTCAGCACGCACCAGTTGCCGGTCTCAGGATCGCGCATTGGCTGGTGCCCGGCATGGCTGAGATCGAGAATTGCCAAGCGGGTGTTTCCAAGGACAACCGGGCTGGGCCCGGCGCAAACTACTTCCGAACCCTGGTCATCGGGACCTCGGTGGCGCATCCCACTTACCATGCGCGCTACAGCAATCCGTGCATCCTCGAGCTTGGCGGCCTTGCAACTCACCCCTGTTATTCCGCACATCGCGCTGCCCTCAGGCATTCCAATTGCATACCAGACAGGAGCGTTCTACCGAACCGATCTGCGGTGAAGTTATCCAAAAAACGTTCGTACCCAGCATTCCCCATCTGCACGGTACGTTGCGGCTGGCTGATTAGGTCAAAAAGGGCATTTAGCAAATCATCTTTGCACCTAGGATCCGCGATGATCCCGGTCCGTCCGTCTTCGATGACAGACGCCGCAGCCCCGGGAGCGCCTATACAGGCTTTGCGGGCACGCATCGCTTCCAGATAAACTAAACCGAATCCTTCTCCCATGCTAGGCATGACAAAAAAGTCGCAATCGCGATACAGTAGCCGCAACTCTACGTCGCTCACCGACCCGGCAAAATGCACAGCGTTCTGCAGTCCCAGCGCCAAGGCCTTATCCTGAAGATGGGAACGGTACGGACCGTCGCCTGCGATTACTAGGTTGAAGTCTGGAAAACGATCTATTATCTTGGGCCACAGTTCCAGCAGATCATCATGTCCCTTGTAACGCGACTCGCCGACCAGTCGCCCCACTATCAGAGCGAAACGTCCTGAATGCAATCGGGGACCAACTGTTGGCTCATCCAAAGGTGCAATTCCAAGAGGGCATACATCGACGGGAAGTTCGCGAAAGTTGGGATTGATCTCGCAAAACCGCTGGACTGTCCAAGCCGAGTTTGCAAGGACCGAGAATGCCCCCTTCAAAGCCAATTGCTCCCGCATTCGCAGCGGCCTCCAGACCTCGATGCCGTGAAGAAAAATCGACAATTTTGCGCCACGCCATGTTAGGGGCAACGCGGTTCCCGCAAGATGCACATGCATCGCGAGCACGCGGTCATCGGTAGAGACGCTGCGAAGAGCGGCGCTGGCAACCGTCGCCACAAACTTACAAGAACTATTTTCTGCGTTCCAAAGGGTGATACCGGCGGGCACTTCGGTGTAAGGCTCGCGGCAAAGGCTGTACACTTTCACCGTCAAACCATGCGCGACCAGGACTGAGGCCGCGACCCGGGAGACCAACGAGATGCCGTCGCGGCCGTTGAACATCGGAGTAAGCAGCAGTACCTGAGGAGGATTCCCTCGGCTCATTCCATCCTCCTGTGCCGGCGAGCCAGTACCCTCTCATACGCATCAATCATATTCCGGGCGACCGATTCCCAAGAGTAGTTCTCCAGCACAAACCGTTGAGCCCGCTCACCCATTGCCCGCGCACGCGGCATATCGGTGACAACGTCAACGATTCCATTCGCAATACTATCTGCATCGTGTTGGACCCAGCGACCGCAATTTTCACGTTCGATTTGCGGCCAAGGGCAGGTTTGCGTGACCACTACCGGCACGGCAGCCGCCATGGCTTCAACGATGCTCATCCCAAAGCTTTCCACGTTGGAGCAAGCGACAAGCAGATTGACGTCGGCCAATAGACGCATCTTGTCCGCATTTTCCAATTGGCCTGTCCAGATCACTGCGTCTCCGGACCCTGCAAAAAGAGGAGCAATACGAGCACGGTGCCCTCCTTCATCTGGGCCGACCAACACCAGTTTCATTCGTGGTACAACCGACTGCGCTTTCGCAAATGCCTTGGCCAGCAGGTCGAGGCGTTTAATGGGATGAATACGTCCTATCCATGCGACGATGGGAGCGTCATCGTCGATCCCATGCTGCTTGCGAAACGCGCCTTGGAGCTTGGATAGATCGCCGGGGACATCGACGCCATTCGGCAGTTCCAAGACTCTGCGCTCCACCCCTAATTTCCGGATATCGGCCGCCTCCTCTGCCGAGGTCACGTGAAGGAATCTAGCCTGGCGCAGAATGCGAGACTCAATAATTGGAAAAAAAATCTTCTTACGCCATGCCCGATGGCGGCGGGACGCGCTCAGAAGCATGCCCCGGGTTGAGATAACGTAGGGGACCCTTGCTGCCTGGCACGCGTAGGCAGCACCCCATTCTGTAAAATTCCAGAGGCAATGGATATGTACCAAATCGAAATCACAGCAGCGACTTGTAATCGTTTTCGCGAGCCCAGGAGAGCGAAAAAAGCGACCGGCTAGCCCCAGCGGAAACCGAAACACGGGAATTCCCTCATACCCGGCGGGCTCATCGGTAGCGGGAGACAGAGCTTGTCGTCCAGCTGCAGTAGTCGTGAAAACCGTAACATCAATGCCAAGGCGCCGTTCTGCATGGCAGAGACCTAAAATGGTCCGGGGAGGTCCCCCATAGCAAAATGCTGGCGCGAAGTATGGAGTGACATGGAGAATGCGCACTAAATGCCCCCACCATAAGGATACTGGATTGAACTTCTCCTAGTGCCCGGGCGGGCAAGATGCAGCGCCGGCATAAAAATTACAACCGTCAGCAGGACTGCCTGAATGATGCCTGCCAGGTATTGCGCAGCTTGACTCTCGACAGTCATCAGGGTTGGCAACAAAGCAATGCCTAAGCAACGGAGGAATTCACCCTGGTCGGCATCGAGAAAATAGCCGCGAATGATATTCAGCAGCAAGCCAATGATCAGCATGACGAGCGGTGGTCCGAACCATCCAAAATTAATGTAGGACTCTGCCAGGATTCCGACCGCCATGGATGCCTTGTTCAGATCTCTTCGATCGGTCACTCCATATGCAACTTGATAGAACTGGTTGGCCTCGCTGAAACTGGGCTTGTCCGGCCAGATGGCTCGCGGGACTAAGCTGATCGCAAGATATCGGTACAGGCGGCCGTTCTGGTAAGGGACCTGCGTCGGTGTCATCTGCATCACCATTGAGGTGGGCTCGAACAGGGATGCGCGTGTCACCGTTTCCCCTAACAACTTACTTCGCTTCTCGGGCTGGTCCAGGGCATCGGACCAGGCGCGGAACGACGCGTCGAGCCAAAATGCCGCGCGCTCGCTGGTCGTTCCCACGGTGTTTCCGATGCCGCGCCAATAGTGTGTGCGGAATTCACCCTTGCCCGGCTGCAGGAACAAAATTGCTATCACCACACCGGTCAGGACCGCTTTGGGGATGCGTCGGCGCACATCGAAATACCCGATGCCAATCACGATTACAAACCAGACCGCCTCACCCAGCCATCCCGATGCGACTCCCCGGCCCAGGTACAAAACCACGAACCCGATCAGCAGTATCCGGTCCAGCCGCTCCGATTCCCCCCAGAGGTAGCGGCGGAAAAGGGCCAGAAACGCTGCAATGCCCACCACGTCTCGCATGTCGGTAAGAGCCTGACGGCCACCCGAGCCTAAGGCGCCCATGCCAAAAACCATCGTAATGATCGTCGTCCCGGCGAACACAAAGCGGATATAGTTCCACGCCAGCGGCTTGTCCTGGAACTCCAGCCTCAATTGGGTTACGAAGTGGTCGGGGATGCGCACGGACAGTCCGGCTCCGAGTGCCAAGATTCCTACGGCGGCGAGCAGCATCGTGTTGTCCATCGCATCGGGCGAAAGCACCCGCGGACCGAATGAGGTCTTGCCGAGGTGGTCGCCCAGATAGAGAGGCATGACATACGCAAAGACATACATCAGGCCGATCACCGTGAACATTGGAAAGCGCCGCTGATCGCCCCCCTGCCAAATGCAATAGGACCACCAGGGCAGCAACACCAGTACAAACGAGCACGCCGCGGCCACCAAACCGATATCGAGAGGTGAAAATGCCCAAAGCGCGGTAATCACGAGCATCGGAATGGACATGATCCTGACCGGCAGCGCAGCCCAGGGAACACTCTGGCGCGACATCTGGAGATGGGGCTCGGAAGCAGTGGACATCATGCGCGCAGTCCCCCTTTTACGGCAGTCACCGCGTTGACGGTGCCCTCCACGGCGGTGGCAATGGAATAGGCCTGGATCACCGCCCTGGCTCGCGCACCGCAGGCCCGCCGCTGCTCCGGATTGCGGGCGAACTGCACCATCGCGGCAGCCAGTGCAGCCTGGTCATGCAGTGGAAATACCTCACCTGTGCCTTTCGCGGCCACAAGCTCCGGACCACATCCCACTTGATCGCTGACGATACAGGGAAGTCCACTCCACATGGCCTCGTTCACAACCATTCCCCAGGTTTCATGCTCGGAGGGAAGTACGAGGACATCCGCCGCGACATAGGCATTCGCTAATTTTGACTGATTGAGAAATCCCGCAAACACGGCAGGCAATCCAGCGTCACTGGCAAAGCGCTGGCACTCTTGCCGCAAGGGGCCGTCACCTACCATTAAAGCGGCGACGGTTCGCTCCTGGCGGAACGCGGAACCAAGGCTGCGGAGAAATAGCATGGGGTTCTTCAACGCGATGAACTTGCCCGCAAAGAGAAAAACCGTCGCGTCAGAGGGTAGGTTCCAAGCGGAGCGGATGGCATCGCGCTCAGCCTGAAGGCCCTCAGACCTGAGCAGAAAACTAGTTTCGTCGATCACATGCGGGACATGAAAGATGCGATCCGACCGCGCGCCATAATGCAGGTAATAGTCACGCGACCATTGACCGGCATCGAGAAACCCATCGAAGGCACGCAACAACCATGGATAAGTCATCTCTTTGACCCAGGTTTTCAGACCTGATCGGGGTGTATGCAGATGGGAATCACCGCGCGTCAGAACCGGCAGACCGAGCTGCTTCGACGCCCAAACCGTCTGCCATGCCGCTTTGTGGTTCCAACCGTTCACCAGGACGGCATCAAAATCTCCCTTGCACAGTACCTGCCCGATGCCAGGCACGTCCAGCCCGTTGAAACTGGAGGTGCGGGGGTGTACCGCTACATTTTTAAGGAACTCGTGCTCATAACCGTCCAGCAGGGGAATGTCCCATTCGAACGCCACGCCGAAACCGGCATCCGCCTGTTGTTGCGGGGTCGCCTGGTGGCAAAAGAAAACTTTGATCTGCAGCCTGCCATCTGCGACCAATGCGCGGTACCACGGAGCATGGTACTGGATCGGGTGAGTGGCCACGATGGCCAGCCGCCATGGTCGCGAAGAGGTGGCGTTCGCCGTTTGGGTCACAAGAGTGTTGGATGTGCTACACACCATAAAGCAACCTTGCTTCTTCTAGAGTTCCTGTTTGATTGCGTCGACATAAAGTGAATATGGGGCATGGTGGGGAGCGTCTTGCGCCAGGCGCGGATCTCGGCACTGCAGGAACGTGGACTGCTCGACACGGCTAAACCCAGCGCGGTATAACCGGTCAGCGAGGGTATCGAAGTCATAGCCCCACCGGTGTTCGTGCCACTGATGAAAAACGTGGTTGACGATGTCCATTCGGGTGGGCAAATCGTCGGGAAAGGGCTCTGGAACACCTAGGGCACGGAAAGCACTTAGGTCAGGAGTGTAGTATGCCTGCAGGTATCGGCTGGCGTCAGGGACGATCACGCGCAGGACTCCTCCCGGACGGAGAACGCGAACCGACTCGCGCAGGAAATCCGGCACCTCTTCACGCACCTCCACGCACCTCAAGGTGTTCCAAGAAGTGCTCCACGCGGATGCCATCCACGGCGTCGTCGGCAAACGGGAGCCAGCGGCGGCAATCGAAGCGGACTACACCTTTTGCAGTTAGGAACAGGTCCAGGTTCACAAATCCAGCCAGGGCGTTGGGCCCACAGGCGACGTTGACCAGGGCTCCTTGGGGGCGGCGCAGACGGGCAAGAGTGCGCCGCTGTGCTGGCCCCAGAGTGTTGACGATCCCCATCATGCCGACGTTCAATTCAAGAAAATGCGTGACCGGCATGCGAGCAAAGATCAGTTGCCCAATACGTTTCTTAACGCTAAGCATCGCGATACTCCCGAGGCAACACTGTCCAATACTCGCAGAAAGGCCTCCGATACGGAATACCAAGGGTTCCCTTCCCCAAAACTAACTGCCGCACGAATTTGCGCCAGCGCCCCATCGGTTTCTCCCGCATCCCAAGATTGTCAAGCAGAGTCCAGTCTCCTCGGGCCAGGGGGTGTCCTCTACTGACAGCGCGCCCCATGGCGTATAGAAAGAACAATTCCGAAACCACAAAGACATACACCTAGGCTGGTCGACCAGCAGATTGTGCTTGCGTAAATATTGCCGGAGACTTTAGTATAGCTCGTTCCAAGACTGCCGCCAACCCCGCGCATACCGACCGGGAAGTATAGGGCTCGAATGCCGTCCAATCCGTCGCGGGGCGTGCATCAATCGGCAAGGCGAGCAGTTCCCGCAAGCGGTTTTCCACCTCGGGCTGCACCTCGTCGATGACGGCTGCATCGCGAAAGACGATTGCGCTTCCCGCCCGCGTCTCCTTCAAAATACGCACCACGCTACTGGCAGCGTGAAAGATCGGCAGCAATGGCCGGTTGGCAAGGATGTAGGGAAAGAGCTTCGACGCGCTGTAATGTACAGAGGTCGAACCAGGTATCAGCAAGGCCGAGGAATCCAGCAGAATTTGCACTGCTTCCAGATAGGCCACGCGGCACGGATGTTCCTCGACAAAGCGATCGACCGACAACTCGCGGGCCAGCGGCATGACCAGCTCCCGCACCATGCTTCCGGTTGCATAATTCGTGCCCACAAAGTGGAAGCGGACCGGACGCATGAGCTCGGGTTCCACCTCGGCGAGGCGTCCCATCGCGCGGAAGAGCACGCGCAACGCCGGCAGCATGTCGGGACCACCGCGTCCGACGTAGCTGATGTGACGCATGCCGTCGTCGCGACGAAAGATGGAGTTCTTTCTGGGATTGGCGCGCAGGTAGTCGAAGTCGGCCGGCTCTACTCCGAGCTGAATTCCGGTGATATCTTCTGGAGTAACCCAGTCATAGCGCTTAGGCATATCGCGAAGGTATGCCTCATCCACGGAAACCAGGTGGGCAGCACGCCGTATCGAAAACGGCTCGACCACGCCGGCCACGGCACGGGCCATGCGCCACTTGGGAGGACGGTGCGCCGGGGCGACCGTCTTGTAGTAGTCGGTTACATAGGGATCTTGAAAATCGATGATGTAGGGCAAACCGAAGCGCATGTTCGCCAGTCTGCCCAGTAGCATCGTGTAGAAAGGCGCCACCGTGATGAGCAACATGTCAACGTGGCGCCGTTTCACCAGAGCGCTCAAGGCGCGCCAGTTGTGCCAAAGACTGCGCAGCCCGAGATCGCCGATGCCCAGCCTTCGCGTCCAACTCACGGGTAATGCCGCGGTGCGGATGATCTCGTAATCTCCCCGCAGAAGGCGTTCGTTCTCCGGATCAATACTCCACTCGTAGAATTCCGGAGCCGTGGTAATCACCACCGGATCCCAGCCGAACTCGCGCAGATGGTCGGTAAAGAAACGGGAGCGCAATGCGGGCGGCATGCTGCTGGGACAGAAATCGGGCGCGATGATGGCGACCGTCTTCATGGGCGGGGTCGAGCCTTCCTGCACGCCACATGGGCTGCCTGCAAAGAATGAAGATGCTGCAATTCTAACGGCTGACAGAGGTATCAAGCAACTAGCGTGAGCGCGCGTTCACCATCTCTTACAACAGTCGCTGCGCGGTCAATCTGCCCTATTTCGCCACTGCGGCGACGGCTTCGTCAACCCCTTTGCACCGGAAACCGCTGATGCCATCGCTGGCCGTAAAGCAGCAACATTCAATTCAGGAGTTTCCGCGAGCCGTTACGCTAGCAATTCCAGCAAGTGGTATTGGGTCGGCGTAAGTCCGTATTTCTGAACTACGGGGTCGGTGAACTGCGGCTCCTTCAGGATGGTCCGATATCCATATCGTTCCAAAAGCGGAAGAAAATCCTGGCCATCATCGGTCAGTAAACGCTCACCATCGCCATTGGGAGCGACCATTAAGTTCTTTACCCGATGTTTGCTGAGCAATTGAGCCCACCACTCGATCGCTTGTGTCCGGCACTCTGAAAAACTGTGAATGTTGATCGCAAGATCGACCGGATGATCGCGGAGCGTGTGCTCAATCTCATCTAAAGGAATTGCGCATGCTTTTTCAATGCCGCGGAATCGCAAATAGTAATCGCTCACGAACGAGGAAACGGCAACGGCATCTGTACAAAAAAATCTCTCAATACCGGGCAGTGCGCTCACCATGCGATGCGCGAGGCGTCCGTAGCCGGCCCCGATGTCGAGCACGCGGAGGCCGGTCCGGGAAGCGATTCCAAGGTGCCGATCCAAGAAGTATATTTCTGCGATGGAATCCAGCAGGTCGCGCGAAACCTGGCGGCCGCCAATGGTGAAGCTGAAATTCCCAAAGCAGTCGTCCTCGACTAGCTTGTCGAGGAGCCCCAGGTGGTCGATGGATTTTAAATAGTACAGGCTGACAGCGTACGCCAGGATGTTGGCATGTCTGCCGCTCCCTTGACGAACCCACCCATTGTCCCCACGGAAACAGGTAATATCCTTCGGGAGTATATGGCCATCGTTCCAAAAGTAGGGGGTCGTCACAGCTGAGTCAAACGCTCTGTACCTCTGCTGTAGATCCATAAGTTTGGGATTGTTGGGAGTGAGAAATTCCTCCGCACCTTCGGGCAAGGCGCGGTTGTTAACACTGGGTATTTCGCAGGGAACGCGCTGCCATTCGTAAAGGCTAATTGTTGGAACAATCTCAGCATCATATTGCCTCAAAATATGGTTCAGGCAAATCGCAATCGACCGTTTCAAGCCCATGAACTCACCTCTTCTCCCTCATGCATTGATTGCCATTAAGTACACTAAATCGCGAACTTCCAAAGCCGCCCATGACATTTGGCAGCGATGGGGTCGCATTCCTGCGGGGGATCCCACTCAAGACGAACACCGGAGCACTCATTGACACCGAATGGCCGCCGGCCGCGCTTGAAGTCCGTCACCTTGTCATCTATTTTAGCCAATGAAGCCGGACGAGGCATATTGGTTTCGCCTGCGGACCGGTAGAACCAAGCTTACTGGACCCAGAAGATCCCCTCAACTAGTGAGCGCGCGCGTTCACCATGCTCCACAACAACGACTCGTATTCGCTGGTGATGAAATCCGATGAGAAGCGCTGCTCACAATCGTTGCGCACCGCGCGGCGATCAATTTGGCCTAGCTTTGCCACGGCAGCTACCGCCTCGTCGATTCCCTGGCACCGGAATCCGTTGATCCCATCGCGCACCACCTCGGGAACACTGCCCCTATTAAACGCGATTACCGGCGTTCCGCAGGCCATGGCCTCTGCCATTACGATACCGAATGGCTCTTCCCATTCAATGGGCATCAGGAACGCAGCGCAATTTCCGAGAAGCTCATTTTTTTCGGCATCATCCACCTCCCCGATGTAGCGGATCTGATCTCCGTCAAGATGTGGCACCACCACTTCTTCAAAATAGTGTCCATCGGGGCAGTTGGTTACCTTGTTTCCGGCGATGATCAACCGCCTTCCGGAACGCCGTGCAATTTCAATGGCATTGTGAGCTCCCTTGTAGCGCTCGATCCGTCCGAGAAAAGCTAAAGGTGCGTCCGCGGGAACTTGCGTGACCGGCTTGAACTTTGTCACATCGACCCCGTCATGCACGGCCAGCCAACGTCCGTACCCGTAGCCCTGCGGCTTCAACCGGTACACGCTGCGCGATGCACCGGCAAAAGCAATCGAAGGGCCCGCCAGCAATGCTGCAATGCGCACGCTACGCCAGGGAATCCCATCACGGCAGTAGCGTTGTACTTTTACCACGCGCCTTTCCGCCAGCACCGGCAACAGCGCCGCGAGGCGTCCCCAGCTAAGAATGGCATCTAGATGCCGCAGTTCCCGGCTCAGCTTCGATCCAATCTGCCATAGTTCCTCAATGCGGGCCCGCTTGGAAAAGTGCGGAGGAACGCCGTATGGGATGAGCTTCGCCTTGCAGTGACTGTCCGGATGCGCGTACAGAGTGACCGCATGACCGCGCTCGACCAGGCCATTCACCACAAATTCCAAAACCCGCTCGATTCCGCCATACATCAAGGGCGGCACTGGGATGTAGGGGTCGACAGTAACCGCTATGTTCAGGCTTTTCATCGCAGAACCTCTCGCACCGCGCGCAACAGTGCTCCTTCTTCTTCGGTGTGGTTCCAGTGCCAGCGCCGGCAAGCGGCGGCCCATGCAGCCCGCCGCGCGGCCAATAGCTGCGCCGGGTTTTCAGCCCAAAGCCTGAGTCCTTGCGCGAGCTTTCCGATATCTCCCGCGGAATACAGAAACGCGCCCGGACCAAGATCCATTGCCAGGTTCCGCTGCCCCGGCGTATCGGTGAAGACAACCGCCAGCCCAGCAAGAATGTAGGTGAAAGCCTTGTTGGTAAGGCAAACTGCCCGGTTGGGAGGTTCCGTCATCTCCAACGCCAGTCCGACATGCTGATTGCGGCAAAGATCCACCATGCGATCCGGCGGCTGGGGGAAGCGATGCACCAGTTTCAGTCTCGGCGCCTGTTCCCTGGCCAAGGACGAAAGCTGCTCAAGGTACTCGCCGCTCGGCTTCCCCAGCAGATGGAGTTGACAGTCGATCTGCGCCAACCCGGCGGCTTGAACCGCGTCTTCCAACCCGCGGCCTGGCCCAATGGTTTGGCTGAACCAGTAGAGGCGAAGTCCCGCGCCGTCTACGGGCGCGAATTCAGGCTCGCGTGCCGGCAATGGAAACGCATTGTTAAGCACTAGCGGTCTTTTGCCATAGGCCCTTGCATAGCAATCGGCGATCGCATCGCTGGCAGTGGTCAGGAACGCCGCATCCCGAAAGACGATCCTTTCCGCGGCTTGCGCCAATCGATTGGAAAAAACGCCTTCCTCGTCCGTTGCCGCATGTTCGGCTCCGTGGAAGTCTTCCAGGTCGACCGCATACGGCACGTTCAAGCGCTTCGCGGCGAGCGCGGTCGCAATCAAAGCCCCTCCACCGCCGTAGATAAGATCGCTCGGAGTTTCGGCGGCTGCCTGCACCAACTCCGTCAGCACGCGGGTCGTGGCACGGCCGAGCACGGCGGCCGGTAGTTGCTCCGGCCCAAACGTCTTGCCCAACGCCCGGCAAGCGCGATGCCGTACGCCGGCACGAATCCGCAACCAGTTTCCGGTCGCGTGTGAGTAATCCACCACCTTCCATGGCAGGCGAAGGCGAGTGCGCAAGTCCACATCGGCCGCGGTCCCCCAACCCACAAAGTTGGTGCTCACTGCATACACTTCATGCCCATCTGCCGCCAGCGATTCGGCAGCTTTCAGCATTCGAGGGCAGGTGGACAGGTGACCGGCGGTGATGACAGTGACACGCGACATTGCAAGGTATCAATGCCACTTTAGCATTTCGACGGTGCCGAATCACCTGAAAATAAAACCGGAATTAGGCCCCGAGCAGATTACGTGACTACGAACCAGCCAGGGGTGCAGATTCCTTGCGCATCACTTCAAAGTACAACCTCTCATAATCGGCGGCGATGTCGTCCATCGTTCTCGGCATGGGCAAGGCTTTCCTCCATGCATCCACGGTTCCCGCAGGATCGGCGGCGATCTCCCGAATCACATCCGTGATCTCCGTGACGCTCCCCGGCGTTAACAACCGTCCGTCGATGCCGTCTCGAATCAGTTCCGGCATGGCGCCGATTTGTGTCCCGACCACGGGCGTACCCGCAGCAAAAGCCTCATGTACCACGGTAGGGCCGTTCTCAAACCATCGTGACGGCACCAGCAGGACGTCCAGTCCGCGCATGATCTCGCCCACTTTAGACGCTGGCACTGCTTCCGCGAATCGCACCCGGTGATCGCCTCCTAATAGGGCTTTCAGCCGCATCAACAAGGCCTGCGCCTCCGCATCGTTCACAGGTCCCAGCCATTCGAGAGTAACCGGCAGGTCGGGCGGCAGGGCACACCAGGCTTCGGCTAATTCCACGACCCCTTTTATTGCCGAGTAGCGGCCAACGTATCCAAAACGCACCGGCAACGGCGTTGGGCAAAGATCGGGTGCGGCTTTGCGAGCGATAGCATTGCTGATACCGAGATAATTGACCGCCAGCTTTTCGCGCGGCGCGCCGTTGAGGAGCACGCGATCCAACGCTGCCTGATTTAGCAACACAAACGCATCAACCGCGCTCAACAGTCGCCGCTGGAGGACCTGGCGGTGACGAATAAGGTCCGCCATTCCCAGCACCGTGCCGGCACGGCCCTGTAATCTTTTCGCCGAAGCGCCCACCAATGCACTCACAGCTGCCGCTGGATAAGCCAGTGCTCGCGGCATTCCCGCAGCCTGGAGGCTGCAGGCGGTACATTTCGGAACCTGCACCTCGCCGTCGCACAATTCCCGCCCCCAGCGCATCAAAGTTCCGCGTTGGCAGTTGTAACCCAGATCGCCCAGATGGTTGGTGGCTATGACCCGGATTCCCAACGCCCGTGCGGCTTCGATTTCGTATACGGTGATACCGGGCAACAGGGTATGGACATGCAGAATATTGGGACGTTGTTCTACAAGCCACTCGAGTAAAAGCTCGCTACCGCGGGCCGAACCGCGTACCTGGCACTCATCGCGTGTGGCGCTGCTACCGCGCAGCGGGTAACGAAAAACCGGAACACCCTCGTGCTCGTAGTTCTGGGACTCCTTGATCCCACGCAACGGGGCCGCTACGCTCACCTGGTGGGCGCGCTTCTTCAAACGCTGCGCCAGCCCGTTGACGTACACCTCCGTGCCCCCAAGGGATTCCGGAAAATACCAGCCCAGCGCGAGTACTATTTTCATGTTGATGTCTAGAGTCCCTCTTTTATTCTGCAATCAGGTGGACGTTGTGTAAAGCGTCATTTCCTGCAGTTCTTTCAAGGATGTAGAGTTAGAATGCAAACTAGAGCCGCGATCAGATAAAATTCAGGAACCCCACAATTCTAGTAATCGCGCCGGCGATGTCAGCCGGGGCGGAAAGAAAGTTAAGAGAACATGGCGATAGAGCGGCTTGTGCCGGGGACACCGGAGTGGGACCTGTATTTTGCAAACCACCATTGTCGTTATCGCTTTGCGCTGGAAATGCTTCGCAGCGCGCAGGCTACAACTATACTCGACGCCGCTTGCGGGGTTGGATATGGAAGTAAGTTCTTGGGCGAGAACGCGATCAAAGTGGTTGCGGTGGACCGGGACAGAAGTGCTTTGGATATAGCTCGCGCCAAGTTTAGCGATCCGAACATACGTTTCGTCCAGGACGACTGCGAACAACTCGCTAACATCTCGAACGGCAGCTTTGATGCGGTAGTAAGCTTTGAAACCCTCGAGCACCTACCTCATCCCGACCGCTTCCTCTCCCGATGCTTCCAATCGCTACAATCTGGCGGAACCCTGATCATCAGTACTCCAAACGGAAACCTGCGTGAAGGTGACGCTAAAGCCGAATGGGAGTTCCACGAGAAAGAGTATTCCGCTATTGAGTTTATGGCGCTTCTCGAGCAGGCAGGATTCAGCGAGATCAGGTTGTGGGGACAGAAATATACCGAGATCGGCCGACTGCGCGATCAGGTACGAGCGGAACTAAACCGTATCCATTCGAATCCGTTCTTTCGCTTAGGTCGAATGCTACAGCGAGTCCTACGGCACCACCCGTCGGTATGGGCGGTCCTGCCTGAATCACTGGATGACTTTGCGATGCAGCCGTTTTCTCATGCCGAGGAGTTGGACCAACTAGGCAAAACGGGACCTTTCGTTCTGGTCGGAATTGCTCGGAAGGAATAGTTCTTGTGGCACTACCAATTTGTGATTGAGCGTGGTGCAAGCCGCTTCGTTGGTAGTCATCTGAGCTCTTTAGGTTCGGGATCAGATGTTAGGACGACTGTCCAGAAGCGCGTTTTCGATCAATTGACTACTCCCAATTCATAAGCAGTTGCTTTAGGAACCGCAATTAGCCGCTCGTCTCCCGGCCACGAGGGGTAGTAATCAAAGTCGCACTCCTCAATCGAGGAAACCATGGTGTAACGGCCGGGAACATTTGCAGAGAGTCGGGTCCAATCGGAAACTTCCTTATTGGTGAACAGGACGTATTCGGCCTTGTCCAGCGGAACCTCAGATGACGCACTGTTGCCATAGCTGGCTGCCACCCGCGACGTAATAAACGACTTCCTGCCCATATCCGTCTGCAGGTAACGTGCAACATTGGCATGATGATCAATGTTGCGGCGATTGGCAATGCCGTGAGCTGCTTGAATTTGCCAGCTAAGGCTCATTATTACAGCAGACACAGCAACCGCGTTCGCCACAACACGCAGCGGCACGGCCCGAATCTTTCCGACCAGCCAAGTCCAACCTACCGCACCAAAGATAGCGATAATAGGTACAAGTACCATCAAGTTGCGAACAATCATCACATGTTGACGACTAAAATATAGAGCGTACAGCACGGCGAAGCCAAGGATTGGCAAAGATTTCCAGCGAAGCTCGCGCCAACTCACTATTGCTCCTGTGATTGACAAAAGAGAGATGGCAGTCGCAAGCAAACGATATTTGGACATGGCTACGGTTGCGAGGTATATCAGAATTAACCGCGCGTGCTGTCCTCTACTTACGGTGTAACCTCCGTGCCACGTTCCATAGTGGTGCATCTGAAAGCCTACAGACCGAATGAACCAAAATGTCTGCAGGATCGTGCCCGGGGTCGACAGGATAAAGACAGCAAAGAAAATGGCGGTGATCTTCAATGCCTGGTAGACACGTTGCCGAAGTTCTTGTCCGCGACTCGCTATCCAGCACACAAAAAGAAGGGGAACAATTAATAACCCGGCCGGGTACTTGGATCCCAACGCCAGGCCGCCTGCAACCGCACTGAGCCATAGCGCCGTCCGGTTGTACTTTTCCATCCCAACATACATGAGCAACAATGACAAAATCGTGAATTGGACCATGATAAGATCCGCGGCGATCCACCGCGCGTGGTACATGAACTCCCACGAGGAGGCCGTGAACATGGTGGCAAACGCGGCGGTTTGCCACCGGCTGGTGATGCGCCATCCCAGGAGCGCGACCCAGACCAGAGTTGCCAACGAAATCACTATGAACTCGCGACGCAGCTTCAACTTAAACCATTGCTGCCGCGCAAAAGGTGCGAATGCCGTCAAACTTGTGTCGGTCACCCGTTCTCCACTCGTGCGGTAATGCTCAACTGCGGTGCTGATGGAGGGGATCATAGTCAAGGTGTAAGGAACCGACCCATAGTCGTACCAACCGTTGGGCAGCAAGGTCTTCGTCTGGAATGAGTTCACTATTGTTTCAATAAAGTTCCCCTCGTCCCAATGCTGACCACAGTCCACGCCCTTGAAAGCTATATACCCCGAGCATAGAATCGTCAGTAGAATGAGGCTGATGTATATAAGCTTTGTCGTTCTGCTTTCAGAGCGGAGTTTGCTCGCGCTATAGTGTAGCTCTTGAGCAGGTACGGCGTGACCGCCGCTCGCTGGAGTGACGCTGTTCCCCGGTGCCCCCGATACGAATTCGTGCCCTGTAGAAGCCATGTCGATAGCGAACTTTTTGGGTTTGATTATGTACAGTTTAGCACATATCATTGGGGGTTTCCGGCTAAGATGCGCAGCGGCAGGCAGCAGTAACTGTTGTAGTAGCCGTGAAAGAAGCGCCGCTCCTGATACCCGTGCAGCGGAATGTCGATCTGGTCTAGGTCGTGCTATCCCCCGCGGCCGCGACGTGTGACACGAGGGGTCGTGGCGGGCGGTGCTGGATATGGACAGCACCGAGATTCCGGTCTACGGCGAGCAGGAACAGAGCGCCTACAACAAACACTACGAACCGACCTGTTATCACCCGCTGCTGCTATTCAACAGTGCAGGCGACTGCGTTGCCGCGCAACTACTCCCCGGCAACGTTCACAGCGCCGATGGTGGGAACAACTCATACTGCAGGAGATCGAGCGGCAACAGAAGCTAGGCAAGGAACTCTGGTTCCGAGCCGACTCCGCCTTCGGGAAGCCGGACAAGTTGTGTGGCCAAAGGCTCCCTTCTATCAGTCAGCCAGTTGGAAGACGGCACTGGCTGATGCTGGCGGAAGGACACCTGACGCAGGGCGGTTCGCGGCGACGCTGCTGCGGTTCGCAATGCTGTCGCTTTCGGCAAGCTAACGGCTGGCGGCACAGAACGCAAATCGTGCTGAACATCCGTGAGGAGGGAGAAGCGTCGGTGAAATCGACGGGATGTCTCACGATGACGCATCCGGAGGCCAAGAAGGCGCCTAATCACTCAGCTTTTCAACCGCAAAAGTGAGTTTGGTCTTGTAAAATCAGCTTCCAGTTGTAAAATTCAGGCAAATTAGAGATGCAAAAGGAGATTCCGGTTCAAAGAAGATTTGATGATTGATTTATCTACAATCCGTAGGATATTGCGGCCGCTGTTTGACTTTTCTCCGCGCCTTTGGCTGAGAACGGCTAAAGAGGTCCCGTACTTCGTGAACTGTGCGCAGAAGTATCAAGCCCTGAATGAAAATCCTTCATTTCGTATCTCTTTTCGAGAACTGTATCCGATTCTTTCCGACCGCCAAGCGAGCGCAGGCATGGCTGCCGGACATTACTTCAACCAAGATTTGTGGGCGGCGCGAAAGATCTTTGAACGGGCACCGGTAACGCACATCGACATAGGGTCACGTGTGGATGGATTCGTTGCGCATCTGCTGGTGTTCATGCCGGTGACCATCATCGACATCCGCCAACTTGACAGCAAGATTAAAGACCTGAGTTTTATTTGCGATGATGCAACCGAGTTATCGCAGCTCCCGGGTGACAGCGTGGACTCTCTTTCGAGTCTTCATGCAGCAGAACACTTCGGCTTAGGACGTTATTCGGACCCAGTGGACCCGAGTGCTTGCTTCAAGTTCATGAACGCTCTGCAGCGGGTATTAGCACCGGGAGGACGTCTGTACTTCTCGGTCCCCGTGGGGCGCGAGCGGGTAGAGTTCAACGCGCATCGAGTCTTTGCGCCCCAAACTATCATCCAGAGCTTTTCGCGGTTACGCCTAGTCTCATTTAGCTACGTTGGTGATGACGGCGATCTCTATGAAGCCAGAGAACCCGGTGCAGCCGCACTGTGCGATTGCGGCTGCGGGCTTTTCGAGTTCACGAAATAGGTGACATCGTCAGGCGGCATAACGGGCCCATCATAGACGCCTTCGGGCGGCCCTCGTAGCCGGCTCCGCTCCGGAGTTCTGGCGCAGGAATATGAAAGTGGAGATGATCGGGACCTCTGAAACAGATGGATTTATAATTAGGACACTACCGACCCTACATCGGTCTTGCGAAACCGCTCAAGACAAGTGTAATTTCGTAGTCGCGATCCTAAAAAAGGAGATTCCAGATCACGGTTGTAACCCAATAACAGTGACCTGTCTGCCTATGGAAAAATGCGTTTTGACCATCGCAACCGGCAAGCGCATTTATATCGAGATGGCTGCCACTTTAGCGAGATCTTACCGAGCGACCAATCGGGTTACACAAATTCCGTTTGTCATTGCGACCGATCGTCCAGACCTTGTTCCACGAGATCTGAGAAATCTGGTAATTGTGAAACTTGATCCAGATGTTCACGGCTCCGGTTTCGAGACAAAGCTATGGATGGATCAATTATCGCCGGCGACTCAAACTCTATATGTGGATGCGGATTGTCTGATTGCCGGAGACATTTCGGACGTTTTTAGCGTTTTCCGTGGCCGAGGAGTATCGGCTGTGGGAAAATCTGTGTCAGAAGGCGAGTGGTTTGGTTCCATTCAGGATCGATGCGCACGGCTGAAATTGCCGTCCATTCCACTATTCGTGGGCGCTATTTACTATTTTGACCAATCGTTGGGCGCTCATGAAATATTCCAGTCTGCCCGTACGCTTGCTGCTTCATATGACGAGCTTGGACTAGTGCGCCTGCGGATGAAAAAGAATGAAGAACCCTTAGTTTCCATCGCGATGGCCATGTTTGGCCAGTCTCCGGTTGCCGACGATGGCACGATCAAGGCAGATGCAATGCATTTTCCAAACCTGCATTCTGTGGACGTATTACGTGGCCATGCCAGATTCGTAAATTCGAGCGGATTCCGGAGCGAGACCAGCCCTAAAGGCGAAGAAGTTTTTCCCCTAATCGCTCATTTCAACGATACCTTCGCCAGCGGAGAAACTTACCAGCGGGAATCCTTCATCTTGAGACTTACCCAAGCCGGACATTGCCCAATTACATTCGCCCGGATATTGGCCTGGCTTCGCGTCTCCGCTCCCTATCGCGTGCGGGCTGCGTCAAAAGAGCTTTTTAGACCGCTTTATCATGCGCTATTCGGATTCCAGCGGATAAAGAATCCACGAGTGTAAATGTACAACGATTCGTCAATAATCGTCTTAACAGTAACTGTGGCGCTGCTCAATCTCGGCACCGAGCTTCTCGGCGGAGCGGACCTGCGCCATGGGCGACGCTCAATTTGACGGGGAACGATAGCTTAGCTGTTCTCAGCTATCACCTCCGGAATCATGACGCCAGCTCCCCGATCTCGCCAACGCATAATAGGTTGCTCTATGAAGCGATATGAAAGCCAGGCGCAGAGCACTGCCGCTGGAAGCCACAACCAGCCGGTCCGTTTGTCCGCTACCCATGGAAGATGCCACAAGTAGAGCGAATAACTGATTTCGCCTAGTAACACCATCGGCGCTGTATTTAGCCATGCGGGAGGATCGAGAATCGCGCCCAGCATGGCGATGCCAACCGCGATGTTAAACAAAGGAATGCCGACAAGCGCGGAAAACATGACGTGCCGGGAGAACGTATTGGAGAGTGGAACCGCAATAACCGGAAACACCAGTAAGGCCGATAGCGGGAGAGACTTCGGCCACAAGCGCAACAGAATATATTCCAGCCGCGGACGATAGATTGCCACGAGGCAGCCGACCGCAATCGAGTCCGCAACGCTGTCGAATCGATATTCATCAAAAGCAAAAGTTCGCGATACAAGTGCCACGATTATGAGCAGTCCTGGAAAGAAGGCCGCTCGCCTAATTCCACAAGTCAGCAGAAGGGCGGGCCATAGCAGGTAGAACTGTTCCTCTACCGATAGCGACCACGTGTGATGAAGCGGCCATCCGTTGATTGGTAGGTAGTCCGACAGGTAGAATGCTGCTGAAAAAATCCGCAATGGACTTTCCGTCCCGATGTGCACAATCCCGAGCAAATAGCCGATACCAATCGCCGCTAGGAAAGCATACATTGCGGGAAAGATGCGCAAAGTCCGCCGCCAATAGAATTTCTTTAGTGAGATCGTTCCAGACTTACGGAACTCCCGGAGCAGAATTGACGTAATCAAGAACCCAGAGAGTACGAAAAATATCTTGACGCCGTTATAGGCTAGAAGGAGTAGGTAGCCGCTGGCGCGGGCTGGAATCCAAGCAGATCCCCTCTGCGCGGCGTGCTCAGCGATCACAAATGAGATCGCCACCGCCCTCAGGCCGTCTAAACTGGCAATACGATTAGGCGTGCTCATTTGCGCTCACCTCCGAACCAGGCCGGATCTTTGGATCTTTAGCCAGACGGCCCTTAACAGAGTCGACCACGCCCCGTTGCTGAGCATTTCCGCCACCACCTTCAGCCGTGCCTGATATGAGCTCATAGGGCAGAGCCTCATATCGATTGCGTGGCTAGATCCAGCATTCTTCCGCGATACGCAGAAAATCTTGGGCGCACTTTACCAAGGTAAGGTTTTCCATAATATAGTCGCGCGGGTGAAGTTTCCCATTTTTTAGCTCTTCCAAAAAATCGTTCAGCCGATCTGGAAACTGCGAGATGTCCGTAAACCTGCTTCCACAGCGCTCATCGAAATAGGGAACGCTCGATGCCGGAATCTCCGGTTGTCCCCACTCGAAGCGAGTAGGATCCAGGCACCAGCCCTGATCCCACGCCAAGATTGGCACGCCGCTGGAGAGGCATTCCTGATAGGCCAGCCCCTGACTTTCATGCTCACAAAGAAAAATCATGGCTTGACACGTTTTTAACAGCTGACGAAACTCGTCCTCCGTATAAGAACCACACCGGATCTCAGTAAAACTCAAACCTCGCCGGTTCAACTCGAGACGAATCGGCTTGAGCAATGAGGTCTCGTGGTAATCGCGATCCCAAAGCACTTTGTTATAAATTAAAAAGTCTATCGTCTTCTGGTATGTGGTCTGTGGTTTCCAAACCTCGGTATCAATTCCCACCGGCCAAATGCCACAACGCTCTCTGTAGTAAGGAATATAGACATCATTGGCCCATTTCGAATGTTGGAGATATTTCACGACCGGATAATCCTGGCACAACGACGGCCATTCGCTGGGATGGGTCATCAAACCAATGCCGGCAACAATCGGATTGGGACGGTCATACCCAGCTAAGCAATGTCGGCCTCGCCCCAAAATACCCACGCGATCTTCGCTGCGTAATCGCCTGTATGGCAGATTTATTTCATAGGGAATGCGCAGTTTGTCCAAGCCCAGACAAAGGTTCATGAACACTTTGTCCACTCCACTGGGACGTGACTTGCCACGTACAATTCGCCGAATGATTGGTCGAATGAAACGGTCACCCGGCAACCAGCGATCCAGTTCAGTGAGATAATACAGGCACAACCGGCTCACAAATGTTCTCCATACTTAACCATTGCTCGTAGTTGATAGTCCATCGGCTTCTTAAACGCTACAAACTTTGTCAGGCCTGAACTCGATTCGAACAAATTGCGCGGCGCCCGTCCGATCATGGCATAAGTAAACCATCCTGGCCCTACCAATAGGGACAGAGTAGACCAACCTCCTCGGCGAAGCGGCGGCCTTCAGCATGGGCGGACGTATCGACACGACTTACGATGATTTTGGCGAAACATCGGCGGCTTGGACAAAGCCGCGTCCTTCACATTTTGATCCACCGCGCAGGCACATAATCGGTACTCGCGAGCGTGCGAAACCAATTCCGTGGCGCGATAACGATACGATCCGTTGCCGCGTTCAGCCAAGCTCCCCACCAGCTGAAAGAGCTATTTGCAATAATTGCATGTTGGCAAAGGCTCATCAACCACAAGTCCTCATGCTCTCGGCCGGGGGCGAGGCCATCTCCCGGACGGTTATGATCAACTACTGTGACGGGGGCAGACAACTTCAGATTATCGCGCGCCCACTCCGGTTCATCCGAAAAGACAAAAAAGTGCGGCCTCATTACCTGCCGTTTAATATATTCGACTGCAGACTGGTAATACTCAATGGAGCAGATACCAAAATCTCGGTTGATGCCCGCGTCCGAGACGTAGTCCCCACGCCGAATGTGCACGAATACGCTGTTGACGTTCCGGATCTGATCTGCAACCTTCGCGCTATCTTCGCTTATGGCGGCGCGTAGAGTGAACTCCCGCCGCAAACTGCATTCGATATCTTTGAAATACTCTTCTGAATGCCAGAAACCCACCAGCATGCAGTGCCGCGGCGCCTGCCAGATATTCGCGTCGAAGTACCCCCCCGGCTCCCGCACCACAAGCCTGCGGTAATATGGGGTTGCTGGCCGCAGGGCCCGAACAAATTCGTCAGCAATGCGCATGGACAGAATTTCTGCAGAAGCAGCTACAGGGACTGTCACATTCCAATTTCCGAGTGCGTAGCTGCGAATAGGATCGCTCCATACACCCCGCAAATTAAGCTTAAGTTTGGTTCGCCTGCGATGCGCAACAGCTCGACCAACGGCATATTGGAATAACTGATTTCCCAGGCCGCCCTGTAGACGCGAAATAATCATAACCTTTTTATGGTAGCGTCTTTTTTTGTACATTCCAAGCTGTTTACATATTAGTCTCTCACCGGGTCTACCGACCCCGATGTATGAAACGGGTGTCGGAATGGAGTAGATTTTTCTTGCCTGGCCGGCACAGAGGTCGATGTGTCCTTGGTGCGCTTGATCCCGTAGGTTAGTCGGACCCGGAACCCTTGAGCACCCCGGATTGTTGCCACGGGCTGAGACCCAGCCCGGGAGCGCGGTTTTCAGATTTCTCTTCCACGGGGTTCCACGCCGCCAGCGCAGGAGGATGGAGATGGAAGTTCTGCACCCGCATTGTGCCGGTCTCGATGTGCATAAGGATACGGTAGTGGCTTGCGTGCTCCATATGGTCGAAGGCAAGGTGAGCACGCAGGTGAAGACCTTCAGAACGACAACCCTGGAACTGATCCAACTATCGGACTGGCTGGTCAGCGAAGGCGCGACCCATGTCGCCATGGAAGCCACGGGCGTCTACTGGAAGCCGGTGTGGCACATTCTCGGCGAGAGCGGACTGGAACTGGTGCTGGCCAACGCCGCCCACGTGAAGAACGTGCCGGGACGCAAGACCGACGTCAACGATGCGGCGTGGCTGGCCGATCTAATGGAGCACGGATTGATTCGAGCCAGCTTCGTGCCCGATGAGCCGACGCAGCAGCTACGCGATCTGCTGCGAACCCGCAAGCAGCTGGTCCGCGAGCGCACCGCTCACATGCAGCGCATTCAAAAGACGCTGGAAGACGCCAACATCAAGCTGGATTCGGTGGTGACCGACATTGTGGGCGTCAGTGGCCGCCGCATGTTGGAGGCCCTGATTGCCGGGCAGAGCTCGCCCCAGAGCTTGGCGGCGCTAGCCGACCGGCGTCTTCACGCCACCGCCGGTGAGTTGGAGTCGGCGTTGTGCGGCCGGGGGACGGCGCATCATCGCTTTCTGCTGCAACTACATCTGGATCAGATCGATGCTCTGGATGGGGCCGTGGCCCGCATCGACAAGGAGGTCGACGGCCAGCTCGAACCCTTTCGCGCCGCCATCGAGTTACTGAGCAGCATTCCCGGATTTAGCCGCCTGTCGGCGGAAGTGCTGGTGGCCGAGATAGGGGACGACATGAGCCATTTTCCGACTGCGGGCCATCTGGTCAGCTGGGCCGGACTGTGCCCGAAAAACAACGAAAGCGCCGGTAAGCGCCGCTCCACGCGCATGAAAAAAGGCGCCCCGTGGCTGAAGACGACCCTGATTCAATGCGCCTGGGCGGCGACGCGCAAGAAGAACAGTTATCTTCAGGCGCAGTTTGCGAGGGTGTTCTGATTTCTGTATAAGTGATTGTTCCTCGATATGGAGAGGAACATCCAATGGAAATGGACAAAAATCTGATTGACAAGCTGCTGGCAGATTACAAGGGTCCGGAGGACCTGATCGGCGAGCAAGGCTTGCTGAAACAGTTGACAAAGGCGTTGGTGGAGCGGGCGATGCAAGCCGAACTCACCCACCACCTGGGTTACGAAAAGCATCATCCGGCCGGCCGTGGCAGCGGCAACTCGCGCAATGGCAGCAGCAAGAAAACCCTGCAGGGCGAGTTCGGCGAGGCGGTGATCGAAGTTCCGCGCGACCGCAACGGCAGCATCCAGCCCCGGATCGTGCCACCGCACGAACGGCGGTTCAGCGGATTCGACGACAAGATCCTGTCGATGTATGCACGTGGCATGACCACCCGCGAAATCCAAGGACACTTGCAAGAGATCTACGGTGTGGAAGTATCGCCGTCGCTGATTTCCGAAGTCACTGACGCGGTGATCGAGGAGGTGAAAGCCTGGCAGACCCGGCCGCTGGAGCCGCTGTATCCGATTCTGTTTCTGGACGCTCTGATGGTGAAGATGCGGCACGAGGGCCGGGTAGAGAATCGTGCCGTCTACGTGGCCATCGGCATCGATCTGGACGGCCGCAAAGACGTGCTTGGTCTGTGGACGTCGGCCAATGAAGGCGCGAAGTTCTGGCTGCAGGTGCTCACCGAGCTGCGCAACCGCGGGGTAAAGGATATCTTCATTGCCTGCGTCGATGGTCTGAAGGGCTTCCCGCAGGCCATCGAAACGGTGTTTCCGCAAGCCCAGGTGCAGTTGTGCATTGTGCACCTGGTGCGAGCCAGCCTGAACTACGTAAGCTGGCGGGAACGCAAACCAGTGGCGGCGGATCTGAAGACCGTTTACCGCGCCGCCACGGCGGAGGAAGCCGAGCGGCAGTTGGCGGCCTTCGCGGCCCGATGGGATGGGAAGTATCCGACGATCTCCGCGCTGTGGCAGCGCAACTGGGACCGGGTGATTCCGTTCTTTGCGTTTGCCGCCGAGGTGCGCAAAGTCATCTATACGACCAACGCGGTGGAATCGCTGAACATGAGCCTGCGCAAAGCGATCAAGACGCGTGGCGCCTTTCCCAGCGAGGAAGCTGCGCTGAAGGTGATGTACCTGGCGCTGCGAAACGTGATCGCGAAGTGGGAATGCCCGTTGCACTGGAAAGCCGCACTGAACCACTTCACCATGCTCTGGGAAGACCGCATCCGAATCGCGATGGGGGCATAGATACGCAATCCCTTTCGCCCGGAAGAACTGGATATGGCTGGCTGCGGTCGCCGTCAAGGCTCTCCGCTGCGCTCCGCCCGCTGACGCGGCGCGTTGCGGCCTTGACTGCGATCCTCGTCAGCCAAATAATCAAATCTGTCGGGCGAAAGGGAAAGAAAATTAACTCGCTCGGAAACGAGCAACATCACAGGGAACAACGGTTACACAAAATCGCGGACACTCCCCGCCTCTCTGTTTTACAACAGAATTTCCGGGGTCCCCAAAAGGTCTCCTACCTCAGAACCTCTTCAACTCTTCAAAAGCTGTGCATAAATCAGGTTGTACATGGAACAAATCCGTAGCGGGAGCGGTTTTCTCGCCGCCATCAGCGGTGAAAACACTCAACTAACCCTCTCCTAGCGTGGTTACTTCGACCTGAACCAATCCGTCGTCCAGCCGCATCCACCTCGCTAGGCTTTTCCCGCGCGGCATCCTGAGTAGAACACTAGTCAAGTCGGAGCCGAAGCACAATCGCATCACAATAAGGTTTGCGAAAAAGAATGCGGATGCCGACGTGATCACATGCACCAACAATGGTAAGTGCAGGCAGCGAACCGCAAAGACAGCGATGCACCCGCCAAAGGCTGACACTATGCCTGGTAGCAACACTCTCACACCCCAGCGGTTGTCGATGAACTTCGCCGATAGATAAAAATTTACCAAGCCGACGATAAGCTGCCCTAAAGAGAACACCCACGCGTAGACAACAATGCTCCGACTGAACAACACAGTCACCAAAGCTGGCAAACACATCAGAGTTGAAAACACATCCATCTTGAAGCAGACTCGCAATCGGTTGGCGGCGAACTGTATCATCCCGGACGCCGCAAACAGCCAAACCCCGAGGCCAAGGACTGCACCTGGCCAGATCATCGGGTCTGCTCCGACCCACTTCATCCCGTACAACAATCGGGACAGCGACTTCCCTTCCAGGCCCAGAAAAATAGTAGAAGGAATCAGCAACCACAGGAGGACTTGCTCAAAAAGCGTGGCGTAAGACTGGAAACGCTCGTGCTCGCCGACATAGCGAGGTAGTAGCGGATAGGCTGTCTGTTGCAGCACAGCAAGAATCTTTCCGATTGAGATTATAAACAACGCTTGGCCACGGTTCCACAGTCCCATTGCAGTGAATCCAACGCGGCCTGGCAGGACTGCAAATTCCAACCCGTCACTCGCCGCCGACAACGAAGCTGACGAAATCCTTACAAACCCCCACTTTAACGATGCCCTGTAGGCCCGCCAATTCAGGTCGCGCCACCATCCGGCCCGCGGGCGCCACTGCCGCACGAAAAACAAATCGAAGGCGCAAGGAATCCCGCTGACTTGACTGCCAAGCACTATTGCCGCCGCGCCCCATCCCGAGATTCCAAAGGCCAGCACAGTAAGGGTGTAAAGAAGGGTCCCAGCGGCGATCAAAATGCGAAGTCGCTTAAAATCCATCTTGCGTTCGAGTTGTAGCTGGCTGACCTGAATAGAAGAGTCGAGAAATACGCCAACCGAGGACAGATGCAGTAGGGGTGCGATACCTCTGTAGGCAGGCAGGAACCAGCAGACAACTGCAACCAAGTTACATGTAAGCGCCAGTAATGTCTGGCCAAGAAACGCAAATGAGAAATGCTGCGACCAGTCGGCCTCCTCTCCATGGCGCAACTGCAAGGAATGGCTGACATAGGTGCGACAATTAAGACAGTTCAGTAGGGCCAGGAACGCGGAGACCGCAGCCGCACGTCCATATTCGCGGGGTGGGATGATGCGAACCAATACGAGCATCGACCCGAAGGCTACCGCGCTGGAAAAAACCTGGTAAATCGTGTTCCATGCAAGCCCGGAACGAAGCAGAGCGCCGGAGGGCAGTGGAGCCGCTTCTTGCGTCGGCGAATTCTCGTGCTCAGGCTGTTCCACGTGTTCCTACTGGCCTGTCGGCACGGTGCAACCGCCCTTCAGCTCCATTCCAGAATTCAGCATGCGGATACCGCGACCAGAAAGGCCTGCAGGAATCAGGACTGCTCGCCTGGATTTTACCCGAATCCTGGTCCGCGAGGAAGGAAAACCGGTGCTCTAAACCTCATTGCACGCCTCCGATCGCCTTGATGCGTCCGGTTATGGGAACCGATACTGGTGGGCTCAACTCGCCTCACAATCGGCAAATGGGATGCTATAATTGAGAATACTTCTCAGGACGATTATTGATCCTTTTGCTCCCTTCAGGACGCAAGACCATCTTTTCATGGGCGATGCAGGAGAAAAATGAAGTCTGAAAATAGTGCACTGGATTTCAGAGGCAGATCTCGCGATCTAGCAGGGGATCTGGCAGGCCTTACCGTGAGTGGCGTGTCCGCCACACTGGCTCCCCAGTCCTCATTTCTCCTTGAATACTGGACTATTCTGAGGAAACGCCGCTGGATCGTTATCAGCGTGGTCTTGATCACGGTCGCGCTGGCGGCGCTCATGACTGCCCGACAGAAGCCCATGTATTCAGCAGTCGGTCGCATCGCCATCAACCACGAGAGCGCAATCGACTTGGGCACTAAAGATTCTCAGTTTACGGTCGGCGACAGTGACGAAAGTGAGTATTCCGTCGAAATGGAAACACAGATCAAGGTTCTGCAAAGCGACGCCACCTGCTATCAAGTCATCAAGGCTCTGCACTTGGATACTTCCCCAGAATTTGGCGGATCGCCCACCAAGCACATGGAGAATGTCCTGCAGGTCGACTCCGCGCAGCAGACGACCCTTCTCAATAGGTTTCGCAGCGGATTAAGCATCGCTTCGGTGCCGGCCACGCGGATATTGGAGATCCGCTACTCGAGTCACAATCCACAGCTAGCAGCGCAAATCGTCAACCAGTTAATCAACAGCTATATTGAGCAAAATCTGAAAGCTCGATTTGAATCTACTGCGCAGACAACCGATTGGCTAACCAAGCAACTCGCCGACCTGCAGATGAAAGTGGAGATTTCCCAAGAAAAGCTTGTTGATTATCAAAGAGATCATGGCATCGTCGGCTTGGATGAAAAATCGAATATCATCACCTCCAAACTCGAACAATTGAACACGGCTCTGACCGCCGTGGAGGGGCAGCGAATTCAAAAGGAAGCTGCCTACCACATGGCCCTCTCGGGGAATCCCGAGCTGCTACAGGAGTCCACGCAAGATCGGACCGATCCCTTGGAGGCTTTTTATAGCAAGGAAGCAGACCTGCGTACTCAGTTGGCCTCCGAGACGGCGCAGTTTGGCCCGAATTTTCCAAAAGTAAAAGAACTTTCGGCACAGATTGCCGAGTTAGAGAATCAAGTCCAGGCTGAACTTAAGCGCTCATTGAAGCGGGCGAAAGCGGAATACGTCGAAGCTGAAGAACATGAAAAAGTTTTACAAGCCGCCTTCGACAAACAGAAGCAGGAGGCTAGTCAGCTCGATCAAAACGAGATTGAGTTTTCACTCCTCAAGCAGAATGCTGAGAGCTATCGCACACTCTATGACGGCTTGCTCCAACGTTTGAAAGAGGCTGGGGTCGCGGCGGGATTGAAATCCAGCAACGTTCAGATCGTCGATCAGGCACGCGTTCCCCCAGCGCCGTACGCACCTAACATGTCGCGAAGCTTGATGGCCGGCCTTTTGCTGGGCTGTTTCCTCGGGTTCATGACTGTCTTTACTCTTGAAAGCCTTGACAACACCGTACGGACGCCGGAAGAAGCTGAATTGATATCCTCGTTGTCGGCCATGGGTATTATCCCGACGCATAAAGCAAGCAAGAAGCGCTCGCACTCGATCTTCGATTCAGAGACCGAACCTCGCGAACACAGCGTCCGCGAGATCTTTTCTATTACCCGGCCCAAATCCGAGATAGCGGAAAGCTACCGTGCGCTGCGGACCTCGATCCTGCTGGCTTCGAGAAGCAGGGACTCAAAGATTCTTCTCGTGACCAGCGCGATGCCCAAGGACGGAAAAACAACCACCAGCATCAACGTCGCCGTGGTGCTCGCGCAGGCTGGATCACGAGTTCTGTTAATTGATGCTGACCTGCGGCGCCCCAGCATACACCGCGCCCTAACCCTCGACAACTCCGCTGGATTGAGTACATGGCTGGCCGGAACTGATAAGGAGAGTCCCCATATTGTCCCCAGTGGAATTCCCAATATGGACGTGTTGACTACCGGACCTAAGCCGCCATATCCTGCCGAATTGTTCGGAACTCCTGTTTTCGGCGAGACGTTGGAAGCGCTTCGCTCCAAATACGACCACATCATCATCGACTCACCACCAATTCTCTCCGTGACGGACGGAGTTTTAATATCAGTTCTTGTAGATTCCGTCTTGCTTGTGATTCGCTCGCGTAGAACGACCAAAGGCGCGTTGCGCCGCTCCCTTGACGTATTACATCAAGCAAATTCGCGTGTCATGGGCATCGTGCTCAACGCTTTCAACGTAAACGGTGAGGAATATGCGTATTATCGGTATTACTACGGTTATGGCCATGGAGCTGGGTACTACAGCGATAAGTCAAATGCTGACTTGGCACTACCGGGTTCGGACTCTCACGACTAGTAAGCATTAGGTTGGTGATGCAGATCTCTTTGAGATCAACATCTCGAATGCTATTGTTTGGCTGCTGCGTGTTTTTGGCTGTCGCGGAGTTTGTATATCTGAGTACGCGCGCAGCTCGAGCTCACGCCTGGGCTGCTGGGGTCCAGCAGTGGCAGATCGAACGTGCCGTGGCTCTCGAGCCGCGAAACGCGGAGTATTGGTACAGGTTGGGGCGTTGGCACCTGCTGATTGATCAGAACAGCACAAGCGCTCTAAAAGCCTTCTATGCAGCGGTGCGGCAGAATCCTTACGTTGCTGACTACTATCTCGAAATCGCTCGGCTGGGCCTGTTCGACAGTGATCACAAACAGTTGACGGGAGCCCTGGAGAATGCTCTGCGGGTTGACCCTGAAACACCTTCCGTTGACTGGGCGGCGGCCAATCTATACCTCGCGGCAAACGAAGTGAACCGTGCCCTCCCCCTGTTCAGAAGTGCTTCTGCTTCATCGTCGGAGTATCAATCTCCCGCGATTGAATCGTGCTGGCGGGCCACCCATGATGTGGATAGAATGGCTGCCTTCGCACTACCGGCGGATACAGAAATCTACGGCGAGTTTCTGCGTTATCTTGTATTGAGGCATGAAACTGCGGCTGCCGATAAGCTATGGAAATATTTCATCGCTTTGCAGAAAACAACACCTGCAAAAACAGGCTTCGTATACTTGGATTCACTACTGGAGCAGCATCGTAGCTCTGACGCGCTCCGCGCCTGGCGCGAATTGGCAACAATTAGCCCTGAAATCAACGCCTACCTGCCGCAAAACGGCAATCTGGTAGTCAACTCTGGATTTGAACAAGAGATTCTAAATGGCGGATTTGGTTGGAGAATCACGCCGCTGGACAAAATTACGGTGGAACCAACCACAAAAGATTTCTTCTCAGGCGAGCATAGCCTGGCTGTCACTTTCGATACCAGCACCAGTGGGACAGCGGGGATTCTTCAATTAATCCCCGTGGAACCGGGCACCTTCTACTCACTATCCCTCGCCTACAAAGCGGAGGAACTGGAAGGGGCACATGGTATTACAGCTGTTGTCAGTGATGCCTACACGGGACAGCCGATCACCGCCACCAATGAGCTCTTGGGGTCCACTCCATGGCTTGAGATCAGCCGGACGTTCAGTATCGGAACCTCCACCTCGCTTCTGGCTTTGGAACTGAAGCGTCCGGCCGGAACCCTTATCCGAGGCACAATTTTGATCGATGATGTTCGCCTGGTGCAACAAGGAGTGGCGAAGTGAGGGTGCCGTCATCGGTCGTAGTCGAGCCCCCTCCCCCGAGAAAGCGGCGAGTTAAGACTCCCGACCACGCGTTTTGTGAACAAGCGATTTTATTCGCTGCCTGCGGCTTGCTGGCCTTCGGAGTATTGGCATTCGGGGCGGTTCAGGAATGGGCAATCTGCATTCTCGAATGCGGAGCGGGGCTCCTGTTCGCGCTGTGGGCTGGTTATCAGATTGCACTTGAGAGAATCAGGTTTTCGTCCCACGCCCTGATTCCAGCCCTACTCCTATTATCTCTGCCGATCCTGCAGTTGGCCACGGGGCGCACGGCCTATTTCTACGCTACTCGTTACCAACTACTCCAGTGGATCGCCTATGGCGGGTTCTTTCTCGTCGCGGCCGAGTTTTCCGGAAGTTCACTAACGCGAAAGCGTTTGGCAATAGGCATCACGTTCTTCGGCACTCTATATGCGATATTCGCCATCATTCAGGGCTTTATAGCTCCGGCAAACATCCTGTACGGCATAGTGAAAACGCATGGTACAGGTTTTGGCAGCTATACCAACCGCAATCACTTCGCTGGCTTGATGGAGATGTTGGTGCCCTTCGGACTGGTGACTTCCGTTTCACTCTCCGTTGATGGCTCGCTCCGCCTGCTCTCCATTTTCGGCAGCTTGGTGATGCTGGCCTCAGTCTTTGTTTCTGGTTCGCGCGGTGGCATGCTGGCTGTTGTCGTCGCGCTCCTTGTCTTTGTTTATCATTATTGGCGCCAAGAACGGACCAGCACGGCTTTGCGTACCATTATGGGAGCTGCCGTTCTGTCCTCGATTTTCATCGGGTTTTTTTCTTATGAACGCGTGGCAAGCCGATCGGTCATGGAAGCTAGCGACTCCATTCGACTGCAGATCGCCCGCGACAGTTTGGGATTGGTGGCGGAGCATCCCTTTTTGGGTTCGGGATTAGGTACCTTTACAGCGGTCTATCCCCACGTGCGTACCTTCCCTACCGACCTCTTTGTGAATGCAGCACACAATGATTATGTGCAATTAACCGTGGAAACAGGACTGCTCGGATTGCTTTGCGCTGCAACGTTTCTGTTTCTGGTCTTTCACAACGCGCTTCGCTATATCCACAGGGCAAGACAAAGCTGGTTTTCAGCCGTGACTCTTGCGGCGACGCTCTCCTGTGTCGCTCTGCTCATTCACAGTCTGTTTGATTTCAACTTCGAGATTCCGGCGAATGCCGCTACTTTTGGCTTTCTCATGGGACTCGCCGCGGCCAAGCCCGATCGTGAAACGAATCGCGGCCACGAAAGGCAGTAGGATGCTAGGCTTGCCTCAAGCTAGGCTGAACCAGATTAATGGAAGATTGCAGCCATCGTCGCTGCCTGCAAGATAGCGCCTTCATTTCGGAAGAAATTACCACCGGGAATGTAAAGCACATCTCCCGGTAGCAGTTCCACATCCTCTTTCTTCGCACTGAGGATTTCCTTCAACGGAATGGGAACCTGTTGTATGCCTTGAGGACTCTTTCGAATTATTCGAGCACTCTTAATTTTTGCATCTTTGTTCGCACCGCCTGCCGAGGCGAGGGCCTGAAGCACTGTCATTTTTGCATCATCCTCCATGACAAACCCTGCAGGGTGCCCCACATCTCCCAACACGTACACTACTCCAGCCTTCGTGACCACGACGGTGTCTCCGGGAAACACTGCGATATTCTGTCCAGAGATAGATGAGATGTCCACATTGACGGGCTTGTCCGGTTGGTCGCTATGGGTGAGGGTGACGATGTGCCCTGACTTCGGAGTCAATCCACCTGCAACCATGAGCAACTCGGTAAGGCTGGTGCTACCAAAGACTGGGTAAATGCCAGTCTTACCCACTTCGCCTGACACCGAAACGCCAGATGATCGTAGCTCTTTCGCCGCAACGTTCACTTGCGGATCGTTCATGAATCCACCGCTGCGAAGGGCTGCAGCAATCTTTTGTTCGAGTTCGGAAGCCGTCAGCCCCTGAGCTGCGACCGGCCCAATTAGGGGCAGCTCAATATTCCCCGTGTCACTGACACGCACTTCCTGATTCATCTCAGGCAGGCCAAAGATCTTCACCTCGACAACGTCACCTGGGCTGATACGCGCTTCGTGAGCTGCGCCCGCCTGATCGTATGAAGATAATTTGGAGGATGAGATTTCCGTCGGACTTGGCGCTGGACTCGTGGTTTTTACGTCTTGCGCGGACGCATTTGCCGATAGAGTCAAAATCACCGAAAAAAACAGGACAAATCGAGCGAGGTCGCGGAGAAGATTAGGTCTGGTCATGGGAGCTCGGTAATCGTATTTTAGCAGCATTATCGGAACAAGCGAAGCGGTTTATCGTCTCTCAGCTTGCCTCACCCTTTGGCGGTACCTAGCGATTTATGCAATGGATAGCCAGAACTAGCCACCTGCTGGGTTTCCGACTGTGCCGCAACGGCCCGGTTGCAAGCTCTTTCTAACTCCTCCTTCAACTCGCAAATCAGAAGATTGATGTCGATTAGTAGCGGGCTGGTGCCATATCGTGACAATTCTAGAATCCCCTTCCAGTCGCCTTTTAATGCCAGAGGAAAGGTCAGTGACCATTGCCCGACCGATTCCACTTCCTGGTCCATGTCCGACACAACGCTCGGCCATTGATGCATAAGGACGATTGCATCACTACTCTCCGCCTTGATAATGATCACAAACTTATCAAACTCGTTGTCAGCGAAAATCTCCCGCAAAACTTGGACAATATCCGCCCATCTCTTGCACCGGGCCAATCTTTCAGCTCCGCGCCGCACAGCCAAGTTGTTGATAATGGAACTTTTCTGCTCGACCACGCGGCGTGCCAGCCGGCCTATTTCGAAAAATTCGTGATATTGCATTTTTTGAACACCGACGACAATCCCTATTCCCAGGATCGCAAGTACGATCGCGAGCGGAGCCTGTCCTGGAGTAAGCAATGCAAGGCTCATCATCCCGAATAGAGCTGATACTCCGTAAAGAATCACCACGGCCTGCCGGTGTGACCAGCCTTGATCCAATAACTTATGGTGAATGTGTTCCCGATCCGCTGAGAAAATCGATTGTCCGCGCAGGAAGCGCCTGATCACCGAAACACTTGTTTCCACGACTGGAAACCCACAAGCCACAATCGGGATTGCAACCGCTATGAGCGTAGACGACTTCTGCTGCGTGGCACCGGTCAACGTTAGACCGGCGATGAATGTCCCGATAAACAAGCTACCGCAATCTCCAAGAAAAATAGTCGCAGGATTAAAGTTGTAGCGCAGAAAACCTAGGATGGCGCCCGCTAGCACGGCGGCCAGCAAACCCTGCATTGGGTTCCGAATTACAAGAGATACGACAAATACCGTTAAAACTGAAAATAAGGCGGAGCCGGCCGCCAGTCCGTCCAAACCGTCGATCAGATTGAAAGCATTGGTGATTAGTACAACCCACAATATCGTGAGAAGAAGTGAAACCGTGGCTCCGAACTCATGACTATGAAATACGGAGCTCAGATGCAAAACTCGAATTCCGCCACACCAAAGCAACAAACCTGCAAAAATCTCAGCCGCTAGCTTCTTCCAGGCGGACAGGTCGACAAAATCGTCCACGACGCCAACCCCAAAGTTCATCAGGGCAACTGAAAGAACCAACAATGCATGGCCCAGCGCACCTATTGGACTCATGTGAAAAGCAAGCAGGACGAACAACGCAGAACAGGTGATGGTTGCCACGGTTCCTGCAATGGCGACGCCTCCGAGTCGAGGCATTCCTGTCGAATGTAGATCTCTTGCAGAAAGCGAGCCTCGCAGCCAGCCACGCTTAAGAGCCAGGTCGCGAACCATCCAGGTAAGCCCGGCGGATACGACAATTGCGCTTATAAAGCAGAGCAAAAGAACGGAATTCATTGCACTGCACCGCCTCTAATCGTTACGGTTGCCAGTTGTGTACTTGCAATTGAGCTCTGCTTCAGAATAGCAGAATCTTGGTTTTTTTTATGTAACTTTGGTGAACTGTGGCCCTGGAGGCCGGCGTGCCGCATTCGCGCAAGTGGCCACCATCCGGCCGTCCACCAACAGCTAAGGGTTCAAGTCAGTCCGCGACTAAAGAATGTGTGTGGTGCTAGAGACCCGTTTTAAAGGGCTGTGGGATAAACCCTTTGCGGGCCGGATAATCTCACGACCAGGTGTGCTCGGGTCACGGAAGAACCATCGGCTGTTTTCACGGCGAAGGCGGGGTGTGTCCGCACAAGCCACGTTGGATGCGGTTTCGCTCATGGCTTCTGCGCAGACATCCCCCGCGCTCAATTAGGACTGAGGAACTCGTTCTAACGGGAGTAAGTGATATTGTCTTAAACAGAACTTCTCAAATCAGCTACGGAGCAGCAGGACTCAAGGGTGTTTTCCCCCCGCTCTGCAGAAGAATATATCCCGCCGTGGCTCCCGCAGCGGCACCCCCGCCCGCAAGCAGCCCCCAAGCAAGAGGCGAAAGACCGGAGATTGCGGCACCCGGTGGTCTTGGGTCGCTCTTTGCTAGCTCGCATTCTTTATCGGAACTCCGGTTGCTCTCACCTTGGGCAAGGACCTTACCGCTGGGCAAGTAAACTGCTCCTGTTTTCGCTGTGACAATCACAGCGCATCCCTCAACTCGCACCTCATACTTCGTCAACGTTCCCTGGTTTACCGGCGCGAATTTCAGTTTGTGTACCTGCGTATACATTCCGCCGCTCGTGGCAATCGAGACCGCACCAGTCGTCAAACGAATCGCGTCATGCGAAAAGGCAGCGACTGTATCAGAAGCGAGCATAGTGTTTGAACCAGCCGAAGTGATATGGGCGACCGACTCAGGGCCCGTGCTAATGGTATCGTTGTCCCCCACAGCTGACGAGTCTTTCACTAAATTTCCGTTGACAGCCACTATGCCGCCGTTCGTCGTGCTGACTATGGCCCCACCGGCCGGAGTAGTCTGCGCAAACAGGGTTGATACTGGCAACAGGATCGCCAACACGTAACTAAGCACCGGACGAAGCGGGCTAATCGTCATAGGTCTGAACGCTCCACACGGCCATCTTGAACCAGAATCACTGCCTGAGTCAATGGCTAAATGAGCACCACCTGTCCGGCTTGATAGACGCTAGTGGCTCTGGTGACGAGATACCTGCAGAACTGTTGTTGCGATTCTGACATTTGCGACCTCCCCCTCTCATCCATTGCGACCGTCGCAACGCTACTTGTGCTAAAACATGCGTTTCCAGATATTTACACCAACAATGGGCGTATATTCGCGTTTTTTTGACTGTTTTGTGCGACGAGGAACCAGAGAGAACAAAGCTGCTCTGTCTGGAACTCAGGCTTACCCTCGTGGGATCTACATTCCAGACCGTCTCTCCGATACCGACTTATTTGAATGCCACGCGGTTGAGTCGAGATGTCCGGTGCCCCCCAGCGAGCTGATCTGCCCATTCCATGCCCCGGTTAATCTGTTCGAACAGTCCGTCCGGTTTCAGCCGGACACCTCGCCTAAACGTTCTTCGATGCACCGCTCACAAATATCCCGGGGGGAAGATAACGCTCTCATTGACGAACACTTCACGGCGGATCGAACCTTGCTGCGCAGAAGAGCTTCTCGCTGTCACGATAATGAGCAGCAGCCATGACGTCCGGAGAGTCGGAGTGCGGACGTTGTTCGACTTCGTTTATACTGGGATTTCTACCCCGAGCGGGATGATACAAACATGAGATTTCTGAATCGCGCGCACAAAGCGCCGGGCTCGCCCGAGCAATTGATGACCGTAACCTGTCCTGTTTGTTCTCGGTCGTTGAAGGTAGAGAGCATAGATGGCTGCCTACACGCGCCCGCAGTGACGTGTACCTGCGGAACGGTCATCAACAATGAATTAGGATATTTTACCCGCCCTCCTATAAATCCTGCCGTGGAAGATTAGCGCTAATGGTGCCATTTGGTCTTGATCGCCGGACACAATTGTCGTCGCACAGAGGAACAGGCGGTTTAAAAGGCTCATCGCCGCACACAGTGGATTCCCAGTTCGCACAGCATTCAGCGGCGGCGTCATCTGGTGGTGGAGCGGAAGTTGACTCTCCACCCGGGGGCCCTGAACTCTGCCTATTACTTAGATGTTTACAAGCCGATCTGGAAACTTCCGTTGATCCTCGCCTGACAGAATTGCTCAAGCAAGACATCTCATGGGATTACCTGTTGGATATGGCTGATTGGCACGACGTCACTCCCCTGTTGGCGATGCGCCTAGTCGGTCATTCGGCGGTGCCACCCACCGTCAGCGAATTGCTACGAAAATCCGCCCTCACCAATTACGCGAAGAATTTTTTCCTTTCGGCAGAACTGACGAAGCTGTCGGCCGCATTAGCCGCGAATGGCATCCCGTACATTCCATATAAGGGCACCGTTCTTAGTCAGTATTTGTACGGCTCCGTTGCTTCACGATCGGTATGCGACATCGATCTGATAATCCGACCAGAGGACGTTGTTCAAGCAATTTCGTGTTTTGAAGGACTCGGCTTCGAGGACGGCTTTGGTCTTTCGGCATCTCAACGTGTTACGGCAATACGCTACGGCTTCGAGTACTGCTTTATTCGCGATGGAGTCTCAGTTGACGTGCACTGGCGCCCGGTGCAGCAGTTCTGCTGGCCATCTCTCGATACGGATCGAATCTGGAAGAGCCTAGTTCCGTTCTCTTTCTTCGGTGGCCAGGTATCCATCTTTTCCCCCGAATGCATGCTCACGACCTTATGTATTCATTCCGCACAGCACGACTGGACGGAGTTGAAGATGTTTGCTGACATCGCTAAACTTCTGTCACTCCACCCTACGCTAGACTGGCGAATAATAAAGGACCTGACGGCGGATTCGCATTCCCGTCGAAGCGTGCTTGTCGCGCTGAGCCTTACGCATACTCATCTCGGCGCCCCTCTGCCGAAGCAAGTCCTAGGGGAGATTGCTCTGAATCGCCAAGTGAGCCAGATCGCAAATCGAGTGTACTCAACGATCTGGCCTTCCCGGATCTCACCCATTCCGGTGCGCGCTAATGTGCGTTGGCTTCTGTTTCGCACCAAAGGCGAACGATGGATTGATCGCTGGCGCTACATAAGCTGTATCGCACTCGGACCAACTATGGCAGACTTCTTGAGTGTGGAGATTCCCAACTCTTTGAGTTGGCTATACTTCGCGGTAAGACCTCTTCGGATACTATTTGATCGACTGAGAAGGTCCGTATCCCGTCGCAGTCTTGTAACGTAAATCTTTCCTGCCTGAAGGGGACGAGATTTGTTGACCTTTTACAGCACATCTTTTCAGTGCAGGACAGGAAGCAAGTTCTGGATTTGGTGGCAATTCACCCGAGAGGCTGAAGCGTTGGTGGCGTGAGTGGGGGAGAGAAAAACGCTTGGCTTCATTGTAAACCGAGTGCGGCCCAATAGGATTCACATTTTCCAAGTACGATTCGGTCTGCGGATGCACCGCCGGATCGACATAGCGCTCCGACGAAACAGTCTGTTAGCAAGCGGACGTTGCAACGCCCTACCGAATCACGGCGATCTGAATCAACCCGCTCGCGCGGGACTTCCGCAGCGCCTGTCCCGCCGTTGTAACGCCGGTGCGCGCAAACGATTTCTCGCAATCCGCCGAAGACGGGCCGCGCATATTGCCTTCCATAAACGCCAGTCCCGGACACCGCGTGCACGTCCCAACATGCGAGCAGGTCGAGCACACAGGCAGGTCGCGCGCCCGTATCGAGCGCACTTCGTTCATCGCCGCCGAACCGCGCCAGATATCCAGAAACTTCTCTTTGCGCACATTCCCCGTCGGCAACGGAAACTGCACGCACGGATACACATCGCCATAAGGCGACACATAGCAGGCCGTGTGTCCCGCGCTGCAAGGCAGCTGGTCCAGCGCATCGTCGCCAATCTCGGCCGGCGGCGGTGCGCAAAATTCGCCCACGTTGCCCACCAGCTCGGGATTGCGAAAAACCTCGCGCAGTTCCTCGCTGCCGATCCCCAATCCCATCGGCGACCGGTCTCCGCTCATCATCGGCGTAATCGTGGGATCGATGGTGTATTCGGCGCCCAACTCCTGGGCCAGCTCCTTCACCCCCGCGTAATCCGCCACGTTCTGCATCATCAGCACATTGGCAATGATCACCCGCATGCCCCGCTCGCGCAGCCGCCGAATCCCCGCCACCGACCGTTCCAGCGAATGCGGCAGCTTGGTGATCGCGTCATGAACCTCGCTCCGGTGCGAATAGAGACTCACCTGCACAGCGTCCAGATGCATCGCCGCCAGCCGGTCCGCCTCTTTTTCCCCGACCATGAATGCATTGGTTTTCAGCTTCAGGCAGAACATCCGCGCGCGCGCATATTCAATCAGCTCGTATAGGTCGCGGCGCATAAAGATCTTGCCGCCGCTGAACACCAGATAGAAGACGCCCGCCTCCGTCAGCTGGTCCATCAGCTCCTTGATCTCGGCGGTATTCATCTCGCCGTGATCTTCGTGGTCCAGGTAGCAGTGCACGCAGCGTTCGTTGCAGCGGTAGGTCAGGTCGATGTGCACGCTCAGAGGAACTCCCAGAGCCAGCGCCCGGTTGTTCATTTCCTCCATCAGGCTCATGGGGCAGGCTCCGCGATCGGTTCCTCGGAGACCCGCAGGATGCCGCGCTCGGCCAAATCCCGCACCAGCTCCTCGGCGTGCTGCAGCGCCTCTTCCGGCGCAACTTCATACTCGGAGCACAGCACGCGCTGCACGATCACGGCGAGCGGTGTCCGCCCGTCCGCCGCCTGCCAGATGGCCGACGCCGTCTCGTTCAGGCTGAACAGCGTGGAGTCGCGCGCCGACATGATCATCATCTCGCCGCCCAGCATCCGCGCCGCAACCTCGGAGCTGCGCGCTACATACATCGGACTCATACCTTCACCGCCATCCTCTTGCCGGCCGCCTTGGCCGACAATCGCATGCGCGATTCTACCATCCTTCTACGGGTTCGCCTGCGAGGTCTGCACTGCGCAGGTGGCGCTGACGGTCCCCGCGCAACTGCTCAGGTTCCCCAGTGGCGAGTAGTAAATCTGCGCAGCGCCGGTGTCGCCGACGTCGGTATTGTCGATGATGATGCCGCTGGTGCTTCCGCCAAGCCCGCTGCTGCCGGCCGCTGTCTGGATTCCGGTCCCTATGGCGGAGGTGGTGACGTTGTAGTTATACAGACACGCCCCGGTGCATCCGGTCTGATTTCCGTTCGCGGAAACGCTCATGAAAATGTAGTCGTCGGTGCCGTTGTCGATCTCCGTCACCGGCGAGCAGCTGGCCGTGCCGTTGGTTATAGGATTGATGACGTTGGTGGCGTCGAAGACCTTAGCCGTTCCCCCGAATCCGGTCGACGTCATCGATGTACTCATCAGCTTCGGGTAGTTGGCGTCATTGTTGTTGGCAGCGCAGTTCCAAAGGTTTCCAGTGGTCCCCGTGCCGTTTATGTAGGTGTTGTCAAAGCTTCCGTCGTAGAGGGCGTCAGCCGCATTCCCCACTCCGAACACCGCTTCCACCCCGCAGTTTGTCCCTGATGTCCAGCTCGTTCCGTTTGTCGAGGAACAGGCTCCGGTGCCCGTGGTGCCGAAGCTGGAGATGGTGAAGCGGAACATACCGTTGCACCCTACGGCGTTTTGGCAGAAGTACGAGGTATCGGTGTTTTCGTCCTGCCCCACAACCACATACGCGGTGCCAGCTGAAGAGTCGACGATGGGCGCGTCCACAATGCCCGTGCCGGTGGACGCCGCGATCTGGCTGCTCTTGCCAACCGCTGCGCCCGTGGCCACATTGAAGCTGTACAGGTAGCCGCCCGAGTCTGCCACAAACACTTGCTCGGGGGACGCCGACGAGTCATACACTGGACCGGTCAGCTTGTTCCCGCTCACCTTGATAGGCCATCCCGAAGCTTCCTGGGGGTTCTCGAATGCGAACAGGAACTGATGGAGGTAGCCTGCGTCGTCGCCGACATACACCGTGCCCGTCCCATAATCCACATAGGGCGCCGACCGCGTATCCGGGTGGCCATCGCTGAAGCTCACCGACGTCATGCACGGCGCGATGCAGGCACTGTAGTTCGCCGGCGTCACAACCGTCGGAGATCCCGGAGTGAACGGTGTCTCGGCCAGAACATTGAGCGTCTCACCGCTGCCGGCGCCGCTGCCGGCGGTCGTGGCGAAAGCGCCGGTACCGGCGCCAACATTCACGCTCGCAATCGTATCGTTGGCCGGAATTCCCAGTCCGGTCACCTGCGCTCCCACGTCTGTCGCGGCCAGCGTTCCCGACGTGACCGTAAACGCCGCGCTTCCGCTCGTCGCGTTAATGGTGAGGGCGCGCGGGGTTGCGCTCGGTGCCCACTTCAGCAGCACCAGGCTGGCGCCGCCGCTCGTGGTGCTGTGCACAAACGCGATCTGGCTGCCGTCATACCAGAGCGCCGGAGAAGTCAGAATCGTGCCGCCGGTGTTATACGCCCAGTAAACCGACGGAGCGGTAGCGCCCGTGCAGTAGCCGGTGCCGCTGCTGTTCACATACAGATTGTCGTAGGCCACCAAACTCGCCTGTGTCGCAGCGCCCGCGACGGCCGTGTTGTAAACCACGTAATCCGGCTGAGCCGCGTCGGCGCACTCCGGAGTGCCGGTCGGATTGAATGAGTACTTCGCCGGGTACATTCCTGCGCCCACCGCACCCGGCATACCCGATGTCGCTGCGCCCGCGGTAAACGCGCCCCAGGTAAACCCTGCCGGGATGGTGGAACTGCCCGCACCGTAGCTGATCGCTCCCGCCGAGCGTCCGGTTACCGTAACCACTGCGTATCCACTCGCGTTGAGGCTTGCCGTCGCGGAAACGCCCGTCGAAGGCGTCTGCAGGGTGGTGTTTTGGTTGATGGCCGCCGCCAGGTTGCTGGCCACCTGCAGTGGCGTCAGCTCGAAATACGCAAACGATGTCCCCGAAGTCACTCCCTCCGAGCCGCCGCTCAGATCGGTAGAGGATGTACCATTCGACCAGGTGAAGGTGGACGTAACAATGGTAGACGTTAGAGCGATGCTGTTTCCACCTGGCCCGGCGGTAAGGGCCGTGACGGTAACGGTGCCGCTGCTGCTCGTGGCGGTCACTCCGGCCGCGGCGGGGCAGGCGGCGATCGCAGCGGCCAGGTTTGTCGCCTCACGCGTCGCGCGGTTGCCCCCCGTGGTAACAGAAGTAAAGGTTCCCGTGTAGGTGTCTCCGCTACCCGAGCATGCATTCGAACCGCCTGCAGTCAAGGTCGTAGCGACGGACCCGAAGGTGATTTTGACGTTCCCTGAGCCGGTTCCTGTCTGGAATGTTCCCATGGCGCTTGCCGGCATTGGTGCGCTGGCATCCAAGGTCACCGAATCCACCGTCACCGTCGAACCGCTGCTCACGCCGTTGGTCGTGAAAGTGCCCAGCAAGGTCGCCGCTGTGCCTCCGTCCAGATCCATGCTCCAGTCTTTGCCCAGCTTGGTGCCTTGCCGCGGAGCCTCCAGCCCCGGTCCCCCGCCAATCGAGGTCACAAATGTCTTCGCGCTCGCCGCGGCGGACGAGGGGGCATTCGCGCCTGCCGCCGCGTTCCGGGCGCGATGCACCACCTGCATCGTGTAGCGCGGTTCATTGGCAATCTTGAGCCAGCGCTCGTACGTGCCGTTCCCCAGAGCCTCCTGCATGGTGCCCAGCTTGGAGAACACCATCCGGTGATGGCTCCAGTCGTCGGCCACGCCCCGTCCCTGGTTCACCCAGGCTTCCACGTTCCGCTCGATCACCGGATCCACCGCCGAGCTCGCCACCGCTGCGCTCTGCGCGCGCATTGGGACGCTGAGCCCTGCAACCACCGCAATCGCCGCAATCAGGGCCGCCACGCGCCCCGCACGGCGTGCAGCATGCATCGGCTTTGAACCATTCACAGAAACGCAGGAATTACAGGGAGTCGGCATCGTCATCCTTCAGCTCCGGGAAGAAACAATTTATAGGGCTATATCGCGGACAGCGCCTCCGCCATTGCTCCGGCGGTGCTTTGTCTTTCAGTGAACCGAGCGGGTCTATTCCGGTCGAAATAGGGGGAGTTTTCGAGCGGAGCACCGCAGCTTCTTCAATCGAAACAGCTGCCGCATGAACCACTGCGACCGGCGTAGAATAAAGCACACTAAGCCATGCCACCAAGCCAATTTGGAGTTCACTTGGCGCCCGTCGCGCACGATGGTAACCACCCGTCCCAGAATCTCATCCTCCTGGAACGGACGGTCGAAGTTGTAAAGGGAGTCGCCGCGCGTGATGAATTGACTTCCATTCTTGCGCACCAACCGGTGCGCCACCAGCGCCCCATCGCGGAAGCACAGAATAATCTGGCCTGCACACAATTCAGCGCCGCTGCAGCGGCTAACGGTTAATACGTCGCCCGGAAACACCGCCGGAAGCATGCTGGTTCCGGTGACTTTCAGCCGCACCTGCCCAAACGACCGGGCCACATCCGCAACCAGATTTCTTTTCACCGCGTCGCGGAGCTCGGCCTGGCCTTCCATCGAACCTCAATTCGCGATCACGAAGCCTTCCGGTTGTAATGGCACCCGGACTGGGTGGTCTGCATCTTGCCACAGCTCAGCGCCATGGTCTCAAACACCTTCTCATGGCGAAATTCGGGCTTGACGTACCGCTTCTTAGCCCCCGGCTCCGCGCCTTCCTGCTGCGGTTGGCGATTCGCCTCTTCTGGTCCTGTCATTGCCCCTCCCTTTATCGTGCGTGCAACCTCATTTCACTCACAGTAGTAGCGTCGATCATCTTAACTCAGGCGTCCTCAATGTGGCCGCGTCATCATTATGGATTCGACTGCGCGCCCTGCAGAGCAATAGGGGTGGCGGTATCCGCCGCAGTGCAAGTGCTGCTGGTGTAGGTGCCGTGAATTGGGCCGCCCGCACCGTTGCCGTTCAGTTCGAGCGTGTAAATCTCGGAAGCACCAGTCAGTTCGCCCGTTCCAGTACCCGCAGGCACGGAGTTGTCGATTATGATTCCACCCGTCGACCAACAGCCGGGACGAGCAACGGTTGTAACGGCCGCGTTGCCGACAAACGTGGGGGTATTCGTTGGGGTGTTGATGGAATAGACCAAAATGCAACCATCTCCGCTAGTGTCGCTACACTTGTTGCCTGTGGGTGTCAAAGTGTATCTGTTGACACTGAAGAAAAGATAGTCGGTGCCGCCGGTAGTTGCACCACCACTGGCCCCACAGGGGGTGCTCACGCTCGTCTGGTTGCAGTACTCGGTAATGGGGGACGGCCACGGATAGTCAGTGCCCGTAGAGTGGGTGAGCGTGGAAATTGCAGCTACGGGAGTTCCCATGGCACTGCCGGCACCGATAGGTATCCGGTAGAGGTTTCCGCCACCCGTGCTGCCAGTGTTTCCCATCACCCACAGGTCACCAGCGGTACCGCCCGTCGAACTGTAGTACACGTTATCGAATGTACCGTCGTAGATCCAGTACTCAGTGGCACCCGTGCCCACCTTCTCTTCCGTGCCGGTGGTGCCTGAGGCAAAGTTAGTCGCGAATTGGAACACCCCGTTACTTCCGCCTGTATCATTGCTCACAAATGCGTAAACTTTCCCCGCGGACGAATCCACCAGAGGAGCATCGATAATGGCAGCTCCCGCTCCACCCAGCGTCCCCGACGTGCTATGGATGGTCCCATTCGTCGTTCCTGAATTCCCTGAACCAACGGAGTAAAGGATAGCGTCCGTATTGCCTACAAAGACATATCCAGAGGTGCTGTCATAAATCGGGGAGGTGGTCTTGTAGCTACCGTTCAGCGTCACAGGCCAAGGGGACGCGTCCGTTGTGGGTGTTCCATTAAACACCCCTGTGATCTTGTGAAGTCTGCCGCTATCATCGCCCACGTAAACTGCATCATCGGCATAATCATAGTACGGTGACGAGTACGTGTCGTTCGCGCCCAAACTCACGGAATACATACAAGGAAGGGCGCAACCGGACCCGGACCTATAATTGGCGGCTGACGACGCCGTATTAGGGGTCACGGGCGCGGCTAGCGTGCCGCCGCTCGTCGTCCACTTGAGGAGCGTCAACTCTGCCGTAGTCCCATTCGACTGCACGAACGCAATCTGAGAGCCCGTGCTGTCGTAGGAGATGATCGGCGATGTTGTAACCATGAAGCTCGTGCCGGTGTTATATGCCCATTCGACCGCCGGAACAGGGTTGTGGGCGCACCCGGTCGTAGTTGTGCCATAAAGCTCGTTGTAGCCAACGATGGTTGCCGCGCCCGTCGCACCCGCAACACCCGTCGGATAAACGACATAATCGGAGATGCAATTGGAAGTTGTAGTGCTGAACGAGAATTTGGCTGGGTAGGCATTCGGCTGGACCTGGCCATCGGCAATCAGGTTCTCGGTCCAATCCAATTTTATCCCATTCGTCGGCTTCGTCGGTTTCGTGAAGTTCGTTATGGACTTTTCGGTGGTGATCTCCGCGCTACCAACCGCACCCGCGCCGACAACATCCGCATCGACGACCGGCTTCGCCAGGGAGGAGCTCCGCTTTCTCTGCTGCATCTGATAGCGCGGTTCATTCGTGATCTGTTTCTTCACGTCCTCTGGCAGGGCCTCGGGACTGGAGAAAATGAGCCGGTGGTGGCTCCAATCGTCAACCACACCGCCGCCCAACGGGGGTGCCCCCTGCGCGCTCATCGAAGAGCCAAAACCGGCAAATCCTACAACCGCCGCGCACATTGCCGCCTTCAGGCACATACGGCGCATAGAAATCACAGCTGACGAAAGAGAATTAGCCTCGCATCGCGTGTAAGCCATCAGGTCGCTCCAGCAGCACAGGTTGTACCGAATCGGTTAGGTTGGTGATGCCGCATGCCCAGATCGGAACCGGAACTCGCTTCGCCGTTCCAGCGGCTTTCCCGTTCTCTGATCCTACGGCCATTAATGGGGCTGAATGTACATTTACGCTGCGATTGTAGGAGACATTCAGCTCTGAAGTCAATCCGGAAGCTCTCGCCGGCAGGGCCGACGCATATCACTTTTCAGGGTCCAAAGATTACCATCTCGATTCCTCATGGGGCAGTTTGGCGAACGAATGCTGGCCGACAAATCGCCGAATGAGGGAGAACCGCTCCCTTCCGCACGTCGCCGAGCGGCAAACGGTTCCCAATTCAGCCATTTTGGTTCATCTCGCAGGTTTTCAAATAGCTTTCTCCCACATCAGACCTGCCGGGAGAATTTATATGCGTCGACCCTGCTCTCACCGGGAACTTACACTCAAGTTACCAAAGTCACACAAAATGCAATCAGTTATCCCTTTCACCACTTCCGTTCCCTGGCCGGGCGTACCAGATTATTTAGCATTTTCTTATCCGGCGCCTTCTCGCGATCTGGTTTTCGCGGCCACTGCGTCTCGATTCCCAATTTGGGTCCCACAACGGGTCCCGAATCGCCTCCCGACCACCCGCCCGGCTTGTTATAGAATTTCTCTCACCATGTCATCCTCGCCGGTCAGCGGAACGCTTGAAGTAGTCATTCAAATCGGCGGCATCCCCATTGCCCTGCGCACCGCCGATCCCGCCTTTCTCCAGCTCCTGCGCAACCGCTACGCCAACTACGTCACCACCGCGCCCGGCGCCGCATTTGCCTTCGACGTGGACCTGGTCTCGGCCACCGCCGACGACCCGGATGCCGACGTCCGCGTCTGGATGCAGAATGGCGACTGGCAGATGGTGCGCGGCGACTTCCGCGCCGACTGGAACCCCCAGAAACGCTACGGACGCATCCGCCAGACCCCGAATCCCTATGCCATTGACTCGGTCCTGCGCATCGTCCACACCCTCCTGCTGGCCCCCGAGGGTGGTTTTCTGCTGCACGCCTCCAGTGCCATCCGCAACGGCAAGGCGTTTCTCTTTTCCGGACTCTCCGAGGCCGGCAAAACCACCATGGCCCGCCTGGCCCCGGCCGACGCCATCCTGCTCACCGACGAGGCTTCCTACGTCCGCAAATCCGGCGATCAATACCTCGCCTTCGGCACGCCTTTCGCCGGAGATCTGGGTGAGCCCGGCAAAAACGTCTCCGCGCCCATCGCCGCTCTCTACCTGCTCGCCAAGGCCCCCGAGAACCGCATCACCCCCATCGACCCCACCGAGGCGGTTCGCCGCCTCATGCGCAACATCCTCTTCTTCACCCACGACGCCGAACTGGTGCGCCTGGTCTTCCAGTCGGCCTGCGCTTTCACCGCCGCCGTTCCCGTCTTCCAGCTCTCCTTTTTTCCCGACTCCCGCGTCTGGGAACTCATCGGCTGAGCCCCTGCGGCCGCATCGCCACCAGGTATGTCGAGAACTCCGCCACCGGCGAAATCTGCACCCGCTCGTCCGGCTGTGCGAAGGTTTCACGGTTGAATCTCGAGACCACTGGGTGTTAGGTTGATTCATTCCTGCAGATCAGCGGAGACAAGGGTGCCTATCTCACCGGGTGAGAATCACGCCAATCCTGTTGCCGGTCCGGCCGCCGCGCCCGCAGCTAATCGTCCCTCTTCAAAGTGGAACGGACGCGGCTTTCACGTGCTTCTTATCCTGCTCGGCGGCGCTTTGGCGCGCATCCCTTTCTACCTGGCCTTTCGCCCAATCTTGTCAGGGGACAGCGAAGGATATTCGGCTCTCTATGCTCACTGGGTGAATCACCATTTCTATCTCGGCGAGCGCACCCCGGTGTATCCATTCTTTCTCGGCTTCGCCCAGTGGATCGCCTCTGCAACGCCGTCTCGCGCTCTGGGCGCACGGGCCGCATACGATGCCATCGGCATGCAATCCATCGCGGACGTTCTCGCCGCGACGCTCTTCTACTTCGCACTCGGTGCACTGTGCATACGCCCACGCACCGCGCTGGCGTTTACTCTTTTTCTGGTTACGATTCCGGCAGTGTGCCAATACGAGATGAACATCCTCAACATGTCATTCTCGTTCGCCTGGCTGATCGTCGTGATCTCGCTCTTCCTGTTTACTGTCCAGCGTATCGAATCCGGCAAGCCGATTTCTGCCTTGTCTGTCGCGACAGGTGTCTGCGCCAGTCTCGCGATACTGAATCGGCCTGAGTTTCTGATTTTTCTCATCGTGCTGCTCGCGCTTGTAGTCCTGATGTCGCTGACCTCCTCTCGGGAGCGTCCTGCCGCCAACCCGCTCCGGAAGGCTGCGTTGCTGGTCGCTCTCAGCGCCGCTCCTGCCATCCTTGCGTGGATGATCATCATGTACGCCGGCATCGGCCAGTTCCGGATCACAACGATCAACGGATGGAACAAGACCCGTACCGTCTACAACCTTTTCGATCGCGTCGATCCAGAGGACCGGGTCATCGGCGGGATCATGGCGCAAACCTACAATCAGGAGAAGCAGAGCGGCGGAGTCAATCTCCGGGAGACCGTGTGGCCGGCAGAACGCAGAATCTTTCAGAACGTGAGCACCTATCCCGGCCTCGATATCGATGTCACAGCCAATCCAAGTCTCTTTCACCAGCAAGTGAACCGCGCAGTCCAGCATGCTTTTGGATTCGTCGTTCTCCCCTGCAGCACCAAACTGGTTGACTACTGCTGGGAGATGATGCGGCTCAAAATCGACACAGGCGATTACATAGGCAGGGTCTCCGATAAACTGGCCCGCAATAATCCAGGAGCCTGGCTGACCAACCTTGCCACGAACTTCGCGGAAGAGAGTTTCAATTTTAACTATTTCGCGGCCAGCCCCTCCACGCGCGACTCGGTCAATGTCGCCGCAGGCGGCGGCGATCCAATCATGCGCCGCGCACTGGCGAATCCGATCTCCTGGGCCGCAAAACTGTCCGTACCACTTCTTCTGCTCACCTATCTGGCAACTCTTGCCTGTTTCTTTCTCTCGCCAATAACATTCTTCCGCAAACACGATGAACGCTGGGTCCGCGATGCTGCGGTAACCACCCTGGCAGTGGCTTCCATCGGAACGCTTGTGGGCACCTGCGTGTTGGCGGGTTTAAACCGCGTCTATAGTTTGCCTCACCTGGCGGTCTTCACAATGTGTTCGGCTTATCTTTGGGAAAACCGCATCCGCATTTTTGCAGGAAACGCGCGCGAGACGGTTCGCGCAGCCAGGGGTGCAACTGAGAAAGCTCCCGTTGGGATCAGCGAGCGAAAAGGGGCCTCCGAAAAAGATTCGGCTTTTCAATAACCTGGCTGATTTTCCCAGTTGGGCCGCAAGTTGATTCGGATTTCAGTTCGGGCGCACCACCCCTACAGCCGCTCCAGCACCGCCACCAGATACTTCCAGAACTCGGCCACCGACGAAATCTGCACCCGCTCGTCCGGACTGTGCGGATGTTCGATCTGCGGCCCAATCGAGATCATCTGCATCTCCGGATAATTCCTACCCAGCACGCCCGTCTCCAGTCCCGCGTGCATCGCAATCACCTGCGGCGCCGCCCCATACATCGCCTCATACACCGCCTTCGACCTGCGCACGATCTCGCTCTCCGGCTGCGGCTTCCACCCCGGATAGTCGCCCGAGTGCTCCACCTCGAAGCCCGCCATCCGGCACACCGTCGCCACCAGCCGCCGCGCCATCTCCTTGCTTCCCTCTATCGCCGAGCGCTGGCTGGTCACAATCTCCACCACGCCGTCCTTCACCCCCACCGTGGCCACGTTGGTCGAATCCTGCACCAGCCCCGCCACATCGGGACTCATTGCCAGCACGCCGTGCGGCAGGCTCGCCATCAGGTCCACCGCCCGCTTCGCATCCGCCGGAGCCAGCACCCGCGTCGCATCCTTCACCGCCCTGCCCACCGTGATCTCCAGCTCCGGATCGAAGTCGCCCAGGTCCATCCTCACGTCATCGGCGAACTGCTCCACAATTCGCCGCAGCCGTTCCTGGTTGGTGGCGTCCACCACCACCAGCGCCGCTGCCTCGCGCGGAATCGCATTATGCGCGCTGCCGCCCCGCAGGTCCGCAATCTGCGCTGGCATCGCCTCCAGCACCCGCTGCAGAGTGCCACCCAAAATGCGCACCGCATTGCCTCGCCCCAGATGAATGTCCACCCCGGAGTGGCCGCCCTTAAGTCCGGCCACCTTCACCCAGAACCCTTCGCCCGCGCCCGCCAGTTGGAACACCACCTTGCGCCATGCCCGCGTATTTACTCCGCCCGCGCAGCCAATGCACACGGTTCCCTGCTCTTCGTTGTCCAGATTCAACAGGTAATGGGCCCGTAGCACGCCGGACTGGAACGCCGAAGCTCCGCCCAGCGTCGTCTCTTCCTCCACCGTAAACACAAACTCCATCGGCCCATGCTGAATCGTTTTGCTCTCCATCACCGCCAGCGCCGCCGCCACTCCCACGCCATTGTCGGCCCCCAGAGTCGTGCCGTCGGCATATAGCCAGTCTTCCCTGCGCACCAGCCGGATCGCATCTTTCTCGAAGTTGAACCGCGTCCCTTCGTTCTTCTCGCAAACCATGTCCAGATGCCCTTGCAGCGCGGTCACTGCCGCGGCCTCGCGTCCCGGATGCGCGGGCTTGCGCACCACCACATTCCCCGCCTGGTCCACCACCGACTCCAGTCCCAGCTCTTCGGCCAGCTTCAGCACATAGGCGCGCGCCGCCGCCTCCTGGGTCGAAGGCCGCGGAATCCCCGCCAGCGCCTCGAATTGCTTCCAAACCTCGCGCGGTTCCACTTCCCCCATTGCAGACGTCATCGCACGCTCCCTCGAATCGAATCCACCCATCCTACAAAACGGGCCGCAAAACGGGAATCCCACACCCGCAATTTCCGCCGTGGGAATTCCACCTCCGGAATTTGCGATTTCACCGGATGCCGCTCACACCCAGGCACTATGCTCAACCCAGGCATCGGCATCTCCAATCAGGATTCCGACACCCTGCATCCCGGCGAACGCACCGCTGCCTTCAGCCGCAGAAACGCCGTCACCTACCGCGTCGGCGGCGGCGCCGACTATCAAATTACCCGCCGCATATATTGGCGCATCGGCCAGTGGACCGCGCAGCCCGTCCCCTGGGCACGCCACGCCTCTTCGCTCTTTCAAAACTTCAGCACCGGCCTCGGTTACCAGTTCTAGTTCGGTCGCGGGGTCTTGCCGTTGTTTTTTTCTTGTTTTTTGAAGTGTCATCCTGTCAACGCGAAGGCCCCCAGCGCAGCTCCAATCTCCGGAGCCGATCAAGAGGCATTTCGGCTACCCACGATTTGGCATCGGTTTTAACTGCATTTTCCCCGTTGCCGGGTGCCCATATCTGCCGCAGCTAGCAGATGTGTTTGCAACGATCGGTGTTCCAAAGCAACCCGCGCTTTTTTACTTCCAGGTCTTCCATGCCGCTTTTCCCGACGCCCATAGCTCTTCCAGATGGTTCTTGTCCCGCAGCGTGTCCATCGGCTGCCAGAAGCCCCGGTGATGAAACGCCCGCAGCTGATCCGCCCGCGCCAGCTGCCTCAAAGAGTCCTGCTCAAATGGAGTGGAGTCCCCGGCAATGTAGTCGCCCACCTTGGGCGACAATACGAAGAACCCGCCGTTGATCCACTGCCCGTCGCCCGCCGGCTTTTCCTGGAAATCGACAATCGCATCCTGCTCCATCACCAGCGAACCCCAGCGTCCCGCCGGCTGCACCGCCGTCAGCGTCGCCAGCCTGCCGTGCTGCTGATGGAACTCGATCGACCGCGTGATGTCCACGTCGGCCACGCCGTCGCCATAGGTCAAACAAAACGCTTCCTCGTCCTTCACGTGCGGCAGAATGCGCTTGATGCGACCGCCCGTCTGCGTCTCTCCGCCGGTGTCGATCAGCGTCACCCGCCACGGCTCGCCGTAATTCTGGTGCACTTCCATCTTGTTGTTCCGCAGATCGAAAGTCACATCGGAGCTGTGCAGAAAGTAGTTGGCAAAATATTCCTTGATGAAATATCCCTTGTAGCCGAGGCAAACGATAAACTCCCGCACCTGGTGCGTGGAGTAGATCTTCATGATGTGCCAGAGGATCGGGATGCCGCCGATTTCCACCATCGGCTTGGGGCGCTGCGTCGTCTCCTCGCTCAAGCGGCTGCCCAATCCGCCCGCAAGGATCACTGCCTTCATAGAACTCCCGGATTACATTGAGGGATTTTTCAGAAGTATATCGTAACCAGCCCTGGGTTTACCCCGGCCGCTTCTCGTCCTGCCGCGAACCACATTCGCCAACCGGTTTGGCCACGAAATCGGCGGCTTCCGATAAACGCTTTTGGACAATAAAAAAACGGGGCCTAGGCCCCTTCAAATATTCGAAGTTTGTTTTCCTTTTACTGTCCGGTCCCCGCCATGACCACCCACACGGTCTTAAAGAGAATCTTCATGTCCAGCCAGAAACTCCAGTTTTCGACATAGTACAAATCCAGCGCAAAACAGGTTTCCGACGACGGATCAGTGCGCGCCTCCACCTGCCACAATCCGGTGATCCCCGGCACGGCTTCCACCCTGCGGCGCTGCGTCTTGGTATAGCGGGCGTACTCGCTGGTCAAACACGGACGCAGGCCGATCACGCTCATATGCCCGGTCAACACACTGAAAAACTGCGGCAACTCATCCAGGCTATACCGCCGCAAAACCTTCCCCAGCCGCGTCACCCGCGGATCGTTCGACATCCTGAAGAGATTTCCCCTGCGCTCCTTCAGATACAGCAGTGCGCCCTGCAATGAGTCTGCATCCTTCACAATCGTCCGGAACTTCAGAAAACGGAAGCTCTTCCCATCCCGCCCAATCCGCTCCGAAACACACAGCACCGGTCCTTCGGAATCCAGCTTCACCGCAATGGCGATCACCAGCAGTACCGGCGAAATAAAAACCAGCGCCAGCAACGAGAAGGCGATCTCAAAACCACGCTTTGCACTTTTACCAAGCCACAGTACCCACGCGCGCCGGGCGCCGCCCAGCGACGAATTCTGCCCGACCTCTTGCGAAGATGCAAAACTTCCCACAGGCAACTCCACTTGGGTGCTTGAATACCGGCGGTAACCGCAGAAACAAGTAAAGGAAAATCAGGCAATCTACCCTAAATCTCAGCCTGGCCCGATACTCTAAACATGCTGGGTCTGTCAGCTCACCTCATCCGCGGATTGCTGCACGGACAGGATTCGTCCAATTCTGCGCCCCTTCAGCAACCTGGGGATTTGAAGCCAGAGTAGCACAAATGCCCCGCCAGGGATCGCTCTCGCATGCTTACGCGGACGGACGCCCGTAACCCCCCGGAGAGACAGCAGGATCCGCGCATCCAGCAGTGAGTGACAGGCCAAGAAAAATATTTGTGCACAAGCAAGGAATTGTCGTATACTGAAGTCACCAAAATCTGGCTAAGTTTGAACGTACGCGATTTTGAGCTGGTACCGCCGAAACACTTTCCGCGTTCCACTCTCAGTAGCATCCGATCTTCTCAGCAGGAAATTCAATACAAAAGAAAAAGGTACAACACAGTGGAACAAGGAACAGTGAAGTGGTTTAACGACGCAAAAGGATTTGGCTTTATCAGCCGCCAGAACGGCGAGGATGTCTTCGTGCACTTTTCGGCGATTCAGTCGAACGGTTTCCGGAGCCTTCAAGAAGGCCAGGCCGTCCAGTTCAACGTCGTGAAGGGGCCGAAAGGCTTCCAGGCAGAGAACGTTCAACCTCTGTAACCAGATCGATTGACCGGAAGAGCCTGGAACTATCCGTTCCAGGCTCTTTTGTTTTAGCCTTCCGTCGCGAAGATTGCTTCCCAAAAGCTTCTTGCCGCGCCTTGGATTTGCTACCCTAGACTATGGCGTTCAACCCTGTCAGTCCAATCGAAGCGGCGGTCCCTGCCATCCGCGAGATTCCATTCAATTACACTTCGGCCGGAGACCGGCAGGCGGTGTCGTTTCTGCTGGGCCCCGAGGCCGTCCGCACCCTCGACGAGTTACGCAGCGCACGTGTAACCGGCCGCTCGGCGCGCATCCTCATGCGTCTGTTCGGCGAGGTGCTGATTCATCGCCGCAATCCTTACCTCTATCAGGAACTGGTGGCCTCGGCTCCGCGCCGCAAGCGCTTCTTCGGAAATGCCACCAAAGACCTGGAGACGATTGCCGCCAAGGCGGAGGGCGATCCCCGCGTACTGGACATTCTGGAACGATGCCGCACGCTACTTGCCTCCTTCCGCACCGAGGTCGAAGAGACGCCCGAACTGCGCAATCGAGTCAAGCGAGAACTGGCCGGCGTCGTCGGCGCTCACAACGTGCACTTCGATCCCTTCACGCTGGTCTCCCACGCTACCGATGCCACGGACTGGCGCCTGCACCTGCCGCTGGCCGTGGTGACGCCCGACGATGAAAAGCAGGTGGCGCCGCTGCTGCTGGCGATTGCGCGCCTCGGACTCAAAGTAGTTCCGCGCGGAGCCGGCACCGGGCTCACCGGCGGCGCAGTGCCGCTGCGCTCCGGCTGCATCGTGGTGAACACCGAGAAGCTCAATCACATTCGCGCCATCACGCAATGCGAGTTTCAACTCAATGACGGCCGCACCGCGACCGCTCATGTGATGGAGGCCGAGGCAGGAGTTATCACCGAAAAGGCGATGGAGCGCGCCTCGGAAGACGGGCTGGTTTTTGCCACCGATCCCACCAGCGCCTGGGCCTGCACCCTCGGCGGCAACATTGCCGAGAACGCGGGCGGCAAACTCGCCGTGCGTTGGGGCACCTGCATCGACAACCTGCTGGAGTGGCGCATGGCCATGCCCAACGGCACGCGCTGGACGGTGCGCCGCACCAATCATCAGCTGCGCAAGATTCTGCCGCAGGACACGGTGACCTTCGACGTGCTGGACGAGCAGGGCAAACATGTTAAAAATATTTCGCTGCGCGGCACCGAGATCCGCAAGAACGGACTCTGGAAGGACATCACCAACAAGGCGCTGGGCGGCGTGCCCGGATTGCAGAAGGAGGGCACCGACGGCATCATCACCTCGGCGGTCTTCGTTCTCTATCCCGAATACGCGGCCACCAAGACCATGTGCCTGGAGTTCTTCGGGCCTGACTTCGACGAGGCCAGCCGCGTTATTCTTGAACTCTCGCGCATCTTTCCCTTCCCTGCCGACGGCGAAGAAGCGCTGCTTGCGCTGGAACACTTTGACGACGAATATATTCGCGCTATCGACTACAAGGTGAAAGCGCCGCGTGCGGACACGCCCAAGGCCGCGCTGCTGATTGACATCGCCGGAGATTCCGTCGAGCAGGCCATGCGTGGAGTGGAGCGCGTAGGCGCCTGTCTCGAACACCATCCCAATACGCTGATGTTCGTTGCGCAGGACGCTGCCGAAGCTAAGTCCTACTGGGCGGACCGCAAAAAGCTCGGTGCCATTGCCCGCCGCACCAACGCCTTCAAGATGAACGAGGACATCGTCATCCCGCTGGACACGCTGGCCGAGTTCGCGCGCTTTGTCGATGCCACCAACATTGAAGAGGAGCGCTACGCGCAGCTTCGCTTTGCGCAGCGCGCCGAAGAGGTCTTCACCGGAGCGCAGTCCAAGGACGACCGCGAGCAGATCGCCGCCAAGACTCCCGCCGCACTGGAGCTGGGCGCGCGCTTCCGCGAAGAATTACAGGCCCTCGAAGCGAAGGCTCTGCGTGGACTCACGCATCTGCAGGAGTTTCGTGAAGGACTGGCAAAGCTGGTTCGCGGATATCCGGCAGTGCTTGCCTCACTCGACCGCGCCTACCAAGAAGTGCGCGACCGCCGCATCGTGCTGGCGACCCACATGCACGCCGGGGACGGCAACGTACACGTGAACGTGCCCGTGCTCTCCAACGACCGGCCTATGCTGGAGCGCACCGACCATGTCATCGACCGCGTGATGGAAAAAGTCATCTCGTTGGGCGGGGTGGTTTCTGGTGAGCACGGGATCGGCCTGACCAAGCTCAAGTACCTGGAGCCGGAGCGCATCGCCGAGCTCTCGGCCTATCGCCGCGAGGTGGACCCGGACGGGATGATGAATCCCGGCAAGCTGGAAGATCTGCAGGCGCTGCAGCACATCTTCACGCCATCGTTCAATTTGCTCGAACTGGAAGCGCGCATTCTGCAGCACGGCCAGTTGGAAGAACTCTCGCGCAAAATCAGACATTGCGTGCGATGCGGAAAGTGCAAGCCCGACTGCTGCGTCTATTATCCGGCGCAGGGCATGTTCTACCACCCGCGCAATAAGAACCTTGCCATCGGATCGCTGATTGAGGCGCTGCTCTACGACGCGCAGCGCGAGCGTTCGACGCACTTCGAATTGCTGCAATGGCTGGAGGAGGTCGCCGACCACTGCACCATCTGCCACAAGTGCCTCAAACCCTGCCCGGTGGATATCGACACCGGCGAGGTGACGGTGCTGGAGCGCGAGATACTCAACAGCTGGGGCTACAAAACCAAGCCGCTGGCAACACAGCTCACGCTCAAGTACCTGGATAGCAGCTCGCCAACATTCAATAAGCTTTTCCGTACCTCCGTGGTGCAAATCGGCGGTGCGGCGCAGCGCGTGGTGAGCAAACTGGTGGCGCCGCTGCAACCCTCTGAGGGTTCCAGCGCGTTCTATCCGCTGCGCCTGCTGGCCTCTTCGGTTGCGCCGGTGCCCAGCCAGACGCTGCGCGATGTTTTGCCCGAGTGCGCGCCAGGGGAAGCGCTGGTGTTTGAGCCTGAGAACGTTGGGTCGAAAACCAATGGCAACGGAGACGATCGCAAGACGGTGTTCTACTTCCCCGGCTGCGGCTCCGAGCGGCTTTACTCCGACATCTCGATGGCGGCGATCCACCTCCTGGTCAAGCTCGGTACGCGGGTGATCCTGCCGCCTCCGTTCCTGTGCTGCGGCTTCCCTATGCACGTCAACGCGGAGACCAGCCTGCACTCCCGCACCGTGCTGCGCGACACGATTGTGTTCAGCCAGATCCGCGCCATGTTCGCCTATCTTGACTTCGACGCCTGCATCGTCACCTGCGGAACCTGCCGCGAGGGACTGACGCATATGGATACAACCGAACTGTTTGGCCGCGTGGTGGACATCGCTGGCTACCTGCTGGAGCGCGGTCTGCGGCTCAACCCCAGCGAGCCGAAGACGGGCTTGCCGGGGACCCCGGAATGCGACGGCCAATTCCTTTACCACGCGCCCTGTCATGATTCGCTCGACGGCAAGGCATCCAAGGTGCTGAACGAGCTCGGCGGCTTTGGTGCGGTGAAGGCCGTGCCGCACTGCTGTTCGGAGGCTGGAACGCTCGCGCTCTCGCGTCCGGACATCACCGGCGCGATGCTGCATCGCAAGCGCGATGCATTTGTGGAGGCCATCGGCAGCGGGCAAAAGGCAACCGTGCTCACCAATTGTCCGGCGTGCGTGCAGGGCTTGGGACGAAGCCGCGACGTGGGAGTAGAGCCGCTGCACATTGCCGTCGCGCTGGCCGAAAAACTCTCCGGCGCGGATTGGAAGAAGGAGTTCGCGGCGCAGGCTGCGCGCGCGACCGCGGTGGCTTTTTAGGCACGCACCTCTCCCGAAGGTTCAATTCGGAACGGGGACGCGCCTAACGCTCCACGTTATTCCACAATCGGTCACGCATCCGCCGCACGAATACGTGACCGGTTGAAAACCAACCGGTACAGGGCCGAACGGCCTTTCCACTCACAACCTTTCGAGACTCTTCGGGCAAGTTAAGCCCTCACACTCCAATACAAAGGAATGCTAAGGTCATTGCCAGTGACTGAACTCCGCCGCTTCCACGGTCTCATTTCGAGCGGCGCATGTTGGTGCGCTGGGGATTGTTGAGACGCATCGCAGTTGCAACAAGTTTAGACGGAGTTGCCGGAGACAATCGAATGCGCAAACAACAGGGCTTTTCGCTGGTAGAACTTCTGCTCGTGGTAGCCGTGATCCTGATCCTCTCCGCGATTGCCGTACCGAACATCATGCGCGCCCGTATTGCCGCCAATGAAACGTCGGCCATTGCGTCGCTGCGCAACATCGCCACCGCACAGGCGGCCTATGCCGAGACTTATCCGGAGCTGGGCTTCGCCCCCGACCTGAATACGCTTGGCCCGGGCCCGGTGGCGGGCAATACGACCTCGAACTCGACGAATGCATTGCTGCTGGACAATGTGCTGGGCTGCCCCGCCGGCGTGGGTACGGCGTACTGCGAGAAGAGCGGATACGATTTCAATATTACGGCGGCCACGGGAACGCCGCTCAACGTTTACTCCGCCAATGGCAATCCCGCAGCTCCTGGACAGAGCGGCACTCGTTATTTCTACACCGATAATTCTTCGGTAATCCGTTTCAACTCTACGACCATTGCGAGTGGAACCGATCAGGCGATTCAGTAGGACAGCTTCGGGACGCTCTCCGCAAGCCTTTAAGCGGCACTGGCAGCGGCCTTTGAACCCGGCTCCATGGCCATGATCGCTTCGCGCTGGATCTTCGTCTTTCTTGGAGCCTGACGGCGGCCGTTTTCAGCTCGCGTGACGTTCAGCAGACTACGCAATCTCATGCGTGCCTTGTGAAGCTGCGATTTGCTGTTTCCCGTGGAGCAGCCGAGCATTTCGGCAATTTCGCTGTGCTCGTAGCCTTCGATGTCGTACAGCACGAAGATGCTGCGATAGCCGGCGGGGAGGCTATCAATGGCGCGTTCCAGAACTGCCCGGTCGATGTAGCCGGCAAGATGCTGGTCTTCGGCACCGAAGTCCTTCTTCGTGCTCTCCTCATCGGCCGGTTCCAGAGCCTCTTCAAGGGAGACCTCGATGAGACCATTCTTGCGTAGATGCATGAGAATCACATTGACCGCAAGACGATGCAACCAGGTAGAGAACGCCGAATCGCCACGAAAGGTAACGATCCTGCGGTATAGCTGGAGAAAGGCTTCCTGCGTTAGATCTTCGGCCTCCTCATAATTTCCAACCATCCGCAGACAGAGCGAAAAAACGCGCTTTTTGTGAATCGCATAAAGAACTTCAAAGCACCGGCCGTCGCCCTGCTTGGCGCCGTCGATGGCCTCGGCTTCCGACATTTCCGCCACCAGAGTACCTCTTCGGACCGTCATTGGAATCTCCTCGCAATCCGCTTGGCTTCGATGAAACTTCGCACTTCACACGGTGGCTCTAACCGGGTCTCCAACTTCGTCCGGCATAGCCTTGAGTGATCGGCGGCGACAACCTTCTGGGGGAAGTCCGAAGTAGAATGTAGCGCCATTTGGACATTTCCTCAATGTACGAAGGTAACCGCGCAGCCGCACGCTGGGTACCACCTGGTAACGCGCGGCTCAGAAGCGCGCATCAAAAAGCATTGAAGAAGGCAAAGAAGCGCGCGCTGCTGCCCTCCTTTCCGAGCAGAAATCGTCCGTAACGGATTACGCCCATCCGCAAGCCGGTGATGATGGCGGCTGCGGGCACGAGAATCTACTGACCTTGGGGTGCTCCCAGTAGCGGACGAACAACTGGCCAATATGCGATGAGAAAACCAGGGCTGAGTTCAATTCCTCACCGGACGTTGGAAGCCCTGCAGCGGATTTGAGAATCTCACTAGAGTGCAATTCCGAGGTGATGCAGGAGATGTATATGTTACGCATGCTTTTAAGAACGAGGTACGATCTAACCCGGACCGTGGTTCGCCTGATTCTGGGAGCCGTGTTTTTTGCCCATGGCGCACAGAAGATGCTCGGCTGGTTCGGTGGTCACGGTTTCAGTGCCACCATGACATTTTTCACCCACAACATGGGAATCCCGGCGTTCTTTGCCTTCCTGGCAATCGCAGCCGAGTTCTTCGGTGGCTTGGGCCTGCTGGTCGGATTTCTTGGCCGAGTTGCTGCCTTTGGAATCCTGTGCAACATGGTAGTTGCAATCGTCCTGGTCTCCGGCCACAACGGGTTCTTCATGAACTGGTCGGGAACCCAGAACGGTGAGGGGTTCGAATACCACCTGCTTGCGATAGCGTTGTGCGTGACAATTCTGGTCAAGGGATCGGGGGCATTTTCAATTGACCGGGCTCTGACAAGCTCGCCTCCGGCCAATCGTCCGGCCAAGGTGTTTGAAGTCGGTACCGGCAAAGGTCCCACTGCCAAGTCCGCTTGATGCCGTATCCCACTCCTGCCACCCGGCGCCGCTGCGGAGAGGTCGATCCCCGCGTGCAGTGAGCTTCTCGGGTTCCAGAGTCACCGCTGGCTGGTTTCGCCCGCCTTCACCTGCTGATTGAAGTGGGCGGACTGACCACGAGGTATGGTCGGAGACTTCCAGTGGGAGTACTGGAAATGCTTGGCTAAAAACACGATCTGCCCACAGTGGTAAGCGTAGTGAGCAATCTGCCGGCTGACCGCTTGCATCACCGAGTGTTCCTCACCCCGGATCAATACCGTGCGCGTCATGTCCTCCGAAGAGAGAGGCTCCAGCGCGGAGAACACGCAGTTCCAGCCGGACTCCCACATTCTCATCATTTCTTCCCGGCCCGAAGGCGGCTCTACAAACTCGGCATCGCGGTCGCGAGAAGGCTTCTCCCCGTCGCCGGTGAGAAAGTCGGTCCAGCGAGATCGCATGTTCCCCGACAGATGCTTGACGATCAGGGCGATGGAGTTCATCTCCGGATCGAGGACGGCGAAGAGTTGCTCGTCCGTGACCTGTGTCATTGCGGCTTCCGCCAGCTTTTTGTAGTAGCGGAACAGGGACAGGGCGTCTTCCAGATAGGAGGTCGTGAATTTCAAGGCCATGCTGGAATGGTATGCAGGATACCCTGCCTGGGTTGTACGCATGGTCGGCATCCCAAGCGGAGAATCCCGGCGGATATACCAGCTCCGCCGGGATGATCTTCGCTACTGGCACAGCCCTTACGGTTTCATCACTACTGCGTCGCCGGTCGCATTGAAGGTCACTGCGGCGGTCTGGGTGATGGTGACAGTGTCGGTTGTGTCTTTCGCCGTGTAGGTGACCGTCTCGGCATGCGTGTCTTTTCCTACAGTGAAGGTCACCTCGCCGCTGGCGCTGGACGCGCCACTGGCCGCAGAGATTGTCGAGTGGGTTCCGTTGTTCGCCGTCAGGGTTACCGTCTTGCCGCTCACTGGGTTGCCGTACGCATCCAGCAGCGTAACCGTGATCGTCGAGGTTGCCGTGCCATTGTCCAAAACAGTTGTCGGATTGGCAACCACCGTGGAGGTGCTCGCACTTACTGCGCCTGCGGTGATGCTGAAACTGCCGCTGGTGACGGTGGTGAACCCGCTGCTGGCTGCAGTCAAGGTATCGCCGGTACCCGACGTATTCATCTTGCAACCTGCAAAGGTGGCTACGCCGGAGGTTGCAGACGAGGGGTTGCTGGTGCAGGTTAGCGTGCCGCTGCCGGTACCAATGGCCAGGGTGATGGAGGCCGTGCTGCCTGTCACCGTGTTGCCGCCAGCATCTTCTACCGTCACCACCGGCTGCGTCGTCCAGGCCGTTCCAGCCGTTCCGCCGCCAGGCTGCGTGGTGAAGACTAACTGCGACGCTGCGCCCACCGTGATGTTGAAGGCGCTGCTGGTGGCGGTGGTAAGCCCGCTGCTGGTTGCAGTCAGGGTGTCACCGTTGCCCGACTTGTTAATCTCACAGCCCGCAAACGTGGCTACGCCAGAGGTTGCAGACAGTGGATTGCTGGTACAGGTCAGCGTGCCGCTGCCGGTTCCGATGGCCAGGGTGATGGAGGCCGTGGTGCCCGTCACCGTGTTGCCGCCGGCATCTTCAACCGTCACCGCCGGCTGCGTCGTCCAGGCAAGCCCGCCCGTTCCGCCGCCCGGCTGCGTGGTGAAGGCTAACTGCGACGCTGCGCCCACCGTGATGTTGAAGGTGCTGCTGGTGGCAGCGGTGAGCCCGCTGCTGGTTGCGGTCAAGGTGTCACCGTTGCCCGACTTGTTAATCTTGCAACCTGTAAACGTGGCTACGCCGGAGATTGCAGACAAGGGATTGCTGGTGCAGGTCAGCGTGCCGCTGCCGGTTCCAATGGCCAGCGTGATGGAGGCCGTGCCGCCCGTCACCGTGTTGCCGCCGGCATCTTCTACCGTTACCACCGGCTGCGCCGTCCAGGCCGTTGCAGCGGTGCCGCCGCCCGGCTGCGTGGTGAAGACCAACTGCGACGCTGCGCCCACCGCGATGTTGAAGGTGCTGCTGGTGGCGGTGGCGAGCCCGCTGCTGGTTGCAGTCAGGGTGTCACCGTTGCCCGACTTGTTAATCTCACAGCCCGCAAACGTGGCTACGCCGGAGGTTGCAGACAGTGGATTGCTGGTGCAGGTCAGCGTGCCGCTGCCGGTTCCAATGGCCAGCGTGATGGAGGCCGTGCCGCCCGTCACCGTGTTGCCGCCGGCATCTTCTACCGTCACTACCGGCTGCGCCGTCCAGGCCGTTGCAGCGGTGCCGCCTCCCGGCTGAGAGGTGAAGGCTAACTGCGACGCTGCGCCCACCGTGATATTGAAGGCGCTGCTGGTGGCGGTGGTGAGGCCGGTGCTGGTTGCAGTCAGGGTGTCACCGTTGCCGGACTTGTTAATCTTGCAACCTGTAAACGTGGCTACGCCGGAGGTTGCAGACAGTGGATTGCTGGTGCAGGTCAGCGTGCCGCTGCCGGTTCCAATGGCCAGCGTGATGGAGGCCGCGCTGCCTGTAACCGTGTCACCGATTGCGTCTTCTACGGTTACCACCGGCTGCGTGGTCCAGGCCGTTCCGCCGGTGCCGCCTCCTGGCTGCGTGGTGAAGACCAACTTGGTTGCCGGGCCAGGCGTGGCCGTGGCGGTTTCGGACACTTGCGTCGCTGCGGCGTAGTCGGCGTTGCCAGCCTGGTTGAAGTTGACGGTGCAGCTTCCGGACCCGCTCGTCATGGTGACGGTTCCGGCACTGATCGTGCATCCACCCGAGACTGTGATTGCAACCGTCAGTCCAGAGTTGGAAGTGGCAGCCACCGGGAAGATGCTGTTGTAGGCGGCGCTGGCGGGAGCCGCGGCGGTCACCGTGATGGTCTGGCTGGCCGTTGTCGCAGTAACCGACTCCGTCACCTGGGTCGCTGCGGCGTAGTCGGTATTGCCAGCTTGGTTGAATAAGACAGAGCAAGCCGTGGTCGGACTCGTCATGGTGACGGTTCCGGCGCTGATCGTGCATCCACCCGAGACCGTGATTGCAACCGTTAATCCGGAGTTGGCGGTGGCGGCCACCGGGAAGGTGCTGTTGTAGGCGGCGCTGGCGGGAGCCGCGGTGGATACCGTGATGGTCTGGCTGGCCGTCGTCGCGGCTACTGTGGCCGCCGCTGAGGTGGTGCTGTTGTAGTTAGCGTCACCCGCTTGCGTGGCGGTCACCGAGCAGGTACCTGTGCTGCTGGTCATCGTCACAAGACCGCTGCTGACACCCACTGAGCAGGCACCCGTGGACGCATACGTTACCGCACCCGTACCGGAGCCGCCCGAGGTGCCAACCGTGAACGTCGCCCCGTAGGCCTGCGCCGTGATCGGCATGCCTGTTACCGTCAGCGTCGCCTGGTTGGCCTTGGTTGGGCCGAGAAGCGCTGCGACGATGGCCCATGGTGTTGAATTCGCCGTGGTCCAGGTCATGGTGGGGTTCACGGTCGCATCCTGACTGGTGCCGGACTGGATGTGGAAGGCGCCGCTGGCCGTATCCACCACGTCGGTGAGTAGGGTGTTCCCCGACGTGATCAGGTATCCGGGTGAGTTGCCCGCAGATCTGGCGGTCGCCACGTTGTCAAATACGAGGTCTCCTGCCGGGCTAGCAACAGCCAACGAAGGACTGGTCGTCGGGAATTGGCCGGCGTTGCTGGCATTGGTGCCAGCCAAAGTAACCGAGTTCACATCTGAGTACGTGGCCGAACCTCCAGCGATAACCGTGGCGGCGCTGGTAGTGACAGTGATGTTGGCGCTGGAAGCGGTGGGATTGAGCAAATACCACACTTCGCTGCGCAGGAAGACCGGAGTGCCCGAGCCGCCTGTGCCGCATGACCCGGTTGCATTATCGTTGATGGCACCGAGGCAGGTGAGCGTCTGCGAGCCGAAGGTTACACCCGTAACGTGTGCTGCGGCCCCGGCACCACCGCTCGCGGTATCGGATCTGAGCGATATTCCCACCATCAGAACGAGGTTGGAACCAGAGCCGACGGTCTGTGACCAGACCTCAGAGGTACCCGTCGCCGCACTCGATGCGCCGGATGCAGGGCTGGGGCTGCTTGCCCACTCGGCCACCGTGAGGGTAAAGCTCTGCGTTGCGTTGGGGGAAGTGCCGTTGCTGGCGGTGATGGTAATGGAATAGGAGCCGCTGCTGCCCGCTGAGGGCGTGCCGCTCAGAACGCCGGTTGAACTCAGGGTCAGACCGCTGGGTAGCGTGCCAGCGGTGACGCTGAAGGTCGGCGCAGGGTAGCCCGTCGCGGTGGCCGTGAACGACCCCGCGGAGCCCACCGTGAAGCTCGTGTTGTTGGCGCTGGTGATGGCCGGAGCCTGGTTCACCGTCACAGTGAACGACTGCGCGCCGGAACCGGCGGCGTTGGTTGCGGTGAGGGTGATGGGGTAACTGCCGCCGGTGCCCGCTGCTGGCGTGCCGCTCAAAACGCCGGCTGAGCTCAAGGTCACACCGCTGGGCAGCGCACCGCTTTCCGTGAACGTCGCCGCGGTTGGATAGCCGCTGGCCGTCGCGGTAAAGCTGCCCGCAGTTCCTGCCGTGAAGGTTGTGTTATTGGCGCTGGTGATGGCCGGAGCCTGGTTCACCGTCACAGTGAAGCTCTGCGTGCCGTTGGGTGAAACACCGTTACTGGCGGTGATGGTAATGACATAAGAGCCGCCAGTGCCCGCTGCCGGCGTCCCGCTCAGAACTCCCGCTGAACTCAACGTCACACCGCTGGGTAGCGCGCCGGTTTCCGTAAAGGTCGGTGCCGGGTAGCCGCTGGCCGTCACCGTAAAGCTGCCCGCAGTTCCCGCCGTAAAGGTTGTGCTATTGGCGCTGGTGACCGCCGGAGCTTGGTCCACCGTCAAAGTGAAGCTCTGCGTGCCGTTGGGTGAAACACCGTTACTGGCGGTGATGGTGATGGCATAGGAGCCGCCGGTGCCCGCTGCCGGCGTACCGCTCAGAACACCCGCTGAACTCAACGTCACACCGCTGGGTAGCGCGCCGGTTTCCGTAAAGGTCGGCGCCGGGTAGCCGCTGGCCATCACCGTAAAGCTGCCCGCAGTTCCCACCGTAAACGTTGTGCTGTTGACGCTGGTGACCGCCGGAGCCTGGTTGACCGTCTGCGCCAGGAGTCCGTTGCTGCTGTTGTAATTGGTGTCGCCGGAGTAGCAGGCCAGGATCGTGTCGGCCCCCGCCGCCAAGGTAGTGGTGGTAACCGAAGCGGAGCCGCCGCTCAACGTTAGCGTACTGCCGATTTGGGTGCTGGCACCCAATGACGAACAGTTGGCGCCGCTAGCCTCGTTGTAGAAACTCACGCTGCCGGTTGCTCCCGTGCCCGTCACTGCCGCCTTAAAGGTAAGCGACGAGCCGGACGTGGACGGATTCGTGCCAGCCGTTAAGGTCACAGCCGTCGTGGAGCTGACCTTCGTGGCCGAGACCGTCGCTGCCGCCGAAGTCGTGCTGCTGTAGTTCGTGTCCGCAGCCTTGGTGGCCGTCACCGAGCAGGTGCCCGTGCCGCTGGTCATTGTCACCGTGGTGCCCGAGACCGAGCAGGCGCCCGAAGCCGAGAACGTCACCAATCCCGTGCCCGTGCCGCCCGTCGAGCCAACCGCGAACGTCGCCTGGTAGGCTTGCGCCGTCGTCGGCATGCCGGTCACCGTCAACGCCGCCTGGGTCGCTAGCGTGGCCGAGACCGTGCTCGCAGCCGAGGTCGTGCTGCTGTAATTCGTGTCCGCAGCCTTGGTGGCCGTCACCGAGCAGGTACCCGTGCCGCTGGTCATTGTGACCGTGCTGCCCGAGACCGAGCAGGCGCCCGTCGCCGAGAACGTCACCAATCCCGTGCCCGTGCCGCCCGTTGAGCCCACCGCGAACGTCGCCTGGTAGGCTTGCGCCGTCGTCGGCATGCCGGTCACCGTCAACGCCGCCTGGGTCGCCAGCGTGGCCGAGACCGTGCTCGCAGCCGAGGTCGTGCTGCTGTAATTCGTGTCCGCAGCCTTCGAGGCCGTCACCGAGCAGGTGCCCGTGCCGCTGGTCATTGTGACCGTGCTGCCCGAGACCGAGCAGGCGCCCGTTGCCGAGAACGTCACCGCGCCCGTGCCCGTGCCGCCCGTCGAGCCAACCGCGAACGTCGCCTGGTAGGCTTGCGCCGTCGTCGGCACGCCCGTAACCGTCAACGCCGCCTGGGTCGCCAGCGTGGCCGAGACCGTGCTCGCCGCCGAAGTCGTGCTGCTGTAATTCGTGTCCGCTGCCTTCGAGGCCGTCACCGAGCAGGTACCCGTGCCGCTGGTCATTGTGACCGTGCTGCCCGAGACCGAGCAGGCGCCCGTCGCCGAGAACGTCACCGCGCCCGCGCCCGTGCCGCCCGTCGAGCCAACCGCGAACGTCGCCTGGTAGGCTTGCGCCGTCGTCGGCACGCCCGTAACCGTCAACGCCGCCTGGGTCGCCAGCGTGGCCGAGACCGTGCTCGCCGCCGAAGTCGTGCTGCTGTAATTCGTGTCCGCAGCCTTGGTGGCCGTTACCGAGCAGGTGCCCGTGCCGCTGGTCATCGTCACCGTGCTGCCAGAGACCGAGCAGGCGCCCGTCGCCGAGAACGTCACCGCGCCCGCGCCTGTGCCGCCCGTCGAGCCAACCGCGAACGTCGCCTGGTAGGCTTGCGCCGTCGTCGGCATGCCGGTCACCGTCAACGCCGCCTGGGTCGCCAGCGTGGCCGAGACCGTCGCTACCGCCGAAGTCGTGCTGCTGTAGTTCGTGTCCGCAGCCTTGGTGGCCGTTACCGAGCAGGTGCCCGTGCCGCTGGTCATCGTCACCGTGCTGCCAGAGACCGAGCAGGCGCCCGTCGCCGAGAACGTCACCGCGCCCGCGCCTGTGCCGCCCGTCGAGCCAACCGCGAACGTCGCCTGGTAGGCTTGCGCCGTCGTCGGCATGCCGGTCACCGTCAACGCCGCCTGGGTCGCCAGCGTGGCCGAGACCGTGCTCGCCGCCGAGGTCGTGCTGCTGTAGTTCGTGTCCGCAGCCTTGGTGGCCGTCACCGAGCAGGTGCCCGTGCCGCTGGTCATCGTGACCGTAGTGCCCGAGACCGAGCAGGCGCCCGTCGCCGAGAACGTCACCAATCCCGTGCCCGTGCCGCCCGTCGAGCCAACCGCGAACGTCGCCTGGTAGGCTTGCGCCGTCGTCGGCATGCCGGTCACCGTCAACGCCGCCTGGGTCGCCAACGTCGCCGAGACCGTCGAGGCCGAAGAGGTCGTGCTGCTGTAGTTCGTGTCCGCCGCCTTCGAGGCCGTCACCGAGCAGGTGCCCGTGCCGCTGGTCATCGTGACCGTGGTGCCCGAGACCGAGCAGGCGCCCGAAGCCGAGAACGTCACCAATCCCGTGCCCGTGCCGCCCGTTGAGCCCACCGCGAACGTCGCCTGGTAGGCCTGTGCGGTCGTCGGTATACCCGTCACCGTTAATACTGCCTGGGTTGCCAGCGTGGCCGAGACCGTGCTCGCAGCCGAGGTCGTGCTGCTGTAATTCGTGTCCGCTGCCTTCGAGGCCGTCACCGAGCAGGTACCCGTGCCGCTGGTCATTGTGACCGTGCTGCCCGAGACCGAGCAGGCGCCCGTCGCCGAGAACGTCACCGCGCCCGCGCCCGTGCCGCCCGTCGAGCCAACCGCGAACGTCGCCTGGTAGGCTTGCGCCGTCGTCGGCATGCCGGTCACCGTCAACGCCGCCTGGGTCGCCAGCGTGGCCGAGACCGTCGCTACCGCCGAAGTCGTGCTGCTGTAGTTCGTGTCCGCTGCCTTCGAGGCCGTCACCGAGCAGGTACCCGTGCCGCTGGTCATTGTGACCGTGCTGCCCGAGACCGAGCAGGCGCCCGTCGCCGAGAACGTCACCGCGCCCGCGCCCGTGCCGCCCGTCGAGCCAACCGCGAACGTCGCCTGGTAGGCTTGCGCCGTCGTCGGCATGCCGGTCACCGTCAACGCCGCCTGGGTCGCCAGCGTGGCCGAGACCGTCGCTACCGCCGAAGTCGTGCTGCTGTAGTTCGTGTCCGCAGCCTTGGTGGCCGTTACCGAGCAGGTGCCCGTGCCGCTGGTCATCGTCACCGTGCTGCCAGAGACCGAGCAGGCGCCCGTCGCCGAGAACGTCACCGCGCCCGCGCCTGTGCCGCCCGTCGAGCCAACCGCGAACGTCGCCTGGTAGGCTTGCGCCGTCGTCGGCATGCCGGTCACCGTCAACGCCGCCTGGGTCGCCAGCGTGGCCGAGACCGTGCTCGCCGCCGAGGTCGTGCTGCTGTAGTTCGTGTCCGCAGCCTTGGTGGCCGTCACCGAGCAGGTGCCCGTGCCGCTGGTCATCGTGACCGTAGTGCCCGAGACCGAGCAGGCGCCCGTCGCCGAGAACGTCACCAATCCCGTGCCCGTGCCGCCCGTCGAGCCAACCGCGAACGTCGCCTGGTAGGCTTGCGCCGTCGTCGGTATACCCGTCACCGTTAATACTGCCTGGGTTGCCAGCGTGGCCGAGACCGTGCTCGCAGCCGAGGTCGTGCTGCTGTAATTCGTGTCCGCCGCCTTCGAGGCCGTCACCGAGCAGGTGCCCGTGCCGCTGGTCATCGTGACCGTGGTGCCCGAGACCGAGCAGGCGCCCGAAGCCGAGAACGTCACCAATCCCATGCCCGTGCCACCCGTCGAGCCAACCATGAAGTTCGCTCCGTAGGCCTGCGCCGTCGTCGGCACGCCCGTAACCGTCAGCGTAGTCTGGGCGGCCAGCGTGGCCGAAACCGTTTCAGTTACTTGCGGCGCCGCATCGTAATTGGTGTTGCCTCCCTGGTTGAACATGACGGAGCAGGCCGTGCTCGCGCTCGTCATCGTGTAGGTGGCGCCGTTGTTGGTGCAGCCACCGGAGGAAGTATAGGTAACCGTCAGTGCGGAACTGGCCGTTGCGGCCACCGTGAACTGGCTGTTATACGCGGCGCTCGCCGGAGCCGCACTCGTCACCGTGATCGTCTGCGCCGCAGGGTTGACGGTCAGCGGGACGGTTGTGGTCGCCGTGGTGTAGTCCGTGGTGTCGCTGGGCGTGAAGGTGACGGAGAGCGTCTGTGGACCAGCCGCGAGCACTGCGCCCACCGCCGGACTATAGACAAAAGTTCCCGCTACGCTGCCGCTGCTGGCGTCCAACTGCGTGCCGCTCAGAGCCGTGCCGTAGCTGATCGACGCTGGGGCCGTCCAACTCAGTGCCGGTGTCGCCTGGGTCACCGTCAGCACGCCGCTGACAAACTGGAAGGTGTAATTGGTTGCAGCCAGCGTGCCCTGGACGCAGTTGATGGGATAGCCTGCCACGGGGCTCGTGGTTGTCGCCGTCGTCGAGCACACGGCCGCGCCGCTGACTACCGAAGATGGGTCGCCGTTTACGAATCCGGCGATCTGGTAGGTGAGGGTGGGGTTATCCGCTCCGTATTTGCGCGATAGGCTATCGGCGGTTACCGCCAGGGGTGCAGGATCCACATTGATGGTAGCCGACGCCGAATTGCTCGCATAGGTATTCGTGTTGTCCGGATTGAAGGTCACCGTCAGGTTCATGGGGCCCACTGGAAGGATGGTGCCCACCGCGGGCGAGTAAACGAAGGTTCCGCTGACCGGATTGCCATTGCCGTCGCTGGCCGTGGCATTCAACTGCTGGCTTCCAAGTGCGGTGCCGTAGACAATGTTGGACGGATTCGGCCAGCTGATCACCGGCACAATCAGGTTGACCGTCTCCTGCACCGCAACCGTCGAACTGCTGCTGACATAATCGCCATCGCTATCTACGAAGGTGGCCGAGAGGCTGTGCGGGCCGGCCGTCAGTGCCGAGGTGGTGTAGGTAGCCGTGAAGGGCGCGGTGGCCGATAACGTGCCGGTACCGATCTGGGTGCCTTCGTCAAAGAACTCGACGTAGCCCGCCGGGGGCTGCGTGCCGGAAACCGGCGGAGCCGGAGTGACGGTCGCAGTAAAGGTCACCGGCTGGCCAACGTTCACGCTCATGCCCGCGGTCGCCAGAGTCACTGAGGTGCCGTCGGCTGTGACCGTTTGGGACACGGGTGCGGAAATGCCGCCGAGATAATAGGTATCACCGCTGTAGACCGCGTACACGCTATGTGCGCCTGGGGTGAGAGTCGCAGTCTGGAACTGGACCGGCGAAGTGCAGGCGGTACCGCTGAGCACCACCGGAGAACCAGAGACCCCACCGTCCACGTAGAACTGTACCTGGCCGGTGGGACACGGAGAGGTCGCCATGGACAGTTCGAAATACACCGTGTAGCCATAGGTTGAGGGCTCGGGCATTCCGGTCAGCAGCGCCAGGCTTAGCGCCGGGCTCAACTGGCTGATGGTCAGAGTTTCGGTGTCTCCACCGTTGTAGTTGGGACTCACGACCGTTGCCACCACTTGATAGCTGCCTGGATTGGTCGGCGCTGTCGTACTCGGTCCGTAGCTCGTCCCATTGATTCCGGTATAGCTGAAGGTGAGAGCCAGACCGGTCGGCGTGGTCGAGACGGTAACCGGCTCTGGAGAGCCGTCGTAGGTTTGCGTCAGAGTACCCAACGTGACCAGCGCGGCCACCGGGGTCGCGTTTACGGTTGCCGCTACCGAGGTCGTGCTCGCGTAGTTGGTGTCCGCAGCCTTGGTGGCCGTCACCGAGCAGGTGCCCGTGCCGCTGGTCATCGTCACCGTGGTGCCCGATATCGAGCAGGCGCCCGTCGCCGCAAACGTCATCGATCCGGTGCCCGTGCCGCCGGTTGAGCCAACTGTAAAGTTCGCGCCGTAGGGCTGCGCCGTCGTCGGCATGCCCGTCACTGCGAGTGCCGCCTGGCTGGCCAGCGTGGCAATTGTGGTGCTGGTGACGTTGGAAGCTGCGGCGTAGGTGCTGTTGCCGGCCTGCGAGTAGGTAACGGTGCAGGCCGCACTGCCGCTGGTCATGGTGAAGGTGGCGCCGCTATTGGTGCAGCCCCCTGAGGAGCCGTAGCTCACTGCCAGGCCCGAACTCGCGGTGGCCGCAACCGTAAATTGACTGTTGTAGGCGGCACTCGCCGGAGCTGCTGCCGTCACCGTGATGGTCTGCGCGGTCTTGGTAGCGGCAGTGACCGTAAGCGTAAACGAACTCGAATTCGACGCCAGGAAGTTGGTGTCGCCGCTGTAAGAAGCGCTAATTGTATGCGACCCGACACTCAAAGTACTGCTGCTGAAAACGGCCTCGCCAGAGCCCACAGTTCCGGTTCCGATGACGGTGGATCCATCCTTGAATGTGATCGTTCCAGAAGATGCGTAAGTCCCGACCGTACTGGGTGAAATCTCAGCCGTAACCTGAATGGTGGTTCCAGACTTTATCGAAGTACCAGGAGAGACGCCGAGCGAAAGCTTGGTTGTAATCTGCGTTCCGGTTAGAACGACTGGACTCGAGTCGCTGGCGGCATTGACACCACTGCCTTTGTAATTGGCAATCACATTGTGAGAGCCAGGTCCCTGAACCGTCACGGCGTCTGTCAGTACCGTCGAGGAAGATTGTTCCAGCGCGATGTTTACACCCATTGCCGTGTACGGATAGGACTCCAGCGCAACGGGGGTAATCAAATCAGGCCATCCATCCCCGTTGAAATCCCCAACCGAAATAGGGTTGCCGCTCCCACCCGGATTCACCATCAAAGTGAACGTTCCGGTTCCGTTTCCGAGGTAAACTCCGCCTCCGACAAGAAGATCGATGATGCCGTCTCCGTTGAAGTCCGCGGTAGCCATCCCGTATCCAGGCGCTCCGCCTGAGACGGTGCTTTTGAGGTTGAATGAACCAGTTCCCGTGCCTAATTCAATCAATGCTTCGCCGGTGCTGCCCACGGCAAGGTCGGGGATGCCGTCTCGATTGAAATCGCCCACAACCAACGTGGATGGATTAATTGAGAGGCTGGTGGTCGGGCCAGCGGTGAACGTTCCGTTCCCGTTCCCGAGCAACATGGTTATGGTCTCGGCGGGCCCATTGGCGATCGCCAGATCCATAATCCCGTTCTGGGTGAAGTTAGCCGCCACGATGCTGATTGGCCCATTTCCAGCCGCCACCGGTGCCTGGGCGGTGAAGGTGCCGTCGCCATTGCCGAGCAAAATCGTGACGGTACTGGCCGAGTTATCGATCACTGCAAGATCCGGAATGCCGTCGCCGTTAAAATCCGCAATCGTAAAGTCGTACGCGTAGCTGCTGGCGGCTACCGGAGCGGACTTGAGCGTGAAGGTTCCGTCACCGTTGCCGAGAAAAATCGATACCGTATTGTCGGAATTCAGAATCGCCAGATCGAGATTGCCATCGCCATTGAAATCTGCAACGTGCATGCCCATCGAATAGGCGCCCGCTGTAGGCGTGGTCGTTAGCGTGGAGGCAAGCGTGAAGGTTCCGTTGCCGTTGCCGAGAAAGATTTGCGCCGCGTTGGTCGTGTTGCTGGCCACGGCAAAATCCAGGTTGCCGTCATTGTTGAAGTCACCCGCCACGGTGTAGTAGGACCCGCTGACCACCGCCCCGCCTACCGGTGTCATCGTGCTAAACCCGTTCGCCGCCGTGGGGAGCGACGATGTCGTAAGACTGTAGTTGTCGTTGCTGATATCAAGGTAAGCCACGGTGCCGGCAATGGCCGTGGTCGGGGAACCAACCACGGTGGTCTGGACCTCATTGAGCCCGCTGTACCCGAGATAATCCGTATAGGTGATGGAAGTCGTGGTCGGCAGAGTGCCGTTTAGAACTTGAATAGAATTGAGCGATGACGAACTCGTCGCGTAGGAGTTTGTGCCCTGAAACACCGCCTGAATCCTGTGATTGCCGTAGGATAGCGGCTTTGACAATGTGGCGCCGCCGCTCCGGGTCAGCCAAATACTGCCGATCAGGGAACTATCTTCGCAGTAGGTGGCCGTCTCCATATCGCAGAACTTCACCAGTCCGGCAGTCAAAGGGATCCCGTTCGATGTCACGGTAGCCGTAAATGTCAGGACCGTGCCGGTCGAAACCGACGCACCCGGCAAGACGCTCAAGGTGGTCACAGTGGGACTGGCTGCGGCCCACACGGGAGCGCAGACGATCAGCATCATGGCCAGCGCCATCAACAATTTTGCAGTGAAATTGGATGTGGGGCTCAACAGAGCCCGGGCTGATCTGTCCCGAAGAGAAACCACCGAACTTGCAGTTGACAAGGCAAAATCTCCTCGGATGCGCAGAGCGCCAACAAACAGAGAAACTGAGACACTCGATCCAAAAGCGGGACGTACTTCGACTCGGGTGCCGAAACGGCACAAGTCAAATGTTCCATTTCAGCTCTGGATTGTTTGAATTCTACCGATTTGGGAGTGTCACGCAATAACCAAACTGGTTCTGTGACCGAAATGGAAGTACTTCAGTAAAGCACTTCGGTAATGTTACGGATTTAGATGGTAATCAAGATTGAGTTCTGGATTTGAGAGCTGTCCGGTCGGTGCGAGACGGCACACGTCTAAGAAAATCTTCTCCGGACGGCTCTTACTCGAGCGGACAATTGCTGCAGTGCGGTACGTGTCGCAGCAACGCGGCGTATAATGGAAGCAGAGATTGTTCGCGGAATCGTTTCCGGCAGGTTCTTCGTCCGAACCTGAACTGCTGACTCACTCTGGACGCGCCAAGCCAGAAAGGACAGACCGATGGACGACTTTCACTGTCATCTGGGACGTACTTTCACCCTTGAAGATTTTGAAGATCACGCCGAAGCCTTGCATAAAAGCATGGCTCGTAAGCCGACTGTCGCACCGCGGCCCATATCAGACATCAATCTGAATCCAATATCAGATCCGGTGGAGCTGGAGTTTCTGGCTGGGCTTTCACAGTTCCACCGCATTCCCAATAAGGTTCTATTCAAACTTGTTCGAGTTGCGACGGGTATTGAAGTTCGTGACCGGTGGATTGCGATTCGAACCATCCTGCTTAAGCGCATCCCAATCCCGGTGGCGAAGCCTCGCTCAGCGCTTCGGCACGGCTGAAGCGGAGCGTACCGTCGATCAGCGGACAGGGGTCAGAGCTGCGCCCGGTTGGTCTCCAGTCAAATCCCATCGTCGGGAGTTCGATTCTGACGTAAACTGCTGGCAGGCATAAAATTCCAGCCCACGGAGTCATCCGATGACATTGAGCCGCTTTCTAACTGTCTTTGCAGTGGTGGTAGGAACGGCTGCGATTCTCCACGCCGAGCAGCCAACCGGCGAACCTACTCGGAACACTCAACCCACATTCAAGGAGCACCGAATCGGAGAATCAGCGCAAGAGTTCTTCTCGATCGCGAAAGTGGCGGAGAAGAACGGAATGCTTTCGACCGATTACTGCAATTCCTATTTCAACGATTCGAAAGTGAAGAAGGCAATCGATAAAGCCAGCAGGAAGAGTGCGACTGGGTACGACTCATCTTCCTCATCGTTTCTGGCCACGATGACCGCAGAAGGCTGCAATAACATTCGGGTAGCACTCGCGGGGCGGGATGTCGAGGTGGATGCGCTGTTTGCTGCAGAATTTGGCAGTGGGAGCGCGCAGTTCATTGCTGGCCGCCTAGCCTCGGTGCGCTTTGTTGTCAAAGCACCATTCAACGACGTTCTGGAAGACATGAACGCTAAGTTGAATGCCAAACCGCAACTGGATGTACACACCTTTCAAAACTCCGTCGCGGCAATGGTCGAACAACACCGAGCAATGTGGACATCCCCGAACTTCCTCGTGAAAATTTCCGAGTTGCAGTCGTTGGAGGGTGACAGCATCGGTACAGAGGTATCGGTGTCTGACCCTGAAATAATGAAACATCGAACCAATTCTCTGAACTGACGACACGGGTCACGTAGAAAACTGGCTTGAGCTTCGAGCCGGGGTCGATTCCGGGTGCTGACGAGCTGGTCGATACCCTAGACACGAGACCGGGCGCAGTCGATGACCGCGCCCGGGTGAATATCGGAGGAGCTATCAAGCGCCGTGAGAGGGCACGGCAGCCAGGCTGAATGAAGATGGAATGTCAGAGACTATTGCTACGATACGATACCCTCCTTCACCCGCTTATGGGTTCCTGAAAAAGTCCTCGTGCCCCGACACTGCCCTCAGTCCAAGGCCGGGCGCGAGTAGCGTTCTTGGACCCATTAAACGCCGTTTGGAAATTGTTGCAAGTAGAAAATCACCTGAGATGAGACCGCAGGATCGAGTCGCTGGACTCCCTCCGGTACAGAGCCTCTTGCCTCACCCTCGCCTTGTCCTCGAAAACCTACTTCGATGGAGGCGCGAATCTTCTCGAACTCCGTTCAAATGCCCATGATCCCTACCGCCGGCGACCACAAGTTGGGGAGTAAGCGCTGATTTGCGCGCCGCCCGGACAATGTAGAGCCAGCGGGAGTGTCGGGACATTCCAATCAGCCATGCGGAAGATGGGCGTGAATTGCCAAAAGTAATCTCTCGTTCTATTTTCTGGCACCGCTCTATCTATCCCTATGGACAGACGCAGGAATCCCCATGCCAAAGGCAATCGTCGCCACCATCACCTGGATCCGGCCTTTTTGGAATTCCTCTTGAACTTGCTGGCGGCGTCCGGCATCGATCCCGGCGTGATATGCAGCGGCGGGAAAGTGGGCGGCAAGTTCGCCTGCCAGGCTTTCGGCCTGCTTGCGCGTGGGTGTGTAGACGATTGCCGGCCTGCGCTCCGTCGCCCGCAACAGCTCGCCGGCGAGCTCGGCCCGCTGCGAAGGCGCGGTCTCGACAACCTCAATTGCGAGGTTATCGCGGCGAAAGCCGTGAACGAAACGGTTTGTCTGCGCCAACCCCAAGACTCCGTGAGGTTTCTCTCGAAGAGACTCTGGAGCCCAACGGAGAGGATTGCCAGCCGAAGGAAATTGCTGCCGCAGACCAGAATCTGTCTGGCTCTATCGACCGTGTAATTCTGGAACGCGCCATCGAAAACCTTCCTCTCGGCTATCGCAGCATTTTCGTGCTCCATGACATCGAAGGTTATGAGCATGGCGACATCGCGGAAATGTTGGGCTGTGCCATGGGGAATAGCAAATCGCAGCTACATAAGGCACGTATGAAATTGCGTGAAGTGTTAAGCGTTACAGGTGCTGAAAATAGCCGACGCCCGGCACCACGAAAGATGACAACCCAGCGGGAAGTGACCGTGGCGACGGGGCGGCGCTCAAGAGCTGCGGACAACGCCGCCTAGACATCCAAGAGAGCGGCTCACGTCCTTGCCAAAAGCTTTCCTTGGATTTGATTCGACCTACACGCTGGCTGAGCGGAATGGTCTTCGCCGCCGCATGTCGGACGATGATGACACTCATGGAGTCTACGACGAGGGCGTGTTGGGCTTGAAGCTGTAGTGCACCTACTGCATCAAGCCGCGTCCTTCTCTGGCGCGACCATTTTCATTTCCTGCCAGTCGTAGGGGAACTCTTTGCCGCAGTCTAAGCAGACGATGTACGTGGTCGCTGAGTGTTTCCCTTCAGACGTCAGTGTCCCCGGCTTCTTAGCGGTTATCGGGAACGTGTAGTGGCGGTGAGCGCAGCCAAACAGAGCATCGACTAAGCTGAACATTTGAGACTCCCGTGGTGCGTCTTTCTGCCGGGCTTCGTTTGTATTCTGATGAGGCGGAAGGCAGAGTTGTTGCTTATTCGAGCACCGATCGTTGAAATCTGTCTCCGGGCAACGTTTCCACAGGTGCTGAGCATCTACCCTGACAACGGCAGTAACACCGGGCGCTCTTCCGCAAGCTCGACAGTCGCTCTATTGGACTGCTCCCGCGATAGTTGAACCCTCCGAACGTGTCCTATCCCAGAACTCCCCATCCCAAACACTCCCCGCCCGAGGTGTGTCCAAGATCATTCCACCGATGGTCAGCAGCAGGGCGAGAGACCATCCGATGGGGCTTTCTGGAACGTGGCGAAAGCTGCTGCCTCCAGACGCGCTACCTGAGGCCGCTTTTTCCCCGGCAACAAGCTTCTGATCTGGGCTCCGGCAAGCATCTGGCTCACGCGCTGATTCAGACGCCACTCCCGCCGCTACGCGAGGGACACTGCCGTCGCCGCCGCTACGCGTAGGATACAAAAGGTATGACAGCGAAACCGAGACCAGAATCATCCACGCTAGGGGGTCCCGCTCCGATTCATTCTCAAGATGCAGCGAATGCGGAGGCGCGGAAAACAAGAGCAGCACGAAAATCGCCGTCCCCAGCAAGGACCCAGCCACGATGATCGGCGCTCCAAAGCGACTTGCCAGCAGCACCAACACCACCGCAAACAAGACCGGAGCTGCATGCTTCCAGTGAGTTCTAGTGAACATCATGGCAATGACAACCGCACAAAGTACGCTAACAGCAAGTCCGAGGCAGAACTGCAAAGTACAGAGCAACTTTGTATTCATCTGGACCGGAATCTCCTTTTTCAGGACGACTCACGCGAATAGCTGCTCCTATGAACCGATCCGCACGGCCAGAGGTTGCATCCGCAATCAACAGGTGCAGTGATTAAGTGGCGGAATGAGCACGAGCGTGACCGCGATTGGCGGCGTTAAGACCTTCGGGTCATAATTCTGGAGCCCCTCAATCGATTGGACTGGGGGGCTTTGCTGTGTGGGGTTCTGGAGTGCCTGTCATGCGGATGCTTGCGGCGGCGGAGGTTAAACTCCGCCCGTAACGGTTGCCATCAATCCTGCGCTTTGTTGAATGCTTATGCCGCCCCCACCGCCATTGCCTCTTCCGTATAGGATTCCGGAACTTCCGCTATTGTCTGAGCTTGACCGCCGGAATTGCTGCCCATGCTACTCGGTAATGCGAACCGCTCCCCGATTGCAATGTCCATGCTGCGTTCCAGTACTTCCGCTGTGACCTGTACTTGCAAGCCCGTAAGGGTCTCCACCGTGTCGCTGACATGAGACGCCATCAGGCTCATCAGTCTCAGTTGTAATTCCATGCAGGACGCGAAAGCCTGAGCCGCCGTGTTAAATAGACTGCCGAACGCGGGTGCGAACCAGACAGCATACATAGAAGAATCAGTCGCGCATGAATTCAAGCGGACGACTGCTGCAAGTGAAGCCGTCTCAATCCCAATCGCCTGATCCATCGCGAGGACGAATAGGTCTTGGAAGTCAACCATGAATTCGGCGTCCGGGGTCTGATCCTTCATGGGGGAAAGCGGAGCATGGCTGGCGGAACTGGCGGGCTTCGTTTTGGGGTTCATCTTCCCTCCTTGAAGGAAATAGGTTAGGTTACTCAGCTCCCTGACTAGTCAGGCGATTGTTGGGTTCTAGAGTTCTTACGTGAGACTGATATAGATTCCTGATGCACCCGAAAAGGTTGTAAGACGCAGGAGGACATGGCCAATTATCACGCTACGTCTAGCGTTTTCTCGTCAACGCGGCCATCACGCGGTGTGCCGCTACCAGAAGGAAAGCGTACCTTGCACAGGAACAGCCTCGGACGACGACATCCACAATTAACCGTGCGCCTTGCGGGAGCCATACGATAAATTCAGCCGCCCGCCCGCTACCCGATGACGGTTTCCGATTCGGTCGCTTACACGCCGCTTTCGGGTGGGCGTGATCGCCGGACTGCTCGCGACTATGCTGTTCGGCACTGCGAAGCGTTCCTCTACCGCGACATCCCTGCCCTGCGCCACCGCTTCTGGTTCCGGCTGGGTGTGCTTGCTGGAGGTGCAAGCGGGCATTCTGCCCGATGCGGTGAACCGCTCCCCAAGTGCGATATCCATGCTGAACGCCAACTCTTCCTCATTCGGCTGGTCTTGGCTGCTGGAACAGCTCGTCTCCGTGCTCACTTGAGACAAGGCATGAGGTGCCAGCAGCACGATCAAACCCCTCTGTAATTCCACGCAGGATGCCAAGGCATGAGCCGCCGTGTCGGAATGATTGCTGAGTACAGACGCGATGCAGAAAGAATTCTTATAGAGGTCGAGTAAGCATGATTTGGAGCCGACGACTGGGGAGAGCGATTCTTTCTCAATCCCCAACGCCTGATCCATTGCGAGGCTATAGAGGTCTTGGAAATCAACAGAGAATCCGTCATTCGAGGTTTGATCTTCATTCGCTGCAACGAAAGACAGCGGGGCACTTCTGGCTGCTACGGTTCTGGGATTCATGGCTCCTCCTTGAAATGAAAGAAAGATAGGTTCACCTGTTTGCTTACCTGATTAAGCGATAGGGGAGTACCCAATTCTTCTTCGTGAGCTTGCTATAGATTCTTCCGGCATGCGGAAAGATGCGCGTGGCAGCATGGGATGTGCGACATTCACAGTATTTTCATGGTTCCCTTCAACATCGAGGAGACGCGCTAGGCTGCTTGCGCTATGTGGGATATTGACTTACAGAAAGGTTGATAATGTCGGCTTATGATAGTTATAGAAACTTTCGATTGAAGCCAGACGCCGATTGAGCAGAGAAACTCGGCAATTTGCGCATGCGCCATTGAAACTCTGCCGAGAGCAGATGGCGCGTCTATCATGGCAAGCCTTCCACCAGCACAGCGACATTTCGGATGGGGATGCGGAATTCTTCCGGGAGCGAGTCGAGCACCTCTTGCATGACCTTGACGAACTCTTGGCGCTCCATTTGGTCTCCCTGAGCCAATACCGATGAACCGAGTTTCCCAATATCTGAACCAAGGTAGGAGCCCATTATGAACCCCCTACTCATCATTGTTGGCACGGCAGGTCTCGTCGTACTGGCATTCGGTCTGGCGACCATCGCGTGGATGAAGCTGATGGACTACTTCGAGGCGCTGATGCCTTCATGCCACTGAGACTTCGCGCTCCTCTCCTCCCCGAAATTGTGATTCAATCAGGTAGAATCTCCAGATGCCGCCCCTCACACAGCCCCTTTCCGATGCCGAGCTTGAGCGATTGGACGATATACTCTACTGCCTGAACTCCGGCGAGGCGATGAGTCTCGAAGAACTCGACGGCTTCTTCTGCGCTCTGATTTGCTCTCCAGAAGTGGTTCCACCCAGTGAGTACCTGCCTCATCTTTGGGGCGGTGACGACCCTCAGCAGATCGGATTCAAAACCGTTGATGAGGCTAAAGAAGCGTTGACTCTGATCTCCCGACACTGGAACACAATTGCCGCCACCCTTCTGAGGGATGAGCCATACCCGGTATTGATGGGAGAAGCCGAGGATGGGACGTTGACGGGTCAGGATTGGGCAATTGGATTCATGCAAGGGATGGCGTTACGCGAGAAGCCTTGGGAGCAGTTGGCTACGGATACCAAATGGAACGAGGCACTGATTCCGACCATGGTGCTCGCAGAGGATAAGGAAAATCCAATCGCCGACGCTCCGGTTACGCCAGAGGAGCGGGACGCAATGCTAGATGCGCTGGCTGATAGCGTACTGGTCATATATCGCTACTTCAGGACGGAGAAAAAGCCACCTCGCAAAGCTGCGAAGAAGAGTTCAGGACCGAAGAAGGCGTGACATCTCCCCCATCGGGTTACTTCGTTCCACCCCAAAAAGGAAAGAAGAACCGAGTGACTTTACAGCCTGCAACTCAGCCAAAGCAGTCATCACCTTCGTTCCAACGCAGGTTTCCCGACTGTATTCCGAGGGAACTCCGCCGATGCGGTCGGCAATAAGCGTTTGGATGAGCGGAAGCTCCTTCTCCGTGAATTCAACCTTGACGGTATCTTCTTTGCTCATGCTGACCTCAAATCCAACATTCGCGAGCAACTATACACCCATTCCACGATGGCGCTGCTCAACCACTTCGAGGAGGGAAACTCAGTAATTCACTCCAACTCGGCGGAGATCGTGTACTCCCCGGCAGATTTGTCCCACGTCACCCGAAGTACATTGGGCTTGCAGAACACCTGACAATCCTCCACGTAGGTCTGCTTCATTCCAGCAGAGGGATCAACGGTGGTCACGTTCCACTCCCCGCAGCCCGCGCATTGGAATCCTGATGTCATTTCGGAGAGCTGTCGGAGATTCCCCGGATGGCCTTTGTCAGCGATGGTTCATCCCGCGTCGTTGTGTACCTCGCTCCCAAAGCCAAGAGCGCCTCGTATGCGGCTTTGTCGTTCTCCTTCAGGAGGAGGAACGTGTACAGGTGGTCAACCGCGTTCTTCGTGATCAACCGCATCTCGTATGGCGCGATGTGGGCATACTCCGGGTTGCCGTCACAGGTGGGGCAGACCTTTCCGGCGTGGACATTCTCAATGGGGGCGTTTCGAAAGGCCAAGGCCACAAGCGCCATGGCTTCCCGTGCGACCGTTGAAAGATGCTCATGTGAAACATTCGGCTTTGTCATCATGTGCCTTCTGATGCAGAAGCAACGTCAGTGGAGGTGCCAGGATTACCACGAAGTGCGGCGTTTGCTAGACTGTCTCCGAGTATTCCCCGATTACAGCAGCGGAGCCGTCTGAACTGAAGATTTGTACGCATCGGGAAAATCTTCCAGTGGGCATATCCTCTATCGGCGCATCATCGGTTATTTCAAATCTTGCGCCAGCAATCTTCACGTCTACCGTCTCTTCCGACTCCATAAATACAAAGGTCACCTGCGACGGTGATATTGACCGGACTCGCACATCCAATCCCACTCCCTTGTCAGAAGTGCCAAACGGAGCAAGCCACAGCGTCTTGTTTCTGGTCTTCCAGTTTCTCAATATTGATACCCCTTCAAACCATGACGCCATCTTTCTCCTCTGCGCCCGCAACTACGCCTTCGGGGCTTCCTTTACCGCCGCCGTGGCTACCGGAGCCGCTGCTTTCTTTGCAGCAGCCTTCACCGCCCGCTTCTTCTTCGCCCAACGCTTCTGCTGCGCCTCGGCCATCTTCTTCCGGCTCTCAGGGCTCACAACCCGCTTCTTGGAGGTCTTGGTCGCGGCCTTCTTCATAGTCTTTTTAGCAGCCGGAGCCTTGACCGCAGGCTTCTTTTCAGCCGCCTTCTTGGCAGCCCAACGCTGCTTGGCTGCATCGGCCATCTTCTTCCGAGCCGCTGCGCTTACAACTCTCTTCTTGGGCACAGTCGGCACGGTGGCGGCGGCTGGCTTCCGACCGGGCTTGCTAGGGGTTGCACTGGTGTCGCCCAACGCTTCCAATGCTGCGATTGCCTGATTGAGGCGGTCACGCTCCAAAAGAAGAGCGGCGAGGATTGGTTTTGTATCCATGTATAGGCTTGCTCCTTGTATCGGGGATAGTAGCAGGATTAGGTACTCTGCACAATAAACAGTCCATGCAAAGCTCCATCAAACGCCATGAGAAAAGGCCGACGTTGTAGTCGGCCAGTCCATGCATCAGGATGTCAAAAGCTACTTCTTCGCGGCGGCCGTTTTTGCGGGTGCGATGGCGTCCTTCACTGATTTTGCGATATAGAACTTTGCCGTAGTCTTGGCCTTGATCTTGATGGCCTCGCCCGTTTGCGGGTTGCGACCCGTCCGCGCCTTGCGCTGAACCTTCTTCAGGCGACCGAGACCCGGCACCACGAAAACCTCGTTTTTCTTGGTTTCCTTCACCGCAAGTTCAGCCAACGTCTCCAGAAACAATGCCGCCTGTTTCTTGGTGATTTCGATTTTCTCCGCCATTAAGGCGACCAGTTGTGTCTTCGTCATTGTTGTAGCAGCCATCGGTATGTTCTCCCTTGTGAGCTTCACGCCTAATGTTGGAATCGTAGATGAAGTTTACAGCACGTAGCTGGACGGGATGGGTGACTGATTGGGTTCTCCTTCTAGTTCTCCGCAGCAAGTCCAGCGTCTCGACATCCGCTACACCGCATCTGATAACCTGTCATTTTCTCCTAGAACTCCGCCGGTCTCGCGGTCATAATCTGGAAGCATGCGGGACAAACTCCTAGCCATCTTCCTCGTATTCCTTGCCCTATGTCCCGCCTCATGGGGCTGGGGGCACGAGGGGCATCAGATCATCGCCACGGTTGCCGAAGACCACCTCGATGAGACCACCAAGGTCATGATCCAGTCCCTCCTCGGGAACAACCACCTGTATTCCATCGCATCGTGGGCGGATGATGTTCGCCGAGAACGCCCGGAGACCAAGGGTTGGCACTACGTGGACATTCCGCTGGGCAGCAGGTACGACGCCAGTCGCGATTGTGCGCCGCCGGATAGCTGCGTCGTCGCGAAGATCAATGATTTCTCAAGAGTGCTGACCGACAAGAGTGCCACCCGTGACCAACGTGCCGAAGCATTGAAGTTCATCGTCCACTTCGTAGGCGACATCCACCAGCCCCTTCACGCGGTCAAGGAGTCCAGAGGCGGGAATGGGATTCACGTCCAATTTCTGGGTGATGACCGCTACGGACGGTACGAGTGCAACCTCCATGGCGTCTGGGACACCGACATGATTGTCCACACCGGGCTGGGGCGGCAGGAATATGCCCAGCATCTGGAAGACCTCATCCAGAGCCAGAAGCTGGCCAGCGCGGACTCTGGAACACCAGAGCAGTGGGCAAACGAGTCAGCGGGGCTGGCGGGGGCGGCATGGATGCCGGACGGGACGAATCTTGACGAGCAGTACTACCAGAGGGAAATCAAGGTCGTGGACCGGCTGATGGCGCTGGCTGGGCTGCGGTTGGCAAAGCTGTTGAATGACACGATTGGAAGGATGACGCCGAGTGATTTTGTGGCGTCCAATAGAGTTGGCTTGCCGCAAGCTCAACCGGGAAAGTCGGTTCTGCCGAACTCATCCGTCAAGGTGTGGGTGAACACCCGTAGCGGCATTTATCATTGCTCGGACAGCGAGTGGTACGGAAGAACGAAGCAAGGCGAGTACATGACTCAGGCGGAAGCGCAGGAGAACGGCTATCGGCCTGTGAGTGGCAAGGTTTGCCATTAGGCTATCTGCGCTGAACGAGGACAAGAACAATGCCTAGAACCGTCGTATTCATTGCATCCTCATTTCCGCACCCAGTATCCGAGTTCCTCGCTGAAAACGGGTACAACGTGCTGGAGTCCAATTCTGCAGAGGAAGCTCTGGTGCTCTCGAATGCACAGGATGTTGATGCCGTCATCATTGCAGATTGTGGGCCGTATCCGGGGATCGGCTTCGGCGGGCGAACTGGCGGTCTACTCCCGGACGAATTGTTTTCTGCCTTAGCTCTCCAACTTGGTCCCACCAGCACTCTCACTGAGAGAGCTGCACAGGTGGTATTTGATCCGCAAGAAACTTCGGACAATCCGTCACAGATCGTTTGCTGGTAGCCCAGACAGCGAGAGGTACGCTCTGCCATGTTTACCGTCTTGGTTCAGAGTCCCAGAGACCTCCCAACAGCACGCGATAGCAGCGCCATCGAACTCGATGGGCTGAACGTCAATGCCGAGGTTGATTGTGACTTAGAAGCGAGAAGGCATGAAACCAGATGTGGGACTGATCGTTGCTGTGCAACGGAATCAAACCGGAGCTAATGCTCACAAGCTCAACAACCTGCTGAATCAGTACTTCTGTGCGTGCCACGCGGAAAACGATACGCTGGCTAACCGTGCCAAACACGAACTAATGGCCGTGGCGATTGAACGGGAATGGAAACAGGCAAGTCTGGTCAAGAGGTAGGGCACATAGGGAGTGGTCACGCATGGTCGCCTGATGGCCTACGCTCGCTTTTTCAGCGTGAAGACAGTGATCTCTGGCGGACACAGGAATCGAATGGGAATTCCCACCACTCCGATGCCTCGGTTCGAGTACAGTTGCAATTCCCCTAGCTGGTAGTGCCCCATTGGATATTTCCGTGCCCCAACGGGCAGATACAGAGCCCCAACGCCGGGGCCACGAACCTGCCCGCCGTGGGAGTGGCCGGACATTTGGAAGTCCACCGGGAACTTCCGCGTTTCATCGGCAAAGTCCGGTTCATGAATCGCAACGATGGTGCATTCTTGCGTGGGAACACCCCGCAATGCGACCTCTGGCTTGGCACGAGACGCCGTCACATTGTCGATTCCGGCCAGCCACAGACGAGCGCCGTCCCGCTCCAATGCAATCGCCCGGTTCCGCAACACCTGTATCCGGGCACCACTACTCAGAGCTTCGGCAACCACATCTGCATTGGTGTCGTAATCCTGATTGCCGAGCACCGCAAAGCAGCCCAGCGGAGACTCGATTCGCCGCAGCACATCGGCGCACGGCCATGCGTGCTCAGCTCTGGCAGTCCGTTCTCTCCTAGTGGGCGAAGCAGTGACGAAATCTCCCGTGAGCATCACGAGGTCGGGCTTCTGGGCATTTGTCAACTCGACCACCCGGTCGAAATGACTTGCGGTCATGAAGGGGAGAAAGTGGATGTCACTGAGTTGTGCGATGCGAAGACCATCAAATCCTGACGGAAGACGCTTGAGCGATATTCCGATTTGGCTGACAACAGTCTCCTGAGGCTCGTAAAGACCAACCCCGAGAGCCCCCGCAGCTAGCGCACCTGCGCTGAGACCGAGAAATTTACGCCTAGAGAGTGACATGGTTTCAAGTTCCAGTATGCAGGGTGGCGGCGTTGGCCAGTAGCTCGGGAGGAGGAGCCGTCACTTCTTTAGGCTCTCCACCGCCATCTCCAGCAGGTGCTCGACGCCATCTTTGTCGGTGCCTTCCAGCGTCTGGACTGAGCGCATCAGGGCGAGAACCTTTTCGATGGCTTGAAGGGCGGCTTGGTGATTGGATTTCGGTTTCGGCATGGTGATGTGTTGATTTTAGCGGAACATCGGTGGCCGCTTCATGGACATGGTTGGCACGGTGGGAGGGGAACTTCCGATACGGGAATGAGCCTCCCGGTACCGACGAGCAAGCGAGAATGGTAACAGGCGTTATTCATCCTCCTCGTCTGCCTCTTCCTCATCAATGACCTTCGCCAGTCTCAGAGGCTCGACGTTGGCTACCTCAAAATCACCGTCGCACTCCAGACACGAAAGAAGTTCGCCTTCTTCGAGTTCCTCTTCCTCAGCATCAATCTCGCTCTTGCACTTTGGACACACGACCATCACTGTCTCCACTTCGTATTTGAGATACGGGCACGCCGTCTAGCATCGATACTCGGTGTTCCCCGCGCATAGTCAAGGATTGGCAGAGGAATCGGTATTTTCAGGAGCGCCGACAGGAGCACGTTGGCACAGCGTTCAAATCCGAACCCCGGCTCACTGCCTTCACAATCGGTCGGAACGAACTGTGCACGTGCGGCTCCGGAAAGAAGTACAAGAAGTGCTGTGGTGGGGCGACCGTGAACTGAGCGTCAAGACCTCCGGACATGTGGAACGTCTCATGAACCCCTCTGAAGCACTATGGTTCCAGCAAGTTCGGCACTTTCCCCTGCCGGGGGCAAATTTGCAGTCCCTTGCACACAGTATCCAGCAGTGTGGCGCAGGCGAATGGCTTTTGAAGGAATTTCGCCTGTCTGAACTCCTCGTGTCCTTTTTCGCCAGAGGTATATCCCGACATGAAGATGATGGGTAGTTCCGGCAGTTGCTTAACGAGAGCACGTGCGAGGTCGATGCCCGTCATATCGGGCATTACGACGTCAGTAATGAGCAGAGCCAACCCGTCCTTAAGTTCTGAAGCGACTTTCAAGGCTTCTGATGCGTCTGCACAGTCGAGGACGGTTAAGCCATTCAGTTCGAGGTACGCTCGGACGCTTCTGCGGACTATCGCCTCGTCGTCCACAACCAGAACTGTTCCTTCTCGTGGACAGGATGCCTCCGATATTTCTAACGGACATGGATTCAGTTTAGGCGGTTCCGCCTGTGGCCGTTCTACTGAAGGAATGTAAATCGTAAATGTCGTTCCCGCACCGACCGCGCTTTTGACACGTATGTGACCGCCGCTCTGGATAACGATGCCGTAAACAATCGACAGTCCAAGCCCAGTTCCATGTTCTTTCTGCTTGGTTGTAAAGAATGGTTCAAAGATTTTCTCTAAGTGCTGTTCTGGGATGCCATGCCCAGTATCGGCAACGGAAATCAGCCCGTATGCTCCACTAGGAACGCCACCATGTAGTCCGAGATCATCGGCATTGATCTCAATATGGCAGTCGCTTAAAACCAGTTTGCCACCTTCCGGCATTGCATCCCGCGCATTTATCACTAAGTTAATGATGATCTGTTCCATCTGCACACGGTCTGCATCGACCCAGCACGGGGATGCTGACAAACGGGCATCCACACTGATGCTTTTCGGTAGGAGACGCCCTATAAACTCATTCGTTTCATCCAAAAGTTGATTCAGGTCAAAAGTCGAAATCGCGAGTTCCTGTTTGCGGCTAAAGGCGAGGAGTTTTTTTGTCAGCTTCCCTGCACTTTCGATAGCAGACAGAATTGTCCCTGCTCTCTCCTCCGCTTGGCGAGGATCAGGCGTCTTCATCAGAAGCTCGGTTTGCATACTAATGCCCATGAGAAGATTGTTGAAGTCATGCGCGACTGCGCCTGCCAAATGTCCAACGGCCTCCATTTTCGCCGCCTGACGAAGCTGTTCTTCCAGTAGACGATGATTGCTCAGGTCTGTGACGGCACCGATTGCGCGTGTTGGTTTTCCGGTCTCGTCATATACGACGAATGCGCGATCTAAGACTACGGCGTAGGTACCGTCGGCGCGTCGAAAGCGATACTCGATTTCGTGAGAATGCGACCGCCGTAGGAGAGCAGTCTGGAATGAGTTCCAGACACGATCTCGATCTTCAGGATGAAGCAGGTCCTTCCAACCTGCCAGATCGGTTTCCGTGGCTTTCGGCGGATACCCGAACTGTTCCCAGAAGTTCTCGCTACGCCATGCCTTTCCACTCCCAATATTCAAATCCCAGATAGCATCGTTGGTTGCGTGCGTCACCAAGCGAAACCTCTCTTCGCTTCGACGCAGTGTCTCTTCCATCCGTTTGCGCTCAGTGATGTCGATGAATGTCGCCAGAACCCTGTCTCCCAAGGTGATTCCGGAGACCTCAATGATGCGTACCTCCCCGTTTTTGCAGGTAATGTTAGCTTCCGTCGGCTGGATGTCTCTGCCGTCGGCATTTGAGGCCCGGATAACCGTGTTCCACCTACCAAGCGCCCACTGGCGGTATTCAGGATCGGGATACGCACGAGGCCACCACTCAGAAATAGTGGGAACATCCTCGGCGGTATAGCCAAAAACGCTCACGAAGCGTTGGTTCCTGAAGGAAATGACACCCTCCTCGGTCACGAAGGCCAGTGGCAAGGGTGCCAACTCCAGAAGTTGTCGGAAGCGTTCTTCGCTCTCGCGCAGCGACTGCTCCGACCGCGTGCGCTCGGTGATGTCGCGGAGAAAACAAAACAAACGCCCGCCGTTAAAGTTCTGAAAGTTGACACAGGTCTCGATGTTGAAAATCCTCCCGTCCTTGCGGCGGTGGCAAGACTCAAATCGATCCACTCCCTTTTGGATAACACGTTGTATGTGCTCAGCGACATCCTCCTCGGTCTCCGAGGCTTCCACATCCGCTACGCTCATCCGCAGCAATTCTTCGCGGGTATAGCCGGACATCACGCAATAGGCGTCATTGACATCCAGAAGCTTCCCATACGTATCCACTAGATAAAAGCCATCCAGTCCACTCTGCAGAACCGATTGAAGGAGTTGCTCACCCTCGCTCAAGGAATCTTCTGCACGTGCTTCCCGGCGCAGTACCATCAAGCTGACCACAAATGTCAAGACGGTAATGAAGCCAATCGTCAGGGCATGCGATTCCCACAGGGAAATGTGCGCATTGACGATATGGATTGTGATCTGAAATACGAGCGCACTCACCATCGCGAGAAGTGCGATGCGCAGCGCCCTTTTAATCTGATATGACATGTAACCCCAGTGGTGTCAACGAATCACCACGTTTACTGGCATCTTGCAACCGAAAAGCGCTCGAGAGCACGTGGTATTGGATCGACTCTTCCTTAGTTTAATGGGAGTTTTGCAGATTCGGCGATTCGAATGCAAGCGGTATTTATGACCAAAAGGTAATGATCCATGCTGTACGTGCTGTGGCGGGACGACCGTACAGTGAGCGAGCGCCTGATCCTGATTCCACAGTTCCATAGGCTAAGCAGAATCTCCTCCGGTCACTAAGTACTCCTGCGCATTGCCGCACGAGCGGGTGTGCGGAAGAATCTTCTTACAAACCTGAACTACAGATGTTTGGATGAAATCCGTCGCTGAGCAATTCTCCGGGAGAATACGCACAGGGGAGGGTAGAGATTGTGAACACGCAGGCCGCGACTTGGACAAAACAGTCCTCGCGGCCTGTTTTTGCCGCTGCTCAGTGCCTATTCCAGCGCGGCGGCTGCGCCTAGTGTGACCTCCCTGCGCCGGGCTTGAAATGCCTCTATCTTCGCCATCACCTGCGCCGTCACAATGGCTCCCGCGCTTGAAGGAGAGCCTGCGGAAAACGGTGGTGCCGGACCATATTCCATCTGCAACTGGATTTGCTTCGCTACCTCCTCACCCGCTGGCACTTGCACCGTCTGTACTGGCCTGCATTCTTTTCCTTGCTCTTTGGGCACTTCTCGGAGTGCCTCGCGATAACCATCACGACCGCCATAGCAGAATTCCTCTGACTGCTTAATACTGGCGGGACGTTACTCTCCCATGGAGAATATCCGATGTCCGGCAGTACAAAAGCAGTACAAAAATCTCTGATCTAAGCGATTGGAAATACAGGGGAAAAAGAATGGCTCCTCAGGTAGGACTCGAACCTACAACCCTTCGGTTAACAGCCGAATGCTCTGCCATTGAGCTACTGAGGAATATCGCCGCGCTGGCGCGCCTTGATGTGAAGTACAAAGCGATTGTAACCAGCCGTGAAGGTATGCGTCAATCCGCTATGCCGAGAAGTTGTGGAATTCAGGTGGAGGCGCGCCCGTTGGTGGATGCCAACGCGGAAAACTGCGAATGCAGCCAAGTGTAATGCACTGCGGGCGTTCTCGTTTCCTCCGCGAGCTTAGCCGTGCAGGACGGGGCGGGAAAGACGAGCGGCGGCCGCGGAGTCCAGTATCCAGGCAAGCGAGCCGTGGGCGGGGGCGATGAGCTGGGCTGGAACGGATTCGGGATCGCGCGGGCCTTCGATGACCTGCTGCACCACTGCAGCCTTGGCTGCCCCGGTGACCAGGAAGGTGATTTGCGCGGCGTTGTTCAGGACGGGGGCGGTGAGCGTGACCCGCCAGGCGTTGACTTCTTCGACGTGGTCGGCCACCACCAGGCGCTGCGTCTCATACAGCGTGGGGCGGTGGGGGAACAGCGAGGCGGTGTGTCCGTTGGCGCCAAGGCCGAGCAGGTTGTAGTCGAAGCGGGGCAGTCCGTTGGCGGTTGGTAGGATCTCGCGCAGGGTTCGCTGATAGAGCTCGGCCGCCTCGATGGCGGTGCCGTCACCGGTGAGGATACGGTGGACATTGGCCGGCGGGACTGGGACGCGAGAGAGCAACAGCTCGCGAGCCATGGAGTAGTTGCTCTCCGGATCGCCGGGCGGGACATTACGCTCGTCTCCCCAGAAGAAGTGGATGGAGTTCCAGGGGATGAGTCCGGCGAAAGGCTCGGCGGCGAGCGTTTGAAAGAGGAGGCGCGGCGTGCTGCCGCCGGAGAGCGCGACATAGACTGGTTTGCCGGCGTCGGCGATTTTGCGGGCCAGGGCGGCAAACTGTCCGGCGGCGATGCGAACGGTTTCGTCCACATCGGCGCCGACCAGAACCTCGGCCCCGGCAAGGAAGAAACGTTCAGGCGGCATGCTTGTACTCCTGCTGGGGCATCGGCATCCAGCGATGTCCGGAACCTTTCAGCAACTGCGTCGCCTGCTCCGGGCCCTGGGAGCCGGCGGCGTAGTTGGGAAATGCGGGCGGCGGCAACTCGGCCCACGCCTGCTCGATGGGGGTAATGATCTTCCACTCCGCCTCGACCTCGTCACGGCGGGTGAAAAGCGTGGCGTCGCCGCGCATGGCGTCGAGGATCAAAGTCTCATAGGCGACCGGAGTGTTGCCGCCAAAGGCCTCCGCGTAGGAAAAGTTGGCCATGACGGGGACGGTACTCATGTACGTTCCCGGGCTCTTGGCCCCGAAGGAGAGCGAGATGCCCTCGTCAGGCTGGATTCGCAGGCTCACCGTGTTAGGACAGCAGGCGCCGCTGGCAGCGCCCGCAAACAGCGCCTGGGGAGTGCGCTTGAAATGCACCCGGATTTCGGTGACGCTGCTTGCCAGCCGCTTGCCGGTACGGAGATAGAACGGAACTCCGTTCCAGCGCCAGTTTTCCACTTGAAGATGAACGGCGGCGAAGGTTTCAGTGTTGGAGTCCGGACGGACACCGGGCTCCTGACGATAGCCGGGAACCATGGAATTGCCGATGTGGCCCGGCCCGTATTGGCCACGCAAGGTGCTGCCGGCCACCTGTTCGACGGTCATGGGACGGATGCTGCGGAAGACCTGCACCTTCTGCTCGCGCACAGAGTCGGCATCGAAGGCAATGGGCGGCTCCATGGCAGTGAGCGCCAGGCACTGCAGCAGATGGTTGGCAACCATGTCGCGCAGCGCACCTGTCTCTTCGTAAAACGCCGCGCGGCGCTCGACACCGAGAGTTTCGGCGCCGGTGATCTCAACGTACTCGACGTAGTTGCGATTCCACACCGGCTCGAAGATGGAGTTGGCGAAGCGGAAGACTAGGATGTTCTGCACTGTCTCCTTGCCGAGGTAGTGATCGATACGATAGGTGTTCTCCTCGTCGAAGACCTTGAGAACGGTTTCATTCAGGGCGCGGGCCGATTCGAGATCTCGGCCGAAGGGCTTTTCCAAGATGATGCGCGACCAGCCGCGCTCGCTGTGATTGAGTCCCGCCGATTGCAGACCGGTGACAATTTCTCCGGCAAACGAGGCGGGAGTCGAGATGTAGAAGAGCAGGTTGGGACTGGAACCGCTGCGCTGCATCTCCTCAAGCGAAGAGCGCAGTTGCTGATAGAAAGCGGGCGAAGCGGGGTTGCCAACGATGTAGCGCAGGCGGCGCGCAAATGTCGCCCATCGATCTTCGCTAAATTCGCGAATGTCCTTGGAAGTTTTGGCGGCTTCATGCAGGGACTCGCGGAACTGCTCGTCGGTCATCTGGGTGCGTCCGGTGCCGACGACCTCAAAGCAGGCGCTCATGCAGCCTTCGCCAAACAAGTCATAGAGTGCGGGAATCAGTTTGCGGCGAGTGAGATCTCCACTGGCCCCGAAGATGATCAGGGTACAGGGATCGGCGTTGGGCAAAGCGGGACGCTGTAGCTTTTGTTCGACTTCGGCTTCGATGACTGGCGTCATAGGTTGCTCCGTGACAATTGGGCCACTCGGGCGAGCCGACAAGCGTCGTCCCGCTAAGCGTACCTAATCAAAGATTCCAAAATCGCGCGGCGGGATTCACGGAGCCGGTTTTTTGGACTCTGGAGCGTAGTCCATCCAGACGCTTTGGCGGGCCACAACGATTACCAAAATGGATAATCGTTTCGACGCCGCGGGTTACTTCGGCGGCAATCGTTGCGCACGCCTTCCAAGCATTGCCCAAAGAGTCATCCCCGCTCTCTCATCCACTGCCGCATTCGCCTATGGTTGGGAACTTTGGGGTGCGAGCGTCAGCGGAGTTCTCCGTCCGGGTCGACTTCGTCTGAATCCGTTTCCTGGCCGGACTGCGGGCCGGGCTCCGGCTCAGAGTTGCGGGGACGTCGCATCTGGTAGCCGAGTGGGGTGAGCACAAAGCCAGCCTCCGCGAGGAACGCGCCGAAGAAGTGTTCGCGCGCCGGGGCGGAGTTGATTTCGGAGATGAGCACGCCGGAGCGCGCGGCGGCGGGCTCCGTTTGACGGCGCAGCGCAAGTTTGGCGAGTTCGTGGGCGGCCGCGCGAGCGTGGTCGTCGCGCTCGGGCTGCGAGGCAGGGAGAAAAAGTTTGAGCGATGGGTTGCCGCGCCGCAGGTAGACGACCAGCTCGCCTGCGACCAGCAGGACGCTGGCACCGCTGGTGCGCGCCATGCCGTGCGAAGAAGAAGCGGCGTCAGTGGTCTCCTGCAGGCGTGGCCAAGGCAGCAACGCGCCGTAGGGGTTGGCGGGATCGACGGCGGCGAGCAGGATGGCACTGCGCAGGGCAGGGGCGCGCAGGCCGCGCAAGGCTTCGACGGCGGCGTTGGTGGCGAACTGCGATCCTCCGAGGCCGGATAGGAACATGCCACGGCGGACCCAGCCGCGATCTTCCATCTGGCGTAGGGCGGGATAGATTGCGCTGAAGCCTCCGGGCAAGTCTTCGGCAGCGGCAGCCTCGCGCGCCACCAGCCCGTAGCGGAGCAGAAGCTGTTGCGCCATGGCGGCGCTCCACTCGGTTGCACTGGGCTGGCGGTGGATGCGCGAGCGGACCAGCGACCAACGGCCTTGCGCCATGGCTCCGCCGCCGGAGCGGGCACGGAAGCGGCGGAGAAACTCCGGCGAGCCGGGAGCGAGATCGCTTTGAGGACGGGAACGGCCTTCGCACTCGGGCGAGAGGAAGCTGCGCAGCGAGTGAAAGGTGTCGTTGGTGACCAAGCCTTGCCAGGCGAGCTGCCAGAGTGCATCGCTGGTTTCGCCGGGAAATCCGCCGGCGGCGGCTTGGTGGATCGCTGCAAAAAACGAGGCGCCGTGGCTGGCGAGAAATTCCGCGACGAGTTGGGCGCGGCCTTCCAGCGGCGGCGAGGGTTGAAGTTCCGGTGGCGGGAGCCGGGCGGGCAGGCTCTCGGCGAGGTAGAGAGCGAGGCGGCCGTCGTGGTCTCCCAGTGCTCCGTGGCCGACCCACACCAGCTCTCCGGCGGCCATCAGGGTATCGAGCGCGGCGGGGTCGTAGTCGCGGATGCGTGCGGGAAGAATCTCGCGTTCCCACTCGGAGAGCGGCAGAGCAAGGCCTTGCAGAGTTTCGATGGCGTCGAGCACGGCGTCGAGTTTCACAGCGCTGTTTGCACCACTCTTCGATTCCCTACCGCCGCGATTGCTTCCGACGCCCTGCCAACGCGAGAGAAAAACTCCGAGGACGCGCGCGTCGAGCGGCTCTACTTCGCGGCGCAAGCGCGCGAGGGTGATGCGGCGGAGCTGCTGCAAGACCTCGGGATGGACCCACTCGCGATGGGCGCTGCCGGGACGGAATTCGCCTTCGAGCAGACGACCCCGTTGTACGAGTTCGGCGAGCGCGGCTTCGGCTGCGTATTTGGAAAGGCGATAGCGGTGCGCAAGATCGTCGAGGGTGAACGGACCGTGACTGCGCGCGTAACGGCTCAAGAGTTCGAGGAGCGCTTGGGGCTGATCGGCCAGCCAGGTAGCGGGCAGGTCCGCAGGGAGGTGGACGCCGAGGGCATCGCGAAGTTGCGCGGCGTATTCAACGGCGACGTAACGCGGCTCCCCGGCAATGGAGAGCGGCAGGACGCGGCGCGCTTGCAGCAGAGAGTCGAGTCCGGCGAAGGCGATTTCGTTTTCGCAGCGCAGGCGCAGCTCTTCGGCGGTGAGCTCGCCCAGACGCAAGAACAGATCGTGGATTGCGTCGGCATTGCGCGCGGCTTGGTTGGGAGCGAGCCACTGCAGGCGGTTCTCCACATCGCGGAGGACGGCGGGATCGAGCAGCTCGCGATAGTCGGCATCACCCAGCAGCTCCTGCAGCTGCGACTGATCGATGGACAGGGCCTGGGCGCGGCGCTCGGCCAGCGGCGCATCGCCATCGTAGATGTAATTGGCGACGTAGCCGAACAGCAGCGACGCCGCGAAGGGTGAAGGACGCTCCGAGTCCACGGTGGAGACGCGGACGATGCCGCTCTGGATGCGGCCGAGGAGCGCGGCCAGCGCGGGGAGATCGAAGATGTCGCGCATGCATTCGCGATAGGTTTCCAAAAGGATGGGGAACGAAGGGTAACGCGCGGCGACGTTGAGCAGATCGGCCCCGCGCTTGCGCTGCTGCCAGAGCGGAGTGCGGACACCGGGACGGCGTCGCGGGAGCAACAGCGCGCGGGCGGCGTTCTGGCGGAAGTGGGCGGCGAAGAGCGAGGTGGAGCCGAGCTGACGCATTGTGCGGTCATGGATGGAGTCTGCTGACGGCAGCAGTGCGGCGGCGTCCGGCGGACGGTCGCTCTCCGGCAGGCGGAGGACGAAGCCGTCGTCGGTCCACATGGTCTCCGGCGCGAGACCAAGTTCCTCGTGCAGAGAGGCGGCGACGGCCATGCACCAGGGGGCGTGGACGCGGCTGCCGTAGGGCGAGAGAACGCAGATGCGCCAGTCGCCGAGTTCGTCGCGGCAGCGCTCGATGACGATGTCCTCGTCGGAAGGAACATGGCCGGTGGCGGTTTGCTGGTCGCGCAGAAAGCGCAGGAGGTTTTCCGCCGCGTTGGGCGCGAGCGAATGATCTTCCACCAGCTTGGTGTAGGCGGCGGGAGCGGGCATTTGCAAAAGTTCGCGGGCGAGCGCGCCGATGTGGCGGCCGAATTCGGCGGGACGGCCGGGGCCGTCGCCATGCCAGAAGGGCATCTTGCCGGGCTCTCCCGGAGCGGGCGAGACCAGCACGCGGTCGTGGGTGATTTCCGCAATGCGCCAGGTGCTGGCGCCGAGGATGATGGTTTCGCCGGGCTTGCTTTCAAAGACCATCTCCTCGTCGAGTTCGCCGAGACGGGTTGGCTTTTCGGCTCCGGCGAGAAATACACCGTAGAGTCCGCGGTCGGGAATGGTGCCGCCGTTGACCAGGGCGATGCGCTGGGCGGACTGGCGCGGAGTGAGGCGGTGGGTTGTGCGGTCCCAGGTGATGCGCGGACGCAGCTCGGCAAACTCGTCGGATGGGTAGCGGCCGGAGAGCAGATCGAGGACGCTCTCAAAGGAGGCAATGGAGAGCGCGGAAAAGGGCGCGGCGCGGCGCATGATGGCGAACAGTTCGGTGCTGCTCATCGAATCCATGGCGATGGAGGCGACCATTTGCTGGGCGAGCACGTCGAGCGGATTGCGGGGGTAGCGGACGGCTTCGACCTGGGCGCGCTGCATGGCTCCGGTGGCGGCGGCGCAGGCGAGCAGGTCGGCGCGGAACTTGGGGAAGATGATGCCGTTGCTTACCGCGTTTACCTGGTGACCGGCGCGGCCGATGCGCTGCATCCCGCTGGAGACCGACGGAGGAGCTTCGATCTGGACGACCAGGTCGATGGCTCCCATGTCGATGCCAAGTTCCAGCGAGGAGGTGGCGACCAGACCCTTGATGCCGCCGCTCTTCAGGCGCTCCTCGATTTCTTTGCGCTGCGCGGGAGCGACGCTGCCGTGGTGGGCGAGGACCAGCGTCTCTCCGGCAAGATCGTTGAGTGCGCCGGAGATGCGCTCGGCGAGGCGGCGGTTGTTGACGAAGATGAGGGTGGAGCGATGGGAGCGGACCAGGGCGAGCAGTTCGGGATGAATGGAGGTCCAGATGGAACGCGAGCCGGGCGCGGCTGGAGATTCGGCTTTGCGAGATTCGGTACTACCGAGGGTGGACATGTCTTCCACGGGAACTTGAACGCTGAGCTCCAAATGCTTGGGAGCGCTGGCATCGATCACGGTGACGGGACGGTAGCGGAGGGTGCCGGGCTCGGCTGCAGATTCGTGTTCGAGCAGGGTGTCGTGCGAAGAATCTGCGGCGAATCCTTCTACTCCGGCGAGGAAGCGCGCGACTTCTTCCAGAGGACGCTGCGTGGCAGAGAGGCCGATGCGTTGGAGGCGGCGTCCGCAGAGATGCTCGAGGCGTTCCAGCGAAAGGGCGAGATGCGCGCCGCGCTTGGTGGGGACGAGGGCGTGAATCTCATCGACGATGACGGTTTCGACCGAGCGCAGGAGCTGGCGCACGCCGGAGGTGAGCATCAGGTAGAGAGACTCGGGGGTGGTGATGAGAATGTCGGCCGAGTGGCGCTGGAAGTGGCCGCGCTCGGCCGGAAGAGTGTCTCCGGTGCGCACAAAGAGCGTGGGACGATGTGCGCTGTCGCCTCGCTGGGACGCCAGTTGGGCGATGGCTTCGAGCGGGGTGCGCAGGTTGCGTTCGACATCGACGGCCAGCGCCTTGAGCGGCGAGATGTAGAGGGCGCGGCAGCGCTCCGGCTTGGGAGGCGACGGCGAAAACATGACGCGATTGAGGCACCAGAGAAACGCGGCAAGGGTTTTGCCGCTTCCGGTGGGAGCCAGCAGGAGGGTGGATTCACCGCGCGCTATCGGCGGCCAGCTGAGGCGCTGGGCCAGGGTGGGAGAAGGAAACGCAGAGGCAAACCACTGGCGTACGGCGGGGTGAAAGAGAAGCAGAGCATCCTCTTGCTGCGAAGCGCCGGGAGTGGGAGTGCGGGTTGGCATACGCTCTGGTTACCTGCCTGAATCAATCCGTCCGCTTGCAATATAGTGTATGCGTCACCGCAATCGCTGTGTAGACATCTACTAATGGGTGGGGCTCAATGAATTCGCCGGAAAATTCGAGGAGTTAGGTATGAAGGCTGTGTTGCTTGGGTTGGGAGTCTGTGCGCTTTCGTCGGTGATGGCTGGGGCAAGCATGACGATTCCTGCGGGTACCGTTGTCCCGGTGCGGTTGAGCGCGGCGCTGAATGCAAGACACTGCCAGCCGGGGCAGACGGTAAAAGCGACGGTCGCGCAGGACGTTCCGTTGTACAACGGCGGCACGATTCGAGCGGGGAGCGCGGTGCTGGGCGAGGTTGTGTCGGCCACTCCGGCAGAAAACTCGCAGCCGGCTTCCATAGTGTTTCGCTTTGACAGGATTGTGAGCTACGGTGAGGAAGTGCCGCTCTCGGCGCATCTGCGGGTGCTGGCGTCGCCGGATGAGGTGCAGGCGGCAGAGGTGTCGTATAACCCCAATGTGGAGAAAGAGCACTTCGACCTGACCACGGCGCAGATCGGCGGAGATGACGTGGTGTACCGGGGCGGAGGGCCGGTGGCCGACGGCACGGAGATTGTGGGGAAACCGATTGAGGGGTCGAGCGCGGACTTGGGCGTGCTAAGCCATGTTGCGGCGTACCCCGGCGAGCCCTGCCATGGACCGCTGGCGGGCAACGACCATCCGCGGGCGCTCTGGCTGTTCTCTCATGATGCCTGCGGGGTGTACGGATACGACTTCACGGAAGGCAGGATTGTGCTGGAATCGGAGCACGGCAATATGCGGGTGGATCGGGGCAGCGCGCTGCTGCTGAGAGTGAATGCGGTGGGCGGGGAGGGTTCGCAGAGGTGAGCCTGGCGTCTCTTTGGTAGTGGCTCAGTTGCCTACTTCTGCTTCAGGCGAATGCGAAGGAGGTTTAGCTTGGCGAGCCGGAGCGTGTCGTGGCTGAAATGACTCTGGGGCTGCAGGGGATATTTGGGCAGTGCTGGGGTCCTTCGCGTTGCTCAGGATGACACATTAAAAACAGAGCCAAGAGCACAACCAAGAGCAACGACAAACTCAACAGCAACGGCAGCAGCAAGATCAACAGCAACAGCAGCAGCAAAATCAACAGCAGCGGCAAAATCAATAGCAAGGTCAACGGACCCACATCTGCCAAAGACGGGCAGATATGGGGCACCGAGCACCTGTGAGCTGAACTGGGGCTAGGAGTCCAGTTCCGTCTCCAGTGCGGACTTGAGGTGGGAGCACTGTTCGTCGGTGAGTTTGTTTCCGGACATGCGGAGATAGAAGGTATCGATGGCCATTTCGCCTTCGGTGTCGATGAGGGCGACCTCGATGTTGCATTGACACTCGGAGAAGACGGCGGCGATGCGGTGCAACAGGCCGGGACGGTCCTGGGTGACCACCTCGATGATGGTGCTGTGGCTGGAGGACTGCTGATCGAAGTTGAAGCTGGTATCGATCTTCACCTTGGGAGCTTTATCGCCGCGGCCGGTGCGCTTGCGGGCGAGCTTTTCCAGCGGCACCGCACCACTGAGTACATCGCTGAAGCTCTTCTTGAAGCGCTCCCACTCCTGCACGTTCATTTCGAGGGTGTGGTAGTGATCGGTGAAGATAAAGCTGTCCACGACCAGTCCCTTGTCGTTGGCAAAGGCGTCGGCTTTGAGGATGTTCATGCCCCAGCCGGCTAGGACTCCGGCGAGGGTGGCAAAGAGGGCGGGACGGTCGTGGGTGATTACGGTGAGCGAAAAATCGCCGCGCAGACGCTTGAGATCGGTCAGCACGGAATTGGGGGCAAGCTGCGACGCCATCTCGACGTGCTGAATGATCTCGTCGGCGGCATGAAGGCGGAGATAGCGCTGCGGCAGGCCTTCCAGGAAATCGCGCAGACGGCGGCCGAGTTGGGGCGCCAGCAGACGGACGCGAGCCACCTGCTCGTCTTCGGCAGCGCCGTGGACGCGATCATCGTCCACGCTGTGATTGAGATAGTTGTAGGTAGCGAAATAGACGCGCCAGAGATTTTCAGCCTTCCATGGCGAGAGCGCCGTGGGATTGACGGCGCCGATGTCGGCATAGGTCAGCAGCGCCAGCATCTTGAGGCGCTCCTGGCTGCCGACGCGGCGGGCCAGCGCATGAATCGTCTCCGGATCGAAGATGTCGCGGCGCATGGCCGCTGAGAGGTCGATGTGGTAGGCGACCAGGAAGCAGACCATGTCCGCGTCTTCGGGCGGTAGCTCAAAGCGGCGGCAGACCTGCATGGCAATCTCCAGGCCGGCACTCAAGTGGTTTTCATTGACCGTGGCTTTGCCCAGATCGTGCAGCAGCAGGGCGAGGATGAGAAGATCGAGGCGCTCGACTTCATCCACCAGGGTGGCGAGGCCGCGGTTCCCGTTCTTTTTCGCCGTCCGCAGCGTATGGATGGAGTCGATGGCGCGGAAGGTATGCTCATCGACCGTGTAGCGATGGTAGTAGTCGCGGATGACCAGCGATTCGACGGCGCGGAACTCCGGCAGCAAAAGGCCGAGCGCACCGAGCTCCTGCATGGTGCGCAGCGCCTGGGCGGCATTGGGTCGAATCAGGATCTTGCGTAGCATGGCCCAGCGCCTGGGACCGGAAAGCTCCTGCGCCGCCACCGAGGGCAGCGCCTGCTCGATGCGCACTTCGGTGCTGGCAGCCAGCTTCAAGCCGTGCTGGGCGACAAATTCGAAGCAGTTGAAAAAATAGTCCGGCGAAACCAGCGCGGTGGGCTGCTGCAGAAAGATGCGTCCATTGACGCAGGAAAACTCATCGGTGGAGAGCCGCTGGCGCCAGTTCTGAAACTGCTTGAAGAGCGAGGAGCGGGTGGGCACCACTTCATCCATCATGGTGGCGAAGAGGCGGTTGAGGACGCGCGCCTGGCGGTAGTAGTAGCGCATCCATTCGGCGGCGTCGGCTCCGCCGCCGTCGTAGCCGATGTGAGCATCGGCGGCGGCCTGCTGCGCCTCCCAGTTCAGCTGATTGTCATCGCGGCCGGCGTGGTAGTGCAGAAAGCAGCGCACTGAGATGAGGAATTCCTTGGCCTCCTGGGCGCGGTCGCGCAGCGAGGCGGGAAACGAGTCCACGGCCCCGGTCCAATCGCGAGCGCGGGAGAAGCCGTTGAGCAGCGCCAGCCAGCAGGAGACATTGTAGTCGCGCAGACCGCCGGGCGCGTCCTTGATGTTGGGCTCCAGGTGGAAGATGGTGTCGCCGGCCTGATGGTGGCGCGCCTCGTTCACCTCAGCCAGCAGCAGCACCAGTTCCTGCCAGTCGCGCATCACTGCGCGCGGGATGACCTGATCGTGCAGGCGGCGGTAGATATCATAATCGCCGGCCAGCAGGCGGCAGTCGAGCAGCGAGATGTTGAACTCGGGGTTGTCGCGATGGAGACGGTCGCAGTCATCCAGGGTCCGGGTGGTGGGACTCAGCTTGATGCGCATGTCCCACATGTCCTGGCACATGGCGCGGATGGGGTCCTTGTAGGCCGCGGCCAGGGCCGGTTGGTCGGTGAGGAAGAGCAGATCGACATCCGAATAGGGCGCAAGCAAGCCGCGTCCGTAACCGCCGATAGCGACCAGGGCCAATCCGGAGGGGGAAGCCTGGACGGGATCAATATGATGGCGCCACAGCTGCTGGGTGAGCGAATCCACCATGGCGGTCCGGCCCAGCAGCACGGAGCGGCCCGAGCGGGTCTGCTCGAACTCGAGGCGCAATCGCTCCGAGCCTTCGAGATATTCGGTTTTCAGACTCTGACCGATACCCGGTGCCATGGATAATCCTCTGGTCGATTAGATGGCGTCGGCGCCGCGTTCTTCGTTGCGGATGCGGATGGCTTCGTCGATGCGCGAGAGGAAGATCTTGCCGTCGCCGATTTTGCCGGTCTGCGAGGCTCCGAGGATGGTCTTGACGACCTCATCGACGGATTCGTCGCGCAGCACGATCTCCAGCTTGATTTTGGGCAGAAGGTCCACGCTGTATTCGCGTCCGCGATAGAACTCGGTGTGGCCCTTCTGGCGCCCATGGCCGCGCACTTCCAGAACTGTAAGCCCGTCGATACCGATGGCGATGAGTGCTTCTTTTACGGCGTCAAGTTTGGAGGGTTGAATCACCGCTTCGAGTTTGGTCATGTCGTTTTTATCGTCTCTTCCGGGACCGCCGGTCGGGTGCTCCGCCAGCGGCGCCTGATATTTCAACGTGCGATCTACACCTTGAGCCGGTCAGCCAGCCAGAAGCCATGCAATCATAACCAATTCCCTGTCCAGCCGCGAAACGGGCAATGGCTGCCGAACCAGCCGGAGCTGGGATTGGTCGCTTTCCGCGCCCCAAATTCAAAACCGATTTATGAGACCGCCTCCAGTAGTCCGCCGCTCGCCATCTACCTAGCCCTTCATAGATAGTGGTTTACGAGGCTGGATGGAAATCAAAAATTATTATAGGTGCTATGCGCGCTAGTTATGCAGCCGGGAGCGGTGCGTCATGTGACGAGCCCAGAGCATTGATAAAGTGCGGGATGAACTTTTCCTTCCCATTGCTACTGAGGGGAAAGAGATTGGCGAGCTGCGCCTTCATCGATCGAGCGCCGGATCGAACGCAGCAGCGCCTGGGCGGTGTAGGGCTTTTCCACCAGGGTGAAGCCGGTGATTTTATCCGACTGCGAGATGACCTCCTCGGTGTAGCCGGATAAGAAAACAATGGCAACCCCGGGGCGGTGCTTGACGATCTCTGCCGCCAGAACCGGGCCGCGCATGCGGGGCATCACCACGTCGGTGAGCACCAGGTGAATGGGTCCGGCGAAAGCGTGGGAGAGTTCCAGCGCCGCCACGCCGTCTTCGGCCTCCAGTATGTTGTAGCCGTCGCGCATGAGGATGACCTTGGTCAACTCGCGCAGGGCCGCGGAATCTTCCACCAGGAGGATGGTCTCGCCGGCGCCGTGCATCGCGTTGGGCAGGGCTTTCTCGGGCTTTTCCTGCTGCAGGGCTTCCTGGGTGAGCGGAAGCAGGACCTTGAAGACCGTGCCTGCGCCCACCTCGCTATACACCCAGATATCTCCGCCGTTGCGCTTGACGATGCCATAGACGGTGGCGAGGCCGAGGCCGGTTCCCTTTCCTGACTCCTTGGTGGTGAAGAACGGCTCGAAGATATGCGCCACGGTGGTGGGGTCCATGCCGGTGCCGGTATCGCTGATGGAGAGCCGGGCATAACTTCCCGGCTTGAGCAGGGGATGCTGACGGACGAAGCTCTCATCCACCTCGACCGTGCTCACATCGATGTCGAGACGGCCGCCGTCGGGCATGGCGTCAGCGGCGTTGGCGGCAAGGTTCAACACCAGCTGCTGGATGTGGCCCGGGTCCACCTTGACCGTGCAAACTTCTTCGCAACATTTGACCGAGAGCACAATGTCATCGCGCAGCAGCCGTCCCAGCATCGGGGTCATCTTGGAGGTGGCCTCGCGGAGATCGAGCACCTCCTCGGAAGAAGCCTGTTTGCGGCTGAAGGCGAGCAGCTGGCGGGTGAGCATGGCTCCCGCTTCGCCGGAGCTTTTGATCTGCAGCACGTGCTCGCGGCGTTCGTCTCCTTCCGGCAGCTCGGTCAGCAAAAGATCCGAGTATCCGAGCATGACGTTGAGCAGGGTGTTGAAGTCGTGGGCCACTCCTCCGGCCAGACGTCCGATGGCCTCCATCTTCTGCGCCTGCTTCAGCTGATCTTCGACCCGCTTGCGCTCGGTGGTGTTCTGGATGACCGAGATCCGATACTGCGGGAGACCGGCGGGGCTGCTCACCAGGGAGGAGATGACATGGACCCAGACTACGGAATGGTCGCGGTGCAGATAGCGCTTTTCAATTTCATAGGAGTTGCGCTGCTGGCGCTGCATGGCGTGGAAGAGCTCGAGTTCGCGGGCGTGGTCGTCGGGATGGGTGATCTCGGCAGTGCTCTTGCCCAGCAGCTCGCTCTCTTCATAACCCAGCATGCGGCAGAGCGCCGGGTTCACCATGAGCAGGCTGCCATCGAGGGCGACCTGCTCGATGCCGACGGCGGCCTGTTCGTAGATGGAGCGGAAGCGGGCTTCACTCTGGAGCAGTGTTTCCTCGGCGCGCTTGCGCTCGGTAATGTCGCGCAGAATCACCGTGTAGAGCTTTTGCCCGGCCACCTGAACCTGGGAGATGGTCGCCTCGATGGGAAACTGCTCTCCGTTGGCCCGCAGCGCAAAGAGAACGCCGGGCGCTGTCATGGAGCGGGTGGTAAGGCCCACCTCGCCGAAGCGGCGAACCTGCTCGGCGTGGGATGGGCGCACCGAAGCGGGCAGGAAGCGATCCAGCGGCTTGCCGAGCGCATCCCAGGCGGGACAGCCGAACATCTTTTCGGCGGCCTTGTTGAAGACAATGACACGCTGGCTTTCATCCAGTGTGATGATGGCATCCATGGCCGAAGCCACGACGCCGGAAAAGCGCTGAGTACTGATGCGCAGCTCTTCCTCGCTCTGCAGGCGCTCGCGCTCCATACGGCTGAGCATGTGGGCGCCAAAGAGAATGAGCGGGATAAAGATCAGTATGGGAGCCAGCACCACCAGGAGCAGAGTGACGGGCGCACCGGCGCGGCTGGCTTCGATGATCTTTAGAATGAGCAGGCTGACTATGCAGGGGACGAGGATTGCGGGCAGAAGCACGGCATAGCGGAACCACGAACGCGCACCTCGACTGCTTTCCTTAATGGTAGCCACCCCCAGCAGGGAAAAGAATGCGTCAATTATAGCCGCGTGAACTGTGCTGTGCACACCAGAATTGCTGTTTCCCGTCCGGTGCGGGCATCGATGCGCAAGGCACTTCTTTTTTGGGAATTGAGGGTTCGTGGCCGTCGTGGTTCCCTGAGAGAGACCCGCTGTCCGATATCAACGCTGAAACTAGCGGCGGTTGTCGGTTTGGGGCTCTGGGTGGATGAGGACGCGGAGCAGTTGCGGGGCCTCGAGCTTGAAGCGGCGCTCCATCTCGGTCATTACATCGTGCACGCGCGCCAGAGGGAGATGGTCTTGCATGGTGACGTGGCAGGAGAGATAGATGTGGCCGCGCACGCGCTTGAAGATGATCTCGTGCACGTCTACCACCTCGGGCAGGACGGCACCGATGGAGATCAGCTTGGTCTCCAGTGCGTGGTCCTGCAGGATGGCTTCGCTGGTTTCGATGGTGGCGGGCTCGCTTTCGATGTGGGTGAGGATGGAGGTGATCTCCGGTACGTGGGAGCGGATGTCGGCCTCCAGGGCGGTGACGCGGTCGTGGGCGGCGATGAGCGTCATCTTCTCATCGAGTTCGACGTGCAGTTCGACGTGGATGTCGCCGTCGAGATCCTGCACGCTGATGTCATGCACCATGAGGTTGTTCCGCAGGGCGGCGGCGCGGATGCGGTCGAAGGTGCTTTCAGTGCCGAGCGCGCGGGGGACGGCGGTGACCAGAACGTCGGAGTCGCCGAGCAGGCCCTGAATGCGCTGGCGGACGTCGGAGACGATGGCGTCGGAGGCTTGAAAGGTGAGGCTGCGCGCCATGCCGACGGCGACATCGGTGAAGTAGCGGCTGCCGGCTTTGCGGATGCGGACGCGCTCGACTCCGAGGACTCCGGGAACCTTGCCGACCTGGGCGATGATCTCATTGCGGACGCCGGTGGGGGCGGCGTCGAGCAGGGCGTCAAGGGTTTCGCGGGCGAGTCGCCAGCTGACGGAGATGACGATGGCCGCGACGCCGAGGGCAGCGATGGGATCGGCCAGAGACAGCCAGGGAACGTGGTAAAGGCGTCCGGCCCAGACGAAGCCGAGACCGGCGAGGACGACCGCGGAGGACCAGATATCGGTGGCGAAGTGCAGGGCGTCGGCCTGCAGGGCCTGGCTGCCGTACTTGTCTGCCACGCGCTGGAGCGAGCGCGAGCGCCAGTAGTCGAGAACGATGGACAAGGCCATGACCAGCACGGCCCAAACGCCGGGCTCGATCTCCACGTTGTGAAAGAAGAGGCGGTGCACGGCCTCGTAGACAATCCAGATGCAGGTGAGGAAGAGTAGGCCGGTTTCGATGAAGGCGGAGACGTTTTCGATTTTGCCGTGGCCATACTGATATTCGGCGTCGGCGGGCAGGTCGCTTACGCGCACGGCGTAGAGGGTGACGATGGCGGCGACTAGATCGAGCGTGGAGTGCAAGGCCTCGGAGAGAATGCCGAGGCTGCCGCTGAGAATGCCGACGACAAATTTAAAGATGGTGATGACGATGGCAACCGCAACACTGTTGCGCGCGACGCGGTTCTTCTCGACGCGCATCAGATCAGGTTGGATCGCCGTGCTAACCATGGAATGAGCTTATCGTGGCAGAAGTGGGATGCCAAGCGCAGCGGCTATTTCTTGCCCCAGTAGACACCCGCGACTCCGAAGGTATAGGGCGTGTAGTTGACTTGGCGGAAGCCGGCGGCTCGCATGAGGGAAAGCATCTCCTGCGGCTGCGGAAAGCGTGCCACGCTCGCGGGAAGATAGGCATACGGACCGCTGGTGCCTGAGATGACCGATCCGATGGCGGGCAGGACGCGGCGGAAATAAAAACGGTAGAACTTGCCGAGCAGGCCGCGGGGTTCGCCGAAGTCGAGAATGGCGACCTCGCCGTCGGCGGTGAGGACGCGGTGGATTTCGCGCAGGCCCGCATCGTAGTTGGCGAGGTTGCGAAAGCCGAAGGCCGAGGTGACGAGACGGAAGCGTCCGTCGGCAAAGGGCATTTGCAGAGCATCGGCTTCGATCCACTGCAAAGGCAGGCCGGCGCTCTTCTGGATGGCGCGGCAGAGCATGGGGTGGGCGAAGTCGGCGCCGGTGATGGAGGCTCCGCCGGCGCCCGCCTGGCGGAAGAGAGCGAGGGTCATGTCTCCGGTTCCGCAACAGAGGTCGAGCACGGCGGCATCGGCGCGGCGGACGATAGGCCGGAAGCGGCGGGCGGTGCGCCACCACCAGTAACGATCGACGCTGAGCGAGAGAACGTGGTTGAGCAGGTCATAGCGCGGCGCGATGCTGGAAAACATCTGGCGCACGGCATGGGCGGCGGCCTTCTGGTCCTGCGAGGGTTCGACGCGGGCGCCCAAGGCAGATGCATCGGATTCGCGCGACGGCGGCTGTTTCACTTCATCCGTCATCGGGATTCGGCTCCGATGGGTTGGGCTGCGTGCTTGGGTCCTTTGCTGGAGCTTCGCGGCGGGTACGCGGCCAAAGACGCCGCTCCGGCCGCGGGCGCTCGGTGCTCGCGGGAGAGGGTGAGCAACTCCTCGACTGCCTGCAGCACGGAGCGCTCGGTGACGTCGGTTGCGATCTCCACGGTGCCGATGTTGCGGGGGAGAATGAAGTGGACCTGGCCGTCGAGAGTTTTCTTGTCGCTGGCGAGGCGGCGGAAGATGGCCTTGGGGCGCACATCAAGCGGCGGCAGCGGAGCGTAGGCGAGCGTGAGGGCGCTGATGCGCTTCGCGTCGGCTGGCGAGAGACGGTGCATGGCGGCAGCGATGTTGGCGGCGGCGATCATGCCCCAGGCGACGGCTTCTCCGTGAAGAAAATATTTGTATTTAGTTTCGGCTTCGAGGGCGTGGCCGATGGTGTGGCCGAAGTTGAGGATTTTGCGCACGCCGTGTTCTTCTTCGTCATCGCCGACTACGTTGGCCTTGACGCGCACGGACTCGGCGATGAGCCACTCCAGCGCAGATGCGCCTTTGGCGAGGACCGGCTCGCGGTTCTGCTCCATGAAGTCGAAGATGGCCGGGTTGCGGATGACTCCGGCTTTGAGCGACTCGTAGAGGCCGGAGCGGAATTCGCGATCGGGCAGAGTGGTGAGCACATGCGGGTCAGCCAGGACGAGCTCAGGCTGTTTGAAGACGCCGACGAGATTTTTTCCGCCCTTGAGGTTGACGCCAGTTTTGCCGCCGACGGAGGAATCGACCTGCGAGAGAAAGGTGGTAGGGATTTGCACGAAGCGGATGCCGCGCATGTAGATGCCGGCGAGGAATCCGGTGACGTCTCCAACGACGCCGCCGCCAAGGGCGATGAGCACGGTGTTGCGGTCCGCCTTGAGTTGGACCAGCTGCTCGGAGAGATTCTCGACGGTGGAGAGATTTTTGCGGCGCTCGCCATCGGGCATTTCGATGACATCGACCCTGGCTGCACCCGACGCAAACGCGGCGTCAGAGGCAAAGGACTCCAGCAGAGGCTGGCCCCAGTGGCGGCGGATGGGCTCGGAGGTGACCACGACGAAGTGGCGCGCCTTGGGCAGAGCCTGGCGAATGTGAGCGGCTGCCGAGCGCAGGATGCCCTGCTCTATCAGCACGTCGTAGGTCTTGCTGCGGGTTGGAATCGGTATGCGGATCAAGAGTCTATTTTAGCAGCGATGGCGGAGTTGCGGAGCGCGGCCAGGCGCAAGGGGACAGCTTTGTGCCTGGGTGTTAGGATGATGAATTGCCATCATGAACTCATCTTACGATTTTCTCGTAGTAGGCGCCGGGATTGCCGGACTGCGGGCGGCCATCGAACTGGAGCGGCACGGATCGGTGCTCTGCCTGGCCAAGCGCGAACTGACCGAATCGAATACGCAATATGCGCAGGGCGGCATCGCAGTGGCGCTGGGGCCGGACGATTTGCCGGAGCTACACCTGCGAGACACGATCGCCGCCGGTGCGGGACTGGTGAACGAAGAGGCCGCGCGCGTGCTGGTGAACGAGGGTCCGGGACGCGTGCTGGAACTGCTGCAGTGGGGCGTGAACTTTGACTGCGACGCGAGCGGGCAGCTGGCGTTCACGCGCGAGGGAGCGCACCTGCGCAACCGGGTGCTGCACGCCAACGGCGACTCGACCGGGCGGGAGATTGGGCGCGCGCTGCATAAGCATGCAAGGAGCCTGCGCAACATTCACTTTGGCGAGTTTGGATTTACGCGCGATTTACTGGTGCAGGACGGACGCGTGGTGGGGGTGGAGATTCTGCTCGAGAATGGCCACACCAAAGCGGTGACGGCGCGGGCGGTTCTGCTGGCGACGGGCGGCGCAGGGATGGTGTTTGCCAATACCACCAATCCCGATGTGGCGACCGCCGACGGCGCGGCGATGGCGTGGCGCGCCGGAGCGGAGCTGAGCGACATGGAGTTTCTGCAGTTTCATCCCACGGCGCTATATCTGCCGGGAGTGCCGCGTTTTTTGCTCTCCGAAGCATTGCGAGGCGAGGGCGCGCAGCTGCGCAACTCGGCGGGCGAGCGCTTTATGCCCGGCTACCACGAGCTGGCCGAACTGGCGCCGCGCGACGTGGTGGCACGGGCAATTTATCGCGAGCTGGAGACGAGCACGGCGGGCGAGCCGGTGGTGTATCTCGACGTGACGCACCTGGACGGCGAAAAGCTGAAGGCGCGCTTCCCGACGATTTACCAGACCTGCCTGAAGTATGGAGTGGACATTACGCGGCAAGGGATTCCGGTGCGTCCGGCGGCGCACTACGCGATGGGCGGGGTGCGCACCGGGCTCGATGGGCGCGCTTCGCTGCCGGGACTCTATGCGGCCGGGGAGGCGGCTTGCACCGGAGTGCATGGAGGCAATCGGCTGGCGAGCAATTCCCTGCTGGAAGGATTGGTGTTCGGCATGCGCGCCGCCGTTGCGATGGCCGCGGAAAGCGCGGAGATCAGAGTGGGGCACGCGGAGACCTCACCATCCTGCAGCGGCGCGGGTGATGACGAACAGCTGCGCCGGGAAGCGCGGCAGCTGATGGAGAGCAATGTTGGCATTGTGCGCGACGCCGAAGGGCTTACGGCAGCGGTGGCGCGACTGCAGGAGATTCGGGCGGCGCTGCCGCCGGCGTGCGACCGTCAGCGGGCCGAGACGCGCAACATTGTGGAGAGCGGGCTGGCCATTGCGCGCTCGGCGCTGGCGAGGACCGAGAGCCGCGGAGGACACTACCGCAGCGACTATCCGGCGAAGGACGATGCGCACTTCCGCAAACATTCGGTGATGCTCGGCGATACGGTAAGGTTTGAATAGCGGCGTTGCGGCGGAGAAATCCTTCTGCGACGGAAGGCCAGCGCATAACAACACGAGCAAGCCGCGGGCTCTTGGCGAATCGCACAGGTCGCTGCTATGATGACGGAGTAGGACACCTGAATTCACCGGGTTTGTGGGGCTATAGCTCAGCTGGGAGAGCGCATCGTTCGCAACGATGAGGTCGTCGGTTCGATCCCGACTAGCTCCACCAAAGAATCCACCACCTCCAAAAGCCCAGTTCCTTGCTCACCCTGTGGTGTAGTGGGTTGTGTCCTCGTTTCCCTCAAAAGCAAGGCTGTGCGGCTTCGCCTGAAGCCGCACATGATGCGCCTGGATCTTTTTTTTCCTGCGGAACGGCGCGCGAGCGATACGCAGCTCAACTGAGGCCTTGCCAGGATGAACGGTCCGAGGTGAGGTCGATGCAGTAAAAAATCGGCGCGCCCAGGGATTCCTCTGGCAGGATCCGGAACACATAGCGTTGCGGTCTCAGGGAGTCTGGAACGCACTGCAGGATCACATCCTGTCCCGATTGGAGATTCTGGGCGGTCTTGACCGCAACCTGACGTTTTCCAATGGCAGGAAGATCGATGGAGATCAAGACGACATCCATCGAACCGGCCGTTGACTGCGGGCAGACGGTTCCCTTGAACACTGCGCCGGACTTCAAACTGGCGAGTACGTTTTTAGCAGTTGCGTTGGTTACCGCTACCTGTTCTGTGCTCATTCATATCCCCCCTGGGATTTAGATTTATGCGGGCCGGATTGGGGGGATCGGATTTCGGTTTATCTTCTTCCTGTCAATTTTTCTCCACTGGAATTCTTATTCGGATTAGGGAGCGCATGAACATGAATTAGATAATTCCCAGTCATCGAGCTGAGGCTGCGGCGATGGTTCGAACTCGGACGAAATTTAAGAAATGCCATCATCAATCGATACTTTCTGGTTCAGGACTGACAAGAATCAGCACTGAATTTTTCGGATTCTAACGCTCCAAAATATTTTTGCAAGGAAATAATTTCCGCCGTGACCGAAATTCTTGTTACGCAAGTATGTACTGGATTCGCTAACGATGGTTCGCCTCAGCCGTGCAGTGCGGGCAGCGAGAGCAGGCAGTTCGCGGAGCTTACCAGCTGCAGCCCTTGCGGCAGGGACTCGCCAAAGCCGCGGGCGGCGTCGGCGCGTTGGGGCGGAACATAGTGGGAGACGGTCGCGATGACTTCTTGGGCGATGCCAAACTCGGTGAGGCGGGAGATGGCCTGCGCGCGGATGGCGTCGTCGATGTCTCGCGAGGAATCATCGGTGCGCTGCGCGATGGCTGCGATGGCAGATGCCGTAGCGGCGGTACACGTGGGCAGGTCGAGCAGCACGTTCAGCCACTCGGCGGCGATTTCCGGCGTGACGACACAGGGCAGAGGACCGTAGAGCGGGATGCGCGCACCGAGGCGGCTGAGCGACCAGAGCCAGATGGCATCTTCGGGATCACTTTTAATTTTGGTCAACAGCTCACGGCCAAGCGCGGCGCGGTGGCGGGCGGGTAGATGCTCCAGGCTGGCAAGCAGGCGCCAGACCTCGTATTCAAGCTGGCGGTTGCGGCGGGGTTTCTTCTTCTTGCTATCGGCGGCGCTGGTATGTTCGCGATAGAGCGCCTGCTGGCGGCTGGCGTTGATGCCGCCACTGATGCGGCGCAACATGGACAGCATTTCGACCTGGCATTGCAGATCGCCGGCGAAGACGGGAGCGGCGGGCGCGACGGCCCACAGCTGGTGGATGCGCGCGTCGTCACCGGGGAATCCGAAGCCGGGACGCAGGCAGAAGCCGAGCAGATTGAGCCAGCGCAGCTCATGCCGCGGCGAGTGCTTGCGTCCGGGTGCAGATTCGAGAAGCACATCCGCAAGGCCGCGAACGACGGCAACGGGCCAGTGGTCGCGCTTGGCGCCGAGCGCGGCTTCGAGTTGGCTGACGAGCGTTTCGGGGGCGGGCGCGTCGAGTTCCGCGGAAGAGGCAAAGACGGTGCGGATGAGTTGCGCGGCGGAGTCGAAGGCAAAGGAAGTTGCGAAGGCTGCGTGGGTGACGGCTCCGTGTGTGGAGGCTTGCTGAGCGGACTGCTGAGCTTCGGGATCTTCGCCGCGCAGTTCGAATTGCAGACGCCAGCGATGGCCGGTCTCCGGCGATTCGCACCAGAGCTCGAGCGTGCCGACCTCGGTAAAGCCGGCGCGCAGGCGCACCTTGAGGTAAAGCTCGCGCATTTTTTTGCCGTAGCGCAGCAGGCTGGTGAGCGGAGCGTGGCGATGGAAGTCCGCTTCGTCCAGCGTAGCGAGGCCGCCGTGCGCATCGTGTCGGGTGCGCGAGCTATAGAGCGTGAACGAGACGGGGCGGTTGGCCAGCACGGTGAATTCGCGGGCGAGCGGCGGGAGCGTGGTTCCGGCTTCGGAGCCGGCGGGCAGGACGCAGATGCCTTGGGGAGCGGAGTCCGCGGCTTCCGCGGGCAGGCCGATGTAGTAGGCGCGGGCGCTGCCGACCTTGACGCGCGAGCCGGTGCCGCGGCGCACGCGTCCGTAGCAGGCGGCGCCGCGAGCCACCGCACTCTCGACCGCGTCGTTGTCGAGAAGCTTGGGACGCCATTGGCTTTGGGGTTCGCCAAACCAGTTTGCGATCGCGGTGGCGATGCGATCACGAGTGAAGGATGGAGTGCAGAATCCGCCGTTGAAGAGGACAGCGTCGGGGCGCACCATGCGCTGGCCGGTGTTCATGGCGATAGCAGCCTGGGTGAGAAAGGCGGCGAGGTGGCGGGTGATGGCCGCGTCGGCAGCGTAGGGCAGGCCGAGTTCGCGCAACGCCGTGGGACGCGCTCGCGAGGGCATCGCGTCCGGTGGGGTGATGGGGAGAAAGCCGGTGGTGAGAATCTGCAGGACTTTCTCGCGCGTGAGATCGACGGCGAGGGCTTGTCCGATGACGGCGCGACCGCTGCCCAGGATGATAACCGGCAGCTGCAGCAGGGAGGCGTCACTCAACAATTTTTCTTTGGCCGCGCAGCAGCTGAGACGCAGGGCGTAGCGCTGGCGAAGGGTGAGCTTGGCGTCTGTTAGTTTTTCTTCGACGAGGTGGGCCAGGGCGAGATCGAGGTTGTCTCCGCCGAGCAGGATGTGATCGCCGATGGCGGTTCGTTCGAACTGCGGTTCGCCATCGACAAGAGTGGCGCGGATCAGGCTGAAGTCGGTGGTGCCGCCGCCGATGTCGCAGATGAGGATGAGTTCGCCGTCGCGGAGGGAATCAACTGCCCCACCAACATCGGGCTTAGCGGGGCTGCCGATTTCTCCTTCCCCGCTCAAGCCAACAGAGGGCTTGAATGGGCCACCCGAGGGCTTCCATGGGCCACCCGATTTCTCCATCCATGCGTAGAAGGCGGCGAGGGGTTCTTCGAGCAGGGTGAGATGGGCGAGGCCGGCAATTCGGGCGGCTTCCACCGTGAGTTCGCGGGCTTCTTCATCGAAGGACGCAGGGACGGTGAGGACGATCTCCTGCTGCTCGAAGCGAGTGTCGGGGGTGGTGCCGAGTGCGCCATTCCAGGCATCGCGCAGATGCATGAGGTAGCGGGCGGAGGCCTCGACCGGGGAGATCATGGGCTGGGGCGGCTCGGCTTGCGCAGGGAGGATTTTGGCGCGGCGATTGACTCCGGGATGGGATAGCCACGACTTGGCTGAGGAGACCTGGCGGGCCGGAACAAGAGCACCTTGCTCGCGGGCGAGCAGGCCGGTGACCATGGGCGGGTCCTCGTCCCAGGTGGCGCTGACGGCGCCGGAGGACAACTCGTCGGGGGTGGGAAAGTAGAGGAATGATGGAAGCGCCGGGAGGGTGCGGACTTCTCCGTGCGCGATTAGTTGCGGCACGTCCATGACGCTGATGGCAGAGGCGGCGTCGGATTGCGTGACGTCGGACTGAGTGGCATCGGATTGCGTGTCGAGGTAGGCGACGACTGAGTTGGTCGTGCCGAGATCGATGCCGATCAGGAAACGCGAGGCCACCGCAACTTACCTCCCGGCTTTTTCGCGAATGTTCAGCTCGAGCTTCCATCGGTTGGCACCGTCGCGGGAGACGCACCAGACTTCAATGGTGCCGAGTTCGGTGACGCGCGTCTCTAGGCGCACGGGCACCACGCTTCCCTGCTTGCCATCGAGGTTCAGTGTGACCTCCAGCGGGCTGAGCTCTTCGAGGTCGCTGCCCCAGTCTTCAAGGAGGCTTCCGGCGTGGTCCTGCTTGCGGACGGTGGAGCTGAGGAAGCGGAATTCGGCGGGCTCGCCGACGACGAGTCCGAACTCGCGGCTGGGGATGGCGGTTTCGGTGCCCTCTTCCATGCCGAAGGGAACGACGCAGAGCGCTTTGAGCGGAGCTTCCATGCCGGGGACAGCGGGCATGGCGGATTCGATTCCGATGTAGTAGGTGCGCGAGGCTCCGCTGCGGATGCGCACGCCCCGGCCTTGACGCGCTTTGCCGTAGTAGGCTGCGCCGCGCGCTACGGCGTGCTCCAGGTCGTCTGCTTCGAGGACATGTTCGGCACCGAGGGCGTTGAAGCCTTCCTGCTGGAGCCAGCTGTTCAGGACTTCGACCACGCGGCTGCGCAGCACGGAGGCTTTCATCACGCCGCCGTTGAAGAGGACGTGGGTGGGACAGGCGAGGCCGCTGGGGCCGCGGCGGATGCCTCCCGCCTCGGGACTGTGGCTGACCTGCTCGGAGAGAAAACGCGCGAGGTGTTTGGTGATGGCCGCGTCGGCCGCGTAGGGCAGGCCGATTTCCTGGAAGCCGACACGGCGCTGGCGGGCGGGCAGTTCGGTGCTGGCGACTTTGGGGAAGAATCCTTCGACCAGGACCTGGTCGAGGTCGGCGCGCTCCAACTCGGTTTTGATGGTGCCGCCAATGAGCTTGGTTCCCTTGCCCAGGAGGGTGATGGGGTGCTTCTGCAGCTTGGGCGAATCGAAGAGCTTTTCTTTGGCGATGCGGCACTGGTGCCAGAGACCGTGCAGCTGCCAGGTGTCGATGGTGTGGCCGGCGGCGGTGAGGCGCTGCTGCAGGACGCGGGCCAGCGTCAGGTCCATGTTATCGCCGCCCAGCAGGAGGTGGTCGCCGACGGCGACGCGCTTGAGGACGAGGTCACCGGCTTCTTCGGAGACCAGGATGAGGCTGAAGTCGGTGGTGCCGCCGCCTACGTCGCAGACCAGAACGAGGTCGCCGACCTTGATGCGCCGGCGCCAGGTGTCGCCCTGGCTTTCGAGCCACGCGTAAAAGGCTGCCAGCGGCTCTTCCAGCAAAGTGATCTGGCTGAAGCCGGCTTGTTCGGCGGCGCGGCGGGTTAGTTCGCGGGCTTCTTCGTCGAAGGAGGCAGGGACGGTGAGGAGGACATCCTGCTCGACGAACGGGTGCGCTTCGCCTGCTTCGCTGGCGTCCCACACGGTTCGCAGGTATTGCAGGTATTGCGAGGAGGCTTCGACGGGCGAAAGTTTGGGCACTTCGTCGGGGGCTTGCCAGGGCAGGATCGGCGCGGTGCGGTCGGCCGCGGCGTTGGAGAGCCAGGACTTGGCGGAGGCAACCAGGCGGGTCGGACTCTCCGCACCGCGCTTGCGCGCCAACTCGCCGATGACGAATTTCGGTTCGGCCTCCCATGGCAACGCGAGGCTGCCTTTGGGAAAATCGAATTCGCCGGGGACGTAAAGAAACGACGGCAGCAAGGTGCGTTCGGCGACCTCGTTCGCATTCACCAGCTGCGGAATGCCGCGCACGCCGATGGGGCTCGGCTCCTCCGAGGCCGAGGCGTCGCAGAAGGCCAGTGCCGAGTTGGTGGTCCCCAGGTCGATGCCAACGATGTATTTCGCCAACGAACAATCTCCTCTTTTGGTTGAACAGCGTCTGCGCGAATCTCTGCCGTGCGAAAGATCTCTTACGGCAGCTCGACTTCGGCCGGGGCCACGACCATGCGGGCGGAGCCCTGTGGCAGTGGGGGCAGGTTGACTTGCTTGACTCGCCAGCCGCGGTGGCGCAGTATACCGCGCACGGGCGGCGCTCCGACGACGTTGCCGATCAGCTTGATGGCTGCCGGATCAAAGCCGGCAGGCACCGTCACCGGCTGCTCTTCTTCGGAGTCCAGAATCGGCTCCAGCGTGACGTAGCGTTCAAGCACCTGGTTGCAGCTGTCGTGGATGTTGCGGACGGCGGCTCCGAGCTGCACGTCGGGATAGGGAGCGATGTTTTCGGCCAGGAAATCGATGAGGCGTCCGTCGCGCTGCAACAGCGCGAGCATCTGCACGGCGCGGTCGAAGCTCTCCGCAGGAGGTGGTGGAGCTTCCTTCAGGCGCGAGACTGGCGGCGCGGTAGAGGTTGACGCGGGAGGAACCGGACCCGGGGGCTTGACCAGCTTCTCTGCGATGTCCCGGGGAATTTCACCGTTCAACAGGATTGACAAGAAACAGCGAAACGCAAACACCACTCGTTCCCAGAATGAGTTCATGGCTTCTCCGGAGGACCGATCAGGATATCACCGCGTTGGATGCGCTGCGGGTTGCGGGCGGTCTCCCAATCGGCTGCGTCGCGCGGCCAAACGATGGAAGGCGATGAGGCCGGCAGACAACGCGGAGCGCCTGCATAGGGCGCTCCGGTTGACTTCGGCGTGGGTCCCGCCCATTGGAGTTTTCAGTTACGACTTGACGGCGGTTTTGGACGCCTTGGCTGTGTTGTTCAGGATCTCTTTCTGGGCGGAGACGACGGTCTCAAAGCTGCGCTGGACTGAATCGGCAACCGTCTCGACGGGCGTGCCGGAGACTTCCGGCTGCTTCTTGACGGTCTCGCTGACGGCCTTGCTCTGCTTGGCGGCCAGGTCGAGAGCCGAATTCTGAACCGTCACGGCTTTGTCCACCGACTGCTGGATGAGGTTGGAGATCTCGGTCTTTGCCTTGCTCGAATCGTGGATGCAGGTCTTGGCCGTCTCGGCCGCCGCCTTGTTCTGCTCGACGATCAGATCGAGAACGCTCTTCTGGAGCGTGACCTGGCCTGCGAAGGCTTCGCCGGCGAGATCGAATACGAAAAGACCGGGGAACGACGCGGAGTTCAGGGCTTTTTTGCAGGAGGCCAGAATCTCGGCGTTCTGCGCAGCCGCCAGATCCAGGGAGGATTTGCTCAATTCAGCAACCCGCTCCACGCCTTGGTTGAACAGGGTTACATACTCGGCCGGGCAGAACACGGCTTCGGCTTCGCTCTTGGTTGACTTGGTGCTGGTGCTCATAATCTCCTCCTGGATGACTGCTCTGGTTGAAAGATCAAATGCTGCGGTTAGTGCTGCATTGCAGCATCACGGATTATTCCCCTCCTGGGGTGCCCGCGTCAAGGCTGAAAGATTAAAAGTCTGGTGAATTCCCTGCTCTGCACAGGAGGCTGTGCAGAGCAGGCTTCGCGGGCCGCTGCGTGCGGGCTTGGATGAGACAGGATGCGGTGTTGCACAAGGCTTGCGGTGACGACGTCGGGGGCGGCGGGCCGCTATCCCTTTACAATTTCATACTGACGTAGAAGGGTGAGGCTGGGCTGCGAGCCGCACTTATGGGCTAGATAGTGCACGGCATCGCGGCACATTGTGCTGCAGCGGTGGCAGCGGATTGGACCGACGACTTTGGCGGCTGCGGTGTTCGCGTTTTTCCATCTCATTGCTGCCATTAGGGAAGTTCTCCTTTGGGGGATTTCGCGGCACGGTGGAACTGATACGCCGAATAAACTCTGGTTTCGGTTGATAATCTGCTGATCTATAGAGCACGTCTGTGTCCATTCGAAGAGAGACATTGAAAGCATTGGACTTGGCGTTAGGTTGTGGATAACTTGACAGCTTCTTAAGAGGATTCGAAAAGCAGTTCTTACACCGATAGAGAAGTTTCTCCTTTCCTACGCCCTTCTCCTAAAAGCGTCCTAACCATTGTTTGCCGCAGGATTGAGTGCCGTTCCGCCGCATGGTATGAAAAAGCCCCACTCCGGGATCTCCGGAGCGGGGCTGGTGGGAGTGTGAGAAAGGAGGAGATTATTCTTCGGTGCCTTTGAGCTTGCTGATGACGGCGAAATCTTCCAAGGTGGTGATGTCGCCTTTGACGTCGCCACTGGTGGCGAGTTCGCGAAGCAGGCGGCGCATGATCTTGCCGGAGCGGGTTTTGGGGAGCTGCTCGCTGAAGCGGATGTCGTCGGGCTTGGCCATGGAGCCGATCTCCTTGGCGACCCAGGCGCGCAGCTCGTCCTTGAGTTCGGGCGTGACGTTGACGCCGCCTTCGAGGGTGACGAAGGCCGCGACGGCCTGGCCCTTGATATCGTCGGGACGGCCTACGACCGCCGCCTCGGCTACCTTGGGATGAGCCACCAGCGCGGACTCGATCTCCATGGTGGAGAGGCGGTGGCCGCTGACGTTGAGCACATCATCGACTCGGCCCATGACCCAGATGTATCCGTCCTTATCGATGCGGGCGCCGTCGCCGGTGAAGTAGACGCCGGGAATGTCTGACCAGTACTGCTTTATATAGCGGTCGGCATCGCCGTAGATGGTGCGCGCCATGGCCGGCCACGGCTTCTTGATGACCAGGTAACCGCCGGAGCCCAGGGGAACTTTCTCGCCGCCGCGATCGACTACCTCGGCGAAGATTCCCGGGAAAGGACGCGTGGCGGAGCCGGGCTTGGTGGCGATGGCGCCGGGCAGCGGAGAGATCATGATGCAGCCGGTCTCGGTCTGCCACCAGGTATCGACAATGGGACAACGATTTTTGCCGATGACCTCGCGATACCACATCCAGGCCTCGGGGTTGATGGGCTCGCCCACCGTGCCCAGAAGGCGCAGACTGCTGAGGTCATGGCGGTCGGGATACTGATTGCCCCACTTGATGAAGGTCCGGATGGCGGTGGGGGCGGTGTACATGATGTTGACCTTGTACTTCTCCACCAGCGCCCAGAAGCGGTCGAGGTCGGGGAAGTTGGGCGCGCCTTCATACATCAGGACCGTGGCGCCGTTCTGCAAGGGACCATAGACGATGTAGCTGTGTCCGGTGACCCAGCCGATGTCGGCGGTGCACCAGAAAATATCTTCTTCCCTCAGATCGAAGATCCACTTGGTGGTGATGTAGGTGCCGACGGCATAGCCTCCGGTGGTGTGGAGGATTCCCTTGGGCTTGCCGGTGGAGCCGGAGGTGTAGAGGATGTAGAGCGGATCTTCGCTGTCCATCTGCTCGGCCGGGCAGGTAGGCGCGGCCTTGGCGACTAGGTCGTGCCACCAGTGATCGCGGCCGGGCTTCATGCTGACCTCGGCTCCGGTGCGCTTGTAGACCACTACGTTCTTCACCGTTGGACAGCTGGCGAGAGCTTCATCCACCGTTCCCTTGAGCGGAAACTGGGTGCCGCGACGCCAGGAGAAATCCTGGGTGATCAGCGCGTTCGATTGCTGGTCATTGACGCGATCGACGATGGCGTTGGCGGAAAAGCCTCCGAAGATGACCGAGTGCACGGCTCCGATGCGGGCGCAGGCCAGCAGGGCGATGGCCAGCTCCGGCACCATGCCCATGTAGATGGCGACGCGATCTCCCTTGCCGATCCCAAGGTCCTTCAATGCGTTGGAGAAACGTTCGACCTCGGCCAGCAATTCGCCGTAGGTGAGCGTGCGGGTGTCGCCGGGCTCACCTTCCCAGAGGAAAGCGATTTTGTCGCGGCGGCCGGCGGTGATGTTGCGGTCAAGGCAGTTGTAGGAAAGATTGGTTTTGCCTCCTACAAACCACTTGGCCCAGGGCGCGTCCCACTCCAGAACCTTGCTCCAGGGCTGGAACCAGTGTAGTTCGGAGGCGATGCGCGACCAGAAGGTATCGGGATCCGTCTCAGCTTCCTTGAAGAGGCGGTCGTATTCTTCCAGGCTTTTGATCTGGGCCTTGGCGGCGAACTCCGCCGGGGGCTGAAAAACACGGTTTTCCTGCAACACTGAATCAATGTTGACGCCATGAGCTAGGGTTTCGTTCGCCATGCGAGTGAATCCTCCGTAAGAGGCGGAGCCTGAGCCCCGCATAAAGAATCCGGCCGCCGCTGATCAAAAGTGCTATGCGGAGTGCGCGGGCAACTATATGCCGGGATGAATAATGCTGCAAGTGGGGAAAGCAGAATTCGCGGGGCGGGCCGCGCATATAAGCCGTGGGGTGGGATTCCAGACGGTCCGCGCTACGTCCCGGCCCGTAACCGGTCAGCGTTCCGCAAGGCCAATGAAGGGTGGATGTAAAAGCCCTGCGGGGCACCGCGTAGCGCGCCACGCCTGGAACCGGCGCGACTCGCCCTTGAAAAGCGGCAGTGATCTTGCTCCAAAGCGGAAAGTAAGTCTGTAATAGCTGTCACATCAAGAATGTGATATAAGTCACGTCAAGGGTATCTGCGAGCAGCCACCAACGGGCAGGGCTGGGAAGCTAGACGCAGGTATCCGGCGCAAGGGTGCGGCGTTGTGTTGCAGGGAGGCGAAGCTGGCCTCCGAGGTTATACAAGGACTTGGGAGGGCGTGTTGGGTTCGCCATACGGTTTGGAACTGGTTGATAACTGCCTGTACTGCAAGCTGCGCAATGACAGCTTCTTTTGCGGACTCCCCAAGACTGCGCTCGAAGCGTTTGAAAAGATCAAGTTTACTGCTGCCTATCCGGCCGGGGCAGTGCTGTTTGTAGAAGGACAGGCGCCGCGCGGAATTTATATGCTGTGCAAGGGACGGGTCAAGCTGTCCACCACCTCCAGTGACGGCAAGACCCTGATTCTGAAGATCGTGCAGCCGGGCGAGGTGCTGGGCCTGCATGCCACGGTCTCCAACACTCCCTACGAGATCACCGCGGAATCAGGCCAGCCCTGCCAGCTGAACTTCATCAAGCGCGAGGATTTTTTACGATTCCTGCAAACCCACGGCGATGCCTGCCTGAAGGCCGCTCAGCACCTGAGCCGGGACTGCCAGTCGGCGTACCAGCAGATCCGCTCGCTCGGGCTGTCGCATTCGGCGCCGGAGCGGCTGGCGCGATTGCTGCTGGAGTGGTCGCACGGCGAGGGCGCCGACGAGGCGGGCATGCGCATCAAGGTGGCCCTGACCCACGAGGAGATTGCGCAGATCATCGGCACCTCGCGAGAGACGGTGACCCGCACGCTGGCCGATTTCCGCAAGAAACAGATTGCGGTGCTGAAAGGTTCGACGCTGATGATCCGCAACAAGCCGGCGCTGGAGCGCCTGGTGGGCGCCTGATGTCGTCTCCGGACGCGAGCGGACAAGGCTCGCGCTCCATGCCGATGGCGCGCTGTACGCGACGTTGATTCGCAACCCTGATTCGCAACTATTTTCAATAAATCGCAGAACTTTCCCGTTGTGGGAAGTTTTCGACTGCACAGAATCTTTGCAGGGACCGGCCGGGGCACCTGCTGATTTCTTCAACACTGTCGCGACTTTTCGCGATGCGGTGTTGCACATTGCAGCAGCGGCGCACTTTGCGGGCATCCCCAGCGCACGCGACGATGTGATGCAGGTCACGGTGGCAATTCTTTGCTGGAATCATTGTTTGTGCGCACGGCAATGCCGGAGGCGAGTTGCTCCGGTGAGGCGATGCAAGATTCAGCTTTCGTGGCCTGGAGAAATTTCAGGACCAGGAAAGCAGGTCCGGAGCCTTAGACTCCGGCGGATTTACTTCGATTGGGGCGGGGCGCAAGGTGTCCTCGCCGCTGATTTGTCAGGCCAGGAAGAGCATGACGCCGGAGGGTATCCCGGCGGCAAGTTAGGTGCGATGTGGGAAATCCGGCGAAGTTTGCAAGCCCGGAGCCACTGCACGCTCGTCCCCAGCGGGACCATCCGCTGGCCTGCGTGAGGTAATCCTGAAGCTGATTCAAGGTTACCGGCTACGTCTGCTGCATTCCCGCCCGACTCCCACGCCATGTGAATCGAAATCCGACTGACATGAAATGCCAGCCGCTAGCGGTGCGGAGATTCCTTATGAGCAAGGCTATTCTTTACGACGCTACTTTATGCATTGACTGCAAACAGTGCGAGGGTGCATGTGCCAAGCAGAACGATCTGCCGTATGACGACAAGATTGCGGCGGAAGAAGTTCAGTCGGAGCACAAGTTCACCGTGGTGCTCGCCAATAACGATAACAAATACATGCGCAGGCTCTGCATGCATTGTGAGGAGCCCGCATGCGCTTCGGCCTGTCCCGTCGGTGCCTTGCACAAGACGAAGGACGGCCCGGTGGTGTACGACGAGTTCAAGTGCATTGGCTGCCGCTATTGCATGGTGGCCTGTGCGTTCGGTCAACCCAAATACCAGTGGGGAAAGCTGAACCCGGCAGTGCGCAAGTGCATCATGTGTCCCGACCGGGTGGCGGACGGGCGGCCAACCGCCTGCGCCGAGATTTGCCCCGTGGGCGCAACCAAGTTTGGCGACCGCGACGCGCTGGTGGCGGAAGCGAAGGACCGGCTGCGGCAGAATCCCGATAACTACTATCCTCACATTTATGGACTGAATGAAGTGGGCGGAACCTCGGTGCTGCTGCTCTCCTCGGTGCCGGTGGAATCGTTCGGCTTGCCAACGCCGGAACGGCTGGGCACCACCCCGATGCCGGATTACACCTTCCGCATTCTCTCCAAGATCCCTGATTTTGTTCCGCTGTGGGCTCTGGTGCTGGGCGGCGTCTATTGGATCTCCCATCGCCGCGAAGAAGTTGCTATGGCCGAAGCCATGGAACATGGCAGCGAGCAAGGAGGCACGAAGTGAAATTCAAACTGACTTTCTGGAAGGTCGTTTTCATCCTGCTCATGCTCAATGGACTGTACTCGCTGTATGTACGGTACTTCCGCGGCATCGGCGCGGTCTCCAACCTGAGCGACAAATTTCCGTGGGGCATCTGGATCGGCTTCGACTGCCTATGCGGCGTCATGCTGGCGGCAGGCGCGTTCGTGATCACCGGCGTTGTCTATCTGTTGGACATCGAGCGGCTGCACGCGATTACCCGGCCCGTGGTGCTCACCGCGTTCCTGGGCTATGTGCTGTTCATCTGCGGTCTGCTGGTCGATCTGGGCCGTCCGTGGTTCATCTGGCACCAGTTGATCTATATGAATCCGCACTCGGTGATGTTCGAGGTCGGCATGTGCGTGATGACCTATACCACGGTGCTGGCATGCGAATTCTCGGCCGCCGCGTTTGAACGCTTCAACCTGGTGAAGCCGCTGAAGATCGTGCGGAAGGCCATGATTCCGCTTGTGATCCTGGGCATCCTGCTCTCCACGCTGCACCAGTCTTCGCTCGGTTCGCTGTACCTTATCTTCCCGGAGAAGATGCATCCGTTCTGGTACACCCCGGCGCAGCCGTTCTTCTTCTTTATTTCGGCAATTGCCGTGGGCCTGGCGATGACCATCTTCGAATCCACGCTGAGTTCGCGGGCTTTTGGACGGTCCCTGGAACTGTCGATCATCGTGGAACTGGGCGGGGCGCTGTATGTAACGCTCTGGGTTTACGCGCTGCTGCGCTTTGAAGACTACTTGCATCGCGGGCAGCTGGCCAACATCTTCCATCCCAGCTATGAAGCCTACTTCCTGTGGGCGGAGTTGCTGATGGCGCTGGTCATTCCGTTGACCCTTCTCTCGTTCAAGCGGATTCGCCTGACCGGCAACGGGCTGTACCTGGCCTCCTGCATCTGTCTGCTGGGATTCGTCACCAACCGCCTGAACGTGGGCCTTACCAGCATGGAAGGCTCGACGGGTGTTCACTACATTCCCAAGTGGACCGAAGCCAGCATCACAGCGATGATCGTCGCGCTGGGATTCTTCATCTTCGCCATGGCGGTGAAGTATCTGCCGATCTTCGAGGAGGCGCATCACACGTTCCCCGTGGCCGTGCCGAACCTGCAAGCGGAGAAGATGCCGGAGCCGGAGCTGGTGCACTAACGCCGATGCGCGGGAGCGTCGGCACAGCGGCCGGCCTCCCGCGATTCAACGGGAAATGCGTTTTTCAGGAAAGCTATGTTCCAGCAAACCATGTCGCGCGTGAAGCATGTCAGCACCAAGCTGCTGGTTCTGCTGCTGGGTTGCCTGGCATGCGGCAGCGCCGTGCTGGGATACATCAATATCCGCCTGCACCGGCATGACCTGGAACAGGTCTCGCTGGAGCAGGCGATCGAAATCAGCGATTTTGTCCGCGACAACACCTATCGCTCGATGCTGGCCAATGACCGGCAGGGACTGTATGAGGCCATCGACGGCATCGGACACCACAGCGAGGTCGAGCAGATCCGCATCATCGACCATAACGGGCGGGTGGCATTTTCCAGCGACCCGCACGAGGCGGGAAACCTGATCCGCCGCGATAGCACGCAGTGCATAGAATGTCACCGGGGAAGCGAGGCTCCATCGCTACAGAAGCGCTTCCGGATTTACGAGGGACAAAATGCGGACGGCTCGCATCGGGTGCTGGCCGTGATTGCGCCCATCCTGAACAAGCCGGAGTGCTCCAACGCCGCCTGCCATGCGCATCCAGCGTCGCAGCGCATCCTGGGAGTGCTGGACACCGGGCTATCGCTGAAGCGAGAGGATGCGAGCTTGGCGCAAAGCACGCTCTGGGTCGTGCTGCTGGCCCTGGGCGGCGGTGCCTGCATCGCGCTGCTGGTGTGGGTGGCGATTCACAACGTGCTGCACACTCCGCTCAAGCGGTTGCGCGAGGGAACCCAACACCTGGCCGAAGGCGAGTTGGGATATCAGATTCCAGTCGAGTCCGCCGACGAGTTGGGAGCGCTGGCCGCGGCCTTCAACAGCATGAGCAGTCAGCTCCAGGCGGCACAGCGCGAGATCACCAGCTGGGCACATACGCTGGAGCACCGGGTAGAGCAGAAAACCAGCGAACTGCAGCAGAACCAGCAGCAGATGCTGCAGGTGGAACGGATGGTCGCCGTCGGCAAAATGTCGGCCGTGGTGGCGCATGAGATCAACAATCCGCTCGCCGGGATATTGACCTATGCGAGATTGCTGAAGAAGTGGATTGCGCGCGGCATAAAAAACGAGGAACAGCAAAAGGAGGCGATTGAATCCCTGGATTTGATTGCTTCGGAGAGCAAGCGCTGCGGCGAGTTATTGCATAACCTGCTGTCGTTCTCGCGCACCTCGCCCATTAACCTGAGCCTGTTCGATCTGAACGCGGTGGTGGCGCGAACCATCCGGCTTACTGAACATAAGGCGGAGATCGGCTCCATCATGCTCAACGTGGATCTTGAGCAGAACCTTCCTCCGCTGCAGTGCGACGCGGCGCAGATCGAGCAGGTGGCGCTGGCGCTGGTCATCAACGCCATCGACGCCATGCCGCACGGAGGAAATCTGTGGGTCTCGACCCGCACGTTGCCGGACGAACAGATCGAGTTGCAGGTGCGCGACGACGGGGTTGGGATTCCGCCGGAGATTCTTCCGCGGATCTTCGATCCTTTCACTACGACCAAGGAAGTGGGCAAGGGAGTCGGACTGGGATTAGCCGTCTCCAAGGGAATCGTGGAACGCCACGGGGGCCACATCGAGGTGTCCTCGGAGCTGGGCGTGGGAACCACCTTCCGGATTATTCTGCCGCTGCGCGCCGGACAGGGAGAGCAGACGCAGGCAGCGGCTACGTCGGTGAGTTGAACCAGTGAAGCATTAGAACGCAGGAGCGGGAACAGTGAGCGAAAACAAGGGCCGTCTGTTGATCGTGGATGACGAGTTGAGCGTGCGCGATTCGCTGAACAAATGGTTTCGCGAAGAGGGCTACGAAGTGGGCACCGCGGAAAACGCCAGCGAGGCACTGTCGCGCCTGGCCGAGCATCCCTGGGACATTGCGCTGATGGACATCAAGATGCGCGGCACCGACGGCATTGAGCTGCAGCGGAGAATTCACGAGCTCGATCCATCGCTGATCTGCATCATGATGACCGGCTACGCCTCGGTGGAGACAGCGGTGGCGGCGCTGAAGAACGGCGCCTACGACTATGTGACCAAGCCGCTGGATCCGGACGAGATTGCGCATCTCATCTCGAACGCGCTCTCTCACCGGCAGGCGCGGGAGGAAAACGTGCGCCTGCGCGAGACCGTGGACGAGGTGGTGCGCCCCGAGAGCATGGTAGGCCAGAGCGCGGCGATGCGAAAGGTTTTGGAGGCGATTGAAACCGTGGGGCCGACGGACGCCACCGTTCTGATTACCGGCGAGAGCGGCACGGGCAAGGAACTGGTCGCGCGGGCCGTCCACTTTGCCAGCCCGCGGCGCTACCATCCGTTGGTGGCCATCCACTGCGGAGCACTGACCGAGACGCTGCTGGAGAGCGAGCTGTTCGGACACGAGAAAGGCGCATTCACCGGCGCGCAGTATCGCAAGAAGGGAAAGTTCGAGGTGGCCGAGGGCGGCACTGTTTTCCTGGACGAGATCGGCGACATCAGCCTGCGCACCCAGACCGACATGCTGCGCGTGCTGCAGGAGCGCGAGATTGTGCGCGTCGGCGGCAATACGCCCATCAAGGTGGATTTTCGCTGTGTGGCCGCCACCAACAAGCCGCTGGAGCAGGCCATCGACGAGGGCCGCTTCCGGCCCGATCTTTATTACCGGCTGAACGTCTTCCGCATTGAGCTGCCGCCGCTGCGCGAACGGCGCGACGATATTCCCATGCTGGTGGACCACTTTGTGCGCAAGTTCTCGCGCGAGATGAACAAAAGGATTTTGCGGGTGAACCCGCGGGCGATGGACCTGCTGCAGCAGTACCACTGGCCGGGCAACATCCGCGAGTTGGAGAACGCTGTGGAGCGCGCCATGGTGGTTTCGCAGGAGCCCGAGCTGCGTGAGCGCGACTTCACCATCCAGCCCCACGCCACCACGGCCTCGCCGCTGGCCGATGCGCGCTCGCTGGAGGACATCGAGAAGACGCACATCCTGCGCGTGTTAGATGAGTGCGGCGGCAACCAGACGCGGGCCGCTGAAATTCTGGACATTGACCGTGTAACCTTGCACCATAAACTGAAGAAGTACGGGTGGAGCAAACAAGCTCTGGCCGCGGTACCTGAGAACCGATGAAGGTTTTACAGTTGTTGCCGATCGGCGGGCCGCATGAACCGCTGCTCGATTGGTTGCGCTCGGAGCTTTCCGAGGCCTTTCAAATCCGCTGCGAGGTGCTGAGCCCTCCATTGCGGCCGGAGTTCGCCTTTCACTCCGAACGAGGCCAGTACCACTCCAGCGAGCTGCTGGCGCGAATGCAGCAGTATGCGAATTGGAAGACCTGGCGGGTGCTGGGCGTGACCCCGGTCGATCTCTACATTCCGATTTTGACCTTCGTCTTTGGCGAGGCGCAGGTGGGCGGCAAGTGCTCGGTGGTGTCCTATGCCCGGCTGCGGCAGGAGTTCTACGGCTTGCCTGCGGATATGAACCTGCTGGCGCGGCGGTTGCTGATTGAATCCGTGCATGAACTGGGGCACACGCTCGAGCTGCACCATTGCCATGACTACCGCTGCGTCATGTCCAGCTCGCACGCGGTGGAGTGGATCGACCTGAAGGAGCAGACGTTTTGCTCGGACTGCGCGGCCTATGCGCAGTCGCTGGCGCGCAAGTAGCGGGAAAAATAAGAGGGGAAGCGACTGCTTCCCCTTAAACTCACAAATACTTCAGCCTCCGATCCGATTCTTGCTTGCGCTTCAGCCTTATGCAGCTAACAAGCGGTCAAAGAACGCGCGATATTGCCGCAGCGCCTGGCGCAGGTCCTCAGTTGACACATTATCGCCCCGGCCCCACTGCTCCTCGAGGCGGGAGCGTTCGCGGGCAAAGCGGTCTGCCAGTTGCTGGATCGCCGAGGCGACGAGGTTATCGGCCTGTTCCACCGTCTGTCTCGGCTCATCGACAAAGCCGGTCTGAATGGCGCTCCATCGCGAACGCATCTCCTGCAACTCACCCTGGGGAAACAGAGGTTCCGATTTTTCCGCCGATTCGCGGGGCTTGGCTCCGGTCTCCCGAGAGATAAGTTGCGGACGACCGGCGAGTGTGTTTCTCAGATCCTGGACACGTTGGTCATCCGATAAAATCGGTTCATCCCGCTCCTCCGCTGGGGTTCGCCCGGCCAAATCGGAGGTTCTAAGTTTTTCGTTGCGAATCGGTTCCATCAGGCAACCTCCCTTTGCTCGGGTTCCACACCGAGCAGTTCTTGAAATAGACCCCGATATAGCACCATCGCCTGGCGCAAGTCTTCGGTGCTCGCCTCGTCGCGCCGGTTGCGCTGTGCAATGCGATGGGCGGTGCGGTAGTCTTCCACTACCCTGGCATGATCCACCGAGATATCGGCGGCGCGCTGTTCGAACTCTCCCGACGGATAACCCCGAGCTGTCATTACGTCCGTAACCAGATCGTCCGCGGAGGTTACTGCTGCCCTGGGATCGTCCACGAAATGATGTTGTACATCCGCCCAAAGCTCAGTGTAGCGGCTGCGAGCGGAAGGCATGAGGGGAACGATCTCCATTCGTCTCACGCGCTTTTCGCGCTGCTCCAGCTCGTTTTCGGCGCGGAGGGTCCCGCCATGCTGTGCCACGGTTCGGTCATACTCCCTGCCGAAGCGGCCTCTTAGCGTTTGCGTCCGGCGGCGCCGCGTGAAGACAAAGCCCGCAAACGCGACCAGGACAAGCACCGCCACGGTGACGGCGATTATAGTTGCGTGGTTCATCACTCCTACCCTGTTGCGGCCAGTCACGATCGCAGCCTGCGCAACCGTACCGGCGTTGTCATTCGCGGTGCTTGCGTACCGCGTGTTTATGTCTGGCCCACCCGTCGACTTGCAATCCACGAGCGTGCCCCAGTTTTGCGAATTGCCCTGCACTTAATGCCATATTTCGGCCCGTTTCTACGATGTGCGCTTGCATTTTCTGGGTTGCATATCGCACATGGTGGGATGAAGTAGCGGCATTCCGTCAAAGCTCCCCCCTGTGCAATGGCTCCGGGTTCAAACCCCTACTCTGCATCCGTGTTGCCGCGAATAGTACAATCGGCCAGTGCCAGGGAGGCGGGATTGATTGTTGCCGGAGTCATGAGCGGGACCTCTGCCGACGGGGTGGACGTGGCCATGGTGCGCCTCAGTGGGCGGCGGCTGCGAACCCGCTTTGAGCTGCTGGCGCATGGCGCGTTTCCCTACCCTGCCAAGGTGCGCAAGGCCGTGCTGCAGGCCATGAATGCAGAGTCGATTGCGGTGAGTACTCTGGCGCGGCTGAACTTTCTGCTGGCGGAGATTTATGCCGATTGCGTGCAGCGGCTGCAGAAGAGATCCGGCCTCAACTGCGAGCTGGTGGGATGCCATGGGCAGACGCTCTACCATCAGGGCGAGGCTGCGCCGTTCCTGGGACGCAAGATTGCCTGCACCTGGCAGACCGGCGACGGCTCGGTGCTGGCCGCGCGGCTGGGAGTTCCCGTGGTAAGCGATTTCCGTCCCGCCGATATGGCTGCTGGAGGCTTGGGCGCACCGCTGGTTCCCTTTCTCGATATGCTGGTGTTTCGCCATGCGAAGCGCGGCCGCATTGTGCTGAACCTGGGCGGCATCGGCAACCTGACAGCGATTCCGGCGGCAGCCGAGGCCTCGCAGGTGCGGGCATTCGACACCGGGCCGGGCAACATGGTGATCGACGCGCTTAGCGAAAAACTCTTCGGACTGCCCTTCGACAAAGCGGGGAGGCTGGCCGCTAGGGGGAGCGTGCTGAAAGCGGTGCTGGACGAAGCAATGAACGCGCCCTTCTTCCGTGGCTCCCTGCGCAAGCCGGGGCCGCGCACAGCCGGACGCGAGCAGTTCGGGCGCGAGTACGTCGGCCGGTTTCTGCAGCGCTGCGGGGACGCCGACGGGCACGACGTGCTGGCGACGGCCACAGCTCTGACGGCGCGCTCCATCGGCGGGGCTATTCGCGGGCTGGCAAAGAAGGACAAATACTACGACCTGTTTGTCTCGGGCGGAGGCACGCGCAACCGGACGCTGATGGCGATGCTTCGCAGCGAAGTGGAGGGCATCGGCATCGAGGTGGCGACGACGGATGCGGCGGGCGTGCCGTCACAGGCGAAGGAAGCCATCGCCTTCGCGCTGCTCGCCTATCAGAGCTGGCAGGGCGAACCGTCGAATATCCCTGGGGCCACCGGAGCCGGACGGGAAGTCATCCTGGGCAAGCTGAGCTATGCGTAGACTCTTCTTCCTTTTTTCCGCGCTGGCCCTGGCTTTGGCCTTTGGCGGTTGCGCGCACCAGAAGCCTGACCCGAACACGGCTGTCATGGTCATCGAGAGCTCGCCGCTCAACCTCGACCCGCGCATCGGGACCGATGCGCAGTCGGAGCGAATTGGGGAGTTGATCTTCGAAGGGCTGCTACGGCGGGACGAGCACTTTAAGCTGCAACCCCGGCTGGCCGAGAGCTGGGAGATTCCCGATCCGCTCACCTATATCTTTCATCTGCGGCGGGGCGTTCGCTTCCACGATGGGCGCCCGATGACCTCGGCCGACGTGAAGTGGACGCTGGATTCGATGCTGAACGGAAGCGTGCGCTCGGCCAAGACGAGCGCCTATCGCTACATCGACCGGGTCGAGGCGCCCGACGACTTCACGGTGATCATCCGGCTGAAGGAGCCCTACGCTGCCCTGCTCTGGAATCTTTCCGATGGGGCGATCGGGATTGTGCCGGCGGATTCGGGCGAGGAACTGGCGCAACATCCCATTGGCACCGGGCCATTCCGCTTTGTCTCCCAGGCGCAGGACCGCGAGGTGGTGCTGGAGCGCAACAACCAGTACTGGGGCAAGCCGCCGGGGCTGGCGCGGGTGCGCTTCAACGTGGTTCCCGATGCTACGACCCGCGCGCTGGAGCTGCGCAAGGGTTCCGCCGACGTCGAGATCGACGCGCTGCCCGGAGACATGGTGGTCGCCCTGGCGCGCCAGCCGCAGCTGCTGGTGGAGCGCGCTCCCGGAACCGGCTATCAATATCTGGCGATGAACCTGCGTGATCCGATTCTGAAGGATGTGCGGGTGCGGCAGGCGCTGGCCTACGCCATCGACCGCGGGCCTGTCCTGCACTATCTGTGGCACGACATGGCGCGCCCGGCCAACAGCGTTCTGCCGCCGCAGAGCTGGGCGTACGATCCCAGCGCCAAGGTCTATCCGTACGATGCGGCCAAGGCCCGCCAGTTGCTCGACGAGGCTGGTTATCCCGCTGGCCCAGGCGGGGTGCGCTTCCATCTGACCATGAAGACCTCGACCGACGAGAGCACGCGCCTGCTCTGCGCGGTGCTGCAGCAGCAGCTGCGACAAGTGGGAATCGCGCTGGATATCCGTAGTTACGAGTTTGCAACCTTTTATGCCGACGTAGTATGGGGCGCGTTCCAGCTTTATTCGCTGCGCTGGGTGGGAGGTAGCAACCAGGACCCGGATATTTTCGAGAACGCCTTCGACAGCGCCAGCTTTGCCCCGCGCAGGGCCAACCGGGGATACTACTCCAATCCGGAGGTGGACCGCCTGATTGCCGAGGCTAGCCGCAGCGTGGATTTAAGCCAGCGCGCAGCAGCCTACGATCGCATTCAGGAAATCCTGAATGAAGATCTGCCCTACGTGAACCTGTGGTGGGCAGACAATGTACTGGTGCACAGTCGCAGGCTGGAAAATGTTCAACTTTCCCCGGACGGAAGCTACGGCTTCCTGCGCGATGCGACGCTGGCCTATTGATTGGGTGGTAACCAGCTCTTTTTCACCTTAACCACGTTTCGGAGCACCGGACCTGCAGTAGAATGGTGCCAACTTAGGGGGATGGATTGGCGAAATTCGAGGAGTGTTTGCAGCGGCTGGAAGTCATCGTCAAGGAAATGGAGCGGGGCGATCTACCACTGGAGCAATCCTTGAAGCTGTTTGAGGAGGGTATCGCGCTCTCCGGCTCCTGCCGCAAGGAGCTGGAAGAAGCCGAGGGCAAGATTGAGATTCTCCTCAAGCACGACGGAAAACTGCAGGCCGAGGCTTTCGGCGAAGGCAGTGGCAACCCGTAGGGCCGAGCGATCACCCAGGTAGGGAACCCAAGGAAGAATTCCACCAGGCCGCCGAGCGTGTGCCGCCGGAGTCCGCGAGAGGTTGTTATGCCGTCACCAACCGTAGTCATCGCACAGAGTGATCCCCGGACCGCGCAGGGACTTGCCAAAGATCTCCACGCCCATTTTTCCAAGGTGGCCGTGGCCCAGAGCGCCCTGGAGCTGCAGACCCTGCTGCGGCGCCATGAAGCGCAGGTAGCCGTGCTTGATCTGGAAATCGTCAATCTTGAAGAGGTGCAGAAGCTGACGGAGATGTTCGACGACCTTGCGATCATCTGCACCCATCGCTCGCCCGACGAGCGATTGTGGATGGCCGCGCTGAACGCCGGAGCGGTCGAATTCTGCCATCCTCTGGACCTCCACTCCATCCTGCGCGCTACCCACGCGGCCGCACAGCGCAGGCTTGATTTTGCCGCCTGAAGCGCGAACGATCCCAGTACGGTGATCCCCGCCCGGTGCGGGGATTTTTAGTGCCCAGCGCCCGCGGCCGGAGCGGCATCCGTTGCCGCCTACCCGACCGGCGCCATCCGGCCATCGCCTGAAATCTGCCGGTAGCCGATTTACGCCGCTCGCTGGTACACTCGAGTTCGTCCATGTTGAAAGAAACGTTACTTGAAGGCCAGAAGATTGCCGATGCCGCGCTGGAGCGTTTGCTGCCGGCGGCGGCGCAGTATCCCACCTCCATCCACCAGGCGATGCGCCACAGCGTCTTTGCCGGAGGCAAGCGCCTGCGTCCCATCCTATGCATGGAGTCGGCGCGGATGGTGAGCGGCGGGCTGCCGGACGGCGTCGATGAGCTGGGTGCGGCCATCGAGATGCTGCACACCTACTCGCTGGTGCACGACGACCTGCCGGCGCTGGACAACGACGACCTGCGCCGCGGCCGTCCCACCTGCCACAAGGCATTCGGCGAAGCCACGGCTATCCTGGCCGGCGACGCGCTGCAGACCCAGGCCTACGAGGTGATGGCGGGGCTGCGCTGTCCGGCGGAGGCGCGGGTGCGAATCATCGCCGAGCTGGCGCACGGCACCGGCACCATCGACGGCATGATCGGCGGCCAGGTGGTCGATCTGGAATCGGAACGTGTGCGCCCCGACCTGCCGACGCTGGAATACATCCACCGCGCCAAGACCGGTGCGTTGATCGTCGCCTCCCTGCTCACCGGCTGCTACTACGCGGGCGCAACCGAGGCGGAGATCGAACACGTGCGCGACTTTGGACGCGCCGCCGGACTGGCCTTCCAGATCGCCGACGACATTCTGGACGTGACCCAAACCAGCGAACAGCTCGGCAAGACCGCGGGCAAGGATCTGGCGGCCGAAAAGGTCACATACCCGGCGCTCTTCGGACTGGACAAGGCCGAGGAGATGGCCGAGGAGCTGATCCAAAAAGCCTGTTCAGCGCTGGACAATTTCGGCAATCGGGCGGACACTCTGAAGGAAATCGCGAGATATTTGGTGCAACGAAAAAAGTAGAACGTGGAACGGGAAAGTCAGAACGCAAGAGCGTAGCAAAGACGCCGCAGGCAACGTTATCCCGGGAGAATGCGTCCAATGAGCGTGATCGACGAAGTCCTTGCCGCCAACGCGCTGTACAAGGAAACTCACGACCCCTCGCTGTACTCACCGAAACCCCGCCGCAAACTGGCCGTGCTGATGTGCATGGACACCCGATTGGATCGCCATGCATTGGGCCTCGACTTTGGCGATGCCCACTTCATCCGCAACGCCGGCGGCATTGCCACGGATGATGCCATCCGCTCACTGCTGGTCTCGCACTACATGCTGGGAACCCAGGAGGTGATGGTGATCGGCCACACCGACTGCGGCCTGCAGAAGGCCAGCGAAAAAGAGATGCACGATCTGATTGAGCAGAAGGCTGGACGGCCGCCCAACATGCCGGTTCTCTTCCATGCCTTTAATGACGTGGCGCAGAATGTGCACACACAACTGGAGCGCCTCGCCTCCCATTCCTGGGTACGCAAGGAGCTGATCCTGCGCGGCTTTGTCTATGACGTCACCACAGGCCACCTGGACGAGGTTCCCTGGCTCTGCACGCGCGCGGGGTAGGCCGGCCGCCTGCAATCAAGGGTTCCTGCAAAAACACGAATCCCGAGGGTGGCGGACCTTTTGACCTCGACCGGCAGCTCGCGTTAGACCCTTGCCTGACCTGCTCTCGTCGTTTCCAGCTTCTTAGGGCTGGAAGCTTCGCGCGGCCATCGCTCGGGCTCCGGGCTCACCGACCAATCGGGTCAACCGATCCGTTCCTCGGGATCCTATGTTGGGCCTTTCACAGTTTCCTGTCCACCTCGGCCAGCAGCTCGCTATAGACCCTCGCTGCCCCTCGTAGACTCATCGCCGGATGTCGTTCATCAGCAGGTCTGCCAGTTCGCCGCTGGCAGGCCGTCGGGCGCTTCAGTGCGACCTGAATGCCCAGGCGCCGGATTGCGTCCGGTGCTTGGCCCGTTGGTCTTGCGACCGCCGGGCGCCCGAAGAGTTTTGCTCCTCTGGCCCTGTCGCCTTCGCTGGCGCCAGGCTTGGTTCCTCTCCGGCACCGCCGTGCCGGGAAGGCAATGCAAGAGCTCCCGCCCTTGCATCGAGGGACCGCCGTCCCTGCTCTCCGGCAACTCCCGTTGCCGGTTTCGCTGATGACTTCCAAGTCCGTCGATGGCCTATGTGAGCTCGCTTGAGCCCCGGACTCACCACCAACCGGGAAAACTTTGGAAACTGTCAAAGAACGAGTGTGTTGTACCGCATCTAGAAAAAAGGTCAAGTAAACATTTCGATTTTTAAGTGCTGTATTTTCAATCCAGTGCAGCTCATGCACAGGGCTCTGCCATAAAAGTTGTGCAGCGGCCCGCAGGAAGCCCCGCGCGCATCCCGCCACTGGCGCTTCTACTTTCCACGCAACCATGCGCAAAGCCGCATAAACGTTGGGGATCTGCAATGATTCCGGCTTTGCGGCAAAGTGTGGCCGGGCGGAGGCGACTCGCAACCCCGCCCGGCCATCGCGGTGCAAAACTCACGCGGAGCTGCTATTCGGGCGGGCCATGGAATTCGACCTTGCGTGCTCTCCCTAGCGTCCACCGGTAGAGGCTTAGCCAGCCGACACACTAGCTTTTGCCCTTTCGAGCCTCCATCTCCCAGTAGTCCACTACGGCCGGTCTCGCCCGCTCCTCCAGCTCCAGCTCGCGCCGCACGCCGGGTTTCATCTCCCACAGCTCGAAGCCCTGCCGGTCGGCCGCGGGCTGCAGCTTGTGCGGATCACCCGTGAGCATCGGGAATGTCCCGAAATGCATCGGCACCACGATGCGCGGCTGCAGCAGCTTGCAGGCATATTCCGCCTCGCGAATACCCATGGTGAAGTGGTCGCCCATGGGCAGCAGAGCCACGTCGGGACGGTACAGGTCGTGGATGATCTGCATGTCGCTGAAGACGGCGGTGTCGCCCGCGTGGTAAAGCTTGAGGCCGTTGCCGAACTCCAGCACGTAGCCGCACGCCTCCCCGGCATAGATGAAGGAGCCGTCCTCCTCCTGAATGCCGCAGGAGTGCACCGCGTGCACCATGGTGATCTTTACGCCCTCCACCTCCTGCGTGCCGCCCTTGTTCATGGGAGAGATGTTTTTGGCGCCCTTGCTGCCCAGCCAGCAGGCCAACTCGTAGATTCCCACCACCATCGGCTGGTGCTCCTGGCAGATGGCAACGGCGTCGCCAATGTGGTCGCCGTGGCCGTGGGTGCACAGCAGCACGTCCACTTTTTCCTGCTTCTTCTCGGATTCGGGACAGAGCGGATTCTGCGTAATCCACGGATCGATGAGAAACGTCTTGCCTTCCGCGGTCTCGATTTTGAATGTGGAGTGGCCCAACCAAGTCAGATAGATCGCCATAATTCACTTTCCTCGTTCGCTATGTTGAGTAGCTGTGTTCAGCGTGCGTCTTCCAATGTCTCTATCGCTGTTCCGAGTCGACCCACCCGCGATAACCGCCGGCGAGTGAAAGCACATTGCGGAATCCCATGCGCTGCAGCATGTAGGCCGACAGGGCCGACCGGCTTCCGCCGCCGCAATAGAGCACGATCTTGCGATCCTTGTCGGTGGTCACAAGGTCAATCTTCAACTCCAGCGTGCCGCGCGTAATGGTCTTGGCGTCCGGGATGATTCCCTGGTACCAGTCCTCGCGTTCGCGCACGTCGATCAGCGAGAAATCCTCGCCGCTGGCTTTCATCTTGCGCAGCTCATCTACGGAAATCTCCCGCACCTCGCGCTTGACTTCGTCCACCAACTGTTTGAATTCCGGCATCGGCATGATGTGCACCTTTCTGTTGTGTCCGGCAATTTGATTGCGTCGTTGCGCAGGCGCGCCGCCACATCGCCCACATTCTACTCCTGCGCCGCGCCCCACTAACCTACGATGCGCAAACGGCGATGATAGAATCCGGAATCGTGGAAACCAAAAAAACCGTGACCATCCGCAAAAGCTCCATCGAGGAGCGTCCTCCAGCTTTTACCTTTCGCGGCGGCAAAAATGGCCGCACCCTTTGCTGTGATCAGGTCGAAGTCGAGCGCCTGGCCCGCCGCTTCGGCACGCCTCTCTACGTGTATTCGGCCACGGCCATCCGGGCGCGCGTGGCGGCCTACGAACGCGCGTTCGAAAAGCAGTCGCACACGCTCTGCTATTCGGTGAAGGCCAACTCGAACCTCTCCGTGCTGCGCCTGCTGGCCTCGGTGGGCTGCGGCTTTGACGTGGTCAGCGGCGGCGAGTTGCAGCGCGTGATGCGCGTCTCCAAACAGGCAGCGCAGAGCGTGGTCTTTTCCGGCGTGGGCAAAACCGCCGCGGAGATGGACGCGGCCATCGCAGCCGAAATCCTGCTCTTTAACGTGGAGAGCGAGGCGGAGCTGGAGCTGCTGGGAGCCCGGGCCGAACGCCTGAAGAAGACCGCGCGCATCGCTTTCCGGGTCAATCCCGACGTAAGCGCCGGAACTCACCCGTATATCAGCACCGGCCTGAGCAAGCACAAGTTCGGCGTGCCCATCGCCCGCGCCCGGCAGCTCTACCGCAAGGCCGCCACCTTCACCTACCTAGACCCGGTGGGCGTCAGCGTCCACATCGGCTCCCAGATCACCGACATGAAGCCCTTTGGCGAAACCATGGAGCGGGTGCTGGCGCTGGTGCGCGAGCTGACCGAAGACGGCCTGAATATCAATTTCGTGGACGCCGGCGGCGGACTCGGCATCCGCTATCAGGACGCCAACATTGCGGAGTTCGAGCGCAGCCTGAAGGCCTACGCGGCTGCCCTGACGCGTCCGCTGCGCCGCACCGGCCTGCATCTTCTGCTGGAGCCGGGCCGCTCCATCGTCGCCGCCTCCGGAGCCCTGCTGACCCGCGCCCTTTACGCCAAGGAAAACGGCGGCAAGCAGTTTCTGATCACCGACGCGGCCATGAACGACCTGGTGCGTCCCTCGCTGTACGGAGCACACCACGAGATCGTTCCCGCCACTCCGCGCAAGCTCGCCTCCGGCGCGGTGCGCGGCGTCATGGACGTGGTGGGACCGGTGTGCGAGACGGGAGACTTCTTTGCCCGCGACCGCGAGCTGCCGCCCATCGCCCCCGCAGACTTGCTGGCCATCCTCGACGCCGGGGCCTATGGCATGAGCCTCTCTTCCAACTACAACACCCGCGGCCGCGCCGCAGAGGTGCTGGTCGATGGCAAAAAAGTCCGCCTCATTCGCAAGCGGGAGACGTTTGATGACGTAATCCGCAATGAGACGTAATCCGCAAGGGAACCTAGAGGTAATAAGCAAATCGCCGGATTGTACCCGCCCGGACGCGGGACTACTCTGGCGCCATGATGCGGCCCGATCTAGTTCAATATCGCGATGCCAAGCCAGCCACCTGCACCTGGTGTGGCGCACCGCTGGGCCACAACGTAATGCCGAAAACCATAGCTGCCGTCTTCTGCTCGCGTCCGTGCGAGATTGAAGCCAACGCCTGGCTCTACCTGGAGATGTGTGAAATCGAGGTCACGCTGCCAACCGGCCTGCCCGCCGATGAGGATGAGTACGATACGCGGGAAGACCGCTCCGGCAACCTGTAGCGCACCCCCAGCCCTCAGCTGGAGCGCTGCCCCCACCGCAACCGGCTGCGCAGCACATCGAAGAAGGACTTCTGCATACGCAGCAATCGTAAATGGTGCAATGCCTTGCGGCAGACGATCTGGTCTCCCTGCATCACCGGCATTCCCACCTGTCCATCCAAACTCAAAAAGCCGTCGGCGCCGCTATCCAGCCGCACCGAGATGACGGAGTTCGAGCCTACCACCAGCGGACGATGGGTGAGCGAGTGCGGACAGATCGGCGTCATCAGAAGCGCATCCACGCTGGGCATAAACACCGGCCCCCCGGCTGCCAGCGAATACGCCGTGGAGCCGGTGGGGGTGGCGATAATGACGCCATCGGCCTGATACTCCATCACACGGTCGTCGTTGATGGTCACGGCAAAGCCGAGCAGGCGGGCCACGGTACTCTTCACCACGGCATCGTTGAGCGCAAAATACTGCGCGATTTCCTGCTCATCCCGAACCAGGCGACAGTTGAGCAGCGAACGCGGCTCGGTTGGACACTGGTTGTTCACCACTGCCTCCAGCGTCGTGTAGAGCTCGTCGAGCGGAACCTCGGTAAGAAAGCCGAGCGAACCCAGGTTGACGGCCAGCAGCGGAATATCATTGGCGCCGATGGCCCGCGCCGCCGACAGCAGCGTGCCGTCGCCGCCCAGCACAATGACGAACTCGGGCTCATAGCGGGCCAGCTCGCTGCGCGGGATGACAAAATCATGGGTCCGGTAGGCCGCCGTCTGCTGGTCGATGTAAACCCGGTAGCCATGCGCGCCCAGCCAGCGCAATACTTCGGGCACAATCTCGTTCAGCTCCGGCTTGGCGGGTTTGGAGACAATCGCGGCAATCTTCACAGCTTATTTGTACCCCACTTGCGGGTCTTTCGGAGCAGAGAAGCTGGCATGCAGCAGGAATTCCCGGTTTCCTTCCGTGCCGAGGATCGGCGAATCGATCACCTCGATCGCTTGCCCGCCCAGGGCTGCCACCGTTTCGCGCACCCGGGCAACCGCCCCCAGTTGCGCCGCTTCGCTGCGCACAATGCCGCCCTTGCCCACCAGTTGCCTGCCTACCTCGAACTGCGGCTTCACCAGCAGAACCAGTTCGCGGCGCGGCTGTCCCTTCTCGGCAAACGCGGCGGCCACCACCGCCGGCAGCACCTGCGTAGCCGAGATAAAAGAAACATCCATCGACACCAACTCTACCGCCTCGGGCACCTGCTGCGCCTCCAGATAACGCGCGTTGGTCTTCTCCAGCAGGCGCACCCGCGCATCGGCCCTTAGCCGCGCATCGATCTGCCCGTAGCCGGTGTCCACAGCCAGCACGCTGGCCGCCCCATGCTGCAGCAGGCAGTCGGTAAAGCCGCCGGTGGAGGCGCCCACATCCATGCAGACCGCCCCTTCGACCGCGATGTTCCAATGAACCAGCGCAGCCTCCAGCTTCAGCCCGCCGCGGCTCGCATAGCGCAGGTCGCTGCCCAGCAGACGAAGCTCGCAGTCCTCGGCCACGGCGTGCCCGGACTTGTGCACCTTCTGCTCATCCACCAGCACGCGCCCGGCAAGAATCATCGCCTGCGCCCGCTCGCGCGATGGCACCAGCCCGCGCTCCACCAGAAGAATGTCAATTCGTTTCTTCAAATTTTCCTGATTTGCGTCTTTCCCGGTTTTGAACCTCGGTTGTTTCCAGCATGAAGGTCTCTCAGGCGTTCGCCCGACAAAGATTGTAAAGCCTGGCACCCGCGCAGTGGCCGTTCCAGGCATTCTTCCTCTCCGCACTGCCTCCTGTGCAGAGTGGACACGAGCCCATGAACATTGGCTCAAACGCATTCCGGCAGGACTTTATCCCGGCCATTTCCACATTTGTGTTGAAAAATTCGGCCTACGCATATTCCCTACAATTGCGCAACTTCTTTCCTTTTCCACAGAACCCGCACCGCGCCAAGTGCAGAATGGAGAACCCCGCATGAATGCAGCGCCATTTGCATTTCTTCCAGCATATCCCCGGGGTATTTCCACATACTTGTTGAAATCTTCCGCACCCTGGCAAGCATCCCAGCTGCATGCCTCCACCGGCTTAGGTTAGAATGGCGATTCCTACTCTCATGCCAACCACCAAGCGCGCTAAATCTCCCAAAGCCGCCAAGCGATTCTCCCTGGTACCCGCCGATGCCCAGTATGAGATGGTTCGCGCCCTCGCGGCGCTGAAGTCCTCCAGAAGTCGCCTCGCCAGCGGTTCCGAGGTCGCCGAGATCGCCGTCTGCCTGGCCGCAGGCGAGCCATGCCCGGTGGTGCTCGCCTGCGCGGGCCGCGGCGCACGCTGCGTTTGCCAGAATTCGAGACTCTTCGAGGTCAAAGGTTCCGGCGTCAGCAAGCGCAGGCTGGCCGCCGCCACCCTCGCCGCCATGGATGCTCTACTCCACGCCGCGGCGCGTGACGCCACCTCGCCGTCCGATTCCCTGGCAACCCCGGCTGTGGTCTGCGCCGGCGGGCTTGAATCCGATCCCGAGGCCGAGCAGGATTACCGCGCGGCCTTCCGCTTTGCGGCGCGCCACAAACTCCCCATCCTCTACGTCGTGGCCAACAGCCTCGCCCCCAGCCAGAGCCGGCCACTGGATCTGCGCACCCTCTACCCCGAGTTTGGAATCCCGCTCTTCAGCGTCGATGCCAATGACGCCATCGCCGCCTACCGCGTCGCCACCGAGGCGCTGCACAATGCGCGTCACCTGCGCGGCCCCTGCGTCATCGAAGCGCTCGCCGTTCCGCAGCCGCCCAGCGGCGCCGCCAGCCCTCTCGAACTGCTCGCCAGCTATATGGAGCGCCACGGGAATCCGCCACCCGCAGAGTTGAACTAGCGACCCGTGTTCGCGCTCCGGTACCGGGTATCCGGTTTACGCTTTTGGTTCAACCCCGGAGAACTTCACCTTTTGTAACGAGACAAAGCGGCGAGTTTCCCATGTAATAGTCCGTAACAACCATGCTCCGCGCACTCTCCAATCGGTTTGTCTCCCTGGCGCTGGTCTTTCTCCTGGCCTGTGTCTCGGTATTGTTTATCGCCGCGGCTTCCACCTTCATCCCTTCCGGCGGCCTGCAGAATCCGCAAACCCGAGCCAATATCCTCCTCACGCTGCTGCGCTAGCGTTCCGTTCCCGCCAAACATTCGCTACTTGTCGAGCGATATCTGACCGGCTGGCGGCTTGAGCCGGATGACGAACTCCTGTTGAGCCTGGTTCACCACGAAGTCATCGCCGTAGGTCTGCAGCCTGGGCGCAATCACCTGCACCCGAAGATTGCCATAAGGAATATCCGTGATCCTGGCCCGGCCCTCGGCGTCGGTCTTCAACTGCAGCCCATCGGGCTCCTCGCTGCCGTCTTTGCGTAAAAAGTGGATCACCACGCTGGCGTTCTTCATCGGCTCGCCGTCGCTGTCCCTGAGCACCACGAAGCTCAGGTTGCTGAACTGCTCCGGAGCCTTCTTCTTATTTCCCGCCACCAGGCAAAGCGGCACAATCAGCAGCCAGCAGAGTATTGCGGAGAACCGTAACTTCCTGATATTGCGCATCTTCTTCCTCGACTTCGATCACCGTACCCTCATTGTATGCGCAGTCGTCCCTGCCCGGCAGAGCTTCGCCGCGCCCGCGCAAAGAGATCAACTCTGAATAAATAAAATCTGAGTGAATTACGCTCACCCAGCTTGACATCCCCCGAAGCGGCAGTCTAAATTAGCACTCGTATGACGGGAGTGCTAACAACACCCACCTCGGGTGCAACTTCCGTCAACGCGGCAGCCGCCGCTAACGTTCCTCGCAATCCCGAAAGGAGTTCCAAATATGGCAACCGCAACAGCCGCCAAGAAACTGACCCCGTTGCACGACCGCATTGTAGTGAGCCGCATCGCCGAGGCTGAAACTTCCCGCGGTGGAATCATCATCCCCGACACCGCTAAAGACAAGCCGCAGGAAGGCGAAGTCATCGCCGTCGGCAAAGGCAAGTCCAACGACGAAGGCAAAGTATTTCCTCTGGCCGTCAAGGCTGGTGACCGCATCCTCTTCGGCAAGTATGCCGGAACCGAGATCAAGATCGACGGTGAAGAGTACCTCATCATGCGCGAGGAAGAAGTCCTCGGCATTCTCGAAAAGTAATCCACGGCGGCCCCTTTTGGCCGCCATTTGAGTTTCCATCCACTCGCGGCCTCCGCGGCCCGGTGGAGCAGTCAAACAATTTCCAAGGAGCTAGTAACTATGGCAAAGCAGATTGTTCACGGTGAGGATTCCCGCCAGGCAATTCTTCGCGGCGTAAACGTATTGGCCGACGCGGTCAAGGTGACACTCGGTCCCAAGGGCCGCAACGTCGTCATTGAAAAGAAGTTCGGTTCCCCGCTCATCACCAAGGACGGCGTCACCGTCGCCAAGGAAATCGAGCTGAAGGACACCCTGGAAAACATGGGCGCGCAGATGGTGAAGGAAGTCGCCAGCAAGACCAGCGACATCGCCGGCGACGGCACCACCACCGCAACCGTTCTGGCTCAGGCCATCTTCCGCGAGGGCGTCAAGACTGTCGCCGCCGGTGCCAACCCGATGGCCCTCAAGCGCGGCATCGAAAAGGCCATCGCCGCCGTCAACGGCTCGGTGGACTCCGAAGGCAACCGCATCCCGGGCGCGCTCGACAAGCTCAGCAAGCCGGTGGACCGCGAAGAGCTCATCGCCCAGGTCGGCACCATCTCGGCCAACAATGACGAAACCATCGGCCACATCATCGCCGAGGCCATGAAGAAGGTCGGCAAAGACGGCGTCATCACCGTCGAAGAAGCCAAGACCATGGAAACCCAGCTGGAAGTGGTCGAAGGCATGCAGTTTGACCGCGGCTACCTCTCGCCCTACTTCGTCACCGATGCCGAGCGCATGGAAGCCGTTCTGGAAAACGCCGTCATCCTCATCCACGAAAAGAAGATCAGCAGCATGAAGGACCTCCTGCCGCTGCTGGAGCAGGTTGCCAAGAGCGGCCGTCCGCTGGTCATCATCGCCGAGGATATCGACGGTGAAGCGCTGGCCACCCTGGTAGTCAACAAGCTGCGCGGCACCCTGAACGTCGCTGCCGTCAAGGCTCCCGGCTTCGGAGACCGCCGCAAGGCCATGCTACAGGACATCGCCATCCTGACTGGCGGCAAAGCCATCACTGAAGACCTCGGCCTCAAGCTGGAGAACCTCACCATGGCCGATCTTGGCCAGGCCAAGAAGGTCACCATCGACAAGGACAACACCACCATCGTCGAAGGTAACGGCAAGTCGGAAGACATCTCCGGCCGCGTCAAGGAAATCCGCGCCCAGATCGAAAAGACCACCAGCGACTACGACCGCGAAAAGCTCCAGGAACGCCTGGCCAAGCTGGTCGGCGGCGTTGCGGTCATCAAGGTCGGCGCAGCCACCGAGACCGAAATGAAGGAAAAGAAAGCCCGCGTGGAAGACGCCATGCACGCCACCCGCGCTGCTGTGGAAGAAGGCATCGTCCCGGGCGGCGGTGTTGCTCTCATCCGCTGCATTCCGGCGGTTGACGCCCTCAAGCTGCAGGGTGACGAGCAGATCGGCGCCAACATCGTCAAGCGCGCTCTGGAAGAGCCTCTCCGCCAGATCGTCGCCAACGCCGGCGAGGAAGGCGCGGTCGTCATCGGCAAGATCCGTGAGAACAAGGACACCGCCTACGGCTACAACGCGCAGACCAGCGAGTTCGTGGACCTGGTCAAGGCTGGCGTCATCGACCCCACCAAGGTCACCCGCACAGCCCTGCAGAACGCAGGCTCCATTGCGGCCCTTATGCTCACCACCGAAGCCCTCGTGGCCGAGATTCCGGAACCCAAGTCGGAAGCACCGCAGCACGGCGGTGGCGGCGGTATGGGCGGCATGTACTAAACCTTCTGCCAACGCAGAACGACTGGCCCCGCGCGCAAGCGTGGGGCCTTTTTTCGTGCGCGAAAAAAACAAAACGCAGTTGCCCCATATCTGCCTGCCTTGGCAGATGTGGGATGCAAAGATGTTGGCATCTCACCCGATGCATTCTGCGCTTCAGTCTGGCGTCCGAGCTTCGCGCCAGATGCTCGCGATCCATCGGACTTGCGTACCACGCCCACAAGCACTACCGTTGAACTCAGGAGAAAGCCCATGAAGAAGTTTTTTGCCGCTCTAATGTTCCTTTGCGCCATTCCCGCCCTGGCCGCCACCACTCTTACCGGCACGGTCACCGATGACATGTGCGGCGCCAACCACATGATGCCTGGCAAGTCGCCTGCCGAATGTACCCGCGGCTGCGTCAAGCACGGAGCCCACTTCGCTCTCGCGGTCAAAGACAAGGTGTATATCCTCGACGGCAAAACTGCCGAGGTCGATAAGCTGGCCGGGAGCAAGGCGACCGTTCAGGGCACGCTCAACGGCAACGTCCTCACCGTCAGCTCGATTGCCGCCAAGTAACTGCACTGCATCCGACGGGTGGCCCATATTTGCCTTCTGTTGGCAAATGTGGGATTGCAAAGGCGTTGGCAGCATGACCGACAGCGGCAGCGCTGCCACGCAACCCACTTTGAAACCGCTTCCCGCTCTTTAGATTGCCGATGAATTGTACTTTGGTTCCCGCACTCCACCCTTGACACGGAAATCTGCTTCCGCTATCGTTTAAGCACGCTTACATGCGAATTACGAGCACATACCGGACACCCACAACAGGCAAAAACCTGTCTCCGGACGCATGTGAGTTCCGCGAAGAGATCAGCTAAAGCAGTCTGATTCGCACCCTTCAAGAACCCATCGTCCGGTACAGGCGATGGGTTCTTTGCTATGCGCAATTCTTGTTAAGGAGTCAGGAATGATTGTCATGAAATTTGGCGGAACCTCGGTTCAGGATTCAACCGCCATTCGCCGCGTCGCCTCCATCGTAGCCCCCCGTTTGGCCGAGCAACCGCTGCTTGTGGTCAGCGCCATGGGCGGAGTCACCGATAAGCTAGTGCAGGTTGCCGACCTGGCCTCGCGCGGCGAGCTCGCCCCGGCCCTGGAAATCCTGGAAGCCATTCGCGGCCGCCACATTCTGGCCTCCAGCGAGATGCTGGTTGAGCCTGCGCTCTCGGCCTTTGTCGCCGAACTCGACACCCGCGTGGCCGAAGCCACCACGCTCGCTACCCAGATCGCCTCCCAGAAATCCATCACTCCGGCGCAGCACTCCTACATGCTCACCTTCGGCGAGTTGCTCTCCAGCGTCTTGGTGGCAGCGGCCTTCAACGGACTTGGCGTTCCCGCGGCCCACGCCGACGCCCGCAAGCTGATCGTCACCGACGCCCACCATCCGGCCGCGGCTCCGCTCCCGGCGCCCACCCGCGCCAAGCTGCAGGCAGCCATTCCGCCCATGCTCGCGCAGAATCTCGTCCCGGTTCTCGGCGGCTTCATCGCCTCCAGCGAAAGCGGCGAAGTCACCACCTTGGGCCGCGGCGGCTCGGACTACTCCGCTGCCATCATCGGCGCCGCCCTCGGCGCGTCCCGCATCGAAATCTGGACTGACGTCAGCGGCATTCTCACCACCGATCCCCGCATCTGTCCCAAGGCCCAGCGCATCTCTGAGATCAGCTTCCACGAGGCCACCGAGCTGGCCTGCTTCGGAGCCAAGGTCCTGCACCCGGCAACCCTGCTGCCCGCCGTCGAGCATGACATTCCCGTGGCCGTCCTCAACTCGCACAAGCCCACCGAAGGCGGCACCATCATTCGCGCCACCGCTGCCCACGGACCGTCCTACTTCCGCGCCATCGCCCTCAAGCGCAACATCTCGGTCTTCACCATCCGCGCTCCGCGCCACATGGGCTCGCTGCGATTCCTCGACGATCTGTTCAGCCTGCTGCGCTGGCACCACCTGCAGAGCGAGATCGTCGCCATCTCCGGAGCCACCGCGTCGGTCGCCGTGGAAGGCAACAACGAACTGGCCAAGCTCACCTCCGAGTTGCAAGCTCTCGGCGAAGTCGAGTTCCAGCCCGCCATGGCCATCGTCTGCCTGGTCGGCGAAAATATCCGCGGACGCGTCGGCATCGCCTCCGAGGTCTTCGGAATTCAGGCCGCTGCAGGAATTAATATTCACATGATCGCCCAGGGATCCTCGGAAATCAGCGTCAGCTTTGTCGTGGAGGAAAAGGATGCGGTAAAGTCGGTGCAGGAGTTGCATCGCTTCATCTTTGAAGAAGACCGCCACTTTGCTCCCTCGCACGCCGCCTCATTGGCTCTGGGATTGACCAAGGCTTAGCAGGCATAATGGTTCTGTGCCTCAATACGATTGGAGAAACAGCTTGGCTACTACCCCCGCATTCGACCAGCCCACTGCCGCGCAGGCGCCCGCGCTCAAAGTCGCCATCCTCGGCTTCGGCACCGTAGGCAGCGCGGTTGCCCGCATCCTCTGCGATCAGCCCGCCAACTCCCCGCTCCGCCTCACCCACGTCTTCAACCGCAACGTGGAGCGCAAGCGCGTGGACTGGGTGCCCAAGGATGTCAGCTGGTCCGGCGACATCGATCAGGTGCTCGCCTCTGATGCCGACATCATCGTCGAGCTGGTCGGCGGAATCGAGCCCGCGCACGACTGGGTCTCGCGCGCCCTGGCCTCGGGTAAATCCGTCGTCACCGCCAACAAAAAGCTCATCGCCAAGCACGGTCCTCAGCTCTCGGCCCTGGCCCGCCAGCACCGCGGAGCTCTTTCCTTCGGAGCCTCGGTTGCCGGCGGCGTGCCGGTCATTGACGCCTTGCAGGAAGGCCTCGCCGGCGATCGTCTCTACAAGGTCAGCGGCATCCTCAACGGCACCTGCAACTACATCCTCACCAAACTGGAGAGCGAGGGCGTCTCCTTTGCCGAAGCTCTTGCCGGGGCGCAGAAGGCCGGTTTTGCCGAAGCCGACCCCACCGACGATGTGGATGGCTTCGACGCCCGCGCCAAGTTGGTCATTCTCACCCGTATCGGACTGCGCGCCATCGTGCAGCCGGATGCAATCCCCTGCGACACCATCCGCACCATCGGCGCCGTCGATTTCGTCTACGCCCACGAGCTCGGCTCGACCATCCGCCAGATCTCCCGCGCCGAGTCCCGCGACGGCCAGATCTTCGCCACGGTCCAGCCCTGCCTGGTGCCCATCGAGTCGCCCATGGCGCACATCACCGGCAGCCTCAATCTCGTCCTCTCAAGCGGCAAGTACGGTGGCCAAACCGCATTCAGCGGCCACGGCGCCGGCGGACATTCCACGGCCGTGGCCGTGGTCAGCGACCTGTTCGCCATCGCCCGCGGACGCAAAGGCGGCTCCATCCGTCCCCGCTCCATGGCGGTCGAGCTGCCCGTCACCGGAAACTTCGAATCCAAGCACTACCTGCGCTTCACCGTGAAGGATCGGCCCGGCATCGTCGCGGCCATCGCCAACACCCTGGCCGCCCACTCCATCAACATCGACGCGCTGCTGCAGAAGCCCGGCTTTGACAAGGACGCGCTGCCCTTCGTCGTCACCCTGGAAGCGTGCCCCGCCCAGCAGGTTGAGGAGGCCATGGCCGAGCTTCGCAAACTTGATTTCATGCTGCTCGCTCCACTGAACATGCCCATTCTCACCAAGGAGCTCTGATGCAACTCCGTTGTTTCGATCCCGCTTGTGCCGTCACGCTCGACCTGCACTCCCCCGCGCTCGAATGTCCCTCCTGCGGAGGACTTCTGGAGGTCGATGTTGCGGCGTCGCCGCAGCCTGCCGCAGCCCTCAAGGAACTCTGGAGCGAGCGCCGCAAGTCGCGCGACCCCCGCGACATCAGCGGCGTCTGGCGCTATCGCGAATTCCTCCCAGACTATCCGGCCAACGAGATCGTGACGCTCGGCGAGGGCAATACTCCGCTCGTCCGCGGCCACAAAACTGCCGCCTTCGCCGGAGTCTCCGACCTCCAGTTCAAGCATCTGGGCTGGAATCCCACCGGCTGCTTCAAAGACCTCGGCATGACCGCCGGCATGACCGAAGCCGTGCACACCGGAGCCAAGGTCGTCGCCTGCGCCTCCACCGGAAACACCGCCGCATCCCTGGCCGCCTATGCCGCCCGCGCCGGACTCATCGGCCGCGTCTATCTCCCCGCCGGGCAGGTCTCGCTCAACAAGCTTGCCCAGGCGCTCGACTTCGGCGCCGAGGTGGTCGAAGTCGAAGGCAGCTTCGACGACGCCCTCAACATCCTGCTGGAAAAAACCAGCGAAGGAATCTACTTCCTCAACTCCATCAATCCCTTCCGCATCGAAGGCCAGAAGACCACCATGTTCGAGCTGATGGACCAGCTCAACTGGAAAGCCCCGGATTACCTCGTCGTTCCCGGCGGCAACCTCGGCAACTCCGCCGCCTTCGGCAAGGCCTTTGACGAGCTTCTGCGCTTCGGCTTCATCGACCGCGCCCCGCGCATGATCGTGGTGCAGGCCGCCGGAGCCAATCCCTTCGCCCAGCTCTGGCAAAACGAGGCCGAGGAGCTCTCGCCTGTCACCGAGCCCGAAACCATCGCCACCGCCATCCGCATCGGCAATCCGCGCTCCTGGAAGAAGTCCCTGCGCGGGGTGCGCAACACCGGAGGCCAGGTGCTCGATGTGACCGACGAGGAGATCGCCGAGGCCAAAGCCGTCATCGGACACGACGGCATCGGCTGCGAGCCTGCCTCGGCCGCCACTCTCGCGGGACTCCGCAAACTGCGCGCCTCCAACGCCATTCCCGCCGAGTGCAGCGTCGTCGCCATCCTCACCGGCCACGCCCTCAAGGACACCAACTTCATCATCCGCTCGCACCAGCGCGAGGAAGCGCATGCCCACTGAGCCCATGCCCGCTGACAAAGCTGAAATTGTCCTCCGCGTCCCGGGCTCCATCGCCAATCTCGGTCCCGGCTTTGACACGCTGGCGGTCGCCGTGCAGCTCTACCTCACCCTGCGCGTGCGCCGCGTCAAGGGCAACACCGGCCTGCGCTTCGAGTTCGTCAACCAGACGCTCGACGGCGAAAACTACATCGAGCGCGCCTTCCGCTTCATCGCCGAGCGCCACGAGCAGCGCATACCCTCGCTCGACATTCAGGTCGAGAGCGACATTCCCATGAAGGGCGGCCTGGGCAGCAGCGCCGCCGCCACCGTCGCCGGACTGCGGCTCTTTCAAATGATCGTCGGCCCCACCATGGTCGGCCACAACGTCGTTCCCGTTACCGAGCAGGAACTGCTGGTCACCGCCTGCGAGCTCGAAGGCCATCCCGACAACATCGCCGCCGCCATGCTCGGCGGACTCACCGTCAGCTGCCAGATGGACGGAGCCCTGCGCGTGCTGCGCGCCGCCTGGCCGGAGTCGCTGGCCATCATCGTCGCCACGCCCGCCCAGCACCTTTCCACCAAAGCCTCGCGCGCGGTGCTGCCCGAGCTCATCTCCCGCGAAGACGCCATCTTCAACGTGCAGCGCGTAGCCTTCCTGCTGGAAGCCCTGCGCTCCGGCGACTTCACCCTCTTGCGCGAAGCCCTCGAAGACCGTCTCCACCAGCCCTACCGCGCCGCCATCGTCCCCGGACTCAAGGAAGCGTTAGCCCTGCGCCATCCCAGCCTGCTCGGATGCTGCCTCAGCGGCGCCGGTCCCTCCATCGCCGCCTTCGCCCAGCGCGACCTCGACCAGATCGCAGCCCTGCTCACCGAAATCTTCACCCGTAAATCCATCCCCGTCCACGTGCGAACCCTGCTCGTCCACCCCACCAACGCCCCGCTCGCTTCCTCTTCCCTGCCCGTCCGTCCCACCGTCCCCGAACCCGCCGGCGGCTGCAAACCCTAACGAAGGGGTTCAAATTAAGACGGGTAGGTTAACCGGTTCTCGTTCGAGTTGGCACCTTGTTCTTGCGAGTCGGGCAGCAGGATTGAGAACACTGTTCCCCTTCCCTCTGCGCTACGAAGCCGGATCTTACCCTTATGTTTCCGGATAATCTCGAAGCTGACCCAAAGACCCAGCCCTGTGCCAACGTCTTTCTTGGTCGTGAAGAATGGCTCAAAGACGCGGCTCCGATTCGCCCTGGAAATTCCCGCACCCGTATCCGCAACGGTCACGCGGATGAAGCTGCAACCGTTCAGAGTAAATCGGCTGGTGCGCACCCTCACCAGCCCCTTGGGCCGCGAAGCATCGATGGCATTCGTCAACAGGTTTGCTATGACTTGGCGAATCTTGCCGGCAATGGCGAAAAATCCGCTCCGGTGGCCGTTGTGTTCAATCTTTAGGCGGATGTCCTTGCGCGTGAACTTCGGGTCATACAGTTCCACTACTTCGTCTACCAGCGTGCGAATATCCACAACCGCCGGCTTTGTGTTTTCCCGGTAAAAGCCGAGTGTCCGCTTGGCAATGTGAGCTACCCGGTGGAGTTCTCGCTCGGCTATTGCCAGATGTTCTTTCACCTCCAGAGGAAGCTCCGGGTTATTGGCAGCAAGATAGATGCAGTTGGTTACCATCTCCAGAGGATTGTTGATTTCGTGAGCGACGGTCGCCGCCATCCGGCCAACGGACGCCAGTTTTTCGCTTTGCAGCAAAGCCGCTTGCGCCACCTTCTTCTCTGTCACGTCCTCCCATACACAATGAGATACACGATGGCCGTCGACGGTCAGAATGCGGTAGTACACCACCACATCCCGCACAGCACCGGATTTTGTCCTGTGCTTGGTCTCAAGCACAACCAAACCACCCGCACTGAATCCTTCCTCTACCTGCTTCAAGAGTTCCTGCGGCGAATAGCAGGTTTCAATGTCATGTACCGTGAGCTTTGCAAATTCTTCGCGAGTGTATCCGAGGTTCTCTGCCGCTGCATCGTTGAATTGCGAGAACTCCAGGGTCTGCACATCGATAAGAGCCACGCTCAGTGGAATCGTGTCGAACAGCGCGTGAAACCGTGTTTCTCTCTCAGCCGCAAGAACTTGCGCCTGTTTTGTATCCTGAAGTGACCGAGCCAGTTTCAGGTTGTTGTACCCTATCTGGGAGAGCATCTGGGCTAACTTCACCATAAAAGCCATGCCCGTGTGGACCGCATTCCGGCTCAGGCGAGGTACCTCGCCAAGGGCGGCAAGGTAGGCTTCCCGGTTGAATCCGTATCGCTGGGCCTGTACTCGGAAAAGCTCGCAATCCAATCGCTCGTCTTCAAAAAAGTACTGCCCTGAAAAAAGATTCCCGCAGTGCCAATCGTCCACCACGATGGGCATCGCCATCACCCACATGTTGTTCTTGCACCTGTAAAGCTTGAATTCTCCCTCAGGGATGCTCTCGGTAAGCTGCGTGTCACTCTCTATGCAGTTCTTGCAGGTCTCCGCGTTCACCCGGTGGAATTTCGTGCAGATGTCCTGCCACCCTACGGCGACGGATATTTTTCCCTTTAGGTCGATGATCCCCATGGGAATGTGGACCAGTTCATAAAAGTATTCCATTAAAGACCGGATCATCTGGACATCAATGATGTCGGCAAGTTCCGGATTCCTGACGTTCTCCTTCGGGGAAAGCGGGCTGCCGTCCAATTTCGGATTGTCGCCATGCTCCAGCGGATCGAGAAAGCGCGGGCCTGCTTCTTTCTGGGCTGAAGTTGCGGCGGAAACTTCCTGTCGGACTTTGGTGCTCATCTGCTTCCCGTCCCTTGCGCAGTCTAGGCTGAGAAATCCCGCGAACCCCCTGCCCCTACGGTCCCGCGTAAAAAAGTTGCTGGATGGTAACTTTTCTGTGCGAGGACTGGTGTGCTTTTACCTCGTATGGCGCGATGCGTCGGTGACGCCAGTCACTCGATGGTGGTCAGGTCACCACGTTCGGGACGCAGGTCTTCGTCACTATCGAATTAAAAGCATTGGGCCAGCATGTGAGGGGTGGCATAAGAGCCGGAGGCAAATTCCCGTCTTTCAATCAAATAAGACGGCCCGCAGGCCGTCTTATGCTTGTAACCTGTCATCCCTACGCTTTCGTCCTCAGATGCTCACCAACACTCGCTGCCGTCTTTCTTCCCCAGAGATCGCCCACACCGCCAGCGACGATCCCCGGCGCATGACTCCGGGGTAAAGGCTTCCTCCACTGCCGCCAACTTTTTGGCATCGAGACGCACTGCCTAACTCGTGCCGCCAAACTTGACGAATACTTCGCCGCCGTTCCCGGCGCCTGCATGGATATCCTTGGATGGCGTTTCGCGATGCGTCTGGATGCCGGGTTCTCCAAAGCCGGCAGGAACCGGCGTCGTTTTCCTTATCCGTGGCGTTTGGTCAAGCACCAGTACGCTGGCAAGCTGGGCCCTGACCGACGAGCAATCGAATTTCGATTGCCAACCGTCGCCCAGCATGAGCCGCAACCGGGCAGAATCGCCTCCGGCGCTCTTCAGTTTCAGCTCAATCCAACTGTCCCGCAGCTCCAATCCAACCACCTGGAAGGCTGTGCCGCGCTCGAAGTAACGCTGCATATCCTGAGCCGTAATCACGGGGCTCGTGGCTCCCAAATCCATCTGGTATGCAACGTTGTTGGTGGCCGGATCAACCAGGGTTTCGACCGGGAAGCCCGACCGGGATCCCTGAGGAGCGGCCTTCCCCCCCAGGATGATCGTGGCAATCACGGTGGTGCCCGACAGCGAGTGGTAGAGCTCGTCTTTCACTGCGCCGCTTTGCGCTGAAAGCTGCATCGTGAAGAGAATCGAAATCGATAAAACAAAAATAAATTGCCGGAACAAGCGCTGTACGAATAGCCCGCAGGTCATCTCGTCGTTGCTCCAATACGAAGTTGCATGGAACTATTTGGGTGATTACAAACGATATCGAGAAATGGAAAACCGGTCAATGCACGAAAGTAACCTCGAAGCACGATGTAAAGGCTTTCTCTTGACACAAAAAAGACGGCCCTTGAGCCGTCTTCTCTTTTTGCTCTTTGCCTTTCCGTGAAACATTCGAAACCTTGAAACTTTGAAACCTTGCCCTATGCCTACGTCCGCAAATACTCATCCACGCTCGCGGCCGTCTTGCGGCCTTCGGAGATCGCCCACACCACCAGCGACTGTCCTCTGCGCATGTCTCCGGCGGCAAAAATTCCATCCACCGAAGTTGCGTTGCGGTCGTCGGTCGCCACGTTGCCGCGCGCATCCAACGCCACTCCGAACTGCTCCAGCATACCGCTGCGCACCGGACCGGTGAAGCCCATGGCCAGCAGCACCAGCTCGGCCTCGATCGCCTTCTCGCTGCCTGGCACCGGCTCAAACTTAGGCGGCGGACCCACCGACACCACCTGAAGCCGCGCTACATTTCCCTTGCCGTCGCCTTCGAAGCAAACCGTATTCAGGCTCCACTCCCGCGTGCCGCCCTCTTCGTGCGAGCTCTCGGTACGCAGCTGCAGCGGCCACAGCGGCCACGGCGTAGTCTCCGAGCGCGTCTCCGGAGGCTTCGGCATAATCTCAAACTGCCGCACGCTCTTGGCACCCTGGCGCAGACAGGTTCCCAAACAGTCGGCCCCCGTGTCGCCGCCGCCAATGATCACCACGTTCTTGCCCGTCGCCAGAATGCTCTGCTCCGCCGGAATCGTATCGCCCAGCACTCGCTTCGTCTGCTGCGGCAAAAATTCCATCGCAAAGTGAATACCCTTCAGCTCGCGTCCCGGAGCCTTCAGGTCGCGCGGCGCCTCCGAACCACCGGAGAGCACCACCGCGTCGAACTCCCGGTGCAGCTTTTCGGCGTCCACGTTCACGCCCACATGCGCGCCGGTCACAAACTTCACCCCTTCGGCCTCCATCTGTGCCAGCCTGCGGTCGATCAGGTGTTTCTCCAGCTTGAAGTTCGGAATCCCATAGCGCAGCAGTCCGCCGATGCGGTCGGCTTTTTCAAACAGCGTCACGTCGTGTCCGGCGCGGCACAGCTGTTGTGCCGCCGCCATTCCCGCCGGCCCGGAGCCGATCACCGCAACCTTCTTCCCGCTCTGCGCAAACGCCGGCTCGGGATGAATCCATCCCTCCTCGAAGCCGCGCTCCACAATCGTCTTTTCGATCTGCCGGATGGTCACTGGGGGCTGGTTGATGCCTAGCACGCACGCCGCTTCGCACGGAGCCGGACAGATCCGTCCGGTAAACTCCGGGAAGTTGTTGGTCGAGTGCAACCGCCGCACCGCCTCTTCCCAGCGCCCGCGATACACCAGGTCATTCCAGTCCGGAATGTGGTTGTTCACCGGGCATCCCGTATGGCAGAACGGCACGCCGCACTCCATGCAGCGCGCGCCCTGCTCCTGCACCGCGGTGCGCGGAAACTCCTGGTAAATCTCAAACCAGTCCTTGATCCGTTCCTCCGGCGGACGCCGCTGCGGCAGTGTTCTTTCGTATTCCAGGAATCCCGTTGGCTTACCCATGCTGAACCTCCACGGCCGCGGCCGCCCTCTGTTGACGCATGCCGCTATACACTGTCGCGCTGCGCTCCACTCCCAACACCCGCTTCAACTCGTGCGGATAAACCTTTACAAACCGCGGCAGCTCCGTCTCCCAACTGCTCAGAATCTGGGCTCCCCGTGCGCTTCCGGTGCGCCGCACGTGCTCTTCGATCATCGACTTCAGCGTGCGCACATCCTCCAGGTGCACCACCGGCTCTAGGTCCACCGAGGCCAGATTGCAGCTCTTGTCGTGGAAGTCGCCGCGCTCGTCATACACGTAGGCGATGCCGCCGCTCATGCCGGCCGCAAAGTTTCTGCCCGCGCGGCCCAGCACCGCCACCACGCCCTTGGTCATGTATTCGCAGCCATGGTCGCCCACGCCCTCCACCACCGCCGTCGCGCCCGAGTTGCGCACCGCGAAGCGTTCGCCCGCCATGCCGCAGAAGTACGCCTCGCCGCTGGTGGCGCCATACAGCACCACATTGCCCACGACAATGTTCTCCTCGGGACGGAACTTCGAGGCGCGCGGAGGATACACCGCAATGCGTCCTCCGGAGAGTCCCTTGCCCACGTAATCGTTAGCCTCGCCCTCCAGCGTCATCGAAATTCCCTTGGCCAAAAAGGCGCCGAAACTCTGTCCCGCCGAGCCGTTGAAGCTCAGCCGGATGGTCTCGTCCGGCAGCCCGTCCTCGCCGTAATGCCGTGCCACCTCGCCGCTCAGCATGGTACCCACCGAGCGATGAATGTTGCGGATGGCAAATGATTCCTCCACCGGCTTGGCGTCTTCCAGCGCCGGCTTGGCCGCGGCAATCAACGCGTGGTCCAGCGCCACTCCAAGCCCGTGGTCCTGCTTGTGAATTTGGTGCCGCGCCACTCTCGTCGGCAGCGCCGGCGAATACAGAATCGTCGCCAGGTCGATGCCTTTGGCCTTCCAGTGATCGCTGGCCAGCCTTGCCTCCAGCCGGTCCACGCGTCCCACCATGTCGTTAAAGGTACGGAAGCCCAGCCGAGCCATGTATTCCCTCACCTGTTCGGCGAGGAAGAAGAAGAAGTTCACCACATGCTCGGGCTGTCCCGCAAAGCGAGCCCGCAGCACTGGGTCCTGCGTCGCAATCCCTACCGGGCAGGTGTTCAGATGGCACTTGCGCATCATGATGCAGCCCATCGTCACCAGCGGCGTCGTGGCAAAGCCGAACTCCTCCGCGCCCAGCAGCGCCGCAATCACCACGTCGCGTCCGGTCTGCAGCTTGCCGTCGGTCTGCACCCGAATGCGGCTGCGCAGATCGTTCAGCAGCAGCACCTGCTGCGTCTCGGCCAGTCCCAGCTCCCACGGAATCCCCGCGTGCCGGATCGAACTCAATGGCGATGCGCCCGTGCCGCCGCTGTCGCCGCTGATCAGCACCACGTCGGCATGTGCCTTGGCAACGCCCGCGGCCACGGTCCCCACGCCCACCTCAGAGACCAGCTTCACGCTGATCCTCGCCTGCGGGTTCACGTTCTTCAGGTCGTAGATCAGCTGCGCCAAATCCTCAATCGAGTAAATATCGTGGTGCGGCGGCGGCGAAATCAGCGTCACCCCCGGCGTCGAGTGCCGCAGCTTGGCGATCACCTCGTCCACCTTGTGACCCGGCAGCTGTCCGCCCTCGCCGGGCTTTGCGCCCTGCGCCATCTTGATCTGCAGCTCGTCGGCGTTAACCAGGTAATTTGCGGTCACGCCAAAGCGAGCCGAGGCCACCTGTTTCACCGAACTGCGCCGCAGGTCGCCCTTCGCGTCGGGCTTAAAGCGCGATGAATCCTCGCCGCCCTCGCCCGTGTTGCTCCGCCCGCCAATGCGGTTCATGGCAATCGCCAGCGTCTCGTGCGCCTCCTTGCTGATGGAGCCGTACGACATCGCTCCGGTGGCAAAGCGCTTCACAATCTCCTTCGCCGATTCCACCTCTTCCAGCGGCACCGGTTGCTCGGAGTCCTTCAGCTGCAGCATCCCGCGCAGCGTACACAGCTGCTTGTTCTGCTGGTCGATCAAATCGGTGTATTCGCGGAACGCCTTGGGGCTGTTCTGCCGCACCGAATGTTGCAGCTTGCTGATGGTCGCCGGATTCAGCAGGTGGTACTCGCCGTCGATGCGATGGCGGTAGGAGCCGCCCACGTCCAGTTCCAGCTCCGACACGCTGCGCGGCCTAAAGCCGTGATCATGCCGCATCACCGACTCGCGCGCAATCACGTCCAGCCCCACTCCCTCGATGCGCGAAACCGTGCCCGAAAAATAATCCCGCACTAGCTCCTTGTTCAGTCCGATGGCCTCAAACACCTGCGCGCCGCGATAGCTCTGCAAAGTCGAAATGCCCATCTTCGAGAAGGTCTTCAGCAGGCCTTTATCAATCGCCTTGATGAAGTTCTTCACCGCTTTTTCCGCCGTGATCTCCACCGGAAGCAGCCCGCGTCGCACCATGTCTTCCAGCGTTTCAATCGCCAGGTAGGGATTCACCGCGCTGGCGCCATAGCCGATCAGCAGAGCAAAGTGCATCACCTCGCGCGGCTCGCCGCTCTCAATAATCAGCGCGACCTTGGTGCGCGAACCTTCCTTCACCAAATTGTTGTGCACCGCCGCCAGCGCCAGCAGCGACGGAATCGGCGCGTAGTCCTTGTCCACGCCGCGGTCGGAAATAATCAGCAGCGTGTAGCCCGAAGCCACCGCCAGCGAAGCCCGCCGCGTCAGCGCCTCCAGTCCGCGCTTCAGCCCATCGGCGCCTTCGTCCACGCGGAACGCCGCCGACAGCGTCGTCGCCAGCAGTTCGCTGGTTGAAACGCCGCGCACTTTTTCCAAATCGCGATTGGTCAGCACCGGCCCCGGCAGCTTCATGGTGTGGCAGTTCAGCGGAGTCTCCACCAGAATGTTCCGCTCCGTGCCGATGTAGCTGGTCAGCGACATCAACAGGTCCTCGCGGATCGGATCGATCGGCGGGTTGGTCACCTGCGCAAACAGCTGCTTGAAGTAATTGAACAGCAGCTGCGGACGGTCCGACAAACAGGCCAGCGGGGTATCCACGCCCATCGAACCCACTGGCTCCTCGCCGTTCCGCGCCATCGGCTCCATAATGATCTTGATATCTTCTTCCGTGTACCCAAACACGCGCTGCCGCGGAATGATCGTCTCGTTGCTGGCGAGGTGGGAGCGCCGCGGCTCGGGCAGGTGATCCAGCGTAATCTGGTTCGCCTTGATCCACTCCGCATAGGGCTGCCGCGAGGCCAAATCCGACTTCACCTCATCGTCGCTGATGATCCTCCCGGCCACCGTGTCCACCAGGAACATCCGTCCCGGTTGCAACCGGCCCTTGTACTTCACCCGCTCCGGCTCAATCTCCAGCACACCGGCCTCGGAGGCCAGCACCACCATATCGTCGTTGGTCACCACGTAGCGGCCCGGACGCAGACCGTTGCGGTCCAGCGTGGCCCCAATCACGCGCCCATCGGTAAATGCCATCGAAGCCGGTCCATCCCACGGCTCCATCAGCGAAGCGTGATACTCGTAGAACGCCCGCTTGGCCGGGTCCATGTGCGGATTGCGTGACCACGCCTCGGGAATCAGCATCGCCATCACGTGCGGCAGCTCGCGCCCGGCGTGCAGCAGCAGCTCCACCGCGTTATCCAGCGAAGCCGAATCGCTTCCCCCCGGGACCACAATGGGGAACAGCTTCTTCAGGTCGTCGCCAAACAGCGGAGACTCCAGCAAACTCTGCCGCGCGTTCATCCAGATCACGTTGCCCTTCACCGTGTTGATCTTGCCGTTGTGCGCAATGTGACGGTACGGGTGGGCCAGCGGCCAGCTCGGGAAGGTATTCGTCGAAAATCTCTGGTGCACCAGGCACAGCGCGCTCTTCACCAGCGGGTCGCTCAGCTCAGGATAAAACTTGGTGATCTGCGGAGCCAGCAGCAGCCCCTTGTACACGATGGTGACCGACGACAGCGAAGGAATGTAGAAGTTGCTCTTCCCCTCGATCTCGGCGTGCGCAATCTCGTTCTCAATCCGCCGCCGCACCACGTACAGCTTCCGTTCGAACGTCTTTTCATCCAGCGGCTCAGGCGTCTTCAAAAAGATCTGCTCAATGTACGGCTGCGAACCGCGCGCCACGCGTCCAATCGCCGTGGCGTTCACCGGCGTATCGCGCCAGCCCATCACCTCGAAGCCTTCTTCGGCAATGATCTTTTCCACCACGCCTTCGCACTGCAGCCGCTCCAGCTTGCCAACCGGCAGAAACACCATGCCCACCGCATAGCCGCCCGGCGCGGGCAGCTCCATTCCCAGCTTGGCGCACTCCTTGGCAAAGAACTCGTGCGGAATCTGAATCAGCACGCCGGCGCCGTCGCCCGTCTCCGGATCGCAGCCGCAAGCTCCGCGGTGCTCCAGGTGCTTCAGCACCTCGATGCCCTGCTCCACAATCGAGTGGCTCTTCGCGCCCTTGATGTTGGCGACAAACCCGAGACCGCAGGCGTCATGCTCGTTCGCCGGGTCATACAGACCCTGCGCGTCCGGCAATCCGTTGGCGTGCTGCTTCATAAAATCTTCTTCGTGCCTGTCCTGGTCGTTTTCTCGGTTGTCTCGCATTGTTCTCCCGTGCGCCGTGCGCCACTTTCCCTATCTGAAATGAGCCAAAAACACGAAACCCGCCGTTAAATGTAGTTGGCGGGTGAATGAGTACTCGGGCTATATATGAGTGCCTGATCTATTCCCCGTTTTACCGGCTGATAGCTCGCTGCGGGACGCAGTATGTTCGTCCGTCGAGCGCCGGTGTGCTTGTCTTCGGGGCTGTAGCTGTGTACAACATACTCATAGTTGTCTAGGTTACCTGCGATTTCGCTTCAAGTCAATGGCCCAAAGCATTTTATGCGGACATTCCGGGCCGCAAATTACCTCTAACCCCACCGGGCCATACCCGCGAAAATATCCTTTGCCGGCAGCCCGCCGCGTGGCCTATTCAAGCCCGCTGTTGGATTGAGTGGGGCTGTTGCCCTTGTTCTTGCTCTTGACTTTCCCTACCTATTTACTCTCTTGATACATCCCTGTCCTCACACCCAATTCTCCGATGTCGTAACACCGAACCATCCCTCCTAGTTTCATCACTTTAACCGCATCCCCTCCATTTTTTCGTTCATCATCGGATACCAGCCCCTCAATTCACGCCAGCCTCACACTCCTCCTGTGATATTATGCACTTAGTATCACGCGACGTTGGATGCGCGATTCTGAGCTGACCCCGCCTTGTACCACTGCGATTGATCTCAAGGATCTCCTCCCGACAAAGACCGCAGGACTATGTGTTTCCGCGCGCACACATCCAATTACCGCGCGCATTGTAAAGAGAGAAGAAGACACCCATCGAATGAGTACATTTCAAGAAATGCCCCTCCAGGCGCAGTTGCAGCAGGCGCTTGCGGCAAAGAACTTTGTAACCCCTACCCCAGTTCAAATTCAGGCGATTCCGCCAGCCCTTGAGGGCAAAGACGTCATTGCGACCGCGCAGACCGGCACCGGCAAAACCCTTGCCTTTCTCATCCCGATCATGGAAATGCTCGCGGCTACCCCCGCCGGCAAAATCAACGCACTGGTGCTCGTTCCCACGCGCGAACTCGCCATCCAGGTGCATGAGCAGTATGAAGCCCTGCGTTCCCCCAAAGCTACGCCCGCGGCCCTGGTCATCGGCGGCCTGAGCGAAAAGGTTCAAATCCGCGCCCTCCGCGCCGGTGCCCGCATGGTTGTGGCCACCCCCGGACGCCTGGAAGATTACATGCGCCGCAAGATCGTCGATCTGCGCGGCGTGCGCATCCTGGGCTTGGACGAAGTAGATCGTATGTTGGACATGGGCTTCTTGCCCGCCATCACCCGCATCCTCGCCACCCTGCCCACCGAGCGCCAGACCCTCTGCTTCTCCGCCACCTTGGAGAAGTCGGTGCAGGGCCTGCTGCTCAAGTGCACACGCAACGCCGTCCGCATCGCCCTGGGAAACATCCTCAAGCCCAACGAATCCGTCCAGCTGCAGGCCTATGAAGTTCCCGCCATGCACAAGGGCACCGTTCTGCGCGAACTGCTCTATAACGAGAGCGGCAAGACGCTGATCTTCGCCCGCACCAAGCGCGGTACCGAGCGCCTTGCCAAGGACCTCATGCGCGACGGCTTTGCCGCCTCCATGATCCACGGCGACCGTTCCCAGAGCCAGCGCTCCGCGGCCCTGGCCGGCTTCGAGGCCGGACGCTTCCAGGTCCTGGTCGCCACCGACGTAGCCGCCCGCGGCATCCACGTCGGCGATGTCGCCCACGTGGTCAACTACGATCTGCCTTCCCTGGCCGAGGACTTCATCCATCGCGTCGGCCGCACAGGCCGCGCCGGACTCACCGGCCGTGCCACCACCATCGTCAGCGGCGCCGAGATGATCGAGCTCCGCCGCTTCGAGCGCACCTTAAAACTGCGCATCGAACGCATGGATCTGGGCACCGTGAAAACCTCGGACACGCGGAACGTTCCCGTCCCCATTAACACCGTGCGCCGCAACACCAACACCTTGAAGTCGCGTACCCTGAGCAGCCTGCCCGGCGAAGTCTTCGCCTAGGCCGCACGCAATCCAAATCGCCAGAGGCTTCCGCCCCTGGCGATTTTTTTTGCTCTCTTTTGACTTTGTCTTCGACCTTGATTTTGTCTTTGATTTGTCTTGATCTTGATTTCGACCTTAATGTCTCTGCCTTTGATTTTGTTTTTTGATTGATGTGTCGTCCTGAGCGAAGCGAAGGCCCCCAGCACCGCTCAAATATCTCGTGCCGCCCCAAGTCATTCCGGCCACCGACTCTCACTCGCCTCGCGATTAGTGAAGATCGTCTTCCCCCCGCTGCTCGCCAGCGGATAAGCCTTCAGCCCGCTCAACTCCTTCGGCATATCCTGGTCCGTCCACATAAATACCTGCCCCGGCCCCTGCCACAATCTCTCAAACGATTCCTGCGTCTCGAAAATCTTTGGCGCATCGGGAAACTTCTCGCCATACCACAGGCTCCCGCTCGGCTCGTGCAGGATATGCACCTGCACCCCGGTATAAAAATTCAGCGTCGAGGCATCCGAGTACTCGCCGTCGATCACAATCACATCGCCCGGCTTAAACTGCTTCCGAATCGCCTCCGCCAGATTATACGAAGATAGAATCGGCGAAAACGTAGCGTACGAGGAATGCACGCAAGCAAGCAGCACCACCATCATCGCCGCCAGCGCCACGTTGCCCGCAAACGGACGTCCGCGCCGCCGCAGCAGCCAGTTCAACCCCGTGCCCAGCAGCAACCCCAGCGATGACCCAAGCAGGGGAATCCGAAACACACCCAGCGCCTGCGGAGTCAGATCCAGCACATGCCCCAGCGAAAAGTTGTACTCATCCGGATTCTTCTTCAGCAGCTCCGCCAGGTCCGCGCCCGGAGCCGCGCGATGCGAGACAAACAACAGATACACCCCCGCCACAAACCCCACCACGCCAAAAACCAGCAGTACAATCGACGAAATCCGTCCCGCCCTGCGGTCCCGTTCGCTCGCCTCCGCACTCGACTCCCGCGCCATCCATCCGCCCACCAGCAGCGCCGCGCCCGGCAACGCTGGAATGGTGTAGTACTCCTGCCGCGTCGAGAAACTGAAGAACCCCACAATCACCAGCGCCCACAGCGAAAACAGCAGATTGGCCCGCGCCTGCCGGTCCGCCTTCGTCCCCACCTTGCTCGCCGCCTTGCTCTTTAGTTCGCGCCACCACTCCGGCAGCCCGCGCAAGGCCTGCGGCAGAAAGACGCTCCACGGCAACAGCCACGCCAGCAGCAGTCCCCAGAATAGCGCCAGCGGAACCGTGTCATACCCCGGCGGCACGCGCTTGTTTAAAAAGCGCAGCACATGTTCATTAATGAAGTAGAACCACAGAAACCCGCGCGACCGCCCCTGCGCCGGATTCGCCACCGCCGCCAGCCAATGCCACGGTGTCGCGATCACAAAAAATACCAGCGTGCTGGAAATCAACCGCAGCTTCCCCAGGTGCCGCAAATTCCCCGTCAGCAGCAAATACAGCCCGATCGCGCCGATCGGAAACACCAGTCCGATCAGCCCCTTCGTCAGCACATTCAGCGCGCAGACCGCCGCAAATCCCCAGCACGTCCACCGCGACGGCCGCTCCTGCTCCAGCGACTCCAAAAACAGCTGATACCCTACGGTCAGCCACAGCGCAACCAGCACCTCGGGAATCAGAAATCGCGTGAAGATATACAAGCCAAGCGACGTAACCAGCGCCCCGCCCGCATAAAACCCGCCCGCCTCGCCGTACACATACCGTCCCAGCCGGTAGGTTGCCAGCACCAGCGCCAGCACCCCCAGCGCCAGCGGCAGTCGCGTGCTCCAGTTGCTGACGCCGAAGACCTTGTAGCTGGCCGCCAGCGTCCAATACATCACCGGAGCTTTTTCCAGATAGCGGAAACCGTTGGTGTACATCGTCACAAAGTCGTGACGCAGAAGCATCTCGCGGGCCACCTCGGCATGCACCGTGTCCACGTCGTCCAGCAGCGCGGGCCACGACAGCCCCACCACGTAGATCGCCAGCCACAGTCCAACCAGCGCCAGTACCGCGACGCGCCAGTCCGTAAGCAGCCGGTTCGCAGGCTTCGCCGCCAAGAGGCTCTCGTTTTCAGTTGTCGATGTTTTCAATTTAAGCGTGGCACTTGAATTCATAACTCGGGGTCCCCCGCGGATGCCCATCTCTGCTGCGGGTGGCCCATTCAAGCCCTTTGTTGGCTTGAGTGGGGTAGTTGCCCCTGGTCCTGCTGTTGGTCTTGGTCTTCAACCTTGAAACTGCCCTTACCTCACCGGACGCGCCATCGCCCGCTTCACCAGGGCCCCGGTGCGCTCGACCACAAAGTCCATCATCTCCCGCGTGATCCCCGGATAAACTCCCAGCCAGAACGTCTGGTTCATGATGATGTCGGTATTCGTCAGCGTCCCCGAGATGCGGTACCGCACGTCCTTATACGCGGGCTGCCGCGTCAGATTCCCGCTAAACAGCAGCCGGCTGCCGATCTTGTTCTCGTCGTAGTAGGTCAGCAGCTCCAGCCTGGTCAGCGGGGCGTCAGCCCTCACCGTCACCGGAAATCCAAACCACGCCGGCTCGGAATCCGGCGTCGCCTCCGGCAGAATCAAAAACTCTTCAAACGGTTTCAGCCCCTCGTGCAGATACGCAAAGTTCGCCTTCCGCTGCGCGATGAATCCCTCCGCGCGTTCCAGCTGCGCCAGTCCCACCGCCGCCTGAAAGTCGGTAATCTTCAGGTTGTACCCAATGTGCGAGTACACATACTTGTGGTCGTAGCCATACGGCAGGTCGCCCAGCTGCCACTGGAATCGCTTGCCGCACGTGTTGTCATTCCCTGGATCGCACCAGCAGTCGCGTCCCCAGTCGCGGAACGACTCCACCAGCACCTTCAGCTGGTTGTCGTTGGAAAATACCGCGCCGCCCTCGCCCATCGTAATGTGGTGCGCCGGATAAAAACTCAGTGTCCCGATATCGCCGAACGTTCCCACCATCTGCCCGTGGTAGCGCGACCCCAGTGCATCGCAGCAATCCTCAATCACCCACAGGTCGTGCTTCTTGGCAATGCGCATCACCGCCGCCAGATTGAACGGATTGCCCAGCGTGTGCGCCACCATGATGGCCGCCGTCTTCTCCGTAATCGCCGCCTCGATCTTGTCCACCTGAATGTTGTAGGTCGGAATGTCTACGTCCACAAACACCGGAACCAGCCCATACTGCACCGCCGGGTTCACCGTCGTTGGGAACCCCGCCGCCACGGTGATCACCTCATCGCCCGGACGCAGCGCGTCCTCGCCCAGCTTCGGCGAAGTCAGCGCGGCCAGCGCCAGCAAATTGGCCGACGAACCCGAGTTCGTCGTCACCGCCCAGCGCACATCCAGAAACTCCGCCAGCTTGCGCTCGAAGCTCGCGTTAAACCGCCCCGTCGTCAGCCAGAAGTCCAGCGCCGCGTCCACCGCGCTGCAAACCTCTTCCTCGCCAAACACCTTGCCCGAAGGTGGAACCACCGATTCGCCCGGCACAAACTTGCGCGGCGCGTGCCGCTGCCTGGTGTATTCGCTCACCAGTTCCATGATCTGCTGGCGCAGCTCGTCTTGTGTCATTTGCTCCCATCCAACGCGGACGAAACCTTCGCAGCTCCCACGCCCACCGGCCCTACGCTTAACGGCCCCATGTATTCCTCAATCTGTTTCAAACTGCGCGCCCTCATATCCTCGCCGCGGTAATAGCCTCTGTACCACTCCGCCGTATGCACCAGCGTCTCGTCCAAACTCCACCGCGGAGCCCATCCCAGCCGCGCCACGGCCTTGGCCGAATCCAGCTTCAGCAAATGCGCCTCATGCACATGCGTCGCCTCGTCTGAATTCCATCTAGCTCCGTCGCCCCAAATCCTCGCCAGCTCCGTCACCAGATAACTTACCGGCTTCGCATCTCCATCCGCCGGACCAAAGTTCCAGCCCTCGGCAAACTCCGGCCCATCCGCATACAGCTTCTCCGCCAGCAGCAGATATCCCGACAGCGGCTCCAGCACATGCTGCCACGGTCTCACCGCCTCCGGATTGCGAATCACCACTGCCTCGCCCGCTGCCCACGCCCGCATCGTGTCGGGCACCAACCTATCCGGAGCCCAGTCGCCGCCGCCGATCACATTCCCTGCCCGCGCCGAAGCCACGCCCGCCCCATGCTTCGCCCACTTGTCGGTATGAAAAAACGACCGCCTGTAAGCCGAGGTCACCAGCTCCGCGCACCCTTTGCTGCTGCTGTACGGATCGTGCCCGCCCATCGCCTCATGCTCCAGATACGGCTCCGGACGCTCCAGGTTCTCATAGCACTTGTCGCTGGTCACCACCACAACCGACCGCACGCCTGGAGTCTTCCGTACCGCCTCCAGCACATGCACCGTCCCCAGCACGTTCACCGCATAGGTCTCCACCGGGCTCTGGTACGAAAGCCGCACCAGCGGCTGCGCCGCCATGTGGATGACCACCTCGGGCTCGAACGCCTGCATTGCCGCTTCAAGCTTTTCCTGATCCCGAATGTCCCCCCGGATCGACCGGATCTGCCCTTCCAGCGGCAGCAGCCTATACAAACTCGGCTCCGTCGGAGGATCGAGCGAGTAGCCGCACACCGCGGCCCCCATCGAATGCAGCCACAAGGCCAGCCAGCTCCCCTTGAAGCCGGTGTGCCCCGTAACCAACACCCTCCTCGATTTCCAGAAGTTCACATCCATACCATACGTCTCTGAGGTGCGTCTCTGAGGTGTCATCCCGCCTTCTGAGATGTCATCCACTTTCTGAGGTGTCATCCACTTTCTGAGGTGTCATCCCGAGCGGCTCCGTCCCAAACTTTTCGGCCATTGCCGCCGGGCGGGTGGCCCACTCAAGCCCGTTGCTGGCTTGAGTGGGGTTGTTCCTTACCTTTGAAACCTTGAGACCTAATACCGGTACGTATCCGGCTTATACGGCCCCTGCACCGGAACGCCAATATATTCCGCCTGCTTCTGCGTCAGCGTCGTCAGCTTCACGCCGATCTTTTCCAGATGCAGCCTGGCCACCTCTTCGTCCAGCTTCTTCGGCAGCACATACACATCCTTGGCATACTTGTCGCGGTTGGCCCACAGATCAATCTGCGCCAGTGTCTGATTGGCAAAGCTGTTCGACATCACAAAGCTCGGGTGTCCCGTCGCGCAGCCCAGGTTCACCAGCCGTCCTTCGGCCAGCAAGAAGATCGAGTGCCCATCCGGGAAGGTGTACATATCCACCTGAGGCTTGATGTTCGTCCGCTTCACTCCCGGCGCGGCGTTCAGCTTGTCCACTTCAATCTCGTTGTCGAAGTGTCCGATGTTGCACACAATTGCCTGGTCCTTCATCTTCGCCATGTGCTCCAGCCGGATGATGTCCACGTTGCCTGTGCAGGTCACGTAAATGTCGCCCGTCCCCAGAGTCTCTTCCAGCGTCGTCACCTGGTATCCCGCCATCGCCGCCTGCAGTGCGTTAATCGGATCGATCTCCGTCACAACCACCCGCGCGCCCATGCCGCGCAGCGACTCCGCCGACCCTTTGCCCACGTCGCCATGTCCGCAGATCACCGCCACCTTGCCCGCCATCATCACGTCGGTGGCGCGCTTAATGCCGTCGGCCAGCGACTCCCGGCAGCCATACAAATTGTCGAACTTCGACTTGGTCACCGAATCGTTCACATTGATCGCCGGAACCAGCAGCGTGCCTTCCTCTTTCATCCGGTACAGCCGATGCACGCCGGTCGTCGTCTCCTCGCTCACGCCGCGCCACGCCGCCACCATCTGGTGCCAGCGCTGCGGATTCTCCGCATACACCTTCTTCAGCAAGTCCTTAATGACCTTCTCTTCGTGCGAGCCCGATTCCGAATCCACCCACTTCGAACCATTCTCCAACTCGTAGCCCTTGTGGATCAGCAGCGTCACGTCGCCGCCGTCGTCCACCACCAGCTCCGGCCCCTTGCCCTCCGGATGGCTCAGCGCCCGGTAGGTGCAATCCCAATACTCTTCCAGCGACTCGCCCTTCCAGGCAAACACCGGAACGCCGGTCGCCGCAATCGCCGCCGCCGCATGGTCCTGCGTGGAGAAGATGTTGCAGCTCGCCCAGCGCACCACGGCTCCAAGCTCCACCAGCGTCTCAATCAGCACCGCCGTTTGGATCGTCATATGCAGCGAGCCGGTGATGCGCACCCCGCGCAAAGGTTGTGCCGCCGTGTACTTCCGGCGAATCGCCATCAATCCCGGCATCTCCGCTTCGGCAATGGAAATTTCCTTGCGTCCCCACTCGGCAAGAGCAAGGTCGGCAACTTTAAAATCGTTCATAACGGGTGTGAGCTGAGTTCCCAAGGAAACATCCTCCAAAAGATTCTTCTATGCAGCAGCCGCGGACCCCGGTTTACTCACCGGAGCCAGGCCCATGCAGTGCTTCCCATTATAACTTCGTACACATGAATGGAGAAACAGGACACGTGAACCAAACGGGTGCCCCCATTCAAACCCTCCGTTGGCTTGAGTGGGGCAATTGACCTTGCCTCTACCGTTGCCTCTGCCCTTGCTCCTGCCGTTGCTCCTGTCCTTATTTTTGCAGCTCCTCTTGCTCTTGATCTTCTTGGAGGTGACATGCTGAGCGGAGTGAATGCCCTACTTTTTTTTTGAGGGGTCATTCTGAGCGCAGCGGAGAGCCCCACCGCCGGTCAAATCTCCATAGCCGCGCCAAGGTCACTTCGGGCAACCAACGTCCGTGGATGGCCCGGTGCCCACACCTGCCGCAGCTAGCGGATGTGGCGCGGTTGCCCCTGCTCTTGCCTTTGATTTTTCCCTTGCGTATCCCCGGTCCAACCTACGGTCTCTGCCCCGGCACCGGCACCGCCGCGCCCGGGTCCATCTTCGGAATCCCAAAGTGTCCGCTCAAATGCAGCAGGTCCACCGGTGACACGGTTCCCGATGCCGACACAAAATCCACCTCCCGTGCCCGCACCATCAGCACCGCCACATCGCGAACCGACATCTGGTCCAGCCGGACCCACAGGTCCGTCGTCTCTCCCTTGTCGTTCTTGTGCTTCTTCACCAGGTGCATCCACCCCGCCTCCTGATACTGCTGGCCGATCGCCGCCATCATCCCAGGCTCCGGCGTAATTCCCGCCGGAAAGCGGAACATGTGCACCGAAACTCCGTTCACTCCGGCCACCACCCGCTTCAAATCCGGGTTATTCCGGTCCAGCATCGTGGCAAACTTCAGGATTGTGTGGTCCAGCGTAAACTCCGTCCGGCCGCTGGCCATCCGTCCCATCGCCACCACCCCCTCTGGAACCCACTCCCTTTCGGCGCCCGCCGCCGGAGCCGGTGCGCCTGCGGCCGGAGCGGCGTCGGTCGCCGCGTACCCGACGCCCGGCTGCTGCGCCGCCGCCCCCAGCGCCATCCCGCACACCATCACACATCCCACCCATGCCGAAATCAAAATACGTATCAGCTTCATCGTCTTTCCCTCGCCATCACAATCACGGAGCATTTAGTTTTGATCTAGAAAAATCGTCTAGTTCAGGAGTGTCATCCTGAGAGTTTGTGACTTTATTGATTTACAGGCCATTTTGGGCCTGTAACTATCTTTGTTTTCAGCATCTAGTTTTAACGATTTCAATAAAGTCACAAACTCTGAGCGAAGCGAAGGCCCCCTCTCCCGCGCAAATCTCCAACGATGCCCCAAGGTCACTTCGGCCACGAAATCCATACCTTTGCGTCGCTCTCGCTCTTTACATAGTGCGTCCTAATCGCGCCACCACGCTATGAACCCGCGGCACGCCCCAAAGTTTTTCCGCACTGCCACCCGCCTCCGCCAATAAAAGTGCCCGCCATCGGCGGGCGCTTCTCATCGCAAATATTTCCTCTTTAAAACGCCCACTTCATCACCGAAGCCCCGGCCGTAAACCCGGCGCCCACCGATGCGATCAGCAGCGTATCGCCCTTTTTCAGCCGGCCGCTTTCCACCGCCGTCTTCATCGCCAGCGGAATCGTCCCCGCCGTCGTATTTCCATAATCTTCAATGTTGATGATGACTTTTTCCCGCGGCATCTTCAGCCGGTCGGCGGTCGCCGTAATAATCCGCATATTCGCCTGGTGGGAGATAAAGCAGTCCACGTCCTTGCCCGTCAGCCCGTTCTTGGCCAGCACGCGCTCGGTCATCTCCGCCATCTTCTTCACCGCATACTTGAATACCTGCTGCCCATCCTGATGCACGTAATGCATCTTCTGGTCCACCGTCTCGTGCGAGGAAGGGTGCAGGCTGCCGCCCCCGGGCATGTAGAGATAATCTCCGCCGTAGCCTTCCACCTGGTGCGCAAAGTCGATAAAGCCGGCCGCCTCGCCGTTTTCGCAGGGCTCCAGCAGAACCGCTCCCGCCCCGTCGCCAAACAGAATGCAGGTCGCCCGGTCGGTGTAGTCGATCATCGACGAATTCACGTCCGCCCCAATCACCAGCACCTTTTTCTGTGCGCCGCTCTCCACCAGCTTGGCGCCAACCGTGAGCGAATACAAAAAGCCCGAACAGCCCGCCGACAGGTCAAAACCCCACGCCTGCGGAATGCCCAGTTTCTTCTGCACCAAACAGGCCGTTGAGGGATACATCATGTCCGGCGTCACCGTCCCCACGACGATCGCCTCCACCGTGCTCAAATCCACGTTGTGCCGCGCCGCCAGGTCGCGCGCCGCCTCCGCCGCCAAGTCGCTGGCGCCGACTCCACGGTCAACAATGTGTCGCTCGCGAATCCCCGTCCGCTCCAGAATCCATTCATTCGACGTCGCAACCAGATTTTCCAGGTCGCGGTTGGAGAGAACACGAGGAGGTACGTAGGAGCCCAGAGCCGTAATCTTGGCCCGAATCTTTGTATTCAACTTCCGAATCTCCGGTAGTAGCTGTTAGCCAATTGTCGCCCACCCCGGCACGAATGTAAACCACTCCCGCCGCAGCCGCACCATCGCAGCCGTTTGTCTGAGCCTGAAAATCCTTGTTTTTGCTATCTGGAAAGGGAATGTCTGAAGCTGTCATTCTGCGCGGATATATTTTTAAAGTTGCCGTTCTGCGAAGATGTATTTTTGAAGAGTCATTCTGAGCGCCGAGCGCCCGCGGCCGGAGCGGCGTCTGTTGCCGCGTACCCGTCGCGAAGCTCACGCCAAGAACCCCACCGCGGCTCAATTCACCGACAGTGCCCCAAGGTCATTTCAGCCGCCGAGTTTCATGTCCGTGCAGGTGCCCCATATCTGCCGCTTTCAGCAGATGTGGGGCCGTTGACCTTGCTCCTGGTTTTGCTCGTGGTGTGTCCTGCGCGGGTGGTCCATTCAAGCCCGCGGTTGGCTTGAGTGGGGAGTTTGACCTTGCTCCTGGTGTTGCTCGTGTTGGTCAGGCGAACCTACCGCGCCGCCACCCACAGAATCCCAGCCATGAGCATCCACAGCAGCACCGCGAATGGCAGCGCCACCTTGAACCCATGCAATGCCGTCCGCTGCCGCCGCAACACATCGCCGCCCCAGCCGATCTCTGGCCTTTCCGTCGTCTCCCGCAGCGCGCTCTCGGCTGCCAGAGCCTCCAGCAGCGTCCTCCGCTCGCTCTCATCCATGCCGGTCGTCTGCATCGCCGTTTTCTCCTCGATACAAGCTTCCCCCATCTGCGCACCCAGCACCCACGCGCAGCCGGAAGCACCTTCCATGAAAGGAAAGAATTCCCAGAAAAGAGCTGTTTTCAATACGGGAAAACCACAGGAGAGCCCATCAGCGATCCGCCCAGGAAGCGTCTGTCACAAACGCCCAAACGCACAAAAGCCGGACACCGGAAGCTCACTGCGCACGGAACGGCCCGTTACCGTTGCTTCCTTCCGGACCTGGCGGGATTGGCGGGGTTTCGTCGCGTAAGACCGATGTCCGACCAGCCTCGATATTACCACGCCCCTGCCCGCCGTTCATCTCTGCCCTGAGGAAATCCAAGCGCCTGCGGCCGGCAGCTACCCGACCCCGGCAGGTGCCCCATTCAAGCCTTCCTCTGGCTTGAGTGGGGCTTTTGCCCCGCCGCCTTACATTCCGTCTTTGGCATTTGCCTTTGCTCTTGATCTTCCACCCTCCGGCACCGCCCCGCCGGGTACCCCCGTAACATGCCGCCTTTCCGCTACTCCTCTATACTTGAGTCCTCCATGTCCACGGCGAATCCATCCCGGCTTTCGGCGCCCGGCGTCGCCCCCCTGGTTTCGTCCGGAGCCCCGCCTGAAATCGAGCACCTCTTCCAAGTCTCGCTCTTCCTCATGATCGTCACCGGCTTCGGCACTCTGGCGGCCACCGGCAAGCTCGACCTGCTCAGCCTCCTGCTGGTCTTCTCCGCGCTCCTGCTGCGCGGAATCTTTCTGCTCCGCCAGAAGCCCTTCGTCATTCCCCGGCGCATCACCTCATGGCTCGCCGTCATCTACCTGGGCGTCTTCGTCCTCGACTTCTTTTTCTTTTCCGGGCAGGACTTCGTCGCCCCCGCCGTCCACCTCGTCCTGTTCGGCATCTGCGTAAAGATCTTCAACGTCGAGCGCGACCGCGACTACACCTACCTGGCCATCCTCTCGTTCCTCATGGTGTTGTCGGCTGCCATCCTCACCGTGGACTCTGCCTTCCTGGCCGCCTTTGCGCTCTTTGTCATCCTGGCCGTCTTCTGGTTCATGGCCACCGAGCTGCGCCGCTCCGCCCTCGACGCCGCCAACACCGCGCCGCTGGCCATCCCCGGACTCCTCAAGCGCCACCGCGCCATCTCCCCGCTGCAGCGGCTCTCCGGATCGCTGGCGCGCACCACGGTCGTCATGGTGCTCCTCATCCTGGCCGCCGGCACGCTGCTCTTCTTCGCCATGCCCCGCATCGGCGGAGGCTATCTCTCCCGCCACGCCCAAAGCGACGCCATCTCCGCCGGCTTCTCCGACTCGGTCAACCTCGGCGAAATCGGACACATCGAGCAATCCTCCGAGGTCGTTGCCCACATCCACATCGAAGGCGACACCACCGGAGACCGCCAGATCCGCCTCCGCGGCGCCGTCCTCACTCACTTCGACGGCCACCGCTGGAGCAATCCCCGCCGTGATTCCGCCATCGTCTCCCAGGGCTACGGACACATCTTTCAGCTCAACTCCCGCAGCGCCCGCATCGTGGCCCGCGAAGACCTCCGCATGGCTCACGGCCCCCAGCTCGATCTGCTCCGCTACCGCGTGCTCATGGAGCCGCTCAGCACCCCCATCATCTTCACCATCCCCACCGCCCAGGCGCTCTTCGGTCCCTTCCGCGAAATCGGCGTTGATGACGACCAGTCCTTTCACAACCTCGACCACGACCGCGTCGTCACCCTCTACGAAGGCGTCTCCGACGTCTCCGTCCCCCTGCCCACCACCCTCGCCAAGCTCCCCGCCCAAGCGCCAGCGGCCAGCAGCGCAGCGACATCCGACCAAGCGCCGCCGGCCGGCAGCGCAGCGATAACCGCCCCCTCCGTAACCGCTTCAGACAACCGCTACCTCCAGCTCCCCGACCAGCTCGATTCCCGCGTCCCGGAGCTCGCCCAGCAAATCGCCGGCTCGGAGACCACCCCCTACCTCCGCGCCCTGGCCATCGAGCGTTACCTCTCCACGCGCTACCAATACACCCTGCAGCTGCCCTCGCAGCCCCCGGCCGACCCCATCGCCGACTTCCTCTTCCACCGCCGCCGCGGCCACTGCGAGTACTTCGCCTCGTCCATGGCAATCCTGCTGCGCACCCTCGGCATTCCCTCCCGCATCATCACCGGATTCCGCGGCGCGCAGTTCAACCAGCTCAATGCCAACTACATCGTCCGCGCCAGTGACGCCCACTCCTGGGTCGAGGCCTACATCCCCGGCGCCGGCTGGACCACCTTCGACCCGACGCCCGCAGGCGATGCCGTCGCCGTCACCCTCTGGAGCCGCTACCAGCTCTATCTCGATGCCGCCCACGAATTCTGGCGCGAGTGGATCGTCAACTACGATGCCGGACACCAGCAGGCGCTCTCTCTGGCTGCCGTCCGTCAAACCCGCAACCGGGTTTACGACGCCCGCCGCTGGTGGACCGTCCACTACAACCACATGCTGGAGATGGCGCGCCGCATCCACCGCTCCGCCAACAGCAATCCCCGCCGCATGCTCCGCGCCGGAATCATCCTGATCGTCTTCGGGCTACTCCTCGCCCTGCCCTATGCCATCCTCCAGCTTCGCGCTCGCTGGCGCGCCTCCTCTCCCCGGCTCTCGCCGCGCTCCGCCGCATCCATCCTCTATCTCCGCATGGTTCGTTTCCTGGGCCGCCGCGGATACTCCCGCGCCCCGGCCCAAACGCCTGCCGAGTTCGCCGCCTCCATCGACGACCCCGCCCTGCGCGAAGCCGTCCTGCGCTTTACAGCCGCCTACCAGCACGCCCGCTTCGCCGCCTCCACCACCGACGCCGCCGCTCTCCCCGCCCTGCTCGACGAGCTCCGCAACATCCCCACCCCTCCCTAACCAACCTCTGCCGCACTCTTGCCTCTGCCGCGCACTTGCCGTGTCTTTGTTCCTGTCTTTGTCCCGGTCTTTGTCTTTGATCTTGTTTTTCAGGGGGTCATTCTGAACGAAGTGAAGAATACCAGCGCTCTCCCAATCTCCCGCGCCGATCCAAGCTTTCCAACCGCCAATTTGGGTAAAGGCCGGGTGCTCCATATTTGCCCGCCTCTGGCGAATGTGGGAAGGTAGCCTGTTCGCAGCTAAACGCCTTCGCCGTTGCCTTTGCTTCAGTCTTTCCCCAAATCCTCCGTTACCTCGTACAGCAAAGTGTGGGGATGTACGGCGATGGCGGCTTCCGACTTCCAATCCGAGCTCCGCAACATACTCTTCCGCTGCAATCCCGTGCCCATGTTTCTCTATGACAACCGTTCCCTGCGCATCCTCGCCGCCAACGATGCGGCCGCCGTGCGCTACGGCTACACCAGTCGCGAGTTCCGCGCCATGACCCTCGCCGGCCTGCGCCCCCGCGGCGATGGCCCCGCCTTCGACCGCCCCGCCGCACTCGATCCCGGAGCGCCACAGCGCGCCCTCTGGACCCACGCCACCAAACAGGGAATGCCTTTCCTGGTCGAACTCCGCGCCGTTCCCTTCCCGCACTGCAGCCGCCGCCTGCGTCTGCTCTCGGCGCTCGACGTCTCCCCCTGTCATGAAGCCCAGCAAAAGCTCATCCACACTGCCCAGCTCAACCGCACCCTGGTCGAAGAGTGCCCCTTCGGCATCTATCGCTTCAATCTCACCACCCGCCGTTACGAGCACGCCAATCTCGCCCTGCTCGACCTTCTCGGCTACACCCTGCAGGAGTTCGTCGCCCTCGATCCGGCATCGTTCTTCCCCGATCTCTCCGAGCGCAACGCCTACCTCGCCGACCTGCGCACCATCGGAAGGCTCCGCGAGATCGAGACCCGCCTGCGCAGCCGCGACGGCCGTCTGCTCCGCGTCTCCATCTCCTGCTCGCTCTGCATCAACCCCGAAACCGGACACGAGTACGTCCTCGCCTATGTCCGCGACACCACCCGCCAGCACCAACTCGAAGAGCAGCTCGACCACACCCATCGCATGGAAGCCGTCGGACGCTTCGCCGGCGGCATTGCGCACGACTTCAACAACATCACCCAATCCATCAGCCTCTCCTGCGAGCTGGCCCTGAACACCCCGCTGTCCCCGGCCATTCAATCCAAGCTCTACGGCATCCTGAACCAGGCCACGCGCGCCGCAGAAATCACCCAGCAGCTGCTGGCCTTCAGCCGCCTCCAGCTTCTGCAGCCCCGCGTCGTCAACCTCAACGAATGCATTCGCGGCTGCCTCCCCATGCTCCACCGCGCCCTCGGCTCCGCCGTCTCCATCGAACTGAGCCTGGAGGAAACCCTCGCCCCCATCGTCATCGATCCCGATCAGCTCAACATGGTCCTCGTGCAGCTGGCCGACAATGCCCGCGCCGCCATGCCCACCGGCGGCGCCCTGCGAATCTCCACCGCTGGCGCTCCGCTGGTGCCACCCCAACCCGACGGCACCCCCTCCGCCCCCTGCATCATCCTCACCATCGCCGATACCGGTACCGGCATGGACGAACCAACCCGCCGCCGCATCTTCGAACCCTTCTTCTCCACCAAAACCACCACCCACACCACCGGCCTCGGACTCTCCACCGTCCACGGCATCGTCCACCAGAGCAACGGACGCATCGAGTGCGAATCCGCTCCCGGACGCGGCGCAACCTTCCGCATCTTCCTGCCCATCGCCGCCACCTTGCCGGCCGCTACGCCCGTGTTCCGCTGCCGCCTCCTGCTCGCCGAAGACGATCCGCTGGTGAACAAGCACCTCGCCCAGGCGCTCAGGGAAGCCGGCTTCTCCGTCCACGCCGTCCGCAACGGCGAAGACGCCTTGGCCGCCTTCGCCACCCAGCCCTTCGAAATCGTCGTCACCGACATCGTCATGCCCAAACTCAGCGGCGTCGAACTCACCCGTCGCCTTCGCCAGCTCGTGCCCAACCTCCCCGTCGTCCTCATCTCCGGATACAGCGAGCATCTCAGCGTCCTCGAAAACCTTCCATCCAACCAGATCGCCTTTCTCCAAAAACCCTTCGCCAGTCCCACCCTCATCGCCGTCCTCCGCAACCTCCTCTCCAGCGCCGCCCCGGAGCCACCCATCACAAACCGCTAATCCGGTTACCCAGCCGGGTGGTGGCCCATTCAAGCCTTCCTCTGGCTTGAGTGGGGTCGTTGCCGTTGCCGTTGCCCTTGACCTTCGAGCTTTCCCCGCGCTGGCACCCCCCTCAGAAAACTAATCTCACCTGCTCTTGTTTCTGAGGTGTCATCCTGAGCGATGGGAAGGACCCCTACGCCGAGCAAATCTCTCGTGCCGCGCCCAGGTCACTTCGGACACCCTTCGATTTTCCCCAAGCCAACGATTAACTCCCGGCTACTGCCCGCAGAAATGAATACCTTCCTGGTCAATCGTTCCCCACTTTGCGCAACCATTGCCTAACCCGCCAACATCGCCCTTCCAACCATTCACTCCCCGCGCAATGGTTCCTTTCTTCCCATCCATGTAAAAAAGGCCCGGCATCGCCGGGCCTTTTCACCATTCGCGCCGCTTTATTTCGGCGTCGACAGATATCCGGAAATCTCATCCTTCGTCACGTTGAACACCACCACCTCATACAGCAGACGGTCGCGCCCGGTATAGAACTGCAGGGGCTCGCCCAGCGTGCGGTCTTTCTTCTCAAGGGTGTGATCATCCGCATAAACATTGAGCGTAAAGCGCGACTTCTTCGGGTCCGCCTTCTTCAGTTCCAGGCTCACGGTTGAAATCGGCGTGCGCTGCTTCTTGTTCAGTGTGAACTCAAAGTAGTTGCGGTCGCCCTTGTGCTTCAAATATTCCAGCTCGTCGTGATTCTTGGCAATCAATCCGCTGTGCACGTTCAAATCGCCGATGGCGCTTTCCAGCTTTGAGTTGGTGGCCGCCAGGTCGCTGCGCGTGCTCGCAATATCGGTCTGTGCGCCGCCTAACTCGGTCTTCACTCCGCTCACTTCCGAGTTCACGTTGGCGACTTCCTTGTTCGTGGCCTGCTGCGCGGCCGCCAATTTCGCGGCGGCGCGCTCCTGCTGCGCCTTCAGTTCCGCGGTCCGCGCCGCGATCTCATCTTCCGTCATGCCAACCTTGGAGCCCAGCGCCTCCATGCCCTCTTCAATGTTTTTGTTGGTCAGGTGAACTTTCTCTTCAATCACCTTGGTCTCCGCGCTCTGTTGTGTTGCCTGGGCCTCCAGCACGGTCACGCGGCCGCGCAGACTGACAATCAGATACAACGCCACTGCCAGCAGGATCACGATGACCGCCGCTCCAACTACAAGCGCGGTGTTGCTGCTTCGTTTCTCCGCAGGAAGATTCTCTACGCTCTCCGGCATGTTGGGGCTCTCCTGTTCGATGAACAACTCACCCGATTCTTCCAGCGCCCCGCATGGGTGTCAATCATCGTGGTCAATGTGGACCTTACTTCTCCCGTATTGCAAAGGCAGAAATTCGAGAGCACCGGACAGAACCCGCTCTTTGGCTTTTTGCGTGCAGCAGCTTACATCAGCAGCGCTGAGGCTTCCCGTCCTGACGCCAGGCTTGGAGCAGGCAACATAAGGCCAAAACAGGCTTCGCGGCTCCGGCAACACCGCCTGAAGGGACTGCAGCAGCGCACCGATGTTGACGACATTTGTGCTGTTAATGAGGTGCTGCTTACACACGGGGAAATGTTATGAAGCCGCTTTTACAGATTTTCTTCCTGCTTATCGCCTTCGCACTTGGCCTCGCCCATGGCCATTCTCTATTCGCAACTCCCGACGGCATCGCCCACGCCACCGGCCATCCTGTGGTTTCGAGTGCGCAGTTACCCACACCTGCTGCGCCGATTCCCCCGGAGTTGCGCAGTCAAGGCGATCCCGACGTTCCGGTAAAGGGCAGTCCGTTGCCCCTGGTTTCGCTTATCGGATTTGGACTTTTGATCAGCGGCATCCTGCCTGCCATGCGCGCCCGCAAAATCAGCGGCACCCATCAGTAGATCTTGCCCGAGGACCAAAAAGGCCTCTGCGTCTCTCCCGCTTCACCTTCCAGCCAGGCACTATTTACAATTGCGCAGTGCAAAAACCATACGATGTAATCGTAATCGGCGGCGGCATCATTGGCCTCTCGCTGGCCTGGCGGCTCTCCCGTAGCTCGGTGCAGGTCCTCTTGATCGACCGCCGCGAGCCCGGGCAGGAAGCCTCCCATGCCGGAGGAGGCATGATCGCCGACCTCGATCCCGTCCTTCCCGCTGAATTGAGCGGACTCGCCCACCGCAGCGCAGAACTGTACCCATCGTTTGTCAGCGAGCTGGCCCAGGAAGCCGGGTGTGCCATCGATCTGCGCGAAGACGGAGTGATTGCCTTCGAGCAGCATCCCATCACCGAGAGCGAAGGCATTCGCGCCATCACCTCCGCCGAGGCACTCGCCCTTGAGCCGCGGCTCTCCATTCCGCCCGACCCTGCCTACACCATGCGTGAACGCGCGGTGGACCCGCGCGATCTGGTTGCTGCCCTGCTCTCGGCGCTGCACAAGCGCCAGGTCGAAATCATCACAGGCGATGCCGTGGTAAAAATTGGCACCACGCACGGACGCGCCAGCGGCGTGCAAACCGAGCGCGCTTCCTACGCCGCTCCGCTGGTAGTGAATTGCGCCGGGGCGTGGGCCGCGCAGATCGCCGGGGCCAAGCTGCCCACGCTTCCGGTGAAGGGACACATGGTGGCGCTGGCGTTTCCCGAAGAGCTGGCTATGGACTCCGCCGAGCGCGAACAGAAGCGCGTGCTGCGCCACGTGCTGCGTTCGCGCTGGTGCTACATCATTCCCCGCAGCAATGGACGCTACATCGTGGGCAGCACCGTGGAGCCCGCCGGCTTTGACAAGTCGCTGAACAGCTACCGCGTCAAGCGATTGCAGGAGGCCGCCGCGCGCCTGATTCCGGCCTTTGCGGAGGCCACAATCGCCGAGGCGTGGACCGGACTTCGTCCCGGAACCCCGGACAATCTTCCCCTGCTGGGAGCCACCGGCATCCCCGGCTACTTCGCCGCCACCGGCCACTACCGCGACGGAATTCTGCTCACGCCGGTGACCGCCGAGCTGATCTGCGCGCTCATTCTCGAAGGCAAAACGTTGCTTCCGCTCGACCGCTTTTCACCGCAGCGCTTTTAGTTCCCGGCATCCAGCTTCTTGCGTTTGGAGGCCCGGTCGCCTAGCCTGAAGAGGCTCTGTCATTCTCCCAGCCGTTTCCAACGCGACGTGTGCGGATTTGTGTCTCTCCACAGTTGCACGAACCACTGTGCATTTGACGAGCTGACGGCGCATGTTGCTGCATTGATGGTGCACCTATTGGGGTTTTGCACAAGGGACTACAACAAATGGTGTTTTGTCCCTTGACTACCCATTCCGGTGCTCGATAAAGTTGCATCAACTTGCGAGGCGGTCCTCCCCCGCACAAAGCTTGGGAGGCCCCGGAGATTTCCGGGTCGCCAGCCACCACTCGCGCGTACGAACGGCAGCTCCCAGCCGGAGTTGACCTACTTTCAGCCAGCAGACCGCCGTTTTGTATGGGCCGTAAGATTACCTCCGGCGGTGCGCGAGAAATTGCAAGGAGTACACCGTTGCTGAAACTAAAAAAGCTGCAGATTCTTGGCTTCAAGTCCTTCTGCGACCGCACCGAGTTGAAGTTCCACGGTGACGGCATCGCCGCCATTGTGGGTCCGAACGGCTGCGGCAAATCGAACATCTCCGACGCCATCAGCTGGGTGCTGGGCGAGCAGAGCGCCAAGAGCCTGCGCGGCGCGCACATGACCGACGTGATCTTTGCCGGTACGCGCGAGCGCAAACCCACCGGCATGGCCGAGGTCACGCTGCACCTCATCGATCCCCAGGAGTACGAAGGCCGCATCGACGCGCCCGTCATCGACATTCGGGACGAGATGCCGGATCACGACTGGGACGAATCAGCCCTGCGCTCCCAGCGCGAGCGCGAGGTGGACGAGTACACCGAAGAGGTGCGTCCCGGACAGAGCGATGAAATGGAAGTGGCAGCCGCAGCCACTCCGGACGTGGCTTCCTCGGGAACCGCTGGAGCCGCCCATGAGGCCGAAGCTTCCGGCGAGCAAGGCAGCGCAGCGGCGATGAGCAGCCCGCAGGTGGTGCTCAAAATCCGCCGCCGCAAGTTCAGGACGACCTTCAAAAAAGGCGAGGTCGCGGTCACGCGCCGCCTGTTCCGCAGCGGCGAAAGCGAATACCTGCTCAACGGCAAGCTCTGCCGCCTGCGCGACATTCAAGACATCTTCATGGGCACCGGCCTGGGACCGGAATCCTACGCGCTCATCGAACAGGGACGCATCGGCCAGATCCTCAGCTCCAAGCCGACCGACCGCCGCAACATCATCGAAGAGGCCGCTGGAATTACCAAGTTCAAAACCCGCAAGCGGCTGGCCGAGGCGCGCCTGGCCGACGCCAAGCAGAACCTTGCCCGCATCAACGATATCTTCGACGAAGTCACCCGGCAGATGAATTCGCTCAAGCGCCAGGCCTCCAAGGCCGAACGCTATGCCAAACTGCGCGACGAGATGCGCGCCCAGTTGCGCATCGTGCTGGCCAGCCGCTTTACTGAGCTCGATGCTCAGGCGCGGCAGCTGGAAGCCGAACTGGCGCAGCTCTCCGAGGAGTTGCACACCCGCACCGAGGCCGTGCAGGCGATGGATGCCGAGCACGCCGAGCGCACGCAGCAGGGCTATGCTGTTGACAACGAAGCCAAGCAGACGCGCGAACGGCTGAACCAGATTCATCTTGAGATGGAGCGGGCCACAGCGCGGCAGAGGAATAACGAGGAGCGTTGCGCCGAGTTGACAGCGCGCGCCGCCGCCGCCGAAGCCGAAGCCAACAACGCCAGTGCACAGTTGCAGCGCCTGCAGGACGAACTGGCAGCCAACCAGCAGGTGCTGGAGAGTGCCGCAGCCGACGTGGCCAGTGCGCAGCAGGAGCGCAACCAGCGCGCGGCGGAGTCGCAAGAGGCCGCACAGCGGCTGATGGAAGTGGAGCGCAATCAGGAGCAGCAGCGCCGTCAGATGTTGGAGGCGGTGAATGCGGCCTCCGGCGTGCGCAACCGCATTACCCAGGCCGAGGAGCGCATCGCCGCCCTCGAGCGCGAAAGCGAGCGCCTGCAGATGGAACTGAACTCGGCAAATCATCAGGTGGAAACGTTTGGCGGACAGCGCGGCCAGATCAGCCTGGAGTTCGAGTCGGCCACCGAGTTGTCCAACTCCCTCGCAGCCCGCCTGGCTGAAGCCCGCTCACAGATCGCGGAAAAGCGCGCGGCCGAGATCGAAGCCAAAAAGCAGCTCGACATGATGCGCTCGGAGTCGGCCAAGCTGCAGGGCAAGCGGGCATCGCTCGAAGCCGTGATTAAAGAGCATGGCTTCTCCACGGAGTCCGTGCGCAGGCTGTTGCGCTCCGGTCAACTCACTGGGGCCAGCGCACCGGTGGGCGTCCTCGCCGACTTCATCGAGGTCGAGGACAAGTACGAAGGAGTCGTAGACGAGTTTCTCCGCGATGAGCTGAACTTCCTCGTCGTCAAGTCCTGGGACGCGGCCAACGACGGGCTCAACCTGCTGCGCAGCGACGTGGAGGGACGCGCAACTTTCCTCGTCCATCCCGACGATTCGCAGGCCAAATTTAGTTTTATCTTCGACGAAACGATGCGCACCCATCTGCGCGAAGGCCGCGTCACTCCGCTGAAGGATTGCATTCGCGTACCGGAGAACTTTGGCAGCTCGCTGGAGGTGATTCTGCCCAAGCTCGGCAACGGCTACATCGTTCCCGACGCCGAAACCGGGCGCGCACTGGCTCTCGAAAATCCCGATGCGTATTATCTCGCGCTCTCCGGCGAGTGCTTCCACAACGTGACCGTGACCGGCGGAAAGAAGCTGGCCGAAGGCCCGCTGCAGATGAAGCGCGACCTGCGCGAGGTGCAGCGCCAGATCGAAGAACTCAGCGCCAGGCTGGCCGCGCAGGAACACTCGGCAGCACTGCTCGGCAGTGAGATCCACGCGCTGGCCGCACTGCTGGAGAAGCTCGAGACCGAGCGCCGCGAATGCGAGCAGAGGGTGATGACCAGCGGCCACAGCCTGCGCCAGCTGGAGCACGAGATGACTCGCGTGCGCGAACGCATCGCCGGATACGAGCGCGAGTCGCAGCGCGTCGCCGGCGAACGCCAGAGCCGCGAGGCCTTCATCGCCGAGCGCCAACAGGAGCTGGAACAACAGGAAGCGCATCGTCAGCAGCTGGAAGCCCAGATGAGTGCCGCGCAGGAGCACGTCGCCGAGCTTCGCCTGGCGCGCGACGCCGCCGCGCAGGCGGCAAGCGAGGTGATGGCACGCGTCGCCGGACTTGAGGAGCGCCGCCGCGCCGCCGCCGCATCGCTGGCGCGCATTCAGTCCATGGCCGCCGAGGTGAATCAGCGCGTGAGTTCGCTGCAGGCCCAGTTGGAAGGCGCTGCTGCGGAGAAGGCGCAACGCCAGCAGGAGAACGAATTACTAGCTGGCCGGCTGGTGGAGTGGCAGAGCGAGCGCGAGCAGGCGCAGACCCGCGAGCAGGAGCTGGCTTTGCAGAGCGAACAGGTACGCGCCCGAATAGCCGAGCTGGAATTGGAGCTGAAGGCCGCACGCGAGGTTCTGGACAGCGTTCGCGACCGTCGCGGCGAGCTGAACGCGCAGGCCGCCAAAACCGCCAGCGACACCGGACACCTGGTAGAGACCTGCATTCAGGAGCTGAGCCAGAGCCGCGAAGAGCTGCTTGCCGATGAGACGCTGGTTACCCAATCCGGCGATGAACTGGCCGCCACCGATGCCGGCTATCGTGAGATGCGGGTGCGTTTGGAAGGCATGGGCCCAGTGAACATGATGGCCCTGGAAGAATACAAAGAGACGGCGCAGCGCCACGAGTTCCTGGAAACGCAGCGCAAGGACCTGTTGGATTCGATTGAGAACACGCAAAACACCATTAAGGAGATCGAGGAGATCTCCAATACCAAGTTCACCGATGCCTTCGCCATCATCAACGCCAACTTTACCCGCACGTTTAAAAAGCTGTTTGGCGGCGGTGAAGCCTGGATGAAGCTGACCGACGAGGAGAACTCGGCCGAGAGCGGCATTGACATCGTGGCCTCGCCTCCAGGCAAAAAGATGCAGAACGTACTGCTTCTTTCCGGCGGCGAGAAAGCTATGACGGCGCTCTCTCTGTTAGTCGGCATCTTCCAGTACGCGCCGGCTCCGTTCTGCATTCTGGACGAGGTAGACGCGCCGCTGGACGAGGCCAACGTAACGCGCTTCGGCGAACTGGTGCGCGAGATGAGCTTGGAGACCCAGTTCATCCTCATCACGCACCACAAAAAGACCATGAGCATGGCGCCGGTGCTCTACGGCGTCACCATGCAGGAGCCGGGCGTATCGCGCATCGTCAGCGTGCGCTTCGGAGCCGAGCACGAACAGCTCCAGGCGGCAACGGCGTAATCTGGAATCGGCAACGCCCCTGGAGAGACGCTCAACAGGGGCGCTCGCCGCCGCGCAATGGTACACTGCGGCGGGCAGAAATGGGCATGACCGAATTTTTCTGTTTCTCTGGTTGCCGAACCACCGGCGATTGTGATTAGAAGGTTACAAACATTGGGGCGCTCGCGTCCTGCTTCCGCACGCTCTGCCTCACCCGCGCAACCCCTCTGTTTATGCGGATGGGCGCATTTCACCCTGGCTTGTCAATTGCTTTTTAGAACTTTTGTAAATCCGCTCCGGCAGTGATCTTTTCGCCACCGTTGACAAACTTAATGCACTGGCTAGAATCCTATTCTTGAGCTTCCGAACAACCGTGACTACTAAATCAAGCGACCCCATTCTTCTTCGCACCGACTTCCCCGACCTGCACTTGCATGCCAGCGGGAAGGTGCGCGACGTGTACCGTGCGGACAACGAGCGTCTGCTGTTTGTTGCCACGGACCGGATCTCTGCCTTTGATTACGTCCTGGCCTCCGGCATTCCGCACAAGGGACGCGTGCTGACCCAGCTATCTCTGTTCTGGTTCGAGTTCCTCAAAGACATCGTGCACAACCATCTGGTGACCGCCGATGTGGAGAAGTATCCGGAGCCTCTGAAGAAATACGCCGCCGAGCTGCGTGGCCGCTCCATGATGGTGGTGCGGGCCGAGATGTACCCCGTCGAGTGCGTGGTGCGCGGCTATCTCTCCGGCTCCGGCTGGAAGGAATATCAGCAGACCGGCGCGGTGTGCGGCATCCAGCTGCCCAAGGGCATGCAGGAGAGCGACAAGCTTCCCGAGCCGATCTTTACTCCGGCCACCAAGGCAGCCAGCGGGCATGACGAGAACATCTCCTTCGACGAGATGGTAAAACACGTCGGCACTGCTGACAGCGAGACCCTGCGCAAGCTGAGCTTGAGCATCTATAAAAAGGCTTCCGACTATGCCCTGACCAAGGGCATCATCATCGCCGACACCAAGTTCGAGTTTGGGCAGACCGCCGGCGGACTGGTGCTGGCCGACGAGGTGCTGACTCCGGATTCCTCGCGCTTCTGGCCAGCCGACAGCTATTCTCCGGGCAAGCCGCAGCTGAGCTATGACAAGCAGTACGTGCGCGACTACCTGGAAGGGATTCGCTGGGAGAAGAAGCCGCCTGCCCCGGCCCTGCCGGAGCTGGTACAGCAGAATACCAGCGCGAAGTACGTGGAAGCGTATCGCCGTCTGACCGGGCAGGAGTTGCCTACCGGCTGACATGAACGGCCTCGACTGGTTGATTGCGATTATCCTTGTGCTCTCGGTTCTGCATGCCGCAGCTCAAGGTTTTGTCTTTGAGTTATTTTCGCTGGTGGGCACCGTCTTCGGCTACCTTCTGGCGGCATGGGAATATCCCGTTGTGGCGCGCTACATTGCGCCCTACGTGAAAAGCAATCTGGTGGCCGGCGGCGCCGGCTTCCTGCTGATCTTTGTGGCCGTGGTGATTTTAGCCGGCATCGCCGGGCGCATTGCACGCTGGGCCACCTCATCGGTGGGCCTGCGATGGTTTGACCGGCTGCTGGGCGGAGCATTCGGCTTTCTGCGCGGCGCGATTGCGGTCATGGTGCTGGTGATGGCCATGGCAAGCTTTCTGCCATCGTCCCACGCGCTGGCCACGTCCCGTCTGGCGCAATACTTTTTAGTGGCCGGCCGCGCCGCGGTTTGTGCCGGGCCAGGTGAGCTGAAACAGAATTTCCGGGACGGTATCAAAGCGATGGAGCAGCTTCGCAACAGCAGGACCGGCCGAGCCATACGCCGGATGGATGACGTTTTATAAGGCGCTTCCCGCCGTAACGAGGGAGAAAATGGACTGCACCGGCAAGATGGGTGCGGCCTGCAACATTTGTTTTTATTGAACGAGGGGAAAGAGAGGCACCCGAGTGAAAGACCAGCTGGCGACTCTAGTAACGCAAATGTATCAGAGCGGAATTCTTTATAGCGAAGCAGTGCGTGAATTTAGAAAGCGATTCATACTTACGGTACTGGAACAGAACAACGGCAATCAATGCAAGGCAGCCAAGCAGTTGGGAATGCATCGCAACACCCTGAGCCGGACCATCGCTGAGCTGGAACTCGACGTGCGCGCAGTCCGCGCCGGGAGCCGTCGCCCGCCCAGGAGCGAAAAAGCCATCGTCATGGAAAGCAAGATCGCTCGTTAGCGCCGCGCACAAGCCACCGGCAATCCGGTTGAGAGCAGGCAAAATAAAAGGACGGCACATTGGCCGTCCTTCTTTTATTTTGCCGATTGGCCCGTCCTGGTTTACTGTCCGGCTTTCTGATGCACACCCGCTGCGGGCTTTTTCGCTGCCTCCGGCAAGCCCTTCAGAACGACGCCATCCGTGAATACCAGATTGAAGTTGTCGCCCGCCGTGAACTCGCTGGGAGCGCCTTGAACGGTAATATCGTCCCCGGCCTTGGGAAGACGGGCGGCTGCCAGCGGTTCCTTCAGCTTCAGCGTAATGTCGGCTTTCTTGGCATCGATGTCGTCCACGCTGCCCGCCAATTTCAGCGAATCGGGTGCAGCCTCGATGACCGCGGCCACCAGTTGCACCTGCTTGCCCTTGATCGCGTTCCAAACCTGATCGACAGCATCCTTGCTGCCGTTGGTAAGAATGAACTGCCATTCGGCGAAGGAGAGTTGTTCCGGCGAGCCTTTCTTGAGCATCGCGGCCGCCTGGTCTGCAGGCGACGGCGCGGGGGCCACCGTGAATCCGGCTGGGATCGTCGCATCGGTCTTGGCCTCGGCCAGCAACGCGTCGAAGCCGTCCTCGGAGCCGTGATAGCGGGCGTACTGATTCTTGGCATAAGGCAGCAGCTGCGGCGCGGCCGCGGCGGCCTTGGCAATCCAGAACAGGCCATCCACTACCGGCGGCTTCGGCGAAAGATAGGCCAGCGCCAGCAGGTAGATGCTGTTTACGTCGGTTGGCTGCAGGGTCACAACTTCCTTCAGGTCCTGCTGCGCCGTGGCGTAGTCCTTCGCCTGCAGAGCGGCGTGCCCCACCGAGCCGAGGTAGATCTCGCGGAACGACGTCTTCATGGTGTTCCACTGGTCATCGGTGTAGCCTTCCGGCTTGGTTGCCGTCTCCAGAACCTTGAGCCCACGGTTGCCGAGCTCTCCTGCCTGCTGCAGCGCCGTGGCGGCATCGGCTCCGCCGGCCAGCGCCTGCTGGCGGTCGAGATAGCTAAGCAGCGCCAGCGCGGTCAGGTTGTTGGCGTCCACATCCAGCAACCGCTGGGCGACAACTTTGATCTGCGCCGTGTTGTTCAGCTGCTGATAAGTTTTCAGCAGAATTTCCAGGCCGTCTTCCTTCATCACGCTGTTGGGATAGGTCTGCAGATAGCTTTCCATCATCTGCGCCTTCTTCGTGGAATCGGTGGCGTTGATGGCGGCGATATAGGCGTTGTACTCGTTCGGGTCCTGGATCACTTTCTTCTGTTGCTGGGCCGGAGCGGCGGCTCCCGCTGCCGGTTGCTGCTGTGCCGCAGGGGCGCCCTGCGCTTGCGCGGCCACGCTGGCGGCGGCAAGCAACCACACAACTAGAGACTTCTTCATCCTCTTGCTCCTTTAATGACTCTACGGAATCTGCAACCCACTCACCGGCATCCGAGCCTGGAGAAAAACCCACGGCTGCGGCGGTTACTTTAAGAAGGCGGTACATACCTCAGCCAACCCTGCCTAAGCGAGAATCTGGCCCTATATGTCTGTGAACGCGATTATAGGGATGCGCTGGCGGCCAAGGCAAGCATTACCGCCGAAGCCATGCAGCCGCCCGGCTCCCGATTGCATCCGTGAATCATTCAGGATGTACCATTCACAGCAAGCCGATCCAGAAATTCTATCCTGACCGAATGCAGGCGGGAGGAGCATTGATGAATCCTACGATCTCAATTTCCGGGCAAACCGCGGTGGTCACCGGGGGCAGCCGGGGCATCGGCGCCGCCATCGCAACCCGGCTCGCAGAAATGGGTGCCAAGACAGTAATTCTGGGCCGCGACCGCGATGCGCTCGAAGCGGTCGCCGCAGGCATCGCAGACCGGCAAGGCAGCTGCCGCGCTCTCGTCTGCGACCTGCAGAACGAGGCCGAGGTGAGGCTTGCCGCAGGCGAGATTGGGCACGCGGAGATCCTGGTCAACTGTGCCGGCATCAGCCTGACGGGACGCCCCATGCTGGAGTGCACCTCCGATGATTGGGCGCGGGTCATGAACACCAACCTGCGCGGCGTCTTCTTCGCCATTCGCGCCTTTGCCCCGGCCATGGTGGAGGCCCGCAGCGGCCACATCATCAACATCTCGTCGCTTGCCGGCAGAAACCCGCTTCCCGGTGGCGCCATCTATTCCGCCAGCAAATGGGGACTGAACGGCCTCAGTTACGCGCTGGCCGAGGAGCTGCGCGCCTACAACATCCGTGTCAGCGTGGTCAGCCCCGGCTCGGTCAATACAGGGTTTTCGCCGCACGAAGGTCACGACCCCAAGCGCATGCTCACCCCCGGTGATGTCGCCCACGCTGTCGCCATGCTGGTGACGCAGCAGCCGCAATCGTTCATCAGCGAGATCCTTCTCCGCCCCACCCAGAAGCCATAAATACAGCGGCACGACAAGCAAAGTTGAAGGCCGCCATGAAGGCGGCCTTCGCTTACTTTCTCGATGTTCGTTCGCTGTTCTCTTCAGTCGCCGTACCCACCGTCTTCCAGCGTCACCTTGCCCCGGAACATGCGATATAAGAAAACAAAATACCCGAGCGCAATGACAATACCGACAATCCACCACCGCAATCCAACCTGCAGGGCATAGCTCGATGTAATCGAGTTCTCAATGGTCAAGTTGTACTGCGGATCGATTGCCGGAAGAATGACCGGATAGAGCGAGTACACCGCTCCCACCAGCATAAAAGCCAGATATAAGGCTCCGGATACGAACGCCAGCACCTCCTGTCTGCCCTTCTGGAAGATGAAGACTCCCACTAGGCTGGCAAACACCAGGAACGGGATCGCAAACCCAATCGGCAGCGCCTTGTAGTTGGCCAGCAGATTGGGATGAATGGAGAGCGTGGCCCATAGGCTTAACAGGGTGAGCACCAGCAGAAGCGGCGTCAGAACCAGCGAGGTCTTGCGTGCCCGTTCGTTCAGTTCGCCATCGGTTTTGACCACAAGGTAGTTGGCCCCGTGCATGCACAGCGCAACCAGCGCCACCACGCCCGAAAGCACCGTGTACCAATCCAGCACGCCGGGGCGCGGGCCCACGCTCCAGTTGGTCCACATCGGCAGGAAGAAGTAGTGGTCCGGCCCCAGCGGGAGCCCGCGCACCACATTGCCCAGCGCCGCTCCGTAGAAGACCGCCAGCAGCAGGCTGCCGATGGAAAAAATACCGTCGAAAAAGCTCGCCCAGACGCCGTGGTCGATGTGGGTGCGGAATTCCAGCCCGATCGCACGCAGCATCAGCAGCCACAGCACCATCATCAGCGGCAGATAAAAGCCGCTGAAGCTGGACGCGTAGAGTTGGGGAAAGACGAAATACAGCACGCCGCCGGTAGCCAGCAGCCACACCTCGTTGCCGTCCCACACCGGTCCGATCGAGCGGATAATCTTTCTCCGCTCATCATCCGTGCGGCCAAGAAACAGGTGCAGCGCGCCGGCGCCAAGGTCAAAGCCGTCCAGAACGACGTAGACGGTGAGCATCACCGAGATAATCGCAAACCATAGGAATCCCATTGCTAGTTCCTCCCCCCGGCAAATGCATTTCCGCCCATAGCGGGAGCGGGTGTCGCGCCCTCAAGATGGTCCGGCCCATGTGCCACTTCACGCTGCACCAGGAACAGGAAGAGGATGGCGATCAAGGTATACATTCCCATAAAGCCCAGCAATGTGAACCAGACGTTCGCCGCCGATACCGACTTCGAGTATCCGTCGATGGTGCGCAGTATTCCGTAGATCAGGTACGGCTGACGGCCCAGTTCGGCGGTCATCCAACCCGCCGTGTTGGCGATAAAAGGCAGCGGCGCGCTCAGCATCAGAATCCACAGCAGCCACCTGGTTTCAAACAGTTTCTTCCGCAAAAGCTGGATGCCGCAGATCAGCATCACCGCCATGAAGATGGTGCCCAGCCCAACCATGATGTGGTAGGCGTAGTACAGCAGCGCGATATTGGTCGGCCACTCGGACTCGGGGAATGCGCTCAGTCCGCGCACCTGCGCCTTCCAGTCGCGGTTCACCAGGAAGCTCAGCAGGTGGGGCACGACCAGAGGGTTGTCGATGGTTTTGTCTTCCACGTTGGGCTGTCCCAGAATCACCAGGTCGGCGGTCTTGGTATCGAAGTGGGCTTCCATCGCGGCCAGCGCCGCCGGCTGATAGTTGGCCAGGTTCCTGCCCTGCCCGTCGCCCGTCGGTCCAATCACCAGCAGCGAAAACAGAATGCCGGAAACCACGCCCACCCGGACGAAGATCTTGCCGTATTCCTTATGCACTTCGCTGAGCAGGTAGTAGGCGCCCAGAGCCGCCATGGCAAACGCTCCGGTAACCGCGGCGCCCGCCATGTTGTGGGCATACTGCCAGAGCGCCCACGGATTCAGCAGCAGGCCCCAGAAGCTGCTCAACGTCAACGAACCGTCTTGCGTCGCACGGTAAGCCACCGGATGCTGCATCCATGCGTCGGTGGCAACAATGAAATACCCCGAAAGCCATGAGCCTAAAAAGACCCCAACGCCCGTCCACCAGTGGGCGATCTTGCTCAGCCTCTTCTCTCCGAATAGAAAGAGCCCGAGAAACGCCGATTCCATAAAGAAGGCAAAAGTGCCTTCCATCGCCAGGGTCTGTCCAATGACGCCGCCGGCAAAACGTGAGAAATGCGACCAGTTGGTTCCGAACTGAAATTCCATCGGAATGCCGGTCACCACGCCAAAGACAAAGCTGATGCCGAAGATCTTCGCCCAGAACCGCGCAGCCTGGCGATACTTCTCATTGTCTTTCCAAAGTCCGATGGATTCCAGCGCCACCACCAGCGGAGCCAGTCCCATCGTCAGTTGCGGGAAAAGGTAGTGAAACGTAACGGTGAATGCGAAATGCAGCCGATGTATCAGTACAGCGGAGTCCATGAAGAACACCCCAGCTAATTTATTTTTGCTTCTTGCCTGCTGCGCGCCCGGCCCCGGTGGGAACCGTACGCGGTTGTACCTTGCCTTTAGTTGTTGCCGCCGACCCACCCTGCCGGGATAGCGTTACCGATTCTGGTTTGCCGCCCGCGCTAATGCGTGCGATGTTCCGCGCTTTCCCGCAGGATTTCACCGCTTGCGCCATCTCCGCGATCTTTGCCTCGCGCAGAACCGCCAGCATCGCCGTCTGCGCCTGCAGCCAAACCTGGTGCGCGGCGCAATCGGCGTCGCGGCGGCAATTGCCCGCATTGATACAGATATTCAATGCGATAGGCCCGTCGATGCTCTCTACCACATCCAGCAAAGACGCCTCTGCGCCTCGGGGGAGCAGCAAGAACCCGCCCTCCACGCCGCGCCGGGCCTGGATAAGCCCCGCACGGGCCAGCATCTGCAGAATCTTCGAGACAAAGCTCTCCGGCGCCTCCGAGGCATTCGCCAGCACGGTTTTGGACACAACCGATCCCTCCGGCCGGCTGGCCAGATGGATCATCACACGAACGGCATAGTCTGCTGCACGGGTTAATTGCATAATATGGAATCCGGACTGTTTTTGTCCACATTGGACGCTAGACTTCGCATGCTTATTTTTCAGTGACCCGGCGCAACCCCGTTTGTGATCTATCTCACGCGCTGATGGTTGACGGCAGGGAGCCCGGCTGGCTTCCAACGCAGTTCGTCTCATCATCGCGAGTCTTCGGTTTACACTGTTAGGCGTGAATGCTGAGATCGTAGCGATCGGCTCCGAGCTCTTGACGCCCTTCCGCCAGGACACCAATTCCCTGTTCCTGACCCGGCGGCTCAATGAGCTCGGCGTCGAGGTCATCTTCAAGACCATTGTCGGCGACCGCAGCGCCCACCTGCTGCAGGCCAGCCGCATCGCGCTCTCCCGCGCCCAGATCATCGTTTTTTCCGGCGGCCTCGGTCCCACCGAGGACGACCTCACGCGCGAGTGCGTGGCCCAGGCCCTCGGCGTCGAACTGGAGCGCGACCACGATATCGTCACCGCCCTCTACACCCGCGCCGCCGCAAACCGCACGCGCGTGGCGGAAAACAACGTCAAGCAGGCCGACCGCATTGCAGGGGCCGAGTTGCTCAAGAACAGCCGCGGCACCGCTCCCGGCCAGTGGCTCGACATCACTTTCGAAGGCCAGCGCCGCCTGCTGATCCTGCTGCCCGGCCCGCCGCACGAGATGGAAGGCATGTTCAACGACCTCTGCTTCGAGCGGCTCAAGCAAATCCTGCCTGAGCAGCACTTGGCTACCTGCGAGCTGAAAATTGCCATGGTCGCCGAATCCACCGCTGATCTGCGGGCGGCCAAAATCTACCAGCAGTTCCCCGCCATCGAGACCACGATCCTGGCCAAAGCCGGCGAAGTGCAGTTTCATCTCAAGGCCCGGGCCGCAACCCGCGCCGAGGCGGAGGAGCAGATTGAAAAGCTGGCCTCGCTCTTGGAGGACGAGTTCGCCGACGAGATTTTTTCCAGCGGCGGCGAATCGCTGGAGCAGATCGTCGGCTACTTCCTGCAAATGCGCGGCGCAACCCTGGCGGTCGCCGAGAGCTGCACCGGAGGCATGCTGGCCGAACGCATCACCAGCATCAGCGGCTCCTCGCGCTACTTCATGGGCGGAGCGCTGGTGTACTCCAACGCCCTCAAGCGCGACTTCTGCGGCGTGCCTCCGCTGCTGCTGGAAAGCGACGGCGCGGTCAGCCGCCCGGTGGCCGCCGCGCTGGCCGAAGGCATACGCCAGCGCTGCAAAACCACCTACGGCATCGGCATCACCGGAGTTGCAGGCCCCACTGGCGGCAGCGAGGAAAAGCCCGTCGGCCTGGTTTACGTGGCTCTCGCCGACGGCAAACACACCGATGTTGTCGAGAAGAGATTTTCCGGCGACCGCGACCGCATCCGCTGGTTCGCCACCCAGTTGGCGCTCGACCTGCTGCGGCGGAGGTTACGATAAAAGTTACGATAAAAAGCTGCGATAAATCAGACGGCTTGAAGTTGTCAGCTACACCTGCAAAACTAGAAACCATGGGGCGCTTCGCTTCGACAGTTGAGTTTTATTCCCGGTACCGCGAACCCTATCCGCCCGCATTCTTCGACCATGTCGCGGCGCGCATCGGATTGCGTGGCGACGAAAACCTGCTTGATATCGGCTGTGGGCCCGGGCTGCTTGCCATTGGCTTCGCCCCGTTCGTGAAGCACTGCACTGGGATCGATCCGGAATCGGCCATGATCACCGCGGCAAGGGCTGCCGCGGCGGAAGCGGGCGTGGCACTTTCTTTGATTCATGCCAGGATCGAGGAATTCACCGCCTCCCTGACCTTCGACTTCATCACCATCGGCAGGGCGCTGCATTGGATGCAGCGTGACACAGCCTTGCCGGTGTTGGAGCGGATTCTTTCTGATCGTGGTCACATCCTGATCTGTGGCGCCCATAGCGTCGATTCACCGGCAAATCCTTGGTTGAAGTCCTACTACGATGTGTGCCACGGCGGGCTCTCGGACACGGACAGGAAGCGCTATCGGATTGAAGCGAAGGAGTGGTTTGCCGGCTCAGTTTTTCGTGAGCTCGCGACCACTTCTGTGACCGAGAGCCGCCAGGTCTGCATTGCAGAGCTGGTGGGCCGCGCACTCTCAAGGTCGAACACCTCGCCAGAGATACTCGGGGAGCAGCGGGCGAGCTTCGAAACAGAGATTCGTGCGGCACTCGAACCGTTCGCGCAGCACGGAGTCTTACAGGAACAAATTGTAGCCAGTGCGTCGATTTTCAGCCGGCTCATCCCATAAGTATTTTCGACCACCCATGCGCCTCTTTGTTGCCCTCGACATCGACGAAGCCATTCAGCAGCGGCTGGACGATTACATCCGCACCCTGCTGCCCCGTTTTCCCGGCGTGCGCTTTGTGCGCAGCAGCAACTATCACGTCACCCTCCAGTTTCTTGGCGAAGTGCCAAAGGCGGAGGCGGTGCGCGAACGACTGCGCCAGATCCATCTGCCGTCCTTTGAGCTCTCGGTTCGCGGGGCTGGGTTCTTTCCCGACGCGCGCGCGCCGCGAATCTTCTGGGCCGGGATCGAAGCGCCCGCGCTCTCCACTCTGGCCCGCAGCGTCGGGCAGTCGCTGGAAGCGCTGGGCTTTGCGCAGGAGGGCGATTTTCATCCCCATCTCACCCTGGCACGCAGCGGTTCGGGCAGGCCGCGTCCGGTGCGCGGAGAGCGCTCTGTTCCGCCATTTGCACAGCTCGCCCGCCATGTCGCTTCGAGTCCGGCCCCGGAGTTCGGTACAATGACCGCGCGCGAATTCTTCCTTTACGAAAGCAGGTTGTCGTCCAGCGGGGCGCTCTACTGCAAACTCGAAGGCTTCGAACTCGCAGGCTGAGTACGCTGCATCCATACCCACGCTGTTATGGAAGTGAGAATGAGTCATTCCGTTCTGATCGCCGTCGTCGTCTGCTCCTATCTTCTCGGCTCCATTCCCTTCGGCTATATTCTGGTGCGTGTATTTGAGGGAGTGGACGTGCGCTCCATTGGCAGCGGCAACATCGGCGCCACCAATGTGGCCCGCAGCGGACGAAAAGGACTGGCCATCGCAACGCTTGTCTTGGATGCTTTCAAAGGCTGGCTGCCGGTTTTTCTGGTGCTCAGCCTTCCCGCACTGAAGCTGCCCCAGATTGCCGCCTTCAGTCCGGCGCAGTTGCACACGCTGGCGGCGGTTGCCGCGCTCACGGCCCTCATCGGCCATATGTTTCCCGTGTGGCTCGGCTTCCACGGAGGCAAAGGCGTGGCCACCGGACTGGGAGTTTTCCTCGCCCTCGCTCCCGCGGCGGCGCTGCTTGCCCTGCTGGTTTTTGCCATCACCGTTGCCCTTACTCGCTACGTCTCGCTCGGCTCCGTTCTGGCCGCCGGCTTTTTTCCGGCCTTTGTGTACTGGCTGGAGCGGGATACCTTTCCGGCGCCCGCACTCATCATGTGCGCCGCCGCCGCACTGCTTGTCATCCTCCGTCATCATCAAAACATCGCACGCCTGTGGGCTGGCACCGAAAGCCGCTTCGGCGCAAGAAAGGCATAATTTTCATGGCAAACATTGCAGTCATTGGCGCCGGCGCCTGGGGCACGGCGCTGGCCATCGCACTGAGCCGCTGCGAATCGCATCGCCTCAAGCTCTGGGCCTACGAATCCGAAGTCGTCGAATCCATCCGCGCCACGCGCGTCAACGAACCATTTCTCTCCGGCTGCCCGCTGCCGGAAGGCATCGAAGCCACGCAGAGCCTGGCTGAAGCCATCGAGGGCGCCGAGATCGTCCTCAGCGTCATGCCCTCTCACCACGCCCGCCGTGTCTGGAGCCAGATGAAGCCGCTGCTCCATCCCGGGATGCTTCTGGTGTCCGCCACCAAAGGCATCGAAAACGAAACCCTGTTGCGCATGAGCCAGGTCATCACTGATGTTCTCACCCACGGCGAAGGCAGCTTTACCCCGCGCCTGTGCGCCATCAGCGGACCCACCTTCGCCCGCGAAGTCGCCAAGGACTATCCCACCGCTCTCAGCGTTGCCTCCGCCGATCCTGCGCTCTCCGCGCAGGTGCAGGAAACCTTCAGCAGCGCCAAATTCCGCGTCTACCGCAACGATGACGTGGTCGGACTGGAACTCGGCGGCTCGGTCAAAAACGTAATCGCCATTGCCGCCGGAATCGTCGATGGCATGGGCTACGGCCATAACACGGTGGCCGGACTGATCACCCGCGGGCTGCATGAGATCACCCGCCTGGCGGTCGCCTGCGGAGGCCGCGCCGAGACCATGTCCGGCCTCGCTGGCCTGGGAGACCTGGTGCTCACCTGCACCGGCGGGCTCTCCCGCAATCGCAGCGTGGGTGTGGAACTGGGCCACGGACGCAAGCTCGATGAGATCATCGGCGGCATGCATGGCATGGTGGCCGAAGGCGTCATGACCACCAGCGCCGCCGTCGGCCTGGCCCATTCGGTGCACGTGGAGATGCCCATCACCGAGCAGATGCACGCCATTCTGCAGCACGGCAAGTCTCCCAGCGATGCCATCCGCGACCTCATGAATCGTCCGCTCACCCAGGAGAGCGCATTATTCCATGACTAGCCCAAAACCGGGCGCCCACCCTGGGTCGCTATAATTGAAAGTGCAATGATTCAGACTCTATTTGGCAGCCTCAATCAGCCCGAAGAAAAGAAGTCCACGCTTCTTGAGCGCATGAAGCAGGCGGTCACGCGCACGCGTGAAAACCTCGCCGTGGGACTCGGAGATGTCCTCTATCTCGACAAGCAGATCGACGCCCGCACCCTCGACGATCTGGAAGCCACGCTCATCGCCGCCGACCTCGGCACCGTCACCACCCGCGAAGTGCTGGCAGCGATGCGCGAAAAGGTGGAGCGCCGCCTGATCGGCGACACCGGCGAACTCAAGCGCCTGCTCCAGCAGGAGCTGCTCGCCATCCTGCGCCGTGCCGAGGAGAGCCGCCCCAAGGTGGTCGCCGACCCTCCCGAGGTCATCCTCATCGTCGGTGTCAACGGAGTCGGCAAGACCACCACCATCGGCAAGCTGGCGCACGCGTTGCGGGCGCAGGGCAAAACCGTTCTGCTCGCAGCCGCTGACACCTTCCGCGCCGCCGCCATCGAGCAGCTCGAAATCTGGGGCGACCGCACCGGCACCGAGGTCATCAAGACCAAGCCCGGCGGCGATCCTTCGGCCGTGCTCTTCGATGCTCTGCAGGCCGCCCGGGCGCGCAAAATCGACTACGTCATCGTGGACACCGCCGGACGCCTGCACAACAAGGCGAACCTGATGGCCGAACTGGAAAAGATGTACCGCACCGCGCAGCGCATCATCCCCGGCGCGCCGCATGAAACCCTGCTGGTAATGGACGCCACCACCGGACAGAACGGCCTGCAGCAGGCCAAGGTTTTCACCGAAGCTGCCGGCGTCACCGGCATCGTCCTCACCAAGCTCGACGGCACCGCCAAGGGAGGCGTTGTCATCGCCATCTCGCGTGAGATGAATCTTCCCGTGCGCTACGTGGGCGTGGGAGAAAAACAATCGGACCTCATCCCCTTCAACCCGGTCGACTTCGTCGATTCGCTGTTCTCCTGACGCATGGCAATCTCCACCGATGAACTGTTTCTCCGCCAGGCTCTGGAACTGGCCGCGCGCGGCACCGGTCTTGCCTCGCCCAATCCTCTGGTAGGCGCAATCGTGGTCGATGAGCGCGGCCGCATCGTCGGCAGCGGCACGCATCTCTATGCGGGACTGAAGCACGCCGAGATCCTGGCCATGGAGCAGGCCGGCCCGCTGGCGCGCGGCAACACGCTCTACCTCAATCTGGAGCCCTGCTCGCACACCGGGCGCACCGGTCCCTGTGCCGACGCCATCATCGCCGCCGGAGTCGCGCGCGTGGTCTGCTGCATGGAAGACCCAAACCCCCTGGTCGCCGGAAAAGGTTTCGACAAACTCCGCGCCGCCGGAATCGAAGTCACAGCGGGAGTCCTCGAAGCCGAGGCCCGCCGCATCAACGAAAGCTTTGCCCAATTCATCCGCACCGGCCTGCCCTTTGTCACCCTCAAGGCAGCCATGTCGCTCGATGGCAAGATCGCCGGCCCGCCCGCACCCAGCTTGCATGCGGCGGAGCCAGCCTATGCCAGCTCCGCTTCGTCCAGCTACATCACCGGAGAGTCCGCGCGCCGCCGCGTACACGAAATGCGTCACGCCTCCGATGCCATTCTGGTCGGCGTCGGCACGATCATCGCCGACGATCCGCTGCTCACCGACCGCAGCGGCCTGCCGCGCCGCCGTCCCTTGATGCGCGTCATTCTCGACTCGCGCCTGCGTCTTCCGCTCACTTCACGCGTGGTGGAAACCGCCAATGACGATCTCGTCGTCTTCTGCTCCTTTGCCGAGGAGAACAAGCGCCGTGCCTTGGAGTCCCGCGGCGTGCATGTCTGCCAGGTGGACATCGAAAAAAGCGCTCCGACCGAGCCCGCTCCGCACGAGGGACGCCCCGATCTCTACCGCGTTTTAGCCCGGCTCGGCAGCGAGCAGATCACCAGCCTGCTGGTCGAAGGCGGAGCCGCCGTCAACTGGGCCTGCCTGCGCTCCCGGCTGGTTGACAAGCTCGTGCTCTTCTACACCCCGCGCATCTTTGGCCCTGTGGGCTCTGTCCCCTGGCTGGAGGGACAAAAAGCGATGCCCGCCGGCGTTGCCCTCACCGCTGCCGATTTGAAGATTGAACGCTTCGATGAAGATTTTGCCGTCGAGGCCTACCTGCGCGACCCTTATCGACCACTCGGTCCGCAGCTATAGAATTTATCCGAAAAGGAACTGCCATCATGTTTACCGGAATTGTTGAAGAAGTCGGACGCATTGCTCGCATCGATCAAAACGGAGAGAACCGCCGCATCGTCATCGAGGCCGCGAACGTCACGCGCGAACTGCGCACCGGAGACAGCTGCGCCGTCAGCGGCGTCTGCCTCACCGCGCTCGACATCACCCCCACCTCGTTTGCCGCCGATCTCGCGCCGGAAACCTGGGTGCGCACCTCGTTCTCCCGCATTCACCCCGGCGCCGCGGTCAACCTCGAACTTCCCCTGGCCGCTCACGGACGCCTCGGCGGACACATCGTGCAGGGCCACGTCGACGGCGTGGGACGCCTCGAAGCCTTCGAGCCCATCCCTGACTCCGACGGCTTCTGGCTGCACGTCGAGGTCGATCCCGAACTGGAGCGCTACCTGGTCTTCAAGGGTTCCATCGCCATCGAAGGCATCAGCCTCACGGTGGCCAAGCTCGAAGGCCTGCGCTGCTCGGTGGCCATCATCCCCCACACCGTCGAATGCACCAACCTCGGCACCCTCAAGCCCGGCGATCCCGTCAACATCGAAACCGATATCGTAGCCAAATACCTGGAAAAGTGGATGGTCCGCGACCGCCAATCCGGCCTCAACGCTGCGGCGTTAGTGGCAAAAGGCTTCTAGCTTCCGCTCCATTTAGAGGAAAGAAGGTCGGTGCCCCATATCTGCCGCAGTTAGCAGATGTGGGGCCGTTGCTGTTGGTTTTGTACTTGATTCTTTGGGGTCATCCTGAGCGCAAGCGAAGGCCCCCAGCACCGCTCTGATCTGAAATCAGGCCTCCAAAGATTTCTACCACCGGGCTCGCCCTTTGGCTCGCGGCCTCGACTCACAGCAAGCGCAGGATCGCCCTGCGAACGTGATCCGGAGATGAAACTGGCTGAAAAGCTCCGGGCGTAGCCAGCGGTGCGAGATGCGCTTGCGCTCAGATTGCGCGAGGACGCCCATATCTGCCGCAGTCAGCAGATGTGGGACTTTGCGGCGATCTGATTCCCTATGGCGCAGGCGGGCTTGGCTCCTGCCCGCCGCGCCAATACCCCAAGTCCAGCGAATCCAGGGTAAGAAACTCCTTCACAATTTCCACCTGCGAGGTTTCCATCTCTTCCGGCGTGCCCAGAAACACCACCTGCCCCTCATGCAGAAACACAATCCGGTCGCCGACCTTTTTCGCCAGCGCCATATCGTGCGTCACCACAATGCTGGTCAGCTTCAGCTGATGTTTCAGCTTCTTGATCAGGTCTCCCAGCAGGTGAGCCGTCAGCGGGTCCACCATCGTGGTCGGCTCGTCATACAGAACCGCCTCCGGCTGCGCGGCCAGCGCGCGGGCAATCGCCACCGAGCGCTTCATTCCCGTGGAAAGTCCCGACGGCAGCTGCTCGCGATAATTCGCCACGTTCATCATCTCCAGCAGCCCGTCCACAATCTGAAAAACCTGCGCCTCGTCCAGGTCGCCCCGCTCGCGCAGCGGGAAGGCAACGTTCTCGCCCACGCTCAGCGAATCAAACAGGGCGCCGTTCTGGAAGACCATGGTGACCTTCTTGCGGATGCGCTCCATCTCCAGCTCCGAATAGTCGGTGATGTCCTCGCGCGCCACCCACACCCGTCCGCTGTCTGCCTTCAGAAAACCCATGATGTGGTGCAGCGATACCGACTTGCCCACGCCGCTCCGCCCCAGAATGCACACCGTCTCGCCCGCCTTCACATCGAAGCTCACTTCGCGCAGGACTTCATTGTCCCCAAAGGCCTTGCTGACCTTGTCAAATTGAATGTACGGACGGCTGTAGTCGATCTCGGGTGTCGTACTCATGGGTGTCCTACTCAGTGTGTCCTACTCATCGCGTCGTACTCAGTGTGTCGTACTCAGTGTAACCCGGCCGCCGGCAACTCCATTGCTCCGCCGCCGGACGCCCCGATGGCCCGCCGTCAGCCCGCTCTGCTTTTATCGGTACTTCTTTCGTAACTCCCGGATTCGCACCGTTCCTCCTATAATCGCGGTAAGAACGACTAAGAGAGATATGCGCGTGTACCCTGAGTGGTTTCTCGGAGCTGGATTTTTCTGCTTCGGACTGATCTTCGGCAGCTTTTTGAACGTCTGCATTTACCGGCTGCCGCGCGGTCTGTCCGTGGTAGCGCCGCGCTCGGCCTGCCCGAACTGCCATACGCCCATTGCCGCCCATGACAATATTCCGGTCCTCAGCTGGCTGATTCTCCGAGGACGCTGCCGCCACTGCCACGTCCCCATCACCCCGCGCTATGCTGCCGTCGAGCTGGTCTGCGGCCTGCTTTTCCTCTTCTCGTTCCTGCAGGCCGGCTACTCGGTAGAGGCCCTCAAGGGATGCGTTCTCTGCTTTCTGCTCCTCGGATTGACCTTTACCGACGCCGAGACCCATCTGCTTCCCGACGCCATGACTCTGCCGGGACTTGCCGTCGCAATCCTGTTCAGTTTGTTTTCTCTGGTGCCCGGCCCGGCCTATCGTCTCTTCCCGCCGCATTTTCACGGTGCCCTCACCTTACTGCAGGTGAACCTGCAGCTCGGCTGGCGCTCGCTGGTGAACTCCCTGCTGGGAGCCGCCATCGGCTCCGGCGTCCTCTTCGGAATCGCCCAGGTCTATCTGAGACTTCGCAAAACGGAGGGAATGGGATTGGGAGACGTGAAGCTGATGGCCATGGCGGGCGCATTTCTCGGTCCGATACTCACGCTCTTCGTGCTGTGCTCGGCCTCGCTCCTGGGCGGAGCCTACGGCGTCTTCATCCTGCTCGCGGTTTTTCGCAAACGCATCGCCCGTTATCGCGTCCGCTTCGGGCTGCAGGCGTCATCCCGCGCATGGCAGGCAGCGCAAACCGCCATGCAGTATATGGAAATTCCCTTTGGCGTCTTTCTCTCGATCATGTCGATCGTGGCCTGGTTCTATGGGATGCAGATCATCCGCGGCTACCTCAACCTGTTCCGGATTTTCGCCTGAGGGGACACAAGCCGCAATTGCGGCCAGGGTTCATGCCTGTGGCAGTCATCGCGCAGGCGCTACAATAGGGAACAAACTCTACGAGGAGAGTTTTGTATGAGTCTTCGCTGCCTACGCATTCCTGCCCTGCTGGTCCTCGCCCTCCCGCTGTGCGCCCAAACCCAATCGCTCGGAGATCTGGCGCGCCAGCTCCGTACGGAGCGGCAGCAAAGCGGTGCCTCCCAGCCCAAGGTCTATACCAACGACGATGTCGCCCGCCCGTCCAGCGAAGCCGCCCCAGCCGATTCCACCGATCAAACCGGCAAGGATGCCGAGCCAGGCGCGCCAGCCACATCCTCCGCCGAAGGCGCAGGCAAAGCAGCCGAGGGCAAGACCGCCGCGCCGGCCAAGAGCAAGCCCACCCCCGAGCAGGAGCGCGCGGCTCGCGAACTCCAACTTGACAAGCGCACCCAGGAGATCAACCAGCATTATCTGGACAAGATCGCAGCCATACGCGCGCAGATCACCGCCGCCCAGCAGGAGATCGCACGGCTGCAGCGCGACCAGGTGGAGAGCACCAATCTGTTCCAGCGCTCTTCCGGAACCAACCCGTCGGTATTGGAATACCAGGAGCAGCAGCGGCTCTTCAACGAGCAGATTCAAGCTCAGCGCAACTTGCTTGACAGCCTGGGGTCGCAGCTGGACGATGCGCAGGAATCGGCCCGCCACGCCGGAGTTCCGCACGCCACCGACTGACGACGCGCGCTGCCCGGCTCCCGGTGGCGTTGTGCTTCACCCGGCGGCCTGGTCTCCCATGTTGCCGCCCAGCCGTTCCCGCATCTGCCGCACATGATGGTGTCCGTGCAAGTAATGAAATTTTCTCCACTGCCCGGAGTTCATCGGGCCCAGCACAAAGTGTGTCCCAATCGCGTCGCGGCTTCCCCACCGCTCCTCTGCCGCCGCCAGTGCAACCTTCATCCGCTCCAGCCCGCTCAGGGTCCGCCCCAGTGTCTCCGGTCCGGCGTCGTCGTGCGGCGTAATAAACGCAGGAGCTTTGCGCCCCGAAGGAAACCAGCCCAACTTCACCACCAGAAACTGCTTCCACCGCTCGGAGGTCTTCGCCGCGCGAACCTCGGGACGCACGCCCGCCGCCAGGCTCAACTCCAGCATCTTTGCCGTGGCGCCGTAGCTGTGCCCCAAGTGTTCCAGAATCTGAGCCGTATTCCAGCGGCCCTGCGGCGCGCGCCTCCAGTCCGCTGCACTCAGCCCCTGGGTGGTTGCTTCGATCTCTCTGCGCAAACGGTCCAGCCATGCCTCCATCGCACGCCCCCGGTTATTGCTTCTTCAGCCGCGCCAGAGCCTTTTTTGCCTCGCCCGCGCTCGGCCCGTCTTTGAGAATCTCAAGATACGCCTCATACTCCGCCCGCGCCTCCTCGAACTGCTTGCTCTTTTCCAGGGTCTGGGCCAGTTTGAAGGTCGCCACCGCATCGCGCGGTTTGTATTGCAGGGCCTCGCGGAAGCGGCTGAGCGCCGCCTTGTAGTTCCCTGCCCTATAGTAAAAGTCGCCCACCTCGACGTCCTTCATCGCGCGCAGTGGATTCCACTCGTGCACTCCTGTCACGTCGTCAGCCGAGTTCCCCTCGTCAGGGTGCGCCAGTTCGTCGGCCTTGGGCGGAGACAGATCGATGCGCGTCTGTTCGCTGCTGCTCTCATTGGTACTGAGCGGAGGCGCCTCGCTGCGCGGAAGCGGGTTGCTCGCCGGCACACTCTGCTGATATCGAGGATTTTCCGTCATCGGGCCGTCGCTTTGCCCGGCAGCGTCTTGGCTTTGCGACTGGGGCGGCGTCTGGGGCGGCGAATTCTGTTGCGCGGCCATCGGCCAGACCAGCGCCGTCGCCACGGCCAAGCCCAGTGCCCATGCACGTCCAGCTTTCATGCCCCGATTCTAACTGCTCGGTGCCTTTCTTGCCGATTTGATAAGAAAGCGCCGGGTTGTCTCCCGGCCCTCCAGTTGCGCCTTCACTTCCAGCTCTGCCTCGCCGCCTGTCAGCCCAAGGCGCATCTCGGCCACTCCCGCATCATCGGTAAAGACACTCTGCAGCACGCCTGCGGCCGACTCGATCTTCCAGCTGGCGGTCATCTCTGCCTGCCCGGCAACTGAACCACCCGAGAGAACGCGGAAGCTAAGCATCACGCTCTCCACCGAGACTCGTTTCGAGCCCAGCAACTCCACCGTCAGCGCTTCGGCCTTCTCCCCGCTCGGCACGCCCCGGTTCGGCAAATCCTGGCTCGGTAAATCCTGCCGGAGCGCCTCGTCCACAAAACCGCCGCGCACCGCCTCCACAACCCAGCGGTGCTGAGCCCGGGCCAGCTCCTGAATTTCCTCTTCGGTGGCGCCGGGAGGCAGCACCACACCGCGCTTGCCGATGCAGCGTCCCCGCACGAATACCTGCGACTCCAGACGCGACTCCTGCTCACGCACCTCGGTCTGCACGTGGTAAACCGTGCCTTCGGCTGCAATGTCGGTATTAAAACCGAAGATCATCAGGATCTCGCGCCCGCTACCGGCCGCCCAATGGAGTAGGGCCGTGCCCGGCATCCTGGCTTGGAAGTGTTTCGCCAGGACAGATTGTTAATGAACAGCCGATGTTTCTGCAACGTTACGAACGTTTGATCGTCTCTTTGCGCGCCCACCGCATCCATGCTCTTTCCCGCACCGGCAACGCGAGCTGATTTGCTTGACAATGGAATGTTGCAATATCATACTTGCTCGATCACAGAAGTGGGATTCTGGGGCTTCCTTAACATCGTTATGACCGACAACTATTTTGCAAGGTATCTACCTCTGCTCATTCACTTTTCCGTGGCCTGCCTGCTGGCAGCTGCCATCGTGACGTTGTCCTATCTGATCGGTCAGCACAAGGCCAACAAGAGCAAGATGTCGCCCTATGAGTGCGGCATGGAACCGGTCGGCGATGTTCGCCAGCGATTCAGCGTCAAATTCTACTTGGTCGGTATGCTCTTCATCCTCTTCGATGTGGAGGCAGTCTTCCTCTACCCCTGGGCTATCCTTCTGAAGAAACTCAAGATGTTCGGATTCTGGGAGATGATGACCTACGTTCTGATCATCCTGGTCGGCTTCTTCTACGTGTGGCAGAAGGGCGTTCTCGACTGGAATAAATCTTCGCGCGACGAGGCGCTCTGAAGCCTATGGCCTTACAACCTCCTGTTACCGATTTAGAGCTGCTGAAGGTGCGTCCCGCCGTGGCCTGCCTGCTGGATTCCATGCCCCAGGCGCTCCAGGCGGCAAAGTTCGACCGCGACGAGCTCACCCTCTGGATCGAGCCCATTCATCTGATCGACGCCCTGAAGCTGCTGCGTTCCTCCAGCAGCACGTCTTTCGATTACCTGGCCGACCTCACCGCGCTCGACTGGTTCCCCTCCGAACCGCGCTTCGAGGTCGTCTACTCGCTGCTCTCCTATCAGCGCCGCGAACGGCTCCGCATCAAGGTCAAAATCAACGGAACCGATCCCTATATCGAGTCGGTGACCTCCCTGTGGCCCGGGGCTTCGCCCTTCGAGCGCGAGGTCTTTGACATGTTCGGCATCCGCTTCCAGGGCCATCCCGATCTTCGTCGCATTCTCATGCCGGATGAATGGGAAGGCTATCCGCTGCGCAAGGACTACCCTGTCGAGGGATACCGCTAATGCCGGGCACCGATCCATTCAACTCCGCACCTGTAGTGGAAACCGTCAACGGCGACCAGACCATGGTCCTGAACATGGGGCCGCAGCACCCGTCCACCCACGGCGTGCTTCGTCTCCTGCTGGAAATTGACGGCGAAACCATCGTCCGCGTCCGGCCCGACATCGGCTTTCTGCACACCGGCATCGAGAAGACCTGCGAAGCCAAGTTCTACCAGCAGGTCATCCCCATGACCGACCGCATCGACTATCTCTGTCCCATGACCAACAACTTCACCTACGTGTTGGCCGTCGAAAAGCTCCTGGGACTGGAGATTCCGCCGCGCGCCATGTGGATCCGCCTCATGCTCAACGAGCTGACCCGCATCAACTCGCACCTGGTCTGGCTCGGCACCCACGCCTTGGACATAGGCGCGATGACCGTCTTCCTTTACTGCTTCCGCGAGCGCGAAGAAATTCTCAAGATGTTCGAGATGGTCGCCGGCCAGCGCATGATGACCTCCTATTTCCGGATAGGCGGCGTCTCCATGGACCTGCCGCTGGGCTTCCTCGATTACCTCAAAAACTTCGTCAACTATTTTCCCGACCGCATCACGCAGTACTCGGACCTGCTGACCAATAACCCGATCTGGATAGGTCGGACCAAGGGAGTTGCGCTCATCACCAAGCAGGACGCCATCGACCTGATGCTCAGCGGCCCCACGGCCCGCGGCAGCGGAATCGATTGGGACCTGCGCCGCGACATGCCCTACGGCGGCTACGACCAGCTGGAGTTCAAGGTTCCCATCGCCACCGAAGGCGACGTGTTCGCCCGCTACCAGATCCGCATGGAGGAGCTGCGCCAGTCCACCGGCATGGTCAAGCAGGCCATCGCCAAGCTGCCCGACGGCCCCATCAAGGCCGACGCGCCCAAGATCGTGCTGCCCGACCGCGAGAAGATGAAGACCCAGATGGAGGCGTTGATCCATCAGTTCAAGATTGTCACCGAGGGCTTCACGGTTCCCGAGGGCGAGGTTTACCAGGGAGTGGAATCGCCGCGCGGCGAGATGGGCTACTACGTCTGCAGCGACGGCACCGCCAAGCCCTATCGCGTCCACATGCGCAGTCCTTCGTTTGCCAACCTGAACGCCATCGGGGTAATGTGCGAACACAATCTGCTGGCCGACGTGGTTGCCGCCATCGGCAGCATCGACATCGTCCTGGGCGACGTAGATCGCTAGAGTACGGGAACACCAGAAACATTGACCGCTAGAACGGAGAGCGATTTGGAGTCCTGGGGAACGCAGTTTGCACGCACCATCAGCCAGCGCAGCGAGGGCCAGAGCGACTTTGCCCTAGACCTGATTGACCTGCTGCAGCAGAAGGCCGAAGAGTTCAACCGCGAGGCCCCACAGGGTTTCAAGTTTCCCATCGTGGTCACGCCCAAAGGGGAGGACGTGCAGGTCACAAACGGCTACAAAACGGTAGCCGCCAGCTCCACCTCCCTGCCCGGAACGATCTTTATTCACGTGATGGGTTCGCACCCCTTTGAAGCAACGTTGCACAATTCGCCCGATGGCTTTGAGGCGGACGGTATTCCCAGCGAATGCTCCGATCCTTCCGGCCTCGCCGAGTGGATGCTCCACGAGATCTTCGAACCGTAATTTTCAAAAAGTTAGCAGCGGAACCAGCGCATATCATCAGGGTTCAGAGGCACATGAAATTTAGCGAACAACTCGAAGCGCGATACGCGGAGATGATCACCCACTACCCGGTGAAGCGCTCTCTTCTCGTCCCGTTCCTGCTCTACAGCCAGGACGAGTACGGCTACATCACCGACGCGGTCATCGAGGAACTCGCCCGCCGCCTGGGGATCACCGAACTCGACATCCGCGGCGTCATCAGCTACTACTCCATGCTGCGCACCAAGCCTGGCGGCAAATACAACGTGCAGGTCTGCACCAACATCTGCTGCCTGCTGCGCGACGGAGAAAAAATGCTGGCGCACGTGCGCGGCAAACTTGGCGTGGTAGTCAACCAGGGAGTCACTCCCGACGGCGTTTTCTCCGTGGAAGAGGTCGAATGCATCGGCGCCTGTGCCTGGGCGCCGGCCATGCAGGTCAACTACACCTTCCACGAGAACCTCACCCCGGAAAAAATCGATCAGATTCTTGACGAGTACAGGCAAAAGGAGGCCCAGTAGCTATGGCAACCCTGGTCTCCCATCCCGATGAGGTCAAAGTCATCAGCAAGCGCTTCGGTCTCGGCGCTGCCAACCTTGACCGCTATCTCGAACTCGACGGCTACAAGGCCCTGCAGAAGGCCCTCGAACTCGGTCCCGACGCCATCATCAACGAGGTCAAGGCCAGCAACCTCCGCGGACGCGGCGGCGCCGGCTTCCCCACCGGCATGAAGTGGTCGTTCGTCCCCAAAGAGAGCGCCAAGCCCAAGTACGTGCTGTGCAACGGCGATGAGAGCGAGCCCGGAACCTGCAAGGACCGCCTCATCTTCGAGCACGATCCCCATGCCGTCATCGAAGGCGCCATGATCGCCGCCATCGCCGTCGGTTCGCACGCCGCCTACATCTATATCCGCGGCGAGTACCGCTACCTTCTGGAGATCATGCAGAAGGCCATCGCCGACGCCTACGCGCGCGGCATCTGCGGCAAAAACATCTTCGGCTCCGGCTACGATCTCGACGTCTACTGGCACGGCGGCGCCGGAGCCTATGAGGTCGGCGAAGAATCCGCCCTCATGGAGTCGCTCGAAGGCAAGCGCGGCGTTCCCCGCATCCGTCCTCCGTTTCCGGCCGTTGTCGGACTCTGGGGCGGTCCCACGGTCATCAACAACGCCGAGACCCTCGCCAGCGTTCCTCCCATTCTGCTCATGGGCGGCAAGCAATACGCCGAGATCGGCGTCGAGCGCAACGGCGGCACACGTCTGTTCCAACTCAGCGGACACGTCGCCCGCCCCGGCGTCTACGAGCTTCCCCTCGGCTTCAACCTGAAAAAGGCCATCTACGAGGTCGGCGGCGGCATCGCCAACGGACGCACCCTCAAGTGCGTCGTCCCCGGCGGCTCGTCCGTTCCCTGTCTGCGACCTGAGGAGATCGACATCGCGCTCGACTTCGATGCCATGATGAAGGCCGGAACCTTCCTCGGCTCGGGCGGTATCGTGATCCTCGACGACCAGACCTGCATCGTCAAGTTCGCCCTGCGCACCAGCCAGTTCTACCGCCACGAAAGCTGCGGATGGTGTATTCCCTGCCGCGAAGGGACCGACTGGATGACCAAGACTCTCAAGCGCTTCCACTCTGGCGGCGGAGTCGAAAAAGATATCGACAACCTCCGCTACCTCGGCGAGAACATGCTGGGCCGTACCTTCTGCCCGCTCGGCGACGCAGCGGCCATGCCCATCATCGGCTTCGTCAAGAAGTTCCGCGAAGAGTTCGAAGCACACCTGGACGGACGTCCTTGCCCCTACGGGCAGCACGGCGCCCCTAACCCATTGCCGGTTCTGAGCCGCTAGGGCTCCGCGAAGAGAATTCATGGCCGACGTACCTCAAAACGCGAACGTAACGCTCACCGTCAACGGGAAGTCCATCTCGGCTCCCAAGGGCACCCTGCTCATCGAGGCCTGCAAGCAGAACGGCATTGAGATCCCCGCCTTCTGCTACTACCCCGGACTTTCGCTCCAGGGCGCATGCCGCATGTGCGTGGTCGAAATCGAAAAGATGCCCAAGATGCAGACCGCCTGCACCCAGCCCATCGCCGAAGGCATGGTGGTGCAGACCGAGTCTGAAAAGGTGGTCCAGGCGCGCAAGGCGACGCTGGAAATCCTGCTCGCCAACCATCCCCTCGACTGCCCCGTCTGCGACGCCGGCGGCGAGTGCGAATTGCAGGACATGACCTACAAGTACGGCGCCGGCGAGTCGAAGTTCATCGACATCAAAAGCCATCGCGACGAGCAGCAGTGGTCGCCGGTCGTCTTCTATGACCGTCCGCGCTGCATCCTCTGCTACCGCTGCGTGCGCATCTGTGGCGAGGGCATGGACGTCTGGGCCCTGGGCATCGCCAACCGCGGCCAGGGTTCGGTCATCGCCCCCAACCAGGGCGACGCGCTGGCCTGCGAAGAGTGCGGCATGTGCATCGACATCTGTCCGGTCGGCGCGCTCACCAGCGGCTCCTACCGCTACAAAACCCGCCCATGGGAGATGACCCACACCGGCACCGTCTGCACCCACTGCGGCGACGGCTGCATCACCACGGCCGGCGTGCGCCGCTCCGATACCGGCTCGGAAATCGTGCGCTGCGACAATCGCGACCGCAGCGGCATTAACGACGACTTCCTCTGCATCAAGGGACGCTACGCCTACGACTTCGCCGCCAGCCCCGAGCGCGTCACCACGCCGCTCATCAAACGCGACGGCAAATTCGTCGGTGCCACCTGGAGCGAAGCCATCGAGCTGGTCGCCGCCCGCTTCCAGCAGATTCTCCAGGCCAACGGACCTCAGTCCATCGGCATCATCGGCTCCAATCACACCGCCAACGAAGAAAATTACCTGCTGCAGAAGTTCGCGCGGACCGTGCTGGGCACCAACAACATCGACCATCACCGCACCGCCGACATCCCTTCGTTCGCCCGCGCCGTCGCAGCCAAGAACGCGCAAACGGCTTCGATGGCCGAAGTTGCCACTGCGCCCGCCATTCTACTGATCGGCTCTGATCCCACCGAGCAGCATCCCCTGCTCGCCTGGCAGATCCGCTCCGCCATCCGCCTGCGCAACTCGCGCCTCTACGTGGTCAACTCCGCCCAGATCAAACTGCAGCGCAAGGCCGCCAAGTTTGCCCAAATCACCGCTGGCTCCGAGTCTGACTTTGTCGCCTACCTCGCCGGGAATGACGCCGCGGCCACCAAGCTGGGAGCCGCCCCCGAATCCCTCTCAGCCCTGCGCGCCTCGCTCTCTGCGGAGAGCAACCTGCTCATCGCCTTCGGCCCCGAACTGCGCGGCCAAGCCATCGATGCTCTCGTCGCCTGGGGCGCTGCCAAAGCCAAATTCATCTGCCTGGCCGACTATTCCAACTCCCGCGGCGCCGCCGACATGGGACTCTATCCCGACCTGCTTCCCGGCTATCGCGCCGTTCCATCTCCCGGCCTGTCGCTGCCCGAAATGCTCGACGCAGCCGTCGCCGGAAACCTGCGCGCGCTCTGGGTGGTCGGCTCCAACCCCGCGGCCCGCTACACCAACACCGCCGCCTTCAACAATCCCTTCCTGGTCGTGCAGGACCTGTTCCTCACCGATACGGCGAAGCAGGCCGATGTCTTCCTGCCCGCGGCCTTTGCCTATGAAAAAGCGGGCACGGTGACCAATACCTGCGGCGACCTGCAGCGCCTCAAAAAAGCCGGCGACGTCCGGGGCGTCAAGACCGATTTTGAGATTATCTTTCGCATCGCCGAAAAAATGGGCGCCGACCTTGAAAAGCTCGTGCCCATACGCGGCTATACCCTGGCCGATGCGGGACAGAGCCGCGGGGCCCAATCCGGCGAAGCCGACCGCAATGCCGTCTTTACCGAAGCTCGCGGAATCGCCTCGCGCACCTCGCCGCTGGACCCCATGAATACGCTCAATGAAATTGCTGCACAGGTTCCGGGCTATGCTATCTCCCGGCTCGAATTGGCTGCCGGTAATCCGCAGCGCACCGGGCTGGTACAGATCGCCCCGGCCGGAATCGTCAGTCATCCCGAGCTGGTTGTGCCTGCCGGAAATTATCTGTTCACCTCCGGCACGCTCGGCCGCTACTCGGCAACGCTGAACTCCGTGGTGGAAAGCCATCGCGGCGCAACCGAGCCCATCGGGGCCGATTGATTCCATATTCTCTGGCCCGCGCCAGATTTCGTAAGTTTCTGCCGTCTCGCGTAGGCAACTCCTGAACGCGCACGGCTGGGGATTGGTTCTTCGATGAGCGCTTTGACTTTTTTGATCGTCGCCGTTATTAAGATCGCCGTCACACTCGGCGTTCTGCTCACCGTCGTCGCCTACACCGTCTGGCTGGAGCGCAAGGTCGTCGGCCATATGCAGAACCGCTGGGGACCCTCCCGCGTCGGTCCCTTCGGGCTGCTGCAGCCCCTGGCCGACGGCATCAAGTTCCTGCTGAAGGAAGACCTCACGCCTCCCTACGTGGAGAAGCACATCTATCTTCTTGCGCCGGGGCTGGCGCTCATCACGGCGCTCACCTCGATTGCCCTGGTCCCGATCGGTCCTGTCATTCACCTGTTCGGCATCAGCACCCCGGTGCAGATCACCGGCGTGGTGGACGCCTCCGGACACGCCAGCGATATCAACGTCGGCATTCTCATCGTCCTCGGCCTCACCTCGCTGGGCGTCTACGGAATCGCGCTGGCCGGCTGGTCCTCCAACAGCAAGTATTCGCTGCTCGGCTCGCTGCGCGCCTCGGCCCAGATGATCAGCTATGAGGTTTCGCTCGGCATTTCCCTGGTGGGCGTGCTGATCATGTCCAGCACCATGAGCCTGGACGGCATCATTCACGCGCAGCTCGGCACCTGGTTCGGCTTCATCCCGCGCTGGAACATCTTCCAGGGCCAGTTCATCGCCTTCTTCATCTACATGATCGCGGCCTTCGCCGAAACCAACCGCATCCCGTTCGACCTGCCGGAGGCGGAAACCGAACTGGTCGCCGGCTATCACACCGAATACAGCGCCATGAAGTTCGCCATGTTCTTCATGGCCGAATACGCCAACATGGTCACCGTGGCCTGCATCGCCTCCGTCATGTTCCTGGGCGGATGGAGCGGTCCACCGATGCCCTTTCTGCCCGCGGCCGTCCAGGCGTTTCTGCCGCTCGTCTGGTTTTCGTCCAAAATCTTCTTTTTTCTGTTCCTCTACATCTGGATCCGCGGTACGCTGCCGCGCTTCCGTTATGACCAGTTGATGAGCTTTGGCTGGAAGTTCCTATTCCCGCTCGCGCTGGCCAACGTAATTGTGACCGCTTTTATCGTGGCGATCCGGGCATGATGACCCGAGTGGAAAACTGATGGCTCAATATCTCTTTTTATTTTTCGCGGCGATCTGCGCCGGTGGCGCGGTGAATCTGCTGATTCAGCGCAAGACCATCAATAGCGCGCTCTCGCTCATCGTAGTCATGGGTTCGCTGGCCCTGATCTACCTGCTGCTCGGTGCCGAGTTCGTCGCCGTCATCCAGGTCATCATCTACGCCGGCGCCATCATGGTGCTGTTCATCTTCGTCATCATGCTGCTCAATGCCGGCGAAGAAGAGCAGGCCAAGGGCAGCCGCGTGGCCAAGTTCGTCGGCATCCCCGGACTCTTCCTCGGCGGCATCATCGGCATCTGGGTCCTGCTCCAGCATGCTCCGCTGCAAAAGACAATGGTCCCCATCGGCGCTCTCTACGGCCCCGCCGATCAAGTCGGCATGATGCTGTTCACCAAATACCTTCTGGCCTTTGAAGTCACCAGCGTCCTGGTTCTCATCGCCATCATGGGCGCCGTGGTTCTCGCCCGCAGGAGTCATTCATGATTCCCATCTCCTGGTTCCTTCTGCTCAGCGCGTTTCTCTTTGCCTGTGGCGTTACCGGCTTTCTCATCAAGCGCAACCTCATCACGCTCTTCATGTCCATCGAGCTGATGCTCAACGGCGTGAACCTCTCGTTCATCACCTTCGCCACGCGCCTGGGAACCCTGGACGGACACATCTTCGTCTTCTTCGTCATGGTCGTTGCCGCCGCCGAAGCCGCTGTCGGGCTGGCTATCATCATCTCTGTCTATCGCACCCGCGAGACGCTCAACGTCGACCGCGTGAACCTGCTCAAACTATGAACCCATATTTCCGCTATCTCTGGCTGATTCCGATCCTGCCCCTGGCAGGCGGGCTGATCAATGGATTCTTCGGCAAGCGCTTCGCCAAGTCCATGGTCGCCACCGTCGCGCTGTTCTTCACCGCGGCCTCATTCCTCATCGCCTGCGCGCAGGCCTGGACCCTGGTGCACTCCGGCGCCGACGCGGTCGAGCCCCTGTACGGCACCTGGATTCGTGCCGGCTCATTCTCCGTCGACTTCGGCCTCTACCTCGACCATCTCTCGATGATCATGATGCTGGTCGTCACCGGTGTCGGCTTCCTTATCCACGTCTATTCCGTGGCTTACATGGAGCATGAGGGCGGCTACTACCGCTTCTTCGCCTACCTCAACTTCTTCATGTTCTTCATGCTGACCCTGGTGCTGGCCGACAACTACCTGCTCATGTTTGTTGGCTGGGAGGGCGTCGGTCTCGCCTCCTACCTGCTCATCGGCTTCTTCTTCCTCAAGGACTCGGCCGCCAACGCAGGCAAAAAAGCCTTCATCACCAACCGCGTCGGCGACTTCGGCTTCCTCATCGCGCTCTTCCTGCTGATCCAGCACTTCGGCACTCTGCGCTACGCCACCCTCATCGACATAACCTCGCACTTCGGCATCGAGTCCTCCGCAGGATTCCTCACCGCCATCGGCTTGCTCATGCTAGTCGGCGCCTGCGGCAAAAGCGCGCAAATCCCCCTCTACGTCTGGCTGCCGGATGCGATGGAAGGCCCCACGCCGGTCTCGGCGCTCATCCACGCTGCCACCATGGTCACCGCCGGCGTTTACATGGTGTGCCGCTCTAACTTCATCTTCAGCCGCGCCCCCATCGCCCTGCTGGCCGTCGCCATCATCGGCACCCTCACCAGCTTCTTCGCCGCCACCATCGGCATCACCCAAACGGACATCAAGCGGGTCCTCGCCTACTCCACGGTCTCCCAGCTGGGCTACATGTTCATGGCCGCCGGAGTCGCCGCCTACTCGGCCGGCATCTTCCACCTGATGACCCACGCCTTCTTCAAGGCGCTGCTCTTCCTCGGTGCCGGCTCGGTCATCCATGGCGTCGGCGGCGAGCAGGACATGCGCAAGATGGGCGGCCTGCGCAAGTACATGCCGTGGACCTTCGCTACCATGACGATTGCCACCCTGGCCATCTCCGGCATTCCACCCTTCGCCGGATTCTTCTCCAAGGATGAAATCCTCTGGCAGGCATTCAGCAGCCCGCACGGCAGCAAAATCTTCTGGTTCTTCGGCGTCGTAACCGCCTTCATGACCAGCTTCTACATGTTCCGCCTGCTCTTCATGACCTTCTTCGGTGAGTACCGCGGCGCGCAGCCGGAAGCCCACTCTGCCCACGCCGGCCATGCCAACCCAGGCCATGACGACCACGGCCACGACAGCCATCACGGGGCGCCCCACGAATCGCCCTGGCTCATGCTCGGGCCGCTCGTCCTTCTGGGCATTCTCTCCATCGTCGGCGGATGGGTCGGCATCGGCCACCGCTTCGAGCACTTCCTCGATCCTGTCATTCTCAAGGTTTCCGCCGAGCAGAGCACCGGCACACTGCCCTCCGCCGAAGCCGCGGCTACGCCCGCAGCCGGCACACCGGAAGGTACCGGTGAGAGCGAGGGAACCGAACAGCTGCTCATGGGGATCTCCATAGCCGTCGCCCTCGCCGGCCTTGGCCTCGCCTGGCTGCTTTACGTCAAGAGCCCCGAGCTGCCGGCCAAAATCGCCGCAGGCATCCATGGCCTCTATACGCTCGTCCTCAACAAATATTGGATCGATGAACTCTATGGCGCGGTCATCATCGGCCCGCTGCTCGCCATCTCTCGCACAATTCTCTGGCAGGATGTCGATCAGAAGGTGATCGACGGAACGGTCAATGAGAGCGCAATCGCCGCGCGCGATGTGTCACAGGTTGTGCGCCTGCAGCAATCTGGTCTCATCCGCAGCTATGCCGGCTGGATTGCCGTCTTCGCCGCGGTTGTGGTCGCCTACATGGTCTGGATGGGAACCCGATGAACTTATCAACACTCAATCCCTGGATTCTCACGCTCACCACCTTTCTGCCCGCCGTAGGAGCGCTGCTCATCGCGCTCTTTCTGCGCCGCGACCGCGATATCCGCTGGTTCGCCCTGGCCATCTCCGTGCTCACCCTGCTGGTGTCGCTGCACCTGCCCGCGCACTATCACGAGGTCGCGCCCGCCAACTCTGGCAGCTTTGCCTATGAGCAGAACCTGCCCTGGGTTACCAGTCCCAACATCCATTACCACATCGGCATCGACGGCATCTCGCTCTGGCTGGTCGTCCTCACCACCTTCCTGGTTCCGTTCTGCGTCCTGGCCTCGTGGAAGTCGATCCACGACCGCACCAAGGAGTTCTTCATCCTGCTCCTGCTGCTGGAAACGGCCATGATCGGCGTCTTCATCGCGCTCGATCTGTTCCTCTTCTACTTCTTCTGGGAAGCCACGCTCATCCCCATGGCGCTCATCATCGGCATCTTCGGCCATGAGCGGCGCGTCTATGCCAGCGTCAAGTTTTTCCTCTACACCATGATCGCCTCGGTCTTCATGCTGGCCGCCATCCTCTGGCTTTACGCGCACTCGGCGACGCCCCTCCATCCGGGCACCTTCGACTTCCCTGTTCTCCAGCAAATGATCGCCAGCGGGGCCATCGTCATGCCCGGCCACACCGGCCTCTGGCTCTTCCTCGGATTCTTCCTGGCCTTCGCCGTCAAGGTTCCGATCTTCCCCTTCCACACTTGGCTGCCGGATGCGCACGTCGAGGCGCCCACCGCAGGCTCGGTGCTGCTCGCCGGAGTCCTGCTCAAGATGGGCACCTACGGCCTGCTCCGCTTCAACGTCGGACTCTTCCCCGCCGAAGCTCACCGCAACGCGCCCTGGATCATCACCCTGGCCATCATCGGCATCGTCTACGGAGCGCTGGTCGCCCTCGTCCAGCCCAACATGAAGAAGCTGGTCGCCTACTCTTCGGTCAGCCACCTCGGCTTCGTCGTACTGGGCATCTACAGCTTCACCCGCGCCGGCATGGACGGCGCCGTCTTCCAGATGCTGGCTCACGGCATCTCCACCGGCGCTCTCTTCCTTCTGCTCGGCATGATCTACGACCGCCGCCACACCTACGAGATCAAGCAATACGGCGGCCTGGCCACGCCCATGCCCCGCTACGCCACACTCTTCCTGCTCATCACCTTGGCCTCCGTCGGCTTGCCCCTGATGAACGGCTTCATCGGCGAATTCCTGGTCCTCAGCGGCGCCTTCCAGGCCAAGGCCATCTACGGCATCATTGCCGCCAGCGGCGTCATCTGGAGCGCCTTCTACCTGCTCTGGCTCTACCAGCGCACCTTCTACGGAACCATCACCAACCCGGTCAACGCCTCGCTGCCCGATATCGATCTGCGCGAGCGTACCGTCCTGTGGCCGCTGGCCGTCCTGGCCCTGGTTATGGGAGTCTTCCCAAATCTCTGGCTGAATTCCATTGACGCTTCCGTCGCCAGCGTTCTGGAGGCGCAGCCGGTCGCCTCCGGAGTCAGCGACCGGAGGGCCATCCCTTGGCCCGTACCCGTCGCAGAATCCGCTGTCCATGCACTCCCAGTCCAAGTTCAATTGGTGCTCAAATAGCCATGCCCACAGCCGCCGACTACATCCGCATCCTTCCTGAAATCGTCCTCACCGTCTGGGGCGTGCTCGTCATGTTCATCGAGGCCATGTTGCCTGCCGGACGCAGCCGCAAAGGCCTGGGCATTTTCGCCGCCCTCGGCGTCCTGGTCGCCCTGGCCGCCACCGACTGCCAGGCCCAGCCGCCCTATGCCGGCTTCGGCTTCGGCAACATGATCCGCGTCGATCACTTCAGCATCTTCTTCCACGTCGTGGTTCTCCTGGTCTCCCTTGCGACCATCCTCATGTCGCTCGACTACCTGCCCTTCCAGAAGATCGATCATGGCGAATATTACGCGCTGATCCTTCTCGGCGCGGTCGGCATGTGCCTCATGTCCTCGGCTGTCGAACTGGTGCTCATCTTCATCGCCCTGGAAATCTCTTCCATCTCCAGCTACGTGCTTGCCGGCTTCCGCCGCAACTCCGCCGAGAGCACCGAAAGCTCAGTGAAGTATTTCCTCCTCGGCTCCTTCGCCACTGCATTCTTTCTCTACGGAGTCGCCCTGCTCTACGGCGCCACCGGCTCTACCAACGTCTTTAACATCGCTGCCGCGCTCAGCTCCGCCACCCACATCGAGCCGCTGGCCTACGTCGCCGTCGCCCTCATCTTCACCGGCCTCGGCTTCAAGGTCGCCTGCGCTCCCTTCCACATCTGGGCGCCGGACGTTTACGAGGGCGCGCCTTCGCCGGTCGTGGCCTTCATGTCCACCGCTCCCAAAGCCGCTGCCTTCGCGGTTCTCATCCGCCTGGTGATTGACACGGCCTCGCCCCACTGGTTCTGGGTCGTCTACCTCGCCGCCATCTTCTCCATGTGCATCGGCAACCTGGGAGCCATCCTCCAGACCAACGTCAAGCGCATGCTGGCTTACTCGTCCATCGCCCACGCCGGATACCTCATGGTCGCCTTCGCCTCGGCCAGCAACCGCGAGCTGGGCATCTCGGCCGCCATGTTCTACTCCGCCGCCTACGCCGCCATGAACGTCGGAGCCTTCGCGGTCATCACCCACATGGCCGGCAGCGGCGAGCGCTTCTCGCTCATCGACGACTACTCGGGACTCGGCAAGCGCTCACCTGTGCTGGCCGCCGCCCTCACCTTCTTCCTGCTCTCGCTTATCGGAATCCCCATGACCGGCGGATTCTTCGCCAAGTTCTATGTCTTCGGCGCTGCCCTCCGCAACCATCTCGTCTGGCTCACCATCATCGGCATGGTGAACAGCGGCATGGGCTCCTACTACTACCTGCGTCTCATCGTGAAAATGTACATGTATGAACCGCTCACTGCCGAGCCCGCCCCGCGCGTCCGCTTCGGCGTCGGCATGGCCATCGCCATCAGCCTTCTGGCAACCCTCTGGCTCGGCCTGCTCCCCAACGCCGTCCTCCACTACACCCAGGGAGCTCCCTCCATCCCCACCATAATCTCGCTCCGCTGACCGTTCTCCGCCTCAACCAAGCCCCGGACTCGCTCCGGGGCTTTGCCCTTTCATTTCTCCTTTGTCATTGGTCATTGCCTTTGTCATTGCCTTGGACTTTGAATTTGAATTTGAATTTGATGAGGGGTCATCCTGAGCGAAGCGAAGGACCCCTGCGCCGCTCAAATCCCCGCTGCCGTGCCAGGGTCCTTTCGGCCACCAATCGACTAACGAACCGATGAACGGTTCCCAAAATGCGCCGAAGAGTACCTAACTCCCTTCGACAACTGCGCAACGATTGACCAAACATTAACCTCGCGCTTCCAAACCATTCACCTTCCTCCCAATCGTTCACCCCGCCCCGCACAAAGCCAAAAACCCCGCCCGGACCGCATAAAACGCGGTTCAAGCGGGGCTCACGTTCTATAGATTTACATTTATCTATCTTTTCTTCAGCCGCTCCAGTACTGCTCCCGCCACCAGAGGCAGGGCCACGGTCGCATCGTCGAAGACTTCTGCGAACTTACCCCCTTCGGCGGGCGGAACAAACTTGCCCCAGGAGATGGCCTCGCTATACGGCGAGCCGCTCAGCCCGCCCCAGTGCACCGGCTCGGGACAGATGCGCAGCCCGTAGTGGTAGCGCTTGAGCGGCAGGTCCTCGCCGCCGCGGCGATGGCGCAGCTCGATGTAGGGTCCGAACTGCTGCGTCCAGTTGCGCGGCACGCCGCCGCCGATGGTAAAAATTCCCAACCGGGTTTGCAGCAGGTTCTTTTCCGCAAAGTGGTTCAGGTCGAGGAAGGGATCGAAGCGGATCTGCTCGCGTCCCTGCTTGGCGCGCTTGCGGTTGTGCAGGGCAACGTCGAGTCCCATCTCCGAGTCGGTGAAGGCGGGGATGTAAACCGCCACTCCCTTCTCGTAGGCCGAGCGCAGGATGCCGCGTCCTTCGGCGTGCTCGGAGAGATATTTGCCGATGGCGTGGGTGAACTTGTAAGAGCACATGGTCTCGGCTGCGTCCCAGGTTTCCAGCATCTGCGCCACGATGGCTTCGACGAAGTTCAGGTTGGTCTCCGGCTCCAGCGTGTCATAGACGCGGTTGTAGCCCGCCTCGTAGAGCTCCACGTCGTTCATCCTTTCATCCCAGACGAAGTGCGACTTGCCGGCGGCTTCCACCAAGCCATGGGCCATCAGCGCTCCGGTGGAAACGATCGCCTTGACGATGCCCGCGTCGATCAGATCGGTCACGACCAGTCCCTGCTTGGCCACCGTCATGGCGCCGCTCAGGGTCATCACGACGAAGGCCTCCTGGTCGCGCGCCATGGCCTCCAGCACGTCGGCGGCATGGCCGATCTGGCGTCCGGTGAAGGCGGTGCGGCCCATGGCCCGCACCAGGTCGTCCACGGTGTGGACCTTCGAGAGGTCGAGCGGCTCGAGAGCGACGAGCTTGTCGGAGATGGGATCGTGCAGCTCACGCTCGATGCCGGAGCCTTCGCCGGGTTGCTGGCCATGCTTGCAGTCCTTCAATTGCGCACCTCTTGCAGAGATCTAAGTAGTCCGAAACTCCAGCATAAATTATCGAAATGGGACGGGCAAGGAATCGGGACAGATCCGTCCGCGCGCCAGGCCACTGTCTTGACTGGCTGATTCAGCTACGGTAGAGTTCTACCGGCTCGCAGGCTGTTGCAACAGCCATGGAGAGTGTAAGATGCGGAGCGCGCGGATCCTGTTCGTTGACGACGAACCGAAGATCGTTCTTACCATGCCGCAGGTTCTGCGGCAGCGGGGATACCAGGTGACGGCGGTGGAAACAGTCAGCGATGCGCTGGAGCAGATCACCACCACGCGCTTCGACCTGCTGCTGACCGACCTGAACATTGGCGAGCAGGACGACGGGCTGGCCGTGGTGAGCGCGATGCGCCGCACCCAGCCCAATTGCCTGATTCTGATTCTGACCGGCTTTCCCGGCTTTGACACCGTGCTGGAGGCGATGCGCAACCAGGTGGATGAGTACCTGATCAAGCCGGCGCCGATTCCCGCGCTGCTTGGCCTGATTGAGCAGAAGTTGGCCGAACGGGTGCGCGACAGGTCCAAGCCCGGCAAGCGCGTCCATGAGGTTCTGCGCGAGAACATGTTTGAAATTCTGCAGCGGGCGTTGCGCGGCATGAACGGCGATATGCGCATCGGGATGTTGCCCCTCTCCGACGAGCAGCGGATCGAGTACGCGCCCCAGATGCTGGAAAATCTGGCCGCCATGCTGGAAGCCGAAAATACCAGGGAGATCGACAAGGTAATTCTGAGCGACGCCGAATTGCAAGGTATGCGGCGATACCAGCACGGCTATACGCTTCCGCTGCTGGCGGCCTACATGCGCTACCTGGAGCGCGCGATTCTGGACGTGATCCACGACTACCTGCACTCGCTTGACCCCGACTATTTCATGTTCGATCTCAAGCGCCTCCACACCAGCCTTGCAATGCAGCTGGAATCGACCATCATCGGCTACCTCGACGCCGAGGAAAAGGCCGGACGGCGGCTCACTCACCCGACCCGGGCCTGAGAAGCAACCGCAAATTCCGGTTCGATCTGCGCCAGCGTTTACAATCGAGGCATCATGTCTTCGATGTCTTCCCCGATGTCTTCTTCCTTACAAGGTGTGCGCCGCTCCCCGCTCAAGCTAGCAGGGCGGGGCTTGTTGGTGTTGCTGGTTTTGCTGGGACTAGTGGCCGCGGCGGCCGTGCACTGGTTCCGTTCGGCGGCGCATGCGGCCATGCCGCAGCTGGACGGGACGATTGCGCTGGCGGAGCTGCACGCGCCGGTCACCGTGGTGCGCGATGCCCATGGCGTGCCCACCATCACGGCGCAGTCACTGGACGATCTGTTTTTTGCCCAGGGGTATGTGACCGCCCAGGACCGTCTGTGGCAGATGGATGTGATGCGGCGCTATGCCGCAGGCGAGCTGTCCGCTGCGATGGGCCCAGGCTACATCAAGGTGGACCGGGAGCAGCGGCTGCTGGGGCTGCGCGAGGTGGCACGCCGTTCGGTGGAGCAGGCCAGTCCCGAGGTGCGGGCGCAGTTGGAGGCGTACGCACGCGGGGTCAATGCCTACGTTGCCGAGCATCACTACGCCCTGCCTCTGGAGATGCGCGTGCTTCGCTATTTCCCGCGGGCATGGACGGCGGAGGATTCGGCGCTGGTGGGCGCGGCCATGGCGGAGATGCTGAACCATGGAACCTATCTGGACGACCTGAACCACGAACGGACGCTGGCCAAGCTCGGTCCCGAACTGACCGCCGACCTCTATGTGACTCGCTCGCAGCGCGACATCATCCCCGGACATGACCTCGATGAGATCGAGCCCGAGGCTGCCCAGCCGGACACGGCGCAAGCCTCGGCCAACGTATCTTTGACGGGCGTTGGCCGCAGACACCATTTGCGCGTGCTGCGTGGCCGCCAAAGACGCGTCGAAAGCCGGCGGCATTTGCGGGCGGGGATCGATCAGGACGGACTTGGACTGCCCGGTCTTGAAGCGCTCGGGCCGCCATCGATGGATGAGGTGCGCGCGGGCTCGAACGAATGGGTGATTAGCGGCGCGCACACCGCCAGCGGACGGCCGCTGCTCTCCAACGATATGCACCTGCCTCTGCAGATTCCCAACACCTGGTACGAAGCGCACCTCAACTGCGGCGACTATGACGTGGCCGGAGTAACTCTGCCGGGCGCGCCCTGGGTGATTGTGGGGCACAACCGGCGCATCGCCTGGGGCTTTACCAACCTGGGGCCAGACGTGGAAGACGTGTACGTGGAAAGCTTCAACGGGTCGGGCGAATACCAGACTCCAAGCGGCTGGCAGAAACCGCAGGTGCGCCACGAAGTGATTCACGTAAAGCGCGGGCGCGACGTAGAAGAGGACGTGGTGGTGACCCGGCACGGGCCGATCGTCTCGGCCGACATTCGCGGCGAGAACCGGCAGCTGGCGCTGAAGTGGGCGCTGCTGGACACCGGGCTGAACTTCCCGTTTTTTGCCTTGAACAGCGCGCAGAACTGGGAGCAGTTCCGCGCCGCGCTGGCCAATTTCAGCGGGCCGGGGCAGAACGTGGTGTATGCCGACGTGGACGGCAACATCGGCTACCAGGCGGCGGGCAAGGTCCCGGTGCGCGCCTCGGGCGATGGCTCGCTGCCGGTGAGTGGCGCCGACGACGCGCACGAATGGACGGGCTACATTCCGTTTGATGAATTGCCAAGCGTTTACAACCCGCCGTCGGGAATCATCGCCACGGCCAATGGGCGGGTGACGCCGGATGGCTACAAGTATTCGATTACTACGGAGTGGGAGTCACCCTACCGCACCGAGCGCATCTACCATGTGCTGCGGCAGAACAAGAAGTTTACCGCCGGCGACATGCTCGCGCTGCAGACCGACGTGCAGAGCGACCTGGACAAGTTTGTGGCCCAGCGGATGGTCTATGCGCTGGACCAGACTCCGGCGGCGAGCGCGCGGGCGAAAAGCGCGGGCGACATTCTGCGGCGCTTCGACGGCAAGCTGAGCATGGATTCGGCGGGCGCTGCCATCGAGCAGCGGGCGCGGGCGTGGCTGATGGAAACCCTGCTGGAGAGCAAGCTGGGCGACGACGCTCCGCGCTACCACTGGTTCATGAATACGGTGTGGCTGGAGAACATGGTCGCCTTCCAGCCCGCGCACTGGCTGCCGGCCGAATACAAGAGCTGGGATGCGTTGCTGGTGGCCTCGGTGGAGGCTGCGGTGAACGGCCGCGATGTGCCGCGCGACCTGGCCAGATGGAAGTATGGCGACTATTCCACGGTAGAGATCGGCCATCCTATCTTCGGCAAGCTGCCGTGGCTGCGGCGCTACGCCTCAACCGGACAGCTACCGCAGTCGGGCAACGGCATCACGGTGAAGCAGGTGGGAAAGTTCTCGCCCTCGGAGCGCTTCACCGCCGATCTTTCCGACCTGGACCACTCGACGCTGAACATCGTCAACGGGCAGTCGGGCAATCTATTCAGCCCATACTTTAACGATCAGTTCGAGGCCTGGTACCGCGGGACAACCTTCGGGCTATCGTTTGCGCCGGAGACGGTGGAGAAAACGGCGGCCCACCGGTTACGCTTGGTGGGCGAGTAGAAATAATTTGATTCGAAAATACGAGAGGCACTGCCGGTTGGCAGTGCCTCTCGCTTTCGTGCACTGGCTGCTACTGCAGCGGGGAATCAGTCGAGGTCGCGGTAGCCGTGGTGTTGTAACGGATCACACCCGAGGCATCGCTGCGGAAAAAGCGCACGCCGGTCTGCTGCACGGTGACCGGGTTGGCATTGCTGGAGTAGGTCGGAATCGGCTGCGAGCCGCTGGCAGTGAGGTAGAACTGGTATCCGCTCTTCACGTTGGTAGACGAAGACCCAGCGCCACCCGGCGAGGCAGCGCCCAGAACGTTATCCAGCAGCAGTGCGGTGGAGGAGCTGGCCGTGGTGCCGGTGCCGCCCAGGGTGCTCAGCGCGGTGGCAAAACCCTGTGCCGGATAGGTGGCGCAATAGGTGATTTGGGCGGTGTCGATGGTGCGCAGTGAGCCCACTGCGGAAGCTTCATTGGCGGCGATGCGCGAGCGCAGCAGGTTGGGGATGGCGATGGCGGCGATGATCAGAATGATCGCGACGACAATCAGTAGCTCAATCAGCGAGAAGCCTTTCTGGTTGCGCATAACGGAATCTCTCTCGGTCTGTCCTTTTCGGGAAGGAGTCAGATCTGGTGTCACATAGCTCTGTTTTTGCAATCGGGTTGCCACAGGAGGTCAGGCTGGCAGCATTTCGCGGGCGTTTCTGTAAGGCGCTTATGTTACATACCTTAACGAATATTTAGGTTGTTCCCTCTGGAGTTTTTCGAGGCTGTTAATGGATCTTCAGGGCAAATACTGACACTTTTTGTCAGCCGGCAATGACAATACCTATCCAAAGATAGCCCTAACGCTGGCCAAAGGGACAGGGCGGATGATCGTTTAGGAACAGGGAGCAGCACGGCAGAAGGACATGACACAGCATAAAAGAGAGGCACTGCCCGTTGGCAGTGCCTCTCTTTTTGATACAGGGACTGTTCTAGATGGCGTCGGCGCCGCGCTCTTCGTTGCGAATGCGGATGGCTTCGTCGATGCGCGACAGGAAGATCTTGCCATCGCCGATTTTGCCGGTCTGCGCGGCGGTAAGGATGGTCTTGACGACCTCATCGACCATCTCATCGCGCAACACGATCTCCAGTTTGATCTTGGGAAGAAGGTCGATGCTGTATTCACGTCCGCGATAGAACTCCGTGTGGCCCTTCTGTCGGCCGTGCCCGCGCGCTTCAAGAACCGTAAGTCCATCGACGCCGATATTAATCAGTGCTTCCTTTACGGCGTCCAGTTTGGTGGGTTGAATCACCGCTTCGAGTTTCGTCATGTCGTTATCGTCTCTTCTGGATCTGCCGGCCGATGGCTCAGCCGGCAGCGCCTGTTATTCCAGCGAATATCCTTCTTCACCATGGAGTGCGAGATCGAGGCCTTGCACTTCAGCCTCCTCTTTCACGCGCAAACCAACCGTGAGATCGACCACCTTGAGCAGGATGAGCGTTCCCACCGCAGCCAGGACCCATGCGACCAGGACGCCCACGGCCTGATTCAGCACCTGGTGGGCGTTACCGTCGATCAGACCGGAAGCAGTGGTGTTGCCCTGCGCGTCCTTGAAGATGGGATTGACGAGGCGGCTGGCAAAAACGCCGGTAAGGATGGCTCCCAGGGTGCCGCCGGCGCCGTGCACGCCGAAGGCGTCGAGGGAATCGTCGTACCCAAACCATTCCTTGACTTTGGTGACCATGATGAAACAGAAAACGCCGGCGATGAGACCGATGAGCAGCGCCGACATGGGATCGACAAAGCCCGAGGCCGGAGTGATGGCCACCAGTCCGGCAACCGCGCCGGAGATTGCACCCAGAGCGCTGGGATAGCCTTTCAGTATCCATTCGGCGGCGATCCAGCCGATTGCAGCGGCTGCGGCGGCGAAGTGCGTGGCCACGAAGGCCGAGGTCGCCAGGCTACCAGCGGAAAGCGCGCTACCCGCGTTGAAGCCGAACCAGCCCACCCACAACATGCAGGCTCCGATGAAAGACAGAACCATGCTGTGCGGACGGAAGGTCTCCGATGGAAAGTCCTTCCGCTTGCCGAGATAAAGCGCGCAGACCAGCGCCGAAACTCCCGAGGTGACATGCACCACGGTGCCGCCGGCGAAGTCAAGACAGGGAAAACGTCCACCCAGCGAAGCGTTGAGCAGTCCGCCCTTACCCCAGACCATGTGAGCCATGGGCGAGTAGATGAAAATCGACCACAGAGACAGGAAAACCACCATGCCGCTGAACTTCATGCGTTCGGCAAACGCGCCGGAGATCAGCGCCGGGGTGATGATGGCGAACATCAGCTGATAGACCATGAAGGTCTGCAGCGGAATGGTTGGGGCATAAGCCGGATCGGGCGCCGCACCCACGCCGTGCAGAAACAGGTGCTGCAGGTTCCCGATGAAGCTGTTGCCAGGACCGAAGGCGAGGCTGAAGCCGACGATTCCCCAGATGACCGTCACGATGGCCATCATGGCAAAGCTCTGCATCATGGTGGAGAGCACGTTCTTTTTGCGAACCAGGCCGCCGTAGAAGAGCGCAAGGCCCGGACCGGTCATCATCAGGACCAGCGCCGAGCTCATCAGCATCCAGGCATTATCGGCATTGCCGCGCGCCTCGATGACCTGCTTCTGAAGGTCGGCCAGCTGCGGCGAAGCGACAGTTTGGGCGCTGAGCGCCAAACCACAAAACAACAAGAGAAGGAAACAGCAGTAGCGTATAGCCCGGTTGAGCAACGTGGATCTCCCTGGCATTGGGATTGCGACGACTTGGTCGCACCTTCGCATATGATTTGTAGATCAAGCGCGGACATCCGCAAAGTGATACACGTCACAGCTAACTGTGCAAAACGCACTTTATGAGAGAGATAGCATAAACGGTTGTTTAGGTTGAATTTTGCCAATTCGAACGCGGTAAAAAAAACGCCGGGGGCGGCACCAACCGTCCCCGGCGCACGGGTTGCTTTTAAGCGTGCTGCCTGCCTGTTTACGGTGCGTCGGTATCAGGGCCATCCACGTGGCGAGCCAGCAGCACCGACGCGCCGGTCGATGGGTTCTTCAGCAACAGGCCCACAACGCGCACGCTCGCGCCGTCCGTCAGGTTGCTGAAAGCGCCGAAACCGTAGCGATAGTCGGTTCTGCCTCCGATGTACACAGTTACCGTCTGCGGGATCACCACTCCGGCAAAGCCGTTGATCTGGAGTTGGAAGGTGCCGTTACCGGCATTCTCGCTGCCGGGGACGACCGTGCCAACGTAACCCCAGTGGCGCAGCAGCACATTGTCAACGGTGACGGCCGAGGCGTTCGCCGCGCCGCTCGCCGGGCCACCGACGGCAACGTCCTGACCGGCGATCAAGGCGTTCTGGTTGAAGAGGAACTGGGTGAACGGATTGTGCATCCAGTAGATGGAGTACTCCTCGTTGCCGGTCAGATTCACTTGGGCAATGTTGCCCAGTTGCACCCCGGTATTATCGGGCAAGACGGCGCGGGTGTAGAGGTCGAAGCTGGAGGCCAGGCCAGTTGCCGGAGTCACGTAGGTAACCAAGCCGCTGGCGTAGAAGCCATTCTGCGAGATAATCGCCACCTCGTCGGCGTCCAGGGTTTGGTCGGCCTTATCCAACTGGCCGGAAACCAGCACGACGCTGCTGGTGGTGAGAGCGCTGAGACTGGCTGTGCCATCCCACTCGGTGGAGGCGGACGTGTTGATGGTGAATTGTTCGCCATGCGGCCCCTGAACCACGAAGGACTGCGGCTCGGTGGTGGCGGCTGGAGGAGTGACAACGGCGGCAATGAATTCGTCGATGTAGGCGCCGCTAGCTGTATAAGGCACGGTGTTGATGTGGAAGGTGGGAGTCACCGTGCCGGTGATGTTGCCGTTGCTATCCACGCCGATCGACTTCTGCAGATCGAAGTCCATACGCAGGCCGACCGGGACTCCGCCGCCAGGGGTGTAGCTGATGGCGTCCGGGTTTTGCGTGGGGGAGGTGACCACGAGCGGGTTTTCCAATGCAATGTTGATGGTCGAGGTGGTGAGGGTCAAGGTGTTCGCTGCCGTGGAGTAGGTGGAGATTGACGGCGGCGTGGTGCCGGTGTTGAGGTAGCCGAGGGTCGCCGGGCCCAGCGTGATGGTGACCCCGGTGTAGGTGCCTGTGGGAACATCGTTCATGTCGAGCAGGGTCTGCAATCCGTTGTAGCGGGCGAAATCCACCGTGGGCGTGCCATTAACAAGCGAGGCGGTGTTTCCGCTGGCGTCGGTCAGTTCCACGCTCTGGATCTGAACCTGGAACGAGGCTACGCTCGCCATCGGCGCATCGGTGCCGACGACGAAAGCCGGGCCGGTGGAGTTGGAGCTACCGTTGCACCCGGCGAGCAGCAGCAACGAAGCAACTGTGAGCGCGATGAATACTGCGAGAAAAAACCTGCCGTGCTTTGCTGAGGGCATGTCAGATGTATCTCCTTTGAATGTAAATGCTTGCCCCGTGTGAAAGATTGCCGGTGTTCCAGCACAGAACGGCGCGGCAAAACACGGTGCTAGTAAATACCCAGCAGCTCTGAAAAAGTTGCGAGATCTGGATTGTATAAGATGGGAGGGCCCAATCGGGAATGGTACCCTGGGATGGAGACCCATTCTGTGCGCGACTTCCGACTCAGCGAACATCGCGATGGGTCAGAGGGGCTATGTATAATAGCAGACATATCGCCGGCGGAAAAACCTGACTACCGGCTTGAAAGCCAACCCATCTCAGATGCTTCGTTATACTTGATGATGCGCTCTGAATCTTCCGTACCCGTTCGAGGAAAGGCAGGATTCGATGAGAGTTCATCTCGTAAATCCCAGTGACAATTCATTCGGCACCGCCGTCATTACACCGCGCTGGCTATTCGTTTTAGCGGCGGCAACGCCCCAATCTGCCGGCGATCCGATTCTGGTCGATGAGTCGCTGGAGCAGATTGTTCCGGAGACCATTCAGCCGGGAGACATTGTCGGCATCGGCGTGCATTCGGGCAATGCCCTGCGCGGCTATGCGGTGGGACGCATGGCGCGCGGGCGCGGAGCGTGGGTGGTCTATGGCGGAATCCACGCCACGCTGTACGCCGAAGAAGCCTTCGAGCACGGCGAGGCCCACGCGGTGGTGAAGGGCGATGGCGATGTGGCGTGGGGCAAGGTGGTGGCCGATTGCCTCGCCGGAAAGCCGGACAAGGTTTATGAGGGCGGAAGAATTGACGGCGACCAGTTTTTAGCGGCGCGATGGGATCTGATGCCGCGCGACAAATATATGTGGGCCTCGGTGCAGACCATTCGCGGCTGTCCGAAGCACTGCTCGTTTTGCAGCGTCTGGCGGACCGACGGGCAGAAGCCGCGGCAACGGAGTTATCAGCGTTTGATTGAAGAGATCGTCGAGCTGCGGCGAATCGGATTCCGGTTCATTGCCCTGGCCGACGATAACTTTTATCCGGTGTCATTGACCGATCTGCGGCTGGCGCGGGAGCAAAACAATACCGCCAAGCTGGAAGAGTTGACGGCGATCCGCAACGAGCGTTTCCTCCTTATGGAAGAGATGGCAAAACTGCCGAAGAACATGGTGTTCTTCACCCAGATTACGATGGAGGCCGGTGAGGACGTCGAGTTTCTGGACGCGATGCGCAAGGCCAACATCAAGGGCGCGCTGGTGGGCGTGGAGGCAGTGACGCCGGAGGGACTCAAGGCGGTCTACAAGGATTTTAACTGCACCGGCGAGGCCCTGGTGGAGCGTCTGAAGACGTTTAAGCAGCATGGGGTGCACGTGCTCGGTTCGTTCATCTTTGGGCTGCCCACCGACCGGCCGGAGACGTTTGATGCCACGGTGGAGCTGGCGCTACGGGCGGACCTGACCTTCGCCCAGTTTGTGATGATGACGCCGTTCCCCGGAACGGTGGATTTTGCGCGCTGGGAGAAGGAGCAGTCGGCCCATCCCACACTGGTGGAAGGCGTACCGATTACGAGGTATTGGCTGATTCCGGAAGGGGTTCGTCCCAAGATGTTTATTCCCCATCCGGTGATGAGTTCGGCGGAGATGCGCCAGCGGACGCAGGAGGTGTGGGACAGGTTCTATAGATGGCCCGCGATCTGGCGGCGCTCGGCGTGCACTCCGACTCTGCGCGCCCGGGCCGCTTTCAGCTTGCTGTCGCTGCTCTACCGGCAAATGTATGCAGGGGATGGCATTTCGACCGATAGCGCCCGCCGGAAAAAATCCAGGAGATGGGCGCGGTGGATCGCCGGGCAGTGCAGAAAGCTATTCCATGCCAAGCCCATGCCGGAGTTGGAGTGTCCACGGTGGGAACCTGCGTCCGGAGATTCTTCACTGCTTGATCAGACGTTTATGGCCAACGAGCGTCCAGAGGGCATGGGTCCGTTCGCGATCGTTCCGTAGGGAAGAGTGCTGACAGAAACGTGGCGTCTGATTGAGATTGGTGGGGAGTGACGAAATACGTTTGCAGAGTCTCTCAACATCTGTAGAATTCGGGCCGGTGAAGGAGACGAGCATGATTCGAGAGGATGTCGTCCAACGGCTGGTGGCAACTGGACAATGGTCGGACGAAGACGCTCGCTTAGGGGAACGGGCGAACTACCACTGCGAGTACTGCGACCTGGATCTGCTGGAAAATATCCAGAACTACAAGCTGTGGCAAAAAGATCACATCACACCCATTGGCAGCGGCGGAAGCACTGATTTCGAGAACCTCGCACTGGCCTGCAAAACCTGCAACTGGAACTGGAAGAATCGCTGGAACCCTCGAAACATTGAGCCGGAACATACCCGCGAAAAATTGATCCAAGCAGTGCGTCTATATGTTGCGGAGCAGATCCGGAGAGCGGAAGAAGAGCTCGAAGGCTTTCGCATGATCGTCGGCTAGGTTCCTGTTGAATTGCCGGCGGAGTCAACGGGCGGCGCGCTACAATGTGAAAACGAAGTTCACTTCCGTCCGGGGACACCAGAATTTATGAGCGCAAGCGAGCAAGAAGACGTCATCATCATCGGCCAGGGCCTTGATCTGCCGGCGGTTCCTTTGACCTTGGAGGGATCGGCGGTCCTGCACCAGATGTTCCGCTTCCGCTGGAGCCAGTGGCGCGGCCTTGGCGCGGAGGCGCGCGCCCGCATCACCGGTGAGGCGCAAGGGGCGCTGGCGGCGATGGAAGCCGATGGCTCGGCGCTGTTCTCCATGTTCGGACACAAGGGCGACCTGCTGTTCGTCCACTTCCGCAAGGATTTCGAAGCGCTCAACCAGGCGCAGCTGGCGTTGAATCAGCTGGAGTGGATGGAGTATCTGGAGCCCGCCATCTCCTACGTTTCAGTAATCGAGCTAGGCCTATACGAATCGACCATCAAGCTGTATCGCGACCTGGTGGGGCGCGGCGTGGAGCCCCACTCAACGGAGTGGAACGAAGCCCTGGAGGAGGCCATGCAGCGCCAGCGCGAGGCCATGCACCCGCGCCTGTTTCCGGCGATGCCCGAGGGCCGCTATATCTCGTTTTATCCCATGGACCGCAAGCGCGGCGAGCAGAAGAACTGGTACACGCTGCCCATTGAAGAGCGCGCTCGGCAGATGGACCTGCACGGCAAAATCGGACGGCGCTATGCGGGCAAGGTGCAGCAGATCATCAGCGGTTCGATCGGCATGGACGACTGGGAATGGGGCGTCGACCTGTTCGCCGACGATATGGCGATCTTCAAGAAGCTGATCTATGAGATGCGCTTCGACGAGGTGAGCGGAGTGTTCTCCAATTTTGGAGCCTTCTACGTGGGGCTGCGCTGCGCCGCCGGTGAGCTGCCGACACTGCTGGAGGGCAAGACTCCCAAAGCGCTGCCGCGCACCCAACCGGTGCCCACCGGAAGACCGGGAAGACCGCAGGCGTAACGGCAAGGTTTCTAAGTTTCAAGGTTTCAAAGCTAAAGCGGAGACAGGTGGCCCACATTTGCGGCGTGCCTCTCGACGCAAATGTGGGAAAGCTCCGCATCCCATCCCGAAGGGTGCTGCCCTCGCGCCGCGTGAAGGTGGGCGCCCGGCTTTTGCGATACACTGGATCTATGGCGGTCAAAGCAATTCAACTCGGGCAGGTTTGGCGCGAAGAGGCCAGCGGACAGAGCTTTCTGGTCACCAAAGTTTATAACGAAGTCTTCTCCCAATTCGCCATTCTCCGGCCTGCGAATGTTTCGGCTCCCGACGCTGAGACGCGGCGCATCAAGATCTCCAAGACCGGCCAGGGACTCCTACTGCCCGGCTACGTGTTTACGCAAGACTCCAACCAGGAATTTTAAGGCCTCTTGATGGAACATATTTTGTTGGCGCTCGCCGGATTCATCAAAGGCGTGATCTCTTCGCTTGGTTATCCGGGCATCGCGTTTCTGATGGGCGTGGAGTCGGCCTGTGTGCCGCTGCCTTCGGAAGTCATCATGCCGTTTGCGGGATACCTGGTGTATGCCCGGCAATTCAGTTCCCTGGCGATGGTGGCCACCTTGGGCGCAATCGGCTGCAACCTGGGTTCGGTGCTGGCCTACGAGGTGGGAGCCCACGGCGGGCGTCCGCTGATCGAGCGCTGGGGCAAGTACATCCTGATGAGCCGCCACGACCTGGACGCCAGCGAACTCTTCTTCGAGAAGTACGGCAGCATTACCGTGTTCATCGGACGCCTGCTACCGGTGGTGCGCACCTTTATCGCGCTGCCCGCCGGAATCGCACGGATGCCGCGCGTTAAGTTTCACCTCTACACCTTTGCCGGTTCCTGGCCGTGGTGCTACGCGCTGGCCTACGTCGGCTTTGTGCTGGGCCTTCGTTGGGACACCGATCCCCGGCTCAAGCACTGGATGCATCGCTTTGACGCCATCATTCTGCTTGCGCTGGCGATCGGCTTTGCGATCTTCGTTTGGAACCACTGGAAGAACCGGGTGCGGTCCGAAGGCGTGGCGGGATAAAAATCAGGTTTCAAAGTTTCAATGTAAAAACAAAGGCCCGCATCCGCAGCGGGCCTTTCTGCTGGCCGGGTGCCCCATATTTGCGTCGTGCTTCTCGACGCAAATATGGGAAAGCAACGCCGCCCATCTCTCATGATGTTGCCCTTGCTCTTAACCTTGAAACTTTGAAACTTTGAAACCTTGAAACCTTGAAACCTGGATCTTACACCTTCGCCGCTTCGGCTTCGCGGGTGGCCTGCTTCGCCCGAGCTTCGCGCACCGCTTTAATGCGCGACTTGCGGAGCGTCAGAAACTCTTTGGCTTCCTTGTAGAGGCGCTTGCGGTCGTCGGATTTGAACAGCGAACCGAGCACGATGGGAACCCAGACCTTGGGGCGGAAATAATACTCGTCGTAAAACTTGTGAACCATTTCCATGGTGTAGTCGGCTGGCAGACCGGGATACTGCACCTGCGCCACCTGATGGCCGCCCAGGTCCACCATGTTCTCCTGCTTGATAATGAAGTTGTTGTCGCGCACGTAGTCGTAGAACTCGGTGCCCGGATAGGCGTGGGCCATGGAAACCTGAATGGTCTCGACGTTGAGTTCCTTGGCGAAGTCGATGGTGCGGCGGATGGTTTCCCGCGTCTCGCCGGGGAGGCCGAGAATGAAATCGCCGTGGATGGTGAGGCCCAGCTTCTTGCAGTCCTTGACGAACTGGCGGGCGCGCTCCAGCGTGGCGCCCTTCTTGATGTTCTTGAGGATCTGCGGGTCGCCGGACTCGAAGCCGACGATGAGCAGGCGGCAGCCTGCGTCCTTCATCATCTTGAGAGTTTCAAAGTCGGTGGTAACGCGCGAGGTGCACGACCAGGTGATGCCAATCGGCTTCAGCTTGGCGCAGAGTTCGATGGTGCGCGCCTTCTGGATGTTGAAGGTGTCGTCGTCGAAGAAGACTTCTTTCACCTCGGGCCAATACTTCTTGACCTTGGCCACCTCGGCGGCCACGTCCTCGGCCGAGCGCTTGCGCCAGGCGTGTCCCGAGTGGGTCTGCGGCCACAGGCAGAAGGTGCACTGCGCCGGGCAGCCGCGGGTGGAGTAGATGGCCACGAAGGGATGCTGCAGGAAAGGCACGTTGTAGCTGGACACCTTCAGGTCGCGCTTGTAAACATCGACTACGTGCGGCAACTCGTCCAGGTTTTCAATCATCGGCCGGTCGAGGTTGTGCACCACTTTGCCTTCGGGACCGACATAGCTGGCGCCGGCGATCTCAGCCAGCGGCTTGCCGTTGGCATATTCCACCACGGCGTGGTCGAACTCGCGGCGCACGATGAAGTCGATCTCCGGATGGCTCAGCGCGTGCTCGGGCGAAATGGTAACGTGCGGGCCGACAAAGCATATCTTCAGGCGCGGGTTGACCTTCTTCATCATGCCGGAGAGCTTGACGTCTCCCTCAAAACCGGGCGTACTGGTGAACAGCACCATGAATTCGTATTGCTTGCTGATCTCGATGGTCTCTTCGGCACTGATATGGTGCGGGTTGGAGTCGAGCAGGCGCGACCCTTCCAGCATGCCAGCCGGATAGGCCAGCCAGACCGGATACCAATAGGACTCGATTTCGCGCGTGGCCGGCCAACGGGAGCCGGCTCCGCCGTCGAAGTTCTCAAACGAAGGTGGGTTGAGGAACAGTGTTTTCAATGGCATAACAATTCTCACAATTTTACCACTGCGCTCCAGCGCAGGCAGCATTTGACCGTGGAACGGGAAAAAGCCGCGCTGAACAGTCGCGAGCGAGCAGCGGTTGGGACCGAGGTAGATATCAAACACTCGCCGTTTCAGAGTGAAAGGCGGAGGGAAACGGCAAAATCACAAGGCGGCCACAGAGCAAATTACCTCACCGGCGAAACTTCGATACTCCGCAGGCTTGCCAATTCCCTGCCCCGGCATTGACACTATTGAGGAAGGAAGGCTCATGGGGGAAGCAGCACCACCAAGCAACGGGAGAACCGGAAAAACTCGGCAGGTCACGGGTTTGTCTTACCGTGAGGATATTGACGGACTACGCGCGATAGCGGTGCTTGCGGTTTTGGGCTTTCATCTGGCGCCCGACCAGGTCAGAGGCGGATTTGTCGGTGTGGATATTTTCTTCGTCATCTCCGGCTTCCTGATCTCTTCCATCATTTACAAAGCGCTCGACTCCGGTACATTCAGCATTGGCGACTTCTACATTCGGCGAATCCGCCGAATTTTTCCAGCGCTTTTCCTTGTTTTGATTTTTGTTTGCCTAGCCGGATGGTTCCTTTTATTGCCAACCGCCTTCGTGCACGCTGGTCAACAAGTCGTTGGCGGCAGTGCCTTCGTCGCCAATTTCGTGTTGTGGTCTCAATCGGGATATTTCTCTCCGGATGCGGTGCAAAAGCCTCTCCTGCATCTCTGGTCGCTCGGTGTCGAGGAGCAGTTCTATCTCATCTTTCCACTGGCCTGCATGGCTTTTTATCGGGCTGAATCCCGCCGGAATCTCTCAGCAGTATTTCTGGCGATCGGCGCCGCTTCGATGGTTTTCAACGTTGCCCTTGTAACCAGATACAGGGATGCCGTCTATTTCCTGCCATTTTCGCGGCTTTGGGAGTTATTCCTCGGTGCCGGTCTCGCTCTGTACCAGCAACGGGAGGTTCATTCGAGATGGGACAGCCGCCTCTCCCAAAGGTGGCGTAACGCAATGGGAATTCTGGGGCTGGCCCTGCTCGCCGCTTCAATTGTTGGCATCAGTGAATCGGATCCATTTCCAGGGTGGCGGGCACTGTTGCCGACCGTCGGGACGGCACTGGTAATCGCTGCGGGGAGATCTTCGTGGGTAAACCGCCGCATCCTGTCATGGAAGCCGGCCGTCTTTGTCGGTCTGATCAGCTACCCGCTCTACTTATGGCACTGGCCAATCATTTCTTTCCAGCGGACTGCGAGAGTCGTCTGGGGTTACATGAGTACGAACCAGATGATATGGGGCGTCGATCTCTGTGACGTCGTATTTGGATCGACGACGGTCCTTGGATCGTTTGCTCTGGCCTATCTGACCTATCGTTTTGTTGAGTTGCCAATCCGCCAGGTTAAAGACAGCGAAATTCGGCGCGGGGGCGCTATGCGCCTGCTTTACGCCGTGGCTCTCACGGGTGCATTCGGCGTTCTTATTATCGTAAAGGGCGGATTTCCCGCCAGGGTTCCACCCGCCATGGATGCCCTGGACCATGATTACAACACCGATGCCAACCTGGCCTTCCGGGTTGGGAGTTGTCTGCTCCGGCCGGATCAGTCGCCGGACGCGTTCAGCGATAACTGCCTGGATCCAGCACCAAAATCCGCGGCCGCGCCCTTCGTGTTTGTTTGGGGAGATTCCCACGCCGCGGACCTTATGCCCGGATTCCGCGCCCTGCAGCGGAGCTCGGGAGTGCGGCTGGCTCAGTATACGACCGCTAGCTGCGCTCCGATTCTCGGGATGCGGGTGGACTCACTCCCGCGCTGCCAGTCGGTCAATGATGCCGTGATCGCTCGGATCAGGATTCTCAAACCTGACATCGTCGTTCTCTCTGCCCGTTGGGACGAAAGGCTGGGTGTAGGTCACGATAACCCCGCGGTTGCGGAGAAACTTCTGCGAACGATCCAGATGGTCAAAGCTGCGGGTGTTCGCAGAGTCGTGGTCATTGGTTCAGCCCCGATCTGGAAGAGAGACGTGCCGACCCTTCTGTTCCATGAAATTCGCCTCAATCCGGACCATCCGGCGCCTCACCGTTTGGCGCGTAACCTGCTCAAAGAACACGACGACGGCCTGTTGATGGCGGTTACGCGCAGGGGCGGTGCGGACTTCATATCGATTTTTGACAAACTCTGCGACCCGTCAAGTTGCGCGGTCACCGACGGTCCCGGCTGGAAGGACGTGTTGACATGCGACGCCCACCATTTCACCGAGCATGGTTCCCTACAGGTCGCCCAGAGCATATGGCCCAGCATCCTTCACCCCGGCGGAGAAGAGGTGATGCGAGACGGAGTAAGCGCGGAGCTTGGCAGCAGCCTACCGCTTTCCGCGCCGGCACCCTGATTCCGTCTGATTCAATACGAAATCTTCCGCGGCAGAGTCGGGCCTTATTTTGTGCGCCGCTCGAAACCGCTGGGCAAACATTTACGGTGGTTGGAGTTTTTCGGCTGCCCCCCTGGCACAGCCGACTTGCAAACTCGGCCCCCCGGCATTGACACTATTTAGGAAGGAAGGCTCATGGCGTTTCGGAACCGGGAGACATGGCAGGTCGCATTCGATGCCCTGCGCGCCAATAAGGTAAAGGCCGCGCTCACCATGCTGGGCGTGGTGATCGGCTCGGCCTGCATCGTGCTGGTAGTGACCATTGCCCTGATCGGCAAGACCTATGTGCTGGCCCAGATCGAAGGGGTCGGCTCCAACATCGTGTATGCCGCCTACACCGGAGGCACCGCCAACGCCCGCTCGCAGTCCGATGAGATCAGCCTGAACGACATGGAGGCCGTCCGCCACCTTCCCCACGTGGTCGAGGTGGCCGCTACCTCCGACATGGCCACCAGCATCGTGGTCAATGGCCATGAGACACCCGTGGCGCTGGTGGGCGTCACCGAGGGCTTTCAAAAGATCCGCAACCTTCTGATTCTGGAAGGCCGCTTTTTTGACGACCTGGACCAGGAGACCGACGCCAAGGGATGCCTGATCACCCAGGAGCTCGCCCGCAAACTTCCGCCCGGCCCCATGATCGGACGGCAGCTCCACATGGGCGAACAGACCTTTACCATCATCGGTGTCTTCCGCGAGCGCGTGGCTACCTTCGGCCAGTCGGAGATCGGCGATCTGACGGTGCTGATCCCATTCAAACTGATGAAGTACTACTCCGGCAAAGACTTCATCCGCACCCTCTACGCGCAGGCCGACTCCGGAGCCAACGTGCCGGAGACTACCGCCGCCGTGCAGGCGACGCTCCAGAGCCGCCACACCCCCGGCGCCGTGTATCACGTACAGAACCTCGCCGGCATCCTGGATGCGGCGCGCAAGATCTCCGCCGCGCTCACAGCCGTACTGATGCTGGTGGGCATGATCGCCCTGCTCATCAGCGGCGTCGGCATCATGAACATCATGCTGGTGACGGTCACCGAGCGTACCAGGGAGATCGGCCTGCGCAAGGCCATCGGCGCGCGGCGCGACGAGATCCTCTACCAGTTCCTCATCGAGGCGCTCATCATCAGCGGAGTCGGCGCATTGATCGGAATCGGCATTGCGGTGGGAATCAAGATTATCGTGGAGCCGCTGATTCCGGTCGAAATGGGCCTGCATATCCCCATCTCGGTGTACTCGGTGGTGGCGGCGTTTGTGGTCTCCTGCGCCACCGGACTGCTGTTCGGATACCTGCCCGCCCGGAGCGCGGCCAAGCTGCAGCCAACCGAGTCGCTGCGCTACGAGTAGCTCTCAGCCTACTTCACCTGCACTGCAACCTGCGCCTTGTCCGTATGTCCCGCACCGTCGTCCGCGACCAGCGTATAGGTGGTGCTCTTTTTCGGGGAGACATCCACGCAGCGGTTCATCGAAGGCCAGACGTGGTCGATAGGCGGATCGAAGGCGACATTTTTAGCGTTCGCCACCCCATAGCAGATCTGGGTCGTCTGGCCCTTGGGTACCGTGGCCGGGGAGGCGTACAGCATCGTAATTTTGAGTTGCGATCCCCCGTTAAGTTCGACATCCTCGCGGGCGCGCTCGGCTTCGTGGGCGGCGGCAGCGTGCCTGGCCTGCACAGCATCGTTCCAGCGCGAATAGAAGATCCATCCCGCATACAGCCCGGCAATCAGAACGAAAACCGGCATAATCCACAGGATACGTCCGGCAAAACTTCTTTCCTCCGTCATGGCTTCTCCACCACGCAGGCAACCACACCAATCGTGCGTTCAAACATCCGATTTTCAGAACTTCCCTACCCTCGGGTCTGCGATTCCACCTGCTCGATAGGGTAGAGCGGCCAGCCGGCTCCGGCGGCCTGGCGGATGCGTTCGATCAGCTTGCCGTAGATGCGGACAGTCACACGCTCGTCGGTTCCGATGCAGAATTGCGCCGTGTCGAACATTCCGAAAAAGGCTCTCCCCATCTTCACCTCAATTTCATGCCAGGGGATCAGCAGAGGAGAGTGGAACATGCCGAAGGGCTTGTTCACCGCCAGGGAGAGCGATTGCTGATTGGCCCCGACACGCAGACAATTGTTGTAGCCGCACCAGCCGCGGAAGCGCCCACTCTGCCAGCTCCACGATTCGCCATTCCATGGCTCCGCCGCGCGGAAGCGGCGGGCCAGAAGGCTCCAGCCGCTAATTCGGCTGATGAGAAGCATGGACCCGCACAGCACAGCGGCCCAGCAAATGAACAATATCGCCGCACTCGCGACCAGACGCGCCACAGCCTGATGCAATCCGGGATTCGCATTCACCTGATATGCAGTCAACAACAACAGTGGGAGATTCATGCCCACATGGTACCCGAGACTCCCGGCACGCGCCACCTCCGATGGTCCTCCGATGGTCCAACTCCCGTTTGGCTTTGCTACACTTCGGTCATGCTTCCGCGCCTCGCATTTGCTATCGTCATCTGCATGAGTTCCCTTGTCGCCGCGCAACCGCTGCCCATTCCGCAGGCTATTACCGACCCCGCCCAGTTGCAATCAGCCACGGTCGAGAACCTGCAGAAGTTCACCATCCCCGCCCTGTACAGCACCCGGCTGATCGGCGGCTCGGCCTGGTCGCCGGATGGCCATCAGGTCGCATTCATCTCCAACATCAGCGGACGCAACAACCTGTGGACCGTTCCCGCCGCCGGCGGCTGGCCTACGCAGCTCACCATCAGCGACCAGCGGCAGGCATCGCCCGCCTGGTCGCCCGACGGCAACTGGATCGCCTTCATGAGCGACAAGAACGGCAACGAGCTGTGGGACATTTTTCTGGTGAGCCCGCAAAGCGGCGAGGTCACCAACCTGACGGCGACGCCTGACTCGGCCGAGGAGGAGCCTGCCTGGTCGCCGGATTCCAAGCTGGTGGCCTACATGATCAAGGCCAAAACCTCGCCCAGCTTCGAAATCGAGTTCATCGACATCGCCACCCGCATGCCGACGCGCATCACCAAAAACACTCCGCCGCAACTGGGCAACGTGTCGCCGCACTGGTCGCCCGACGGCAAAGCCATCGCCTACACCCAGGAGAACGCCAGCGGCAAGGACTCCAACATTTTTCTCTACAACCTGGCGGCCGGAAGCGCCGTGAACCTGACGCCGCACTCCGGCGACCAGACGTTTTACGCCGCAGCGTTTTCGCCCGACGGCAAGAGCCTGCTGGTGACCAGCAACGCCGCCGAAGGCTCGGCCCACGGCTACGACAACGTGGCGCTGCTCGATATCGCCAGCAAAAAGCTGACCTGGATCACCGCCGACCAATGGGAGATCCGAGCCAACAGCTTTTCGCCCGACGGCCAGAGCGTAGTCTGGTCAGCTAACGTGGATGGCCGCGAGGCGCTGTACTCCCGCGCCTTAGCTGGCGGTGAGATCCAGCGCCTGCCGGTCGCCGAGGGCGTAAATGACTTTGGCGGCTCGGAGACGCCGTGGAGCCGCGACGGCGGGCGCTTGCTGTACTACCACAGCGGCGCCAGGGAGCCCAACGACCTTTACGTGTACGACCTCAAGACCAAGCAGAGCGTGCAGCTAACCAACTCGTTTGTCGCGGGACTCAGCGGTGCCGGCATGGTCACTCCCGCGCTGGTGCACTATCCCAGCCAGGACGGCAAGTTCACCCTCTCCGCCTGGGCCTATGTGCCCAACAACATCATCCGCAACCACAGCTATCCGGCCATTGTTTACATCCACGGCGGCCCGGCATCGCAGTCGATCGACTCCTTCAACCGCTTCATCCAGTACATGAACAATCAGGGCTATCTGGTGATCGCGCCGAACTATCGCGGCGGCACCGGATATGGGCGCGAGTTCCAGGACGGCAACCGTCACGATGCCGGCGGCGAAGAGCTGAACGACGTGCTGGGCGCAGCCGAATTCCTCAAGCGCAGCGGATTCGTCGATCCCGCAAAGCTGGTGGTGATGGGCGGCAGCTACGGCGGCTACCTCACCATGATGGCCGTCACCAAGCATCCAGAGATGTGGGCCGCCGCAGTGCCGATTGTGCCCTTCGTCAACTGGTTTACCGAGTTCGAAAACGAAGACCCGCAGCTGCAGGAGTACGACCGTCTATTCATGGGCGATCCGGTAAAAGACAAAGCGCTATGGGAGAACCGCTCGCCGATCAACTTCGTGGATAAGATCAAAGCGCCGCTGCTGATCCTGGCCGGAGCCAACGATCCTCGCTGCCCGCGCAGCGAGGCCGAACAGGTGGCCGCAGCGGTGAAAAAACACGGCGGCGTGGCGATCCTCAAGGTCTATGAGAACGAAGGCCATGGTTTCTCCCGGGTGGAGAACCAGATCGACGCCTACCAGCGGGTCGCCGACTTTTTGCGAGTACGGGTGCCATCGCCAGGGTGCGGTTGCGGGATTTAGAAGCCCGATTCCCGATTCCGGTATCCGGTTTCGGCAACGTCTCGGTTCCGGCGTTCATCACAGCTGCATCCTTGCCGCCGCCGCTTTTTTGTTACGATTGACGCTTAGCCTTGCAGTTCCTGGAGCCCGATATCATGCACCTGTCTCTCTCGCCTGCCGCCGCATTCGAATCCCGCATTGCCTCCCGCCAGGCCCGCATCGGCATCATCGGCATGGGCTATGTCGGCCTGCCGCTGACCCTTCTGTTCAGCGAGCAAGGCTTCCGCGTGACCGGCTTCGACGTGGATGCCAACAAGGTGGAGCAACTCAACGCGGGCGGCTCCTACATCGTGCGCATTCCCGCCGCGGAGATCGCCAAGGCCAAGACCTCAGGCTTTCGCGCCACCGTAGCCTACACCGAAATCGCCGAGATGGACGCCATCATCATCTGCGTGCCTACGCCGCTCGACGAGTACCACCAGCCGGACTTGAGCTACATTGAGAAGACGGCCCAGGCCATTGCCCCCAATCTGCGCGAGGGCCAGCTGGTGATCCTGGAGAGCACGACCTACCCCGGCACCACCGAAGAAGTTCTCATCCCCATTCTTGAATCTGGCAACCGGCTGGGATTGCGAGCCATTCGCGCCGGCGGCCAGCAGCGCAGCGATACCGATCAGGCGGAAGAGCGCGGCTTCTACGTGGCGTTTTCCCCCGAGCGCGAAGATCCGGGCAATGACACGGTGGCCCGGCGCGACATTCCCAAAGTGATCGGCGGGCTGGAACCCACGGCTACCGCGCTCGCCTCGGCTTTGTACGGGAGCATTTTCAATCGCACCGTGCCGGTCTCCACGCCTGCCGCCGCCGAGATGACCAAGCTCCTGGAGAACATCTACCGCTGCGTCAACATCGCGCTGGTGAACGAGTTGAAGCAGCTGTGCGAGCGCATGGGGATCGACATCTTCGAGGTGATCGACGCGGCCAAGACCAAGCCCTTCGGCTACCAGGCGTTCTATCCCGGCCCCGGACTGGGCGGCCACTGCATCCCCATCGATCCCTTCTATCTGTCGTGGAAGGCCAAGCAGTTCGACTTCCGCACCCGATTCATCGAGCTGGCGGGCGAGGTCAACACGGGCATGCCGTACTACGTCATCGAGCGCACCGCGCTGGCCTTGAACGATCAGAAAAAGTGCCTCAACGGATCGCAGGTCCTGGTGCTCGGGCTCGCCTACAAGCGCGACATCGACGATTTGCGCGAGTCGCCCTCGCTGACCATCATCGAACTGCTGCGCAAGGCCGGAGCCGAGGTCTCCTACAACGACCCGTTCTTCCCGACCGTGGGCCGCGGACGCCACTACGACCTAAACATGAGCTGCACGCCGCTCGACAACCTGGCGCAATACGACGCGGTGCTGATCGTCACCGACCACACCAGCTACGACTACCGGCGGATCGTCGCCGAATCGCAGCTCGTAATCGACGCGCGCAATGCCACCAAGGGCATCGCGGCCGCCAACATCGTGCACTGCTAGAAATTATTAGGAAATCACTGGGATTCGTTTATGGCTACCTACCTGATCACCGGAATCGCCGGCTTCATCGGCTCCAATATCGCCCGCGCCCTTTTGGCCCAGGGCGCCACCGTGCGCGGCGTCGATAACTTCGTCACCGGCAAGCGCGCCAATCTCGAAGACCTCGCCGGCATTGAGTTCCTCGAGGGCAGCATCGAAGACCCGGAGATTTGCGCGCGGGCCTGCCAGGGAGCGGAGTTCGTCTTCCACGAAGCGGCCCTGGCCAGCGTTCCGCGCTCGGTGGAGGATCCTGCCGCCAGCAACTCGGCCAACGTGGATGGCACGCTCAACGTGCTGATCGCCGCTCGCGCCGCAGGGGTCCGCCGCGTGGTCTACGCCGGTTCGTCGTCATGCTACGGCGACCAGCCTACGCTGCCCAAGCACGAGGGGATGCTGCCCGACCCGATCTCTCCCTATGCGGTCAGCAAACTGGCGGGCGAGCACTACATGCGCAGCTTTACCCGCGTCTATGGGCTGGAGACGGTGGTGATCCGCTACTTCAACGTCTTCGGGCCGCATCAGGACCCGTCGTCGCAATACTCGGGCGTGCTGGCCAAGTTTTCCCTTGCCATGCTCGAGGGGCGCACCCCGGTAGTCTTCGGCGACGGCAGCCAGAGCCGCGACTTTACCTTCATCGACAACGTGGTGGACGCCAACCTGCGCGCCATATCAGCCCCAGGGGAAAAGGTTTCCGGCAAGGTCTTCAACGTGGCCACCGGCGAGCAGATTACCCTGAACGACGCGGTAAAAAGCTTGCGCGAGCTGACCGGATACAGCGGCCCGGTCGAGTACGCCCCGGCGCGCGCCGGAGATATTGCGCACTCCCTGGCGGATATTTCGCTGGCGCGCGCAGCCCTCGGCTACGAGCCCAAGGTCAACTTCCATGAAGGTCTGCGGCGCACGCTGCTGTGGTATCGCGGGCTGGCGGCAGCGCGGTAGACTTCGAATCCCACATTCAAGAGTAGCTTCGCTCCGGCTACGGGGACTGGGCGAATGTGCGCACCTACCTTTTGTTGGTTATCATCTTCTCATAATATACTTATGTGAGTGAGGACCGGCAGGAACCAGACCGCACGCTGGAGAACTTGCTGGACCTTGATGGCGACATTTTCGTCATCGATGATCTCGGGCACTGGGTGAAGTTTGAGGTGAAGCGCGTCGCGGCCAATTCGGAGCGTCCGCAGGGGATCAGGGCCGCAGCAATAAACGCCTCGCCGGCTTCGGCAATGCCCATGCCGTGCCAACCTCCAAGAAGCCGGGCGGAAAGTCGAGTTCTCCTTGCGATCATCTCCACTGCAATGAAACGGCGAAGCGATATAAATACGAAAACGCGGCCAAGTTGATCGAGGACTTCTGGAAATTGGTTGACCAGGTGCTAAAGGAAAAAACATGAGCACACTCCGAGTTGGGATCGCCTCCTATGAACAGATGAAAGCACGTACCTTGGCTATCGCTCGCGGTGAGGTGAAGCCCGGACCGCATGACCCCAAGGTTTGGTTTACCTCGACGGAGAGTATGGCCCGGGTGCTATCGGCGAAGAACCGGGAATTATTGGAGACAATCCGCCTCAAGGCTCCGCAATCGCTGACGGAGCTTGCCGAACAGACCGGAAGGAAGAAGCCGAACCTGTCCCGCACACTAAAAACCATGCAGCGCTACGGACTGGTTGAGGTTCATCAGGAGGGGCGCGGGCGTCTGGTGGCGAAAGTGCCATACACGAGGGTAGCCATGGTTCTGGAACTGGGCCCGGCGGCGCACTGAGTTGAAAGCTGCCGTGCTTTCCACACTTCCCCGGTGCGGGAAGCGCCACTTTGTCATACACTAAGAGGAATGGCCGCAGAAAACTCATTCGACATCGTCAGCAACGTGGACCTGCCGGAGGTCACCAACGCCATCCAGCAGGCGCTCAAGGAAATTCACCAGCGCTACGACCTGAAAGGGTCGCACTCGGACATCGAGTTCGACGGCAAGGCGGAGATTGTCCTCACCTCGGCCGACGAATACAAGCTGAAGGCCGTGATCGACGTGTTACAGTCCAAGCTGGTCAAGCGCAACGTCTCGCTCAAGAGTTTTGAGTACGGTAAGATCGAGCCGGCAGCCAGCTCCACCGTGCGGCAGAAGGTGAAGCTGCAGCAAGGGATCGCCATCGAAAAGGCGCGCGAAATCGTCAAGGTGATTAAGGATTCGAAGCAAAAGGTGCAGGCTTCGATCAACGGAGAGATCGTCCGAGTTACGGGCAAGGACCGCGACAGCCTGCAGGAGATCATCGCTCTGCTGCGCAAGACCGACTTCGGCATCGACGTGCAGTTCACCAACTACCGCAACAATTAATACTTCCGTAAGGGCTGGATTTGAAGATCTCGACGTTAGCAACGGGCAAAGAGGTGTTCGAGCTTCTCCGTGACGATTTGGAGGCCATCGAGCGCGAGTTCGGCAGCTACAGCGTGTCGAACGTGCGGGCGATCACCGAGATCGGCGAATACCTGCGCCAGGGCGGCGGCAAGCGGCTGCGTCCGGCGCTGCTGCTGCTGGCCGCCAAGCTGCTCAGCTACCAGGGCAGTGGAGCCGTGCGGCTGGGCGCGGTGGTGGAGATCATTCACACCGCGACGCTGGTGCATGACGACATTATCGACGAGGCAGAGACCCGCCGCGGGCGTCCCTCGCCCAACACCATCTGGGGCAATCCCAAGTGCGTGCTGGCGGGCGACTGGCTCTACATGCAGGCGTTCCAGATTTCGCTGATAGAGCGCAACCTGCTGGTGCTCGATCTGCTGACCGAGCTGACCAAGCAGATGGTCGAGGGCGAGCTGCTGCAGATGGAAAAGCTGGGCTCGCTGATCTCGCGCGACAGCCATCTGGACCTGATCTACCGCAAGACGGCATGCCTGTTCGCGGTGTGCATGCAGCTGGGCGGCGTGCTGGCCGGGGCCAGCCAGGAACAGCAGATGCTGCTGCGCGAATACGGACGTGCCGTGGGCATGGCGTTCCAGATCACCGATGACGTGCTGGACCTGACCGCCTCCGAGCTGGTGTTGGGCAAGCCGGTAGCCAGCGACCTGCGCGAAGGTAAAGCCACCCTGGCCGTCATCCACGCCCTGGAGCGCTGCAACGCCGAGGAGCGCGCCAAGATTCAGACGGTCCTGGAACGGCGCGCCTTCAACGGCGTGACCCACCAGGACATTCTCGCTATCCTGAGCCGGTATGAATCGATCCGCGCCGCCAACCAGGAGGCGGCCAAGTACGCGCAGCTTGCCGTGGAGCAGCTGAAGGACTTTCCGGAAAATGACTTCAAGCGCGCCCTGCTGTGGATTCCGCAGTTTGTGGTGGCGCGCGAGAAGTAGGAGCGGCGATCCCACATCTGCGAACTACGGCAGAGATGGGACACCCGCCAGCACCGAGCCGGTATCCCAACCATTGCCGGATTGAGCAATCGTTTCCCATTCGCATGTTATCTTTCGGTAAATGATTGCGCAGTTTTGCGCAACCATTGCCTGAGAAGTGCAATTCACTCTCGAAACCATTCACCCTTTCGCTAATCGTTCTCCCTGCCTCCCAGTAGAAATTTGAATATGAGTGAATAGGAGAGCAGGTCTGGAGAATCTAATTCCCATATATGCCAAACATGCAAACTTCCAAAACTACTCCTCATGTGGTGATCATCGGCGCCGGCTTCGCCGGTCTGTATGCGGCTCGCGCGTTGGCCAAGCACGACGTACGCATTACGCTGGTTGATCGCCGCAATCACCATACCTTTCAGCCGCTGCTCTACCAGGTGGCCACGGCGGCTCTGTCGCCCGGCGAGATCGCCTACCCCATCCGTCACATTTTCAAAAAGAGCCCGAATGTCTCGGTCCTGCTGGGACGCGCGACGGCCTTTGATCTGGACGGCAACCGGGTGCAACTCGACGGCGACTGGCTTCCCTACGACTACCTGATCGTGGCTGCCGGAGCGACGCATGCTTACTTCGGGCATCCGGAGTGGGCGCTGTACGCTCCGGGACTGAAGAGCGTGGAGGATGCGACGGAGATCCGGCGCCGCATGCTGCTGGCGTTTGAGATCGCCGAGCGCCACGCCCGCTTTACCCAGAAGCCCGAGGCGGTGAATTTTGTGGTGGTGGGCGGCGGACCAACCGGAGTGGAGTTGGCGGGCGCGGTAGCCGAGATCGCGCAGGTGGTGCTGGCTTCGGACTTCCGCTCCATCGATCCGCGCAGCACGCGTGTCACGCTGATCGAAGCCGGACCGCGGATTCTTCCAACGTTCTCCGAGGACCTGTCGGCGTCGGCCACCAGGCAGTTGCAAAAACTCGGCGTCGAGGTATTGACCGGGACGGCGGTCACCAATATCGACAAGGACCATGTGTCTATGGGCGACCGCATGCTGCCGGCCTCGGTAGTGCTGTGGGCCGCCGGTGTGGCCGCCTCGCCGCTGGGACAATTGCTGGGTGTGCCGCTGGACCGCGCGGGCCGGGTTCACGTGGGCCCGGATTTGAGCATCCCGGGGCACTCCCACGTATTTGTGCTGGGCGACATGGCCGCGGCGCTGCAGGATAACGGAAAGCCGGTTCCGGGCGTGGCGCCAGCGGCGATGCAGATGGGCCAGTTTGCCGCCGCGTCCATCCTCGACGATCTTAAGGGCGAGAACCGCAAGGTATTCCACTACAACAATAAGGGGAACCTTGCGACGATTGGGCGCTCGTCGGCCGTGGCGGATGTGAAGGGCGTGAAGTTGAAGGGTCACACCGCGTGGTTCACCTGGCTGTTTGTCCACGTGCTGTTTCTGGTCGGCTTCCGCAACCGGATCACGGTGGTGTGGGACTGGTTCTGGGCCTACATTTCCTTCCAGCGCGGAGCGCGTTTGATTACCGGCATCAGCCGCTCGATTATTCCTCCGACTACGGCCGTGATACAGAGCACGCACCAGGCCTCACAACAGGAACAGTGCGGGGCCGTAGGGGTGCAACTGGGCAGGAAGGGTTGAGAACGCAATGAAAACGCGCCTCCCGCGGGGAGGCGCGTTTTGTTGGACGGAGCCGTTGCAGGAACGAAGGGCGCAAAGAACAAAACCAACGGCGAAGAACCCTTGATTTAGGCCTGCTTTCCCACCTTAACCGCGCCAAGAACGCGCGGTGAAGATGGGGCACCCGTCATTGTTCAAGAGCCCAGCTTTTAGAGTTTCTCGTAGAACTCGCAGGCCGAGCAGGAGATAAAGACGCCGCCCGGGACATTGCGCTCACGGTCCTTCACACGCTTGACGATCCGGGTGGCTTTGCCACACTTGGGACAGTTGGTGCTCTTGGACGTATCCATTACCTTCTTGCGGTCGCCTGTTTTTGCAATCTTGGCCATTGAAAATGAACTCCTATCTGTACCGGCACGAGGCTCGGCGGAATTGCTCTGGCAGGGCATGGGACACCGCGCAAGAAATCTTGGCGGGCTTCTGCCCGAAAACCACCCAGGAAGCTTTCGCTTGCACCGGAACCCACGGCGGCATGAGGTGCGCAGAGTGCAGCACAAATGCACGAAAAAGACGATACGCCGCCGGGTAGCCTCTTGATTGTATAACAGTAAGCGGTATTCTGCGGTAGGAGCCGAGCAAGAGTGGAGGAGCGAGATGGAGGATTTACGGTACCCGATCGGCAAGTTTGACCGGAGCAAGACACCCACCAGCGCGGAAGAGCGCAGGCCGCTCATCGACAGCATTGCCGAGATGCCGGAGCAGCTGAAGCAGGCGGTGACCGGGTTGACCGGAAAACAGCTGGACACACCGTATCGCGAGGGCGGATGGACGGTGCGGCAGGTGGTGCATCACCTGGCCGACAGCCACATGAGCGCCTATGGCCGGTACAAGTTGGCGCTGACGGAAGACAATCCGGCGGTGAGTGGATTTAAGGAAGCGGCCTGGGCGGAGCTGGCCGACAGCCGGGTGACGCCGGTGGATGTGAGCCTGACGCTGGTGGACAATCTGCACGCCCGCTGGGTGGTGCTGCTGCGCAGCCTGAAGGCCGCCGACTGGGAGCGAACCCTGAACCATTCGCAGGCGGGGGTGATGTCACTGAACCTGATGCTGGGACTCTACGCCTGGCACGGGGCGCACCATGTGGCACACATCACCAGCCTGCGCCAGCGCAGCCAATGGTAACGAGTTACCACAGGCGCTGAATTCGATGGGTTGCGGCAAAGAATCATTGACCACCGGAATCCGGCTTTGATACTGTCAGGCGTTCGCCTGGGCCCGACAACGGGCCTGCGCTGCGTTTGGCATTCTTATGGCCCTCAGATTTGGTGGCGTCGACTTTTTGGAATTCGACACTCTTCTCAGCGAAGAAGAGCGGATGGTTCGCAGCACCGCCCGCCAGTTTGTGGAAGATTCACTGATTCCCCTTATTACCGACTGCAACCGCCAGAGCCGGTTTCCCAGCGAGCTGATTGCGCCGATGGGCAAGCTGGGGTTTTACGGTCCCACGCTGCATGGCTATGGCTGCGCCGGAATGAGCAATGTGGAGTACGGCCTGATTCTGCAGGAGTTGGAGCGCGGCGACAGCGGATTGCGCTCGTTTGCCAGCGTGCAGAGCAGCCTGGTGATGTATCCGATTTACAGCTTTGGCAGCGAGGAGCAGAAGCGGCGCTGGCTGCCGCCGATGTCCACGGGAGAAAAGGTGGGATGCTTTGGGCTGACCGAGCCCGACGCCGGCTCCAACCCGGATGCGATGCGCACCCGCGCGGTGGTGGACGGCAGTGAGTACGTCCTGAACGGCGAGAAGATGTGGATCACCTCGGGCTCGATTGCCGACGTGGCGGTGATCTGGGCCAAGAGCGAGGAGCACGGCGGGAAGGTGCGCGGCTTTTTGGTGGAATCCGACCGGCCGGGCTTTACGGCTCGCGACCTGCATGGGAAGTGGTCGCTGCGCGCCTCGGTGACCTCGTCGCTGGCGCTGCAGGACGTGCGGATTCCGAAGGAAAATCTGCTGCCGGGAACGACCGGGCTGAAGTCGGCACTGATGTGCCTGAACCAGGCGCGGCTGGGAATCGCCTGGGGCGTGATCGGCGCGGCGATGACCTGCTACGATACGGCATTGCAATACGCCAAAACCCGCAAGCAGTTCCGCGGCCAGCCGATTGCCTCGCACCAGCTGGTGCAGGAAAAGCTGGTGTGGATGATCACAGAGATCAGCAAGGCCCAGCTGCTGGCGCTGCAGGTGGGACGGCTGAAGGACCGGGAAAAGGCGCAGCCGGCTCATGTTTCGATGGCGAAGCGGAACAATGTTTGGATGGCGCTGGAATGCGCCCGGCTGGCGCGTGACATTCTGGGAGCCAACGGAATCGCCGACGAGTATCATGTATTTCGTCACCTGGCGAATTTGGAAGCGGTAAAGACCTACGAGGGGACGCACGACATCCACACACTGATCCTGGGAGCAGCGATCACGGGGATGGAAGCGTTCTGAGTCCGAAGGCAGGAACAGAAACAAGATCGGCGGCGCAGAGGCCGATGATTTGAGAGGCAGACAGTGAACAGCGGCAAACGGCCAAATGCGGGAAAGAACCAGAAGCCGAAGCCGATTCAATCAGGAGCAATCATGGCGACACAGCTGCAATCGAAAGCAATTCATTTGGAAGATAACATTCAGTCGAACCTGGAATCGGACCTCGCCCTGGAAATGTTGCGGGTGGTGGAAGGAGCAGCCATTGCGTCAGCCAGAGAGATGGGAACCGGCGACCGCAAAAAGGCCGACCAGGTCGCAACCGAAACCATGCGCCACGTGATGGAAACGGTCCCCATGCGAGGCACCATCGTCATCGGCGAGGGCGAGCGTGATGAGGCTCCGATGCTTTACATCGGAGAGAAGGTGGGACGGCCACCGGTAGACGGAACGGTGTATCCGGAGGTGGACATCGCGGTGGACCCATTGGAGGGCACCAACCTTTGCGCCACCGGCTCGCCGGGATCGATCTGCGTGCTGGCGGCCAGCGAACGCGGCGGACTGCTGCACGCTCCGGACTGCTACATGGAGAAAATTGTCGTGGGCCCCGCCTGCAAGGGAGCGGTGGACCTGGACGCGCCCACGGCGGTAAACCTGAGGATGATTGCCAAGGCCCTGCATCGCGATGTTGAGGACCTGGTGATTATCGTTCTCGACCGGCCACGCCACGAGACCCTGATCAACGAAATTCGCCGGGCCGGCGCACGCATTAAACTGATCAGCGACGGCGACCTGGCTCCGGGGATTGCCGCGGCTGTGCTGGGTACCGGCGTCCACGCCGTGATGGGCACGGGCGGCGCGCCGGAAGGCGTGATTACCGCAGCTGCCATGCGCTGCCTGAACGGGTACATGGTGGGCAGGCTGACCGGCTACACCGACGAACAGCGCGAACGTATGGCGGAGTACGGCATCAGCGACGTGCACAAAACCTATGTGGCCGAAGAGCTGGCGCCGGGCAAGAACATCATCTTTGCGGCCACCGGCGTCACCGAAGGTCCGCTGATGCAGGGCGTCCGCTTCTTTGCCGACGGCGTGCGTACCTCGTCACTGATTATGAAGATGGCCTCGCGCAAAGTCCGCTTTGTGGAGGGCATTCACATGGAGCCGGGTAAGGACTTCAGCGTCCGCTTCTAGTAGGGGATGAATGTAAAAGAGAGGCACGGCTTAGGCTGTGCCTCTTTTTTTGCTCAGTGATGCGGCGCTGGTTCTTCCACGTAGTGGTAGGGATGGTGAAGATGCTTATGGGCGGCCTCGGCGTAATCGCTGTCGCGTCCGGCGGCAATCACCTGGCGATAGCGCGCCAGCGCCTGGTCGCGCAGGCCCAGCGTGTCATACATTTCGCCGGCGGCAACCGTGGCGCGGTCGATCAGCAAGGGATCGGCATCTCGAATCTTGCCGACCTGATCGAAGGCTGCGGCGGCCTGCTCGAACTCACGCTGGCCGCGCAGCGAGACGCCCAATCCCCAGGCCGCGGTCTCCGGCTGAAAGCCCGAATATTTCCCTTCGCGCCCGCGCTCCAGGACCTGCTGATACTCGGCGATGGCCTGGCGTCCGTGGCCGGCAGCGTTGAGCAGGTGAGCGTGCTCGACCGCCAGAAGAAAGTTTCTGGGATACTGGTGCGAGACGCGGCCTACCAGTTCCAGCGCCTCGTCATAGCGCTGCTCGCGGCGCAGAAAGAGGCTGAGCGCCAAGGTCGCGTCGTTGCTCGATGTGCCATTCGAACGGCTGACCTCGCGCAGGTACTCCAGGCCCTTCTGACGGTTGCCGGTGACGCCGATGAGCGCCACCGCCGCACGTCCGGCCCAGTTCAGCGAGCCGATGATGTAGAGGTGAATCCCCACGGTCATCTTGGCGTCGAGATAGGAGGGGTCGAGTTCCAACACGCGCTCGTGATCGCGGCGGGCGCCCATTGCTGAACGGATCGCGGCCATCCACGACTTCTCGGCCATGCCCATGTAGGTGGCACGAAAGCCGCGGGCCACGCCGCGGGCGTAGAGTGCATCGGTGTCGTTGGGATTTTTTTGCAGGCGCGCATTGCACAGCGAATCCACGCGCGCGATGAGATCGAAGATTCGCTTCTGCACCGCCATGTCCAGCGGATGGCGCGGCTTGGCGGTGAGAAAGTTTTCGCTGGAGTAGCTCTCGCTGTCCAGGGCACCGATGCGGTAGAGTTCCTTGAAAAGTTCGGCGGCGAGAAGATAGTTCGAGGTGAAAGGATCGTCGGGATATTGGTTGCGGAGCTGGGTAAAATCGCGAATGGCGGGATCGTAATCCCCGTTGTAAAGCTCGTTGAAGCCGCGCGCGGCAAGCGCATTATTGGTGGGGCGCACGGCCACCGGAGCGGATTGCGCAGAACAGACAGGGGCGCCCGTGAACAGGCAGAGCGCAGCGAGGATAAGAAGAGCAGCGAATCGATTCCGTTTCATGGGACTGTAGAAGAGTCTAGCGCGATCCGCACAACATTTCACGAATGCCATGGCAATTGCGCAAGCCTTCCATCGCCAGATTACAGATTGACATCGACCTCGCAGAAACGGCCCAGAAGGGGAAGATAGAGCGCGCAGCGCAGCGGACGGGGATCGTAGGCGCGCAGGACGCGGGCGTAACGCTCGATGTCCGGATGGTATTTTTCCACTTGCATCTCGACGAAGCGGCGCGGATCGCCGCCCTGTTGCTCGGTAATCTTGTAGTCGATGAGCCAGCGCGTGCCGTCATCGAGGAAGGTGCGGTCGATGCGCACGTGATGCAGTTCTCCGTTGAAGACGGCTGAGACCGCGAGTTCGCAGCAATGTTCCGGGTGGGGCGAGAGCAGCCAGCGGCCGCGCTCGTCTTCCAGCGTGCGGCGCAACGCCTCGTTGACGCGCGCAATTCCCTGCTCCAACTCGCTGGGCAATACTCCGGCGCGCAGCAATGCGCTGGCGATGGCCGGACGGGCTGCGGCCAAGTGCGCGGCGTCCCAGAGGGGCAGGCCATCGAGGGCGATGCGCTGCAGAAAGCTGTGTGCCACCACGCCGACGCGCGGCAGAAGTTCGCCAACCCACTCGAAGCGATGCTGCTCGCCACTGGAGCCGGATTGCGGAGCGTACCATGGCAGAGGCGGCGGCATGACAGGCGTGGGCGGCTCGACAATCGAGGCTGGCAGACGCCGAAGCAAGCGCTGCGGCGCGGAGACGGCTTCGGCAGGCGGCGCGCTTTCCGGCGATGCGTTCTCCGCAAGATCATTCGGCGCAAATGCCTGCTGCATGCCGGGCAGCGGCCAGAGCAGGCGCAGGATGGAATCCGCGTTGGGCTGACGAGTTGGGTCCACCGCAGCGGAGAGGTAGAACCGCTGGCGGGCGCGGGTGGCGGCGACATAGAAAAGGCGCTTGAGTTCCTCGCGCGAACAATCGCTAGCGATGTTGCGCAGATAGGATTCGATGGCCGGTGCGTTGCGATCTGCCTTGCCCGGGCCGGTATTTTCCGCAGACGCTTTGCCCGGTGCGTCCATCGGGCCGAGCAGGAGCGACTCTTGCGCGCCGCGCCGGCGGAGACGCCAGTAGAGCAACCGCTTATCGTCCTGCCGCGGACGGCGCTCCAGGGCCGGCAGAAACACCACGTCCCACTCCAGTCCCTTGGCCTGATGAATGGGCATGATCTCCACGCGGATGCCGCTGTGCTGATCGGCGGGCGCGAAGAGCTCGCGCAGTTTGACGGCGAAGTTTTGCGGATCGCGCAAGGCACCGGAGGGCGACTGCGCATCGAGCAGCGCAAAGTAGGCTTCGGAATCGCGCACCGCCTGCGCTGAGTCGGCAACACAGGCCGGGCCGCCCAGGCGCAGCCAGGTGGATTCGACCAGTGACCGCAAACCGCCGCGGCCACGCTGCGTAAGCGCGTCGTCGAGCACCGGCAGGCAGCGTGCCAGCGCCGTGCGTCCATGAGTGGAGAGCCGCTGTTGGCGCTGCCGCAGGAGCGCGCGCACCGTGGAATGTTCGGCGTCGGAACGATCATCGTTCCGACAGAGCTCCAGCAGGTCAGCCAGCGAGAGACCGCACCACGGCGCACGCAGAACCGCCAGCCATGCGGTGCGGTCGGCAAGATCGGTGAGCGCCGCGCGCAAGGCTTCCAGGTCGCGCACCAGCGGACGCTCGGCGAGCCGGTCGGTCTTCACCGCACGATAGGCGACTCCCGCGGCCCGCAAGGCCTCCACCAGCTCGGGCAGATGAGTTCGCGAGCGCACCAGAACGGCGATGGACGGTTTGCCATCCGCCGGCGGCGGGATGCGCGCCAATTCGCGCTGAATGCACTCGGCCAGATGCTGCGCTTCCGCGGCGCGGTTGGATGGGGCGAAGCCCTTGATTTCGACTGCCGCTCCGTCGAGAGCGGGCCGCGTAGTTTCCGCGGGGGCATAGGCGACCGCGTTGGTCAGATCACTCTGCTCGCGAAGAATCTGCGGGAATATTTGGTTGAACCATTCGACCAGGTTGGCCTGCGAACGAAAGTTTTGCCGCAGACAATCGAATTGATGCGGACGATTGCCGATGCCTTCGCTGCGCGCCTGCTGGTAGATGGCGACATCGGCCTGACGGAAGGCGTAGATGGACTGCATGGGATCGCCGACGCAGAAGGTGGAGCATGGCTCATCCGGCTCCCAGGTGGCAAGCAGCCGGGCCAGCAGTTCGACCTGTACGCGGTTGGTGTCCTGGAATTCATCGACCAGAATGTGGCGGATTCGATAGCCGAGCTGCAGTCCGAGTTCGGTGGGGTCGCCCTCCTGTCCGATGGCGTCGAGCGCGCGCTGCGCGTACTCGGCAAAGTCGATGACGGCCTGCTCGGAGAAAACTAGTTGCAGATGGGCGGCGGCGCGCGGCAACACCTCCAAGAGGGCGAGCATGAATGCCCACTGCGCTTCGGTGTAGCGCGGATCGGGGAGGCGGCGAATGCGGTGCAGCTCGCCGCAGAGTTCTGCGGCGTTGGGCAGCTTGGCGACGGCCTCCAACGCATCCATGCAGCGCTTACGCTGGCGCTTGCCCTCCGGCGTGTCCGAGGGAAAGCCGCTGCGCTTATCGACCGACTTGCGCAGCGCGGGCTTGCTGCGTTCGGCGGTCAGCAGAAATCCGGCGATAGCACGCCAGGCAGGCAGAGCATCCGCTTCCGCCGCGGGCCATTGTGCGATGTCGCGCAATGGATGCGCAGCGGAAGGCGGGAATGCAAGCAGCACCGCGCTGGCGGCGATGGACGCAATCACCGGACTGGAAGCAGCGTTGTCCTGCGCGCCATGCTCGGCGCGGTAGCGCATGAGGGCGAACAACTCTGCATGTTGCGAGCTGCTCAGCGCGGCCGCGACATGGGTGCGAATCAATTGCAGCTCTTCTGCGACCGAGAGCGCCAGCGCCGCCTCCAGACGGCTTCGCAGGCTCTGCTGCTGCTGGGCATCGAAGGCATCCGAGCGTCCGAGGAAATGCAGCCACTGATCGCGCTGCGCCAGCATGGAGGCCAGTAGATCGCGGGCGCGGCGAACATCGTTGTCCAGATAGCCGAGCAGCGCTGCGACCGCATCGCCAAGGCTGCCTGGAGCGGCAAGCTCATCGATGACTCTCTGCGCGGCCAGGTCGTAGAGCGGCCCGGCATCTTCGGTAATCTGCGCGACGCCCCCGAGCAGTCCCTTGAAGGGAGCGCGCTGCGCCACCGCTTCGCAGAACGAGTCGAGGGTGCGAACCTGCAGGCGCGCGGGGTGCGCGAGAATGTTCCAGCCGAGCGCGGCGGAGGTGTTGAGGACCGCGCGTGCCAGCTGCAGCGATTGCAGCACATGCGGAGGACGCTCGGCGATCTGCTCGTCGCTGAGGTCGCGCGCGCCCTGGAGAGCCAGCAGGATGCGGTTGCGCATCTCCGCCGCGGCCTTGCGGGTGAAGGTGATGGCCAGCACGGATTCCGGCTGCTCGACGGTGGCGAGGCAGGCGAGGAAGCGCTGCATCAGCAGCTCGGTTTTTCCGGAACCCGCGGGGGCCTGCAGCATCCAGGATTGCGCGGGGCCGAGCACCTCACGGCGCAGTGCGGCGTCGGAGAGCGGCGCGCGCGAGACGGGGCTACTCATCGCGTTCTCCTTGGGCGTTCTCATCGGAGGGATCGAGGTCCGATTCTCCTTCCATATCGCCGATGCGGCACAGCGATGCGAGGTGGCAGTGCTCGCAGGGCGAGGCGCTGGTTCCGGGTGGAAGGATGGGGTCGACCGCGGCGTCGCCTTGGACGAACGAGGTTGCGATGCGCTCCAACTCCGCAGACCAAAGCTGCTCATAATCGTCGAAGGGCACGCCATCGAAGCTGCGTTTGGTGGGGTCGGCACAGGGCAACAGATCCGCAGAGCGGAGATAGCCTTTAAATCCGCACTCGCCGCGGCGGACGGTGGCAAACGAGATGCCGGCAAGATTGAGCTTTTGCTGGAGCATGGCAACGGCGTAGAAAGGTAACTGCGGCAGACGCGGGCGTGGCACGCGCCAGGCGCTTACGCCGTTGATGGCGCCGCTCTTGTAATCGATTACGACATGGGCGCCGTCATCGCCGATCTCATCGAGGCGGTCGAGGCAGCCATGCAGCTTGAGGCCGCCCAGCGTCAGTTCCACCTTTTGCTGATGAGCCAGCACATGGAATGGCTTGCGCGCGGCTTCGACGTTGAGCCACTCGGTGAGGACTTCGAGGGTGCGCTGGCGTTCGATGGCGCGGAAGCGCTGGGTCCACGGATCGCCAGGCGGCGGCAGCACGGAGGCCATCGCCGAGTCCACGGAAGCGGCAAGAATGGCGGGACAGTCCGGGCGCTGGAGTCCACGGCTGTCGCGGAGTTCCTCCCAGATGAGCTGCAGCGCGCGCTCGAGTACTTTGCCGCGTTCGGTGGGAGCCAGCGCCTCGTTCGGCCCTTGGTCCTGCGCGGCGAGCAGGCGGCGAATGGCGAAGGCACGGAAGGGACAGTTGGACTGCTCCTGCAGAAGCCAGGTGCCTCCGCGTGGAAGCTCGCCGTCGGCGAGCGCCGGTGCGTTAGTGTCAAGGATTGTTTCGAGAGCGACGGGGGCAAAGCGCGCGGCCAGCGGCGGTAGATTGTTGACCGTTTCGCTTGCGATCGGGAGGCCCGTGAACAGCGGACTCCAGCGCTGCTCGCGCTCGTCGTCGGCGCGAAGCGCAAGGCTGAGAGAAAGCTGTGGCGCCGACCGCAGCAGGCGCGCGGTGATGCGCGCGATGCGAGCCTGCGCCTGCGGCGTTCCCTCCAAGGGCACGCCCGCGGCCTTTAGCATTGCAACGGGAATCAGCGGCGTGAACTTGGGCGCGTCCGGCCATTGTTCGTCGCTGCATCCGGCGATCCAGAGCGCATCGAAGAGAGACCCTTCGGACTCGGCAAGGTCCATGATCTGCACCGGAGCGTTGAGCGTTTCGGGCTTGAAGTTGCGGGTTGCAGCGGCGCGCTCCAGCCGCGAGACGAAAGCTCGAAAGTCGGTGCGGTGCTCGATTAGTTCCAGCGATGCGATGGCGGAGAACAACTCGCCCCAGCTTTTGGTGCATTGGAACTCCTGGCTGCCCAGCGCGAGGCCAAGCCCACCCGGCCAGCCGAATGCCTGCAGGATCTCCCGCGCAATTTTCGCCCAGTAGGAGGTTGGCTGCTGCGAGGAAAAAGCCGCGTGCGCGGGAAGGCGATTCAGTGCGGCGCGCAACTCCGGCACGTCACGGCCGGACTCGCGCAGCCAGCGCGCAAGATCGTCGAAGCTCAACTGGAGGCGGGCCTTGGATCGCACGTCGGCGAGGAAGCGCGCCACCGGTTCCGGAGCGGCGGCAAGGTAGGGCGAGCTCAGCATGGAATGGAAGGAGTAAAAATCGATGGGCGCGGCCAAGATCGAAAGCAGCTGCAGCGCACAACGCACGACGGGATAGTCCGCCAGGGCGCGCGGCGATGCGATCTCAAAGGCGGCGGGCGAGCGCTGGCCGAGAAGATGCTCGGGATGCAGCACGGAGCGGAATGCGCTCTCGACCTGGGGAAGCCGGCGGTCCAGGTCGAAGAGAATGACGCCGATGCGCGCTTCGGGAGACGACTCCAATTGCCGGCGCGCCCAGTGCGCGGCGGCGAACAACTCTTCGGAGACGCCATCGTAGTGGTAGCGATGCGCGGTAATTCCCTCTTCGAATTGCGCGGCGGAATCGGCGGCGGAAAAATTCGGCGCCAGCGTAACTTCGATTCCGGACTCCTCCAGCGCGCATAGAAAGCGGCGATGCGCGGGGGTGAGATCGGCAAGCAACGCGAATACCTGTTGCGGCAGGCGCAGGGCCGGAAGACAGGCAGCCAGTTCGTGGGTGAACCGGGCCGTGCAGCTCCAGCCGTGCGCTGCAAGTTGGCGGCGGAATTCGGCTGCCCAGCCGGAAAACGCGCGCGTGTCGCTGGAGGCGTTCATCTGCGGTCCGTCGAGCGCGATGCCGTACTCCATGGCGGTGCGGAAAGATTGGGAGGCGAGCGCGGCGGCAGAGTCGGGCAGCAACATCTCGCGTCCGCTGGAAGAGCGCTCGATACTCTGGCGCCAGAGCTGCAACTCCTGCTCCGGCTGCAATGCGTGAAGCTTGATGGCGCCGGCGACTGCGGCATCGGAATAGAGCTGCTCGACAAAGGCTCCGTAAGGCAGGACATTGGGCGAAAGCCACGCCGCGTTGGAAACCCGCAGGCACGCTTCGGCAGCCGCGTGGATGGCGCGTGCCGAGCGGGTGTTGGCCGTCAGCACGGTGGCACCGGCGACGGCGGCACTGACCGCCTGGTCGAAGCACTGGCGATAGCTGGTCACATTTCCTCCTGCAGTCCAGTCTAAATGTGGCCGCACATCCGGAGCACAGCAACGTTCTAACACGTGTGCCCGCGCTTCTCAATGCGCAACCCGGTCCGCAACCTAATGCACAACCCAATGCGCAAACCAGACGGACTGTAATTCGCCGTAGCTTTCCGGTGTTTCAGAGCTCAAAAGAAAGTCCGTGAGATCCACAGTCCCATCCGTAACTCTCCAGGCATCACAACATGCGTTGTCCGTTCCCCACCCGTGTTGACGAATGCCTTCGCTGTGCGTGCAGGAAAAACGCTTGTGGCGTTAGAAAGAGACAAGGCGATGAAATCGGATCGAATTGGATGCTGGGTTGGAGTTGCGCTACTGGCGATGGCGTTGTTCCAGCCGGCAAGCCTTGCGGGCGATAAACCGACCGGAGCAGGCGATTCCAAGCCACTCGGGATTGCACTCGAGGAATATTCATATCCGTGGCCGGTGCATTTCCTGCCGCTGGTGATCGAGGGCCAGGAACTTCGGATGGCGTACATGGACGTGCCTCCGGCGGGTGTGTCGAACGGACGCGCCGTGGTGTTAATGCACGGCAAGAACTTCGGCGGATATTACTGGCGCGATGTGGCTCAGGCGCTCAGCGCGGAAGGTTATCGCGTGATCGTGCCCGACCAGATCGGCTGGGGCAAGTCCTCCAAGCCGGATATTCGCTACAGCTTTCAGCTTCTGGCGACGAACACGGCGCATCTGCTCGATACCCTTGAAATCAAGACGGTGGCGGTGATCGGGCATTCCACCGGAGGGATGCTCGCGGTCCGCTTCACGCTGATGTATCCCGGGCGAGTGACTCAGCTGGTGCTGGAAGATCCGATTGGGCTGGAAGACTATCGCGTACTGATTCCGCCGCAGACGGATGAGACGCTCTACCGGGCCGAACTCGCCAATACGGACGCCGAGAAGATTCGCACGTTCTATGCGCACTACTTCGTAAATCCCAATCCCGCGATGTACGAGCCGCTCGCGGAGGTGCAGATCCGCGTGACGCTGAGCGGGGAATATCCGCGCTGGGCCAAGGCCTCTGCGCTCGCCTATCAGATGCTCTACCAGCAGCCGGTGCGGTACGAGTACCGGTTTCTGCAGCCACCGACGCTGGTGATCGTGGGCGAGAAGGACCACGCGGTGCCGCTGGCGAGCTATGCTCCGGCCGAGGCGCGCACAAAGATGGGACACTTTGTTGAACTCGGACGCGCCGCGGTGAAGGAGATACCGCACGGCACTCTCGTCGTGGTTCCGGACTGCGGCCACATCCCGCACATCGAGAAGCCCGGTGAATTCAAGCAGGCCCTGATGGGCTTTCTGCGCGCCAGCGAGTAGGGCGTCCGCCGATTACCGGAAACGCGCTCTCAACCCCGCGCCATGATCATTCCGATGCAATCGCCGAAGCCAATGCAGACGGCGCCGGGACGCTCGCCCCAGGCACGCAGACGGACCTCGTCGCCATCTTCGAGGAAAGTTCGCTGCTCTCCGTTGGGCAGCATGAGGGGGTCTTTTCCGCCGCGCGTGATTTCCAGCAGGCAGCCGTGAGCCTCCGGGCCTGGTCCGGAGACGGTACCGCTGGCGAGCAGATCGCCGGGGCGGAGATTGCAGCCGTTGGAGGTGTGATGGGCGAGCATCTGTGCAAAGGTCCAGTACATGTCACGAAAGTTGCCGCGGCTGATGCGAAACGGCGGGCATCCTGCGGCGCGCATGGAGGCGGTTTGCAGATAGACCTCCGCCGTTAGATCGAAGCCTCCGTACTGCTGATCGTCCGGGTCGCACAGATACGGCAACGGAGATGGGTCGCACGCCGGACGAGGCGAGGCCGGAACACTAAAGGGCGCGAGCGCTTCGGCGGTGACGATCCAGGGAGAGATGCTGGTGGCAAAGCTCTTGGAGAGAAATGGACCGAGAGGCTGATACTCCCAGGATTGAATGTCGCGCGCCGACCAGTCGTTGAGCAAACAGAGACCGAAGATGTGGCCGCTGGCCTGCGCGATGGGAATGGGTTCGCCCATCACGTTGCCCACGCCGACGAGGGCTCCGACTTCGAGTTCGTAGTCGAGGCGGCAACAGGAGCCAAAGTGCGGCTCGGCGGATGAGGGCAGCTTGCATTGTCCGTAGGGACGGCGGATGCCGGTCCCGCTGAGCACGATGCTGGAGGCGCGTCCGTGATAGGCAATGGGCACCCACTTGTAATTGGGCAGCAAGGGATTGTCGGGACGGAAGAGCGCTCCCACGTTGGCGGCATGATGCACCGAGGCGTAGAAGTCGGTGTAGTCGCCGATGGCCACGGGCAACACCAGGGTGATGTCCTGCTGGGCCAGCAGGCAGGATGCGGCTGCGGTGCGATGAGGCGAGTGTTCTTCCAGCAGGCGAAACAGCGAGCGGCGCAAAGCGTGCCAGTGCGCGGGGCCGAGGCCCAGGAGCGGATTCAGAGACGATTCCTGGCACACCTCGCAGAGACTCTCATCCAGATCTTCCAACAGGGTGAGTTCGGCGGCGGCGGCGAGATCGAGCGCCTGGTCGCCAATGGCGACGCAGAGCCGGGCACCGGCGTTCTGTCCGTTGGTAAACGCGCCGAAGGGAAGGTTCTGGATGGGAAAGTCGCAGCCTTCGGCGTTGGCCGACTCCACAAACGAACGCGCGCCGGGGCTGTGGGTTTCATCGAGTTCTGTCTTCATAGCAGGTCGAGCTCGCGCATCTCCTGGATGGGTTCGTCGAAGGAGCAGGAGCCGAAGCTCAGTGCAAGGTTCGAGCGCATCTCGCGCAGCGTGCCCAGTTCGATTCGCACCGGATGCTCATTTCCGCTCCAGGTGAACGAGTCTTCGCCGAAGTGCCAGTTTGCGCGCTCCGGGTCGGCGAGGCAAGTGGCAAGCACGGCGCTTGCAAGCACGGCGCTGCGATCGCGGCCTCTTGAGATCCACGCGATGGCGGTGGCGGTGAAGAGGTTCAGAAAGCCGTGCATGGTTGCCCGGGGTGAGTTTGCGTCATAGGTGAGCGGATGCGATCCGCGCAGCGGATGATGGAGCCCAGCGGTGGCCTTGAAGGGTACGGCCAACTTAGCGCAGCTCTCGATGAAAGCCGCAACCGTCTCGACGGAAGGAATCGATTCCGGCGCAACTCCTCCGGTTCGCAGTTTGGCCAAGCCGCCAGCGCGGCTTACCAGCGGCAGCAACTTATCGGCTTTCTCCGGTGCAAGTTCGAAGAACACAGCGGTACCCGGCGGCCGATGTTCGCAGACCAGTTCTAGCTCATCCAAGGTGGAGACGCGCACCTCAACCGACTCGATCCGCGCGAAGCGGGCCATGCGATTGAAGATATCGGCAGCGGCGAGATCGAAGACCAGGCTGGATGCGGTGTTGGCCGAGACGATTCCACTCAGATGCCACGGCTCCGAGGCGGCGCTTTCCCGCGCGCTCACAAACTCATCCAGCCGCGACAGAGGAAGCACGAAGCGTCCCAGCGCCCAGCTCTGCGGATGGAGGAGATAGCGTGCGTAGTTACTAACGCAGGTGCGCATGTCCAGCGAGGCGGGCGGAAACAAGCCAGCATAGTCAATAGCATGCTCGAGCAGCACACGCAACGAGGCGGCCGCGGTGCGCACCGTGGTGGACATTGCTCAGCTCCGGGGGAAACCGCGCTTGAGGTTCTGCCAGCAGGTGTAGTACTCGTGCTGCAGTTCGGCGGTCTCCAGGGCGAAGCGGGTGGGACGGCAGACGAAGCGCGTCTCAAACATGAAAGCCAGCGTGTCCTCCAGATATTGCGGCTGCAGTGCGGTGGAGACGGCACGCTCATAGCTGACCGCATCGGGACCATGGCCGCTCATGCAGTTGTGCAGGCTGGCGCCGCCGGGCAAAAAGCCTTCTGCTTTGGCATCATACTGCCCGCGCACCAGGCCCATGAACTCGCTCATGAAATTGCGATGGAACCACGGCGGACGGAAGGTGTGTTCGGCCACCATCCAGCGCGGAGGAAAGATGGCGAAGTCGCAGTTCGCCGCGCCGGGCGTGTCCGAGGGCGAGCTGAGCACGGTGAAGATCGACGGATCGGGATGATCGAAGCTGACGCTGTTGACGGCACAGAAGCGCGCCAGATCGTACTTGTAGGGCGCATAGTTGCCATGCCACGCCACCACATCCAGGGGCGAGTGATCGTACTCGCTCTCCCAGAGATTTCCCTGGAATTTGCAGACCACCTGCACCGGCCGTTCGATGTCCTCAAAGGCGGCGACCGGAGTTTGAAAGTCACGCGAGTTGGCCAGGCAGTTGGCGCCGATGGGACCCAGCTCCGGCAGGCGGAAGGTTGCGCCGTAATTTTCGCAGAGGTAGCCGCGGGCTTCGGCGTCGAGGAGTTCGACACGGAACTTGATGCCACGCGGCACCACCGCGATTTCACCGGGCTCCACGCCCACGCGTCCCAGCTCGGTGTGCAGCAGCAGCCGGCCCATCTGCGGCACCAGCAGAAGTTCGCCGTCGGCGTTGTAGCAGTAGATCGACTCCATGCTGCGGTTGGCGGCATAGACATGAATGGCCACGCCGCTATGGGTGGCCAGATCGCCGTTGCCGGCAAGGGTACGCAGACCGCTCAGGAAACCAGTGGGGGAGTGCGGCACCGGCATGGGACTCCAGCGCAGCTGATTTGGCGAAGCCGGCACCTCGTTAAAGGGCGACGAGCGCAGCCAGACGTTGGCGATTTGATGGTAGGGCTTGTGCATGACGCTGGGACGGATGCGATAGACCCAGGTGCGCCGGTTGAGCGCGCGCGGCGCAGTGAAGGCCGTGCCGCTGAGCTGCTCGGCATAGAGCCCCAAGGGAACGTGCTGGGGCGCATTCTGGCCCACCGGCAGCGCGCCCGCAGCCGCTTCGGTGGCAAACTCATTGCCGAAGCCGGATTGGTACGCCGTTGCACTGACCGTCTCGCGATTGTGTGCCGTCGCCTCGTTGGTCATGGTCTGGTTACTCATCGCATCTCCCATTGTCGCGGCTACAGATTGCCGCGCCGCGCCTGCTCCAGTTCGATTGCTTCAAACAGCGCCTTGAAATTTCCCTTGCCGAAACCGCAGCTTCCCTTGCGCTGGATGATCTCGTAGAAAACGGTCGGACGGTCCTCCACCGGATGGGTGAAGATCTGCAGCAGATAACCCTCCTCGTCCTTGTCCACCAGAATGCCCAGGCGCTTGATCTCCTCCAGCGGCTCCTCGAGTTCGCCGACGCGGTCGCGCAGGGTGACGTAGTAGCTGTCCGGGACGCGGAGAAACTGCACCCCATTGCGCTGCAGTTTGTCCACCGTGGAGAGGACGTCGCTCACCTGCAGCGCGATGTGCTGCACGCCCGCGCCCTGATAGGCCTCCAGGTATTCGTCGATCTGGCTCTTGCGCAATCCCGGCGCCGGTTCGTTGATGGGGAACTTTACCGAGGCGGAGTCGTCCGACATGACGATGGACATCAGCGCGCTGTACTGGGTCGAGATGTCCTTATCGTCAAAGCTGATAAAGCGATGGAAGCCGAAGATTTTGGCGTAGAAATCCGCCCAGCGGTTCATCTGTCCCAGCTCGACATTGCCCACCATGTGATCGATGCGGAGGATGCCCACGCCATCGCCCGCGATAGGCTGCTCCGCGTAGCCGGGCAGAAACGGGCCAGTGTAGCCGCGGCGCGAGAGCAGCGAATGGACGGTGTCGCCATAGGTGCGGATGGCGGCGTGGCGCACGGTTCCGAAGCTGTCCTCGAGGTCGTGCGGCGCCTCGGCGGCCTGGGCTCCGCGCGCCAGCGCCTGCTCGAAGGCCAGGTCCGCGTCGGCCACTTCGAGCGCGATGTCCCTCACCCCGTCGCCGTGGCGGCGGATGTGCTCGGCGGCAGGATGGGATCCGGTCAGCGGGGTGCTCATTACGAAGGTTGCCTTGCCTTGGGTGAGCGCATAGGAAGCCATCTCTCGGCTGCCCGTCTCCTGTCCGCGATAGGCCAGCTGCGAAAATCCAAATGCGTTGCGATAGAAGAACGCGGCCTGACGGGCATTGCCGACCCAGAATTCCACGTGATGGATGCGCTTGATCTGCAGCGGATTGTTCATGCTCCTCACCCGCCCGCCGGGCTTGAACCAGTTCCTTGGATGTTAGTGAACGGCAAGAAGTTGCTGCCTTGGTGCCGGCCCATCAGCGGCGCGCCTGGCCGAATCCGTGCAGGGGTCCTCGGGCCGGAGCAAGGACAACATGGAGGAATCCAGCGAGGCACCGTCTGCGGCTTGGTAAATCGTTGACTCTGCGCGGCATCGAAAAAAGTGTTCACACGTCACAAAAGAATGTGACCTTGGTACGTGGAAGTAGATTCAAACAGAGTTACAATTGAAACGGTATTGAAAATGGTTTTCAACTTCATGAAAGCATCAGCCAAGAACCTGAACCGGACACTTTGCGATCTCGCGGTGGGCGAGAGCGGAATTCTGGAAAACTTCGACATGCCTCATAACATTGCCGAGCATCTCATGAACCTTGGCTTCGTGCCGGGCCTGGAGGTGTTTGTAGCCCGCAGCGGCCCCGGCGGCAATCCCCGCGTTTACCGGGTCGATGGGACCGAGGTGGCCCTGCGCCGCGACCTCTCCAGATGTATCGCCGTGCGTCCGTTGGGCGAAGCAGAGATGAGGTAAGCGGTGAGTGCTCCCGAGTCCGTACAGGGGACCGTTCTTTATCCAAAAACTGAAGAGGGCAAGGCGGTTTACAAGACCGTGGCCGTGGTGGGCCCGCCCAACGCCGGCAAGACCACGCTGTTCAATCGCCTGACGGGATTACGCCAGAGGGTGGGAAACTTTCCCGGCGTCACCGTGGAGCACCATACCGGCAGCTTCCGCCTGGATTCGGGCGAGGAAGTTTCGCTGATCGATCTCCCCGGCGTCTATAGCCTCAATCCAAAATCAGAAGACGAAAAGGTTACCGTTGACGTGCTCAACGGCAACATGCCCGGCACCGAGCACCCCGATGCGATCATCCTCGTGCTGGACTCCAACAACCTGAACCGGCATCTGGTGCTGGCCGGCCGGGTGATCGCCCTGGGACTACCCACGCTCGTCCTGCTCAACATGGCCGACGAGCTGCACAAGCAGGGCGGGCAGGTGGACGTACTTCCGCTGGCGCGCCAACTGGGTACACCGGTGGCGCTGGTGAGCGCGGTCACCGGGGAAGGCATCGAGGCCGTGGCGAATTTCCTGGTGGCGACGCCGCAGCTGCCCGAACCGCTGGAGCTGCCGATCTTCGGCGATCCGCGACATTGCCGCGAATGGGCTGTGCGGGTCGGCTCCCATGCCGCCTACCGGCGCGGCGCAACTCCGGAGTGGACACGGCGCCTGGATTCGATCTTTCTCCACAAATTTTGGGGCGGGGTGATCTTCCTCATCGTCATCGTAGGCGTCTTCCAGACCATTTTCTCCGTGGGCCAGCCGGCCAGCGACCTGTTGCAAAAGGTGCTCGACACGGCCGCGGTGCATCTCTCCAACCTGCTTCCTGCGGGCGTGATCAATTCGCTGGTGGTCAACGGAGTCTGGAAGGGCGCTGGATCGGTGCTGGTCTTTTTGCCGCAGATTCTGCTGCTCTTCCTGGTCATCGGAATTCTGGAGGACTCCGGATACCTGGCGCGCGCCGCCGTCATCTCCGACAAGGTGATGGCCAAGGTGGGCCTCAACGGAAAGTCATTCATTCCCCTGCTGTCGGCCTACGGATGCGCCGTCCCGGCCATTATGGCGACGCGCACCATTGAGAACAAACGCGACCGCATTGCCACCATTCTGATTGCGCCGTTCATGACCTGCTCGGCACGGCTTCCGGTGTACACCATGGTGATTGCGGCCTTTATCCCTGACCGTCCGGTGCTGGGGATGGTGGTGGGCAGCCGCGCTATTGCCATGCTGAGTCTGTACGTGCTGGGCTTTGCCATGGCCGTGATCACCGCCAGGGCCCTGAAGAGTTCGGTACTGCGCAGCCGCGATGTTGCATTCATCATGGAGCTGCCGCCCTACCGCTGGCCGAAGTGGAAATCGCTGGGCCTGCGCCTGATGGACCGCGGCAAAGCATTCGTCTTCCGCGCCGGAACCGTGATCCTCGGCGTCAGCATCGTGCTGTGGGCGCTCACCTATCTGCCCATGCACAACGGCCAGCCGCCGCAGATTGCCGACAGCGCCATCGCCAAGATCGGACACTTTATCGAACCCAGCATCCGTCCGCTGGGCTTCAACTGGAAGATCGGGGTCGGCTTGCTGAGCTCGTTTGCCGCGCGCGAGGTCATCATCGCCACCATGGGAACGTTGCATGGAGTGGACCCCGAGTCGCACGCCATGGATCTGCAGCAGGCGCTCAAAGGCGATTTGAGTCCGGCGGGAGCCATTGCGCTGCTGGTGTTTTTCGCCTTCGCCATGCAGTGTATGTCCACCCTGGCCGTGGTGCGGCGCGAAACCAACAGCTGGAAGTGGCCGGTGGTGCAGTTCCTCTACATGACCGGGGTAGCCTACGTGGCGGCCTTCGCCGCCTACCGCATTACGCTGTTGTATTGGAGCTAGATGGATGGGACCGGGTTCGGTCCCATCTGCGCAAAGGCAAGCTGCGGCAACAGAGTTGCAGCAGAATTGCCCTGCTACCGCTGCGCAGATGCGGCCCGGAACGAATCTGTCCGAGGCTTTTCCACATCTTTCCCTCGCCTTGGTTTGACGCTTGCCTACTCGATTGTTACTATCAGATTGCGGGGTGGAGCAGCCTGGTAGCTCGTTGGGCTCATAACCCAAAGGTCGCAAGTTCAAATCTTGCCCCCGCAACCAATTTCTGATTGATTCTAAACGGCTTCCAATTGTGGCGATTGGGAGCCGTTCTCATTTACTGCAGTTAAGCTGACAAATGGAATGACCTTTGCAGCTTGTTCTGCCTTCTGCACGGCTTCTGCAATGGCGGCTCCCGCCGCGTTTGCAGCATCCACGTTCCCTTTCCACTCTGGCGTACCGCCGTAAACATCCAAAGTGAAGGAACCAGTAAACGCATGTCCGATGCGTTCCTGAATGACTTTCAGCGGAACTCGCAGCGCATCCATCAAACCAACGTTGAAGTGACGGAAAGCATGGAAGCCAGCCTTCGGGATTTTGATAGACTTGAGCAGCTTCGCCATCTTGCGTTTGCGAAACAGGTTCATGTCCCACGGGCTTCCTGTCCCTGTAGAGAACAAGAACTCATGCCCAGCTCCCTTCGCTTTGGCCTTCTGCATTGCAATCTGCTCCCACAGCAGCGCGACAAGCTGGGGAGACAGCGCAACCTTCCTCACTGCGTTGTCCGTCTTTGGCGTCTGCTCCTGCCCTTGCCAAATCGACTGGTTGACGGTCAAACTTTCACCGTCAATGTCTGTCAGCTTCAGCCCGGCCAGTTCCCCTGCCCGCAAGCCTGTCTCTGCCGCAAGCCAGTAGAAGACCCGATGCTCACCTTCCGATGCCGCAACAATCTTGCTGGCTTCGGCAATGGTGAAGAAGCGAGGTTTTGGCTTCCCTTTCTTGGGCAGCTTCGGTTTGGGGAGCATTGCGTCAACGTACTTCTGTGCGAGAGCGGCGGCCCATATCAGGTTCACCACTGCCTACAGATTACGGACTGACTTAGGGGCCAAACCTTCGGCGTCCATGCTGGCGATGATTCGCTGAATGTGTCCAGCATCAATCCGCCGCATGTCCATTTTTCCGAAGGCAGCTTTCAGGCGCTTCAGGTGTGTTCTCATGCCTGATTGGGTTGCGGGCTTGGATAGGGAGAGATAATCCCGCTCCCAAATCTCAGCGAAGCCATCAAACGTCGCGTTTTTGTGTTCTCTCACAGGAGAAGATAGAGAAGAGTTGACCCGGTCAACATAGGGCTGCAAGAGTCTTTGCGCCTCTCGCTTTCCAGTGACCTTCTCCCCGATCTTCACAGGGCAGAGCACAACCTGTGTACGGTTGCGCCTCTCCACTCCGTCTGCATCAAGAACGTATTCAGTGAACATGCCTAGCCACATTGTTTTCGTTTTGTTCTGGTACACACTACCGCGTTGGAACCTTCGACGTGACACGGAATCTCCATTCCGTGCCGCCGAACCAATCGGAATGATCCTAGCCGAATCCTCGGCGGAAGACCACAATTTATGTTGTTTGGTGGAGATAGAAGGCGCTTCAGATGAACGCCTGGAACGATGAATTAGCACACATAACCTATCCTGCGCATCACAGTTTGCGGGCGGGGCATCACCGCCAATTCGCCAAGCGTGCTCGCAGCTTGCACTCTTCATTGAGAGCGTAGTTGTGCGGGAAAACTTCTCCAGACGCGATTTTGAACATAGCCCGTACTGGCTATTGCGAGGGAAACATCGTATGCCTCCCCGCTTCGCCCAGCGCACCTGTATCAAGTGCGTGCTTTAACAGGTCACACGGCAGGAGTTGCTGTTCCCGGTGTGTGTCATCGTTGTTGGTTACACTTCTGCTTTCCATAATCTCCTGTTATTAGCTTGCCGCTGATCCCGCGTGATGCGGTTCATAACCGCGCTGGCGAATCTCAGCATGTGGTCATACTCCATCTGCCCGCCCATCCGGTGAAACTTCGTTGCCAGCTCGGCAAGCCCCGCTTTCACCGTGTTCTCGTCGTGGTGCAACATGCGCCACAATGCGAACTGATGTTCCGCAGGCGGGGCGATCTCGGGAAAGAGTGTCGCCCATACCTGGTGCAGCGCCGTGTCTGTTATCTGTGTATTCATCGCATCCATCTCCTCTAGCTCGCCATCTCCACTGGTTGCGGTTTCGGCTGCAACGCCTGGAGAATCGCCGGGAACTGTTCGACAAATCCGGCAGCGCCAGCGCGTAGCATCGCCATTGGCGCCAGTTCTACCATGTGCTCAGCCACGGTCTGTACGGTGCGGGGCGAATGTTTCTCTAGTAGCTCTTGCACTGCGGTATGCCATGACGCTTTATCATTTGGGCGTGTCAGATTGAGTTGACTGGTGATCTGCGAAGACAGCCGTTCGGCCTCGGCTTGCCTATCGCGTGTGGGCGACGTGTCTGAAATACACGCGGGCTTTAATGAGGCGCTCAATGCGGCGAGCGCTGAAGGCTTTTGTGAAGCATTCAATGAAGCGCACACGCCCTCACCCATTGCTGGCTTCGTAGCGGCACTCATCGCCTGATTCATAGAGCCATTACGAGAGGCACTCAAACCTAGAACACCTTGGGTGTTTCCTTTTTGTGTATCCGTCTCCTTATCCTTCTTGTTACTGGTGACAGTGTGAGCGACACTCTCAACGACAGTGTGAGCGACACTCTCAACGACAGGCTCAGCGACACACCCCACATAACTAATATCAGCAATGTCTTTGGATTCAAACACTTGAGCTAGGTCTAGTCTGCGACTCTTATAAGGGCCATCGGTGATTTGGTACTTATTGACCCAATACCGATAGGCTCGCTTCGAGTGCGGCACAATCCGCCTGAAGATGTAGTGCTTGGACTCCAGATTGCGCAATACGCGCTGTTTCCCGCGCTGCCGGTTCCGCAGTACATCACTCTCATAGTCCAGCCCTTCGCCCATGAATGCGGCCAAGGTGTTGGCGTTGATGGTGCCGCTGCCGGTGTCCTTCGATGCCAACAAGATCAAACCTACCAAGACGGAGAACTCCATCAGCGTTAATCGGCCATCCTGCAGGTGTTCGATCAAGCCGCGTCGAATGGGCACCCAGCCGCTAAAGTTCATCGCGCACCTCTGCGTCTTGCTTCGCCTCTGCGTCATGGTCTATGAGTTTTCAACTAGCGGGATTATCTCTGGGCATGTTGCGAGTGTTCTGCGAACATTCTGCCGAGCAAGGCGGCGACGATGGCGCAGCTCAAAAGTGTCCGCGTTTGGGTAGTGCTGTTGTGGGTCGTTAGCAATCTCGATCCACTCGCGGACGCGATCCGCAAGCGCCTCGGGGGAACTCTTCGGGGTGCCAATGTGTTGTGCGATAAACGAATCGACGGTTGAAACTTCTTTCATACTCTCCTTTGGTATTACGTCTGCGCACGACGGCGCACGGCATGGCAGCCATCCCTGGTACAAGGTGATGGCGTGCTCATGCACCGGGGGCGGCAATGCCGCCGTGCCGGTCGTTAAGTGTTTTTCTGAAGGGGCGCTGATTGTTGCTGGGATCGGTGAAGTGCTGGCTACTACGTCAAGCCGGGGAAGGAGGCCGATCAGACATGCCCGAGGCGGGCTGCCGTTCCTCTCACTCTTAATTTCAGTGTATTAGGGTTGTCAAGCGTTTTTTCCCTTTTACTGGCTCCTCATCCACGTAAGTCCTACAATTTAAGACAGAAGAAATTTCGCAAAGTCGTTACGGACATTTGTTACAACCTTGTTAATGCCCGCTGCAAAAACCGACAGCGCGACTTTTGCCAAACGCTCCAACTTCATCCTGCGCCGTTATCCTCGGCGGCGTTGCGACCATGTGTGAGGCTCCACGCGGAACCCTCCCGGCAACTCGCTGCGATTCTTTCCCGCAACGAGCAGGCTCTTAATGGCATCTTTAATGTAAGTTGCTGAATCCAATTGCACAATTTATGGTGCACATACCAAAACATGTACACTGCTGGTTTTCAGCAAAAGGAGGGGGCTTTGGGCGTGGCCGGTTGATGATCGAGACCGCGATGACCGGCGCGGCACCGCGCGTTTTCGTTCCACGACACTGCCCAACAAGCTGTTATGTTTTGCATCTCACGAGACCTGCGGGTCATCTGTAGAGCAACCTTCTGTGTGGGCGTTTGTGATTACACTCGGCCATGCTGCCCTGATCCAACCACACGTTCGTAGGAGTTGCAGATGCCCGTGGCTTATGTAATTGATGCGTCACATTCTCTTGTAATCAGCAGTGGGACAGGAGTAGTCACCTTTCAGGAAATAGTTTCTCATCAGGATCGCCTCCTGAGCGACCCACTCTTTTCGCCAGAGTTCGACCAGTTGATAGACTGCAGACAGGCGACAGACATTAGTGTCACTTCGGCTGAGGCAAGGCAAATAGCCAGCCGCAAGCTCTTCTCTCGATCTTCTCGCCGTGCTTTTTTAGCGACGAAGCCGTTTGTGTTTGCGATCGGGAGAATGATGGAGGCGTACAACGAGTTTTCAGCATGGCCTTCAAAGGCAGAGGTGTTTTACGATCTTGCATCTGCTTTGGAGTGGCTGGATCGCAAAGACCTAAGTTCCTCCATCGCAGTTTGAACCCTAGCCGAGCATCCTCCGTTTCGCCTAATCTAGGTAGCCGATATTCAAACAGATGCTACCAAAGTAGTCATTAACTGGGCAGCGCAGACTTGGTGTGGCCCGAGTCGATTCCAGCCAGGATGACTGGCAGGCTGCCAAGCGTCACCCAGGGCGCAGCGTCTTCCGCTCTGGATGCAATTGGCATATCTTTACCTGATGGCAAAAACCAAAGCGCCACAAAAACGTTCGGCTCGAATTAAACGGACAAGTAAGAAGGTCGTTGGAGAGTGCCTTATTCCGCCTCGCGTGCCGAACGAAGCTCTCAATCAGTTTGCATTCAAAAGAAATGACGAGGAGGCTCAAAGAATAGCTGACTACGTGGAGTGGCAATCACGCAAAGATAAGGAACACGTTACGTTCCTCGAAAAGATTCAGACAGAGTACGTTTTTGGTCAAGCGCACGACTGCTGGAATGTTCACACAAACAAGTCCCAATGGTGGGTTATCACCGGCCCAACGAACCTCTATTCGCAAGCATTGTTCCCAAGTCTCGACTACACACTCTCCTTTCACATTGGTTTGATGGCCCGCGTCACCTCCGAACATAAAGGCACGGAAGATGTTCGTTTAGCAGATCGCGTGGCGGCAGCTTTCCGGCGCTGGGAGCAGGCGGCAGAGTCGCTAGATCAGAGCACTGAGTCTGAAGACGTGCAGGCTGTTGGTATGCGATGCCGCGAAGCCTTGTTGGCTTTTGTTCGATCTGTCAGTAATCCCAGCATGGTTCCGACAGGGGAGGATGTTCCCCAGGCGTCTAACTTTGTGCGCTGGTCGGAACTGATTGCGGAAACGGTTGCTCAAGGAAGCAGGAATGAGCGCATTCGTGGCTACCTGAAGGCACTGGCTAAGGAGTCCTGGCAACTGGTGAGCTGGTTGACACACGCTGCAAACGCGACTCGGGATGATGGAACCATCGCCCTAGATGCTACTCACGCCGTCATGGAAGCGTTTGGTACAGCCTTGATTCGCCATGAGCGGCAAGCTCCCGAGCGGTGCGGGCGGTGCGGTTCGTTGAAGCTGACTACGCTCTACAGGCCGGAACTTCAGTTTGACGGTGCTGTTTGTCAGAGCTGCGGATGGGAGAAGCTGCCCCCTGGGGAGCCGGATGATTCGCCCGAGACTCTTCTGCGGTGACGATGCCGCACCTTTGAGCGATTCGATGCGCGATAATCGGCTGGCCCCCAGGCGTCACCCAGGGCGCAGGATGTCGAACAGACGTACCAGTAGCGGTGGGCTGCGGAGCCACTTAAAGCATTACTCGCAACGTCTCTTCCCTTGTAAAGCGCATTGATCGTGCAGACGATCCCGCTCTCGTCACGGTCACTGACCTTAGCTTTGGGCAGGAAGTGCATCACCGGATTGGTACCGCAGCAGGATTGGCGGTGGTGTCTCTCGGAATTGGAGCGATAGTTGCTTTCTCAAAGACAAAGAAAGACTTCATCGGTATCACATGGGATGATGGCGGCAAAAAGGGCGGCTTGGTTGTTCAGGCTGACAAGAACGAATACCGTGGCATTTTAGCCGCTCTCGAGGGCGTCACAGGCGAGAAGGCAGTCAACACCGACTCGAACAATAAGAAGTAGGAACTTTCTTGGAGAACCCTCTGCCTCGGTGCATAGCCCGGACATAGGAACTCAATTGTTGACGGTGGCAAATAAGCTTGAATCTCAAGCGGGGGGACTGACGAACGGGATGGGCGGCAAATCATTAGACCTGCCGCCCACTTGTTTAGATATTTCCCGCCGCTGTGGGCGATGGCATTGCTAAGCGCCATTCACAGCCTCAGTGCGAGGCGCATCCACCGTCTTGAAGGGCTTGGACACCCGAGGAGAAGTAATGAAGCAGAAGATGATGAGCACCGTGAGCAGTAGCCAGAGAGCAGCAAGAAGGGTCACAAGTCGCTTCAGGATGGAATTGTGGCGTATGGGCTTCAACATGAATATCTATGAGTATAAAAGCGCCGCCATGGTGTGGCCATCAGAGTTTCGCCTGGGTGGACGGGTAAGCTGTCCATTCTTCCTGGTGCTCCACAAAACCATGCTCGGTTCCCGCTCTCGCTCATGGAGTCCAGTCGCCCGATAGTAAACTAGCGCAAGTTGAGCGAGTTCAACGGAGACGCCTGTGAAACCATTTGAGCAGAACGAGCCGCTGACCGACGCCGAACTCGACCGCCTCGGAGATTTCCTCGACGGGTGCAAGGGCGGCGGGGCGATGAACGTGGAGGAACTTGACGGATTCTTCGCCGCCCTCATCGCAGGGCCGGAGACGGTAATGCCGAGCGAATACTATCCAGAGGTCTTCGGCGGCGAAATGTGCGACGCTTGCGAATTCAGCAGCCTCGATGAAGCCAATGCGATTCTTGGACTCCTGATGCGGCACTGGAACGGTATTGCTGGAACGCTGCTCAAGGGCGAGGTCTACGTGCCGCTGCTGCTGGAAGATGAGGATGGAACGGCTCACGGCAACGACTGGGCTCGGGGCTTCATGCGTGGCATGGACATGCGCCAGAATAGCTGGGCTGGGCTCGTTCAGGACGAAGAGCATGGCGGGTGCCTGATCCCGATGATGATGCTCAATTATGAGCACGACGAAGACCCTGAGATGCGCCCCGAGCCAATCGCCCCAGAGAAGCGGGAACAGATCATCGTTCACATGGCGGCAGGGCTTGTGGGGGCATATCGGTATTTTCAGGAGCACCGACAGGTCGGCACCACGTTCCAAGCAGAACCCCGGCGCACTGCCTCGAAGGTCGGGCGGAACGAACCATGTCCGTGCGGTTCGGGGAAGAAGTACAAAAAATGCTGTGGTGGGGCGACCGTGAACTGAGCGTCCGCTCCTGGTTCCGCAAACCGTTTCCCGCCCCCGTCCATTGGAATCGGCATCCGAAAAAGTAGTGACCCTGCGGGCGGCGGCAAATAGGGTGGGCTTTGGTGGTCGTGACCCCTGGCGGGAATGGGCGGCACGGGTGGTGCATAAAGGTCTGGGAGCATTGGGAGCAGCGGGGAGGCTGGATGGGGTGGGGGACGTGGCGGGAAGGCGGCTGGGCTACAGCCGGATTATCGTTCTTTACCAGATTTACCCGGCCAAGAGTAGCGGGGGCGGCAGAGATGGTTTTCTTCAGCCGCCCCAAAATGACAGACGTTATTCTGCCGATTGGTTTGAAGCAAAGCTGATTAGTGGAGTTGCTCCTAAACTGTGAGCCGCCGAATATTGGTAAACATTCTGGGGACCGCGAAGCCGTGGCTCATTGCACCTTGTCCGTCTTTGGTGGCGCTTCCAGAAACTTGCGGTGGCGGTGTTCCTTCGCAGTCCATTCGGCCACGGTCTTCGGTAAATCAAGCCCTGCTTGCTGGAGGCGAGCCGCCTCCGGGTCGTCTGAAATCTCCTGCTTCTTTGCTCCCCATTGCCGGGTGCGCTCCTTGGCGAGAGCTGCATTGAGGTTCTGGAGCACGGCGTCCACCTTCGCCGGAGAATCCTCATCGTGATCCGGCCAATTCTCGCCCTCGGTAATCGCCGCATTGAAGTAGGTCGGATACACCCGCCCGCACAGGATGTCTGCGGTGTCTTCTCCGAAGCCCTCCAACTCGACCGGAACGAAGTCGTCAATCTCGTCCGTCTGTTCCTTCAGGCGAAAATGCACCATGAAGTTTTTGACGGTGAACAGTTCACAGACTTCCGCGTTCCCGACCTCATCCAGCAGTTGGATGGCATCTACTTTCGTTGCCGCACTGACGGCGGAAAAGTCACCGTTTTGCCAGCGACAGATGAATAGCGGCATACTCAGGCTCCGGCAAAGATTATAGGCGAGGGAGAGGGCTGGTGATGCCAACTGTCCAGGATGCAGGGAGCGGCTGGATGTGGCGGGCATGGGAACAGGCATCCTAATTCCCTGCCCCACCAACCGAGCTAACGGGGTCAACTCCCCCGCATTCTGGTCACAGAAAAAACTTGGGCAAGCAAGCGAATTAGCCGCGATTCTTTTGCGCCGGGCGCCGACGCCGCGGCACGTGCGAAGGTGGTGGGCATCCGGGGATGGCAGCGGGTGCCCACGGATGGAGGCTAGGCTGCCTTCTGCTCGCGGCGCCTGAAGAATTGAAGAAGGTCGGAATTGATCTCATCCTTCAGGGTTGAACACATGCCGTGCGCGGCGCCTTGATAGACCCGCAAGGTGGCGCCCGTGATGATCTTGGATGAAAGCAGCGCCGAGGCCTGAATCGGCACGATCTGATCGTCATCGCCGTGGAGGATGAGGGTGGGCACGTCGATTTTGTGCAGGTCCTCAGTGAAGTCCGTCTCCGAGAAGGCCCGGATACACTCCAGCGCCGCATTGAAACCACATTGCATGGACTGGAACCAGAACGAATCGCGCAATCCGCCGGAGACCTTGGAGCCGGGGCGGTTGGCGCCGTAGAAGGGCCCGCTAAGGTCGCGGAAAAACTGCGAGCGGTCGTGCAGAACGCCGCTCCGGAGCTGGTCAAAGACGGCCATCGGAACGCCGCTGGGATTGGTGGCGGTCTGCAGCATGAGTGGAATCACGGCGCTGATGAATACCGCTTTGGCTGCGCGCTGGGTGCCGTGGCGGCCAAAATAGCGGGCCACCTCTCCGCCGCCGGTGGAGTGGCCGACGTGAATGACGTCCTGCAGGTCGAGGGTCTCGACGAGTTCCGCCAGGTCGTCGGCGTAGGTGGTCATATCGTTGCCATTCCACGGCTGGTCCGAGCGCCCGTGGCCTCGGCGGTCATGTGCGATGCAGCGAAAGCCGTTGGCGGCGAGGAAGAGCATCTGGTCCTCGAAGGCGTCCGCGCTGAGCGGCCAGCCATGACTGAACACGACGGGCTGTCCGGCGCCCCAATCCTTGTAATAAATCTGCGTGCCGTCTTTCGCGGTGATGGTGGGCATAGAATCTACTCCTCTCTCGATGGTCGAAGTCCGTGGACGAAAACTGATGAGCTGAGGCGGATGGGTTGCTCCGGCAACACTGCGGCGAAACGATCCTCCTCAGAATCACGCGATTGGGAAGATTAAGCCGTCTTGCTGAGAGGCGGCACTTCAACGCGTGCTGCATTCATCAGCATCGCCTCCACTTTCGCGTCGAGTTCGCGCGCCACCTGGAGCGCTTCCATATTTCCATACGGGGCAAGGCAGCTGGCCATCCGGTCATAGGAGAGACGGACCCCGTCAGGGCGCTCCTGGATCAGGACGGTGACCGGCGCGTAGGAGGCAGCGTCGGGCACGTCTTTGGCCATCTGGCTGAGGGTGATCGGATTCCCGAAGACGAAGCGCAGGATGTGCGGGGTCGGCGCGCCGTTCCGCTTGCGCAGAACGGCTCCAATGTCAAAGCGCGCAAACTCGATGAAACCGGAGGAGCCAACGGCGTCCTCAACGATCTTTTCCAGCTCGACATAGGTGTCTGCCGCAGTCATGCTGCTGGTCAATGCGGCGATGTCTGGATGGCCCAGCATGAGGTGGAGGGCTTCTACGACATCGCGAAACGGCTTGAAAGAAACTGTGCTGAAGCGCTGCACTACGACGTCTCTGGTGACCATTGGTCTCCCTTTCCGGATGGCACGGTGCTGGTTCGCCGCATGGGGGCCTGGGTTGCGAACGAAGCCATGCTCACATTGCAGGGTTCGATGCAGAGAAGCGCTTGCGGGACTTCCGGATGGGCTGCGGAGGAGACGAATCTTTTACGGCGAGAGTATAAGGGCTTATCGAAACGAGAGCGGGCTTTGGCGCGGAGCTGCACGAACGCCGCGACAAGGGGAAGTCTCAGGATGTTCCATGGCGGGAAAAGAGGATCGTGTCGTAGAGGCTGCAGCTTTTTACTGGACACCAAACCTATAGGAAACTCCCAACACGCCTCGGGCCAACGTCGTGCCGACGGTCCAGTCCTGCTGAATATCTACTCCCGCCGTTGCGTACCATCCACCCCCGAGCGCCAGATCAAATCCTCCGCCGCCAAGCACGGACCCGCTGCCGTGAAAACGCGCCGCTGGTCTTAAATAAGAAGCCTCAACCCGTGCGTAGCCCACTAGGCATTCGAGATAAGGCTGAATCGCGTGTCGGGCTTGGAAGCGCAGGATCGCACCTCCCCTTAGGCCGCCATCGTGGAGGTTGAAGTCATCGGTTCTCGTGTAATCGCCCTCCAGCTTAATGCCTAAGTGTTCGCCGAGGAAGTGACTGCCGGAAATCTGGCCCCCGAATCCAAAGTTCGCCCCCGGACCTTTTTCCGTTACAACGGATTCGACGGATACTTCGTTTGTCGGTATGTTAATCATCGGTGCGGGCGATTGGGCCAGGCAGATACCGGAGAGCAGAAAGAGAACTAACACGATAGAGGCAGGCCAAATCATCGTGAGGGATTTTCCCTCCACTTTGTGCGGCTTAACGGGATGTCCGATTTCGGCAAAGCGCGGCTGAGAAACCATAATCTTTAAACTTTCCTTTCCGCATAGATTTGAATGTTGCAGTGAATCGGGCCGCAATAAGCCGCCACAAGTTGACGATCCATTAGGCGCGATGTGCTGTACACCAGTGACCGAGGCGCTTGGCGCTAACGCTCCTTAACGAAGCACGGCGTTTCATGCCCGGTTCTCATCAGCGATCAGTGCCTGTTTTACCAAGCGGTGTAGGTGTAGGAACTCGGCACCCACACTCCATTGATCTTGGAATAGAGCGTCGCATATACCATCACACCGGTCGTTGGGAGATTGGACACACCATACGAAGTTGAGCTGATAGGACCGGCGGTGATCAAACCCGAATCCAGCAGATCCGTCGAGTTGCTTCCCTTCGTGCCCAAGTAGAGCATGTAGGCCGTGACCCCCGTGCCTGGAGTCCAGGAGAAGGTGGCGCTAGCGCCCGGCAACTGGGTTCCAGGAGCCGGATTGATCAGCGCCGCTGGAACAGGATTTCCCTGGGCGGTGTAGGTGTAGTAACTCGGCACCCACGCTCCGTTGATCTTGGAATAGAGCGTCGCATATACCATCACACCGGTCGTTGGGAGATTGGACACACCGACCGAATTTACGGTGATCACACCGGAATCCAGCAGATCCGTCGAGTTGCTTCCCTTCGTGCCCAGGTAGAGCATGTAGGCCGTGACTCCCGTGCCTTGAGTCCAGGAGAAGGTGGCGCTCGTACCCGTCAACTGGGTTCCCGGAACTGGGCTAGTCAGCGCGGCTGGAACAAAAGATCCCTGGGTGGTGTAGGTATAGTAACTCGGCACCCACGCTCCGTTGATCTTGGAATAGAGCGTCGCATACACCATGCCAGTCGTTGGGAGATTGGGCACCGCGACCGAATTTGCGGTAGTCGAACCGGAATTCAGCAGATTGGTCGAGTTGACGCCCTGCGTACCCACGCAAAGCATGTAGGCCGCGACTCCCGTGCCTTGACTCCATGAGAAGTTGGCGCTCGTACCCGTCAACTGGTTTCCCGGGGTTGGGCTGGTCAGCGCCGCCGGAACAGGAGTCCCCTGGGCAGTGTAGGTGTAGGAACTCGGCACCCACGCTCCGTTGATCTTGGAATAAAGAGTCGCGTAAACCATGACGCCGGTGGTTGGGAGGTTGGACACCGTGTAGGAGGTTGAGGTGATAGAACCGGCGGTGATCGAACCGGAATCCAGCAGATCGGCCGAGTTGATCCCCTGCGTGCCAAGGTAGAGCATGTACGCCGTGACCCCCGTACCTTGAGTCCAAGAGAAGGTGGCGTTTGCGCCCGGCAGCTGGGTTTCCGGAGCTGGGCTGGTGAGGGACGCCGGAACGGGAGTTCCCGCCTCGGTGTAGGTGTAGTAGCTCGGCGACCAAGCACCGTTGATCTTGGAATAGAGCGTGGCGTAAACCGTCACGCCGTTGGTTGGGAGATTGGACATCGCGTACGAATTAGTGGTGAGCGAACCGGAATTCAGTAGATCGTTCGAGTTCTTCCCCGTGGTGCCCAGGTAGAGCATGTAGGCCGTGACTCCCGTACCTTGAGTCCAAGAGAAGGTGGCGTTTGCGCCAGGGAGCTGGGTTTCCGGACCTGGGCTGGTGAGGGACGCCGGAACGGGAGTTCCCTGGGCGGTGTAGGTGTAGTAACTCGGCGACCAAGTTCCGTTGAGCTTGGAATAGAGCGTCGCGTAAACCGTCACACCGGTGGTCGGGAGATTGGACACCATGACCGAGGTCGTGGAGATCGAACCTGAATCCAGCAGATCGTTCGAGTTCTTTCCGTTGGTGCCCAGGTAGAGCATGTAGGCCGATGGCCCTGCCCCCGGAGTCCAGGAAAAGGTGGCGCTCGTACCTGTCAACTGGGTTCCCGGAACCGGGCTGGTCAGCGCCGCTGGAACAGTAGTCCCAGCCTCGGTATAGGAGTAATCGTGATAGTTCACATGCAAGACTTCACTGCTGTCGTAATACTGCCAGACACCATTGATCTTGGAATGGAGACGGACCCAAAGAGCAACGCCGTCATTCGGGATTGCAATTGTGTAAGAAGTATTGTTGGTCACATACGTCCCCAGGTCGAAGGTGTCCTCTCCGCTACCCACAGAAAGCATGTATTCCGTTACACCAAGTCCCGGATTCCACGAGAAGGTTACGAGGCTCGTGGAGGTTGCGGTTGGTCCTCCTGGCAACACCGTTCCAGGGGTTGGGCTGATCATGTAGGCCAGAATGGCTGGGATGATGTTCACCGTTCCATTGGTTGTGGTGACGGTATAGTTGGATAACTTATTATTGGGATCGTTGAGCGTGGCCGTGATCGGGTAAGGAGCCACGGGCGCGCCCTGAGTGGCCGTGGTGCCGTAGTTCGCCGTGATACCGTCGCTGCCGACCACACCCGTGAGCACACCCGTGGGCTGCGGAATAGGCATTCCAAAAGGCACGGAAATGTTAGTTGCGGTCACGCTCAGAGGAGCTGGATTCACGGTGAAGCTCACGAGGACGGGATTGGCCGGCGAGTAGTCGGTATTACCGGCTTGGGCGGCCTGAACGACTACCGTTCCGACGCCGGTGATGGTCAGGGTGTTTCCGCTTACCGTGGCAGGACCAGAGATCACCGTATTGCTGATCGGGAGCCCGGAAGGCACCGATTCAGTCAACGTGATTGGCTGAACGCCATAGGTCTGGGTGCCTGGATTGGAAAGGGTGATAACCTGCGAAAACATTCCGCTGCCGGACAACTCAATCGTCAGAGTGTTGCTCGGGTTGTTGAGCGCGTTCTCGGTCAGCACAATAGAACCGCTGATGTCGCCCGCCTCTTCCGGCGCAAGCTCGATGCCCAGGATACAGGTAGCTCCGGTTGCAACCGGGCCACTTGCACTGCAGGTGGTGTCTGAACCCAGAAGGAAATTGCTGGCAACGGACATCGACGAAATAGTGAGATTCTCGTTGCCGGTATTGCTGACGGTCACGTCCTGGAACGCTGTGGGATCGTTAACGATGGTGGGCTGGAAGCTCAAGGGTGCGACGGCAGACGCAGATACCTCGAGGATGCGGTTGCTGCCGGAATCGGCGACGTAGAGGTTGCCAAGCGCGTCGAGTGCAACGCCGTAGGGTAGGGACAACTCCGTCGTATCGCCCTGGGTTGCATTGCCCGCAATGGTATTTATAACCTGACTGGCCGCGTCCACCTTGCGGATGACGTTGTAGTACCAGTCGGCAATGTAGAGGTTGTCAGCAGCATCGATCGCTATGCCCGTGGGGACCGCCAGCGCGGCACTGGTTGCCGGGCCACCATCGCCGTCGTAGGAGTAATCTCCGTTGCCCGCGACGGTAGTGATGGTCTGGGTGGCCGCACTTACCTCGCGGATCACGCTGTTGGAACTATCCGCAATAAAGAGATCCCCGGCCGTATCCAGCGCCACGCCGGTGGGCTGATTCAGTTCCGCGGCAGCGGCCGAGCCGCTGTCGCCGCTGTAACCCGCAGTCCCATTGCCGGCAATCGTCGTGATGATCTGAGTGAACGCATTCACCTCGCGGATTCGATTGTTGCCATAATCCGCAATGTAGAGATTCCCGGCGGCATCCAGCGCCAATCCGACGGGCGAAGACAATTCTGCGTTAGTGGCCGCGGAGTTGTCGCCGCTGTAGCCAGCGGTCCCATTGCCGGCCACCGTGGTGATGATTCCAGTGGCCGGATTGACCATACGGATTCGGCTGTTGCCATAATCCGCAATGTAGAGATTCCCGGCAGCATCCAAGGCGACCGCCATGGGCGAACTCAACTCCGCACTTGTGGCCGCGCTGTTGTCTCCTTCATCGCCCTGGGTTCCAGTTCCAGCCACCGTGATGATGTTTTGGGTAGACGCGTTCACTTCGCGGACCACGTTATTGGCGTAATCCGCGAAGTAGAGATTCCCGGCGGCGTCCGTGGCGACCGCCGTGGGCTGGTTTAACTGCGCGGCGGAGGATCCGCTGCCGTCGCCGCTGTAGCCTGCTGTTCCAGTGCCCGCCGACGTGGTGATCACGCCGGGGAGCACTGCGATTTGCGGTCCCTGGCCGGTGCCGCTCAAACCGAACTGGGCGGAGCCCGCGCTGGTCTGAACAACCAACGGCGCCCGACGCAATCCGGGGTAGCCCGGAGAAAAGCTGACCGGAACGGTACAAATCGTCCCTGCCGGTATGCTTGTCATACCGTCCACAACGCACCCGGCGACCGTCCCTGGCACAAATTCCTGCACCCCGCCCTGCGACGCCGGCACCGTGACACTGCTTATGGTCAAGCTGCGGTTGATGGACAGGAAAATGTTCTGCGCGGAAGACGAAGGCCCGATCGAGACTGCCCCGAGATTGGCCGCGGCCACAACCACCTTGCGTACGCGCTCATTGCTTCGATCGGCGATATAGATGTTCCCCAGGGCATCTAGAGCTATCCCTTCGGGCAGATCCAGGTTCGCGATGGTGGCTGCGCCTCCGTCTCCGCCGTAGGCCTGGGTTCCGTTGCCTGCCACCGTGGCAATGATCTGCGTGGCTGCGTTGACTTCTCGAATTCGGTTGTTAGTCCGATCGGCAATATAAAGATTCCCGGCTGCATCCAGGGCCACCCCAAAGGGGGCATCCAGGATCGCGCCGGCGGCCGCACCGTTGTCACCGCCGTAGCCCGCGCTGCCGGTTCCCGCCACCGTACTGACGCTATGCGCTCCGGTGTTCAACTTGCGAATCCGGTTGTTGCCTTGATCGGCGACGTAGACAATGCCGCCGCCCACATCCACCGCCACGCCAGTGGGCGATGAGAATTCTGCACCCGTCGCCGGCCCATCGTTGTAGCCAAGAGTTCCATTGCCCGCCAAGGTAGTAATTTTGTGTGTGGATGCATTCACCATGCGGATACGATTGTTGCCGGAGTCGGCAATGTAGAGGTTTCCGTTGCCATCCAGCGCAACCGAGATGGGAGAGTTCAGTTCCGCGGCGGTGGCAATGCCGGTGTCGCCGCTGTAGCCTTGTGTTCCAGTGCCGGCGACGGTTGTGATGATGAGCGTGGAGGCATTCACCATGCGGATTCGCTGATCACCATAGTCGGCAATGTAAAGATTTCCCAACGCATCTGCCGCCACAGCATAAGGTTGGTTTAGTGTGGCGCTGGCGGCCAGGCAATTGTCGCCCACAATATCTGTCTTTTGGGCACATCCAGTTCCGCCGCCGACCGCCGTGGTGACCTCCCCGTTGGCCGCACTTACCTTGCGGACAACGTTATTGGCAGTGTCGGCGATATAGAGATTTCCTGCCGCATCCATCGTCACGCCATAAGGCGAATTCAGTTCCGCACCGGTGGCTGGCCCACTGTCGCCTTGATAGCCCGCCGTTCCGTTGCCTGTCACCGTGACAATGGGAGGAACTACCGTGACAGCGGGCGTCACCGCGTATGCTGGCGTTCCTGCCAAAACAGCCAGCAATACGAGACGGACGAAAAGACCGAGACCGGAGCCTGAGCGCTCGGGGGAAGCAAGCTGGCACGGCGCGATGTAACTGGTGGCAGAATCCATATGTTCCTCTTCAGTGCGGAAGCGAGAGTAGCTCACGGGAGTCCTATCGGCGGGGAAAAAAGATTCTTTAGGAGTTTCATCAACAATTGTGACAAAAGTACCGCCACTGGCGACGGGATGCCTCCCGGCGTAACTGGTATGATCTACAACGCAATATCTCCTCAAGGCAATTCCTCCGGTGGAGTTCGATGAAAGCAGCGCGATCGCTGGTACAGACGCTCATCCTCGTGGTTTCCTCATCCTGCCTGTCAGTTGGGCCTGATCTGGCCGCCCAGACCGCAACCACTCCAACTGTGCATCTGTCGCCGGGCGACGATCTGCAGGCAGCCGTAAACGCAGCCGGGGAAGGGACTACGTTTGTGCTGCGAGCGGGCGTGTACCGTATGCAGAGCGTGGTGCCCAAGAACAATGACATTTTCAGGGGAGAAGGAACCGTCATTCTGAATGGATCGCAGGTGCTGATGTTTCATCCCGATCCAACGGGAAGCAGCCTCTGGGTTGCAAATGCCAAGGCCAGCACCTTCCGACACGGCTCCTGCCTGAGTAACTATCCGCTGTGCGGATATGCTCAAGATCTGTTTATCGACGACGCGCTGCAGTCTCCAGTAAGCGATCTGAAGAACCTCAAGCCCGGCTCATGGTACTTTGACCGCACCAATAACACGGTCTTCATTCCGAGTAACCCAGGGGGACATGCCGTCGAGCTCGGTATGAGGTCAAGTGCGTTCTCGGGGGGCGCCGACGGGGTTCGGTTGAACAATCTGACGGTCGACAAATATGCGGCGCCGGCACAGTATGGCGCCATAGGCGGAAAGCGCGACGGTACCGCATGGGTCGTCAGCCATGTCGAAGTGCGATGGAACCACGGAACAGGCATCAACCTCGGGTCCGGCTCCCAAATTCTGGACTCTTTTATCCATCACAACGGGCAACTCGGGATTGCCTTTGGCGGAAACAACTGTATAGCAAGCAATAACGAGATTTCTTGGAATAATTACTCCGGCTTCGATCCGGGATGGGAGGCGGGAGGAAGTAAATTCTCAGCTACTACGAACCTCGTCGTGAAATCCAATTACGTCCACGATAATCAAGGGCCCGGCCTATGGACGGACTGGAACAACGCGGGAACGCTCTATGACAGCAATACTGTTGTCGACAACCTAACCGGAATCAAACATGAAATCAGTTACAGCGCCATCATTCGCAATAACTCCGTGAAGGACAATGGAAACATCGCGACTGTCTGGCTATGGCATGCGCAGATCGAGGTGCAGAACTCCTCCGACGTGGAAATCTACGGGAATACCGTGGAGGTCCCCGCCAGCGGAGGCAATGGCATCGCACTCATCAATCAGAACCGGGGAAGCGGAATACTGGGAGCATGGGTGGCGGCCAATAACTACGTGCATGACAACACTGTAACGTACCTGGGTGTGAAGGGACTATCTGGCCTGGCGGATGACACAAAGCTTCGTGCCGCCGCAGGAAACCGCTTCGACTTCAATCGGTACATATTGCGGAATGGCGGCACTATCCATTGGTCGTGGCTTCGCTCGTTAGACTGGAGAGGCTTGCAGGCCGCAGGCCAGGAACCGCATGGAAAATGCTGCGACTGACCTATCGCGTTGTCACTTCCCCCGGCAAGATCTGCAACTTCACTTTCCAGCGCACTGATTCTGCCTCGGTCTCGGACAATTTAGGTGGAGGATAGCGAAGCAGGAGTTCTCTCCGATGGCGCATCCAGTGCAGGAAGAAATAGGCGACGACGATAACCTGTCCAAACAACGAGGAAAGCACAATGCCAGGGGCTTTCCATTGATGCCCGAAAAGGTAGACCGTGCCAACACTTGCCATGGCGCTGAGAGCGTTGGCCCGCAACAGCGCGCGTGTATCACGCAAACCGCGGAAGAGATAGAAGGACAGGGTTACAGCGGCCTGCACTACGGTGTTGACCATCTGCAGCAACAGCGGAATATAGAAGGCAACCATCGCTGGACCATAGAGCAAACGCAGAATCGTCCGTCCGAAAATGCTCAGCGGAAGGATGAGCAGACTGAAAGACACCGTGGTGGCGAGTATCCCGTGCTTTACGAATTCGCAGGCGCTCGCGGCGCCCTTTGTCTGCAGCAACTCGGCGATGTGAATGGGGACGACGTTCTCGCATGCGAGAAGCAGCAGGTACATGGGGCCAGCTAGATTGCTTGCGGCACGTAGACCGCCGGCGGCAGCCACACCGACAATTCCCGTCCCCATAAGAAGGACGCCCTGAACGCCGAACCATCGCACCTGGTTGGCGATGAGCAAATCGCGACTGAGAACCTTGCAGCGCGCCCACGTCTCAAGGAGATGTTGCGTAGCAGGCCGGATCCGATCGGTGACAGGGCCCAAGGCGAAGCCAGCCAGGGAAGTAACCGCCATCACCATAAAGGTGCGAACAAGAGTAAGTCCGCCGGCGCGCCAGAGTGCAAGCAGAAGTGCGAGTTGCACGCCGTAGCTGATGAAGTCGCTCGCAATCGCCAGCCTTTTCTTGTTGCACAGAAAGTAATATCGCCGGACCCAGTCCTGAAGTTGAAAGCTGCCGACGCAGAGGGCGAAAACGAGAACACAAGGGAGCGAATAGAAAGTTGTAAAGAAGCAAGAAGCGGTGCCGGCAAGCGCAAAAGTCACGAACAGCAGAAGACTGGCCAGAAGCTGAAGGGTCAGCATCCCATTCACGAATTGTCGTCTCTCTCTGACCGGCATCAAGGGCGCCAGACTTAGCATGGGCGAGGTGATAAAGCTCATCTGCAGAGAATTAGCGTAGAGAAGGAGTAAATACGCTACGCTGTATTTGCCGAACTCGACCAATCCGAGACCGCGGACAAGAATTATGCCCGCCACAAAGTTCGAGCCGCTGACCATAATCTGATCGGCGAGCGCTATGGCGCCGCGGCCGCGGTAAAATCGCGACAAAAGGGCGGATATGCGCCCCGGCGCGGTCCCTTCCCGGTGCGGTCTGGCTAGAGCTCTTCTCAGATTCGGCCTCCTTGCGCCGCTTTACAATTCCTGGCCCTGGGATTCTTGCAGCAGGCGTGGGCCGTCCCTGTGCGTTGGCCAACGAGAGCGGAAATCGTCTCGTACAGCCCTGCAATTACAGCGTCCCAGGAAAACTTTTCAGCCTTGCGCAATGCACCTTTGCGAAGCTCACGGTGCAACACTTCATCGCCAGCCAGCGCACACAGGGCCTCAGCAAGGTCGGACGAAACCTGTTCCTCTGTGCGGCCCGACGTGGCAACTACCCTTCCGCAGCCGGCATCGACGAATTGCGCAGGGCCACCCAGGTCAAGGCATATCACCGGCAATCCGCGCGAAAAAGATTCCATTACTACATTGCCGCTCGAATCGTGCAGGCTGGGAAAGAGGAGGACATCAGCCTGCGCATAGAGTTCGAACAACTCCGATTGCGCGATTTTTCCGAGCCACACCACGCGTTCCTCAATCCCAAGCTTCGCAACCAGTCTCCGCAACCAGGGTTCAAGCGGACCGCTGCCGGCGATGGTGAACCGGATGTTTGGGATGGAAACAGCGGCGATCGCCACAGCCCTCAGAGCAAGATGGACCCCCTTCAAGGGAATGAGGTTTCCCGCGAATAATACACGAAACTCCGATTTGTCCTGGCGTGGAGACGGTGCCGCGATCGGGGGCGCGCCAATCTCGCCATGCACGACACATTTCCGCCGGTACTTGGCCGGAATCATACGAACGGTATCGGGTGTCTTGCAGGGGATCAGAGCCGCACGGCGAAAATTCGTATGCAAGAGAGGATCCAGCAGAGCGATATGGTTTGCGACGTCTCGCATCAGTTCGCGAATTTGATACCAGACAGGGAAACTCTTCCTCAGCCTGACAGGAGCCGCCTCGCCTCCTCCCACCGGACCAAAGACAGACAAAGGCCCCAACAACAAAATCAGCGAGTGGCACCTCCAGACGCCGAATGTGATGTGATGGATGACGTCAAACCCGACCTGCTTCTGCAGTTTCGCGGCGTTACGGAGGGCGCACCATTGCCATGCCTGGTAACGCAATTGCTGAGAGCGCACTCCCAGCGACCAAAACCATGAAGGATAATCGTAGTACACGAAATGTAGATTCGCGTGCGGTTCCTGGCTGCATGCAGCCTCGATTGACTTCCTGCCTAAGCTCCGCGTTAACACCCACACATTGTGACCGGCACGCGCCAGTCCGATAGCCCAGTTCCATCCGACTCCCTGCTCCGAACCAACGTCGGGAGCGCACGCGTATGCAGAAAGAAGTATTTTCATCGTCGCCTTTGTCGCAGTGTGTGAAGTTCAGTAGCGAACAAACACAAGGAGTCAAGAAATATAGAATTCGAATTCCGGAACATAGGTAAGGCCACAAAGCATAAGGCAGAGTGAGACTCTACTCAGGGGTGACCGCGTAGGCGATAAAGTTGGAACGGCTGCGGCGAAAGGCGCACTGGGCAAATCCAGCCCTTAGGAGGTCATCGCGCATGCGGCGGATGGTCCAGCCATAGGCGTGGCAGAAGAACTCCGGATGTTCAGCCCGGGAGCGGTCCATGTCAGAGTTGCGCCCCTGAGGAGCGTCTTGCCCCCCGAACATAAGGACCAGCTTTTCTTCGGCCATCCAGAGGTCCGAAGCAAGAATGTACTCGCAATCGGGGACGCGGATCTCCACCCCGCCGCCTGGGCTAAGAGTCCGGGCCATTTGCCCTAACATGGCGACTGCCTCCCAGTGGCGGACGTGTTCGACCACGTCAAAGGCTAGGATGTAGCTGGCGACGCCGCGGCCGAGAGCATCGTCAAGCGGTTCGCGTGGGACATGCAAGACGCGGTCCACCCTGAGAGTATTGGAGCCGTCTATGTTCTGCCAGCCCTCGCGATAGTCTGTCCCGCAGCCAAGATTAACCTTCAGTCCGGGGCCTATTGCCAATTCGGTGACACGTTTTATAACCTGGTCATCCGGTGGGCTTTCGAGAAGAGGTCTGCAAACTGATTTATGTCGGAGCAGCATCCGGGCGGCGTTACGAACACGGTACGGGATATCGGTGAGCATGAGCACATGGGCCTCTTTTCAACTTGATTCAATTCAACTCATATTTGGTTCTGGAAAATGCTATTGCAGTTGTCCATGCGCTATGGCCTCGAGCCTAATTTGAGGACGCATTTGGGAATCTGCAGCTCCATTTTCCACGCTCTTCGGCGATTGCGACCGCGCCTCGAATGCTTGCACTCTGAGTGCGGCAACTCCCAGGCCGATGATGGACCAGAACCAGATGCCGCCCTGCGGACCTTCGAGATAAACGTCGAAGCTCATATTGATGAAGGCAGCGAGCCAATAGCCAAGAATCCAGAGATTCACACCACTCCAGAATCGCGATCTTGCCCGTCTAGTCCTCAGGTAGGCGTTGAAGAGCCGGAAAACAAAAGCCACATTGAGCGCCGCCCAGATTACAAGCCCAGGGACACCCATGCGCGCCAGAACAGTCATGTTTCCGTTGTGAGGGCTGCGCAATTCGCTCTCCTCCTGCGTTATTCCCGGCGGTCCATCGGATAGGGCGAGGTTGACCCCAAAGCCCTTCCCTGTCCAGCGATAAGGACCGAATACGGTGTAGTCGACGATGTGACTCCACCAGACCAACCGGAACTCCTTCGTACCTTCGTGACCCGGCCCGGCATCGCCACTTGCGATGCTACTAACGAGCTTGCGCACGTTCTCCGGAGTAACATTCATACCTTTCATATGGATGGTGAAGGGATTGGCCTCAAGCGCCAACATACCTAGGAGCAAACCTACCGTAGCCACAGCGGCAAGTTTCCGACCGATTTTGCGGGTTTCGATACCAGAAGCGACGATCATGGGAATCAGCAACGCGACAAGACCGGCCCGCGACCACAGCAGGACAAAGAATGCGCTCAGCAGCCATCCCGCGACGCCTATTGTGCCAGGAATAGAAATCTGCATTGCTTCAGAAACTTTTCTCCGAAGTGGAAAAATCAACAGGAACAGAGCCGCCGCCGCGAGGTGTACGGCGGCCTCTCCAGGCCTCACCATGACGATCGGGATTTCGGTTCCCCACGGCAGGGTAGGCTGTTTGTCTCTTAGAACCGTTGACAAAACCACTACAACCGGCAGGACCGGCAAATACCAGCGCAGGAACTTGTGATATGTGTTCAGAGCGCGAGATATCTGCGTGCCATTATTGATAAATGCGACGATTAGCAGAGCAAACAGTCCATAGCCCCAGGTCACAGCGTCGCGCACAGCATCAAAGCCATACTTCGAAAGAAAAGGAACCGTTCGACAGACGCCCCAAAAGGCGAACACTCCCCAGAGCAGTAAGACGGAGTCACTGAACACCAGCATGATCCTCTGGCTCTGAAGAAAAACGAAAAGACCCACGACAAGGATCATCTCGCCCAGGAACAAGTAAGCGAATCCCTTTCCGAGTAGTGCGTATCCAACCAGCGCAAAGACCAGCGCCTTCAGCCACAACCCCTGTATATTTTTCTGCCCTATTGACATGGATACTCAGTTTTTATCGGTAGCGCGCGTACTTGCCGGGAATGGAGGAATCCACGCAAAAACCCTTCAACAACAATGCGGAGCATGCCTATGGTCCGTGGAGGTTAGACGTCGAGCAGTTGGTGTGACGCTGAGTATCCTGAGATATTCACGCTCCGCATAGATTATGCGGTCTCTCAGGACGCCCACGTAGCTGTCATAGTTACCCTCGATCATCTCGATAATCTCGCGAAGTTTGGAAGCATCGAGATCCCTGTGGTCGAAGGACGAAAGTCCGAATTGTTCGAAGAGCCTGTTCCGGAAGTCGCCGCCCACCGAAATGACCGGACGGGCGAAACTGGCAATCGCCGCACCGGAGTGTACTCGATTGCAGATTCCGTAAATCGCCTTTGAATATACCTTCATCAATTCAATGGGATCTTTGCTGTAGAATCGTCGTCTTCCGGGGAAGTATTTTGCCGCGGCTTCATGCTCGTCCGCGAAGTGAGACACGAACATCACTGAATGTCGTTTTTCTATTTCCGGAACGACGGCACTTATTGTTTCAAGCCATCTTGACGGCTCGCCACGTTGTGCGCGGCCGCTAGGCGCGGCCGCTGGCATGAGGTTGATCACAACGTACTCGGGGTTTCCGGCGGTGAGTCCGGCGCCTTTCGCTGCCAGCAAAGAAAGGCACGGTATCACATCGGTCTGGCACCCGAGCGCCGCTAGAATTTCCTGGGTCTTAAAGTCGCGCGCAGTAGTCAGCTCGGTGCGGAGCACCGCCCGCCTTAAGAACCCGGCCACCTTGGAGTCGGTGAGGACGGCATCAAATTGCCGTGGGCTAAAGGCGCTGGCTCCAGCTGCCAGATTGAACACAGGTATCTCCTCGAGTTCATTGAAAAGCCGACTCCAAGTTGGCGCAACCCACTCGGCATTGGCGCAGGTCGATGGAAACAGGCGCGTAGCCGAACGCCAAATGAACGGCGATCCAGCAAACACGACAAGGTCCGCCGTATCGAGATAGTTCTCTTCGTCGTGTCCATGCGCGGCGGAATAGAAACGATATAGCAATGGCGATACAAGGCGGTGGGGAGTCTTTGCCCGGCGCTTGAATCCAGCGAATAGCGTTCTGGGGTCTTGCTTATGAATCGGTCTGAACTCCGCCTGAGGAAACACCTGCCGCAGTACCTGCTCTGCGCCCAAGCGAATAAATTCATCTCCCGGATTGTGGGCTAAAGTCGAAATCAGCACGATTTTCATTTTGTATCCGTCAACCTCGATAAAGAGCCGAGTTACGCGTGCGCAACTGACGCGCGCCCTGGCTGGTGGACCAGGCTAAGTATTGGAATTCCACGCTAGCCAGGAGCCCTCTCCCTGCAGTGAAGGTAAAACACGAGAGTATAGTCTGGAATATGCATCCAAGACGCTCTCTTCGGAGAAGCGACCGTCGAGAGTTGTTGTGGTGCGCAAAGGCTGCGCAAGCGACGCCAAGATGGCGTCTGCGAGATTCTCTGCGGCATTCGCTCCGAGCGAAAAGTACGCGCATTGTTCTCCGCCCACATCCCTGAGAATGCCAAGGTCAGAGCATACGACTTTGGCGTGAGTCAACAGGCCCTCCACGAGCGGAAGGCAAAAGCCTTCCGCAGTGGAACAGATCACGAGAAGCGCGCAATACTTGTAGAGCCAGTTCAGTTCCACATCGCTAATCGAGTATAGGAACTCCACCCTTTCCGACAAGCCAAGAGACTCCGTCAAACGCATCAGAGATACTGTTTCCGGCCCCTGTGTGCCGACAATCACCAGGGGAAACTGGAAGCTGCGAGACTTTAACAACTTCGCATATCCATGCAGAAGCAACTCCAGATTCTTGTTCTTCCTGTGCTGCGCCACACAAAGAATGAAACGTGACATTTCCAGTTCTTGAGAGGTGCGCGGGGCAAGATGTGCAACATTGGAAACGCGAACATAGTTGCCGGTTACCCCGACCGCAGCACGGGAGGCCGCATTTGGAAATAGCTCTTCAAAGCGAGACCTCGTCGAACTGGATACGCACGCCACTCCATCAACATTTCGGAGGCACTGCCGCAAGATCAGACGGTTCGCAAAGTAGTTGGGAAATCCGAAATTCCCCGGCATGTCATATGGATAGAAATCGTGCAAGGTAACTACAACCGGGCAAGGAAATCGCCTTCTTAGAACAGGAGCCGGAAATGAGTAGTGAACAAGGCTAGCGCCGTAGCGCCTGGCCAGTCTAGGAAGCTCTGCCGCAAACCAATGGTTGCGAGAAAGCGAGTTATTCTTTATGTCCACAGACACGAGTTCAATATCCGCGCAAGACCCAAGCAGCGTACTGTAGAGCTCCCTCTGCCACGAGCCGATTGCGAGAATGACCTGCTTGGCGACGCGGCCAGAAACCAGGGCGCCGGCATGGTTGGCCGCCACCCGGCAGATGCCGGTTGGATAGGCATCCCGTCCCAGTCCGCTAAGAAGTATTCGCATAGAATCAACGCATCGTATAGACTGCGGCCGAGGCGGCAGAGCTGAGCACTGTTTTGCTGTCAATAAATGTTGACTTCAACTTACTCACAGGCACAAAGATCACATCTTCGGCCTCAAGCGCCAAGGGGCTTGCCTTGCCCTTGCTGAACTGGTTATAGTGCGTCGGAATCTCCGAAATACTTCCGTCAGACAGTTTGCGGATGACGCGAATGCCATCAATCGACGCTTCCGGCGCGGTTCCGAAAGCCAAGGCTAGGGCCTGCGCGATGTTCAGGTTGCCGTCCTCCTGCATGGGGAAGCCTCCGGGGCGATTTACTGCTCCCAGGACGTACACGATGCCGGCCCTCTTGACCAGTACACTATCTCCCGGATTGATTGCAACGTTGAGGGCGGCCTGGCTATTTACGCCGCGGCAGTAATGAACCACTTCGGTGATCTGGGGAGGCTGATTCGAGCGGTGGATGATAATTTCGCTTCCGGCAAGAGGCGTTAGGCCGCCAGACAGCGCGAGGACGTCCATCAATTTGCGGGAAGTCAACACCGGGAAGCGGCCGGGTGCGGCGACCTCTCCCATGACCACGATGTTTTGAGCGCTGTATTCGTTAATGTTCACCACCACGTGCGGAGCCTTGAGGATTTGCTCTGTCTCCAGTTTTGCCCCGACCGCGGCCTCGGCTTCCGGCAAGGTAAGCGATTCCAGGCGAATCGTTCCGGCAAAGGGCATCGAAATCTGGCCGTGGTCGTCAAGGCGGTAGGAGCCATCCAGATCCGGTTCCTCAAAAACATGAATATCCACCATGCTGCCCGGCGTGAGTTTCAAATCGGCCAGACCTTCCGGGGCAACGCCGGGTGCAGTCGAAGCGCCCAAATGAAGCGCTGCTGCGGCCTGGCCCTGCAAGGCTGGTTGCGGTTGCGGCGGTGCGGAAGAAGCGAGTTGCGCTTGCAAGGGTGACTGCGCTCCAGGAAGCAAAAGCATAGCCCACGCGACGCCGAGCGCCAAGGTAGCAACTGCCCGAAGGGACTTAGGATTTATCTTGGCCATAGGATTTCTCCCCGTAATATTTTTTTCCGTAATACCCGTGCGAATAGTAGTATTCGGACGACTTGGTATCCACAAAGTTGAGTACCAAGCCCGCGACCTTGGCTTGATTCCGTTGTAGGCTGTCGAGGGTTCGAGACAAGGTAAGCCGCGTGGATGACCCGGCACGGACCACCACCACAACGGCATCCACGGAACTAGATACAATGATGGGATCTGCGACCAGCATGGCCGGCGGAGTGTCGATCAGCACGAGATCATATTCCCTCGAGAAGCCGGCAATCAGATTCGCAAACGTCGGCGACCCCAGCAATTCGCTTGGATTCGGCGGAATAGGACCGGCCAGAAGCATCGACAGGTTCTCCGCATTGGGATCCTGAATGATGATGTTGGCAGTGTCAGAGGAAGAGGTAAGAAGTGTGCTGAGGCCCGTCGCGTTGCGGTTGTCGGTTTGCCGATGCAACGCAGGCTTCCGCATATCGGCGTCGATAATCAGTACCTTTTTGCCCAATAGCGCGAAACAAGTCGCAAGGTTGTAGCAGGTTGTAGTCTTGCCTTCGGAAGGCAGCGCGCTAGTGACCGCGAGAGTGCGCGGAGGCGCTCCCGACTGGGAGAGCAGGAGCGCCGTACGCAAGGCACGGAATGCCTCCCCGGCCTGCGAATTCCATTCGCCCGTCAAGTTTCGGGATGACATCGGAGGCCCGGATGAATCAGCGTTCGCCGGCATACGCGATAAAGCCTCGGACTTCGGAATCGACCCCAAGACCGGCAGCCGCGTCAAGCCCTCGATCTGAAGGCTGTTGAGAATGGAGTCGTCCAGGCTCTCCTTAAAAAATGCCATGATAACGCCAAACGTAAGCCCGCCACACATGCCGACAGCTATATTCAGAGGCCAATTGGGGAACTTTGGCCTGGCGCTCGGCAGCGCTTCGCTTATCACCGCAATGTTGGAGGATTGCGTCTCCTGGGCCAAACGGGCTTCTTCCAGTTTGGTGTACAGGTCTTCATAGAGCGAACGCGTAGAATCCGCCTCTTGCTGCAGCACCGCCAGGCGGACCGCGGAATCGTTGATTCCATTCGCCTGGTTCTCCAGGTCTGCTACCTCTTTTTTTATTCCCGTCTCGGTATCCCTGGCGATCTTCAAGGTGCTGGCCGCGGTGCTCAGGAGCCTGGATATTTCATCCTTTATCTCCACGTCAAAGAACGCGACTTGCCGGCGCAACTCCGTCTCATGGGGATTTTTCGGGCCGTAGGTTCCGGAGGCAGCAGCCATTTGTTGCTTCAACGTGATTTGCTGCTGCCGCAAGGCCAGCAGACCGGACAAGCTATTTGACTGCCCATTGCCGCCAGGCTCCGGAGAACTGGGAGCGAACGTGGTTGCCAGCGCTGCAATGGCATTGGGGTCTTGTGTTTGGACAACCTGGTAAATCGCCTCTTGGGTGATCCGGTTGGCTTGTGCCTGTACCAAGGTTTGATTGAGAGACAGTAGCCGATCGAGGAGCGTGCTCTGCAACTGAGGGCCGCTGGAGGACTGCTGTGCCCCGCCACGTCCGGAAGTGACGCCGCCGCTCTCCATGGAGGGAACCACAATAAAACCGCTCTTTTTCTGAAAATCGACCAAGTTCTGCTGCGCCGCTTCGACCTGTTTTCGCAAATCGTTCAGTTGACCGGCCATCCACTCGGAGGCTAGAGCTGTCGTTACATTGCGGCGATTCAATTCGTCCTTTACATATTGATCGACGACAGCGTTCGTAACAGCAGCAGCAAATTTAGGATCTCTGTCTTTGAACGTAACCTGCAGAAGGCGGCTATCCGGGATTCGCTCGACATCAAGTTTTTTCTCGAAGTCCTCCAGCAACAGCTCCCGGGTTGTCGGGTCCTCGCGAAGCGGCAGCCTGTGAGCCGCATCCGGGATAGAACTGCGCATCCCGAATAGCGTCCTGGCACCCGCCGCGCGATCTTCGAAGTGCATGCGCTCAAGAACCTGCACCCCAATCTGTTGGTCCTGGAAGGTGGAGATCGCGGTCTGCAAATCGGTCTTCAGGTCGCTCTGTCCGGTCAGTGTACTGGCTGCCTCACTGAGTTCGCCACCGAGCGGACTGGTTGCACTCTCCTTCAGTTCGATCGTCGAGACAGCGGAAAAGCTAGGAGGAAGTATGATCGAAGCCAGAACGGCCAGCAACAAAGTTCCGGCAGCCACCGCCACAATTAGGCGGGAACGTCTACGAAGCACTTTGACTGCCTGTCGCAGCGACAGATCCTGGCTCTCCAATCCATCGACCAGCGAGGTGTTTTCCGGCACCAGCGCCGCGGGTATGATCGGCTGTATTGACATATTGCTGTGATGTGACTCCTGTCCTTAACTGAGTCTTTCTGCTCCGAGCACCTGCACGTGTTCTGACTTGGCAGAGCACGCCCGAAGATGCGACTTCACCAAGTCATTTTCAATCGAGCGCCTACCCTCAGCTCCATTGCTTAATACCTAGCAGCTCGAGCACAACGTAAAACACGAATATGGTGTTGTAGACCAAGTAACGTCTCCACAGCCGACCGGGCTCGAGCAGCAAACGGAAGATCCATTCCAGGCCATGTTCGCGCATCCAGGGAGGCGCCTGCTTCAAAGTGCCAGCGACAATGTTGAAGGCCTGTCCCACTCCGACCATGACAGGAGCCCCCAGAGATTCGCGATGCTCGTACATCCAGTGCTCTTGCTTAGGGCAGCCCAGACCAACCCACACGATATCCGGGTTGCTCTGGTTGATGCGTTCGACCACAGCGCGATCTTCCTTCTCGGTAAGCGTCCGGAATGGCGGCGAATAGTGTCCGGCAATTTGGACTTCCGGAAAGCGCTGGCGAAGACGGGCAACCATGTTTGCGGTAACCTCCGGGTGCCCGCCGTAAAAGAAGTGACGATACCCCCGGGCTCTGGTGATTAAGAAGAAATCCTGAAACAGCTCCGGACCATAGACCCGGCGTTTCAAATTGAATCCGTGATGTCGGCCAAGCCATGTCAGAGGTTTTCCGTCCGGCACCGTCAGTCCCGACGAATTAATCATCTTCATGAATTGGCGGTCGCGGTACGCTTCCATAACCATGTGGACATTGCAGACGGCCACAAAGCGGCTTTGGCGCCTCTCCCGAATCCACGCCTCGAAACAACCGACGACGTCTGGAATCTGCACGGCGTTAATGCGAACTCCGAGAACAGAGAACGAAGAAACAGAGTCGGGCGGATTCGGCGCATAAGAATCAACAACCTTCATTTTCTAGCTCCATCGACAGTGGTAATCGATAACATACGACTGCTATACGCCTTTCATGGCAAAAAGTGCGGTATGCAGCAAAATTGCCAAATCCATGAATAAACCGCGATTGCGAATGTAGTAGAGATCGTATTCGAGGTTTTCGTGAATAAGAAAAGCCCGGTCGGCGCTCAACTGCCAGAGGCCGGTGATGCCGGGCACAACGCTAAGTCGCTGCCGCTCCCGCGGGCCATATTGCTCAACGATGAACGGCATTTCAGGTCGAGGTCCGACTAGAGACATGTCGCCTTTGACCACATTCCAGAGTTGAGGTAGCTCGTCCAGGCTGGTTTTTCTGAGAAATCGTCCGACTCGCGTGATCCTTGCATCTTTCGCATCGGTGGGAGAGAACCCATATCTGGGAGCATCTACCTGCATCGATCGGAATTTGTATAAAACGAAAAGCTCTCCATTCCTGCCAACACGTCGCTGCGCAAAGATTACCGGACCTTCGGACTCTATCCGCACCGCGAGCGCTACGAAGGTGAGAATGGGTGAGGCAAGGATCAACAAAGCCACGCCGGCGATGATGTCGCACACACGTTTCGACGTTCGATAGAGCGATTTGCTGGTCGGTGTGGTGACGGTCGCCAGCAACTGGCCGTCGAGATCGACATAATCCAGCCATGCATCAGAAGCAATCGCTTGAGTCGGGACAAACGCCAACCGTGCGCCAGCCTCAGCCGCAGCCTCCGCGACAGCGGTAAATTTATGGCGCCCCAGAGAGGGGATCGCGACCACCACAAGCGCAGTGCCGTAGCTTTTCAATAGCTGAGGAGTCAGCGGTCCGGAGATCACGGGAACACAACTGCGTCGATGATAATCGAAGGCATACACATCCTTCCCAACCTCTGCGCGGTTGTCGTCCACAATCGCTACCGGGTTGAGCCCCAAGTTCGGCGACCGCACAATGGCCGACAACATGCGCTTTCCCGTGGCGCCGGCTCCGTAGATAACGACTTTCCTGATTCCCCGTCCGCGCGTATGCAGGAATGAGACAAAAGCCCTGAAGAGCTGCTTTTGAATTACAACTACGATCGGAACGAGAAATAAAACAATTCCCAGCACCCATCGCGAGATTAGCTGTGATGCGAGAATGGATACCGCTAAAAGTAGTAGGAACGCTTGGGATGACACTCGTAATGTCCGTTCTGTCTCCCGGACAAATAAAAGACCGTGGCCGGACCGATAGGCGCCCTCACGATCCAACATCAATACATATAGGAATGCGAACCCCAACGCACCGCACAACAAGGTCTTTGTCGGGTATACAATCTCCCTTCCCAACTTGAGCAAGTGATAGATGCTATATGCGGCAATAACGCCAACTGTCGCTGCCGCAAAGTCTCCCATCATCTCCATCGCCGCACTATATCGTTCAAATCTTGGGAGCGCCACGATCGCGTCAGCAGAGCCGGGACGCTTTTGCAGTTCTTTCAGGAGTATTGGCGTGTCTGCAGTAGCACTCATCGGAACCTCCCAAGGGCTGTTGGACTTTTTTTATCGAGCGGGGTCGATAAAGTGTGAAGGCAAATAATTCAGTTCATGCGACAATCACCGCGCAAGCTCCAGATCGGATTCTCGGACCTCGACGACCACGCTTTTCATGATTTCCTGCAGGGTGATCACCACGCGGAAACCATTGTTTTCGCGTAACAGCACGCCTTCCAGGCCGTTCAACGGTCCGTAATTGAGTCGCACCCGTTCTCCGGCAACCAGATAGGGATGCGGCTCTGCATTACTCACCCGAAGCCCCTCGCGAAGGATCTCAATCTCCTGTTCTGGAATCGGCACTGGAGTTCTGCCACAACTCACTAACGAGAGCACGCCGGGAACTTCCAACACTCTGACTCGGATCGCGAGTGGGATGTTGACGAAGATATAGCCTGGAAAAAGTGGTAATTCCAGAATCGTCTTGGACCCGTCCTTCCATTTGCAGCGGCTGCGGTACAGCGGCAGAAAAAACGGAATGTCCCGCTGTTGAAAGCACTCCGCGGCTCGCTTCTCGTGACGCGGCATGGTATAAGCGGCAAACCAATGCGGCCGCAAGCTGGTCAGCGGCAGATCTTCTCTTGCCACCCTCTTGTCAGTATTGTGATGACCGCTTTGAAGGGCTTCGGGCAAGGCTTCGCCATCCTCACTTGGATTGAGCTTGTCTTCGGCTTCAGACTCTTGTTTTGTTGCACGTGCTCTGCCATCACTGAAGATTGGGCAGGCATTGCTGGCAAAGCGGAATGTCTGCGTATTTTCATAGGGTTACTTCGATCCGGCGCAGGACGCCCGAAAACGCGCTTCAATTAAAATTTGCTTCGGAAGGGCCTGGAGTTAATCTTGACTCCATCGGAAGAATTAGTACGAGATTAGAATGGCTGGTTGGTATGGCTAGGGACTTGTTGAACAGTGGGCTTTGCCGATAGTAGTCCGTGCTGCCAGCAGGCGATTATCCGTGAGTCCGGCTGCCTAGTCAGGTACGCGTCCTTGTAAAATACTGGGCTACCGGTCCGTAGGTGCGGCCTCTGTGAAGCGGTGCTAGGATGGCTGGAATCCGATCTTCTAACGCAAGGTGGCTGAGCATCCCCGGCTGTAGCTGAGCATTATCTCCGCGCATGTCCTTTTGCAGACATTCCTCGCTCACTGCACAGTAAACATCTGTGCACTTTTCAACAAGTTCCTAGCAGTACCCAAGCGGATGCCGCTCGACGGCCTCCACGTCGCAGGCATCCACCTCGATGGCACAGGCCTGCTGGATCAGCTCGACGCTCAGCACCAGCCGGCAGCCGTTCTGCCGGCGGTCCGCTAGGATGCCCGACATGCCCACCAACGGCCCCGACTTCACCGTGACCCATTGCCCGGCGCGCAGGAAGGGGTGCGGCTGGCAGCGCAGCTGCAGGCCACTGCGCAGGACTTCCACGTCGGAGTCCGGCAGTGCCATGGGTGCACCGCCAAAGCCCACCAGATTCACCAGCCCCGGAACTTTCAGCACCTGCATGCGGTCGCGCAGCGCGATGCGCACGAAGACATAGCCGGGAAACAGGGCCAGATCAAGCTCCGCCTTTACACCGTTTCTCCAGCGATGCACCGCCTTGTAGGTCGGCAGAAACGACTCGACCTGATGCCCATTGAGGGCCGTCCACACGCGTTTCTCGTGTCGCGGACAGGTATAGGCCGCATACCATTGCTTATCTTTCTCCACACCGCCTCCCTGCGCAGCGCCTTGGGCGACCGCCAGCGCGGCTGCATCCATCATGGACATTTAAAATCCCCACCTGCTTGCGTAGCTTCGCCCCGTCACTTAGAAGGCTCTCGGTGACATGGCCCCTCGAACTCTGTTTCAGTTATAGGACGCTGTATCTAGGACGGGCCGGAACGCGGCCCGGACAACCTCTAACTGAGAATTACATGGCGGAAATTTCAATCTCAAGCCGAAGCACAGATATTTCGTCGGGTGCGTGCGCACGATGACACCGCATCTATTTTGGGAATTGAGCCTCTGCCCTAAAACGGCCAACCGGGCGATGGCAACGCAGCCTCCGGTAGCGTTGCCCGACAAGGCCGTTGCGCGATGCCGGTATATTCTGTAGCGGGGGTTCACGAACGGTGCGGCGTATGCTTGCCGATTTTCTTCAGAGCGCGGCCCACGTAGCCAGGAAGCGCGGCGGCACGCTCACGAACTCGCTGCTCCACCTAGGGGCGTTCGGTTTGTTCTCCCTGGCCGTTGTGGACAGCCTTCCGCTGCCGACCTTCGGAGGCCCCGACATCCTTACCGCCATCCTGGCGGCCAGCCATCACGGTCCCTGGTATGAATACGCCATCGCGGCTACTGCCGGTTCGATGATCGGGGCCTTCATCACCTTCCGGCTGGCACGCCGCGCCGGACCTGCGTATCTACACAAGAGCTTCGGCAGCGGGCGCGTCCCGGCCTTTTTGCGGCTGTTCAAACGCTGGGAAACCGGGGCGCTGGCGGCCTCCGCCGCCGTTCCCTTTCCGACTCCCACCAGCTTCTTCTTCGCGGCGGCAGGGGCTTCGAACTATAGCAGGCGGAAATTCCTGATCGTAGTGGCCCTGTGCCGAGCGGCGAGGTATTCGCTGATTGCCATCCTGGCCGACCATTACGGGCATCACTTCGTTCGGGCCGTCCGCCATCCCGGTCAATATTGGGGCTGGCTGCTGCTGTTCGCCGCCCTGGTTGGGGCTGCCACCGTCTCGGCGATTGTGATAAAAAGGCGGCTGGAGAGCACGTTCGGCCCGGAACCAGACGAAGCTCCTGCGGCAACCACAGAACATTGAACACCAAAGAATTGCGGGGGAACCGATGAAATCACTGCTTGCAGTACTGCTGATCGTGCTGGGCATGAGCGCCACTGCGCTGTGCCAGGATAAGGGGGAAAAGGCCGCCACCGAGGCGGCAAACCGCTGGCTGGCGCTGGTCGATAGCGGCGATTATGCGGCTAGTTGGGAGACCGCTGCGCCGATGTTCAAGCAATCGATCGCTCAGGATCAGTGGGTGAAGATGGTAAAGGACAAGCGGGCGCCGATGGGAAAACTGGTGTCGCGCACGCTGAAATCGGCGGTCTACACCACCAGCCTGCCGGGCGCGCCGGATGGCCAGTATGTGGTGATCGTGTACGAGTCCTCGTTCGAGCATAAGAAATCGGCGATTGAAACCGTCACGCCCTCGCTGGGTAAAGATGGCCAGTGGAAAGTTTCCGGGTATTTCATCCGGTAAGCCGGCTTGACTTTTCTTTTCGCCGAACTTTACTGTTAAACCCCTTCGAGGATGAGGTCTGTCCCTGGAACGCCAAAACGGAAAGCGAGCGTGCCCATGATTGTTCTTGCGGCGAAATTTACCGGAAAACCGGAACGTAAAAGCGACATTCTGCGCCTGGTTGCCGCCGTCACTCCGCCCTCGCGGGCAGAGGCAGGCTGCGTCACCTACAACTTCTACGAGCAGCAGCCAGGAGCCGGGGAGTTCCTGTTTTTCGAAGAATGGGCCGATCAGGCGGCGCTGGATGCGCACTTCCAGACGCCGCATTTCAAGGCGTTCGCGAAGGAGTTCCCTGAGCTGATTCAGGGGCCGGCTCACATGCGCACCTATGAGGTCGGCAAGACGCGCGATCTGTAGGCTGTGCAACCGTGGAATCCCGATAAACAAAACAGCGGCCGGAGAAAGGAAGCAGGATTGCTCCATCGTCCGGCCGCCGCGGAGCCTAAACTGGTCTCCTCAAGCCTTCGAATTGCTCGCGCTCCTGCGCGCTACCACTCTGCCGTTCTCGATCCGGGATGGCTGCGCCATCACCGACGGAAGATTCTTTGCCACCCAGCTTGACGCTGCCTGGTTGGAATCGATGGCATGTCCCAGAGCATCGAAAACGCTGATGGAAAGCATTGCTCCCTGGCCCAGATCCACCCACTGATACTCGACGAAACCCGGCATGGCCGAGATCAACGGAACGAAACCTTCCTGTACTTTTCGTGAAGCTTCCTGAGAGTTGGTCACGCCCTCGTACTTCCGCACCGTGGTGTACATGTTGCTCTCCTGTGCCGCTGGTTCCGTGCTCTTTGGTTCCGTGCTCTTGCATTCTGCAGGGGCCAGGTAGCAGGCGCAACGTTTTCCGCCGTCGGGAGATGACCAAAGTAATGCAGCGCCTGGTGGTTCAGCCCAAACGGTTGAGCCCGTCCACGTAGGCTTTGGCGCTGGCCTCTATGATGTCGGTGGAGACGCCGCGGCCCATGACGCGACGGTCGCCGATTTCAAGATGCACGATGACTTCGCCCATGGCCTCGGTGCCTTCGGTGACGGCGCGAATGTCATAGCGCAGCAGCTTGGCCTGGGCGCCGGTGAGTCCGGCGATGGCCTTGTACACGGCGTCCACCGGACCGTCGCCGATCGATGCGCCTTCCATGGTTTTGCCATTCACCAGCAGGCGCACCGTGGCGGTGGGAATCGCCGAGGTGCCGCTGTAGCTGTGCAGGTAGTCGAGTTTCAGCTTCTGCTGCTCCGGAGGCAGCTCGTTGCGCATCAGCGCCACCAGATCTTCGTCGAGCACCTCCTGCTTCTTGTCGGCCACGGAGAGAAAGCGCTGGTACATGGCGTCCAGCTCCGGCTGGGAGAGCTCGTAGCCCAGCTTCTCCAGCCGGGCGCGCAGCCCTGCCCGCCCGGTGCGCGCCGTCAGCACTACCCGGCTTGCAGTGATGCCGACGTCTTCGGGACGCATGATCTCGTAGGTCTCGCGGTCTTTGAGGAATCCGTCCACGTGGATGCCCGAGCTGTGCGAGAAGGCGTTGGTGCCGATGACGGCTTTGTTGGCGGGAACCGGCATTCCGAGCATGTCGGCCACCATGCGGCTGGTGCGGAACAGCTCGTGGGGATCGACCCCCGTGCTGAGGCCATAGTAGTCGGCGCGGGTGCGGATGCCCATGATGACCTCTTCAAGGGCGGCGTTGCCGGCGCGTTCGCCAATGCCGTTGATCGTTCCCTCGACTTGCCGCGCGCCGTTGCGAATGCCGGCCAGCGAGTTGGCCACAGCCAGTCCCAGGTCGTCGTGGCAATGCACGCTGATGGTGGCCTTCGCAATGTTCGGAACGTTCTCGCAGATGCCGCGGATCAGCGCGCCGTACTGTTCGGGAACCGTGTAGCCGGTGGTATCAGGGATGTTGACCACCGCTGCCCCGGCATCGATGACCGCCTCGAGCATCGCGAACAGGTACGCCGGATCGGAGCGGCCTGCATCTTCGGCATAGAACTGCACCTCGCACGAGCAGTTGCAGGCTCGCTTCACCGCATCCACCGCGAGCTGCACCAGCCTGGCTTTCTTTTCCGCCAGCGTTTTGCCGTAACGCTCGTCGCGGAACTTGCCCATAACGTGAATGTCGGACACTCCGATGCCGGTTTGAATGCGGGGACGCGCGGCTTTCGCCAGCGCCTTGCCGCAGGATTCGATATCGGCGGCAACGGCGCGGGAGAGCGCGCAGATCGTCGGCCCCTCGATCTCCTCGGCGATCCTCCGCACGGCATCGAAATCCTCGGGAGAGGATGCCGGGAAACCGGCCTCGATGATATCCACCTTCAGGCGGGCCAACTGGCGCGCAATCGCAATCTTGTCCCGGCACCCGAGGCGGGTTCCCGCTGCCTGCTCTCCATCCCGCAGCGTGGTGTCAAATACCGCGACCATCGACGTAGCCTTCATTCCCGCCTCCTCCATGAATTTTTGTAGTAAAAACTGGCAGTGCAACAGCATACCGCATGTGCCTGCCAGACATAGAGCGGTGTCCTGGCCGATTATTACAAAATCATGACGGACACAGGCATCCATCCTAGCCTTGCATCCATCTAGTTCAGGAGTAAGACTGCTGCAAACCGCTCGTGAGGCGGCCTAAGCTGTCGGTCGCTGCACGGCAACTTCCTCGTAAGCCCGCGCTGGCGGGAGAAAAGGAGGGTAACGTAGCGACGTCCATCGACGACTTGCAACAGATGCTTAGCGGGGGCGCCCTGCCTTCCATGGGCGCTTGAACTCCTCAACAAGGCTTCCAGCAGCCGGGCGTGGCCAGCCAGCCTGCCCGGCTTTACCCTGCTGCCGTCCAGAACGCGAATTCCGCCGCTTACCTTCCGGAGCACTCTCTTGCACCCCGCAGGGCCATTCGAGCATCGTAGGTTTAGAGGTTACGCATGAGCAAACATATCGATGAACGCGGCTACACCAAGGCGGATGTCCTGGTTTCCACGGACTGGGTGGCTGAACACCTGCAGGACCCCGGAGTTCGCCTCGCCGAATCCAACGAAGACCCGCTGCTGTACAGTTCCAACCACATCCCCGGTGCGGTGGAGATCGACTGGACGCGGGACCTCAATGATCCGATCCGCCGCGACTACCTGGGACGCGCTGCATTCGAGAAGCTAATGCGCCGGGTCGGGGCCACGCGGGAGACCACGATCGTGCTCTATGGCGACAAGAATAACTGGTGGGCGGCCTATGCTTTCTGGCTGCTGCAGTTGTTCAACCACACCAACGCCAAAATTATGGACGGCGGACGCATGAAGTGGATCAACGAGAAGCGGCCGGTGGCGCGCACCGTGCCCCGCTATCCGCCCAGCAACTACACAGCCCCCGAGCGCGACGACAGCCAGTTCCGCGCCTTCCGCGACCAGACCCTCAAGCACCTTGAGCAGAAGCTGCCTCTGATTGACGTTCGCAGTCCCGAGGAGTATCGCGGAGAGCGGCTGCACATGCCGGACTACCCGAACGAGGGAGCACTGCGCGGCGGGCACATCCCCGGAGCGCTGAGCATTCCTTGGGCCCGCGCCGTCAACCAGGAGGATGGCACCTTCAAGGAGGCGGCCGAGTTGCGCAAGATCTACACCGAGGAGAACAAACTGCGCCCCGGCGACGACGTGATCGCCTATTGCCGCATCGGCGAGCGCAGCAGCCACACCTGGTTTGTTTTGCGCTATCTGCTCGGATTCTCCACGGTCCGCAACTACGACGGCAGCTGGACGGAGTGGGGCAACCTGGTCAACGTGCCGGTGGAGAACCCAAGCGCGGAGACACGGGATGAAGCCGCTGCCTGACCGGCTGGAACGCCTCGTCTCCACCCTGGAGAGCCTGGAGCGCGAGGACAGAATTGAGATGCTGATCGAAGCCGCCGGGCAGTTCACTCCGGTTCCGGAGCGCATCGCCCGGCGACCCTTTGCCGCGGAACACCGCGTACCCGGCTGTGAATCGGAAGCCTACGTGTGGGCGGAAGCCTGCTCCGCAGGCACGCTGTCGTTTCACTTCGCAGTGGAAAACCCACAGGGCATCTCGGCCATGGCGCTGGCGGAGATCCTGCGCAGCTCGCTCTCCGGCGCTCCGCTGGATGAAGTCGCCGCCGTGCCCGCCGATGTGATCTATCGCATCTTCGGACGTGAGCTCTCGATGGGCAAGTCGCTAGGGCTGATGGGGATCGTGAACATGGTCCGCACCGCGGCGCTGCAGCAGTTGCAGGCCAGCGCGGCGAAGCAGGCCAGCGGCTGAGAACCGTGGTCCAGATGTAGCTACTTGCCTGGCTTCCAGATTGGCAGCTCCGACGAATTGGAGTTCGCTTTCCTACCGCCAAAATCCGCGTCAAAACCAAGCTGCAGCCGGGCAGCCTCGGTCATTCTGCTGGGCTGCCAGGGCGGATCGAAGACCAGTTCCACGCGCACTTCCCTGGCGCCCGGCAAACGAGCCAGCTTTCGCTCAACCTCTTCTTTGATCGCGCCTGCCACCGCGCATCCCGGCGCGGTCAGGGTCATCCTGACTTCAACCCTGTTGCCCGAATCCGGCAGCGGGGTGATCGCGCAGGAGTAAATCAATCCAAGGTCCACGATGTTGACAGGGATCTCCGGATCGAAGACGCTGCGCAGTTCGGCCCACACAGCCTCCTCAACAGACGTGCCCGGCTGAGCCGCAGCGGTCTGCTTCGCCACACTCGCATTCTCGGCGTGACCACTCGGCGCAAGCGCCGGAGCGGCTGCATCGTCGGCAATCACCATTCCATCCGGCCCGCCATCCGACTCGGCGGTGCCCGTGATCCGCAGCACGGATTGATTGACCAGGGCTTCGACGTGCCGCCGCGCCGGACCTTCCTTCATGCGCGCCATACACTCGCCGGCAAAGGCCAGCAGCAGGAGCCGCCGCGCCGAGACCTCGCCGACTCCGCGCGAGCGGAGGTAGAAAAGAGCTTCTTCGTCGATCTGCCCGATGGTGGCTCCATGGGTGCACTTCACATCGTCGGCGTGAATCTCCAATTGGGGCTTGGTATCGATCTGTGCATCGTCGGAGAGCAGCAGGTTGCGGTTGGTCTGTTTGGCATCGGTCTTCTGCGCGTCCCGGTGCACAATGATGCGGCCGTGAAAGACGCCGTGCGCTTTGCCATCGAGAATGCCGTTGTAAAACTGGCGGCTGCCGCAGTGCGGGCTGGCATGCTCCACCAGCATGTAGTTATCAATGTGCTCATCGCCGCCGCCCAGGAACAATCCGTTGATGAGGCACTCGCCGCCTTCGCCCGCCAGCACCGTATGCACGTTGTTCCTCACCAGCGCTCCGCCCAGCAGAACAGAGTGCGTCGCAATGTTCGTGCTGCGCCCCAGCTGAATGCGCAAGGTCGAGATGTTGCGGGTACCCGCCTGCTCGCGTTCGATCCGGTAATGGGAGACCACGGCATTGTCGCCGGCCACCAGTTCCGTCACCGAGTTGCAGAATATGTTACAAAACATGCCCTCGCTGCTGCCCAACGAAATATACTCCTCGACAATCGCAACCTCGCTCTGCTCCTCCACCAGAATCAGGTTTCGCGGATGGCTCATCAGGGGTAACCCATTGCCCGTGGAGAGATACAGCAGCCAGATTGGCTCTTCGACGATCAAGCCGCGCGGAACATGCACGTAGGCGCCATCGTCCGCAAAGGCCGTGTTCAGCGCCGCAAAGCTGTCGCGGTGCTGGTCCACGTAATGCCCGAGATGCTGCGCCACCAGGCTGGCTTCGGAGCTCAATGCCTGGGCGAGTCCCATGACAGTCACGCCGCCGGGCAAAGGCTTGCGTGTCGATAGCTCCGGCGCAAAATGGCCGTCGACAAACACTAACTCGCAGCCAGCGCCCTCGTTCCGCCACGGCGTAAGCTGCGCCGCTGAAACCGCGGATGGCACCTCGCGCGCCAGTTCGAACTGGGTGTTCGCGATGGCAGACACGCTGGTAAATCGCCAGTCCTCGTCGTGCGTGGTAGGAAAGCCCACTTCGCAGAAGCGCGCGAAGGCCTCGCGGCGAAGCTCGCGCAGCCACGGCAGTTGGCTTCCCGCCGCGCGGCGCTCAAATTCCGTGAAGCTCGCGGTGTAGTGCTGTGGCGCTCTCTCCGCCGTGATCACGTCGGTCCTTTCTCAGGCTGCGGAGTGGCCGGCATTCGACTTAGGAACATCCGGCACACTGGCTTCCATCGCTCCGTAGCCGGTCTCTTCCAACTCCAGCGCCAGTTCCGCGCCGCCCGAACGCACAATGCGGCCGTCCACCAGCACGTGCACGCAATCGGGCACGATGTAGTTCAGCAGGCGCTGATAGTGCGTCACCACGATCATGGCTCTTTCTGGTCCGCGCATCGCATTCACGCCGCTGGCCACAATCCTGAGCGCATCAATGTCCAGGCCGGAATCGGTCTCGTCCAAAATCGCCAGTTTGGGCTCCAGCACCGCCATTTGAAGAATCTCATTGCGTTTCTTTTCTCCGCCGGAAAAACCTTCATTCACGGGGCGGTTCATGAGCTTGTCATCCATCTCCAGCAGCGCCAGCTTTTCGCGAAACATCGGCAGGAACTGCGAGGCTGTCATCTCCTCCAACCCTCGGGCCTTGCGGATGGCATTGAGCGCCGTGCGCAGGAAGTAGACGTTGCTGATGCCGGGGATTTCCACCGGGTACTGGAAGGCCATGAAGACGCCCTCCCATGCGGCCTCCTCAGGCTTCATCGCCAGCAGGTCTTTGCCATTGAGCAACACTTCGCCTGCGGTCACCTCGTAAGTGTCGCGCCGCGCCAGTACCTGCGCCAGCGTGCTCTTCCCCGAGCCGTTCGGCCCCATGATGGAATGGACCTCGCCGGCATTCACCTGCAGCGTGATGCCCTTCAATATCTCATGATGATCGACGCTGACGTGCAGATCTCTGATTTCGAGCAACGAACTCATTCCTCTCCTTCGCTCCGCAACGCTGTTCTTGGAATTACCTTTATCCCACGCTGCCTTCCAGGCTCACGCTCAGCAGCTTCTGCGCTTCCACGGCAAACTCCATGGGCAGTTCGCGGAAGACGCGCTTGCAGAATCCGTTCACGATCATGGAGATCGCGTCCTCTCCCTTGAGTCCGCGCTGGCGAAGATAGAACATCTGGTCCTCGCCGATCTTGGAGGTGGAAGCCTCGTGCTCCATGCGCGCCGTCGAATTCCGCACCTCGATGTAAGGGAAGGTGTGGGCGCCGCACTGGTCGCCGATCAGCAGCGAGTCGCACTGGGTGTAGTTCCGGGCGCCGGTCGCACTCTTCATGATCTTCACCTGGCCGCGGTAGGTGTTCTGCCCATGGCCTGCGGAGATGCCCTTGGTGACAATGGTGCTCCGGGTGTTCTTGCCGATGTGGATCATCTTGGTGCCAGTGTCGGCCTGCTGATGGTTGTTGGTGAGCGCCACGGAATAGAACTCTCCCACCGAGTTATCGCCGCGCAGAATGCAGCTGGGATATTTCCATGTGATGGCTGAGCCGGTTTCCACCTGCGTCCAGCTGATCTTCGAATTTACTCCCTCGCATTTGCCGCGCTTGGTGACGAAATTATAGATCCCGCCTTTGCCTTCCTTATCGCCCGGATACCAGTTCTGCACCGTGGAGTACTTGATCTGCGCATCGTCAAGCGCAACCAATTCGACTACCGCGGCGTGCAACTGGTGCTGATCGCGAATCGGCGCCGTGCAGCCTTCCAGATAGCTGACGAACGCGCCGGCATCGGCAATGATAAGCGTGCGCTCGAACTGGCCAGTCTCGGCGGCGTTAATGCGGAAGTAGGTGGAGAGTTCCATCGGACAGTGAACTCCCTTGGGGACGTACACAAAGGAGCCATCGGAGAAAACCGCTGCGTTCAGCGCGGCAAAAAAGTTGTCGCTGTAAGGAACCACGGAGCCAAGATACTTTTTCACCAGCTCCGGATGCTCCTGCACCGCCTCCGAGAACGAGCAGAAGATTACACCGGCTTCCTTCAGCTTTTCCTTGAAGGTGGTCACCACTGAAACGCTATCAAAGACTGCGTCCACCGCGACGTTATTCCCTTGAACTCCCGCCAGCATCTTCTGCTCTTCCAGCGGAATCCCCAACTTCTGATAGGTGCGCAGCAGCTCCGGATCGAGAGACTCTAAGTTCTCCAGCGCTGGGCGCTTCTTGGGTGCAGAATAGTAGACGATGTCCTGATAGTTGATGGGACCGTAGTGTATGTTGGCCCACTTCGGCTCGGCTTGCGCCTTCTCCAACGAGGCCCAGTGCCGGTAGGCCTTCAGCCGCCACTCCAGCATGAACTCGGGCTCGCGCTTCTTGGCCGAGATCAGCCGGATCGTGCCTTCATTAAGTCCCTTCGGAACGCTCTCCGATTCGACGTCAGAGACAAAACCCCATTTGTACTCACGTTCAGCCAGCTCTTCGATGGTCTTTACGTCTGTGCTCATCGCACTCCCCACACGCTTCCTCTGCCCGCTTAGATGCTCTAATCGCCGGCGTCGCACCAAATACCGCAGCTTTGCCGGAAATGTATCCCGAGCGAAGAAACTTTCAGGGCCAAACAGCCCCGAAGGCCGGGGCTGCATCTATCCAAGACTCTCGATCTTTCGTTGGCCTCTAGAGGCAATGAATCGCTTCCCGCCGTACAACTCTTTCCCGGAGGATTTCATGGAAACCACTCAAGCTACCACCGCTGAGGGTGAGCTGTTGCTGCACCTTTACGAACTGCGCAGAGAGACCGAAATGCGCAAAGCCCGCAACTGGTTCGCAGCGGAATTCTGGCCGCGCAGCTTCGCCGATGTCGAGAAAACGATGATGCAGTTTGACTTGCCGCAGAGCCACTGGTTCCGGCAGGTACTTTCTTACTGGGACATGGCCGCGGCTCTCGTGGAGCACGGAGCGCTTGACCGGGCGCTGTTCACCAACACCAGCGGCGAAGGCTGGATGTGCTATGCCAAGGTGAAACCGTTTATGCAGGAGTGCCGGAGCAAGTTCTCCCCCACGTTCCTGTCCAACCTGGAGAAGGTCGTGGAGGGTTCTCCGGAAGGCCGCGAGCACCTGCAGCGCACGGAGGAAATGATTGCGCGCATGCGCGCCGCAGGCGAAGAGAGTACCAAGAAGCCCGCCGCCTGAGTCAACCATGCGTACCAGGCAGCCCGAGCTTCGCAGCCGGGTACGCGGCAAAAGATGCCGCTCCGGCTGCTGGCGCACGGCTCCTGGCTACTTGGTACCTTTCACATTCGGTTCGGCATACTGATTGCGCAAAACTCTGTGCATCACTTTGTTGGAGGCGGTGCGCGGCAGACTGTCTACGATCACCACGTCTGCGAGGTGAAAGAGCGGGTTCAGGTGATCGCGTATCGCCTGCTGCATGGATCGCTTCATCTCCCCGGCACGGAGCGACTCGCTCCCTTGCTTCATCACGGCAAAAACTACCAACCGGTCGGGGCCACCCCCTGGAGCCGTGACTGCGACCGCCGCCGTCTCCACCACACCAGCCACGCTGTTCAAGGTGCGCTCAATCTCCGCCGATCCCACCTTGATGCCGCCTAAATTCATCGCGTCGTCAGCGCGGCCATTGGAGCGGTAACGACCCTCCGCCACCACCATCAACTGGTCGCCATGCCGCCGCAAAGGACGTTCGTCGATCACAGGGCAGTTGGCGTAATACACCGCATCGTTGTTCGCATTCAGTAGGCGCGAGGAAAGACCAATCGATGGCGGGCGAATGAAGACTTCCCCGGCCTCACCGGCGATGCAAGTCTTGCCTTCTCCAGTGAGCACAACAAAATCGCTGCCCATCGCTTTGGCATTAAACTCCGAAGGCCTTTGCGCTTCGATCACTGTGCTGGTCACGTAGCCGCCGCCGATCTCCGTGCCGCCGCAGTACTCAATGATTGGCCGGGAGCTTCCGTCCGGTTGGTTCAACTTCATCAGCCAGCCGTAGTCATGAGGATCGGAGGCTTCGCCGCTGGAGCTGTACGTCCGCAGATGGCTCCAGTCAAAGCCTTCGGAAGCGCCCGTACTGCGCCAGGATTTTACGATGCTCGGAACCAGGCCCAGCATGGTCGCTTTTGTGTCCTGGATAAATTCGCAGAAGCCCCGCTCCGTGGGAGCGCCTTCGTAAAGGGCGATGGTCGCCCGGTTCAAAAGAGCCGCAAAGACCAGCCACGGTCCCATCATCCAACCCAGATTGGTCGGCCAGCAGACAATGTCTCCAGGCCGGATGTCCTGGTGGTACATGCCGTCGGAGCCGCATTTGATCGGTGTCGAGTGGTCCCACGGAATGGCCTTGGGGTCGCCCGTGGTCCCCGAGGAAAAGATGACATTGATGCTCTCGTCTGGTGCGCACGATATGGCCTCAAACTGCTCGTCCGGACTCACAAATTCGTTCCAACGTAGATCTCCGGCGCGCAGGTCGATGTCCGCATCCCGCCTTTCCGAAATCACGATGGTGCGAGGCGCGTTGGCTTGGCGGACTTTTTCATACATCGGCAGAGTTTTCCCGCCCCGAGTGATCTCATGTTGGGTGAAGACCGCTTTGGCAGCTCCGATCCTTAGACGCTTGGCAATTTCTTCCGCAGGCAAGCTGTCAGGAATCGAGATGACAACCGCTCCAGCCTTGATGATGCCAAGGTAGATTGCCACGGATTCGGCCGTCATCGCCATGTCGATGGCAATCCCATCCGGCTTGGAAACTCCGAGCGCCTGAAGCCCGTTTGCGACGCGGTTACTGAGGCGATCGAGTTCTCCAACAGTGATGGTTTCCAGGAGCTGGTCATGCCGGCGGGTGACAATGGCAGGACGGGAGGACGGACCGTAGAAGCAGCTCTCCGCGATGTTAAGCTGCGCGCCCCTCAGCCATTTGGCATGGGCATCGCCATCGGAGACATCCAGCAACTGGCGATACGGCGTGCGCAACTTGATATTGAGCGCCCGGATCGTACGTTCCCAGAACGCCTCGGGATTCCGCACAGACCAGGCATGAACCGCAGCGTAAGTCGCAGCGCCTTGCTCCTGCATCAGCGCGTGCAAATTCGTTTTGCGGATCGATTCCAACGTGGGTTCCCACCAAAACCCTTGATCCATGCCTGCCTCACTGTCTTGCAACGAGCGCCTGCGAACCCATTTCCGAAACGCTCGCGCCTACCTGTTCCAAGTCTTTCGATGCATGCGCGGGAGCGCCGGAAACACCGGCCTGCGTGACCGGGCAGGATTGCACAAGTGTTCACCTTTGCACAAGTGTTTATCTCCCAGGTTTATCTCCCAGGTTTAAGGCCGAAAAAGTAAGAACCTAGATTCACAAACTGTTCCAAACCCGCTGTAACGGTGGTCCTGGGACGCTGCCCGGTTTTTCGGACGCTTCGAAGTGAGCCCAGATCGTACCCGAACGGCCATCCTTTGTTTCTCCATGCGCATCTAGCTCCCCCATCACTGGGGCTGTATGGCTTCGAGAGTAGTCACACCACTTACCCGCGCGGACCAGAGGAATGCGGTGCTAGCCGGATTCCTGGGCTGGACGCTGGATGCATTCGACTTTTTCATTCTCGTGATGGTGGTTCCCGCCGTCGCGCGCGACTTCCACAAATCCGTTCCGGACATCGCCTTGACCCTCGTGGCAAGCCTCGCAACCCGGCCCCTCGGAGCCATTCTATTTGGAATTCTGGCCGACCGCTTTGGCCGGCGGGTTCCCATGATGGCAAATGTAGTTTTTTATTCGGTCATCGAGTTTTGCTCGGGGTTGGCTCCCAGCTATGCGGTGTTCCTCTTTTTGCGCCTCCTCTATGGCATCGGAATGGGTGGAGAGTGGGGCGTTGGGGCGTCGCTTACGATGGAATCGGTCCCGCCGAAATGGCGAGGCATCATCTCCGGTCTTCTGCAGGAGGGCTACGCGGTGGGGTATATGCTTGCTGCCCTTGCCTATTTCGTCGTCTATCCTCGTTTGGGATGGCGCCCGATGTTCTTCATCGGCGGCCTGCCCGCACTGCTCTCGCTCTTTATTCGCAGCAAAGTAAAAGAAACCGAGGCTTGGCACCAGTCCCGCACCGACTGGACCACCTACTGGAAGGCTGCCGTACAGAACTGGCCGCGCTTCCTATACGTCGTTTTATTGATGACGTTTATGAACTGCATGTCCCATGGTACGCAGGACATGTTCCCGACCTACCTCACCCGCCAGCGCCACTTCAGCGTCGGAATCGTCAGTCTGATTACGATCGTCTCGATGGTAGGAGCTCTCTCCGGGGGCATTGTCGTGGGACGGATCTCTGATCTCTGGGGGCGGCGCCGCGCCATGCTCACGGCCGTTTCACTCGCCGTGCTGCTCATCCCGCTTTGGATTCTTGCTCCCAACATCGCTACCATTACGATCGGCGCGTTTGCCATGCAGTTCATGGTTCAGGGAGCGTGGGGCGTCATTCCCGCGCACATCACGGAACTCTCTCCACATCAGCTACGCGGATTCTTCCCCGGCTTTGCCTACCAAGTCGGAGTGCTCTGCGCTTCCAGCATCGGCTACATCGAATCGTCGGTCGGGGAACACCTGACCTATTCGACATCCATGGGCGTAGCAATGGCGGTGGTGATCGGCTGCCTGGGGCTCATCATCAAGTTCGGACCGGAGGAGCACGGCAAACTATTTGTCATGCCCGAACCGGAGGCGATGGCCCCTGCCGAGATACAACCGCCGCTGCGGCCGACCGGCTAATAAGTCTGAGCGAATCTGAGGCGCAACTCAGGACGATCCATTATCATCTGACTGGTGTCGCGCCCTTGCAGTCCAACGACGGCAGCCATGGCTCTACCACCCGAAGATTCTCCCATTCCCGGTACTCGCACCCTGCGCGCCGTGCTTGAGGCAGCGGTTGGCTACACGCTCATCCTTATCACCCTCTGGTCTCCGCCGCCGGTTCGCAACTGGGTTGCCCTGGCCGCGGCGTTCTGGATCTTCGGTTCGCTGCTGCTCTCCGGGCTGGCTGGGCCTGGTCGCGGCTTTGGGCTCGGTGCCCTCTGGCGCTGCTCCTGGGCGGTTGGCCTGTCATTGGCTGCCGCCGCCGCTTTGATCGCGCTCGCTGCCCACCTGGGAACGCTGCACTTCGACTCGCGCCTCAGCGCCCGCCGCCCGCCGATGCTGGGCTATCTGCTGTGGTCACTCATCCAGCAGATTATCCTCCAGTGCTTCATTATGTCGCGCATGCTGGTGCTGCTGCGCAGGCCGTGGATGGCGATTGTCACGGCCGCGTTGCTGTTCTCTGCGGCGCATGTGCCCAACCCGCTGCTTATACCTGCAACCCTGTTGTGGGGCATGGCTGCCTGCTGGCTTTATCTGCGTTACCGCAGCCTCATCGGAGTTGCCGCGATCCACTTTGTCCTCGGGGTTTGCCTCGCCATCTGCGTACCGGCATCCCTGCACCACAACATGCGCGTGGGACTGGGATACAGCCGGTACAATGCCCCCTCGCGGCGAGCGTACACCCCGGCGCCCATGGCCGCCGGAGAGGTGCGTGCCGCTGCCGTGCACCGGAGCTCGGAATGAACGTTGCCCTGGCCCCTTCGCCGCGCCGCTTCCTGATTCCAACCATCTTCGCAATGCTGCTCGCCGCCTTCTGGCTGGAGTTGCAGACCCTGCCCCTGGCGCACCAGTTCTCCGCTCCGCTGGCTCCGGCCTTCGCCGGATTCGCCGTGCTTCTGGCGCCGCTCTGGTTCTTCGCTTTTGGGGCCGGGGAGCGCCTGCGCGCGTTTTTTCAGGCGTCCGATTCGGACGGTGCAACGGTACACCCCGCGCGCGTGGCACTGCGGATTGCAGCTCCCTCCGTATTGGTGGTGCCCTACCTGCTCTACGCGTTGCCCGTGCACGAATTCCAGTGGCGCTTCGCGCTGGCACTTTCGCTTTTGCCGGTCGTTCTCAGTGCGGTTCTTGAAATTGCTCCCAAGGTACAACGGCTGGTCTGGCAGGACGCGATCGTGCTGCTCGCATTGGCGCTTACGCTGGAAACGGGCCTGCTCGGCGGCGCGTGGCCGCATCCTGGCCTGGGGAGCCTGCCCAAGCTCTACCTCTGCGACGTTGCCCTCTATTCTTTTCTGGTGGTGCGGGGCGTCGAAGGCACGGGCTATTGCTTCAAGCCAAGCGTGGCTGCCTTCGCCATCGGTGCCCGCGAATGGCTTTTGTTCTTTCCCTTTGCCATCGGACTAGGCTTTGCCCTGCATTTCATCCGCTTCTATCCGCGGGTGCATTCGGCGGCGCATGTTGCGACCGAAGTACTCGTCACCTTTTTGCTCACCGCCGTTCCGGAGGAACTTTTCTTCCGCGGCCTGCTGCAGAACCTGCTGGAGCCGCATCTTGGCCGCCTGCGTTCGCTGCTGGTTGCCAGCGCTCTCTTCGGACTGGCGCACTTCCACCACGGAGCGGCATTCAACTGGCGCTATGTGATCCTGGCCGCCATCGCCGGAGTGTTTTACGGACGAGCCTGGCGCGCGCGACGCCAACTGCTGGCTTCCAGCTTCACCCACGCCTTGGTGGATGCCGTCTGGTCCCTCTGGTTCCGATAGCAGAGCCCTGCCTCCGGAAGTCTCAGCTTCGGCCTAGCAGCTCGGAGCGCGAATGAATCACCCGGAGCAGATGAGCGCGGGTGACAATCCCCAGCAGCTGCCCGCCCACGACGATGGGAATCTGGTTCACATCCTGGCGACCCATCATCTCCAAGGCCTGCGTGGCGGGCGCGTCGGGCGGCAGCGAATGGACTTCATCGATCGTGCGCATCGCGTCGCGCACGGTTAGGAACGGCCATCGCGCACGGTCTAGGTTGCGGACCTCGTGCGGGGTGATCAGTCCCACGACACCATGTCCCGCGACACCATGATCCTCAACCACCAGGAAGCAGCGCCGGCCGGTCTTGAGCAGCTGTTCGTCCACGAACTCCTGCAGCCCCATGCCGGCGCTCACCGAGGGACAATCCTGCGACATCACATCGCTTACCCGCATTCCACGCAACAGCGAGCCCACCTGCACCTGCAGAATGCTGGCTCCGGCTGCCTGCAGCAGGAACCAGCCAATCAGGGCAAACCACAGACCGCCGAATCCACCCTTTCCGAAGAAGCTGATGATGCCGTAGGCGATGAACCCGGCGCCGATCCATTGCCCGATATGTGCCGCAATTTTTGTGGAGCGATCCGCATTTCCGGTAACCCACCAGATAAAGGCGCGCAACACCCGCCCGCCGTCCAGTGGAAAACCGGGAACCAGATTGAAGGCGCCCAGCACAAGATTGATATAGCCCAGCCAGACTAGGATGGCGACGCCGGGTGTCTGCGCAGCCGTCCACGGAACCCACCCCGAGGCCCGCGCCAGGCCCAGCAGAATCAATCCAATGACGCCGCTTGCAATGGGGCCGGCGATGGCCATCCAGAACTCTGTGCTCGCATCGGCTGGCTCCTGCTCCAGCTGTGCCATGCCGCCCAGCAGAAACAGCGTGATCTTGTGCACCGGCAACCCTCTGGCCCGGGCGACCATGGCATGCGACAGCTCATGCGCAAACAGGCCGGCAAAAAACAGCAGCGAGGTCAGAATGGAGGCGCTCCACACCACGGCATCACTCCAATTGCTGTTCACCTGGTGGAACTGCGCCGCCAGCGAGAAGATAATCAGCAGCGCAATGACGATCCAGCTGTAGTGCAGCCCCAACTCCACACCGAAGACGGTTCCCAGCTTGATGTTCGCCTTCATTTTCTTCCTCGCTCTCCGGGCCTCAATCCCGTTCCCGCCTTCTCCGCCGATCTCGGACCCGCACAGCGGCGCGCTGTTGTACTTTTGTCGACGGTAATAGTTGGATGCCACCCGCCCCGCTGCGGGTTGAGGCCACGGTTGGAGCGTAACCGACAGCAGCGCACCGCATCTAGCTCTCGTCGGAAGTCCAGCAAACGTCTTGCCAACCGCCAGTCCCAGCGCCGGATGGAATCCAACGTGAGATCGGTACTGCTGGCCGGACAACATGACTTATCCACAATTGCGGATATAACTCCTCCCGGCCTTACCAACTAAAGAATTAGTTACCATATGCAAGGTTGGGCGTCTAATACAGGGAAAGGAGAGGAACTGTGCCCCCCAAGCAGTCACTGACTTTGACCGAAGCCGAACTTCGCATTATGGATGTGCTCTGGCGCAGAGGTTCCGGCACGGTTCAGCAGGTGCTGGAATGGCTGTCCTCTCCATTGGCCTACAACTCCGTTCTTACCACCGTCCGCATTCTGGAGCGAAAAGGCTACGTGAAGCACGTCAAGGATGGCCGCGCGCACGTGTATGAGCCGATCATCGGACGCGACGAAGCCACCCGCTCCGAGATCCGGCATCTGCTCGGCCGCTTCTTCCGCAACTCCCGCGAGGCCTTGCTGCTGAACATTCTGCAAGATGATGCCATCGACGCCGGCGAACTCAAGCGCCTGCGCCAGATGCTGGAACGGAGCGAATCCCAATGAGCGCTCCGGAGTTGCAATGGCTGGCACAGATCTTCACAGAGCGGATGCTGAACACCGCCGCCGAAGGCATGATTCTGGCAGGCTTGGCGTGGGCGTTGCTTCGCCTCATTGGGCGGCAGAGTTCCAGAACCCGCTTTGCGGTCTGGTTCGGCACTCTGCTGACCATTGTCTCGCTTCCCATTTTCGCCACACTGGGCGCTGCTGCGCACCTGCCGATGATGGCTGCCGCGAAGGTGCATCAAGAAATTATCCTCTCCGCATCGTGGGCCAACTACCTGTTTGCTGCCTGGGCCATCGGCGCCACATTCCTCCTGCTCAGGCTGAGCGTAGGGCTCTGGCAGGTGCATGGCTTGCGGAGCAGTTGCCGGAAAGTGGAGTTGGAGCATCTGGAACCGGCGATGGCCCAGGTCTTTCGAGACTTCTCTGCCCGCTCTCAGACCACGTTCTGCGTTTCCGAACGGGTCAATGTACCGTCAGCCCTCGGATTCCTCCGGCCTGCCATCGTCTTCCCCGCATGGCTGTTGCCCCAGCTTTCAGCCGATGAAATTGAAGTGATTCTGCTCCACGAAGATGCGCATCTTCGCCGCTGGGACCAATGGACCAATCTCGCTCAGAAGTTTGCCCGGGCTCTGTTTTTCTTCCATCCCGCGGTCTGGTGGATTGAAAACCATCTGACGCTGGAGCGCGAGATGGCCTGCGACGACATCGTGCTGGCGCAGAGCCAGAGCCCGAAGGCATATGCATCGTTCCTGGTTGCCTTCGCCGAAAAGCTGCAGCACGCCCCCGGCTTTGAACTGGTGCAGGCGCTGGTGAGCCGGATGCGCCAGATGTCGATGCGCGTTGCGCAGATTCTGGATGGCAAGCGGTCGCGCCGCACCGGGCTGTGGGCTCCAGTTCTCGCCGTGAACACGATCTTGGTTGCGCTGGTCTATGGCGCAGCTCCCTATGTGCCGCAACTGGTCGGATTTCGCACTCAGCCGGGCCAGAGCCAATCGGCGCGGATCTTGGCAAGAAGCCAAGCTGGAAACGATGGAGCGCGGACCGCATCGGCACGCGCGACCGCCGCATTTGCCATGACGCAGCCGGTTTCGCAGCGAACCAATTTCGCGCTCCAGCCCAGAGCGATTCCTGCCGCCTACCACCCGCGTGCAGCTGCGCTCCCGTTGCGGTCGAAAGCACCGTTGAACGCAACCACGCCGGCAACCACGCAGGCCAAACCCGCGGTCATCCGTGCCAAAGCCGAGACGAATGCGCGCCCCAGCCAGGCGACGTTCGTGGTCGTGGAGACGACGCAATATAACGACACCGGCGATCAGGTTTGGACGCTGTGCATTTGGCGGGTCAAAGGAGGGAAAAGGCAGCTGGAAACGGCGATTGCCCAAATCATCTGAGAGCAGTGTTTTTTTGCCCACATCAACTAAATCATTAGTTTTACCAAGGAGAACAAGCACCATGAAAAACCGCTTCCAGGATCGTACCCGGGCGTTCACCCGCCGCCTCGTCGTTGGCACGGCAGCCGTTGCGATGGCCCTGTCGTTTGCAGCTTACGAATTTGCCAGCCCGGCAAGGGCCGCCGAATCCGCCGCCATCGACACCACCGCGCCGCTCAGCGACAGCAGTGTCAGCGCCCTGCTGGCGCTCGACCACGCAATGGAAACGGTGGCCGCACGCGTCACCCCGGCCGTCGTCAACATCACCGTAACTTCCAAAACATCCGGCGAAGCCTCAGGTCTGAGCGGACCCGGCGAAAACGACAATCAATTGCCCCCCGAACTGCGTCAGTTCGAAAAACAGTTCGGCTTCAGCTTCGGCCAGCCCACGCACCCGCAATCCCAAATTGAGCATGGCCAGGGCAGCGGCGTCATCATCTCGCCCGACGGCTATATCGTGACCAACAACCACGTCGTCCAAGGCGCGGTGGATATCGTCGTCACCACGACCGACCGGCGGATCTTCCACGCCAAGCTGGTGGGCGCCGACCCGCTCACCGATCTTGCCGTGGTGAAGATTGACGCGACCAACCTGCCCAGCGTGCCTTTGGGCGACTCCACCAAACTCCGTCCCGGTGAAACCGTTCTCGCCTTCGGCAATCCGCTGGGCTTCCGCTTCACCGTAACGCGCGGCATCGTCAGCGCGCTGAACCGGCCGAACACCGTCTCCGCTGACCGGCGCTCGCCCGGCCGCTTTATCCAAACCGACGCGGCCATCAACCCCGGCAACTCCGGCGGACCGCTGGTGAACGCCCGTGGCGAAGTGATTGGCATCAACACCTTCCTGGTCTCCGAGACCGGAGGTTTCTCGGGCATGGGATTCGCCATCCCCTCGCAGATCGTGCAGCCGACGGTGGAGAGTCTCATCAAGTACGGCAAGGTGAGCCACGGATTTATCGGCATCGGCATCAGCGATGTAACCCCGGATGAGGCGCAGTTCTTCCACGTGAACAACGCATCGGGCGCCGTCATTACCCAGGTCGAGCCCGACTCTCCCGGAGCCAAGGCCGGTTTGAAGGTGGGCGACATCATCACCAAGGTCAACGGCAAAAGCGTGAGCGACGCCGGAGAGTTGCAGGTCGAAGTTGGAGAAAGCAAACCTGGAGCCACGCTCCATCTGGAAGCCTTGCGCGACGGCAAGTCGGTCGATCTGCCGGTAACGCTGGAATCCATGAATAAAAGCGAGGGCAGCGAAAGCGCTGAAGCCAGCCAGGGCAAGCCGCGCTGGGGACTTGGCCTTGCCGATCTTACGCCCGATGTCCGGCAGCAGATCCAGGCCGGCGATAGCGTACACGGCGCCGTGGTCGAACAGGTCACGCCCGGCAGCCCGGCCGATAACGCCGGTCTGCAGAGCGGTGAGGTGATCACCGAAGTCGACCGTAAACCGGTGCATTCGGCCGCCGATGTGCAAAAGGCGCTCTCCGAGGTGCCGAAGGGGCAAGACGCCCTGGTCCTGGTCTGGTCCAGCGACGGAAGCTCCTTCCGCGTCCTGCATCCGACGCAGGGCTAGGCAACCTCCTACAGCAGGCGCGGGCATCGGCTCGCGCCTGCACCTTTCTTCCCGCCGGCTCGAATAGCAACTCCACCGCAGAGCGCCGCATAATACCATTGACTCTAAGCTTGGAGTTTCCATCTCACGGAGAACACGTTATGCTGCCGGTTGTCCGTTGGCACATAGTTGCGGATTTTCTGTTCCTCACTATGGCCTTCTATGCCCTGCTCTGCTGGGCGCGCTCCGCGCGTGCCATGCGCATTGCCTTCAGCATCGTCGCGCTTCGCGCCTTGGCGCTTCTGGCCAGCCGCCTCAATCTGGTGGTCACAAGCTGGGTGCTCGATGCCTTCGCCGTTCTAGTGGTGCTTGTCCTGCTCCTGATCTTTCAGCCGGAACTTCGTCGCGCCTTCATGCAGTTGGACAGCACCTTGAAGCTTTGGCCGCGGCCAGCGGTGATGGGTACCAAAACCGGCCAGGCAATCGCCGACGCAGCCTTTGTGCTTGCCCAATACCAACTCGGTGCTTTGATGGTCATCACCCGCCGGGACGCCATCAGCGACCTGCTAGAGGGGGGCATCGCTCTCGGGGCCGAAACTTCCGCCGAACTGCTCGAAGCCATCTTTCAGAAGGCCTCGCCGCTGCATGATGGCGCGGTGGTCATCGCCGGCAAACAACTCCTGAAAGCCGGCGTGGTCCTGCCTCTCACCAAGCGCCACGACGTGCCGTCCTACTACGGAACCCGCCATCGGGCGGCGGTCGGTCTCGCCGAGCGATGCGACGCGCTGGTGGTTACGGTTTCCGAGGAACGCTCGGAGGTCACCTTAATGGACGGCGCAAGCGTCCAGCAATTTGAGAATCCGGCGAACCTGTCTGCAAAGCTCGATACCTTGCTCGGTCCCACACGCGAAAGCCTGAGACCTCGCCTGCGCCGTTATTTTTTCAAAAACCTCGACCTCAAGTTCGCCGCACTTGGCCTGGCTGCGGTGATCTGGGGTATGTCGTTTCTGGCCTCCGGCGCGACCATTCGAACCCTCAGTATTCCCGTCGAATTCAGCAATGTGCCTCCGGGAATGGAGGTCGTCAGCCAATCCGCCGACACACTCGATATTCAGGTCCAGGGAAGTCCCTGGATCATGGACTCGGTCAGCCTCAGCAAATATGTAGGCCGCTTCGACCTGAGAGACGTTCATCCCGGTTGGCATACGTTGCAGTTTCATGAGAACACTCTCGATATGCCTCCGGGAATCACCGTCGACCGGGTAACCCCGGAGACCATCCGGATTCAGGTGACGGCGGCGCCTGCCGCGGTTCAGCAGTCGCAAAGATGAGCACCGCCGCGCACGCCATGCCCCCTGTGCCTCGTCGCTGGCGCACACCTATCACCCTTTCATAGTGCTGCTGCACGTAAACGAAAGGGGCAGGAAACAGGGGACAGCCAGGCTGTCCCCCATTCCCTGCCCCTTTGTTCTCTGAGCTGCTAGTTTACGCCGCTCAGTAGTTGTCCACCTACATAAACCGAGCATTGCCCGGTGTAATAGCAGGTGATGTTGCTGTTGCCGGCGACCGCGTTGTTCAACGTAGTCAGGTAGGAATTCCCGGTAACGACCCATGTGCTGGTCGCGTCGAGAGTCAGGTTTACCGTTCCTCCGCTGTTGGCACCATTGATTGTGCCGGTCAGGATGGAGGGGACGGGGTTACTCGCGGTGTCCGCAGCCAGGCTCAGGTTCGCCGTGCTGATGGCGTCCACAATGATGTCACCAACCAGAGTTTCACCTTGGGCGTTGAAAGTGACAACGCCGCCGTTGGAGCCGGTGGTGCCGCTGTTCAGCGCCGCGGCCGTCAGCAGGGTTCCGTTGCTGTCGGCGTCGGTCGGGGTGGTGTTGGTCACAGTCACATCGGTTAAATTGATGACGGCCGTGGTGTTGGCAACCGCGAACAGCGTTGCCGGGCTGTTTTGATCGCTGGACGCCAGGCCGGTCGGGCAAGGAGCAACCGACTCCAATGTTGCGTCGCACGTATAGGTGAGGGAGCCATTGGTCATGGTGAACGTGCTGGTACCAGCCGTGGCGTCTCCCAAGCTGCCTTGGTAGAAGAAGATGCCATGGTCGTCGCCCAACGCGCCAGAGATCGCGGTGCCGCCGGTGCTGGTGATCGACACCGAGTTCCCGCCCTCAATCACCACTGCCGGACCATTCTGCGTGGTGATATTCGTACCGCCGGCGCCGTCGGATACGGCGACCGTGCTGCCGGTTCCGGCAACTCGAATGCCCGCCGAGTGCGAACCGCTGGAGGTGTAGTTGCCGCCAGCGATCGTCACGTTGCCGCCGCCAATGCCCGCCGTGATCACGCCACTATTGTTGCCGACCGTGTAGGCCTGTGCATTCGTGATATTCAGCGTGCCCTGATAGGTTGCATCCAACCCGTGCGAACTGTTCCCCGAGGTGCTGATGATCGTATCGTTGATGTTGACGGTGCCGCCCATGGAGGCGAAGACGCCGGTGCTGTTGTCGTAGGTGGTGCTGATGGAGCCCGGGTCACCCGAACCATCGTCGTTGATGGTAATGGTGGCGCCCGTACCCGCAGTGGCTACGGTTCCAAAGGCCAGTATGGCGGCGTTCGTACCGTAGGCATTGGAGTCGGCGGGATTGGTGCTCATCGCGTTGGAAGTGATGAAGGGGTAAGTAACAGTGGCAGCGATGGTGTCCGTGGGGCTTAAGTTGACAGCGCAGATGGCGCTCTCGTTAATGCCCTGGGCGCCAAAAGCGGCAGGAAGGACCGGGGCGTCGCCGTCGGTGAACAGATACAGGGCAGCCGAGTAGGACAAATTGGTGCTGTCCTGCAGGCCGCACGGGTTGACAGTGACATTGACCCAGCCGATCGGGCTGCTGTAATCGGTGGAATCGCTGGGCGTGAAGGTAACGCTGTACGACGTGGTTCCGGGTACGAGCGAGGTTCCGGCGGCCGTCCATACGAAGCTGCCATCCACGCTGGCCGTACCGCCGGTCAGAATGGAGTTGCTCAGCGTCTGCAGAGACGTGATCGAAGAGGCGGTCGGCCAGCTGGAGACGATCGGCGACTCCTGGTTCACGGTCACGTTCACTGCGCCGGTCACCACGCTGTACAACGTCTGATTGGTTGGCGTGAAGGTCACCCCCTCGGAAAGCGTGCCCGCGTCAGGGGTGGTGCTGGAGTTGGTCCAGCTGAAGGAGCCGCTCACGTTGGCAGAACCGCCGCTCAGCATGGAGCTGCTCAGGGCCTGACCAAAGGTGATCGAAGAGGCGGTCGGCCAGCTGGAGACCGTCGGCGCCAAACTGCTCACGGTAACGTGGGCTGTGCCCATAGCAGTGGTGTAGTGCGTGGTATCCGTTGGTGTGAAGGTCACGCTCTCGGCAGACGTGCCCACGCTGGGAACAGCCGAGGGATTGGTCCAAGCGAAGGTACCGCTGCCATTCGAGGTGAAGGACAGGACGGAGCTGCTCAGCGCTTGACCATAGGGGATCGCAGCGGCGGTCGGCCAGGAGGCAATCGCCGGCGTCGCCTTGTCCACGGTAACATTTGCCGTGCCCGTCGCAAGGTTGTAGTCGGTCGAATCCGTTGCCGTGAAGGTCACGCCCTCGGAATTCGAGCCCATGGTGGTGAGAGTGGTGGAGGAGGTAGTCCAGGCGAACGTGCCTGGCAGGACGATGCTGGTGTTTGGCTCATAGACAGTGCCGCCGCTGAGTCTGGATGCGGACAAAGCCGAATCATACGGAACGGCGCTGGCCGTGGGCGAAACCGCAACTGCCAGGTTCGCCTTGTTCACGTTGGCGCTGATGGTGCCCGTCACCGTGGCGTAGTCCGTCGTGTTGGTCGGCGTGAAGGTCACGCTCTGGCTGGATCCCACGCGGGGAATGGTGGTGGTGGGGCTTGGGGAGGAGCTCCAGGCGAAGGCGCCGGCCACGCTTGCAGTACCGCCGGTCAGAGTGGAGGTCGACAGCGCCGCACCGTAGGTGATCGCGGAGTCGGTCGGCCAGGAAGAGACCGTCGGAATCAGCTTGTTCACGGTAAATGAACCGGCCGCGTAGGTGATCGAATATTTGGAGTCTACCGCACCGTAGCAGTACGTGCTGTAGGACCCCGCGGCGCTGGACGTGGTGTAGGCCGTCTTGCAGGTCGGCTGCGTGGTCAACGATGTTGGGGTATCCCCGTTGACCAAACTGGTATAGGTTGGCGTGATCGTGGGTACGGGCGCGCCAAAGGTGATTGCAGAGGGACTGGAGGCGGTGATGACCAAAGGCGCCTGGTACACCGTCATGGTCTTTGTCACCGGAGTCGTCACCGCGGCATAATCGGCAGTCGCGGCCACGGTGGCCCCTACAACAACCGATCCAACTCCGGTTGGCGTCAGGGTGGTTCCGCTGATCGATCCTGGACCGGAGATCACCGAGTAGGTGACCGTCCCGCCAGAGGTTGCGGATGCCGAGAACGTAAGCGGCGTTCCGTAAGTGGTAGACAAGTTGCTCCAGTGGCCGATCGTCTGTGTCGCCGGATTCACTGTCACGTTATAGGACACCGGAGTCGCCGCCGTATAGGTGTTGTTTCCGGCCTGCTGCGCGGTCACCGTGCAGGCGCCGGCGCCAACGCCGGTATAGCTCAGCGTGCTGCCAGTGACCGAGCAGGCGCCGCTCGCCGTGAAGCTCACTGTCAAGCCCGAGGTTGACGTAGCCGAAAGCGTAACCGTGGTTCCGTAAATCCCCGCGGTGGGCTGCGTAAAGGTAATCGTTTGCCCGGTATTGACGTCCACTTTCGCCGCGGCGGAGAGACTGACACCAAACTCCGCGACGCTAGAACTGTAGACTCCACCGTACATGGCGAGGAGATAGTTTGCGCCGCTCGTCGTCAGGTGGACGTTGGACAGCGTGGCGATTCCAGAACTGTTGACAGTCGCCTTTCCCAGGTTGGTGGTGCTATCCCAGAAAGTTACGCTCCCCGCAGTCACCGTAGCTGAACCCGCTTGAGCCGTTACGGTCGCGGTCAGCGTGATGGCGGTGCCAGTGGTGATGGCGGATGCAGAGGATTGCAACGCGATCTGCGTTGGGGTGGCGACGACGGCGACGGGCGTGGCGGCGGAGGTGCTGGCCGAATAGCTCGAATTTCCACCGTAAGCAGCGGTGATGTTGTGGGTGGCGACCGTCAGTGTCGAGACGGACAGCGCAGCCGTTCCGCTACTAAGAGTCCCGGTTCCCAGCGAGGTACTTCCGTCGTAGAAGGTCACGGTACCGGTCGCGGACGAGGGCGATACGCTCGCGGTCAGCGTGACGCTGCTGTCATAGTAGTACGGGCCTGCCGAGACTGCCAGAGTTGTGGTTGCGGCGGGTTTCGTCACTGTAATGCTTAATGCGCTGGAGGTGCTGGAGGCGTAGTCTGCGCTCACCGTTGGGGCGAACGTTGCCGTCAGGGAGTTGGCTCCTATCGTCGTGAGTGCAGTGGTGACCAGGGACGCGGTTCCGGAGCTCACGGTGACTGGACTTCCCAGCGTGGTGCTTCCGTCCATAAAGGTCACTGTGCCTGCCACCGTGGGCGTAACGGTCGCGGTCAGCGTGACGCTGCTGCCGGAAGGCGCCGTGGTGATGGTGGTGGATGGCGCGGAAGTCAGCGCGGCTGTCATCGTGGTTGTGGTGGGGGCTGCCGAGACCGTGACGGTCTTGGCGGCGGAGGTGCTGGAGGTATAGTCTGCGGGCGTCGTTGGGGTGAAGACGGCGGTCAGAGAGTTGGCTCCCAGCGCCAGGGCAGTGGTGGCCAGGGACGCGGTTCCGGAGGTCACGGCGACGGGACTTCCCTGCGCGACGCCTCCGATTTGGAAGCTAACAGTGCCTGCTACCGCGGGCGCGACGGTCGCGGTCATCGTCACGCTGGCGCCATAGGCCGCAGTGGTGATCGCAGTGGCCGGCGCGGAGGTCAGTCCGGCTGCCAGCGTGGTGGTGGTGGTGGCTTGCGTTTCCGTGAAGGTGACCGCGGCGGAGGTGCTGGTGGCATAGCTCGCCGGTGTGGTTGGAGTGAAGGTAGCCGTCAGAGAGTTGGCTCCCATTGCCAGGGCACTGGTAACCAACTTCGCGGTTCCGGAGCTCACGGCGACGGGACTTCCCTGCGCGACGCCTCCGATCAGGAAGGTTACTGTGCCTGCCGCCGCCGTGGGCGCGATGGTAGCGGTCAGGGTAAGGCTGCTGCCATAGGGCGCAGTGGTAATCGCAGTGGTTGCCGCGGATGTCAGCGCGGCTTTCAGCGTGGTTGTGGTGCTTGTCGCCGCTGCATAGGCATTGGGCATGACTGCCAGCAAGAATAGAAGCAGGAACGCGAGGCTGCCGGTGCCCTTTCGCTTGAGATTGCTTGTGGATGTTGCATGCGCCCTTTTGAGCGCCGTTGCTATGGGTGTAGATCGCATCTCGGACATTTTGAAATCCTCGGCTACGAACTGGCTCTTAAGGAGTCAGCGTGCAATGGGAATGACAGGGTAGGAAAACGCTCAGGCGTTATGCATCAACAGCCGCACAGTGCCTTAGCAACGGTGGAGGAGGTCGAGGTCCATGATCATGCCCGCTGCTGCATCGGGTGCTCTGCCTTGCATCTCCGGACTTCGCCTTGGCCGATCTTTTCGGGCCGTATAACCAACGCGCCCAGCCTTTCGTAAATTGGAATTGCTTAATCTGTTGCAGCGCGACTTGTGGCTATTCCGTCTAACGGCAATTCAGCACGGAGACTTTAAGATCGGATGGAATCGACAGCGGTTCCTGGCTGGCGACATTGTCGAGGGTTTCTGCGAGTCTGTTTTAAAACAAGCGCGGCGGCGCGACCTGCTCAGGTCGATGAGCACTTCACCATGCAAGCAACCTTGCCGGAACTTTTGTCGGCTATTTCGAGTCGCGCGAGATCAAGGCGGCGCCGCGCGTGGACGACAAGATTGTCGTCCTGAGCGGCTTGAAACCGGGCAAAACCATTGTCACTTCGGGCAACTTCCTGATCGATTCGGAAAGCCGTCTGAGCGCCGCCACCGGGAAGCTGTCCTCGCCGAAGAACTAATAGAGATGGCCGCGGCCGCTCATGGGTGCGGCTGACGGCGGGAGACTGGGTAGGTCATGAGCGAAAAAATCATTGAGTGGAGCGTCCACGCACCTGCACGCTGTCTTCGTGACTTATATGCGCAATAGGTGATTGGAACCTGGTGTTTGCCGCCTACAACGCTGGGGAACAGGCGGTGAAACGCGATGCGATGCGGATCGCGCACACGCTGCCCCTGGAAACGCGCGATTACGTTCCAGCATTCTTGGCGGCAGTGCACTTACTGGGTGGAACCTTGCCCAAACAGGCGCGGTCGCAGAAGCATTCAAATCGCGCGCGCGGTGCCTCTAATGGTCAACACCGACGAGCACACTGGAGGCTTTGACGATAGCAGTAGCCGGCTCGCCCGCTTTTAGCCCCAAGGATTTGGCGCTATCTTTGGTGATAATGGCAACCAGGTCGCTCCCCCCGCTCAGCTTCAGCGTCACTTCGGAATCCACTGCACCATCCTGAACAGAGGCGACGGTCCCGCCGAGAGCATTCCGCGCGCTCAGCTTTATCGGCGAATCCTTGGCGATCATCACCGAGCTGGCTTTGATGATCGCGTAGGCGGCTTTTCCTTCCTTCAGACCGAGAGAGTCCGCACTCGAATTGGTAATAACCGCCACCACATCGCCTCCGCCTTTGAGCGACAAGTCAACTTCTGCATTCACCGCACCCCTGGTGACCTTCGTGACCGTTCCAGCCAAAGCATTTCGTGCACTGATCTTCATGGCCCATCTCCTTCGCAATTGGATGCTTATTTGCTTGTGCTGGGCTTCATTCTTTCCAGCAAACTGCGCAGCGGCCATTTTTCAACCATCGGCGGTGGACGATCAGGCGTCGTTGAACCATAGTGGTGTGTTGTGTTGAATCTGGAGATTGACGGCAGCGTTGCCAATCTCGTATAGAGGACGCATGTCGCGTGTATGTGGCATACTGGCAACCATGATCCGGGTACTTGGGAGGGCCTGGTCGCGACAGGATTAACACTCACTCGTAAAACTTCAATGCTGTGTGGAGGAGATTCCATTGGAAGAGCCACTCACCAACGGGAGACGCCGGGAGTTTTTAGTTCAAGCAGTTTCTGTAGCTCTGGTCGTCGCGGCCGGAGACACCTGGCTGCGAGCGTCCGGCTGGCTGCAGGAGCCCAGAGAAGCCATTCTGGACGTTGCCTACGCGGGTTCCATGGGATCCATGATGGAAGGCCCGGTCAAGACTGGGGCGGCGGCTACACTACATTTGGAGATGCATGGCCGCGCGCAGGGATCGAGCGCACTGGCACAGTTGATCGTGGGCGGAAGCATACGGCCGGATGTCTTTATTCCTGTCACGCCGGGTCCCGCGCTCACAGTTCTCCGCGCAGGCCAAGCCGACTCCGCCCAGCCAGTTGCCCACACGGAAATGGTCATTGCTTACAGTCCCAAGAGCCGCTTCGCACCAGACTTCGAAGCAGCTTCCACGGGTAAGGCGGATTGGTGGAAAGTCCTGCAGCAGCCGGGTCTGCGCTTCGGCCGCACCGATCCGGTCATCGATCCGCAGGGGCGCAACATCATCTTCACCATGATGCTGGCTGCTAAAACATACAACCAGCCAGACCTGGTCGAGAAGATCCTCGGCCCAGCGATCAACGAGAAGCAGATTTTTCAGGAGCAAACTGTCGAGGCGCGCCTGCAGAGCGGCGAACTGGACGCAGCTTCGGCCTACAAGATCCAGCCCGGACCGTTCAACCTGCCTTACCTCACTCTGCCCAGGGAGATCAACCTGAGCGGCCAAAACGTCGCGACCGACCATCCGGACCTAACCCTGTCCATCGGCGGAAAGACCTACAAACCCGAGCCGCTCATCTACTACGCACTGGTACTCAAGGATGCGCCGAATCCCAAGGGTGCCGCCGCCTTCGTAGAATGGTTAAAGGGCTCCGAGGGACAGGCAATTTTCCGCAAGTTCTACTACGACCCGCCGGGGGACGCCTCCGCGCTGCACCCATGAAGATGGACCGTCGCTGGATTGCCAGGCTGGGTGCCATACTGTTCGCGCTTGCTCTTCTGTATCCGTTTACGGCATTGTTTGCGCACATCGGTGCGTGGCAATGGGGAGGAGATGTCCGCGGTCCGGCGGTGTCTTCCATTCGCGTTTCCCTGCTGCTCACCAGTTGTGCCATGCTGGTCATTGTGGCTCTGGGAACACCGGTCGCCGCCTACATCGCGCATTGCCGGATACGCGAACGTCTGTTGTGGCAAGCCGTCTTGCTGATTCCCATCCTCCTGCCACCCCTCGCGCTGGGCATACTGCTCAGCTTGGCCTTCGGTCCTTACGGAGCCGTGGGCACATGGCTGGAGCGCTTCGGCATCGTGATGACCAACAGCGCTACGGCGTTTGTCTCCACCCAGGTGTATGTCGGCATGGGATATTACGTGCTCGGGGCCGTGGCGGCCTTTGATGCGGTTCCGCTGAGGCTGCAGAAGCAAGCCGCTCTGCTCGGCCTCACTCCATGGAAGGTTTTTCTGCGCGTGACTCTGCCACTTTCGCGGCTGGGGCTGGCCGTTGCCTTAAGCATTGCCTGGGTCCGGGCATTCGGCGAATTTGGCGCAGTCATTGTCACGGCCTACTATCCTTCCGGAATGCCGGTGCAACTGTGGGTCAACCTGCAGAGCTTCGGATTGCCCGCGGTCATGCCGCTGCTGGTGGTCTTTCTGGCGGTGGCTCTGCCGCTTCCCTGGCTGGTGCACGTGCTGGCACAGCGGCGGCCCCATGCTTAAAGCGCACATCATCAAGAAGCGTCGCGAAATGAAGGTGGACGTCTCGCTGGAGTTGCAGCGCGGTGACGCGCTGGGCCTGTTCGGCGCCTCGGGTGCAGGCAAGAGTACGGTGCTGGCGTGCATCGCTGGCATCGACGAACCGGACGACGGGTTCGTAAAGTTGGGCGAGCTCCAACTCTTTCCGCCATCACTGCCCCTGCATCGCCGTCCTCTCGGATATCTAACGCAGGAGCCGGGTCTGTTCCCTCACTTAACGGTAAGCGAGAACGTGAGGTTTGGCATTCCCAATGAGGCTGTCGCAGATGGTGAACAGAATGCTTGGATTGAAACTTTGCGCGATCGCCTGCACCTGGGCCCGCTGTGGTCGGCTCCGGCCTCAAGGATCTCCGGAGGGCAGGCGCGTCGTGTAAGTCTGGCGCGTATGCTGGCGCGCAAGCCTCCGCTGGTCTTGCTCGACGAGCCTTTTGCAGGATTGGACCGGCGATTGGTTCGCGAACTGATTGAGGATCTTATCGATTGGAGCCAGACCTTGGGTTTCAGCATGATTGCCGTCGATCACCAAGCCGAGGTTCTCAAGCGGTTGTGTCCCCGGCGAACCATCGTGCTTGAGCACGGAACCATCGTTCAGCAGGGCACATGGGACGAACTGTACAACTCCCCGGTGAGTCCCTTGCTGCGCTCCCTGCTGGCTCCTATTTGAGCCGCGCAGGTCTGCAAACTGGACTAGCGGCTCCGCATCCAGATACGTCGGGTTGGGGGTCTGTTGGCGTCGTGCTCGGTACTGTGCGAAAATTCTAAAAGACCGCCGACAATTCCAAGCCACACGAGACTTTTCAGTAAGTGCTCAGTCGTTCCGTCTGTTCACATTTCGCAGTTTGCTCCGGGTAGTTCGCCGGAGGGGGTTTTATGTTCGTCTCCTATTTGCGCTACTCGCTGCTGCTTGTCGCCGCGTGCCCTTTTATCTATTACCTCATTGCCATCGTTTGCTCGGGTCGATTTTTCTGGGGCGTTCCCGCTGGCAAGAGCCCCGCTGTCGCAGACGGCAAGAGCTTTCTGCCTCCTGTCAGCATCCTGAAACCGAACCGCGGCCTGGATCCGGACGCCTATGAGAATTTTGCTAGCTTCTGCCGCCAGAACTATCCCGACTACGAGATCATTTTCTGTATAGACGACCCCGCCGAGCCCGTGGTCGCCGTCCTGGACCAGCTGCGCCGTAATTTTCCGGACACCCAGATTCGCGTGCTGTACGGATCGGGACGCAACGCCGTAAACGACAAAGTAGCCAAGTTGGCGCGCCTGGTGGCGGAGGCGCGGCACGAAGTAGTGGTGATCAACGACAGCGACGTCCGCGTCGATCCGGATTATCTGCGGACGATCGTCGCGCCGCTGGCAGACAAGAAGGTCGGCGCCGTAACCTGCTTCTACGTTCCCATCCTGGAGACGGGGATTATCGACTACATCCAGGAAATAGGCATGGCGTCGGATTTTTATGCCGGCATTCTGGTCGCCAAGTATCTGGACGGCGTGAAGTTCGCGCTCGGGCCCACGATTGCTACCACCCGCACCCACCTCTCGGGCTTCGGAGGCTACGAGGCCATCGAGAATCGTCCGGCTGACGATATGCTGGTAGGCCGTCTGATCGCCGAACAGGGATTTGAAGTTGTGCTCCTGCCGTATGCGATCGATACCGTCGCCGACTATCGCTCTCTGGGCGATCTCTTCCTCAAGCGTTTACGCTGGATGGTGGTGATGCGGAACCTGCGGCCGGCCGGACATCTGGGATTGATCTTTACCCAGGGACTTCCCTGGTCGATCGCGGCCATTGCCATATGTCCGACGGCAACCGTGGCAGGCGCCTATTTGGGCGCGTACGTTTTCTTGCGCGTCCTAATGACCTGGGTGATCGGCATCCGCGGGCTAAACCAGCCGTCGCTGTGGAAGAAGTTGCCGCTGATTCCCGTCTGGGACGCGATGGCTTTGGCAATTTGGCTGCTCAGCTTCACCCGCAATACCATTCGCTGGCGCAACGCCGAGTACTTCATCCGCAACGGTGAACTCGTTCCTGCCAGCGGCGTTCGATTGGAGGGCGTGCCGGAAACGAAATAGCCCGTCCTTCGTTGAGTTGAGTTCCTGCCAATCGAAACGCAATAAAGGCTCAACCTTAAAGGTTGAGCCTTTCCCGTATGCCAACTTTCACACTGGCCTTCTACAAAAACTGGTTACGATTTGCCATGGGCTTCCGGCCCCGCGCCGACCGCCACGACCTGTTCTCCCTTGCCTGAAGCATCCGGGGAAACGAGCCGGTTGCTTGTTTGCCGCCAGTTCACACGGGGCCGCATCTGTGAGATATCCACTGCCGCGCGATATTGGATAGCGACGTTCATCAAGGAATCCAGCAGCGAATTGGAGAGCAGATGCGGGGTCAGCCCCAGTTCGAGCAACTTGGTGTGGCGTGCATTATAGTAGTGTTCTTCGGCTTCTACTCGAGGATCGGGCAGGTGCTCGACCACGACCTTCAGCCCCAGCTCTGCGCCCGCGGTCTGCACCATGCGCGCCAGTTCCAGAACGGAGAATTGCTCGGTGAACTGGTTGAATACGCGACACTCCCCGGGTGCGGCCGGATTCAGACAGGCGAGCTCAACGCAGCGGACGGTGTCGCGCAGATCAAGAAAGCCACGAGTCTGCCCACCCTTGCCGTAGACCGTGAGCGGATGTCCGATCGCCGCCTGCACGCAGAAACGGTTCAACACCGTGCCGAAGACCTCATCGTAGTCAAAACGGTTTACCAGTGCCTCATCGAGAGCTTCCTCATCCGTCATGGTGCCGTAAACCACGCCCTGGTTCAGATCGGTGGCCCGTAGCCCCCAGATCTTGCAGGCGAACATCAGGTTGTGACTGTCGTGCACCTTGGAGAGGTGATAGAACGAGCCCGGCGATTTGGGAAAGGGCAGTACGTCCTTTCGCCCGTTGTGCTCGATCGTGAGATACCCCTCTTCGATATCGATGTTCGGCGTTCCGTATTCCCCCATCGTTCCCAGCTTGATCAGGTGGCAATCCGGCGAAAATTCGCGCAGGGCGAACAGAACGTTTAGGGTTCCAGCCACATTGTTGACCTGGGTAAACACCGCGTGCTTGCGGTCAATCATGGAGTAAGGAGCCGACCGTTGCTCGGCGAAGTGCACCACTGCCTCGGGTTCGAACTGCCGGAAGACCGTGGACAGGAAATCATAGTCGTTGACGTCGCCCACAAACGATTCGATGCGGCGGCCGCTAACCTTCTCCCAAACGTTCAGCCTTTCTGCGAGCGGCCGGATCGGCGTGAGCGTTTGCGCCCCCAGCTCATGGTCCCATTGCCGACGCATGAAGTTATCGACAATTGCGATTGAATGCCCCTTTGCGGAAAGATAGAGCGCAGTGGCCCATCCGCAGTAACCGTCGCCACCAAGTACAGCTATTTTCATTTTTCCTCCATATCGAAACGGCCCCTAACTTCTTGATTCGGGAACAGCGAACAGCGCGCGGAAAGTGAGTGCATCGCAGGGCTCATGTGCATGTCAGGGATGACTACAATTCTATCACTTGCGCGGGCGCGCGCTGGGATCTCAAGTTCTTATCCATGCGTTACTTTCGCCCTTCCCGTTTCTGCGCGATCACCAGACCGCGAGGCGTGGAAAGCATCACGACCGAAATCAAACCTTCTTTTTCCATTCGCAGCGCCGCTTCGCGGACGACCGCGAAATGCGAACTCGCGTCGTGAATCAGGATTAATCCACGCGGATCCACCTGCGGCAGCAAGCGGCGAATCTCCGCTTCGCGAATATCCAGGTGACTGTCGCTGAACAACAAATCAATCGTGCCATCGATTTGGACTTCAAGACTGGATCCATGGCGATTATCAATCCAGCGGCCCAACCCAGACGAGTCAATCCGCTGCTTGGCCTTCGCGAAAATCGCAGGATCGTATTCAACGGTCACGATCCGCCCAAACCCATTTTGCTTGAGACCCTCAGCCATTTTGATGGTGCTATAGCCGAGGAAGGTGCCAGTCTCCACGATCAGTCCGGGTTTCATCGCTACGACCAAGGCCTTGAGCAAATCGATGATTTCCAGTTCCGTCGTCTGGGAATCCACCATGCTCCAGAGTTCAGGACGTGGACATTCCGCAGTGGGGGGCGTGTATTCCGTTTGAACCAAATCCAGCTGTTCCTCGCGTTGATCTAGGATGCGGTGACCTTCGTAGACCCGAACAAACGGAGTCACCACGGCCGCGATCAAGCCTCCACCGGCAATGATAGGAATTGCAGAAAGCATTCTGAAGGTACCGGGGGCATGTCGCAGCGCGAACCCTGCGAGCAACGAAGTGCCGCCCAGAATCAGCAATTCGCCGAACACTATCCCACGGGGTCGTTGAAACTGCAACTGCCGGCGCCCCTCGCTCCAAAGAAATAGGAATATGACCAGGCCCGCGCCATCGACCCAAAACAGCGGCGAGTTCAGCAGTATGACGTGTTGTGAAATCGCGACGGGCAGTTCGCAAACAACCGACGCTACGACGGCGGCAATCGTCAGCGCTGGAGCCAGCACATCGAGAGCGGTCAAGAACTGCCAAACCTCGCGGTGATTGAGTGTGAGCCTGCGGCGACGCACGTCGCTGCGCAGTGTTGCCACGGCGCCCACGGCGCTCGCAATTATTATTAGGGCAAAGTTCAAATCGTTTCTCCTTCAGGAAAAGCGCTACTGCACGCCGGCTTCCACCGCATGATTGGTCAAAAGAACTTTCCCGCCGCTTTCCTTGACCGGTATGAGATTCGGCGAACCTACCAGAGATTGAAAGCGTGGGAGCTCTGATTCTTTCGCCACAACGTAGGAGCGCCCTGGTTCCAACCACAAATCTCTGAATTGTGCATCGTCGATAAAAACGTCCGGCGCGCCCGGCGCGTAAGAACCATATTCCAGGTTGTTCCATCGTCCGTTCAAAAGAAGGGCTGGCCGGTTAGTATAAAAAAATATCGAGGAGAACGTGTAATAGTGATGATCTACAATCAAACGCCCATCCGGTGACTTCAGCAAAGCTTCGGCAAGAGGCCGCGAAGCCATGTAGGGATCAAACACCACGAGTGCCAGTCGCGCCGCCTGGAAAAACAACACCATCATCAGCGCCGCGCACAAAAACACTCGTTCGTTGCATGCACTAAGACTTACCACCGCCCCGATGCAGAACGCGATTGCAGCCACCAGTAGCGGCAGGCGCAAATAGGCGAAAGACGACAGGGTTAGGTCCAGCATGTGTCCCATCGAGAGCGAGTACACGCCGGGGTGGTGGCTCAATGCATTAGAAATGTCCCCGGGAGCGGGGATGTGTCGCGTAAGCACCAGAATCGTAATGGCCGCCAAAGCCGCGCATGCCGTCACCACAGCCAAAGCACGGTTGCCGCGGCGAATCCACTTCCCGTCGGCCGCCATGGCCGAGCCCAGCAACAACGCCAGTGCCGGGTAACAAGGCATCGAATAGTATTCCTGGGTGGTGGAGAAGGTGAAGAAAACCAGCACGAACCCCACCCAGCACAGGGCCAGCAAGCGAGTGCGTCCGGCACGATCAACCGGGCGGAACGAGAGCCTGGTCACGGCCGGCAGGTAAACACTCCACGGAAACAGCCATACCAGGTGAAAGAGCCAGAAATACAGCCGCGGAACCGTGTTGTAGTCGCGCGGATAGCGCAGGTTCAAAAAGCGCAGCACTTGCTCGTTGATAAAAAAGAGCCAGAAAAAGCCGTGATACTGCCCGGGGCCGCTGTGCAGGTCAAACGCAAAATAAGGTGGGTTGCGCAGTGTTGCCAGCACATGCCACGGTGCGGCGACTAACAGAATCACCAGTAGGCCGCTCAGCGGACGGATGCGCTTCCACACCCACCCAGAAAAAAGCTGGCGGGTGATGGCCAGGTAAACCACGGCCGCGCCGACGGGAAAGACGACCGCAATCAGGCTCTTGAGCAACAGGCCTATGCCCAGGTTCATCGCCATTACCAGCGCCCAGAGTCGCGGATGCTGCTCCTGCTGGTCGAGAACGCGCAGAAAGGCCCACATAGCCAGCGCCGTTGTCAGCGTCAGAATCACATCCGGTAATAGAATGCGGGTGAACAGGAACAGCCCGACGCAAGTCGCCATTGTCAAACCGGCGTAAAGTCCGGCGCGCTTGCCAAAGGACCATATCCCGAAGGCTGCAGTCACCAAGGACAGCGCAATAGCCGAGAACGCAACCGGCAGCCGAGCCACCCAATCGAAGGGCCCCAGAGCGCGAAAGAACCCTGCGATCATCCAATAGAGCAGGGGAGCCTTCTCCATGTATGCGACCCCATCCAGGCGCGGCGTAACCCAATCCCCGGAGGACAGCATGTTGCGCGCGATCTGGGCATGCACGGCATCCACGTCATCCATCAGCGACGGCGGAGACACAATGCACCCCAAGTAAACAGCTGCGGCAAAGACCAGGACGATCAGGTATGCGTGCCGGCTCGAGAAGCCCCGCTTTCGATTGTTGTCGGCGTGGACGCTTCGACTTTTCACCGTTGCATCCACGGAAACAGGATCCATAAGCCCCATAAGCGGTATCCCAGGTTTGCTTTTCTCTTCAAATGACAACGCAAGTACCTTTCAGCGACATCCCGGCCAAGTCCAGAGCCGCGGGAGCCGCGCAGGGCTCAAACAACTCTGCCGATAAAAACCAGCGCGACCCCCACACATACCAGCAACACCCCAAGCCAGCGCGTCAAGGACACCTGTTCGCCAAGAAACAACTTTCCACCAAGCGCGCCCACACCATAGCTCAGGGCCGTGGCGGGAACAACGAAGCTCACGTTCTCTACTGACAGCATTCCCAGCAGCGCGAAGAAAGCGATGGCCATCAGCAAAACTCCGAGCCACATCCATCCCACCTGCATCGCCCGCAACAGCGTTCGCACAATGGCTGCAGGGTGAAACTGCTTGGCTTCGCCGAAGGTCTTCATCGCGCGGGCTACGCATAACTCACCGGCCGTGCCCGCAACCATGATTAAAAAGTAGCAGACGAATGCGGGCCTCATGGCTTCTGCTCCGTCGTTCCCGAAGGCGTCAACCCGACGACGAGAATCCCCAGGCAAATCACAAAGACGCCCATCCAGGCAATCGGTGTCACCTTTTCGCCCAGCACGAATCGCCCCAGCAGGGCCACCACAACGTATGCGATGGATGAAGCGGGCTGGACATAGCTATAATCGGCCCACGAGAGCGCCAACATATATGTGATAAAAAAGGCGAGCAGCGAGGCTACACCAAGCCAGATCGACGGAGAGTGCAGAACCTTCAGCAGCACGTGGGCGAGTTCCTGGAGTGACACGGTGGAAACCGCACCGATTCGTTTCATTCCCTTGCCCAGCATGATGTTTCCCAGCGGGCCGAAGATCACCATCAGGGAGATTGCGATATAGGTTTTAAGCGTGGTTGACGGTGACCTCATGCTGCGGGTGTTTTCTCTCCTGCTCGTTCGCCGGGACGCCAATGCCCCTAACCAGATTACTAGATTTTCCTAAACGTCCCAAATCGGCTTGTTTTACAGGCGATCACACCGAAGCTGGTGCACCAGCCCCCAAGGCGAGATGAATCTCGCAGGACGGAGCGCGCCAAGCGCCTCGCGTGGTCCGATCTCGCGTGTCCGCTCCCCCACCGTCACCGGGATATGTTCATGATACCAACCCCGCTGACAATGAGGGCTATCGTCCCGACAAGCATGAGGACGGCGGTGAGAGCGGCGGAGATTTTGCGTGCTGCATTCAGGATGCCGGTGAGGTTCCCACGGTGTAGACGAATGGGAAACGGGGCGTCCGTTCCTTAGGTGGAATGGCCGAGGCAATCCCGGGCAAACTGGAATTTATTTATTGGTGAATGGCAATGAATTGGGATGGCGAGGTGCGTAAAGCCCATCGAGTGGCCGGAAATTCTCTGCTTTAAAGTTGGTGTATGCTCTTTGCTCCGGTGCGGCGAAGGCTGCCTGCGAGAAAGGAGTGAATTGTGATTCCGCGCATGGTGTCCGTTACTGGGGTCAACGAGTGGCGTGAGGGAGAGCTCTACCCACGAGACGATTATCTCGTCGCCGAAGAACCGCTCGAGATTCGCGTCGGCAACGTGGCGGTCAGCGTCACCATGCGAACGCCAGGTCACGACCTCGAACTCGCAATCGGCTTTCTATTCACCGAAGGCCTGATCACAGGCCGCGCCCAGGTAGCTTCAGTCCAGAATGAACCCGATGCCAGCCAGAACGGAGCCAATCGCGTGCGCGTCGATCTGGCTTCCGGCGTCGAGTTCGATCCGGAGGCCACCCGTCGCAACTTCTACACTAACTCCAGTTGCGGAGTCTGCGGTAAGGCTTCCATCGACGCGGTGCGTGTGCGCCGCATCGAGCCACCCAACCCGGAATGCACTTTCGATCCAGAGGTGCTTTGCCGCCTGCCCGATCAACTCTGTGCGGAACAGCAGGTCTTTAGCAGGACCGGCGCGCTGCATGCCGCTGGCCTGTTCAGTCTGCGCGGTAAGTTGCTCGTTCTTCGGGAGGATGTCGGCAGGCACAACGCGGTGGACAAGGTGATCGGGTGGGCGCTGGCGAAGGATCTGGTGCCGCTGGGCAACTCGCTGCTGATGGTGAGCGGACGCGGGGGTTTTGAGATCGTGCAGAAAGCGTTGGTGGCGGGCATTCCGGTGCTCGCCTCGGTATCGGCGCCCTCAGACTTGGCTGTAAATCTGGCGCGGGAGTTTGGGATGACGCTCATCGGATTCCTGCGCGGGCGGCGGTTCGTGATCTACTCGGGAGCCGGGAGGCTCGCGGCCGGCTTGCCGATTTTGATCTAGGAACCCTCTGGCCCTGCAATGCTGCCCATTGCCGGCAGGTCGCGAATCCAGGAGAGTGCCCGCATCGCCGACGGATAGCCCAGCGTTGTGATGGCCAGGATAGCCACATGATCCAGCTCAGCCTGCGTAATACCCTGGTCCATGGCATGCCGCACCGCCGAGTGCGTTGCTCCCTCCAAACCTGCCCCGATTGCCAAGGCGAGCTTGATCAGCCTGCGGCTCTTGTCATCCAGTGGTCCAGTGTCGTGACATTCATTCGCCAGCTTGGCGAATGCCTTCCACACATCGGGATATTGCTGGCGGAAATTCTCGTTGTGATCGGACGGTTGCGCCATAAGCCCTCATCTTGAACGAAACGCCTTGCAGTATAACTCAGGCGATTCATCCCTGCATCCAGAGCGCTCACCCGCAGCTCTGGAGCGCCGCCCGTCACTCCAACCTGTGATTGTTCGCACAGCACAAACGGTAAACGTTTGCGAACATGTCAGGCCGCCAGGCCGCATGGGGAACGGCCCAGCTCGGGGTGAGGGATAAATATGAGCATCAATCGACGTGAGTGGTTGAAACGTGCAACAGGAGCGGGGGTAGGCCTGGCTGCAGGCGCCCTTGGCGTGGAAGCGCCAGAACTGCACGCTGCCGCGAAGAAGGAAAAATTGGAGGGGGTCGAGGAGTTTACCTCCGCCTGCAACTTCTGCGCCTGCGGCTGCGGAATGATCTGCCACGTAAAAGACGGCAAGCTGGTAAACCTCGAGGGCGATCCCGACCATGTCATCAACGAGGGCGCGCTCTGCGCCAAGGGTGCGGCCATGTCTGCCACGCACACCTCGGAGCTGCGGTTGAAGCGGCCCCGCTATCGCGCACCCGGCGCCACGGAGTGGACCGAGATTAGCTGGGAGGACGCACTCGATAAGATCGCGCGCAAGATCAAAACCACGCGCGACGCAAACTGGACCGCAACCGAGAACATCAAGGGCGTCGACTACCAGGTCAACCGCAACGATGCCCTTGGATTTCTGGGCGGCGCGCAAAATACGAACGAAGAATGCTACCTGATCACCAAGGCGTCCCGCCTGCTTGGCACGGTGAGCGTGGAACACCAGGCGCGCCTCTGCCACGGGCCCAGTGTTCCCGCCCTGGCCGCCGCCTTCGGGCGCGGAGCCATGACCAACCACTGGCTTGACCTGCAGCACTCCAAGGTTTTCCTTATCGAAGGCAGCAACGTCGCCGAAAACCATATCATGGGCATGAAGTGGATCAAGAAGGCGCAGGAAAAAGGCGCCATCGTCATCCACGTCGACCCCCGCTATACCCGGACCTCCGCCGGGGCCGATATTTATGCCCGCATTCGCGCCGGCGCCGACATCGCTTTCCTCAACGCGTTGACCAACTACATCCTTGAGCACAAGCTTTATGATGAGGAGTACGTCAAGCTCAACACCAATGCCTTGATGCGCACCAAAGCGGATTTCGACTTCAATGACGGAATCTTCTCGGGCTTCGACGAAGCGACCCATCACTACGAAACTGCATCCTGGGAATACCAAATCGACGCCACTAGGAAGCCCTCAAAAGCAAAGTCGCTGGACGACCCCGACTGCGTTTTTGCAACCCTCAAGAAGTTCTACAGTCGCTACACCCTCGAACTCGGTTCGCGGATCTCGGGTATCCCGGTCGCACAGATCAAACTGATCGCCGAAACCATGGCGAAGCATAAGCCCGGCACGATCCTGTACGCGCTCGGCGCTACCCAGCATACCTATGGGGTGCAGCAGATTCGCTGTTACGGCATCATCCAGTTGCTGCTCGGCAATATCGGCGTACCTGGTGGCGGCGTCAATGCGCTGCGCGGCGAGCCCAACGTGCAAGGCGCCTGCGACATGGCGGTGCTCAATTCCTACCTGCCCGGATACCTCAACTATCCCAATGCCGATCAACCCTCTTTGAAGGAGTGGACCAAGAGCAGCGGCACCTTCCGCGAAAAGTTCTTCGTCAACACCATGAAGGCCTGGTTCGGGGACAACGCCACGGCGGAAAACGATTTCGGATACGGTCTGTTGCCCAAGCGCAATCCCGGCAAGGACTATGCCGTGTACGGCATGATGGAGTCCGCTCTCCACGGCCAAATGAAGATGCTCTACGTCATCGGCCAGAACCCGATTGTCACCAACGCCAATCTCAACGTGACCTTCGCCGGCTTTGCAGCGCTGGAAACCCTGGTGGTGCAGGATCTTTGGGAGACCGAGACCGCCGACTTCTGGCGCCGCCCCGGCGTGGACCCCACGTCGATTAAGACCGAAGTCTTCCTCCTTCCTGCCGCCTACTTTATGGAGAAAGAGGGAACCATTACCGGCTCCGGACGCATGGTGCAGTGGCGCTACGCCGCCGTGAATCCTCCGGGCGAAGCCAAACCCGACATTGAGATCCTCGATCTGCTCTTCCAGAAGGTTCGCGCCCTCTATAAAGATTCCACCAACCCCAAGGATCAGACCATCCTGAAAGCCGCGTGGGCGTATCCGGCCCACGCACGCTCCGAGGCAGTGCTGCGCGAGATCGGTGGAACCGACCTCGAGACCGGCCAACCGGTGAACGGCATCGCCGACCTCCAGCCCGACGGCACCACCGCCTGCGGTTCGTGGATCTATGCCGGAATCTTCAAAGGCGGCAAGAACCTTACCAAGCGCCGCGACAACAAAACCGATCCCAGCGGACTTGGCATCTATCCCGGCTTTGCCTGGACGTGGCCCGGCAATATGCACGTTCTCTATAACCGCGCCTCCTGCGACGCCAAGGGGCAGCCTCTCAACCCGGATCGCGCCATTGTCTGGTGGGATGATGCGCAGAAGAAGTGGGCCGGTTGGGACACTCCCGACGTGCCCGTCCCCACCGATGGCCCCGACACTCCGAACGGGCAGCGGCCCTTCCGCATGAATGGCGAAGGCGTTGCGCGGTTGCTCGCTGCCGCCTACAAGGATCCCGATCCCAAGGACAAGGAACTTCCTCGCGATGTCTCCTACACTCCGAAAGACGGCCCTCTGCCGGAGTTCTATGAACCCATCGAGAGCCCAACCGCCAATGCCATGCACCCGGCCGTGGCGACCAATCCATGCGTGAAGTATCCACGCCTCAAGGACGGACGCCATCCTATCGGAAGCCGCGAAAAGTTTCCTTACGTGCTCACGACCTCCAGCATGGCCGAGCACTGGTGTTGCGGCTCGGTGACGCGCAACTCACCCTGGCTCAATGAGCTCGTCCCCGAGCCTGTCGTCGAGATTCCCGAGAAACTCGCAACCCGGATCGGATTGAAACACGGTGATCAGGCGCGCGTCTCTTCGGCGCGCGGCGAGGTCATCGTGAAAGCAGTTGTGACCAAGCGCATGCAGACTCTCAACATCAACGGAGAGGAAGTCGTCTCGGTGTGGATGCCCTACAACTGGGGATTCAAAGGTCTCAGCACAGGCCCGAGCACGAATGTCCTGACCATCGATGCGGTGGACCCAGGCGCTGGAACTCAGGAAACCAAAGCTTGCCTCGTCAACATCGTGCCTGCCTCGGACGGAAAAGGAGGCTCCCATGTCTAGCGCGATCCTGATCGACACTACTCTATGTATCGGCTGTCGTTCCTGCCAGGTTACCTGCAAGCAGTGGAACAGCCTGCCGGCGGAGCACACTACACTTCCGGATGCCAACCTTGCTCTGCAGAACCCAAAGCTGCTCTCGGCAAAGACCTACGTTCTCATTCAGCAGAACGAGATCGACGATGCCACCGCACCCGGCGGATTCCGCAGCGTCTTCGTCAAGCGCCAATGCATGCACTGTGAAGACCCATCCTGCGTTGCCGCCTGCCCCGTCACTGCCATGCACAAGACGAAGGAAGGCCCAGTTGTTTACGACGCATCCAGGTGCATCGGTTGCCGCTACTGCATGTGGGCTTGCCCTTGGGGTGTGCCCACAGCTCAGTGGGATTCGCTCGCTCCCAAGATTAGCAAGTGCGACATGTGCTACAGCCGTAGTGCGGAGCAGATTCCGGCTGAGCGTAACGGGGAACGCCTCGTCGCTGCGCAGCACTCATCCTATGCCTTGCAAATGGCGGAGCCCGCCTGCGTTAAGCAGTGCCCTTCCGGTGCTCTCAAATACGGGAGCCGTGAAGAGCTTTTGCTCGAAGCCAAGCGCCGGATTCGGCAGAATCCCGGTAAGTACGTGGAGCACATTTACGGAGAGCGCGAGGCTGGTGGAACCAACACGCTCTATCTCTCGGCGGTTCCCTTTGAGACCCTCGGGTTCCCAACGGTACAGACTCAACCCTTCCCGCGTTACAGCGAGATCGCATTGGGTGCGGTGCCTCCCGCAGTTGTCGGCATGGGAGTATTGCTCGGCGGGGCCTACATGGTCTCGCAGCGGAGGGCCGCGGTTGCCGCCGCCGAATCCGGCGGAGTCGCCGTCCTCGAACCGCCCGCCGCTCCCGCTCCCAAAGTCAACACGCGGGCTGAACGGCCCGAGCCGCCGCAGCACGAGGAGCATCATGCGCATTTCGCTCCCGTACCGCGTCCGCTCTGGACTCCAGCCAACAAACTGCTCGCCGCGCTCATGGGATTCGGAGCGCTCTCGTTCATCTTGCGCTTTGCCCTCGGCCTCGGCGGAAGCACCCATCTTTCGGACACCTACGCATGGGGTCTATGGATCATCTTCGATGTCATCTGGATTGCCGTTGCCGCGGGAGCCTTTGCCACCGCCGGGCTCATCTACGTATTCCAACGCAAGGATCTCTACAGCATGGGACGCTCTGCCGTGCTCATGGGTCTGCTCAGCTATACATTTGTCCTGGTTACGTTATTGGCTGATCTCGGCCTGCCATGGCACTTCTATGCGCTCGCGCTGTATGCGCCAAAGCATTCTGCCATGTTTGAAGTCTCCTGGTGCGTCGCTCTCTACCTGACGATTCTTTTGCTGGAGTTCCTGCCGCTTCCATTCGAGCGCTGGGGACTGCAAAGCTACATGGAGATGTGGAAGAAGTATTCTCCTGTGTACGTAGCCGCCGCGGTGCCGCTCTTCGTTTATTTGATGTCACGCAAACTGGTCTGGACCGCTGCGGCCGCCCTGGTCTTTGGAACTCTCGCCTACCTCTTCCGCACCAAAGAGGGCCAAAAACCAGTGCCGATTATGCTGGCAATCGCCGCTGTCACTTTTTCCACCATGCACCAGAGCTCGCTTGGTTCGCTCTTCCTCCTCATGCCGGATAAGCTCAACCATCTCTGGTGGTCGCCCATGATGCCTGTGTCCTTCTTTCTCTCCTCTGTCGCCGCTGGAACCGCGCTGGTTGTGCTGATCGAGATGTGGATCGCCAAAGCCTGGGATCGTACGTTGCGCATCCCCCAGGTGGCCGCCATGGGAAAAATCGTCTTCTGGTCCATGCTCGTTTACCAGGTGGTTCGCATCGGCGACCTTGTCTTCCGCGGACAACTCAACCTCCCGGCCGGCAGCTTGAGGACAGATCTATTCCTGGCCGAAGTCCTGCTCGGAGGATTGCTGCCGCTGCTTCTGCTCTCCACCACTAAGCTGCGCAACAACCCGACTATCCTCGCCACGGGAGCCTGGCTCGTGTTCGCAGGCGTCGTCTTCAACCGCGTGAATGTCGTCGCCTTTGGCATGACCCTTCGCGGTGCCATGCCGCAGACCGCGCCGGTTCATTATTTCCCCAGCATCGTCGAGTGGGGAATTTCCGCCGGCCTCATCGCTGCCACCATCTTCCTGTTTGGTATCGGCGTGCGTTACATGCCAGTGTTGCCGGAAGAAGACAGCCACTGATCTAAAAACCAATTAACACACAAGGGCCATCGCGAGATGGCCCTACCCGTTGAACAGTTTCAAAGTGTTCCCCGCCTGTACCTACTGATGCAATGAGAATCCAGACGGCAAAGCAGCCTCAAGATTGATTTGTTCTCCGGTAATGGGGTGGTGGAATTTCAGAAATTGGGCGTGCAGGAAATATCCTCCATCGCCGGGGAGGCCGGGGAGATTTTCAAGAGGCTGGCCGGTTAAGCCGTACAGAGGATCGCCTACCAGGGGATGGCCGATGGATGCCAGATGGATTCTGATTTGATGAGGGCGGCCCGAATACAGGCTTACCTCAAATGTTGTGGTGCTTGTGGTGCGTGAGATCACCTTTGCCAATGACTTTGACGGTTTGCCACTTGGGTTGGCGGCCCACACGGAACCGATGAGCGGGTGTGGTACGAGGCCGATGGGTGTGAGGATTTCGTAGGCGTCGTGCTGTGCAATGTTTTGAGCCAGCGCCCGGTAGATTTTTTGAATTCTGGGTGTGTTCCAGTTTGCGGATAGATTAGAGGCCGCCTGCGGTGTTTTGGCGAAGAGGACGATGCCGGTGGTGGCTCGGCCCAACCGGTGGACAGGGTTTGCGTTGGGGGTTTGCTTTTGCACCAGGCGCAGGAGGGTGTTTTCCATGAAGCCGCCGCCGGGGAGAGTGGGCAGGCCGCTTGGTTTGTTGACGGCCAACAGATGGGAATCATTAAACAGGACTTCGAAGTGCTGAGGGGAGTCTGGTTCGATCCAGGGTGGACGGTTCCAGACAAGGGTTTGGCCCACAGTGACCGATTCGCGTCCGCTGGCGGTGACGCCGTTGAGGGTGACTTCGCCGTTGTTCAGGTTTTGTTGCCAGGCTTGTGGGGTTGAGTGGGGGTAAAGGCTTGCCAAGTGGGAGAGCAGGGTTTGCCCCTGGTATTTGCTGCCGATGATTGTGGTGTAGGCATAGCCCCAGTTGAGCATGTAGTTTGAGTGTAAGCTATGGCATCTGCGGCAGGAGTTGCTGGGGTTCGAGCGACGCTGGATTTCGGCAGCAAAAACTCTAAATGCGTCCAGTGTGGGGAGCCAGATTACCCGCGGAGTCGGGCAATCCGGAAGTTATGCCTTTGGATCAGTACCGAAACACGCCGTTTGGACAGGAAATCGCTCGGCCCCCCTTGGGCCCTAAATTCTGGACGCAAGCGACTTCCCGTTACTAATCGGGCGGAAGAGTCGCTTCGTGTCCTTTCCTGAGATTTTCGGAGCGACGCCAGTCGGCGCGCATTTCGAGTGGTTCTGGCCCGTAGACGACCTCCTGCGAAACCGACCAACTCTCACGGCTGTGACAAACACCGGTCCGGCACGATCAACGGACCGGAACATCACACCCTCGGCTAGTTCCAAAATGCTCTTGGTTGTGAGCCGCCGGGTGCTGGCCAGTTCTCGCGTTTCAGAGCCGCTCTAAGCGTTAGCCCCGTGCCGGCCGTCAAGCGTACATCTCGGCGAACGCAGATAACATCTTTAGCTTCCAGCCTCCGGAAACATTTGTTTCGATCGGTGATTTCGACAAGCCGTTGAGGCGGGTCCGGGCTGCATTTGGGGATTCAGACCGCTCGGACACTTGGATGGTGGCTGAGTACTTTAAGCTCGGGTCGGCCGCGACGGAGGCCGACACTCAGGGGCCGAATTCCCGGCCCATTCGTTGGATACCAGAAATGAGCACTGTATCAGAACTGGAGTCGTCGATGAGCAGCAGCGTACAAATCGAACAGAAGACCTACGAGATGCCCCCGCGAGAGGGGATCAGCATTGCGCATTTCCTCACGGTCGCCGATGTCGAGCGATCGGCTCGCTTCTATGAAAAGGTCTTCGGCGCCCGCATTCTGAGCCTGGGTGACGGCAACGCGCCTGGGTACCTTCAGCTTGCGAATATCTGGATGATTCTGAACCTTGGAGGCGGGCCGACCCCGGATAAGCCCACGGTAACGCTCAGCGTCCCCGATCCGAATCACATCAACAGCTTTATGAATTTCCGCGTTGCGGATATTCAAGCGTGCTATGAATTATGGAAAAGTCGAGGAGCGGAGTTCATCACTGAACCGATCCCCAAGTACGGCGAGACACGCTGCTACATCCGCGATCCAGATGGTTACATTATTGAGGTCGGCCAGAGCACTACCCTTACGTACGGTTAACGCGCGGGGTGAGTGGCTTTCGGAGAATGCGCGACTCCCGTCGCGATCCTCTATTCGCGCGCTCGCCCACTAACCAAGTCAAGAAGGATGATGAAGACAGACATGCTAGAAGCCAACTGGAAGCCTCACGAGAAACGCGGACATCTGACGAGCCAAACTTGTGTCAGAGGGTGGAGTTTGCGGCTGAGGACACTTCACGAAGGAGATGAAATATGAAAGCAGTTGTTGTCCACCAATATGGCGGTCCTGAAGTACTCAAGTTCGAGGAATACCCTGACCCGGTTCCGGGTACGGGCGAAGTGCTGGTGCGGGTCGCCGCCACGAGCGTTAATCCGATCGACTACAAGCGGCGTGCTGGATTAACGAAGGATTTTTATCCCATCCGGTTCCCGGGCCTCATAGGAGTCGATATCGCGGGGACGGTGGTCAAGATTGGGCCGGGAGTGGAAGGCTTTTCCATCGGCGACCAGGTGTTCGCTATGGCGGACAATACTTACGCCGAACTTTGCGTTGTGAAAACCGCGATTCTGGCGAAAGTTCCCAAGGGACTCGATTTGATCCAGGCGGCGGCGCTGCCACTGGTGACGACCACTGGCAACCAACTCATTTCTGCTACCGGCATCAGAGCGGGCCAGGCGGTTCTCGTCATAGGTGCTGCTGGAAATGTCGGACGTTCGGCGGTATTCACTGCAAAGCAACGCGGGGCGACTGTGATCGCGGGAGTTTTGAAGAGGCAGATGGATGAGGCGAAGACTGTCGGCGCGGATCAGGTTGTTGCAACCGACGACGACGCTGCGATTGCGAACTTTCCGATGCTCGATGTCGTAGCTGATACGGTCAACGGCAAGACTGCTGAAAAATTGATCGCCAAGGTCAAGCCGGGAGGGGTGTTTGCTTCGGTTCTCGGGGCACCGCAGAACGCCTCGAGCTATCCATCCGTAAAGGTGGTGCCAGTATTCTCCAAATTCGACAGGAAAACGCTCGAGTTCATGGCCGAAGCGGTGCGAGATGGCAAGCTGGTAATCCCGATTAGCCAGAAACGGCCACTCAGTGAAGCGGCCGAGGCTCAAGCAGAGGCAGAGAAGGGTGGTGTGGGAAAGATTTTGCTGGTGGCGTGAGGTTCTATCGACCAGCACACCGTAATGCTGCCAGCAGAAGCTTCAGGACAACGAAAATATCGTTAATGCCCGAAGGTATGCGGGACTCTTACTGAGTTGCCCAGACGCGGGAGGAATAGGCGATCGTCATTGGCGACAACACTAGAGCCGGCGGCCGTCCTCTCCGTGGTTCATGCTGATTTACGCTGTGGTAGGGAGCTCTGTTCTGTCTCTCTACGATGAACGTTTTGAGCAGAAAGGAACTGCTTTGCAACAGCTACGGTGTCGCCAGGGTTCTCTTCTGGGAAGAAGTGGCCACCTTTCATCGCCTGTCCTTGCGCGTGCGGAGCCCATTGCCGCCATATGCCCAGCGGCCCCCCGTCTTTTGCGTAAAGAGTGTCGAGCGGGCCGTTCTTGGCCCATAGGTGCAGCATTGGGCATTCGATTTGCTTGGACGCCTCCTTATCAGCACGATCGTGTTCGACATCGATCGTTGCCGCCGCTCGATATTCCTCACAGATGCCGTGAACACGGGCCGGATCGCGATAGGTGGAAACGTATTCTTCGAGTATCTCCGGGCCAAAGGAACCGTGTCCAAAGGGATTATCGAAGACGGCTTTGGGAGCGCCGAGCAGATAGCTCTCCGGAAGCGGTGGCTTTTGCGACAGCAAAATCCAGGGCCAGTAGGTCTGAGCGAAGCGCGCGTCTGATCGGTTCCACGCTTCGAGAATCGGAATCACATCGAATACAGCGAGACGCTCCACGTTTTTCGGATGGTCCAAGGCCATACGGTAGCTGACGCGTCCTCCGCGATCGTGACCAATCAGCGTGAAGGTCGAAAAGCCGAGTTTGGCCATAACGTCCACCAATTCCTTTGCCATGGCACGCTTGGAATAAGCAAAGTGGTCGTCTGTAGAAGCGGGTATCCCACTGCGGCCGTACGCTCGCAGGTCTACGCAGATCACGGTATGATTCTCGGCAAGCTCTGGCGCAAGGAATCGCCACATCAGACTGGTGCGCGGGAAGCCGTGCACCAGCAGAATAGCCGGCCCCTTTCCGTAGCGACGCACGAAAATTGTGTTTCCTGGGACCTCGACCTGGGAGGTCGCGAAAGAATCTTGGCGAGCTAAACTTGCTTCAGATTGATTCATGATGCTTTCTCCTGACCCTCCTCTGCCTTGCAAGAGACTCAAGCGTCGAGCTCTGTCTTACCGCTTGCCTGCCAACTCGCGGCTATGGAAGAGGGTTGCTTCGGCGGCCTCGTCATCCGCCGCAGCGATGACGGCGTCCGCATAGGCATGCCCCGCCACCACAACCGGTCCGTTCGTGCGCCCAATTGTGCGTTTCACTGCGGCAACGCCGTCAGTCAATGACGTGAGTGGGATGGGAGCACAAATCACCTTAAGACGGTGCCGCTGCATTGGGATAATGACATTGTTCCAACAGGAACCGTCTGCCCGTGCTCCATGAACCAAAACTACTGTCGAGTTCTGAGGATAGGCATTCATCTAGAGATCACACTTTCTGCGCGACGGCGGCCGATACCATTTGCGGCAAGGAAGTCTTTCATCGCCCTGGCAATTTCCACGACGTGCGTCTCTGTCGCGAAATGTCCAGTATCAAGGAATTGAACCTTCGCGTTCGGCAAGTCTTTGCGAAACGCCTCTGCTCCCGCAGGAATGAAAAAAGGATCGTTCTTGCCCCAGATCGCCAGCAAAGGCGGCTTCGCTTTGCGAAAGTATTCCTGAAATTTCGGATAGAGCTTCACATTGGACGCGTAGTCGAGAAACAAATCCAGCTGGATCTCTTTATTTCCCGGACGTTCCAGCAGGGCCGCATCCAATGTGTACGACTCGGGCGGAACGCTCTCGGGATCGCTTACACCGTGCGTGTACTGCCATCGCGTTCCATCCAGGGTAAGAATGTTTTGTCGGAGCACCTCCCGATTCTCTGCGGTTGGCGCAGCCCAGTATTTCCGGATCGGACCCCAGGCATCACCGAGCCCTTCCTCATAGGCATTCCCATTCTGTGAAACGATGGCGGTGACTCGGTCAGGGTGAGCCATAGCCAAGCGGAAACCTGTCGGCGCTCCGTAGTCGAATACATAGATTGCATAGCGATCGATTTTGAGCGCTTCCGTGAAGGCCTCAATGGTCGATGCCAATCTATCGAACGAGTACGTATATTTCCGTTCGGCCGGAACGTCCGTAAACCCGAAACCAGGAAGGTCCGGAGCGATCACACGGTAATCACCGGCGAGACGCGGAATGAGTTCGCGAAACATGAACGACGACGCCGGGAACCCATGCAGCAAGAGAACGACTGAAGCCGTTGTATCGCCCGCCGCCCGATAAAACAGGTGAACACCGTCAGCGTCGACTTGGTGGACCGATGTACGAGGTATGCCGATGTGGGACACGGTCGCACGGCTAAACACGTCCGATGATTCCGGACCAAACGCGCTGCGGTTCACCCTGGAAGTTGCTCTACTCATAATGACCGTTCCCCCTCTTTGCGACGTGATTGCAAGCTGTGAAACTGATGACCCGCACATTCGTTCTTTTGAGCCGGGTTATTAGATTCCCTGGGGGGCGGCGGCGCGTTGCCCTTAATGACCTAATTCCAGCTTTCCTGAGACCTTTTCGCGGGAGTTGCCGAAGGTATTCCCCAACGCCGGAGAAGTCGGCAACCAGGGTCGCTTGTGGGTCACCGGCCGTAAGTAGGCTTTCGGTTCGGTTCCGGTTCGATCGTTAACAGCCGATCTCAACAGTGAGCATCGATATCGTCTTAGCTGGTAACGCTTGCATCAGTAATCGGCATCTATCGAATGATGGCAAATACAGGAGGACAATTACTTGTTCGATCCGTGCACACACGCCGATTGCGCACTTTGTGGAGGGCCGATTGGTAAAGGAGAGCGAACCCCGTCTACTAGCTGAGAGCGCAATTCTGGGCGTTGTGGGGGCATTTGCCGCTCGGCTCTTCACATGGGCACTGCGCATGTGCCAACATTTCTTTTTGACTTGGCTCGCCGGCTACCAGCCACCCGGATTACCGGAGGAGGGCGGTGTTCTTCGGCAAGTGATAGGGCCCCACGGCCTCTGGTTGATTCCCCTGGCAACCACGCTGGGTGGTTTGATCTCCGGACTTTTGGTCTACAATTTCGCCCCCGAGGCGGAAGGCCACGGTACGGATACGGTGGTGAAAGCTTTCCATCGTGCCGGCGGCTTCATTCGAGCGCGCGTGGCGCCGCTGAAGTTGGTGGCTTCGGCCATCACGATTGGCTCGGGGGGCTCAGCTGGCCGAGAAGGCCCCACAGCTTTGATCGGAGCAGGAGTTGGTTCGATCTACGCCACCATTGCTCATCGCTCGGAAGAACAGCGGCAAGTTCTCGTTCTGGCAGGCATGGCGGCCGGCCTCTCTGCCATTTTTCGTTCCCCAATCGGGGCCGCATTCTTCGCCATCGAAGTGCTCTACGGCAGTATGGAATTCGAGGCCGGAGCACTTCTTTACACCATGCTGGCTTCGGTGATTGCCTATGCGGTGAACGGGTTGTTCGTTGGCTGGCGGCCTTTGTTTTTGTTCCCGCCTCTCCCTGGCAAGCTCTCCCCTCTGGATTACGCCTGGTACGGCGTGCTGGGAGTCGCGTGTGGTCTCATAGCAACTCTTTTGCCGAACGTGTTCTATCGAGTGCGCGATGCATTTCACTCTCTTCCAATCCCTCCAGCACTGAAACCAGCCGTCGGCGGTTTGGGCGTCGGCCTCCTCGCACTGAAGTTCCCGCACATTCTCGGCGGGGGATATGGCTGGATACAGGAGGCGATCAATGGTCAGCTCGCGCTCAATCTGCTCCTGATCCTTCTCTTCTTGAAGATCCTCGCGTTTTCCCTGACTGTATCTTCGGGCGGTTCCGGTGGCGTCTTCGCGCCAACTCTTTTTGTGGGCGCTATGGTGGGGGGATTTCTTTCCTCGCTGCTTCACCTGCCGCCGGCCATGTTTGTGGTTGTGGGAATGGCGGCAACCTTCGGTGGCGCTGCTCGGGTACCAATCGCTTCCTTGGTGATGGTCACTGAGATGACGGGTGGCTACCAGCTTCTCTCTCCCGCGGCGTTTGCTGTCCTGCTCAGCTACCTGGTCCAATCGCAGCTGTCCTCACATCTGAAGTACAACAGCCTCTATGAGGCGCAGGTCCTAGGACGTGCAGATTCTCCGACCCGTTACGTCGAGAACATTGAGCTGGCGCTTCGCCTTCTCAGCACCCAGCAGGTCCCGCGGGCTGCCAAAGTTGGACATATCGACCTGGTTTCCCTCCTCGATTCCGGTATACCGGTGAGTATGCACGGCCGCAAGGAATTGAATGTAGGCGTTCTACGTCCGGAAAGCGCTTTTATCGGAAAAACCATCCAGGCCTGTTATGAAACGGCGGGTGAGAGTGCCATGGAGATCATTGCCATCTTGCGGGATGGCGATGTGGTGCTTCCCAACCACGACTCGGTACTACAGGAGAATGACCGTCTGCTCTTTATTGGCTCGCGCGATGGAGGGAGCAGCATTGCTGCGCATATAGCTCCTCTCGAATCCAAGGATCAGCCGCCATCCAGTTCTCGCGTATAAGCGAAAGCAAACGAGTCCTATCCCCCTGCGTTAGTCCTCGCGAGTTCGGTGTCTTCGCAACATGACATCAAACGGTTATACAGCCAGGCACAGAGTGCACCTCCGACGGCTCCGTCTACCACTGCGTAGGCTGTTCCAACAGCGACTTGGCTTAACTTGGGTCGTGCCTTATATCCGGGGTAGATTGATGCAACCAACTCCAGGAACTCCCTGCCGTATCGTGGCTGGAGGACATTGGCAATTCCGACGATGAGGACAGATCCACTCCAAAGCAGCGCGGAAGCGGTCGCGGCGGCCCGAACATCGAGTTTCATTTCTGTTCTCCTCTTTCCCTTTTTCAGATGCACGGATTCGGGAGATGGTGGCACCTGCAACTCGTGGCCCTCGCACAGATACCTTCCGATGGCCGGAAGCATCAAAGAACGTGCAGGCCTATCTGGAGGACGATCCAATGAGCACCGCCGAACAGCACTGGATTCCTTGGGTTTCATTTAAGAACATTTTGTTCGCAATGGACTTGTCACCGGGCTCACTGCTAGCGTTTCCATTTGCGACCAGCATTGCACGTCATTATGGCGGCAAGGTCTTCCTCGCGCACATTATCCCAGAAGAAGACTACGATCCGCTTCACCCTGCATCACAAGCAATGTTTGACAAGCTGGAGGGCTTGATAAATACGCCCGGGGGACTTCGCGATCTTCCTCATGAAGTGCTCATCGATCATGGCAGCATTAGGGCAAAGTTGATCGATGCGGCAAATGCGTGCGGAATTGACGTGATCGTGATTGGGACGCACGGCTGGCACGGAATCAAGAAATTATTGACGGGTTCGATTGCGGAAGAAATTGCCTATTTGGCGACCAGGCCCGTGCTTACGGTTGGGCCCAAGGTCTCTTGCTCGGGGGACTTCCGGCGAGTCCTCCTCGCAACGGATTTATCGGCAGCAGCCGCGCACGCCATGCCGTATGCTTCGTCGCTGGCGCACGCCTATCACGCCTCCATGGTGCTGCTACACGTAAACGAATGGACGAGCGAGGAGCCACCCGTGGCAGCATCGACTAAGACCTTCGACTTTTTGCGTGAGCAGATACGAAGTCAAGGCTACAAAGGTTCCGCGGAAGATTGCGCAGTCGTAGTCGAGTTTGGATCGAGCAGCGATCGTATTCTGGCAACTACCGCAGCTCGCGAAGTTGATCTCATCGTTATGGGATTGAATTGCAGCACTGGAATCAAGGCCAGGATTGCAGCGCACCTGCCTGGATCAACCGTTTACGATGTGATCTCTGAGGCTCGCTGCCCGGTTCTGACGGTGCCTTTCACGGGATAACCCCTTCGCATTCAAAGACGCCTCTTTCGTGGCTAGATCATTACCCTTCTTCTCCAGATTCACGATAGCACCTGAGTACATCGTCCTGGGAAATGACGCCTTCGAGTTTGCCGAAGTTGGCGCGGCTGACGACCGGCACGAGGGGCCAGCGGTCCACGTATCGCAGCGCAGTGTGCAGGGAATGATCGGGATGCAGGAACGGAACCTCGCGACCGGCTAGAACTGATCCTAAAGTTAAAGTGCCTTTGCCCTCCTCTACCATTGCCTTCAGTTCCTGCCTCGTGAGAGTGCTCCACGCATTGGGATTTAATCGAACGAGTAGAACAGCGCCTGGATTCTGACCGGCGCGCTGAAGGGCATGATCGAGCCATTCCTCTGCATCCAGCACCGGGCTCGTTGCCGGGCGCATCGCGTCCTCCACGCGCAGGATTTCTTCTTCCCGCTCCTCTTCCATGGAAGGCAAATCCATACCGTCCTGACGGGTGAGGACGTCAAAGATAGCAGTGGGCTGCAAACCGCGTGCAATTGCGTAGGCAATGGTATTGGCCACAATGACGGGGACAATGATGGAGTAGTTTCCGCTGACTTCGAGAACCATGAAGACGGAGGTCATGGGGGCACGCAGGAATCCGGCGAAGAGAACTCCCATGCCGACCAGAGCGTAGGTTCCGGGTGACGCGGCAAGGTGGGGCAGGAAGATATGTTCCACTCCGCCTACGGAGGCACCGAGCATGGCGCCAATGAACAGCGTTGGGGCAAACATGCCACCGGGCGTGCCGCTGACGAAGGAAAGCAAGGTGGCAAGGATCTTGAGTCCGGCGAGGATGGCCAGCATCTGCCACGTGAAGCGGCCGTGCATGGCTTCGTCCATGTACTCGTAGCCGGCACCCAAAACTTGCGGCGCGCCCAGAACACCGATGAGACCGATCAACAAACCTGCGACAGCCGGCTGAAAATACTGGGTCCAGCGAGGGAGCGCCTTGAGCCGGGGACGCAACTCGCCAATGCCGGCAGAAAACGCCACCGAAGCTAAACCGCCAACGACCCCAAGGATGGAATAGGCGATGAGTTCGGAGGGGTGCTGGATTTGCACGGGGGGGATTCTGAAGAGTGGCTCGGAGCCCAGGAACCAGCGCATGACCACTACGCTGGATACGGCAGAGAGAACTACCGAGCCGAGGATGCCTGCAGTCCAGCGGCCGATGACTTCTTCGATCACGAAGAGCACGGCGGAGATCGGTGCATTGAAGGCGGCGGCCAATCCGGCGGCGGCACCGACGGGCGCGATCAGGCGCATTCTCTCCCTGGATATATGCAGGCGACGGCCGAGAGCAGAGGCAATGCATGCGCCGATTTGCAGCGATGGGTCTTCGGGTCCCAGAGAGTGCCCCGAACCGATGGCTAGCGCTGCAGTAATGAACTTTCCGATGGCGGTGCGGAAAGGAATGTAGCCATCATAGATATAGAGCGCAGCTTTGGTTTGATTGACGCCGCTACCCCGTGCCAGAGGAAAGACATGAATGACCAACACGGCGATGACCAAGCCAGCGAGGCTGGGAGCCAGCAACATCCGGATGGGCGAGAGTGTGTAACCCGATCCCAGGAGATAGATGCGGCACCACTCTATGGCAAAGCGGAAGCAGACTATGGCGAGCGCGGAAAAGACTCCAATGAAGACCGACAGAATCAGAAAGAAATACTCTTCGCGTATAAGCGGACGAAGAGGAGTTCCAGAAGCGCGCCCGGAGAGCGGAACATCGATTTGAGAGCTGGGCGAGATGTCCAAGCTAGTTCCCTTCATGCAACTTTGAAATCAGCAGTAGTGCCATATCCGTCCCGGTTGAAGTTCCGCAATCGACATTGGCTTGGCGCTCAATCTTAAATACTAGGTCCATCGCCGTCTCTGCCGATTCCGGATTCCGCCGCAGACCTCTCTCCGTGATCCGCGGCTTTATCGTCGTCCAGTTCTCGGCAAGGCTATGCTTTGCGCCTGGCGACAAAACAGGCCCGTTTGAATTTCCGGCGGCGGCACAGGAAGTAACCCGCTCACCTGCTACTGCAAAATCCTCGCTGATAATGCTGTTTCTCTGGGCAAACGGGATCTGTCGCCGGAACGGGTCCATGCGCAGTACCAGTGCCGTGTCTTTGAACTGGTCAGCGAGTTGCGCATCACCGGGATTGGCTGTCACTGCGGCCTGAAGATACCGCTCGGCCTGTGAGTAGCGTCCCAGTTCGAAAGCCGCCCGTCCAGCGCCCGCCAATGCAGCCGGGTTTTGAGGCTCTGACTTCAGGCTAAGGCTGTACTCGGCAAGTGCATGATCGTAGTCCCCCGCCTGAACAAAAAGATCCCCAACGCGCGTGTGCTCTGATGGGTCGTCACTTAAATTCGCTGCTAGCGCGATCAACTCAGACTGGGCTTGTGTCCTCGCATCGATGCCCAACAGGAATTCCACCAGTTCTAGGCGTACGTCGCGGCGTTCATCCTCTTGATTGCCAGGCCAAGTGGCGTAGATCGCATTGTGATAGTAACGAAGAGCCTGCTCGTTCTCTCCCTTTTGTGCGGCGATGTAAGCGAGTTCCAGGTTCACCCGCCCATTCTCAGGCTCCCGTTCCCACAGGTTGAGCAGATAGGCAGAGGCTTCGTCCCTTCGCCAAGCAGCGCTTCGGCCAGGTTGAACTGATACGAGTAGTCGTTACGCGAATACAGCAGCGCCGTTCGTAATTCGGAGACCGCCGTCTGGAAACGCTTTTTCTTGAGATCTCTGGCCCCGCGGGTAAACCATCGCGCTCCGAGAGACTTCTGCTGGGCAGCGAACACATGGGACAATCCTGTCACTGCCAGAAAAAACGCCAGCGCCAATACTGAGAGCACCGTGAGTATCACAGGCTCTCGCGTGAGGTAAAACCGGCGGCCATTGTCCCCGGCGGTGGCAGCTTTGTCTTGCGATTGCGAGGTAATGAATTCTCCGCTCATGAGGCTGGAATTGAATTCTGATCGGGCAGCACCGGGAGAACCACAGTGTTGATCGTATCGGGATCGTCTCGAAGCTTTATGTAAAGAACCGTGCCTATCGGGCGCGGTACCGTGAGGCTGGTATCTGCAAACCCTGATGGCACAGATACCGATTGAGTGAAGTCTTGATCCGAGGCAATCGAGTCGATCAGATAGAGCAGGTCTCCGCTCAGCGTGCATTGTTTCTCTGGATCATCTGGGCAATGCACATCTTTGAGATGTGGAGCACGGACGAGATGTGCAAGCGGTTGCCAGTCACCCGTCGTTCCATCGGCGGCTACCGGTCTTAATTGAACCGCTCCAAAGGCAGAGTCGCCGAAGCTCTTAAACGGATCAAGCACCGCTATCGCGGTCTGCGAATCCTGTAATGAAAGACTCTTGTCAGCCAAACTCAACACTGTATGGAAGGAGCCGTCAGCGTCGGCAACTTCGATATTTTCGTCATGCGGAAACTTCCCAGGTATCTCAGATTTCACGAAAAACGAGATCCGGCCATCCAGCGGCACATCGTCTGCACTCCCCAGACGAATGGCAGATTGGGGTACCTGAATGCGCTTGCTGATGAGAGTCACCCTTGGTCGCTGAGGCTCAACGATGGTATGCAGTTTCAGCACACGTCCATCTTTCAGGGTCACGTTGGTCGTAAGCTTCTGCTCTCCCTGAAAATCCGAGGCTGGCACATTTTCTGCCAGCAGCCTCAACTCATCCATCTTTCCGACTCGGGTCAAACTCGCAGGCAAGAAATGGGTCCCGTTGATCTCCAGGCTCGCAACCAGGTCGAGCCTTGCACCTTTCAGCACTCCTTCACGGTCGCCGGCATGAATTACGAATTGATCCAGATGCCACTCCTCGGCATAAGTGTGCAGAGGCAAATCGACTGGTTTTGTCAGCCCGAACTGTTTTACCGCCAGCATTGCGGTGCCCGGCTCGGAGCCTGACAAAGACACCTTTACCTCGATGTCATCGGGCGCGACCATCTTCCAGCTTGTCTTGGCGGGTTTGTCGTCCTCATTCTTCACGGCAATATCTTCCGCGCAGCCAGCCAGTTCGGAGTGCATATGGAAGGTGTCTTCCCGTCCGACGACGAGCGCGTTCTGATCCTTGCCAGAAAGTTCCCAGGTAGCCGCCACGGGCGCGTTTACCAAGTGGAATGTCGGCCCTTCAAAACTCCCAAATCCCCAGCTTCCGTGCACGCTGCCAGTTGCTTCCGAACCGAGTTCCTCCAATTTCGGAATGCTCCCATCGATTACGAAGCCTCCGCGGGACGGATCAGCCTTTACCGGAAGATCGGCCTTATAACCGGATTTGTTCTCTACGTGGAGTTTCAAGTCGTGCGCCAGTTCCGTAGCAAACATTAACGGCGCCTTATCCACTGCCAAAGCGAGCGATGGATTCTGCACGCAGTACACCTGCTTCGGATCAACTGAGGCAAGGGTGGGCGGTGGGACCTTCTTCACGGGAGGTAGAGCTACGACCAGAACAGACTGCGGCTTGTGAAACGACGGCGGATTGTTGAGCTTCAGATTCAGTTGCTCTCTTTGTGGCAATGCAAGTGCCGGTATGTATTGGTATTGCGCGGTGCGAAGGTTTTCCATCTCCTTGGCCACATCCACAATCACGCCGACGTAGGGACTGAACGTGCTGGCACCGCTCGCTGTTGTGCCAGCCGCGGCTCCCAGCAGATCGACCTCTGGTCCAGAGGTCAACCGCGCCAGCATGGATTGCCCATGCCCGTCGTCCAGAACCATTTGCTCCGAACTCTGCATGAGGCAAGGTGCCTGCTGTTCGCTTGGCTTGTCGAAACATTCCTCATCAACCTTAATTTTTAGACTGCGAGCAATCAGCGTGGAGCGCTCGTGCAGTTTCTTTGGATCCTCCGATGCATTGTCGCGAATGGCGTTCAAGTAGGTGTCCACTCGCATTCGACTCTGGCTTGCGAGCATCAGATTCTGGGCGGCACGCACAAACGCTCCCGGTTTTCCCTGAACTGCTGAGCGCAGCGTGTTGAAGTCGCCTGAGGTCTGCGGAGCAAGAAAGAGGAGCGCCTGCTGGGCGTGATCGGGAACGATAACAACCATTCCTTCTGCGCTTACCAGCTTCGTCCAGGTTTCGGCTTTTGTGAACCATTTGTCCGGAGGAGGATTCGTGGCTCCTTGCAAAAATGCAACCACAAGCAGGTAGTGCACGGACTCCTTGTCCGGAAACGCGGGGTGAATCCAAAGCCTGTCGCCGGGTTGCAAGTTGGGAACCTCAGAGATGGGCAGAGTCTTCCCCGCTCGCGTAACGTTCATCTCAATCTGGGGCCCGGACAAGTCGAACGAGCTATCGGCATAGGCAAAACAACCGGTGACGAGAAAAATGCTGAGCAAAATACACTGGATTCGCGAAGCCAATGCTGTACCCCTTCCTGTGCATTCAACCAGAGCTGACACTGATCATATGAGCATTTCTTTGCTTATCGGCTACTGCGTTTTATATACCGATTCGCTTTCAACAACGGCAACTACGGATCCAGAACAGCCGAGGGAGGCCTCATGAAGAGGCCGTCCCTCTTCCCGTCCGCTACTGATCGAGCGAAAAGTGCGCTCGACGATTCTGCTGCCAGCACTGCTCGTTATGCTCAGCGCAGAACGGCTTCTCCTTGCCGTAGCTGATGGTCTTCACCCGGTCTGGACTGATTCCGAGCTTTTGAAGCTCGTCGCGAACCGCGTTAGCCCGGCTCGATCCGAGCGCCATGTTGTACTCCTCGGAGCCGCGCTCATCGCAATGTCCGGAGATTATGATCTTGTCGCTTGGGTGGGCGGCCAAAAAGTCCGCGTCCGCTTTCAAAACGATGGCGTCCGCCGGCCTCAGATCGTATCTGTCGTAGTTGAAGTAAATATCTTTCACATTCCGCTGAAACAGGTCCAACTCCGATGGTCCAGGGGTTGACGTCGCTGCTGGCGGGGGTGGCGGCTGCGTAACGGTGACACGGGCGGTCGCCTGGGCAGTACCTCCCGGGCCTTTCGCCGTCAGGGTGTAGGTCGTCGATTCCGAAGGCGTTAGGCTCCGACTTCCGTTGGGAACCACTCCTCCGATTGGGTCAATGGTTACGTCGGTAGCGTTCTGCGTGCTCCAGGTGAGTTGCACGGATTGGCCACGTTGCACGCTGTCGGGCGTAGCACTTAACGAAGCAGTCGGTTTCGCCGGGGGCGGTGGTGTTTGAGGCGGAGCAACAGGAACCGACTTTTTATGGCAAGCGCCGATTAGTAGGGTCGCGGACAGAACAAAAGACACACCTGCAAAACGCAGGTAACGTGCGTACATATAGCCCTCCTTAGGGGAAGCTAAAAAATAAAATGTGTATTCAGATTTGAGGAAACGGAGAGGTAGGAGTCTAACAGCGGAGAGCGAAGAGCTCAGGATCGTAGCTCACCCGAACGGTGGTCTGCGACACGTATTCCATTTGGAGGATGCATCGCAGAGCGGTAGCCACGAGCAGAGCCGCACTCATCGCAGCAAACAGCCCGCGTGCAGCTTCCAAGGCGCGAAATGCGGTCGCAGGCCCATTCGTTACACTAAACGGGCCGCTGGGGGCGGGGAAAAAGAAGACAAGCAGTATCCCGAGAACCGCCATCAGCGCAAGTGCGCCAGTTCGGGACACCATTCTCATCGTTCACTCCGTACACCGATACTAACCAATCTAACCCAGAATTGAAACCTAAGTTTCTTGGATTTCGCGTGACGTTGTCCTACCGAGTGCTCATCTATCCGCCAAGCCGAAGTTCGTCGTCGTAAGCTCTGAGCTTTCAAGTCCTTGTCCGGTACGACGTAGGGAACCGGATGCACATCGACCAGAACTTCTTCGGCGCTTTTTTCGCTGGCTTGGCCTTCGCGGATCATTCACCGCGCTGAAACCTGGAGCCGCGCGCGCAGGCCATCATGTGGAGCGAGACTGGCGCAGTATGATGCAGGTGGGCGTTGGCATGACTCCGCGTGGCTATCCTTGGCCGGAATTAAATGCCCCGCCAAAGGATCAAGCCGCTCGCGACCCGCGTGAGTGGCCGGGATTTGACGATCTATCACCGGCCTTCGTCGCGATGCTGCTCCAATCGACGGCATCTGATGTGTGGGACGCACACGATCGGCCCATGCCGCCGATTGCACGGCTTTTTTGTAACCGGGCGCGAAGACTTCCCGAGCAAATTGCAGGAACGTCACTTTCCCGGTACGTTTCTGTTCGCCTTTGAAGGAGCCCTGGATTTTCGGGTATGCCTCTTCCATCTCCACCAGCAGTGCCGCCATTTCCTGCGACATTCCCGCCTGGTGCATCGCGGCCTTAAGTTTCTCGCCCGGGATCGTCACCACCCGGACGTTCCTCCCGATGGCCTGTCCGGCGATGCGAGCCCACTCGTCGAACGAAATTTCCTGCGGGCCCACGATGTCGATCACGTGATGGCCATCGACCGGGTTGAGCAGATACTCGGCGGCGATCTCGGCGATGTCTTGCGTCGCAATGAACGGCGCTTTTTCCGAGCCGGGTATCGATGTGTAGATGCTGTCCTGCGCGAGGATCGTGGGCAGCGCGAAGAACACGTTTTCCATGAACTCGTTCGGGCGCACCGAGACGATGTTCTTCCCGGCAGCACGAAACTTTTCTTCCGTTTCGTAATGCCCAACGATCGGCCCCGTGCCGCTCCGCAGGAATGCTCCTGCACTCGAAAGCTGAACCACGTGCAGATCGGGATGCTTACGAATGACGCTGGCGCCGGCTCCGGTCATGTCCACTCGGTGATGATGACTGGAGCTCTTCGCGAGAAGTTCCCAAACTTGGCGTCCCATATCGGTGCATACGTTTAGAGTTGTGCCTACGCGCTTGCCGTAGACGATGATGGCGGTCTTCGCGGCGGCCTGCCTCAACCAACAATCTCTAAGAGTCACGGCTCCTGAGGCGTCTCGATAACTGGTTTGCCCGGTCCAACCCAGCGCGGAACACGGCATTTCCTGCTAAATGCCTACGTCGCCGGGAGAGTTTCCGTTTTAGGCCAAATCGCCGAGTCACTCATCGACGGCAGATTAGTCCTGACTAGTCGGCCACTGTCCAGAATTCAGGGACGAACGGGCTTCGAGCGATTTCCTGTCCAATCGGCGTTTACCGTTACCGATACTGCCTGCTGGGCTGAACATTGAGCGATCTTGGCGTAACGGCAGGCTGGCGCAATCTCCCATACCGGCCCATTGCAGGCCAGCTTCACCGTGTCTGCTCACCGAAAACTGACTGGTAGGCGACAACCCGTCCGGAATCACTGATAAAGAATCGCAAACGGACTGAGGGTAACCTACCTGGAAAGTTCTGGTACACTCGCGCATCAAGGCGAGGGGTGTGCGATGGGTTAATCACATCCCTAATAGGTATCAACCAGCAGCATGGCATCGCGGACTGCTGTGCGCATTTGATTTCATTCGATCTAGTTGGCTGCAAAGCCCAATAACTTCAAGGGCGTTGTGCACAGCGTCTTCCCGACTCGGTAAGATTTGGCCAATGGTCACTAGCTTCTCAGTCGGCCCGAGTTTGTATACCGTGAAGGCCCATCGCTCGACAGCGTTGCTCGAATAGCCGAGTGCATTCCTAACCTCGTACGCATAATTACCGATTCTAGTTCTCAAGCGATCACCTCTCGAATACCTTTCGTTCCCCTCCACGCTTACCATTTCCAACGTAGTCGGGAGAAAATGTGTCCACTCCGAATTAGATACTCTCGCGCCTAAAGACAAACCCAAAAGTGTCTTGAATGTTCCTAAACGGAAGAGATGGTGGATAAAAGAGGAATGAGCAAGTTCCGTCGTAGGAGACTTTTCAGCTCGCTACAACTGTCGAGAAACGATCACGACAAGCTGACTGGCCCTGTTTGGCAGGCTCAACGTGAATAGGTTTCTCACGAAGGATCAGGATGGTGATCGTCGGCCAGGTTGAGCAATGCAAAAATGAGGGGCAATCACGGCGGCGTGCCGCTAACGTGTCCAAGATGTGCGCAGCATTGCTTGCACGCATCTTTTAAAAATCGAGATCAGAATGCAAGCGCTTTTCGGATGAGTTCGACGCCGATTGCCAGCCGCTGCTTCTTTAGTGACATTTAAGGCACTCTTTATTCGTGATTTAGAAGCGATGTTATCCAATTGAACTGAAAGCCGAGCAAGAGAGGGTTCACACGTCGCCCGGCCGGAGGTTCAAATGTCAGCCTTCACAATGTTCACGATCCTCATATATGCCGCTGTGGTCCTCGTCCAATTTCTCTTTCCGAGGAACGGCGAGGTTCCGACTACACGCAAGCGCCTGGTGGCGAGAATTGAGCGGATTCGGCAGAAAAATCGATTCCGCGCCTCGGGACCCGCAATCTCACCGGTTTATTCCAGATCAAGGCTGTTTCTTCGCCCGAGTTCGGTTTCCTCGAGTGCATTGTTTCTTCGCTAAGAAAAATCTATGGTTCAGGAGATTAAAGCTCGTATGAGTTCCGATTCAGTTTCACCTGAAAGGCTGGCGGTGTTGCTACACCACTATCGCGAGGCGCTCGCACCAGATTTCGGTTTACTGCCGAGCACCAGTCCGGATTGGGAAGATCTCTCAGAGGCTGAGCGCAACCGAATGGTGGCCGCCACTAGGCTTGCCTTGTTAGACCTCCGCAGCGGGCCATCGCACCGGAGTCCCGGTGACATGCCATTTCCGGGCTTTACAAGCGGGAGCGAGGGAAGAGAGTGCGGGTGCTAAAGGCAGGCACGTACGTACGTGTAGCAGCTTTTAGTATCTGTTTCCACGATGGGGCCAGACGCACGCCACAATGGCGTCCTAGTCGCAATGTCCGTTTTGCAGAGGTAGCTTGTCGAGCTCCTCAGTGCAGAGCATCGACGCCTGCCGCTTAAAGCAGGGATAACGTGGCGGATTCGGAATCGTAGTTGAATATTCCAGCATAGCGCCCCCAGTTCAGCGCCGTTTCAATCTGCAGCGCGACCTCCAGCTCGGGAAAATGCTCGTCCGGAAGATCGCGGAAAACTCGACTGGGACCTATGGTCTGACTTGCACAACAACATACTGTTCATATGCTGCAGCAGCATAACGCGGTCTAGCAGGGCTTTGCGGAACGGGAGTTTTCGAGCGGAAATGTCATCTTCGGCAAATGCGTCCTTTCGGCGGCGTTCTCCACATCTCCCGCTGCGGACTTGGCGAAAGAGTAATATCCAAGTCGATCGACTAGCCCCAGGCTCATCCACCGCGGCGTGGGCATCGATTCCAGTTGTTTCTCGCTGTCCTTGCCGGCATCGCCTTAGGTGGCCGGAGGGCGTTGGCGTATTGCCTCAACGTGCTATGGCTCAGCTCGCTCGCTTACGGGAACGTATTTTGAAAAACACCGGGTCTTGGTTGGGCGGACTGCGCGGCGTTTGCCGCAGCCACCTTCTGCGTTTTGTACGGATCGTTTCTGGCACTGAAGCGGGCTAGCCTCATCGGCCTGCCCGGTAGCCATACGATTCTCATTGGTGGACAGCCGGTAACGCTGCCGGTCGATACTGTTCTACGCAAGAACAGGTCGGAAAGAGTCTATCCGCTCCGCATTCGAAAGCGGCACAACTGCCAGCACTGATTCGGCTTTCATAGGCTGAAGATACGTTTTGGATCAGCGAACGCAAACCTTCCCGAGAGTGCCGGTCGGCTCGCCGACTCAGGGAGAGCGGGAATGTTCCGAGATCCGGTGTTGAGAGAGCTAAAGGAGAGCTGAAGCGAAAACCGCGCCCCAGCTCTCACCATTGCGATCTGGGTGTCTACTGTAGTGCACCGTAGCGATTACGTAGAGCGAGATTGATTTCGAGGACATTTACTAGTTTCTCGCCGGCCAAGCCACCCAGAGGCGCTGAAGCGTTCTTCTGCAACATCGCCTCGATGTTCTGCCGCACAGTCGCAGGCGCGTCTACATGGTGATGGAATGGGCGGAGGGAAAGCTCCTTCGCGAACTGTTGGCTAATAGGACGAAGTTTTCCGTTGATCGCGCCGCCGAACTTGCGCAGCAGATATGCGACGTACTCGATTACATCCACAGCCGCGGCATTGTGCATCGCGATCTAAAGCCGGAAAACATCATGGTCGATGCCGATGACAAAATCAAGCTCCTCGATTTCGGCATCGCCGCCAAGGCTGGCGCACGGCGCCTCACGTTCGGCAAACTGTCTCCGACGATGGGAACTCCCGATTACATCTCGCCCGAGCAGGTGCAAGGCAAGCGCGGCGATTTCCGCAGCGATATCTATGCCGTTGGCGTAATGCTGTATGAGATGTTGACCGGACAGCTTCCTTATGAGGGTGACAATGCATGGATTGTCATGAACGCCAAACTGCAGAACAATCCGCCATCGCCACGCGAGATCGATCCGGATATTTCTCAAAGCATGGAGAACATTCTCCTTCGTGCTTTGGCAAGAGATCCAAAGGAACGCTATGCTTCCGCACACAACCTCGCCCTGGATCTGCAATATCCCGATCAGGCTTCAGCCAGCGCTCCCGCGCAACCGCATCATCCCACACACTGGCTACCGACGTGGACAATGAGCGCAGTGCCCTACATTGGCCTCGCACTGGCGCCGCCGCTGCTAACACTTCTCGCCTACGTTGCACGGCACCACTGAGTATCCGCCGCTTTGGTGAGGCCAATGAACGCGTCACGGCCGCCCAGCCCTCGGCAAATAACTCACCGCAAAGTCGTTCGCACAAACCGATCCCGCCGTAACGCAGGATACGAAATAAGCTTGAATCTAATAGTTGATACCACGGCTAACGCGTCATCGTTGAGGTAGTACTCTTCGCGCTGCGGAGCACCTCCCCACGAATGAAAGCTTTTATGGTTTCTTAAGCCATATTTTATGTGGCTTTTAGTTTGCATATGATCCAATCCCTTGTATGCAGCAGGTCAATTAAACGGACGTGGTTTGAGGAATAGAGCTCTCATGAGAAAGATGTACAAGCTCAGATTCGAAATGAAGCGTTACCGCGCTGCACGGGAAATCGGTGCAGACAAAAAGAAACGTCAGAACAGCTGGCCGGCCCGTGATATCCTCATCGGCGGCCGCAGGTCTGGGTCTCGTCCGGTGAGAAATGCCGATGCCGACACTACTGGCCATAGATGAGGATCGCCTCCCTGGCGTTCTGCGCGAGGAACTTTTGGCGCACGAGTACAGCATCGTGGAACTGCGCTCGGGAAAGAATGCGCTTGAATTTATCAGGGCCGCCAACCCAGATCTCATTCTCTTCGGCATCGACTTGCGCGAGGCCGAAGGGTTTGAACTCTTTCGGGAGATCCGCGGTTCCTGCGCTATTCCCCTGATTGTGCTTTGTGCGCAGGATTACGAGCAGGAATCTGCTCTAGCGCTTGATTTGGGTGCCGACGACTGCGTGGTGGAGCCATATGACAGTAAAGAACTGCTTGCGCGCATCCGGGTTCAGCTGCGGCGTTCGTGCCGTGATAAAGAGATGACCGTCTTTTCGAACGATGAAATCTCAATCGATTGTCCACGCAGGCTGGTGACAGTGCGAGGCCGACAAATTCATCTTCCGCGAAAGCAGTTCGACTTACTAAAGTATCTGATCGCCTGCCGGGGGAACCCAGTATCACGCCAGGTATTAACCGAGCTTGTCTGGGGTACTGACTCAACCGATCGCACTGATAATTTGCGGGTGCTCATAAGTCAGCTGCGAAAAATGATCGAAAGCCATCCCGATCATCCGAAACACATCCTTACCGAACCGAACGTGGGATATCGCTTTGAGTCTATCCCTGACAACACATTCGCGCAGGTGAGAGATTTCAAAGCGGTGAAATCGGGAGGCTCAGGTTAAGGGACTTTTTAGGTACATTTTATGCGCTCTTTAGACCTGCTGTTATCCAATGCAAATGTATCGAGATTGTGAACTGAATCGAGGCCAATGATGCTGGATGCATTCTATGTAGGCGTTGTAATTGTGTTTTTCGCGCTGCTCTGGGGTTTCACCAAGGCGTCTGAACGCCTTTAGGAGGATGGAATGGAATACGCCATCGCCGGCATTATCGCCGGCTGCCTGTTCGTCTATTTGATGTATGCGCTGCTTCTACCGGAACGGTTTTGAGGTGATCAGATGATTTCGCTCGGTATCGCTCAGATTGTTGTGTACTTCGCCCTGATTTTGGTTATAACCAAACCAATTGGGACATTTCTGTACAACGTTTTCGAGGGAAAGAAGACGTTTCTCCATCCCGTCTTTCGCCCACTGGAGCGCCTGGTCTATTGGGTCGGCGGAGTTCGCGAGGACGAGGAGCAATCCTGGATTCGCTATTCTGCGTCGATGATATCGCTGAGCGTGTTCGGCTTTCTGTTTGTCTATGTGATCCAGCGACTGCAGGGACATCTCCCCCTGAACCCCATGCACTTCTCAACGCCGCAGGCGCCCCAGGGTGCCACCCCGATGACTCCCGATCTGGCGTTTAACAATGGCGTCAGCTTCCTGACGAACACCAACTGGCAGTCCTATTCGCCTGAGATGACGGTCAGCTACTTCACGAACATGGCGGCTTTCACGGTGCAGAACTTTGTGTCGGCTGCGGTAGGTATCGCCGTCGCCATTGCCATGGTTCGTGGCTTTGCCCGCCACAGCGCGAAGACCATCGGCAATTTCTGGGTCGATGTTACCCGGAGTTCGGTTTACGTCCTCCTTCCCGTTTGCATTCTGGCCACGGTGTTTTTCGTCTCGCAAGGCGCCATTCAGAACTTCAAGGGACCTGCGAATGCAACTACGCTGGAGGGCACGAGCCAGGTGATCGAGCAAGGTCCGCTGGCGTCGCAGGAATCCATAAAAATGCTGGGGACCAATGGCGGCGGAATCTTCAACGCGAACTCTGCCCATCCCTACGAAAATCCGACTCCCTTGTCGAATATGGTCCAGATGCTTATGCTACTTTCCCTGGGTGCGGGATTAACCTACACGTTCGGGAAGATGGTGGGTGATACACGTCAAGGCTGGGCGCTATTTGCCGCCATGGCGGTCATGTCGGTTGTAGGAGTGGTCATCTGCTATACGGCAGAACAGACTGGCAATCCGATTCTGTCCAAGATGGGCATCGAGCATGTTTACACCGGAAAGCAGCCCGGTGGCAACATGGAAGGCAAGGAAGTTCGCTTTGGCAACGCTGCGACGACGCTGTTTGCCACGGTTACCACGGATGCCAGCTGTGGCGCCGTGAATAGTATGCACGACAGCTTCACGCCGCTCGGCGGACTGGTACCGATGTTCAACATCGAGACTGACGAGGTAATCTTCGGGGGCGTAGGCGCCGGTCTTTACAGCATGCTGCTCTATGCGATCATCGCCGTCTTCATTGGCGGACTAATGGTGGGGCGCACTCCCGAATATGTGGGCAAGAAGATTGAGAAAAAGGAGGTCAAGATGGCGATTATCGCCGTCCTTTCGACTTCGCTCGTCATTCTCGTCTTCACTGCTCTGAGTTCGGTCACGCCATTAGCCAAGGGTGGCTACTGGAATCCTCCTGGTCCGGCTGCCGCGAATACGAACAATAACGCTGCGCATGGATTCTCCGAAATCCTGTACATGTATTCCAGCGGCGCCGGTAACAATGGCAGCGCCTTCGCCGGCATCAATGCGAATACGCCTTGGTACGCTTTGACCCTCGGAATTGACATCCTGGTCGGAAGATTTCTGTTCATCATCCCGGCTTTGGCGATCGCCGGAAGTTTGGCGCAGAAGAAACTGGTGCCCGTCACCAGCGGCACACTGCCAACCCACGGCACGCTCTTTGTGGTGTTACTGATCGGAACCGTGTTGATCGTGGGTGCTCTAACGTATTTCCCCGCGCTCTCACTTGGTCCAATCGTGGAGCACTTCCAAATGTATGCCGGCAAATTGTTCTGACCGGATGACGGATATAAGGAGCCAGAAAATGTCTACTGCAACTGCGGAAAAGTCGGCTCGCAAGCCGGTAACCAACGATGATCCCACGATGCTGATCTCGCGGGGCGTGCGGGCTCGTCCGTTGTTCGATCCAGAAATTCTGAAGCGTGCGATCCAGCAGTCGTTCGTGAAGCTAAACCCGGTGCACGTCGCAAAGAACCCCGTGATGTTTGTCGTCGAGGTAGGTGCTGCGCTGACGACTGTATACGTGATCAAAGACGCAGTCACCCATGCTGGCGGGCTTCTGTTTGGAATTCAAATCTCCCTTTGGCTTTGGTTCACGGTGGTCTTTGCTAACTTTGCGGAAGCCATGGCAGAAGCGCGCGGCAAAGCGCAGGCTGATGCGCTGCGTAAGACCAAGACCGATACAATGGCACACAAGATTCTGCCTAACGGCAGCATTGAAATGGTAGCGTCATCTAAGTTGCGTGCCGGCGATGTCGTCCTGGTCGAAGCGGGCTATCTCATCCCCGGCGATGGCGAAGTAATCGAGGGCATTGCCAGCGTCGACGAATCCGTCATTACTGGAGAAAGCGCCCCGGTGATCCGCGAATCCGGGGGAGACCGCAGTGCCGTGACGGGCGGCACAAAGGTGTTGTCGGATCAAATCAAGATCAAGATTACGTCCAATCCGGGCGAAACATTCCTGGACCGTATGATCGCCCTGGTCGAGGGTGCGGTACGGCAAAAGACTCCGAATGAGATTGCCCTCAACATCCTGATTGCCGGGTTGACGTTGATCTTCCTGTTGGCTGTTTCGACGCTGCCGCCGTACGCCAAATATGCAATCCAGGCGATGAACAGCGGCTCGCTCCCTACCGTCGCTGTGCTCGTCTCGCTGCTGGTGTGCCTAATCCCAACGACCATCGGCGGATTACTCTCGGCGATCGGTATCGCGGGCATGGACCGCGTGATGCAGCACAATGTACTGGCCATGAGCGGCAAAGCGGTGGAAGCTTCCGGCGATGTCAACACGCTGCTATTGGATAAGACCGGAACCATCACCTTGGGAAACCGGCAAGCTGTTGAATTTCTAACGGTGGATGGCGTAACTGAAAGCGAGCTGGCGGATGCCGCTCAGTTGTCCAGCCTTGCCGATGAGACACCGGAGGGGCGCTCCATTGTTGTGCTTGCCAAGGAGAAGTACGGTTTGCGCGGCAGGGAACTTGCTGAGCATGAGGCGGAGTTTATTCCGTTTTCGGCCTTTACCCGCATGAGCGGCGTGAACCTGGATGGCCGCCAACTGCGGAAGGGCGCAACCGAGGCGATTGCGGAGTTTGTGAGAAATGCCGGTGGAACCGTACCGGAATCGCTGCTAGCGGTATCGGACAACATTTCCCGGAACGGTGGCACTCCTTTGGCGGTGGCCGACGGAGGCAAGGCACTGGGGGTGATTCACCTCAAGGACATCGTCAAGGGCGGAATGAAGGAGCGGCTTGCCTCGCTGCGAGCTATGGGGATCCGCTCCATCATGATCACAGGCGATAATCCTTTGACCGCCGCAGCCATTGCTGCAGAAGCTGGTGTCGATGATTTTCTCGCGCAGGCGACGCCCAAGGACAAACTGGAGTACATCAAGAAGGAACAGTCGCAGAGCCGCTTGGTCGCCATGACCGGCGACGGCACGAACGATGCACCGGCGTTAGCCCAGGCGGATGTGGGCGTCGCCATGAACACCGGAACCATGGCTGCGAAAGAAGCCGGAAACATGGTCGATCTCGACAGCAATCCGACGAAGCTGATCGAAATTGTTGCCATTGGCAAGCAGTTGCTGATCACTCGCGGCGCTTTAACTACGTTTTCCATTGCGAATGATGTGGCAAAGTACTTTGCGATCATTCCGGCAATGTTCGCTTCTTTCTATCCGGAACTGAACAAGCTGAACATCATGGGCCTGCATTCGCCGCAAAGCGCAGTGCTGGCCGCGGTCATCTTCAATGCGGTGATCATTGTCGCGCTGGTGCCGCTCGCCCTCCGCGGCGTGCGATACAAGCCTGTTACCGCCGGCCGCCTGCTAACGCGCAACCTGCTTATCTATGGCCTTGGCGGGATCATCGTACCGTTCCCGGCAATCTGGCTGATCGACAAAATGCTGGTTGCCTTGCATCTCGCGTAAAAGGGAGAAAGTTATGCTCAAAGAAATTGGTCCTGGATTCCGTCTGACACTGGCCTTCACGGTGCTTACAGGGTTGGTGTACCCGGCTGTGATGACCGGTGTATGTGAGTTAGTTTTCCCGCAAAAGGCCAACGGCAGTCTGGTCACGGTGAACGGTAAGGTAGTCGGCTCCAGTCTCATTGGCCAGTCATTTGCCAAACCCGAGTACTTTCATCCAAGGCCTTCGTCCGCAGGCAATGGCTACGATCCCACGGCCAGCGGGGGCTCGAACCTTGGCCCTACGAGCGCCAAACTGATGCACGGCACGATCAAGAAAGATGATAAGAACAACGACATCGTCGATTTTGACGGGATCAACCTTCGCATTGTGCATTACTGCGTGGAGAATAATCTCCCGTACGAATCGTCAATGTCCCTGGACCAGTTTAAGGATTCGCAGGGCAACCTTGACGACGTCAAACTGATCAAGGCTTTCAACGATGACAAGACCCCTCTGCAGTTTGCAGCCAAAACGCCGCTTCCATCCGATGCCGTGACAGCATCGGGCTCGGGCCTGGACCCGCACATCAGTCCAGCCAATGCCGAAATACAGGCCGCGCGTGTCGCCACGGCTCGAGGCGTGGATCCGGATAAGGTAAAAACGTTGATTGCCCAATTCAACGATCGAGCCGATTTAGGATTCCTCGGAGAGCCGCGGGTCAACGTGCTGATGTTGAACCTGGCGTTGGATGAACAATACCCGGCGATAAAAAAGTGAGTATCCGGTATCGGTGCAAGGTGCACTCAAGCGCCAGAGCAATTAGAGTAGATCGCAGCGGCCAACATTTCTAAGCGCAGAATCTTGCCTCGATGCGCAGGAAAAGGAAGCAGTGTGGCCATTGCCTCTCGACGCTCTCGTTCGGGTTCATAAGGTCTTGGACTTGTGTACCTGTATGTGATCGCTTGTAATCCCGCGCGGGTTCGCCGGAGAAAGGGCCGTCAAGATGGTGGGAGTGATGGTTGCTCCTCGCATTCGCTGGCGCGCGCCCCTAGTCTGTCCCGATCAGCGCGATTATGGATTCTTAAGCCACTCTTTATCCTCGGTTTGGTTTGCACATGGTCCAATCAGTTGACATGAAGCAGCAAATTCAAATTGAAGAAACACCCGGCGGCATGCGCCGCATGCCGTGCATATGGAGGCCCGACTGGAAGGCGGAGCTGACCGGCCGCGTGCTGGTGCTCGTCGCCCATCCTGACGACGAGAGCGTGGCTTTCGGCGCGCTGCTGCAGAAGTTGCGCGAGGCACTGGTGGTGATCACCACCGACGGTGCCCCGCGAGATCCGCATTTTTGGGCGCCGTATGGCTCGCGCGAAGCCTATGCCGCGCTGCGCGGCCAGGAGGCGCGCAGTGCGATGCACCTGGCCGGAGTGCGCGAGTTGGTGCTGCTGGCCGAAGCCGATTCGCGGCTGGAGGATCAGCGTCTCTTTCTGCATCTGGTGGTGGCCTATGAGGCGCTGGTTCGGCTTGCCGAGCGGATGCGGCCGCAGGCCATCGCCACGCTCGCCTACGAGGGCGGGCATCCCGACCATGACAGTTGCAGTCTGCTGGCGGCGCGGCTGGGCCGCACACTAGGCGTGCCGGTGTGGGAGACGCCGGCCTATCACCGCGTGCCGGTAGAGAGAAACGGCGCTGATCTCCAGGCGGGGGAGGCCGAGCTACGGCTGCAGGAGTTTCTGCACGAAGAAGGCAGCGAGGCGCGGATCGAAATTGCCAGCCATGAGCTAGAGCGCAAGCGCGCCATGTGCGCGCAGTACGCCTCGCAGGGCAAGTTGCTGGAGACCTACGCAGCCGAGCGCGAGCTGGTGCGTCCGCAAGCGCTCTACGACTATCGCCGGCCGCCGCATGCCGGACGGACAAACTACGAGTGCTGGCAGTGGTGGATGACGGCGCGCGAGGTGAGCGCATGCTTTGCCGAGTTCCTCGCGAGCGACGGTTTTTGGGAGAGCGAACGTTGAGCGGGACGCGTGCAAAAGCAGGGCGCAGGCTGCTCTTCGTCGCCTACCCGTCCTCCCTCCCAGAATCGCATTCAGCACCCGCTCCTGCGCCGCAATCCTCTCTGCCATCGGCGACTGCGTGCAGAGGTCCAGCGTCGTGCTCGCGCGCGGCAGCCTGGAGATCCGGGCCACATTGCTGAGCAGCGGCAAGCGCGACGCTCTACTCGAGCAGATTGTAAACCGCCTCAGCCTGGAGCCAAGCGTGTCGCCCATTAGCTGGGAAGTCCTTTCGCAGACCGGAGAAGGCGAGTACGCGGACTTGCTCGTCACTCGTGAAGACTGTTGTACAGACTTATTCCGCTCGCGGTCTCGCTCGGTGCGTGACCACATGGCGTGGATTCCGCCGCATTGTTCCAGGCGCTCGGCGGAGGATGGTGGAATCACTACGACCTTCCCAAGAACTAGACAGCGCATGGCTTGAAGCCGAGCCGAACCGGAGAGCGTTTTTCTTTTCCAGCCTTCTCGTCACGAGGAATCGGGATAACGGAAAGGCTCTCTTTTTGTTTTACGATCCCGCGCCACAAGGGCTGTTGAGCCAAGCAAGTTGCGCTCGGCATCCTCTCACGGGCCGCGATGCGTGACCCGCATCACTGAGAGAGCAGTGCGGTTCACGTATAGAAAGTCCGATGAGCCCCGGGACTGTCGCAATGTTGTATCGGCTTGGATTGGGAAGCAATGCGAACGCCTATGCGCGAGGCGCTGCTGTGTTGCCATTCATCGCCAGGGCGCTCGCAGCTGCGCTCTGGATCGCCCTCATCTGCCAGCCTCTCCAAGCGCAGAACAACTACGAGATTCAGGTCTACGGCTCGGATACGGTTGCGCCGGGACGCACCATGGTCGAGCTGCACAGCAACTTCACCTTCGAAGGCTCCAAGACCGTTGTGGAAGGCGTGCTTCCGGATGAGCACCAGCTGCACGAGACGGTGGAGATCACCCAGGGCTGGAACGACTGGTTCGAGACGGGCTTTTACATCTTCACCAGTTATGGTCCCGGCCAGGGATATAAATGGGTCGGCGATCACATCCGTCCCCGCGTCCGCGTGCCGGACAAGTGGCACTGGCCGGTGGGAGTGAGCCTGTCGACCGAGTTCGGCTACGAGCGGCCCATCTTTTCCGCCGACACCTGGACCTGGGAGATCCGTCCCATCGTCGACAAGCAGTGGAAGTCCTGGTATCTGGCCTTCAACCCGGCTCTGGAGCGCTCCTGGCACGGGCCGGGCGTGAAGGACGGCATGGTCTTTGCTCCCAGCTTCAAGGCGGCCTACTCGCTTACCCGCAAACTCAGCGCGGGCCTTGAATACTATGGCTCACTCGGTCCGATTCCCGATTTTTATCCCATCCCGCAGCAGCAGCAGGACATCGTCCCCGCCATCGACTATGATTTTGGTCCCAACTGGGAATTCAACTTCGGCGCCGGTGTGGGCGTCACCCATAGCACCGATCATCTTCTGGTAAAGATGATCATCGGCCGGCGCTTCCGCTTCCGGGCCCCGCGTGCGCCCCGCATGCCGGAAGGAACCCAGGCGACGCAGGAGGAGTAAATGCCGTCCGCTTCCCACTACGCTCGCATGGCAGCGCTCCTGGGTCTGCTCCTTTCCTCCGTCTGCGCACACTCGCAGAACGCCAAAGCCCGCCCGGCGCCGTTCCCTGCTCCGCTGGGCCTTCCCGCCATCCCTTGGCCGGCGGACAATCCGTATTCGCTTGCACGCGCCGAGCTTGGCAAACTGCTCTTCTTCGATGGCCGGCTTGCTGCCGACGGCGAGGTGTCGTGCGCCTTCTGCCACCAGCCGGAGCACGGCTTTGCGGGCGGCTCGGCATTTTCCGTTGGCGTCAGCGGCAAGCCGGAAGCCCGGCACACGCCAACCATCATCAACCGTGCGTGGGGCAGATCGCAGTTCTGGGATGGCCGCGCCGAGACGCTGGAGGCACAGGTTCGTCTTGCGCTGACGAATCCCGACGAGATGGGCATGACGGAGGACGCGGCAGCCGCGAAAATTCGCGCCATTTCGGGCTACGCGCCGCTGTTTGCCGCCGCCTTCGGAGACAGCACGATCAGCTTCGAGCGCATCGCCAAGGCCATTGCCACCTTCGAGCGCACCACCGTCAGCGGCAACTCCGCCTACGACCGCTATCTCGCCGGCGACAAATCCGCCCTGACCCCGCAGCAAAAGGACGGGCTGGACTTCTTCAACAAGAAGGGCGAGTGCGCCGAATGCCACTCCGGACCCAACTTTACAGACGAGAAGTTCGCCAACATCGGAATCGGCACCGCGCATCCAAATCCCGATCCCGGCCGCGAGGCTATCACCCAGAAGCGCGGCGATTCCGGGAGATTCAAGGTGCCCACGCTGCGCGACGCCGCCCGCCGCGCCCCCTACATGCACGATGGCAGCGAACGCTCGCTCGCCGACGTAATTGCTCTCTACGCCAAGGGAGGGCTGCCGAACCCGCACTTGGATACTCGTCTGACACCCTTCTATCTGGACGAGGAAACCAAGCAGGCACTGCTGTCCTTCCTGGATGCGCTCAATGGCGAAGGCTGGCAGAAGATCACGCCGCCCCCAACCCTGCCGCAGTAACGACCAACCGTGCCGGACGCCAACCGCCGAGAAGCAACAACGCGCTCCTGGTCGCGATGCAGTTTGGAGTGCTCTTCTGGACAGAAACGAGCCCGGTCTGCAAGATCAGTCCTGATATGTCGGCCAGTATCCCCCGAAACGCGTTCGGCAACTGCATTGGAGGCTGTTCCGAAATCCCTGTCCGCCGCCATCTCCTAAGTCCTTGGAGTTTAAGGATCAGGGTGCATACCTCAGAGCGTTCCTCGGAGCGGCAGACCGCGCCGGCGCAACGTATTGACAGTCCACGATTTAGAGCCTAGGCTCGAGGTTTTCGGAACACATCCAAGAGACGGACCTGCGGGAATACCCTAAATAGGCTTCTCCGGACTTCCGATGAGCCGTTACGATAGGACGGAAGAACCAAGACCATGAGAACCAGTTTAGAGCTGTTTGTTCTCGCGATGGTGCGGCAAGGCCTTGCGACTCCTTATGAATTGAAGACGAAAGCCGATCTGTCGCTGCGCAGTACAGTGCCAGTTTTGGCCCGGCTTGAGAAGGATACCCTCGTAAAAGCATCGGAAAAAGGCGCTCGCCGAAGCCGAAAGTTCTCGATTACCGCCAAGGGCACCAAGGCGCTAACGCAAGGCTGGGCAGAGCAGCTAGCAACGGAACACACGACCTCGATTCGATCCTCCGCGTTGCGTCTCTCGCCTGGCTGCACGGTGATACCAAGGCCTGCCAAGAATTCATGAAGCGTTCCGCTAGAGGACGGCACGGCTGGGCCGGGAACCTTCGCGCCGGAGCTGACCGGATTGCTGCCAAGATAGGGAAGAGTCCGGACGGCGATACATTCGTTTGGTTGCGGACATACTGCGAGGCAGTTCGGGCCGAGACGGACGCCACGGCGCGGGTTGAACTGTCAGATCGAATCACCAAGAAGCTTGAAACTAAGCGACGAACGCCAACAACCCGAAGGAAGACTCACTGACCAGCATGTCAAAGGTTCCGCGCTTAGCCCAAAAGGCTCGGCAAGCCCTTTGAGGTCCGGTCTGGAATAGTGTTCCAGTGCGGCGAGGTCGACTGGTCCGAAAGCATTTCCAAGGTGACGCGTTCATATATCGGCGTCTGCATCTACCCGTAGCCGTGCTGGCCGACGCCCGATTGAGCCAATGCGATCCACGATAAATCCAGGGCGAAACGGGGGAAATCTCCCGCTGACGACGCAAAAGCTCCCGCGACCACTCCTGCCCTTTGTAAGACACCATCCATTTTGTAAGACAAAACAGGCGTAAATGGGCACTGACGGCCAGTTTGTCCATTCTGTCCACTTTGAGCGATGCCTACTGGCTATCCTGCGAGCACCTTCAATGGCCGCTCCCGGTGCAGCAGGAGCCAGTCGCCGTTCTCTTCGAGGGCCTCGACGCCCAGCCGGAAAAGAGTTTCACGCGCCCGGTCGATATCGCCATCGCGGAGAGCACCCTCGATCTTCTTAGCCGCCTGCCGAAAAACGTTAGCCATGCGATGGTACTTGCGAGCATGTTCGGCGAAGCCTGACTGTTCGACCCAGACGCGGAACAGACCAATCGCCAAGGTAGGCAAAGTCACGAGCAGCATTAGAAGTCCGCGGTACGGCTCGTGGGAAACCCGCGATTTCCAGCCGGCAAGCATTCCCCACGGAACGAGTAAGCTTAGAGGAATAACTATTGACAGCAGCCAGACTCCGAATAGGAGTTTCTCGGATCGTTTTTCCTGATGCTCCAGCGTTGTTTTCTGTTTCGTCGACCTCCTCGCATACCAGTTTTTCTGATCTTCTACCCAGTGCTTCAACGCCAGATGGATTCCATCCGCTTTGCCGGGCGAAGGATGGTTCTCCTCCTCCTGAAGAACTGATACACCGCGTAGTGCCGACCGAATCCAGTCGAGTTCGCTTCTATGGTGTTGGAGGTAATAGTCTGCGGCGGAGTCTGGAATTCCGGCGAGGCTCCAGAAGAATTGAATCCGCAGAGCCTCTGCGAGTGCACGGCAGTCAAGATAACGGTTCTCCACTTCATGGGTTTTTGCGTAATGATAAATAATCCAACCGACCAACAGGGATACTGGGTAGAACAGCCAGATGGCCGCGTCGTTCTGGAGCACATGGGCATAGGATTCAAAGCCGGTGATCGCCAGCATGGCGCACAACAGCAGCGCCACCAGGGCCTTCTTGGTAAATCCATTGAACCGAAGCGAGATTTGGTCGGCCGCCCTGTAGAACTGAGCAAGGCGTCGACAGTGAGGGGGCATCGCTAAGCCAGCCTCATGCACAGGAAGCAGACAATCGGAAGCAGGCCCAGTGGGCTTTGCAACTGCGGCGGCGTCTCTGTTATAGGAATCCAGGCTCCGCATTGCCTTTTCGTAGAATGCCAAAGCCGGGGAGGGGTCCCCCAAAGACGCGGCGTCCTGCGGATCGTCGAGAGAAACCTGCACCCGGATCTTCGCAGTGCCGGTTTCCGCTCCCGAAGCTTCGCTCATTCCCGCAGTCTCAATGTGGTAGACCGGACCAGACAGTGGCTCGTCCTCCATGCCACCAGGGGGACCTTCCAACATGTACCGGACTGCATTTGCCGCGCATCTTTTGTTTTGAGAATCCACACCATCCCACAGCGAAATCAGTGCCTGGCAGTGGGTGGCTAGAAAGATGGCCAGAGCTTCGCATTGGTCTTCCTTCGCATCCGTCGATGCTGTCGGCTGCGACTCGGTTGAATTCCCGTTCGGTAGGTTGATAACCACGGAAGCCTGAGCGAGCAGTTCGTCGAAGGTCTGCCGGGCGGCAACATCGCGGGTGGTCCGAAGTTGCTCTCCCGGTGTTGCAAGCGCAGCGCCGAGCTGCAGACTGCATGACAGCGCTACCTTCGCCACCAACTGATCGGCTCCCTCCGCCAGCCCGGAGAGAAGGATCAACGGTGTATGTGGCATGCGCCGCCGCATGCCGTCGAAGACGGAGCGCACCGCGCTCTCCAGCGCAGAAACCTCCTCGGCACGCAAGTAGCGCCGCCCTGTTACTCCAACAACGAACGGAATAAGAGAAGGATTGGTGAGCACTCCAGCAGTCTGGGAAGTCATATGAGGGATTCCGCCTGCAATGCACTCCTCGTGTGAGTTACTCACTTCGGATAGACCATCGACATGCTAAGCCTGCCGTCGGCGCGTAGACCACACAATAGAATCTTGGGATTCGTGACACAAACGGCTGATGTGCGGAGCAATGCAACACACAAACAATACTCGGCCAGCGAAGACGGAACCAGCCGGGGCTGACTGATTGCCAGCTGGGAGTTGAGATGCGGGGAGACGTAGGTGAGTTGTCAGAATGTTCACTTGATTGGTCCGGAAAACTTCAATACCCGGAGTAGACCTTTTTAAACTTCAACCGTTCGCGAAGACGAAGCGGTCGCCAAACTTCGCACTCGAGGGCCTGACATACCAAGCCGGCGCTGTTAGGGGACAGAATTATGGAGCGAGGACAGATCGCGAGACAGACCCTTGACAGCACTTGGTTACGTACGGATAATGATTGCCCGGTGTAGCGCGTACCTTTTCCTGTGTTTCTCCCGCAGCGAAATCGTCGGGCTTCTTCAAGATTGATGTGATGTGGCAATGGTTCCAGAGGTTCGCCTAAGCGGATGAATGGAGAACCTTTCGCCGGCAATCCGTTCCACTCCATACTTGCCGCAGTCAGCACGGCACCTCTCGTAACTTAACGCGCACAACTGGCAACCAAGGCCCAAAGGACAAGATCATGAACTTCGAGGACGATGGGTTCATTAGCTATGCACACTTGGACAATGTGGGCTTAGTTGAGGGGGGGAAGGGATGGGTCTCAAGATTTCATCGCGCGCTGGAGGTCCGCGTCGGGCAGTTCCTTGGCAAGCCGCCGCAATTCTACCGGGATCAGAAGCTTCGGGGCAACGACTTCTTCGGCGACGCACTCCTGGAGCGGCTCCGACGTGTCGCCACTTTGGTGCCGGTCGTGTCGCCCCGGTATTTGAAGTCCGAGTGGACAAGGAAGGAATTGAGCGAATTTTGGAAAGTGGCTGACCAACAGGGCGGCGTTCGTTTTCACGACAAAGCGCGGATCTTCAAAGTAATAAAAACACCAGTTCCGCTTGATATGTACCCTCCGGAGCTGCAGACAATATTGGGATACGAGTTTTTTAAAGTCGATCCGGATACGGGGAAGGTCCGCGAGTTGGACGAGATCTTCGGGCCCGAGGCACACAGGGATTTCTGGTTGAGACTTGACGACTTAGCACATGACATCTGTTGTCTGCTCGAAATGCTACAAGGTCCCGTCGCCGAGCCGGCTAACGAGAAGGGAGCTGTCTATTTGGCGGTAACCACCCTCGATCTCAAGGAGGAGCGCGAGGAAATCAAACGGGACCTGCAGCAACACGGCTATACGGTTTTTCCCGATCGTCAACTACCTCTGATCGCATCCGAAATGCAGACGATGATCCGCGAAGATCTGGCCCAGTGTCAGATGTCGATTCATATGATCGGCAAGAGTTACGGTGCTGTTCCCGAGGGGGCTGTGGAGTCCGTGCTCGTGATACAGAACGAACTTGCGATTCAGAGGGGCGCGCCGGGCGATTTTTCGCGCCTCCTATGGATACCATCCGGTTTACGAGTAGAGGACGAGCGACAACGCAAAGTCATTGAACAGCTTCGGATGGATTCTCGTCTCCCCAAGGGCACTGATCTGATGGAAACGCCTCTGGACGATTTACGGACGGTATATCAGGAACGGCTCAAGGATGCAAAGACTCCGGCGCACAAGCTAAGTGGCATCAGTGCTGGCGCCGTGAGCTTTGCTCGTCTCTATCTCATCTACGACAGCCGTGACGCCGGGATCGCGTCACCATGGTCAGAATTTCTGTTCGAGCAGGGACTCGAGGTGATCCGGCCGGTGTTCGAGGGAGACGAGGCCGAGATTCGGAGCTACCACGAGGAAAATCTCTGTACTTGTGACGGAGCGCTCATACTCTACGGAAGTGCCAACGAATGTTGGTTGCGCCGGAAGCTACGAGAATTGCAAAAGAGCGTTGCATATGACAGAACCAGATCCATGCCATCTGTCGCAATTTCACTCCTCCCTCCTAGAACGGCAGCAAAGGAGCAGTTTCGGACGCACGAAGCCACGGTGATTCCCCAGTTCGACGGGTTCTCGCCGGAGCCACTGAAGGATTTCGCCTCTCGTCTGAAAGTCGCCTAGGAGGAGCAAGGGTTGATAGCCTCAGAAGCCCCACTTAACCCCTTTCCCGGCCTCCGTCCTTTTGAAGCAGAGGAAGATTACCTCTTCTTTGGCCGCGAGAAACAAATCGATGAGTTGCTGCGGCGGCTGCGTTCCAATCGTTTTTTGTCAGTGGTTGGCACATCCGGAAGCGGGAAGTCGTCGCTTGTTCGCTCCGGTCTTATTCCCGCGCTTCACGGAGGATTCTTGGCCATGGCCGGTTCCAGTTGGCGGGTCTTGATGTTTCGTCCGGGCGAGGATCCGATCGGCCACCTTGCGTCCTCTCTTGACGCGCCGGACGTGTTGGGGACCGCCGGAGAACTGGCAAGCACAAATCGTGTACTTCTGGAAGCAACGCTACGCCGTGGGACGTTGGGCCTAGTAGATGCGGTCCGTCAGGCCAGGATTCCGCCTCACGACAATATCCTCGTGGTCGTCGACCAATTTGAGGAACTGTTCCGTTTTCGGCAAAGCAGAAGACTCGAAGACTCCAGAGACGAGTCCGTAACGTTCGTCAAACTGCTGCTGGAAGCGACGCAACAGCACGAAGTTCCTATTTATGTCGTCCTGACCATGCGCTCCGACTTTATTGGCGACTGCATGCGGTACTCTGGACTGCCTGAAGCCGTCAACAGCGGCCAGTATCTGGTTCCGCGAATGACCCGCGAACAGCTGCGTTCCGCCATCACTGGTCCGGTCGCGGTCGGGGGTGGTCAAATTGCTCTTCGATTGGTTCTGCGGCTACTGAATGATCTTGGGGAAAACCAAGACCAACTTCCGCTGCTACAGCACGCCTTGATGAGAACTTGGGAGGACTGGCAAAGCCATCGGTTGGGGCAAGAGCCCATCGATCTCGCGAACTATGAGGCCATCGGGACGATACGAAGCGCCTTGTCACTGCATGCTGAGGAGGCATATGCGGAGGGGAATTCGGTCAGTCATCCGGAAATTACCGAGCGGATGTTCAAGGCGTTGACCGATACTTTCTCCGACCATCGCGGAGTGAGGCGCCCGATCTCGGTTCACGCACTCGCCGCTATTTGCGAGGCTTCTGAAGCGGACGTGGTTCGGATTATCGAGATCTTCCGGCGGCCGGGACGCTGTTTTTTGATGCCGCCGGTCTCCGTTCGGCTTGACTCGACTTCGATCATTGACCTGTCGCATGAGAGCCTAATGCGGTGCTGGACCCGTTTGCTCAAATGGGCCGACGAAGAAAAGGTCTCGGCCAGTGTTTACGTTCGTCTCTCTCAGGCCGCCTCGTGGTTCGATGAGGGCACTGCAGGGCTTTGGCGCAACCCAGAACTTGAATTCGGTCTGCGATGGCAGGAGCGATACCGCCCCACCCTGGCTTGGGCAAACCGTTATAACGCAAGCTTTTCGCGGTCCATGGAGTTCTTGGAGTGCAGCAAGCAGAGACAAGACCGCATCGAGGCCGAGCGAGAAAAGCATCGGAAGAACAAGCTTAGATGGGCCTGGTCGGTTGCGGTTGTGTTTGGAATCATGCTGGCGATCGCCTTGGTCCTGGCTAATCTGGCCTGGAGAGAGAAAGATCGCGCGGAGGCGAACCTAGGGCTTGCCAAGAAAGCGGTTGGAGTAATTGTGTCCTCTGCTAGCGGTGCGCAGGCTCGCGAGGCAACCGATATCGTTGAGATGGAGGAAATGCGGAAGGAATTGTTGGGCAACGCTCAGGGCTTCTATGCCGACTTAGCAAAGCAGGAACCTGCAAGTGGCGAAGAATTTCAGAAACAAGCGGCGTCGACCCACGCCCGGCTGGGCGACATTTATCGGCTGCTCGATAAGCACTTAGATGCGGTACAGGAGTACGACCGAGCTATCAACGGCTATCAAAGCCTGGCTAAGGCCTATCCGAAGAAGCCTGAATACCGGGTAGAACTGGCCTATTCGTATAACTGGTTGGGGGAAACGCTGAGGATCTGGCTGAAGGAATCCAAGGGCCCGTTAAAATTCACTCGCGCGGACGCGGAAAACGCGTACGACGGAGCCTTGGATCTGCAGCGAGAACTCCATGCCGAGAAACCAGAAGACGCCAACTATCAACAAGAACTGGCCCGCACATACTACAATCGCGGCATTCTCCGTGCTCAGAGCGGGGATATGGAAGCCGCAGAGCCGGACTTTCGGGGGGCGATTCGGCTTCTTGAGCCTTTGGCACTTCAGGAGACAGGGGCATTAGCGGAGGCAAATGTTAGTGTGCCGCCGTCCCAAGATTTGGCGCGCGCTTACAACAACCTGGCCTATCTATTGAGGGAAGAAAATAAATTACCGGAGGCAAGACAATTCTACGAACGTGCTGTTGGAATTAGTGAGATTCTTAATAGAGAGAATCCCGGCAATCGGGAATACAGGGAAGAGTTGGCGACGTTTTACAACAACTTGGCGGCCCTCCTATGGGATCAGAACGAAGTCAGCTTGGCGAAGGAGCTAAATCATCAAGCCGTTGATCTCATTGAGGAACTCGCTACACCTGCACCCGCTCTGGAAGTCGAGCGGGCGAAAGCTCACCAACTGTACGGCTTGCTGTATCACTCGCAACATCCCGAATTCCACGTGTTATACGCGCATCTGTGCGATCTTTACGCGGACGCTGCCCGGATGAATCTAAAGGCCGGCTCGCTCACGGATGCGCAGGACGCTCTTAAGAGCCTATCTCTGGTACTGCCGGAACTGGCGGAACCTGACCGAAGCCGCTTCACCAACGTCCGTGACGAGTTACAAAAAGAGTTGCACGAAAAAGAAAGAAAGCGTAGATAGTATTGCACGCCTGAAAGGGGCGGAATCGTGAAGCCAGTAATTCTCTTGATGCTTCTCCCGTTAGCTGTTGCTGCTCAGCAAAAGGACGCAGGCCCTATCAAGAATCAACTGGAGACGGTTGTCGCGGTGCAACAGGCAGCCTTGTCTGCGAGTTCTTCTGCTGGCCTCGCCATTGAACAGGGTGTCGGCGCCTCGCCTTCATTCCAGCCGGTTCCGAACGCTCGGGTGCAGGAGAAGCCCAAGCCCACCCAGCCTCAGAAACCCGGCCAGTCCAGGCCGAGCATTCCTGGCAGCATGGTCGGATATATCGACGATGCCATCGTCGGATCTCAGATCCGCATTCGCTTCGACGCGGCCTTTCACGACAATGCTCCGGATCGGGCGGAGTTCTTCTATGCACAGTGCAGCTGCATCAGCGGCCCCGGACCGAATCAAGTTGTGGCGGACCTGAATTTCCAGCAACTTTACATGCAAGCGGAATATGCACCGACTAGGCGGTTTTCTTTTTTCACTGAGGTTCCTGTGCGTTGGATTCAGCCCCAGAAGCAATTTCCGGAACCGTCTTCTTTGCCGAACGAGGTAGGGCTTAGCGACGTTGCAGCTGGATTTAAATTGGCCGCGGTTGCATCCCCCAGTCAGTATCTTACTTTCCAGTTCCAAGCCTACTTCCCTTCCGGGAATGCTTCTACAGGGCTCGGCACAAACCACTATAGCGTCGAGCCAGCACTGCTCTACTACCGGAGGCTTTCGGACAGGGTCGCGCTCGAAGCGCAAGTAGGGGACTCGCATCCAATCGGAGGATCTTCTTGTCCGCAATCCTGTAACAGTACTAGCGCAACGCCAGGCGCGCCGCTGACCAACTCATTCGCAGGCGACGTCTTCTTCTACGGCGTGGGCCCAAGCTACGTCCTCTATCGAGCCGAAACCCTGCAGATCGCGCCTGTGGTCGAACTGGTCGGCTGGAGGGTCCTGGGTGGGTTTGAGACCATTCAGCCCGACGCAAAGACCGACTTCCAGCAAGGTCTTAGCGCAGATGGTACCAACATCGTGAATCTGAAGGTGGGAGCTCGCACCATGGTGGGCGCTCACAGCTCTTTCTATATCGGGTATGGGCATCAGTTGTCACACGCAGTTTGGTACAAGGAGATCGTTCGAGCCGAATATCGATACTCATTCTAATCAGCGATGCGTCGGGTGTGACAATTTGTGAAGGTGCCACTTCAGCGCCTCCACTCGTCGAAGCGGCCGGCCCGCGGGCCGGCCGCTTCTATTGAGCCGTTAGTTGCCCTTTTCTCTCAAAATCATGTCGACCTGAGCCAGTTCTTTGTTGAGGCTCAGTCCACATCGCCCAGTCTGCACGTCCAGGAGGAGGGTTAGCCATGTCACTAGATCAAATGTTCCATTCTTACGTGCTCCTTGGCATACGCCTGCCCGATTTCCCTTAAAAATGGAATTGCCTGGACCGCATCGAGCTGCGACAGACGAGGATCTGTCTCAAGCAACTTCTCTACGGTTTCGGTTTTGTAAGATTGGTTGTATCGGACATAGCTGAACCAGCGTGGCCCAGGAAGCTGCGTGCCGACCAGATTGCCGATCTCCAAATCTAGTTGGTCACCATACATACATTCACCCAGACACCGGCATAGATAATCTTGTTCCCACGCAATTCCCTGTATCAAAGCCGACGGAACCAGCGAGACGTTGTATCCCAACCATAGCTTTCGGATCTTCTTGGGCAGGCCGGAGGAAAACCGCATGGTTCCTAGGGAAATGAGCCGGATGTTTTCCGGCCCCGGTCTCCAGTTCACCTGATAACACGGCAACACGGCCGTCAGCGCGGCGATGAGGGCGGGATTGTTATAGGGCGTAACGGAACCATCCACAAAGACGGAGGACCGGCCACCCATGGTTATGACTTCAGGGTCAAAGTAAACCGGCGCGGCAGTGCTGGCTCGGACCACTTTCCAGAGAGGAATCTTCAGGTTACAATCCGGCATGGCTGGATCGTTGAACTTAGCGTTCGGGTTATTCGTGATCGGCCACGCCGAGCCGGTGGTATGGTTTCGAACAACCACGAGCAGAAGCTTTTTCAAACGCGCGCTGTCGAGCAGGGCCGGCACCCGGCCGCCGCCGTCTTCAGAGAAGATACGCTGAAGGAAATCTGAAAGAGGTTTGGCCTGATAGCGAGAAACCAGGAATTTCTCAATGGGCCGATACCAGGGGACCGGCCGAAACATTGTATTGCCGAACTTCACGTACAGTTCAAGAATCTCCTCGACGGCCATTCCCCAACAGAGGCAGGTGGCAATAATCGCCCCGGTGCTTGTGCCCGCAAACAAATCGAAATGATCCGCGAGCACCAGTTCCGGTGAACCATACTGTTGGCGAAGCAACTGCTGCATGCGGAGGAGAAGCTCCAGACTGAACACCCCCCGAATTCCGCCGCCATCCAACGAAAGAATCCGCTTCATGTTGTCACTTCCTCGGCAGGTTCACGTTTTGAATAAGAGATTTCCACTCCAGCAACTCAACCAGCAAGGCCCGTTCAATTCTGGCGGCAACCTTGAGCACGGTAGGCCATGTCCGCAGGGCATCGAGTTCTGTATCCCATTCCTGCAGCCAGTTTTCTAACTCTCGATATCGCCGCTGACGCCGGTTGCAATCGTTCACGATCAGCAACGCCCCCAAGATGGTTGCGACTTGAAAGAGGAACGACACAGCGACAGTCAACCATCTCTTCCCAAAAAATAAGTGCGTGTCCTTGAACTCCGTTCCCATCACAAACAAACCTACGGCGATGAGGATTGCGATTCCAGTACAAATCCAACTTACGACACTATATCGTCGCGCTTCATTCGCAGACTGCATGGCGTGCTGCGAGAAATACCTCATCTGGTGAAAGACGCGATCCCTGCGATAGCGTGCTTTAAATTCGTCAATCGATATACCGCTCCGAGAACCATCTAATGCTTTGAGCAGGTTCAGAGACAGGAGCATGCCGGAGAGTTCCGGAATGATCTCTGGCCGAATCACCTCATCGAAAACCGGCGTACCCCATAGAGCCAGAACCGAACGGCACACTTCACTCGCCGCCCGGGTTCGCGCCCATCGTGATTGCCGCTGGCTTAGCCTCAGCGCAACTGGAAGCGCGGCGGCAGTAATTCCGAGTGCAGTTCCGATGGCCAGCCATGTTTCAGCGTGGGGCATATGCAACCCGGCTCCGCTGAAAAAAGCTGCGGCAGCCGTGTATACAATCGGAATGGAAGACAGACGTCGAACCTGCGGCGCCAAACGGCTTGCATTTCCATCAATCTTCTGGAGCCATGTTTTTGCCAGTTCTGTTGAAGAATCTGTCAAGAGCGTCACACCCATGTCCGGCAAACTGTTCAGGAAATCAAGCTCCGGATCCCGCAACTGCTGGAGTTCTTTTAAAGCCGGTTCATTGAAGACCTGCATGGTTCCGGTTGCGCTATCGAACCAGATGACCGGTCTGCCCAATTCCCTGGCGAAAGATACAATTTCCTGAGTACCACCCATTCCCCGCGACGGCTTCCCGTCCCACAACGCAATCATGAGCTGGCTTTGATGTACGGTCTCAATGCCGCATTCGTAGTACCCATCCTCGCTTAGTTCATGATCGCCTGTGACTTCGACCGAGACGGCCGTGCCCAACACCTGTTCGACACGCGACCAAGTAGATGTGTCAAAGTCCTTGCGGAAGTATTCTTGGGGGAACGGCAACAACACCCGGAGCGGGATTCCTAATTGGACGCAGCTCTCGGCGAACAACAGATCGCCACCGGCTGCCACAGACGAAACCCCATAAACGATTCCCGAAGTTGTTGCTTTTCGTTCTCGAAGATAGTCGCAGACCAGCTTGCGACATTTCGGCTCATCAGGGAGGCCTCGGTGTCCCGTAAATCCGACGGCGAGCACCGAGGGAAGCCGGATGGCTGAGTTCGTATCATTCTGATGTGAGGTCATAGTCGCACGTAAAGCAACTTTTTCGAGATGCAGAGTGTGCTACTGCAGTATCTCCGTGAGTGGGAACTTGGAAATATCCACGGTTACCTGTGATGTAAGCTGGTCGATGAGGCGGAACACGTCTCGGTTCCAGTATTGGTTGTCCAGGTATTCTGGTTTTTTGTCGTCGGCAATATAATAATTCTTTCCTCTGTAGTTTAGCTGGATCACTGGCTGGGTTTTCTGGTCGTCAATCTCCCCGGTTAGGTGCAACAGCGGAAGCCGCTCAACGACCGGAACCGCATGCCGAAAATCAGGCGGATTTTTCAACTCATCCTTCTCCGCCTGCGTCAAGAATGGGCTATTGGGAACGGTGGGGTTGGCGTGCGCGAGCGCCTCAAATGGGATCTGTTCCTGCGCGGCGGCCGCCATCACTCCAAGCAAAGAACGCATTACCAAATGAGCCGATACTTGTGGTTGCCCGGAAGTCGGGTTGCATGAGTCCTGTTTATTTGTGCTCCCCTCAATGGTAAAACCAGCGGCAAGGCCCTCAAGGACTTCCTGGAGTGCGGGCCCTTTGCTGAGCTCGTCCTTCATATCAGGGTCATTCAAAATCGCTTTTTCAATATCGCCAACCCGTGGAACGACCGTTGAGCCCTCATGGTTGGTCGGATAGAGGGAGAACATGGGAGCAAACACTTTCTCCCCTAAAACCCATTTCGTTACGGTTTTAGTTCCCTCTTTCGTTTCCACAAGTTCCCAGACCGCGTTTTTTTGCGCGGCATTTACGAAATCGGCGGCTTTCGGAGCGTTAGCGGTGGCGTCTGCGTCTAATCCCGAATCAGGGTCAAGCGCATAGGGCACGAAAGTGTCTTTGCCCCGAAGCAGCAGGAAACCGTTCTTCTGCAGCCAGTATGCGATCGCGTTGATCCTGAGAAAGGTTATATAGCTGGAGAGTGCGACCTGATTATGAGAATAATCAGGCGTGCCGTCCGCTCTGAGAGGAGCCGTTGGGGGCGCATTACGAATCGTTTCGACAGTACAGACCTGCGTAGAGCCCTGCGTAGTAATCCTGGTAAGCTCAATTCGGTCCACCATAAGGCGGAGGAGTTGATCGACTCGCCAGCCCTGTTCGTATAGGAAGTAGAACGTTTCCGCTGGAATCGGCTTTAAGAGGAGCTGCGCGTTAGTTTCGTCGTTCACAGGGATAAATGTGAATACTGGATCGTTCTCATAGTTCACAAGAGGAGTTCCCCCGCCGGCTGGTCCTCCAATGTGCGGATTGGAGCTCGATACGGCATACGAACCGGCCCCTGCCAGGGAGGATTGCATCTTCCAGTTGCTGGTAATCTGGCCAACCTTAAAGAAATAAGTAGGATCACGGTTTTCGAGCCGCGCCAGATTCAAGAGCATCTCTCGATTTGAGGTCTCCGCATAGACCCTTTCAAATGCCGTGTAGTCTGTCCTCAGACGTTTCGCCGCACAGCCAGTCAAACCCAGTTGCAGAAGGCCGATAAAAAGCAGCAGCAGATGGGTTCCCTTGCGCCTAACTGGCGGACGGAACCTTGCTGACGTGTCTTCTATACAGTCTAGCAATGTTGATTTCATCTCAACTCCCCTGAAAAATACTGACTATCTACGACGGATAACCCACAGTATCCTGCAATGTATGTCCGACGAGCACACGTGTCAAGGGCGGACGGATAATAGAGAGCTAGCAGCCCGTGGTGCAAGTCTGGATTTGTGCACGGACTGCTAGGGAGATTTTCTGTCCTTAAGTAGCCGTTTGGCCCCCGGCTGTGCAATACAACCCGGCAAGGCTGTACAGCATCCCTCCCCAGGTGTGTGGGTGTCTAGGCCAATCACACATGCAAGAATGAGGACTTCTCAGTGATAGGCAAGTGACCAGACCTGCTGCTCGCTAAGATCCCGGCCGCTTACTGGTATATGTCCTCGGCCTTTAATGTTGCCGCTTTTTGTGCCCCCGAGCCCAAGAGTGCTTCGCTTCCGTGCACAGCACTGGGGACAGTGGGAACAGTGATGCAAGGTTAAGATCAACCTTTGCCCCCAATTTTTTACATTAATCACTTGATTCATCTGGAACAGTTCAACATCCTTAATCGCACCGGGGGCTGAAATATGGGTCCTTCCACAGTCTTTATAAGCCATGCGTCTCGCGACCAGACCGTCGCCGGCTTGGTATGTCAGGCGCTCGAGCAGCGCCACATCCGCTGCTGGATTGCGCCGCGCGATATCGGCGTCGGCGAGATTTGGGATGAAGCCATCGCCAACGGCATCAAGTCCTGCCAGGTCGTCGTCCTTATTTTCTCCTCCGGCACAAACGATTCGGCGCACGTCAAGCGCGAGATCCACCTTGCCTTCGACAAGGCCAAGCTGGTCATCCCCTTCCGTGTGGAGGGCGTGAAACCAGACGGTGGTCTGGAATACATGATGGTGGGCGTACAGTGGCTTGACGCCGTGGTTCCTCCACTGGAGCATCACCTCAAGGTTCTAGTAGATCGCGTGGAGGCCATTATCGGCGCGGCGGAAGAGCGACCCGCTGTAGCGGAGTCGCGGTCTCACACCCAGCAGGCACCAGCCGGACAGACGGCCCAACCGGAGCCTGAGCCCGCGCCTCCACGGGCTACGCGAAAATTTCCCCGATGGGTGTGGGGAGCTCTAGCCACACTGGCGTTGGTTACAGTATTCGCAGCGGTCCGGCGCTTTATGCCGCAACCCCATCCGGAGCCTACGCCGGTGTCAACCTCGCAGCCCCAGCCAACGTCCACACCAGTGCCATTTCCGCAACCTCAGCCAACGCTGCAGCCGAAGCCAACACCGCAGCCAAAGCCTTTAGTGTCGAGGCCGGATAAAGTTCTGGTTCTCGAACCGTCCAACCCGAAGCGCGTAGTGCCTCAGGAGAAAAAGCCCGTGCAGGTGGAGAATTCCAGGCCATCCGTTCAAATGTCTGGTGATGTCCGGGGACAGAAGCCTGCGCCGGTGGAGGGTTCCAAACCGTCCGTCCCAAACCCAAGCGTTTTCGCAATTGGTCGACAGGCAACTGCTCTCTACGGCCAGCAGCGCTATGGTGAGGCCGCACCGCTTTACGACCAAGGCTGCAATGCGGGGGATCCCAAGGCTTGCGCTATGCTCGGCGTGATGTACTACTTTGGCCAAGGCGTCACAAGGGATTATTCTCATTCGGTGGCCCTCGATTCCAAGGCCTGCGATGGAGGCTACGCCTTGGGTTGTGCCCTTGTCGGGCAGGCTTACCGAGAGGGGAGAGGAGTTGAAAAGGATGCGGAGAAGGGCCGGCAGCTTATCGGCGAGGCCTGTCGCATGGGCGCCCAGCGAGCCTGTGACATGCTTGCGGACGCGACCCCGCCCAATTCAGGAGATCTGGACTCATCCTCACGCAGCGTGATTCCTCCTCCTGCGCCAACTCCCGCGCCAAGCAAATTCGACGAGCGCACCTTACGGCTGACACGAACAAATCCTTCTGCGACACGGATGGCCACGATTACCGCTCCAGGCAACGGCCTGCAGAACCATAACATCTTCCACATCGATACCCGGGACTTCGCGGAGGGTGGCACGCTCGTCATCGATATCGGAATTTCCCGAAGCAGCGCGACGGATGGGTCCTTTGATCTCTTTCCGGATAATGTTCCTATTCCATTGCAAGGTGACCCGACAGGTACGCTCATCGGCAGCTATAACGTCCCCAGGGGTTCGTCAACTCGCCTCGAATATCGATTTGGACGTGGACAGGTATTTGCCCTGAATCTAGAAGGCAATTGGTTTAGTCCAAAAGGAGCAACGGGTCCCGTTCAGTTTCGAGCGACCGTCCGTAAATGAGATTCCCAATTTGTGATGCCTACGAGAATGGTCTTGGAGTTACGCGGGATATGGTGAAGGCAAGGGATTTATTCAACAAGAGTTGCTCGATGGGGGACAATCACGGCTGTGATGCTCTCAGGGAATTACGATAGCCCGAACAGTGTTCCGGACAATCAAGTCGGGTACTTCCCGTTTGCGCAGAGCGAGAACAGCACCATTCTGCACACCGAGGACGGCGGTGGCACATGGAACTCGCAGACCAGCGGTACCGGCGCGGACTTGTTGTCCGTGGCGTTTGCGAAATCGTAGTCGGGCTGGGCGGTAGGCGAGCGCGGCACCATCCTGCGCACCGAGGCGGCGGTGGGTAAACAATTCCGTGGTATTTGTGACGCCGCAGTCGGGCTGGGCAGTTGGCGGGGGGGCATCATCCTGCACACCAAGGGCGGCGGCGGTCCAGCGCTTTAGGTAAATGTTCTTGCCTCGGAGGCAAGAAGCAGAGATGGCGTCGGACGAAGTATGCGGCGTTAGGTTTGTAACTGTCAGGTATCGGATTACCTCGCTCGTTCTGCTGGAGACGAAATGACTTCTTCCACAGTCTTTATAAGCCACGCGTCTCGCGACCAGACCGTCGCCGGCTTGGTATGTCAGGCGCTCGAGCAGCGCCACATCCGCTGCTGGATTGCGCCACGCGACATAGGCGTCGGTGAGATTTGGGACGAAGCCATCGTCAATGGCATCAAGGCTTGCAAAGTCGTCGTCCTCATCTTTTCCTCCGGCACCAACCAATCGCCGCACGTCAGCAAAGAAATACATCTGGCGTTCGATAAGGTGAAACTCGTGATCCCTTTCCGTGTCGAGGACGTGAAACCCGAGGGCGGTCTGGAATACATGATGGTGGGTGTGCAGTGGCTGGACGCAATCGTTCCTCCGCTGGAGCGCCACCTCAAGGAGCTTGCGGATCGCGTAGAGGCCGTCCTCGGCGCAACAGACCTGCGAGCCGCTGTTACGGAGATGACGCCTCATGCCCAGCAGTCCGCAGCCGGACAGACATCCCAAACGGAGCCTGAGCCCGCGCCTCCACGGGCTACGCGAAAATTTCCCCGATGGGTGTGGGTAGCTCTAGCCACACTGGCGTTGGTTACAGTATTCGCTGCGGTCCGGCTCTTTATGCCGCAACCCCATCCGGAGCCTACACCGATACCAACGCCCCAATCTCAGGCAACGTCCACACCAGTGCCGACGCCGCAGTCCCTGCCAACACTTCATCCCCAGTCGACGCCACAGCCGAAGCCGGTGGTGCCGACGCCAGATAAAATTGCGGTTATCAAGCCGTCCGCCCCGAAGCTCGTAGTGCCTGAGGAGCAAAAACCTGCGCTGATGGAGAGTTCGGAACCGCCCGTTCAAAGGCCGAGTAATGCCGAGGAACGGAATCCTGAGCCGGCGGCGGATTCCAAACCGTCCGTTCGAAACCTAAGTGTTGTCGAGATTAATCGGCAGGCGACTGCCCTATACGACCAAAAGCGCTACGCCGAGGCCTTGCCCCTTTTCAATCAGGCTTGTGCCGGAGGCGAGCCGAAGGCGTGCAACGCTCTTGGTATGGTGTATCAACGTGGACTCGGCGTGACTTCGGACATTGGAAAGGCCGCAGGACTCTACACCAAGGCCTGCGATGCGGGGAACGCTCTGGGTTGTAATAACCTTGGCATGCTCAACCTTTTTCTTTCGGAAAACTATCCAAAAGCGGTCGAGTTGTTATCAAAATCTTGTCGGGGCGGAAGCGCCGAGGGTTGCTGCAACCTGGGCTATGCCTACGAGAATGGTCTCGGAGTTACGCGAGACTATTCGCAGGCATCCGCCCTTTACTCTAAAGCCTGCGATGCAAATAGTGCGAGTGGTTGTAACAGGCTGGGCGCAATGTATTACAGCGGAAATGGCGAAGGGAAAGACTATAGCCGGGCTGTAGCGCTGTTCTCGCGTGCTTGCGAGTCCGGCAGCAGTGGAGGTTGCACAAATCTAGGAGTTAGTTACCAAGATGGAAACGGAGTTTCGCGGGATATGGTGAAGGCAAGGAATTTATTCAACAAGAGTTGCTCGATGGGGGACAATCACGGCTGTGATGCTCTCAGGGAATTACAATAGCCCGAACAGTTCCTGACAATCTCGCCGACAGCGCAGCGTTGCGCCGCGTGGAAAAGGCCTGTTGGAGTTGGAGGCGCGATGAACCTGCAAACAGAGTCGGAGGGTTACTGTGCGGGATGCGTTTCCCCCTTGACGGCGGCCCCGCTCATTAGAAGACGCGAACAGGAGCCAACCATGCAACCGCTCTGTTTTGTTCTTATGCCGTTTGGGATGAAGCCGGACGGCTCCGGCCGCATGATCGACTTCGACCTGGTCTACCGCAGCATCATCGTCGGTGCCATTCAGGCTGCGGGGCTGGAAGCCATCCGTGCCGACGAAGAGGTCATCGGCGGCTCCATTCACAAGCCGATGTTCGAGCGCCTGATGCTGTGCGAATATGCCGTGGCCGACCTCACTGCCGGAAACCCCAACGTGCTCTACGAACTCGGCATCCGCCACGCCTTGCGCCCGCGCAGCACCACCGTCATCTTCAACGAGGGCTCGCCGCTCCCCTTCGATCTCGCCCCGCTGCGTGGTGTCCCATACCGTCTCGACGCCCCCGAAAAGGCGAGCGCGATTCTTACCCAGCGATTAACCGAAGCGCGCCAATGCGGCGAGGACAGTCCGGTCTATCAATTCCTGGCGGACCTGCCGCGTCCGGAAATTGATCACGCCAAGACAGACATCTTCCGCGACCAAGTGGATTACGCAAAGAAGATGAAAGAGAGACTTGCCTCGGCCCGCGAGAAAGGTAAGGGCGGACTCGAAGATATTCGCGCCATACGCAGCGAACTCGGCAACCTTCTCGACGCCCAGGCGGGAACGATCGTTGACATCTTCCTCTCCCTTAGAGCCGTGGGAGGATTCGCTGAGATGGTTACTCTGTACGGCGATATGCCGGTCCCGCTGCAACGCACGCGCATGGTGCGCGAACAGTTCGCCTTCGCCCTAAATCGGCTCAAGCGCCACTCAGAAGCAGAGCAGGTTCTCAACGAGATCATCCAGCAGGATGGACCAAGTCCCGAGACAAACGGGCTGCTGGGCAGAGTATTCAAGGACCAGTACGAAGCGGCGGGAACGACGCCGATGGCCCGCGGATTCCTGAATCGCGCGGTTGATGCATACCTTCGCGGCTTTGAAGCTGACTGGCGCGACGCATACCCAGGCGTGAACGCCGTCACCCTGATGGAAATGAAAGATCCGCCCGATCCCCGGCAAGCAGCACTCCTGCCGATTGTCCGTTACGCCGCCACCCGCCGCATTGCCAGCACTGGAGGCGACTACTGGGACCACGCTACACTCCTCGAACTTGCGGTCCTGGCGCGCGACACCGATGCCGCCTACGAGTGCCTGGCAAATGCGCTGGCAATCGTAAAAGAGCGTAGGGAAATCTTTGCTCCCCAAACGACCGCTCGGAATCTCCGCATGATCCGCGAACGCCGAGAGGCACGAGGAGAGGCCTGTACCGCGATCGCCGAAATCGAAGAGAACCTGAACGCAATTGCGCAGCAATTAGAGCGCGGCGAGGGCTGAGCCATCAATGGTATTCGCCTCACTTATCACGTGCCCCCAATTTCCGCCCAGTAACCCTACAGCTTTCTGGTTTTGGGTCATTGGGTCACGTATGCTGCCTCATGTCATCTCTCAATTACTTTACACACCTGGCTCAGTGGAAGGCAGAGAACTTGATCAGAGTTAATGGGATGGTCCGGCGCGACCCCCATTGGCACGTTGAGCATTGAACTGCAGGCGGCCATCGGTTTTCACCGCAGCTTTACCGGTTTGCCGACCGGCAGGGGAGAGGAGCTTCCGCCGGCCTGGGCGCGGTCGGTTGCGCACAATGCCCCAAAATGCCGCAACTGGCTAAAGGAATCGCACGGTGCCTTGATTAAGGCGTGTGATTTCAAAAACCTCCTCGCCCGTTACTCGATAAGGGAGCATCTCTGAAGCGGATGCTCGGTTTTCCTCGTCAAACTCAAGCTACAGACGCACGTTGAGTTCCGCATTTCGTGCAAAATTGTGATCCAGCGCTCAAAGGCGCTTGGCAGTCTGGGTTCGTACAAAACCCCATTCCTAAGGAGACGACGCCACCGGTGCGTGGGTTGGCGACGATTACGGCGGCGCTTTCGCTCGCCGGGCGCCGACGACTGCGCGCAGCAACGACAAGGCTCGCGAGTGCGATGATGAAGACTCCGTAGTCAGGCGATATCTTGAGAGCTGCCATATTTGCCGACTGCTCCTGCACCAAGGCAAGCAACTGGCCGAACTCGTATCGAATTGTGAGCCCCGCAAGCAACAAGCATACAAGCGGTGCCGCATACAAATACCGGGCGCGATGGCCTCTGATAAACGAAGCGGCGAAGGGCGCAACGATACCCGCCAGAACGACCAGGCTAAGAAAACCATGGCTGCCGCCGGGATCCGCGTTGTTAAAAAAGAGGGTCAGGTTGTAATTTCGATCGATGGCCAAGGCATTCCAAAGAGAAATTGACTTTGATCCTCCCAAACCAAAGACGGACATAGAGATGCTAAGGCTGGGCATGAAAAACCATGCGACCCAGAGGAGGACGGTTGCCGCCAACGCGACCTTGCCCATTCGGGAGGCAAGCGCCCCGACACCCTGGCGGGCAATCTCGGCAGCCTCTTTTCCATGCTCTTGCGCCGTGTCGCCGACCACTCTCAGCTTCTCTCTGGCTAGCTGGTGTGGGTTCACGGCGGTAAGACCTGTGATCAAACCCGCACCATCAAATTCGACATCGACGGCCATGTTGACCTCCGGAGCGACCGGAGAGTTCCAGATGCCCTCCAGCGTGAAAGTCTTTTGCTGGCCGTTGACGACAAGAAGCCCCGGATTGCTGTCCGGCGTCTTAATAATCGTTCCTCTCAGCGGTAGTGTCATAACCGAGGTCTCCTATGTCTGTTTATTGGGCCGGAGTTCCCTGGTGCGTAGGCGGCGGGACGGTAATGCAATCCGCCAAGAAATCGGCTCCAATTCCCGGGCTAGATGCTTAGTTGATTATTTGGGGTTGCGCGCGCAGCGGTCATGTTTTTCGAAAAATGAGGGTTGCTCTTCCATCCTGGAGGTAGCTCCCTAGTTCTCGGCGATCAAGTTGTGCGGCATTCCTATCGGTCCTTCGCTTGCAGAAATCAGCAGCATCGCGATCCGCCGCAGCATCGCTGCGAACCGCCCTCGCGTCAGGAGACCATCTCATATTGCTGGTTCATATCCTGTAGCCAATTGACCACCGCCCGAGCGCCGACAAAACGGCAAAAAGCCCAATGTTTTTGGGGTGGCGGAATGGAACCTTGTGAACCAGCCTGTTCGCCCAGTACATCGCCGGGCATTGGGCAGTTTCCGAGTTGTCCGATCCGGGAACAATGACCGCCGGTGCAGTGTCGCAACACACCACGCCATACGCACATGAAGCGTTATGGGTGTCCCTTTTGGGGGATGCCATGACTGTTTTATCCAAGGTTGTTCCAGGGGATCGCATTCTGATATCGTTTCACCCATAGTGGTCCTGTGTACGGGGCATGTAGCATGGAACGCATCGAAAAGACCGTGCATGTTGCGGTTCGGGGAACAGGCGAGCAGGGAATGCGCCGCCAGAAGTAGGCTCTGGCTGAGGGGTTTGGGGACTCCCTCAACCGCCATTCTCGCGCAGAACGTGGCAAATCTTCGTTCCGTACTTCGCCACGGTGCTGACCCCGATTCCCGGGACGGCGAGCAGCTCCTGGGTTGTTACAGGGTGGCTGGTGGCCAGAGCCCTCAGTGTGCGGTCGCTTAAGATTCGGAACGCTGGCACGCCATGCCGCCTGGCTTCTGCCAGACGCCAGTCACGTAGCGCCGCTTCAAGGCGGATACTCATCGCGGCTTCAGGCCCTTTCGCCTTTGCCTTTGGTCGCGGTCCCGCTCCGGTTTCAGCCTTCGATGCCCGGTTTAGACCCATAGGAACAGAGGGCGTCTTCTTCCTTTTGCGCTTGCCAGACGCGGGCGCCGTGTCCTTCATGACGAACTTGATCGGCGTCCTTTCGTCCACGGTCTGACCGGTGCGCGTGAGGCTGGCTTTGCGGTACGGGATCTGTTTGCCATCTTTCTGGAAGGCCTCGTCCGAGAGTTGCAAGAGTCCCGCCCGTGCCGTGGCACCGAGCACTTCTTCAAATGCGTCGCGGGTCATCTCCTTGTTGGGACAGAGTTCGCCGTACAGCTTGCCGGTTGATTTCGCGCCACTCGAGCGTAACGCGGCTACCACACGCAAGAGCGTTTTGTGCTCCGCCTCCGTGGCGGTACGGAACCGTTGCGCGGCGCACTGCCCCGGAGTGCAGAAATCGCATATACCGCACGGCTTCTCTCCGTCAGCAAGATCGCCGAAGTGGCGCACCAGGGCGGCCATGCGGCACTGATTGCTCTCCGCGTAACGCATCATCTGGTCGATCTGCGCCCGCTTCTGCTCACCCTGGGCGACATAGGATTCGCGCCACTGGTCGTGGCCCCGGCTCACGTTCTCGGCGGAGTCCACCACGGCGCCGCCATGGATCCAGAGCTTCTCGAGGGCTTTGTCAAACACGTCTTCATCCATCCGGAGCTTCGGCATTAGGGACGCCTTTTCTTGTGGCTCGGCTCGGAGCCGAGTAAAGATCGCCTCCAGCACAGTCACATCCGGATAATCGCGCTCAAAAAAGAATTTGTGGGTATAGCGATCGGCGTAGGAGTGCATCAGGATCGCGCGGCTGGGCGCTCCGTCACGCCCGGCGCGCCCGATTTCCTGGTAGTACGCTTCCAGGCTGCCCGGCAGAGCCGTGTGGATCACGGTGCGGACATCAGCCTTGTCAATTCCCATGCCAAAGGCAATCGTCGCCACCATCACCTGTATCCGGCCTTTTTGGAATTCCTCTTGAACTTGCTGGCGGCGTCCGGCATCGATCCCGGCGTGATATGCAGCGGCGGGAAAGTGGGCGGCAAGTTCGCCTGCCAGGCTTTCGGCCTGCTTGCGCGTGGGTGTGTAGACGATTGCCGGCCTGCGCTCCGTCGCCCGCAACAGTTCGCCGGCGAGCTCGGCCCGCTGCGAAGGCGCGGTCTCGACAACCTCAATTGCGAGGTTATCGCGGCGAAAGCCGTGAACGAAACGGTTTGTCTGCGCCAACCCCAACTGCTCGACGATGTCATCTTGAACGACAGGTGTTGCGGTAGCGGTCAGCGCTATCACCGGCACGGGACGAAAGCGTGGCAGGTACTGGCCCAGCATGCGGTAATCCGGCCGGAAATCGTGTCCCCATTGCGAGATGCAGTGCGCCTCGTCAATCGCAATGAGGGACAGCGGTCGTTTGGCCAACATCTCCGGGAAACCGGCCACCCGCAACCGCTCTGGTGCGATGAAAAGAAACTGCGTCTTGCCGCTGAGGTAATCCACACAAGCCTGTCGCGACTCGGCGCGCGGACGGCCGGAGTGGATGCGGTCAACGGTGCAACCTTGCGCCTTTAGCTTGGCAACCTGATCTTCCATTAAAGCAATCAGCGGGCTGATCACCAGCGTCGTGCCGCCGCGGACGATGCCCGGCAACTGATAGCACAGCGACTTGCCGGAGCCGGTCGGCATGACCAGCAACACGTCATGACCTTCGATAGCCGCCCTGCAGACGGCTTCCTGGTTTGGACGGAATGAGGAGAAACCGAATGCTTTGTGCAGGAGACCATTCAGGTTGCCCATGGGCAGCGGCTCGCTAACCGACGTCTTTAGAGAGACGTGAACGTTTTCTAGATTTGGGGGCGCAGCTTCCACCGGTGCCTTGGCGGCGGGCGGCGCCTGCCCAACCTTGCCCACCACTCCCGTTACGTACTCTTCAATGCCTTTCAGAAATGGTCCGAGTTGAGCCTCGCCACGCTGAATCCGCTTAAGATACGCTTCCCACTGCCCCGTCATGGCGGGGCTCTTCACCTCGGGGTGGACCACCTCGATCAGCCGAATGCCTTTGTCAGTGGCTTCGAGAGCCTTTCCTTGCCGCACGATGTAATCCCGCTTGAGGAGAACCTCGATCATCGATGCACGAGTCGCGGGTGTTCCCAGACCGGTTTCCTTCATGGCGTTCGCCAGTTCCTCTTCATCGAGGGCCTTGCCCGCCGTCTCCATGGCCGTGAGCAGGGTGCCATCCGTGTATCGCTTGGGTGCCCGGGTCTTCTTCGTCAAGGCTTTGACGTCGATGACCTCTTGTGACTGGCCCTTGGCCAAACCTGGCGGCAGAACCTGCTCCCCCCGCTCTTCCTCTCCGCTTCCCTGCCCCCGCTTCGCCTTCTTCTCGACGACGATATCCAATACCTTCCAACCCGCCTGTTGCACAGCGGTTCCCGACGCATGGTAGCGGTCGATGATATCGCCATTTGCAATCGCGGTGATCACGGTGGTAACCGACCCGATGTAGTCATCCTGCCAGGCACTGAGCAGGCGCCGGCAGATCAGATCGTAGATCTTGCGCTCGTCATCCGACAGGCGGGCCTTCCCGAGAGCTATTGCGGTGGGGATGATGGCATGGTGATCGGTCACCTTGGAGTCGTCGATGTACCGTCGCCCCAAGGCGCGCTCGCCCGTGCCGGGTGCCAGATGCTCACGATAGGGACCTTCGATGTTCTTGACGATCGGCGGTAGCGTCGACACTACATCCTGCGAGAGATGTCGGCTGTCCGTGCGCGGATAGCTAATGAGCTTGTAAGTTTCATACAGTGCCTGCGCCACATCCAGTGTTTTCTGCGCGCTGAAGCCATATAGCCGGTTGGCGTGCCGCTGGAGCTCTGTAAGATCGTACAAGAGCGGCGGAGCCATGCGCTGCGTTTCCGATTGGATCGAGTCGATGGAGGCCCGACCAGCGTGCGCGCGTTCGATAATACTCTTCGCTTCTTTTCCATCGGTGGGCAGCCGCATCGCCTTCTGCCGCGATTCCTTGTCGGTTCCCTCTCCCGGCAGCGCGCGAAACCACGTACCCCGATAGATATTCTGCTGAGCGTCGCCCGTGGAACATCCGTCACTCGGGCGAAAATCGGCCACGATTTCCAGGTACTCCTCGGGTACAAATTGGCGTATGGCAAGTTCACGCTCAACCACCATAGCCAGCGTGGGCGTCTGGACACGTCCGACGGAAAGCTTTTCGTTGTCGGCAAGAGAGTAGGCACGCGATAGGTTCATGCCTACCAGCCAATCTGCCTGGCTGCGGCCACGCGCAGCATCCGCCAGCGAGTCGTAGTCGGCGGCCGGTCGCAGCGCCGAGAAGCCTTTGCGGATGGCCTCCGGCGTGAGCGAAGAGATCCAAAGGCGACTGACCGGCTTTTGGCACCGCGCCGACTCGTAGATGTAGCGGAAGATCAATTCCCCTTCGCGGCCGGCATCAGTCGCACAAACGACGCGTGAAACCTTCGGCGAGTTCAGAATCCGCTTTACGATCTCGAATTGATCCTTAGTTTTTTCGTAGACGACAAGCGGCCATTGGCTCGGCAGCATGGGCAGCAGGGAGCGATGCCATTTGCGCCATTCAGGGTTGATTTCGTGCGGCTGGGCAAGGCTTACAAGGTGCCCCACCGCCCACGTAATAACGTAGCGGTTGCCGTGCAGATATCCATCGCCACGGCTGGTTGCACCCAGCTCCCGGGCTATATCACGCGCCACCGAAGGTTTCTCCGCCAGCACGGCGATGGTACCGGATTCCAGATCCGCCATAACCCATAATAATCCTGCATGGCAGCGGAGCGGCCGCACCTGAGGACGAGAACGCTGGCTTGACGCGAACCGTCCGTCCGAAGGAAACTTTTGGAGCACAGGCAAAAGGGTCGCGAGCATACCGGTGGTTCAGACCCCGAATGATAATCTGACCCGCCGACGGCGTACGCACATCTGTCGGGTGCCGATTTGAGCCCGTAGAGATGCTCCACGCGTTGCCTAACGGTCATAGCAGATTGCAGAGCGAGCGAAGAAGAAGACGCGAAGATCCCACACCTCGCTGCGTCCGTCGCTGGGCATCGGCTCTCCGATCATCCGCGTTTCTTGATTCGTCATGCCCTTCGACATCTGCAGTGTCACAGCGTATCGGCTGCGGCCTGCGCGAGCGTGTCGGCGCGTTCGTTCCCCGGATTGCCGTTGTGACCGCGAACCCAATCCCACTCGATCTGCTGATATTTCTGAACCAAAGCGTCGAGTCGCTGCCACAGGTCCTGGTTCTTAACCGGCTTCTTGTCTTTCGTTTTCCACCCGTTCCGCTTCCAGCCCTCTATCCACTTCGTAATGCCATTCCGCATGTATTCCGAGTCATAGTGAATTGTTACAGTGCATTCCCTTGTAAGAGCTTCCAGACCGGAGATTACAGCTAGGAGTTCCATGCGGTTGTTGGTCGTGTTCGGCTCGGCTCCGCTCAACTCCTTTGTCTTTCCATTGCAACTCAGAATTGCGGCCCAGCCGCCGCGGCCGCCATCCGCACGGCCATTTCCTTTGCAAGAACCGTCAGTGTACATCTCAACGTGTGCCATTTCTGTCTCCACCTACGAACCCCACTGCCTTTTGGCGCACATCTGGGACAATCGGTCCCCAGGCAGTATAAGCCAGCAATTCCGGGAGCATGCCATGCCATACCGCTCCGGCACCAGCATGATCTTGCTGCAGTGCTCAACTTCCGGCTAGGCGCGATTTGCCTCCGTGGCGGTAGATTTCATTGCCAGCCCGGAAGCAATGTTCTGCACTCTCCGGCAGCATGCCACTGCACCCCGTTGCAATGTGCGTCCACACGCCAACTGCTCGTGCCGGACTTCCTCAATGACGGTGGAGTCGATGCGCACCCTGAACTCGGTCCCGAGGGTGGCAGGTCGGCGGTCGGTGGGCTGTGCCTGTCCTTGCGCTCCCCCTTGACTTGCGGACGTTTGAGGGTCATACTCATTTTATGCTGCGATGCAGCACTACTTGCAGCAATGCATCGATTCCATACCATTACCGAAAGCCAACCTACGAGGAGAACAACATGACAACCGCATTCTGCCCGACCGAATTCACCGCCCAGTACAGCAAGGGCCTGGAGCGCACCATCGAACTGAGCAAGTCCAACCTGGATCAGGCCGTTAAGCAGAACGCCGAAGTCCTGGCCGAAATCAAGAAGGCCCTGAAGGGCTCCTCGCTGCCTGGTCTGTTCGTCCTTGACCTGGCCGGCCCGGCCGTCGAAGGCTTTGTCGCCGTGCAGAAGAGCCTGCTGGACCTGGCTCTGGAGCAGAGCAACGCCTCCATCGCAGCCGTCCAGTCGTTTGGCAAGGAAACCGCCAAGGCTGATTTCAGCAACGTTCTGCAGGCTTCGTTCGATCGTGCAATCGCTGCCCAGAACCTGGTGGTCGAGTACGCCGTCAAGCAAACCAAGACCAACATCGAGACCGTGAAGGCGCAGCCCGGCGTTGCTGGCACCGCCGTCGAGACGGCTGCCGATTCGGTTCAGAAGGGCTTTGACACCGTGGTCGCCGCTCAGAAAGAGATCACGACCCAGGCCACCAAGACCGTGAAGGCCGCTGCCGCCAAGGTGTAAGCCTTAACAAACAAGACTTTCGCTGGAGATAGCCGGAGCGCCCTTCTGGGCGCTCCGTGTTTTCAGCCGCACGTATGAAGCGAGAAAGCGCAACCGCAAAGTGAAAGGACCGTCCGATGTACAAATTACTCTCTTGCCCAGGACGTACGTTCACCCTTGAGGAGCTTATCGACCAATCCCGAGCCGAGCGGAAGAGTGTGTTCCAGAAGGTGACCATCGCACTGCCCGTCTCCGGCATCAATCTGAATCCTGTAATCGACCCCAATGAACTGGAGTTTCTGGCGGGGTTGGTGCCGTTTCACCGCATTCCAAACAGAGTCCTGTTCAAAGTCGTTCGAGTTGCGACGGGTCTTGAAGTTCGTGACAGGTGGGTTGCTGTTCGGGCCATCATAGCTAAGCGCATCCCCATCCCTGTTCTGAAGCCTCTCACAGACGTTCGGCACGGCTGAGCAGTGCTTCATCCAATCTGCTGTAGACCACCGACAACTTTGATTTCACCCGATATACCGCAGGAGTATTTACTGACTTATGGCAAAAAGACGAGGCAATCCTAACTGGGGCAAGCCGGAGCCGAATGGCCCGGTGATTCCGACTATCACTGAATTTGAGAAAGTTACTCACGAATTTAATCTGCAACCTGACCAATACATCCATTCGATCCAGCTTCGTGAGTGGGCGAGCCGCAACAAGAACTCGAAATTCGTTCCCGAACCTCTTCTTCAAGAGTGGGGCTTCGAGGTTGAATCCTCACTGTAGAGGAACTCGCAGCCGAGACCTTAACCGAAAGATGCCGAGTTTTGTCCGCCCAACCTAGACCAACCCACAAACACGAAACCGGGCGCAGTCGCTGACCACGCCCGGTCGAAATCAGGGAAGATATCAGGCGCCGTTTGAGGGAACGGCAACTAGGCTGAATGATGATGGATCGCCAGAGATTGTCGTCGCTACGATACGCTACCCTCCTTCACCCGCTTGTGGGTTCGCCCACCTGGGGTCGAGTGTGCCACCGACAAATCGCTGTGAGACCTAAAGCAGTTCTGTTCCAACCGTGAACCGGGTCTATTCACCGCGGTGTAAGCTAGTTCCATAAGGAGCCCGCAATGACTCACAACAAACCCGATGATCCCGGGCCCCATCCGCAGCAGGCCAAGAGCGGGAGCAGTGCGGACGTGAACCCACTCGGGTTGGAAGCACTGCAGCAGATATGGGCACCCTGGATTGAAGTCCTAACGAAAGCCAAGGCATCCGGGCTCGCCGGCAACGGCGCGCTCTGGCCGCAGGCAATGCCCGACGATGTGGCCGGCGGTTTGATGGCAGAGGGGCTGCAGAAATGGACTCAGGCTCTCGCGCAGGACCCGGTCCTGCATTCGATTGACGGAATGTGGAACGCCAATCCATTGCGCGAGGTCGTTCCTGTCGATTGGGCAGAAATCGTGCGGTCGCTCCGCACGGTTTGGGTCAGATCACTGAGTGACCCGGAAAGAGCGGTCGCATCGTTCGGGGAGATGAACGCAAGGCTTGTGCAATCGGCGATGGAGATTTGGGGCGAAGCCGTAAGAAAGTGGGCCGGCGTGGCTGGCGCGGACGCTCTTCTGGGCATGCCTACCGCCGCTGGCGACAAGCGCTTTGCCGCTCCGGAATGGCAGGGCAATCCGGCCTACCGCACCCTCAAAGAGATCTACTTGCTGGCTTCGGACTGGCTGCTGAAGCAGGACGAGTTTGGCGATATGGATGAGGCGGAACAGCGCCGCCTGCAATTTCACCTTCGCCAGTTTGTCGACGCAATGAGCCCGACACTGCTGCTGATGTCCAATCCGGAAGTCCTGCGTCGAGCGATCGAGACCGGCGGAAGCAGTCTGGCGGATGGCGCACGCAACCTTGCGCAAGATCTGAAGCAAGGGCGCCTCAGCATGGCGGACACAACCGCCTTTGCGCCTGGAGAAAACCTGGCAGTCACTCCCGGGAAGGTGGTTCACCGCAACCGCCTTATGGAATTGATTCAATACGAGCCGCAAACAACCACGGTTCATAAGATCCCATTGTTGATTCTCCCGCCCTGGATCAACAAGTACTACATCCTCGATCTGCAGCCGAAGAACAGCTTGATCCGCTACCTTGTCGAGCAGGGTTTCACCGTGTTCGTGATCTCCTGGAAGAACCCAGACGCCGCCATGGAGAACACCACCATCGAGGACTACATGGATCTTGGCCCGCTGGAGGCAAGCGATGTGATTCGCGACATCACCGGCTCCAGCACCGTGAACGTGATGGGGTATTGCATCGGAGGAACTCTCCTTGCCCTCGTATTGGCATACCTGGCAGCCAGGCAGGACACGCGGTTTGGCAGTGCCACGTTTATCGTCTCACTCCTGGATTTCTCAAGGGTCGGAGATACGGCGGTTTTCATAGGAGACGACTCCGTCGACTTCATCGAGGAGCAGATGCTGGAACGCGGTTATCTCGGCGGCCGCGAGATGTCGAACATGTTCAATCTGCTGCGTTCGAATGACCTCATCTGGGCAAACGTCATCAACAACTACCTGCTGGGCCAGAAGCCCCCGGCGTTCGACCTGCTGTACTGGAACGCAGACAGCACTCGCATGGCCCGTGCCGCCCACAGTTGGTATTTGCGTAACACCTATAAAGAAAACAACCTCATCCAACCCGGCAAGGTCACGCTGAAGGGCGAAAAGATCGATCTAGGGCGCATCACGCAACCCGTCTATGCCGTTGGAGCGGAGAAGGACCATATCGTACCGTGGGACGCTGCTTGGCGCATCACGCAACTGCTTGGCGCAAATGTCCGATTCGTACTGGTTTCCAGCGGGCACATTGCGGGAATCATCAATCCTCCCGGGGGAAAGGGCACTTACTGGACCACGAAATCCAATAAAGAAACTGTCTCTGCCGAGGAGTGGCGAAAAACAGCGACGCGCTATGACGGAAGCTGGTGGACGGACTGGGCGGCATGGCTCGCGGAGCACTCCGGCCCGAAACGGAAGTTACCCTTCCGCGGTGGCGACAGCCATCCATCTTTGCAACGCGCTCCGGGCAGCTACGTATTGGAGAAATGAGGCACAGGCCAGCGGCAAAAGAACCCGCATCCAACCCAAATCATAATCTGGTTGTGTTTTCTACCAGTACGGGTCGCGCAACTACACCGGAGCCGACAGCGGCTCTGGGATCTCGTATCTTTTCGTCAATTACCAGAACAGCGCTAACGTCTTGCCGCCGCGTTGAAGATCAAAATCAAATGGACGTTCACTTGATTGATGGCACATACGAACTGTTCCGGCACTTTTTCGCCGTGCCCGCCGCCTCAGATGCGGGCGGCCAGGAAATCGGCGCCGTTCGTGGAGTCCTGACATCAATTTTGTCGATGTTCGAACGCGGCGCGACCCATATCGGGGTCGCAACCGATCATGTTGTGGAATCGTTTCGCAATGATCTCTATCCCCGATACAAGACCAGCGAAGGCGTACCTCCGGAATTGCTCTCTCAGTTCCCTCTTCTGGAGGAAGCGCTGGAAGCAATGGGATTGGTTGTGTGGCCAATGGTCTACTACGAGGCAGATGATGCGCTCGCGTCTGCGGCGGTCAAAGCGGCGCAGGATGACCGTGTGAGGCAGGTGTTCATTTGTACACCGGACAAAGATCTCGGGCAGTGCGTCACCGGTACACGAGTTGTTCAGTTGGATCGCATGCACAGCGTCATGCGCGATGAAGCTGGTGTCATGGCGAGGTTTGGAGTGAAGCCCCACTCGATTCCAGACTATCTAGCGGTGGTCGGGGACAGTGCCGATGGCTTCCCGGGGTTACCGGGATGGGGAACGAAGTCTGCGAGCCTTACCCTATCGCAATACCCTCACCTCGAGGACATTCCGAAGGATTGGCAAGCCTGGCATCCATCAATCCGAAGAGCCCGCTTGCTGTCTGAATCGCTGCTGAGCGGTTGGAATGATGCCCTGCTGTTTCGCACCCTTGCGACCCTACGGCTGGATGTACCCGTGTTTGACTCGGTCGAAGATCTCCATTGGAAAGGACCGCGCCCGGACTTCGCGGAACACTGCGAGCGCATGGGGTCTGCAGCTCTGTTTGATCGCGTCACAGCGGCAACACCTAAGAAGTCAAGGGATGAGCCATAAGCGGCAACCCAACCCAGGCTGCTATTCTGGAGCATTGGGATTTGCCTGTGACCGATATTACACCGAAGGGACAGTGACCGACTGCCCCGTCCCCGAGGCAACTGAAGTAAACCACATTAAAACGACGGCTTCTTTCCGTATAGCTTTTCAAACTCTGCGTCAAACTGGCGCGACCATTCTTCGAGTTCCCGTTTACGTTCGGGGTAGATTCCCCACTCCACCTGGTCGCACACCCAGACTTTGCCGCCATCAGGTAGGTCGATGAACTCCATTTCAGTTTCGGAGTAGAAGTGGTGGCAGGCATCGCAGCACTCCGCGCCGAGGTGCTTGAAATCTTCGCACGTCCTGATATCAATTCCGTCCGGTAGCCTAGCGAGGAGATGACCCACCACCTGCGCGTATGTTTCCTCGTCGCATGTCCGGTCGCCTGCATCCGACACCATGTTCATGCCGCGAAGCGTCTTCTGTATGACCTCGTCTCGTGTCATCGGTTAACCTCGAATCCATTCTTCCAAAACAAAGTGACATCGCCAATGACCCTTAGAGCCAGCCGCAGCATCCTAATCGCGATCCACACTCACAACGGCTCCTTTTCCTCCGGGTCTATCGCACTGAAAAACAGACCGGACAGGAGTGCCGGAGAGTGCTGCGCGCGGCTCGTTAAAGTTTTCCGCGATGATCACGGTCGAGGGCTGCCGCGACAATTACCCGAGGTGACAGCGGTTCTGAATAAAGCTCCTCGACGAGTGCGGCGCGACGTTCCAACACGGCCCTCTGATTGAGAGTTCCCTTTTCGGTGATCTCGTTCGCATCGATTGACGGCGATTCCTCCACTAAGAGCGCGCGCCCAATTCTTCTCGCACTCGCTGGGCCTTCGCGGTTCAGGGAATCAAGTAGCTCTTCAAAACGCTTGCGGACTTCCGGGCTCGAATAGATCACTCCCGGAGAAGCATCAATAGGGAGTTCTGGACAAACACCGCGACATTCATCTTGGTCTGGGAAGATAAGAGCGCTGAGATAATCGCGATCGTGCCCAGCCACGACGATATCGCGAACGAGCTTGCCCCCATTCTGAAGAATTCGCGATCGGAGATCGCCGACGTTAACCCAGGTTCCAGTCGAGAGCTTAAAATCCTCTGCGATTCTCAGTGGGCCGCGGCTTTCGCAAGCAGGAAGACTTGAAACTCGCCGAAGACCTGGCCAGCGCACTGAAAGCTGAAATCGCCTGTACGCGCGCCGTTGTCGGCTACGGAACCATCCGCACGCGGCTGGCAGCAGGCGCATGAACAACAGCCACAATGACCGGGGAGCAACCGTGACCGGGCCGTGCGAATTCTGGGTCAATCTCGCCGAGTGTCTCGGCGACCGCGAGGCCGAAGCCATCTATTGCGGGAAACCTGACCGCTACCACCGCACCCTCGCCGATGGCACGAAGCAATACCTGTGCTTGAGGCACAGGGCCTATTTACTTCGCATCGGTTTCTTCATCACCATCGAGGATTGGATTCAGGCCAACATCCACCCGAGATTTGCGGAGAAAGTCTTGGATTTCTGTTTCGAGCGGACGGAACCGCCACCTCCAACGATTCGAATCTCCCCGGCTCAGGTCTCCGAGATAGTCTGGCGGCACTCCCAGTGCGCCAATCGCTATTGCTCGATGGTGCTGTTTTCGCGGGAGCTTGCAGAGAAGCTTAACGAGTTCTTCCGGCCAGAGAATGAAGACTGACGTCAGGAGCGTCTGCGGCGACGAGGAGCCAGCTCCACGGCTGGCTTCTCATAAATGCCCTAGTCTAGCCCCCGCACCAGCTTGGCCATCGGCAGATCGAACACCTCGCAGATGCGGAGCAGTGTCGTGACCGTAATGGGACGTCCAGCCTCAATCTGCTCCCAGTGCGTGTAAATCATTCAAACAACAACCCATCTTCCGGTGCGGAGCCGCGCCCTTACGGAGGGCTTGCACACTTTCGTGACCGGGCGCAGAAGACTTTCACTTGATTCGTCGCGCTCTGCTTTGTACCGTGTACGCACATTCACTGCGAGCGGTTTGGAGCAGTGAGCCGTGGCGGCTCCGCTACCGTTTAGCGGCATGCTGGCCACCGCTGTATAGAGGTGTCGTAATGCGTACATGTGGCTCTACCCTTCGCTGGCTTCTTCCTGTCCTTTTCCTCCTCACCGCTGCGCCCAACCTGCTGGCTGTCAGCGAATGTACTCCTATCCTTATTGGGGAAGCACAGAACGGAGATGGATTGTCACAACTCAACCTCGGTCTTGCGTATTTGAACGCGCTTGGGGGGTTGCCCACGGATGAGCCCCAAGCCGTTTATTGGTTCCGCAAAGCCGCCGAGCAGGGATATGCGGCTGCTCAGTACAACCTTGGAGAGGCGTATGCGCAAGGGCTTGGGGAATTGCCTCTGGACTACACTCAAGCTCTCTATTGGTACCGGAAAGCCGCCGAACAGGGATATCCAGAGGCTCAGTACGCCGTTGGGATTCTGTACGCCAATGGGCAAGGTGTTCTTCGGAATGACGGCGAGGCTGCAGACTGGTTCCGAAAAGCCGCCGAGCAGGGACACTCCGGGGCTCAGGCTAGTCTTGGCGTAAGGTACTTCCAAGGTGCAGGCGTTGCGAAGAACGAAACCGAAGCATTTTTCTGGCTCAACGTTGGAACCTCAACCTTGGATGAACAAGCTAGGTCGGTACGTGACAGAGTAGGGGCGAAGCTGACGGTATCGAAGCGGTTGCAGATTCAGGAACGTTGCCGCAAGTGGCAGGATGCACACTCCCAGAATGACGCCGGGGTCGAACACGCGGTGGTATTGGTGGCAGCGTCGAAATAATACTGGGGCGGGTGCTGATCCACTGAGTCGGGCTACTGCCAGCGGAAACGCTGAGTCGGCGGGTTAGCGTGCTCATCGGCAGACCTTTACACGCATGTTTACTCGGGATCACTGTCCCTTCGGCGTAATATCCGTCACGGGTAAATCCCAATGCCCCAGCAGAATCTCGAACCGCCGTTGCTCTTCTTTTTTATAGGTCGTCTGATCCGGCCATAGCTCCCTGATGATGGCCTCCTCCTCCGGGTTCGCCGTCGTGGCCACGGTCGAATTCTTGTAGCGAACCGTGACGCGGTAGTCCCAGCGCCCGTCTTCGGTGGTGTGGTAAGCCGGGGACTCGATCTTGATGGAGAGTATGCGCCCCGACGCCTCGATTCGCTTCAACAGCGGGTAATGATTTTTCAGGAACAGGTCGAGAAATTCCTGCTGGTGTCCCCATTGCGCTTTGTAGTAGTACTCGACCGTGTACGGCTGGTCGGCTCCGACCTGCGGCGGCGCACCCTGCGCCACGACCGGAACAGCAAGTGAAGCAGCAAAGATGACGGTGAGAGCTGCAACGAGGATTCTGCGCATGACATGCCTCCACGAAGATGTTGGTTGAATTGTACCGAAAGGGCATCGGTTCGCGGGTGGGGCTGGGGATTTCGATGGTAGCCCCCCCGACGTAGCGCAACTAGGGCAGTTCACCTCTGGGCTGGAATATTGCTTCAGCCGCTGTTTGTGGCATTCGAATGGACTGGTTCACAAGGTCCCCTTCCGCCACCCCAGATTCATTGGCTTTTTGCCCCGGATTCGGAGGTCGGGCGGTGGTCATTAGCCTACAGGATATGGACTAGCCGGGTGCGGACACGCAACTTGATGACGACTATAGGTCGTTCAATCGTTGGGGAGAGATAATGAACTTCGCCTTGTTGTCGCGATACAGTCGGCGCACCGTCTTCAAGAAGGCTGGCACAAATCTGTCGGTCTCGATGTCGAATGTGTGGACATTTCCAACAAGGCACGCTTGCCAGCACAGCGGAAAATAGATCAGCGTGTCTGGGTGCTGTAGGCCGTTGACTGGGTTGTTGTAAGGGCCAGCGGAAACCAGAGGCTGTTCCGCTGTGATTACCGGATCAAACGACCACCATGAGGTGGGGACGACCGAAGTCGTCCCACCTGCATCTCCACCTGAAAAAAGTAGTCAGCACCGAACACTTTTCGCAATCTTTTGGTTTGAAGTCGAAATATCGCTTCTCGTCCACCCGGATGGTTTTGGTGTCGCGGTTGATGTCGGTCTTCTCCGCGACCGCAACTTCAGTTTCCCGGAAACCCGTCCCCAAGAAGAACCTCCAGCGGAACTTGTCCCTTTCGGAGGACACACGGAACAAATCTTGAAGTTCCCCTCGGGTGTACGCCTCGGGCGGAGACTCAACGTACTTCACCTTGATGGAGACGCCAATAATTTCCGGCCCCTGCCGACGCCCCTCTTTGTTGCGTAGGAAAGTAACGACGTGCCCGACGTAGTTAGATGCCGCTGCTCCACATCGCCGTTCTCGTTGCCATGCCCAGGTTGCGTCTTCTCGCCGTCCAGCCCGTAAGAACGCATCAGGCCCTTGTAGCGATCCGTGAACTCGACCGGATCGCTCATGTTGTTGACCGCCGTCGAAAGCCGGTCGGTGCGATGGCGCTCGGGCACTTTGCCCAGCTCCCACAACGCGTTCTGCAATCCCTCGCTCAGGCTCTCGAAGCTCTCCGAAAAGCACACCGTTCCTGTCTCCCAGTTCGAGTACGTCAGCACGAAGTGATAGATCAGGTGCGGAAAACTCTGCCCCTGGATGGTTACGCCCAGCTCTTCCATGTGCGTGAAGTCCGACGCTCCCAGCCGACCGGGAAAATGTTGCTGGGCGAAAAATACCTCCCTGGCCGGCCCCTCGGTTGCACGCCAGCCCTTCACCCGGCGCTGCAGCGTGCGCAACTGCCCGTCTTGAAAACGGCCGGGGTTCTCACGCTGCAAGAACTCGAAGACCGTCTTGGCCTCAAGCCCAGCGTTGGTTTCGAACAACTTCTGGACATCGTCCCAGACCTCTATGAACGGGTCTGGACGTGTCCGCCCACGCGGCGCGGGCGGCACCTCGCTCGGCAACCGGCCATGGCGACGATATTTCCGCGCCGTTTTGGCGTCCATCCCAGCCTTGGATGCCGCAATCTCTTGGTTTTTCTCTGTGTTTATCAACGCAAACAATCTCCGAACCTGCCTGTCTGTGACCAACCCGCCTCCGCTCCCATGAACCGGAATACGCTTGGCCTATTGTCGTTGGATCGGGAATTTTGTTAGTCGTTGCCCGGGAGTTTCGATTGTCGGCCATCATCCCAGCCCAAGAAATGAGGCGGAAGGGCTACCAAGCTATCCGATAGGAATGTTTATGCTTCAATTCACCGATAGGGGCCCCAGGAATACAGCTTCCCTGTTTGGGCCCATTGTCACCTCTGGTAATTCTCGTGCCTCTCGATTCCATCGAAGTTTGCTTACAGTGTTGGAGGAGTACTGGCTAGGGCTGGAGGGTAATGCAACGCTGGCCAAAAGTCGTGGTCGTTGCGGAACGCCGAGGGGCGTTCACGAAGGCTCAATTCCGTCACCCCAACTTCCTTGGCATTGTCGCCCCGATTCAGGATTTCCGGCTCTGGTCTTATTGGAACAGGATGTGACCAGGGGCGAGCCCGAAGAAGCGAAGTTGTTACGGCGTCTCGGACGCGGGCTTTTTCGTATTCCGCTTTCGCAACCCGCTTTCGCCAGCGGCCTCACTGACGCGGCGAAGTTTCTTCAATATTTTGATTTTCTCGGGAAACGGGAGTGACGCCTGTTGCTTCCGCCTCTGCTTCTCCTTCAGTACATCCATAATTACTCCTCAAGGTACTTCCTCTCGAACTTCTCCCACTTGGGAACCAGGCCGTGCCGGAGCAGAATAGGGTTCAGCTTCTCCATGTTGACGACATCTTGTTCGAGGAACATCACAATTCGAGCATAATCCTTAACCCGTCCGGTTTTCAGCGCGATGGCAACCAGATGCTCGGCGCTCAGCACGGATGTCGGAATGCCTTCAAAGTCGGTCTTGACCGCTTCGGCCAATGCCTCCTGCTCCAGTGCACCGTGGGGCGGCAGGAATTGCACAGGCCAGTCCCGAATTACGATGCGTTCGCCCTCGACGCGGCAACCCCGCGCAGTCAAATATTCGTAGATGGGCGTGAAGCTGAGCAATGAAGTCCCCGGAGTAGTGGGCAGCATGACGAAAATATCAAGGTCGGCGGTGTAGAACGTTTCCAGGTAGAAAATTGCCCCCACCGCACCACCGATGGCGTACTTGCCGATGACGCCATCGACCTGCATCTGGTTAATCATCTCCAACGTTTCTTTCACGTTTAACCCCGAGTCATGGCGAGTGCACAGCACCGAAGGCGGATAACGGCGAATTCCGGATGCGATTATCTCACGCAGGGTAGATTAGCTGGTGCCAGCAGCGGATTGGAAAGTGCTGCGCCCAAGAACATTATCGCTGTACCAGGGCACCCGAAAAGTGTACTCGTGCGACGATGCCGCACTCCCGGCTGAGATGCGGGTGAAAATCCTTCTGGAATTTCGGCTGGGTTTGAGGTCAAGACGCAGATCTGGACAGCGTTGATTGCCATGCTGATCTTGAAGTACCTGCAAATGAAAGCCAGCTTTGGCTGGTCGCTTTCCAATCTCGCTGCGCTGTTGCGGCAACAGTTGTTTATTTTTAGGGACTTGTGGTCCTGGCTGAACCACCCGCTGGAAGGGCCGCCAGCCGCGCGCCGACTGGGCGAACAGTTACCGATGCCACTGATGTGGTAGTAGTAAGTTGGACAGCAGCGAAGAGAAGCAACGCCAACGAAGCAAATAGGTCAGCACTTATCGGCTTACAACTTGGACAGCAGGATGTAGATCACTAAGAAACTTATACAGGACGGGATCGGACGGATCTGCTGTTGTCAGCGGGAGGGGATGAGTATGTCCTTTTGAAATCAACAACACTCATTCACCGAAAAGCTGTTTTGGACGAGAGTGAAGTTTAGTAAGGATTTTGGCCGTGAGAGGCTAGATTGTGCAGATTTGCCAGACCATATAGAGTTTATGGACTAGCTAAATTTCCTTTGTTTTCAGTTTGTTAGTGATTCCGAAGAGGATATTTGTTGCGCTGGCGGAGAGAGTGGGATTCGAACCCACGTTAGAGTTTCCCCTAAACACGCTTTCCAAGCGTGCGCCTTCAGCCACTCGGCCATCTCTCCGCTCTACCGGCAGGATTCGCTCACGCGAACTCTTCGGCGAACTCTCTCATTGTAACGTATGCCACTGCACTCGTGCGTGGAGCGCTCCCTGCGGCCTGTGGATTACCCTCTGGCTGCGCAATGAGTACACCGATCTGCTTGCCATTTCCCGCCGTTAGAGTTGCAGGTACCGCGCGAGCTACGCCTTTGCGGGAGTTCCCATGGGCGCGGCCGTACTGTGCCCATCCGGGGCGCTCGCCCTGATCTCGCCGTCGGGCTTGGGAAGGTTTTCCAGCAGCCGGTGGTGCATGCAATAGAGTGCCAGTTCGAGCCGGTCTGAAACCCCCAGCTTGTCATACACCTTGCGCAGATAGTTCTTCACCACCTGCTCCGTCGTGCCCACCTCCTGCGCAATGTCTTTGTTGCGCAGCCCCTGGGTCACCCCGGTGATGATCTGCAGTTCCTTCGTGCTCAGTTTCACCCGGTTACGCGGAGAGGTCAGCAGCGAAGCCTGCGCTCGATAAGCCTCGATCACCCAGTTCACGCCCTTGCTGTCGAGCCAGGTCTCGCCCGCATGCACCTTGCGGATGCAGCGCACCAGCAAGTCCGGCGCAACGGAGCGGGTCACGATGCCGCAGGCTCCGCGCCGCAGCAACTCCACCGTCTCTTCCTCGCTCGGATCGGTCATCACCAGTACGATTTTGATCGCGGGAGCAATTGCCAGAATGCTGCTTACGGTTTCGGTCTTCGATTCGCCCGGCGCGCACGCCAGCAATATCAGATCGGCGTTGAAGCGGCCCACCGCAGTCACTGCTGCCGCAGCCGACTCCACCTGCGCCACAATCCGGATATCGTCCTCGATCGCAACGATCTTACGCACGCCAACGCGAAAAATCGGCTCGCTGTCCGAGACGATCAGACGAATCGCTTCCGGGCCGTTTTTGGCTTCTGTTTGCAAGGGGGCGTTGGCCTCTTGGTTGGCCATAGGACTTCCCCTCTCTTCGGATCAGAGATTTACGCTAGCTTAACGGGAGATGTGGTATTCGTCAATGATGGCGCCAACCTCAACCCGGTCGCCCAGCGGAGAACTGCGGACCACCCGGCCGGTGCATTCCACGTGCACGTCCTGCGCGGCGCCCAGCGAGTGTCCCGGCATGCAGATCGAAAACTCAATGGTGGAACCCACCGGGTACTCCTCGCCGCAGTGCATCAACACACCACCGGCGGAGATATCCTGGGTCACCCCTTCGTCCGTTTTGTCTTTGGAACGCACGGCAACAGGAAGCTGGAGAGGAAAGCGCACGGCACACCTCAATCGGTCTTTCGATTGGTTGTTCACGCCGCTAAGCATAGCCGCTATTTGCGGCGTTGAAAAATTACCAAAGTTTCCCCACCGGGAATCGTCCGCATCGCCCTACGAGATCTTCCGCCGTGCCCTGCAGCCGCGCTAAAAACGCGTAACTTCCGTGAAATGGAAGCCCTCCACCCGCATCGCCGGCGCCACCATATCGAAGGCCTCTTCACCGCAGGCCCGCACCGGCTCGCCCAGGTCCAGCACCTGGCGTAACATCTGCAGCACGCTCTGGTTAAAGCGGAAGTTCCGTATTCCCTTCCCAACCCTTCCGTTCTCCACCAGAAACGTCCCGTCCCTTGTCATTCCCGTCAAAATCTTCTCGTAGGCGTCCACCTCCCGGATGTACCACAGGCGCGTCACCAGCAGCCCGCGCTCGGTCGCCGCAATCATCTCCTCCACCGTTTTCGTCCGGCCATCGGCCACCCGGAAAACAATATTCGCCGCCGCCTCGCCACCCTCATTCGGCAGGCTGAAGCCGTGTCCCGTAGCCCGCGCCCCCGCCAGGCCCGGGGCCGCACCTTCGCCGGGCTGCCTTGGCACGGCTACCGTGGGAAGCAACAGCCCTGACTTTCTGATCCGTGCCGCCGTACCGCGAGCCATGGCCACGTCGACCACCACGCCGTTTTCCACCAGAGTCAATTTCTGCCGAGCTACGCCCTCGCCGTCCCACGCCGGCCCCATCTGTCCCTCATGCCTCACATCGTCAAGGATCGAAATATTTTCCCCGAACAGCTTCGTCCCCAGCCGCCCGTTCAAACACGAGCGCTGCTCCAGCAGCGCCAGTCCGCTGAAGTCCGCCGCCAGAAAGCCGATTAGATCCACCACCGCCGACGGCTCCAGAATCACCGTGTACTTGCCCGGCTCCAACTCCACCGGATGCGCCGAACGCACCGCCTTCTCGGCAGCGATCTCGGCCAGCGCCTTCGCATCCAGCTGCCGCGCACTGCTGTAGTTCTGCTTCTGCCAGCCTGAGCTGTCTGGGGCCTGCATCGTCACCGAAGCCTGCGCCAGCGTCTCCCGATGCCACCGCGCCACGCCATGCGTATTGAACAGCGCCTCGAAGCTCTCACCGCTCGAATATGTCCCCGCCGAATTCAGCCCCTCACGCTCCGCAATGCGAACCATCGCCGACACTTGCCCGGCGCGCTCGCCCGCAGACATCGCCGCCGTCTCCTCGCACCAGCGGTCCACTGGAACCCCGCTTCCCTGCTCCGCCGCCGTCAGCATCGGCAAAAGCTCTGCATCTTCTTCCTGCACCCGCGCCAACTCTTCCGCCTCGCGCACCACCCGCTGCAAACTCTCCTCATCCATCCGGTTCGTTGTCGCCCGCGCTGTGCGCCCCCCCATCTGCACCCGCACCGAAACCTCGCACCCTTCTTCGCTCACGTTCTGCGTAATCGAGTTGTTGGCAAAGCGCGTCAGCGACGAGTGCCCGCCCGTAACCGTCACCTCCACGTCGCTCCCCCCGGCGCTCCGCCCCACCCGCTCAAAAATCTCCGCACACCGTTCCTGATCCATCCCTACATTCGCATTCATCAATCTTCCTCTTGCCTGGCTCTCGCAAATGCGATTGCTGTTGATGTTGCCCCTGTCCTTGTGTTTTAAAGTGTCATCCTGAGCGAAGCGAAGGCCCCCAGCACTGCTCAAATATCCACTGCCGCTCTCAAGGCATTTCCGCCGTAAATCAATTTGCCCCTGCCCTCAACTCCCGTACGCCCCGCCCACCTTCACCTGCCTGAACCGCGCCGGAGCCGCGCCATGTCCCGTCCCCATGCTCTGCTCCGGCTGTCCCTTGCCGCAGTTCGGAGTTCCCCACAGCGTCCACTCCCGCCGATCGCAAATCGCGTCCATCGAGTTCCAGAACTCCGTCGTAATCCCCGAATACGAAGGGTTCCTTACCATCCGTCCCAGCTTTCCGCCCTTGATCTCCCACCCAATCTCGCATCCGAACTGAAAGTTATACCGCTTGTCGTCGATCGACCACGAGCGATTGGTCTCCATATAAATCCCATCGTCGGTCCCACCGATCAGTTCCTCAAAACTCAGCGGTTTTTCTCCCGGCAGAATGCTCACATTCGTCATCCTTACAATCGGAACCCGCGCCCACCCCTCGGCCCGCATGTTTCCGCCCGAGCGCCCGCGACCAATTCTTGCCGCCGTGTCGCGCGACGACAGATATCCCTCGAACCGTCCCCTGGTAATAATCGGCACGCACTGCGCCTGCACGCCCTCGTCGTCGTAGGCAAACGTCCCCAGTCCCGGCCCATGTTCCGGACGCGCATCGGCCACCACGTTCACCAGTTCGCTCCCATAGCGCAGCGTGTGCAGCTTGTCGAGCGTCAAAAACGAAGTCCCCGCAAAGTTCGCCTCATATCCCAGCACCCGGTCCAACTCAATCGGATGCCCGATCGACTCGTGGATCTGCAACCCCAGCTGCGACGAATCCAGCACCAGATCCTTCCGCCCCTCGGGACACTGGGGAGCCTTCAGTAGCGCCACGCACTCCCGCGCCACCCGCTCCGCGTTCTCCAGCAGCCGCAGCTCGCCCACTAGCTCATACCCCTTCGTCTGATACTGCCCGCCAAACGAATTCGGATACGACCTCGTCTGAATCGTGTCGCCTTCAAACGCATGCGCCGCAAATCCCGCCCCGGTCGTCGTCCGCGTCTGGTGAATCGCCGCCCCCTCCGTGCTGTAAAACCACTGCTCATACCGCCGGAAGATCATGCTGGCCTCCGCCAGCGTCACCCCTTCCACCGCCGTCAGCGCCGCGTCGATTCGGCGCAGCAGCGCAAAGTTTTCCTCTATCGGCACCGCAAACGGATCGATCTCGCACGGCGTGCTCCACTCCGCCACCGCCGCCGGCTCATCCACCAGATGCACCGGCTCCTGGCGCACCCGCGCCGAAGCCTTTGCAATTTCCACCGCCAGCGCCGCGCAGCGCTCCACGCCCGCCTGGGTCAGCTCCTGCGTGGCCGCAAATCCCCAGCCGCCCTCGGCCAGCACCCGCACGCCCAGCCCCAGCGACTCACGCTCGGAAGCCACCGCCACGCGTCCATTGCGCGTCCCCAGCGCACGCTCGCGCTCATTCACAATCCGAGCCTCCGCATGCCCCGCGCCCCGCAACACCGCCATCCCCAACGCCCAATCCGCAATCTGTTTCATTGATACCTTTGCCCTTGCCTTTGCTCTTGTTCCTGCAGTGTCATCCGGAGCGCCCGCGACCGGAGCGGCCCGGCGTGGCCCATTCAAGCCTCTGTTGGCTTGAGTGGGGCAGTGGACCTTGTTTCTGCCGTTGCTCTTCCCTGCGCTCCGGCCTCGCGCGAACCGTCCGATTCTACCCCCTGAACTGAGAAGTGTCATTCCGAACCAGGCGAGGAATCCCTGCGCTGCCCCACTCTCCAACCAAGTCAGAGAAGCATCTCGGCCTCGCGTTGCCCCACTCAGAACCAATACAAAAGGCCGCGATCTCCTCGCGGCCCAACTGTTCCTTTATTAGCCTTACTCGCTAACGCCAACCACGTAGAACTTCATGGTCTTACCATCAGGGAAGAGAAATTCATAAACCTGCGTGGATTCATACGCTGCCTTGTGCAGGTCCGTGACGAGCCGCGCTTTGTAGTCTCCGAGCGCGAGATTTCCCCAGCCTTTGCCGTCTACAGTGTTCGATTGAGAAAGCAGCTGATAGTTCTTTCCATCAATGACAACATTCAGCAATGGACAAAATCCTTGAAAACTCGACGCGCTCACATGCACATCGACGTTGTAATCGGCTGGATTTGGCTTGTTAGCCGCAAAGGAAAACGCAGACAGCAGCAGAACCACAAGCACAAGCTTTTTCATGTTGGCTCCAGTTTCAATTGAGAGACTCACACTCTTAACCCCAAGCCAACCGATATGTTCCGCCCTACTGCTTCTCCATCCCCTGCGGAGTGAACGTAATTGTCTCTCGCTGTCCCTCGGGACCCAGCGATCCGGTCGGCTTTCCGTTGTAGGTCACCGTCAGCCCTGCCGGATTCCCCACCACCAGCATCAGCTTTTCGTTCGCCTTGTAGCTCCGGCTGCGCATCTCGGGCTTGTCCGGGTCCAGAGTCACGCTCTCCACCGTCTTTCCGTCGCTCTTCACGCTGATCCACGCCCGCTTCGTCGCCAAAATCGAAACCTCCACCGGCGCCGCCTGATCCGTCCCAGTCTTGGTCTCCGCCGCATTCGGCGCCACGCTCTCACTCGCGGCTGGAGTTCCAGCCGGAGGCGTAGCTGTCGTTGCCGCCTGGCTCTGCGCCGCACTGCCCGCCGCATCCGCGGTCGTTCCTGCATCGCCCGGAGCTGCCGCCACAGGCGCCGCCGTCACCGGTGCCGGAACCGGCGCACTCATGGCCGGGGTCGATGCCTGCGATGCCGCTGCCTGCTCCCGGGCCTCGCGCCGCTGTTCCCGCAGCCAGACGGCCCCCAGAGCCAGTGCCACGATCAGGGCCACAATCCCCACCACTGTCGTCCCATTCACTGACGAATCCCGCGCTCCGGCCCGGGCCGTTGCCATCTGGCTCGACATCGTTTGCATGTCGGTCTCCGGAGAACCGTCCACCTTGGCCGCCGCCAGATAGGCCGCCAGCATCGTATCCTCGTCCAGCCCCACATACCGGGCATAGGCGCGCACAAATCCCTTGTTGAAGATGCCTCCCGGCAGCTGGCTGAAATGCTCATCTTCCAGCGCCTGCAAGGCCCGGCAGCTGATCTTCGTCGTGGCCGCAATCTCCTGCAGCGTGATGTGCTTCGCCTCGCGTGCCTGGCGCAGCTGCTCTCCAAACGCTCCCACTTCGTTCGCCCTCGTCTTATTCGCCGTTCCCGATCTGCCGTTGCAGAGCTGTACTGCTCCCCGCGGCACCAGCCCAGTGGCACAGGTCGATCCTGAAATCGGCGTGCAGTTCTGCGCCCATCATAGAAATGCTGCCATCCCAAGTCAAACGTAAACATCAATTTACCCGTCCGGAATCGCACCGCCGACACTCCCGGAAACCGTTCTGCTCCGGCACTCCGGTAATCGCAAGCCCCAGCCCTGCTGTAACCTGTACCGCCGGTACTTAGGCCTTGCCCCACTCCTCAAACTCGCTTACGCTTTACGAGGGAGCGCCCTCTTGCAACGCTCCCAGCGGCTTTGCCACACCAGGAAAACAGGATGACGCACAACCAACCGCCGGCCGAAGTCAGTCCCTCCAAACCGGAGCTGTCCATCCTGCATGACGTGGCCAAGGCTCTCACCTCGTCGCTCAATCTCGACTCCATCCTGCAGACCATCATGGAGAAGGTCGCCGCCTACTTCCGGCCCGATACCTGGAGCCTGCTCATGACCGACGATGAGCATCACGAACTCTACTTCGCCATCGCCGTCGGCGACGCCAGCGCCTCCCTCAAATCCGTCCGCCTCCGCATCGGCGAAGGCATCGCCGGATGGGTCGCCCAGCACGGCGAACCCCTCCTGGTTCCCGATGTCTCCAAGGACGAGCGCTTCGCCTCCCGCATCGACGAGATGACCCGCTGGAAAACCCGCTCCATCCTCTGCGTCCCGCTCGCCTCCAAGAACCGCATCCTCGGCGTCATCCAGCTCATCAACGTCGAAACCGGAGGCTTCGGCAAAGATCAGCTCATGCTCCTGCAGGCCATGGCCGACTACGCCGCCATCGCCATCGACAACGCCCGCGCCGTCGAAAAGATCCAGGAACTCACCATCACCGACGACTGCACCGGCCTCTACAACGCGCGCCACCTGTACGACAGTGTCGAAGCCGAGGTCAACCGCTCCTCTCGCTTCGGCTACCGGTTCAGCGTCATCTTCCTCGATCTCGATCACTTCAAGCTGGTCAACGACAACTGCGGACATCTCATCGGCAGCCGCCTGCTCGCCGAAATCGGAAGCACCATCAAAAACCACCTCCGCCTCATCGACTACGCCTTCCGCTACGGCGGCGATGAGTTCGTCGTCCTGCTTCCCCAAACCGATAAAGATTCCGCGCTCGTTGTCGCCCGCCGCCTGCGCGACCTGCTGCGCAACACCCAGTTCCATCTCGGCGAAAACATCGATCTCAACGTCCGCGCCTCCCTCGGTGTCGCCACCTTCCCGGCAGACGCCAACAACGCCCACGACCTCATCCGCCAAGCCGACGAAATGATGTACACCGTCAAAAACACCACCCGCGACAACATCGCCATCTGCGGCCTCGGCACCACCACCTAGAATTTCGGCTCTGCATCCCTCCGGTGCCCCATATCTGCCCGTTGTTGGCAGATCTGGGGAAGTTGCCGTTGCCCTTGCCGTTGTTTCTCTACTTCACTTATCCACTCCGAAGTCCCAAACCAACCCGCTCTCCTCGTCCTTCACTCCATCGATCACAATTGCATACTCGCCCGGCGTCAACTTCTCCAGCGGAATCACCTTCCACCAGTCCCCGCTGAACCGCTCCGCCCGCGAGTGCAAAAATGTCTCCTTCGAACTCTCCGACCCGCCCCGGTCGATTTTGTTCTCGGCCACCACCCGCATCTCTCGCTTGCGCTCCAGCCGCACAATCCGGAAGTAGCCTCCTTCGATCACTCCCTGGTCGTTTTCCACGTCCACAAAAATCGACGGGCTCGCACCGGATGAACCCGTCGCATGCACCCGTACCTCGGCCGCTCCGCCCTTCAGCTCAATCGTCTGCCGCGCGCCGGCAATCGGAATAATCGACCGCTTCAGCAGCGTCGAGCCCTCGTGGTCGTCCTCCATCCACTTGTTTCCCGCCAGCTTCTGCAGCACCGGCTTGCCCGCCACCTCTTCCAGCACAAACACCCCGCCGTCGGGCGGCAGCCTCAACTCAGGGGCCAGCTTCGGAGCCACCTGCGGCGTATTCAGCTCCGCCTCTTTGCGTGCGGAAATCTCCTCGCCGCTCTCCTGTTTCAACGTCTCTTCCTGGCTCTTGGCCGCCTCGGCGTTCCACTCTTCGGTCGCCTTCCAGTCCACCAGCGCCGCCGGAACCTCCTCCCACTCGCTCCGCTCCGCGCTGTAGTACTCCACCCGCTCGCCCACGGTCTTCCACTCCGTCGCTGCCTGGTAGCTGCCGTCAGTCAAAATCAGCCGCTTCACCGCCCCCGCGCCCGCCGGTGCGCCTGCGGCCGGCAGCGCAGCGTTACCCGCCCCAGCGCCTGCGGCCGGCAGCGCAGCGTTACCCGCCCCAGCGCCTGCGGCCGGCAGCGTAGCGTTACCCGTCTGCGCCCCGGCGCTCGCCCCAAGCAGCAGGGAAAGTCCCAGCGCCAGCACCGCCCCAGTCACCCGATGCCAAATCGTCCGTCTCATCGCCTCACACCATACCACTGCCCGCCGCCAGCTATTACCTTGCCGTTGCTTTGCGGTTGCTTTTGCCATTGTTTTTGCCGTTGTTTCTGAGGGGTCATCCTGGGCGAAGCGAAGGACTCAGCCGCCGCTCCGACCTCCCGCACGGCCTTAAGGTCACTCGGCCACTCAGCCCCGCCCTGAAGTCGCCCCGGCTACATTTCCACCTTGCTCCCCGCCCCGTTTTCGTAGAAAATTGATTGTGCACCCCTTCCGAATTCACCAACCTGAATACGCTTTCACCCACCTTCGAGGTCGCTATGTCGGCTAAATACATCTTCGTAACCGGCGGCGTCGTCTCTTCTCTCGGCAAGGGATTGGCCGCCGCCAGCATCGGTTGCCTGCTCGAAAGCCGCGGCCTGCGCGTCAGCCTGCAGAAGTTCGATCCCTATCTCAACGTCGATCCCGGAACCATGTCGCCCTTCCAGCATGGCGAAGTCTTCGTCACCGACGACGGCGCCGAGACCGATCTAGACCTCGGCCATTACGAGCGTTTCACCCACTCCCGCCTCACCCGCGATAACAACCTCACCACCGGACGCATCTACGAGCAAATCATCGCCAAGGAGCGCCGCGGCGACTATCTCGGCAAAACCGTCCAGGTCATCCCGCACGTCACGAACGAAATCAAAGCCGCCATGAAAAAAATCTCGCACGATGTCGATATCGTCATCTGCGAAATCGGCGGCACCGTCGGCGACATCGAATCGCTTCCCTTCCTCGAAGCCATCCGTCAGATGCGCCAGGAGCACGGCCGCGAAAACACGCTCTTCGTCCACGTCACCCTGGTCCCCTTCATCGCCGCCGCCGGCGAGCTCAAAACCAAGCCCACCCAGCACTCCGTCAAAGAACTGCTTTCCATCGGAATCCAGCCCGACATCCTCCTCTGCCGCACCGACCGTTTCCTGCCGCAGGAGATGAAAGGCAAGATCGCCCTCTTCTGCAACGTCGAGGAGCGCGCCGTCATCACCGCGCGCGACGTGGCCAGCATCTACGAATGTCCTCTCGCCTTCGCCCAGGAGGGAGTCGACAAGCTCGTCCTGAAATATCTCCGCATCGACGCCAAAGACGCCGACATGAGCCAGTGGGAGTCGCTCGTCCACCGCGCCTACAATCCCAGTGACGAGGTCCTCATCGGCGTCGTCGGCAAATACGTCGAATACGAAGACTCCTACAAGTCGCTCAAGGAAGCTCTCGTCCACGCCGCCCTCAATTACAACCTCAAGCTCAACCTTCAGTGGGTCGAAGCCGAGGGCCTGGAAACCAAGGACAAAGACGACCGCGCCTACGAGCATCAGCTCACCGGCTTCGACGGAATCCTCGTCCCCGGCGGCTTCGGCAAGCGCGGCATCGCCGGAATGCTCAACGGCATCCGCTTCGCCCGCGAGCACAACGTCCCCTACTTCGGCATTTGCCTCGGCATGCAAACCGCCTGCATCGAGTTCGCCCGCAACGTCTGCGGACTCGACGAAGCGAACTCCAGCGAATTCGATCCCGCCACTCCCCACCGTGTCATCTACAAACTGCGCGAACTGCGCGGCGTCGAAGAGCTCGGCGGCACCATGCGCCTCGGCTCCTGGGAGTGCAAACTCGACGCCGACTCCAACGCCTTCAAGGCCTACGGAAAAACTGAAATCAGCGAGCGCCATCGCCACCGCTACGAGTTCAACCGCGAATACGAACAGCTCCTCACCGGCGCCGGCCTGCGCATCACCGGCAGCTCACCCGACACCACCTACGTCGAAATCGTCGAACTGCCCAACCACCCCTACTTCCTCGGCTGCCAGTTCCATCCCGAGTTCAAATCCAAGCCCTTGGAACCTCACCCGCTCTTCCTCAGCTTCGTCCACGCCGCCTACCAGCACCGCGCCAAGCGCCTCGCCGCGGCCAACCCCGCCGAGACCAACCAGTTCCTCCGCCCCCAAGGCGCCGGTAAACACTAGCCGGTGCCCGGTGTGGGACCGTTGCCCGGTGCCCCATATCTGCCGTAGTTAGCAGATGTGGGGCCGTTGCTCTTGTTCTTGCTCTTACCGTTGCCTTTGGTTGAAGTGTCATCTGAGCGAAGCGAAGGACCCCGCCGCGGTCCAAATATCTCTCGCAGCGCCAAGGTCACCTCGGCCACTGCATCCCCTACCATCGCAGCGTAACTAAGCAGCCATGCAACTTCCACTCGCCTTGCGCAATCTAAGTTCCTGCAAGGACCCGCACCCATGCCCAAAGAAATCGCCCCCGAAAATCTCCTCCTCATCGTCGATGAGTCCCCCGCAACCCGCCGTGCGGTGGATTATGTAACCAAGCTGCTGGGCTGCCATCGCGGCGTCCACGTCTACCTCTTGCATCTGCTCCCGCCGCTTCCCGCCGAGTTCCTCGAGTTCGGCGGCGCCGAAGATCCCCGCCAGGAGCAGCATCTGCAGTCCGAACTCCACCGCGAGCAGCAGGCCTGGATCGCTACTGCAAAAGCTCCGGCCCGGCAGGTGCTGGACGAAGCCGTCGCCGCCCTCCGCAACGCCGGTCTCTTCACCTACGAAATCGACCTGACCCACTCCGATCCCCTGGACGACCGCGACCCCACCATTGCCCTGCTAAAACAAGCCCGTGAAAAACACTGCCATACCATCGTCGTCGGAAGCCACACCCATCCCTGGTTCCGCAAATTGACCGGCACTCCCCTTACCGAGTATCTTCTCCGCCACGCCGGAGAATTCACTCTCTGGGTCGTCCCCTAACCGCCCCAGGCTCTCGCCCTTGCTCTTGCCGTTGTCATTTGCTCTTGCCGTCATCCTTGGCTTTTGTCCTTGATTTTGTTTGAAGGGTCATCCTGAGCGAAGGACCCCTACGTTCGCTACGCAAAAAAGACCCGCAAACTCGCGGGTCTTTCGCTTCCGTTCGAACGCTTTTACTCTTCCATCTGTCTCGACAGATAGCGCTCGTACCCGATCTCTTCAATCAGGTGCATCTGCGCTTCCAGCCAGTCCACGTGATCTTCTTCATCCTTCAAAAGACCCGCAAACAGCTCCGCGCTGGCATTGTCGCCCTCGTCGCGCGACAATTTCACCGAGTGGTTGTACATCTTCACCGCATTCAGCTCCAGTTCCAGATCGCTCGCGAGCTGTTCCTTCACGGTCTTGCCGATCTTCAGGCTCGTCGGCCCGGTCAGTGTCGGCGTCGAATCCAGAAACAGAATGCGCTCAATCAGTTTTTCCGCGTGCTTCATCTCGTCAATCGACTGCTTCTTGATGAACTTCGCCAGCGCCACATACTTCCAGTTCTCGCACATCTCCGCGTGGAGAAAATACTGATTAATGGCCAATAGCTCTTCCTGCAGAGCCTCGTTCAGTGCGGCAATAACCTTTGCGTTTCCCTTCATCGCTTCGATTCCTCCGGGGGCTCGTCCTAACGGCGGGACTTCCCCATTACTGTACACCAAGCACCGCCTGTCGCAACTTCCGCGCCTCGCCGCGGCCCACCAAATCTGCGCTCCGCCGCCGGTTTCAAACCTGCCAAACTTTGAAACCTTGAAACTTTGAAACCCCGAAACCTTATAATCTCTGAATGTCCTTTTCCGTCGAGCATGTCACCATCGGTGGCCCCGAGCTCTTCCTCATCGCCGGCCCCTGCGTGATTGAAAGCGAAGAGCACACGCTCTTCATGGCCTCATCCATCGCGGCCATCTGTTGGGATCTCGGCATTCCCTACATCTTCAAGGCCAGCTACGACAAAGCCAACCGCACCTCGCTCGCCAGCTACCGCGGCCCCGGACTCACCGAAGGCCTCCGCATCCTCGCCAAAGTCCGCGACACGCTCCATCTCCCCGTCCTCACCGATGTCCACGACGCCGCCCAGGCCACCGCCGCCGGAGAGGTCGTCGATGTGCTGCAAATCCCCGCCTTCCTCTGCCGCCAGACCGACCTGCTCATCGCCGCCGCCCGGACCGGACGCGCCGTCAACGTCAAGAAAGGCCAGTTCGTCGCCCCGCAGGACATGCGCCACGCCGTCGCCAAACTCCACGAAAGCGGCAACCCGCGCGTCTCCCTCACCGAACGCGGTGCCAGCTTCGGCTACCACAACCTCGTCGTCGATATGCGCTCGCTGGCCATCATGCGTGCCTACGCCCCGGTCATCTTCGACGCCACCCACTCCGTGCAAATCCCCAGCCAGGGAGCCCAGTCCGGCGGAGAGCCTCAGTTCATCCCCCTGCTCAGCCGCGCCGCCGTCGCCGCCGGCATCGACGGCCTCTTCATGGAGGTCCACGACAATCCCCCCGCCGCCCTCAGCGACGGAGCCAACGCACTCCCCCTCGCCAACCTCAAATCCACCCTCCAGCAACTGCTCGCCATCCGCAAAGCCCTCGCCAGCTAAAAAGCTGTTTTTGAGAGGCCGGGTGCCCCATATTTACCCTCTTCCGGCAAATGTGGGAAGGCAACAAGCCTGCATCTAGAGCTCTAAGCGCCGTGTGCCCCACCACCGCGCCACGGCCATCTCCACCTCTAAGCGATCGCAACACTTCTTCACCAACCCACCCCGATGCATTTCGCAACTATCCCCCTCCGCTGTGTTTTTACTCAGTGAAACGGAGGTTTCTCAATGTTCAAGAAATCGATGGTTGCGTTGTTCGGTCTGCTCTTCGCCCTTGCGCTCATCACGCCTCCCAAGGCCCATGCTGCAGTGGCTGTCGGCGTCGGCGTCGGACCTGTCTATGTTGACGTAGGACCCCATGCTGCTTACGTCGCGCCCGCTCCTTACGTGGCGCCCGCGCCCTATGTCGCCTACGCACCCGGCTATGTCTATCCGCCCTATGTCTATCCCGCTCCCGTCGTCGTCGGACGCGGATACGAATACCGCTCTTACGGCCGCTATGGCTATGGCTGGAGACGCTAAATTTCGCAGCATTGTTCCCAAGCCCCTCGCCCCGAGGGGCTTTTGCCATGCCTTTAAGCTGTTCCCTTTGCCCTTAACTTTGAAACCTTGCTCTTACGCCACCTTCCCCATCGTGTCCGCCGGCGAATCCGGTCCCCGGCCCGCCTGCCGCTCCGCCAGTTCCCCAATCACAGGCAGCACCACTTTTTTCCCCTGGTAGCTCTGCCACATCAAGTACAGGAACAGCCCCAACACGCCCAGTCCAATCGCCGCGTTCAGCATCACCATCGGCGCTCCCAGGGCAGGGCTCACCGTCATCAGCATCCCCGAAACGATTCTGACCACGGCCCGCAGCACCGCCGCCGCCACGCTCAAAAAGATCGACTGCATCGCATGGAACCGCACCACCCTGTCCCGGTTGTACGGAGCCAGCACCAGAAACAGTACCCCCGTAACAAAGCCGAACAGATAGCACAGCGCCGAAGCCGCATTTACCCCGAGCCCTGCCGCCGCGCTCCCGGCCGCGCCAGCCCCGCTCGCAGCGCCTGCCTGCGCCCCGCACTTCGGGCAAAACTGAGCCTCCATCCACTCTCCGCACCTCGTGCAATATGCCATCGTTCCCTCCTCGGGACTTCCCTCATGGCCCTTTCAGACACCCTCCTACTCCGCCAGTGCCACTGCATTACTCCATAAAATTACTTTGGCCTGCGCCGAACCAAAACCTGATTGTTCGGACACCGGCAGCTCCGCCTTCGGAGTAAATCCCAGGCGAAACGTCAGCGGCCGGTCTTTGTTGGGATCGCAGAACAACTCCACCGCCCCTGCATACTCTTCCCCAGGTTTCAGATCGATCTTCGCGGGAATATTCTTGGCTGCCTCCGTGCCCGGCGCAACATTCGGGTTATTGGAAAACCACGACCATCCCTGCTGCGTCCACACCACAATCTCCTGCTCCGCATCGCTGATGTTTTTGATCTTCGTATCCACGAAAAACTCGCCCCACTTTTTATAAGTTTCCGTCTTCAATGAATCTTCGTTCACGGAGATTTCGACCTTGAAAGCAGCGCCGTTTTCCTTCGCCGGCCCCTGGCACCACCCCGATACCGCCGCGCACACCAGCAAGCCGAACGCAAGTACCGCCTTCATCGACCCGTTCCCCCTCCGGCTAGGAATCCGCAACCCCATACAGGGTTGCACGATGCCGGCGGATTGCCGAAATCCTTCCGCAATTGGCACCGGTGCTCCCCAGCGCTCGCAGCTGGATGGCCTCTCCTGGCCAGGGCCATCTCCAGGTCCGGCGCCTATCCGGCGCGCACCGCATCCGCCACTTCGTTCTCAGCGTCTATACTGTAGAAGTGAATACGATGTCGATCCGTAAGATTGCAGAAGCCGACTTCCCCACCCGCTGGGGACATTTCCGAATCCTAGGTTTTGAAGGCTGTGTCCCCGGTACCCCCGCCACCGGATCTCCTGACGGCAAGGACCGCCGCAAGGAAGAAGCCATCGCCCTGATTATGGGAGACATGGAAGACATCCAGTCCCAGGCGCCGCTGGTGCGCATCCACTCCCAGTGCCTCACCGGAGACGTCTTCCACTCCCTGCGCTGCGACTGCCGTCAGCAACTCGAACTGGCCCTCACCAAAATCAGCGAACTGGGCAGCGGCATCCTCATCTACGAAGAGCAGGAAGGCCGCGGCATTGGACTCATGGCCAAGCTCCAGGCCTACGCCCTGCAGGACCAGGGCATGGACACCGTCGAAGCCAACGTCGAACTGGGCTACGAAGCCGACTGCCGCGCCTATCACATGCCCGTCGAAATCCTCAAAGCCCTCGGCGTGCGCCGCCTTCGTCTGCTCTCCAACAACCCCGAAAAAGTGGACGCCGTGCAGGCCGCCGGAATCGAAGTCGTCGAGCGCGTTCCCGCCGATGTCGAGCCCTACGAGAGCACCGAAAAGTATCTCCGCACCAAGCGCGAGAAGATGGGCCACTTCACCCCATTCCAATAACCCTCTGCGCCGGGTGCCCGCGACGGGTGGCCTATTCAAGCCGCCGGGTGGCCCATATTTGCCCGCCCCTGGCAAATGTGGGATTGCAGAGAGCCAGCATCAAGAGATTCACGGGTGGCCCATTCAAGCCGGGGTCCCCGGCAAGCCCGTAGTTGGCTTGTTTGGGTGGAAGCCTTCTTTTGGCTTGAGTGGGGCAGTTGATCCTGCCCCTTGCATTGAGGAATGTGCGCTGATTCCAACTATTTCAGCGCAAAGAGCGCGCTCACCCGCGCCGTCACGGTTGCGTTCTGCGGCGAAAACTCCGCCGTCGGCGCAGGCGCTCCAGCGGAAGCCGCCTTCATCGCTATCATCGGCTGCGGCATAAACGGACGCGGGTACTCAACGCTGTCGATGGACGCATATCTCAATTCCCCCAGCGAGCGTCCGCCGGCCTGCGCCAAAGCCTCCGCCTCAGAACGCGCGCGATGAAACGCGTCCTCCACGGCCTTGATCTTCGCCGCATCCGTATTCTCCAGCGCATAGCTGATCGACTGATTTCCGGTCACGTCGATGCCGGAGAGTTGTTCCACGATCGGCCCCACCTTGGAAAAATCCTTCAGCTTCAACTCCACCGCGGTGGAAACACGATAGCCGATCAGCTTCCGTTGCGGCGTGCGGTAGTCATACACCGGCGCCAGCGAAAAGAAGCCCACGTGCGCCTCTTTGGGCTCAATTCCGTTCGACCTCAGGACTTCGCGCACCTGCTCGGCCGCCTTGGATGCGCGGTCATAGGCCGCATTCGAGGAGCTTTCCTGCGCGGCAATGTTGAATTGAATGATCGCCGTGTCCGGCACCGCCTCAAACTTTCCATCTGCGCTCACCGAAACCGTGTTCGCCTGCACGCTCGAAGCAACCTGCTGTTGAGCGGTCACCGCGCCCACAAACATCACCATCAGGAAGAAACAAAACGTCGCTCTCTTCATTTGACCGTGAAGTGTAACACTGTTGTTTGCGTGTCACCGCTTGCCTCCGCGCAAATCTCCGAATTCATCAAACGGAATCATCGCGGGATTCGAGCGCGGGTGCCCATTCGAGCGCGGGTGGCCCATTCAAGCCTTCTTTCTTTTGGCTTGAGTGGGGCAGTTGACTTTGCTCTTGCTTTCGGCCCGGTGCCCCCATCTGCCGCCGGTCAGCGGACGTAGGCGTCGATCGATCTCATGCCTCACCGCAGCAGTTTCCTCATCTCCTCGCGCTTCTTCACCGGCAGCGCTTCCGTCGCATATTCCATCAATGCGCGATACACGCCCGCTTCCGCCATCCCATCCAGCGACTCCAGATGCCGCTCCACCGTGCGCACATCGCCGCGCGCCAGCGGACCGCTGAACGACTTCCCCGCTCCCGCGCGCAGCACGTTGCGCACCGTCCGCAGCACAATCGGCTCCATGATGCGCCGCACCTGCTTTGCGTCGATGCCCGCCCGCAAACCAATCCTCTCCGCGGCCTCAAGCTCGGTGGCCAGCATCGGCGAAAGCATCGCCCCAAACGCGTGGTACAGCGCCTTGCTCTGCGGCTCAATTACAAAACTCCGCGCTCCCAGCGTCCGCGCCAGCGCACGCGCCGCCTGCACCGCCTTGGGCGTGCCTTCCACGGCAAACCACACGCCCTCCAGACTCGGTGGCTCGCCCGCCACAAACGTCATCATCGGATGCGCGCTTCCGGTCTCCACGCCGCAGGCCGCCATTGCCGCCAGCACATCGCTGCTCAACGCGCCGCTAGCGTGCAATACAACATGCGGCCCATGCGCCTGTGCCTTTGCCACATCCCCGGCCACGCTCTCAATCGCTCCATCCGGCACCGCCAGCCACAGCAGATCGCAGTCAAGCCGGGCCTTGGCCAACGTGGTCGCCTCGGCCCCCACCTCGCGCGCCAAGGTTCGAGCCTTCCGCTTCGACGCCGCTTCATCGCGGCCGATAATCTCACCGATCGCATAGCCATGCGCCTGCAGCAGCCTCGCCATCGCGCCGGCCAGCGCCCCGGCCCCTACAAACGAAATCGTCTTTACCCTGTTCACGACTGCAGGGTAGCACGCCGCGCTAACTTATTTTGTTATAGTGATCGGCATGCCCAACACCAGCCGCAAGACATCCCGCAAAACTGCCGCCAAAAAATCCGCGCCCACGCGCAAGAAATCGGCCAAAAAATCCGCCGCACCCGCCACCGTCCAGGTCATCTCTTCCAAGCTCGTGCATGAGTCTCCCGTCTTCCGTCTCACCAGCGATGAAATCGTCGAACCCTCCGGCGTGCGCGTCCGCCGCGACATCATCCGCCATCCCGGCTCCGTCGTCATCCTCGCGCTCGACGAGCGCAAGCCCGAGCCATCCGTGCTTCTCATCCGCCAGTATCGCTATGCGGCCAACGAGGAGTTATGGGAGATTCCCGCCGGACGCATCGACGAAGGCGAAGACCCACTCACCGCCGCCCAGCGCGAACTCGCCGAAGAAACCGGCTACTCCGCTTCCGAGTGGAAGCTCGCGCTCCGCTACTACGCCAGCCCCGGTCTTCTCGATGAGACCATGTCTCTGTTCGCCGCGCGCGACCTGCGCAAAGGCAAGGCCGCTCCCGAAGAAGACGAGTTCATCGTCTGCAAATTCGTTCCTCTCAGCCAGGCCGTGCAGTGGGTCATGAGCGGAAAGCTGCACGATGGCAAGGCCATCGCTGGGGTTCTCTGGGCAGCACAGAAGTTTCACATCTGCGGCAACGGCAAAGTTAGCAAGCGGGACTAATGCCTTCTCACAATCCATTCGTAACGTGCGAAAAACAGCATGAAATGTGGCTAATTTCCAGCTATGTACCATGTTGACAACCCAGTGGAATGGGTGGACAATCGAGCCAATCAAGGTCAACAACGAGGTTGGCCAATGCAGTTCAGCAGTACAACACCGCACTCTGAACTCCGCAAGGTTCGCTTCGGTTGAGACCGTCGGCAACGTCTCCGATAGCAAGACGCCTGGAGGAAAGTACGTGGCACGTCTCAAGGGAACCGTGAAGTGGTTCAACAATGCAAAAGGATTTGGATTCATCGGACGCGAGGATGGACCCGACGTTTTCGTCCACTACAGTGCGATCACCACCGAGGGCTATAAGAGTCTTCAAGAAGGCGATCAGGTAGAGTTCGAAATTGTGGAAGGGCAGAAGGGGCCGCAGGCCGGCAACGTGATGAAGGTGGCCTGACGCTTCCAGCGGCCATCGCAGCGCGCAGCCTTGAACCAGGGCTTGAGTCCTTCGTAGAAGGTGGAAATTTGTGTGTACGAGGGGCTGCCCACAGGCAGCCCCTTTTTCCTTTGTTCCTACTTGCCTGTAGCCGAGGCGGCCGAGCAGACATTGGCGATCTTTCTTACCCGGCTGACGCTGATCTGCGCATACGCCTCCGGTGTTACTGACGTACTGTCAGCCGACGCATCGTCCGACGACATCGCGCCAGGGTCCTGTCCGCCGTTGGCAATCGTCATCCCGCTCACCCGGACTTCCTTGCCGACCAGGCCGGCGAGCTTGGAAGTATCGCCGCTCAGCTGATAGTTATTTCCCACGTTGTCGGCCAGCATAAAACCGTTAGCCGACTGGCTCAGGCAGCCCTGCACCGTAGTGACCTGAGCATCGCCGCTCTGGTTTGCGGGAGCAGCCGCCTGCTCCTGAGTTCCCTGTCCGGCAGCGCTCGTATCCGGAGGCATTTCCGCGGGTGGAACGGCCTGCTCCGATGGCGTCTGGACCTGCGGAGAGCCGGATGGAGGTGCCCCTTGCGGTGCCTCGTCCTGTGAGCCCGTCTGGGCAAACGTCATCAGGCAGCAACCCAGCAACAGTGTTCCAAGTGTCACAATCTTCTTCATGATTTCCTCCTGACCATGAGCAATGCATGGAGCGTGCCATCGCAGCGCAGCTCCCAACTCAGGGCCAATCGGAACATCACCAGAAAACCTGCGCGGAAACCTTTTGCTCCGCGGATAAAAATTACGCGGGTTACAGTTGCCGCCAGCTCACGGACGGAACCTTCGCATCAACCCTTCGGCCTTCAAATCCGGAACCACGAACTGGCGCGCATCTCCGGCCTCCCGGCACACTGCTTCCGCCGTCAAATAGCCCGACCGCACCGCGCCCTCCATGGTGGAAGGCCATCCCGTCGCCGTCCAGTCGCCGCTCATAAACAGCCGCGGCCAAGCGCTCGCCGGCAACACGCGATACTGCTCGCTCAGTGGCGCCGGAGCAAACGTCGCATGCACTTCCTTGATCACCGTTGCCTTCACCAGCCGCGCCTGGCGCACCGCCGGAAAAAACTCCGCCAGCTCCGTCAGCGCCAGCTCGATGATCTCCGCGCGTCCCATCTCCAGTAAATTTTTCGACGAGCTCACCACCAGCTCCATGTAGCTGCCCGCACGGCCCGCGCTCTCCGCCGCCGTGTGGCTCTCCAGTATCTTCGATTCGAGAATCTTGGACTTCTGAAACATCCACTGAATATTGCGGTCCAGCAGCGAAGCATGTTCCAGTGGCGTAATCTCGCGATCGAACCACAAATGAATTCCGGTGATCGGAACCGTCCGCAGATGGCTCACCTTCCGCTGCAGTTCGTCGCTGGCCGCCGATTGCGGAAGGATACGCCCGAGCTGATGAAAAGGAATCGCACTGATGCCGTAGTCGAAGCGGAACTCACCATCGCCCGTTCTCACCGTCACCCCGCCCAGGCCGGAGGAAACCTGCTCCACCACGCTGCGCAGCAAAACCCGCCCGCCGCGCGCCGTAATGTAGCGCTCCGCCACGCCATACAACTCCGACAACGGCACCGTTGGCACGCCCATCCTGCCCGCCTCGGCCGACTTTAAAAACGCGTCGCGAAAAACCATGCACGCATACTTCACCGAGGTCTTGTCCAGCTCCTCGTTCAAGCTGCTGATCAGCACCGGCGCCCAGAAGTGGTCGATCGCCTTCTGCGACTGCCCCTTGCGCCGCAGCCACGCCAAAAAATCCTCGCCGCTGTCCTCGGGAACTCCACTCACCAGTCCCAGCAACACGCGCGCAATCGCCAACTTGTCTGTCAGCGAAAGCAGCTTGAATCGCAGAAATGAAATCGTAGAATGCAGCGGCGCGGGCAGCCGCGACGGCTCAATGCAACCCGTGCGTCCGCCCGGTTCGATAAACGTAATCCGCTCATACCAGCGGATCTTGTCCTCCACCCCGAGCCGGCGGTAAAAATCGCGCAGATTGGTGCAGCAGCCCAGCAGCACGTGCTGGCAGTTGTCCACCACCTCGCCCGTCCCCGGATGTTCATAGGAAGATGCGCGCCCGCCCAGGAATGGCTTGCGCTCAAACAGCGTAACGTCCCATCCGCCCTCGGCCAGCGCGCAAGCCGCGGCCAGCCCCGCCAGCCCGCCGCCTACAATGCCAACAGTGGGAAGCTTGCCTTGGCTTTCGTTCTCCGCCGCACCGCTCACAGCAGTCTCTTCCCGAATCCCTTGGCCAGTATCTTCAGCTTGTCCCCGGTCGAAAGCCGCACCCGCTCCGAGTACACGTCATAATTCCTGCGCTCAATCCGGTCCAGAATGCCGCGATAAATCTCCACCATCGCCCACAGCGCCGGCTGGCTCACCTCTTCAATCATCGGCATCAGCCGCTCGGCGGAGACGTAGAAATGCCGCGCCCTTGCCGCCTCAAACTCCAGCAGCGGACGCAGCTTCTCCATCGGCACACCCGATCCCAGCTCCGCCGCCGTCACCCCGAATTTCTCCAGGTCTTCCTGCGGCAGATAAACCCGCGCCATCCCCGCGTCTTCCTTCACGTCGCGCAGAATGTTCGTCAGCTGGAAGGCGATGCCCAGATGTTCCGCATACTCCTCGGCCGCCGCATCGCGATACCCGAAGATGCGGATGCAAACCAGCCCCACCACCGAAGCCACGTGATAGCAGTAGTCGTACAGATCGGCAAAGCTCTCGTACACCACCAGCGGAGCGCCATTCTCCCCGCCCTCGCGCACATCCATCCCGGTTCCGGCCACCAGCTGCTCCAGCAGCTCCATCGGAATGTTGTAGCGCAGCTGCGAATCGCGCAGCGCCAGGAACACCGGGTCGTCGGTGCGTCCCGTCTCCAGCGAGCGCCGATAGGAGTCGAGGAACGCGGCCAGCTTCTCCCTGCGCTCCTGCGGAGCCATCCCCGGATCGTCGCTCAAATCGTCGGCATGACGCATGAAGGCATACACCGCGCTCAGCGCATTCCGCTTCCGCGCCGGCAGCAGCATAAAACCATAATAAAAATTCTTGGCCGATGAGCGCGCGATGTGGCGGCATACGCTATACGCGGTGGTCAGCCGCAGCTCCGCGTGTTGTACGGTCGTACTCATCCCGCGTTTCCCCTCGCTCTTCCCACTAACGCCACGCGTCCCGCCAGTGCGCGCGCCGCCAGCCCCGCCTTGCAGAACTTGCTCAAACTCGGCCGCCGCGTCAGCACGTCGTAATCCTGTTTTTCAATCGCCTGCAGAATCGCCAACCCTCCCCGGCTGAACAGCTCCAGATCCAGGGCCAGCGAGCGGTTCACCCGCTCCACCAGCGGCAGTCCCTGCGCAAACCATTGCCGCGCCCGCTCCACTTCAAAGCGCATCAGCTCCCTGAACTGCGCATTGAACCGCCCCTCCGCAATCTGATCCTCGCTCACTCCAAAGCGCCGCAGATCCTCCAGCGGCAGGTAAACGCGTCCCTTCTTCCAGTCCACCGAAACGTCCTGCCAGAAGTTCGCCAGCTGCAGCGCCGTGCAGGTGTAATCCGACAGCCGCTGCCGCTCTTCATCCTTGTACCCGCACAGGTAGAGCACCAGATGCCCCACCGGGTCTGCCGAATTCCGGCAGTAGCCCCGCAGTTCCTCGAAGCTCTCATACCGCGTCACCATCTGGTCCTGCCGGAACGCCTGCAGCAAATCGCTGAACTCATGCTTCGGAATCCCGCAGCTCCGTATCGTCTCCGCGAGCGCGATAAAGACGGGATGCTTTGCGCCTGCGGCTGGCAGCGGAGCGTTACCCAACCCGCCATACGTCGCGTCCAGTTCCTGCTCCCACCGATCCAGCAGCGCCAGCGACACTTTCGTGTCCCCTACCTCGTCGCCCAGATCGTCGGAGATGCGGCAGTATGCATAGACATTGTAGAAATGCCGGTGCAGTTCCTTGGGCAGAAACCAGGTCGCGACGGAGAAGTTTTCGTAGTGTGAGGTAGCCAGCCGCTTGCAGTAACTCCGCGCCTCATCCAGCGTCGGCGCGCTGGCGGGAATCGCGTACTCGGCAGGCAGGCTGGCCCATCCACGGGCTAGCAGATTTTCAACCGAACCACTCCTGGGCACAATCACTCGGTTTCCCTTATTAGTGCCCAGGAATGATCGCGGTCTTGATCTCGCCGCCGCGCGCCACCATCTCCCGCAGCACCGATTGCAATTTGGACAGCGGTGCTTCCCCGGTGATGTAGTCCGCGCCTTTGATCTTCCGCTCGGCAACCAGCGCAAACGCCCGCCGGACCGTGTCCGGAGTGTGATGGAATGTCGCCTTCAGCGTGATCTCCGAATAATGCAGCCGCTCGGTGTTCAGCGCCACCCGCGTTCCCTTGGCGCAGCCGCCGAACAAATTCACCGTTCCACCCTTGCGCACCATGTCGATGGCCCATTCCCAGGCCTCGGGACGCCCCACGGCTTCGATCACCACATCCGACCCGCGCCGCTCCGGCGTCAAGTCGCGCACCGCCTCAATCGGGCTGGCAACCTTGGGGAACTGCACCACCTTGCTGGCTCCGGCGTGCTTGGCCGAAATCACCTGCTCGGGGTGCTTCACCACGGCAATCACGTCGCAGCCCATGATCGAGGCCACCTGCATGAACATCAGCCCGATCGGCCCGGCTCCAATCACCGTCACCGTCTCGCCAATCTCCACCCCGGTCTCATGCAGACCGCGCAGCACGCAGGCCAGCGGCTCGGTCAGCGCGGCGGCCTCAAAGCTCACGTCCTTGGGAACCACCAGCATGTTGTTCTCAACAATGCGCCGTGGCACGCGGATGAACTCCGCATAGGCGCCGTTGTTGAACAGCAGGTCCTCGCACAGGTTCTCCTGGTGCTTCTTGCAAAAGAAGCATTGCCCGCACGGCGCCGAGTTCAGCGCCACCACGCGCTGCCCCGTCTTGAAATGATTAACGCCGGGGCCAATCTCCTCGATCACTCCCGCAAACTCGTGGCCGAACAGCGCCGGAGGAACGATCATCTTGGCATGGTATCCCCGGCGGTACACCTTCAGATCGGTGCCGCAGGTCAGCGCAGCTTGAACCCGGATCAGGACTTCGCCCTGCTCCAGCTCGGGAATCGGGACCCGTTCAATCTTGACGTCCTCTTTGCCGTAGAGGACTGCCGCCGTCATATGTCCATTCACTATTGCTATCCTTCCCAGGCGCTGCCAGGCTGAATCGCGATTTTCATCGTATCCGGCTGCGGATGTGCCGCCAGTCTCAACCCATCGAGCGACTGCGCAAGCGGGAACCGGTGGCTGTAAAGCCCGGCCAGGTCCAGCCCGCCATTAAAAACAAAATCAGCTACTTCCTCATTCAACTCCACGGAAGCGCTATAGGAACCCAGCAGCATCTTCTCGTCCACGCACACCGCGGCAGGATCGATCACGACTTCCCCGCGCACCGTCTGCGCAAATAACAGAACCCGTCCGCCATACCGGGCCGCATCCATCGCCGGACGGATCAGCGAACTGCCGCCTACGGCAAGAATCACCGCGTCGGCGCCGCGTCCCTCGGTCCGCTCCCGGATCGCCTCCACCACATCCTGATGGGAGGCGTCGATCGACTGGCTCAATCCGTAGCGCTTTCCAATTGTAAGCCGCTGCGAGAACAAATCGGAAGTGATTACGTGGGCTCCCGCACGTTGGGCCACTACCCCCAGCAGCAGCCCGATGGGCCCTTGTCCAATGACCAGAACAGTTTCGCCCGCTTCCACCCGCAGCGTCTCGATCCCCTTGAAAACCGTGTTCACCGGCTCCATGTGCGAGGCTTGCTCGAAGCTCACCCCGTCGGGAATCGCAATCACGCCCCGCTCCACGATCCAGTCCATCACCCTGATGTACTCGGAGAAGCCGCCGCCGGAGGCCTCGCCCACTCCCGCCGTCGTCCCCACCCGCTTGTACGTCGGGCACTGCGAAAACACCCTGCGCTGGCAGTAGTAGCACTCTCCGCACGGGATGTGGTGGAAGACCATCACCCGGTCGCCCTCGCGGAACCTCGTCACCCCCGCGCCGCGCGCCACCACCACCCCGGCCATCTCATGCCCGAAGATCCGCGGCGCCGAGTGCGACCCGGTCGCAATCTTCTTCAAATCCGTCCCGCAGATCCCGCAGGTATGGATTCGCACCAGCAGTTCGCCGGCCCCAATCCTGGGCACCGCCACTGTCTCCAGACGCATGTCGTTGCGCCCGTAATAAACCGCTGCCTGCATCCGCCCGGGAATCGAGTCCGGTCCCGGCGAAACGGGACGCATATCGGGAGTCACTTCCATTCGTTCAACCACTCTCTCTTGTTCATCCGGCCTGCTGGGCCGAAGACCCATCCCCGGCCGAAGAATGTTTGGCCGCAAAAGCCCGCCAGTCCCGGTTGCACTCTGCCACCGCGCCCTGCAGCGCAGCGGACGCCAGTTTGCTGTGCCGGTTCAGGGCCGCCACGCGACCCCACAGCTCGGGACGCAGCGCAATGTGCGCCATGAACCGCACCGTCCCAAATCCCTCCGGCGTCATAAAGCCGGCCAGAAAATCCATCTCGTCTTCCGCGCCGTCGGAGATGGCCTTGATCGCCGCAAATTGCTTGCCGTAATCGGCGGCGGCGGCAGCCACACCGGCGGCCTCCATCTCCACCGCCAGCGCGCCAAAGCGCTGACAAGCATCTTCCTTCGCAGTCGCGCCCGCCAGTTGATCCAGCGTAACCAGCGTGCCGCTGCCAAAAGCGCAGGGAAACTCTTTCCCGCTGGCCGCCGACACCAGCTTCGACGGAACCAGCAGCGCCCCGGGACGCAGCTCCGGCACGCAGGCGCCGGCAAATCCTATGGAAATCACCATCCGCGGCATGCACTTCTCGATGAACGCCCGCGCCGCCTCATTCGCCCGGCCCTCCCCGGTGCCGCCGCAGATCAGCGCCGCCTGCTGCTTGTAGTTATAGAAAATCTTCCGCTCCGTGCTCCCAATGCGTGTGGTGGTCTGGGTCCACCCCCGCACCACGTCGGCAACCTCCCGCTCCAGCGCCGCCACATAGCCGAACTCCACCCCGAGGCCGCTCATGCGCTTTGGCTCGCTTCCTGGTAGGCGGGCGCATAGCCTTGCGCAACAAACCACCGTACGGCGCGATCCAGCGCCTCACGCACCGCTCCATGCCGGTAACCCAGCTCACGCTCCGCCTTGGCCGAATCCACCCACATAAATTTCTTCCCCATGCGAACCTCTTCGATTGTCGCTCTAGGTTCCCGCTTCCGTAAGTAGCCGTTGAAGGTCTGGTCGAACGCCGCAAAGGCCATCGCCACCGAGTGCGGGACCCTCATGCGGGGCGACGGCAATCCGGTCAGCTCTCCCAGAATATCCAGAATCTGCTTCAGTGTCAGGTTCTCGCCGCCCAAAATATACCGCTCCCCGCGACGTCCTTTTTCAAAGGCCAGCAGATGTCCCCGCGCCACGTCGTGCACGTCCACCAGGTTCATCCCGGTCTCCATGTACGCCGGAAAATTGCCCAGCAAAAAATCCAGCACGATGCGTCCGGTCGGCGTCGGCTTTATGTCCTGCTCCCCAATCGGCGTGCTGGGGTTGACGATCACCACTTCGGCGCCCCTGGACGCCAGCTCCATCGCACGCCGTTCGGCCAGATACTTCGAGCGTTTGTAGTGACCGATCATCTGCGCCTCGTCCACCGGAGTATCTTCATTCACCGCCCTGCGGTCGTAGCCGAATCCCAGCGTCGCCACCGACGAGCAGTATACCGTCCGCCGCACCCCTGCCGCCCGTGCCGCCTCGATCACCGCCACCGTCCCATCCACGTTCGCCGCATACATCGGCTTCGGGTCGCGAATCCACAGCCGGTAGTCGGCTGCCACATGGAACACCGCCTCGCAGCCCTCCATCCCTTTGCGCAGCGACGTCGCATCGGTCAGGTCGCCCACCACCAGCTCGGCGTTCAGTCCAGCCAGGTTTTCCCGGCGGCTTCCGCTGCGCACCAGCAGGCGCAACTCGGCGCCCTGCCCGGCCAGCAGCCGTGCCACGTGACTCCCCACAAACCCCGTCGCTCCGGTCACAAATGCTTTCACAAACTCCCCTGCGCCTGCCAACCGCAAGCCGTCAAACAGAAGCGCAGCCCTCACGGCTGCGCTGATCATCCTGCCTCTAGCGCCCGCCGCTAATCCCGCTGGCCGCGTGAATATCTGGCCAGCGCCATCAGCGGGAAATACCAGGAATACGCGTGGTATTTCAAGTAAAAGACTCGCGGGAAGCCGGTTCCCGTGTACGGCACCTCGCGCCAGCCGCCATCCGCCTGCTGCTGATCCAGCAGGTAGGCAATCCCCCGCGCCAGCGACTCCGAGCGCAAATCTCCGCCCGCCATCAGCCCCAGCACCGCCCATGCGGTCTGCGAACTGGTGCTCGCACCCTGCCCTTTCAGGTTCGCATCGTCGTAGGAACCGCAATCTTCGCCCCAGCCGCCGTCGGAGTTCTGGTTCATCCGCAGCCACTCGGTCGCCTGCTGCACCATCGCGTCGTTGGGATCGAAGCCGATGGCTTCCAACCCGCGCAGCACGCACATAGTGCCGTAAATGTAGTTCACGCCCCAGCGCCCGAACCACGAACCATCCGGCTCCTGCTGCTTGCGGATAAACTCAATCGCCCGCTTTACCGGCTTGTCCTTCAGGGTAAATCCGTGCGCCGCCAGGCACTCCAGAACCCGTCCCGTAATATCCACCGTCGCCGGGTCCAGCATGGCGTTGTGGTCGGCAAACGGAACGTACTGGAAGACCATCCGGTCGTTGTCCTTGTCAAACGATGCCCAGCCGCCGTCCTTGCACTGCATCGCCAGAATCCAGTTGATCCCGCGCTGCGCCGCCTCGCTCTGGAAGCGCGCGTCCTTGGTCTCGGTCTGGTTCAGCGCCAGCAGAACCTGCGCCGTATCGTCCACGTCCGGATAAAACTCGTTGTTGAACTCAAAGTACCAGCCGCCCGGCTCCGCCTTGGGAACCTTCACCGACCAGTCGCCCTTGCGCCGGTTCTGCTTCTTCAGCATCCACTCGGCGGCCTTCAACATCCGCGGCTCGGTCGAGCCCACGCCGCTCTCGCCCAGCGCAAACAGCGCATAGGCCGTGTCCCACACCGGCGAAACGCAGGGCTGCATGCGGAACCTGTCGCCCTCTTCAATCCCCAGCTTTTCAAACTCGTCCAGCGCGCGAATCACCTGCGGATCGTCCAGCGAATAGCCCAAACACCGCATGGCAATAATCGAGTTCAGGATCGACGGATAGATGGCGCACAGCCCGTCGCTCCCTTCAAAGCGCTCCACCATCCACTGCTCGGCCGCCTTCAGGGCAATCGAGCGCAGCGGACGCACATGCACCCGCTCAAACCAATGGCACAGCCGGTCCAGCACCAGGAAGAAATTCCGCCAGCCGACCCGCTTCTTGTCCCACTTGAGCCGCAGTGCGCTGCCGTGCCGCCCGTCCGGAAACAGCTCATCGATGTTCCACTCGTCGGGAATCTTCTTGAAAGGCTTTTTGGCGTAGCAGATCGAAAGCGGAATCAGAATCGCCCGCGACCACGACGAAATCTCGTAAATGTTGAACCAGAACCAGTTGGGAAACAGCACGATCTCCGGCGGGATCGCCGGCACCGCGTCATAGTCGTACTGCCCCAGCCCGCACAGGTAGATCTTGCTGAAGGTGTTGCAGGCCGGCACCCCGCCCATCTCCAGGATGCGCACCCGGGCCCGCTCCATGCGCTCGTCCTCGGGCAGATAGCCGCACATCTTCAGCGCAAAATACGCCTTCACGCTGGCGCTGATATTGGAGGGCCCGCCGTGGTAAATCGGCCAGCCGCCGTCGGCGTTCTGGTGCCGCAGAATCTCGGCGGCGCACTGCTGGAAGCGCCGCTCGTCGCGCGTTCCCAGCACGGTGTGCAGAAAAATGTAGTCGGATTCCAGCGTGGTGTCGGCCTCCAGCTCGCCGCACCACCAGCCGTCTTCGTGCTGCTTGGAAAATAGAAAATTCTGCGCCGCTCCCAGCGCCTGCTTCAGCCGCGCTCCCAGGCCCGCAATCTTGCCAAAGCGAAGCGCCGTCGCCTGCCCTCTACCTGATTCCATTCTCTTACTCCGCCCGCGGTATTTCAGGGGCCGCCCCAATGGCAGCCACAATCTCCGGAGGCAGAGCGAAACGCACGTGCTCCGGCATCACTTCCACTTCCCGCACATTGGCAAAACCCTTCTCCGCCAGGAAGCCGATCACTTCCTGAACCAGGATCTCCGGCGCCGAAGCTCCCGCCGTCAAGGCAACCGTATGCGCCCCGTCCAGCCAGCGCTCGTCAATGTCCTGGCAGGTGTCGATCAAGTGCGACTGGGTGCCCAGATTCCGCGCCACTTCCACCAGCCGGTTCGAGTTCGAACTGTTAGGCGAACCCACCACCAGCACCACATCCGCCTGCTCGGAGACGTTCTTCACCGCCACCTGCCGGTTCTCCGTCGCATAGCAAATGTCCTGCGCATGCGGTCCGCGGATATTGGGAAACTTAGCCTTCAGCGCCTCGATAATGTCGCTCGCCTCGTCCAGCGAAAGCGTCGTCTGCGTCAGATACGCCACCCGCTCCGGGTCTGGCACCACAATCCTGGCCACCTGCGCCGCATTGCTCACCACCTGCGTCACCTCGGGAGCCTCACCCAGCGTTCCTACAATCTCATCGTGGTTTAAATGCCCGATCAGGATCAGCGAGTAGCCGTCCTTGGCAAAGCGGATCGCCTCCACGTGCACCTTGGTCACCAGCGGACAGGTCGCATCAATCACTCTTAACAGCCGCAGCTTGGAAGCCTCCCGCACCGACGGCGCAACCCCGTGAGCGCTATAGATCACCCGCTCTCCGTTCGGCACCTCGTCCACGTCGTCCACAAAAATGGCGCCTTTGCCCTTCAGGTCCTCCACCACATACTTGTTGTGCACAATCTCCTTGCGCACATAAATCGGCGGCCCAAAGGTCTCCAGGGCGATACGCACAATATCGATCGCGCGCACCACGCCCGCGCAGAACCCTCGCGGCTTCAAAAGCAAAAGTGTTTTGGCTTCGGTCGTCTCTGTCATCTGCATTCCGCTGCGGCCCCCAAACGCTTCCGGTCTCTTCCGCGCACCTTGTGATGTGCGAACCCACGGCTCGTTCTTGTAAGTCTATGGCCTCACGCGCTTGCCCTGCCACCACAACGCGGAAAAGTGCGGGAACCCGCATCGGGCAGCCCTGATCCTCCAGCGAATGGCGCCAGAGATCCGTGATTTGGCATAACGCTACCTTTTATGATGCGTACGCCACGGATCACATTCAGGGATCAATCTTGTATCTTGTGATTTATTTTACCACGTGAGCACCGGCAGGGACAGCCAGGAACCATGCGTGTACATCTCTCGCGAGGGCTCATCCTGAGCTTGCATCTCTCTCTCACGAGGGGTCATCCTGAAGCGAAGCGAAGGCCCCCTGCAAGGTCGCATCCCGGCTCCGCCGTCCCAGGCTTTTCCATCCCTACCCACGGATTTTGGTTAGTCGGGATCTGGTCACGAGCAGAATGTCAGCGCAGGAAGCCCCACGGCCAGTCTCGAGCAGACGGCAAGTTCACGCATTCGTCCTGATCATCTGCTCCGCGTTCTGCAAACTGGCCTCGGTCACCTTGGCCCCGCTCAGCATCCGCGCAATCTCGCTGCGCCTTTCCTCGGCCGACAGCGGCCTTACCGTCGTCTTGGTCCTCCCGCCGCTCTCGTGTTTCTCAATCAAAAAATGACGGTCCGCAAACGACGCAATCTGCGGAAGATGCGTAATGCACAGCACCTGCTTGCTGCGCGACAGCGCCTTCAGCTTCTTCCCCACCGCGTCGGCCGCCCGTCCCCCAATCCCGGTATCGATCTCGTCGAAGACCAGCGAGCGCTGCCCATCTGATTCTTTCCCCGGCAGCCGTCCCGCCTCCACGCTGGCCTTCAGCGCCAGCATCACCCTGGAAAGCTCTCCGCCGGAGGCAATCTCCTCAATCGGCCCCATCGGCTCCCCCGGATTGGTCGAAATCAGATACGCCACTTGGTCGAATCCCGCCGCGCTCCAGTTCGCTTCCTCGTCCGACCCGCTGACCTCGATCTTGAACTTCGCCTTCATCGCCAGATCGTTAATCTCGCCTTCAACCGTCTTCTCAAGTTTCCGGGCTATCTCATAGCGCCGCTTACTTAAACTCCGCGCCTCATCCAGATACTTCCCGGCCGCCGCCGCCAGCTCTTTCCGCAGCCCCGCCAGCAGCTCATCCTTGTTCTCAATGTCGTTAAGCTTCCCGGCAATCTCCTGCTGATACGCCAGCACGTCGTCCAACGTCTTGCCATACTTACGCCGCAGCTTGTCCAGCACCGCCAGCCGGTCTTCCACCTCGGCCAGCCGCTCCGGCGATGCGTCCATCCCGTTGGCAAAATCGCGCAGCGTCGTGGCCACATCCTCCACCGTAATCCGAGCGCTCTCCAACTGTCCCAGCGATTCCTTAAAGTTCTCGTCGAACCTCGCCAACTCCTCCAGATGCTTCGCCGCCGCCCGCATCCGCGCCAGCGCCGACTCCTCCACCTCATACAGCACGTCGAACGCCCCCATCGCCGCCCCATACACCCGCTCGGAGTTCGCCAGCACGCGCTTCTCCGCCTCCAGCTTCAGCTCTTCCCCACTGCTCGGGGTGGCCTCGCAGATCTCCTTCAGCTGGAATCGCCACAGGTCGGCCAGCCGCAGCTTATCCTGCTCACCTTTTTCCAGCTCCGCAATCCGACGCACAATCTCCCGCCACTTCGCATAGCTTGCGCCCACCCGCTCGCGGTTCACCCCCGCGGAAGCATCCAGCAGCGCCAGCCGCTCCGGCGGGTCGAACATCAGGATCGCCTGGTTCTGCGCGTGCACCACCGCCAGATGCGGAGCCAGCGCCTTCAGCACCGCCACCGTCGCCGGCTGGTTGTTGATGAAGACCCTCCCCTTGCCATTCAGCGCAATGTCGCGCCGCAGGATGATCTCCGCCCCCGCCGCATCGATTCCGTTCTCCTCCAGCACCGCCGCCACGGCAGCGTCGTCGCTCTCATAGACGGCGGCCACCGTTGCCTTTTCCGCTCCATGACGCACCACATCGCTGTAGGCTTTTTCGCCCAGCAGCAGCGCCAGCGCGTCGATCAGGATCGACTTGCCCGCTCCGGTCTCGCCCGTCAGCAGATTCAGCCCCGCGCCAAACTCAACCACCACGTTGTCGATGACCGCGTAGTTTTCGACCCGCAATTCCCTCAGCACTCGGCACCCGTTTTATTGAAGTTTCCCGGCGAGAATATCACGCCGGCCCTACTGCATCGTGCCAAGTTTTCCATTCGATGAGCCCAATCCTCGGCGAATTCTCAAAGCTACGTTCCCTGCAGGTTCTTCATCATTTCCTGATAGATGGGTGTCGACCAGTTCTTCTTGGCCAATCGTCCGAGCATCCCCTTTCCGGTTGAGATGCGGACGCGTGTCTGTCCACCCTCCGCTTTCAGTTCAGCGGTTACGCTTTCCCCGCCGCCGCCAGTCAGCTCGTTATTACCGCGGGAGCGCTTGCACTCCACACGATCGGGTTTCGAGTCCGTCACCTTGCATCCCTCGTTCTCCATAGCGGGCTTCAGGGCAGCCATAATCTGCTCCATTCCGTACGGAATCATCTCGTCCACGTCTTTACTTCCCTCGGTTGGGTTGATCGAGCTGGCCTTGGCGTCCACCACCGTAACCTGCTTGCCGGACTTTGTGTTTAATGCCGCCAAGACATTCTCATATTCGGATTTATCGAGGCGGAGTACGGCTGTTTCTCTGTCATCGCCCTCATGATAATTGACATCCAGCCAGTAGCTCGCGGTCTTGGTAGCCATCAGAATCGCTCCCGCACCCAGAGACATCCCCATCAGTGCCGCACCTTCTCCCACGCGATGGCGTGCAGACCGTTCATAGGACATGGCGTCGATAGAGGAATACGGAATCTCCAAATCAATCCCCTTCTCCTTTTTGCCCTTAATCAGGATATTGGAATCCGTAATCGTTAAAATAACGTCGGCTTCGCCAGGTTTCTTGACCGATGAAAACCTGGTCTTGCTGAAAGTAACGTCTTGCGCTAGCCCCGCAGACACCAGGGCCAGAATGAGCGCTAAATGAGAGAAAATCGACTTCGTCATCGTTCCCCCTAGATTGCACAATCAGGCGGACTCCGGTAGGGCCGGAGCCCATACCAATCAATTCGTACGAAATTCGCTGCCGTTGTAGCCGATTTCACGGACCTGCGCTGTGAGTGCCGTCACACATCGATCGATCAACAAACCGAACTCGATTACGGCGAACCTTCTGCGGCGCAGGCCATCAATAAGGCGCGAATCCTAAGGACAACCACCCACCCCGAACCTATTCAGTTATATCCGTGCTTGCTCGATAACCCCGCCGTTCGCCCACAAAGCCCCACCATGCTGACTATAATGAGTTGTCGTCCGCAGCTCTGCTATTTCGTTCGCACCGTGCACGCTGCGGTTCATCCCATGCTCCAATAAAGAAGTCCCAATGAATGTAACTGTTCCAATGAGAGAAGGATGACAATTTCCCTATTCGCTTTCGCCCTGGGCGGCGAGGTCGTGGGCATGGTTTCCGAAACCGGCCTGGTCGCCAAGATCGTCCTGCTGATCCTGCTGTTCTTCAGTCTGCTCTCCTGGTCGATCATCGTCGCCAAAATCGGATTGTTCCGCCGCGCCACCGTGCAGAGCGGTAACTTCGTGCGCGCCTTCCGCCGCGCCAAGCGTCTGCAGGATATCTCCGCTGTGGCCGAGCAGTTCAAGCCCTCGCCTCTGGTGTCTGTCTTTGAGGGAGCGGTCGCCGAGCTCGAGCGCAACGGCTCCAACGTGCGCACGCTCTCCGTGCAGCGCGCCACTCAAATCGCGGCCTCCGAGGAGCTCACCCGCCTCGAAAACCGCCTCACCTGGCTGGCCACCACCGGCTCCATTGCCCCGTTCGTCGGACTCTTCGGCACCGTCTGGGGCATCATCGACGCCTTCCACGGACTGGGCGACGCCGGCACTGCCACCCTGCGCGCGGTCGCCCCCGGCATCTCCGAGGCGCTCATCACCACCGCCGCCGGACTCTTTGCCGCCGTCCCAGCCGTCGTCGCCTACAACTTTTTCCTCCAGCAGATCCGCGAATTCGCCGCCCGCATGGACGACTTCAGCCTCGAACTGCTCAACATCATCGACCGCTCCGGCGATCCGCGATAGGAGGCCTCGGTGGCGTTTACAAATAACAAGGGACGCACCCAATCGTCGCTTTCGGACATCAACATCACTCCGTTCGTCGATGTCGTCCTCGTGCTCCTGGTCATGTTCATGGTCACCGCTCCGATCCTGCAGTCCGGCATCGAGGTCGCGCTCCCCAAAACCAAAACCGTCAAGGAGATCAACCAGCAGCGCATGGTCATCACCATCGACAAAGACCAGCGCGTCTTCCTCGGAAACGATCCAATCAACATCAACCAGATCCCCGAGATCCTGCGCGCCAAAGTTCACGACCCGCAAAGCCAGAGCATCTACATCCGCGCCGATGAAAAAGTTCCCTTCGGCGCCTTCGCCACCGTTATGGACGCCGTGAAACAGACAGGCATCACCAACGTCAGTATCGTCACCCAACCCTTTGACACGCAGCCCACAGCCGCTGGACGCTAATGCCGCTCGACGCTGACATCTACGGTTATAAGCAGCCGCTCACGCCTTCGCTGGGCGTTTCCGCTGCCCTGCACGCCGCCCTGGCGGCCAGCCTCTTCCTCATCCCTCACCTCATGTCCAGCAGCGGACTGGAATGGGGCAACAACGGCAACGGGGCCGCCATAGGCGGAGCCATGAGCGCCACGCTGGTCAGCGGAATCCCGCTGCCGCCCAAGCCCAACGCCAATCCGCAAAACGTCCTCGCCACCGAGAATCCCGGTCTCTCCAAACCGCTCCCTGCGCCTCCCACCAAGGAAAAGGAAGACGAGACCGCCATCGCCCTTCCCGGACGCGAAAGCCGCGTGAAGCCCAAGCCCGAAAAGCAAAAAGCCCCGGCCGCCAATCCCCAGGGCCTGCACACCGCGCAGGCGCCTGCGGTCGTCACGCCCTCCAAACCGCTGCCCAACCAGATCGCCAAGGCCGATAACACCATCCCCTTCGGCGAAGGCGGCCCCGTAGCCGGTCCCTATACCAGCGTCCAGATCGGCAACAGCGCCGGCGGCATGAAGTTCGGCGAAGGCGGCAACGGAACCTTCGGCAACCTTTTCGGCTGGTACACCACCATCGTGGCCAACAAGGTTCATCAGGCGTGGGAAAGCGAAGTAAATCCCAACATTACCGCCGCCAACCGCGTCTATATAACTTTTGATATCGCGCGCAATGGGAGCCCATCGAATATCCGTATCGAGCATTCCTCCGGCATCCCCTCGCTCGATCAGTCGGCTCTCAATGCCCTGCAGCGCATCGACACCTTCGGCCCGCTGCCCCAGGGATACAGCGGCCGATACGTTTCCGTTGAGTTCTGGTTCGATTACCGGCGCTGAGTTCCGCGCCCTTTAAGGAGATTTTTTCATGAAGCGATTCGCACTCTCGGCCGCCCTGCTGTTGATCTTCGTGCTCCCTGCCCTGTCGCAGGATTGGATTCGCACGGGCACCGGCGTCGGCGGCCAGAAGATCCGTCTTGCCGTCCCCGACTTCAAACTCGCCACCGCCGATCCCAAGGCCGGCCCACTCGACCAGACTTTTAACCAGGTCGTCTTCAACGATCTCCAGCAGTCCGGAATCTTCGACATGGTCTCCAAGAGTTTCTATCCCCTCGGAGCCCCTGGAGCCCCAGCCGACCTCCACCTCGACGTATGGGCCGCGGCGCCGGTCAACGCCTCCATGCTCGCCTTCGGCAATCTCGGCGTCAGCAACGGAACCCTGCAGGTGCAGGGCTGGCTCTACGATGCCAAGAACGCGGCGACCCCGCAGATCCTGGCCAAGCAGTACCGCGACACCGCCACCGATGAGAGCGCACGGATGATCGCCCATCGCTTCGCCGACGAGATCATCTTCCGCCTCGGCGGCGGACTTAACGGCATCGCCGAAACCAAGCTCTATTACGTCAGCACCCGCAGCGGCCACAAGGAAATCTGGGGGATGGATTACGACGGCGCCAACCAGCACCAGATCACCCATCTCAACTCCATCTCCCTGTCGCCCCGCATCTCACCGGATAATTCGCGCCTCGCCTTCATTACGTTCTACAAAAGCGGCGCCGGCCTCGCCATGTGGTCCATGGATCTCGGACGCCTGGTCAAATTCCCGTCCTTCGGCGGCACCACCCTGTCGCCCGCATGGAGTTCGGACGGAACCCACCTGGCCTTATCTTCTTCGCGCACCGGCAACCCTGAAATCTATGTCTGCGACCAGAACGGGGGCAACATCAAGCGCCTCACCAACGTGCACGGCCCTAACGTCTCGCCCGTCTGGAATCCTAAAACCAACGCCCAGATCGCCTGGGTCAGCGGACGCACCGGCCTGCCGCAGATCTACACCATGGAGTCCGACGGCACCAACGTGCAGCGCCTCACCGATCAGGGCTATGCGGTTTCGCCCTCCTGGTCTCCCAACGGACAGTTCCTGGCCTTCGCCTGGATTCGTAAATATGGCCCCGGCGCGCCCGGAGCCTCCGACATCTACATCATGGACGTAGCCAGCCGCCAGTGGGTGCAGCTCACCCACGACGGCGGACGCAACGATTTTCCCTCCTGGTCGCCCGATGGCCGTCACATCGTCTACCAGTCCACCCGCAGCGGTACCGAGCAAATCTGGACCATGCTGGCCGACGGCAGTCAGCCGACTCAGCTGACCACTACAGGCTCGAACTCCCAGCCCAACTGGAGTTGGAAATAGTAGACTCAGGGCTTTTGTAACAAGGTTTTGTAGCAGCATTTGTGACAACAGTAGTGAGGTTTCAAAACTCTAACGTTGTTAACCGGACCGGCAAGCTCCCCGCGCCGGCCCACGGCGAGTGCTCTCGCCTGGGAGGACAAAGTGAATTACAGCAAGAGAAAGTGGACCCTGTTGGTGTTGGCCGTGGCTGCCATCGCGATCGTCGGCGGCTGCAAAAAGAAAGAAGTCCCGGCCGCCCCGCCGGCAGCAGCCGCCCCCGCGCCGCCGCAACCGCAGGCGACCCTGAGCGTTAGCCCTGACGCCATTCAGCCCGGCGGCTCGGCAACCCTCACCTGGTCCACCCAGAATGCAACCAACGTAAATATCGACGGCATCGGAAGCGTGCAGACCAACGGATCGCAAACGGTTTCGCCGGGATCGTCCACCACCTACCACCTCACCGCGCAAGGTCCTGGCGGCACGGCGGAAGCTACCGCCCGCCTCACCGTCTCCGCGCCATCCGCTCCGGTCGAAGCGCCACCGCAAGCCGAAGCCCCCTCCCCGACCGAAGCCGATCTGTTCCAGCAGAACGTCAAGGACATCTACTTCGACTACGACAAATATGACATTCGCGCCGACGATCAGCCCATCATCTCCGCCGACGCGGCCTTCCTCGCCGCCCACCCGGAGATGAAGTTCACCATCGAGGGACACTGCGACGAGCGCGGTTCCACCGAGTACAACCTGGCCTTGGGCGACAACCGCGCCAACTCCGCGCGCGAGGCCCTGATCAAGGCCGGCGTCAAGGCCGACCAGATCAAAACCATCAGCTACGGAAAGGAAAAACCCTTCTGCACCGAGCACACCGAGCAGTGCTGGCAGCAGAACCGGCGCGATCACTTCGTGTACGGGCAGTAGTCCCGGCCGTCGCGTTGCTCATGGGCGGGGCGCCAGTCTCAGGGCGCCCCGCCATGCCTTTCGCCGAATCCGCCCGCGCGCCAGACAATCCGTGCGAGCGGAATCATTGCCATTCGTTTCCACTTTTTATTGATTTGATATTCTGTCTGTCACGCTTTGTTCCCGTGCGAATAGTCCGGCGTCACGGCGCCCGGAGAAAATGATGAAACTGAAGAAACTAGCCGCCCTGGCGGCCATCGCCCTCATCGTGGCAACCCCCGCATCTCCTGCGTTCGCCGTCTCCAAGGAAATCATCGAGCTTCAGACCCAGGTGCAGGACCTGGCCGACCGCATCGCCCACATGCAGCAATCCTTCGACGAACAGATGGGCGTCATGCGCAACCTGGTCACCCAGAGCACCGACAACGTCAACAAGCTCGCGCAGTCGATGCAGACCATGCAGACCACGCTGCAGCAGCAGAGCACCGACTCCCAGACCAAAGTCGATCAGGTCTCCGGCCAGATCCAGTCCCTCAATGACTCCATCGACGAACTCAAGGCGCGCCTCGATAACACCAGCAAGCAACTGGCCGACATTCAGGCCAAGCAGCAGGACCTGGCATCCCAGCCCGTGAACTGCGCCACGCCCGCCGCTGCACCCGGCACACCCGGCACTCCCGGCGCACCCGGCACCACACCCGCGGTTGGGCCCAACGGAGAGCCCACTGCGCCCAACACCGCGCCGCCTGCGTCCTCCATCCCCATTCAGGCGCCGCCTGCCGACGTGCTCTACAACAACGCGCTGCGCGACTACAACGCGGCCCGCTACGATCTGGCGCTCTCGCAATTTCAGGACTACATCAAGTACTACCCCACCACCGATCTGGCGGGCAACGCGCAGTTCTATATCGCCGACATCGAGTACCGTGGCGGAAACTATGAGGCTGCGGTGGCCGACTACAACAAGGTGATCGAGCAGTTCCCTTCCGGCAGCAAGGCCGCCTCGGCCCAGCTCAAAAAGGGATACTCACTGCTGGAACTCGGCCGCAAGGATGCCGGCGTCCGCGAATTGAACTCGCTCATCCAGCGCTTCCCCCGCAGCATCGAAGCCACCCAGGCGCGCGAGCGGCTGCACAAACTGGGCGTATCCGCCTCGCACCCCGCCCCAACCCACAGAGCGCAGTAACCATTGACCGGTAAGACAATCCCTTAGTTTCCGAAATCTAACTACTTCGGCAATGGTTGCGAATTTTGCGCAACCATTGCCGCATCAGTACACTTTGGCCTTCCAACCATTGACTGTTTTGCTGATCCTTGCCCACCGCCCGCGCCGGAAATCGGCACTGGCTATTCTTCCCCTACAGCAAGGAAACAATCTCCGGGCGCAACTCGCCGTCCACAATTTCGATCCTGCCCACCGTTACCGGAAGCGAGAAGCGGCGAGGCCCCGCGCTGCCGGGATTGAAGTACAGAATGCCGCCGCGCCATTCGATCGACGGACGGTGCGAATGTCCGTAGATCACCGCATGCACTCCCGCGGCGCTCGGCTTCATGTCAAGGTCGGCGACGCGATGCAGCATGTAAAACACTTTGCTCTGGAACTCGTTCATCTCGGTCGCGTGCAGCCGCCGGGCCCACGCCGCCACGTCCACGTTGCCGCGCACCGCCACCACGGGCGCAATGCGCTGCAGCTCATGCAGCACGTCCTCTGCACCCACGTCTCCCGCATGCAGAATCAGTTCGCAGCCTCGCAATGCCTCGCAGGCTTGGGTGCGCAGCAGTCCATGCGTATCGCTGATGACTCCGATGCACATCGCTTTGAGCGTCGCCATTTACCGGCGGTATTGCTGGTCGCTAACCTGCTCCATCCAGTCCACCACCTTGCCGTCCTTCCTTTCCTGAATGGCGATGTGGGTCATGGCCGTGGTTGGCGTGGCCCCATGCCAATGCCGTTCGCCGGGCGAGATCCAGACCACATCCCCGGGCCGAATCTCTTCCACAGCTCCTCCTTCGCGCTGCACCCATCCGCAGCCGGCCGTGACGATCAGAGTCTGTCCCAGCGGATGCGTGTGCCATGCCGTCCGCGCTCCCGGCTCAAAGGTGACGCTGGCGCCTTGCACCAGTGCCGGATCGGGCGCCTGAAACAGCGGATCCATCCGCACCGTGCCGGTGAACCACTCCGGAGGTCCCACGGCGGACGGTTGCGAACCAATTCTTTTGATTTCCATCTTCTGAACTCCTTCAGGTTTGATGTCCTTGAAAACAATCCGTTGTCCGCCGCGACTCAGGCTGTGCGGCCGTCAATGATCCTCGCCACCACGCGGCATGACCTTGACTGTCGCGGTGCGGGCGCGGGCAGAAATCATCGGGCCCAGGTACGGGCTGCCATGGTACTTCGCCCGGTAGGCGTCGTCGATGCGGTCGTTCACCGCACCGTCGACCGCTTCGAAGCTGACGTCCTTCGTCATGCCGGCTGCGGTAATCTGCCCCGCCTTCTGCCGCACCGCGGCCTGGTACCAGCGAGATTTCTGCCCGTTATAGCCGCGCACGTAGAGCGCGTCATCGACCGTGACGGACCAAATCCACGTCGGGGTGCCAAGCGTAACCCCGTCCTCACGGAACGGCGATATGTGCAGGTCATCGGCCTCAGCGATCCTGCGCAGTTCGTCTTTCGGCCAACCCGTCATCGTTGAACCTCCCTGAAACGCCTGCGCTCACAGCCCCGTCATCTTCTCCAGCTTTTCCGGATAGCGTGCTCCTTCCACCTTGATTTTCGATGCGGCGCTGTCGATCTCGGCAAGGTCGCCGGCTGTCAGTTCTACTGCGGCCGCCCCGATGTTCTCTTCCAGGCGGTTGAGCTTCGTCGTGCCGGGGATGGGAACAATCCACGGCTTTTGCGCCAGCAGCCAGGCCAGTGCAATCTGAGCAGGCGTCGCTTTCTTCTGCTCGGCGATGCTGTCCAGCAATTCAATCAGCGCCTGATTCGCCTTGAGAGCCTCCGGCGTAAAACGAGGGAGGGTGCTGCGGAAATCCGTGCTGTCGAAAGTGGTTTTCTCGTTCATCTTTCCGGTCAGGAAACCTTTGCCAAGCGGACTATACGGCACCAGGCCAATCCCCAGTTCCTCGATGGTCGGTATCACTTCCTTTTCGGGAGTTCTGGTCCACAGCGAGTATTCGCTCTGCAGCGCCGTCACCGGCTGGACGGCGTGAGCGCGGCGAATCGTCTTCGCGCCCGCCTCGGAGAGTCCGAAGTGCTTGACCTTGCCTGCCGCAATCAATTCCTTCACCGCTCCGGCGACATCTTCAATCGGCACATTGGGATCGACCCGGTGTTGATAGAGCAGGTCGATGGTCTCCACCTTGAGCCGCTTCAGCGAGCCCTCGACTGCCCGCTTGATGTGCTCCGGCTGGCTATTCACCCCCGGTGCTCCTTTCATTCCCCGCGGATCGAACCCGGGATTAAGGTCGAAGCCAAATTTGGTCGCGATCGCCACTTGTCCGCGGAACGGAGCAAGGGCTTCGCCTACCAGCTCTTCGTTCAGGTACGGGCCGTACACCTCGGCGGTGTCAAAGAAGGTAACGCCGCGCTCCACGGCGGCGCGCAGCACAGCGGTCATCTCCTGCTTGTCTTTGGGCGGCCCGTAGGAAAAGCTCATCCCCATGCAGCCCAGTCCGATGGCGGACACTTCCAGATTGCTTTTACCCAGTGTGCGTTTTTGCATGATTTCTCCTCTTACTACAAATGGAACGCGGTTGAGGCGGCCTTGGCGCGCTGCTGCTCGCGCCAGCGCCCGGGTGGAACTCCTTCCCAGATGCGAAAAGCGCGAACGAAGGAGTTGAGGTCCTCATAGCCAAGAAGATAGGCGGCTTCATTCAGTTCGAGGACGGAATTATGGAGATAGTGGCGCGCCAACTGGTGACGGGCTTCTCCCAGAACCCGCTGATAGCTGGACCCTGTATCCTGCAAACGGCGCTGCAGCGTACGGGAACTCATGTGCAGTGCACGGGCAATATCATTGACGGCAGGGCGGCGGCCGGTGAGTTTCCGCTGGATCTGTCTGCGCACCGCTTCGGCGAAATCTTCCTCGCCATTTTGCTGCTTCAGCTCCTCCTCCAGCTGCGGCACAAGCATGGCCAGAAGCTCGTCGTTGCGGGTGACGAACGGACGATCGGCATCGGCGGCGCGGAAGACAATCGCATTACGCAGGGCTCCGCAGACCACGGGACAGCCAAAGTGACGCTCGATGGCCTTCACATGCGAGCGAGGCTCCATGTACTCCACTCGCAGCGGTGAAAGGCCGATGCCGGTGCCGTGCCGGGCCACCGAGAGCACCCAGGCAAAGCAGGCGTCGATCATCACTTTGGGCTCGACGTTCGTCGCCAGGATCCAGCGAAACTGAATGCTCCACTCCTCGCCGTCGGCCTCCTGCAGTATCTCCTCCGGACAGGTAAGCTGCTTGTAATGAGCGATTTGCTGTACCGCGGAGCCGAAGTTCTCCGTCGAAAGAGCCGCCAGAGCACTGGGACTGAACTGCTGGATCCTCGCTTCGGTGCCGAGCTGAAGGCCGATCGCGGGATTCGCACAGAGCTCGCCCACGGCACTCCAGAAGGCAAATAGCTCCTCGGTGGAGACCAGCACGCGCGGTTGATTGAAGAGTCCCTGGGGAAGCCCGGCCCTGCGCAGCACCGCAGAGGCGCGAACCCCCAGTCCTTCGAGCTTCTGGCCAATGCGGCCGGAGATGCGAAAGTGCTTATTCATCGATTCACTCGGATTTGAGAGATGCCATGTCGATCGAGAAGCGGTACTTCACGTCGGACTTGAGCAGTCTCTCATAAGCTTCATTAACCTTCTGCATGGGAATGACCTCGACATCTGCGGTGATGTTGTGCGCGCCGCAGAAGTCGAGCATCTCCTGGGTTTCGGCAATGCCGCCGATGGGCGACCCGGAGAGGCTGCGCCGCCCCACGATCAGGCCGAACGCCGCAACGGAGAGAGGCTTCTCCGGAGCGCCAACCAGGGTGATGTTGCCATCGCGCCGCAACAAATTGATGTAAGCGCTGATGTCGTGGTCGGCGGCAATGGCGTCGAGAATGAAATCGAAGCTGCCGGCGTGCTTGCGCATCTCATCGGCGTTTTTCGAGAGGACCACTTCATCGGCTCCCAGGCGATGCGCGTCGTCCTTCTTGCTGGCGGACGTAGTAAAGACCACCACGTGGGCTCCGAGTGCGTGGGCAAACTTTACGCCCATGTGGCCCAGGCCGCCCAGACCAGCCACACCGACCTTTTTGCCCTTGGTAACGCCCCAGTGGCGCATGGGAGAATACGTCGTAATTCCCGCGCACAGCAGCGGAGCGGCTCCGGCGAGCGCTAGGTTCGTGGGAACCCGCAGAACGAAGCGCTGGTTTACCACAATGCTGTCGGAGTAGCCGCCATAGGTGACGCCTCCCAGATGCTTGTCGGGAGTGTTGTAGGTAAAGGTCGTATTCCGGCAGAACTGCTCGAGCCCTGCCCGGCACTCGGGACAGGTGCCGTCGGAATCCACCATGCAGCCCACCGCGGCCAGATCGCCCGGCTTGAACTTGGAGACCGCCGCGCCGACCCGGGTGACGCGGCCGACGATCTCGTGTCCAGGAACGCACGGATACACCGTGGGCAGAAAATCGCTCCACTCGTTGCGAACCGTATGCAGATCGGAGTGACAGATGCCGCAGAAAAGAATTTCGATCTGCACGTCATCTTCGGTTGGATCACGCCGCGTGATCGTGGTAAACCCCAGCGGTGATGTTGCACTTGTAGCGGAGTATGCTTTGGCGTTGAACATGGTGCTTAGTCTAGATGCACGCCACGCATTCCGATCTGCACAATATGACAATGTTATGCACATTACGCCGGAATGAATGGCAAGCCGCTCACGCTGAGCAGTCTGCTGGTTGCGGGTTTACGACATCAGATCGAATACCCGCTGGATCGTGGCTGCGAGTTTGTCTGACCGGCGATGTGCCTCTTCCAGCTCATCGTGCAGTTTTCGAATCTGCTCCTCGGCCAGCTTACGTGGCGACACATCGCGGATGGAGCTGATGGCGAAACTGCCTTCCGCCGTGGCAAGTTGGCTTAAGGTGATCTCAACCGGAAACTCGCTTCCATCCCGCCGCATTCCAAACAACTCCAGGCCGACACCCATGGGGCGTACGCACGGGTCGGCGCAAAACTCCTCGCGATGGAAAGGATGTTGAGCGCGATAACGCTCGGGGATAAGACATTCCACAGACAGGCCAATCAGCTCCGTCCGCGTGTAGCCGAAGAGTTTTTCGGTCTGCGCGTTCACCAGCCTGATCTTCCCGTCCGGGTCAACGACCGCCATCGCGTCCGGGGCGGCTTCCAAGAGAGCTCTAATAAATGGGTCTTCCGCCCTGTGCTTGGCGCTCATATCGCTCCTTTACATGGCAAATGAGCACGCAACATGCCAAAATTCAGCTACCCCTCTAAGCCTCCTGATTTGATCGAAGTCCGCACAACAGCCCAAGGTTTTCGCGGTGCGCCAATCCAATTCCCGGGCAAAGACACGAAACATTTACGTCTCCGATCTTGCTTTTGCCTTACGCCTCCTGCTCCAGCGTGCCCACTCTTCGGCTACGCTGTTTCTCGGCATCCAAGCATCAGGATTGTTTTGTTGGAGGCGCTTATGTGGCAGAAAAGCTTCACAATTCCGGAAATCGTCCTTATCGCGGGCACCCGGATTGCACTCGGTGCAGGACTCGGTCTGCTCATAGCGGGAAAACTCAGCTCCGATGCCCGCAAGGGTGCAGGGTGGGCATTACTCGCGTTCGGCGCTCTCACCACCGTTCCATTAGTGGCAGCCGTGTTCGCCAAGCCGCGGCTTGCTGAAAAATCAATGCAGGAGTAAATCGTGGATTTTAAACTCCGCGGAAAGCGTGCGCTGGTGACGGGATCGACAGCCGGCATTGGGTTTTCGATTGCCCGGCTGCTGGCTCGCGAGGGCGCATTCGTCTGGGTCAACGGGCGTACCGAAGAGCGCGTTCTCCGGGCCGTCGCCCAGATCGGCGGCAACGCCGATGGCGTGGCGGCAGACCTGACCACCGCGCAGGGCGCCGAGAAACTCTTCTCCCGCGTGGCCCAGCTCGACATCCTGGTGAACAACCTGGGGATCTTTGAAGCCAGGCCGTTTCTCGCAATCGACGATGCCGAATGGCTCAGGTTTTTCGAAGCCAACGTCCTCTCCGGCGTTCGAATGACCCGCCACTACCTGCCGCAGATGCTGGAAAAGAAGTGGGGGCGCATCCTTTTCATTTCGAGTGAGTCCGCCTTGCAGATTCCGGCGGAGATGGTGCACTACGGCATGACTAAGACCGCCCAGCTCGCCGTGGCACGCGGTATAGCGGAGTCGTTTCCCGCCAGCGGCGTCACGGTAAACTCCGTGTTAGCCGGTCCTACGGAAAGCGAGGGCGTATCCACATTCGTCGAAGGATTGGCCAAGCAGCAGGGTAAGACAAAAGAAGAGGTGCAGCGCGAGTTCTTTGAAACTGCCCGGCCCAGCAGCCTGCTGAAGCGCTTTGCAACCACCGAGGAAGTCGCCGCCATGGTGGTCTATCTCTGCAGCGAAGCGGCATCGGCAACCACAGGCGCGTCAATTCGAGTCGATGGAGGTGTCGTCAGATCGATTGCGTAACAGGTTCTACGCACGATCGCTTTTTCAGTATCTTTCCCGTCCCTGCTTCACTGCATACATGTCCTGGTCGGCGGCGTCCAGAACTTCGTCCAGCGACATTCCTTCTGACCACCCTCCCACGCCTACACTCACGGTCAGCAAAAAACCCTCCAGGTGTCCGCCTTCGTTCCAGCGTTTCAGATAATCGGAGATTCTCTTGACCACGATGCATGCATTCTGCGGCGAGGTGTCGGCAAGAATGATAAGGAACTCATCGCCGCCATACCTCACCACGGCATCCGAGCCGCGCGTCGAATTCATCAGCGCCCCCGCCACCTCCGAGAGCACGAAATCGCCGGTAATATGGCCGAACCGGGCATTCACCTCCCGGAAACGGTCGACATCCACCACCAGGAAGGTAAGCGGCTCCACCGAACGCTGCGCACGGCTGATGAATCGCTCAGCCAGTTCATGAAGTGAGCGACGGTTATAAACCTCCGTCAGCGGATCGGTGAACGATTGCAAGCGCACCAGTTCGCTCTGGATCGTTGTGCCAACCAGTGTCCGCCGTACCCGGCGCAATTCTGCGCGACGCGTCACAACATAGGTATTCAGCAGGATGAGAAGCGCAAGTACCCCGAAGAACAGATGCCGGGAGATGGTGATCTCCAGATGAATGGATCCCATTTGGAGAAATGTGGAAGGAAACAAAAGGGAAAGGAGAGTGCAGCCGCCTACGGTTCCGCTGATGGCGACGATCAGCCAAAGTTCCCAATCGCGTTTTTCCAGCCGTGACAACTCGCGCGTCAGCTTGGCTGCAAGATTATCGGAACCGACCGGAATCGCTTCATTCGGCTTGGAAATCGTGAATCCTGGTCTGGTCTTCACATGGGCACCGTTCGGGAACTCTTGCTGCGATCTGTATCCGTGGTTGTCCGACTCCCAACAACAAATTCATAAACCTATACACCCACATGGAGAAGGACAAAGTAAGTCCGAACCGGGGGCATGCCCGTCTATTCCCCGGAGCAGGTCAAAGTCGCAAACGCCTGGGACATCCTCTCGCGGTCTTGAGCGCCCAAGAACAAAAATTCCAGGCCGTACTGATAGCCATCCCGCCAGCGAATCGTACCTGCCAGGCGTACGATTGCCGAGGTATGGCGCAGACCAAACTCCAACTCGAGTGTGTCTCCCATCTCCAGGTCCGCCGCAATCGCGGCCCGGATTCCGCCGCAACTCAGATCGATGATCCGGGCAGGAACCACGCGGCTTCGGTTATTCATGGGCCGTACCACCAGACCCATGTCAAGATCGAATCGCGTCGCGCGCCGCCGATCCCGCGGATGCTCTGCCGGAAACCCAATTGCCTGCCCGCTTTCAGCCTCCAGCCCCATGACCGGCTCCTTTAGCTCCTAAACCAACAGCTCAGGCACCTCTAAGACGCCTTGATGAAATGTAGTGGCAAATGCCTCAACCACTTCGGGGTCGAAGTCGGTTGTTGCCTTATTGACGATGTAGTCCCTAGCCTCAAAGGGCGGCATTGCCTTCCGGTAGGGACGGTCGCTGGTCAGTGCATCATAAACATCGGCCACGGCGATAATCCGCGCGCCCAGCGGTATTTCCTTCCCGGTTGAGTGAGAGACACCAGAACCATTGAATTTGTCATGGTGTGCCAGAATCATCGGCACCACGCGTCGAAGAGATCCCTTCGCCATGTCTACGAGGTCCCCACCCCGGTTCGTGTGCTGGGACATCTCCTCTCTCTCATCGTCGTTCAGTGTTGCACTTTTGTAGAGAACCTTGCGGCTGACTTCGAGCTTTCCGATGTCGTGGAGCAATGCAGCGGTGCGAATGTCTTCGATCAGTTGCGCCGAAGCTCCCATATACCGCGCAATCTGCGTCGCATAGACCGATACGCGATAGGAATGATTCTGGGTGTAGTTATCCTTGGAAACAAAATGGCACAAAATCATCAGCACGCCATCATAGGTCTCTTGCAGTTCGTTGAGCTGCCGTGACTTATGTTCGTGCAGCGTCCCCATTCCGTAGGCGGTAATCACCAGGATGCCGGCCCAGATTACGAAATCCAGCCATTTCTGGATTGGGCCGCCGTGCTCCTGGAGAACGTAGGGATTGAGTTCCAGTACCAGCAGAACGATCAGCATGCTGGCGACCGCGGTCATAATCGCGTGGCGCCGGCCGTAAAAATACGCAGAGAAAAGCACCGGCAGACCGTAAAAGCCCAGAAGCACCCGATGCGAGGCCAAAACAAAATTGAGCACTGCCGCAATCGCAAACATCGAAAGCAACAGCCACAATTCCTTATTTACGTCGAGAACCCTGTTCATCGTCTTCAATGGAGCCTCACTTTCTTTTGGGCCGAAGACTGGATGTACTATTCTTTAATCCATTCTCGAAAACAAGTATCATTCGTAACCAACCGGTGATTACCGCAGGCAGAAAGCGCGCAGCCAATGTAACTGCCATCCGGATGTAACTTTTTTAGAGCCTGTTTCGGGGCTTCGGCTGAGCCGGTTCGCGGGCCCTGTCCGCCCACGGACACACGTTACCCGGGCGCAAGCCTGCAGTTACCACGGTGCATTGACCGGATCTTTTGCCTTCTGTATCTTGGCAAGGCATCCAGAATGAGAGAAAACTCATGGTGATCACGATTCGCATTCGGCGGGGCCCACGCAATGTGCGCGTCAAGTACGACTCTTATGAGTTGAGCTGGTGGTGTGAAAACATGGATGCCGAAACCCATAAAATACTCTCCAACAGAATTCAGAAATCCAGGTGGTTCAAGCGCACGCGTTTTGAACCACTCCCCTCCGGGCGTCCCGAGGTGCCTCGTGGCAGCGGTTTTTTGAGCATGAGGGCAAAGTTTACCGAAGAGCATGAGATCCGGGAGATTGAATCTCAAATCGACTCGCTGCTGCACAAGGCCGGAGTCAAATACAAACAGAACCTGCCGCTGAAATGCGCTAACTGCGCGCGCGCCATCGGAGGCTTTGGCCTGCCCCTGATCTGCGCCTATTGCGGCGCCAGGATCGTCACCCGCTTCGGCTGCACCGGGACGGCAGAGATGCACCACGACGAAACCTTCTGCACCGGGCAGCTGTGCGATATCAGCACCGGCGGGTGTTTCATCAAAACGCTCCACACCTATCCCCTCGGTGCGAACGTGCGCCTCCTGCTGATGATTGCAGATACCCAGATGGAACTCGATGCAAAAGTCGTCCGCATCATTCCGCAAACCGGCATGGGAGTGGCGTTCGAAGATGTCTCCCCGGAGCAGGAAAAGCAGATTGCCTGCATCATTCGGGACGCAAAGGCGATGGGGCGTTTGCTGGTCACAAAACAAGCCGAGCCTTTTCAGCCGGCCTCGGCGCCCGCGCCCCTTGAAATTTCACGTGATGCAGAACTGCTGGCAAGGATTACGAAGCAGATCGACGAACAGGGTGTTTTGACCAAACAGGACCTGACGGATTTAGTAAACGACAGGGGGTAGCAGACGCTGCGGATGTGGCCGGGTGCGGTTCATCCGGGTGAGTGACTCCTAGGCTTCGCCGCGCTTCGGGTAGCTAAATCCCGATTCCTCTGCGAGGCCGGCGTAAGAGGCAGGTATTTTATGGAAGATTATTCCAAATTCCGGGTAGCCCCCCGATACGCTTGCTCGGGGACGGCCGAGATACTCCATAATGGAAGTCTCTGCTGGGGGCGGGTGTGCGATATCAGCAACCGGGGTTGTTGCGTCGAAACCCTCTACCCGTTGCCCATCGGCAGCGAGGTTCAGCTCCGGCTAACCGTGGCAGGCACCGTGCTCGATATCGGGGCGAAGGTAGCTTGGATTGTCCCGCAGTCGGTTATGGCAATGTCGTTTGGGACTGGCTCCGCGGAGCAGGAAAGCAAGCTTGCGCACATCGTCGAGAAAGTAAAAGCAGCTTCCAATCCGACCCCGGTAGATTCCGCGCTTCAGCCGGAAACGGAAAACGTTCAGGTTTTGCGGGATGCGAAGCTGTTGTCACTGATCAAGAAGCGGATCAATGAAAAAGGCATTTTGACTAAAAAAGAACTGATTGAGATGGTGAACGCCAATCGTTAACAGCCATAGCTGGGGTGGGCGCAGCTAGCCGGACTTCCGCCTCTTCCCGAGGATCAGGTCCGCAGTGGAAAGCAGGTAGTAGATGCAAGGCCTTTCAGAGAGCCGCAGGGTTTACCGGCACGCTTGCCTGGGCGGGGTGCAGATCCTCCGCGATGGAAATATCTGCTGGGGAAGATTGGGCGACCTGAGCGGCGGCGGCTGCTTCATCGAAACCATTGTGCCTCTGCCCGCCGGAACCACCGTACAACTTAGGTTGACGGTCGCAGGCAACGTCCTCGATTTGAGCGCAAAGGTAGTCTGGACCATTCCCCAGGCCGGCGTAGGGGTCTCCTTCCTGTTCGTCTCTCCTCAGGAGAAGGAAAGGATTGCGCAGATCATCGAAGAGATTAAAACCATCGGCAAGTCGCCCGCTGCGCAACCCATCCCACCACCGCCGGAAAAAAACGTGGTTCGAATCTCCCGCGATGCGGAACTGTTGGCGAAAATCAAAAAGCAGATCGAAGAAAAGGGTGTTCTAACCAAGCAGGAACTGATGGATCTGATAAACGCCAACCAGTAGCACACACCGCCCCAGGCAGCCGGGAGGATCGTTTGAGGCAAGTACCGAGGCGCTATGCATGTCCACGCTGCCGTTGCCAGGGGCGGATCTTTGAGCACGTTTCCATTGCCTGACTCGCCAAATATCTATATTGTTGTTCTCCGATGAGAGTTCTCGTCGCCGACGACTCAAGCCTGTACCGAACCATGCTGCAGCGCCTGCTGGAGCCATGGGGCTACCAGGTCGTGCTTGCCGCCAGTGGCTACGATGCCCAGCGCATTCTCGAAAACGGCAACCCGCCGCAACTGGCGCTGCTGGACTGCCTGATGCCGGGGCTGAGCGTCTTCGATCTCTGCCAGCGAATCCGCACCCGCAACCACAACCTGGTCTATACCATTCTCTTGAGTCCGGACGATCAGCAAAGCAACGTCCTCAAGGCGTTTGAACTGGGGGCGGACGATTATCTTTGCAAGCCGCTCAATCATGTCGAGCTCCGGACGCGTCTGAAGGCGGGCGAAATCATCCTTCGCAGCCGCGAGCAGACGGCCACAACGCCCGTGGAGTTGAATTTCGAGCACTCGCGCGATGCCTTGCGAATCTGGTGCCGCGGAGCCATTCTCGACCTGTTAAGTTCGGAACTCAGCCGGGCAAACCGCACACCGTCACCGCTCAGCGTCCTGCTAACCGACCTGGATTTCCTCCACCGGGTCAACGGCGGTGGCGCGATCCCAGCCGGCGATGACGTGCTTCGTGATGCGGCGGATGCGATCTCCGGCGCCGTGCGCCACTGCGACCACGTCGGCAGATATGAGAATGAGCAGTTCCTCGTGGTGCTGCCCAACTGTGTTGCCGGGGAGGCGCGGGAGGTGGCCGAGCGGGTGTGGTATCAGATCAGCAAAAAACCGGCGATGGCCGAGGCCGCCATGACCGTCAGCTTTGGCTTGTCGCAATGGCGCCCCGGCCAGGGAGTCGACGAGTTCCTCTACCAGGCGGATGTCGCACTGCAGCGCGCCAAACATAACGGGCGTTACCGCGTGGAAGTGGAAAACTCCGCGCCGGAGGCCCCAAAACAGGACTTCGGCAATCCCAGCCAGCTGCAAAACGAAATGCGGCGCATCGTGCGTTCGGGCTTCAACCGGCGGCTTCGAGTCAGGGCCATGCATGAAGGCAAGCCCACCCTGCTTCATGGACGGATTGGCAACATCAGCCCAGAGGGTATCGGCGCCATAATTCCCTGCTCGCTCCAGGTCAGCGAACAAGTGACCCTCACATTCGCCATGGAAAACGGTCCCCCGAGCTCGGTCTCCGCCGTAGTCCGCCATTGCCAGGGACTGCGCAGCGGCTTCCAATTTATCTCCATCCAGCCATCGCTGCGAGAAGCCATCGCCCGAATCTGCGGATAGTTTCACCCGGCAGCGGTGCCCGAACGTTTGCAATCCGTTTACTTCGCCGACCTCGGTTGGTTCGCAAACCGGCCGCAGTCCAGCTCGAATGCCGCGCCCATGTGGCTCGTGGCCGGCAGACCAGAGCCGTGCGATCATTCCGTTAAGTTGTGTAAATTGTTGCGGCTCGGCGCCTTAATGGCTAAGCTTTCTTCTGCTCCAACGATGCGAATATGGCATTATTGTTGAGCGCAAGCGTTATACCGGCACCAACCCGTCTGAAGCTGTTTGAGGTTTGTGAATGAACGAGGAAAAACTTCCAGGCGGTCAACCGGGCGGTGAGGTCCCGGGCTCCCCGCAAGATTCGAAGCACTCAGGGTCCCTTGATCCCAGCCAGCCAGGCATCCTTAGCCCGAACCAGAGTCCCGAGGATGGGGAGCAACACCGCCGCCGGCAGCGAAATCTCTTTATCATCTTGGTCATTGTGGTCCTTGCGCTGGCGTTCGTGTATTACCGCAGCAAGCCCACAGCGGCGGGCAACCCGGCACCCGGCGCCGCGGGAGCTAAGGGGAGCAGCGCACCGGCACCTGCGGCCATCACGGTTGGCCAATCCAAAACCGGCGACATCAACATTTATGTCAACGGCATCGGCACGGTGACGCCCACCTACACGGTTACCGTTTATAGCCAGATCACCGGCCAGGTCATGTCCGTCCACTATCGCGAAGGCCAGATGGTGCGTAAGGGCGACCCGCTGATCGACATCGATCCCCGTCCCTATGAGGCAACGCTGTTACAGGCCCAGGGAAACCTGGAGCACGATCAAGGCGTCCTGGCCGAAGCGCGCATGGATCTGGAGCGCTATAAGGAAGCCCTCGCCAAAAACGCCATCGCCAAACAGCAGTACGAGGACCAGGCGCAGCTGGTCGTCCAGACCGAGGGCACGGTCAAAGCCGACCAGGGCACGGTGAACTACGACCAGGTGCAACTGGCCTACTGCCACATCACCGCACCCATCAGCGGCCAGGTTGGGCTTCGCCTGGTGGACCCCGGCAACACGGTCTTCTCGGGCAGCAGCTCCATCCTCGTGGTGATTACGCAGTTGCAGCCCATTACCGTGGTATTCAACATTTCCGAGGACAGTCTGCCCCAGGTCCGCAGCCAGCTGAAAGCCGGACACAGGCTGAGCGTGGACGCTTTTAATCGTTCCAACGAGAAAATCGTTGAAACCGGCAAATTGATGTCGCTCGACAACCAGGTGGACACCACGACCGGGACGGTAAAATTCCGCGCCGAGTTTCCCAATAAGAATCTGACTCTGTTCCCCAACCAGTTCGTAAACGCGCGCCTGCTGGTCAACACGCTGAAGGCCGTCACCCTGGTGCCGTCCGCTGCCGTGCAGCACAATGGCACGGCAGCCTTCGTCTACATCGTGCAGCCCAACAACACGGTCACCGTGCAGTCGGTCACCACGCTCACCAGCGATGAGCAGGATACGGCCGTACAGGGGCTGAATCCAGGACTCACGCTGGCCACCAGCGGATTCGACCGTCTCGAAAACGGCACACCGGTCATGGTGCGCGGACAAAACGCGCAGCATCCGGGAACTCCTGCTTCAGGGGGTGGTAGTTAAGCCTCATGAGTCCCTCGCGGCCATTCATCCTTCGTCCGGTCGCTACGTCTCTGCTGATGGTTGCAATCTTTCTGGCGGGCGGCGTGGCGTTCCTGCAGCTTCCGATCTCGGCGCTGCCGGAGGTGGATTACCCGACCATTCAGGTGCTCACCTTTTACCCCGGAGCCAGCCCGGACGTAGTGGCCTCCGGCGTCACTGCTCCCTTGGAGCGCCAGTTCGGCTCGGTCGCCGGACTCAGCCAGATGACCTCCACCAGCGCCGGAGGCGTCTCGGTCATCGTCATGCAGTTCCAGCTCAGCCTCAATATCGACGTGGCCGAGCAGGAGGTGCAGGCGGCGATCAATGCGGCGCAGAGCTATCTCCCGGCCAACCTGCCGACGCCGCCCATCTACAGCAAGTCCAACCCGGCCGACGCCCCGGTGTTGACTCTCGCGCTCACCTCGAGCGAACTGCCGCTCTCCCAGGTCGAAGACCTCGCCGATACGCGCCTTGCTCCCAAGATCTCGCAGATCTCCGGCGTGGGCCTGGTCAGCATCTCCGGCGGCCAGAAGCCCGCCGTGCGCATCCAGGCCAACCCAACCGCTCTGGCCTCCTACGGACTCAATCTCGAAGACCTGCGCAGCTCCCTGACGGTCAACAGCCTCAACTCCGCCAAGGGTAATTTCGACGGCCCCGCGCAGGATTACACCATCAACTCCAACGACCAGTTGCTGACCAGCGGCGCCTATAGCTCCGTAGTCGTCGCCTACCGCAACGGCGCCCCCATCATGCTCTCCGACGTGGCCAAGGTCATCGACGGGGTGGAGAACACCAAGCTCGCCGCCTGGGTCAACTACACCCCGGCGGTCATTCTAAACATCCAGCGCCAGCCCGGAGCCAACACCATTCAAGTGGTCGACAGCATCCAGAAGATCCTGCCGCAGCTGGTCAACACGCTTCCCCGCGCGGTGCACGTGCGCATCGTCACCGACCGCACCACCTCCATCCGCGCCTCGGTTGCCGACGTCGAATTCGAGTTGCTGCTGGTCATCGCGCTGGTGGTGATGGTGATCTTCCTATTTCTGCGCAGCCTCTCGGCCACGGTCATCCCCAGCATCGCGGTTCCCATCTCGCTGGTCGGCACCTTCGGCGTCATGTACCTGATGGGCTACAGCCTCAACAACCTCACCATGATGGCGCTCACCATCTCCACCGGCTTCGTGGTGGACGACGCCATCGTCATGATCGAAAACATCTCCCGCTTCATCGAAGAGGGCGAAACGCCGATGGCCGCCGCGCTGAAGGGCGCCGAGCAGATCGGCTTTACCATCATCTCGCTCACGGTCTCGCTGATCGCCGTGCTCATCCCCCTGCTCTTCATGGGAGACGTAGCCGGACGCCTTTTCCGCCAGTTCGCCGTCACCTTAGCGGTCACGATTCTCTTCTCGGCCTTCGTCTCGCTCACGCTCACGCCAATGATGTCGGCGCGGCTGCTGCGCCACACCCCTCCGGAGAAGCAGGGCCGCTTCTATCGCGCCTCCGAGAAGGCCTTTGCCAGCATTATCGATTTCTACGGACGCACCCTGAAGTTCGTGCTTCGCTTCCAGACCATCACATTACTGGTCGCGCTGGCCACTCTGGTTCTTACGGTGGTCCTGTACATCGAGATCCCCAAGGGCTTCTTTCCCACCCAGGACACGGGCCTCATCCAGGGCATCTCGCAGGCTTCCGCGTCCACCTCCTTTGATGCCATGACGGAAAAGCAGCAGGAGCTGGCAAAGGTCTTGCTCGACGATCCGGCGGTCGAGAGCATCTCGTCGTTCATCGGAGCCGATGGCACCAACACCACGCTCAACAGCGGACGCATCCAGATCAACCTGAAGCCGCTCGACGTGCGCAAGATCTCCGCCAGCGAGGTCATCAACCGGCTGCAACCGAAGCTGGCCAAGGTCGCCGGCATCGCGCTTTACCTGCAACCGGTGCAGGATCTCACGGTGGATGACCGCGTGAGCCGCACCCAGTACCAGTACACGCTGGAGGATCCCAACTCGGACGAGTTGAACACGGTCACGCAGCAGGTGGTTGCAACCTTCAAGCAACTGCCCCAACTTGCCGACGTGGTGACCGACCAGCAGCTCAACGGCAAAGCCGAATCGCTGGTCATCGATCGCCCAACTGCCTCCCGCTTCGGCATCACGCCGCAAACCATCGACGACACGCTTTACGACGCCTTCGGACAGCGTCAGATCAACACTCTCTACACCCAGCTCAACCAGTATCACGTCATACTCGAGGCCGATCCGCAGTTCCAGCTCGATCCCAACTCGCTGCAGGAAATTTACATTCAATCCGTCCCAGCCGGGAGCTCGTCCTCCACCGCCGTATCGAATACTGCGGGATCGTCGTCCGGCGCCGGCGCTGCCTCATCCTCGTCCTCCAGCAGCACTCTGTTGAAGCCCGCGACCTCCGGCGCCCTTGCATCTCCCGCGGCTTCCACCTCGGCTCTTTTCTCTGCGAACACCAGCTCGCCATCGGTGTTGTCCAGCGTCAACTCAGGTTCGGCGCTCTCGACGGCCTCCAACTCGAGTGCCGGCGCCACCGTGCTCTCTGCCGCCAGCACCTCCGGCGGCATCTCGTCGAGCGCCAATACCTCCACCACGGGAACCACCCGCTCATCGGGCTCTGGCGGAGGCGGTGGCAGCGGCAACAGCAGCAGTTCCGGCACCACGGTTTCCACGCCGGTTCCTCTGGGTGCCATTACCCAATTCCATCGCCGCAGCGAGTCGCTTTCCGTCAACCGCCAGGGACAGTTCCCGGCGGTCACAATCTCCTTCAACCTGGCCCCTGGATACTCGCTTGGGGCGGCGCTGGAATCGATCAACAAAGCGATTGCGCGCTCCAATATTCCTGACAGCGTGGTCAAGAACTATCAGGGCACGGCCGCAGCCTTCGAGGGATCGCTGACCAACGAGGGCCTTCTCATCCTGGCCGCGCTGCTCACCGTTTACATCGTGCTGGGCGTGCTCTACGAGAGCTTCATCCATCCCATCACCATTCTTTCCACCTTGCCCTCGGCCGGCGTGGGAGCCCTGCTGGCGCTCGAACTGTTTCACCTCGATCTCAACATCGTCGCCATCATCGGCATCATTCTGCTCATCGGCATCGTCAAAAAGAACGGCATCATGATGGTGGACTTCGCTCTGGAGGCCGAGCGCAAGGAGAACAAGAACGCCACCGAAGCCATCTACGAAGCATCCCTGCTGCGCTTCCGCCCCATTATGATGACCACCATGGCCGCCCTGCTCAGCGGCATTCCGCTGGCCTTCGGCTCGGGCATCGGTTCGGAGCTGCGCAAACCGCTGGGCGTAGCTATGGTCGGCGGCCTGCTCGTCAGCCAGGTGCTCACGCTCTACACCACTCCGGTCATCTACATCTTCTTTGACAATCTGGGCGCGCGCCTCTCGCGCCGCCGCCACCCGGTGAACCCTCAGCAGCCTCAGGCGGAGCATCCATGAACCCATCGCGGATCTTCGTCCAGCGTCCGGTTGCCACCACGCTGCTGACCGCCGCGGTCACCCTCGTGGGAGCCATTGCGTTTACCGTGCTGCCGGTGTCTCCACTGCCCCAGGTGGACTTCCCCACCATCACCGTTGCCGCCTCGCTCCCCGGCGCCAGTCCGGACATCATGGCCTCCTCGGTCGCCACCCCCTTGGAGCGCGAGTTCGGCCACATCTCCGGCGTCAGCGAGATGACTTCGTCGAGCACCCTGGGAACCACCAGCATCACCCTGCAATTCGATCTCAATCGCGACATCAACGGCGCCGCGCGCGACGTGGAAGCCGGCATCAACGCCGCGCGAACCTACCTGCCCGCGAACCTGCCCGCCAACCCAACCTATCGCAAGGTGAATCCCGCCGACTCGCCCATCCTTCTGCTCGGCCTGCAGTCGGATACCGCCGACATTCCCACGCTTTACGACGAAGCCTCCACCGTGATCGCCCAGCGCATTTCGCAAATCACCGGCGTCGGCCAGGTATCGGTCGTCGGAGCGTCGCTGCCCGCCGTGCGCATCGAACTGAACCCCACCCAGCTTGCCAGCTACGGAATCAGCCTTCCCGCCGTGCAGCAGGTGGTGGCCAGCCAGAACTCGAATCTGGCCAAGGGACAGCTCGCCGACGGCAACGTGACCGCCGACATCGTCGCCAACGACCAGATCTCCAAGGCTGCCGATTACAAACCGCTGGTCGTGGGCTACCACAACGGGGGAGTCGTCCGTCTGCAGGATGTTGCCGATGTCATCGACTCCCAACAATCGGTGCGGCAGGCAGGATTTCTCAACGGCAAACCATCCGTCGTCATGCTCATCTTCCGCCAACCGGGCGCCAACATCATTACCACGGTCGATGCCGTCAAAGCCGCCGTGCCATCCCTGCAGGCCATGATTCCCCGTGGCGAGCACCTCATCACCATTCTCGACCGCACCCTGACCATCCGCGCCTCGGTCAACGATATCGAGATCACCCTCGTCATCTCGGTGATTCTGGTCGTCCTGGTCGTCTTCGTCTTCCTGCGCAACGTTTACGCAACGTTAATCCCGGCCGTTGCGGTTCCCGTCTCCCTTATCGGAACCTTCGCCGTCATGTATCTGTGCGGCTACTCCCTGGACAACCTTTCCCTCATGGCGCTGGCCATCGCCAGCGGCTTCGTGGTGGACGATGCCATCGTGGTGATGGAGAACATCACCCGCCATCTCGAAGAAGGCATGAGTCCCATGGAGGCGACCTTACAGGGCGCAAAGGAGATCGGCTTCACCGTTTTTTCCATCAGCGTCTCGCTCATCGCCGTGTTTATTCCGCTGCTGGCCATGGGCGGCATCATCGGACGCCTCTTCCGCGAGTTTGCTATCACGCTTTCCAGCGCAATTCTGGTCTCGATGGTCATCTCGCTCACCACCACGCCCATGATGTGCGCGCGCGTTCTGGTCTCGGAAAAAGGCCGGACGCACGGCAAGCTCTATGCCTGGAGCGAAGGCGTCTTCAACTCCGCGCTCGGCGGTTACCGCCGCACCCTCACCTGGGTGCTCGATCACCCCGCCCCGATGCTGCTCATCTTCCTTTGCACCATCGGCCTCAACATCTCCCTGATCGCGAAAATTCCCAAGGGCTTCTTCCCGAACCAGGATACGGGAGTGCTGGCGGGTGGCATGGTAGGCCCACAGGACTCCTCGTTCTACGCCATGGAACACGCAGTGCGGCAGTCCGTCGACATCATCAAGGCCGACCCCGGTGTGGAAAACGCCATGGGATTCACCGGCGGCCAGGGCGCCACCAATGCCGGCTTCACTTTCATCGCCCTCAAGCCTCTCGATCAGCGCAAGCACGGCGGCGCTGCGGAGATCATCAACCGCCTGCGGCCCAAGCTTGCCCGCGTCCCCGGCGCCGCCACCTATCTGCGCGCGGTGCAGGACATCCGCATCGGAGGCCGCCAGTCCAACGCGCAATACCAGTACACCCTCCAGGCCGAGACCACCGAAGATTTGGATAAGTATGGTCCCCTCCTGCTGAAGCAGATGAAACACGAGCCCGGTTTTGCCGATGTCAGTAGCGATCAGCAGAATCAGGGCCTGCAGGAGCTGCTCACCTACGACCGCCCCACCGCCGCGCGCCTCGGCGTCACCCCGCAGACCATCAACAACACCCTCTACCATGCCTTCGGCCAGTCCGAGGTTTCCACCATCTACACCGCTCTCAACCAGTATTACGTCGTCATGGAAGTCGCCCCCAAATACTGGGCGTCACCCCAAGGACTCAACGATACCTATCTGATCCCAACCACCCGAGGCGGCGCCATCCCGCTCGCTTCGGTCTCCACTGCCGCTCCATCCACAGCGCCGCTGGCCGTCAACCACACCGGGCTCTTCCCTTCTGTCACGGTCTCGTTCAACCTTCTGCCCGGCGTCTCGCTGGACCAGGCCACCAAAGCTATCCAGAATATTCAGCGCCAGCTCGCCATGCCCAAATCCATTCACGGCGAGTATTCCGGCACGCTCCAGGCCTACTCGCAGTCACTCACCACGGAGCCTTACCTGGTCTTGACCGCCATCTTCGCTGTCTATATCGTGCTCGGCATTCTCTACGAAAGCCTCATCCACCCCATCACGATTCTCTCCACGCTGCCGCCCGCCAGCCTGGGCGCAATCCTCGCCATGATGCTCACTAAAACCGAGCTGAACGTCATGTCGATCATCGGCATCATTCTCCTGATCGGCATCGTCAAAAAGAACGCCATCATGATGATCGACTTTGCCCTCAACGCCGAGCGCCACGAAGGCAAGAACACCAGGGACTCCATCTTTGAAGCTTGCATGCTGCGCTTCCGTCCCATCATGATGACCACCATGGCCGCGCTCTTCGGCGCCGTTCCGCTGGCCGTCGGAACCGGCATGGGCTCCGAGCTCCGCCGTCCGCTGGGCATCTCGATTATCGGAGGCCTCATCGTCAGCCAGGTGCTTACGCTCTATACCACCCCGGTCATCTATTTGTTTATGGATAATCTGCGGCTCAAGCTGCAAGGCGACAAATCCGCGCGTTTGTTTACGCGCACCGAGCCCGCCACCTAGGAGGCGCGGAAAGGCAGTACCATGAAAACCAAATTATCCATCTCGGTACGCAACACGATCTTCGGTGCCGCCGCGCTCTGCCTGCTTCTGCTCAGCGGCTGCGTCGTGGGCCCCAAATATCACGCGCCCGCCGTCGTCGCTCCTCCGGCCTATAAGGAATCCGCTCCCGCGGCCTACAGCAATGCCCTGCCAGGTACCTGGCAGCCAGCCAAGCCGCAGGACGCCGTACTCAAGGGAAAATGGTGGGAGGCCTTCAACGAGCCGGAGCTGAACTCGCTCGAAGATCAGCTGAACATCAACAACCAGAACATCGCGCAGTACTTCCAGAACTTTATGGCCGCCCGTGCGCAGGTCGGTGAGGCCCGCTCACAATACTTCCCCACCGTGACGACAGACCCCTCGTGGAGCAGGACTCGAATTCCGAGCACCCTTTCTTCCACCGCCACCGTCACCGGCAAAGCCTCCACCAATACCGAGGTTGCCCTGCCCTTTGATGTCTCATGGGAGCCAGATCTCTGGGGACGCGTCCGCAACACCGTCCGCGAATACCGGTACGCCGCCCAGGTCAGCGCCGCCGACCTGGAAAACGAGCGCCTTACCGAGCAGGCCGATCTCGCCGTCTACTACTTCGAACTGCGCGGCCAGGATGCGCTGCAGGATCTCTACAACCGCACCATCGAAGCTGACCGCAAATCGCTCGAACTCACCCAGACCCTCGTCGATACCGGCATCGACAGTCCCGAGGCCGTTGCCCAGGCCGAGGTCACGCTCGAAAACGCCGAAGAGGTCGGCACCGGCATCGCCATCAACCGTGCGATCTACGAGCATGCCATCGCCACGCTGATCGGCAAGTCCGCCTCGGAATTATCTCTGCCCGTAAAGATGCTGGCCACTCCGATCCCCGCAATCCCCGTCGGCGTTCCCTCGCAACTGCTCGAAAGGCGTCCGGATATCGCCGCCGCTGAGCGCACCATGGCCCAGGCCAACGCCCTCATCGGGGTCGAGAAGGCCGCCTACTATCCCAACCTGACTCTTACCGGAGGAGGTGGACTGGAGGCGGCGGCAATCAGTAAGCTGTTCACCGCACCGGCACTTTTCTGGTCGCTCGGGGCCAGCGCGTCGGAGACCATCTTTGATGCCGGCCTGCGCAAGGCCACCGTCGCGCAATACACCGCGACCTACAATGCCGACGTTGCCACCTATAAGGAAACGGTGCTCACGGCCTTCCAGCAGGTGGAAGACTACATCGCGACCCTGCGCGTGAACTCCCAGCAGATTGCCCAGCAGGACGCGGCAGTGAAATCCGCGCAGAAGTACCTCAACATCGCCACCGACCGCTACAAAACGGGACTCGATCCCTACCTAGACGTGATCACCGCGCAGACCACTCTATTGAGCGATCAGCAGACCGCAGTCACCCTCCGCGTCAGCCAGATGACAGCAGCCGTCCAGCTCATCCAGGCGCTCGGCGGCGGCTGGAACACAACCCAACTCCCCACGTCGGCGCAGGTCACACAAAAAGCTTCCGAAGCCACTGAGAAGACTCCGCCGAGCCAGGCGCCCAGCGCTCCCTAATGCTAATCCCGTTGGGTGGCTTGCATTTGACTTTGCTTCTAAGGGGGCATTCTGAAGGTAGCGAAGAACCCCTGCGCCGCCCAAATTCCCGTTGCCGATCCAAGGTCATTTCAGCCGCCCAGCTTCCTGAATGACGACTCTGGAACGGTGCCGATTGGTTGGCCGTTGAGTGGGGCAGTTGACGTGCGCACCCGCCTCATATCACCTCGATGGCTTCCTCTTCGAAGTGCTTCGCCTCATCGCCTCCGCGCAGCAGGAACGAGCTGGTGCCGGCGGCCTTCCCCTTCTCGATGCTGGTAATCACATACGAGCATTCCGTCCAGTGCGCCTCGTCCAGATCGGTGCTCGACCACCGCGCGGGCCAGTCGGGATGCGAATGATAAAACCCCACGATGTTGCGCCCACCCATCCGGGCCTCGCGTTGAACGCGAATCAGTTCGGCAGGATCGATGGAATAGCGCTTTTCCGGCGAGTCCATGCGCGCGTTGCCGCATCGCACCACGCCATGCACCGTCCGTTCGCCGCCATCGCCAAACTCGCCCACCAGCACGCCGCAGCACTCCCGCGGATACGCCTCTTCCCCGTGCGCTCGAACCAGTTCGAAATCCGAACTCCGTATCCTCAGCGCCATGCCATTCCAAAATCCGGCGCCTACCGGGAGGCTTCCGTAATCTCGTCCGTCCAGACCTTGAAATTTTTGAGCGTGTTAAACCCGAACGCGTTGCTGATGGGAACGTCGGCCGCATCGCGGCCCTGCCCCATCAACACCCGCCCGATGCGCGGCTTGTTGTTCCGCGGATCGAACGTGTACCAGCGCCCGCCCAGAAACGCCTCGAACCAACCCGCAAAATCCCCCGCAGAATACGGCGGCGGCTCCCCAATGTCGCTCAGGTATCCGGTGCAATACCGCGCCGGGATATTCATGCACCGGCAGAACGTCACCGCCAGGTGCGCGTAGTCGCGGCAGACTCCCTGCCCCTGCTGAAATGCTTCCCACGCGGATTTCGTCGAGTTCGCATACTCGTAGCCAAACTTGATATGGTGATGGACAAAGTTGCAAATCGCCTGCACCCGTCCCCACCCGGTCGGCGCACGGTCGAACAAATCCCACGCCGCCACCGACAGCCGGTCGGTCTCGCAATACCGGCTCCCCATCAGGTACACCAGAATCTCCGCCGGCAATTCCTCCACCGGATGCTGCGGCGCCCACTCGGCAATCTCATCCGTCAACCGGTCCATCACCACGCCGTCGGCCGAGATGCGAATCTCCCCCGCCGGAGCCACCAGCCGGTTGCACCGGTTGCCAAAGCCATCGTAGTAGGTGGTAATCGGCACCAGCGGCGTAGTCATCAGGCTGTCCGGCACAAGTATGTCGGACACGCGGCTGGGATGAATGTTCAACATCATAATCATGGGTGTCGGCTTGGGACACTCATACGCCAGTTCAAAGCCAACCCGCAAGCGCCGCGCCGCGCCATGCATCGAAGCACTAGCGGGCGTCACGGAAAAGCCGAGATTGTTTTGGCCGGGATCGTGATCGTTAATCACGGGAGTGCTCCTAATAGCTGGGAATGCTGAGAGTGGATTGGATGCAGCGTCGCTTCGTGCTATAGCGGTCGGGGCTGCAGAAATGCTGGCTGAAGGGAGACTACGTTTCTATCTTCTCACTGATCCAGTCCGCCGGACGAAAAAACTGCGCGCAATCACATCCCCCGCCCGCGCGAGCTTAGTGACCGGTCTCCCCACCCCGCTCCGTGCCGTGCAGCGCGGGACAATCCGCCGGCACGCCATCGCCCGGCTCCAGCGTCATGCTCTTAGTCTGTCGCTGCATAAATATGAGCGCTCCCACCAGCACCACGATCATCAATGTCAGCAGCACCAGTTCCACCGCAGCATGACGGAAGCTCGCCTCGTCGCCCAGCGCAATCTGCGGCAGCTGCGCGGTCAGAACCAGCACCCGCCGGATCACCGAAATCAGCCCTACCACCAGAAACGGCTCGGTCACCAGTCCGTGCGTGCGGAATGAAACCTGCACTGTGTACAACAGCTCCACCACCAGCAGAATCATCAGTACCTGGTCCAGCAGATCCACAATCTCCGCAATGTCGGCGTGCCCCTCGGCCAGGTGTAGAAAGTTGTGGAACCCCCGCACAAGCAGCGCAATCGCATACACCGCCAGCAGCAGCCCCAGCCCCGAATAGATAATGTCCTCCACCAGAGACAGCGCGCCCACCACGCGCGCCCGCACCGGATGAAGCTCATCTTCGTGCGAACCAGCCATTCCAACTCCTCAAATTCCAATCGCTGCAACCATCTTACAATTCTTCAACGCGCCCGCAGCATCAGCACCGGCACGCTGATGCGGTGTTGCACCCGCACCGCCGTGGTCCCGAAAAATATATCCGCAAGAAAGCCGTGTCCGTGGGTGCTCATCGCCACCAGGTCGCAGCCATGTTCCTCCACCCACTTCACAATCTGCGCCGCCGGTTCGCCGTAGGAGAGCTGTGTCTCCGCCGGAATCCCCGCTGTTTCCATCTCTTCCCTCACCCGCTGCAGATACGCCGTGTCCTCGTCGATCTCCGGCCCCACGGCATCTGCGCCATACGTCCTGGCCGCCCAGCCGTCGGCCACGTGGATCAGCACCAGACGGCTCCCGGTCAGCTTCGCCAGGCCCTTAATGTGATCGAGAATCGCCCGGTCTGTCGCCGTGCCGTCCAGCGTCACTAAAATTTTGTCGTACATGCGTCTCTGTCTTTCCCCTGCCTGTTAACCGCCCACCACCACATGCCACGCCGCGCGCACCGAATCCGGCAGCCCGTACACGTCCATCACGGTAATCAGAATTGCACTGGCCCATCCCGCCATCAGCAAAAACCCGCCCAGCCTCCATCGTCCCATCCGTTTGCGCGAGCTCGTAAACTGCAGCAGCGGAAACATCGCAAACGGAAGCTGCAGCGCCAGAACCACCTGGCTCAGCGTCAGCAGGTCGGTCACGCTGCTGTCGCCCCGCAGGCCAATGATGAACACCGCCGGCAGAATCGCCAGCGTGCGCGTCATCAGCCGCCGCAGCCACGGACGCATCCGCCAGTGCATAAAGCCTTCCATCACTACCTGCCCGGCCAGCGTTCCGGTAATCGTGCTGCTCTGTCCGCTGGCCAGCAGCGCCACCGCAAACAGTGTGCTGGCAAACACCGTCCCCAGCAGCGGCGCCAGCGTCAAATACGCCAGCCGGATCCAGTCGCTGTCGGCGTTGAACTGCACCACATGTCCGCCCGGCACGGTCACGCTCGTCTTGCCGAAAAACACCAGCGCCGCCAGCACCAGAATCGCGGCATTCACAAAGAAAGCAATGGTCAGCGCCACGATCGAATCAAGGTTGTTGAACTGGATCGCCCGGTGAATCGACTTATCATCCTTCTGCAGCTGCCGGCTCTGCACCAGCGCCGAGTGTAAATATAAGTTGTGCGGCATCACGGTCGCGCCAATGATCCCGATCGCAACATACAGCATCCCCGCCTGCCGGAAGTATGGCGAGATCAGCGCCGCTCCCATCTCCCGGAAGCTCGGCTGCGTCTGCGGAAGCACGAACAGCTCGATGAAGTAGCACACCCCAATGGTCGCCACCAGCACCACCACAATCGCCTCGATGGTGCGCATCCCGAACCGCTGCAGCGCCAGTAGCAGCAGAACGTCCAGCCCGGTAATGATCACCGCCCACAGCAGCGGAATGTGGAACATGAGGTTCAGCGCCACCGCCGAGCCCAGCACCTCCGCCAGATCGCAGGCGCCGATCGCCACCTCGCTCATCAGCCAGTTCGGCCACCGAGTCCACTTCGGATACCAGTCACGGCAGCACTGCGCCAGGTCTTTGCCCGTCACCACTCCCAGTCGGGCCGCAATCACCTGCATAAAAATCGCCATCAGGCTGGCCACGGCCACCACCCATAGCAACCCGTACTTGAACTGCGCGCCGCCCTGCAGGTCCGTCCCCCAGTTGCCGGGATCCATATACCCTACGCTCACCAGGATCGCCGGCCCCACAAATGCCCGCCATTGCTGCCAGAACCCGGCCTCATGGTGAGGTACCTCAATCGTCCCATGCACTCCCTCCAATGAGTGCTGGTTGTTTTCCAAAGCCTCGGATGCTACGCCTGGCGCCCCTGCGGCGTCCGCGCGCTCATCTCCGGGCTTACCGCTCCTCGTCATCTCTCTGTTCCCCTCGTCTTCCCAAATGTTAAGACGGTGAAAACGTAGTGTACTTCAGCGCGGCAAATCCTGTCTGTATTGACGGCGACCACCGGAACTAACCGGCAAGCCAGGGGTTCAATTTCACATGTAACGAGGTGGTATATGGCGCGACTCATCAAATTCTGCAAACCGCCGGGCTTCACCCCCGCGAACCCAACGCTTCCAGCCGACCGCATGGGAAAGCTCATTCCATTTCCAGTCACCAGAATCAGGAAGCTGGCATGAACTCATCTAGTAGTGGGGAACCCACATCTGCCGCGATTGGTGCATGTGGGTTAAGGCAGGGTCCCGCATCTGCCTCGTTCAGCAGATGGGGGACCTTGCTTGGTATCGGAGGCGGAGGAACCGCCCGGCGAAGTATCCTTCAGCAACAACCCCGGAACCGGCCCTTGCCGATGTTGTAGCGCGCATCCAGCCGCTCTCGGAAAAATTGCTCGTAGTTCATCACCGGCTCGCCGGGATGGAACCTCCTCCGGTGCTGAACATAGTTCTCATAATCGGGCACGCCGACCATAAGGCGCGCGGTCTCCGCCACACGTTCGCACAGCTGCTGGAGTTTGGTTTTCTTTTCGTCAGTCACCGGTACCTCCTTGCAGCACGGCAGCTGTACCGCCAATCTCAATGGCGGTACTCTTCGGAACTGCCATGGCCTTCCGGATATCGATAATCGCGCTGACCACGACCACCAGGACGATCGCAACCGAAAGTGCTGCCAATACCGCGTCCAGATAATCGTTAAAGATCACGCGGTTCATCTGTTCCAGCGTCTTGGCCGGCGCCAGTACCGTCTGCGCCGCAACGGCGCTGCTGAACTTCGACGCATGGCTCAGGAAGCCGACAGCCGGATCAGGATCGAACACCTTTTCCAGTCCCGCGGTCACCGTACATGCCAGCAGCCATAGGGTCGGCACCACGGTCACCCACGCATACTGGGCGCGCTTCATCTTGAACAGCACCACCGTGCAGAACGTCAGTGCAATCGCCGCCAGCATCTGGTTCACCGTGCCAAACAACGGCCACATAGTAAAGATGCCGCCATAGGGGTCAGTGACTCCCGCATAGAGCAGGTACCCCCACAGCGCACAGGCCAGCGCCGAGCCAATAATATTGTTTGCCCACGACTTCGTTTCGCGGAACGACGGAATCGCGTTGCCCACGAAATCCTGGATCATGAACCGCAGCACGCGCGTGCCCGCGTCCACCGTCGTCAGAATAAACAGCGCCTCGAACAAAATGATGAAGTGATACCAGATCCCCATCATTACGTCGCCGCCCAAAAAGCCGGAGAGGATGCTCGCCATGCCCACCGCCAGCGTCGGAGCGCCACCGGTACGCGACAGGATGCTGGCCTCGCCCACCTTCTGCGCCATCTGCGTCAGCATGTCGGGAGTCACCGTGAAGCCCCACGAAGAGATCACCTGTGCGGCATGGGCCGACGTGGTGCCGATCACTCCCGCCGAGCTGTTCATGGCAAAGTACACGCCCGGATGCAGCACCGAAGCGCCGATCATCGACATGATCGCCACCAGCGATTCCATCAGCATGCTGCCGTATCCGATGAACGCGATCTGCTTCTCATTCTCGATCATCTTCGGCGTGGTGCCTGACGAGATCAGCGCATGCCATCCCGAAACCGAGCCGCAGGCGATGGTAATAAACAGAAACGGGAACACGCTGCCCGCCCACACTGGACCTGTTCCGTCGATAAAGCGCGTTACCGCCGGCATTTGCAGGTATGGATGAACCCAGACGACACCAACTGCCAGCAGGGTGATCGTGCCCATCTTCAGGAAAGTTGAAAGGTAATCCCGCGGCGCCAAAAGCAGCCACACTGGCAGCACCGAGGCAACAAAGCCGTAGCCGATCAGGACCACCGCCAGCTGGGTGCCCGTCAGGTTGAAATAGTGTGCCAGCGCCGGAGTTTCGGAGACCGTGCGCCCATACACCAGAGCCGCCCCCAGCAGCACCACGCCGATGATCGACATCTCGGCGATGCGCCCAGGCCGGATAAATCGGCTGTACACTCCCATGAGGAGCGCAATCGGAATCGTACACGCCACGGTGAAGGTTCCCCATGGGCTGCCCATCAGGGCCTTGACCACCACCAGCGCCAGCACTGCGAGCACAATCACGCAGATCAGCAGCACTCCGATTCCTGCAATCGTGCCGGTGACCTGTCCCATCTCCGAGCGAATCATGTCGCCGAGCGACCGGCCGTCGCGCCGCGTCGAAAGGAACAGCACGGTCATGTCCTGGATCGCGCCGGCAAAGACCACGCCCGCCAGAATCCATATCACCCCCGGCAGATAGCCCATCTGCGCGGCCAGCACCGGCCCCACCAGCGGACCTGCGCCGGCAATCGCCGCGAAGTGGTGGCCGTAGAGCACATATCGGTTGGTCGGCACATAATCCAGCCCGTCGTTGTGCCGATACGCCGGCGTCTGCCGCGTCGCATCCACGCGAAGCACCGTCTTGGCCACGAAGAGTCCGTAAAAACGGTAGGCGATGAGGTAGATGCAAACCGATGCGATCACCAGCCATGCGGCATTCACCGGCTCTCCTCGATGCAGCGCAACCAGCGCGCACGCAACCACGCAGAGCGCAATCACCCCGGCCCACAACAGCTTGTTCCCAATGCCGGACGTAGTGTGGTCGTTACTGTTGTTCATATTCGTTCTCCAGACCAGACCCGCTTCGCAGGCAGCACACATTGGTGCCCCGCTTCCTGGGTATGTGCAAAATAGATGTTTGCAGGATCAGTGTGTACGGGAGAGATAGTGCGGGGATTGTGCGCCGCCTTGCCGCCGCTGCGGCGCTATCGCCTCGGTGGGCTGGCGCGTACCCACGGAGAGAATCTGCGAGGATAGGAAACGTCTTCACGGCTTTCCCCTGCGTTCCGGTTGCAGAAGCAATCAGGACGGAGCTGACCTGAAAACCTGACCGCAAACTATAGTGGGGATTATCTGGCTGCGCAATGGAATTCCTCTATTATCTCCGTCGAGCCGTCAAAACCGTTCCCCTCCCATATTGGCCGTGGCCCTCTGCCGCGGGCCACGCTCTCCAAAGTCGGCGGTCACTCTGAGCGTAAAAAGCCCGCCAAGGTTGCCCGCCGTCCTACCTATTTCCTGAAACGGCATGAGTTTTCCCGTCTATTGCGTGCTGTCCAGCACCGCCGCCAGTCCCTTTACGTCCTTGATCACGATCTGCCGGGCGTCCACTTCCAGCAGCCCCTCGGCTTGCAGCCGCATCAGGTTGCGCGAAATCACCTCGCGCACCGTCCCCAGCTGATTGGCCAGCTCCTGATTGCTGCCGGGCAGCAGCACCTCAATACCTCGTTCGCTCTTTCGTCCCTCGCTCTGCGCCAGCCGGACCAGCACCGAGACCAGCCGCTGGCGCGTGGTGGTAAACGACAGCTCCTCGATGATGCCCACAAGCCTGCGCAGCCGCGCCCCCACAAATGCGAGCACCTTCAGCGCCACTTCCGGGTGCGTCAGGCAATACTCATGGAAGTCCCGGCGCGAGATAAACGCAATCTCGGTCTCTTCAATGGCTACCCCGGACGCCGGATACGGCCCGTCATCAAACACCGGCACCTCGGCCACCGATTCGCCGGCTACATTGACGGCCAGCACCTGCTCGCGCCCGCTCGGCGAGCTCTTGAACAACCGCACCTGGCCGCGGGAAATAATATGAAATCCCTTGCAGGCATCGCCTTCGTGAAACAGAAACTCCCCCGCGCTCAAAATCTTTCTAACCGTCTTGGCGGCCAGCTGCTGCACCTCGGATTGAGACAAACTGGAAAACAGCGCCGTCCGCTGCAGCACCTCTGCCAGATCCATACGCTTCGTATTCACTCGCATCCCTCGCAATCACGCCTCCGGCGAACGACTTTGCGCCGGCGGTCACGGAGACAATTGTAATGTGTTCCCCGCATGTGACTTTGGTCGCTGCCGTGGCTGCCCCGCTCCGTTATCTTGAGACTCAAGGAGCCACCCATGCCCACCATCACTGAAACCGTCCGTGAGATTGCCCTGAGCCAACCATCTTCCATGCGCGTATTCGAGCAGTTCGGAATCGACTACTGCTGCGGCGGCCAAAAGCCCCTCGCCGTTGCCTGCAACGAGCAGGATGTCGAAGTCGGCGCCGTGCTCGCCGCTCTCGCCAACGCCGCCTCACAACCCGCCCCGGAGCAGACCGACTGGAACAAGGCCTCGCTCGAAGAGCTGGTCTACCACATCCTCGCGCAGCACCATGAATATGTGAAGAAGGAGCTTCCGCGCCTGGACGCTCTCGCGCAAAAAGTTGTGGCCAAGCATGGACCCAACCACCCCGAGCTGATCGAGATTCATTCCGCGCAGCAGAAACTGGATCAGGAGCTGACGCAGCATCTGGCGAAGGAAGAGATGGTTCTGTTCCCCTACATCGTCAATCTCGAACATTCCGTTGCCGGCCGCGGCGCAAAACCGCAGAGCTGCTTTGGAACCATCACCAACCCCATTCGCATGATGACCCAGGAGCACGACGGCGCAGGCGAACTCCTGGCGGAGATCCGGCAGCTCAGCGGCCACTACACTCCGCCGCAGGATGCCTGCTCCACCTACCACGCATGGTACACAGGCCTCAAGGAATTCGAGCAGGACCTGCACCAGCACATTCATCTCGAAAACAACATCCTGTTCCCGCGCGCCATTGCCCTGGAAGCCCGCTGATCCCGCCAACCTTCGCTTCGGCTCCTCCATCGCAGGAGGAGCCGCGACGCCCCTCGAGCTAACCACCTTGCTTCGCCTTTTCCGCAGCTTTCCCGCAAGCCGTACCATGACGCGCATGTTTCGATTTGCATAGCAACTCCCAGTCCGCCTCCGTTTGGCCGGCATAGGCCATGGCAAAGTTCAGCAGCGCCCCGGCCAGACTCTCTCCCTTTCCTATGTATCCCGCAATCATCTGCACATCGCCGGAGCGCGAGTGCCCGCGGGCCAGCAGTTCGCCGCAAATCTCGGCGTAGGCCGTGAGTCCCGGTCCCGTCAACACTCCCATGTCAATCGAAGCCTTGTGGTCGTTCAGCTGCCGCACCACGTAGCAGCGATTGGCAATGGTCGTCCATCCCAGCAGAGGATCGGAGAGCAGCTGCATCGCACGCTGTCCTTCCGCCACCAGCCGTCCCCAGTGCGCCGCCTGCGCATCGTTGCCCAGATACGGCCGGTAGGCCGAGCCAACCTCTTCCTTGATCTGCAGAAACAGCGGGTCGCCCGCTCCATTGCCTTCCATGTAAATGCAGTAATCGCGGGTCCCCACACTGCCGGTGCCCACCACCTTGAAGCACACGTCGATGGGCCGGAACTGCTCCAGGATGTGGCGGCGCTCAGGCAATAGCGCATCGCGGTATTCGCTCAGCGCAGCCAGCACCTGCCGCCGCTCTACACCGCCAATCCGGTACAGCAATGGCCTGTTTTCGCGGAAGATCCGGCCTGCGCCTTTTTCCCCGGGAACGGTGAGGGTCTGCAAGGAATGCGCCGGAGTCGCCCGCTCCGCCTTACTCAGCACGTCGCACAGCGGAGCCACCTTCATCAAGCGGTGGACCTGATAGCGCGCCAGTTCCAGCACCGGCAGTGCGGCGAACATGTGCACGTATTTCTGATATCGCGCCACGCATGCCAGCACGGCTCCCTCGACGCAGCCGTCCTTTGCGCCCGCCTCCCGGCCCGCCAGCACCAGGCTGGTTACCAGCCGCTTCAAGTCCCACTCGAACGGACCGCGCGTCGTCTCGTCAAAGTCGTTGATATCGAAGACCAGCCGTCCATCCGGCGCGGCAAACGCTCCCAGGTTGCGCACATGAGCATCGCCGCAAATCTGGCTCACAATCCCGGTATTGGGCAGCAGCGCAAGGTCCGCCGCCATCATCGGCACGGCTCCGCGGAAGAAGCCGAAAGGCGACGCCAGCATGCGCTGGTACTTCAGCGGGACCAGCGCCGGAACCCGTCCCCGCATGCTTTCTTCCAGCAGCTTCAGCGGATTATGCTTCAGCGCATGGCGCAGCTTCGCGTCCCACCCGCCGTGATGCTGCCGCTTGATTTGCTTGCGGCGCGCCTGGCCCGCGGCGCGCCTTTCTTCGGGGAGGCCAATGTATGCAACCGGAGGATTCGTCATGGCAGCGCTGAACATACACCCAGGGCAGGCCTTTGTTCAATCGCGCAAAACGTTCAATCGCGCAAAACCAATGGCCCCTTGCGAGGCCATTTCATGAATACCGCTTCTCCCGAGCCGTTACCGCGATGCACGTTTCTGCGGCGGATATTTCGAATCGAGGTCGAGGTTCAACTCCAGCACGTTGACCCGGGCTTCTCCCAGCAACCCAAACTCGCGCTCCTGGGTGTGCTGATGCACCAGATCCAGCAACTGTTCTTGGCTGACGCCGCGCTCTTTGGCAACCCGCGGCGCCTGGAACTCGGCATTGGCCGGCGTGATATCCGGGTCCAGTCCGGAGCCCGACGTAGTCACGTAATCGGCCGGAACCGCCTTGCCGGGATTCTCGCTGTTGGCCGTGGCCACGTCCGCCTTCACGCGGTCGATCAGAGCACGGTTTGTCGGCCCCAGATTGGTGGCGCCGGAGTTTGCCGCGTCATAGCCATTGCTGCCCGCGGCCGATCCGCGCGGATGAAAGTATCCCGCGCCGGTAAAGGGCTGCGCAATAATCCGCGAGCCGATTACCTTGCCGTCGCGGACGATCAGCTGTCCGTTCGCCTTGTCTGGAAACATCAGCTGCGCCAGCCCGGTCACCACCATCGGATAGACCAGCCCCAGCAGAATGGTGGTCACTACGGTCATCAAAATCGCGGTAATTAGATTCCGTTTCATCGGTCAGCCTCCGCCCTACGCCAGCCCAATGCTGGTAATCAAAATATCGATCAGCTTGATGCCGATAAAGGGCGCAATAATTCCGCCCACGCCGTAGATCAGCAGGTTGCGCCGCAGCAGCGCCGCAGCCCCCATCGGACGGTAGGTGATGCCCTTCAGCGCCAGCGGGATCAGCATGATGATGATGATCGCGTTGAAGATGACCGCCGAAAGCACCGCCGACTGCGGGTTTTTCAGGTGCATGATGTTCAGCGTATTCAGCACCGGGAAGGCCACGGCAAACATCGCGGGGATGATCGCGAAGTATTTGGCAACGTCGTTGGCAATCGAAAACGTCGTCAGCGCGCCGCGCGTCATCAGCAGTTGCTTGCCGATGCCCACAATCTCGATCAGCTTGGTCGGGTTCGAATCGAGATCGACCATGTTGCCGGCCTCTTTCGCCGCCTGGGTGCCGGAGTTCATCGCCACGCCCACATCGGCCTGTGCCAGCGCGGGTGCGTCGTTGGTGCCGTCGCCGGTCATCGCCACCAGCTTGCCGTCGGCCTGCTCCCTGCGGATGAGGTCCATCTTGTCCTTGGGCGTTGCCTGCGCAAGAAAATCGTCCACGCCGGCCTCCCGCGCAATCGCCGCCGCGGTCAACGGATTGTCGCCGGTAATCATCACCGTGCGAATCCCCATCGCCCGCAGCTGGTCAAAACGGTCGCGCATGCCGCCCTTGACGATGTCCTTCAGCTCGATCACGCCCAGCGCGCCGCGCTGCCGCTCCGCCACCACCAGCGGTGTGCTGCCGGCACGGGCAATCGAATCCACCAACTCCCGCACCTCGGGGGGAAACGTGCCCTCGTTCTCCTGCACATACCGCTCGATGGCGTCCACCGAACCCTTGCGAATCTGGAAGCCGTTCAGGTTCACGCCGGACATCCTGGTCTGCGCCGTGAAGGGCACAAACTCGGCATGATGCTCCTGCAAATCGCGTCCGCGGAGGTTGTACTTTTCCTTCGCCAGCACTACGATCGAGCGTCCTTCCGGTGTCTCGTCGGCCAGCGAGGAAAGCTGCGCCGCATCGGCCAGCTCCGCTTCCGTTACTCCCGGAGCAGGCACAAAGCGCGAAGCCTGGCGATTGCCCAGCGTGATGGTGCCGGTCTTATCGAGCAGCAGCGTATTCACGTCGCCCGCAGCTTCTACCGCGCGGCCGGACATGGCGAGCACGTTGTGCTGCACCAGCCTGTCCATGCCCGCGATGCCAATGGCCGAAAGCAGTCCGCCAATCGTTGTCGGAATCAAACAGACCAGCAGCGAAACCAGCACAAACACGGTTTGCGGCGCGCCCGAATACATGGCAAACGGCTGCAGCGTGACCACCGCCAGCAGAAAGACGATGGTGAGTCCCGCCAGCAGAATGTTCAGCGCGATCTCGTTCGGCGTCTTCTTTCGTTCGGCACCTTCCACCAGGGCAATCATGCGGTCGAGGAACGTCTCGCCGGGGTTGGAGGTGATCTTCACCTTAATTTGATCGGACAAAACGCGCGTGCCGCCGGTCACCGCCGAACGGTCGCCGCCCGATTCGCGAATCACCGGAGCCGATTCACCGGTAATGGCAGACTCGTCCACCGACGCAATGCCGTCGATGATCTTGCCGTCGCCGGGGATAAACTCTCCAGCCGTAACCACCACCACGTCCTGCGCGCGCAGCGCGGAGCTGGCAATCTGCTCCAGCGTCCCATCGGCCTTCAGGCGATTGGCAACGGTCTCCGAGCGTGCCTTGCGCAGCGTGTCCGCCTGCGCCTTGCCGCGCCCCTCGGCCATGGCTTCGGCAAAGTTGGCAAACATCACGGTGAACCACAGCCACAGCGTAATCTGCAGGTTGAACTTGAACGATTCGTGCGGGCGCAGGATCAGCAGGATGGTGGTGATCACGCTGCCCACCTCCACCACGAACATGACGGGATTGCCCATCATCTTGCGTGGGTGGAGTTTGAGCACGGAACCAATGGCCGCGCCGCGGACAATGGTCGGATCCCAGATAGACTTGCGGCTTTTCGATGTGCTCGACATGAATTCCTCAGAAGGTCTTTCCAGCACCCATCATCAGGTGCTCTAGAATTGGCCCGAGACTGAGCGCAGGGAAAAACGTCAGTGCGCCGAGAATGATAATCACGCCGATCAGCAGAACGCTGAACAGCGGTGTGGTCACCGGGAACGTGCCCACCGACGGTGGAACGTATTTCTTCTTAGCCAGGCTGCCGGCAATCGCCAGCATCGGAACCTTCATCAGGAAGCGTCCGCCCAGCATCGAAAAGCCAAGCGCAATGTTGTACCAGGTCGTGTTGGCGTTGAGCCCGCCGAAGGCCGATCCGTTGTTTCCAGCGGCCTCTACAAACGCGTATAGCATCTGCGAAAGCCCGTGCGGTCCGGGATTGGAGATGGACGAGGTGCCGAACGGTTTTATGCTCGAAATCGCTGTCAGTACCAGAATAATCATGGGGAAGATGAGCGCAAACAGCATCGCCATCTTCACTTCGTAAGACTCGATTTTCTTTCCCAGATACTCCGGCGTTCGTCCTACCATCAACCCGGCAATGAACACGGTGAGAATCACAAACACCACCATGCCGTACAGTCCTGAACCAACACCGCCGAAGATGACCTCGCCCAGCGAAATATTGATCAGCGGAATCATTCCGCCCAGCGGGGTGTAGGAGTCGTGCATGCTGTTGACCGCGCCGCAACTGGTGTCCGTCGTCACCGTGGCCCAGAGCGCGGAATTCGCAATACCGAAGCGCACCTCCTTGCCTTCCATGTTGCCGCCCGTCTGCATCGTGCTGGCGTGCTGATCCACTCCCTTCAGCAGCGGATTGCCCTGCGCCTCCGCCCAATAGCAAACCGTCACGCCTGCCAGGAAGAGCACTGCCATCGCGCCCCACACCGCCCAGCCATGCCGCAGTGAGCCGGTCATATACCCAAGTGTGTACACAAGCCCGGCGCCAAGGGCAAAGATGCACAGCATCTCGATCAGGTTCGACAGAGGCGTTGGGTTCTCAAACGGATGAGCGCTGTTGGCGTTGAGAAAGCCGCCGCCGTTGGTCCCAAATTCCTTGATGAATTCCTGCGACGCGATTGGCCCTTGCGCGATCGCCTGCTCGGTCACCGTGTCCATCACCGGCTTGCCATCGGCTCCAACGGCCGGTTTGCCGTCGGCGCCCAGATGCGGCACCTGCTGCGGCTCCACGATCTTCACCGTGTCGTACGGCTTCAGGTTCTGCACCACTCCCTGCGACACCAGCACCAGCGAACCGACGATGCAGAACGGCAGCAGCACCCACAACGAGCAGCGGACCAGGTCCACCCAGAAGTTTCCAATGGTCTTCATCTCGCGCCGCGCCACGCCGCGAATCAGCGCAATCGCCAGGGAAATGCCGGTCGCCGCCGATACGAAGTTGTGATACGCCAGCCCGGCCATCTGGGTCAGATAGCTCATCGTGGCTTCACCGGCATAGGCCTGCCAGTTGGTGTTCGTCGTGAACGATGCCGCCGTGTTCCACGCCAGACTCGGCGGACTGACCGCTCCCATCTTTTGCGGATTGAACGGCAGGAATCCTTGCACCCGCTGGAGCAGATAAAGCAGCAGCATGGAGACCACGCTGAACAGAAGCATGGCCACGGCGTATTCGGTCCAGGCCATCTCATGCTCTTCGTCCACGCCGGTGGTGCGGTAGATCAGTCTCTCGATCGGCCGCAACACCGGATCCAGAAACGTCTTCTCGCGGTTGAACACGTGCGCCATGAAGAGGCCCAGCGGCTTGGTGACGGCCAGAACCAGCAGCAGATAAAAAGCGATTTGCAACCATCCGTTTATGGTCATATCAGAACTTCTCCGGATACAGCAGTGCGAAGAGCAGATACACCATCATCAGCGCGGTCACCGCCAGCATCACGATTGCTTCCATCTCCATCCCCCTAGCGGACGCGTTCACAAAAGTGAACGTAGCCAATCGACAGCGCGAAAAAAACAACTGTGATCACGAAAAATCCAAAATCCTGCATGGTTACACTCCCGGCGGCAGCAGCCAATACAAACCAGCCGCTCCCCCCTTATAGGATTGAACATTATGCGCTATAAATCCCCGCTAAAGAGTTCCTAAAAAGTTCCTAAACGTGCTCACGTTCAGAAAGGGAACTCTTCGGCAGGGATTCAGATCTTACGCTTCTTTGATATGGGAGTTCTGGTAGGCGCGACCTTCCGCGGCAACCGTACCCCGCCGCGTCAAGCCTGAATTGGAGTGAACCAGAACGAGCGCAGGCGGTTCCACGGCGACGATGCTGGCCGGAACACCGCCAGTGCGGATGCGCTCCACGCGCGCCGAATGTCTTCCCCGAACCTCGAGATCGGACTCAAGCGCAAACAGAAATCGAAGCAGAAATGCAACACCCACCGCGCAAATCGAGAGAATCGCCGTCAGCATCAGCATACCCACCTCCGAGACATCCGAGCCATCATCCCCGTCTCGTCCGTCTTTCAATTGGAATTGGATACCCTCTGGCCTAAAGCATGAATAAAGAGTTCCTTAATATTCCCTAAATACCAGTGGATAAAGATAAGGAAAAAACGGGAACAAGGAGGGTATCGGAAGAAAGGCGCGACGCCGCAATGCGTGGGATTGCAGACTATTTCACTTCGCCCGGTTCAAAGCGGTAGCCCACCCACTTTTCGGTCACGATATAGCGCACCGAGCCATCTTCCGGTTCGAGTTTCTTGCGCAGATGATTGATGAAGACGTGCAGGTATTCCGGCTGCCGCGTGCTGTTGGAGCCCCACACCGCAGCCAGCAAAGTGTGATGAGTCATCACCTTGCCGTGATTTTTCACCAGGAAGCAGAGCAGGTCAAATTCCTTCGGAGTCAGCCGTATCTCGCGTCCGCGCACGGTCACCAGCCGGGTCTGCAGATCGATATGAAAATCTCCGGCCTCGATCTTGCTCGCGCTCTCCTCCTGTGCGGGACGCGCCGCCCGCCGCAGCCCGGCGCGAACCCGCGCCACCAGTTCATTCATGTTGAATGGCTTGGTCACATAGTCGTCGGCACCGCAATCCAGGGCCTCCACCTTTGGCTTTTCCTCTCCGCGCACCGACAGCACGATGATGGGCACGGACATCTTGCTGCGGATTCTGCGGCACAACTCCAGCCCGCCCATGTTCGGCATGGAAAGATCGGTGATGACCAGATCCGGCGTCCACTCCCGCATCACCTCCAGCGCTTCGTCGCCGTCGCCCGCGGTGCGAACGTTGTAACCGTGGCCCGCCAGGGCCGTGCGCAGCACGCGCGTAATCTGCGGCTCGTCGTCCACCACCAGAATGCTTCGGCCGGCGTCCGTTGCCAATGTCGTCATTTCGGCTCCTGGGTCACAATGTGCACGTCCACCGCCGGGGCATCGCGCAAAAAGTCGTGAATGGCTGAAAGATACAGAACTTTTCTCCACCCGGTCAGCGCCGAGCGGCCAAACACCACCTGCGTAATATGCTTCTCGCGCACCACCTTGGCCACTTCCGCAGCAACCTTCTTGCCGCGCGTCTTTATCACCTGGGCGCCCAGGTTTTCGGCGAAGCGGATGTTCTCCGCCAGCGACCGCTGGTACTCGGGCGCATCGTCGCGGCCAATGTCCACATACACCACGAAGAATTCCGCCCCGATCCTCTCCGCCATCCTCGCGGTGCGCGCAATCAGATACTGCGCAATCGGATTCGAACTGATGCAGACCGCAACCCGCTCTGAGATCGGCGTGCGGTTCTCGATCTGCTCCTTCTCCATATAGCGTTCCAGGCTGCGGTCCACCACGCTGCCCACCTGCCGCAGAGCCAGTTCGCGCAGCGCGATGAGGTTGCCGGGACGGAAGAAGTTGGCGAGCGCCCGGTCGCTGCGCTCCAGCGGGTAGATATCGCCGCGCTTCATGCGGGCCTGCAGAGCTTCCGGCGTCAGGTCGGCCAGAACAATCTCGTCCACCCGCTGCAACACCCAGTCCGGAACCGTCTCCCGCACCACCACCCCGGTAATGCGCCCGATCAGCGGCGTCACGCTTTCAATGTGCTGCACGTTCATGGTGGAAATCACGTCGATCTCGGCGTTCAGCAGATCCATCACGTCTTCGTAGCGCTTGCGATGCCGGCTGCCTTCAATGTTGGTATGCGCCAGCTCATCCACCAGCACGATCTCCGGATGAAGCGCCAGAATCGCGTCCACGTCCATCTCATCGAAGGTGGTCCCCTTGTAAACCACCTGCTTTCGGGCCACTGCCGGCAATCGTCCGGCCAGTTCCGCCGTCGCCGCCCGCCCGTGGCTTTCCACCACTCCGATCACCACATTTTCGCCGCGGCTGTATCGCCGAATCCCTTCGCTTAACATGCTGTAAGTCTTGCCAACGCCAGGAGCGTAGCCGAGAAATAGCTTGAAAAGCCCTCGCTTCTTGCTGGGCGCTGTCTCTTCCAACCACTGTTCGGGAGTCTTTGGCATACGGGGCCTATTGTCATGCAATCACTCAAAATTGTCGAATAAGCTACAATTCCCAGCTGTGAACAAGTACCTGGTTTCCATCGCCCGTTATGTGGCCTCCTGCGCCGTGCTGGCCGGGCTGGTCGCGCTCTGCCATTTTTTGCATGCCAATGCCAGCACCGCTGGATTCGCATTCCTGCTTGCAATCCTGATCGTCTCGGCGGCCTGGGGGCTTCGTCTTGCAATCTTTCTTTCCGTCGTTGCCACCCTGGCCTACAACTTTTTCTTCCTCCCGCCGGTCGGAACCTTTACCATTGCCGACCCGCAGAACCTGGTCGCGCTCATCACCTTTCTGTTTACCGCCATCATTGCCAGCCAGCTCTCCGAACGCGCACGTCATGAGACGGAAAACGCCAACCGCCGCCGCCGCGAACTCGAGCAGCTCTACGCCTTCAGCCAGCAGATGCTGACCGCGGAAAACGTCCTCGCGCTGGTCAATGCCATTCCCGACAAGGTGACGCAGATCTTCGGAGCTTCCTCGTCCGCATTGTTCACCAGCCACAGCAAGAACAAGAAGGTGTATTACTCCGGCCTCGACGCGCAGGAGGTGATCTCCGGCGAGGAGTTAGAGCGCGTCTGCAGCCGCAGCGAGCCGTCGAGCGATCCTGCCAGGAACCTTCGCATCCGCCCGTTGCGCATTGGACTCCGCTCGGTAGGCGCGCTGGCCATCGTAGGCGGGAACCTGTCCAGCGAAAGCCTCGAAGCCATCGGTAGCCTGGTCGCCACCGCCATCGAGCGTGCCGTTGCCGTGGAGAAGCTTGCCCATTCCGAGGCCGGACGCGAAAGCGAGCGCCTTCGCTCCATCCTCCTCGATTCGGTCACCCACGACTTCCGCACGCCGCTCACCGCCATCAAGGCTTCGGCGCAGTCGCTGCTCAGCGACGCCGAACTCGACGAAGCATCCCGCAAAGAGTTGCTGACGGTCATCAATGAGGAAAGTGACCGGCTGGACCGGCTGGTGGGTGAGGCCGCCCAGATGTCTCAGCTCGACGCCCGCGCCGTCGAACTGAACCTGCAGCCCCATGACATCCGCGAGGCCATCGACGCTGCGCTGGAAGCCAATCAGAAGTCGCTCTCCAAGCACGAAGTGAAGCTGAACGTCAGCGACCGCCTGCCCCGCGTAAAGATGGACCTGCGGCGTACCGGCGAAATTCTCTCGCAACTGCTCGATAATGCCGCCAAGTACTCACCTCCTGGCACGCCCATCACCATCACCTCTGAGCCGCAGGGAAGCATGCTGGTCACCAGCGTGGCGGACCAGGGTCCGGGAATCGACGCCATCGACCAGAACATGATCTTCGACAAGTTCTATCGCGGACGCGGCCTGCGCCAGTCGGTCCAGGGCACGGGCATGGGACTCGCCATTGCGAAAGCAATCGTGGAAGCGCACGGTGGAACCATCTCACTGACCACCCAGCCGGGCCGGGGATCGGTGTTCTCCTTCACCCTGCCGATGAACCGCTAGGCGCGCCTGTTCACTCGGGCGATGCCATCCATCGCCCCCGCTCCCTGAGCGCTTCGGTCTCCCGCAGCGCGCGCTCGCGCAACACCAGGTAGTCTGCCTTGGCCATGCGGTTCAGCGGCATCTGCCCTGCTTCCAGCAGTACGTAATAGTGCGGCCGCATATACGAGGCCAGCCCGCGCGCATGGCGCTCCAGTTGAGACCGCTCCACCTCGCTGCCCGGCCGCGTCTCTACAAAGGCAACAATCGCCTCCGAGATCACCGGATGCGGCACTCCCACCGCCGCGCACTGCGCAACTCCCGGCAAGCCGCAGAAGTGATTCTCAATGTCTCCCGGAAAGACCTGGTAGCCGGCGGGCTTCATCATCAGCTTTGCCCGCCCCGCCAGGTGCAGTCCCGCCTCATCGCGATAGCCCATGTCTCCCGTGTATAGATAGCCGTCGCTGGAAATCGCCTCGGCCGTCGCCGCCGGGTCGTTGACGTATCCCAGAAACGTCTGCGGCCCGCGGAAGCAGACGTGCCCCAGCGTGCCGTCCGGCTGCTCTTCCCCGGCCGCGCCGTCAGCCTGCATGGCCGCGCGGATCGTCATCGGGTACACCGGCATGTCATAGCCCAGGCTAGAGGCGCAATCCGCCGCCCGCTCGCCCCTCACCCGCAGGTAGGTGCAGAATCCCGCCGCCTCGGTCAGCCCCAGCCCGGTCCCCACGTTCGGCGCCATCTTAGCCATCTTCTCCAAAAACATTGGTGAAACCTGCTGCCCACCGTAGGCCGCAAACTCCAGACTGGAAAAGTCGAACGAATCGAACTCCTTCAACCGCCACTCGAACTCGAACATCGCCGGAATCTGCCCCAGCGCCGTGACCCCGTAATCGGCAATCGCCCGCACCGAACGCAGCGGGTCGAAGATCGAAACCAGCACCGCCCGCCCGCCGTCGAAGATCGTCCCCATCAGCAGCTCGGTCTGGCAGCCCACGTGGCTCGGCGGCAGATTCACCAGCGTCGCCAGTTCCCTCTCCGAACCGCTCAGCAACGCCTGGCTCAGGCACATCGCCTGGCAAGAGATGTTGCGGTGCGAGAGCAGCGCCGGCTTGGGCGAGCCCGTCGAGCCGGTGGTAAAAATCACCAGCGCCCCATCTTCCGGCGTCACCCGCGCCGCAGCCTCGGCATAGCTCGTTTGCAGCGTCTGCCAATCTTCGTCCCCGCGAGCCTTCAGCAACCCCATCGCCTCGCCCAGCACGGTAGCCACGCTCACGGCCCCGGCGGCACAATCCTCCGGCGCGGCAAACTGCACCGTCAGCTTCATCGGAAACCGCTTCTGCACCTCCGCGCAAAACCGCCCTGCGTCCGGGAGTCCAGGAGTCCTGACGAATGCGATCCCGGCCGGCTGCACCAGGGTCAAGCTGCGCATCAACTCCGCCTCGGTCAGACGCAGATCCAGCGGCACAAAGATCGCGCCGATGCGGAAGCACGCATACTCTAGAAAAATGTGCTCGCTGGTCAGCGGAAGCAGGCTGGCAAAGAAATCTCCTTTGCTAAAGCCGCGCCTGAGCAGCACCATCGCCAACGCGCGGGTGATGGCGTCAAATTCCGCCCAGGTCACCTTCCGGTCGCGCTCCGCGTCGATGAGCGCCACCGCCTCCGGCTTCTCGCGCGTCCATTTCTCCACCGCTCCATGGAGCAGGTGGCGATCCTGAAACCGTTGTTCAAAATCCTGCAAGCTCAGGCGGGGGGTGGAATCGGTCGGGTTCGTCACCGCAGCATTATGCGGGAAAGGCGTTGGCACGGCAAATTCGAGCCTCCGCCGCAGCCGGCCATGCAGCACAGTATTCGCTTTTCTGATGCTATTAGTTTTTTCAATTAGCCATTGACATACAACTCCAAATGATTGAGCATTTTTAAAACCGGCCTAGCGGTCGGTTTTCCTATACAAAAGGAGCTTTCTTGGCCACTATCTTTTACGCCCACGACGCCCATCCCGATGCGCTGAAGCGCAAAACCATTGCCGTCTTTGGATACGGCAGTCAGGGCCATGCCCAGGCGCTCAACCTGCGTGAAAGCGGTTACAACGTCATCATCGGTCTGGACCCCGCGCGCGGAACCGCGCAGCGCGCCCGCGAAGATGGTTTTGAGGTGGTTGCACCCGCCGAAGCCGCAAAGCGCGCAGATTATCTCCAGATTCTTACGCCCGACGAAACCCAGAGCGAGCTCTACGAAGAGTTCATCCGCCCCAACCTCACCAAGGGAAAGGTGCTCGGCTTCTCGCACGGCTTCTCGATCCACTTCAAGACCATCGTGCCTCCGCCCGACGTTGACGTGGTGATGATCGCCCCCAAGAGCCCCGGTCACCTGGTTCGCCGCCAGTACACCGAAGGCCGCGGCGTTCCCGCCCTGATCGCCATTTTCCAGGACGCCAGCGGACAGGCCCACGAGCTTGCCTTGGCTTACGCCGACGGCATCGGTTCCACCCGCGCCGGAGTTCTGCAGACCACCTTCAAGGAAGAGACCGAAAGCGACCTCTTCGGCGAACAGGCGGTCCTCTGCGGCGGACTCACCTCGCTCATCAAGAAGGGTTTCGAGACCCTGGTTGAAGCCGGATACCAGCCCGAGATCGCCTACTTTGAGTGCCTGCACGAGATCAAGCTGATCGTCGACCTGATCTACGAAGGCGGCCTCGCCCGTATGCGTTACTCCATCTCCAACACCGCCGAGTACGGCGACCTGACCCGTGGCGAAGCCGTGGTCGGCGACGCAACCCGCCAGGCCATGAAGAAGGTCCTGTCCGATATCCAGCAGGGCGTATTCGCCAAGGAGTTTGTCGCCGAGCACCGCAGCGGCAACAAGAAGTTCAACGCCCTGCGCGAAGCCGAAAAGCAGCACCCCATCGAAGCCGTCGGAGCCCAGCTCCGCAGCATGATGGATTGGCTGCCCGACGCCACCAAGAGCACGGCCAAGAAGGAACCGGCGGCCACCAAGGCGTAGTCACATCCACTGGTTTTTCCGCGCCGCGCGTCTCAACCACGCGCGGCGTTTTTATCTTCCCGCCGCATCTTTCCCCTCTTCCCCGGCATCTTCTCTGGAATGGACCCCAAAATGGATTTAAAGCATCGCAGCCGCAATATCACGGATGGGCGCGACCGCGCTCCGGCCCGCGCCATGTTCAAGGCGGTCGGCTACACCGACGCCGACCTGGCCAAGCCGATCATCGGCGTCGCCAACACCTGGATCGAAACCATGCCCTGCAACTCCCACCTGCGCGAGCTCGGGGCCAAGGTTAAGGAAGGCATTCGCCTCGCCGGCGGCACGCCCATGGAGTTCAACACCATCGCCATCAGCGACGGCGAAACCATGGGCACCGAGGGCATGCGCGCCTCTCTGGTCAGCCGTGAAGTCATCGCCGACTCCATCGAACTGGTCTGCCGCGGTCAGCTCTTTGACGCCGTGGTCTGCATCGTCGGCTGCGACAAAACCATTCCTGCCGCGGCCATGGCTCTCGCCCGCCTCAACATCCCCGGCTTCATCCTCTACGGTGGAACCATCGCCGCCGGCCGCTACCAAGGCAAAGACGTCACCATTCAGGATGTCTTCGAGGCCGTGGGCGCAAACGCTGCAGGCAAAGTCAGCGATGACGAACTAAAGGCCCTCGAAAACGTCGCCTGCCCCGGCGCGGGCGCCTGCGGAGGCCAGTACACGGCCAACACCATGTCCACCGTGATGGAGCTGATCGGCCTCTCGCCGATGGGCTTCAACAGCGTTCCCGCGCTATCTCCGGAGAAAGAGAAAGTCGCCCTGCAGTGCGGCGAGGTCGTAATGAACCTGCTTCGCGGCGGAGTTCGTCCGCTCGATATCCTTACTCCGAACGCCTTTGAAAACGCCATCGCTTCGGTGGCCGCCACCAGCGGCTCCACCAACTCCGTGCTGCACCTGCTCGCCATTGCCCGCGAGGCCGGAGTCGCCCTCGACATCGACGACTTCCAAACCGTCAGCGAGCGCACCCCGATCCTCGCCGACCTGAAACCCTCCGGCCGCTTTGTCGCCGCCGACGTGCACGCCGCCGGAGGCATTCGCCTCCTAGCCAGCCGCCTGCTCGGCCTCGGACTGCTCCACGGCGACGCCATCACCGTCTCCGGCAAAACCATCGCCCAAGAAGCTACGGCGGCCCACGAAACTCCCGGTCAGGAAGTCATCGTCCCCGCAGACAAGCCGCTGAAGAAATCCGGCGGCCTGGTCATCCTGCACGGCAACATTGCCCCCGAAGGATGCGTCGCCAAAATTAGCGGCCACGAGCGCCTCAGCCACACCGGCCCCGCCCGCGTCTTTGAAAGCGAAGAGGACGCCATGCACGCCGTCACCGCCAAATCCATTCACGCCGGAGACGTCGTCGTCATCCGCAACGAAGGCCCGCGCGGCGGTCCCGGCATGCGCGAGATGCTCGGCGTCACCGCGGCCATCGTCGGCGAAGGACTCGGCGGCAGCGTCGCGCTCATCACCGACGGACGCTTCAGCGGCGCAACCCGCGGTCTGATGCTCGGCCACGTCTCGCCGGAAGCCGCGCTCGGCGGCCCCATCGCCGCCATCCACGACGGCGACACCATCTCCATTGACATCACCACCCGCACGGTCGAAGTCAAAATCGATCCCGCAACACTCCAGCAGCGGCTGGCCGCCTGCGTCCCCAAGCCGCCCACCTACCGCAGCGGAGTCTATGCCAAATACACCGCCCTGGTCGCCTCCGCATCGCAGGGCGCCGTCACCAATCCCGGCGCGGTCGCCGTCAGCAAGCCGAAGTAGCGAAAGTAGGGTGCCCCATCCTACCCTTCCTTTGGGTAGGGTGGGGTAGTTGACCTTGCGCTTGCCGTTGCTCCTGCTTTTGCATATTGGGGTCATTCCGAGCGTTAGCGAAGAACCCCAGCGCCGCTCAAATCTCTTCTGCCGATGAGGAGGCTTGTCGGCCGAACGGCGGCAGGCCTCGGAAATGCCTCTCCGCCAGCGCCGGATATTTCCGCCGTTGCCGGGTCCTTCGCGAGCACTCAGGACGACACTTCACGACAACAGCAAAGACAGAGCCAAATTCCCCACCCGCAATCTTTGCTCGCCGCCATCGCATTTTTGTCCGATAATGTCTGTCAGCTTCCAGCTCCTACAATGGGAACCACCGATGACCATCATTCAGCAAGAAGACCTCGTCCAGAGCGTCGCCGACGCCTTGCAGTTCATCTCCTACTACCACCCGGTTGATTTCATCCGCAGCCTCACCGAAGCCTACGAGCGTGAGCAGGCTCCCGCCGCCAAGGACGCCATCGCGCAGTTGCTCATCAACTCGCGCATGTGCGCCGAAGGCCATCGTCCCCTCTGCCAGGACACCGGCATCGTCACCGTCTTCCTCAAGGTCGGCATGGACGTCCACTTCAACGGCACCCTGAGCCTCGAAGATATGGTCAACGAAGGCGTGCGCCGCGCCTACCTGCTTCCGGAGAACAAACTGCGCGCCTCCGTCCTCGCGGACCCGGCGGGCAAGCGCCAGAACACCCGCGACAACACGCCCGCCGTGCTCAACGTCTCCATCGTCCCCGGCAACAAAGTGGATGTGATCGTCGCGGCCAAGGGCGGCGGCTCGGAGGCCAAGTCGAAATTCGCCATGCTGAATCCCTCCGACTCCATCGTCGAGTGGGTGCTCAAGACCGTGCCCACCATGGGCGCCGGCTGGTGCCCGCCCGGAATCATCGGTCTCGGCATCGGAGGTACCGCCGAAAAGGCGATGCTCATCGCCAAAGAAGCGCTCATGGAGCCCATCGACATCCATGACCTGAAAGCCCGCGGCCCGCGCAATCGCGCCGAAGAGCTGCGCCTCGAACTCTACGACAAGATCAACGCTCTCGGCATCGGAGCCCAAGGTCTCGGCGGACTCACCACGGTGCTCGACGTGAAGGTGAAGGACTATCCCACCCACGCCGCCAATCTTCCCGTGGCCCTGATCCCCAACTGCGCCGCCACCCGCCACGCGCACTTCACCCTCGATGGCACCGGCGCCGTCGCGCTGCAGCCGCCCTCGCTCAAGGATTGGCCCGAGCTCACCTACAGCCCCGCCAACGCCCGCCGCGTCAACCTCGATACCGTGACTCGCGAAGAAGTGCTGACCTGGCAGCCCGGCGAGGTAATCCTGCTGAACGGTAAGCTGCTCACCGGACGCGACGCCGCCCACCAGCGCATGACCGACATGCTCAATCGCGGCGAAAAGCTCCCCGTCGACTTCACCAATCGCTTCATCTACTACGTCGGCCCTGTGGACCCCGTTCGCGACGAAGCTGTCGGCCCCGCCGGCCCCACCACCTCCACGCGCATGGACAAGTTCACCCGCCAGATGCTGGAGCAGACGGGCCTGCTCGGCATGGTCGGCAAAGCCGAGCGCGGCCCCACGGCCATCCAGGCCATCAAAGACAACAAAGCCGTGTACCTGATGGCTGTCGGCGGCGCTGCCTACCTGGTCGCCAAGGCCATCAAGAAGTCCACCACGCTGGCCTTCGCCGATCTCGGCATGGAGGCGATCTACGAGTTTGAGGTCGAGGACATGCCGGTCACCGTGGCCGTCGACTCCAACGGAACCTCCGTCCACGAAACGGGCCCGCGCGAGTGGAAAGAACGCATCGCCGAACTCCAGGTCATCGGTTAGACCGGTACAAACAGCGGGGCGGAGCCGTCACGGCTCCGCCCCATTCCTTTTACTTTTTCTCTACTTCGCCGTTCTTGCTCTCAGCGCTATGGTTTGCGGCACCCTCGTCCGGTGCTTTCTCGCCCGTGTTGTCCGGAGGCGTTGTATCCAGGTATTGCACGATGAGTGAAATTCTCCGGTTCGCCGGATCGGCGGCGTCGCCTTTGACTCGCGGCCGTTGGTCGGCGAATCCTCGCACCTGTGCAACCTGGTTCCCCTGCAGCCCGGAGCTCTGCATAATCCTGCGCGCCGCGTTGGCACGATCCACCGAAAGCTCCCAGTTGCTGTAGCCGCTCAGCCCGCCCGAGTAAGGCTTGGAATCGGTGTGCCCTTCCACCGAAACCTTGTTGGAAAGCTTCCCCACTTCCTGTGCCAGCGCCTTCAGCAACTCCACTCCGCTGGAGCTCGGCACGGCGCTGCCGAGTTCGAAAAACGTGCCGCTTTCGCCCTCCGTCAGCTCAATCCGCAACCCCTCGGCGGTGATGGTCATGTCTATATGCTTCTTCAACTTCTCAAAGTCCGGCAGCGACTTGACCTGCTTCTCCAGCAGTTCCTTAATCTTCTTCATGTCCTCCTTGCGAAGATCCAGGTTCTGCCCGGCGCCCCGCATCGTGCTCCCTACCATCTTGGAATTCCCCGTCGGATCCTTGAAGTATCCGCCCACGGCCTCCTGCACCTGCTTGCTCGAATTCAGCAGCCAGAGCACGATGAACAACGCCATCATGGCGGTCACAAAGTCGGCGTAGGCCACCTTCCACGCGCCGCCGTGATGGCCGCCGTGCCCGGAAACCTTCTTGATGATGATCGGCCCGTTTGCCACCTATTTGCCTCCGGCTGCGGCCATGGCCGCGCCACCGCCCTTGCATGACTTCTCCATGTCGTTGAAGCCCGGCCTCAGGTGTCCCGGAATCGCCCGCCTCCCGAACTCCAGCGCCTGAATCGGCGCGGCGCCTTTGATGAATGAGATCATCACCACCCGCACCACGTACACGTAGGCGTGCTCTTCCTCGGCCAGCTTCGCCATGTTCGCCGCCAGCGGCCCCACGAACCCATAGCACAGCAGAATGCCCAGAAACGTTCCCACCAGCGCCGCCGCCACTTTGCGCCCGATCTCTTCCGGAGGGCCTCCCAGCGAGCCCATGGTGATGACCACTCCCAGCACCGCGGCCACAATGCCAAGCCCCGGAAGCGAGTCGGCCACCGTGCTCAACGCGGCAATCGGCGCATTCTCATCGCGGTGTGTAACCTCCATGTCGAGGTCCATCATCTGGTCCAGATCGAACGGGTCGATGCCGCCGGTCACCGCCATGCGCAGCGTATCGCACACAAAGTCGCGCGTGTGGTGGTCCTTGAGAAACTTGGGGTACTTGGAAAATATGGCGCTCTTCTCGGGCTCCTCAATGTCGGACTCGATCGCCAGCAGTCCGTCTTTCCGTGCCTTGTTCAGAACCTCGTAGCACATCTTCAGCGTTTCCAGATAAAACGCTTTGTTGTAGTGCGAACCTTTCAACGTGCCCATCACCCCGCCGGCAATCTTCTTGATCACCTGCAGAGGATTGGCGATCAGCAGCGTACCGAGCGCAGCCCCGCCAATAATGATTAGCTCAGCAGGCTGGACCAGAACCCTCAGGTTTCCGTGTTCCATCAGGTAGCCGGCCATGATCGAGCCGAAGACCACAACAATGCCAATGACTATGAACATCGTTTCACTCTTTCCCGCTGCAATCTTTTCCGCTGCACTCTTTCCCGACTGTCGCGCTTTTCAAGTCCTGTTCCAGCGATTGCATCAATGCATCCAGCGTGTCCGCCGGGTCCAGGTAGCGCGCCGCCGCATGGATTCTGATCACAACCCGGTCGCCCCACCACTTCACCGCGCACGACGAGCCCACCTCCGCCAGATTCGCGCCCAACAATTCCAGCGCCTTCGGGCTGCACGCCGGAATCAGCGCCACCAGCCGGTCCTCGCTCCAGCAGCCGAGGAAGTGCGGCGAAGGCAGCAGTCCTGCAACGGTCTTGGCCAGCACCCGTGTCGCCTGGCGCACCATGGCCGTTCCGCCGTAGTGCAGAATGGCCGCCTGTTCGGCCATCTCGATCAAGACGAGCACCACGTTCGCCACCGTCCGCGAACGTAGCGCCATCTGCAGCTGTTCCCTGCTCTCTTCTACCGCAGGCAACCCGGCGGCGATCTCAAACTCGCGCTCCGAATGTCCGGTCCAACCCGTGCCTTCTGGTTTTCCCCGCGAGGGGTCCAGAATCTCCCCAACGCCCCGCAACTCCCCCATCGAATCGCGCAAAGGAAACGCGTCCACGTGCACCGGCAGCCGATGACCGTCTTTATGGCGCAGAAACAGCTCCGCCGCCACCGCCCGGCCGTCGCGCAGCACCTCCCGCACCGGGCATTGCAATTCGGTGTTTCTTTTCACGCCCCCGCAGTGTGAGCACTCAATGAGCAGGTCTCCGCGATAGGCGCGGCCCAGAACCTCCTGGCTGAGATATCCGGTGATCGCCTCGGCCGCCGCGTTCCAATAGACGATCTTTCCCTGAAGATCCACCAGGCACACACCCAGCGGCATGGCATCGCAGAGACTTTGAAATAGTTGGCTCCCAATCTCCGGCATGCAGACGGCTCCACACACACCATCGGCATGGCCGCAGCCGCACTTGAACATGTCCCAAAGGGAACCGTCCGGACCATCCTCTGCCGCAATCTTTCCTTCCTCCGGACGGAGTTTTCCAGGCCGCTGCTCCGCTTGCGGTGATACGCTTGCCACCAGCGCCGACCGCCAGCGGACGGAGGGCCATCTGTTGGCCCGTACCCGACTTCCCCGCGCTTGTCCCACACGGGCGCTCGCAGCCGGTTTGATCACGGAAGGCCGGTTTGCGGCAAGAATTACGGTGAATCCGAAGCCCGGAACAAACCATCGAAATCCGGAGTAGCCGTTTCCGCCGCAAACGTCATCCTATGTAGGGTTGAGAACGTAAGCTCGTCGAACACGCAGTAGAAGGGACGGAGCATGAAACCTCAACCCAAGCCACGGACCCTGGTCGACATCTTCTTCCAGATCGTGGAGCGCAACTACTCCCGCGTCATGCTCTTCGAGCGCGATTCCCAGTGGCAGGCCATCTCCTCCTCCAACTTCTACCGCCGGGTCATGGGGGTCGTTCAGGAACTCCGCAGCCATGGCATCGGCCACAGCGATCGCGTCGCCATCCTGGCCGAAAATCGCCCCGAGTGGACCATCGCCGACTTCGCCATCCTGCTCTCCGGCGCCGTCACCGTGCCCATCTACGCCACCCTTACCGCCGGGCAAATCTCCGTTCTTCTGCGCCACTCCGGGGCCAAAACGGCATTTGTCTCCACCCCCGCGCAACTGGCCAAGCTGCGCTCCATCCAGCAGACCACCGAGATCGAAAACATCATCCTCATGGACGAGCCCGCCCCGGATGACGATGCGCTCTCCATGGCCGCGCTCATGGACTCCGGTCCCGCGCAGCGCGTGCCGGAACTCGATGCCCTCGCCAACGCAATCACCCCCGACGATCTGGCCACCATCATCTACACCAGCGGCACCACCGGCGTTCCCAAGGGAGCCATGCTCACCCACGGCAACATCGCCTCCAATCTCTCCGTCTCACTCAACGCGTTTGAGATGCGCGCAGAGGAGGATCTGGCCGTCAGCTTTCTGCCGCTCTCCCACATCACGGCCCGCCATGTGGATTTTGCCGAACTCTACCGCGGCGTCACCATCGCCTACTGCCCCGTCATCGACGACATGCCCCGCGTCCTGCGCGAGCTGCATCCCACATTCTTCGTCGCCGTTCCCCGCGTGTACGAAAAGATCCACAACAAGGTGCAGCGCGAGGCCGCCACCGGCATCAAGAATCGGATCTATAACTGGGCCATCTCCGTAGGCCGCGCTCACATCGACGAGGTACTGGCCGGCAGGCAGCCGGCTTCGCTGGCCTGGAGTCTCGCCAATCGTCTTGTCTTCTCCAAGGTCAGGGACGGAATGGGCGGCAGCATCCGCACCTTTATCTCCGGCGGCGCTCCGTTGGGAAAGGAGCTGGCCGAGTGGTATGCCCAGATCGGCATTGTCATCCATGAAGGGTACGGCCTCACCGAAACCTCTCCGGTCATCGCCGTCAACACGCCCACGGCCCGCAAATTGGGCACCGTCGGCCGCCCGCTTTCCAACGTCGAGTTGCGCATTGCCCCCGACGGCGAGCTCCTGGTTCGCGGTCCCAGCGTCTTTCACGGCTATTGGAATATGCCCGCCGAAACCGCCGCCGCCTTTGACGGAGACTGGTTCAAAACCGGAGACATTGCCCACCTCGACGCCGACGGCTTTCTCTCCATCACCGACCGGAAAAAAGACCTGATCAAAACCTCCGGCGGCAAGTTCATCGCCCCGCAACCCATCGAGAACTCCCTGAAGTCCAGCGAGTTCATCGCCGAAGCCGCCGTCATCGGCGACCGCCGCCGCTTCGCCGCCGTCATCCTCATCCCGGCCTTCGCCGCGCTCGAAGATTGGGCGCTGCAAAATGACATCGCCTTCCAATCCCGTGAGGAGCTTGTCGCCGATCCACGCGTGCAGTCGCTCTACCAGGAAATCGTCGAGCAGATCAACCAGAACCTCGCCCAGTTCGAGCAGCTCAAGAAGTTCCTGCTCGTCGCCGAAGAGCTCAGCATTGAAGATGGAACCCTCACGCCCACCCTCAAACTGCGCCGCCGCAACCTCGAAGACCGCTACCAGGAGCAGATCGAACAGCTCTACTCCAGCTCTGCTTCGGTCGAAAGCGCCAAGACCTCCTGACCGATTTTGCCCTGCATTCTCCGTGCGCCCGTTCCGAGGTCACCTTCTTCGCCTCGCCAACCCGGAACTGGATTTACAATATCCCTATGGACTCGCTTGTCATCGCAGGAAAGGCGTTCCGCTCGCGCCTCATCGTCGGCACCGGTAAATACCAGGACGGGCCGCAAACCGCCGCCGCTCTTGAGGCCAGCGGCGCCGAGATGGTCACCGTCGCCGTCCGCCGCGTCAACCTCGACCGCAGCAAGGAATCGCTGCTGGATTTCATCGACCCCAAAAAGTACTTTCTCCTGCCCAACACCGCTGGCTGCTACACCGCCGACGAAGCCATCCGCGTCGCCCGCCTCGGCCGCGAAGTGGGCCTCAGCGACTGGGTCAAAATCGAGGTCATCGGCGACCAGAAAACCCTCTATCCCGACGTAGCCGCCACCGTAGAAGCCACCCGCGTGCTGGTAAAGGAGGGCTTTACGGTTCTCCCCTATACCTCAGACGATCCAGTCGTTGCGCTTCGTCTGGTCGATGCCGGAGCCGCCGTCATCATGCCCTTGGGCGCGCCCATCGGCAGCGGCCTCGGCATCCAGAACACGGCCAATCTCCGCATCCTGCGCGAGCTCATTCCTGGGTTGCCGCTCATCGTCGATGCCGGCGTAGGCACCCCATCCGATGCCGCGCTTGCCCTCGAACTCGGCTATGATGCGGTCCTCATGAATACCGGCATCGCCGCCGCCAGCGACCCGGTCCTGATGGCCTCCGCCATGAAGCACGCCGTCATCGCCGGACGCGAGGGCTATCTCGCCGGACGCATGCCACGCAAGCTCTACGCCTCGGCCAGTTCGCCGATGGAAGGAATCTCCCGCTAGTGGCGTCCGCAGTCCTTCCGGCGGGCGAAGCCGGCGAAGAAGCCATCGCGGCTCCCCTCGCCTACCGGCGTCCCGAATGGCTGCCCGCCTTTATTCCCGCCTTCGACGGACTGCGCGGCATCGCCATCCTCGCCGTCGTTCTCTACCACTGCCAACCGCTCATGCAGGGCACCTTCCTGGAGAAGTTCGTGGTGTGGGGATGGAGCGGAGTCAATCTCTTCTTTGTCCTCTCCGGCTTCCTCATCAGCGGTATCATCCTCGACTCCGGTGCCAGTTCCGGCTTTTACAAAAACTTTTACGCCCGCCGCAGCCTTCGCATCTGGCCTGTTTACTTGATGCTGCTGTTCCTCCACTATTTCTTTTTTCCGTTCGTCTTCAGCGGATACCGCTGGATGTGGCACGTCGCATCGGCCGCTCCCTGGCTCTACATGCTGCTCTTTGTCCAGAACCTCTGGCCCATCGCCCTGCCCGGAAGCATCGGTCCGACGTGGAGCCTCGCCATCGAGGAGCAGTTCTACCTGTTCTGGACGCCGATCGCCCGCCGTCTGCCGCCCCGCTGGCTGCTGCTGGCCGGCGCCGCCATGCTGGCCACCTCACCGCTGGTGCGCCTCTGTTGCGGAGACCGCCTCACCGCCACCAACACCCTCACCCATCTCGACGGCCTCGCCGTCGGCTCGCTGCTGGCCATCGCTCTGCGGGTCTTTGCCTGGTCCCCCGGCGCATGGCGATGGATCTCGCGCGGCGCGCTGGCCATCGGAGCCTGCGGGGTCGCTCTCATGCTCACTCGCGGCTCGGCGTTTACCGATTCCCTGCTGGCCATCGGCTTCGGCGGCATGCTGCTCACCGCCCTGCTCGGTCAGGAGTCCGGCCGTCCCTCGCTCTATTGCCGCGCCCTCAGCTGGGGCCCGCTCGCGTTCGTGGGAAAGATCAGCTACGGCCTCTACGTCACCCACATTCTGGTCTTTTCCATCCTTGGCGGCTACGTGGACAAGCCTCTCGTCCACTACGGCGTCGTCGGCAATCTGGCCATCGTTGCCATCCGCACCGCCGCCGCCATCGGCTTCGCCAGCCTCATGTGGTATTACTTTGAAAAGCCCATCCTGGGCCTCAAGCGCTACTTTAACTTCCGCTAAAGCAGTTCCAGTGTCGATGTACCTGGAGTCGCTCTTGTCCTTGCACTTGCTGTGGTTCGAGGAATCCCTGCGCCGCTGAAGTTTGCCGCCCGTCTCAAGAGGCTTTTCAGCCAGTGACTACACCTTCCGTAGAACCGCCTTAGCTCGCAGTTGTTTCGGCACAGCAAACAGGGCGGCAGGATCGTCATCCAACCGCCCCACTCTATCTGCCTAAGCTATCGGACTGCTACTTCACAATCGAACCGCCCATCGGGATGACCGAGCGCCCAAACGTGTCGTTGGTCACCTCGGCAAACGAACTGTACATCGCCAACGCTCCGCACACAATTCCCAGCAGGCCGCCAAGGTGCTTCATATTGGCCATGCCGGCATCACCGGCCGCGAGCAGGAAGAAAGTCGCCCATAAGGTAAGGAACACCAGCCAGATGGCCAACGGCTTCTTGAACGTGGAAATCCACATCCCGAAGGTGAAGATGCCCCAGAGCGCCAGGCAGACAGCAACCGCAACCGGCGCCGGTCCCTTCAGCCACCCCGCGCCGATCGTCCACAGCATGAACGCAAACCAATACCAGAAGGTCCCGTACGCGGTGAACGCAACCATGCCGAAGGTGTTGCCGCTCACGTACTCGAGGATTCCGGCGATGATCTGCGCTGTGCCACCGAACGCGAAGGCCAGCGGCACCACCGCGTTGATCCCCTCCGGCGGGATCAGCCCTGCATTGATGCTGCTCAGCAATACTGTCGTTAAACCAAACCCCATCAGCCCCAGCGGTGCCGGGTTTGCGGCCTTGCCTGCTTCATTCGCCATCTTGATGCTCCTTAGCGTTGAGCCATTTTCAGGCTGCTATCGCCTGTAATTTGCGCGTGCACTCCACGAGAAGCCGAACGGAAACTGCCTTCCATCCTCTTCCCCACATTTTCAGCGCGGGAAAGAGTAGTACAAGCCGGGCAACTATGCCAGTTTTTTGCGATAGGAATGTTCCTGAATTACAACGGCCCCAGGAATTCTCCGGGCGCGCCAGGCCGCCCAGCCGCCCGCGGCAATAAAAAAAGCCTCTGGAATTTCCAGGGCTTCACCGCGCGTTCTGCTCCGTCAGCCTACTTCTGTGCCGACTCCGTCCGTGGCGCCGCCTGCTGCGAAGGATGGCCGGGCTCCTCCGGCAAAAGATAGATCACCTCTCCCTGCTTGGCATAGCGCAGCTGCTCGCGAGCTTCTTTCTCGATCGCCTTCGGGTCGCTCTTCAGCGCCCTGATCTCGCCGTCCAGCCGCCGGTTTTCGGCCTCCATGCCCTGCAGTTGCGTTTGCAGCTTCTGGTACTCCGCCCGCTTCTGCCGGTAGCTCATCCAGCCGTTCTGTCCCAGCAGGGCGTGCGCAAACAGGCACGTGGCGATCATCGCCACCACGGCGCTAGCCAGCAGCCTGCGCCACTGCACCAGTTTCTGCACCACCTGCTGCGCCATACTCACCGGATCGTCCATTCCTCTCTTCAGTAGTGAACTTTGTTTCGGCGGCATCCGTCAAGCAGAACTTCTGTCTTTCCGCTTGGATGGAACCAAGCTTGCCAAATATTTTCTTCCGCTCTGCGCCCTGCCTCTTGCCCCGGCGCTCATCGTCCGGTAGCGTATTCCGTGCTCAGCTTCCCGGCTCGCCGTCCTTGCAAGAGAAGGAATTCATCCGATGACCGATAAACGCCTCATGCTGACCACGACCTCTTCGAGCGCGGAAGCCAACGCCATTGCCACCGAACTCGTCACCCGCCGCCTGGCTGCCTGCGTCAACATCCTTGGGCCAATCTCCTCCATCTACCGCTGGCAGGGCGAGGTCGAGCGCTCCGACGAATTTCTCCTCCTCATCAAATCCACCGAGGCCCAAACCCTCCCAATCCAGGCTGCGATACGCGAGCTGCACTCCTACCAAATCCCCGAGCTGATTAGCCTGCCGATCGAAGCCGGCCTCGACTCCTACCTCAACTGGATCGCCACATCGGTTAAAAAGTAAGGAACTGCGGCCGCGAGGATTTAACTCGTAGCCCTCGCCGTCAGCCGCACATAATCCAGCATGTACACGCCTTCCTCCTGCAGCGTCCGTCTGGAAATCTCTTCCAGAAACTCGCCCTGCAGATCTTCCGGAAGCTTTGCCACCACCTGGCGCAGCACCACCGTCCGCAGAAACCCCTCATAGCGCTCCCTGCGCTGGAAGCGCGCCTCCACCGTATGCAGCCTGACCTCGCTCACCCGGAATCCGGCGGCCTCCATGCGCTGGCGCGTGCTCGCCGTGTCCTCAAAGTGCGGGCCGTATTCCACGCCGGCCAGATACGGTTGGAAGCGCGCCTCTTCGGCCACCTCGTCCGCCCGCCGGTGCGCTCGCGCGAGGTTGCCCACCCCGCCGAACTGCGCCACCAGCCATCCTCCCGGCTGCCCCTGCTTTAACGCCGCATGCAGGCAGCGGAACATCGCCAGGTGGTCCGGAACCCAGTGAAAGACGGCGTTGCTGAAGATCCCGTCCACCTTCTCCGGCAGCGTAAACTCCTGCAGGCTGGCCTGCACAAACTCAACCCGCTGGCCGAAGCGGGAGAGCCGCTGCCGTGCCTGCTCCAGCATCTGCGGAGAAGAATCCAGCGCCACCACCGCGCCCGCCGGCACCCTGCCCAGCAGTTCTTCGGTGAGCCGCCCGCTGCCGCACCCTGCGTCCAGCACCCGCTCGCCGCCTTGCAGCGGCAGCGTCTCCAGCACAGCCATCCCCCACTCGAACTGCGGGTCGGAGAGATTGTCGTAGGCCGCCGCGTTCCAGTATGTCTCGGTCAATTCAAACCCCTTCGCTGTGGTTGGAGAATCTACTGGGGTGCCGAGGCCGTCTGCCCGGACGTGGCGTAATAGCCGCTGCGGGTTCGCACCGTAAGATTCTTATAACCGCTGGCCGAAACCTTCACCGACACCTGCCGGTAGCCGCCCTCGCTCATCGGCCTGGAAGGTTTGTAAACGATCGTGTACTGGCCGCGGATGTCGTGGGCGATCTGCTGGGAGATGTCCTGCACCTCGCTCAGGTCTTCCGGAAAGAATGCCACTCCGCCCGTCTGCTCCGCCAGGATACGCAGCGCGCGGCGGGCCTTCTTTTCTTTCTCGTGCCCCAGGATTCCGATGGCGTACACCGCCGGTCCCCCATCCACGGCAATGGAGCGCACCGCCTCTTCCAGGCTTTCCTGGCTCGCCGTGTCTTCGCCGTCGGTCACCACGAGAATGATTTTTTTCTGCAGCTTCGCGCTCTTCATCAGGTGGTCGCTGGTCGCTACCAGCGCGTCATACAGCGCGGTCCCGCCGCGCGATTCGATGTGGTCCAGCGCTGCCTGCAGCAGCGCGACATCGCCCGTGTAATCCTGGTCCAGATAATACTCGTTATTGAAATTGATCACGCACACCTGGTCCTGGGGATTGCTCTCCCGCACCAGGTTCATCGCGGCCGCGTTCACACTCGGACGCTTATCGCGCATCGAGCCCGAGTTGTCGATCACCACCGCCAGCGTCACCGGAACATCCTCCTGGAGAAATAAGGTAATGGGCTGCGGCTTGCCATCCTCGAAGACCTGGAAGTCATTGCGGTCCAGGTTCGTTACCGGCCGCCGATGCTCGTCCACCACGGTCGCGCGCAGGGTCACTTCCTGAACTTCGGCGTGGAAGACATATCCCCCGTCGGCACCCTGGTCCGCCGCGCCGGATTGTGCCACCGGTGGCGTTGCCGGAGCAGAAGTGCTGCCCGTCTGCTGCGCGGCCGCTCCGCCGCAGCCCGCCGCCAGCCAAAGCAGTGCGACCATCCAGGCCGCGCCGCGGCTTCCTTTATTCCGATGGAGCATAATAGCCAGTCTTCGCATACACCGAGAGTTGGGGCGATCCCTTTGGAGGATTCAGCTTCATCCGCACCTTGCGCCACTTGCCATCGCGCGAAGGCTTGGCGGGACGATAGCCCAGTACATACTGGTTGCGCAACTCCATGCCGATCTTCTCCGCAACGTCGCCCAGCTCATTGAGATCATCCACAGTATAGCTCCGCCCGCCCGTAACCTCGCTCGCCTCGGAGACCGCTATAGCTTCTCGCTACCCAAAATGCAGGCAACCCCATCGGGAACTCAACTCGCGGAGCATTCCCAACCTCACAATTCGCGATCGAGGGTTCCTATCCTCCGGCGCAACCGTTTCCGGAAGCGGCCACCCTCGTCCGTGCCTAGCTGAGATGTGCTCCGCCCGGCTTGGGTTACTTTGCAGGGGCGCGGAAATGCCGGGCAACGATTGTCGGAAAAGATAATCGTTGCCGAGGCGGACGTAACTGATCCGTCAATGGTTGTGCAAAGAGCGCGCAACCATTGCCAAGCGAGTCAACCTGGCTTCTCCAACGATTGACTGAAAATGCAATCGTTCCCTCCGCTCGACGTGGAGCCCCATGCACTGTTCGGTCAAAATGAAAACGCCCCGCCGTTTTGCGACGGCGGGGCAAGGCACCGGAGATGAAGCGAACGCATATACATGGCCGCAGATTTGGATGGTAGAACCTCTGATCCAATCCGTCCGGCTTCCTTACTCATCGGCTGCGCAGTCCAGAACTTGAGAATGGCAATCGCCGCACACCGTCTGTCTTATAGGCCGTATCTCCGGTGCTCTTTCAGAATGCATTTGTCCATCACCACCAGCACACCGGCCTCGCGTGCCTTCCGGGCAGCCGCTTCGTGCACCACCGTCTCCTGCAGCCACAGTGCGGGAATGCCCAGTGCCAGCACTTCGTCCACGATCTCCGGCACGGCCTCGGGACGGCGGAAGACATCCACCAGATCGATCTTCTCGTGCCTGGCTGCCTCGGTCAGCGTCGGGTAGGAGCGCTCTCCCAGCACCTCGCTCAGCTTCGGATTGATTGGAACAATCCGGTACCCTTTGCTCTGCATATAAAGCGAAACACCATAGCTCGGCTTGCTGGGATCGTCCGATAGTCCCACCACTGCAATCGTCTTCGCCTTGGTCAACAGCTCTAATGTGCGGTCTGCCACCTTTGCTCCTTGCTGTCTCGCCTGGTCAGTCGGTCTTGCGCTCGGTCTTGGTCCGGAACAACTTCAATGCCCGTTTGCGCATGGTCTCATTCACATTCTTGTTGATCGAAAGCGAGCGCAGATCATTGATGAGCAGATAAGACAGGAGCGGCAGCGCGACATCCAGAGGGGCCTTGGGATTGTTCGCCAGGGCCTTGATGACTCCATAACGCTTGACGCTCTTACGGTTGGTCGCAATCGTGCGCAGCACGGTCTCCTGGATGTTCTTCATCGCCGCAAAGGCTTCCATCTCGCTTTCATTCACCTTGGGCGACGCCAGCACGGCCAGCGAAACCAGCTTGGAGCGGTCGCGGATCAGCACCATCCGCTCCTCGCGATTCCCGCGCATCGCCAGCTTGATACGATCGCCCACCCGCATCCGCCCGATGCGTTGCAGCAGGGAGAGCTGCTCCTTTTGCTCCGGCTCGACCGGCGCCTCGCCTTGCTGGGCCCGCGTCAGCAGTTGCGCCAGCGGATCGTCCTCGCCCTCAAAGGCCTCCACCAGTTCAAAGGGCTGGGCGTCTTCGCATATCAACTCGTCGTCGTGGAGCTCCAGTATTTTTGCCGCGGCCGCATCTGCCTCGGCGTCCTGAGCCGAGACCAGCCACTCCTCCAGTCGCGGGCGAAGCGCTTCCGCGGATGGGTTTTCCATGATGAGTTCCAGCAAAGAGCTGGAATTGCGTACCCGCTCGCTCTGCAACATTGCCTGTACGGTTTCCGGCCCGCCATGGCTGGCCGCCGGTTCCAGTTCCTGCAGCGGCAGCGCAGGATTGCCACCGAGCGCCGCCATCACCGCAGGCCGCATCGCCTGGTTACGCAGCAGATAGCGCAGCAAGCCGGGCGACGTCTCAGGCTTCGCGGCAACCGCGCTCAGCGAGGACTCTTCCCAGTTCGCCAAAGTCTGCTCCGCCTCGGCCCCCAGCTCGCGATCCTCGGTCAAGGCCATCAGAACCTCAATCGCTTCCTCCGCCGGGAGCGCCAGCTCACCGCGCGCGGCGCGCTTCATCATGGACTTGGGCGCGGCGCCGTCGCGGATCAGTTCCACCATCCGGGCCATTCAGCTCAGCTCCTTCATGCGAGTCACGCATTGCCGCAGCGTGTCGTAGAGAACCGGTGAGAGCTCGCGCTCGAAGACCTCCAGCAGGCTCTGGTAGTACCACAGCGTACGCTCGCGCGGAACGCTGAAGCGCTCCCACACACCGGAGCCGATGCGCGCGTGGTCGGCGAGAATCGACCGGGCGTTGTGCACCTTGTCGGCCAGCATAATCAACCGCGCTTCGCGGTCGGCCGAGGGGATCTGCGCCAGATGATGACGCTTGCGCGCCTCCCACTCCGGCTTGGGCAGGGTGAAGGCGTCGCTCGCCTGCCGCACCCAGCGCGCCACCTCGGCGCCGAAGTCCGCAGAAATCTGATCCAACGTGGTCTCGCCGCCCTGGTCCTCGGCGGCATCGTGCAGCAGCGCGGCAATCGCCATGTCCTCGCTGCCGCCTTCTTCCAGAACCAAGGAGGCCACGCCGAGCAGGTGGGCCACGTAGGGAACGCCGCTGGCCTTGCGCGCCTGTTCGCGATGCAGGGTGGAAGCCAGCACCAGAGCCGCGTCGAAGCGCGCGCTCAATGGCCGCTTCAACCGCTCCAACCCCCGCTCGTGTCCTTTCTGCATTCCCTCTTGCATCGTGCTACCTCTGTTCCGCCCTGCGCATCTGCAGGTAGGCGCGGATGAACGGATCGATGTCTCCATCGAGCACGCGGTCCACGTCGCCGACTTCCATCTTGGTGCGGTGGTCCTTCGCCATGCGGTAAGGCTGCAGGACGTAGGAGCGGATCTGCGAGCCGAAGTCGATGTCGAGCTTGGAATCTTCCACCTTCCGGCTGATCGCCCTCTTCTTCTCCAACTCGTACTCGTAGATTCTGGAGCGCAGCATTTTGAAGCCGCGCTCGCGGTTCTTATGCTGCGAGCGTTCGTTCTGGCAGGCCACTACGATGCCGGTGGGATAGTGCGTGATGCGCACCGCCGAGTCCGTGGTGTTGACGTGCTGACCGCCCTTGCCGCCGGATCGATACGTATCGATCCTTATGTCATCTGGCTTGATGATGACTTCGATGCTGTCGTCGATTTCAGGCGATACGTAGACGCTGGCAAATGAGGTATGGCGCCGCGCCTGCTGGTCGAAGGGCGAGATTCGCACCAGGCGGTGCACGCCGATCTCACTGGTCAGCAGTCCGTAGGCGAATTCTCCGGTGACGCTGAAGGTGACCGACTTGATGCCCGCCTCGTCGCCCGGCTGCAGATCGTTGACCACGGTCTCAAAGCGCTTGCGCTCGCACCAGCGCAGGAACATGCGCAGCAGCATCTCCGCCCAGTCCTGCGACTCGGTGCCGCCCGCGCCGGGATGGATGGTGACGATGGCGTTGCTGCGGTCGAGGTCGCCGCTCAGCAGCGTCTCGGTTTCCAGCTTCTCGACCACCTCGCGCAATGCGCCCATTTCGCGGGTGACTTCCTCATCCACCCGCTCGCCTTCGGCGGCCAGTTCGAAGTAGGCGGAGATGTCCTCCACGCGGCGTGTCAGCTCGCTGTCGGTCGCCAGGGCATCTTCCAGGCGCTTGCGCTCGCGCATGGTCTTCTGTGAATTTTCGGAGTCGTTCCAGAAATTCGGGTCCGCGGTCAGCTCTTCGACCTTCTCCAGCTCAGACTTCAGCTTGGGCGAGTCAAAGATACTCCTGTAGCTCGCGCACCTTGCCGCGAAGGGCCGAAAACTCCTGTTCCAGCTGCTGTTCGATCATGTTTATCCTTCTCCTATACCGGCACGGGACGAGTCAGGTGCGCCCCCGGTTGGTCGCGCCAGAGCAATCCCGTGATTGAAATTATGGCACAGAGAATGGGAAACCAGTCGCCATAGCGGGTGTAGAAAGTCGAATCATCGAGCAGCGCGTAGGGCGCATCCAGGGCCACGCGCTGGTTGCGCGGCGCCACGGCCACCACGCGGCCCAGCGGATCGATGGCCGCCGTGATGCCATTGTTGGTGCAGCGCAACAGCCAGCGGTGGTTTTCGACGGCGCGCATGCGCGCCATGTTGAGTCCCTGCCAGGGAGCGCCCGAGTTGCCGAACCACTCGTCGTTGGAGATGTTGACGAAGACTTCGGCGCCGCGCTGGGCAAACTGCCGGACTTCGTGGGGAAAGACGGACTCGTAGCAGATGAAGACCCCGTAGCGGTGCGCGCCAACCTCCAGCGGAATGCGCTCACCGCCCGACGAGGTGTAGCTGCCCACCTCATGGGTGAGCGCCTTGGCGAAGCCGAAGGCCCAGGCAAAGGGAACGTATTCGCCCCAGGGGACGAGGTGGACCTTGTCGTAGCGCTGGGTGACGGCACCCTCTGGATTGAGCAGCAGCGCCGAGTTGTACACCTGCTCGGGCTCATCCGGCTTGGAGGGCGGCTGCACGGCCGTGGCTCCGACCAGCAGCCACGAGCGCCGGCTTTGAGCCAGCTGCGCGGTGGATTGGTTGAACAGGCGGTCGTCGGTCTCAAAGGGCGCTGGCGACTCGGGCCAGACGATCAGCGGCGCAATGGTTGGGTCCTTGGCCGGCTCCGGAGCGACGCTCACTGCACTCAGATCGTCGATCAGCTTCTTGTAGGATTCGTAACTCCACTGCCGGTTGAGAGGCACGTCCTGCTGCACCAGCGTGGCATGCGCCTCCACCTCGCTGGGCTCGACGCGCACCAGGACAGTGGACTGCAGGGCAATTGCACCGGCCAAGGCCGCCACCAGCAGCGGCATCCGCCGCTTGCGATGCACCAGCATGGCGGCGGCAAAGACGGTGTTCACCAGCACGATCTCAAACGACACACCGTAAACGCCGGTGAGGCCCGCCAGCCGCGTGAGGGGAAGATTGTCGATCTGCGCGGTGCCGAGCAGCATCCAGGGAAAGCTGACCAGGTGGGCGCGGAGGAGTTCGACGGCGACCCAGAGGAAGGGCGCGAGCACCAGCGCCTTGCGGCTGAAGCCGGTGCGCGCGCGCCCGGCCAGCGCCATCAGAGCGCCGAAGACCCCGTGGTGCAATCCGATGTAGAGCGAAAAGAGGATGAGGAGCAGGAACGAAACAAATGGCGACAGGCCTCCGTAGAGGTGCATCACCGAATAGACCCAGTAGCAGGTTCCGAAGTAGAAGATGGTGCCGGAGAGCCAGCCGAGAAGAAATCCCTGCCAGAGCCGAGCCGGGACTAGAAACGAGTAGGTCTCGTCGGCCAGCAGTTCGGCGGCATCGGCCTCGCGCGCGCGCAGCAACGCGTACATCAGCGGGGCCAGCGCGATCCAACAGAGCCAGTAGAGATTGGGACGCGGAAAGATGAGTACCTGCAACAGGCCGGAGACCGCAGCCAGCAGCGAGGCGCTCTTGTGGATGCCTTTCACAGTCCAGAGTCTAACAAATGTGGGTGGGCTCTGTGGGTGGGTTCTGTGGATAGGCTATGTGAATACGCTACGAGGAGACTTCGCGCCGGAAGCGGTGTAACTGATAACCGTCTACCTTGCGACAGCTGAGCCAGCGCCAGTGAACCGCATCCTGCTTGCTGAGGCTGATGTTGGGCAGCACGGTGGGCCGGGTGCCGTGCGCGCTCATGGCTCCGACTTCGATGGGCGAGACGGTGAGGAACTTTTCGTCGATGAGGCCGGCGGTGAGCATGGCCGAGTACAGTGAAGGTCCGCCCTCGCAGAGCAGGTAGCGGATGCCGTAGCGCTGCTGGAGCGCCGCGATGGCCTGAGGCATATTCACGCTGTCTCCCGCAGGGTCCACGGCAATGATGTCCAGGGCGGGGTGACTGGCGCGCTGGGATTCGAGGCGGCGGGCTCCTTCGTGCGTGGTGAGCACGGTGGCGTCTACCAGTTCGCCGTCAAAGACCGCGTAGTCGCCCAGTTGGAAGGCGGCATGGGCGGTGACCAGAATGTTGCGCTGGCGGCCGCGGCCGAGACGGGCGCGCAGCTGTTCGAGCTCCGGATGCACGATGCGGAAGACCGGGCCGCGCGGACGGGGACGATTGAGGCGCTGCTCGGCGCGCAGGGTTCCCATGCCGAGGATGACGGCGTCGGCGTGGGCGCGCAACAGGTCCATAAGCCAGCGGTCTTCGGGGAGGCCGCCGATGTCGGCGCCGCTGGCCTGGTCGCCCAGCAGCGAGACGATGCCGTCGAGGGTCTGCACGAAGTTGGCGTAGATCCAGGGGCGGGAGGGTGGTGGTGGGGGAAAGACAAGCCCGCCATAGCGCGCCATCGCCGGATCGGGCGGCGTGGCGGCTTCGCCGGGGAGATCGTCGTCGAATAGGAGCTGAAAGTCGCGCATGAGGAGAAATCATCTCACGCGGAGGCTCAGGAGTGACAGGGGCGGCACAGCGCATGCCGTGCCAGCGGCAAGGGTTGTATTACATAATAATACATGTTATTCTCCCGCATTATGAGTGGCATTGAGAAAACGATCAGCTTCCGGGCCGCCGCGGAGAAGATCGAGGCGCTGGATTCGCTTGCCGCCGCGCAGGACCGGCCGCGCAGCTATCTGATCAATGAGGCGATCTCCAATTACCTTGAGCTGCACGCCTATCAGGATGCGCTGGTGCGAGAGGGACTGGAAGAGATGCGCAAGGGGCGCGTGGTAAGCCACGAAGAGATTGTGAAGCGGTTCAAGCAGAGCGGGCGTGCCAGCAAGTGATCGAATGGACAGAGCAGGCGGCGCGGCAGCTCGATCAGGCTCACGACTTTATTGCTCTCTCAAACAGCGAGGAGGTTGCCTCGCGGATCGCGCTGCAGATCGTCGCCAGCGTGCAGCAGCTTGCAACGTTTCCCATGTCGGGCAGAGCAGGGCGGGTTGCAGGGACGCGCGAGTTAGTGATTGCGCACACGCCCTTCATCGTTGCCTACACCGTTAAGAAAGCCCGCATTGTGGCGCTCGCCGTCTATCACGGAGCGCAGCGGCGGCCGGAGACTTTCTAAGTCGGATCAGCTCCGTCAAATATTTCAAATGCGCGCCTTTTAAGATCCTCAACCCTATCTGCCGTGGCATCTTCAACCCTGCCCTCTGCTACGGAACAGCAGTTAGCGACCTCAATTGCGAGCCAGACGAGCATCGATAGAAGTGTTCGCAGATTGGTGCGCAGTACTCGCTCGCTATATGGCTGAGCGGTTCGAAGGCGGCCATGGGAGTAGTCCACCAGATGGTTCATTGCCTCAAAACTTAGGGAAAAGTGTGACGCGTGGGCATTGAGATGATCCCTAAGACTCTTGAACTTGCCGTTAATTTGCTTAGCGATTCCTCCTGCGCTTGGCAATTGGCCGTTGAGCACCTCGATGAGTCTCTTCGGATCATCCCGGAGATATTGTAGGAGTTCCAAGGACTCGAGAAGCACTCGGAATAGCGCTCCTGATTCTTGGGCGAGTCCGTCGAGTGACAGACTGTAACAAGCCAGAGCCAAGTTCCTCGCCTTAACCGCTATGGTGGCGCAGACACGCCCCAATGGCGCGCCTGCTAGTTCAAGATAGCCAACTAGATCGTCCACAACTTGAAATGCGTCAGTCAAGATGTCCGCGAATGGGCGCAATGATTGGCCAAGAGCCTGTTCAGAAATGCCGCGCGTTTCCTATAAGGATGTTGCCACTGTTTTCTCCTACTTTTTCTTTTTTGTGAGGCGCGCGAGCGTAGCCAGTTCGCGGAGGTATTCACTGATGGGGCGGGCGGGTGTGCCCCAGAAGACGATGCCGGGGCCACGCAGGACTTTCTTGCTGGGGATGCCGCACTGGGCTCCGAGGATGGCGCCCTGCTCGATGCGGACGTGGTCGGCGATGCCGACCTGGCCGCCGACGATGACGCCGTCTTCGAGGACCGAGCTGCCGCTGATGCCGGTTTGGGAGGCGACAACAACGTTAAGTCCTATGTGGACGTTGTGGCCGACCTGGACGAGGTTATCGAGCTTGACGCCATCGGCGATGACGGTGGCGTCGAGAGCTCCGCGGTCGATACAGGTGTTGGCGCCGATCTCGACATCGTTGCCGATTTCGAGGCGTCCGATCTGGGGGAACTTGTGGTAGCGGCCGGTGGCGGGATCGGGGACGAAGCCGAAGCCGTCTCCGCCGAGGACCGCGCCGGGCTTGACGATGACGCGGTCTCCGAGGGTGGTGCCGGAGTGGATGACGACGCGGGCGACCAGGTCACAGTCGGCGCCGATGATGACGCCGGGGCCGACGATGCATCCGGGGCCGAGGTGGGTGCGCGGGCCGATGCCGGCTGCGGCGCCGACGACGGCGAGCGCATCGACGCGGGCGGTGGGATGGATGTTGGCCGTGGGATGGACCACCGCGGTCAGATGGATGGCTCCGACGGCGGGCGTGGAACGGCGCAGTTCGGCGGCGGCGAGAGCGAAGGCGAGGCGCGGATTGGCGCAGCGGAGCAGGACTTTGTTGTGAGCCGCAGCGGCACCATCCAGCGACGCGTCGGTGGAAACGATCGCCGCTCCGGCGGCGGAGGCCAAGGCGGGTTCGAGGTAGCGGGGATGCTCGACGAAGATGAGGCTATGGGACGTGGCGGCGGCGAAGCTGGCCACCTGGGTCAGTTCGACATCGCCGCCCTCGCAGAGGGCTCCAATGCGTTGGGCCAACTCGATGGATTTCATGCGTCCTTTTGTATCATGTCCGTTGGATCGCGGGCAGCCGAGTCTTTCGATGAGCACGGTGCAGGGTTACAATGTTCGCTGGCGCGGCGGGATGAGAGGTTGCGCGCCGGGGCAGAGCTGGATAGCCGGTGTCGACCGGCGGGAGAGATCATGCAGAACTGGAAGAAGGCCGTGGTCTGCGGGGCGGTGGGGGCCGGGACGGTGCTGGCGCTCTCCGGCCGCCGAACTGTCGGACTGGCCTCGATTGCGGGCGGGCTGGCGCTGCTGGCCAGCGAGTATCCGGAGCACTTTGAAGATGTGTGGGAGAACGCTCCCGAGTACATCAACCGCGCGGCGCAGATTTTTGCCACGCTGAGCCGCCTGAGCGAGGGATTTGCCGAACAGGCCGAACGGCGGAGCGTGGAGTCGAACGAGGGATTCGTTTAGAGCGAACCGGCGGCGAGTCCGGTAGCGGAAACTACCGCAAAAAACAATGGGTGGAGGACATTGCCTCCCCACATTTGCGCCGAAAGGCACAACGCAAATATGGGCCACCTGTCAGCGACGCAGATGTGGGCCACACTGGATCAGCGGAGTGCGGCCTGCAGGTCTTCCGAGCCGGGCTCGGCGTGCAGGTAGGGGGTATTGTTCTTGCGCCGCGAGCCGGAGTTCGGGGGCAAAATGGCCACGCGGAAGGGCGCTGCCTGCGCTACGAACTTGACCATCACCATGTGATAGCCACTGTTGAGGTGGATGGTTTCGCGCCGGGTCCCTGGTGCCTCGGGCCCGCGAACCAGGATACGCTTCCCATCGACGAAGACGACGGCCGGAGCTTCGCTCTCCAGATAGACATTCCAATCGCCACTGCTGGTGAGATAGGTGCAGGAAAGAGCGTAAAAGACGCCGTCGCGGCCGGCCTGGCTGGGCGGCAGCACAAACGTTCCCTCGGGATAGACGAGTTCGTAGGGCGGGGATTTCAGGCGCTTCGCAGGATGGCTTACTGAGCTGGCGGCTGGTTTTTCCGACGCTTGCAGGGCGGCCTGTTTGGCAGCTTGCTTGGCAAACCAGCGCTCGGGAGTATAGCTGTGCGTCAGGTCCGCCTGGTGGTGGCCGTAGCGTCCCATCAAGTGCCAGTCGGTCAACAACCCGGCGTCGCGCGAGTTCTCCACCATCTCGGCCTGGTCCTCGGTGAGGGCGTTGCCCGGACCGATTTCAGCCTGCGCCGCGGCTCCGGCAGTGTGGCCGAAGATGCCAAACAGCCGCAGTCCCGCGGCGTGCGGCGGCATGGCCATGCACAGCACGAACAGCAACAGCGCGGCGAAGGCCTGCGTCGCTCCCGGGCTGGGGCGCTGGTTGCGAGCCGTGAGGGTGAGGCGCGGGATCGTCATGGCAGCCGAATGGTGACCTCGCGCCGCAGGGCCTGGTCGGCCGCCTGGCAGAATGCCCGGAAAGCTGGGTAGTCCGATTGGCTGATTGTAGCCGGAGCAACCTCGGTGTAGGTTTCCACGTGCAGCTTACCAGCGTTGAGGCGATAGGTCACCTCGACGCGTCCGAAGGGGGTTTGCAGGCGGGTGTCGCCGGGTAGGCGGGTCTCGGCGCCGGCTGGAAGATCGTAGTCGAAAACCTCATGCTCGCTGGGCGTGGCCGGGAGCAGCAGCGGATTTTGCCGGGTGGGCAGAGCGGCGTATTTCACGGTCAGCGCGGCGGTGTGCAGCGAGCTGTGCAAGGTCAGGACATGCGCCGCGGCCGACTGGTACGCGGCTTGCCGGATTGCGGCTTCGGGAGCCAGCAGCTTGTTGGCCCAGGTGGCCGTGTCGATCTCGCCTTCCACCTTCAATTCCACCTCGCGCGAGGCGCGGGCGGTGCCTTCGGCCACGGCGTGGGCGACACGGACGGTGGGATAGAAGCGGGCCAGCGCGGCCTGCGAGCTTCCGGCCAGGTCGTTGGACCGGGTGGTGCGGCGCTCGACGGCGGCAAAATATCCGGCGTAGCGGGTCTGGGAGACGAACTGCAGGCGTCCGTCGGGCGAGAGCCTGGCCTGCACCTGGCGGTTGACCCGGCTGGCCTCGGGCGAAGTGAAGGGTACGATGCGGCGGGTGACTTTGCCGTCGGCATCCACGGTGAAGGCGAGGGCGCCCTGGTCGTCGGGCGGCAGTTCGCCGGGCGAAGCATACTCCACGGTACCGTCGAGGAACAGATCGAGCGCCGGGACGTAGGCCACGGCGTGGTTGAACAGCTGCACGGAATAGGCGTCGGGCGAGATCTCTCCCGCCGAGCGGGTGCGCACCATGGCGAATTCGGCCGGGACGCCGACCGCGCGCAGCAGGGCGACGATCATGGCCGCCTTGTCCTTGCAGTCGCCGAAGCCGCGCTGATCGACCAGAGCCAACGGATAGGGCTGATAGCTGTGGACGCCGAACTCGAAGGCCGCGTAGCCGGTACTGCGCTGCACCGCCTCATAGACGGCCTGCACCTTGGCCTGGACGGTCAGGTTGCGTTCGCGAATCTGGCGGGCCAGCTCGCGCAGATTCGCGTCCAGCTCCAGAGAGGGCTGCAGCAAGGCAGCGTACCAGCGGCCAAACTGGTCCATGGATCCGATGGTGGAGACGTGCAGGTAGGGTCCGAAAGAGGTGGCTCCGGGCGACATGGCCTCGGCGGGGGTGGCGGCGATGTCCCGCATCTCCCAGATGCGCGTGGTCTCCCCGTCCTGCGAGCGGGTTGCAGCCGGGGCGACGCCATGCTCCACGGCGTACAACTGCAGGGCAGAGGGCGCGACCAGCACACGGCGGCGCAGCCGGGTGGCCAAGGCGTCGCTGAACAGGTCCAGGTGCGCGTAGTATCCCGCCCAGGGATTGACCGTGGCGGCGGGCAGCAGAAGGTAGTCGATCTCTACCAGGTCGCCGGGGCTGAGCCGCGGAAAGCGGAGATCGCGGGTGCGCGAGTCGAAGTACATCAACACGGTGCGATCCACCACGGGCTGGTCGGGCGAGACCGCGGCCGGCAGTTCGCCGCCGCTGGACTGCAGCACGCGGGCGCGCAGCAGGCAGAGGCGTTCGCTCATGGCGGCGTACATCAGAGAATGCGAGGCAAAGCTTTTTGCGCCCTGGACGGTGTTGATGCGCCAGATCTGCTGCACGCGGGACTGGACCAGGCCGTCGTTGCCCAGCGTGTCCTTGCGCAGACGGTCGATGCGGACGTCGGCCAGCGCCTCTATGTCGCCCTGCGGCTGCGGTGCGGCCTGGGCCGCGCTGCGCGCATCCACCAGAAACTGCTGATCGGCGGAAAGGCCGGCGGCGCTCGCCGAATCTCCATCTGGATTGGCGGCGGCAATGGCCAGCAGCTGCTCGGCCTGATCCACCGAGGATGCAGCCGGGAGCATGGCGGAGACCGCCGCGTTCAGCGCGGCCGCGTCACCGGAGTGACGGCCCGCGGACTTCAGGTCGGCAAGAAGACGGCTGCGCAGGACGGGGTCGGCGGTGGCGAGGAACTGGCACCGGAGGAGCTCAAAATTGGTTTGGCGGGAGATTGCCTGCGCCTGGTCCGGCGGATTGGCGCACGAAGAGCTCTGCGCGGCGGCGGCCAGCAGCGCGCCACTCGCAAAGCAAAGTACAAGGAGCCCGGTTCGTAGATAGCGGCTCTTCATCATTCCTGCCGGGCGGACTGGCCCGAAAAACCATGCAACGACAGACGCAACTCCCTTGGGGCATCTGAGCGATCACGAGGCTTGGATCACGAGGCTTAGGAAGAACAGGCCGCGCGGACAGGTTCGTCCATGCGCGGCCCGTAGTCCCGGACTGATCCACCCTCTGTGCGGTTTTCCCCCAGAGAATTCTGCTCAGCGAAGGTGCAGTCCAAAAGTCAGTCGCTCAGGTAACAAGGAGAGTGTGCCGCAGAAACGCGGGTGGAGAAATGCACAGGAGTACTTAGGAGAGAGTAGAGTTTCAACTTAGTTTTCGGTAAGACCAGACTTGGTTGGGCGCGCTCGAAAATTTTTACCACGCACCTGTCCATGTCCCGGTATTCCGTGGGTATACTCGGATACGGATTTTCGGCGCTGTACCTATGGACAGTGACCGTGCGCGGTTTTCGCTGTCTTTTTAATGCAAAGTGGGTAATCTTATACGCTATGGTCAACCTCCCCGGATCCAAGCACAGCTCTTCAGCCCAGGCACCGGCGCCTGCTGCCGCCAAACGGAAAGGCTCCGAAGTGCCGCCAACCTCCCAACCTGCTGCATCCGCCAAAGTGAAGATCGCGGTGGTGGAAAGCGACCCGCTGCGCTTCATCGGTTTTCGTGCGCTGTTTGACTCCGAGCCGGACATGGAACTGGTGTCGGCTTCGGCCAGCGACATTGCCCAAAATGCCGATGCCGACCTGATTCTGCTGGGCAGCCGCGGCAACCAAAACCTGTTCGACATGATGGCCGGACTGAAGGCCACGCGTCCCGACCTGCGCATCCTGGTGACGGGAGCCGGCGCGGACGACGAGACGATTCTGAAGGCGCTGGCCGCCGGCGCCAAAGGCTATGTGGACGAGGCTGCCAGCTCCAACGAATTCGCCATGGCAATCCGCATCGTGCATCAGGGATCGGTGTGGGCGCCGCGGCGCGTGCTCTCCACTTTTATTGAGCGCGTGACGTCGTCGCCGGGAAGAATCTTCCCCGCCGGCCGTGTCACTTTTACCGACCGCGAAAAGGAAGTGCTGGAGTTGCTGGTGGCGGGACGCTCCAATAAAGAGATCGGCTCGGCGCTCGGCATCGAGGAACGCACGGTCAAGGCGCACGTCGCCAAGTTGATGCGCAAGGTGGGAGTGCAGAACCGGATCGCGCTCTCGGTGCATGCCATCACGCATTCGCTGGTCAACCGGTAAACGATGTAGATGTAGAAGTACCCGATCGCTCCCGGCCACCGTTCGCGCGGTGGCCATTTTTTTTGCGCAAGATGGAATCCGGCGTGCAACGAGCTACATAGGATTGAAAGTTGTATGATTTTGCAGTCAGCTTAAAAGATGGATGGAAGGAATCCAAATGAAGAAAGTTCTGATTGCGCTGGTCGCACTTCTCTGCACCCAGGCAGCCCTGGCGTTTGACCGCGACGGTGATATTGACCGCCTGCAGGATAGCGCCACGATTCTCAGCGAGATCATGACGGCACCGGACAGTGGAGTTCCGGATAACGTGATCTCCAACGCCAAGTGCATCGCCGTGATCCCCAACATGCTGAAGGCAGCCTTCGGAGTGGGTGGCGCCTACGGCAAAGGCGTGGCCAGCTGCCGCACCGGACACGGCTGGAGCGCGCCCGCCTTTTTCACGCTGCGGGGCGGAAGCTTCGGCTTCCAGATTGGCGGACAGGCGGCCGACATTGTGATGCTGGTAATGAACGATCGGGGGATGGCCGGACTGCTGGCCAGCAAGGTGAAGCTGGGCGGCGATGCCAGCGTGGCCGCCGGACCGGTGGGCCGACATGCGGATGCTTCGACCGATTGGAAGATGCAGGCCGAGCTGCTGACCTATTCACGCACCAAAGGCCTGTTCGCCGGGATTTCGCTAAACGGCGCGGTGCTGGAGCAGCATAAGGACGACACGCGCGATTTTTACGGGCACATGGTTCCGTTCCGGACGATTCTGCGCGGCCAGATCCCCTCGCCCGGTGAGGCCGAGCCCTGGCATGCCGCGCTGGTAAAGTACGCCGGCCGGTAATTGGGCATCAAGCACAGCGGCCCGCCCCGGCAAACAGGGCGGGCTTTTTACGTTTGGGGTAGATTCGGCTTGCCTTGAAGGCGAGGATGCCATTCTGGTCGACTATCAGGATTACCGTTAGAGTTGTTTATGACTATGTTTAACTCCGCACATCCCGGCGAACTGGTGAAGGAGCGGCTTGGCTCGCTCCCTGTGTCGGCCGCCGCCGTAAGGCGGGAGTTTCCGCGGAGATGGCTTTGCGTCTGGCTGAGGCCTTCGGTACAGGCCCGGAGCTGTGGCTGAAGCTCCAGATGAATTATGATTTGTGGCTTGCCTCTCGCAAACGCCGCCGGAAGATCGCGCCTATAAAGATCGAAGCGGCATAAGGGCGAGGCTCCGCGCCGGATGAGCGCTAGGGCATGTTAACACTAACGGAGATTTCGTGCTATTGTGAGTAGGTGGAGATCACCGAAGAACAATTCCGCCGCATCGAGTCCACGCTGCCGCGCCAGCGTGGCAACGTCCGGGTCAGCAATCTGCAATTCGTGAATGCGCTATTGTTTGTTGCCGAACATGGTTGCAAGTGGCGTGGACTGCCCAAGCGCTTCGGTCCCTGGCACACCATCTACACCCGCATGAATCGCTGGTCCAAGAGTGGCGTACTCGATCAAGTCTTCGAACTGTTGCAGCGTGAGCAGATCGTGCGCATTAAGATCGAGGCCGTCAAAATGGACTCGACCATCGTCAAGGTGCATCCCGATGGCACCGGCGCGTTAAAAAAAACGGACCCCAGGCCATCGGAAAATCCCGCGGCGGATGGACCACCAAGATTCATATGGTTGCCGCGGATGCTCGAACGCCCATAACCTTCGCGCTGTCGCCGGGGCAAGCCTCGGACGCCAAAGGTGGTCGCGAACTGCTTGGTGGCCTCGGGCCGCAGTCCGCGCCGTTATACCTGCTGATGGATCGTGCCTACGAGGACAATGAAACTCGGCAGCTGGCGCTGGATTTCGGCTTCATCCCGGTTGTTCCGCCGAAAAGCAACCGCTTGGAGCCATGGCAGTACGACAAGGCAATGTACCGCAAACGCAACGAGATCGAGAGGCTCTTCCGCAGGCTGAAAGGCTTCCGCCGAATCTTCTCCCGCTTCGAAAAACTCGACGTGCTCTTCCTCTTTTTCCCGACATTCGCCCTCATTGTCGAGGCACTCAGATAGTGTTAACACTTCCTAGCCAAAGGAAGGCTAGGACGGGGCACCCTCGCCGGCACAGGCTCAAGTATTTGGGGATTCCGCCGATTTGGGAACTAGAGAGGACCGCATCGCATGATTCCACCGCTCGGTAGTGCCGTCTGGAAAAAGATAGTGAATGGGGAGAAGCAGATTCAGAGCACGAACTTCGTGATCAATATGCTGCTCACCAACAGCCGCATCCGTTACAAGCTGGAGCCCGCAAAGCTCGACGAGCTTGTGAAGCACGCCCACGAAGTTTTCTCGAAGCACGAGAAGACGATTGCATCCGAATTAGCGCAACTCGGTTCCTGAGGGTATTGGAATGCTGAAATCGATAACAGAAACAAACCAGATGATCGCGGATGGCAAGGCCCTCCTGCTGGCGGGAAGCGAAGAGGCACTGAGCCAATTGTCAACGGGCAATTGGATTGGGGGCACGATTCCGTATTTCATGGATGACGACGGGGCCATCTGTTCCGAGTCCAAGGTATTTGCCACGGAGTTGCCCGATTGCGCCACGTTTGCTGGGCTGCGGGAATACCCGCTGGAAGCACTGCCGAATATTTGCAAGGACGCACCGGAGAACGGTGTCTCCTATCTGATCCTTCCGGCCGGGAGCGCGGTGCACGCAGCCTATGCTTCGGACGCTCTTGGTTACGAGGAGTTTCTTTCCAAACCGGTGGTTGGCTGGGTTTCCGGGGTGCATCTGTCGAAGCTGGGCAAGCAGAGTCCGAAGGTTTTCAACGGAACCACGGGGAAGGCGTCGAGCGAGGTTGGAATTGCGCTCCACGCTTCGCTGCCGGAGAACAAGCTAGCGGTGCTCGAAATCGTGAACGTCTTCAAGCAGGGGACGGGCGATACCATCACCTTCCCGAGCACGGGATTCGATGCGAGCGACTGTGAGATCAACGGCGAGGCCCGCAATTTTGCGGAGTACGTGACCAGCACAAAGCAGGACACGAAGCTTCCGCTCACAGCCAACTACAACGGCAGTATCGTCAATGCGAGCATCCAGAGCGTGGACGCAGCGGCCGGCATGGTAAAGCTATACGCTCCGGTATTTTCCGGGGTGGAGTATCATTTCGGGGCAGAGCTGGCCGACTATGCGGGCACGATCGACGAGATGGCCGCGACGAAGATAGATACCGCTGCGTTTTCCTGCAACTGCATTTTGAACTATCTGTATGCAGGACTGGAAGGCAAACGGAGTGGAAGCATCACCGGTCCGATTACCTTCGGGGAGATCGCGCACCAGCTACTGAACCAGACCATCGTGCAGCTCTACATCCGGGATTTGGACTAGAGGAGCGGTCCGATAAATCGATTGAGGTCTCTGAAGGGCTCTTCCCTCGGCGGCTAAAGCCGCGTGAAATGAGCTTTTTTGCGGCACGGCTGAAGCCGTGCCCTTTCAAGACCGGTTTATGAGACCACCTCTGGGCGGGTACCCCACATTCGCTAAAAGAAGGCGGATGTGGGCCACCCGCCGGTGGACGAACACCTGAAGGTCAAGTCGAAGTTGAGTCAAAGTCAAGTCAAGGTCAAGTCTAAGTCAAGGTCAACTACCCCGCCCTAGCGCGGCGGAAGCGGTTTTTGGGGATGGATGGCGATGGTATAGCCGCCGGGCCGGCCTCCCGCGAGCGGGCTGAGCTGCCCGGCATGGTTGAGGCGGTAGAGCGCGTAACCGAATTCCCCTACCAGAAGCTTTTCCATATCGGCGAAGGTGGCACCGTGCGCCGACTTCACATAACGCGGCAGGGTTTCGAAATACATGGCGGGGTGGAAGGTGCTCAGCAGCTTGGCGGCGCCGCGCATGACCTGCAACTCCATGCCTTCGACATCAATTTTCAGGAAGTCCACCTGTTGCAACCGGCGCTCGCCGAGGAAGGCATCGAGGGTGATGACGGGGATCTTGTGGGTTCCCTGATCGGAGAGCAGGGCGTTGCCGGGGTTGCCCGGCTCTTCGGCCCACCACAACTCGCCGGGCCGGTCGGAGACGCCGCATGCGAGCAGTTCCGTCCGGGCAAGCAGTTGCGGATTTAAAGCGAAATTATTGCGCAGGCGCTGCTGATTGGGCGGGCCGGGTTCGAAGGCATAGACCTTGCCTGTGGGGCCGACAAATTTGGCCAGGGCGAGCGCCACGGCGCCGACGTTGGCGCCTACATCCAGACAGGTCCAGCCTGCGGTGTTGTGAGATTGCAGGAAGCCGATCAGCGGCGGTTCGTACTCGCCGGTCCACATGATTCTTTCCACTTTGTAGGTGGTGTCGATGTGGACAGGAATGTCACCCAGATAGGACGGATACTGGAACTGCATCCCGGCGGGCGCGGCCTTGCGCAGGTTGGGCCGGGATTCGAGCAGGTGCCGGCGAAGGCTTTCCGGACAAAGGCGGAGGAAGGCTGTTTTTACGGCGCGGCTGACCTGTGCCATGGATCTCCTGTTGCTCTGGAGTATATGCGAAATTCACCCAACGAAACCTCTTCCCTTCTTTGTAATCCTTCTCCGGCTGACTGCGTCTAAGTTTGGTTGACCTTGCGAGTTGCGATTTGATACGGTCGCTCTACTGATGCGGACATGGCTGGAGTATCTCCCTGTGTGGTTGATCGCACAGACGCTGCGCTGGCTGCCGCGTCCGGTGGCGCGCGCAGGTGCCATCGGCATCGGGATGCTGGTGTACCGGTTTCATCCGCGCCTGCGGCGGGTAGGAATGCGCAACCTGGAGATGGCGTTTCCGGAGAAATCGGCGGCCGAGCGCGAGGCGATCCTGAAGGGTGTGTACCGCTCGCTGGGACGTCTGCTGGCCGAGGTTGCGAAGTTTCCCGAATACACATTGCAGAACGTGGACCGCATCGCGGTCTATGACGGGCTGGAAAATTACCTGGCGGCACGCGACCGCGGCAAGGGCGTGCTGTTTATGACGGCGCACCTGGGCGGCTGGGAGATCGGCTCGTTCGTGCACTCGCTGCACGGGCACTGGCTGAACATCGTGGCGCGCAAGCTGGACAATCCTCTGCTGGACCGCTGGGTACTGCAGCTGCGCTCGCTGCACGGCAACCGGATTCACGACAAGGATGAGTACGCGCGCGGCCTGCTGGCGGCGATGAAGCGCGGCGAGACCGTGGGCGCGCTGATGGACACCAACATGACTCCGCCGCAGGGAGTGTTCGTGAATTACTTCGGACGGCTGGCTTGCACGGCGGCGGGAGTTGCCAGGGTCGCCATGCGCACGGGCGCGGCCGTGTTGCCGGCATTCACCATTTGGGACGAGGCGCTGGGCAAGTACCGCATCCGCTTTGAGCCGGCGATTCCCCTGGTGTGCAGCGGGGACGACGAAGCCGACGTGGTGGCCAACACACAGAACTACACCCGGGCAATTGAGCAGGCAGTGCGGGCGTATCCCGACCAGTGGCTATGGGTACACCGGCGCTGGAAGACGCGTCCCGAGGGCGAAGCTGGACTGTACTGAAGTCTGGATTTGCGAATTGTTTGCACGTCCGCAACACCGCTGCCCGTCGGACCATCCAATGAGGCATGTCCGAGGGCCAGGAAAAGGCGCTTCCGGTAAGTAGTTCGACCCCTCAGGTATTTGCGCCGGAGCAGGTGGCTCTGTACGTCGAGGTGCTCAATCACTTCCTCGCGCAACGCATTCCGTTCGCGGTGAGCGGGGCGTTTGCGTTGCGTGAGCACACAGGAATCTGCCGCGACACCAAAGATCTCGATCTGTTTCTGACTCACGAGGAAGTTGCCGGCGCGCTGGCCACACTGCAATCCGCGGGCTTTGAGACCGAGGTGCGCGACCCGGTATGGCTCTCCAAGGCCCACCGCGGAGATTACTTTGTGGACCTCATTACGGGCATGAGCAATGGCGCGATCGTGGTGGGCAGAGACTGGGTGGAGCGCGCCGTCGACAGCGGGGTTCTCGGTGTCCGGGTGAAGGTGCTGGCGGCCGAGGAATTGATCGTATCCAAGCTGTTCGTTACACGCCGGGAGCGATTTGATGGCGCCGACATCGTGCACGTGATCCATGGAACAGCGGGACGGTTGGACTGGGCCCGCATTCTGAATCTGATCGGGGAACACTGGATGGTGCTTCTCTGGGTGCTGGTCCTGTTCCAGTACGTCTATCCCGCGCATTCGAAGTACGTACCGCGCGCGGTGTGGACCGAGCTGCTATCCCGGCTGAATCGAGAGCTCGACGATGCCGACCAGAATGCCCTGTTTCGCGGCAGCCTGATTGACGACAAGATGTTTGCCATCGATGTAAAGGAATGGGGCATGGCCGATCTGAATGAACTGCTGCGAAGCCGGTTGACGAGTTCGCGCGGCGGGGAAAAACGATGAGGATTGCGGCGGTCGCGGATCTCCACTACACTCCGCAAAATTACGACAAGATCAGGGATGAGATGTCGCGGGTGCGCGACCACGCCGATGTGCTGGTGATTGCCGGAGACATGACCAACTACGGACGCATGGCGGAGATGGAATCGCTGCTGACCATGTTGGTGCGGCTGCGGATCGCCATTGTCGCGGTACTGGGCAATCACGACTATGAGAGCGGACAGCAAGATGAGTTGATGAAATTGCTGACCTCGAGCGGAATCAAGGTACTAGATGGCAGCGGCTACGAACGCGATGGGGTGGGCTTTGCCGGAACCAAGGGATTTCTGGGAGGCTTCGGACGCAGCATGCTGACTGCGTTTGGCGAGCCGGAGGTGAAGCGTTTTGTGCAGGTCTCAATCGACGAGGCGATGAAGCTGGAACTTGCCATGTCACAGCTGCGGGCGGAGCGGCGCGTGGTGGTGCTGCATTACGCTCCCATCAGCGACACGGCGAAGGGCGAGCCGATGGAGATCTATCCCTATCTCGGAAATTCAAGGCTGGCCGAGGTGGTGGACCGCCATGGGGCGGCCCTGGTGCTGCACGGCCACGCCCATCATGGCTCAGCCGACGGAAAGACCACGGCGGGAATCCCCGTGCACAACGTTGCGCTACCGATTTTGCAGGCCAGTGGAGTTGCTACTCCGTACCGGCTCTTCGACGTGTAACGAATCAGGTAGGATGCGTAAGCTGCGATATGGGAAGCGGCGGCGGCTGGTTCGACATCTCTGGCCTCGGGACTGTAAACTCGGGAGCTTGGGGGCCGGTACGGCTTCCACGGAGGCCCGATGAGACGGCTGAAAGCCTACCTTCCTCTGCTGGTTCTGATCTGGATGGTGCAGACGGCGCTGGCGCAGGACTTAACATCGTTTGAAAAACGCGTTCAGGTTAGAACCCTTCCCAACGGACTTACGGTGATTCTGCTGCGGCGTCCCGAGGCGCCGGTTTTCTCGTTTTTCAGCGTGGTGGATGCAGGCGATGCGCAGGATCCCGAGGGTAAGACCGGGCTGGCGCACATGATGGAACACATGGCCTTCAAGGGGACGGACAACATCGGCACCACCGACATCACGGCGGAAAAAGCGGCGCTGGCCAAGGTGGAGACGATTTACGCGGAGTATGACCGCGAGAACCACCGAGTGGTGAATCGCGATGAGAAGAAAATTGCGGAGCTGAAGGCGGAGTGGGAAAAAGCTCGCGCCGATGCCGACCAGTACGTGGTGAAGAACGAGTTCGCCACGCTCATCGAGCGCAACGGCGGAGTGGGGCTGAACGCCTCAACCGGCCTGGACAGCACGCAATACTTCTATTCGCTGCCGGTAAACCGGCTGGAGCTGTGGGCGTTTCTGGAGTCGGAGCGCTTTCTGCATCCGGTGATGCGGGAGTTCTACAAGGAGCGCGACGTGGTGATGGAGGAGCGGCGGATGCGCACGGATTCCTCGCCCACGGGAAGACTGGTGGAGCAGTTCCTTTCGGTGGCCTATGACGGCAGCCCGTATCACCGCCCTGGGATCGGGTACACCAGCGATTTGCGGCACTTTTCAGCGACCGACGCGGCCGGCTTCTTCAAGAAATATTACGTTCCCAGCAACATGTACGTCGCCGTGGTGGGTGACCTGGAACCGGAGCCGACCTTTGCGCTGGTGGAGAGGTACTTTGGGCGCATTCCCGCAGCCCCCAAGCCGGAAGAGTACGAGACGACGCAGAGCAAGCAGAACTCCGAGCGGCGAGTGGTGCTCGAGGACCCGTCGCAACCGTTCTATCTTGAGGGCTACCAGAAGCCAAACTACCGCGACAAGGACGACGTGGTGTATTCGGTGATCAGCAGCGTGATGAGCGAGGGGCGCACCTCGCGGCTGTACCGCTCGCTGGTGCGCGACCAGCGGATTGCGGTGGAAGCCGAGGGGTTTGCCGGGTTTCCGGGAGACAAGTACCGCGACCTGTATGCGTTCTACGCGGTTCCGGCGCAAGGACACAGCGCCGAGGAGATGGGAAAGGCGATCCACGTAGAGATTGAAAAGCTCAAGCGCGACGGCGTGACGCCCGAGGAGTTGACAATGGTGAAGACCCGCTCCAAGGCGGCGCTGCTGCGCAGCCTGGCGAACAACCAGGGACTGGCGAACAACCTGGCGGAAAACCAGATGAAGTACGGCGACTGGCGTGAGATGTTCCGCCGGATCGACAAGCTGGATGCGGTGACCAACGAGGATGTGAAGCGGGTGGCCAACGAAGTATTTGTGGATACCAACCGCACGGTGGGAATTCTGGAGACGGCATCGGCCAAGGGGACACAGCAATGACGAGGAAGATTCTGATGGCGGCGATGGGCGCCGTGTTGCTGCTGGGTTCCATGCAGGCGCAGCAGGGGACGGCTGTGCCTCCGGCCACCAACTGGAGACAGATTGCGATTCCGCCGCTGCCGCCGTTTAAGCCGAAGGAGCCGACGCGGGTGGTGCTGCCGAACGGAATGACCATCTTCCTGACGGAGAACCACGAACTGCCCCTGATCTCCGGCTCGGCGATGATTCGCGGAGGCTCGGATTCCGAGCCCGCGGACAAGACCGGTCTGGTGGAGTTGTACGGATCAACCTGGCGCACGGGCGGCACGGAGAAGCTGAGCGGCGATGCGCTGGATGACTATCTGGAGACGCGCGCGGCCAAGGTGGAGACCGGCGGCGGCGACGATGACACCAGCATCAGCTTCAACTGCCTGAAGGGCGATTTCCCGGATGTGCTGGGAATCTTCGCCGATCTGCTGCGGCAGCCGGCGTTCCGCGAGGACAAGCTTTCGCTGGCCAAGAAGGGGATGTACAGCGACATCTCGCGGCGCAACGATGAGACCGACAGCATTGCCGGGATGCAGACCGACATCCTGGGCTACGGCAAGCAGAGCGCCTACGCGCGGGTTCCCGAGTATGCGACGGTGCGGGCGGTGACACGAGAGGACCTGCTGCAGTGGCACAAGCAGCACGTGGCGCCGAACAATATCATCCTGGGCGTGGTGGGCGACTTCGACTCGAAGGAGATGGAGGCGACGCTGCGCAAGGAGTTCGGCGACTGGCCCAGCGGCGAAAAGGTCGAGGAGCCAAAGGTGGAGATTGCACCGGCCAAGCCGGGGATCTACCTGGTGGACAAAAGCGACGTGAACCAGAGCGAGGTCCGCATGATCGGGCTGGGGATCGAGCGCCGGAACCCAGACTACTTCGCGGTCCAGGTGATGGACGAAATCTTCGGCGGCGGATTTTCCTCGCGGCTGTTCATCAACCTTCGCACCAAGGCGGGACTGGCTTATTCGGTGGGCGGCGGAGTGGGCAGCGGCTGGGACCATCCAGGGCTGACCATTCTGGAGATTGGAACCAAGACGGAGACCACGGTAGAGGCGATCAAAGGTCTGTGGGAGCAGGTGGATCTGCTGAAGAAGGAGCCACCCAGCGAGGTGGAGATGAAGCGCGCCAAGGACCAGATCCTGAATTCGTTCATCTTCAACTTCGACACTCCGGCCAAGGTACTGCACGAGCAGGAGATCTACGACTTCTACGGCTATCCGAGCGACTTTTTGGAAAAATATCGCGCCGGGGTGGAGCAGGTGACCGCGGCCGATGTTCTGCGGGTGGCCAACCAGTATTTGCACAAGGAGGAGCTCAAGGTTCTGGTGGTGGGCAACTCCAGCGGATTTGAAAAACAGCTGGCGGCGCTGGGACCGGTGACTCCGATCGACATCACAATTCCGACCCCTGAAGCCGCAGCCGCAGGACCGCGGGATTCAACGGTCCAGGCGACAGCTACGCCGGGCAGCATGGCTGAGAACGCAGGCGCTTCCGGAGGAAACGCCGAAGGCAAGGCGGCGATTGCCAGGCTGACCGAAGCGATGGGCGGCGCGGCCAAAGTGAATTCGGTGAAGACTCTACTCCAGCACCTGACGATGACTCAGGAGAACGCGGAGATGAAGATCGTCCAGAGCACTGTCTATCCGGACAAGCAGGCCCAGAGGGTTGTGTTTCCCAGCGGAGTGGTCTGGCAGGTGTTGTCGCCGGAGGCCTCATTCATCTCGAGGGCGACGGTGGAGGATCTTACGCCGAGCCAGCGCGAGGCGGTGGCCGCGCAGCTGAAGCGTGATTTCCTGAACGTGCTGCAACACGCCGACGATCCGAAATACACATTCACCGCGAATGGCAAAGATAAACTGGGCGATAACGACGCAACCGTGGTGGACGTGAATGCCGACGGTTTGGCGGTGCGCTGGTGGATCGGCCCGGATGGAACGCTGCTGCAGGAAGAGCATTCCGAGGCCGGCGCCAGCTACACCACCAAGTACTCGAAGTGGGAGAACTTCGACGGACTGAAGTATCCGACGAAGATGAGGCTGTTCGCCAATGGTACGGAGCAGGCCAGCGAAGTCCTTAACGATATGACGGTGAACCCCGAGATCGACCCGTCGATATTCAAGCGGCCGCAACCACATCAGTAAAGCGCGAGGGCAAATAGGAACGGCGCGGATTTGATCCGCGCCGTTCCTATTTGCCGATGAGTGCTATTGCTTGTTGGCCAGCGCCTTGGGTTCATAGACGCAGAAGGGTTCCTCGGCCATGTGGTTTCCGTTGGCGGCAAAGGCACGGGCGCGGCAGCCCATGCAGAGGTTGCGGAATTCGCAGCAGCCGCACTTGCCTTCCAGCTGGTTGGCGTCGCGAAGGTCGGCAAAGACCGCCGCATTGTTCCAGATGTCGGCGAACGGCTGCTTGCGCAGATCGCCGGCGATGGCGGGCAGGGATCCGCAGGGAAAGACTTCGCCTTCAAAGGAAAGGAAGCAGACGCCGGTCCCGGCCAAGCAGCCCTGGGGCATGGCGGTCATGGCGTTCGGATCGCCGCCGGGATGGCCGTGGGGATGCTGCGTAAAGGCGATGCCGGTGGAGCCGGGCATGGTCATTTCGGTGGCGCCGATAGCGGGCTGGGCGGGAGCGGCTCCGTTGCTCTCCTGCTTGGGCTCGGCGGCGCGGCGCTGGCCCGCCACTCGGGGAGCGCAGGTGGCCTTGAGTTCGAGATCGCCCTGGGCGCCCTGGTCGTAGAACCAGTTGAGAATGCGCTCGTATTCATCGGGGGCGATCCTCTGGGCATCGGCGATTTCGACACCGCAGCCGGCGGGAACCAGCGGGAGGATATGTAGGGCATCGGCGCCAAGGTTACGCACCAGTTCCAGCACCTTGGGCAGCTCGTCCGCATTGTGTCTGGCGATGGTCATGTTGATCTGCACCGGCATGCCGAGCGCTTTGAGATTCCGGAAACCATAGATGGCGGCGTCGAAAGAGCCGGGAATTCCGCGGAAGCTGTCGTGGGTGTCCGCATTGGAGCCATCCAGCGAGATCGAGACGCGCTTGATGCCGGCTTCGACGATCTGGAGCGCGACCTCCTTGGTGACCAAAGTTCCGTTGGTGGCCAGGGCGACACGCAGACCCTTATCGGTGGCGTACCGTGCCAGCTGGAAGATGTCCGGACGATAGAGCGGCTCGCCGCCGGAGAGCACCAGGATCGGGTCAGAGAGGGCGGCGATCTGATCGATGATGTTCAGGCATAGCGCGGTGGGCAGGTCGTTGGGAGAGGCAAGCTCGGTGGCGGTAGCGCGGCAATGCACGCAATGCAGATTGCAGCCTTTGGTGATTTCCCAAAATACCAGGCGCGGCAAAGGTTCACCGGCGCCGGTGCGAGAGCTCGCGTTCATGAAATCTCCTAAACGATCGGCACTCCGACCGCAAACTTAAGGTATGAGGCTGGATAGCCCGTGGGCGATGATTCATGTCACAGCCCGGCCGTGATACTGCTCACATTGCCCGCTCTGCCCCAGAAAGCAATCCCGCCGGAGTGCATCCGGCGGGACCGATGGGTTTGGCGTCGGGCTACGGTCCGACTCCGCCATTGTGGCAGTCGGAGCAGTTGACGGCGGTCAGGTCGCCCAGGTCGACGGGGTGATTGAAGGACATGGCGGTGTTGACCACGGCAGCCGGCAGCACGCCCTGTTCTTCCGAGAGGACGGTGTGGCAGGAGTTGCACTCCTTGGTGATGACCTTGCCGTCGGCGCTCTTATGGTTTCCGTCATGGCAGCGGAAGCAGCCGTTGAAGTAATAGTGGCCGACGTTGTCTGGGTGGGTGCGCCAGTCCACATGCATTTCAGGGAAGATGTTTTCGCTGAAGATGCGCTGCAGCTGGGACACCATGTTCTGGATGTCGCCGGCGTGGTCCTTGGCCAGCTGGGGATACTTCTGCTGGTAGAAGGCCGGGATCTTTTCGGCGATGGCGGTCTTGGCCTCGTCGGTGGTTTTGTAATCGGCGGTCAGGATCTGCACGCCCTGCGCCTTGGCGAAGGGCAGGGTCGGACTGATGAGGTTGGCGGCCATGGCGCGATCGACCGCACGGTCCGGCGGAAGATAGACGTGGGTGGGGCGGTTGTGGCAATCGACGCAGTCCATGCGGCGCTGTTCGAGCTTGCTGGTGCTGGTCTCATCGGAGCCGGGAGCGGTGTAAACGGTGACATTGCCCTTGGGATCGGTGAGCCGGACCCAGGACATGACCTGGCGCTTGGCGTCGCTGCGGTATTCGATCTTGTTGGCGATGTTCATGTGCCAGTGGATTCCGGCGGCTCCCTGGCCGGTGTTGGGATCGCCGCCGCCGGTCTTGATGAGCAGGCGGATCTGGCGCGGGGTGTTGGCTTCATCGGAGCCAAAGTGGTTGAAGACCTTCAGCTGGGCCCCCCAGAATTGGCGCGGCCAGTGACACTGCTCGCAGGTTTGCGCAGCCGGACGGAGGTTGGCGACCGGCGATTCGATGGGACGCGGATAAGTGTTGAGGACGGTTTTGAAGACCTGGCGCGCTCCCGACAGCTTCGACTTGACGTACCAGCTCGCGCCGGAGCCGACGTGGCACTCCACGCAGCTGACCCTCGCATGGGCCGAGTGGTCGTGAGCGACGGCCTCGGGGTGCATCACGGTGTGGCAGAGCTGGCCGCAGAAGGTGGTGGAGTCGGTGAACTCATAGGCGCGATAGCTGCCAAAGGCACTGAGCAGGATGAACACCGCCACCGCGCTGCCGAAGAACACGAGGCGGGTCTGGTGAACCGGGTGGGCCAGGTCAATGTTGACCTTCAGCGGGGAGCCGGCAATGGCCTTGATGCGGCGATCGCGCTCGCGCCACAAGCCGAAGACGGTGAGCAGGAGGCCGATCACCAGAAAGGCGGGAAGCACCATGTAGGCGAGGAGTCCCGTGTAGGGGTTGGGCTCCGTCGCGGTGACGTCGATGAGGACAAGGACGAGGATGTTGGCCAGGGAAATGGCGGCCAGCGCCATACCTGAAAGACTGATGTAGTTGCGCAGCAGGGACTTGTAAGAGAACCCTTCGTTCTGCGTGGGACTGGGCGTACGGGGCCCGGAATCGGTCATGCGAATCTCCTGCAACAGTGGTGCGGCAGCCGGTGTCCTGAATTTGCTGTCGGTCTGGTACGGTCGTTTCCGCGCGGCATCCGCCGCGCTGGGCTACCTCGTCAACGTGATTGAGCGTCAGCCAAAAACCGGCCGGGCACGTTATGCATTTTTTTGCGTCTGATCAGTGTACCTGAGCAGCTGCCCAAAGGTCACCAGATTTCAGAGCCGGTCTCCGCATGCACGCTCCAGAAGCGAGATGCATGCGGAGAAGCCAACTCGTGAAGCCAGGGAGAACCGGTAAAGCCGATCCGCGATCCCTGCCCCCGCGTCAGCGGTAGGCAAAGATCATGGCGTAGATGATCCCGATGACGAGGCTGAAGCCGATGCTCAGCGCCACCCAGGCAAAGGCCCGAATCGCCTTGACGACCACGGCGGGATGAGGCTCGGCCAGACGGCTCCTGAGTTCGCCGTTGCGCACCATCTCCTCATACTCCATCGGCTTGTCGCGCCGCAACTCCGCCAGCGGCATCTGGCCGGTGAACACGACCACGTCCATGGGAAACTTTTCCGGACGCAGGTGCGTGTTGAAGAAGTGGACGGTGAAGATGAAGCCGGTCGCCAGCAAAGCTTCGTCGCTGTGGATGATGGTTGCCAGATTGATGAACCATCCCGGCAAAAAGCGGGTGAAGAAGACCGGGAACCACAGCGTGAGACCGGTGGAGCCGATGATGAAGATTCCCCAGAACACCGCGAAGTAATCGAACTTCTCCCAGTAGGTCCAGCGCCCGTATTGCGGACGCGTACCTTTGCCGAGAAACCACTTCATGGTCTGGATGAACTCCTGGCCATCCTTCAAACCCGGCACCATGGAGTTGGGTCCGAGAATCATCTTGGCCCAGCTGCCGTATTTGCGGTTCTTCAGATTGCGCAGCGACACCAGGTGGGTGACGAAGAGCGTGAACATGACCACGGCGGCGAAGCGGTGGATGTAGCCGGCAGTTTGAAAACCTCCCAGCACCCGCGAGAGCACGCGCGCCCACGGAGTGTAGGAAAACTTCAGCGTCATCCCGGTGGTTGCCAGGGTGATGAAGGAGACGACCATGGTCGCATGGAGCCCACGTTCCAGCGGGGCGAAGCGAACATATTCGAGTCCGCGGGGATGCTCTTCATGAAGCTGCGCCCCCTGCACCGGTGCGGTCGATCGATTGAGACTTTCGGTCATTTTGCACACTCCTGATTTTGACTCGTCATCACGATTCCCTCCCCGACGGCGGACTCGGCGGTTCGTTTTCTTCTTCGGCACGGAGGGCTGCTTCTTCCTCGGCCTCAGCCTGCTTGAGTTCGCGGCGCATCTGGAAGGCGCGCGGCAGCCACAACACGGTGTGCAGACCGCCGACCACAAAGGTACCGACCAGCAGTCCGGTCATTGCCCAGAAGGCAAAGAACAGGATGGGGTACTTCTTGGGATCGTGGTGAGTCGCATGCGTGAGGTAGCCGGCAAAGCGGCGGGTCGCGCTGGAGTGGCATTTGCGGCAGGTTTGCACCACGTTGGCGCGGCTCAGGTGCGAGCGCGGATCGTTCACGTTGGCGATGTCATGAGAGCCGTGGCAGTCATAGCATTTGGCCGCCTTGGTGTAACCGAGGCGGGAAACCTTGCCGTGGTAGGTCTCGAAGTAGGTCTTCGTGATCTCCGCATGGCATTTGCCGCAGGTGTTCATGATGCCGAGTTCGAAGCCGGTGTCATCCGTGCGGGTAATGGTGTGCGCAGTATGGCAGGTACTGCAAACCGGCAGAGCCTTGCCCGACGTGGTGACCGTTGGCGAATGGACGCTGTTGACGAACTGCTCTTCAATGCCATTGTGACACTTGCCGCAGGTCGCCGGCACGTTCTTGGGATTGACGGTCGAATCCGGGTCCTTCGCCGGCAGGATACGGTGGGCGGTGTGGCAGCTGGTGCAGGTCGCCGTCACCGTCAAGCCGCTGGAAAGCAGTCCCTTGCCGTGGATGCTCTCGGTGTAGTTCTGGATGATATTGTGCTGGACTCCGGTATAGCGCAGGGCAGCTTTCTTGCCTTCGGCGTGACACCGGCTGCAAAGGGTGGGAATGTTGGTCGGGAACGTCGTCGATTTGGGATCGGTTTTTCCCAGGATGCCGTGCGTTCCGTGACAATCTCTACAGTTCGGCGCGACGGGGTCATTCTTGGCGGTGAGCTGGCCATGGATGCTGCGTGCGTAATCCTGGCCTAAAGCGTCGTGACACTTCGAGCAATCGACCTTGTGGGTGATCGTCTCGCAGGGCCGGAGGTGCGAAACCTGAACCTCGGAATGGCACTGGCTGCAGGAGATCTTGGCATGGCGCGAGCCTTCGATCTCGGTGGGGTTCACGGCCATCGAGCGGCCATCATGGGCCTTGAGGTTCTGATTGGCGTGGCAGCGCAGGCAGTCCGCGTTGGCCATGCCGTAATCGTAAAACTCATTGCGAATCTTGTGCGGCTGATGGCAATCCACGCAGGCGGGGAGAACGTTGGCTTCTTTCTCCCATAACTCGCCGCGGATCGTCTTCTGGTGCACGGTTTCAATCTGCGCGTGGCACTGGGTGCAGGTCGCGGCGATATTCTTCCGGGCGATCGACGAATTGGGATCGGTGTGCGGAAGAATGCTGTGCGCGGTGTGGCAGGAAACGCAGGTGGCCGACACCGTCAGCCCCATCTTGAGCACGCCCTCGCCGTGAATACTCTCGGCGTAGTTCGCCAGAATATCGTGTTGCGGGATATTGCGGGTCTCTGCAACGGGCGTACCTTCCTTATGGCACGAACCGCAGACATACGGAATTCTCAGCGGAGCTACCGACGACAGCTTGTCCTTGACCGGCACGATATCGTGGTTGCCGTGACAGTTGACGCAGTGCGGGGCGAGCGGATCTCCGTGCGCAGCCGCTTTGCCATGCAGAGACTTGGAATACAGATCCTGCTCCTGCGAGTGGCAAGTTCCGCAGTTGACCTTGGCGGGCGTGGGGTGGGGAAAGTCTTTGCCCTCAAGATCGGCATGGCAGCCGGTGCAGCCTACGCTGCCGTGGACCGAGGGAGTGAATTTTTTGCCATCGACGTAGAGCGAAACCACCTTGCCTGCGTGCTTGGCGGTCATGCTCTTTTCGCCGTGGCACATGAGGCAGGTTTGGTTCTGCTCCGCCGCAGTGATCGCCCGGGCAGGTGCCGGGGAGAGCAGTACGGCGAAGGCCAGGAGAAGTCCCGCAAGCATGGCCCGCAGGCACATTGCTGGAAGGACAGGTTGCCGCCGCGAGGGACTCGGCGGGAGGGGATGGGCTTGCGTTGGTCTTACCTGGCAGACACGTTTACTCATTATGACCTCGTAAATTGTCCTTTCAGATGTATCTTGCCCCTTGCCCCGCCCGCCGGAGTCTCCAATGGCTATCCCTTTCCGCGGTGGGACTTGACTGCGTCGCCCGCTGCGCCGGCGAACTGCGCCAGGGTAACGGAGTCGAGCCCGTGCTCTTCCTGGTAATGCTCGAGCGACATTTTGCCATCGAGGAACGCGAAGTTCACCGGGTAGGTGTCGGGATCGAGAATGACCTGATAGAAGTGCCAGACGATGATGGCCAAAGTGGCCAGGATCGCTTCGTAGAAGTGGATCGTCGTTGCCACGTCAATCCACCAGCGGGGAACAAGGGTGGTAGTCCGGACCATGAACCACATCATCAGTCCGGTGTCAGCCATTACAAAAGTGCCCCAGACCAGCGCCCAGTACTCCATCTTCTCGGCGTAGTTGAAGCGCTTGAACTGCGGTTTTCTGCTGGAGAACCCGAGATAGTAGGCAAAGACATCCACTACATCGGTCGCGTCCTTTAGCTCGGGCAGCATGTCCACGAACATGCGGTTGCCCTGGGCGGTGAAAGCAAGGTAGAAGACGTGGTAAAGGCTGACCACAATCATCAGCACGCCGGCGCCACGGTGGATGTAGCTGCGGACCGTTTCGTTGACAAAGAGGAAGCGGGTAGCCGCATCCGGATACTTGAGGGCGAACCCGGTGATGACCAGGGTAAAGAACGAGACGAAGAGCAGGAAGTGCTGGGTGCGCTGGCTCTTGGTCATGCGCACGACCACCCGGGGTCCGTTGGCGTGATGCCCCGCATGCTTTCTGCGGTCGCTCAGCTTCCGCACAAAAATCATGAGGTTGTGAAGGAACATGAAACCGACCACCGAGACGATCATCAGGATGTAAAGCTTGCGCACCCAGGAGACCACCTTGGAGCCGAAATCGGCCTGAGCGGCGGCCGCGGGATCGAGGTGGATCTTTCCCTTGGCGAAGTTTGCATTGGCGCCGGGATGGCACTGTCCGCAGGTCTTGGCCAGGTTGGCCGGGTTAATGGTGGATCGTGGATCCGACGCAGGAAGGATGTCATGCGAACCGTGACAGGAGGAACAGATCGCGGTGCGCGTGGAGCCTTCGGCGTTGGCCATGCCGTGATAGCTGAAGCGATAAGTGCTCAAGCGGGCGCCAGGAATGCCGAAATCCTCGGTCATGCGCACATTGTTGTGGCACTGGCCGCAGGCAAGGTTGCCCTGGTTTAAGGCGGAGACCATCGACGAACTGCTGGCGACGGCCTTGATGCTGTGCACGCCATGGCAGTTGGTGCAGACGGGCGCATGGTCGTTGCCCAGTGCTAACGCCTGGCCGTGAATACTGTTGGCAAAAACTGCCGCCGTAGTGCCGTGGCACTCGCCGCAAGTCTTGGGAATGTTGGCGCGGAAGACGGTAGAGGCGGGATCGCTGGGGCCGCGAATATCGTGATTGCCGTGGCAGTCGGAGCAAACCGCGGCGCGGGTGTTGCCGTTGGCTACCAGCCTGCCGTGCACCGACTCCTGATAGGAAACAGCAGGCATGTCGGCCATGCCCGGTACGGGCTGGGAGTGGCACTGGCCGCAGGTGCGGGCGATATTGACGCGGGCGGTTTGGGACTTGGGATCGGTGGACGGCAGGATTTCATGAACATTACCGTGGCAGCTTTCGCAAGTTGCAACCTTGGTATTGCCGGCAGCCAGCGCTTTCCCGTGAACGCCGGTGTCGTAGGCCTTCTTCTCGTCAGCATGGCAGGTGGCGCAGGTTGGCTTGGGGAGATTGGCCTCGTGCGGAAGACTTTTGATGCTGGAATGGCAATCCACGCAGGAGAACATGGAACCGTGAACGGATGCCTTGAATGCGTCCCCATGAACTGCCTTGCCGTTGACCATCGAGGCATCGCTGTGACAAGCGAGGCAATCATCGCTGGTGAGCTTGGCCGGGGCCGCGGCCGGGGTTCCTGCATAGGTATACCCGGCACAGGCAAGCAGCAGGCCGAGGACACAGAGCAGTTTAAAGTTTTTCACGAGAGCTTTGCTCCTAAATAAGTATGAGTAGGGTATGAGAGTCATAAACAGCTGCCCGGGCGCGTTGGCCCGGGCAGCCCAATCCAACCAATTGCAAATTGCTTCTTACTTCAGGGTGAGCACGTAGTCGGCTACGGCGCTGATCTCTTCAGGGCTCAGCTTGCCTTCATAAGCCGGCATCTTGCCCTGACCTTTGGTGATAATGGTGGTCAAGCCAGCTGCGCCCTTGGCTTGGGTGTCAGGGCCGTTGATCCCCTTGGGAGCAGGTCTGGAACCATCAGCTCCGTGGCACATCGCGCATTTGGCTTTGTAGATTGCGGCGCCATCGGCAGCGAAAAGGGGCATTGCCATGGTGGCAACGATCGCAAGTGCAAAGAGTTTCTTCATTGATTCTCCTGTGCTTTTTCCACCGTCCTGAAAGCCGCGGCAATGCAGACGCACCTTCCCCGCTTTTACAGGACTCTATTGTTTTTCGCATCCGCCGCGCACCTGAGGCAGTGAGGGCTCTCACGACCTTCTGTGACTCGCATCACATCCCCATGGCAGAGCAGGAGCGCTGCGGCGGTTGGCGATAGATCTCTGAATTGATCCGCGCGGAGGAGGACGTGCTTGCTGCGGCGAAGGGAAGATCTGCTGGGACATGCCGATTCGTCCACTTGAAAGTACTTACAGGGAAAGAAACACCGCTTGTCCCCTACAGTTGCCTCAAATCATCGGCCCGGCAAAGAAGAAATGCAAGAACCATGCAGTATACCTTACTTCTCCGGCGTATCTGGGCCGCAGAAGTGAGGCAGCAGGAGCAAAAAAGCATCGGAGCTGGAGATGAGGAAATGGACGCAGCGCATGCACGCGGAGGTGCTGCGGCGAAAGCCGGGTGGAGCGCTAGCGATGGAATTCCGCGATTTGCCTTCAGGAGGCCGAGGCCATCGAGCGGGAACGTTGTGCGCGGACGCGGCGGGCACGGTTGAGCCCGATGGAGCGCACGCGCTCGTAGGCTCCGTGCAGATCGTCGCTGAGATGCCGCACCACTTCCATGCAGATGGTGGGGTTGTCCCGCAGGAACCGGAGAAGGTCTTTGCGCTTGATGAAGACGACCTGGGCGGCATCCAGCAATTCGGCGCTGAGTTCGTAGGCCTCGCCGCTGAGGCAGGCTCCCATCCCCAGGACTTCGCCGGGGCCGGCCACGCGCAGCATGAGGCGCTTGCCGCTGTCCGAGCAGATCGAGAGCTTGGCACGGCCATCACAGAGCATGTAGACACCGCGGCTGGGACGGCCTTCGCTGAACAAAAGCGTGCCCTTTCCGAGAACGGACTGCTCCTTGATTTCGTCGAAGCTGCGGGTGGCATCCGGCGACATCGCGCAAAAGGGACGATCTGAGCGGAATGCACATTGGCTGCAACTTGCTTGCATACGATTCTCCACGTTTTTTTTATCTCCTGGCCGCTCGCCGCGCAGTGATTCGAGTCACTCGCTATCGTGAGTGACGCCACAAGTTTTCAAACCGGGCTCCTTTGTCCTCCTTGGGAAAAACGGAGGACGATTCAGCCTTAGACCAACAAAACAAAGGTCCGGCGCCTGGCCGGACCCTCATAGGAATGGCTGGACAACTATGAATTAGGCAGTAGCAAGGGCCTTGAGTGCAACTTTGTTACGGATTACCAAAGTGGAACCCTTGGCTTGTACGATCTGGCGCTTCTTCATCTCGGCAAACAGGCGGGTGACGGTCTCGCGGGAGGTTCCGATCATCTGGGCAATCTCCTCGTGGGTGAGCGCCAGTTTGATGCGCGGCTCCTGCTTGGCGCCTTCGCCGTTCTTCACCGTCCACTCCAAAAGGAGCTTGGCGAGCTTTTCGGCCGCCGAGTGGGAAAGGCCAAGGGCACGGATCTCACGGCAGGCGGTGTTGTATTTCTCGCTGAGCTGCTCGGCGACGCGCAGGCAGGCCTCGGAGTGCTGCTTGAGAAAGTGCAGAAAGTCCTCACGCTTGACGAAGTTGACCTGGCAGGGATCGATGGTTTCGGCAGTGAGTTCGTAGGGGTTTCCGCTGACCGAGGCGCTGAGTCCGAGAACTTCGCCAGCCTCTGCAATCTTGAGAATCAGCGTTTTGCCGTCCGTGGAGCAGATGGAAAGTTTCACGCGTCCCTTGCAGAGCACAAAGATGCCGCGCGGAGCCTGGCCTTCGACGAACAGAATCGCTCCCTTGGGATAAGCGGTAGCGTATTTGATCAGTTCGAAGGACTGCACAGCGGACTCCGGCAGATCGCAGAAGATCTTGTCGGTTCGCATCTTGCAAGTAAGACAACTCTCGATGATGTCCAAGCCGTACGGTGACAGCATGTGACCCCCCTATCTTGCTTGCCTGGCCCAGTCCCAACCGGCACGCTTGTTTGACTCCAGACGCACTCGATGCATTCGTCCCAAATAGATCAAACGATCAAGAAAGAGCTCTTCCCGAGTCCTAAGCTGAAGACATTCTTACGAGTCTGCTTGTAAGGTTTCCCATGCACCCCGGGAAAGTGCATACGTCACAATAGCCTGTGACGTGCACATGGGACGGTGACATGGCGCACAAGTACGAGTGAGCCGCGAACTGGCCACCGGGCCGGAAAAATCCGGCAGGACGGACACGCGGCAGCTAGGCGGGCGCGATGCCATAGAGCTGATACTGCGGGCACGCGTAGAGGCACTGCAACTCGGGGACGCGGGCAAACTCCTGCTGTTCGAAGGGAGCATTGTAGATGACCAGGATGGAGCGCGGCGTGCTCCGTGCCGAGGCGACCAGGTTGGCCAGAACCTCGCGCAGGACGTAATCCGGAAAAGGGTTGAACAGGTAGAGCACGAGGTTGGTGGGAGGAAATGGGTATTCGCGGGCGTCGGTGCAGAGCGACTCGATGAGGTGGCAGCGCTGGCCGGGGTTGGCAAAGCGTGCGATGTTCTGGTGCGCGATGGCATCGAGTCCCGGCTGCACTTCAACCCCAACGATGCGGGCAAAAGGAAACATGGCGGCCAGCAGCAAGGCGCGTCCCTTGCCGGAGCCGAGATCTATAAAGGTATGGGTTTGGAGGTCGATGCCCGCGTCACCGGATGCGTCATCGGAAACAAGGTGCCGCATGATGGCGGCGAACTCTTCCTCGACGGTGGGCTGGTAGAGCCGCTCGCTGAAGACCTCGCGCAGGCGCACCGATAGCGGCAGGCGCGCCCATGTGGTATCGACGGCGTGGTCGCAATCGTAGTCGATGTCTCCAAAGCGGCTGCGGCGGCGCTCAGGCAGCGAGTCCTTGAAGCACTCGACGAACTGGCCGGCAAGATAGCGGAACGAGCCTACGAAACCACGCGCGCGGAACGAGTCGCGCTGCCAGCGCAGGGCAGCAGCAGCCAGCGAGGGCGGCCTGGAGGATTGCGTCATATTTGCATTATGGCATCCGGCGAGGGAATTCCGCTGGCGAGGATGGGAGAGGAAGCAGAGCGGCTTTGTCTGCGGGCGCCCTCTGCGGCGGGAAGGCGGATGTGGCAAAGTAGAAGCAGAGATGACGGACCAAGCAGGGCAAAACCGCGCGGAAGGCACGGCCGTACACCACGCCGCCTTCCGCTACCGCAACTTCCGGCTGTTTCAGACGGCGCGCTTCCTGCTGGTGGCCGCCCTGGAAATGCAGTCCGTAGCCGTGGGCTGGCAGATTTACGAGATTACGCGCCGGCCGCTGGACCTGGGGCTGGTGGGGCTGGCGCAATTTCTTCCCGGGCTGCTGCTTTTTTTGCTGGGCGGCCATACGGCAGACCGCTTCGACCGGCGTCATGTGCTGCTGACCTGCTATGCGAGCTTCACGCTTTGCACGCTGGCGCTGCTCAGCATCACGCTGCACGGATTGCACGGGGGTAGGAATGGCGTCACTCCGATCTATGCGGTGATGGTGGCCGTGGGACTGGTGCGTGTCTTCAGCGGCCCGGCGGGGCAGGCCTTCACTCCGCTGCTGGTGCCGGCCGAGGTGTTTCCCAACGCGGCGGTGTGGGGCTCGTCGATCTTTAACGCAGCTACCATTTCAGGACCGGTCATTGGAGGCACTCTTTACGCGCTACGCGGATCGCCGGTCGCGGTCTATCTGACGGCCAGCGCGGCGCTGGCGGCCAGCGTTGGGCTGATGCTGGCCATCCGCATCCAGGGCGTGCAGCAGTTGAGCCGGGGACGCGACTGGAAGACCGTGCTGGCGGGCTTCGAGTATGTAAGGCGCAACAAGTTGATTTTGGGAACCACCACGCTGGACCTGTTTGCGGTGTTGCTGGGCGGAGCCGTGGCGCTGCTGCCGGTGTTTGCGCGCGAGATTCTGAAGGCGGGACCGGGCGCGCTCGGCCTGCTGCGCGCCGCTCCCGGAGTGGGCGCCGCATTGATGGCGCTGGTGATGGCCTACGTTCCTCTGCGGCGGCACGCCGGGGTGAAGATGCTGGGCTGCGTCGCCGTCTTTGGAGCGGCGACGGTGGTCTTCGGGCTGTCGCGCAATTTGTACCTTTCGCTGGCTGCGCTGCTGGTGGTGGGAGCGGCCGATATGGTGTCCGTAATTGTACGCGCGACCTTGGTACAGCTGGCCACTCCGGACGAGATGCGCGGGCGGGTAAGCGCCGTGAACATGTTGTTCATTGGCGCCTCCAACGAGTTCGGGCAGTTTGAGAGCGGCATTACCGCGCAGTGGATGGGAACGGTGCCGGCGGTGATTGCCGGCGGGGTTGGAACCCTGGTGATTGTGGCGCTGTGGAGCCTGTTCTTCCCTGCCCTGCGGCGAGTGGACCGGCTGACCCAGGAGTCGCTGGCAATTGCCGCCGAACAGGATTTGACGGAGCCGAGCTAGGCAGGCTCAGCATTCATGCCAAAAAATGACCGCACCAAATGAGGTGCGGCCAGTCGCCGATCTTAAGGCAATAGATCGAATGGGACTATACGCTGGCGGCCTCCTGCGCGGCTTCCCACCAGATCGTGGAATCGGCAGGAATTTCGCGCTTGCGGAAGCTGCCGCCATGGAAGGCCACGCGCTCCAGCACCGTCTCCACCGCCATCGGAATGGCGTTCCGTACGGCTTCGCTGAGCGCGGCTCCCACCTCGAACTGTTCGCCGGTGATCCCGATGAGATAAACCTCCTCGGGACCATCGCCGGCCATCTCGGCGATAAAGATGGACTCGGTGATGCAGGGCGAATGCGGGTCAAGGCGGACGGCGGGCCGACAGCGAGTGATGGCTGCCTTGTCATAGACAGTCACGGCGCCGGCCGGCTTGCGGTTATCACAGGAGTCGATGAGGATGAGCACATCGATTCCTGTCATGTAGGCGATCAGGTCGAGCCCGGGGGTGCCGAGGTCTTCGACCTCGACACTGGCCCCGAACTCATTGTCTTCGAACAGATAGTTGTCCGCGATCCAGCGGGCCATGTAAGGTCCGACGGCATCATCGCCGAGAAGGACGCTGCCGACACCGCAGACCCTGATCTTCTTCATATGCCTACAGCACCTTGACCGTTGCGACCGCGTTGCCTTCGGGATCGAAGGTGTGGCAGGCGCAGGCCATGCAAGGATCGAACGAGTGAATGGTACGGATGGCCTCCAGTGGACGAGCCGGATCGGCAATGGGGTTGTGAAGCAGCGAAGCTTCATACGGGCCATGCTGACCTTTGGCATCGCGCGGTGAGGCGTTCCAGGTGGAGGGCACGACCGCCTGATAGTTCTCGATCTTGCCGCCCTTGATCACCGTCCAGTGCGAGAGCAGGCCGCGGGGAGCTTCGTGCACGCCCACGCCCTGGATTTCGCCGGCGGGGAACTCCGGAGTATTGTGGATGGCAACGTCACCCGAGGCGATGTTGTTGACCAGCAGATTCCAGTGTTTTTCCCCAAGTTCGGCCAGCATGGAGGCGCGGATGGCACGGGCCACGTGACGGCCCATGGTGGACTGCAACTGGTTGACGCCGATCTTCTTGCCGGCGACGGTCGAGATCAGGTCCAGTGCCTTGTCGGTGTGCTTGCGGGTGAGCGGATCTCCCGAGGCATAGCCGACCAGGACCTGCGCCAGCGGCCCGACCTGCATGGGACGGCCCTGGAAGCGCGGAGCCTTGACCCACGAATACTTGCCTTCGGCCTGCCAATCGGTGAAGTTAGGATCGGTCTCGCCCTTCCAGGGATGGAGAGGGTCGTCGTTCTTGTAATAGGCGTGCTTGGCTTCTTCCGTGACGCCTTCGACGAAGACCTTGTCGCGGAAGCCGTCAAAGCGGTGCACGCTGGAGAGGTTGCCGTCCATGATGTAGCCGCCGGGCAGGTCGAACTTGGTGTTCTTGCTGTCGGTGGGCAGATCGGGAGAGGCCAGATAATTGGTGACGCCCGCCCCGTAGTTGAACCAGTCGGCGTACATGGCCGCAATGGCGCAAACATCGGGCAGATAGACCTGATCGACGAAGGGCTTCACTTCGTCCATCAACTTCTTCATCATCACCAGGCGGTCCATGTTGAGGGTCGCCAGGCTGTCGAGGTTGATGGCGTTGGAGACGCCGCCGACGGTGAGGTTCTGGATGTGCGGGCTCTTGGAACCGAGGATGGCCACGGCCTGCACCGACTTGCGCTGGTACTCGAGGGCCTGAACATAGTGGGCAAAGCCCAGCAGGTTGACCTCGGGGCTCAGCTTCATGGCCGGGTGCCCCCAGTAGCCGTTGGTGAAGATGCCGAGCTGTCCGCTGGCGGCCACGGCCTTGACCTTGTCCTGTGCGGCCGCGAAGGTCTTCCAGGAGTTGCCGGGCCAGTCAGTCAGGCTCTCAGCCAGGGCGGCGGTCTTCTTGGGATCGGCGGCGGGAATCTTCAGGATATCGACGAAGTCCAGGGCCGACAGGTGATAGAAGTGCACGATGTGGTCATGCAATCCGTGATTGATGAGAATAAGGTTGCGAATGTACTGCGCATTCAGCGGAATTTCCAGGTTCAGAGCGTCTTCCACCGAACGGACGCTTGCCATAGCGTGCACCGTGGTGCACACGCCGCAGAAGCGCTGGGTGAAAAGCCAGGCTTCACGAGGGTCGCGGCCCTTGAGGATGTTCTCAATGCCGCGCCACATGGTGCAGGAGGACCAGGAGTTGGATACCGATCCGTTTTCCACTTCCACGTCGACGCGGAGGTGGCCTTCAATCCTGCTGATGGGGTCAATTGTAATTCGGTTCGCCATTTTAAAACCTTCCCATGGATTTCTAGGATCAGTGTTGTGCTGGTGCGTAGCCTGTCAACTTGATTCCGGGTTTCACCTGCTCTTCGTAATTTGCCATCTTGCGCCAGTCCTGGTTGGAACCCGGCAGGATCGCCAGTTTCTTCACCGCAATCAAATAGACCAGCACACCAATAGCGATAAAGGAGAGGCAAACGATGAGTTCGATAGCAGACGGGAAATACGTTGCGCCGTCCTTGGCATGGAACGCCAGGGTGGTCGGAGCGAAGCGGTAGATCATGCCGCCCAGGGCACAAAGCGCATGCGCCAGGAACATGGTCCCTAACTTCCTACCCTTCTCCGTCGAAAGAACGTAGGCGGAGCCGGCAATCAGCGCCGTCTCGACCCAGAACAGGAGGGAGCAGTAGCCATCGGTGAATAGGTGGAAGAACTTTCCGCGTACCAGGATGTCGAGGAACTGGAAAGCTAACCACGCGTACGCCACCCAGACCGTCAACTTGTTCAGCTCCGCCAGGACTTCGGGGTCCACATCGCGCTTCCACGCGAGTTTGGCCAGCAGCAGGCAGAGCACAACGCAGTTGTAACCCAGGAATGCCGCCGCCCAAACGTAGATCAGGGGAAGGAACGGCGTCTGCCAGAGAGTATTCACACGGTTGCCACCCAGAATCATCAGTGCGCCCAGCGACGACTGGTGCATGATGGGCAGAATGTAGGCGAGGCCGATGATGACGGGATAGCACTTCTTCATCACGTTCTCGCAGAACTCCGCCACGCCGCGAAATTTGGGGAACTCATAAATGACGTACTCAAACAGTGGCGGCAGGTTTTCCAAAAAGAGCGGCACGGTCGCATACAGCATAATGCAAACCGCAATCTCCAGCAGCGGAGAGTGCAGGTTCCAGGTGGCTGGCCATGCCACCCAGTAGAAGTTCCACGGGCGCCCCACATCGACGCCGAGCGCGAAAAGACCGGTCCAGTATGCGAGCAGGCTGGTAAGCAGCGCGACGCGCATCACCGAATGCAGCTTTTCGTTGTTAAAGACCCAGGCGGCGATGCCTACGGCGAAACCGCCGGAGCCAAGGCCGGTCAGGACCATCACGTTAAAGGTTTTCCAAAGGCCCCAGGCAAAGGGGTCGGACATGCCAGAGATGTTTCCGCCGAGACCGACGACTTCGCGGATTACGATCAGCACCATGCCGAGCATGATCAGGCCTAACAAGGCCCAGAATCCGCGGGTGATCACGGGGACACCGTATACAGGAACGCTTCTCTCCCACCGTGTCATAGTTGTGGCCTCAATCCGGTCTTTTTCTGATCCTCGACCAGGTGATGTTCGTGTTCTTTGAAGTTCCTATTGGCGAAGAAGACCATGCCTGCGAAGAGCGCCATCGGCAGCGCCATCCACTTGTACACCGCATGCGGATACTTCAAGCCGGAAGGAATTGAGTTATCGCCAATAGCCGGCAAGCCGATGTTGGCAAAGCTCACCCGAGACAGGTACAGAACCTGAGTCCCGCCGGCATCGTGTTCACCGTACACCCTGTTCTCAAAATATTTTCCAGGGTTGGCGGCAATACGGCGCTTGGCTTCCTTCAGCAGGTCTTCACGCTTGCCGTAGATCACCGCCTGAGTGGGGCAGACCTCGGTACAGCCGGGCTGCTTGGCACCTTTGGCAATGTGCTCGCGGCAGAGCTCGCACTTGACGATCTTCGGGTTGAAGCCATCCCACTGGAACTGCGGAATGTGGAAGGGGCAGGAGATTTCGCAGTAGCGGCAGCCGACGCACTTTGTGCCGAGCCACCAGACCACACCGGTCTCCTTATCCTTGCGCAAGCCGCCGAACATGCAGGCGTTCACGCATCCCGGATCGACGCACTGCATGCACTGCTGCTTGAAGTACGAGTGATCCGAACCATCCGCTGTGCGATACAGCTTGATGATGTTCTTGGTCATGTAGTTGAGAGTGGGAGGAGCCTGATGGAGCCCGTCGATGCGGGTGTCGGGTTTCAGGTCATTGGCCTGGGAACACGCCACCATGCACGATTTGCATCCAACGCAGCGGGTCGCGTCGTAAAGCAGACCGAGCGCGCCTTCTGGTGCTTGCTTCTCCTCCTCGGCGTGGGCGACTCCCGGGAGTGCAGTGGACACGCAACCTGCCGCAAGAACCGGCAGAGTGCCCTTGGCGAGATTCTTGAATGCCTCGCGGCGTGTCATGGCCATGGCTACTTCCCTCCGACAGGCGTCGACTTGGCCTCGGCGGCGATGGTTTCTTCACTGCTGGCCAGCCTTTGCGAGGCAGCCCAGGTCGCTCCACCAATCGCACCGGCCGTAATGCCGACCAGACCAGCAGCGACGGCGCCAAACTTGCCGACCGAGCTGGAGATGGGAGCATAAGTGTCAGGCGGAGTGAAGGTGTGCGGGTCCACCGTGGTAAAGGCAGGAATGCGGAAGCCTACCTTCTGCTCGGTGCAGCCGAAGCAGGGGGCGCCGGTACCGATCGGCCAGGCATCCACCATCTCGTTAAAGTGACGGGTGGAGCAGCCGGCATGGGTCACCGGACCTTTACAGCCGAGTTTGAAGAGGCAGTAACCTTCGCGATGACCGGCATCCCCGAAGTTACCGGCGAAACGTCCGGCATCGAAGTGGGCGCGGCGCGGGCAATGGTCGTGGATTACGCGATCGTAGGCGAACTTGGGGCGCTTGAGATCGTCGCAGGCGGGCAGTTTGCCCATCACGGCGAATTCCAGCACGACACCCAGCAGGGTGTAAGGGTTCGGCGGGCAGCCCGGGATGTTGACGATCGGCACGCCGGAGATGATCTGATCCACGCCGGTGGAGCCGGTGGGATTGGGATCGGCCGATGGCACGCCGCCCCAGGAGGCGCAGGAGCCCATGGCAATGATCGCGGCAGCCTTGGAGGAGACCTCTCGCAGCACATCCATCGCCGGCCGGCCGCCCATCATCATGAAGGTTCCCTGGTCTTTGGTCGGAATTGCGCCTTCGACCACCAGCACGAACTTGCCGGCGTTGTCATTGACCGCCGATTTGAGGGCGTCTTCGGCCTGGTGACCGCAGGCAACCATCAGAGTTTCGTGATAGTCGAGGGAAATGACGTTGATGATGAGGTCGGCAACGTCGGGCTTGGAGGTGCGGAGAAGAGTCTCGGAGCACCCGGTGCAGTCTTGGAAGTGAAGCCATACGACCGAGGGTTTCTTAGCTTTTGCGACCTTTTTAGCAATCTGTGCCGGGGTGGCCTTGTCGGTGAGGGCAAGTCCCATGGGCGCGGTTGCCACGAGGGTCGTACAGAGCTGCAAGAAATCTCGACGCGAGTAGCCCGCATTCTTCAAACTCTGGGCTATTGTTTCCTTTTCGAAAGAATCATTGGCCATGTCATATCCTATGCGGTGACATTTGGGTGCATCATTCCGTGCTTCAGGCAAGACAAATATAAAATCAATTCAGTCAGATCCATCCCGGCGGAATACACGACGCAGATTGCATTGATGTATTTCGCAACTGTTATCGTTCATTACGCCTCAACTCGCCGTGATTCCAGTCACCCGCAAACGTACGGTTGGGCCAAGTACATGTGATGGCTGTGCGGATGGCTTGTGACATGTGGACCGAATTTTTGTTCACCGAGACGGTTTGAGGCAGCGGCACGATTCCATGTGTGAACATTTGCAACACCGCCCGCAGCATTTACAATCCTTCATCATGCGCCTCATCGTCCGCTCTTCCGCCATCCATGCCGCTGGTGTCTTCACCCTGGAACGCATTCCGAAAGGTACGCTGGTGGTGGAATACACCGGCACCCGCATGAAACATGACGATGCCGACAATCTCTACAATGAGCGGCCTTATACCTACCTGTTCGGCGTGGGCGACGGAACCTATGTGGTGGATGGCTATGGAATGGCAATGTACCTGAACCACTCCTGCGCGCCCAACTGCGAAACCGAAGAGGACGAGGACGAGCACGTCTGGATCCGGGCGATTCGCGACATCCAACCCGGCGAGGAGTTGGTGTACGACTATTACCTTTACGACGGCGAGGGTGAGGCTCCCTGCACCTGCGGCGCCAAGCAATGCCGGGGGACGATGTATTCCCCCGCCGAGTTGAAGAAGCGGAAGCGGGCGGCCAGCAAGAGGGACAACGGAAAAGCCGCAAAGAAGAACAAAGCCGCGAAGCAATAACGCGCAAAGAAAATGCACACTTCCCCATGGCTACTGGAGGAGTGTGCGTGAGGTGCGGTCCCGGCTGCCGTTTACTTGGCTTGGGGCTTTTCTTTTTTGCGAGCGGCCCAGCGGGCGCGCGCTGCTTCCGACATCTTCTTGCGCGCGGCGGCCGAGATCTTGCGCTTGGGCTTGGTGGCGGCGGCCTTTTTTCCGGCCTTCGCGCGCCCGTCCGGTATGCTATCCAGACTACCCAGAGCGGAGAGCGCTTCGTCGACGCGGGCTAATTCTTTACAAAGCCGGATATGCTCCTGCTTCAGCTGATTGACTGCTGCACTGATCGCTTGATTTGCCATGTATAAAGTGTAACAAGGATTAACCGTTACAGAGTTATTTCTTCTTCCGGGCAGCCAAGCCGGAATCGAAGTGGGCACCGGGATTAGGATGGGTCGGTGTAAGTAACCGGGTAAGCCGCCAACCCAGCTTGCTGGACTATTCCGCAAGCCGGGGTCGCTTGAGCCGCAGTAGAGAAAGAGCGGCCAGGGTGTGGGAGTCGGCAATCTCTCCGTCTTCCACCATGCGATGAAACTGGGGCCAGGTGAAGCAGCCGCGAATGATGTCCTGCTCTTCGTGCTCCGGTTGGGCATCGAGCTGAGTTAGTCCGGTAGCCACGAAGACGTGCATGGGCTGGGTAAGAAAGCCGTAGGCGATAAAAAGCCGGCCGAGGAATTCAATGTTGCCGGCACCGAGGCCGGTCTCCTCGCGCAGTTCGCCGCGGGCCAGTTCCTCGATGGTGTAGTTTGCGGCCTGCTCCCAGGTGCCCTGGGGAAACTCCCAGTAGCGTCCGCCGACGGGGTACTTGAACTGCTGGACCATGTGTACCCTGCCCTGCTCGATGGGGATAACCATGGCGGCATCGGGCTTCTCCACCACGCCGAAGATCCCTTCGGAGCCATCCTGGCGGCGGACCTGGTCCTCCCGCACGGTCATCCAGCGGTTCTGATACACGATGCGCGAACGCAGGGTTTGCATTGGGACTCCCTTGGTGAGGCGGAAAAACTGCGCGATCCGGCTTGGCGGCGGGTACGGGCCAAAAGACGGCCCTCCGGCCGCTGGCGCCGGGTATAATCAGATTTTCCCATGAGCTATACCGTTCTGGCGCGCAAATACCGTCCCCAAAAGTTCTCCGATGTGATCGGGCAGGATCACGTGGTGCGCACTCTGAAGAATGCGCTGGAGCAGCAGCGCATCGCCCACGGCTACATCTTCAGCGGACACCGCGGAATTGGCAAAACCACCATCGCCCGCATCCTGGCCATGGCGCTGAACTGCCGGTCCAGCGAGCGTCCGGTGGCCGAGCCGTGCGGGGTGTGCGACTCCTGCCGCGAGATTCGCGAGGGCTCGGTAGGGGCCATGGATGTGATCGAAATCGACGCGGCGACCAATCGTGGCATCGAAGAGGTGCGCGGGTTGATCGCCACGGCGACGGCCGAACCGGCGCGCGACCGCTACCGCATCTTCATCCTCGACGAAGCTCACCAGGTGACCGATGCCGCTTTCAACGCGCTGCTGAAAACACTGGAAGAACCACCGCCGTGGGTGGTCTTCATGATGGCCACCACGCAACCCGAGGACATTCCTCAGACTATCCGCTCGCGCTGCCAGCACTTCAGTTTTCACGCCGTGCGCTTCGACGAGATCGTCAATCACCTGCGCGAGATCAGCCGGACCGAAGGGCTATCGGTGGACGAGGACGCGCTGGCCCTGCTGGCCGAGGCCGGCGACGGCTCGATGCGCGACGCGCTCAGCATCATGGACCAGGCGATCTCCTGCTGCGGCACTACGGTAACCGCCGAGGTGGTACGCGGACTGGTGGGCAACGTCTCCACCGAGGTGCTGGAGCGGGTATTGAAGGCGGTGCATGAGAATTCCAGCGACGAGGTGCTGCGGATCGTCGATAAGCTGATGGTGGAAGGACAGAGCGCAACCCATTTCGCCAAGCAGACCGTCAGCTTCCTGCGCAACGCGCTGGTGGCCAAGGTGGCCGGAAGCGAGAGCCCGATTCTGCAGGTGAGCGCCGACGAGCGCAGGCGCGTGGCCGGAGTTGCAGAGCAGTTCGGCGAAGAAGAACTGACGCGCTTTTTGCAGATCATGCTGCGCACCCATGGCGATGTGAGCTACAAGCAGGAGCAGCGCTTTCATCTGGAGTTGGGACTGCTGAAGATGGTGCACGCCCAGCGCCTGCTTCCGCTGGAGCAACTGCTGAGCAGCGTGAGCCTGACCGAGGGCGCGAGCGCGGCTCCAGCAACGGCGCAGAGGCCGGTACAGAGTTCGCCGAGTCAAAGGCCCACGGCGCAGCGTCCGCCGGTACCGCCTCCGGCGTTCGCCTCGCGCCCGGCGGGTGTGCCGCCGATGGGTGGTGGCAGTTCGCCCTTCGGACAGCCAGCGTCGAAGCCTTCTCCGTTCGAAGCCGATAAAGCGCGCAAGGGGCGCGAGGAGATGTCCTCCGAGCCGGAGACGGCAGCGCCGTCCTCGGCATCTTTGCCGAGCCGGCCGATGGCCTTGGGCGGTCAGCCGGTTCCGCAGGCGTTTGGCGCGCGGCCGGCCGGTGCGATGCCGCCCGCGATGGCCTCAGGCAACCTCGCCGGCAACATGCCATTCGACAACGGCAGCGCGCTGGCGGTTGCGCCCGCCGCGGAAGCTACAGGCACTCCCCTGGACGTGGATGCGATTCGCGAGGCGGTGTTGCAGGCCATGGAGAGCGGCGGCTCGCAGATGCTGGTGCACGCGCTGGAAGAGGGCGAGTGGTCCGCCGAGGGCAATCTGGTTTCGGTGCAGGTCGGCATGTCGGAGGCGATGATCGGGGTGAGCTACACGCGCGAGCAGGAAAAGCTCTCCAATCAGGCTGCCGGCAAAGCGGCAGGGCGGCCGGTCAAGGTTCGGCTGGTGGGCGGGACGTCAGCGGGAAGAGCTACCCCACCCGTGGAGGTAAAACCGCGATCGTCGGGGGCCGAGCGCCCGGCAGCCAGCGGAACCCTGAAGACACGGGCGGCGGAAGAGCCGGTGGTGAAGCGCATGATGGAAAAGTTCGGAGCAGAGATCCGCATGGTGATGGACCGCTCGGAAAGGTGAGCACGATGGACATGAAGCAGGTGCAGGAAATGATGGCGCGCGCGCAGGAAATGCAGGAAAAGATGCAGATGAAGATGCGCGAGACGCAGGTCGAGGCTTCGGCCGGCGGCGGCGCCGTGGTGGTGCGCATGAACGGCGAAAAGCAGGTGCTTTCGGTGAAGATCGATAAGGAAGCCGCCGCCGACGTGGAGATGCTGCAGGACCTGGTGACGGCCGCGGTGAACGAAGCAGCGCGCAAGGTGGACGCAGCCATGCAATCGCAAATGGGCGGACTGCTGGGCGGAATGGGGATTCCTCCGGGCCTGTTTTAAGTTGGGCACTTCTTGAGCGGGAGACTTTCTGAATTGGGGATGAAGCGCGAGAGCAAGCGGCGGAGCGGGCTGCGCCAACTGGCGGCAGCTATTTTTCTCTGGGGCATTTTCTGCAGCCCGGCGTGGAGCGCGGCTGGCATCGCTGATGCCCAGAATGAGCCCACGAACGAGGAGTACCGAGTCTATGAGGCGGCGCTCAACCTGATGACCTCGATCCCCACGGCAGACTTGCACGTTACGATCTACGATCGCACGCTGAGCGAAAAATGCGATGCGGGCGCCGATGCTCCGGTCTTTGCCAATGGCTGCACGTTTTTCTGGGTCAAGCCGGACACTGCCGACGATGTGGAACAGAAGCTGCGCACCCGCTTTCATGGTCTGGAGAGATCGACCTGGAAGAATTTCATAAAAAGCAACACCGCCAGCATCCCGCTGCACGATCCGCTTTTGACGCCCTGGAAGCACCGCTTTATGGGAACCAGCGCACCGGTGGACGGCTCGAAGGAGTGGGACTCGCCGGACATGACGGTCTTTTTGTCGCGGGTGGGATTCAACTCCAAGAAGACCGAAGCCATTGTTTATATCCTGGCATTTTCCTACCTGGACCGGAACGCTACGACAGGCGACTATCTCCGCTTCCGCGTGGGGCCGGACAAAACATGGACCCTGGCCGGGCGTGTGAGCTACCTGATCCGCGATGACAATGCATTTGCATGGCTGGAGCCGGGAGCAAAGAGCGTGCAGAAAGTTGTGGAGTTTCGCCCGGGTGGTCTTCGAAGCGTGTCTCGGCAGAACATCGTCCTGCAAAACGTTCTGCAAAACATGGCGGAGTGGAAGTAGGGTATGTCCAAGTTTGCCGAGCCGATGTCGCGGCTGATCGACGAGTTGAAGAAGCTGCCGGGAGTGGGCAGCAAGAGTGCGCAGCGCTACGCCTTCTACATCCTGCGCGGCACCGATGAAGACGCCGAGGCGCTGGCCGGAGCCATCCGCGAGATCAAGGCGGCGCTGCGGCTGTGCTCGGTGTGCAACAACATCACCGACGTGGACCCCTGCGACTACTGCTCCAGCCCCACACGCAACCAGCGGCTGGTTTGCGTGGTGGAGGAGCCAACCAACATTGCCGCGCTGGAAAAGGGACACGGCTACCACGGCGTCTATCACGTGCTGCACGGAACCCTATCGCCGATCCACGGGGTTGGTCCCGAGCAGCTGCGGATCAGCAACCTGCTGCGGCGTGCGGAGAGCGGCGAAGTCGATGAGGTAATTCTGGCCACCAATCCCACCGTGGAAGGCGAGGCGACGGCCGTTTATCTGGCCCGCCAACTGAAGCCAAGTGGGGTGCGCGTGACGCGCATTGCCACAGGCATTCCGGCCGGCAGCGATATTGAATATGCCGATGAGGTTACGCTGCAGAGGGCGATCGAGGGGCGTCGCGAGATGTAGGAGCGGAAAATCTGCGCGGTCTGCCAGCTCCTTGCGCTTAGGGTAAGGATTGGCGGATTGGGCAATCGTTTAGAGGCCGCAGGTTACCGAATGGTACATCGTTGCGGAGAAATGCCAACCATTCACTCTCTGGTTATTTTCCGGGACGAAAACGATTGCCTTCCTTGGCAATGGTTTCCTCGCCCTCGCTTTGGCCAGATTGGCCGGCAGCTATCTTTCGCGGAGTTCTACTGGCGAAGCTTGGCGAGCAGGTCCTGAGGGTGGACGGGCTTGGCGAGGATTTCAAACTCATGGCCGCGCGCGCGGGCGTTTTCCAGCAGATCGGCGGTGGCGGCCTGGCCGGAGAAGAGCAGGATCTTGCACGCGGGCAGGATCTCGCGAATGAGAATGGCCGCCTCGATGCCGTTCATATCCGGCATGATGACGTCGCTGATGATGAGGTCGGGCTTTTCGGTGCGGGCCAGCTCGACCGCCTGGGTTCCGGTGTACACGGCGGAGGCATTGAAGCCGGCCCGATTCAAAATGGTAGCCAGCGTGTCGGCAATCACACGCTCATCGTCCACTACAATCACGCGAGGTTTCGGTTTACTTTCCGTCATGCAGCCTCTCAAGTACGGGGACCTGCCCTGCAAGCCAGGTGCGCTCAATTATAAAGGCGGAAACGCTCCCCAGAAATTCCAAATCTCGCCAATTCAAGAATAGTAACCGATTGCGGAAACGAATTGCCAACCACCTCTGGGCGGGCTCTGTCGTATGATCAGCGGTATGGACGAGAAAACTTTCCAGCAAAAAGCGGAAGCGGCGATGGAGCGGCTGACTCGCGCTCTTTACGCCATAGAGGAAGCGGCGGGCTTTGAGGTGGAGGAGCGCGGCGGCGCCCTGCAGATGGTCTTCGAGGAGCCGCCCGCAACCTTCGTCATCTCGCCCAATTCTTCGGCGCGGCAGATCTGGATTTCGGCGCTCACCACCAGCTTCAAGCTGGATTGGAGCGAGGCTTTCGCCGACTTTGTGCTGGGAGCAAGCGGAGAGCCGCTGTTTCCGCTGGTGGCACGGCTGATCACCGAACAGACCGGCAATGCTGTGGAGTTGCAGTAGGCATGCAGGTCCGAGTCGGGTAAACGAACGCCGGCAGCGCAAACCATGAGGTCAAAATGATTCCGGAAAAAGTACTGGAAATTATGAAACAGGATGGCGTCGTAGCAATTGCAACGTTAGGAAAAGATGGACCGCACATGGTCAATACCTGGAATAGCTATCTACGAGCCACCGAAGATGGGCGTCTGTTGATTCCTGCCGGTTACATGCATCGTACGGAGGCAAACGTAGCTTTCAATCCGGAGGTTTTAATAAGCTTGGGGAGTAGCAAGATCAAAGGCCTTTATGGACCGGGGACGGGTTTCCTTATGAAGGGGAAGGCCGCATTTGTCACGTCTGGTCCGGATTTTGATGTTCTAAAGGCAAATTTCAAATGGCTGCGCGCCACTATGGTCGTTACCATTGAGTCTGCCACTCAGACTATTTGAGTCTGCACGGAGCGTACATCCCAACCTGTATTGGGGACTGTTGTTCAGGAGCAACAGCAACCAAATATCCCAGTCCATTCTTAGCCCTGGTGAAGGGTGGTGGACTCCGCCGTACGTCGCGGAATTCTTACGTGCGTACCTGCTTTCCCCAGGCCATTTCGGTATACAGCAACTGCAGAACCGGACTTGGCTACTCGGCGTTGCGCAGAGGCACAGACGAAGTAGCGGCCTCGGCAGCGGACTTTTTTGCGTTGCCGGGGACGAAGGGCGCAAGCGTGGGCTCTCCCAGTTTGCGGCGCAGGTCCGAGGCGATCTGGCAGCCGTGATAACGCCCGTTCTCGATGAAAATCTCGTTGGTATTCATGCCGGCGATGATGACGCCCGCCAGATAGATTCCTGCCACGTTGCTTTCCAGGGTATTGCTGTCCACCACCGGCTTGGACGACGGTTGGCGCGACAGTTCCACGCCCAGCGCTCGCAGAAATGCAAAGTCGGGATGATAGCCGGTCATGGCGAGGACGAAATCGTTCTTCAGCCGCTGCTCGCCGCGCGGAGTGTCCAGCACAATGGCGTCCGGAGTGATTTCGCGGATGGTGGTGTTGAAGCAGGCGGCAATCTCCTGATTCTTGATGCGGTTCTCGAGGTCGGGCTTGATCCAATACTTGACGTTGGGTGCGATGGCCGCGCCGCGATGCACCAGAGTGACGCGCGCCCCGTGGCGCCACAGTTCCAGCGCGGCGATGGCCGCCGAATTTCTGGCCCCAATCACCACCACGTCCGAGTTGTTGTAGGGATGCGGCTCGCGGTAGTAGTGGGCCACCTTAGGCAGATCTTCGCCGGGAACATCGAGACGGTTCGGCAGATCGTAGTATCCAGTGGCAACTACCAGCTTGCGCGCGAGGAACTGGGCCGGACGGGAGAGCGGGCCGGTGCAGTGCACCAGAAACGCGCCGTCGGCGCCCTCGATGCGGTTGACCGAGTGATATTGGCGAACGTCGAGGCGGTAGAACTCCGAGACCTTGCGGTAGTACTCCAGCGCCTCCAGGCGGTTGGGCTTCTGCTGCGCGGTGACGAAGGGAATGTCGCCGATCTCCAGCAGCTCCGGTGTGGTGAAGAAGGTCATGTTGGTGGGGTAGTTATAAAGCGAGTTGCAAAGGCATCCCTTGTCCACGGCAATCGCGCAGTAGCCGGCGCGACGGGCCTCGATGGCGCAGGCCAGGCCGGTGGGTCCGGCTCCGATAATGAGTACGTCGAATTGCTCCATGCGTTCTCCCGCAAAATATAAATGTTACAACGAACCGGGGTGCTTGCGAGCATTCCGCGACGATGTCGCCGAAGGAGTTTGCGATAAGCTGAGAGAGTGCGTGTATTTGGCCGCGCACTCGTGTTCAATCACACAGGAACTTATGCAAGAACTCAAGCTGGCAATCTTCGATATAGCGGGAACCGTGATTGAAGACCACGGCGAGGTCGTGTCGTCGCTGGTGGACGCGCTGGCGGCGCATGGCATGGGCGTGGGCAGCGAGGAGCTGGCCGAGTTCAAGGGCGGAGCCAAGCGCGAGGTGATCCGGTTTTTCGGCTGGCGCAAGCGCAACGAACCGCTCACCGAAGCGGCAGTGGAGGCGGTTTACGGCGACTTTTTACGGCTGGTGAACCAACGCTACGAAGAGCAGCTGGCTCCCATTGCGGGCGCCGAGGACGTCTTCGAGTCTTTGCGCAAGCGCGGGATGCAGTTGGCCCTGACCTCAGGCTTTGGACGGCCGACGGTGGAGCTGGTGGTGCGGCGGCTGGGCTGGCAGGAGTGGTTCTCCGCCATGGTTTCCAGCGACGAGGTGGCAGTTGGCAGGCCCGCGCCGTATCTCATCTTCCACGCCATGGAGCGCTGCCGCTGCCGCTCGGTGCGCGAGGTGGTGAACGTGGGCGATACCCCGCTGGATCTGCAATCGGCTGCAAACGCTGGAGTTGGCCTGAACGTTGGGGTGCTGAGCGGTCAATTCCGCCGCGCACGGCTGTTGAGCGAGCCGCAGGACGCGCTGCTGGCCTCGGTGGCCGACCTGACTACTCTGCTGGCCGGGCGGGAATAGCGCCATCCTGGCGATTGCAGGTTCCATTCCCGGACTGGATTCCGATAGTAACCTTACAGTAGGTAAGCAGAGTCAGTAAGTATGAGCAATTCACCTCATATGAATGGCTGCACAGGCGATGTACAAAGGTAACGTCCCCCCCAGAAGCCAAGGACGCTACCTGATATGTTGAGTTTGAAAAAGCCGGTCAAGCAGTACTACAGCGAGCTCGAAGCCGCGCACACATTGTGCATTTCCCTGGAAGCTCTTCGCGAAATCCTCGACGAGCACGTATTTGCGCCGGAGCATCCGCGTCCCGACGATTTGGAGTTTACGCACGCCGAACTGCTTTTGCTTTCAGTGTGGGCCAAGCCCGAACGGGGTCACAACGTGGTGGCCATGCAACGCAGAGACTAACGGCTCGGAGCCTGCGGCAGGCGCATGGCCGGCGCCTGTTTGTTCCTCTCGATGCTGCCGCGCCAGCGCCGGTCCAGGCGGACTCGGTCAGCTATTCTGTGATAGGCTACCTAGGTGTGGGCGCGTAGCTCAGTTGGTAGAGCAACGCCCTTTTAAGGCGTGGGTCCTGGGTTCGAGTCCCAGCGCGCTCACCATGATTCTAAAGAACTTACGCCAAACCAAAGAAGCACTTTTCAGACACCCTCAGGCACCCAGCCAAGAGAAAAGCCCGTCGTCTAATTGCTGACGACGGCTTCCCTTGCCTTCAGCTTCGCCGACAACTGCTTCGGTACAACCATTTGGACTACCTTTTGATGTGCCTTCTTCTGGTCGTTCGAGACTACCTGGGCGTAAGACTCCAAGGTAATTTTCGGCGCGGTGTGACGAAGTTGGGATTGCGTAACCTTCACGTTCTCCCCCTTCGAGATCAGCAATGTGACCAGGGAACGGCGGAACGTATGCCACCCTGCACTATGTTGAAGTGAGAAGCGATGTCTAAACGTGTCTTTGTTGTCGATGATGAGCGCTGCATAGCCGACACGCTCGCAGTTAAGCGGTTCCAAGTCTCATCATGGAATCGCGTCTCCTACGGTTTAGGCGGACGGATGGACAGGCGAATCTAAATCCAGAACCTCGCGTACTTTCCTTACCAATTCATCACGCGTGAAAGGTTTCTCAAGAAAAGCATGGTCCGATGCATGCGTGCCGGGCTTGAAAACTGCGTCGACGGAACATCCTGAAGTATAGAGGACCTTCGTCTCCGGTCTAATGGCAGCGAGTTTTTCGGCGAGACCGGGGCCGCAGAGTCCGGGCATCTTCACATCGGTGATCATCAGAGACAGTGGTCCTGCGTACTGTTCTGCGATGCGAAGCGCTTCGGATGGCTGCCCCGTATCGAGCACGGTGTATCCACAGCCCTCGAGCAACTGTCGCGTCAGTCCACGCAAAGTACCGGCATCGTCGACCAGAAGAATTGTCTCTGAACCTCCGCGCGGGGGCGCCACCGTCGCCCATTGAGGAATAACCTCGGACTCTTCACAGCGCGGGAAATAGATTTTGAATGTTGTTCCCTGACCGGGTTCGCTGTGAATACAGATCGCGCCAGCGCTCTGTTTGACGATACCGAAGACAGTGGACAAGCCGAGCCCAGTACCCCTACCCGCCTCTTTTGTGCTGAAGAAAGGCTCGAAGACACGGGATTGGGTTTCCTTGTCCATTCCGACGCCGGTGTCGCTCACGGCCAGCATTACGCACGGCCCAAGTTTCGCAGTAGGATTGTGCCGAACCCACGTCTCATTGCTCCCTTCGTCCGGGCTCTCTACGTTCGAAGTCTCGATGGTGATTCTTCCGCCCTGGGGCATTGCATCGCGAGAATTGATTGCAAGATTCATCAGCACCTGCTCGACCTGAATGGGATCGGCAAGGATTGTTCCCAAGTCGCTGCCGGGCACGGTTAGCAACTCGACTTCGTCACCGATCAGCCGGCTCAACATCGAATGGAGGAGCTTCACCGTCGCATTCAAATCAAGGGGCACGGAATGCAACACCTGCAGGCGGCTGAATGTGAGAAGGTGCCGTACGAGATCCTTGGCAGATGTGCCTGCACTGTGAATATCCATGACCATTTTGCGGGCTGGCCCGGACAGGTCCGGCTGAGCTTCCAACATCTCGCAATATCCCAGGATCACGGCCAGATGGTTATTGAAGTCATGGGCGATCCCCCCGGTAAGTTGGCCGACGGTTTCCATTTTCTGGGCTTGGCGGATGAGTTGTTCGGACCGCTCGGCGCGCCTGCGCGCGGTAATGTCACGAATATTGCACTGGATGACTTCCTTGCGATTCACCCTGTAAACATTGCTTACGAACTCCACGCTGATGAATTGCCCACCTTTGGTCTTGAGCGGCAGATCTTCATAGCGGATATAACCGTTAGTCTTTAATTCTAGAAAAGCCGACTTGGAGGCCTCAATGTCTCTGAACAGGCCAATCTCCCAGAGCGCTTTGCCGAGAAATTCCTCACGCGAATAGTCCAGGCGCCGCATCAAGAAGGGGTTCACATCGGTGATCAATCCTGTCTTTGCATCGAGGATCAGTATCCCGTCCTGGGCTGTCTCAAACAGGCGCCGGTATCTGGCTTCAGAATCTTTAAGTACACGGACCGAAGGCGCGCGTTTCTTGACAATGTGTATCTTGCTCAGCACGGCAATTCCTTCGCTCTGCATGATGTCTCTGCCTCCGTCGTGAAACAACATTATCCGCTCCGGCGAAGCGGCGTGCCGTGATGGATGACAGGCAGTATGGTGATGCGTCTTGAACTTCTGTCCCAGGTGACGGGCGATTACCGAGGGGGAGAATTGGCCGGATGACGATGAGGATTCTCAGGAAAAGGTGACCACCCTGCTCTGGAGCCTCAATGCAGCTCTCGCCAAGGAGAGCATACGGCAATGGTGTGCAAAGGACCGGAGATTTTAGCCGCGCGAGAGGCGGCTCACCTCCAAAACGTTGGGCTGGATTTCGCGGGTGAGCCCGGCATAGGTCTACTTCTTCCGCAGACGATTGACGTTTGCGGTTGCTTGGCTGAGCCAAGGAGCCATCAGTGAAAAAACCGACGCTTGGCCATAGCTGGACATCAGCGTAAGCCCTGTCGCCATAGCCGCTTCGGCCTTCTCGCTAAACATGCTCAGGTATTCGGCCTGAGAGCATTGATTCTGGGAAATCAGGAGCATGCGGCGTGCGACCGTCTCGCAAGATGCCAGGGTTAGATCGGCCATCGCCAAAGGTAGCGATATTGCCTCGTACTCACGGGTTGCCATGAATTCCTCACTATCATGTCGCGGCGGCAAACTTGCTACGCGGCACATCTTTCTTCGATATACGGATGCGATGCAAGATCATGTGCCACGTGCAACCGGATAGCATGCCCGCCCGAGTAGAGTATCCACGTGAAGGGGTAGAGTTCCTCGCGCTTAGGTGCCCAGTTCCTTGCAATGATCGTCAGACTTGTTCCGTTGTCGTTGACCAGGGCCGTTATTTTGTCGCTCATCATGCTTCTCATTTCTTCATTACTTTCATACGTATACCAGCGGCCAAGTTTTTCCGTCTGAGCAAAATTGACCGCAATTGACGTAAATCGAATACTTCTGGCTCTGTGAGAGATGCTCGAACGTGATGACCATCGAACTAAGCGATGCAGAAGAGGTGCGATTAGTTCCCATAGAGGTTTCAGTGCACACTGTCACCACGGTGGCCGCTCCACAGACACACACACGATGGACGGCATGGGAACCATTGTCGGTTGAGATGGGATGTGGTTGGGAGAGCAGAGTGTGGTCAATCCGGCTCAGCGTCAGCGCGGCAACTTTGGCATGATTAGCTGGCGCACGTGCAGGAGAGCGACCATGCCTGATAAACGCATTCACTTGATAACGAAACCAGTTGATTCCTATTTTCCCGAGACCCTCGTGGAGATGCTCATGTTGGGCCAGCAAACCAAGTCGGAGCCCGCAGCAGGCGATGACACAATATTCACAGTCTGCTGTCCGGCTAAACGTCGAACAGAGTCGTCAACGCGCTACTGGAATGGGGTAAAGCAGTATAGGAGCCGGATGCTTAAAGTACCCGTGAAGAGGCAGTTTTCCCCGATAGCGTGAGGGATGAAAACGGGAATGCGTCAGCCCCGGCCATTCGACCTGTGCCTTTAATTGTCGAAACTTTCCACGCAGTTCTTGCCCAGTGCTTTTACCTTCGTGCTCTGGACGCATTTCGGCAGGAGAATCTCAAGCACGCCGTCCTTGAGGTCTGCGGTCGCCTTTTTATGATCGATGTCCGCTGGAACTCGGTGTAAAACTCCTTCACATTCTGTCAACGCAGGCGCTTTCGTCCGTCTCATCCTCAGATTCCGACGCCATCTCTCGTCTTCCGGCGATAACGACGCGGGGGCAATCCACTTTGACTTCGACAATCTGGCAGCCTGGACGCTTTGCATCGCCTGCGCTGGGCACCTGAGCGTTATTGACCAGACTTTGGAACGCCAGGGGTAGAAGATGATGGTAGTGGGGTTCCACCGGATGTGGATCTCGCATGAGGAGAAAAACATGCACCGTGTGTGTTCGAATCTCGCAGCGTTTCCGTCAGTTTGATATTGCAGCAAAAGAGCAAGGGAGATTCTAAATGTTGAAGAAAACCGCACTCGCGTTATCTGGTTTGGTTTTGGTCGGTACGTTCATGGCAGCACCTAAAGCAGTTGCCCAGGTACATGTAGGCGTTGCCATCGGAGCGCCGGAGGTTGTCGTTGCACCTGCTCCGGTCGTGGTGTATGACGAGGGCTACTATACCTCGCACAATTGGGATTCCGGACTGCACGACGGTTACTACTATGGCGGTGGCACCCGGTATCAGATGGACGCCCACGGGAATAAACAGTATGACGACAAATTCAGGGACGGAAAAGCTGCACGAGGCCACAACGATCATCATGAGGATAAACACTAGAGCGTGTTTCATAAACAGTGCCGCAGGGTAATCCAGAAGCAGGCTATGTAGAAGAAGGCGCGGTAGGTGGAGAGCAGATGCTCATGGCGAACCAGCAATCGACGGAACTGACCGAGCCATGCGTTTGTCCGCTCCACGATCCAGCGGCGAAGATAACGCCGCAGTTTGCGTCCATCTTCGAAGCGCCGCAGCTTGCTATTCTTCCGGTAAGGCACGATCAACTCGATGCCCCGTTTCCTAAATCGCTCACGCAACGGGTCGGAGTCGTATGCCCGGTCTGCGATCACGCGCTCGGGCTTCTGCCTCGGCCGTCCTTTTGGGCGCGGCACGCGGACTTCAGCGAGCGTGGCCTCCGCAAGTGTAGCTTCTCCCGGAGAGGCACTTTCGAGCCGAACTCCCAGCGGAAGACCTTGACCGTCGACCAGTACCATCCACTTCGTTCCCTTGCCACGCTTGGTTTTACCGACGGCTGCGCCCCCTTTTTTGCCGGAGCGAAGCTGCCGTCCAAGAAGGTCTCGTCCCACTTGAGTAACCCTTCCCCGTCCAATGCGCCCAGCAGGGTGCGCCACGCATCCAGCCAGACGCCCTCGTCTTCCCACTGCTTCAGCCGACGCCAACAGGTCGACGGCGAGGGAAACTCGTCCGGCAGAAAACGCCATGCTGCTCCAGTTTGCAGAATCCAGAGGATGCCTTCAAAGCAAGCCCGGTTTGACGCCCATGGCCGTCCTCGACGATCACGCCGAAGTCTCGGCTGGGGTAGCAACGGTTCAATCAGTTCCCATTGTTCATCGGTCAACAGCTTCTGCCGCTTCTTCATGACAGAAGCTCACCAGCTAACCCGCCTCACATGTAAGTACCTGATCTGAGGCAGAATCTATTTATGAAACACGCTCTAGAAATCGCTCGTGACATAGGTAAACGTCCGGCTCCTGTGCAGCACAGGAGCCGGAACTGCGCTTGGACGCGATTTATGAAATGTACTGGTGCATTTCGCCGGGCGCTCCGGATGAAAGCCATGGAGTGCGAAGATAATTGTTTTAAATGCTACTCCCGACAATCTCGGCAGGCTTTATACCCCAATCAGCCGCCCGAGTTGTCACCCCGTCACCTGCCGCACACCGGAGCCTTCTCAGTTGCCGCTGACTGCACCCTAAATAGAGCGTAACGGTCGGCCTGAATGTGACTCATATTGAACAGCACTCTAGCGGCGTTTCAACAGGGTGCATTCGATCTGAATACTCCCGTATCCGACGAACCCATCTCGGTAGCTGACTCCGGAAATCGTCCGTTGAAGTGGATCACTAACTTCGATCATCAATTCAAGGGCGTAATCCCGGCCCGGCAGGCGCTGGCCGAGTCGAGAAACGCAGCGGCCATTTGGATTGTTCAACAGATTGGGATTGATTCTGTCTTGGATACAGCCCGCGATATCGGTATCCATACCGTATTGCAGCCCTATGCCAGCACCGCACTCGGCGCATCTGTTGTTACACTGCTCGAACTCGCGAACGCTTACCGCTTCATGGCTAGCGGCATACACGCGGACCCTTACGTGATCGCACAAATTCGACATAGCGGAGGCGACGTTGCGTATACGCATTCTGCGCCTTGCTGTTCAAGCAGCGACACCGGAGAACAGTTATCGTTGATCCAGGAAGGAATGCGCGGCGTGGTGCGTCTTCCATCGGGGACCGCTCATGAGCTCGATGCGCGTACTTTCCCAATCCCGGTAATGGGAAAAACAGGCACCACGAACGACTACCGGGATGCCCTCTTTGTCGGGTCTACATACGGCCCAAACGGAATTACTATCGCGGTGCGCATCGGATTCGACGACAATCGCTCATTGGGCGGAATGGAAACCGGAAGCAGGGCTGCACTCCCGGTCTTCAGGGAAGTCATGCTGAAGACTTATAGAGCCAATCTTGTCGGTTCTGCCCCATCTTTTCCTACAGAGATGGAGGGCAGCATCGATGCATATTTGAACGGTGAACCTGCGGCAGGAGAAGCGACGCAGGCTCTTGCTGTGCCCAATTCCGCAGAAGACGTAGATGGTCACAAGAATCCTTGCCTCGCTACAGCGGTGAGGCAGCCTACAAATCCTTGTGAGCTGATGTCCGCCCCACCGAGCGTCATATACCAGGATAAGGATGTGCGCGGCCTGACCGTTTTTACAAACGAGTAATTCTCCGATTCAGGCTGCTCCAGTGAAAATAATTGGAACAGTCTCGGAACCAACCTGCTAGCCAGTTATGGACTCCATTGCGGCCTAGTATGTTGGAAGGGATCCAGTGAACGTTCTTTACACCTGCGCTGTGCGGCCAGCCGCATCATTGAAGAAGAGGCGGAACAGGGTGTACCAATACGGTTCGCTCCAAACCTCTCGCAACTGCAAGAAAACAGCCGCCATAAACGGCGGTCTGAGCTATGACAAAACCTTCGGGTTGTGGAGCGGAGAAATCTGCACCTTCTCCTGCCGGCTACTAGCCGCGAGAGCCTTCACGAACGATCCAGCACTATGACTTTCGATCTGAATGTGAATAATATCTGACTATCCGTGATTCCTGGTACTTCATCGAACCCGATCTTCAGCCAATCACAAGCATTTGATTTACCAAGGGGTAGCCGCCCGATTAGTCGTGTAGAACAACACTGCCCAGCGAACTATTGATATCTATTCCGCTACCGTTGTAGTTGATGAAACCCAACTCGCGGAAGCGATTCAGAAAGAAGCTGACCCTCGAGCGTGTGGTACCGATCATCTCGGCAAGTGTCTCCTGGCTCATCTTCGCAATATGCGGTACTGGCTTGGAATCCTCGCCGAAGTTAGCCATCAGCAGTAACAACCGTGCGAGGCGCTTTTCGCTGGAATTGAACAGATGATCAACCAGATCGGCCTCCATGCGAATGTTGCGGGAGAGCATGTGTGCGAGAAACTGCTCGGAGAATTCCGGCTCACGTTGGAGCAGGCCGAGCATGATTGTCTTTTCGATACGAATGATGGCACAGGGTTCAAGTGCGCTTGCGGTGGAAATGCGAAGCGGTTGGCCGGCAAGCGAACCCTCTCCGAAAAAGCTTTTTTCCGGAAGGTAGGCGATCACGGCTTCCTTACCGCTCGTCGATACAACAGTGAGCTTCACCTTGCCGGTCTGAATATAAAACACTGCATCGGCCGGATCGCCTTGCGAGAAAATCGAGTCATCGGTCTGGTATTCGCGCGGCGATTTTCCGGCCACAATCCTGGTCAGCAGAGTCTGCGGGGCGAATGTTGCGCCCTGAGCTTTTGGAGTGTCCATCTTCTTTGCAACAATCTTTAAGTTATGCTTTGCAGCCGAAGCCGCAGGAAAGGAAAGGCCAGCCGGATAACTGGGTGCCGTACTCGCCATAGTGGTGCAATTCGTAGCCATCTCGATACCTTCCAATCTTGCAGAGTATGCGCAGGTGGCAGTTGCCACGATGCTTCTAAAACCAAGATACAAGCTGAGGAAAAAGACAAAATCGGCGAACACTGTTATTGATGTAGGCATTTTCACGCGAACTTTGTAGGTCTATTCCTACACATTCACACGGGTAGCTCCGAGGCAGACGCGAAATTGGATGGGAGAGGGGGAGTACGATTTATGCAGGGAGAACAGAGACGCGAACTCGTTCTCTTGCAGTTCGGAGAGAAAACGTTTTCCAGCCTCGTCAACGAATTGATCGAGGCTTGCGACTAATTTCTATTCTGGTCGACCGCGAAAATTGCGCCGCCCAGTATTTTCCTGATTGCGGGCGCCAGGTCTTCCGGGGCGCTGTTTTTGTTGACATAGGCATCGGCTCCGGCCCGCAGACAGCGTGAAGCATAGGGTTTCTCAGGCTGAACACTCACCATGATCACAGGAAGCTGCGGGTATATATGCTTTACATCCTGCAGCACGTCCAGGCCGCTGCGTCCAGGCATATTGATGTCAAGCAAGAGCAGCCCGTATTGAGCTATGGCCAGTTGGGTCAGCACCTCAACTCCATTGGAAGCCTCGGAAAAGTGAGCGTTGGTGAATGCGTCCGCCAGAATTTCTCTCAGGCCTCGCCGTACGTTCGCGTGATCGTCTGCTATCAGGATATACATCTTTGTGCTCGACCTGAAGTCACGATACCGGATTGGAAAAGAACTTGACATCAGCGAATACCGTGATTTCTGTAGGTCTTCGCCGATTCGCTCTGTAGGGTTTTTCCTACACCGACGAGTCAAGCTAATCGATGAGTTTGTGAGTTATAGCGTATCGGGTAAGTTCGGCGTTGCTTTTCATCTGCATTTTCTCCATGATGCGCGCCCGATAGCTGCTAATGGTTTTTACACTGACATGAATCTTCTCGCCTATGTCCGTCAGCGGAGTGCCCAAGGCGATCATTCTCATAACTTCGTATTCTCGATCCGAGAGCAGCTCATGCAGGGGCTTGTCGGAGGACTCGTCCAGATTGGCGACCAGTTTCTCCGCGAGGCTGGCGCTGACGTAGCGACCGCCGCCCAGAATCTTCTTGGCCGCGATCGCGAGTTCTTCCGATGCACTCTCTTTGTTGATATAGGCGGCCGCGCCAGCCCGTAAACAGCGCACCGCATACTGGTCCTCCGGTTGGCAACTCAGGATGATGACTGGCAGCCGTGGGTACATTTGCTTTACATCCCGCAGCACGTCCATTCCGCTACGCCCGGGCATGTTGATATCCAGCACCAGCATCGCAGTGTGGGATTTCCCCAGGTTGCCAACTACCTCATCCCCGTTTTCGACCTCGGTAAAGTCCGCGTCGGGAAGAGCGTCGGCCAGGATTTCTTTCAGGCCACGGCGTACGACGGCATGATCATCCGCAATCAGGATATGCACGTTTGCTCCCTTTCGGCGCCGGGAGCGTCCACAGGGACACGAACCGTGACGGTTGTACCGTTGCCTGGTGAACTGGATATTCGCACGTTGCCGCCGCAGAACTGCGCTCGTTCTTTCATTCCCAAGAGTCCCAACGATCCGAGAGAGTTAGACAAATCGGATTCACTAAAACCTATTCCGTCGTCTTCTACGACCAGAAGGATGTTCTCCTCTTCCTGGTACAAGGATACACTCACCGACTTGGCTTGCGCATGCCGGATCACGTTGGTCAGACACTCCTGAAAAATTCGGAAAGCGGCGGTGGCTCGATCCCCATTCAAGTGCAAATCGACAGGTGGAACCGACACCTGGCAGCGTACGCCATTGCGAGCCGCAAACTCGCTGGCCTGCCATTCAATGGCTGCCGCCAGGCCAAGGTCGTCCAACACTCCCGGACGCAGCCCGCTGCAGATCGCGCGCACTGAAATGACGCCATCATTGATCAACTGAATCGACTCCTTCAGGCGAGCAAGCACTCCGCCTTCCGACTCCGGCAGATGACGCGTCATCCACGTCATGTCCATTTTGATCGCAGTCAGAATCTGCCCGATCTGATCGTGCAGGTCACGAGCGACTCTCTTGCGGTCTTCTTCGCGCACCCACTGCAGCCGTTCGGCCAGCGCCCGCAGTTGTTCTTTTTGCAAGACGAGCGACTCTTCTCCGCGCTTACGTCGCGTGATGTCGCTATTGATCTCCAACACGCGCGGTGGTTGGTCGCGCTTGCCCCACTGCAACGCCCAGCGACTGTACACCACAATACGCCTGCCGTCCTGGGCCGTCTTAATGAGATCTCCCTCCCAGTGTCCCACGCGCATGAGTTCCGCCTTGATCTCATCCAGCGGCTGCGGAAATTCGGTACGGAGTAGATCGTGCGATATTTTACCGGCGGCCTGGCTCTTGGAGTATCCCAACATCGCCTCCGCCCCACGGCTCCAAAAACGGATCGTCCCGTCCATGTCGATCACAATGACGGAATCCTGTGTAAGTTCGAGCAGCGCGGCCTGCTCAGCGGTCGCCTCCCGCTGCCGGCGCCTCTCCGCAACGTCGCGGAACACCAGTACCACGCCGATGACTTTTCCTCCGCCGGCCAGGATTGGCGCCGCACTGTGTTCGACCGGAATTTCCCGGCCATCCCTCGCTATGAGTGCCACATGATTGGTCACGGATAGACTCTGTCTCTCGTCGAGAACCCGGCGTACTTCGTCGTCGGCGTCCTCCCCAGTCTGCTCGTTGACGATTTTGAATACGTCCTGAAGCCGCTGATTTTGAGCCTCCTCCAATGGCCACCCGGTTAGAGCGGCGGCGACCGAGTTGAGGAATGTGATTCGAGCATCGCTGTCCGTGGCTATGACTGCGTCGCCAATGCTGCCCAGAGTAGCCGTCCATCGCTCTTCGCTTTGCAACAGCTTGGTGCCCAATTGTTCGATGTGGTATCGGGTGAACAGCGTGAGAAAGACTGCAAATCCCAGGCCGAGGCCAATGCAACTAGTGGCCATCAAGGCCCATTGCCGGTGCGCGGTTCGGATGCGCTGGACGCGCAGTCCTGCTTCCACACCTTGAAACTCCGAGATCTGCTCTCGAAGCCCATCCATTTCGCTTTTCCCCAGCATACTCTCGTAAACAACACCGTCGGGTTGTTTCGCTTGACGAAGGGCGATCACTTTGCCGGTGTACCCAACCCACTCCTCATAGCCGGCACGGATGTCCTCCAGCCGCTGCTTCTGCGGCGAACTGTCGTCCACCAATTTATACATAGACTGGAATTCGGAATCGAATCTCTTCGTGCCCTCCAGATAGGGCTGCAGGAGGGTCCCGTCGCCAGTCACCAGGTATCCGCGCATGCTGGTTTCCACATCTACCAGCAACTTGAGCAGACGCGCCGACTGATCGAGAACCTGATCGGTATGGTTAACCCACTGCAAGGCTCTGTTCAAGTCGAAGGATTCCCAGAGAAGCAGTGCCGCAAGAGCTGCCGTAACGAGCATCGGGATCACAATCACCCGGCGGAGCAACGAATTAAATTTTGAGTATTCCATCGTAACCGATCACTCGATCAACATTGCGTTTTTGAGGCCCCGCCGCTCCTCTATGGTTCGAATAGCGTTTTGATTTCCAGATCTTTCCATCAGCAGATGCCATCGTGAGGCTGCACAATGTTCCTCAGCGATCCATGCACACGCATCTCACCGCCGTCGGAGTTGATGAAGCCGTGTTTGCGGAAACCATCGAGGATCAAACTGACGTTGGAACTGGTTGTACCAACCATCTCGGCCAGGGACTCTGGGCTCGTCTTGGCAGTAACCGGGATAGGCTTCCATTCGGTACGAAACTTGGATTTAATCTTCCGCATCCGAGAGAGGCGTTTTTCGCTGGAGCCGAATAGATGAGAGACCAATTCCGCTTCCATGCAGCCGTTGCGGGCAAGGATGTAAGTGCGGAATTGTTCGGCGAACTCCGGATCGCTGCGGAGCAGCTCCATCGCGGCCTGCTTCTCTATGCGCACGATGGTGCTGCCCAGGAGAGCGCCCGCCGTGGCGCTGCGGACTTTCTGCCCGCCCAGACAGCATTCGCCGAAGAAGCTGCCTTTGGAAAGAATGGAGAGAACTGCCCGCTCGCCGTCCACCGATTGAACGGTGAGCCGCACCTTGCCACTCTGGATGTAGAACACGGCATTCGCCGGGTCTCCTTGCGAGAAGACTGGCTCATCGACTGCATAGACCAACGCGGCGCGGTTGTTGACGTCCATGAAAACCTTCCTCACGGATTGGGGCATCCTGAAAGCCGTGCTGGGTAGACAATACACGCCTCCCGGTGGTCATGGATGGTCAATCCGGCACACTTAAACGTTAGCGCCTTCCTGTACAATGCCACGGCTTTGTAGCGGTGATCTAGAGCCGGACTGGCCTCAGTCAGATTAGGCAAGATCCGGTACGGCACTGCCTGGAGCTTACTTCCAGTCGGGGTGGGGCGGAAGTTCGTTTTTAGGAACGGGACGCCAGTCCTGGTGGCTACGAACCGGAGCCTCCGGGTGCTCACTTGCGTCTTCGACTCCTTCGATGACACCCGCTTCGTAGGGCTGTCCGTCTTCGGCGAGTTCCTTCACGCTCTGATCGGCAGCTTCGTCGTCTGCGGCCAAGCCTTGCATGTCTCCGGATTGGCCGCCGCTCTCCGAGTCTGCCTGCTCGGAATTGGCGTCAAATTCAACCAACTCTGCCTCACGATCACGACGCTCGTTCGCTTTGCGGTTCATGGTGTGTCCTGCCTCCCTCTGGATGATTTCGTCTTGCCTCATGCAGGGGGCCGGGTGGATTTTGCCGCCTCCGTTGCGAGTTTATCGGCGTTTATGGAATGCTCCAGCGCCTGCTTGCTAAGCTCGTGAGCGGCCAGTTGATCTCCTTTTTTATGGGAGGCGGCCGCGGCTTGATGGGCGTGGGCGGCAAGGTTGTGCAGCTCTGCTGCTCTATCGTGTGTACTCTGTGGCATTGTGCTCTCCTTGTTCGGAACAGGCCTTGCCATCGACGTTGAGGGTACCACTCCGGATCGTGGTCAGAGAGTATGGTAGAGCTCCCTTCCCACCAAACCTGTACACAATTGCTCATATTCCGTGCCCAATTGAGACTAGTATTCGCTTGTCGACCGATCATTCAATCACGGTCTTCGAAGGGGTATCTGAGTGAGGCCACTATTTTGGATTGGTGTTGTGTTTGCAGCATTAGGTCTGTTATCGCTCGTGGTTCCGATTCCTCACACTGAGCGTGCAGGCTTTTCCGCCGGCGGCATGTCCATGGGAATTGAAACTCAGAGCCGCCAGACTGTCTCGCCAATTATCAGTGCAGTGATGCTTCTAGGCGGCGTCGGCTTGATGATCGCAGGCAAGAGCGGGAAATGAGCTCCGGTCTGCGCCACCGCGCATATTCGCCCATGCATGCACCCATCCAACCTGTATGTTTTGGTCACTTTTGATCAGACTGCAATTGCGAAACGTTCCACACTGTATCTGTTCCAGCCGTAAGCGCCCACTGCAAGAAGTGCAAGATTAGGACGCGATCGTCGCGAGCACCAAAGGAAATGAAATGGCTAGAGTGAGCCACAAGACACAACTGCCGAAGCTTTTGCTGGTGGACGATAACACGGAAGTGCGTCAGGCAATGGGGGCCATGTTGAGCGCCGAACAGTTTCAGGTCACCACGGCGACCAGTGCTGCCGAGGCGCTACATCTCATCGACACGAAACCCTTTGACGTTCTTTTAACCGACCTGCATATGCCGGAAGCTGGAGACGGTTTTACCGTTGTGAGTGCAATGCGGCACACGAACCCGAGCGCAGTCACCTTGGTGTTCAGCGGGTACCCCGCGTTGCAGGATGCGGCGGACGCAATCCTGTCACAAGCTGACGACGTTTTACTGAAACCGATGCCTCCGCCTGAGCTGATTGCGATCATCCGTGGGAAATTGGAGAAACGTGAGCCGCGAAAAATGACCAACACAGAACGAGTAGCCTCGATACTGGAACGTGACATCCTGGCGACCATCAAGGAGTGGCTCGACCGGGTTGACGTCGAGAGCGAATTGACATGTGTGCCTCTGAGCAAGAAGCAGCGCACCGGGCATCTTCCCAAGCTGCTTGAGGAACTTGTGCACCGCTTGCGGGTACCGCGGGAACTTGGAACGAAACAGGTATCGGAGGGGGCTGTCCAGCACGGCAAAACCCGCCAGTCTCAGGGCTACTCGATTCCGATGATCATCGAGGAATCCCGTATCCTGCAGGTCAGCATCTTTCACACCTTGCAGAAGAACCTGCGCAGCGTGGATTTCAGCTTATTGCTGATAGACGTAATGACAATCGCCGATGAGGTTGACTCGCAACTGAAACAGACAATCATCAGCTTCACAGAACAGGCTGCGAAGACTACGGCGTAGATCGTGTGAGTTGCTGGAAGTGCAGCTACTCCCGGCAACTAAAGCCGTTGGCAGGGACGCCACCGACGTTGCCACTACGACTTCATTCGGCGACGCGCAGCTATTGAAATTCGAGGTCACCACGTACGAAGTTCCCGAAAGCGACTTCGTACTCCGAGCGGCAGCCAGAGCCAATTCAACCCTCGCCGATGCCGAAGGTTAAACCGGGCCGCTTTCTGGCAATCTTCATGGTCCTATGCCGGGTCCGACGGCGCATGCTATGGATGCGTTTCATTCATCTCTTTTTGTCATGTCTTGCTCTTGGCCTTAGACTTCCGTGGGAGCAGTTCTTCCCTTTCGCCGGATCGGATCAACCGCTCAGGAATCCCCGTAATCAGATGTTGATAGTCCTTGAGACGTTCGCCGGCAATGACCATTCCCTTGGAGGTGATTTCATACTCGCGAATGTCCTGGCTGTGGTCGCCCCCCCGCATTTTGATAATCACCAGGATCTTGCGAAGCTGGCCATCGATCGATACGTACCGCAGCCGGATAATGTCATCGGTGAGAAAAGAAATCGAGTAGGTACTGAAGGGAAATTCGGTGAAGGATTCGTCGACCTCCACCGTACTTAGAATCGTCACTCCGATTCCGGTCAATGCGAAGATCATGCGGTAGAGAGATTCGCGAAAGTCTTCACGGAATCCGGGCGACAGCGCCATTTCAAATCCCGCCAGCGAGTCGATCACCAGGCGCTTAGCACCGATCTTCTTGACCGCATCGAGAATCTCGTTCATGGTTTCGTCTACCGAGAGGTCCAGCGGACGAAGGTAGAGAATTAGAAGCGTTCCTTCCTTCTGCGGCGCCTCCAAATCCAGACCGAAACTGCCCGCCCGATCCGTGTATGCTTGCGGACGTTCTTCAAACACTGCCACAATACCCGGCTCCCCTTGGCGTATGCCCTCGGCTATGAACTGGGTCGCCAAGACCGATTTTCCCGTTCCCGAGGCCCCCGTTACCAGGAGACTATCGCCTTCAGGGATTCCCCCTCCCATCATCTTGTCCAACTCCGGAATACCGATGGAAAGGCGTCGCTGGCTGGGTGGCTTGGTTTTGTGCCCGCTCAGCCCAAATGTGCGCGAGAAAGCTTGCAGTCCGGCATCGGTGATGCGAAAGGTATGCAGACCTGGAACAGAAGCCTGTCCTCGCAGCTTTATGATCTGTAACTTTCGCACGATAGAATTTCGTTCTGCAATTTGGCTCAGCCAGAAGAGGCCATCGGCGACGGTAAATATGGGATTGTCACGCAACTCGTCCTCGGCATATTCGCCGATCAGAAAGGTGGTAGCTTGCCAGCTCGCAAGAAACAGCGCAAGCTGCTGAATGAAGGATTGCAGGTCCATCTCGCTAGGGCTGCCTTGCGGCTTCCGTACCATCGTGCGAAAGGAGTCCACCACCACGACGGCAGGGTTGGCTTTTTCCACCTCTTTGATAATCTCCGCTAAAACCGCGTCCAAATCCTTCTCTAGCACCACCTGGCTCAAGTTGATGAAGCGGATCGAATTGGGCAACTTGGCCGGGTCGAAAAACGTGTACTGCTGCTGGTATCGCAGCATTTTGATGGCGGATTCACCCAGGACGGTAAAATACAGCGCCGGATGCTCAGGGGTCGCATTGGCGAATACGAACTGATGGGCCAGTGTGGTCTTTCCGCTTCCAGGGGCACCCGCGATGATATTGAAAGAAAATTCAGGGAGTCCGCCGCCCACGATTTCATCGAGACCGGGCACACCGGTCGGCAACTTGTGAATCGTCACTTTATCTCGCGCGCTCATGCTTTTCTCCATCCTCAGAATCGCAATCATCGAAGACTGCATTCGGCCAGGCATCTTGCAGCAGCCGCAACGTTAACGCTTCGCCAATAAACGCATGAAGCAGTCCGATTAACTGGGCGAGCAAAATGACTTCACTCTCTCCAGCTGGGAGCTTATCGACTTCCGAAGCTTCGCTGGGCGCTTGTAAAGAACCGTCTGCGGTAACCTGCATTGCGCTAAGACTGGGAGCTTCCGCTTTGGCCAAGGTCAGTGCACGAGAAGCGAGTGAGCGAAAACCGGCAACTCCCGCGAGTGCACATAGGCTTTGGCGGAGCTTTTCATAGACGCGAGAGATTGTTGACCCCGTTGTCAGCGAGGTTCCATCGGCGGCGGCCTCTTCAGCAAGAAGTCGTCGAGCCCAATCTCGTGTCCCTAGTGGAAGCATTGCTCCATTCCGTAGAAATACGCAGCCACACCTAGGCGTATGACGTAGGCACCAATGGTACGCTAATTCGCCGGACAGAGGAACGCCTGAAAAACCTCGGAGTGAATCTGTTGCAGTACCGTCTCAAGATCGACGCAAAGCCGTTCATCGCAGAGATCACATTAAATAGCGTTCTCGTCGTGGCTTCGGCGCTTTCTTTTGCGGCTCGGCTGACTTGCTTCTGATGAGAGCGAGAACTTCCAATGCAGTAGCTGTGTTGCGGACATTCCCGGAGACGCTCATAAGAGCATCTTCCATGGAAGGATTCTGGTCCGCCAACGACTCAAGGCGGTCGCTGACGCCGTTGAGTTGGTTAACTTCCATCAGAATGTCCTCGAACGGCGTGATTGTGCCTGATTCGGTCGTGACCGTAAGATTTGGAAATACACCCTGCACCAGTTGAAGCGTCACAGCTGCGCCGAGTAAAGAAAGAAACAGTCCGAGCAACTGGGCGGTAAGAAGGACATCTCCTTCGGAAGCCCGATACGAATCAATATGTGACGCAAGCTCTCCCAGGCCCTGTAAATTCCCATCTGCCGTAACCTGCAAAGCGCCAAGACTGGGAGCTTCCGCCCTCGCTAGCGTCAAAGCGCGAGCAAGGATTGAGCAATAGCCGGCAACTCCCGCCAGCGCACAAAGAGGCCCGCGCAGCTTCTCACACACTCGAATGGCCGGAGGTTCGTTTGGCTCGGAGGACTTGCCGGCAGCGGTCTCGTAAGCAAGAAGGCTTCGAGCCAAATCCTTTGTTCCTGCTGAGAAGTTCATTATGTGTCCCCGTAAAACCCACCAGATACGCAAACAGCATATAGGAGTGGAACAGAATGCTACACCCTTTGGCGCTATCCGAGATAGGTGTTAGTTTCCCTCTCTGGCTCTGGCCGTAAAACCGCTCGGTCGTTCCAGCTTGTTCCGCCGCCTCCTTGGCTGCTCGGTCCAAGATAACGCGACTCTAGAATCCCACAATTGAAGTCCCAGGGGCTGCGCCGTTTTGACCATTTTCCAAAAAGCGAGACGCAGACACAGCGGGAGCACTCTGGCATCCGATATGGCAGAGACTACACAAATCGAACGTCCTCCCAGCGGACGCGAGGAAGCTCCCGTTCAACTATCCCGCTTGCTGGATACCCACAAGACCATCATTGGTGAGTGTCGTACACTGGCGGGCCGCTCCATCGGATTGGGTGATGACGGCACGAACGATCTAGTCGTGAGCCAGGTGCCGCGCCCGAGCGAGCTTCAAGCCTGGTTCTTGAGCGAGCATTTGGTCAATGTTCCTTTAGTCAAAGCAAAAGAGCCATCTGCGACGGCTGACGCGGCATAACCGACACAATCTCCGTTTGTGAAATCACGCTCTACGCCTACGCTCTCGGCCAGTTGTGGATGGTTTTACTTGCCGGACACCACCGATTAACGAGGGCTAGGCAGTCTTTTTTTTACGCAGCGTGGTTGCGTAGATGAGCAATCTTGAACAGATTACCAAATCGAGAGTAGCTACGATTGCACCAGCAACGAGCTACATCACTGTGCAGAAAAGAAAAGGCCGCATGACATAACAAACGCGCGGATCGGAGCTGCCATTCTACTCGATCTCGCCACCTGGTGAGTGGGAGTCCAGGCTTGCATCGCCAGATTCGCCCAGTACAGTTCTTGCCTAGTTCAAGTACCAACTTAGCTTCAACAGTAGAAATTCAACTGAGTTAACTTTCGGGAGGAACATTCGTAATGTCATTTCATTTCAAGAATCATCTTGGGCGGGTATTATCAACGCTCGTAGTCCTGTGCGCCTTTGGCACCCTGGCCGTGGCTCAGGAGCAATCAGCTCCCAAGTGGGAACTTTTCGGTGGATATTCGTTTCTGTATCCCGGTGCCGACGTGCACGGAACTCTTCCATCAGGATCGATTCCGCTGAGTAGTCACCTCGACTGGAATTTGCGTGGAGCTGGAGCCAGCGCCACCTATGATTTCACACGGCATTTTGGCATCACGCTCGACGCCAGCGACCACTGGGGCATCAGTGAAAATAGACTCGACCACGCCGACTTCTCTAATCTATCGCTCGGCCCTAAGTTCACGTTTCGCCACAATCATTTTTCACCATTCCTTGAGGTGTTAGTTGGCGATCAGCGTTTATACCCTGAAGCCTTCCACCAGATTGATAAGTTTGGAGTGATGGCAGGCGGTGGTCTGGATGTCAAACTTTCCAGACATTTTGCGTGGCGTCTGATCCGCGCCGACTATGTAGACTCCAGCTACCGGTACGGTCCTTCGACAACGACTCCGACCACGGTCCTTCATGGTGCAAGACTCCAGACCGGCCTCGTGTTCATGTTTGGCGGAGCGCCTTCAGCCGCTCCCAGTGCGGCCTGCTCGGTACAGCCGACGGAAGTCTTCGCAGGCGATCCACTGACTGCCACTGCCAGCGGCTCGAATTTCAATCCTAAGCGCACTCTGAAATACGCATGGTCCAGCACGGGAGTAAAAGTATCCGGCAGCGGTGCTTCCGCCCAGATTGACACCGCTGGACTGCAACCGGGGTCCTACCAGATCACGGCTAATCTGAGCGATGGCAGCCACGGAGGTGTGGCTTCCTGCAGCGCTGGCTTCACCGTCAAGCAATCCAATCCGCCGTCCATTTCATGCTCCTCGAACCCCAATACAGTTCAGATGGGCGGATCCTCAACGATCAGTTCCACTGCCACCAGTCCCGATGGCCGCAGCTTGACTTATAGCTTCGCTGCCGATGCTGGAAGCATCACCGGTAACACATCGACGGCCATCCTTAGCACCAGTGGAGCTGGGCCCGGCACGATTACCGTGACTTGCAATGCAAGTGACGACCGCAATCCGCCGCTTACCGCTTCTTCCACTACCACGGTGAACGTGCAGGCGCCGCCGCAAGTGCAAACGCCACCGCCTGTGCAGACGGAAGCCAGCCCAATCGAAAAGAGGCTTGCCCTGCACAGTATTTATTTCGCAACGGCTAAGCCCACGCCCGAGCATCCCGACGGCGGCTTGCTTGCCAGCCAGGAGAATACCCTTGTTGCGCTTGCAAGCGATTTCCAAACCTATATTCAAAGCAAGCCAGACGCTCGCTTAACTCTTGAAGGTCACGCCGACCCTCGCGGTTCCGTGGAATACAACCAGGCACTATCCGAACGGCGTGTTGCGCGCACCAAAAGCTTCCTGGTCGAACAGGGTGTTCCCGCGGCCGATATTGAGACCGAGGCGTTTGGAAAGCAGAAAGAGATGACCGATGTCGAAGTGAAAAGTGCGGTCGAAAGAAACCCCGAACTAAGCACGGAATCGCGGCAGAAATTGCTTGATCATATGAATACGATCATCCTCGCCAGCAATCGCCGTGTGGATATCACTTTGAGCATTGCTGGTCAGAAGTCTCAGCAGTCGGTCCGCGAGTACCCGTTCAACGCAGTGGATTCACTGGCTCTACTCGATACTGAAAAAACACTCAAGTCGGCAAATCATTCGCCGAGAAAAAAGAAATCCATGCGGAAGCGATAACTTCGCGAGTTGCGATCTCACTGTGGTCCGTCGTGAAACGGCGGGCCACAGCTGTTTTGGCCCTGGCAAGACTCGGCATTGATCAGACAAACTGAGCGTTTTTGCTCATACAAACACCTGCCATCGACGCTACTGTGAACAATACCCCATCTCGGCGGGAGTTATCGTAACAGCGATGATCCTGATCTTCGAGCCCGTGAACGGAGGTCAGCGTGTGGGGTGAAAGGAACAGAAAGAACTGCACGCCAGACTCCACATGTAGGGACATTCATATCCATTTTTTAGGGGATCCCATGAAGCTCAAGCCCGCACTCGCGACTCTGGTCATCGGTCTTGCCCTTTACTTCGGCCTTCCACACCTAGCGGCGGTGCCCCCGAGTTTCAAAGGCACACTCGCGCCGTCCTCGGTCGCGGCTTCCACGGCCGAGGCTCCCGCTGCGGCTGGCACAGTGAGTCAACCTGAGTCCGCCGGGAAGGCCATGACCGAAGTTACAAAATAAAATGCAGGTCTATGAGAAGGACTGGTTTCTCGAGTTCGTCGGCGGATTCCGCCTGAATAAAGCGAGCAGCCTTCCAGTCACGATCCCATGAGTTCCGGTCATAGATTGAAAGCCCGGAATTGCGAAGCTGTAATGGCCGTCGGGATAGATCTCAGATCGTATGGTTGGTGCCGACCTCCGTCAGTGCATTTTCTAGCGGGTCGGTTTTTTCGGCGCGATATAGGGGGCGACGTCGCATTCGCCGAGATAGAAAACGCCGTGCATATTCGGGGTCGGAAAATGCAGGCTGTCGGGTGTATCTGTCGCCGGACATGCCCCGTAAATTCGTTGTATTCAACGACCCTGCGGTCTGGCAACAAACCCATCGTGCAAACCCCACCCTACGTATATGAAAACAAGTAGATTAATCTCAGCCACAGTGGGCGTAACAAGCCTTTTCGTTTGTGGTTGGCATGAGTGCGGTAGTCGTGCGCTGTCGCTTGGCAGTCCGCGGCTTATGCTTTTCCGTGATAGCGTCGATCACGCCCAGCCGCGACCAAAGCTTGGACCGCCACCACCTGCTGCCGCTTGTAGCCGGGAGGCACCGAGTCGCGCAGTATCTTCTGAATCGATTCTTACGCGCGATTCCAATCTCGCTCTCTACTCATTGACTCCTGAAAACGACTGCATACAAGCCGAGTATCTCCTAGATCGAGCCCGTCAAAAAGGCGACTTAAGATTGCTTTGGAAAAACTTCGCCGTACCTGCGATCGGAAGCGTTGCCCGAAAAACGGCCGATGGCCGACCGGCTATATTGATCCTGTCCGGACTGACTAGATGGAGATCCAGTAGAAGGATTCTGCCGTCGGAGTTATAGGTCTCGCCGGATGCGGTTAGCGCCTGAAATACCGGATCAGGGGAATGCAAATATTCCTGCCGGCCGACCAACGATGTACTGGTCAGGTCGACTCCAACGAAATCACGTTCCGCATCGACCGCAGGGTCGATCCTGTGGCCGATCAGATGCCCTCGCTTCGCGATTTCAATCCCAATGTCGTGAGTGGCCGAAGCCGCCCAGACGGGCGTCCCATCAATCGTGTAATCGGTTTTCCAGACCCGAATATGGTGACGTCGCGAGGCGGCCGCACCTGGCTCCGGTAAGGCATACGAGTAGTCCTGCACTCTTCCGAACAGAAAAAGCCTGGACATCGGTAGCCACGTGTCATTAGTTCCATGCCACAACAGGTGCCAGACGAATATCGGCTTGAATTTGTCCGTCTTGACCCAACCAGCGCGCTCAAAGGCCTTCTGTAACTCTTCCTGTTGACCGACAAAAACCAGGTTCAACATGTCGCCCTCGCGTCCCTTACCATTGAACACACGCGGCGGCAGATAATCCATCATCCCGTCCAGTTCGGAAGAACTTTCTAGCGAACGTTGTAGCCCTGCCGATAGAACCGAAGTGACTCCGTCAATATCGGCCGTGATTTCCGTACTCTTCAACACAGTGGTGTCGTGGCCACGGGTGAGCAGGAAAACCGGCGCTGCCGGCAGGAAGACCAGTGCGGTGGCGATCATCGCTGCGGTCATCAGCTTGATCCGGGAGCGTCCTTTCACTTCGAAGCGGGCACGCAGCCCGACCCGATCGCCGTTGACTAGCTCTACCGAATCGAGTTTCAGGGCTACGCGGCCTCCCATTCCCAGAAACCGCTTGTGCTTTACTCCAGTGACCGAACCTCTGGCCACGGTTCCGGCCGGAATCACGGTGAAGCCTTCGACGTTCACATCTCTCACCACGACAAAATCCAGGAGGTCTCCGACGCGCGCGTGCGCAGAGGAAACACTTTCGGCAAGTTGAAGCTGGACCGGAGTTCCATCTGGGATCGTCAATCGCGCCGGAACCGTACTCATCTCCTGGGCCGAAACACAAGGTATGAGCAACGTCGAGAGCAGTATGCAAGCTGGTACGTTGCGGAGATACAGGCTGAACATCAAATGCCACCTTTACGGGAGGCGCTCGCCTCTCATCCGCGACGGCCAAGGATGTCAGCGCAATGGCGTGGTAGATAAGAAACTCTAGCGCAGGCGGGAGGTTGAGTATGTTCCATATTGCACACGACGGAGATTCGCCGGCAGCCCGAGGAATCCGAACGATTCGGTTAAAAGATGCGCTGGGGACTGATCCCGTTCTGTTTGCTCGCAATCGCGGTGGAGACCCTTCGCGAACGCTAACATCGCACCAAAAACATTAGCGAACGCCTGGGCTGGGTTAATCTGGCGCATGCTGCACCTGCTGAATCAGGCGCGACTCTATATCTATGTAGGAGCACATGCGGGCCGGCAGCTATACGCGCATGGCCAATGAACAGGCGAAAGTATCCCCGGAACTTCGGCGGGAAAGGCACCAATCGCTGCTCTCCTAAAGGTCTAGGCGGCGGTGGCCGCAGCTTTTGCGCCCCGTATCGTTGGCACCGTAACTTTCCGCTCAGTTTTCATCTTTTGTGGTGCCGGGCACCGGCCATTTTCAGCGCGGGTTGCGTTTAGCTGATTGCGCAAAACCATTCGCGCCTTGTGAAGCTGCGATTTGCTGGTGCCGAGGGAACAGCCCAGCATCTCGGCAATTTCATTGTGCTCATACCCTTCAACGTCGTGCAGCACAAAAATGATGCGATAGCCGGGGGCAAGGCTCTCGATGACACGTTCCAGATTTACACGATCGATGGAACCAGTAAGAACCCGATCCTCCCCGCCGTACTCTTTCTTTGGGCCTCTGTCTTCTCCGGGCTCCAGAGTGTCCTCGAGGTACACTTCTGGGAGTACGCGCTTACGTAAGCGCATGAGGACAATGTTGACCGTGAGCCGATGCAGCCACGTGGCGAACGCAGACTCTCCGCGAAAGCTTTCAATCTTGCGATAAAGCTGGAGAAAGGCTTCCTGAGCAAGGTCTTCCGCCGCGTCAACATCGCGAATCATGCGGAGACATAACGAGTAGACCCGCTTTTTGTGAAGTTTGTAAAGAAATTCAAAGCACTCACCGTTGCCTTGCTTGGCACCTTCGAGTGCTTCAGCTTCTGACATTCCCGATGCCAGCATCATTCTTGGGGTGGTCAATTGTGCCCTCCTCGGAACTTTTCTTAGCTTCTATAAGCTTTCGCGGCATTGCCTGCACACCGGCTTTCAGCAACAACTTACCCCTGAAGCCACGGATTGCGGCTTTGAGAGTTTCTCCTTTGTACTCTCAACGTTTTCCCAAATCTGAGCAATATTGAACAGTTCTGCTTCTATGTTGTAGGTTTCCAGTTTCCGCTCGAAACCCGCTGACCGGAGCGCAGCGTTGCTTTTGGCGTCCTCTCGTGCGGCGGAATTGAATTCGCTGTTTGGAGGACCTAAACGGACTGACTCGTTCGATCCACGCCTCCACTTGTGACACGGAGTATGCCGAACGCTTTCTCGCCTATCTTCTGTTTTTCGCCAGCTTGGGCAGCATTAAGACTTGATAGTGTCTAAAAGTGACCAGATATCCGTGTTCGTTTTTCCTATTATGAAAGCTGACGAAGCAATCCAAGGCTCGTCTGAAGGAGAAACATGATGCGGCCAAGCACGCAGAATGAGATTACAGGCAAGGTTCACCAGGTGAAGGGTACGATCAAGGAAAAACTGGGCCAACTCACAGACAATCCCAAGCTGGAAATCGAAGGTACGGCAGAGAATCTGGCCGGACACCTCCAAGACAAGTTTGGGCAGGTGCAGAAGGTCGTTGAAAAACCGTGACGAGCGCGAACAACCGGCTCGTCTGTTGCCTGATTACCGTTTGTGATTCCAACTCACACCGGTCTTGGCGAGTCAAGTACCAGAGTGCCAGTTCACTGCAATAGAGTCGCAAAGTTGGACACAAGGAGATGCTATGTCGTTTGGTCTTTACTCGATTGGATTCGCGATCGTGATCGGTGGCCTGATTTATGCGGCACACCTGCTGCACATGCCCGCACACTGGATTGCAGTGGGCGCCATCGTAATGATTGGTGTCGGGATTCTGAAGGGCGTGAAGGCGACCCGTCAGAAGGATCCCGCGGGACAGTAACGGTGGGACAATCGCACACGCCACAGCACTGCAGCAAAAGCACAGGGCGCCGAGGTTCAGCGTCCTGTTTTCCGCTTGCAACAATTCATTTGCAGCTTACGATGCCGCTTTCTGTACCACGGCCGGCGCAGCCTGCATGAGTTCCTCGTACAGAGCACGGTAGTGAATCATGGCCGCGCGCAGTTCATCGGTCGTGGCTTCGGACCTGCCGACGCGCGTCGTTGTTTCGTGCGCGGAGCGGTAGTTCTCGACAACCTTTGGGTGATCGACGGAGATGTCGGCGGCGCGCTGATCGAAATCGGATACGGGGTAGCCGCGAGCCTTCATAAGAGCGCAAACCAGGTCATCGGCTTCCAGAACAGCGCCCTTGGGGGAATCGACGAAACGAGCCTGCACATTTTCCCACTGTTTGGCGAATCGTTCGTGTTCGAATGAATCGAGATCGCGTATGGTGAGCTTTTCAACTCGCTTCTCGCGATCCGTCAGCTTCGCTTCTGCTTTTCGTTCTGAGCCATGTACCAACACGGCCCGGTTGTATTCGGAGCCGAACTTTTGCCGCAGTGCCGCGGTCTTGCGTCTGCGCATATACAGCGTGGCGAGCGCCGCGACCAACAGGACCGCCACAGCTATCACTATCATCTTGATGTCCAACGGGCTTAAATCACTTAAATTCATAGAATCCTCTCCGTCACGCAGTTCCTCTGCCATCAGAACCTTGTGAATAGTGAGTATTCATCTTTTCGATTGGGAAGACTGATCAAAATTGATCGTTTTTCGAATCAGATAGAGTGGCATATCCGTGATCTTTCGAGGTGTGAAGGTAGCCTGCGGCCGGCAAAAGAAATACAGGTTGAACGATTCCGGATGGAAGAGCATCGACTCATGCTGGTATCGGCCAGTTCTGCACTGCCGCCAGCACTGGCCACCGCCTCGCCGTGGTTCCGCATAGCGGAGACATTCCGAGCGTCTGCCAAATATGACCGTCGTCTCAACCCGTGATCGCCAATTTCGATATTTGGGGCGGTCTCCCTGTTCTCGATGATTTTCCCTACGCGATTTCCGGCAAGACCTGCACGTTGTGTTGTCCGTTCCTTTCGGCATCCTCCGAAGCGAATGCGCCGTGAAGCGGCAAAACATTGGTGAAATGTCCAATTCCAATCCACTGTTGTCCTGAGTCCAGTGCTGCTACCAGAGCCGTACTGCAGCCTCCAGGTGCATCACGATCACCATCATTCGCCTGCAAGGCAATCTCAACAATCTTCTCCAGCAGCTTCAGTGGCTCTTGAGTGAAATATCCGAGACGCTCCTCACCCTGGCTCTGAAGTGGCGGGATGCTGTCCCACGCCGACCCAACCGGAACCCCGGCAACTTCGTCCAGATAGCGTTTGAAATGGGGCACGGCTCCGAGGTTTGTTTGGTGAATGCGGCCCTCCCGATAGAGTTTCTGCATGTCGGATTCCGAAAACCGCCAAGAGTCTGTCACTCCGAGGAATTCATACTGTTCCTTCCCAGTCGCCGGAGCAGCTCTTGCTTGAGCCACAAGTTCTTCAAGCCGATACCGTCGCCCGGTCTCAGGCTCGACATTCTTGTACAGCTTGTCCACGTAATCGTCATCGCTAGGGCGATAGAGGTGCTCGAAATAGCAATTCGAATTGCCGCTATACAGCAGGAGAGTGTCATGAGCACGCCCAAGGCGCTGGGAACGGTGCGTGGTATCGTCGTGATCTGACTGCCGTTGCCACCTAAACTCGTTGATGAAATTGCTCTGGCCAAAAACTCCATCGAGCATCGCCTCGATGTACTGTTTGGCGTCCCAGTCGCAGTGAAAATAAAAACTCCCAGTGGGCTTCAGCACACGGGCGAGTTCCACGCACCGGGGACGCATCACGTCGAGATAGACTTGCGTGGATTCCGGACGCTCCTTGAATGCAAGCGTCTCCTTTAATTCTTTCCACAAATTCTTCCGCGTCCCGTTCGAATCGGAAGAAGGGTCGATATACACGATGTCGATGCATTTGTCAGGCAGCTTCTTCAACTGCTCAAGACTATCTCCGCAGTCGATGACTCGCGTATCTACAAAGGACGAAGTCTTTTCAGTGAATGCCATTTTGATTACCTGCCAGTATCACTATCTACTCTTGGCGCGCCCGAAGATGGTCAATCCAGCACAGCGTGGACGAATCGATTGTGGCGTTCTAATGTGCCGCACTCAGGAGGCAGCACTATCAAGAACTAGACCCGCTCCGTCCTACCCATCGGCACTGCATTCCAATGGGACATTTGTTGAATAAGGTAGAGTATTTGGGAAACCGGTCAATATTGACCAGTTATCTACGCGCAGGAGCCGGATACTGAGGATCGGAAAGCTTCCATTTAAGAAGCGGAAAATCCGGAGGGTAACAAAATGCGGCAAATGAAGAACATGGCTCCTTGGGCTCATAAGTTTGCACTACGTGGTCTGGTTATGGCTGGTGCATTTTTGTTTGCGACAATGGCCTTGGCGCCAACGGCCAGCGCACAGATTGTTATCGGAATAAATCCGCCCGTCTGTGAATACGGCTACTACGACTATCAACCCTATGCCTGCGCACCCATGGGATTTTACGGACCAGGCTACTTCTTCAACGGAATCTTCCTGGGCGTGGGTCCCTGGGGTAACTGGGGCTATAGCCACGGCTGGGGCGGTCATCGCTTCAGCGGTGGTGGCGGAGGACGCTACGCCGGCGGACATGGGTACGGCGGTGGACGAGGCGCTGGGCTAGTGCGCGCCAGCCATAATGGCGGGGCACGTTCCTCTGCAATGCGTAGCGGTGGCGGCTCATTTGGCGGCTCTCACGGGGCCTCTCATGCCTCAGCGGCGCGCGGCGGTGGATCGCATGGCGGCGGTGGCGGATCGCATGGTGGCGGTGGATCGCATGGTGGCGGCGGCTGGCGGTAGCCGATGAATTCACCGGAACGTGAAGACAACGGCGGCGGGCCTAACGGCTTCGCCGCTTTGTATCTACGGTTCAGATCACAACCAGTTTCGGACCTCACCATCGAGAGAGAAGCAGAGGAGGATTGTCATGAAACAGAGAACATTTCAACATTTACTCATGCTGCTTACTGTCGGCGTCTGCGCAGTGGCGCTGGCTCAGAATCAAACTCCCATACAGCAGGATGCCTCCAGCCCCGGCCATGAAAATACCGTTCAGTCAAGCACTTCCGCTATCAGAATTTTAACGCCGCGCCCTGGGCAAGCACTCTCAAATAATTTTGTCACTGTGCGCTTCGAACTGGTGAGACCCGACCCCGGCGGCAGTGATCACAACTTCGTAGTCCGACTGGATGGCCGCGATCCCATCAACACTTCCGAGACTGCGTTTACCTTTACAGAAATACGTTTAGGGCAACATGTCCTCACCGTCACAGAGGTGGATGCAAATACCACCCCACTGCCGGATGCCAGGGCGGAGGTAAAGTTCAGCGTAAAGACGCCGGAGAACACCGCACAACCGGCAAAAAGCGGCGGCCAGGCACTCCCAACCAAGTGATACCAGTTTGAAGATGGGCTGCCTACACAACAAACATCGCTATACCGGCGGCAAACATTGCAACGGTAGTGATGGCTACAACAGTCCATCCTAGGCGGGAACTCGGTTGATTCTGCATGAGCTTCTTATCTCCGGCAACGAGCAAGATTGCAACGAGGAGAAAAGGAGCCAACAAACCATTGATGACCGCCGTCCAGTAGAGCGCCTTCACCGGATTAATGCCCGAGAAGTCTAGCCCGACGCCAACAACCATAGAGAGAATAATGAGAGCGTAAAAAGCGCGGGCCCGCTTCAATTCCTTGTCCAGGCCCTGATGCCATCCAAGGGTTTCCGCGAAGGCGTACGAGGTTGATCCGGCCAGCGTCGGAATGGCAAGAAACCCAACGCCGACAATACCCGCGGTAAACAGGGTCGCAGCGAACTTACCGGCAAGAGGACGAAGCGCTTCGGCTGCCTGCCGCGAAGTCTCAATGTGCGTGATACCGTGTCGATTGAGAGTGATCGCCGTTGTCAAAATGATAAAGAACATGACTAGATTGGAGAAAAATGCTCCTACGCCAACGTCGATGTTTCGCAGTCCAAGTTCTTCTTCGGTCGCACCTCTGCGTTCAGCAAGAGTATTTTGGCCGGCGGCTTTCTCCTCTTCCACTTCTTCACTCGCCTGCCAGAAGAACAAATACGGGCTGATCGTAGTGCCGAGAATCGCCGCCAGCATCGACCATTCGTCTCTGCTGCGCGGCAGCGAAGGTACAAAGGTATCGCGCAGCACCTGGCCCCAATCGGCCCCCACCACAAATGCGGTTACTGGGTAGGCGAAGAGCACCAGCACCAACCACTTGAGAACGTTCGCTATCTGCTGATAATGGAGCCGGACGGTTGCCCAGGAAATCATGAGCGCGAATCCCACAACAAACAGATGTGAATTGATGCCCGACATCATCTGGGCTGCATCCGCCATTCCGGCGAGATCCGCCGCGATGTTGATGGTGTTGGCCACAAGCAAAGCCACGACAAAGATGTGCACCAGCCAACTTGGGAATCGCTCCGTCAGATTGCCAGCCAGACCTTTGCCGGTTACCTTACCAATGCGGGCACACATCATTTGGACTGCGGCCATCAACGGCCAAGTCGGGAACGCGGTCCAGAGGAGCTTAGTTCCTAGCTGCGCCCCGGCAACGGAGTATGTGGCAATGCCGGAAGGGTCGTCGTCAGCGGCTCAGGTAATCACGCCGGGGCCAAGTGCCTTCAACAGCCTTTGAATCCATCGAGATGGGGATGATGTCGACACGAAAGAGTCAGAACATAGGTGAGCGGTGCATTGAGTTGAAACAGTCTCTAATTCACCCCAAGACTCAAAGATAAAACAACCAGTGCTCGCCTATCTGTTCATAATTGACCACTCTTTGTACAGAACAGCATCTCTTGCCTTGAATCTTTAATTGCGTTAGCTGCTCCGGTGGAGTGCAGACCAACGATAAAGACGCAGGGCCAGACAAAAGCCTCGACCAATCTGACGGTAATTGGCAGTTTTGAGCTATAGTGACCAGCTTTGTCAGTTCCCGCTCTGCCAGAATGCTTAGGTGCTAAGAGCCAGACCAGCAGATTTGGAACAGGCGGCTGGATCCTATCTTGACCAAGGATAATCTTGAGATGAAAACGCTCCAAACTGCGCTTCTGCTGTCAGTAATCGCCATCCTCGCGACGCTACCTATGAGGGTCGAAGCACAATCGCTGGTAGCTGCGGAAGATTCCCCCAGCGTTGCTGTACTCGCAGTCCCGGCGCAAATTGACTTGGCGTACACACGCCCGACGCAGGAAACTAAGCTTCGCAACTACATATTTGACGCGTTCGGCCCGTATCCAATCGTGGGCGCTGCAGGAGCAGCCGGAATCGGCATGGCGGATCATTCCCCGGCAGAGTGGCAGTTGGGCGCTGCCGGTTACACCAAGCGCTTCGCGTCGGATTTCGGTATCGCAGCGATCAGCACTACGACACGCTATGTGCTGGCCGAGGCCTTTAAAGAAGACACGCTGTATTACCGCTGTGAGTGCAAAGGTGTATTTCCGAGGCTGGGCCACGCCGTGGTATCGACCGTAACCGCGCGCCACGGCGCAGACGGCCACCGGGCCTTCTCCTTCTCTGCTTTCGTTGCGCCGTATGCTGGAACGATGACGGCGGTGTATGCCTGGTACCCCGGCGATTACGGCGCCAGATCTGCGCTACGCATGGGAAATTACAACCTGCTGGGAGATCTTGGCGAGAACATCCTGCTGGAGTTTTTCTACAGCGGCCCGCATTCCCTGCTCTCTCGGATGCACCTCAATGATCCGCACGCTGCACCGGAGTTGGAGGCAGGCCGGTGAGTGAGCCCAACCTAATCGCGGTCGCAGGAATAGCTCCTCCACTTTCTGAGCAGCCAGTCTCGCTTGCATCGACAAGTGTGAGCACCACCAAGTGGGTGATCACAGAGTTTCTCGAATGGTTCGGCGAACTGGGCATATTTTTCTGGCAAGTTGTACGGGCCGGGTTAACACCTCCATTTGAGTTTCGCGAGTTGTTCCGCCAACTTGACGAGGTGGGATCGAAGTCCCTGCCATTGGTTGGCTTGGCTGGCGCAGCAATCGGGGTTGTGCTTGCTCTGGAATCCGTTCAGAGCATGACTCGATTTGGAGCGAAAGCACTGCTTCCGGCGGCGCTCGTGTACTCCATTGTCCATGAGATAGGCCCAATCATCACTGCTCTGGTAGTGAGCGGTCGGGTCGGCGCAGGAATTGGCGCAGAGTTGGCGTCGATGAAGGTGACCGAGCAGATCGATGCCATAGAGGTGTCCGCGGTAAACCCGTATCGGCTGCTAGCGGCCCCTCGCATTTTGGCTTGTATTCTGATGCTCCCTCTACTGACCCTCGCTGCCGACGCCTGCGGTTTGCTAATGGGCTGGGTCGCACTGACCATGGTCGAACCACTCTCATTCCATCAGTTCATTGTTAGCGGCTTTAACGGCTCAGGTTTCAACGATTTCTTACCACCCACATTTAAGACCGCTGTCTTTGGATTGATCATCGGGCTAATCGCCTGCTTCCAGGGGATGCGTACCCGCGGAGGCGCCGAGGGTGTAGGACGTGCAGCCACCAGTTCGGTGGTCCTGTCCTCTCTGTTCGTGATCCTGGCGGATGTGGTGTTGGTGAAGTTCATTCTCTTGTTTTTCCCATAAGCGAAACTTCAAGCAGTTCACGGACAAACTATGGCTAGCACCGAACAAATCACGATGAAGTTGGACGCCAACAAACCAGGCTGCACGCCGGCTGTCGCTGTCAAAAACGTATACAAGTCCTTCGGAGTTCAAGGAGTCTTGAACGGGATTAGCCTTACCGTGGCCCGCGGAGAGACCCTGGCGGTACTGGGGCGCAGCGGCTCCGGTAAAAGTGTATTACTGAGGCTCATCATCGGACTGCAACAGCCTGACTCGGGATCCGTAAGTATCCACGGACAAGACATCGCCACCCTGCCTCTCGACCAACTCAATGTGATCCGGACGAAGATGGGCTTTCTGTTTCAGCATGCCGCACTGTACGACTCGCTGACCGTAGAGCAGAACGTGGATTTTCCTTTGCAGCACCATCGGGAGGATATGTCGCGCTCTGAGCAGGTCGATCGCGTCAAGCAACTGCTGGCGGAAGTTGGCATGCAAGGGCATCTCTCAAAAAAGCCATCAGATCTCTCCGGTGGTATGCAGAAACGGGTGGGGCTGGCACGTGCTCTGGCATTGAATCCGAACATCCTTCTGCTCGACGAGCCCACCGCCGGCCTCGACCCCATCAGTTCCGCTGAGATTGATGAGTTGGTTCTCAAACTCCAGGCGGAACATCACATGGCATCCATCGTAGTCACTCACGATCTGCACAGCGCAAAAACAATTGCAGACCGTCTGATCCTGCTGGATCAGGGCAAGGTTACGGTCGAAGGCACTTTTCAAGAACTTCAGGAAAACGACAGCGAGTTCGTTCGTGAGTTTCTAAAGAATTCGTAGGAGAACCTATGTCAAGAGCAGCGCGGTTAGGAGCTTTCATCGTCGTGACCTTAGCCATTCTCGTGGCTGGTGTCTTCATCATTGGAGGCAAACAGTATCTTTTCAGCTCGACGTACCAGGTAAAGGCGCAATTCGACAATGTGGCCGGCCTGGATGCGGGCGGAGATGTGCGGGTAGGCGGAGTCCACAGTGGCACGGTGCACAGCATTTTATTGCCTCACAAGCCCGGCGAAAAAGTCACGGTAGTCATTGACCTCAGCAAATCAACGCACGAGATCATCAAGCAAGACTCCGTTGCCACGATCGAGACCGAGGGATTGTTGGGCAACCAGTATCTGGCAATCTCGTTCGGCTCTGTCACTTCTCCCGACGTACGGGATGGCGATATGCTCGCCAGCCAGCAGCCACTCGAAATGGCAGACCTGCTCAAGAAGGCCAGCGGCATTCTCGATAGCAGCCAGCAAGCCATCCAGAACACCACTCTGGCGACGGCAAACCTGAACTCGATATCCGCCAAGATCGATCGGGGTGATGGAACCGTAGGCGCGCTGGTGAACGATCGGCAGCTCTACAATGACCTCGAACAGACGACAGGGACCCTGCGCGACACGATGATTCAGGCGCAGGCAGGAGTTACCGACTTTCAGGAGAATATGGAAGCCCTGAAGCACAACTTCCTCTTGCGTGGATACTTCAAGAGCCGCGGATACGAAGATTCCGCCGACGTGGGCAAGAATGAAATCGAAAGCATGCCGCAAGGCACGCCCATCAAAGAATTTACGTACTCATCGAAACAGCTTTTCGATAAGCAGGATTCCGCTAAGCTGAAGAATCAGAAATCTCTACATGATGGCGGAGAGTTTCTGGCTAACAACCAGTTCGGGTACGCGGTGGTCGTGGTATCTGCCGGCAAAGAAGGCGATGCACAGAAGGAAATGCAGCTAACTAAAGCGCGGGCCATGGTCGTGCGCGAATATCTGGTCGAAAACTTCGGATTCGATGATACCCAGCTTAAGACCTTGGGAACGGGCAAGCAGGCTACTGCGAATTCAGGCGGCGAATGGGGAATGGTGCAGATCTTCATCTATCCGACCGGGGAGACGATTCCGCATGGCAAGCAGGCGCAAGCAGTGATCTCATCGACACACATCTCGGACCAACCGGTCCCTGTTACTAGCGACGCCGCAGTACAGAAGCAATAGCAATGGCGCGGCATTCATCTAGACTGGATCATGGTGTCGCTGACAAGTGGAATCGGAGGACGTCCGAACGAGACTGCTTTCCGACAACCGTACGGATAGGTTCCGCGTTCAACGCTGCTGCTTGTTTTCACTCTCCCTGAAATGGTGAGTCTTGTGTTGAGATGTTAACCGCAAGATAGTGTTGCCGCCCGAAGGTTCGGGCTTCTGACTTCTTGGCAAAGAATACGTCCACAACCGGGCGAAGCACCTCTGCCGATGTGGTATCCACGAAACGCGCCAGTCTCGCTTTCTGCAGGTTTTTGTCGAGCAGCACAATATAGTCATTCATTCGTGCATGCAGGTTGCGCCGTGCGGCCGGTGAAAGGGCGACGTTGAGCACCTTGTCTTCCGGCAAGATGTGCTCAGGGACAGCATAAGACTGTGCCGTTCTTAGGCCATTGGCAAAACTGCCTTGCCCTGTAAACGCTGTCACTTGCACAGCAGTTTTGTACTGGTGGAGGAAGCCCAGTTTATTTTCTGCGCTTGCGAGAAGCTGTTTGGTTTTCTGTAACTGAAGTTTGGTTTGCTCAAGTTCAATGCCTTGCGCAGTGAGTGCGCCCAGGAAATGATTCTTGTCGTGTCGATAACGCAATGTGTTGGTCAGCACCGTGCTGCCGATCACCAGCAACGCCAGGCCCACTATATTGACCGCGCGCCACAATCTCATGGCTACCCCTCATTTGTAAGAGGAAGCGGGATTGGCCTTCGTAACTGTCGCATCACTTCTTCACTACGTTGCAATACTAGAACTGGCGAAGACAGAAGTCTGGTCAAATTAGACCAGTCTGGCCTTCGAGGCTCTTAGTTTCATCGAAACCGCTGGGGCTGAACAAGTCGTCGAGGCGATAACGATTTTCTGTGGCGCCCAGTCTGCAAGACCAAACATGTTTTGCAGCCGATTGCCGTGCCTTGCGTCGCTGAAATACAGAGAAGTGAGCATTATGGAGCAGCCACTGATAGGAGCCACGCGTACTATTTATGATGAGGTGCGTTATGTGGCAGAGAACTTGTCCCGTATGTAATGGATTTTTGACGAAATACTCTATAGCTGAAACGCTTCGTTGCTGGTGTGGTTGGATATGGAGATGAATGCTAACGTTTGCTCAATATTCGCTCATCGCAATACTTGACGACCATTACGGACTTCAGGGCATTCGTGCCGCCAGCAGTATTCGACTACTGGGGGTGCATTAGATCCCACGAATAGTTGAGCTTTTTCCCACACGCGAAGCAGACCTGGTACGTCCGATTTTCGATGGTAAAGACTCGGCTCAATTCGCCGTGATGGCACTCGAAGACGAACTGGAAGACCCGATGCAGGGTCTTCATAACTCCTGCACTCGCTGCCGGCGCTCAAAGCTTCCGTTTGCATCCAGCCACTCCAGGAGAGAGCAAATACTCGTTCGAGCCAGGGCAATCGAACAATCCGCCGCTCCGTAATAGACATTGATTGTGTCGCCGTCGCCATTCATCGTGGTCCCACAGGGGAACACGACATCGTCAACGTCACCATGGCATTCATAGTCGGCTTCCGGCCCAAAGATCCATTGATCGCCTCGAAGCAAACACTTTTCCGGCTGCTCAAGATCGAAGAGCGCAAGACCTAGTCGATACAAACTGCCCGAGGCCGTCTGCCGTACTCCGTGGTAGAGCATCAGCCACCCTCGGGGGGTTTGAATGGGCGGCGAAGATAGCCCGATTTTGTTTGCATCCCACCACGCACCACGGCGCGCCTCCAGCATTATTTTGTGGCCGCCCCAATGCCGGAGGTCAGGCGAGTATGAGATCCAAATATGAGCGCCGAGCGCCGTCATGGGCCGATGAATGAGCGCCCAGCGGCCGTCAATCTTGTGCGGCAGAAGAGCTGCGTCTTTGTCATCGGGTGACATGATCACGCCATACCGCTCGAAGGTACGGAAGTCTTTCGTAAGGGCCAGCGAGACGCCCGGTCCGCCGCGCGAAAACGAGGTGTAAACGACAGCGTACTGCTTCAGCTCCGGCACGTAGGTGAGGCGCGGATCTTCGATGCCCCATAATTCTTCCGGGTAGTGCTCTGGATCCGCCATGAGAGTTGGAGTGGAATCAATCTGCCAGCCATCTACGCCGTTTGTGGAACGTGCCGCACAGAGATGCGAGAGGCCGCGGCGGTCTTCCACGCGACAGAGAAGCAAGGTCGATCCATCTTCAAGGAGAGTTGCGCCCGCGTTGAAGACGCTATTGATGGGGTAGGGCCAATCCTTGCTGCTCAGGATCGGATTCGCCTCATGGCGGTGCAGCAGTGGCTCAACATGAATCACGACGCTCATACAATCTCCAATGGAGTACGGACATTCAGAACATTGCCGGAAGTGGCGAGTGCTTCGCGTTTGGCAAAGGCCAATTCCGCATCTTCTAGAAGCCGCATCTCCAACAGCGCCATCAAGAACGAAAGTGTGGACTCTGCGCCCTGGTTCTCGTTGACCCGATCAGGATGCAACCCATCGCGGCATCCTCCTGTACTTGAGTCGTACAGCACAATCTGGAGATCGTTGTCGCCAAGGAACCAGTTAAATGCGGACCACGCATCTTTGAGCCAACGGTCATCGGCGGTTGCACGGAAGGCCTGCAGGCACGCCGATACGGTTGCCCCGGCTTCGACGGGTTGCTGATCGAAGCGCGCCCTCTCGCCACCTTTACGATGAAAGCCTTGCGATCCGATGGGCACAAAATGCCCCTTCATTTCACAACGCTGCATGTTCAGAATCCAGTCCAAAGATTCCAGACCGGCCGTCAGCATCACTCTGTCCGAGGTACGCACGGCGCAGGCAATCAGCGCCTGCGGCAATCGGGCGTTGGAGTAAGCGAGGACATCTTCGAACCAGTGCCACCCTGTCGAGTGGTTGGAAGCGTAAATGTCGAGCAAGCGGTGCGTCAGTTTGTCCATCGTTTGCAAAGCCGCCCTGTCTCCCGGAAATCCGTTCAGGTACTCCTGCAACCCCAGGGCCGAGAAGGCCATGGCGCGAGGACTTCCGAAGTTGAGGATTGCCGGAAGAGCTGATTCGAACAGCCGTCCTGCCGTGCCACGCAGGTCCGCTAACTTGGAGCGCCCCAGAACAGTTCCCAAGCCCCACAATGACCGCCCATGACTGTCCTCAGATCCCTCTTTCTCGAGCCATTGACGCTCGTAGCTCAGGAAGTTCCTAAACCGGCCTGTCGCTGGATTAAATGCGTGCCAGAGGAAGGCGAGATAGCGCGACGCCAGGTTCGCAGACTCAGAAAGCGCGGTCACCCCGAGTTGTTCCATCAACACCGCCACAATCAATGCCCGCGCATTGTCGTCGGTCGCGTAGCCTTCGCCGTAATTCGGGACTGAAAACATGGCGTGCTGCAAAAGACCTGTCTGGTCGGTCATCCGATGCAGGTGACATAGCTTGATCGCAGGGAGCCTGTCCAGCGTTCTCTCGGCATTCAAGTCTGAGAAGGCAATGCGTGGAGTAAGCATACGGTCGGTGCGGGCGCGTACAAACGTGCTCATGTAGGACTCGGCCGCTTTGCTCCAGACCGTATCCCGCCCATAAAGGTAAGCGCGTTTGCGCATTGCATGGCGCGCTACTTCATTGTCCAATAGTTCGATTGCGGCTGTCGCGATTGCATTTGGGTCCTCAAACGGAACAAGAACTCCGCGCCCATCTGCCAGCAGTTCGGCGGCGTGCCAATACGGGGTTGAAATGATCGCCTTCCCCGCGCCCAGCGCATAGGCCAGCGTTCCGGAGACGGCTTGCGCCTCGTGGCGATACGGGGTGATATAGATGTCAGCCGAGCCGACAAACTGCGCCATCTCCTCCGGGGTGACGAAGCGATTGTGAAATATCACGTTCCGCTCGACGCCGAGCTTTCGCGCCAGGGCCTGAAGTTGAAGCCGGTACTGGTCGCCTTCACGGCGCCGGATATGGGGATGGGTCGCGCCCACGATCACGTACACCGCCTCGGGATGTTCGGCGACGATGCGCGGCAGAGCCTCAATCACGCGCTCAATGCCCTTATTCGGCGACAGCAGTCCGAAAGTGAGGAGTACCGCCTTGCCCTCTGTTCCCGAAGAATCTTTGTAATAGTTGGGATCGCCGAACGGAAGGTCGGGCACGCCATGGGGAATCACGTCGATCTTCTCCTCGTGGACGCCAAACACTTCCTGCAAAAGCTGGGACGAATGCTCGCTCATCACAATCAAGCGGTCAGAGAGCGCGGCAATTTCGTCCATTACAATGCGTTGATTCGCGTCAGGCTCGCGTAGTACCGTGTGCAACGTAGTCACTATGGGCATCTTCAGGCGCCGCAGCAGGCGCAGGATGTGGCTTCCGGCGGGGCCGCCGAAAATGCCGTACTCGTGTTGCAGGCAGACCAAATCAACATTGCTGAAGTTCAAGAAATCCGCGGCATCCTCATACGAAGACGGGTCGCCTTCCATCAATTCGAATCGTACGCGTGGCGGATAGTTGTAGTGCGATCCAGGATCGTTGACCGGAACAGCCATTAGCTGTACGGCTTCATACTCCGTACCGATGGCGTCGCACAAATCTGTGGTGAAGGTTGCAATTCCGCACTGCCGCGGCAGATAGTTCCCAATCACTGCAATACGGCTTGGCAGCGAAGCGCTGGTCTTAATCCGCAACGTCGCCGCAAGTTTTTCTTCGAGCATCAGCGTACGCGCTTTCAGTCGAGCCAGCGGACCGCTCAGCGATGCACCCTCTTGAAATGGGATTGGTTCTGACGACACGAATAGCTCCCTAGTATTTCCGGCTTTACACTACGCCGCGGCGTCCCGACACCAGGTTAAAGATCAGGACGACCACAGCCACGACGAGAAGGATGTGGATAAGTCCTCCGGCGAGGTGAAGGCTGAAACCTAAAAGCCACAGAACGAGAAGAATTACGAAAATTGTCCAAAGCATATCAAACCTCTCTTTGCATCGTGGGTACCCGGGACTTGACGTGCTCCCGGGCACACACGCGCCCTTGAAAACTGTTGGCTACTTTGCCGCCCTTGCCTGTGCCTTAGCTTCGCGAATTGCGGTAAGGAACGGCTCGGCTCCGGCGGGAACGGCTACCTTGCCGTTCAGTACGGCACGACTCGAGACATGGCGTCCGTAGAAGCCTTCCATGGAATCGTCATCGCGGCGAATCGAGGCGCCATCCAGCGTGAGCCCGGCAAACAGGCCCTTGGCGCGGGAGTAGGTCAGAATTTCTGTATTCAGCTTCCAGTCGGTGTCGGCGGAGGCGTGACGGCCTACCGGTCCGGCTGCGGCCGAAGCGTCGGCTCCCAGTTCGAACTTGCTGGAGAGCAACCGCTGCATGCCTCGGTCATCCTGAATGATCATGACCAGATCGATGCCTTCGATACCGATCTGCAATCCCCAGTTGCCGCCGGTGATGGCGAAGAATGCGGGTGCGCTCCATCCGTTGGCGGTGCGGCAGGTGGCAACGCCGCGGCCATTTTCAGCGCCGAAGACAAAGCCGCCCTTAAGCATGTGCGGCACCACGGCGATGCACTTGGCGTGATCGAGTACTTCTTCCGGGATGCCCTTATCGGGCGCACTCATGATCTCGCTGATCACTCTGCCGGCTTTGTCCAGACGTTCGGTGGATGCATCGCTGTGGGACTCCGCCCAGCCCAGGCTGGTGAGACTTAGCAGTGCGACGAATATCGTAAATTTTTTCAAGGTGTTGCCTCTTTTTCTACCCCTGCACGGCATCTCTGCTTCCATCGCATTGGCAGCGTGGCGAGGTACTTTTCACTTTAGGCGGTCGCGATAAGGCCGTCTGAGCTATAGTGCTCAGTTGCGCCCTGTATATTTGCCGTCATGGGAAGCGTACAATGTGTCTAACCAGAAGAAGTCCCATGCACGCTGTGTGCTGGTAGGAGATTCCAATGGCCGTCCCCCTCACGCCAATTAAGAGTGACCAGCGCTGGACTCAAGGTGAGCGGCGCAAAGCTGTGCGCCCGGCTGCATCCCGTGTGCGGTTGAGTTCGGTGAAGATGAGTGCGCCGTCGGAACTGGCTGCTTCCTTTGATCCCCGCCTATTGCTGACCAAGCTGTCTGCTGGAAAAACGAGCCGGGAATATCTCGTGGGTGAATACGTCTTTTCGCAAGGAGACCCGGCGGACGCGGTGTTCTACATCCAGAGTGGCAAGGTGAAGCTGACGGTTGTTTCCAAGAGCGGCAAAGAAGCGGTGGTGGCGATCCTGGCGCAGGACAGCTTCTTCGGCGAGGGCTGCCTGGCCGGCCAACCGCTGCGCATGGCCACCGCCAGCACAGAGCAGAAGAGCACGATTATCCGCGTGGAGAAGAAGATTATGCTAGCCCTGCTCCATAAGGACCCGGAATTTGCCGAGCGCTTTCTCGCCTACCTGCTTTCGCGCAATATTCGCATGGAAGCCGACTTGGTGGACCACCTCTTCAACTCCAGCGAAAAGCGGCTTGCCCGGCTTCTGTTGCTGATGGCGAACTTTGGCCAGGAGTCGAAGCCGATCCCGCTGATCGCCAAGATGAGCCAGGAGACGCTGGCCGAGATGATCGGTACCACCCGCTCGCGCGTCAGCTTCTTCCTCAATCGCTTCCGGGAGATGGGCTTCATCGATTACAGCGACGCCGGCATGCAGGTACACAGCTCGCTGGTCAGCGTCGTCCTGCACGATTAGTCTTAACCCGGATTCTCCTGATTCAGCACAAACAATTGCCTTTTCGCGAGTGTATCGGATTGCTCAGCCGGCCACCTGGAGAGAATGGGATACTGAAACTGCGAGCGCCAACTGAAGGTCAGAAGGGCGTTCGCTGGAGGATTGCCTTGAAGAAATCAATGGTCGCACTACTGGCTGGCGTTCTGATGCTGAGCGCAGCGATGCCAGCTTTCGCCAGATACCACCATAGACACCACCACCATCACCCAGTCGTCGTCGTCCGGCCGTAGACACCACTCGTACGCTGCGCCGGCCGTTAAACAAAACCCGCAGGGACTACAAATCCTTCCGCCTGGCGGAAGGATTTCTGCATCTCGAGGCATGCGGGCTTTGTAAAACGTGCAGGAGATCCAGGAAACGCCCTGTCTCTTCTGCACGACCCCGGTCAGGTACATCATTAATTTTTCTCGCGCCGTCCGCTCCCCAATCCGCGACATAGATGGGTACGCGACTGCGCCGGTAAACCCTGGACACCGCAGCGCATCAAGCTACATGTTTGCCGGATCCAGGCCCCTCTGGAACGAGCTTTTTGGCGAATCCAAGGGCGTTCATGGAATGCTCAAGCGCCTGCTTGCTGAGTTCGTGAGCAGTCAGGTGATCGCCCTTGCCGTGCGCTGCGGCTGCGGTTGTATGTGCGTGAATGGCAAGGTTGTGCAGCTCTGCGGCTCGATTATGTATACTCTGCGGCATCTTCTTCTCCTACTACTGGGCTGCCCCGGAAACTAGCTCACCAGGGCAGGCTCGCCATGCAATATGCAGGCGCTGTGCTTAGTTCCTTCAAGAATCTCTTTCGCTTTGACCACAGCATCCTGCGTGCCGTGAACGATAAGCACGAACTTGTCGGTTTTCAGCGCGAGCTCGTATTCGACAATGCTGTCCTTGGGGATGCCGATACTAGCCAGGGCACCTCCAATCGCTCCAGCGCCGCCCACAACCACGGCTCCTTCAAGGCCGGCAACAATCCACGCCACCAGCGGGCCAGCCACCAGCACCGGACCGATGCCCGGGATCGCAAACAGTGCGGACCCAAACAGCAATCCCCAGAATCCGCCCCAGAAGGCACCCATTTTGCCCCAATATTTCATCCGGTCGCCGGTGTTGTAATAGCCGACAACATGCTCGTCGGTGTGCTGATCTTTACCTGCGATCGAGAGTGTCTTCATATCGACGCCAGCTTCTTGGAGGCTCTTAACGGCCTGCTCTGCCTGCTCGTGCGTATCATAAATGGCCACAACGGAATTACGGTCGGTCATTGCTATCTCCAGTTTTTGTGGTGAACGTACATCACGGTCAAGCTGCCGCTCCAGTAATCGCGATGGCAGCCGCGGAAAGACTTTTCGGGCAAGCAGCCGATAGCGCTCGCAATTTGAGTGTCCCATCACTCAATCTGGAGCGCTGAGCAATCCGATACAGTCGCGGAGATGCAACCACGCAATACTCAGAAACAGAAAGTCCTCATCCTGACTTGCTATGGTTTTTGATATGGGAGATTTACTCAGAACGATAATTTACGGGCTGCTCACGCCAACGCCCTTGCCGTTGCTGCAACGGGCACTCGAACTAAGCCTCAGCGCCAGTTGTTTTTTGTCTGCTTACGCTTTCAGCCGCAGGTGCCAGAAACGGTGTCCGGCCCCGAATCCTACAAAGTGACAAAAACGCTACCATGCGGTGCCATTGGGAGGAGTTGGGGTGCTCGGACCAATCTACGAATTGGTCAGGCAGAGCTGACCGGTCGGGAAATCGCCTGTGGCTTGAGCCTTGCCGAGAACACAGTTCAGGACCGCATTTCCTGGTTGCTACACTTTCTCAAATTCCATATACGGGCCGAGTTGGTTCTCTATGCTTCGCCTGCACAACGAGCGGCGTGGAACCCACGCGCCGCATAACAGGTAAGCGTCAAGATAGCGGCTAACCACTGTCGGTTGCATTGCTTCCGACAACCATCACTCTTTCGTTGCAATGGAGACGATTATGAATGTCAGAGAAGAACTGGATCAAAGCCATCATGTTCATCATTCTTACTGGAAACGTGCGCATCATGACTGGAAGTTTTGGGTCGCCCTGATCCTTATGCTTACGGCCATGATGATTTATGTGATGACCGATGATCTGGCATTCGTGCCTCGCATCCACTCGCGGCAGGCGCAGTCCAGCATCACTGGAAATAGCGGAACCCGATGAATCAAACAGTGCTGTATTCTCCGCGATTCGGGACCGATCCATCAGGATAAGCTTGGGGTAGCCGACGTTTGCACGTCTGCTCACAGCACCGCTTCCGGGTGATGGGCCTGTCGGCTGCTAAGTGACCGCGATGACCATCCCAGTCTCTTCGAGAATGGAGTGCTCAAGGATCGGACCATCGCGCAATTGATGGAGCAGTTTACGTCACTTCGCCAGCAGTTTGCGGATCGCCTGCAATTCCAGCCGGCGCTTCGCAGTGGTCTTGGGATATGCCATCTTGAGTCCATTGAGCGCATCTAGTGTAGTGCGTCACACAGATGGGCTGTTATTGAGATTGGCCTTGGCGCGCTTGACCTTTTCGAGAATGTCATTGGCTTTCGCGGTCCAGATGAACGGTTTGGGTTCGCGGTTATGTTCATCGATGTAAGCGAGGATGCTCTGTTCAAGCGCTGCAACGCTGGTGAAGATGCCGCGCCGGAGCTGGTTCTCGGTCAGGTCGCGAAAGAACCGTTCGACCATGTTGAGCCAGCTGCTGCTGGTCGGCGTGAAGTGAAAATGGAAGCGCTTGTGGCGCGCCGCCCAGCGCTGCACTGCCGGGTGTTTGTGGGTGGCGTAGTTGTCGACGATCAGGTGGAGCTGCTTGTCTGCGGGGGTTTGGCGATCGATGAGGCGCAGAAACCTCAGCCATTCTTGATGGCGATGACGCTCCATACAGGTAGCCATCACGCTGCCATCGAGGGTGTTGAGAGCTGCGAACAACGTGGTCGTCCCATGCCGCTTGTAGTCATGCGTCATCGTCTGGGCACGGCCTCTCTTCATGGGCAAGCCAGGTTGAGTACGATCCAGCGCTTGGATCTGGCTCTTCTCGTCCAATGACAGCACCAGCGCGTGCTCAGGCGGATTCAGATACAGGCCGACGATGTCCTCCAGCTTCTCTACGAAACGGGGATCGTTGCTGAGCTTAAAGGTTTCCACGCGGTGCGGTTTCAGGCCATGGCTGTGCCAGATGCGGCGCACACTGGCTTCGCTGATACCGACTTCAGCGGCCATCGTGCGCGTGCTCCAATGGGTTGCACGAGAGGGCGTTTCCTGGGTGGTTTTGGCGATCACCACACGCACCAGCTCTGGCGAAATGGAAGGCGTGCGGCCAGGCCGCGGCGCGTCGTGCTCCAGCCCCGCAATCCCGTCGCGCAGAAAACGCGAGCGCCAGCGAGCCGCCGTGCGCGGCACGATGGCAAGCAGGCGGGCAATCTCCAGGTCCTGCTTGCCTTCGGCAGCCAGCAACACGATGCGGGCGCGCAGCACAACCCGCGCTGGAGTCCTGCGTCCACGGGCGTAGACCTCCAGCTTGGTTCGTTGCTCATTGGTCAGAATGACGGCGGCTGCAATACGCATCGGTCGTGTCCTCCATTGTAAAGAACACGACCCAACGATATATGTTTCTATTTGTGACGCACTACACTAGAACAATTTGGGAAACGATCAGACGGGCATTCTCTTTGTCATCGGCAGGAACGACATACCAAGGTGCGTGGTGGGTGCTTGTCGCACTCAGGCAATCCTCATAAACCTTCATGTAATGCTTCCAATATCTCCGCTCGTGAATGTCCGAGAGGCTGAACTTCCAGTTCTTCTCCGGCTCATCAATGCGCTCGAGGAAGCGCTTTCTTTGTTCGTCGTTCGAAAGATGGAGGAATACTTTGACAATCCGCGTACCGTTGCAATAAAGGTGTTTCTCCATGTCCACGATGGAGCGATACCGTTCCTTCCAGATGGTTTTCTCGTCGAGCAACTCATCTGGAAGGCGCTGGTTGAGGAGAATCTCCGGATGGACCCGAGTGACGAGCACTTCTTCGTAGTAGGAACGATTGAAGATGCCGATCCTTCCTCTTTCAGGTAGGCGGCACGTGGTGCGCCATAAAAAATCATGCTCCAGTTCCTCTGCGCTCGGCTGTTTAAAGCTGAAAACCTCACATCCTTCTGGATTTACTCCGGACATGACGTGCCGGATGGCTCCGTCTTTTCCGGCGGCGTCCATCCCCTGAAAAATCAGCAGCATCGCGTAGCGGTCGGATGCGTAGTGAAGGCGTTGCAGTGAGCTCAACTCCGCAACGTGTTTTTGCAAGAGTTGCTGATACTGGTCCTTCGACTCGCAAAACTGCTTCACAACCGTCGGCCACTCTGTAAGCTTGACCTTTTTTCCACGCGGCACTCGGAAATCTTTTGAATCGATCTTCATCTTTCTCCCTTCGATGTAGCAAACTTGTGGCGCTCACTAAAAGAGGTTCAGCACGCTTTCACATGAGGCGCTTGTTTTGCCCTGGTCTCGCGCTCCGCCTCAAGCCAGTCTTGCTCTGCTTGGCTTTGGCCGCGGACGCGCAGTTGGTAAAGTTCATAGGCCCGCGCGGCAATCTGCGGCGTAAGATCGAGCGGGTGTTTTGCCAACAATGGTGGAGCCGTAGGGTCAAAGATCCGATAGGCCAGCAGTTTCACGCGGTCAGTAAGGAGGGCCCAAACAATGGCATATCCCCAAACAACCGCTGCCCAGCCCCATCCAAGGGGTGTCATAAACAGCCCATAAACCGCAATCAGAGTTGCCAGCACTTGCGTGCCGAGCACCGCTATCCATAGGACCCGGGCGGGGCGTATGGACCAGAAGGGGCCGCGCGTGCGCGTCAGAAAAATCGTCAGATGTCCGGCCACGGACAGCATGAGATACATCAGCGTCTGGAGACGCGGATGATCGAGATGAAATACGCGGTCGCCAAGGTAAAACAGGCCAAACGAGGCCACGGGACCGACGAGGCCCAGCACCGTGGCGATGCCGAGCACCAGCCGCATGTTCCAGGTCTCCGGCTTGTCCTTGTAATGAACATTGTCATAGGCGATGGACAGAATCGCTCCGTCGTTGAGCAACGCCAACATCACGATCATCACTGCGGTTAAGGGGTAAAAGTTAAACACCAGGATGGAAAGCGTCATGAACAGCAGCACGCGCAGCGTTTCGGCGATGCGGTAGATGGCGTAGCTGTTCATCCGCTGGACGATTTTCCGGCTCTCCTTGATTGCGTCGATGATTACCGAAAGGCCAGACGCCAGAAGCACTATGGACGCTGCCGCGCGCGCCGCATCCGTTGCGCCGGAAACGGCGATGCCGCAGTCGGCTTGCTTCAGCGCCGGGGCGTCGTTCACCCCGTCGCCTGTCATGCCGACAAAATCACCGCGTTTTTGCAGAACCTTTACAATTTGGAACTTATGTTCGGGGAAAACCTGGGCGAAACCGTCGGCCTCTTCGATGGCATCGGACGACTGCTCCGTGTTCTGTTGCTTCGTGTCGCCCAGAGTACTGGCGTCGAGAATGTTCGTTCCCATCCCCAGTTGGCGGGCAGTTTCCTGGGCGATAGCCAATTGATCGCCGGTTATCATCTTGACCTTCACGCCCATCTCACGCGCGCTCGCGATGGTTGCTTTGGCCTGCTCGCGCGGCGGATCGAACAACGGCACCACTCCGGCAAACTGCCAATTTCCTTCCTCGTTCGCTTGGGCCACGCCAAGGGAGCGGAAGCCGCGACCCGCGAATTCGTTGACCGCTTTCTCAACGGCGTCCTTCACTTCTCCGGCGTTGTTCGACATCTCCAGAATTACTTGTGGCGCACCCTTGGCTACCTGGAACTGCTTTCCGTCCGCCGCTTTGACGGTGGCTTCGGTGCGCTTATGCACTGGGTCGAAGGGCTGGAATTGGACCACCTGATAGCCGTTCAATGCTTGATCGTCTTTGACGCCGCCAATTACGGCTAGGTCGATGGTGTCCTTGTCTTCCGCTCGCGAAGCCAGTGCGGCCCACAGAATCACCTGATCCGCGGGAATATTGTTCACCGTGAATGGATCGCCCAGCGTCAGCTTGTTTTGGGTAAGGGTGCCGGTCTTGTCTGAGCACAGTATGTTCACGCCTGCCAGTTCCTCGATCGCCGACAACCGGGTGACAATCGCTTGTTTTTTTGCCAGCAGACGTGCGCCGACCGCCATCGTCACGGACAGCACTGTGGGCATCGCCACGGGGATCGCGGCTACCAGAAGCACGAGGGCAAACTCCAGCGTCGTGAGCATCGGATCGCGGCGGAAGAGCGCTACAGTGAGGATCAGCACCACCAAGGCCACTGCGAGGATGATCAGGTAATCGCCAATTTTAAGCACAGAGCGTTGGAAGTGGCTGACGGTATGGGCCTCCTGCACCAACTGCGCGGTCTTGCCGAAGTAGGTATTGGTGCCGGTGCCGTATACCATTGCGTCGGTCTCACCCTGGCGCAGAATCGAACCCGAGAACACCGCCTCGCCCGGTTTGCGCGTGACAGGCAAAGATTCTCCTGTCAACGCGGACTGATCCACTTCCACTGGATCGCCCGCCAACAAGCGAGCGTCGGCCGGTACAATGTCGCCCAGACGAACGCGGATGACATCGCCAGGCACCAGTTCCAATGCCTTCGGGGTGGCCCATTTCCCATCGCGTTTCACCTTGGCATTGATCGCCAGCTTGGCCTTCAGAGCAGCAATGGCGTCGCCTGCCTGGTGTTCTTCCCAGAAGCCGACCACCGCGTTGGAACAAAGCAGCAAAAGAATGATGAAGAAGTCGAGCCAGTGCCGGACAATTCCCGACAGAATGACTGCCCCTTCAATCATCCACGGGATGGGGCCCCAGAAATAGCTAAGAAACTTCAGAAACGCGTTGGTCTTCTTTTCCATTATCTCGTTAGGGCCATATTGTGCCAGCCGTTTCTGTGCCTCGGCCTGGCTGAGACCGTCCGAAGAGGAGCCCAAATGTTTCAGCAGCTCCGGCATGGGAAGGGATCTCAGATCGTTCTCGAACTTGGAATTGCTCTCCTGCACTGGTTCGGGTTTCTTGGAAGTCGATTTCACGATGACCGTCCTGTTTTTGCTACCTCCCCACGATCTTGGTTAAGGGGAGGGCTTGGAGATTGGTGGCAGCCGTTGAGAGGCCTCGTTGAAGGCTTCAGAATTCCAGGCTCTTGCTGAAAGTATCGGCCCGTGAAGGCATGGAAACTGTTCATTATTGCTCACAGCGGGCCGATCGGCCATATTTTCAGATAGATGGAAGCCCGTCACTGACCGAAGCACTATCGCTCTGGTACTTCGCCACCAACATCACCGATGCGGGCAGCACCGCGCCACCTTGCCGGTGCGGTCGAAGTTGAGAAGCCGATCGACTGCCAGGGCGCGTACGCGTGATTCATCACAGGTGAGCTATCTTGCTCAGCCCCAGAATCCCGTACCTGTCATTCTCTTGATTCCTGAGTGTGTAGGAAGCGTGGAAGCCGCTGACTCAGAGATTTCCGGAGAATCGGGCGCATGCAGTCATATTGCATTTTTCAATTCGTGTGTGCAGCAGGAGCGTTCGGCGGCGAACGATTCGACCGTAACCGAATTGGGTAACACCTCACGGCGGATGCGAGGCGTTGGTTCGCAAAATATGAGAGGTCGGAGATATGCCGTTGATTCAACTCGTGGAAGTTCTAATCGTCGTGGGTGTCCTGCTTTGGCTAGTGAATCGCTTCATTCCCATGCAGGCAACCATCAAGTCAATTCTGAATGCCGTTGTGGTCATTGCGGTTGTCCTGTGGATTCTGAATGTTTCTGGGCTCCTCCATTCATTCTCCAATATCCGCATTGGCAAGTGACTCATCTGCAGAGAAGGCAGTTACGATGGCTGAATACACTCAACCAAACAGTCCTACAACAAAATACAGGCGGACAACTGCCTCTGGAGTTACTGTGAAGATCAAATATTTGTTAGTAGCCGGAATACTCCTCAGTGTGAGCGCGTTCGCTCAAACTAATTCGCAGTCCATCGCGGCAGAACCTACCAGCGACACACCCATCTTCCGAGTGAACGTAATCAGCCGCAGTGTGACGGCTGTCAACTACAGGCATCGCAGCGGATCCACAAAGCTGGATTTTGCGGGTACGGAACTGATGCCATCCGCCAGCGGCGAAGCCAAGGTCGAAAGCGAGCGTGGATCGATTAAGATTCGGGCAGAATTCGGCGAACTGCAAAGTCCGAAGTCGTTCGGAAATGAGTATCTGACGTATGTCCTCTGGGCGATATCTCCCGAGGGACGGGCTGTGAACCTGGGGGAAGTTCTAGTCGGCGACAATAGCCGCAGCAAACTTGAGGTCACTACCGACCTGCAAGCCTTTGCACTGATCGTTACCGCCGAACCCTACTATGCCGTACGCCAACCGAGCGATGTGATCGTGCTCCAGAACATAGTACGCGATGACACCAAGGGGACGACCGAATCGGTAAATGCGAACTATGAGCTGATGCAACGCGGCGGCTATATCCCCACCGGATACAAATTCGACCCGGTGGTTCTGAATGCCCGGTTGCCGTTGGAATTCTTCGAAGCACGTAATGCTTTGCGCATCGCCCAGTCGGAGGGAGCCGAAGCCTATGCCAGCGACAGCTACATGCACGCCGTCCAGTTGATGAGCAAGGTGGACGAGTATGCGATCAGCACACACATCGAGCGCAAACAACTGATCGCAGTGGCGCGCGAGGAAGTGCAAACTGCAGAGGACGCACGCGCGATCGCCGTGAAGAAGATGGACGAACTGCGCCTGGCGAACGAGCAGAAAGCTTCCGCTGATGCACAGGCGAGGTCGCGTGCGCAGGCAGATGATGCGATCCTCCAGGAAAATAAAGCTCGGATTGACACCGCAGCGGCAGAAGCGGCGAAATCTCGCGCTGAATCCGATGCCATGGACGCACAGGCCGCCAAGTCTCAGGCTCAGTCTGACGCAGCCACGGCCAGGGATCAGGCTTCGGATGCAGAAGCAGGGAAGGCTCAGGCTGAAACGGATGCCATGAATTCACAGGCCGCCAACTCTCAGGCACAGTCTGATGCAGCTATCGCGCGGAAAAACGCTTCCGATGCACAGGCGGCGACGGCACAGGCCAACACAGACTTGGCAAACACCCAGGCTGCATCTGCAACCGCGCTTTCGGCGGCACAGGCGGATGCTGACAGTTCGCGCTTAGCGGCACAGCAAGCACAGTTGACCGTTCAACAGGCGGAAGTTGACAAGGCCGCTTTGCGCACCAAGCTTTCCGTGCAGTTGAACTCCATTCTTGAGACACGCGACAGCGCCCGTGGGCTCATCGTCAGCATGTCAGATGTTTTGTTTGACACAGCCAAATATTCACTGAAGCCGGGTGCAAGGGAGAAGCTGGCGAAGGTTGCCGGAATACTACTCGCCTACCCCGGGCTGAACATCGAAGTAGGCGGCTATACGGACAATGTCGGCGGCAATGAGATGAATCAGACACTGTCTGAAAACAGGGCTGGTGCAGTGCGTGATTACCTGGTGAACCAGGGAGTAGCCAAAGGGTCGGTCAACGCAACAGGGTTTGGCAACACCATGCCGGTAGCTTCCAACGATAACTCCGCCGGTCGGCAGCAGAACCGGAGAGTAGAACTCGTAGTATCGGGAGAAGCCATCGGCGATTCGGCCAACGTAACGACAGGGAGTTTGCGCTAACGCAGGCGTCTTGAACCGAAAGTATCGAGGTAACACTTATGAAATTACTTGGAATAACCAGCACAGTTGTTCTGTCCTTGCTTCTTGCCGTCGCTGCTCCTGCCTGGGCGCAGGAACAGCACGAACAGGAGCAGAAAGACAAGCCGGCTCAACAGGCAGAGAAGAAATCGCAGCCAGAGAAGTCCGCAAAGCAGGCACAAAAGCCTGCGGCTCACCAAGAGAAAACCGCTAAGCCCGAAGACAAGAAAGCACAGCAGCAGCCGGCGAAGAATGCTAAGCCGGAAGAGAAGAGCGCACAGCAGCACACAACGCAGGCCCAGCCTGAAAAGCAGGCGCAGCATGCCGGTGGTGGCCGCATTCCCGACGACCGCTTCAAAGCCAATTTCGGACGGCAACACACGTTCCGCGTCAGCCAAGGCGACTACGGTAATCGCCGCTTCCAATACGGTGGCTATTCGTTCGGCTTCGTGGATGCGTGGCCCAGCAACTGGCTCTACACGCAAGACGTTTATGTGGTTGAGATCAATGGCGTGTATTACCTGTGCAACCCCACGTATCCAGGTGTAAACCTTGCACTTAGCATCACGCTTTAGCGTCCCATCCGGCATGCCCAGAGGGCGGCCCATTTCTCCTCATTATCGGTGCGGGTCCACTTCGGACTCGCGCCGTTTTTTTGCCGGCGCAGTGTCATGTTAGAAAGCGCGTTCGGAAGATTTCACCGGAACATTCAGACGGGGTGAGCATTAATGCTCAGACTCGCCGGCATATCCCGTGGAATCTTGTCGTAGGACCTATCCACGCAACCCGCAGCAGCAAGGCACTACCGGGCAATCGTAAGGATGATCTGGCAAGGTAAATCAAAATGCGTATCATCCGTCTGCTGTTGCTTACACTTCTGATACTGGCCATACCCGCCACATCGTTTGCGCAGTTCGCGGTGTCCATCTTGATCGCTCCTCCCGCGCTGCCGGTTTACGCCCAGCCCATGGCGCCAGCCGACGGTTATCTGTGGACGCCCGGCTATTGGGCCTATGGCGATGAAGGCTACTTCTGGGTGCCTGGTACATGGGTAATGGCTCCCGATGTTGGCTTGCTCTGGACTCCCGGCTATTGGGGTTGGGGTGGTAGTGGCTTCGCCTGGAACGAGGGCTACTGGGGTACACAGATCGGCTTTTACGGCGGCGTGGATTATGGCTTTGGCTACGATGGAGTGGGGTATGAAGGCGGATACTGGAATCACGGTTCCTTCTACTACAATCGCTCGGTGAACAACGTGAGCGGCACTTTTCACAATGTTTATAGCCGGACCGTCCACAACACTGCATTCAACCATGTCAGCTACAACGGCGGCCGAGGAGGAATTTCTGCCCGCCCCACCCAGGCCGAAGAGGCTGCTTCGCACCAGCAACACCGACAGCCGACAGCCATGCAAACCCAGCATGTGCAAGCAGCCCGTGGCAACCATGCACTTCTGGCATCCGTGAACCAGGGGCGGCCTTTAATCGCCGCAACTGCAAAGCCCGGGGAGTTGAGCGGTCGTGGTGTGGTTGCAGCCAGGCAGGCAGGAGCACCTTACAAGGCTTCTGAAAATCGCACAGCCGCTCCGTCCGCAACAAACTCCACCGCACGGTCTGAATACAGCGCCGTGCGTACGGAATCCACGCGGAGCTCCCCTGCAACGCACGCGAACGTGCCTCGTCCGGCCACTGCGTCTAAACCGCAAGCTGCAGCGCACTCGCAGCCTGCGTCTCGTCCACAAATAGCGCAACGGACTGAGTCTCACGCGCAGAGCATCTATCGTCCGGCGCCTATAGACCATACGCAACCTGCTGCTCGTCAGTCTGAACCGCGGTCCCAGTCGCAGATGAATCGTCCGTCAGCGGCAGTTCGCGAGCAGTCTCAGGCCCGTCAGCAGTCCGCGCCACGGCCCCAGGCGCAGCAGAGCATGTCTCGTCCGGCGCCCGCAGCGCGCCCGCAACCTGCCACCCGCCAGGAATCTGCGCCGCGGCCTCAGACTCAGGCACGTGCTCAGAGCGCGCCTCGTTCCGAGGGGAAAGAAACTCACACCCGCTAGCAGGTTAGGCGGCGATTTAGAGAAGAGTCCATTCTCCTCATAATTTGGTGCAGGTCCACCTGGTGGCTCGCACCGGTACATGCTGGCTGAGTGCGATCGAGGTACGCAGCCACGGAAGAAGGAGTCAGAGATGATCGGAACTATATTGATCGTGATTTTGGTTTTAGCGCTTGTCGGCGCGCTGCCAAACTGGCCACATAGCAGAAGCTGGGGATATGCCCCGACCGGAGGACTAGGTCTGGTTCTAGTCATCGTTCTCATTCTCGTCCTGCTCGGACGGATTTGAACGATGCGTCCCTTGCCGAAATTCGCCGGGCTCATAACGAGGGGGTGGCGCCGTCTTAGCGAGCGAGCAGGTTTCCTTCTTTTTATGCTGCTCGTGTGCGCCGCCGGGGCCAACGCGTATTCGGTTCTCACCCATGAGGAAATCGTAGACCTGCTGTGGACGAGTGAAATCCGCCCGCTCCTGCTTGATCGCTTCCCTGGCCTTTCAGATGACCAGATCCGGGAGGCTCATGCCTATGCCTACGGTGGCGCTGTCATCCAGGACCTCGGCTACTACCCGTTCGGCAGTAAGGAATTCAGCAACCTGGTGCATTACGTCCGCAGCGGAGACTTCGTTCAAGCGATGTTACTCGAAAGCCAGGATGCCGATGAGTACGCATTCGCCTTGGGAGCGCTGTCGCACTATGCCGGAGATATCGCCGGTCATCAGGCTGTTAACCAAGCCGTGGCGATTGAGTATCCAAAGCTGCGAGCAAAGTACGGCAAGTCAGTCCGGTACGCTCAGGACACGACGGCACACTTGAAAACGGAGTTCGGCTTCGACACCCTGCAGGTTGCCAAACATCGGTATGCCTCGCAGCAGTACCATGATTTTATCGGCTTCCAGGTGTCCAAGCCCCTGCTGGAGAGGGTATTTCCGGTTGTGTACGGAGTGGAACTGAAAGACGTACTTGCCCACGAGGATTTGGCGGTGGGTTCCTATCGCTTCGCGGTCAGCCGCTTGATACCGGAAATGACACAGGTCGCCCTGCAAACCCACAAAAAAGATTTGATACGCGAAAAGCCGGACTTTGCTAAAAAAGAGTTTTTATACCGGCTTTCGCGCACCGGCTATGAAAAAGAGTGGGGCAAGGACTACAAGAAGCCCGGAATGGGCACGCGAATCCTGTCCACACTCCTGCGATTCATGCCGAAGGTTGGGCCATTCAAAGGACTGGCCTTCAAGAGTCCTACTCCACAAACAGAAGACCTGTATATCAAGAGCATCGATACCACGGTCGATCAATACCGGGCATTTCTGGAGGAAGTGCGTACCCACTCCCTCATCCTCCCGAATCGCGATCTTGATACCGGCAATGAAACCAAAGCGGCGGAATATTCGCTGACCGACGACACATACGCACAACTGCTGGCACAACTGTCAAAGCGTAAGTTTGATTGCACTTCGCGGGAACTGCGAGATAACATCCTGCGGTTTTATTCTGACCTTTCGGTGCCGATCGAGACAAAGAAAGACCAGGTTCGCTGGCAGGCGGTTCTCACCGCGCTTGATCAGTTGAAATCCGTGGCGCCGGAGTCGACGACTTCAAACAACTCACCGCAATGAGCGCCGCTGAATCACGCAATTGTTGTGTATCTGGACCGCGCGTCGTTGCATGAGATCATCCGTTGAGCCTCACGGCGCATGTCGCAGGCGAAGCCACATTTGATCTTGTATCTGCAGAGTCCTTTTGTCAGGCAGTCTGAATAGCTGTTCCAGCCACTCTATATCGGCGATGATTTGTTCGGCGTTCATACGGTGCCTTTGTTCTTTACTAAGTGCCATGTTAGAACTAGTGCGGACGAAAGTCTGAGCAAATTAGACCAATACGGCCTTCGATACTAATAGCTTTACGAAATTCAACGAGGGGGCACTGCGGTTCAATGTCTATGGAGTGCGCCAACGGATCGAGGCGGCAGGTTCCGAATTGCTCTACGTTCCGCCGTACTCGCCTGACCTCAACCCCGTCGAGAAGGCGTGGTTTAAGCTCAAACAACTCCTCCGTGCCGCGAAGGCGCGAACCAGAGAAGCCCTCGAAGAAGCCATCACAGAGTTGCTGCCGCAGATCACACAAGACAATGCCAAGGCATGGCTCAGACTCCGCCTCGGCACGCCTTTACCAACGATCCAGCACCATGATTTCCGATCTGAGGGTGAAAAGCATCCGGAACAATTCGCCGACCTTACGGCGTAAATCAGGACCAGGCCCCATCAGGAAAGTTTGACCCCGTCGGTTACGCCCCATTTCCAATGGCGGATTACCGGCAGGTCCTCCCCGTATTTATCAATGTATTGCTTGTGCTCGATCAGTTTGTCCTTGAGCTTCTGTTTCAGATAGATGCCCCGGTCGCCGGTCTGCGGCAATCGGTCGATGGTGTCCATCACGAGATGGAATCTGTCCAGATCGTTCAGCACCGTCATGTCGAAGGGCGTGGTGATGGTGCCTTCTTCTTTGTAGCCGCGGACGTGAATGTTGTCGTGGTTGGTGCGCCGGTAGGTCAGCCGGTGGATTAACCACGGGTAGGCATGGAAGGCGAAGATGACCGGCTTGTTGGTGGTAAAGATCTGGTCGAAATCGGTATCACTCAAGCCGTGCGGGTGCTCAGTTTGCGGCTGCAGTTTCATGAGGTCAACCACGTTGACTACCCGGATTTTCAGTTCGGGCAGATGTTCGCGCAGGATGGAGACGGCGGCGAGCGTTTCCAGAGTAGGAACATCGCCACAGCAGGCCATGATTACGTCGGGCGCAGCGTCCTGGTCGTTGCTGGCCCACGGCCAGATGCCGATGCCCTTGGTGCAATGCTTGATTGCCGCATCCATGGTCAGCCACTGCGGCGCTGGATGTTTGCCCGCAATCACAACGTTGACATAGTGCCGGCTGCGCAGGCAATGATCCATTACCGACAGCAGACAGTTCGCATCCGGCGGAAGGTAGACACGCACGACCTCCGCCTTTTTGTTCACGACATGGTCAATGAAACCGGGGTCCTGATGGGTGAAACCGTTATGGTCCTGGCGCCAGACATGCGAAGCCAGTAAATAATTTAACGATGCGATCTTACGCCGCCACGGCAGACACGATGTAACCTTCAGCCACTTGGCGTGCTGGTTGAACATCGAATCGACGATATGGATGAACGCCTCGTAACAGTTGAAGAGTCCATGCCGCCCGGTGAGGAGGTAGCCTTCGAGCCAGCCCTCGCATTGGTGCTCGCTCAGCATTTCCATCACGCGTCCGGCGGGCGCCAGAAATTCGTCGTTAGGCACGGTCCCGGCTTCCCACTGGCGTTTCGTCACTTCAAAGAGAGCTTCCAAGCCGTTGGAGAGCGTCTCGTCCGGGCCAAAGACACGGAAATTCCGCTGCTCGCCGTTCAGCTTCGTCACATCGCGCAGGAAACCTCCGAGCACATGCGTATCGCCGATGCCGCCCACTCCCGGCGAGGGTACATCGACCGCGTAGTCACGGAAATCAGGCATCCGCAGGTCGCGCAGCAGCATGCCACCGTTGGCATGGGGATTCGCGCCCATGCGTCGTTCGCCCTTGGGCGCTAGTTCGGCCAAGTCCTGTTTCAGGCGACCCTGTTCATCGAAGAGTTCCTCCGGCCGGTAGCTCCTCAGCCAGTCTTCCAACAGCTTGAGGTGTTCGGGATGGGCGACTGGATCGGAGAGTGGTACCTGGTGCGAGCGAAAGGTGCCTTCAATTTGCAGTCCATCGACCACTTTCGGCCCGGTCCAGCCCTTGGGTGAATTAAGGACGATCATCGGCCAGCGCGGACGCGCGAGGTCGCCGTGGACGCGGGCGTCCTGCTGAATTCTCCTGATCTGCTCCACTGCCGTGTCGAGCGTCTCGGCCATGGCTTCATGCATCAGCTCTGGCTCGTGACCCTCGACGAAGTAGGGCGTCCACCCGTAGCCGCGAAACAACTGCTCCAACTCATCGTGAGTAATGCGGGCGAGGATGGTTGGGTTGGAGATTTTGTAACCGTTGAGATGCAGGATCGGCAGCACCGCACCGTCGGTGGCTGGATTGAGAAACTTATTCGAATGCCATGCCGTGGCCAGCGGTCCGGTTTCCGCTTCGCCGTCGCCGACGACACAGGCGACAATGAGATCGGGATTATCGAACACCGCGCCGAACGAATGGCTGAGCGAATAGCCCAGTTCGCCGCCCTCGTGGATCGAACCCGGACACTCCGGCGAGGCGTGGCTGGGAATACCCCCGGGAAACGAAAACTGAAGAAAGAGCTTCCGAAGTCCGGCCTCATCCTGGCTTATGTTGGGATAGATCTCGCTGTAGGTGCCCTCGAGGTAGGTGTTGCCCACGACGGCTGGCCCGCCGTGGCCGGGGCCGGAGACGTAAATCATGTCAAGATCGTATTTCTTGATGACCCGGTTCAAGTGCGTGTAAATGAAGTTCTGCCCCGGGGTAGTTCCCCAGTGTCCCAGCAGCATATGCTTCACATCCGCGAGGGTCAGCGGACGCTTCAGCAGCGGATTGTCGTAGAGATAAATCTGGCCGACCGACAGATAGTTGGCGGCGCGCCAGTAGGCGTCCATCTTGCAGAGTAATTCCGGCGTGAGCGTATTAGCTTGCATAATTTAAGTTTCCTGAGTTGAGCCAAGTTTGAGGACGTGAACCACAGACCTTGCGATCATGAGTTCCTCGTCGGTGTGGATGACCCGCACCATGGAACGGCCGGTGTCCTGCGAAATCAGCGGGGCGTTCTCCGCATTGCGCCTCTGGTCTAGTTCGATGCCAACAAAACCGAGTCCGGCGCAGATCCGCTCCCTGACAAGCGGTGCGTTTTCACCGACGCCTCCTGCGAAGACGAGTGTGTCCAACCCGCCCAACACCGCTGCGAACGCCCCGATACATTTCTTGACCTGGTAGCAGAACAAGGCAATCGCTTCTGCCGCCCGCACGTCCTGTGTTTCGTGCTCCAGCAAGTCACGCATGTCGGAACTCGTCTCCGACACGCCGAGCAGCCCCGACTGGAAATTGACCATCTCGTTGAACTGCTTTGCATCAAAGCCTTCAGTTCGCGCCAGATACCAGACCAGTCCCGGATCGAGATCCCCCGAGCGGGTGCTCATTGGGATGCCGGCAGCCGGGGTAAAACTCATGCTGGTGTCGATGGATTTGCCTTCACTGACCGCTGCAAGGCTTGCGCCATTACCCAGGTGAGCCAGGATAACCCTGCCTTGCGCTGCTTCCGCTCCATCCAGGCGGGCCAGTTCTTCCATAAGAAACTCATACGACAGCCCGTGAAACCCGTACCGCCGCACGCCTTGTGCTTCGTAGCGGCGCGGGATTGGCAGCAACTGCGCGACGCGGGGCATGTCATGGTGAAACGCTGTGTCGAAACACGCCACTTGCGCCAGTTCAGGAAAGCGGCGATGAAACGCTCCGGTCAACAGGATCTCTTCCGGCAGATGCTCGGGATCGAATGCGCTGAGCCGGTGCAGTTCTTCAACCATTTCCCCGGTGATTCGCTGCGGCTGGCTATACTTCGCTCCCCCATGCACCACGCGATGTCCCACGCCCGTTAGCCTATCGCGCCCGATGCGCTCCTCGATCCAATCCATCAGCGCGCCCACCGCTGCCGTGTGATCCGGCGCCGTCACGGACCGCGAAACATTGTCCGCCTGGTCCAGGCCTTTCACCCGCAACGTAGCCTCCGGAAGGCCAATCCGATCGATCCCGCCCTCTAGAATCCGCCGCAGCGAATCACCGGCCTCGAACAACGCAAACTTGATGCTCGACGAACCACCATTAATCGTCAGGACGCGTGGGCTGGTTGATTTCGTAAAAGACTCCTTCGGGCGTTCCGCAACTTCACATTAAGCGCCACCGGCTGCCATGAAGAAATTTGTCCTGAGAAGGCCGGCGTGGAGGGAGTGATCCAATTGCAGCGACCGGGGGCTGGTTGTCGTTGACCGTCAGCTTAGGTGTTCAATAGGTTGATGACCAGCACCACCAAACCCGACGATAAGAAGCAAATCGATCAAAGCCCAACCGAGTTGAATACTTAATCCCATCAGCCACAACATCAGAAGCACTATGTAAGCCGTCCAGAGCACGTTAGCCTCCTCAGTCGCTTTATCGCTCCACCACCTTCTCATTTACAAAGTCCTGCAATCTGTTCAATGTTGCTCAACTTGGGCATACATTCGGAATGGGCTCTATTGAGCGGACATTGTGAACTGTGCTGAATGGGCTTCTGTGTCCTGGTTCAGCGTGAAATGGAGAAGCGACGTTCTCCGTTTGTGTAGATTCCGCCCCTTCGGGGCGGGGATTTTTAAGGCATTGGGGTCTATCGTCCGATGACGATTTCGGCTTGCCGGTGCACAGCGCGAGAGCAAGAGTTCCCACGCTGGCAACCATCGGCTCGATGAGCCCGCCAGGTTATCCCTCAGCATGGGTCGCGGTAGGGATGGCCATTGCCGACCACCCCCCGCACAGATCCGTACGAGCGAAATTACCGCATACGGCTCCTCTCTCGGATACGAGCGTCGAAACGCACGTCGGGATATGGATGTAGAGTTCGGGGGCGAGGTATCCACCGGTCGAAGATCGGTCTCAGTTGCTCCCAATCGGGCTTCCGCCGCTGACTGCGGCGGCGCAAAATATGCCGCCAATAGCGACAGATCCCGTCGCGGAATCGACCGAGTACAGCCAAGTTGCCCGGAACCGCATGGTATCGGTAGTAGCCCACCACCACGCGTCTCAGCCACATTCCGACCAGCACAATCGGCTCATGCATCCTTCGGCGTAGCTCCTGCTTAATGGCAAGGAGTTTTGCCCTCAGTCGCTTCGCCGCCGTCCGGCGCCAGACCACAAAGTAGCCCTTCGAGTTTCGCCCACAGTAGTGCGTGAACCCGAGGAATGTGAAGGTTTCCGGCTTCCCTGCTCCGCGCTTCTCTCGACCGGACGCCGCAAAGCGTCCGAATTCGATCAATCGCGTCTTCTCCGGATGTAGTTCCAATCCGAACTTTGCCAGTCGCTCCTGAAAATCTCTCAGGAACTGCTCCGCATCTGCCCGGTGTTGAAACCCGGCAACAAGATCGTCGGCGTAACGGACGATGATGACGTCGCCACACGCGATTTTCTTTCGCCAGACCTCGGCCCACAAATCGAAAACATAATGCAAGTACACGTTTGCGAGCAGCGGTGAAGCTACTGCCCCTTGCGGCGTACCCACCGTTGTCTCCGACCATTCGCCGTCTTCCGAAACTCCAGCCCTTAACCATTTCTGAACGAGCCGCAGAATTCGGTTGTCGGCTACCCGATACTCCAAGAACTTCAACATCCACTCGTGACTGACGTGATCGAAGAAGCCCTTGATGTCGGCATCGAGTACCCAGTTCACACGCTTCTTTTGCAGCCCCGCGTTGAGCGCATCCAGCGCCTGATGCGGGGCTCGTCCTGGCCGGAACCCATACGAAAAGCCCTGGAAGTCGACCTCGTAAATCTCATTGAGGACGGTCACCACGGCCTGTTGAACGATCTTGTCCTCCAGCGCCGCAATGCCCAACGGTCGTTGCCTCCCGTCGGCCTTCGGAATATAGACTCTCCGTGAAGGTTGTGCCCGGTATGTACCACGGTGGACGCGGTCGTGTAGATCGGTGAGCCGACCTTCCAACCCCATCTCATACTCGTGCCACGTCACGCCGTCCACTCCAGGAGCCGCATTCTTCTTCAATGCATCAAAACTCTCCCGAAGCAGGTCGATCGTCACGTGATGCAACAAAGCGGTGAACCGCTCTTGCTTCCTTTCCCGCGCCGCCCGGCGCACGCCGTTCAACCCCTGGGACACCCGTGCTCCGCGCTGTGTCGGTGAGGTGTTGGATTGAGCGTCGTTCTCCTTGAGCTGCCGCCTTCCCTCCACAACCTCCGCCGAGGGTAGCACCTCTTTGTTCGGTTGCTTCATCGGTACTACGCAGCAGTCCGATTCCTCCATCGCGTGCACGTCCACATTACGGCTTAATGCCTTCGCGGACCGGTCTACCGTTTCGATAGACGCTCTGGAGGTCTCCCGGTTCTCGTGCATGTTGTTTCTCAACGTGCCAGGGTCTTCGACCACGCCGCGTTCCGTCCAGGCTCGCGATTTATCGCCCGCGACGGATGTTGCCTTCCCGCTAAGCAAACAGTGTCGGCACGCGGTTCGTCAGTTATCGGGGCTCAATTGCCTGGCCCACCGATGCCTCTGTCTACGCTTCGCCGTACACCTCGCAGCGTACTGCGCAAGACTCGAGGTCAAGATGGAGTCGCTGCTCCTTTCCTGTAGGGCTCTTTCATCCCCTACAACATGCCGGTTTATCCCGGCGCACTTGCATCCCTGCATTGCCCGCTTCCGTTTCACCCGGCGAGGTCATTTTAGCTCCAAAGAGCAAGCGCGGAGCTGCCGGTGTTGCTACGTGCTGACGGCGGAGTTGCCGCTGCCGGCGAGCCTCTTCCAACTTACGATCACGTTCGGCATGGATCTCGGCCTGACGCCCTGCCAGCATGTCCTGCGGTGTCACGTAGCCGATGGCGCTATGCAACCGCACCATGTTGTAGTGATCCACATAAGTTTGAATGAGGCGAATGGCGTCCTCGCGTGTCAGCGGGGTGCCGGGCCGGATACACTCCGTTTTGAGCGATTTGTGCCAGCGCTCCAGTTTGCCGTTCGACTGCGGATAGTATGGCGACGTCCGTACGTGGGTCATGCCCGAAATCCGGATAAACTCCTTGAAATCCCGTGCGATGAACTGCGGCCCGTTGTCAGAGATGATCCGCGGTTTCGCCTCTGGGTACTTCTCCTTGGCCCGTTCCAGAATCACTTCGATCTCCGCCTCCGTCATCGACTCCCGCAAGTCCCAATGCAGGAGGAAACGGCTGTATCCATCCAAGACGCTGCACAAGTAGTAGAAGGTGCCAGATAGGTTGATGTAGGAAATATCAATGTGCCAGTGCTGGTGCGGCTGCGGCGGTTGTTCGAAGCCGCTTCCCTTATGCGATGGCTTGCCGTGCCATCGCGCCAGCAAACCGGCTTGCTTCAGTACCCGCCAAACGCTGGCCGGACTAACCGCTACCACCTCGGCGTCGAGCATCATGAACGTCAGCCTCCGATATCCTTCCAGAGGATGGTTCTGATGGAAATCGATGATGGCTTCTTTCTCCCACTGCTCCAGCCAGAAATCGCGGGGAATCCAACCGTTGTGTTCATTGACTCGACCGTAGCGCTGTCGCCAGTCATAAAACTTGCTGGCGGTTACGCCCAGCCAATCGATGAACTGCCCGGCGCCGATCTCGGTCTTCTCTGACCAACGCCGGACGAAATCCACGATCTGGTCTCGAACGTCGTGCGCTACCCAGGCTCCGGTCAGAGCTCCCCAAGACTTTTTTTTAGCGCGATGTGCTCTGCCATCAGTTCGGCCAAGACCTCGTCCTTGGTCTGCACCTTCTTCTCCAAGAACTCAATCCGTTTCTGCTTCTCCTCCACCTGGCGGTGGGGACGTTCCTGGGGCTGGAAGGCGGCAGCACCGTTCTCGAAGAACTCTTTCTGCCAGCGATAGAAAACCGTTGGTTGCAGACTCAGCTCTTCACACAAATCCGAGACGGGAACCTTATCCACAAAGTGCCGTCTCAGAACAGCAACTTTCTCTTCAGCAGTGTAGTGTTTGCGCTCTTTGCTCATACGTTTGCTCCGCTATTTTAACGGACAAACGCTCTTTCCATTTCCAGCAGAGGCGGGACAAGCGAACTATTGATATGTATTCCGCTGCCGTTGTAGTTGATGAAACCCAACTCGCGGAAGCGATTCAGAAAGAAGCTTACCCTCGAGCGTGTGGTACCGATCATCTCGGCAAGTGTCTCCTGGCTCATCTTAGCAATATGCGCGACTGGCTTGGAATCCTGGCCGAAGTTAGCCATCAACAGTAACAACCGTGCGAGGCGCTTTTCGCTGGAATTGAACAAATGATCAACCAGATCGGCCTCCATGCGAATGTTGCGGGAGAGCATGTGTGCGAGAAATTGCTCAGAGAATTCCGGCTCACGTTGGAGCAGGCCGAGCATGATTGTCTTTTCGATACGAACGATGGCACAGGGTTCAAGTGCGCTTGCGGTGGAAATGCGAAGCGGTTGGCCGGCAAGCGAACCCTCTCCGAAAAAGCTTTTTTCCGGAAGGTAGGCGATCACGGCTTCCTTACCGCTCGTCGATACAACAGTGAGCTTCACCTTGCCGGTCTGAATATAAAACACTGCATCGGCCGGATCGCCTTGCGAGAAAATCGAGTCATCGGTCTGGTATTCGCGCGGCGATTTTCCGGCCACAATCCTGGTCAGCAGAGTCTGCGGGGCGAATGTTGCGCCCTGAGCTTTTGGAGTGTCCATCTTCTTTGCAACAATCTTTAAGTTATGCTTTGCAGCCGAAGCCGCAGGAAAGGAAAGGCCAGCCGGATAACTGGGTGCCGTACTCGCCATAGTGGTGCAATTCGTAGCCATCTCGATACCTTCCAATCTTGCAGAGTATGCGCAGGTGGCAGTTGCCACGATGCTTCTAAAACCAAGATACAAGCTGAGGAAAAAGACAAAATCGGCGAACACTGTTATTGATGTAGGCATTTTCACGCGAACTTTGTAGGTCTTTTCCTACACACTCACGCAGGCGACGCCGTGGCGGGTGCGAAATGGGATATGGAGGGAGTGTACGATTTATGCAGGGAGATCAGAGACGCGAACTCGTTCTCTTGCAGTTGGGAGAGGAATGTTTTATCGCCTCGTCAGCGAATTCGTCTAAGCGGGTAACTAGTTTCTATTCTGGTCCAGCGCAGACAATGCGCTGCCCAGTATCTTCCTTATGGCCGGCGCCAGATCTTCCGGGGCGCTGTTTTTGTTGACATAGGCATCGGCTCCGGCCCGCAGACAGCGTGAAGCATAGGGGTTCTCAGGCTGAACACTCACCATGATCACAGGAAGCTGCGGGTATATATGCTTTACATCCTGCAGCACGTCCAGGCCGCTGCGTCCAGGCATATTGATGTCAAGCAAGAGCAGCCCGTATTGAGCTATGGCCAGTTGGGTCAGCACCTCAACTCCATTGGAAGCCTCGGAAAAGTGAGCGTTGGTGAATGCGTCCGCCAGAATTTCTCTCAGGCCTCGCCGTACGTTCGCGTGATCGTCTGCTATCAGGATATACATCTTTGCGCTCTACCTGAAGTCACGATACCGGACGGGAAAACAAATTGCCATCGGCGAAGACCGTGATTTATGTAGGCCTTTGCTGCTTCGGTCTGTAGGGTTTTTCCTACACCAACGGGTCAAGCTAATCGATGAGTTTGTGAGTCATGGCATATCGGGTAAGTTCGGAGTTGCTCTTCATCTGCATTTTTTCCATGATGCGGGAGCGATAGCTACTAATGGTTTTTACGCTGACATGAAGCTTATCGCCAATGTCCGTCAGCGGAATGCCCAAGGCTATCATTCTCATCACTTCGTGCTCTCGATCCGAGAGCAGTTCATGCAGGGGCTTGTTGACCGACTCGTCCAAATTGGCAACCAGTTTTTCCGCGAGACTGGAGCTGACATAGCGGCCGCCGCCCAAAATCTTCTTCACTGCGATCGCGAGTTCTTCGGATGCGCTCTCTTTAGTGATGTAGGCGGACGCGCCCGCCCGCAAACAGCGCACCGCATACTGATCCTCCGGTTGGCAACTCAGGATGATGACCGGCAGCCGCGGGTACGTGTGCTTCACATCCCGCAGCACGTCCATCCCGCTGCGCCCTGGCATGTTGATGTCCAGCACCAGCACTGCGGTATTGGATTTCCCAAGCTTGCCAAGTACCTCATCCCCGTTTCCGACTTCGGTAAAGTCCGCGTCGGGTAGAGCGTCCGCCAGGATTTCTCTGAGGCCGCGGCGTACGACGGCGTGGTCATCCGCTATCAGTATGTGCATGTTGGTTCCCTCTCGTTGCCTGGAGCGTCCACGGGAACGCAAATCGTGACGGTTGTACCATTGCCGGGTGAACTGGATATGTGCACATTGCCGCCACAGAACTGCGCTCGTTCTTTCATGCCCAGGAGTCCCAGCGATCCGAGAGAGTTAGACAAATCGGATTCACGAAAACCTATTCCGTCGTCTTCTACGACCAGGATGATGTACTCATCTTCCTGGCACAAGGATACACTCACCGACTTGGCTTGCGCATGCCGGATCACGTTGGTCAGGCACTCTTGAAATATTCGGAAAGCGGCGGTGGCTCGGTCCCCATCCAAGTGCAAATCGACCGGGGGGACGGACACCAGGCAGCTTACGCCATTGCGAGCGGCAAACTCGTTGGCCTGCCATTCAATGGCCGCCGCTAAGCCAAGGTCGTCCAGAACTCCCGGACGCAGCCCGCTACAGATCGCGCGCACTGAAGTGACGCCATCATTGATTAACTGAATGGACTTCTCATAGACGCGAGAGATTGTAGACCCCGTTGTCAGGGAGGTCCCATCAACAGCAGCTTCCTCAGCAAGAAGTCGCCGAGCCCAATCTTGTGTCCCTAGTGGAAGCATTGCTCCATTCCGTAGAGATGCGCAGCCACACCTAGGCGTGTGACATCGGCCCCAATGGTACGCTAATTCGCCGAACAGAGGAACGCCTGAAAAACCTCGGAGTGAATCTGTTGCAGTACCGTCTCAAGATCGACGCAAGTGATTTCTCGCAGAGGTCACATTAAATAGCGTTCTCTTCGTAGCTTCGGTGCTTTCTTTTGCGGCTCGGATGACTTGCTTCTGATGAGAGCGAGAACTTCCAATGCAGTAGCTGTGTTGCGGACATTCCCGGAGACGCTCATAAGAGCATCTTCCATGGAAGGATTCTGGTCCGCCAACGACTCAAGGCGGTCGCTGACGCCGTTGAGTTGGTTAACTTCCATCAGAATGTCCTCGAACGGCGTGATTGTGCCCGATTCGGTCGTGACCGTAAGATTTGGGAATACACCCTGCACCAGTTGGAGCGTCACAGCTGCGCCGAGTAAAGAAAGAAACAATCCGAGCAACTGGGCCGTGAGAAGGACATCTCCTTCGGAAGCCTGATACCTGTCAATTTGTGACGCAAGCTCTCCGAGGCCCTGTATGTTCCCATCGGCCGTGACCTGCAAAGCACCAAGACTGGGAGCTTCCGCCCTCGCTAGCATCAGAGCGCGAGCAAGGATTGAGCGATAGCCGGCAACTCCCGCCAGCGCACAAAGCGGCCCGCGCAGCTTCTCACACACTCGAACGGCCGGAGGTTCGCTTGGCTCGGAGGACTTGCCGGCAGCGGTCTCGTAAGCAAGAAGGCTTCGAGCCAAATCCTTTGTTTCTGCTGAGAAGTTCATTATGTGTCCCCGTAAAACCCACCAGATACGCAAACAGCATATGGGAGTGCAACAGAATGCTTCACCCTTTGGCGCTATCCGAAATAGGTGTTAGTTTCCCTCTCTGGCTCTGGTCGTAAAGCCTCTCGGTCGTTCCAGCTTGTTCCGCCGCCTTGTTATCTACTCGGTCCAGGATTACGCGACTCTAGAATCCCACAAATGAAGTCCCAGGGATGAGCCGTTTTGACCATATTCCAAAAAGCAAGACGCAGATACTACTGAGGAGCGGAAGCACTTTGGCAGCCGATGTCGCAGAGACTACACAGATCGAACGTCCTCCTCGCGGACGCGAGGAAGCTCCCGTTCAACTATCCCGCTTGCTGGATGCCCACAAGACCATCATTGGTGAGTGTCGTACACTGGCGCGCCGCTCCATCGCATTTGCGCCAGCTTGAACAGCACTAAGACTTGATAGTGTCTAAAAGTGACCAGATATCCGTGTTCGTTTTTCCTATTATGAAAGCTGACGAAGCAATCCAAGGCTCGTCTGAAGGAGAAACATGATGCGGCCAAGCACGCAGAATGAAATTACAGGCAAGATTCACCAGGGGAAGGGCACGATCAAGGAAAAACTGGGCCAACTCACGGACAATCCCAAGCTGGAAATCGAAGGTACGGCAGAGAATCTGGCCGGGCACCTCCAAGACAAGTTTGGGCAGGTGCAGAAGGTCGTTGAAAAACCGTGAAGACCGCGAACAACCGGCTCGTCTGTTGCCTGATTACCATTTGTGATTCCAACTCACACCGGTCATAGGAGAAGCGAGTCGTTAGTAATTGGCGAAGCAAGTACTAGAGTGCCAGTTCATTGCAATAGAGTCGCAAAGTTGAACGCAAGGAGATGCTATGTCGTTTGGTCTGTACTCGATTGGATTCGCGATCGTGATCGGTGGCCTGATTTATGCGGCCCACTTGCTGCACATGCCCGCACACTGGATTGCAGTGGGCGCCATTGTAATGATTGGAGTCGGGATTCTGAAGGGCGTAAAGGCGACCCGCCAGAAGGATCCCACGGGATAGTAACGGCGGGGCAATCGCACACGCCACAGCACGACAGCAAAAGCACAGGGCGCCGAGGTTCAGCGTCCTGTTTTCCGCTTGCAGCAATTCATTTGCAGCTTACGATGCCGCTTTCAGTACCACGGCCGGCGCAGCCTGCATGAGTTCCTCGTACAGAGCACGGTAGTGAATCATGGCCGCGCGCAGTTCATCGGTCGTGGCTTCGGACCTGCCGACGCGCATCGTTGTTTCGTGCGCGGAGCGGTAGTTCCCGACAACCTTTGGGTGGTCGATACGTGGTAGCCGCGAGCCTTCATAAGAGCGGAAACCAGGTGTTTTCCCTACGCGATTTCCGGCAAGACCTGCACGTTGTCTTGTCCGTTCCTCTCAGCATCGTCCGAAGCGAATTCGCCGCGGAGCGGCAAAACATTGGTGAAATGTCCAATTCCAATCCATTGCCGTCCTGACTCCAGTGCTGCTACCAGAGCCGTACTGCAGCCTCCAGGTGCATCACCATCATTCGCCTGCAAGGCGATCTCAACAATCTTCTCCAGTAGCTTCAGTGGCTCTTGAGTGAAATATCCGAGACGCTCCTCACCTTGGCTCTGAAGCGGCGGGATGTCGTCCCACGTCAACCCGACCGGAACCCCCGCAACTTCGTCCAGATAACGTTTGAAACGGGGCACGGTTCCGAGGTTTGTTTGGTGAATGCGGCCCTCCCGATAGAGTTTCTGCATGTCGGTTTCCGAAAACCGCCAAGAGTCCGTCACGCCGAGGAATTCATACTGTGCCTTCCCATTCGCCGGAGCAGCTCTTGCTTGAGCCACAAGTTCTTCAAGCCGATACCGCCGCCCAGTCTCAGGCTCGACATTCTTGTACAGTTTGTCCACGTAATCGTCATCGCTGGGGCGATAGAGGTGCTCGAAATAGCAGTTCGAATTGCCGCTATACAACAGGAGAGTGTCATGAGCACGCCCAAGGCGCTTGGAACGGTGCGTGGTATCGTCGTGATCTGCCTGCCGTCGCCACCTGAAGTCGTTGATGAAATTGCTCTGCCCAAACACTCCATCGAGCATCTCCTCAATGTACTGTTTGGCGTCCCAGTCGCAGTGAAAATAAAAACTCCCAGTGGGCTTCAGCACACGTGCGAGTTCCACGCACCGGGGACGCATGACGTCGAGATAGGCTTGCGTGGATTCCGGACGCTCCGTAAATGTAAGCATCTCCTTCAATTCTTTCCACACATTCTTCCGCGTCCCGTTCGAATCGGAAAAAGGGTCGATGTACACAATGTCGATGCATTTGTCAGGCAGCTTCTTCAACTGCTCAAGATTATCGCCGCAATCGATGACTCGCGTATCTACAAAGGACGAAGGCTTTTCAGTGAATGCCATTTTGATTACCTGCCAGTATCACTATCTACTTGTGGCATTCGCGAAGATGGTCAATACAGCTCAGTGTGGGCGAATCGATTGTGGCGACCTGATGTGTAGTACTCAGGATGCAGCAGTATCAAGAACCTTAGTTTTTGTGCGCCAATTTCTTGCCTTGCTCATCAGAAGCAGCATGCACTCGGAGGCGGCATGAGCCGGCGCACAGGCGGAATCCCATTGTTGGTGTTGACCATAGGGCACTCCACACGCCCCCTTGCAGAGTTCGTTCATCTTCTCAAAGCGCATGGAGTGCAGCGGCTGGTGGACGTGCGTACGGTACCCCGGTCGCGCCATAACCCGCAATTCAATCGCGACCAACTTTCACCCGCGCTGCATTCGGCGCGCATCCACTACAGCTATATGCCGGGACTGGGCGGGTTCCGCCACGCCAGGAAGGATTCGGTGAACACGGGCTGGCGCAATGCAAGCTTTCGCGGCTATGCCGATTACATGCAGACAGCGGATTTCCAGCAACACCTTGACGAGTTGATTGGGCTCGCACGTCAGGAGAGGATCGCGGTCATGTGTGCCGAGGCTGTGCCGTGGCGCTGCCACCGTTCCCTGATTGCCGATGCGCTATTGGTGAGAGGAATCGAGGTGCGCGAGATCATCGGCGGGAGCGGCACGCGATTGCATGCGCTGACACCCTTTGCGCAGATCCATGGAACGCAAATCCTCTATCCGGCTTGACCGTCGCGGGAAGAGGCTAATCCCTCTCCACCTCACGATCGAAACGATATACGTAGCGAAGCAGGCTCGCATTGATCAGCAGCAGAAGCGATGATCCAGCCGCGGCAGGGATCAGAATTCGTGTCTGTCCGCTCAGCAGTGCCTCGGTTGAGACCGTAAGCAGCCAGAGCTGCACTACAACTGTTGTTCCCACCAGAATCAGGATCGCGGAAAAAAGCGTTGTCCCCTGGGTGCGCACGCTCATTTAGGCCTCCATTCCGGTGGCGAAGAGCCGTTCGCCACGCTGTTCTATTGTGACGCGGGGAAGTGGCCGGGTCGGTGGTCCGGCGACTGGGTTGCCTTGGTCAATGTTGAATGCGCCTCGGTGACACGGACAGAGCAGAGCGTTCTCAGGCCGGTCATACACGACGGCGCAGGACAGGTGCGTGCAGACCTGCGAATACGCAACCAGCTTGCCTTGCGGAGTACGAACGGCGATGCACGGGTCGGCATCGGTCGGGTAGCGAAACAGGAGCATGCCCGACTGGGCAAGAGCCGAGGCAGCGCCGATGTCGCGCTCGGCGGTTGATCCGTGATGCATCAGCTTGCCGGCGAGAACCGTGATCCAATTGGCCCCGGCCAGCAGCAAGGAGCCGAGGGTCATAAACTTCACCATCTCGCGGCGGGTGACGTAATGGTCGCCCTCCCACTCGATGGGAAAATCCTGCTTCCATTTGGGAGCCTTGTCACAGGCGGTGCGAGGCTTCTCTTCGCCACTCATCAGACTTCCTCCAACATCAGCGCAACATCGTAGGGGTCATCCGGCAGAGACGCCGGAGTGGATGCGATCTGCACGAGCTTCACATCCACGCGTTCGACCTCGCGCGGGACCATCACATGCACCTTGGTCTTCACCGTCTCATTGCCAAAACGCCATGTGTTTACCGGAATGCCACTGCGGGTGCGCTGGATCTCTTCCATCGTAGTAAAGGTCAACGCGCCGGAGGGGCAGACCGTGGCGCACATCGGCTTCTTGCCAATGCTGCTGCGGTCATAACACATGTCGCACTTCATCATCTGATCGATTTCAGCGCGGTACTTGGGCACGCCGAATGGACACGATAGCACACAGTTGGAGCATCCGATGCAGCGCGGCTTCAGCGAACTCTGCACCACTCCATCCGGAGTTTTCTTGATGGCATCGGCCGGGCATACGCGGGCACAGATCGGATCTTCACAGTGCATGCATACCTGCGGAGCGGTCTGCACGCTGTCCGAACGCTGAATGGTCTCCAGGTGAATCATGCTGACGCCGCGGTGGGTATCGCATTCGGCGCACGCTTGCACGCAGGACTGGCACCCGATACAGCGCGAGTGATCGATGAAAAAAGCCATCTCGCTCATCGAATGCCTCCTGCCTCCGGCTCAAGCCGCGCAATCGCATCTTCGGGAGCCTGTGTCTTACTCACCCGCACCGCGCAGATTTTGAATTCCGGAATGTTCGAGACCGGGTCGATGGCGCGAATGGTGCAGTTGTTGGCCGAACGGTCCAGCGGCCAGTGATACGGGACAAATACTGTGTCCGGACGGATGGTCTTCACCACCTGCGCGCGCACCACGATCTCGCCGCGGCGGCTCTCCACCTTTACGAAATCGCCGTCGGCCACGCCCAGCTTTTCCGCCAGCCGGGGATGCATCTCGCAGCGCGGCTGCGGATATTGCTCCATCAGGCTGCCAATGCGCCGGGTCTGCGTGCCGGAAAGAAAGTGCGAGACCACGCGCCCGGTGGTAAGAATGATCGGATATTCTTCATCGGGCATCTCTGCCGAGGGCCGCCATTCAATCGGAATGAAGTGAGCTTTGCCATCGGGATGGCCGAACTTTCCGCCCTCGTAGAGTCGCGGCGTGCCCGGATGGCCGGGCTCGGGACAGGGCCAGAATATCCCGTTGCTTTGGTCGATGCGATCCCAGGTGATGCCGGAGTAATCCGAGACGCCGCCTTTGGAGGCGATGCGCAGCTCCTCAAAGATTTCGCGCGGCGCGGAACTGAATTTTTCCGCATAGCCGAGCCTGCCGGCGATTTCGTTGATGATCCGCCAGTCTTGATGCGCGCCCTCGGGCGGCGTCACGGCCTGCCGGTGACGGATCACGCGGCCTTCCACGTTGGTCGTGGTACCGTCATCTTCTTCCATCAGCGAACCCGGAAGCACGATGTCCGCATACCTGGCGGTCTCTGAGAGGAAGAAGTCTATGTTGACGTAGAACTCCAGCTTCTCCAGCGCTTCGCGCACGTAGTTGCCATCGGGCAGAGAAACGGCGGGATTGAAGCAGATCGAGATCAGGCCCTTGATCTTGCCTTCGTGAATCGCCTCCACCAGAGGAACCGCCGATAAACCCTTGTGCGGAATCGATTCCTCTGGAACGCCCCAGACGCTGGCGATGTATTTGCGATGCTCGGGGTTTTCAATGTCGCGGCTTCCCGGGAGTTGGTCGCACTTCTGGCCCTGCTCGCGCGCGCCCTGCCCGTTGCCCTGGCCGGTAATCATGGCATAGCCGCAGCCTTCGCGGCCAATGCGTCCGCTGGCCACCACCAGGTTGATGGCGGCGATGCAGTTGTCTACGCCCTTCGAGTGATGTTCGATACCGCGGGCATGCAGCAGGAAACTGGTTGGAGCAGGCCCCCAGAGTTCGGCGGCTTTGACGATCATTTCGGGAGGAACACCAGCGATCTTTGCCGCGTACTCCGGGGTGTACTTCTTCACCGCTTCTGTCACCGCATCGAAGCCGGTGGTGTGCTGGGCGATAAAGTCGCGGTCGATCCAGCCGCGCTCGATCATGATGTGCAACATGCCGTTGAAGACGCCAATGTCTCCGCCCGAGCGCACGGGGATGAACAGGTCGGCATTGCGCGCGATGGGCGTCATACGGGGATCGAGGATGATCAGCTTGCCGCCGTTTTCGCGCGCCTGCCACAGGTAGTCGGTGGTGATGGGCGCACACTCGGCGATGTTGGCACCCGCTACCAGGATGACCTTGGCTTTGGGAATGTCGCTCCAGGGATTGGCGCTGCGGTCGATGCCGAAAACTTTTTTGGAGGCCGCACCGGCAGAGACCATGCAGAGGCGCCCGTTGTAGTCGATATTCGCCGTGCGCAGGGCCACACGGGCGAACTTGCCCATCAGGTAAGCTTTCTCGTTGGTGAGCGAAGCGCCGGTGAGAATGGCGAACGCGTCATTGCCGTAGCTCTGCTGAATGCGGCGAATTTCGCCGACGACGCGCTCCATGGCCGCATCCCACGAGATGGGCGCAAAGCCCTTTCCCTGCACGCGCTGCAACGGACTCTTGAGCCTGTCCGGGTGCTCGTCCTGCATATAGCGCTTCACGCCCTTGGGGCAGAGCTTGCCGCGATTGAAGGGAAAATCCTCCCACGGCTCAAAGCCCACGACCTTGTTCTCGCGCACGCGTAGTTGAATTCCACACTGCTGGCCGCAGAAGCAGCAGTGGGTCTTCACCAGCTTTTCTTCCTGATCGGTGTGCGTCCAGCCGCCGGGCGGCACGGTGTGCAGCGTGGGACCAAATTGCTTGACGAGTTCGGGAATATCCGTCGGAAGCTTAGCCACTCATAACTCCTTTCCCATCCCTCGCACATCCGCACCGAGGGTTTTCCAGAGAGAGTCTTGCGTCAGCGCAACGTTTTTGCGCCGGCATTGAGGACAAACATCCTGATAGTGCGTGCCGTCAGCCATCTGATAGCAAATGCCGAGTGCTGCCTGCACGGACTTCAGATCTTCCCTCTGCATTTGCGATGCGTATGGATTGCCGCAGCGTACGCAGATTGCCTGCTCGCCTTCGGCTCCGGCCTTCTTGTAAAAATCCACTCCCAATTGCGCCGGGCGCTGGAAGATATGGAAGAACTTGCCGAAGGGCAGATAGAGCAGCGTGAAGATGACGGTGATGGCATGCAGTTGAGAGAGGAACACATAGTGCAGCCCATGCATCAGGTGCGTGGAAGCGGTGAGGAACAGTCCGGTAATGGAGATTGCAAACAGCATAATGAGCGGTAGCAGGTCGTTTGAGAACTGCTGAACCGCTCGTGCATCGCGGTCCTGGGCGCGTCTCCACAGGGCAAAGAAGACGCCAATGAGAACCATCACTGCGGCAATATCAAGGATGTTGAAGGTCAGTTCCGCGACTGGCGTTCCCAGGCGGAAGCTACCAACCGCGATGCCGAACATGAACGCGTTATAGATCTCCTGACTGTTACGTGCGGTTTCAAATCGCACCCAACCGAACGACAACGGGAAGGTGACAGCGGCGGCCAGCAGACATCCCCAAGCCAGGAACCAGTGTGCGGTCCAGCGAACGCGGGAGCGCCTGCCGATAAAGCGCTGCAGAAAGATGTTGTTCCAGAAGATCCTGCCCAGGCGCAGGATATTTCCAGGCAATTGCCTGGGCTGCAGAAACAGTTGCCATCCCCGGTACCAGTATAGGCGCGTGGGCGGCCGGCGCAGCCACATGGAATAGCGATAGCCCAGCCCGAAAGCTGCAAACACGGTTGCGCCCGCATAGGAGACCAGCGCGGGATCGAAGTCCTTAAACCCCCGGCTGCCCACCACGATGCCGGCAATCAGCAGCGACGCGACCAAGGTGCCCCACCAAAACGCGTGGGCGGTATCCGAACCTCGAACTGCAAACTCCGGCTTTGGCATATCGACCTGCTAAGCAGTCTCTGCCGCAGACTGTATGGATGATTGGCGCAACAGAACGGTAAGACATCCCATCGCAAAAATAGAGAGCAGCACAAATCCAAGAGTAAATGTGCCGGTCTGCTGCTTGATTACGCCGAGCAACAACGGCGGGAAGAAGCCGCCGAGTCCGCCGGCAGCGCCAACCAACCCGGTCACGCTGCCCACAGAATCAGGAAAGTACTCAGGCACCAACTTGAATACCGCGCCGTTGCCGAGACCGATGGCAGCGGCCATGCCGAGCGCTCCGATAGTGAAAGTGACCATCATCGGGCAAGCCAGGAAGATGGCCATCAGAGCAGTCGCGGGAAACACCCATTTCAGAATCGTCCGTCCGCCAACCTTGTCGGCGAGCGTCCCGCCCACCGGACGCATGAGCGTCGCCAGCACCACAAATCCAGCGGTTCTCATACCCGCGTCCTGCGGCGTCAATTTGAATATCTCCGTCAGGAAGATGGGCAGGTATATGGCCATGGCAACAAAGCCGCCGAACGTAAGAAAGTAATACAGGCTCAGCACCCAGCTTCGCGAATCCCTCAGCGGGCGCACGGTATCCCTAAACGATTTAATCGCGACGCGGCGCGGAGCATCGCGCGCAAGCAACACGAATAGCAGCAGCCAGATCGACAGCAGAATACCGAACGTCCAGAATCCCCACCGGAATCCCACCGCCGCCGCGATGAAGGGCGAGCCAAAGGCAGCGAAGGACTGGCCAATGTTTCCGGCCCCGTAAATACCCAGCGCAGCTCCTTGCCGCTCGGCGCTGTACCAGCCGCTCACAAAACCGACTCCCACGGAAAAGCTTGCCAGCGCAATCCCAATGAAGAATCCATAAATCAAGAGCCGCTGGTAGTCGAGCGCCGTTCCCATCAGAAATGCCGGGATGACGGAGAACAGCATCACGAAGCTGAAAACCACGCGTCCACCGAAGCGATCCGTCAGCATCCCAAGCGGGATGCGTCCCAGGCTGCCGAGCAGTACGGGAAGCGCCACCGCAACGCTCTTCTGCACGGGAGAAAGATGCATTTGTTTGCTGATGATCGGCATCATGGCAGAGAGAGAGCCAAACACCGCGAAGCAGAAGGCAAACGCTCCGGTGCCGAGAGTGAGTTGAAGTTTTGGGGACGGTTGGGTTTGCACGTATGTTCCTCTGGGTGACGGCGTTCGCGATGACCGGAGCATAAAGGCTTTATGTAGCTATATATAAGAAGCCACAGTAATTTTCTTCATCCAATGACTAAAGTCACAGCAGCGAAAGATTGGACCGCATCAAAATACTGGACAAGGTGGTGATTCCAAGTTGTTCAGGCATGATGCAGAGGCGGAGAACAGCCCGAAAACCCTCGGCGACTTCACCACAACCTGGAGCGTGATTCCGATCAGTGCAATCGCTATCTGCATTGGAGTTCTTTCCGGATTTGTTGCACTCGGGTTGCTTCGGCTCATTGGGCTCTTCACCAATCTATGCTTTTATCAGCGCTGGAGCAGCTCATTTGTGTCTCCTGCCGGCAACAGACTTGGGTGGCTGGAGATTTTTGTACCCATCATTGGCGGACTGCTCGTTGGATTGATGGCGCGCTTCGGCTCGGAACGAATCCGCGGTCACGGGATTCCTGAGGCGATCGAGGCGATTCTGCTGAAGGGCGGGCGGGTAGAACCAAAGGTCGCGTTCTGGAAGCCGCTTTCGGCGGCGGTCTCCATCGGATCGGGCGGCCCGTTTGGCGCAGAAGGCCCGATCATTATGACCGGAGGCGCATTCGGGTCTTTGATCGCCCAGTTTTTTAGCCTGACGAGCGCCGAACGAAAGACCTTGCTGGTGGCAGGCGCGGCTGGAGGCATGTCCGCAACGTTCGCGTCGCCTCTAGCGGCCGTCCTGCTGTCTGTGGAACTGCTGCTGTTCGAAAAGAAGCCGAGAAGTCTCATTCCGGTTGCGCTCGCCAGTGTGAGTGCAGCAGCGACACGGCGTTACATCATAGGACCTGGTCCGCTTTTTCCCGTTCATGCACATCCGGCATTTATCGGTCTTCAAGGTTTGTTTTGCTGCGTGCTTGCGGGTTTGCTGGCCGGCGCCTTGTCAGCACTGTTGACCCTTGCCGTATACGCCGCGGAGGATGGATTCCAGAAGCTGCCGATTCATTGGATGTGGTGGCCGGCGCTCGGCGGCCTGGTGATCGGTATCGGGGGATTACTCTTTCCGCAGGCCCTTGGGGTCGGCTACGACACGATTGGTGCACTGCTGCAAGGCGATGTAACGAGATATGCCATCATTGGCATTCTGGTGGTGAAATCCGTTATCTGGGCAGTGTCGCTGGGTTCAGGAACATCTGGAGGCGTGCTCGCTCCGTTGCTGATGATGGGCGGAGCGCTGGGCGGGGTGCTGGGAATGGTCTTTCCCTACGAAGGGATTGGTTTCTGGCCGCTGATCTGCATGGGAGCCATTCTGGGGGGCACTATGCGTTCTCCTTTCACCGGAGTGGTTTTCGCGGTGGAACTTACTCATGATGTGAATGTCATCCTTCCCCTGCTGCTGACTGCGGTGGTTGCGCATGGCTTCACCGTTCTCACCTTGCGGCGGTCGATTCTTACGGAGAAAATCTCCCGGCGCGGTTATCACTTGAGCCGCGAATATTCCGTAGACCCACTGGAGATTATGTTCGCGCGCGAGGCAATGAGGACGAACATCGTGGTCCTCCCCCTCGACCCTTCGGCAGAAGAAATAACGAAATTCATGCAGCTTACGCAGCTGGATCGCCAACAGCACCTGTATCCGGTCGTTGATGATGGTAAGTGTTTGATCGGGGTAGTTACGCGTCATGAGTTTGAGCAACTGGCTCAACCCGGCAGCGAACAGCACTTCTCCGACCTAATCCGGCGGAGCCCTGTCGTGGCCTATCCGGACGAACCCCTCCGGGTCGTAGTTACGCGAATGGCGCAAACGGAGCTGACGAGTTTGCCGGTACTGGAGCGCGGTTCTGAAAGGCGGCTGGCCGGGATGATTTCGCTTGCCGACTTGCTGAAAGCAAGAACTCTAAATCTTGAAGCAGAAACCCGGCGGGAACGCATACTGCCGGTTCGCCTGGTCTTCCCTTTCGGCAGAGGCGGAAGCGACGTAGATAAGACAGCCTGAGTTGGGCTTCAGGGCTAATTCATCAGAAGCGCACCCACGCATATGCGATCAGTGTTCCTGGGATGTGCCAAGCTGCGAGCTGAGTTTGCGCCGCATATCGTCGCCGAGCAGAACAGCATCGGCTATTTCGCGCATGGATTTGCGACGGTCGCGGCTTTCGCGCTGCAGCGCGTGGTAGGCGCCCTGCTCGTCAAGTCCCAGGTCACGCTGGAGAATCGCCTTCGCTTTATCGATGACGCGCCTGGTTTCCAGGCGCTCGGAGAGCTGAAGGTTTTCCATATCCAGTCGGGCACGCTCGATCTCGGCGCCGACGAGGAAACCAATCATCGAGAGCAGGCGCACCTGATCCACCGTGTGCTGGTAGGGCTTTTGATGCTGCAGATTGATGACGCCGACGACCTTTCCCGCAGTCTGGATGGGAACCGCAAGCATCGCCTCAAACATATCTTCGGGAAGGTCGTGAAACGACTTGAAGCGCGGGTCACGCAGTGCGTGGGAGGGAATGGAAACAGGCTCGCGGTGTTCGGCCACCCAGCCGGTAATTCCTTGTCCGAGCTGCATGGCGAGGTGGTCGACAAGGTTTTCGTGAGGATTGCGCGACGCGCGTAGCACCAGCAAATCATGCTCGAGTACATAGATGAAGCAGGAGTCGCAGGGAATGATCTTGGAGACAAACTCGACGATGCTGTCCAGCACGGAGTGAAAAGGATCGGCGGCTGCCATGCGGCTGCCGATTTCGTGCAGGAAGTCCATGCCGGTACGGGACGCAGGACCGACGAGGCTTGCGATGTGAAGGTCCTGAGCGTCCGCTATGCGATGCAGCGCCGCTCGTGTGGAGCGGCCGGGTAGAGCAGGAGGCCTGGGCGCAAAGCTGACCGAAGAACCGGTACGCTTTTGCTGCAGGATTTGCGGCATGTGTTCCGCCGCCTCGCGCAGCAAGCACGCGATCTTCGGATGTGACGGCTCGAAGTCCGGCGCAAGACCATGGCTCCTCAGTTCTTCAGAAGTGCTGGGGCCGATGGAGAGAATCACGCTGGATTGCAGCCCGGCGCGCAGCGAATCCGCACACCCCATTCCAGTGGCGACCTGAAATAGGTGGATGATCTGGACCGCTGTGGTGAACAAGACGACGTCGGCGTAGCGGCGCGCGACGCCAAGGACACACTCGCGTAGCGGCTTCACGTCTTCCGGAAGTGCCCACTCATAGAGCGGAACTCTAGTCACGCTCTGGCTGCGTTCGGCCAGTGCAAGTAGAAACTCGGGATTAGAGGCCGCGTATTCCTGAACGGCAACGCGCATTTTGGGGAGCGCGTCGCCAAAATGATGATCGAGTTCATCCATCAGTTCGCGCCACGTGTGAGGGGCGGGAGCCGTGACTGCGGCCGGGATGCCGAACTCTTTCAGAACTGCCGCCGGCTTCGGTCCGCGCGATGCAACTTTGATTTTTCGGAGCGCGACCAGGAATGTTTCGAGATCGTAGCGGCTGCGCACGACGTCGATCATCGTACGCACACCCAGCTCGGTCAGGAAGATGACGAGATCGTATTCACCCCGCATCAGTCCGGCAGCGAAAAGCAGGGCATGGTCCTGCGACTCCAGGCGGATTTCACGCGCAGCCGGAACCACCAGAGGATCGCCGCCGTACTTTCGGACAAGTTCCTCAATCTCTGCGGCGCGTCGTGTTTCCAGTGCAAGGACGCGCAAGCCTGTGAAGTTTGCCTCCAGCATCTCTCCTTGTGGACCAATCGATAGCTCGCCTGTGCTGCGATTGCGAACTACAAAAAGCATACCGCGCGCCGGCCTTCACTTCCAATCGCGTTTCGCCAGGCCATTATAGCGACAGGAGCTATGCTGTCGTTGGTTCCGATGCCTGCTCCTGAACCGGAATCTGAACGCACACGATGCCATCTTCCATCCGGACTGGGTAGCTGGCAACGCAGGCCGTCTCACCGGCAGGTTTCACCACCGAGCCGTCCTCCAGACACACCCGCCATGCGTGCATGGGACAGACCACCACGGCGCCTGCGACGATGCCGTCGCTCAAGGGACCGCCGCGGTGCGGGCAGCGGTTTTCCACGGCTAGGAAGCGGTCGCCGAGGTTGAAGAGCGCGATCTGGTGGCCATCGACCTCAATGCCGCGGCCCTCGCGCAGAGGAATATTTTCCGGTTCCGTAATGCGTATCCAGCGGGGTTGCGTGCTCTGGTTTTCCATACTCATAGTGCCACCGTGTCCATGGGTTGAATTTGCGTGAACTGCGTTGTCGTGCGTGGATTGTCGCGTTCCATCCATGCGTCGTAGGACAGGGCTTTGGATTTTGCAAGGCGATCGAGCAATGCGCGTTGCGTCTCCTCGCTCGCATAGATAGTTTCGCGGCGCACCTGTTCGATCCCGATCCGCTCCACGAAGTCATAGGTGCGCTCGAGATAGTTGGCCTGTTCGCGGTAGTACTGGAAGAAGATCATGCAGGCCTCAAGCGCCTTTTCGGTGGTCTCGACGATACACAGCAGATCGGCCTTGCGAACCGACTTCCCTGCTGCACCTCCCACAACGACCTGCCAGCTTCCTTCCTGTCCGATCATGCCGATGTCCTTGACGGTAGCTTCGGCACAGTTTCTGGGGCATCCCACGACGCCCATCTTGACCTTGGCTGGTGTGAAGAGGTTCTCCAGACGACGTTCCAATTCGATTCCGGCGCTGGTGGAATCCTGCGTTCCAAAGCGGCAGAAATCGGTTCCTACGCAGGTCTTCACCATGCGGACGCCCTTGGCATAGGCCTGACCGGAAGGCATGCCAAGATCAGCCCATACCTTGGGAAGGTCGGCCTTTTTCACGCCAAGCAGATCGAGGCGCTGGCTGCCGGTAACCTTGATCATGGGAACGTTGTACTTCTCGGCGACATCGGCAATGCGCCGCAATTCATCGGGAGAGGTAACGCCGCCACGCATCCTCGGCACCACGGAAAACGTGCCATCCTTCTGGATGTTGGCGTGTACGCGATCATTGATGAAGCGCGCCGAGCGGTCTTCCACGTGGTCGCCGCACCACACCATGTCGATGATGTAGCTCAAGGCCGGCTTGCAGACTTCGCACCCCGTGCCGTTGCCGTAGATATCCAGTACATCCTGAACGGAGCGAAGCTGCTGGCCTCGGATGATTTCACGCAACTGCTCCTGCGCAAAAGGCACGCACGCGCAGAGCACTTTGACCGCGTCTTCCTGATAGTCCGGTACCGCCGCCTTGAGCAGGCTGCGGCAGAGCTCGGTGCAGCTTCCACATCCGGTGGATGCGCGCGTGGTCTCCTTCACCTCGGACAAACTGCAAACGCCTTTCTCCCGGATGGCTTCGAGGATCGTGCCTTTGGAGACGCCCATGCAGCCGCAGACGGTTGCGCTGTCGGCCATTTCCGCAACCTGTTGCCCGGTGTCTTCGGGCGGCAAAAACAGCAGGTGCTTGCGCATTGGCGCAATGTCCTTACCGCTGCGCAGCATTTCCAAATAGCGCGAGCTCTCTGTGGTTTCGCCTACCAGGATCGCGCCGGTTAATTTACCGTCCTTGAGTGTGAGTTTTTTGTAAACGCCGAGCGATGGGTCTTCATAGCGCACGACTTCTGAGCCGTCCGCTTTGTCTCTGATCTCACCCGCGGAAAAAACATCCACGCCCATGATCTTCAGCTTGGAGGCGAGCACCGTGCCTTGATACTTTGGTCCTTTATTCCCGGTAATAGTGGCGGCCAGAACTTTACCCTGCTCCAGCAGCGGCGCGACCAATCCATAGCAGATGCCGTTGTGCTGCGCGCATTCTCCCACGGCGAAGATGTCGGGATTGGAAGTTTCCATGTAATCATTCACCACGATTCCGCGCTTAACCTCGAGACCTGCCTTCCTGCCGAGCTCCACGTTGGGGACGATGCCCGCAGCGATCACAAGCATTTCTGCAGGAATGCTGCCACCGCCTTTGAACTGCACGCCCTCCACCTTGCCATTGCCAAGCACGGCACTGGTGCTGTAGCCAAGCAGCACGTTGATTCCCATCTCGTTCATCTTGTTGGCGAGGTAGCTGCCACCGGCCACGTCCAGTTGCCGCTCCATCAAGGTTTCCATCAGGTGGACGACCGTTACGTCGCAGCCTTGGACCGAGAGTCCGCGTGCAGCCTCCAGCCCCAGCAATCCGCCCCCGATCACCACCGCTTTGACTCCCGGCCGGGCGCGTTCCAGCAACGCACGAGTATCGTCAAGGGTGCGGAAGACGAAGACACCGTCCTTCTGCACGTCTTCAATGGCGGGAATGAGCGGCTGGCTGCCGGTGGCCAGAAGAAGCTTGTCGAAATGAGTCACGCTGCCATCATCGCCGGTGACGGTCTTGGCAAGGGAATCCACATCGACAATCCGGACGCCGACCCGCAGGTCGATGTTGTTCGATTTGTACCAGTCCAGATCGTTCAACATAATCTCGTCCGGCTTCTTTTCGCCGGCCAGCACGGATGACAGCATGATGCGGTTGTAGTTTCCGTATGTCTCATCGCCGAAGACCGTGATATCAAAGTTGTGGTCAAGCCTGAGAATCTGCTCCAGACAACCGATTCCGGCCATTCCATTTCCGACAATTATCAGCTTTTCCATCGTTGCAACTCCGGTATTGGATTCAGCGCTCTGCTGCTGCGGACTTTTCGACCCGCACCGCGCTCTGCTTGTAATTCGGCTCGCGCGAGATAGGATCGAACTTACTTTGCGTAATGTTGTTTACGTTCCACTCCGCAAAGTGAAACGGCATGAAGACTTGGCCTGGAGCCGTGATTTCGGTGATACGCAATTCTACTTTGCGAACCTCGCCGCGCGCCGAGATCAGGTCCACCAGGTCATGAGGACGAAGTCCAAGCTTCACGGCATCGCTGGGATTCATCTCCAGCCAGGCGCGCGGAGACAGCTTCTGCAAGATAGGAACTCCGCCCGTCTTGGTGCGCGTGTGCCAGTGCTCCACCGTGCGGCCTGTATTCAAGATGAGCGGAAACTCCTTGCTGGGCTGCTCGGGAAATGGCGTCCACTCAGCACTGACGAGTTTGGCGCGGCCGTCCGCTGTCGGAAACACGCCATCGGAGTAGAGCCGCCGCGATACTTGTGGTGCCGAATCGCTACCCAACGGATACGGCCACTGAACGCCGCCATGTTCTTCGAGTAGTTCATAGGTGATGCCGGAGTAGTCGCAGAGCCGGCCCATCGAAACCCGGCGCCACTCATCGAAGGCATCGCGAGGGCCTGTCCATCCAGAGAATAGCTCATCGGCACAGCCCAGTTCGCGCGCAACGGCGAGAAAGATGTCGAAGTCGCTTCGGGCTTCGCCTGGAGGCGCAACCGCAGCATTGACCTTGCTGACTCGCCGTTCCGTATTGGTGTACGTCCCTTCCTTTTCGCCCCAGATGGCTGCGGGTAAAACCATGTGAGCAAGATCGGAGGTAGGAGTCGGATGGAAGCCATCCTGCACCACCAGGAAGTCGAGTTCGCCCAGCGCCTGCCGCAGAATGTTGACATTGGGAAAGCTGACAACGGGATTGGTGGCGATGATCCAAAGCGCGCGGATCTTCTTGGCCAGCACTGCTTCGATAATGTCCGGATACGCCAGCCCGCGCTTGGTGGGAATGCGCTCGACAGGGATATCCCAGAGAGTGGCGAGTTCATTGCGGTCCTTCTCCGATTCAAACTTGCGATAGCCCGGCAAACTGGACGCGAAGCCACTTTCTCGCGTGCCCATCGCATTGCACTGGCCGGTGATCGAAAGTGGCGATGAGCCCGGACGGCCGATCTTGCCGGTGAGCAGTGCAAGATTATTGATGGCGTTGACCGTGGCCGTCCCGATGGAGCTGTGATTGACGCCCATCGTCCAGCAGATCATGGCGCGCGGCGCGCGGCCATAGAGCAGAGCAACCTTCCCTAGCAGGTCAACGCTGAGGCCGGTAATTTCGCTGACAAACTCGGGTGTGTAGCGCTGGACGCATTGGACGAGTTCCTCATAGCCTGAGGTGTGCGCATCGACGTAGGCGCGATCTATCAGTCCCTCACGGATGAGGATATGGGCGATTCCGTTGAGCAGGGCGAGGTCAGAGCGAGGCCTGACCGGCAGATAGAGATCGGCCATCATCGCGGTTTTGGAGACGCGCGGGTCGGCGACGATCAGCGTCTTGTGCGCGTTTACGTCGAGATGCTGGCAGAGGATCGGATGGTTCTCTGCGATGTTAGCGCCAATAAGAAGGATGACATCAGCTTCAGTGAAATCCTCGTAGCAGCCCGGAGGGCCATCGCTGCCGAACGATCCCTTGTACCCGGCGACCGCAGTGGACATGCAGAGCGTGGTGTTGCCGTCTATGTTGCTCGTGCCCAGGCCAAGTTGCGCCAATTTGCCTAACGCGTAGAACTCCTCGGTAAGCAGTTGGCCGGTGCTCACCACGCCGACCGCATGGCGTCCATAGCGCTCTTGTACGCGAAGAAACTCCGCGGCCATGGTGTGGGTGGCCTCGGCCCAGGACACCGGCTCCAAGATGCCATTGCGGCGCAGAAGCGGATGCGTCGCTCGGCCTGGTGCGGAAATTGCGTAGTGCTCTGCCAGTCCCTTGGGACACAACTTGCCGCGGTTCACCGGATGGTCGGGATTGCCGCGTGTGGTGACCGCACGCCCGTCCTTGATGCCCACTAACATGCCGCAACCCACCGAACAATATCCGCACGTTGTCTTCACCCAGGTATCCGCCAGACGCTGCGCAGAAACGTGTCCTGCGAAGGGATCCTCGGCATAGGCATACTTCTCTCTTGCCGTATCAAAGCCCAGGATCGAGAGCAGACTCTTCATGCAGCCTCCTGAGTAGCCAGGTAACTGGACGCCATGTTTTTGGGCACCACGCTGACGAAGAACAGCCATCGCCCTAGAATCTCAAGGCCGAGGCTGACCGCGAAGGCAGCCGCCGCAATTACCATTCCTCCACCTGCGAATGAAAGTAGAAGGACCAACAGGAGAAGTCCTGCAGCGCGCAGCAGGAATGGCGACTGGAGCGTGTTTGCAAGAAGCATCCCCGAGGAGCGAAGTTCAAATACCTCGGAATAACTGAGCCACACGAATTTCGCCATCTGTTGCGAGAGGATGCAGACCGCTGCGGCGACCGCAAATAGATGCAACTGCCGGCGCGCCTCCGGAAGAAACAATGCGGCAAGCAATGGTCCAGAGAACAACGCGGAGAGGTAAAACTCTGCAAAGGTGAAGGGGCTGTTCCAAGCCGGGCGCGCTGCAACCGTGTAGAGGCGGGCACTGGCGAAGATGGCGCAGAAACCGATGGCCGCAGCCCCGGCTCCGAGAACGGTTTTTGCCGGGTTGTTAAACCAAAGCGCCGCGGCATAGAACTGGCCTGCTCCGGCGAACATGCTGAACAGCAACACTTCGCGGCTCAGCCATGAACGCCGCCACATGCTCAATGCACGCCACGCAAAGGCGGGCCGGCCCAGGTGGAAGGTCGAAGCGCTGAGGGCGATCATGGTGACCAGCAGGATGCCAATCGCCGCGAAGCGCGGGCGCTGCGCCGGATGCAGGAGAGTTTCTCCCAGAAGTGTGCCGAGAGCCGCCACCGAAGTTTGGGTAAGCACGGTCATCACCACCAGCGGCCAATGCGGATGCTCCGGCCGGACACGATAGGCATCGGCTTTGGTGGCATTGCTGGGAAGAACCGGGGGCAACGTGATGCGGGTTGTAGAGAGGCTGTCATCGGCCGAGGGAAGCCCCGGAGCGTTGGCTGCCGACGCATAGGAGGCGCGCCACTGCTCTACGTTCACAATCTCGATGCGTATGGCCTGCTCCGGACAGGCATTCACGCAGGCCGGAGAATCGCCTCCCGTTAAACGGTCATGGCACATATCGCACTTGCCCACTACTCCGCGCTCCGGATTGAATTGCGGTACGCCATAGGAGCAGTTCCAGACGCAGTATTGGCATCCAATGCATTGTTCGGCGCTGTGCAGCACGATGCCGGTCACCGATTCCTTGGTGTATGCGCCAACCGGGCAACCCTCGAGGCAGGTGGGCTCCACGCAGTGATTGCATCCCATGGAAAGATAGTTGCGCATGGTATCCGGATAGGTTCCGCCTTCGATATCCCCCACACGGCGCCAATTGATGTCTGCCGGATTTCCATTCTGCTCGTTGCAGGCAACCACGCAACATTTGCACCCGATGCACTTCGTCATGTCGAAATGAAAGCGGTACTGCTCACCGGGACCGGGAAGACGCAGCGGTATCAACCCATCTGCAGGCAGTTCCGCGCAGGCACAGTTCGAGTCCGCACATGCCGAGGCACGGTGGCTCGTGAGGAGGAATGTCTCTCCCGTTTCGGTTGCCCTTTTCAGCAGCGGTAACTCCACTTCGTCCTCCTACGGAAACCTGGGCGCGTCAGCGCCTAAGCCTTGCCGTGCATATACAGACGGAAGATATTGTTGAGTGTTGAGAGGTCGAAATCGCACGAATCGGGAGAACTCATAGGAATGCAGCGAACGTGCACTCAATGAGTGCCATGCCTCTTCTGTTTTACCGATTAGGCAGCGCACGTCAGGGAGCGCTTATGAGAAGTCCGCTGGACGACACGTCGCAGTGCCGAGGTGATCAGCGGAGGGAAGAGAAACTTCCTTCCGTGTTCATATGATGTCGCAGTTGAAAATGAGATGCAAGAGTCTGACTCGTTTTATTGAAAAACATTTTCGAAATTAGTTTTTGTCGTGCAACGATCGGTTCGCGCTTCTCTCATAACGTGGGTTAATTGCGGCCATAAAAGAAATTGATTCGAGTAGTGAAGTTCGCCTTTTCGAAGACGCATCGCTGTGATTTCTGTCCCCTCGGCTGTTGATTTGTGTGACTTCCTTATGTACTCTCGCATCCATATCTCATGCGGCACCTGGACGTGCCGTCTTTCCGAGTAAGCAGAAGGTACGCTCTGTGTTCCGCGTGACCGCTGCCCTTCATTCCCTCAAAGTTGGCTGAGCTATGCGTATGCCCAGGGCGAGACCTTGGCTGCCGCCTTATTTCCATCGTGCCACTATTTGCAGTTTGGCTACGGCTTCTCTTGTCCCACTACAACTCCCGCTGGAGGAAGTAAGTAATGACTACCCACAAGGTGGAACAGCTAGTTATCGCAACCGTTGGCTTCTTCTGGTGCTTCCTGATGTGGTTTTCGACCGCGGCATTCAGCCCCAGTATTGCGGCGAACTATCATCTAAGCATCAAGTCTCTTGGCTTGCTCGCCAGCTCCGCAATCTGGATGGCGCCAGTGGGCAGGATTGTTGCCGGCGCGGCATCGGACAGGTTCGGGGCACCAAAAACGTTTGCGTGCATTCTTGCCGGCTGTGGCCTCATGTCCATCGCTTCGGCATACACCACGGATTACAAACTGCTCTTCATTGAGCGAGTCGTGGTTGCGATTGCGGGCGTATCGTTCGTGGTCGGCATCCAGCACGTTGCCCAATGGTTCAACGCCGACGAGATCGGTACGGCAGAGGGGCTGTATGCCGGCACGGGAAATGTCGGCGCGGGCATGGGAGCATTGCTGCTGCCGCGTCTCTTTGGCACGAACTACCGCAGCGCATTCCTGTGGCTGGGCGTAATCGCCATTGCGATAGCTGGCTGGTATCTACTGCGCGGCAGTGCGGCCAGGAGCATGGCGCAGCGCGATATGGTTCGGCGGCGAAGCAATCTGCGCGACACTATGTTTGTGTGGAGCCGTTACATCGCAATCGCATTGATGTTCGCCTATGCTATGTCGTTCGGTCTGGAAATTGCCATGAACGCATGGTTGCCGGGCTACTTCACGCGCGGCTTTCACCAGGAGATTCTCGCTCTCGGCTTCAGGGGCGTAGCCGGCTTGCAGATAGCCGCCGGAACCTTCGCGGCCGTCCAGTCCTTCAACGCCTCCCTGTTCCGCCCATTCTCTGGGTTCATGTCCGATCTGTTTCAGCGCAAGGGCTGGACCCCTCTTCCGTTTATTGCCAAGACGGTGCCCTACGCGCCGCGCCTGCACTGGCTGGGACTCTCGGTGATCCTGATCTCGCTGTCAATGGCCGGGCTGACCGTCGCCGGTCTGACCGGTTCGCTGCATCTGTCTGTAACGGTCCTGGTGGCCCTTGGTATCTTCATCTCGTTTGGAACCGGAGGCACGTTTGCCCTGGTGCCACTGCTGTTTCCAGACCGTCCGGGCGCCGCGGCCGGATTCATCGGGGGCGTGTCAACCATCGCCGGCATCGCGTATCCTCTGATCTTCGCCGGTGGTTCCAATATTCACATGGGCTATTTTTTTGTCGCGCTCTACATGTTCCTGCCATTTGTTGCTTTCTACTTCTGGGCCGCGCGCTACGAGCGCCGCCCGGAAGAGCACGGCGTGCTTACACAAAAGCTTGGCTATGAGGAAGCATAATTTCACGCACAGCGAGACAAACTGAATGGGAGATCGATCATGAACACAACGACAACAATCAAAGAGCCGGCTCCCCACGAGCCGTGGTACAAATATGGCGTCGCCGTCCTGCTCTTCGAGATGGTAATTGCCATAGCCGTGAGCGGGTATTCGCTCTACATGACCTTCCACGGACTTGGCGGATTTCCGGGGAAACATTGAATTGATCAGCGTTCCCGTATCGAATCCGGATGGGGGCACCGGCGACCGCCACGGCAGTGTTCCCGAGCCAGGCTGAGGTTGTGACGAGCAGAGCGGCGGCCTGCCGATGAGCTCGGCCGCCGCACAACAGGAGGAACATGGCAGAAACGGGTTTTGGCGGGCTGCGCGTGCTCGCGCTGGAAAACCGGCGCGCAACGGAAATTGCCACTCTGATTCGAAACTATGGGGGCGTACCTACTGTGGTCCCCGTAATGCGGGAGGTCCCGCTCGAATCAAACGAGGAAGCATTTTCTTTTGCCAAGGCTCTGATGGCGGGGCAGTTCGATCTGGTCCTCTTCCTGACTGGGGCCGGAGCCAAAATTCTCTTTAACGCAGTCCTAACGCGCTTCCCGCGCGAGGAGTTCGTTGCCGCTCTGAAGCAGACAAAGATTGCGGTTCGCGGGCCGAAGCCGGTTGCTGCGCTGCGCGAGTTCGGGGTTGCGGCCGATATCGTCAGCCCGGAACCAAGCACCTGGCGCGAGGTGCTCGACTCAGTGGATGCGGCCTATCCGGATGGCATTGGTGGCCTGCGAGTTGCAGTGCAAGAATACGGGGCAGTGAACACCGCCCTGCTGGAAGGACTAGCGCAGCGGGGCGCACAGGTGACACGAGTTCCCGTCTATCAATGGGCGGTGTCCGATAACCTTGACGAGATACGCGCCACGGTTGGCGCGGTGCTGCGCGGCGAGTTCGAAGTGCTGTTGTTTCTCACCGGTATTCAGGCCATGCATTTCTGCCAGGTGGCGCGTGAGATGGGGCAGCTCGAGCAGCTACTCGAAAGCCTCAAGCGCATCGTGGTTGTCTGCATCGGACCCAGCACCGCGGAGGCATTGACGCTCCTGGGCATCACGCCAGACTTCCAGCCCTCGCATCCGAAGATGGGGTTCACGGTCAGGGAGTCAGCGAATGTGGCTCTGCGCCTGATCAAAGGCAAGCATGCAGGGTGATTGCCCGTGGCAGCGTCTGCCCAAGCGGCGAGCAGGTGTCGACTCCATAGATGAGCGGTAAGGCCAGCGCAGCAACCAAAGCCACTCCCACGAGAACGCATTACAATAGTGCTCACCTGCCGCCGCTGCGAAGTCCAGAGCTGGAGGCATACTTGCGGGGGATGCGAGTGAACACGAAGCGTGGGGATTTGGCAGAGGTCTTGAGGAAGACAGCCCTGTTTTCCAGTCTTTCTCAATCCGAGATTCAGTGGCTAGCCGCGAAAACAATCAGGAAAACTTACCGAGCAGGAGAAGTGCTGTTTCATGAGGGCGAACACTGCAAAGGATTCCACATCATTTCTCGCGGGCAGGTGAGAATGTTCAAGGCTTCGGCCTGCGGACGCGAACAGGTTCTGGGCATCAATGTTGCCGGCGAATCGGTTGGAGAGATTCCGGTCTTTGATGACGGCCCCTATGCTGCTTCCGGGGTGGCGATTGTAGAAACCGAAGTTGCGTTTATCTCGTGCAAGGACTTTCGTGATGATTGTCTGGCTCACCCGGAGGTCGCGCTCAAGGTTCTGGCCTTCATCGGCGCCCGACTTCGGCGAATGATCGGCATCATTGAGGAGCTGTCCTTCACCACCACTCGTCAGCGGCTGATTTCCTTGCTGGTTCGTCTGGCGCAAAGCAATGGGCGTAAGTCCGCGCGGGGAATTGAAGTTCTGTTGCCGGGAAACAATCAGGAACTGGCCAATCAACTCGGGACGGTGCGCGAAGTGGTTTCGCGTCACCTGATGAGGCTGCAGGCCGAGGGACTATTGGAAGTGGACGCCCGGCAAGTTGCGATTAAAGATGTGAAAGGGCTGGCCGCTCTGCTGAAGGTGGCGTAACAGGCAGTAAATCGCCTGGTCGTCGGCGGCGCCGCGTCGCGAGAGTTCCTCGCTGGGCGCGAGAGAAACGTTGTGTCAATCAAAGGTGATCCGCCCGACAGCGAGGCGGAAAGCGGGGTTGCCCCGCGCCACAATCCCCACCACGTCGCTTCATTGGACTGAATACCCTAACCTACTTTGCTATCGCCCAATCACAGGCTGAGGCGAAGGAAGCTCCGAAGGCGTAGGACACTTGGAAGCAATCGGGCAACAGGACGACACCTGACGCATCCATCTACTCAAGAGGAGGCAAGGCGCATGTCTATGGAAGTAGGTTCAGAGGGACTCCAGTATCGTGTGCTGGGCGGAACGGGAGAGAAGGTGTCCGCCATCGGACTTGGGGGCTGGCATCTCGGTCTGCCTCATGTGGATGAGCAGATGAGCCTCCGCATTGTTCGCACGGCGATCGATCGCGGTGTCAACTTCATGGACAATTCATGGGACTACAACAACGGCATCAGTGAAATCCGCCTGGGCAAAGCACTGCGTGATGGCTACCGCGAGCGGGTCTTCCTGATGACGAAGATTGACGGCCGTTCGAAAAAGGCTGCGACAAAGCAACTGGACGAATCCCTGCAGCGGCTCGATACGGATCACATCGACCTGGTGCAGCACCACGAGATTATTCGCTTTGAAGACCCGCACCGCATCTTTGACCCGGAGGGTGCCAACGCGGCATTGGTAGAGGCGCAGAAGGCGGGCAAAGTCTGCTATATCGGCTTCACCGGACACAAAGACCCGCACATCCATCTGCACATGCTCGAAGTGGCCGAGGATAACGGCTTCAAGTTTGACACTGCACAAATGCCGCTAAACGTGATGGATGGGCATTACCGCAGCTTTGAGAAGTTGGTCGTCCCTGAACTCGTCAAGAAAAACATAGGCGTGCTCGGCATGAAGTCCATGGCGAATGGAATCATTCTGAAATCCCAAACGGTTACACCAACCGAGTGTCTGCACTATGCGCTAAACCTGCCAACGTCCGTGGTCATCACCGGCATCGACAGCATGGAGATCCTTGAGCAGGCTCTTGAGGCCTGGCGCACGTTCCGCCCCTTGAGCGAGGCCGAGGTGACGGCGTTGTTGGCGAAGACGGAAAAAGCTGCAAAGAGCGGAGCATTTGAACCGTTCAAGACAACCTCGATCTTCGACTCCACTGCCCAGAACCCGGCGTGGCTGGGTGAGGAACCGGCGCATGTCCAACAACTCATGCCCACGACCTGACGCCCGCTGTTGAACGCTCGGCAGATCCAAGCACAGTGCCCGAGCGGAATCTACTCAGGAAAAGTGCTAGTGTAGTGCCTGTCGTTAATGTTTTCGAGCTCTGTTCATGAAAGGAGCTCCTCATTATGGCAACGCTGAAAGAAGTTCTTGATCAGCACGTCAGCGAGGCGGCCCCCGAGTTATACGAGAAGCTGGACCGCAACCGCGTGCGGTGCTACTCCTGTGGACATAGCTGCCCCATTGCCGAGGGTCAAGCGGGGGTCTGCAAAGTCCGCTTCAACCGCGGAGGAACGCTCTACGTTCCCTGGGGCTATGTAGGCGGCGTGCAGTGTGATCCCGTTGAAAAAAAGCCTTTCTTCCATGCTCATTGCGGCGCTCTCGCCTACAGCTTTGGCATGCTGGGGTGTGACCTTCACTGTTCCTACTGTCAGAACTGGGTCACCTCGCAGGCAATTCGCGACCCTCACGCCGTGGTTCGGCCGGCAGCGGTAACCCCGGAGATGCTGATTCGCGAGGCGCTCAATCAAGGCGCTCGTCTTCTGGTTAGCACCTACAACGAGCCGCTGATTACCTCCGAATGGGCGGTGGCCATCTTCAAAGAAGCCAAAGCAGCCGGATTGACAACTGCGTTTGTCTCCAACGGCAACGGCACGCCTCAGGTGCTCGAATACCTGCGCCCGTGGGTGGACCTGTACAAAGTTGATCTCAAAAGCTTCGACGAGCAGCACTATCACCAACTCGGCGGACGCCTGCAACCCATTCTCGAGACGATTCGCCACCTATATGAGATGGGCTTCTGGCTGGAGATTGTCACCCTGGTGATCCCAGGCTTCAATGACTCCGACGATGAACTCACCCGCCTGGCGGAGTTTCTCGTCAGCGTGTCACCGGATATCCCATGGCACGTCACTGCGTTTCACCAGGATTACAAGATGACCGATCCGGATGACACCAGCCCACAGACGCTCCTGCGCGCGGCGCAGATCGGACGGAAGACTGGCCTGCGATACATCTATGCGGGCAATCTTCCTGGGGAGGTGGGTGACCTGGAGAACACGCGATGCCCCGATTGCCATGAGCTTCTGGTGGAACGTCACGGCTATCTCATCACCGGATATCATTTGACACCGGATGGCCGCTGCCCGAAATGCGGGAAGCCGATCCCCGGGCGCTGGGATCCAGTTTTCCGCAGACAGATCGCTGACCGCCCCTTCGTTCCGCATCTACCTGTTTCTTCGAGGCTGATCTCGATTTCGTGAAGATGACTCGGATTAAATGGACTCATCGAGTCGATTGACTAAGCTATTTTCCTTCTTTCAACCCACGGCTTCCCTTCGCCACCGATGGCAATGTCCATGGCTTGCTCGCTGGGGTCCACGGGTTCTTGGATTACCCACTGAGTGCGCCGCTCGATCGGCACCGAAGAATTCGTAGCCTTCGTTGTTTGTCTCCGTGAGGAGCGATTCCTCTCTTTTTGATTGCTCACATGGTTCATTGAGTTTGTTTTTTGAGTACGGGCGTTCCCCAACATGGCATCCTCTTTTCCCCTCTGTCCTTCTTCTCCCAGAGAGCAGTGGCAAAATCAACTGGTGTAGGGATACCATGCAAGCCGAGCTGCTTCAAGTTTCAAAGCGTATCAATCGAATGAATTCTCTGTATGCGTGGGATCAACATTTCTTATGGTCTTGCAAGAGCGTACCTGACGCCACGCAGGAAAAGCACAAACGCCCAACGCTTTTGGACAAAAGTTCTTCTTCGCCTCAAGACTAACGTCGTGAACACGATACCTGTAAAACGTCTGTTTCACCGCCTGCGCGAGAACGTCCTACTTCTCCAGCACCAGCAACTCGAACGCACCTGGTTTGCCCGAGGCGTCCGCCTCCGCGTTCGCCGTCAATGGGCTGAACAGCGGTGGCGAGAACACCTCCATTTTTCACAACAGAATAGGTGCGCGTTTCTCCTCCCACATGAAACGACAGCATCCACTCCATGCGCCCGGCCGTCAAAGCGTTCGCTTCCATAGCCGGAACCACGGATCATTGGCATACATCTTGTCATGCTTCTGGTTCGCGGCCTTCCAATCGGCCATCCGAAGCGGCCTCTTGTCCGGCAACTTCAGGAGATGCTCCAGTGTCTCGATTTCGGTAATAGTCTTTTTGACGTCCATGCTGTTTCAGGATGTGATGTCCAGAGGCATTCCTCCGGCTCCGGGATTCCATGCAGGCGACATACACTAAACGCTCAGTCGACCTGCTCGTCAGGCACCGCCTCCACTGTGTTGCTAAGCCGCTTTCAGCTTCCTGCGTTCTTCGCGCAGCATCGGGCGCAGCTCTTCGCGGAGTGCTGGCGTGTCCCGCTGTCCGTAGTCGTGGACGGCGTGCGTTACGGCTATATTGAGCAACTCTTCTTCATTGCCCAAAATCGCGATGTCGCAAGGCTCTTCGGCTAGAAATAAGCGGTAATCAATTCGGTTTCGATTGTTAGCCACTGGTTCACCCCCATTGGTGATGTTGGGCACAGCTTAACCCCGCTTGGTGGAAATGTTCAACGCTGGCTTCTGACCTGTCTGGGCATCACAGCCTATTGTGCTCTCGGCTACTCTTGCGCGTGCTCGTGCCTTAAGAGCGGCCTCCTCCTCACCCAGAAGCAAGCAATTTACGAACTTTTTAGCAACATTTTCGGAAGCATTAATTTTCAATTGACTATCGTGTATACGGATGACCGTGAAAGTGAACGGCAGCAGTGGAATCGGCGATGATCAGCTTCCGAAAGGCTCACGGCGATGATCGTGCGCCGCTTTGCTTTGGCTGCTCGGTTCAAAGGAGAAGATGAGTTATGCAGACGTTGCAGGATATTTCCGCTGAGGAATTGGCCAAATTGTTCTACATCTACCGTGACACGCTGGCCTCCGATTTCGGATTTCAGAGCAGCGAAGGCTGCGTCTCATGGGAGCAAATTGCCCCGGAGCATCGTAACCTGATGGTCGCTACAGCACGGCTGGTATTGCATGATTTGGCGGAGCGAAAGTTTGCTGCCTGACGCCGCATGATAGGATCGCGAAAATTTAATGACTTGCGGTACTGCTTAGCTGACACGAGCGCAGAATCGAGAGCAGACTATGTTGGGAGATGCAGGCACTCGACAATCGACCTTATTGAGACATAGAAGAAAAAGGAAAGACATGCATGTCTCTTCGCCGAATCAATTGCAGAAAGGCTCGGAGCAGAGTCGGCACGCTCATCTCCGAGCGAAGGCGACCTCCATCGAGCATGCCATGGATATAGCCATTGGCGCCGAAGGGAAGCCGTGGGACGAAGAAGAAGCCGCTTGAGTTCACCGCGACCTTTCGTCCTCAAGGCTTTCCGGTGTACGGTGAGTTGAGTAGGAACTTACTCCTGATTATCTTTCCACTCGTCGAACCAATCGGCCCTACGATCCATCCGTAACTTACGGATCACAAGAACGGACAAAATCACAAGAACGGCCAGAATTGCAGCATTTCCGTACAATTTCCATACAGTCCGTCTCGGAACAACAGTTGACGGACGAAAACCGCGCGAGGACTGTAAGTTCTTGATAGCTCGTAATCGGAAGAATGCTTTGCTGGTTGGTTTGCGGGTTGGCAAATTGGGAGCTTGATTGCAGGGACATTCCCCCGCGGCCAGCTAAACACGAATTTCAAATGCTACTTCAAGCTGTTGATTTGTTCCTCAAGCATCGGCAGCGCCGCTAGTATCGTAGCGAAGTCCGGCGGTTCTCGAAAGAACATCTCCCGCATTTCCTTGTAGTTACGAGCAAGCGCTGAAACTTGAGCCGGTGGGGGACTCAAGCGAAACGATCCAGGTACTGCTAAGTCGTATCGCGCTGAAGAAGAAGCGCCGTATCTTTTATCTTGCTACACGCCATCTTGTAGAAGTCGTAATAATGACGCGAATACCGGGAAGGCACTGTGCCCGGACGATGCGCTTCCTGATGGAGGATCGTAGCTTTTTCCCAAAACGTCCTCTCGGCGCGAATAGCCATCACTGCACACGTTGTTTCTTCAAATGCCTGGGGAAACTTCTCTGCGGCATAGGGCTGAATGGTGTGTTGCTCGGATGGCACCCAAGACGCCAACGGTCCAATTTCCAGCCGGACTTCTGTACGGATGTAGGCAACAGCAAAACTGGCTGGATACCTGACATTCACGGTGTGTGGGTCGGACTCATCCACGGAAACAATAATTATGCCCTGCCTAAACACGCGGAAGTCGTGCAAGACATCGCATATTGTGGGTTGGGTTGTGGGTTGGAAAATTCGGCTATGCGGTGCTTTTTTCCATCAGACGGAAATCCGCCGCTATGCGGTCGGATGTGGCATCGCCAAGGCCTGCCTCCCTGGCGAATCTCGGCCAGTCCTCCAGCGCCGTGCGGACTTCGTTTAGCAGGTCCTTCGGGCGGCTAACCCCAAACCGCGATGCTTCCACCAACATGTCGTCGCGCGTAATGTTTTGAAACTTGCCATTCACGCTCATCAGGTGCTGGTAGGTCCACTCACCTTTCGGGTTATAGGCATGGGTCACGTCATAGGCTGGCGCGAGTTCCCATTTTTGTCCTCTCTTCAGACGAAAAGCGAAGTTTTTCGTATGGTCGTCACAGTTGCGTGCCATCACATTGAAAGCCATCCGCCGAAATATCTGGTCCAGGGCTACATCCCCCAAGCTGAGCTGGGTGGCCGCTATGAAAAGTTGAGCATAGGCGTGTGTACCGCGTTGCTTGAAATCCAGATGATTCATTGCGCACAGTGTCTGCACATGATGCTTGATGGTTTCGCCGTTCACCACTTCGCGATCAAAACGCCGGGTCATAAAATGAGCGCGCCCATTCTCCGTGAGCAAACGGCATTCAGACATTTCTATACCTGCCTGCTTGGCCATGAGGTGATACGCGTATTCGATCCGACCGTAATCAGCGCCTGTGCCGAGTTCGAAATCCTTGCCAATGCCGTCGAATTTCAGAAGCCAATGTTCATAACCTTCAGCCGCATCGAACTGTCCGCTTCGGATTGTGTTTGTCTTCGCGTTCCAGGTAATCACCGCTTTAGCGCGCGCGCCGCCTGCTGAGGTTCCCACTTTAATGATGTTGGCCAGTGCAGCACTGGCATGTACATCCTGAGAAACATCACCCTCCACCAGTTTGCGTGCATCTTCTACGAGGGATTTCATCTCAAGCGGAGCGGCGCTTTCTTTATGAGAACCACGAGTTGGCTTGAACTCCAGTGCCCCCATTCCCCGCTTTCCCATATAGGCCAGACGGGCAAGCGGCGTCACTTCGCTTTTTGTCATACCGTGCTGGGCCATCCAGGCATCAATGAGGGCATTGCCGAAGGCATCCGGCAATGCATCCGCCAACATTCCTGGCAAACGGTGGAAGCTAGCCTCCGGCAGGTTGGGGAAAACAAACGAGGGGTTTCGATTATCGAGCGGCAATGTTAAGGGTGCCAGTTCAGTGCCGGTGCGCCGCCATGCTGGTTCATAGGCAAAGGCGTAATAGCCGAGGCGTGGATCAAGAGCAACAGCACCCACCCTTTGGTCCCAGACTCGAACTTCAATGACCCGGACATCTTTCACTTCCCGGCCTCTCGTTGTCTTCGTGAACGATGGACTCGCTGTGGCGGCTTCGATGAATGCAACATGGCAAGCGGATCAACACTGGTCTCTGGAGCGAGCATCTCTATTCCCTCAAGGGAGTCCAGCGCTTTCAATGTCCTGAGGAGCGTTTCAACTGTAGATCCATGCCCGGATTCAAGATTGCGTAGTGCTTTTTCCGAAATTCCAGCTTTGTCAGCTGTTGCGCGTTGGTCCATATTGCGCGATAGGCGTAGCCTGCGGAGGCGTGCGCCCAGCACATTCTGCAATTCTTCAGGCGTCTTGAAAGCGATCTCGGCCATACAGGCATTCTAGTGCCGATTAAGAGCACGATCAAGCACAATCGGCATATATATACCTATTAAACATATTTCTTCTATACGGTCAAACTATACCGATTGATTGGAATTAACAATATAATCGGTCACATTATACCATTTACATAGATTAGCTTTGGTAAGACAGTGCGGAGTCCTTCCAAATAACCTTGTATATTAGGCATATTTGTTTACAGCAGCACAAATGCCTATTATATTAGGTAAATGTTGACCCTGACCTCAATAGGCGAGCAGATCGCCGCTAAGCGTAAGACGCTCGGCCTGAGTCAAGCTGCTCTGGCCAAGAAGGCCGGCGTTGGCCATTCAACGCTCGACGCGCTTGAGAATAGCCGCCTCGGGGAACTCGGGTTTTCCAAGATTACCAAAATCCTGTCGGCGATTGGCATGGAGCTGAAGCTCCAGGAAACCAGCTCACGGCGTCCCACCCTTGAGGAACTGATGGAAGAGGAGCGCAATGATCAAGGTTTGGACCGACAGCGCTGAAGCGGGACTACTCGACCGTTCCGGTGAGCGCGGCAGCACCTTTCTTTACCTGCCGGAAACCGAAGCCGCGCGCGCGGTCTCAATCACCATGCCTGTGCGCCTTGCTTCGTGGGATGTGCGCTTTGGTCTGGCCCCTGTCTTCGAGATGAATCTTCCCGAGGGTGCGCTACGCGAGCGCCTTCGCCTGGCCTTTGCAAAGGCCACCGGCACGTTTGACGACTTCGATCTGCTTGCCGTAGTCGGGCGTTCACAGGTGGGCCGCACGCGCTTCACTGGCCAGAAAGAGCAATTACAGGAGGATGTCCCGTTCCAGTCGGTCGATGAGATTCTCGCGCAGCGGCGCGACGGCGACTTGTTCCGCTACCTTATCGATAAGTTCGCATCGTTCTCCGGTATCAGCGGCGTTCAGCCCAAAATCCTTGTACGGGATGAGAACGCCTTCACTGCCCCCTCGAAAGCAGACGCGCGTCTATCGCAAAGCCACCGGGGCGCGACGCACATCGTGAAGTTCTGGGAACCGAATGAGTATCCACAACTCGCAGCGAACGAATACTTCTGCCTCAAGGTTGCCGAGAAATGTGGGCTTGAAGTACCCCGCTATCAGCTCGCGGACGACGCCGGGGCACTTGTGATTGACCGCTTCGACCTTCGCCTCGACGGCACCTATCGCGGGTTTGAAGATTTTTGCGTACTTAACGCCAAAAGAACCGATCAGAAATACCTCGGCAGCTACGAGACTTCGATACTCAAGAGGTTTGAGCAGTTTGCAAATTCGCCAAGCGTGCATGAAGACCTGGAGAAGCTATTTACGCTCATTGCGCTCAACTGCGCCCTACGCAACGGCGATGCGCATCTGAAGAATTTCGGGATCGTCTATGACGATGTGCTGGGTGAAGCAAGGCTCGCCCCCGTCTATGACCTTGTCACGACCGCAGTCTACCTGCCCAAGGACAGCATGGCGCTCACGCTTAACGGAGCCACCAAATGGCCTTCCGCAAAGCAGCTGCAGAGGATTGGCGAAACCCGCATGGGCGGGACGCCCGCACGGGTGCGGCAGATTCTGGAGCATATCGCGGAAGCTATTTCCGGCACGTCCACTGAAGTCCACGCCTACATCAATGAACATCCGGACTTTACGGAAATCGGAGAGCGGATGCTGCAAGAATGGGAAAAAGGAATAGCGCTCTCCCTCCGAGACGCCTGAATGATCCGACGTTCTATCCCGTGGGCGTCCGTATTTCTGCCAAACTCGAGGAGTCCGGCACCCCTGGCGGCAGCAAACCAATGGCCGGAATCGCCATCTAATTCGGCCAAGTCCAATAGAACCCGCTTCGAATCACGGGCCGGGTACTTCTTGGTGATCTCGCGGAAGGTGGCCAAACCCGTCGAAGGGTTGGTAACTGCGGCCTTCTCTTCTTTGGGCATTCACTGTTCTCCTAGCGAAGGCTAGGGGAACGGGATACACGCCTGTACAATGAGATTTATTAATTTAGTAACTGCTTTAAAATAAACAATTTACTATTGGTTGTCTTTCCACTCGTCGTACCACGCCATCTGGATCGCCTCCAGCGTGGCCTCGGTCGAGGCGGACGGGTCGTCCTCAAAGCCTTTCAGCTCGATCACCAGCCGGTGCAGCTCCGTAAAGCGCAGGCTCAGCGGGTCCATCTTCGGATGTTTTTCAAAGAGTTCGATTCCGATGTCTTCAGCGTCGTTCCAATGCAGGTCGTTCATTGTTCCTCCGCATTCACCGGCAACAGGAAGGTTTACTGCGCCATCGCGTGGCGCTCCATAATAGCAGAATCGAGTTGGCGGCCAACAGCACCACCGCCAGGTTGCCGCCTATCGCGCGGCTCAGCGCGCAGGCAACCAGCGCGGCCTCCACTGCCAGCAATAAATACACCAGCCACTTCATCGCGCCCCGCCTACAGCGTGCTGCCGCCGCCCTCGCAAATGTAGTTCCGATTCCAGGATGGGATCTCCACCACAACTTCGCCCGGCTTTTCAATCACCGCCTGGCAGCCCAGCCGCGAGTGCAGTTGCAGATCGGCCGCCATATCCAGACGGTCGGCCTCCTCCTCGCTGCATTCGCTCAGCAGTTCCCCGCCCTTTTTCACCACCACGTGGCAGGTGGTGCACGCGCAGCTGCCCCCGCAGGCATGTTCTAGGTGGATGCCGAAATTCATCGCCACATCCAGAATCGACTGCGGCTTGCCGTGATCCTGGTAAGGCAACTGACCCGCCTCAAACTCCACGCTCTGCCCGCCCGGTAAAAAAGTAAGGCGGACCGTATTGGGCCCCAGCTCAGTCTTTTTCTCCGGGACCGCATCGCTCTTCAGCTCTAGCATGCTCACATCCTGTTCTCTATATCGATATATGTTGATCTTTCGGGTGCCCCAGACCTGCCGCATTCAGCCGATGTGTGTGGTCGCGGCCAAATCTGCCCGTCGATTGATTTCGAAGCACAACCGCCTCAACTGAACTCGGCCTTGCCAATCGGATGCGGAGCCGCCGGGCCCTCGCCCACATCCGTCGTCTCCATATTCTTGCCGCGCAGCGCACCGCCCACCGCGGCGTCCATCATCAGCTCCGCAAGCCGCATCGTCGCCGTGTTCAGCTCATCGATCGCCCGCCTTATCTGGTGATGATCTTCGCCCCCCATGGCCAGCCGCAGCGTCCGTTCCAGCTCGTCCACCTTCAGCTGCTCGGTCATGCTGAGCAGCTTCCACGCCGGATTGTGCCGCCCCTTCACCAGCGCCGCCAGAATCGTCTCCGCCTCGTTGCGCGACTCCACCAGCTGACGCTCCGCCAAATCCTTTTCGGCGTTGTCGAACGAGTCGAGAATCATATTCTCCACCTGCTCGTCGGTCAATCCATAGCTGGGCTGCACCTGGATCTCGGCCTCTTTGCCGCTGCGCTGTTCCCGGGCCGAAACGTGCATGATCCCATTGGCGTCAATCAAAAACCGCACCTCGATCCTCGGCAGTCCCGCCGGCATCGGAGGGATTCCCTTCAGGTCGAATCGCGCCAGCGAGCGGCAGTCCTTCGCCATCTCGCGCTCGCCCTGCAGCACGTGGATCGCAACCGAAACCTGACCATCCACCCCGGTGGTAAAGTGCTCCAGCGCGCTGGCCGGAATCGTCGAGTTGCGGTGAATGATCTTGGCCGTCACTCCGCCCAGCGCCTCAATTCCCAGCGACAGCGGAGTCACATCCAGCAGCAGCATGTCCTTGGTCTCCGCCGAGCCGCCTGCCAGAATATTGGCCTGCACCGCCGCGCCCAGCGCCACCACCTCGTCGGGATTCAGCTCGGTGTGCGGCTTGCGCCCAAACAGCGCCTCCACCTGCCGCCGCACCAGCGGAATCCGCGTCGAACCGCCCACCAGCACCACCTCGTCCACCTCGCCCGCCGTTAGCCCCGCGTCCTTCAATGCCTGCCGGCACGGACCCAGCGTGCGCTCCACAATCGGCTGCGCCATCTGCTCAAACATCGCGCGCGTAATACGCCGCTGATACAGCCGTCCATCCGGCATCGCCACTTCCACGTCCACCGCTTCGGCCGAAGACAGCGCAATCTTGGCCTCAATCATCGCGCTGCGCAGCCGCTGCACCAGCTCCGGATACCGCCGCGCATCAATCTTCAGATCGCCGGCAATGTCCTCCACCGCAACCGTAATCAGCAGGTTGTCGATGTCGTCACCGCCCAGGTGCGTATCGCCGTTGGTGGCGATCACCTCGAAGATCCCATCTTTCAATTTCAAGATCGAAACGTCGAACGTCCCGCCGCCAAAGTCATACACCGCAATGGTGCCGTTCTGCTCCCTGTCCAGTCCATAGGCCAGCGAAGCCGCCGTCGGCTCGTTCACCAGCCGCAGCACTTCCAGCCCAGCAATCCTTCCCGCATCCTTGGTCGCCTGCCGCTGCGCGTCGTTGAAGTACGCCGGCACGGTGATCACCGCCTGCTTCACCGGCGCTCCAAAAAAACGCTCCGCGTTGCGCTTCAGCTGGCGCAGAATCTGCGCCGAAATCTCCGGAGGCGTATAGCTGCGCTCGCCCAGACGGATGCGCAGCACCTCGCCAGGCGCAAGGTCGTCAGCCAGGCGGAAGGGAAACAGCTTCAGCTCTTCCTGTACGTCTTCCACTCCGCGGCCCATCAGCCGCTTCACGCTGTACACCGCGCGCTCCGGTGAAGTCAGCAGCGCCTCGCGCGCCGCGTTGCCCACCACCATCCGCCCGTCCTTGTCCAGCGCCACAACCGAGGGAACCAGATGCGAACCGTCCTCACCAGGAATTACGAACAGGCCAGCCGTCCCTGCCGCAGGCAAGGCCTCCATGTACGCCACCAGCGAGTTAGTAGTTCCAAGATCGATTCCGACGACTTTTTCTTCTGCCATGTTCTCCGGGCCCAATAAATTCAATATTTCAGCGCATCCTGACTCAGCGCCGCTTACTCCAACACATTCTGAATATCGCGCAGCAAATTCCGCAGATAGCTGCGCCGGTGCAGCACGTCCACCATCTGTACCGTCGCCGTCGCGTCTCCGCCGTCCCAGCGCTGCCAGGCGGCGTGCAGTTCCTCCTGCATGGTCTTCAGCCGCGCCTTCAGCTCCTCGCCGGTTTGCTTCAGCTGATCGCGCACGTCGCTCTCGGCGCCATCCACCTTCGCCTCTTCCAGCAGCATGTTCAGTTCAAAGGCCTCTTCCAGCAGCTCCGGAGGCACCGACTGTTTCTTCTCCACGCCTGCCGCGCGAGCCTGCTCCGTGGCCAGTTTGCTCTGCTCCTCTGCCTGAATCCCTTCCAGCGACAGCAGGTATTCGGTGCGCGTCACCGGATCCTTCAGCGTGCGGTAGGCGTCGTTCAGCTGCGAAGTCTTCTCCAGGCTCCACGCCTGCTCCCTCACGCTCGCCCGCGAATACACATCCGGATGCAGCTTCCGGCTCAGCGTGTAGAACTCGCGCTCCAGCACCGCCTCATCCAGCACCAGCTTGCGCGGCAATCCAAAGAAGGAAAAATAGTCCGTCGGCTGCGCCGGCTGCACATGCCCGCACTCCGCGCAAAAATGCTCGGCCCGCATATCGCCGCACGACCAGCACCGCAGATGATGATGCGGCTCGCTATCCGCTACCTGTACTGCCGCTCTGCTCTCGGCGTTCTCTGGATCGCTCAATTCCGTGTCCTTTATCAGCCGTGTCATCAGGAGAAGCTGCTGCCGCAGCCGCAGCTCTTCTTGGCGTTCGGGTTCTGGAAGACGAAACCGCGATGCATCAGCGTCTCTTCCCACTCCAGCGTCATGCCGTTCAGGTACACGAACGACTTCGGATCGATAAACACCCGCACGTCGCCGTATTCAAACACGCGGTCGCGATCGCGCGGCTGGCTGTCGAAGCGAATGTTATACGACAAGCCCGAGCATCCGCCGCCCTGCACGCCCAGCCGCAGTCCGCCTTCGCCCGCCGCGACGCCTTCTTTCAGCACCGCCGCGCGGATATGCTCCAGCGCTTTTTCCGTAATGGTGATTCCCTGCCCTGCCGCAGGTGTCGTCGGGTCTGTCATCGCCTCTGGTCCTCCGTCCAGCCCTTCAGTTTATTACACATTTTTCTTCTTCCAATCGGAGATCGCAGCCCGGATCGCATCTTCGGCCAGCACCGAGCAATGGATCTTCACCGGAGGCAGCGACAGCTCCTTCACAATGTCGGTATTCTTGATCTGCAGCGCCTCGTCCACCGTCTTGCCCTTCACCCACTCGGTCGCCAGCGAAGACGAAGCGATGGCCGAGCCGCAGCCGAACGTCTTGAACTTCGCGTCCTCGATAATATGCGTCTCCGGGTTCACCCTTATCTGCAGCTTCATCACATCGCCGCACTCCGGAGCCCCCACCAGCCCGGTGCCCACCTCATCCGCGTTCTTGTCCATCGTGCCCACATTGCGCGGATGCGTGTAGTGATCCAGTACCTTATCGCTGTATGCCATCCTGTCCTCTCCTTGTCGCTGCGCCGGGTGCCCCACATCCGCCGCCGGGTGGCCCATCCAAGCCCTCTTTCGGCTTGAGTGGGGTAGTTGCTGTTGCTGTTGCAGTTGCCCTTGTTCTTGAAACTTCGCTTCGAGGGTGCCCCATATCTGCTGCTTTTAGCAGATGTGGGACCTCCACTGCTCCTAGTGCGCTGCCGGCTCCGCCGCCCACTTCACCTTGGAAAGATCGATCCCTTCCTTGTGCATCTCATACAGCGGCGAAAGCTCTCTCAACCGCCGCACCACGTCCACCACCTTGGCCGACACGTAATCCACCTCGGCCTGCGTGTTGAACCGCCCCAGCCCAAACCGAATCGAGCTGTGCGCCAGCTCGTCGCCCGCGCCCAGAGCCTTCAGTACGTAGCTCGGCTCCAGCGTGGCCGACGTGCACGCCGAACCGCTCGACACCGCAATGTCGTTGATCCCCATCAGCAGCGACTCGCCTTCCACAAACGCAAAGCTGATGTTGATGCTCCCCGGCAGCCGGTGCTCCATGCTGCCGTTGATGTAAACCTCGTCCAGCTGCGACGTAATCTGCTCGCGCAGGCTCTCGCGCAGCGCGAACAAACGCTTCGATTCCTCGGCCATCTCCAGCCGCGCAATCTCGCACGCCTTGCCCATCCCCACCACGCCCGGAACGTTCAGCGTGCCGCTGCGCATGCCGCGCTCATGCCCGCCGCCGTCCATCTGCGCCACCAACTGCACCCGCGGATTGCGCCGCCTTACATACAGCGCGCCTACGCCCTTCGGCCCATAAAACTTGTGTGCCGAAACCGACGCCAAGTCAACATTGTCCTCGATCACGTTGAACGGAACCTTGCCCGCCGCCTGCACCGCGTCGCTGTGGAACAGCACACCCTTTTCGTGACACAGCTTGCCGATCTCGCGAATCGGCTGCAGAATTCCAATCTCGTTGTTGGCCGCCATAATCGAAACCAGAATCGTCTCGTCGCACATGGCGTCCTTCAGCTGATTCAAATCGATCAACCCGTCCGTCTGCACCGGCAGATACGTCACCCGGTAGCCGTGCTTCTCCAGCCGCTTGCAGGTATCCAGCACGCACTTGTGCTCGGTCACCTCGGTGATGATGTGGTTGCCCTTCTCGCGATACATCTCGGCTGCGCCCTTGATGGCAAGGTTATTGCTCTCGGTCGCGCCGCTGGTGATCACAATCTCCTTGGCCGTGGCGCCAATCAGCTTGGCAATCTGCTCGCGACCCTCGTCCACCGCCTGCTCGGCCCGCCATCCAAACTCATGATTGCGGCTGGCTGCGTTGCCATAAATCTCGTTGAAGTAAGGCAGCATCGCCTCCACCACCCGCGGATCGACCCGCGTCGTGGCATGGTTGTCCATATAAATCGGTAGCTTCACCGCATCACTTCCCATAGTTGCTGCCTCCCGTATAAGTTCCACTCTTCACTTCGATCTTCACCAGCTCATCCTCTGTCCGGGTGCCCCATTCAAGCCTGTCGGCTTGAGTGGGGCTGTTGACTTGCCCCCCAGCGGGTGTGTCAGCTGGTGCCCCATATCTGCCGTCTTGGGAAAACGTGGGTTCAGCAGGTGGCCCATTCAAGCCTTCTTTTGGCTTGAGTGGGGCTGTTGAACTCTCCTGCAGCTCCCAAACCGACAAATTCCCCAGCACCGTCTCAATCGCCCTGCCCACCTTTTGCAAAGGTTCCCGCACCGTGCACTTCAAACTCGACCCGCACCCCTTGGCCGACCGGCACGAGGTCATGAACGGCTGCCCCTCGATCGCCTGGATCACCTCCAGCGCGCTGATCTTCCGTGGATCGCGCGCCAGCACGTACCCTCCATTAGTCCCGTGCTGCGAAACCAGCAGCTTGCTCTTCGCCAGCTGTTGCAGAATCTTGGCCAGCGCCTCCTGCGGAATCCCATACATCTCCGCCAGGTCCTTGGCGGAACACGCCCCCAGATCGGCGTGCTCGGCCAGGTGCCGCACTGCGATCAACCCGTAATCGGCCTTTTTCGTCAGCTTCAGCATGGAAGCAGGAATCTCCGTGAATCTCCGACCTTTTCAGTCGCCAATGCAAGTATAGATGCAGAAAACCCGAAAAAGCAACAGAGTTCGCTCTCCCCGATAACGTGAAATCCTATTCAACCATAACAACTTACCAAATGGCGATAATTTTAGTCGGATAATCTCCCATGAGGGGTCATTCTGAGCGAAGCGAGGAACCCCAGCACCGCGCATACCTCCGGCCCCGACCTGGAGGCGCCCCGGCCACGATCCCGCAGGTGCCCCCATTCAAGCCTGCCGTTGGCTTGAGTGGGGCAGTTGACCTTGTCCGCATTTGCGTTTGCCCTTGAAATCCCTTTTATTTCTTCTTGCCCGCCAGGGTGCCAACTTCGCGTCACGCCCTTCGACGCGCAGGTGGGAAGCAACATGCCTTCTTTTCAGCCCGCAAGGGGCTTCGGTTTGCAAAACCCCCGACCGGCGGTACAATTCAGGCGAATCGGAGCTGCACAAGGTTCCATGTAAGATGCCGCGAGGTGTCGAGCCCGGCGGGGTCACATTCCAACATCGAGAGTTGCAACGAAAGTAGGTGCATCTATGAGACGCATGCGATCCGTTTTGTCCCTCCTGATTGTTTCCCTGCTGCTGGCCTGCGGTACTGCCCTGGCAGTCGATCACCTCAAGCCGCTTTCCTACCAGGGGGTCAGGGATGCGATGAAGAGCGGCATGGAGACATCCGAACTGGTGGAAATGATCAAGCGCCACGGCGTCGAATTCGAACTGACGCCCGCCAAGGAGAGCGAATTGAAGACGGATGGCGCCAGCGCCGAGGTCCTTTCCGCCATCAATCACGCCTACCGGAGAACGTCGGTGACCGCCAGGCCGGCGGTCCAATCCATTCGCGACGTAAGGAAGATGTATATCGAAAAGATGTCCCGCGATCTGGATCAATACCTGAAAAGCGAAATCGCGCGGCAGATGCCGAACACCCTGGTTGTCGTGCTCGACCGAGGCGACGCCGATGCAGTGATGTCCGGTTCGGCGTCGGACAACAGCGGGAGCGTAACGATCACCGACATTCGTGGCAAGCTGCAGCTATGGACCGACGCGGCTGGCGACAGAAATCCGGTGCTGATCATGCATGAGGGCCCGAAAAAAATCGCCCAGCGAATTGTAAGCCGCTTGAAGGATTCGATGAATTAGCGCCGGCTTCGAGGGTGCCCCGTTCAAGCCATCTTTTGGCTTGGGCGGGGTAGTTGATCGTGCCTTCGCCTTTTGCCTTCGCCTTTGACTTGGGTCCCTGTTTTTTGAAGTGTCATTCTGAGCGAAGCGAAGAACCTCAGCACCGTTCAAATCTCCCATGCCGCCCCAGAGGCACTTCGGCCAACTCACCCTCAGGTGCCCCATTCAAGCCTGCCGTTGGCTTGAAAGCCCTCGCTTCATCCTTTGCGTTTGCCCTCCGCTCTTACTTCTTCTTGCCCGCCGCCTGTCCGTTCATCTTCGCGAGCCGCTTCTGGATCATGCCCAGCCGCTTCTTCATCTCCGAAGAACTGGTCACGACCGTCTCCACTCCGCTCCAGAAAGTCGGATTCTCCATCTTCTGCCGCATTTCCTTCAGATAAGGACCGTACTTGGCATACACAAATACCATCTCGCCGTTCCATGCCAGGAACAGTGCGGGATGCACCACCTCGTTCAGCACCAGAGAAGCCGCATTCTCCCAGTAGGAAAAAACCTGCCGTGCCCACGCGTTTTCCTTCGTCCCCAATGCCATCATCAGTTTCAGAATGTCATCGGCGCCCTTGGGCTGGAATTGAAAGTTGACGAAATCTCTCGCCTTGCGCATCTCGTCTTCGCGGCGCAAATCGTAGAGCTTCATGCACAGTTCCGCATCTGCTGCGGTGGGTTTCTTGGCCATTGGCATTCTCCCTTTTGAATCGGATTTTTCAGCTCAGTTCCGGCAGCCCCAGACTATATACCCGCACGCGACTTCGGCCCATCAAATTTTCGTCGCGCAATCTGCCGCCGCTGTAGACGCGCTCTGCTTTGCACCGCCGCGATATTCTCCCAGTCCGCGCATAGGAATAGAATGTCCATGCACTGCCGGCGCTTTTTTTTCGCCCCGGCCAAATCGCAACCCAGCTCGCAAATACGGAGAGAGACCCCATGCCCTTGTTCAAGACGTCCAACCCCGCTCTCAGCGGAGACACCTTCAGCGGCTCCAACAGCCGTTATGGTGGCATCTCCAGCGCCCAGTACGGCGGAGTCACTACCGGCGCCATGACCCTCGGCGGCACCATCAACAAGACCGGTATCCTGCTCATCCTCACCGTCATCTCCGCCGGCTTCACCTGGAACCAGTTCGCGGCCACCCACAACCCTGCCTCCGTAGCGCCGGAGATGCTCGTCGGCTTCATCGGCGGATTCATCTTCGCCCTCGTCACCATCTTCAAAAAGGAGTGGGCCCCGGTCACCGCGCCCGTCTACGCCCTGCTCGAGGGACTCGGCCTCGGCGCCATCTCCGCCCTGCTCGACCTCCGCTACCCCGGCATCGCCATTCAGGCCGTCGGGCTCACCTTCGCCACCCTCTGCGTGCTCCTGGGTCTCTACTCCACCGGCGTCATCCGGGTCACCGACAAGCTCCGCCTCGGCATCGTCGCCGCCACCGGCGGCATCTTCCTCTTCTACGTCATCGAAATGGTCCTCGGATTCTTCGGCATCCACTTCGTCGCCATCAACGGCTCCGGCCCCATCGGCATCGCCTTCAGCCTCTTCGTCGTCGCCATCGCCGCCCTCAACCTCGTCCTCGACTTCGACATCATCGAGCAGGGAGTCCGCAACGGTTCGCCCAAATACATGGAATGGTACGGAGCCTTCGGCATCCTCGTCACCCTGGTCTGGCTCTACCTCGAAATGATCCGCCTGCTCTCCAAACTCCGCAGCCGCAACTAGCCGCTCCAAGTTTGATGGCGCCCCACATCTGCCGCCAGTCAGCAGATGTGGGACGCAGGCCGCCGGGTGGCCCATTCAATCCCTCCTTTGGCTTGAGTGGGGCCGTTGCCGTTGCCCTTGTCCTTGCCTCTCGCCTTTGCTCGAATTTCCTGATCCGCCGGGTGCCCCACCTTCGCGTCGTGCCTTTCGACGCTAAGGTGGGAAGTAACACGCCTGCACTATCTCGCCCAAGCTCTTGCCGCTGCCCTTGTCCTTGCCGTTGTCTTTGTCCTTGTCCTTGTCCTTGTCCTTGATTTTTCTTTTGTTTCTGAGGGGTCATTCTGAGCGAAGCGAAGAACCCCTACTCCATTCCAATCTCCAGCGTCGATCACGCGGCACTTCGGCCACTTACCCCCAGTCGCCCTGTTACCCTTGCCTTTGTTCCCACTCCCGCTTTTGCGCTACATTGAATCAAGTGACTACTCACCCCCATCGTCCCACCATCGGAGTCTTTGACTCCGGCGTCGGCGGACTCACCGTGCTGCGCGCCATCGCGCGCCTCGTCCCCAACGCTGACTATCTTTTCTTCGGCGACACCGCCCGCCTTCCCTACGGAACCAAGTCACAGGAGTTCGTCGCTCGCTACTCCTCGGCCGCCGCGCGCTTCCTCGCAGCCCGCGGCATTGACCTGCTGGTCATCGGCTGCAACACCGCCTCCGCCCTGGCGCTCTACGACATTAAGTCCGCAGTCTCCATCCCGGTCATCGGCGTCATCGAACCGGGAGCCGACGCGGCCTCCGCCATCTCCACTAGCCGCGAAGCCTTGGTCTTCGCCACCGAGGCCACCTGCTCCAGCCACGCCTATCAGCGGGCGCTGGCCCGCCGCGGCTTTGCCACCCATGAGAAACCCTGCCCGCTCCTGGTCCCCCTGGTCGAAGAAGGCTGGCTGGACTCCCCGGTCACCGAGCAGGTTGCCCGCATCTACGCCATCGAGGCCCTGCGCAATACATCGGCAAATGTCGATGTATTGGTCCTAGGCTGCACCCACTACCCGCTCTTGCATCCTTTACTGCGCCGCGTCGTCCCGCAGCGCATTCAGATCGTCGATTCCGCCGAAGCCACCGCTCGCGCCCTGCTGCCTCTGCTCGATGGCTCGGCGCTTGCCCCCGGCGAACCAACCTACAAGTTCTTCGTCACCGACTCGGTGCAGAAGTTCCGCAAACTCGCCCCGCTCTTCCTCGGCCTGGCCGGCGATCTCACCGGAGAAGTCGAGCGCGCAGATCTCGACGCCGAGGCCGGCAAGTCAGTAAGCTAAACCATTGCCGCCGCTGGTAATTGCCTAACGGATAACGTTCGCTCCTGGGAAGGTGCACAGAGAGTCAATGGTTTCGAACTTTGCGCAACCATTAACTTTTCCGCCACATCGCCATTTCCAACCATTAGCATGGCAGTACATCGTTCGCATCATCCGATCAAGGACGCCAAAATGATTTTTCGCTCTGACAACCGCTCGCTCGACCAGCTGCGCCCCCTCGTCCTCACTCCGGAATTCATCCGCACCGCCGAAGGCTCATGCCTGATTGAGGTTGGAAACACGCGGGTCATCTGCACCGCCACCATCGAAGACAGCGTCCCCGGATGGATGCGCAACCAGGGCAAAGGCTGGGTCACCAGCGAGTACGGCATGCTCCCGCGCGCTACCCTCACCCGCACCGCGCGCGAAGCCGCCCGCGGCAAGCAGGGCGGACGCACCCATGAAATCCAGCGCCTCATCGGCCGCTCCATGCGGGCCATCGTGGACATGGCAAAGCTCGGCGAGCGAACCCTGTGGATTGACTGCGACGTGATCCAGGCCGACGGCGGCACGCGAACCGCCTCCATCACCGGAGGCTTCGTCGCCATGGCCCTGGCCATGCAGAAGCTGGTCGCCTGCGGCACGCTCAAACGGCTTCCGCTCAAGGACACGGTGGCCGCCATCAGCGTCGGCATTGTCGATGGCGAGCCCATGCTCGACCTCGCCTATGAAGAAGACTCGCGCGCCGCCGTGGACATGAACTACGTCCTTACCGGCTCCAACCAGTTCATCGAAATCCAGGCCACCGCCGAGCACGAGCCCTTCAGCGACGAGCAGCTGGCGCAGATGACAGCACTCGCCCGCAGAGGCATCAGTGAGTTGGCCTCGCGACAACGCGAAGTGCTCACGGCCGCAGGAGTCAAGTTCTAGCTGTAACTTATAACGCTGTAAACCGCGCGTTGTTTCCGCGCATCTCAGAGCAGCAGGAGGACGAACGTGAAACTTACTCCCGGAAAATTAGCCGGCCTGAAAGCAGTCTCCAACGAGCGCGGTGTCATTGCCGCCGCAGCCATGGACCAGCGCGGATCGCTGAAGAAGGCTCTCGGCCCCACCGCCAGCGAGCAGGACCTCATCGACTTCAAGATCGCCGTCAGCGAGGTGCTCACCCGCTACGCCAGCGCCATTCTGCTCGATCCGGAGTGGGGCTTGCCCGCAGCCAAGGCTCGCAACTCCAAGGCAGGCCTTCTGCTGGCCTACGAAAAAACCGGCTATGACAAGCAGGTTGCCGGACGCCTTCCCGATCTGCTCGACGTGTGGAGCGTGCGCCGTCTGAAGGAAGCCGGTGCCAACTGCATCAAAATTCTTCTCTACTACGCGCCCTCCGACCCCAAGCCCATCAACGAACTCAAACACGCCTGGATCGAGCGCATCGGCGACGAGTGCCAGGCCAACGACATTCCATTCTTTCTCGAAATCATCGGCTACGAAGAGGGCCTCGACGAAAAGGGTCTCGCCTATGCGAAGAAGAAGCCGGAGATCGTGCAGGCCTACATGCGCGAGTTCAGCAAGCCGCGTTACAACGTGGACGTGCTCAAACTCGAAGTGCCAATTAACATGAAGTTTGTCGAAGGCACGCGCAGCTTCAAAGGCGAAAAGGCCTACAGCAAAACCGAAGCCATCGGACACTTCCTCAAATCCGCCGAGGCCACCAGCAAGCCCTACATCTATCTGTCGGCGGGCGTCAGCAACGCCGAGTTCTCTGAGACTCTTGAGTTGGCGGGCGAGAGTGGAGTCAAGTACAACGGCGTTCTGTGCGGCCGCGCCACCTGGGCCGACGGCGTTCCCATCTTCGCCGATAAGGGATTGAAAGCTTTCCGCGAATGGCTGGAAGTCGAAGGCGTGAAGAACATCCAGAACGTAAACGAAGGACTGAAGACCGCTTCTCCCTGGTATCCGATTTACGGCGTGTCGGCGTAAGCGAAGCGCGAGCTTGAACCGCGCGGGCCGCGGCTCGCACCACTTTTGTTTTGTGGTGTCATTAAAAAAACGGCGGAGGAGCGCTCGCTCCTCCGCCGTTTTTCTCAGCGAACTACTTTGCCGCGACAGCACCCTCTGCGGCGTAGCGCTTCTTCATCTCCGTGATCGGAATCGGCGCGTAGTCGCCGGCGTGGCCCGCCTGGCCGAACTGCGTCATGCGCAGCGCAACGACCTTCTTCATGGCCTCGCGCGCGGGCTTCAGGTAGTCGCGCGGATCGAACTTCTCCGGCGTCTCGGCGAATACCTTGCGGATCGCTCCCGTAATAGCCAAACGGTTGTCGGTATCCACGTTGATCTTGCGCACGCCGTTGCGGATGCCGAGTTGAATCTCCTCCACCGGAACGCCCCAGGTCGGCTTCAGTTTGCCGCCATACTGGTTGATCACGTCCTGCAGATCCTGCGGCACGCTGGAGGAGCCGTGCATCACGAGATGAACGGTTGGCAGCTGCTTGTGGATCTCCATGAGCACATCCATCTTGAGCACCGAGCCATCGGGCTTCTTGCTGAACTTGTAGGCGCCATGGCTGGTGCCGATGGCGATGGCCAGCGCATCCACGCCGGTCTTCTCCACGAACTCCACCGCCTGCGCGGGATCAGTGACGTGCTCAAGGCCGGTGCCGCCGGCGCCGTGGCCGTCTTCAATGCCGCCCAGCACGCCGATCTCGCCTTCCACGGTGACGCCTTTGTCGTGCGCCAATTCGACCACGCGGCGAGTGACATCGACGTTCTGCTCAAAGCTGGCCGGAGTCTTACCGTCTTCCAGCAGTGAGCCGTCCATCATCACCGAGGTGAAGCCCAGGTCGATGGCGGACTTGCAAGTCTCAAAGCTGTTGCCGTGGTCCAGGTGCATCACCAGCGGAATCTCCGGATAGAGTTCGGCGGCGGCCAGCATCAGGTGATAGAGGAACTTGTCCTGCGAGTAGCTGCGGGCACCGCGCGACGCCTGAATGATGACCGGCGACTTGGTTTCGCGCGCGGCCTCCATGATGGCCTGAATCTGTTCCATGTTGTTTACGTTGAAGGCGCCTACGCCGTAACCGCCCTTGGCGGCCTCATCCAGCAACTGCCGCATCGAAACCAGAGGCATGTCCGTATCTCCTTGGAAAATGTCCATTCTCACCGGGTATGCGGGGCGGTGAGAAGCCCCTAATAACTCAGCTGCGGCAATCTCCGCCGCGAGACCCAAGAAAGTCCCGAAGACAGAAAGCTACCACGCCGGCCATGGGTGGGCAATGAATTTGCACCGCGGAAAACCCCTGCACATGGCAAAGGCGTGCCGCGCCAGGCACGCCTTCACGCTTGGCAAGCCGCACTCAACGGAGCCGCGGCGAACCAGCGGCCGGACTAGCGGCCGAAATACTTGGCGTTCCGCTCCTCGAAGTGCTTCCACTTTTCCGGCAGGTCGTCCACGGCGAAGATGGCCGAGACCGGACACACCGGCACGCACGCGCCACAGTCGATACACTCAACCGGATCGATGTAGAGCATTTCTTCCGCGCCGAATGTGGCTTCGTCCTTCTTGGGGTGAATGCAGTCCACCGGACAGGCATCCACACAGGCGGTGTCCTTGGTTCCAATGCAGGGTTCTGCGATTACGTAGGCCATGGTATTTTCAGCATCCTCTTCTAGTTCGAACTATTCAACTCGGAACGAATGATTGTAGCAAACAGCGGGAGGAAAAGTGGAACTGGCAGCAGCCGGGTACGCGGCAAACGATGCCGCTCCGGCCGCGGGCGCTCGGCTGGGTGCGCGCCTATCTGGAGTGAGGCGTGGAGATGATGGAAGGCAGCGCGGTCAGGTTGTGTCCGGCGTAGATTTCCCGGAAGCAGTGGATCAACTCCTCATGAATCACCGTGTTGGAAGCCAGGGTCTCGCGGCTGTCCACGTTGAACGGCGAGCCGTCGAACCGGGTCACTGTGCCTCCCGCTTCCTGCACCAGCAGAACTCCGGCGGTCGTATCCCAGGGGTTCAAATTGAACTCCCAATAGGCGTCGTAGCGGCCTGCCGCTACATTGGCCAGATCCAGTGCCGCCGAGCCGGCGCGTCGGATGCCGTGCGAGCACAGCGTGAGCTGATGGTAGAAGTGGATGTTGGGATTCTTGTGGCGCTTGAAGCTGGGGAAGCCGGTGCCCAGGATGGATTCGGACAAGGTGGCGGTTCTGGAAACACGGATCGGCCGGCCATTCAGCCTTGCGCCGCTGCCCCGCGCGGCGGCAAAGAGCTCGTCGCGGGTGGGATCGTAAATCACGCCGGCAATGAGCTGGCCCTCGTATTCCAGTCCGAGGGAGACACAGAAAACCGGGTAGCCGTGGGCGAAGTTGGTGGTGCCATCCAGCGGATCGACATACCAGCGGTAGCTGCCGCCGTGGGTGTCGCGCGTTCCCTCTTCGCCGACGATGTCATGCCCGGGCCAAGCGGCACGCAGGCGGGAGACGATCAGTTGCTCGCTGACCCGGTCGGCCTCGGTCACCAGATCGACGCCGCCCTTGTACTCATAGCCGATGCGGCGCTGGAAGTACGGCAGCAGCAACGTGCCTGCTTCCATCGCAATGTCCATGGCCTCAGCGAGAAACGAAGATGGGTCGGCGGCCATGTTATTCAGCTTGGGAGGCCTCGGGCTTGGGCGTTGCAGCCTTGCTGCGGCGCGCGCGCGGAGGCTTGCCGTCGCCTTCCTCGACGTAATTGATTTCGGATTTGAAAATAAACAGATTGGGCTCGCCCTCGCGGGTCAGGCGCAGCATGTTGCGATCGTAATATTCGATCCAGCCGTGAACTGCCTCGCCGCCCCGCAGCCGAATGGTGACAAGCTTCTGCTCTTCGCCGAGCGCCTTGAGGTAAGCGGACTCCTCAAAGGTCTCCTCCGGCGGCGGTGTCTTGCTCTTGTTGGTTGGACGAAACGGCATGTGCTGATTCTATCCGAGAATGGCCGCACAGAACCGAGGAATCGGCGGATTGACCAAGGGAAACCGGGTTCCCTACTCGATTTTGCTGTTGTAATAGCCGGCGCGGTTCCGCACCGATAGCTCGCCCTGCGCCTTCTGCCGGGCCTCGGCAGTGATCTCCACGCGGATGCGGCGAAATTCGGGGCCCACCTGGCTGGCCGGGTAATAGGCCAGCAGATACTGGGTGCGCAACTCCTCGCCGATCTGCCGGAAGGCGTCGTCCAGTTGAGCCAGCGAGGTGGCATAGTAGTAGCTGCCTCCGGTGTCGCGCGAGAGCTGGATGAGCGCGTGCTCGCCGCCTAGGTCGCGTCCGGCATCGGCCTCGATGGGCACCATGATGATGGAGTAGATGATGGCCTCCGAGATCTGTGCCGCGCGCAGCGCCTCCGGGTAATCGGTCTTGCTGGCCGTGTCGCCGCCGTCGCTGATGAGGACGATGACTTTGCGCCCCTGCCGCCGCTGCAGGTCTCGGGCGCCGAGGAAGATGGCGTCGTAGAGCGCCGTGGCCGCGCCGGTTCGCAGATGCTCGAGCGAGCTGTCCACCTGGCGCTCGTCGCTGGTGAACGGCACCGCCTGCGAAACATAGGTAGCGAACTGGTAGAGCGCGATCGAATCGACTGGGCGCAGCACGTCATGCACGAACCTGCGCGCCGAGGCCGTCTCCAGCGGAAGGTCTTTGCGCGTGCTCAAGCTGGTATCCAGCGCCATGGCGATGGAAAGTGGCAGCTCCGACTCGCGCTCGAAAACCGCGATCTTCTGCTCGACGTCCTCTTCATAAATACGGAAGTCCTCCTTGCGCAGTTTTGCGTAAGGCTTTCCGTCGCTATCGGCCACGCTGGCAAACACGCTCACCAGCTTCACGTTCACCTGAATGCTGGGCGTGGGCGCCCCCGGTGCCGCATTGCGGCGGACCGGAGACCATGGAACCTTCGACATGTCCGGCGGATTCAGCACCGGCTGGGTCTGTTCCGACTGGGTCGAATCAGGAGAAGCCGAGGCCGGCCCATTCTGCGCCACGGCATTCTGCACCACGGCGGGAGCCAGCAGCACCAGCAAAAGCGAGAGCGCGAGGCGAAGCAACATGCGAGGTCATTATAGGGAAAGATGGATGGCGTGAATTCGGAACTTTCGAGCCTGCAGGTCCTACACCGTCAGCTCCGGCGGAAAGGCTTCGCCGTCGGCCCAGGTGGCCCCGTCGGAAAAAAACTCCTTCTTCCAGATGGGCACGGTCTTCTTCAGTGTGTCGATGATCCAGCGGCAGGCGTCGAACGCGGCGGCCCGGTGCGCGCTGGCCACCACGATGACGACGCTGCTATCGCCGATCTCAAGCCGGCCCACGCGGTGCGATATGTGCACGTCGCGAACCGGAAATTCCGCCAGCGCCCGCTTGGCCAGCCGCTCCATCTCAGCCAGCGCCATAGCCGGATAGGAGTCGTACTCGAGATAGAGCGTGCGGCGGCCGCGGGTGTTGTTGCGCACGATGCCGTCAAAGATGCAGACGGCGCCGTCTTCGCCGGACCTGATGCGCGCCAGGATGGCAGCCATAACGATGGCCTCGCATTGCAGGCGGGCATGGGCAGAGATGAGCGGCAACTCGGTCTCGTCCCGGCCTCCGCTTACCGGCGGCAGCAACGCAACCTGATCGCCCGGCTCCAGCGGAGTGGACGGCGAAGCAAACGCCTGATTCACCGCAATCGCAATGGCCCCGTCATAGGGAGCCAGCGCAGGATATTGCTGGCGGAGAAGCTGCCATAGATCGCCGACCGTGGCGGGCAAGGAGAGTTCAACCGTAATTTCCGGAGCCAGCAGTTCGCGCAGGCGACCAAAGCAAAGGATTTGGATGCCCATGAGACAAGAATAGCACCGCCGCAAACGAAGCGCGCAGCAACAGAAACGCATCTCTGCAGCACAGCCAAGTGCCGTGCTGCAGAGATGCGGAAGCTGCCTTACTGCTGGTTGACCATCAGCTGCAGGGGGACGTTCTCGACCTCAGTGCCTCCGCTCGAGGTTGCGACGAGGTTGAACGAGTAGGGACCACCGACAGCCAGTCCGCCGCTGCTCGAACCGCCGCCGCAGCCTACCATCCCAAGCACCAGGCAGAGCACCACCAGGACGAGCGCCAGCCAGATGCCGCGCCGCTTGTTCATGAACAGCATCCCCATCATGGAGAACGGAAGCAGTGCCAGGAAGATAGCCCTCGACCCCGACTCAGGCGGCACCGCTCGGGCAGAGCTTCCATTGCCTCCCGAGGTGTTTACCGTGAGCGTGATGGTTTGCGTGGCTCCATTCAGGTTCAGCGGGTTGGGAGAAACCGACCAGCTGGAGCCCTTTGGCAGCCCGGTGACGTTGAACGTGATCGTACCGGTGTAGCCAGTCACCGGCGCAACCTGCAAATAGTAGGTCGCGGTGCCGCCCTGTACCACGGACTCACCACTCGCACCACTAATGTTGAAGTCCGGACCGCCGCCCGACCCGCCGCCTGTCCCTGTTCCGCTGAGAGCAAGCGATACCGGCGAGTTCGATGCGCTGCCATTCACCGTCAGGTTAGCGGACTCACTCACCGCCGTGCTTGGAGTAAACGTCACCTGGATCGTGCAGGAGGCGTTAACGGCGAGAACGAACGGGAATGTGGATGAACAGACGCCAGCGCCGGTACTGGGGACGATGGCGAAGTCCGTGTTACCGGTCACTTGGGGAACGACTGCAATGCTGTTGACGGTCAGCGCCGTAGTGGCCGAAGTATTGCTCAGGGTCGCCGTCTGGGCGGCGCTGGCAATGCCCACCTGCTGCGTACCGAAGGCTCCCGTGGAGGGAGCGACAAAGGCAAGTTGAATCGTTCCGGATGCGGAGATGCCGGTTCCGCTCAGCGCGACGCTCTGCGGCGAATTAGCGGCATTGTCGGTAAGGACGAGTGAGGCCGTCCGGCCGTTGAGGGCCGATGGCTTAAAGGTCACGTCGATGACGCAGGAGCTGCCGGCCGCCAGCTGCGAACCGCAGTTGTTGGTCTGCGTAAAGTCCCCGGCGTTGGTTCCCGCGAAGCCGATCGAGCTGAATTGGAGCGGCCCGCTACCGGTATCCGTCACCGTGATCGCAATCGGGGCCGAGGCGACATTCAGGGCCTGATCGGGGAACGGCACGCTCAGCGTTGACAGGGTCGCAACCGGCAACAGTACGCCCGAGCCGGTCAGTTTGACGACGTGCGGCGTACTGGAAGCGTCATCCGCGATGGTGAGCTGGCTGTTCTGCGGGTTCTGCGTCGATGTCGGCTTAAATGTGACCAGGATCTGGCAGGTTGAGTTCGGCTGCACCACGCTCCCTGCGCCGCAGTCCGGCGGAGTGCCGTTGCCAATCGCCTGTGCATAGACGCTGCTGGCAAATGAGATCGAAGTGATCTGAACCGCCGAGAGGGTGTTGGTGTTGAAATAGACGACCGCCTGAGGGGCACTGGTCGTGCCAACGCTCTGGCTTGCGAAGGTCAGGCTGCCCGGCGAAACCGTGACCGTGGGTATGCTTGCTCCGGGAATCATCGCCACAAAAGCGTCGCCAGCTTCGCCATAGGTGGCTTGAGGTGGAGCGTAGTTGGGTGCTGCCATCGGCTGTTGCAGCAGCGTCGACTCAAAATCCAGCGAGGTTGTATTGCCCGCTACATAGATGTCGACAAAATCCGGGTTGACGGTGTCCGTGGAGACCGCGATGGCACTGCTCTGGTCGGTTCCCGAACCGCCCAGGTACGAGGAGAACACCAGAGCCGAACCGTTCGAGGTGAACTTGGTAACAAATCCGCCCTGAGCGCCGCTGAGCGCAAGCGGATAACCGTCATTGGGGTTCACCAGAGGATTAATGACCGGGAAGTTCTGCGACGTGGTGGAGCCGGTGACGTAGGCTTCTTCATTGTTGTCCACCGCCACGCCCAATCCCTGATCATTGCCGGAACCTCCCAGGTAGGTTGCATACCGGATGGACGAGCCTTGTTGGTTGACGCTGACGAGGAATGCATTGGTGCCGCCGGCGACGGTCGAAGCGTTGCCCGGCTGGTACGCATTTGTGGACGTTCCCAGGGTGCCGCTTGCGGTTCCGACTACATAGGACTGGCCAGCTGAATCCACCGCAATGGCGGTTGCCGTGTCAACCGTAAAGTTGTTTTTTATGCTGGTCGGGGTGTTCTCCAGCGTCCATTCATACGTGCACCCTCCGTGATTGCTCGAGACCTTGAGTACCCAGGCTCCGGTGCCGCCGCCCGAACACGGCCAAAACGTGCTAAGAAGCGATGCTGTATTCGTACCGCCCGCCAGAAAAACGCCGCCCTGAGGATCGATTGCCACGCCGTAGGCATCGCTGAATTCCTCTGCCACGGTACCGGTGTACGGGCCCAGATACTCCCAGGAGATGGTGCCATCAATGGTATTAGCCCCCAATTTTGTATCAGTCCAATCGGGAACCGGGGGAACGCATGTGGGACAGTAATTGGCAAGGCTGGTGCTGGTGCCACTGTTCAGCGCAAGTTGCACACCGGAACCGGCGGTGGTGTCGACGACGATAGCGCCCGCCGGATAATTGGCGCCCGGCGTCCAAATCGCCGTGGGCAGGGGCGCAACCGGTTGGCCGCCGTAGGGCTCGGAGAAGTAATAGGTTGCCGTGGCCGTGCTGGCAGGAGCGGGAGACATGGCAGAGGCCTCTGCGTCGATGTGTCCTGCCGTACCGATGGGTAATACCTTCGAGCCGATGTCCAGATTATTGTCGAGCTTGGTGACAAAGGCGACGCATTGCTCAACCATGGTCTCGAAGGCGCTATAGAACGGAAAATTCCCGGAGCAGGTCTGGCCGACGACGCTGACGGCGGGAGGGACACTGTTTTTGTAGTCGATCGCAATGCCGTTTCCGGCGGTAGAGCCGGCGCCGTAGCCGCCGAGGTAGGAGGTACGCACCAGCGTTCCGTCCGCCGCCAGAATGACGATGAAGGCATCGCTATCGCCGCCTGGCTGATAGCTGTTCGGCACCGTAGGGGGATTGGTATAAAGTGGGGCGCCGGGAAGGTCAAAGAAGTTGGTGGTGCCGACAATGTAGGCCTGGTTGGTGTAGGCCGGGTTTGCGGTGCTGAGATCGAGCGCAATACCATTGCCGGAGGCATTGGCACCCGATGGGTTCGTGCCGCCCAGGATGGTGGTATAGAGATAGGCGCTACCAGTGCTGTTGTACTCGGTGACAAAGGCGTCGCAGATCGAGTTGAACGAGGAATAGGTGTAGCCGGTGGGATTGGGGCTGACGGTGGTGATGGTTGCAAAGTCGGCGGAGCAGGTCTGTCCGGTCACATAGGAGTTGCCGGAGCTGTCCACGGCGATGCCGTTGCCCGTATCCAGTCCGGTGCCGCCAAGGTAGGTTGCGAAGCCGACCACCGGATCGACGATCAGTTCGCGGTTGCGGTCATAATCGCCAAGGCGCAGATGCACCTTGCCATCCGCGGCCATCTCATACCCGGAATCCACCGCCCGCGCGACCCCGTCCACCTTCTGGTAGGCGTAGGGCTTGGCAAAGCGCACCGGCTGCCCGGCGACTTCGGCAACCAGGTCGCCGTTGCTATCCTTGGAAAGCTTGTCCATGCCGGAGAACCCGAGCACGATGGCGCTCGGATCGGCCTTGGGTGCCACTACATAGTCGAATTCCAGGCGGCGATGATCGCCGTAATAGACCACGTCCACGCCGGGATACACACCGGCGGCGCGCAGCCTGCCGTAGCTCTTGACGCCCAGCCGCCACTTGCTGGCATCGTGACCAAGATAGTAGTTGGTCACGCCCGACTGCAGTTCCATGGCCTCAAGCTGGGCGGCAGGATTGGCATTCTCAAAGGCAAAGCGCAGCGTCTGATGCTTGCCCGACTTCGCGTCATTTACCGCGACCGACGATTCGCCGGCGCCGATCAAAACCGCATAGCTGCCGTTGCGCGCCAAATAATGCGCGGGGCTCGACGTCGGCTCAAAGCTCAGGGGAAGCCTGCCATAGGCTTCCACGGCGGTGCGCTTTGCGGCGGCGGCATCCTGTTTATTTTCAGCAACGGAAGAAATCGGAGCCAGGAGCGTGGCGGCGGTAAGCAGTGCGGTACAGATCTTCAGCTTCATAATCAGGCCTCAAATGCAACAATCACTAGATCAACTACGGTCCGGCGGCAAACTGCTGTGGGGCCGGTCGTCCGCCCGGAGAAAGCAACATTCGTCCGAGCCCTTCGGTGAAACCTTGCGCCGCTACCAGGCCTATTGGCCAGTCCCGCACGGAAGAGCGGTTGCGACGTTGATGGGAACCGTCTTGGTCGCAGTGACGCCGTTCTCTGAATAGGTGACGGTCACCGGGTAGGGGTAGGGCACGATGGTCGTTACCCCGCCGGAGGTCGTGGTGACATAGGTGCACGCCAGCGTGGTGCCGCTAGCGGTCACGACGCCCGAGTTATCGACGGTGACAACGCCCAGCGGAGCGGCGTCATCTGGAGCCGTGGAGTTCCCGGCTTCATACGTGCTGGTCGCCGTCACAACGGATGTTTTTGTATTGGAGTAGTTAGCCGTAACCGCGAGCGCGCCTTGGGGGCTCGTATTGGTGAGGATGTAACCCGCGGCAGGCGTTACAGTGATGGACTCGAGCTTGTACGTCTGCCCGCAGCTCGTTACGAAAATACACATGAAGCCAACACAAAGCCCCGCCAATACGCGCCTCAACATTTGCTCTCCTGAACGTGAATATGGCTCGATCTTCGCAACATCAACTCTGCAATTCAAGCGAATTCTGGTTTGCTAACTTGATACCCAAGTGCTGGTACCTTTGGACATACCAGGCATAGATCGGTTGTGTTACCGAGCTTTATCCATACGCGTACTGAGTGCAGCGGAGAAAACACCTTAGTGCCTGCAGGCCGCGTAAAATGCGGCCTTCGCCACAAAAAAACCGGCCCCGAAGGGCCGGCCTGACACGTGTGGAACGGATTGCCGAACGTCTAGTTCTGCGCGTCTGCCAGCACCTGCTCGCGCGCTACTGCGTCTTCGTGCGCCTCCGCCGGACTCTGCGGCAGTGCAATATCGAGCACCTCCTCGATGCTGGCGACGTAGTGCACCGTCACGCCCTCCATCTGCTCCGGCAGCACATCCTCTTCCACGTTCTGCTTGTTCTCCGCCGGGAACAGAACGTCGGTCACCCCGGCGCGCTTGGCGGCCAGGAACTTCTCCTTGACGCCGCCAATGGGAAGCACGTTCCCGCTCAGCGTAATTTCGCCGGTCATCGCCATCATCGGACGCACCTGCTTGTTGGTCAGCAGCGACACCAGCGCGGTCACGATCGTCACGCCCGCCGAAGGCCCATCCTTGGGAATCGCACCCGCCGGCACATGGATGTGAAGATCGTACTTGGTAAACACCTCGTCATCGATCTTCAACTCCTCGGCGTGCGCCTTCACCCAGCTGAAGGCCGCCTGCATCGACTCGCGCATCACGTCCTGAATCTGGCCGGTGATGCGGAACTCGCCCTTACCCTTCATCTTCAACGCTTCTATAAACAGAATGTCGCCGCCGGTCGGCGTCCACGCCAGTCCCACCACCACGCCGGGATGCTTGGTGCGCTCCGCAACCTCGGTGTCCACGCGAACCTTGATGCCGCCGAGCATCTCCTGCACCACCTCGCGGGTCACCATCAGTTTTTCCGTCTTGCCTTCCACGATGCGGCGCGCCTGCTTACGGCAAATCGTTCCGATCTGCCGCTCCAGGCTGCGCACTCCGGCCTCGCGCGTGTAGTGGCGAATCAGGAAGCTCACCGCGTCCGGCGTGAACTCGATCTGATCAGCCGTCAACCCGTTCTCCTCGGTCTGCCGCCGGATGAGGTACTGATACGTGATATGCGCCTTGTCTTCCTCGGTGTAGCCGTGCAGGTCGATGATCTCCATGCGGTCGCGCAGCGGATCGGGAATCGTATCCAACTGGTTGGCCGTGGTAATGAACAGCACCTTGGACAGATCGAACGTCACGTCCAGATAGTTGTCGCGGAAGGTCGAGTTCTGCTCCGGATCGAGCGCCTCCAGCAAGGCCGCCGTAGGATCGCCGCGGTAGTCGCGTCCCACCTTGTCGATTTCGTCCAGCATGTACACCGGGTCGTTGGCCTCCGCGCGGCGAATGCCCTGGATGATCTGCCCCGGCATGGCTCCGATGTAGGTGCGGCGATGTCCGCGAATCTCCGCCTCGTCATGAATGCCGCCCAGCGACATGCGCACGAACTTGCGCCCCAGCGCGCGCGCAATCGATTTGCCCAGCGAAGTCTTGCCCACCCCCGGAGGTCCGAAGAAGCACAGAATCGGTCCCTTCATCTTCGGGTTCAGATGCCGCACTGAGAGGTAGTCCAGAATGCGGTCCTTCACCTTCTGCAAATCGTAGTGGTCCTCGTCGAGAACCTCTTTCGCCTTAGTAATGTCCACTTGCACGCCGCTCGACTTGATCCACGGCAGCACCACCAGCCACTCCAAATAATTGCGCGTCACCGAGTAATCGGCCGCCATGGGAGACATGCGCGAGAGGCGGTTCAGCTCTTTCATCGCCTCTTTCTTCACCTCTTCCGGCATTCCACTCTGCTCGATCTTCTCCTTGAAGTCCTCCACGTCGCGCGCCGTGTCGTCCTGCTCGCCCAGTTCTTTCTGGATCGCCTTGAGCTGCTCGCGCAGGTAGTACTCGCGCTGCGTCTGCTGCACCCGGTCCTGCACCTCGCTCTGGATCTTGTTGCGCAGCTGCTGCACTTCCAGCTCTTTAGCCAGATGCTGGTTGATCTTGTCCAGCCGCGAGCGCACGTCGTAGGTCTCCAGCACGTCCTGCTTATCGCGGGTAGAAAGCGACGGCAGCGAGCTGGCCACAAAATCCACCAGCCGCCCCGGCTCCTCGATATTCATCGCCACCGTCGAAAGCTCATCGGAGAGCGTCGGCGAACCGGCAACGATCTGCTGGAACAGAGTCAGGATGTTGCGCTGCAGCGCCTCGATCTCGGCGTTCAGTTCCGGCACCACTTCGGCGACCGTGGCCACCGTCGCCTTCATGTACGGCGAAAGCTGGGTGTACTCCACCACGCTCACCCGCTCCAGTCCCTCGGCAAAGACAAACAGGCTCTGGTTGGGCATCTTCACCACTTTGTGAACCGTGGCCAGCGTCCCAATGGGATACAAATCGACCGGCTGCGGAGAATCAACGCGCGCCTCGCGCTGGGCGATCACGATAATCGTCTTGTCCTCCCCCAGCGAATTGATCAGCTGCACCGAGCTCTCCCGTCCAACCGTCAGGGGAAGAACGGCGTGGGGGAACAGAACCGTATCGCGCACCGGCAAAACCGGAAGTGGCCGATCGGTACGGTTTTCAGTGGAAGGAATATTTTCAAGATTGCGGGTCTCGTTTGCCACCATCAACTCCTTGAGTCACACGTACTCAACTTTGATGACTCTATTATACGAAATGATTCTGATTCTGGTAAGCCACTGCTATAAAATGAGTTACCGCTCATCCCAGCTCCGCGTTCCGGCCGACTGGGGCGACTTTTGCCCCGGCTGCCCCTGTTTCCCGGCGCCGAAGCCGGGAAGTCAAATCCTTGGCACCACGTAAATAGACAGCGGATTGTAGTCCCTGCCAAGCGGTCAGGCAAGTAGCTTCCGTTGGAGGAACGAAAAGCCGCACAGCAACTCCCGAATCGGTGCCACGTATCGGGACTGGCTCCAATTCCGCAACTACCGATTTTTGGCAACTTCTTTTCCCGGCGGCGCACCCAATTTTATCCGTGCCGAGATCGAGAGCGGCAGAAAAGCGAGGTTCGTGAAATATGCTTTGGACACTTTTTGTGATCCTCCTGGTGCTTTGGCTGCTGGGAGTCGTAACCAGCTACACCTTGGGAGGGTTCATCCACCTTCTGCTCGTCCTCGCGCTTGTAGTGCTTATCTTCCAGTTGATCTCTGGAAGAAGAACAGTGGTGTGAAATCCGTTGGATCAGCCTGATCACTGATCCGCCTATCAACAAAGCGAAATGCAGCAGGAGAATACTATGGATAAGGATCGTATTAAAGGGAAAGCGAAAGACTTACAAGGCCGCATCAAACGCCAGGCCGGAGAATGGACAGGCGACAAAAAGGCTCAGGTTGAAGGCGCGGCGGAGCAAGCCGTGGGGAAGGTTCAGAACGCCTTTGGCCAGGCAAAGGACGCCGGGCGCGAAGCCATGCAACAGCACAAGCAGAACAAACAGGAAGAGCAGGCGAGGCGCGACGTGACGGAACGCAGGAAACCCGCCGCTTGATGAATGAGTAACCTGGTACGGCAAATCCAAGATTACTGCCGGCAATCTCGGTTTCGAGTTGCCGGTTTTTTTGTCCGGCGGCGCAATGCACAGGACGTTTAGTGCTCGGCAAGTGCGCCCCGGTTCGCCACGCCGCTCTTGCGTGCGGCCTCGGCCCGGCGGATCTCGCGCCTGTGCCCCGCATCGTCAAAGCGGCGCTTCTCGTCGGCCGATTCAGGAATCACCGGCGCCACCGGCAACTTGCGCCCATTCTGGTCCACGGCCACAAAGGTGAGATAGGCGGAGCTGACGTGGTGCCGCTCCCCGGTGAAATGGTTCTCCACCCAAACCTTGATTCCCACCTCCATCGAGGTCTTGAATACCCGGTTCACCGAAGACTTGAAGATGACCAGGTCACCCACCTTTACCGGAAAACGGAAATCCAGATGGTCCGTCGAGGCCGTCACCACGTAATCGCGCGCATGCCGCAGCGCGGCCAACGCACCGGCCAGATCGATCCAGTGCATCAGCCGTCCGCCCAGCAGAGAGCCCAGCGGGTTGGTGTCATTGGGCAGAACGTACTCCACCATCTCCGAGATCGACGCGGCAACCGGACGCGGCTGCAATTTTTCTGTCTTTTCCATCATCCTCAATCCAAACTAGAGAATTTCGCTTGGGCGTTCCATCCAGGCCCGCACGGCCGCCTCGGCAAGATGCTTCAGCCGCGCATCGGGCGGCGCAATCCATCTTCCCGCAGCTCGATCATAGCGCAGCTCTCCGCACCACGCGGGACGGTGGCCGCGCTCGCACGCAAACTGCACCCGAACAGCGGCACTGCCATCGCCTGAGAGCCAGAAGCGCACGGCGTCAAACTCGCGCTCCGCCGGCAGATGCACACACCCCGCACTGCCCATCTCCGCATAGCCAAGATTGCAGTGCAATCGCAGACTCTCATCCTCGCAGCAGACGTCTTTCGCACGCGCTGCGCAGCACCCCGCGAATCCATCTCCCAACGGCAGCCGCCGACGATGCGGCCACAACTCGCGCGCATGCGGTTCGGTCGGAATGAAGTAGGGACACGCCAGCGGATGCTCTCCTTGAAAACCATTCTAATCCGTCCGCACGCAAGCTCCGGCCTTTAACTTTGAAACTTTGAAAACGCCGAAACCTTGAAACCTGGCCTCTGTGGTATGTTTTCATGCATGTCCTCCGAGCGAGTCGAACAACTCAAATCCATCCTTGCGCAAGACTCCCGCAACACCTTCGCACGCTACGCCCTGGGCATGGAATACATGTCCTCAGGGGAGACCGACTCGGCGGTACAGGAGTTTCGCGCCGTGCTGGAAGTCGACGCCAACTACGCCAACGCCTTCTTCATGGGCGCGCAGGCGCTGCAGCAGGCCGAGCGCCTCGCCGAGGCCGTCAAGTGGCTGCGCGATGGCATCGTCTGTGCCCATCGCGCCGGCAACCGCCATGCGGAAAGCGAAATGCAATCGCTGCTCGAAGAGTTGGAGCCGGAGCTGGATGCCTAGCGCCTCCCGCTCGATCCCGTCGTCGCAACTGCGAATCGCCCGGAAGTATTTCGGCGCGTAAATCGCGTACGTCCTTCCTGCAAGGAGAGCCGCGTTGAAGGTCGCCGAGATCTGGCGCTATCCGGTCAAATCCATGGCGGGCGAGATGCTGGAGCGCGCCTACGTCGACTACACCGGCATCGACGGCGACCGCGTGGCCCACATAGAGAACTCACGAGCCCTGCTGATCACGGCCAGAACACACCCCCGCCTGCTCGGCCACCACGCCACGCTCGATGCCGAGGGCGAGCCGCTGGTCGACGGCCATCGCTGGGACGAGCCCGTCTCGCAATCCAAAGTGGTCAAGATTGTAGGCGAGGGCGCACGCCTGGTGCGCGACCAGGACATTCGCTGCTTCGACATTCTGCCCCTGCTGGTAGCCACCGACGGAGCCATCTCCGAGTTCGGCCACGACCGCCGAAGGCTCCGTCCCAACCTCATCATCGGCGGCGTCGAGGGCCTGGCCGAGCGCGAGTGGCCCGGAGGTACCCTGCGCATCGGAGAAGTGCAAATCGGAGTACGCGACCTGCGCGGCCGCTGCATCATGACCACCTACGATCCCGATACTCTGGAGCAGGACCGGAGCGTGCTTCAAGGGATTGTGCGGCGCTTCGAGGGAAGGCTGGCCCTAAATTGCTCCGTCCTCTGGCCCGGCGAGATTCGAGTCGGCGACCCGGTGGAATTCCACGACGTCAAGTAGAGCAGTGCAGCCGGAACCCTAACTCTTCCCGGCGCGATCCATCCGGCGCAGCATCCGCTGCATTCCCCAATTGAAGACCGCCGGCAGCAGGCGGTAGAGTCCGACCACCACATGTCCGCTCCACGGCACCACCACCTCGCGCCGGTTGAAGCGGTACGCATCCCACACCGCGTCGGCCACCCGCACGGGAGTAATGGCGCGTCTCGCCATGCCCTCCACTCGCATGCTCTCGCTTCCTCGCACCGCATTGCGGCCGAAATCGGTGTCCACGAAACCGGGACAGACCGTGTTGACGTGAACCCCATACGGAGCCAGTTCGATCCTCCCTGCCCGCCCGATGCAGTTCAGCGCATGCTTGGTCGCTCCGTAGGCGGACATGTACGGCACCGCGATCAGCCCCGCCATGCTGGAGACATTGATGATCGCGCCCGACCGCTGCCGCTTCAGCACCGGCGCAACCACCTGCATGCACTCGATGGCGCCGAACAGGTTGGTGTCGAACATCCGCCGGCAGGCCGCCATGTCCATGCGCTCCACCGAATCGATCAGCCCGAAGCCGGCGTTGTTCACCCACACGTCCACCCGTCCAAATCGCTCCATGGCCGCCGCCAGCAGGGTTTCGATCTGGGCCCGCACCGTCACATCGCAGGCCACCGCGAGGGTTCGGTCGGCAACGCTTCGGTCCGCGGCGCCCGCGCGCTGCCGCGCCGCCTCCACCCGCCCCAGGTCGCGCGAAGCCAGCACCACGCTGGCGCCCTCGCGCAGAAAGCGGAGCACGATGGCCTCGCCAATCCCCATCGAAGCGCCGGTCACCACCACGACTTTTCCCACCATCTTCATGCCGCACTTGTAGCGGCGCGCCGCGCAAAAGTCAAGCAAGTCCGGATAGGTCTTTCGCGCCGAAAATATCCCCGCAACGCAGCAGCAGAAATTCGCGTCTAATGAGCACCTTCTGGCAACGCCGGGTCGCCATTCCGCGGGCGCGCACCACCGGAGCGGCGCTGGCAGAGGTACTCGGAGGCCTCATGTCCCTGCCCTGCACCCTCGGCGAGCTACGCAAAAGCCATTTCAGCGAACCACGCATGCTGCGCCGCAGCGTCAAGGACGAACTGCGTGAAAACCTGCTCACCCGCCTGCGCTCCGGCGGCCCGGTCTTTCCCGGAATCGTCGGCTATGACGACACCGTGATTCCGCAGCTGGTCAATGCCATCCTCTCGCGCCACAACTTCATCCTGCTCGGCCTCCGCGGACAGGCCAAAAGCCGCATCCTGCGCGCCCTCACCGGCCTGCTCGACGAGCAACTGCCCTACATCGCCGGATGCGAGATCCGCGACAATCCCTATGCCCCGCTCTGCCGTCGCTGCAGAGACCTGCTGGCCCTTGAAGGCGACCTTACGTCCATCGCCTGGATGAAGCGTGACGAACGCTACGTCGAAAAGCTCGCCACTCCGGACGTCACCATTGCTGACCTTATCGGAGACATCGACCCCATCAAGGCCGCGCGCGGCGGACACGAACTGGGCAGCGAACTGGTCATCCACTACGGGCTCTTGCCCCGCGCCAACCGCGGCATCTTCGCCGTCAACGAACTGCCCGACCTCGCCGGCAAAATCCAGGTCGGCCTATTCAACATCATGCAGGAAGGCGACGTGCAGATTAAGGGCTTCCCGGTTCGCCTGCCGCTCGATGTCGCCTTGGTCTTCAGCGCCAATCCCGAGGACTACACCGCGCGCGGCAAAATCGTCACCCCGCTCAAGGACCGCATCGGCAGCGAAATCCGCACCCACTATCCCGCCACCATCGAAGAGGCCATGGCCATCACCGCGCAGGAGGCCTGGTGCGAGCGCGAAGGCCCCGAGCTCATCGTTCCCGCCTACGTGCGCGAAACCTGCGAGCAGATCGCCTTCATGGCCCGCGATGACAAGCGCGTGGACCGCCGCAGCGGCGTCAGCCAGCGTCTTCCCATCTCTGTGCTGGAGAACGTCATCTCCAACGCCGAGCGCCGCGCCGTGCTCGAAGGCTCCAAGTTGGCCGTGCCCCGCATCTCGGACATCTACGCCGCCATGCCCTCCATCACTGGCAAGCTGGAGCTCGAATACGAAGGCGAGATGAAGGGCGCAGACATCGTGGCGCGCGAGGTTATCCAGGCCTCCGTAGCCAAAACCTTCGACCGCTACTTCGGCTCCGGCGATCTCAAACAGGTGGTGCAGTGGTTCGAACTCGGCGGCCAGGTCACGCTCACCGATAACACCCGCACCCGCGACGGACTCAAGAGCCTGGAAAAGATTCAGGGCCTTTTGGAGAAGACCGAAAAAGTCGGCGCAGGCGAAGGCGAGCCGGACGAATCGATCGTCTCGGCCGCTGAGTTCATCCTCGAAGGCCTGCACGCCCACAAGCGCATCGGCCGAACTGAGGAGCGCGTCTTCACCGCCGGCGAGCGGCCCATTCGCCAAGGTGAGCGCGAAAGCTCCACCGAGGAGTTCGATTCCGACTGGACGGCGCGCAAAAAGAATCGCCGCCCCTTCAACTAACCGGCATGGCTCTTTGGTTTTGTGGCGTAACGTTGAACGGAGTCACGCGATGAAGCGCGTCAAGTACAGCAAGTACATCCCCAATCTCGCCGAGGAACTGAGCCTAGACGATTTGATGAAGGCCCTTGCTGACTTCCTCTTGGAGAGCGGCTTTGAAAGCGAACTAGGCCAATACTATCGCCCCAGCGACAGCGACGATACGTTGGACGCCCTCCGCGAGGCCATCCGCGATGCCCTGCTCAACTCCGGCGAATTCGACCAAGAGATGCGCGAGCAGCTGCAGGAAATGCAGAACCAGGGCCAGATGGATGACCTCATCGACGAACTGATGGAGCGAATGGAGCAGGAAGGTTATGTCACCATCTCTCCCCCTCATGACCCGGCCCGCATCTCCAGCACCGGGGGCACCATCGGACAAAACCAGCCGCACCGTCCGCCGAAGTTCGAGGTCACCGACAAAGCGCTCGACTTCCTCGGCTACCGCGCCCTGCGTGACCTGCTCGGCTCGCTCGGCCGCTCCAGCTTCGGACGCCACGACACGCGCGACACCGCCACCGGCATCGAGACCAGCGGCGCCAGCAAGCTCTACGAGTTCGGCGACACCCTCAACCTCGATATCAACGCCACGCTCTCGTCGGCCATCCAGCGCGAAGGCCTCACCCTGCCGCTCTCCATCGAGTACCGCGACCTCTACGTCCACCAGTGCGAGTATCAGTCCTCCTGCGCTACCGTGCTCATGCTCGACTGCTCGCACTCCATGATTCTCTACGGCGAAGACCGCTTCACGCCCGCGAAAAAAGTAGCGATGGCGCTCTCGCAACTCATCCGCACCCAGTATCCCGGCGACACGCTCTCGCTTGTCCTCTTTCACGACTCCGCCGAGGAACTGCCCGTCTCGCAACTGGCCCGCGTCCGCGTCGGCCCTTACTACACCAACACGCGCGAAGGCCTCCGCATCGCCCAGCGCATCCTGCAGCGCCAGCGCAAGGACATGAAGCAGATCATCATGATCACCGACGGCAAGCCCTCGGCCATCACCCTGCCCGATGGAAGAATCTACAAAAACGCCTTCGGACTCGACCCCATGGTCGTCAGCCAGACCCTCGAAGAAGTCGCCAAGTGCAAACGCGCCGGCGTCATGATCAACACCTTCATGCTCGCCTCCGACCGCGGCCTGGTGCAGTTCGTGCAAAGGGTCACCGAGATGTGCCGCGGCAAAGCCTACTTCACCACCCCCTACACCCTCGGCCAATATCTGCTCATGGACTACATGAGCCGCAAAACCAAAACCGTCCACTAAAGACGGGTGGCCCACATACGCGTCGGGCCTTTCGACGCGCATGTGGGAATGCAATACCCCCAGCATCTCCACGCCTTTTTTTGCAGTTGAATTTGTTTAGTTTTCGACCACGCCGGGTTCCCCACCTTCGACGCGCGCTCTCTGCGCGGCTAAGGTGGGAAGCAGTCCCCGCTGCATCTCCACGACGTGTGGTTGAATTGGTTCCGATGCAGGGTGGAATCGCCCTACTTCTTTTCCTCTGTCCCCTCGGCGCGCACCGCCGCCTCCGCCGCCTGAAATCCAATCTTCGAATGTGTCCCATCGCAAAACGGTTTATTGACACTCGCTCCGCAGCGGCACAGCGAAATCCACGGCTTCTCCGGCTTCCTTTCGGGCATCGGGTAGGCAACGCCGTTCTGATCCAACAGTTCCACGAGTCCCTCGGGATCTTCCACGCGATACGGCCCGTTGGGCCGCACCGTAATTTTGACCTTCGCCATTCTTCCTCCAAACAAAATTGCCGGCTGCCACTCGCGACGCGCGTTCTCTGCGCAGCGATGGTGGAAGAGCAGAATACACCCTCGACCCCCTTCAGCCCACGGCCTCGGAATCGACCATGGTTTCCCGCCGCGACGATCCGCGTTGCCCGCGTGCCGCCTCCACCTCGCGTTCGAACTCCAGCGCGCGCCGTTGGCTGGTGTGCTCCGCCAGCACTCGCGCCTGCGCCGCCATGCCAATGGCGCGCAACTCCCTCTCATCCACGTCGCGCAGATAGCGCACCATCTCCTCCGCGCTCGCCGGCAGCAGAATCTCACGCCCCGGCACAAAGAACTGGTCTAGTCCCGGCCAATTGTCGCTCGCAATCGAGGCCCCGCACGCGGCGGCTTCAAACAACCGAACCGACGGCGAATACCCTGCCATCACCATATCGCGCCGCGTTATATTCAGCGTCAGCCGCGACGACGAATACAGATGCGGATGCCAGCGCGGATTCAAATGCACGATGTGCCTCACGTTGTGCGGCCACGGCACCGCCTTCGGATACTGCGGCCCGGCCACGGTGAACCGCATCTCCGGCAGCGCCCGCGCCGCGCCGAACAGATACTCCTCGAGCTTCGGCTGCCGGTCCGGTGCATACGTCCCCATATAACTCATCGCACAGGCAAAGCGCTCCGACGGTGGATAAGCTCGATAACGTTCGGGATCGAAGCTGCAATACAGCGGCACTGCGCGCCACACTCCAAAGCGTCGCTGCAACTCCCCGAGTATCGGCCCGCCCGTAAAGCTGAAGTACACATCGAGCGACGCGATCTGATCGCCTCGCAGGTAGTCGCTGGCACCGCGTTCGCGCAACGCAGCCACCGTAATCGGCGTATCGATGTCGTAGAACGTTCGCACCGCCGCCGCTGAATCCAGCATCTCCGTCACGGCCGCAATTCCCTCGGGGAAATACGAACCCACCATCGCCACGTCGGCCGCAGCCAGTTCGCGCCGCACCAACGGCAGCACATCCTTCCAACTCGTATACAGCTTCAGCTCGCAGAAGCCCGGCTCGGGCAGATCGCGATTCGATGCATACCACTCCACGTCCTTCTCGAAGAACACAACCCGATGTCCGCGCCCATGCAGCGCACGCGCCAGCGCGCGATACGTGGTCGCGTGCCCGTTGCCCCACGAAGACGAGATGGACAATCCGAAGATGACAATCCGCAATGCTTTTTTCCCCGCTTCAACTCCGGCCCCGTGCGCGCGGGCCTGTGCGCGCCTACGCCACCGCCCGTTCCTTCTCGCACGCGCTGCGCGCCGCACGTAAAATCTCATCCACCTCTGCGGCGCGCTGCGCATACGTGTGTTCGGCCAGCGCCCGCCGATGCATCGCATCACCCATCGCGCGCGCCTCATCCGCCGAAGTGCCGCGCAGATAGCCGACAATCTCCTCCGCGCCCTCCGCCACCAGAATCTCCCGCCCCGGCTCAAAAAACTTTTCCACGCCGCGCCACTTGTCTGTGATCAGGCACGTCGCCGCGCCAGCCGCTTCAAACACGCGTGTAGGAGGCGAAAAGCCCACATCGGCCATCGAGTCGCGATTGATATTCAGCGCCATCCGCGCCGAGGCGTTGATGCGGTTGTGCGCCCCGGTGCCCACATGCCCAATCCAGCGCACATTCGGCGGCAGAGCCTTGCCGCCCCACCCCTCGCCGCCCAGCACAAAACGCATCTCCGGCGCCAGTTCGGCCGCGCGCAAAAAGAACTGCTCCACCCGCCGCTCGCGGTCCGGCAGCCGGTTGCCCACAAACACCAGGTCGCACGCCAACTCCGCATCCGCCACTTCGCGATGATGCGTCTCCGGATCGAGCGCATTGTAGATGGGATGGCAGCACCGCGCTCCCAGCCTGCGATAGCGCTCTACCACCTCATCACCGCCGCCGTAGGTAAAAATAAAATCGCATTGCGGAATGCACTCGCGGAACGGATCGCGCACATCACCCTCCACCCGTTGCAGCGTCGCCGGGGCATCCACATCCCAAAACGCCACCTCCACCCGTGGCGAGCGGCATTCCAGCACGCGCCGCTCCAGCACATCGTCCGCGCTGCCCACGCCGCTGTGCTTGATCACCAAATCCGCCGTCGAAGCCACCCCGATCAGCTCTTCGATATCGCGCGGCGTCTGGTACACAATCACCTGCGCGTACGCCACCTCGCTCACATCGCGCTTCTGCTGGCGCTGATAAATATCCGGCTCGGCGAACGTGATCTGGTGTCCCAGCGCGGCCAGGTTTTTGTAAATGCCGCGATAGTACGTCGCCGCCCCATTCCAGTAGCTCGATGTAATGCTCGACCCAAAAACGAACCATTTCATCCTGCGATCTCTCCGTAAATCTCCATCAGCTGCGCGGCGCGATGCCTGCAGGTATGATGCTGCCGGATCGTCTCCAATCCACTCGATGCCAACTCCCGGCGCGCCTCTTCGCTCCGCAGCAGTTCGCGCTCCATCCTGATCATCTCCGCGCCGCTCTGCGCCACCAGGTAATCCCTCCCCTCGCGGAACAGTCCTTCCGTATCCGCCCACGGCGAGCACACCAGAGGAACCCCGCAGGCCAGCACTTCAAAAACGCGAATCGTCGGCACTCCGCTTAGTCCGTTGGCATATTGGCGGCGCGGCACATGCAGCGCCACTCGGCTCTGCGCATACACCTCCGGCGCACTCAGGTTCGGCAGATAGCCCGCATACCCAATGCCCACGCGGCGCAGCGTCTCCTGCGCCTCCTGCGGATATCGCACCCCATACACCAGCACCCGCAGCTGCTCTTCCACCAGACTCGCGCCGGGCTCCACCAGAAACTCCATCAACTCCGCCGTGCGCTCCTCGTCGCCCCAGTTGCCGATCCACACGACATCGTTCTGCTTGGCCCGCTCCAGCGGATGAAAGACGCTGACGTCGGCGGCCTCGTGGAAGGTCCACACCCGCGCCACGCCAAAGCCGTCTGCGTAGATCCTGCGAATCGCCTCGCCGAAGGCCAGCACGCCGTCGAACAAGTGCAGCGGCAGGCGCAGAATCTCCCCCGCGTTGGTGTAGGCGCGATGATGCGTGTCGTGGAACAGCGCGCGAAACCCCATCCGCGCCTTGCGCGCCAGAATCTCCTGCACCACCTGCGGCGCAGTCCACTCGTGGATCAGCACCAGATCGGCGCCCGCCAGTTCGTGATTCAGAAACGCCCCGAGCGTCGCATCGCAGCGGTAGAAGCGAACATCCAGTTCGGGATAGGTGCGGTGGAAATCGTCGATCGCACCGGAGGCGGCTTCACCCTCCCGCACCAGGTTGCTCAGCGACCATCCGTCGATCTCCTCGTAGCAGCGAACCTGGTGCCCCAGGCTCACCAGCTCGCGCGCCAGCCCGCGCAAAAAATGCGCATTGCCATGGTTCCAGTCGCTGATCCAGGAGTGCGCGAACATCCGGATGCTCAGTGCCTGCCTCATGCGGCCCTCGCGCGCGACCCCAGCAGAGACGCGTACGTCTCCATATACTCATCCACCATCCGTCCGGCCATGTAATGCCGCACCGCACGTTCGTAGGCGCGGTTGGCGTATTCCATGCGAAGCTCACGGTCGCCATGCAACCGTACCAGCGCCTCGCACAGCGACCGCGCATCATCCTTGCGGAAGTACAGCACTGTGTCCTCCCACACCTCGCGCAGGCTGGGAATATCGTTGGCCACAATGGCGCAGCGCGACAGCGCGGCCTCCAGCGGCGCCAACCCGAACGGCTCGTACTTCGATGTCGCAATGTAAATCGCGGCCCGGCTCAGCAGCTCCCGCATCGCGTCTTCGGAAAGTTCTCCCACAAACTGCACGCCCGGCGCGCCTTTCGGATTCCCCCGCGCGCGCTCGCCCACAAGCGCCGTCGCACCCGCCACACGAATCGGAAGCGGCGGTCGCTCCATCTCCATCAGCAGGCGCAGCTGCTTGCCCTCATCCCACAGCCTTCCGGCGCTGGCCGCATAATTCTCTTTCCTTGCCATCGGGTCGAACCACGCCGGCGTCCGCCCGTTGTAAATCACCCGCGACTGCGGCTGCCTACCATAGCAGTCTTCCACCGATCGCAGCATCCACTGCGAGGGCGCAACCACCAGGCTCGCGCCGGCCAGTCCCTTCCGCACCACCCCGCGATACCACTTCGCCCATGGCCCACTCGGAAGCTCCCCATGCACCGCCTGGCGCCAGCTCAGCACGTCGCTGTGAGCCACCACGATCTTCGGCTGCGTAACGTCCTGGTTTACATCCATCTCCCCGTAGCAGAACTGGCTCAGGTGCAGCAGGTCGGGCCTCGCATCCCGAATCACTTCGCGCAGGTATCGCGCCGATTCGCGCAGATCGCGCTCTGCATCCTGCATCCATTCCAGCCGGTAGGCGGTCGGCAGATACCGCACTCCGTCCACTCCCTCCAGCCACGCACGCTGCTCCGCCGTAGGCACTCCTCCAAAGCTCACCAGCGTCACCCGTACACCGCGCCGAGCCAGCCCCGTCACCAGCTCCCGCGTGTAGTTCCAAACGCCACCTACCGTGTCCGCAGTGATCAGAATATGCATATTCGTTCTAACGAGTTCTTCACGCCGTCAGCCCAAAGGAAACCAGATTCCTCTGCGCCTCCTCCACCCGGTCCACCGCCGATTGCGAGCGCAGCCACTCCACCAGTTCGCCCATCGCGCCCGCCAGCCGGTGTTGCGGCCGGTATCCCAGCAGCCGCCGCGCCATGGAAATGTCCGCGAAACAATGCCGGATATCCCCGGCGCGATATTTCCCGGTAATCTCCACCGTGGTCTGCACGCCCAGTGTGGCGGCCAGCGTCTCGGCAACCTGCCGAATCGAGACCGGCTCGCCGGAGCCGATGTTCAGAGCCAGCCCGTCGCCTTCGCTGCGCTCCATGGCCAGCAGGTTAGCCTCCACCACGTCGCGCACGCTCACAAAATCGCGCATCTGCTCGCCATCCTCAAACACCAGCGGAGCCCGCCGGTTCAGCATCCGCGAAGCAAAAATCGCCGCCACCCCTGTATAGGGATTGGAGAGCGCCTGCCGCGTGCCGTGGATGTTGAAGTAGCGCAGCGCCACCACCGGCAGTCCATAGGTGCGCCCGAACAGCAAGCTCATCTCTTCCTGGTTCTTCTTGCCGATGGCGTAAATCGAGCTGCCCTGCAGCGGCTTGCTTTCGCGCGTCGCGCAAGGCTCCGCCGCACACCCGCATTCCGGACACACCGGCTGCCACTGATGCGCACGCAGCTGTGCCACCCCGCGCGCCTGCGGCATCACCATCCCGTGCTCCCCGCAGCGGTACTGCCCCTCGCCGTAGATCGACATCGACGAAGCCACGATCAGCTTCTCCACCTGGCCGCGCCGCTCCAGCAGCGTCTGCAGAAGGTTGGCCGTCCCCTGGCTGTTCACCGCCATGTAGCGCGCAATCTCATACATCGACTGGCCCACGCCGACCACGGCCGCAAAGTGATAGACCACATCCACCCCGATCACCGCCTTGCGCAGTGCGTCGAGGTCCCGCACGTCGCCGCGCACCAGCTCCGCCCCGCGATTCAGGTACTCCGGCGCACCGCCGCCATGCACCTGCTCCTCCAGGCTGTCGAAGATGCGCACCTGGTGCCCCCGCCGCAGCAGCTCATCCACGGTGTGCGAACCCACAAAGCCGGCGCCGCCGGTCACCAGCACTCTCCGGCTCATAGCTCCTCCGCTCCCACTTCCACCGCGCGCTCTCGCGGCGCGCTCACTCCCGAGGTGCGTCCCCGCGGCGCGTAGCGCAGCACAGCCCAGCGCGCGAACTCCGCAAAGTCCGCCGGGTCCTTTGCCGGACTCGTATAGTGCGGCGCAATCCCCAGATGCTCCGGCGTAAAGCACAGCGTCACGGTGGTATCGAACTCATCGAGCGCCGTCATCTGGCGGTCGAACCACGCCTCCGAACCGGTGCGGAACCAGTCGGCCCAGCTCACTCCGGTGCGCACCGCCCGCACTCCCAGCTCGCGCAGCCGCCGCACTCCCAGCTCCAGCCGCGGATCCTCGAAGTGGAACCACTGGCAGACCCCCATTCCCGCCGGAAATCTCGCCGCCGCCAGCTTGGGCGAGCCGTCGGCGCGGAACAGCCCCATGTAGTAGTGCCGATAATAGGCGCTGCCCTCCGCTTCCTTGTGACGCGTCGTGGCCGTCCACGTCGGCGGCAGATCGAGCAGGCTGTACCAGTGCACCCGCTCCACCTGCGGCAGCAGCAGCTCGGCCGTCCGCTGCAATCCGAACAGCTGCACCTCCTCGGCGCCAAACGACGAAGCTCCCGCCTCGCTCACCCACACCGGCTTGCCTCCGGAAACGGCGCGCACCTCTTCCAGCTTCTTCGGCCACTCCGCAATCTGCCAGTGGTTCCAGTCCAGAGGAAATCCGTGCACGGCGACGATGTCCACCAAGTCCAGCACGCCATATCCGGCCAGCAGCTTGACGAACCTGGGGTCAATCGGCGAGATGCCGCCCAGCACGATCTTGATCTCCGGGTTCGCCTCGCGGATCGCCCGGCACCCGGCCTGCACCAGGGCGGCAAACTGCTTCCATTCCGGATCGAGGTTGAAATCCCAATGGGAGAGGTTGTTCGGCTCGTTCCACAACATGATGGCTTCCACCATTTTCGGCTTGCCCCTTTGTTTACGAGTCTTGTCCTTGGCTACAGCGTCCCGTCCATCTCCATGGCGTGCACAAAACGTCCCGCGCGGCTACCCGCATCGGGACGGCAGATCCAGGTCTCGCTCTCCGGATGCGATTCAATCTCCAGTCCGGCCGAGCGCAGCATCGCCTCGGCCGCCGCCCGGTTGGGAATCCACCAGTTCGTCTGGTCGTTCGAATAGCTCTGCTCGATGAAATACATCTGCGGCCAGCTGGGGTCGGCGAACATCTCCTTGCGCCAGAAGTCGTAATCCGGCTCCCACTTCTTCACCTCTTCCGAGCCGCGAATCATGGTCTGAAACACCAGCCTGCCGCCGACCTTGGTCACCACCTTATCCAGCGCATACAGCGGATAGCGCAGGTGGTAAAGCACTCCCATGAAAATGACGTAATCAAACTGCCCTGCAATTTGGTCCACCTCATACACGCTGCGCTTTTCCAGCTCGATCTCCAGCCCCAGCGTCCGCGAAGCCAGCCGCGCCTGCTCCAGATAGCGCTCGCAGATATCGATTCCCAGCACCCTTTTGGCGCCCCGCTGCTTCATCTGCAGCGAATAAAACCCGCCGTTGCAGCCGATGTCGAGCACCGTCGCCCCGCTCAGATCCTGCGGCAGCGCCGGCGAAATATGCCGCCACTTTACGTTGGGAAAATCCCCCAGGAAGTGATTGGGAGCCGTCTGGATGCCGTGCAGATCGATGTTGTGGAACCACTCCCCCAGCTCGGAGATCTGCCGGGCCAGAGCCGTGTGGGTCAAAGTCTCGTGGGTCAGAGCGTCGGCACCCACTGCCGGGAAGTTGGAGGAAACGCCTTGCAAGCCCATCGCACCTCTCAGGGCACCGAACTCCGCCCGCCCTTGCCGTTCGGAGCCTTGCCGCTCGGAGGCCCAACTTCGGACTCCGCCGTTGGCAGCTTAGAGGCGCTGCCATCTACTTGGGATGCCTTGCTGAAATCCGGGAACAGCTTTGCCGCCACCCAATTCCCCTGCCCAGTTGGCACTGACCAGCGCCGACGCGAGTGCAGTGCCAACGCGGGTGCCCCGTCCTAGCCTTCCTTTGGCTAGGGCGGGGCTTTTGCTTTTGGTTTTGTCCTTTTCAGACGAGAATACAATCTCGACGGGGAGAAACCTCTTGCACAACTGCGTCGGATGCTCGCGGGTGGCCCCTATTTGTCCTCCCTTGGCAGATGGGGGGAGGCATCCAGCCTGCAGCCACGAAAACCGAGTGGCCCATTCAAGCCCGCTGCTGGCTTGAAGTGGGGTGGGCACGCCCGGCGTTCGCCTACGTCGCGCGCCGGCCGCGCAGCAGGCTCGCCAGCAGAATCACCACCGCAGCCAGCAGCAGCAGGTGAATTAGCGAACCCGCAACCTGCAGACCCCAGCCCAGCAACCAGAGCACCAGCAGAATCACCAGCAGGGTCCACAACACGGCGCTTTCTCCTTCTCCCACACGCTATGGCCAACATGCTCAGACGAGAGCAGCTCTGCTTGAGTTGGCCGCCGGCCACAAAAAAGTCCGCCGAAACAGATCCGCCGCCCGCCTCCGGCCAGGCCTGCTAGTTCACGCTCTCCAGCCGGGCGCGGATGGTGCTGGCCAGCTGGCACACCGAGGTCAGCTTCTCCATGGCATCGGCGGGAATCTCCGGCGTCCGCATCGCCAGCTCGGCCGACAGCAAAATGCCGGTTACCGCGTCGCGGATCTCGCTGCGCAGCTGCGACTCGGCGGCGCGGATGGCGATCAGCCGCGACTCCCGGTTGCGCCGCAGCGCCATCCGCAGCTCGCGTGCGATGCGCTCGGCGTTGCTGACCGCCAGGTTCACATACACCGGCACGGCCAGTCCCAGATTACTCAGCAGCGATTCCAGGGCGTCCCCTTCGGCCTCCACCATGGGATCGTCCAGCACCACCGAGGAGTACTCGTTGTTGCGCAGCATGGCGGAAGCCTTGCGGACCGTCTCGCAGACCTCGACCGCTTCGCCGAACGCCTGTTCCAGGGCAATGCCGCACTCGGCGCGGCGATGGCTTGATGTCACCAGTAAAATCATTTTGATTGACCTCCTCGTCCTGCCTTTTTTCAGCTTGTGTACCTGTGAGCGTTCCTGCTCCCTGCGCGTATTCCTGAGCCCTTGCCTTGGCCTTTGCCTTTCCTGTTGCCCAAGGCGCTCGTTGCCGGGCTTGACTCCTGAACTTGATCCCTGGGCCCTTGGCATCCGCGCGCAGCCATGGGCCGGCGCGCGGATGCGCGTCCACGTGTCCTTTCAGGCGGCTGCGGGATTACTGCAGCGCGCCGTACTCTTTGAGCTTGCGGTACAGTGTGGTCTTGCCGATGCCCAGCAGCCGCGCGGCCTCCAGCTTGTCGCCGTGGAGCTGCTCAATAGCCCCCAGAATGGCCTGCTTTTCCATCTCGGCGATGGGCAGAATGCCGCGCCGGGAGATCAGCTTCTCGGCCATCGGCTCGCTCTGCTCGCGCCAGTTCTGGATGGTTGTGGGCAGGTCGGCGATGTGAATCGTAGGTCCGCTGGTCAGCGCGCAGGCCCGTTCGATGCAGTTTTCCAGCTCGCGGATATTGCCCGGCCAGTCGTAGCCCAGCATCAGCTTCAGCGCGTCGTCGCTGATGTTGCGCTGCACTCCGGTGGAGCGCCCCAGCCGCTCCAGGAAGTGGCCCACCAGCAGCGGAATGTCCTGCTTGCGGCTGCGCAGCGGAGGAATGCGCAGGCTCAGCACGTTCAGCCGGAAATACAAATCCTTGCGGAAGGTGCCCTGCGATACCGCGTGTTCCAGGTCGCGGTTGGTGGCCGCCAGCACCCGGACATCCACCGGCACCGCCTTGGTGCCGCCCACCGGACGAACCTCTTTCTCCTGCAGCGCGCGCAGCAGCTTGGACTGCAGATCGATGGGCAGCTCGCCGATCTCATCCAGAAAGATGGTCCCGCCGTCAGCTGCCTGCAGCAATCCATCCTTGTTCTTCACCGCGCCGGTAAACGCGCCTTTGACGTAGCCGAACAGCTCGCTTTCGATCAGCGACGGCACCAGCGAGCCGCAATCGACGGCCACGAACGGCTTGTCGCGGTAGGGACCGGAGAAGTGAATCGAGCGCGCCACCAGCTCTTTGCCGGTGCCGCTCTCGCCCAGAATCAGCACCGGATGCGAGCTGTGGGCCGCCTTGGAGATGATGCGGTACAGCTTTTCCATCTCCGGCGAGCGGCCGACGATCGCCCCAAAGCCTTCCTTGCTCTTCACCTGCTGGCGCAGGATGCGGTTTTCGCTGGAGAGCTGCAGGTGTCCCAGCACGCGGTCCAGAATCAGCCGCAACTCCTCAAGATTAAAGGGTTTGGTCACATAGTCGTAAGCGCCCTGCTTCATCGCTTGCACGGCCGACTGCACACTGGCATACCCGGTCATCACGATGACGACCGTCTCCGGACGCCGCCGCTTAACCTCTCGGAGCACCTCCAGCCCGCCCACTCCGGGCAGGCGCAGGTCCAGCAGCACCACGTCGATGCAGGTGGTGTCCAGCACCCGGAAGGCATGTTCCGCGTTATCTGCGACATAGGTGGAATATCCGATGCCCTGGGCGACGTCGCGGCAACCCTCGCGGATCGACCGCTCGTCATCCACGATCAGCAGGTTCAGCAGGTTCGCTTCCGCTTTTTCGCGTGTCGGTTCCATGGCTAATGCCCCCAGAATTGTACTGATTGCCACCTCGGGGCTAGAAGTGCTTGCATCACGGGGTGCTGTGCGGTGGGACACGCTGGAATAGTGACCCGCGCTCGGTGCCTGCACGCCTCCCGGCTTGATCTCCGTCATCGCCATTGCCTCCATACCTGAGTGTTTCCTTAGAAGTTCTTCATTAAAATTCTGCAATCTTCCTGCAAGCTTGCGATCTTCAAAACTTCGGATCTCCCGGCACGCCGCCGCCAGTGCCGCCATCCTTGCCGAGCTCCAGTTCGCCGCAGGCGGCCAGCAGCTGGCTGCGCAGCTCGCGCACCAGGGCGCAGCCGCGTTCGCTGCCCTCGCAGATGTCGGCGGCGTACTGCCGCAGCGATTCGCCCTGCAGATACTGCGAGAGCAGGCCCGACGCAATCACCACCCCGGTGAAGACGTTGGCCAGCTCGTGCAGCCGCTGCCGCATCATCTGCACTTCGGAGCTGTCCAGAACAACGGCGCCGTGCTTGCCCGCTTCGGGAGTGCCGTGCCCATCGAGGAGGTTCATTTCGGAATTCATGCCTTATCCCAAAGCAATACAAGTGCCAAATTGAGTTAGAGATCGCAAATCATTACAGAATAAGGAAATTCCCCCGCTCCGCCGCCATCCTCCCAGCCCAACCCTCTCCAGACCAAATTCCCATAATGGCACTAAGCTTCTCACAATTCAAGGCAACTGCTTTCCTGTGAACGATTTGCTAGTTTGGGTCGAATTCCGGAATCGGGCGAATAAAAACGGAAACGGCGCCCGCCAACGAGCGCCTACCAAAAAATTGCTTTTAGAAAGATTTCTCTCGAAAAAAGCTGACTGTTCCCCAACTCCGAAAAATCAGAGCACGTCCCTGACTCATCTTTTTGCATCTATGTTAGATAAGGTAAGGTGTGTCCGGAGATGCCTGCGGCCAGGCCGGACTTCCCGAGGGATCCGATTCCGAATGGAAATTGAAAAAGTACTGATCGTTGAGGACGAAGAAAACGAGCGCAACGGGCTCGCCGAACTCATCTCCGCCTGGGGATTCCGCACCGAAACCGCCCGCGATGGCGTCGAAGGACTGGAAAAAATCCTCTCCTTCCACCCCGGCATCGTGGTTTCCGACCTCAAAATGCCTCGTCTGGACGGCCTCGGCCTGCTGGATAAGGTCGCGCAGTCCCCACGCGAGGTCTCCTTCGTCCTGCTCACCGCCCAGGGCTCGGTGGAGGCCGCCGTCTCCGCCATGAAGCTGGGCGCCTACGACTTTATCGAGAAGCCCGTCAACCCCGCCCGCCTGCGCAATATCCTGCAGAACGCCGCCCGCCAGCGTGGCACCGAGCGCGAACTGGAGGCCACCCGCCGCCAGTTGCGCGACAGCGGAAAGCTCGGCTGCCTGGTCGGCTCCGCGCCCAAAATGCAGGAGATCTACCGCCTCATCGAGTTGGTCGCCCCCAGCACCGCCTCGGTCCTCATCACCGGCGAGAGCGGCACCGGCAAGGAACTGGTCGCCCGCACCATCCACGACCTCTCGCCCCGCAAGGGCAATCCCTTCGTTGCCATCAATTGCGCCGCCATCCCGGAAACCCTCATCGAAAGCGAGATCTTCGGCCACGAGAAAGGCGCTTTCACCGGAGCCCTGGAGCGCCGCACCGGCTGCTTTGAGCTGGCCGAAAGCGGCACCCTCCTGCTCGACGAAATCGGCGAGATGCCCGTCGGCACCCAGGCCAAGCTGCTCCGCGTCCTCGAAGACCGCAAGCTGCGCCGCCTGGGCAGCAAGGCCGAAACCACCATCGATGTCCGCGTCCTGGCCGCCACCAACAAGGTTCCTGAAGAAGCCGTCGCCCGCGGCCAGTTGCGCAACGATCTCTACTACCGCCTCAACGTCTTCAACATCCACATGCCCGCCCTGCGCGACCACAAGGATGACATTCCCGCCCTCGCCCAGACCCTCATCGACGCCATGAACACCAAGCACCAGCGCAGCGTGCGCGCCGCCAGCGACGCCGTGCTCCGCCTATTCGATGAGTTCTCCTGGCCGGGCAATGTGCGCGAGCTGCGCAATTGCCTGGAGCGCGCCGTCATCGTCTGCGACTCCACGGTCATCGAGCCCCGCCACCTGCCTCCGGGCTTTGGAGACAGTGGGCCGCGCCGCCTCATCAGCGATGCCGATGGCATCCACGTCGGCGTCGGCACCACCGTGGACGAAGCCGAGCGCCAGCTCATCGTCAAAACCCTGGAAGCCACGCGCAACAACAAGACCCGCGCCGCTGAAATCCTTGGCATCAGCCTCAAGACGCTGCACAATAAATTGAAGGAGTATGGAAGCCAGGGGCAACAGGTTTCTTCCACCAGCTCGGCTGCGGAACGCGAAGTAGGCAGCTGACGCCGGCCGCCTCCCACTGCGATGCCGCGACTCAGACTCAAAACCAAGTTGGTGCTGGCAATCAGCGGACTGGTCTTCGCCCTAGTCGCCGCGCTCTCCTACGTCTACGTCTCGCAGATCTTCTACCAGCGCATTAATCTGAGTTACGATAACGCCGAGTTCATCGCCCACGAAGTTCTCCACGCCGCGCGCCAGGCGCTGGAAACCGAGGTGCCGTCCAAAGGCCTGCAGCCCGCCAATCCTACCCAGGCCCGCGACTTCATCGCCGTCATTCTGCAGCACGATCCCGCCGTCACCTCGCTGCTGGAGTCGGTCGTCGGCTACAACGTCGAGGTCTATGACACCGCGCTCGCCGACCAGAACGGCATCGCCCTGGTCCACACCGACGCCGGCTCGGTCGATAAAGTCATGCCCGTGCGTCCCGCGCTCACCGAGTTGCGCGACGGCGGCCTCTTCAGCCAGTTGCGCGCCGTCTACGGACCCGCGCGCGTCTATCAGGTCACCTTGCCGGTCAAGCGCCAGGGCGCGCCCTTTGGCGAAATCCGCGTCGGTCTCTCCACGCTCTTCCTCAAGCGCGAGCTCAAACCGCAGCTCAATCGCGCCCTGCTGCTCTCCGGCGGTGCGCTGCTGCTCTCGCTGTTCATCGCCGCCTTTCTCTCCAACCTCGCGCTGCAACCCCTGGAGGTCATCGCCCGCCGTCTCGATGCCATGACCGCCGAGCTCGAACGCGCCGAGCCCGAACCCAAACGCACCGACGTAGTCGGCGCCGTCAGCCTCCGCATCGACCGCCTCGGACGCCAGATGCACGATGCCCGCGAGGTCTTCAGTGCCCTCAAGGAAAACCTCGATCAGCTCATGTCCACCCTGCAGGATGGGCTCATCCTCTTCACCCGCGATGGCCGCATCGTGCTAGTCAGCGCCTTTGCCGAGCGCTTCATCGGCCACCCCCGCGACCAGATGCTGGGCCAGATGGTCGAATCCGTCTTTGACGACTCCACCCGCCTCGGACGCATCGTGCTGGACGCCTTTGCCCTCCGCCAGGATGTGCCCGCGCGAGAGATCGAACTCGAGCAGGGACGCCGCGTGCAGCTCTCACTCGACTTCATCTCCGAGCGCGGCGTCAACATCGGCGCGCTGCTCTCCATGCGCGACGCCGAATCCGTCCGCCGCATCGAAAATGAGATCGAGCTCTCGCGCCGTCTGGCCGCCATCGGACGCCTCACCTCCGGCGTTGCCCACGAGGTCAAAAATCCCATCAACGCCATCGTCATCCATCTGGAGATCCTGCGCGAGCGCATCCTCCATCTCGACCCCGAGTCGCGCCGCCACATGGATATCATCAGTTCGGAGATTCACCGCCTCGACCGCGTGGTCAAAACCCTGGTCGACTTCTCCCGCCCCGTCGATCTCAAGCTCACCGCGCTCGACCTGCGCTCCCTGGCCGCCCACGTCGTCGCCCTCGCCGCTCCCGAGGCCCTCACCCATCAGGTCGAAATCGTGCAGGACCTCGGTCCGCGTCCCATCCCCATTCGCGTGGACGCCGACCTCATGATGCAGGCCATCCTCAATGTAGTCATCAACGGCGTGCAGGCCATGCCCGAAGGTGGAACCCTCACCCTGCGCGCCTTCGCCACCGCCAACGCCGCCGTGCTGGAGGTGCGCGACACCGGCGCCGGCATCCCTCCCGAGATTCGCGACAAAATCTTCAACCTCTACTTCACCACCCGCAAGGCCGGCAGCGGGATCGGCCTCGCCCTCACCTACCGCGCCATGCAGTTGCACAACGGCGCGCTGGAGCTCGACACCGATGCCGCCCAGGGCGCAACCTTCCGCTTCCTCTTCCCCACCCCGGCGCAAGAGGAAGCGCAGCCCACCACTGAGGGCACGGCCACTCCCGCCATCGACGAAGCCGCAAACTCTGCGCAGCGCGAACCGGTCATTCCTCCGCCGCATTAGAGCAGTTCCAGTGTCGGCGAACCCCCATCCCTCCGCTCCCGACGGGGGTGCCCCGTTCAAGCCTCTTTGGCTTGGGCGGGGCCTTTGACGTTGCTTTTGCGCTTGCTTCTGACTTTGCTTTTCCACACACAAAAACAAAGGCCGGGTGGCCCACCTTCGGCGCGCGTTCTTTTGCGCGGCTAAGGTGGGAAAGCAGGACAAATCAACCCTGGCGTTGCTCTACAATAAGAGCGCAGAAGAATCATGTCCGCACTTCGTTCTCTCATCCCGCCGCGCACGCTCATCGGAGCCGCCCTCTGCCTGGCGCTGCTGTTGCCGGCCTGCGACAAAAAAGCTGCCAAGACCACGCCTCCGGTGCTGGTCCCATCCATCGAAACCGAGCCCCAGACGACAACCGCGCCGCAGCCCTCATCCGCGCCTGCCGCCAGTGCTGAGCCCGCGCCGGAAAACCCTCCCGCCGCCCAGCCCGAGGAAGCCCAGAAGCCTAAGCCGAAACCTCATAAGCCGGTGGTCGCGCGCAAACCCGCAACCCCCACCATCGAAGCCCCCAAGCCTGAGCCGGCCAAGGCCGAAACGCCAACGCCTGCGCCTGCTCCCGCCGCCCCCACCACTTCGGTCCAGATCACCGCCGACGTTCCCCGCGCCGCCGTGCAGTCGCAGACCGAAACCACCCAGCAGCTTCTGCGCAGCTCTGAGGCTAAGCTTGCCACTCTGGGACGCGATCTCAGCCCGAGCGAGCAGGCCATGCAGAGCCAGGCCCGCAACTACATCTCCCAGTCCAACGAGGCCGTCCGCGCCGGAGACATCGAGCGCGCCTACAACCTCGCAGTCAAAGCCAGCCTCCTTGCCAACGAACTCGCCAAATAGGCGAACTCGACGGCGCTCTTGCATCGATGTTGCTCTCGGTTTAAGTTGTCATTCCGAGGAACGCGAGGAATCCCTGCGCCGCTCCCATCTCCGATTACGCTTCAGAGTCTTTCCGGCCTGAACCACCTCTGTCCGAGGGTGGCCCATTCAAGCCCTCTTTTGGCTTGAGTGGGGCGGTTGCTTCGGAGAGCGTAGCCGCTCTACTCCGTCACAAAACTCCCCGCCATCCCCTCGTTCAGTCCCTGGAACACCGCGTCGTAGCTTCCGCTCTCGGCTGCCAACCGCAGCCGCTTCACGTTCTCCACGCAAATCTCGCTCACCCCTGGCTGGCTCTTCAGAATCTTCATCACCTCGCCGATGAACTGCTCGAGCGGCATCGCCCGCGGGTCGTTGGCCCCGCTCGACAACTCAGTGGCCACGTACGGAGGAATCAGTTCCAGCACCTCGGTCGAAGTAGCCTTCAGCTGATAGCGCAGCGACTGCGTGTAGCTGTGGATCGCCGCCTTGGTCGCACAATACGTCGGGGTGTACACCAGCGGCACAAACGCCAGTCCTGACGAAACGTTCATCACCGCCGAATACGGCTGCTGGCGCAGCTGCCCCAGCAAGGCCGCCGTCAGCCTGATAGGCCCCAGCAGGTTGGTGCGCACCGTGGCCTCGGCGTCGGCCAAATCGCTCGACTGCGCGTGCAGGTTCTCCGCCCGCATGATCCCCGCATTGTTCACCAGCACGTTCAGCGCGGGATATTCCTTCGCGAGCTTCGCCGCCGCTGCAGCAATGCTGTCCGCGTCGCCCACATCGAGTGCGATGAACCGCATCCCCGCATTCTGTGCCGCGGTCTCCTCCAGCAACTGCCTGCGCCGCCCCGCGATGATGACCTGATTGCCCAGCGCATGAAACTGCTCGGCCAGCCCGCGTCCAATCCCCGAGCCTCCGCCCGTAATCAACATCGTGTTTCCCGTAATCTTCATCCCGCTTCGTCCTCCGCGTTCACTCTACGCCGCATCGCGCGGCTTGATCTTCTTAATGTCACGGCTGGCCGCGGCCAGGTTCAAGTCGTACTCAATCTGCAGGTTCATCCACAGCTTCGCAGAAGTGCCAAAATAGCGGCCCAGACGCATGGCGGTGTCGGCGGTGATCGCGCGCCGCTCGCGCGCAATCTCATTCACCCGCGGCACCGAGATGTGCAGTTGCCTTGCCAGCTCCGCCGAAGTAAGCCCCAGCGGCACCATGAACTCTTCCCGCAATATCTCTCCCGGATGCACCGCGTTCGCCGACGCCTTGCCCTTTGCCTTTCCAGCCATCTGGATTCTCCCAATCCCGCACTTGCGTTTTCAGCGATAATCAACGATCTCCACTTCGTGGAATTGTCCATCCTTCCAGACGAAGCAGATGCGGTACTGATCGTTAATCCGAATACTATGCTGACCTTCTCGGTCGCCGCTCAGCGCCCCAAGTCGGTTTCCCGGAGGCACTCGCAGGTCATTTAAATCCGCCGCGTTGTTCAGGTATTTCAGCTTTCGAAGGGCAACGCGCTGCACGTCGGATGGAACCCGGCGGCTTCTTCCCGTTTTGTAAAGTTCGTGCGCACCGGCGTCCTTGAAGCTTGCGATCATGCCAAAATAAAATAACGCGTCGCGTTATTTTTAGCAATACACATTAACGCGTCGCGTTATTTACTCTGCGCCGCGATGAAAAACCGCAGCTAGGCCCTGGGGACCGGCAAACCATATACCGAAGAGTACACACCACAACCAAAACGTAACGCCTTAAGCAATGGTTCCGGAATTTCCGCGCAACCATTATCCAATGGATAAACTTTCAATTTCCAACGATTACCCGCGCAGTCAATCCTTCCGCTCTTACTCGACCTCGACCTTTTGCATGTATTTCGGCACATCGACCGTCCATTCCAGCTCTTTGATGATGGCTTGGCGCAGCGCCTCGGCGGAATCGGCCTCGCCGTGCACCACGTGCGTGCTCTGCGGACTCTTCTTGAATGTCCCCAGCCACTCCAGCAGTTCGTCCACGTCGGCGTGGTCGCTGAACTGCTCCAGCGCGGCAATCTGGGCGCGCACCGGAACCATCTCGCCGAAGAGCTTGACCTCGCGCGCGCCGTCCTTGATGAGCCGCCCGCGCGTTCCCACCGCCTGGAAGCCGATAAACAGAATGAGGTTGCGCGGGTCCGGAAGGCGCTGGATCAAGTGGTGCTGAATGCGTCCGCCCTCGCACATTCCGCTGGACGAAACGATGATCGAAGGAAAGTGGCTCTGGTTGACTCGCTTCGACTCCTCCGTGGTGAGGGCGAAGTGGAAGCCCGGCCATTTGAGCGGCGAGCCATGGCGCGCAATCAGTTCGCGGGCCTCGGCGCTGAACTCCTCGCTGTGCTTGAGGAAGATCTCCACGGCGTGGATTGCCATGGGTGAGTCGGCATGCACGGGAATGCGCGGAATCTGCTTGCGCTCCATCAGTTCCTTCAGCAAGAAGAGAAACTTCTGGGTGCGCTCCACGGCAAAGGCCGGGACGACGATGGTGCCGCCGCGATGAATGGCGGTGTTGAGCAACTCGGCCAGCTCGGGCATCACGTCCTCGTGAGGATGATGGCGGTTGCCGTAGGTGGATTCCATCACCAGCACGTCGGGCGATTCGCCTTCGGTGGGGCCGGAGTGCACAACCTTGCCGGGCGCGATGGTGCTGTTGCGCACGCGGCCGATGTCTCCGGTGAAGAGCAGCTGACGGCGGCTGCCGTTGGTGGAAACGGTGATCTCCGCCATGGCCGAGCCGAGGATGTGGGCGGCGCGCACGAAGCGGAAGCTCAACTCAGGCGCAAGCTGCACGGATTCGCCGAAGGGCACGGGACGGAAGCGGGCGAGCGATTGCTGCGCCTCTTCCATGGTGTAAAGGGGAAGCGCGGGCGTGTGCTTGGAACTCTTCTGTTTATTGTGAAAGGCCGCGTCTTCTTCCTGCAGGTAGCCGGAGTCAGGCAGGATGATGCCGCAGAGATCGACGGTCGCGGGGGTGGCGTAAATCGGGCCTTGGAAGCCTTCTTTGTAGAGACGGGGAATCCATCCGCAGTGGTCGAGGTGAGCGTGAGTGAGGATGACGGCATCGATCTGGCGGGCGGGCACGGGCAGGTCGGTCCAGTTCTTGAGCCGCCATTCCTTGGGTCCCTGAAAGAGTCCGCAATCGACCAGCAGTTGGAAGTCCGCTGCAGAGCCGTTCGATTCTTGGCCAATGTGGATGAGATGTTTGGAGCCGGTCACGGTGCCCGCGGCGCCGAGAAATTGGATGTAACTCACGCTTCTCCCCCTGCAGGCTACTCTGATTCAAGAGGGCCTTCGCTGAGTGCAACTTTTTAGAACTGCTGCCCGGTGCGTTGCGCAAGGCTCGATGGTCTATATTGCAAGGGTGCAATCCCAAGTCATGCAATCCCCTCGGCAACCGGGATATACGCAGACCTGGCGCTTGGCTCGGGAAGCGGATCGCCGTGTTCTTTGAGCGCTTCGAGATGGAAGGTGATTCCGTCCGTTATAAGCTGCTGCACCTCTTCGAAGGTATCTCCCACCACACCCAGGCCTGGAAGATCTGGTACATACGCACCCCATCCGTCCTGCGACTGTTCATACACCACGAGATATTGCATTACTTAATCCCCGCTTGTTTTTTGATGCTGTTGAGTGTCCCGGCTGGCACGTCTTTGCCGGGTCGGCAAGGGTAACAATTCCGGGCTTGACTGGATGAGCGAAGTGTTGGTGGCTGCCACGCTGTCGAATCTGCTTCCATCCATCCTCCTCGATCATCCTTTGCAAATCCCGAAATTTCAACGCACCGCCCTCGCGCGATTTCCATATTCATTCCGTTTAGAAGGTAGGCTGAGCGGAGAAAAGTTGCAACCGCGAGCGGAAGGCTACGGCTGGTCAGGCGGTGGAGGCGCGATGGCGACAACGTGGTCGCGGTGGTCGGCTTCGGGAACACTGCCATCGTTGACCTCGGCCTCGGTGGGGGCGCCGGTGAGGGAGACGCGCACGGTGGCCTTGCTTTTGGCGGGCACCAGCAGCCGCTCCCTGCCTTCGGCGGAGGCTGACCGCACCAGGACGGGGACCTCGCAGCCGGCCTCGCCCAGATTCTCCACCGTCACGGCGGTCACCGTCTGCCCGCCGAGGGTCTTGCGCACATCGGTGGAGACGATGCGCAGCTGCGGCAATCCGCGGTCGCGATAGACCCAGTCATCGAAGAACGATTCCAGGTCGCGACGCGGCGAGAACTGTCGCTCGATGAGTCGCTGCATGGTTCCGGTGTCGCGGTCATCAGCGGCGCGGTAAGCAGCCAGTGCGGATTGCAGAGGACGGTCGCCCAGTTGGTCGCGCAGCATCCACCACACATAGGCGGCTTTGGTGCGAAAGAAAATTTCGTCGGCAGTGGTGATGAGCGGCTGCGGACCGATGGCGGGCGGAGTATCGGCGGAGACGGGTAACGCTTCGCTGCCGGCCGCGGGCGCAGGGGTGCTGCCGGCCGCGGGCGTATGTGATTCCTCTTCAGCCACGGCAAGCGAGGAACTGAACTGCCCGAGATATGCGAGTGCGGCGGCGCGTCCGGCCTGGTGTTCACGGATGATGGCCTGCGCAAAGTTGGCGAGGCCTTCGCGGATCCAGGGGCGCGGCGATTCGAACATGGCGTGAGCCACCGGGCGCGCCAGGGCTACCTCGGCGGCGACATGAGGGACGTTGCGCATGGGCACAAAGTAGTAGGGTCCGACGTCGTAGGGCAGCGCGTCCAGGTCGGTAAGCTCGACCAGGACGATTTTGTTGCGCGGGGTGCCGAACCATTCTTCGAGCGGCGGTATGACGCTCTCGACGGCCGCCATGTAATCGCGCGCCGCATTGACGTGGGCGGCCGTGTAGTAGGCGGCGACACGCGGCCGGTCCGTGGTTTCAGCCGGATTGTCGAGCAGGACGATGACCGGATCAACGCCGCGAAATTCCTGGGTGAGGGAGTAGCCGGAGGCGGCGCCCGTGCCGTTGCCGAGAAACGTAAACGCTTCCTCGTCGCCTTCGGCCGGAGGCACGCGCGAGAGCTGCACCCGCAGCAGCGAGGAAGACTGGCGCTCGCGCCAGCCGCGCAAGGCTTCAAACAGTTCGTTGCCCTGGCTAAGATTGGCCGCGTCGATGGAGACCGGATACCAGACGACGAAGCCCGCGCCGCGCAGGGCGGTAAAGCGGTCGCTGATCTCATCCCAATCGCTGCGCAGCGCGATCTGGTGAGGAGTTCCGATACGTTCAAGGCGGGTGGCATCCTTGAGCACGGTGCCGGAGTAACGCAGGTTGAGGACGATAGTTGCGCCGGGTGCAAGAGGCGTATCGAACTTCACGATAGCCTCGCTGAGCTGCCCGGTGTGGTCGATGTCGCTGGTGTAGCTCTGCGCCAGCCACTCAACGGGAGCGCCTCCGGCAAGCACCGAGAGCCAGTGCAGCGAACTGGAAATCTGCAGCGCGGCCTCGCTCTGCGCCTGGCTGGAGATGTTGCGCAGCTCGACCGTGCCTTCGGCAGTGAGAGCCTGCTCGTGCGGATCGACGGTGAGCTGCAGATCGTAATGGGTGAAGGCGAAGGCGTTGCGGTCCAATGCAAGAGCGGGTATGGCAAACAACAGCGAGACCAATGCAAAGGCAAGCGCACGAAACAGAGGTGCGAGCATGCTTCTCTCCCACCTTAACGCCGAAAAGCTCGGCGTGGAAGGTGGCGCACCCGTCATCGCGCGGAAGGGCGCACTGAACACCACAGACGCAAAGCGGCGCAACGCTAATCCTCGCTCGGCTTCTTGCGTTTGACGGACTTTTGGGGAGCGGGCGCTTGCGCCAGGCGGCGCTGGCGCTGGACTTCGTACATCACGATGCCGCCGGCGACGGAGACGTTCAGGGACGAAACCGCACCCATCATGGGAATGGAGACCAGCATGTCGCATTTGCGGCGCACCAGGTCGTGCAGTCCCTTGCCTTCGGCGCCCATGACGATGGCGCAGTTCATGTTGTAGTCGAGTTGGTCGTAGCTCTTTTCGCCGCGCTCGTCGAGGCCAACGACCCAGACGTTGTTCGCCTTGAGATCATCGAGGGTGCGCGCGATGTTGACCACGCGCGCGACGCGGAGGTGCTCGCTCGCTCCAGCCGACGCCTTGACCACGGTGCCGGTGATGCCGGCGGCGCGGCGCTCGGGAATGACCACACCATCCACTCCGGCGCCGTCGGCGGAGCGGAGCAGCGCGCCCAGGTTGTGCGGGTCCTCGACGCCGTCGAGCACCAGCAGGAAGCTGTACTGGCCGTACTTGGTCTCCAGCAATTCCTCGACGCCGGTGTATTCCTTGCGCGAGGTGACGGCCATGATTCCCTGGTGGGTGTTGGTGCGGGTTTCGCGGTCGATGTCTTCGCGGGGGACAAAGCGGACGCTGATGCCCTGGGCTCGGCAGTCGTCGAGAATGCTCTGCAGACGGTTATCGGTGCGGTCGCGCGAGACGGCGACATAGTCAAAGCGGCGGCCGCCGCGTTTGAGGGCTTCGCCGATGGAATGGATGCCGTAGATCACTTCACTCATACCTATCCAGTGTACGGCACGCGGGCTTCGCCTCCGTTGCGAAAATGGCCCAAGGGCCCGCAGGCGCTCGGCGTCCGTCGTCGCGTTACCCGACTTGCCCTGTGCCCACGGGCGCATAGTGGAGATGGGTAACGCTCCGCTGCCAGCCGCGGGCGCATGGCAGGCGCATTGTTCTATACTCGTGGGCAGCGGTTTGAGGACACCTATGGCGCTATCCGTGATTATTGTGGACGATGAAGAGCTGGCGCGCGACGAGCTCTCGTATCTGCTGCGCGATGTTGAAGACCTCGACGTGATCGGCCAGGGCAAGAACGGGCTGGAGGCGGTGAACCTGATCAAGGAACTCACGCCGGAGCTGGTGTTTCTGGATGTGCAGATGCCGGGGCTGGACGGCTTCGGAGTGATCAAGAAGCTGCTGGAGAAAAAGATTCCTCTGCCAAAGATTGTGTTCACCACGGCCTTCGACCAGTATGCAGTAAAGGCCTTTGAGGTGAGCGCGCTGGACTACGTTCTGAAGCCTTACGACCGGAAGCGCATTGTGCAGGCGGTGGAAAAAGCCCGCAAGGCGCAAGAGCCGGAGGTGGCTCCCAGCGAAAAGCTGGACACGTTGGTGAAGCTCTTGGAAGAGCAGCAGAAGCCGCAGACCACCAAGATTCTGCTGAAGGCCAACAGCCGCCTGTTTTTAGTGGATCAGAAGGAAATCTGCTTCGCCTCGATTGAGGACGGGGTGATCACGGTGGTGGCGCAGAGCATGGAAGGCCAGTCCAACTGCCGCACGCTGGAGGAGCTGATGAGTTCGCTGGACTCGAACCTGTTCTGGCGCGCGCACCGCTCGTTTCTGGTGAACATCAACCGGATCAAGGAAGTCGTTCCGTGGTTCAAGAGCAGCTACCAGATCCGCATGGACGACCGCAAGCAGACGGAGATTCCGGTGAGCCGGGCGCAGACGCGGCGGCTGCGGGATCTGTTCGGGCTGTGATGGCGTGCATTTATAATTGAGGAACTCATGAAAGCCTACGTTTACGTCTCGATGAAGAAGAGCGTCCTTGATCCCCAGGGCAAGACCATTCAGGGCGCGTTGACCAAGATGGGGTACAAGGGAGTTGCCGATGTGCGCCAGGGCAAGTTTTTTGAGCTCTCGCTCGATGGCAGCCTGGACCGCGAAGCGGCCCGCTCCGAAGTGGAGCGGATGGCCAGCGAGGTCCTGACTAATCCGGTGATCGAAGAGTTTCATTACTCGCTGGAGGATTAGTCCCGGAATTCGCTAGATTTCCCGTCCCCCATCTATGCCAAAAGAAGGCATAGATGGGCCACCCGGAGTATGGGCCACCCGGATTCATTCGTTCTCATTGCAGGGAGTCGCGCATGTGCGGAATTGTTGGCTATATCGGTAAGAAGCAGGTGGTGCCGGTGATTGTGGACGGGCTGCGGCGGTTGGAGTATCGCGGCTACGACTCGGCGGGAATCGCCGTGGCCGGAGGCGAACATGGGCTGCAGATCCGGCGCGCCGAGGGCAAGCTGCGCAACCTGGAAGAGGTGATCCGCCACAACCCGATCGACGGCACCTATGGCATCGGCCACACGCGCTGGGCTACGCACGGGCGTCCGAGCGAGGAGAACGCGCACCCGCACCGCGACTGCAGCGGAACCATCGTCGTCGTGCACAACGGGATCGTGGAAAACTATCTTGCGCTCAAAAAGCAACTGCGCGAAGAGGGACACACCTACAAGACGGAGACCGATACCGAGGTCATCGCGCACCTGATCGAGAAGTTTTTTATCCTGGAAAATCCGGACAAGAAGATTTCGCTGGAAGAAGCCGTGCGGATGACGGTGAAGAAGCTGAACGGCGTGTTTGCGATGGCGGTGATCTGCAGCACGGAGCCCAACAAGATTATTGCGGCGCGCAACGGGCCGCCGGCGGTGATCGGACTGGGCAAGGATGAGTACTTTGTGGCCAGCGACGTGCCCGCCATTCTGTATCACACCCGCGACCTGTTCTTCCTGGGCGATGGCGATCTCGCGGTGCTCACACCCGAGGGCGTGAGCCTGACGGATTTTGATGGAACGCCGGTGCGGCGCGAGGTGCAGCACATTACCTGGGACCCCATCATGGCGGAAAAGGGCGGCTTCAAGCACTTCATGCTTAAGGAAATCTATGAGCAGCCGCGGGCGGTGCGGGACACCGCAATGGGACGCGTCTCGTTCGACACGGGCAAGGTATTTCTGGAGCAGATGGATGTCTCCGAAGAAGAGTTCCGCAACCTGCGCAAGCTGAACATCGCCGCCTGCGGCACCAGTTGGCACGCCGGACTGGCGGGCAAGTACATGATCGAGCGGCTGGCGCGGGTTCCTGTGGAGGTGGATTACGCCAGCGAGTTCCGCTACCGCAATCCGCTGATCGAAAAAAACGAGATGGGGCTGCTGATCACGCAGTCGGGCGAGACCGCCGACACCATTGCGGCGCAGCGCGAATGCAAGAGCCGCGGCGCCAAGACGCTGGCCATCTGCAACGTGGTGGGCGCCATGATTGCGCGCGAAGCCGACGGCACCATCTACACTCACGCCGGACCGGAGATCGGCGTGGCCTCGACCAAGGCATTTACCGCGCAGTTGACGGCGCTGTTTCTGTTTGCGCTGTACCTGGCGCAGGTGCGCGGCACCATCAGCGGCGAAGAGTCGGTCAAGCTGACGCAGGAGTTGGCGCGGCTGCCCGGAGCACTGGAAGCCGTACTCTCGCGCGAAGAGGAGATCGAGGAGTTGGCGCGCACCTACCAGCGGGTGCAGGACTTCCTGTTCCTGGGACGCGGCATCCACTTCCCGATTGCGCTGGAGGGAGCGCTGAAGCTGAAGGAGATCTCCTACATTCACGCCGAAGGCTATGCGGCCGGAGAGATGAAGCACGGCCCCAACGCGCTGATCGACGAGGACCTTCCGGTGGTGATTCTGGCCACGCAGGACAAAAACGATGCGGGCTCGGTGCTGCGCTATGAAAAGACGATCTCCAATCTGAAGGAAGTCAAGGCGCGCTCGGGCCGGGTGATTGCCGTTGCCACCGAGGGCGACGAGGACATAGCCGAGGCCGCCGACCACGTCATCTTTATTCCCCCCGCGCCGGAGATGCTGCTGCCGATTCTGGAGATTGTGCCGCTACAGTTGCTGGCCTATCACATTGCGGTGCGCCGCGGCTGCGACGTGGACCAGCCGCGCAACCTCGCCAAGTCGGTAACGGTAGAGTAGATCGGAGGAGCACGCTTCGCCCCCCCTGTTCACGGACAACAATTCCGGGAACTGACAAATATTTCGGGAACTCGACAACACTTCCGGGAACAGCATCCGGAAGTGTTCGCAAGGACACCATGTGAACCACTTGGAGGCGATTAATCGTTTTGCCTACCGGGCAGCAATAGAATCGTTGGGACCGAGTCTGGATTGGTGCCGAAGAAGGGATAGACCACCGAGGTGTGCTTGAATTTCCCAGTATTGCTGGCTAAATCGCCTCTTTACATTGGCTTACTGCTGTGACTGAACCCCCTCAGGCTATCTAATACCACTCCTCTAGTACCCCCGAATACACCCTCTTTACCGCGCTATACCGCGCTACAGAATTAAGGGAGAGGCCGGTGGTGCAGATTCACATCGTGTCCTTCCTGTAGACCCACCCGCGCTGCCGCTCAAATGCCGAGATAGGCACTGTCACAGTCGGCGAGAGCCCGTAACCAGTGCAGAACGGAGAGCGTCCCGCATCAGCTCGCGGAGGATAAAACGGACCGCGACCGCCGAACTCATAATCCGTAGGTCCGTGGTTCGAGTCCACGCGCCGCCACCAAGAAATCTCCTGGATCTTCTATTGTTTACGAGCCAAGCTGTCACGGCCGGCTCGGTGCGCTTGCCAAACAGGGACGCGTCTGTAACTTTCCAATGGCGCACGCGTCCAAAGTGCAGAGCATGAGGTGTCGCTATTGAATAGGAGACAAAACATGTTGAGTCGCAGAAGTTTTTTGGGCAATTCCGTACTAGCGGTTGCTGGGGGCAGTCTGCTGGCTTGGCTGCGTGGTTCTGCGTTTGGTGCGGCGAAGGCCAACCCGGACGAAACAGACACTGTGACAGTCATCCAATTCGACGACTCTGGGCAGAAACTCGGGCCTGCTCGCGTCAAAAAGGTGCACAAAACAGACGCCGAGTGGAGGCAACAATTGACGCCATTGCAATTCGAGGTCACCCGTGAGGAAGGAACTGAAAGAGCCTTCAGTGGCCAATACGACATCCACGACAAAGGACTCTATCGCTGCATTTGCTGTGGCAACGCTCTGTTCAGTTCCGATACGAAGTTCGATTCAGGGACTGGATGGCCAAGTTTTTGGCAGCCGATTGCCGAAGAAAACGTCCGTACCAGCAGCGACATGAGCCTGGGAATGAGCCGTAACGCGGTTTCCTGTACCGAATGCGAGGCGCATCTGGGCCATGTTTTTGAGGACGGCCCCAAACCTACATATCTGCGTTATTGCATGAACGCCGCCTCGTTGAAGTTTGTTAAGCATCTCTAGACATGCGCGAACGCGCTGAGATGCCCGGCTTCTAGCGGTCCCGAAGTCGGAGGAAGAGCTGGGTTGGCGCTTGCGTCGGGTTCCGAGTGTGACGGGCAAACCGGAAACGGCCACTCCCCCACAACCGGCCCGGTGCGGAAACCCGGACCAACGGTGCCAGGCTTGGGTTTTCAGGCGGTTTCTAGTTGCGTCCAGGTTGCGCGGTTTTCCCTATTTTGCCGCATTTTGCCGAGCTAGACCCTGCATATAGCGTTTCAGGGCCACGATTGTCGACTCATAATCCGTAGGTCAGTGGTTCGATTCCACTCGCCGTCACTGCTCAACTCATATACAGCATGGCACTTACTGGAACACTGCGGGTGGTGTCCGTTGCTTCAATTGCCACTGCGTTGTCGCTTAACGAAGGTTTTGGCTTTTTCTGCTGCCTCCGTTGTCGTTTTAATCGCTCGCGATATCATGGCCACGGTATAAATCTTGGCCATGATATTTGTTATGGCAAGGTGCTTAAATGCCGTGCATGGTTAGAGCCTGTCGCGACAGGAAAAAGACGAGTTACAAGATGTTCTTATCGACCTTTTCCTCCGTTTTGACGGGCGCGTTGCGAGAAAGCTAAGACGTGCGACCAGACATTGTCATGGAGTATGGCGACAAGAATTCCCTGATTGAACTTAAGCAACCATCCGCACCCTAAGCTTCGCGAGGAGTGAGCGCATCTCATTCTTTTGAAGCGCGGGTGAGAGATTCTTGTGTTTGAGTGGATCGAACGCAGGGAGACCGCGTGCCGAGCAGCCCCCTGCTGATTCGCTCATAGCTTATCCGGCATCCTTCAGTTGCAGAAAGACTAGCCGTTGACTTTCCGATCCCCTCAAGCTACATTGAATGTATGAAGATCCTTGTTCAGAACATGTGCTGTTGTCGGTTTTGTGCACACATATGTTCTGGCGAGCAGATCAGAATGATCGACACCTAAGTCATCATCTTATCTAGAGGTTGAAGCCCACTCACCAGACGTGTTGAGTGGGCTTTTTGCTATTGCAAATAAAAAATCACATTCAGAACTCTACGAGGAAAATACTGTGGGCAAGAGAAATGCGGAAGTTAACGTATTCCGGTACGTCACCCTTTTACTCTTCCTGATGGGGATGTTTGGAACCGCGTTCGCGCAACAGCACGTGACGCTATTGAACGTGTCCTACGATCCCACCCGCGAGTTTTACCAAGAATACAACGCCGCGTTTGCGCGCTACTGGAAGGCAAAGACCGGACAGGAGGTGACTGTCAATCAATCGCACGGTGGATCGGGGAAGCAGGCTCGGGCCGTCATCGATGGGCTGCCTGCCGACGTGGTGACGCTAGCCCTGGCCTATGACATCGACGCCATCAGCGCCAACGGCGGCCTGATTGCTCCGAACTGGCAATCGCGGTTGCCCAATAACAGCACGCCATACACTTCCACCATCGTGTTCCTGGTGCGCAAGGGAAACCCTAAACACATCAAGGATTGGAACGATCTTGTCCGGCCCGGTATTTCCGTCATCACTCCCAATCCAAAGACCTCCGGCGGGGCGCGCTGGAATTATCTGGCTGCCTGGGGCTATGCGCTGCACCAGAACAAGAACGACCAGACTAAGGCTCGGCAGTTTGTAGCACAGCTATTCAAAAACGTTCCGGTACTCGATTCAGGAGCACGTGGCGCTACCACAACATTTGTGCAGCGCGGTATTGGCGACGTGCTGATTACATGGGAGAACGAGGCGTTCCTCGCGGTGAAGGAACTGGGGAGAGACAAAGTGGAGATCGTTGTCCCTTCCTACAGCATCCTGGCTGAACCTCCGGTTGCTGTGGTGGATAAAGTGGTGAACAAGCGCGGAACCGCTGCGGTGGCCAAAGCGTATCTCGAATACCTGTACTCAGATGAAGGACAGGACATCGCCGCTCGCCACTACTACCGTCCACGCGCGCAATCGGTAGCAAAAAAGTATGCCTCGCAGTTTCCGAAGTTGACTCTCTTTACCATCAACGATGTCTTTGGCGGTTGGCAGAACGCGCAGAAAACACACTTCGCAGATGGCGGTATATTTGACCAGATCTATGGGAATTGAGATCTGTTCTGATCTGATGCGGGGACTGGCTGTATGAGGGAACTGGAATTTACCGAAGAGCGGTTGGAGCGTTACAGCAGGCACATCCTGTTGCGTGATGTTGGCGTCGAAGGCCAGACGAAGATCTTCGATGCCAAGGTCCTGATCATCGGGGCCGGCGGCCTGGGCTCACCGGCTGCGCTGTACCTGGCCGCGGCCGGAGTGGGCACTCTTGGCATTGCGGACGCGGACAACGTGGAGCTTTCCAATCTGCAGCGCCAGGTGATCCATCACACGCCCGATGTTGGAAAGCCGAAGGTTGACTCAGCAGCAGAGAAGATACGCGCCATGAATCCCGACGTCGGGGTTCGCACCTACCATGAGTGGGTGCGCGCGGCCAATATCCGGCAGATGATCCGCGACTACGACTTTGTGATTGATGGAACCGACAACTTCGTTGCCAAGTTCCTTATCAACGATGCCTGTGTACTGGAGCGTAAGCCGTTTTCTCATGGCGGTATTGTGCAATTCAACGGGCAGACTATGACCGTGCGTCCTGGGGAGTCTGCCTGCTACCGTTGTGTCTTCCGGGGGATTCCGCCAAAAGGCGTGGTTCCATCCTGCTCCGAGGCTGGAGTTCTGGGTGCGGTTGCAGGGATGCTGGGCACGATTCAGGCCGCCGAAGCGCTCAAGTTCATCATCGGGGTTGGTGAGTTGCTCACCAACTCTCTGCTCATCTTCGATGCCAAGGACATGAGCTTTGACAAAGTGACGATGGAGCCGAATCCAAGGTGCGCGGTTTGTGGCGAACATCCCACGATTCACGAACTGGTGGATGAAGAGCAGCCAGTGTGCGACTTGAAAACGGTGCGGGGCAAAGAATGATTACGATGACCGCACTGGTAGAGGGAAAACTCTGATGTCCTACGAAATTCCGGCCTCATTGCCGGGAGAACTTGACGAGTTGGAATCGTTGATCGCGAAATACCGCGCGGGCGCCCTCGATGCGGCCTCGTTAAAAGCGCGGCGAGTTCCTTTTGGCTGCTACGAAGAGCGCAAAGACGGCACGTATATGGTTCGCGTGCGAACCACCGGGGGAGCGCTGACGCCTGCGCAGTTGCGGTCCCTCGCCGTAGTTTGCGACAAGTATGGCAGCGATACGATCCATATCACCACGCGTCAGGAGTTCCAGGTTCATGAGGTTGCGATTGAGAACGTCATTGCGGTGATGCGGGAACTGTTCTCCGCGGGCCTGTCTACGCGCGGCGGCGGGGGCAACACCGTGCGGAACATCATGATTTCGCCCGATGCCGGTGTCTCTCCGGAAGAAGTCTTCGATCCGAGTCCGTATGCTTTTGCTTTGACCAGCCGACTCATCTCGGATGCCGATTCCTGGGTGCTTCCACGCAAGTTCAAGATCACCTTTTCCAACTCCGGCAAAGACACCGCCTACGCCCAGTTCAATGATCTCGGCTTCGTGGCGAAGATCAAGGACGGGGTAAAAGGCTTCAAGGTGTATGTTGCCGGTGGCATGGGCTCCAAGCCCGAAGTGGCGCACCTGCTGCACGAGTTTATCCCGTGGAGTGACACCTACGTTGTGGCGGAGGCGGCCAAGCGGCTCTTCGACAAGCACGGCAACCGGAAGAACAAACATGCCGCACGGCTTCGCTTTCTATGGAATCAATTGGGCGAGGCGCGCTTCCGCGAGCTTTACCAAAATGAGTTGGACGAGGTTCGCAGCCAACAGCCAGCAGCCTTCACGGTGGATGAAGCTGACGCGCAAATCACCTCGCCTTCCATCACACCGGCAGAGGTTGAATCCCCAGAGTATGAAATCTGGAAGCGGCGGTACACGACGGTGCAGCGGCAGCCCGGGATTTATTCGGTTTTGGTGCCGGTATTCCTAGGCAACCTGCGGACGAAAGATGCGCTTGCGCTGGCTGATTTCTTGGAGGGCTTCGGCACCGACGTGGTGCGCGCCACCTTTGGCCAGAACCTTCGCCTCCGAAATATTCCCGAAGCATATTTGGGGAACGTCTACCAACTTGTCAGTGCCTTTTCGGAGCTTTCATTAGCCCCGGCGTTGCTTGCCAATTCCATTGCATGTACCGGCGCCGACACCTGCAAACTGGGCATCTGTCTCTCCAAGGGAGCACTCGCGGCGATCGCTCGCAAGCTGGCGCAATCCGGGCTGAATCTTGACGATCTTGCTGATTTTAAAATCAACTTGTCGGGTTGTCCTAACACTTGCGGCCAGCACATGCTTGCCGATCTGGGCTTCTATGGCCAAGTCGCACGGAAAGACCAGCTCATGTACCCCGCATACGGCGTGGTTGCCGGGGCTGTGATCGGCGATGGCAAAGCGCGACTGGCAACGCACATTGACCGGATCAGTTCGCGAGACCTGCCGGATTTTGTGGTAGACCTACTCACAATCTATCTTGAGAAGAAAGCGCGCTACGGTTCGTTCGACGAGTATGTGGCTGGCGAGGGAGCACAGGATATCCGGACTCTTTGTGATCGCTACCGTGAGATTCCCGAGTTCGATAATGACAAGAGCTATTACCAGGACTGGGGAGCCGAGGCGGCATTCTCACTCATCGGCAAGGGCCTGGGCGAATGCTCAGCGGGATTGTTCGATTTGATCGAAGTTGATTTGAAGCAGATTCAATCGCTGGAAAAGAAGCTATGCGGCGGATTGTCTGGTGAAGACAGAGAGAACGCGCTCTATCAACTGGCGCTTTCCTCGGCTCGAATGTTGCTGGTGACGCGCGGCATCGAAGCGTATTCAGACATGGCGATCTTCGCCAGCTTCAGCATGCACTTTATCAAAGCTGGCCTGGTAGACGCGCGCTTTCAGAGCGTAATCAACGCTGCACAATCCAAAGACCTCGATGCACTCCGTGCCGGAGCGGCTGACGTCCTCGTGCTGGCTCAAGAGATCAGGGCACTTTATAACAGCATGGATAACTCGCTGCGCTTCCCGGCTGAGACGGCGTCAAAAGCCGGTTCTGCGGCATCTGACCCCGTACAAGTCGAGCGTGATTATCGCGGAGTTGCATGTCCTATGAATTTCGTAAAGCTAAAGCTCGATCTTGCAAGAATGCAGAAAGGCCAGAGGGTTCGGGTTCTTCTCGATGATGGCCCGCCGATCGAGAACGTACCGCGCTCGGCTGCTCAGGAAGGTCACAAAGTGCTGGAGCAAACCAAGACCGGCAATCACTGGGCAGTATGGATCGAAAAAGCTTAAATCGGATCGCTTGACAAAGTGAAATCGACGAACATGGACAGTGTTTTGGGCACCAGCCTGAGAGAGCGAATTGGCAATACGCCACTGCTGCGCTTCGAGCGTTTGATCAGCGGACTGGGTGGCGTTCTGGTGCTTGCTAAAGCGGAGTGGAACAATCCTGGCGGTTCAGTCAAAGATCGTGCAGCTTCAAATATTGTTGCCGAGGCTTTGCGGTCAGGAAAGCTGGGAGCGGGCAAGATTCTGCTCGACTCCACCAGTGGCAATACCGGGATTGCGTACGCCATGCTGGGTGCAGCGCAAGGCATTCCGGTAACACTTTGCATGCCGTCGAACGTGTCAGTAGAGCGCAAGCGAATTCTGCGGGCGTATGGCGCGACGATCGTCTATACCGATCCCGGCGAAGGTTCCGACGGCGCGATTCGAAAAGCTCGGGAGATGCTGGCCAATGATCCTGAACTTTATTACTACGCTGATCAGTATTCCAATGAAGCCAACTGGCGGGCACACTACACCAACGGAACCGGCGACGAGATCTGGCGGCAAACCGAAGGCCGGGTCACACATTTCGTTGCGATGCTTGGTACCAGTGGAACGTTCGTGGGTACATCCAGAAGACTAAAGGAATTGAATCCGAAGATCGTCTGTGTCTCGCTGCAACCCGACTCGCCCTTTCACGGCATTGAAGGAACAAAGCACATGGAGACCTCAATTATTCCGAAGATTTACGACCCAACGATCGCCGACCGGGACATTGGGATCGGCACAGAAATAGCCGAGGAGATGTGCAGACGATTGGCTCTGGACGAGGGGCTGCTGGTGGGTGTTTCCGGCGCAGGCGCGCTGGTGGGAGCACTGGAAGTTGCAAAAACCGCTTCTCCAGGGTCGGTGGTGGTCACCATTTTTCCAGACTCTGGCGACAAGTATTTGAGTGAACATTTCTGGGAAGAGAGCAAAGGGAGCTGAGCACGTATGGCGCTGAGAATATCGAGGGTTCTATTCGAACAACTGCGGCAGCATGGGGAAGAGACTTATCCTCACGAGTGTTGCGGCGTGCTGGTGGGCCAGTTTGACGAGGCGGATGATCGTGCTGTCAGAAGCGTGGTGAAGTGCGGCAACACGCGTACTGATTCGCCAGAGAACCGCTATCATATAAGTCCAGCGGAACTGGTGCGTATACAGCGCGAAGCCGGGCTGGCTGGCCATGACATTGTAGGCTTTTATCATTCGCACCCCGACTGCGCTGCCGAGGCGTCCAGTACCGATCTGGCCGAGGCGCACTGGACCGGATGCTCGTACGTGATCACCAGCGTCGAAAACAGGAAGGCCGTTGTCACCAACTCGTTTTTGTTGCGGGGCACCGAAGAAGCCAAGCACTTTGACGATGAAGTGATCGAAGTGTACTAACGCAAGATGTAAGCTGAGACAAACCGACAAATTTGAGAAGGAATGACATGCCAATCAAAGTTCTGATTCCAACGCCTCTCCGCCCTTATACCGGGAAACAGTCCACGGTTGAGGTAACCGCCCAGACCGTGGGCGAAGCCCTGAACAACCTCGTCGCCCAGCATCCTGATCTGCGCAAGCACCTGTTTGCGGAAGATGGGAAACTGCGTTCTTTCGTCAATGTCTACCTGAACGATGAAGACATCCGCTACCTGGCGAAAGATGCGACGCCGGCTCAAGAGACCGACACGATCATGATCGTGCCCTCGGTTGCCGGAGGCCTGTAGGCCTGCATCGGTTGTACTTGAAGAGGAATCTAAACAATACCAGCATCGGAGATTGCATGGCTACATTGAATGAAAGCATTCCAGCGTCCCTAACAAATGATGAAATTCTGCGTTACTCGCGGCACCTTATCATGCCCGAGGTCGCCATGGAGGGCCAGCTGAAGCTGAAGACTGCTCGCGTGCTCTGCATCGGAGCCGGCGGGCTGGGCTCGCCTCTGGCCTTGTATTTGGCCGCTGCCGGAGTGGGAACCCTGGGACTGGTGGACTTCGACGTGGTGGATTACACCAATCTGCAGCGACAGGTCCTTCATCATACCAGCGACGTTGGCCGTCCCAAACTGGACTCGGCCATCGACAAGTTAAACGCGATCAATCCATTTGTGCAGACCGAGCGCTTCGAGACGATGTTGACCAGCGCAAACGCGTTGGAGATCTTCCGTGGCTTCGACATCATTGCCGACGGCACTGACAACTTCGCCACTCGCTACCTGGTCAACGATGCCTGCGTGCTCACCGGCAAGCCGAACGTTTATGCTTCGATCTTCCGCTTCGAAGGGCAGGCCAGCGTCTTTGCCACCGATGATGGTCCCTGTTATCGCTGTCTTTATCCGGAACCGCCGCCGCCCGGATTGGTGCCATCGTGCGCCGAGGGCGGAGTGCTTGGCGTGCTTCCGGGATTGCTCGGCGTCATCCAGGCGACCGAAGTCGTCAAGCTGATACTTGGTGCGGGCGATTCCTTGATTGGCCGCCTGTTGCTGGTGGATGCGCTGGGCATGCGCTTCCGCGAGTTGCGTGTGCGCAAAAATCCGGATTGCCCGGTATGCGGCACCAACCCGACGGTGAAAGAGCTGATCGATTACAACCAGTTCTGTGGAATTCGTGGAGAAGATGGGCCGTCGAGCGCGAAGGTTCCAGAGATCCAGGTTGCGGAACTGAAGCGCCGTCTTGATACCGGGGATGATATTTTTGTTCTCGATGTACGTGAGCCGCATGAGTACCAGATCTGCAACGTAGGTGGTTATTTGATCCCTTTGGGCGACTTGCCTAAGCGTATCCATGAACTCGACTCCAGCCGTGAAATTGTTGTGCACTGCAAGAGCGGTGCCCGCAGTGCCAAGGCCGTGGATTTCCTGCGGAAGTCGGGCTTCAAGCGTGCCTCTAATTTGACGGGCGGTATTCTGGCGTGGGCAGAGAAGATCGATCCGTCCATTCCCAAGTACTGACGGACAAGTTGCGATGAAAAAGGCCAGCCTCTTTGCTGAGACTGGCCTTTGCTTTCTTGTTCCACTTCCTTTCAAACAAGCCCAGGATTGCGCCCCTGTCGGAGATCCCACAGTGCGGAGACCAGCGCATCGACTTCCTCGCAGGTGTTGTAGAGCGCCAGCGAGGCGCGAAGCGTACTCTCCAGGCCAAAGCGGCGGAGAATCGGCTGAGCGCAGTGGTGTCCGCCGCGGACCGCGATGCCCTTACGGTTGAGAAAATCGCCGATCTCTTCTGTGCGGAATCCATCCATTACGAACGATAGAACACCGGCCTTTTCTTTCGCTGTGCCGATGATGCGCAGCCCTGGGATGCGCTGCAGTGCTTCGGTGGCATATACCAGCAGCATGTGTTCATATCGCGATATGTTTTCCATCCCCACGCGATTGACGTAATCGATTGCGGCGCCAAGGCCGACGGCATCGGCGATGTTACCGGTGCCAGCTTCGAAGCGTTGTGGCGGTGGCTGGTAGAGAGTCTTCTCGAACGTCACATCCTGGATCATGTTGCCGCCGCCTTGCCAGGGAGGCGTGTTGTCCAGAACTTCGGACTTGCCATACACCACACCGATACCGGTGGGTGCGAAGACTTTGTGTCCGGAGAATACGTAGAAGTCACAGTTCAGAGCCTCAACATCCACGCGCATGTGAGAGACAGCTTGGGCACCATCTACCAGCACACGCGCACCGTGGCGGTGAGCCGCCTCGATCATTGCTTCCACGGGTGTGACGGTGCCGAGGGCATTGGAGACCTGAGCGATCGCGACAATGCGTGTTTTTGGGCCGAGCAGCTTTTCGTATTCATCGAGCAGCACCTGGCCGGTATTGTCGACCGGGGCCACGCGCAGCCGCGCGCCCTTTTCGGCGCACAGCATCTGCCAGGGAACGATGTTGGCGTGATGCTCCAGCCAGGTGATGACGATCTCGTCGTCCTTCTGGATGTTGCGGCGTCCCCAACTCTGGGCAACCAGGTTGACGGCCTCGGTGGCTCCGCGAACAAAGACGATTTCACGCACCGAGCCGGCGTTGAGAAAACGGCGCGTCTTCTCGCGGGCTGACTCGTAAGCATCGGTGGCACGTGCCGCCAACTCATGTGCGGCACGATGCACGTTGGAGTTTTCGTGCTCGTAAAAGTACTTGAGACGATCGATGACACTCTGAGGCTTTTGCGTCGTCGCCGCGTTGTCGAACCAAATGAGAGGACGTCCATTCACGCGCTCCCGCAGGATTGGAAAATCGCGGCGAATGGCCTCGACATCAAACGAATACGAAGACAGGCCGAGATTATCAGGCAGAGCCGACCGTGTGCCCACCGGGGTCTCGGCGAGCGCGGTGTTTTCTGAAGAGAGCGGCCGGGGCTGATTGAGTGGATCGTAGGAAGCCGGCGCGCGATAATCGGGCTCATGCGCCACGGCCCCCGAGAACTGAGGCGCGTGGGGATCGAGCGGCGATGAGAAGGGATTGGCCGCCGTTGCGGAACGGTCTGGAGCAAGTGCTGATTTGTCCGGCAGCGGCGGGGCCGGATGAGCCGGAACCGGGCCGGGCACGGTGGGCGGATTGGAAAACAGCGGCCGCGCTTCTTCCATGAACGAAAAAGCCGGGAACGCCGACGAATCAACCTTACCGAAAGAACCGGGTACCGTTGGCGTGGGAGGCTGCGCGGAATCGGCGAGTTGAGATGGGGAAACGTCTTCACTCAGCGACGAGGGAATCGCAGCAAATCCAGCATCGATTGGAACCGCGTTTTGATGCGCACTTGCAGGTGTATTCAGAATCGCCGGTTCCGCAACAGGCCCGGTGAAGGTCGCCGGAAACAACGGGCGAGCGTCCTGCAGAGAAGAGAATGTTGGTACAGCCGATGGATCGGCGGCACCTATGCCGGGAACTGCCGGAGCTGTTGCCTGGGGTGCTGACGATGCTGCGGGCGGGTTGCGGGCCGGGGCCGCGCCTGTATCGCGAGCGGGAATCAGGATTGGTTGCTGCGTTGCCAAGCTTGAGAGCAGCCCTGGAAGTGCGGGCGCCGTTGGACCCGGCACGGCCGCATAGGGATTCACGTTGACCGGCGATCCCGGCGGCACCGGCGCTGCTGGGGCGGCGGACAGTGGCGGCTCAAGCGCTTCCGGCAACGCCGTGAAGAACTCGTTGGAGAGGCCCGGAGATTCCACCGTACCCAAGCCACCGGGCACCGTCGGCACAGGAGGCCGCGCAGGCCCGGTGACTTGGGATGGCAGAGCGTCTGCAACCAGAGGCGAAGGAAACTCGCCGAATCCTACATCACTTGGAACAACGCCTTGAAACGCCGTCGCGGGCGTATTCAGAATCGCCGGTTCTGTAGCAGGCTGCACGAACAAGGGCCGGGCATCCTGCAAAAACGAAAACGCAGGCACCGCCGATGGCGCAGCAAGGCTCACCCCGCCGGGAACTGCCGGAACCGGATTGGACGCCGAAGGTACGCTTCCGGTTGATGCCGCGCCTCGGTCGCGTGCTGGCAGAAGGACGGGCTGCTCCGCCGCCAAGCTTGAGAATAGCCCGGGAAATGCGGGCGGTGTTGGAGCCGGCACGGCCGCATAGGGATTCACGTTGACCGGAGAGCCTGGCGGCACCGGCGCTGCCGGTGCTACGGACAGAGGCGGCTGGAGCGCTCCCGGCAACGCAGTGAAGAACTCGTTGGCCATCCGCGCCAGTTCGAAAGGATCGAGAACGCCGGAAGCTAAGCCTTCCGTCCCCTGTGCCTTCGCTACGTGGCCGCTTCCCGGAATTGTTGCTGCGGCCCGACTCGCGTCACTTGTACTCATGGTACTGTCCCACTTCTACGTCTTCGAGCAGGGCAATGGCATCGTCGGTCAGCACGGCGGCGGAGCAATACAACGCAACCAGGTAGGTGGCCAGAGCTCTCTTGTCGATCCCCATGAAGCGGACTGACAGGCCGGGACTCTGCTCTCCGGGCAGGCCCGGTTGAAAAAGTCCGACGATGCCTTGCTTCCTCTCCCCAACGCGTACCAGAAGGACCTTGGACTTGTCGGTCTTGGTGCTGACATCGATCTTGTTGGTGGGAATCAAAGGAATGCCGCGCCAGGTAAGGAACGGTGTGCCGAACAGCGTGACGGTCGGAGGCGGAACGCCGCGACGTGTGCATTCTCGCCCGAATGCGGCGATGGCGCGGGGATGAGCGAGAAAGAAGGAAGGCTCTTTCCAGACTTTCGTCAGCAGTTCATCGAGATCGTCGGGCGTTGGCGCGCCCTTGCGTGTCTTTATCTTCTGCGATGCGGGAACGTTGTTCAGGAGTCCGTAGTCTGCGTTGTTGAGGAGTTCGCCCTCCTGCTTTTCTTTCACGTTCTCAATAAGAATCCGTAACTGCTCTCGAACCTGATCGTAAGGGTTGCTGTAAATATCCGAAATTCGGGTGTGAACATTAAGAACAGCGCTGATGCTGCTCAAGCGGTATTCCCGTGGCTTCTCCTGATACTCAACATAAGTCGGAACCATCTCCGACTCTTCCGTCTGGCTGCAGAGGGATTCGATCGCCTTGTCTTCATCGACACGATTTACCCGAAACGTTCCCGCTTCCAGGGGTTTCCAGTCAAGCAGACGAACCAGCCAGCGTGGGGTGATGGCCCCGTACTGCGGAGCAGTTTTCGTAACGTTCGCGAGTTGAAATGCTGCATCCTCGCCTAGAGCAATACGGTTGACCTCATCTGCCACTGTGTTGCCTCCTTTGAACTAAATCACGACCGCAAAATATACGCCCTGCGTTAGCCTGACGCAAATCGTTAGTTTCGATTGAGCCTATAAATTCCAAGATGGGAAACTAGCTCGCGTTTACTGCTGGGTAAGATGCCAGAGCTGCGCCCTGGGGTGCAGTGTAATTGCGAAATATGGAAGTCGCTGCACGCCGGTATTGAGCACATCGTACGAAGAAATTCCGGCAGTGTTTTAAATTAGCTTTCTCACTTTTCGAGTGCGGCATTCGCTGTGCTCCGTATCCATTCCGAGACGGTTTTGTTGCTGGCCTTTGCCGCTGCGTTAATACGCTCGATTTCCTCGGGAGTGAAACGAACGTGCACGATCCGGCCTTTTGCGGCTCCAGTCGGAAGCTTGGGGCGGCCTGTTTTCATTGGCTTAGCTGGTTCAAGGAATCTAAACTCCTGATCGACAGAGGCGCTAACCGGGGCCACCGCCTATGTTATCGCGTCACCGTGTCGTACCGCGTTATTGGGTTCGTCCGTCATGTAGCAACTATCGGATGGAGATAGTTATCGTGATACATAAACTCGATAACAAAGAGTAAGTGTGTTACAACAACTAAGGAGCCGCGAGTTATCGGGTTACGCAAACACAAAAGTAGATAGTTACTGTGTTACACAAAATAGACGGTCGCTGAGTTGTTGTGTTACAAGAATTCCCCAACTAAATGCCAGCTCCGTAATCGGCGAAGTTGCTCTTATCGAACTCGCTGCGATAATCGCGCCGCTCCTTATCCTCAGTTGCCAGCCCGCCCGTTGTGCCGCCGTTTACCGGCACAGCTGCCGCCTCCAGGTGAGCCAGCTTGTTCAGGCGCGAGCGCAGTTCGTTGACATCCTTGGACAGCGCAATCAGTGCGTTGCTGAGCGGGTCCCTGATCTCGCCCGGATCCGTGATGACCACCCGCTTACCATCGCGATAGACGATGTGCGCGGGCACTCCCACAACGGTTGAGTCCGGAGGCACGTCGCGCAGCACCACCGAACCGGCGCCAACGCGCGAATTGTCTCCCACCACAATGTCTCCCAGAATGCTGGAGGTGTTGCCGACAACCACGCCATTACCAAGCGTGGGATGACGTTTCTTCTTTTGCAGGCTGGTCCCGCCTAGGGTCACGCTGTGATAGAGCGTCACATCGTCGCCTACAATCGCCGTTTCGCCGATCACTACTCCCATTCCGTGGTCGATGAACAAACGCCGGCCAATGGTCGCTCCCGGATGAATCTCGATCCCCGTGAAATGGCGGGTGACTTGCGACAGAAAACGGGCCGGCAGGCGAAAGCCTCGACACCAGAGCCAGTGGGTTACGCGATGCATCCATACCGCATGGAGGCCGGGGTAGTTCAGCAGTACTGATATCGTGCCGGTCGCGGCAGGATCGCGCTTCAGTACGGATTGAATGTCTTCTCGAATCGCTCGCAGCACGCTCTGGCCTCGTCTCGACGGTTTCCCTAAGGTTTACAGTCAATTGCGAACTTAATATTTGCGCACGCGGCGATCAACGCGGTCGGACCAGGCGTGAATCCCGCCGGAAAGATTCCAGACCTTGGTGAAGCCGGCCATGTGCAGAACCTGAACTGCCTTAGAACCGCGGGGACCCATTTTGCAGAGGACTATGATCTTTTGGTCGGCATCGAGTTCGTGCACGCGCTCGGCAAGTTCGGGAAGCGGAATGAGATGCCCGCCGATGTTGGAAGTTTCGTACTCGTTCTCGCTGCGTACGTCGAGCAGAAAGAGATTTTCGCCGGCATCCAGTCGCCGCTTTAGTTCTTCCGCTTGGATTTCAGGAACGCTCATGATTTTCCTCCTCATCAGAAATCGCTAAGAACGCTTGCCGTAGTCGCTTTGTTTTTAGCCTAAAAACACAAAACCCACCTGCCAATTGAACTTCTGGCGGTGGGTCTAAATGAGGTGCCGGCTTGTAATTTACTCTAGCCTTGCGGTTTCCTCACGCCAGAAGACACGTGCACGTGACACATACACATGCAGCGACACGTTGCGGTCTTCTTGGCGCTGGAAATCATGTCCACTAAGTTAGCACTAAATTATCCTAAACCGCAAGAGATCTTTCGCAATGGAGCCCAAAAACCGCGAAAAGTGTGTTACATGATGCTTATTGCAGACGCTTCTGTACTGGTTATCTTCCCGGAAACATGAAGGTGGATGTTGATGATGTCGATCGTGATTGTCCGTCGCTTCATGTGCGAAGACTCGGTGCTTCGATTTACTGTTTTGTAGCCCTCCTGCCGTTCATTTAGCAAACTGATTGGCGTCCATCCATTTTTTTCTTTGTGATACTGTGAGGTGCAAATGGCTCATCCTCAACTCGACATTGCTACTCGATTGGTTCATGCCGGCGAAAGACTAGGAACGCCGACCGGCCACCCGACCTCTACACCCATCTATGCATCCACCACGTTCACTTACGGCTCCATGGCGGAGGCCGATGCTGTGCTGGGCGGTGAGAAGCCCGGGTATATCTATACCCGTTATGGCAATCCGACGATTGCGTCTTTGGAGCAGGCCATCCTGTCGCTGGAGGGCGGGGTTTCCGCTTGTGCCTACGCCAGCGGAATGGCCGCGCTGCACGCCGCCGTACTGGCCTGTGAGCTTTCTCCGGGCTCGACCATCCTTGCCTCACGGGATCTTTATGGCGCGACCCTTGATCTGTTGGTCCTGCTCTTTGGTCAGTTTGACATCAAGACCGTAACTGCCGATTTTTCCGATCTGTCGGCCCTGTCGGCTAAAGCGGAGGAAGTACGCCCGCGCGTTCTAGTAGCCGAGACAATTTCGAATCCATTGCTGAAAATCTGCGACATTGACGCCTGCGCAGAGATTGCTCACTCGCACCACGCCCGGTTGATTGTGGACAACACTTTTGCCTCGCCATATCTCTGCCGTCCGCTGGAGCATGGCGCAGATTTCGTCGTGCATAGCGCTACCAAGTATTTGAGCGGCCACGCAGATGCTATGGGAGGCGTAGTAGTGGCTAAAGAACGCCCCGATGACAAGGCGTTAATTAGCATCATGAAACTCGCTGGTGGTGTGCTGGGGCCGTGGGACGCACATGAGATCATGCGCGGCATCAAGACCCTGGGGCTCCGCTTGGAACGGCAGTGCGCCAACGCGCAGCACATTGCCGAGACTCTCGCGCCGGATCCTCGCCTGCACCAGGTATATTATCCCTCGCTGGCCGCCACGGAAGTATTGCAGCGCATCCTCAGGCCTGGCCATGCAGGAGCCATGATCTCGATTCGATTGGCAGAAGATTCGCGCGATGCTGCTTTCCGATTTATGGACGCGCTGAATCTCTGCGTGCGCTCGACGAGCCTAGGCGACGTGTTCACACAAGTCCTCCATCCAGCGACCTCATCGCACCGGGAAATGTCGCCAGCACGTCGCCGTCAAGCCGGGATCACCGACGGCCTTATACGTATCTCAGTGGGTATTGAAGACGTGCAGGACATTCTGGCGGATCTGAAACAAGCCCTGGAGGCGAGCACAGTAGCTCAAAGCGCGTAGTACATTCAGGCGGCGGAGATTACATTGGGGTACGTGCAACCTACATGTGAAAGCAGTTGTTTCATGTGCATTCGACAATCCCAGATCTTATTCGCCGGAGCAACTTCCAGGATGCGTTCGACGGTGCTGGAGCAATTCGAGCACACCTCACCGACCACCGGCTGAACGGTGCCTTTCAGGCACGTACCGCAATAAATCGCTTCTTTAGAGGACCAGCAGGGGCGTACGAATCCGTTCTGGGAATCACGTACGTAAATGTGCGTCAGCGTTCTTTCGGTCCGCGAGGCAGAGATTCGGGCCATATCGTTGCTCCTATTCGATAAACAAAAAAAGTCCACGATCCGATCATGGGCTTTTCCATAAAATGTTCCGTTACTGCTTGAACCTTAAGGATCGTCCCTCTCGCCCTCAGTTCGCATAGGTGCATTCATGTGCATACACATGACCGGACAAATCCGGCTCTGTGTAAGCCTGCGGGAGAGAGCGACGTTCGCGTGAAGTAAGGTAATCATCTTGCGATCAAACCTCGAAGCAGCTTAGTAAAATTGGAGCACAGGATGGGATTTAACGGCTTTGCAGGCCGCCGCGTTAGCCACGTCGCCACCCGTGCTCAGGCTGAGCTGCTCCTACTCGCAGCCTACAAAAAAGAAAACCCACTACCATCTGGCAGTGGGTTCGACAGAATCTTATTACCGGTCGACTAAGCCCGAATACCAGAACAAATACTTGCGCACCAACAACTCATGCTGGCGCAACAGGCGTTCGTTCTCTTCAGGCGGCTCATGAATCGATACACTACATCAACCACGTGCTGCGCGCAACTGATGATCTTAAAAAATGTGATGTATTCGGAAAGAGTGGATTGACGCGCGTGGGCAAAGTCAGATATAAACACTTCACCATGATGCTCTGTTGCCAGACCTGTCGAACGATGTGCTGCTGTTGTTGCGGCATGAATCCGTCTGGCGCAAGGGAGATCGTGGGATAGTACTCATCTAACCAGGATCTAGATATACCTACCCATCCGCCAGAACTTCAGGCGGGTGGGTTTTTCGTGTTGGAAGCAGCGCAGTTGAAGAAAACAAAGGTGGAGAGTTAAAGCCGCCTGCAGAGGAGTCCGTCCATGTCCGAAGAGAACAAAATCGCAACCGAGGCCACTCGACTGGGCCTGTCGCTTGACGTATGGGCAGTTATCACCGCATTTCTGCTGGCACTTCTCGTGCGCGTCGGAGTGCTGAAGCACATCCCCTGGTAACAACCGGTTCATGAGGAGAAACGAAATGGCCACACAGGTCGCGCTGCCGGGTCCAAAGACTCAGAACCCTTTCGCAAACGTCGCTCGCTTTGTTCCAGGTGTCCTGTTGCTTGCAGTAATCGGATTTGCCGGTAAGGTACTTGAACAATCGATAAACGGCTACGCCAAAGTTCATCACCTCGTCATTCCCAACATCGAGTATGTGCTCTGGGCGATCGCAATCGGGCTTGTGATCGCAAACTCTGTGACGATTCCAAAGCTGTTTCTGCCTGGAATCGAGACCTATGAGTTCTGGCTGAAAACTGGCATCGTGCTGCTCGGTGCACGCTTCTTGGTCGCCGACCTGTTGAAACTGGGTGGGATCAGCATCGCGCTGGTTTTGGTGGAAATCACAGGGTCATTAATTCTAATGACGTTGCTTGGCCGGCTCTTCAACCTGAAGCCGAAGTTGACATCACTGCTCGCTGTTGGCTCATCCGTATGCGGCGTTTCCGCCATCATCGCTGCCAAGGGCGCCATCGATGCGGACGATGAAGATTCGTCATTTGCGATTGCCGCAATCCTCGCCCTGGGAGCTATTGCTCTGGTGACGTTTCCGCTGATCGGACACGCGCTGCACATGAGCGACAAAGCCTATGGATTATGGTCGGGCCTGGCCGTGGATAACACGGCCGAAGCCACGGCCGCTGGCGCGCTCTACTCCGACGTGGCAGGGAAGGTCGCTGTGCTCGCCAAGACCACTCGCAACGCGACGATCGGTTTCGTGGTACTCGGCTATGCGATCTACTGGGCAAGCCGAGGACTGGCGGAAAACGTAAAAAACAAGGGAGCTTTTCTGTGGAACAGGTTTCCGAAGTTCGTGCTGGGATTCCTGGTGATCTCGTTGCTCGTATCGGTGCACGTCTTTAACAAGGATCAGGTGGGCGCTCTGGCGAATCTTTCCCGTTGGGCGTTTCTGCTGACCTTCGCCGGCGTTGGTTTGCGCACCAACTTTCGCGAGATGTCAAAGCAGGGAGTACGACCCTTCATCGTAGGCGCTCTGGGAGAGATATTGATCGCAGGTTTGACGTTGGGTCTCGTCATCGGGGCCAACGCTATCTGGAAGCTTTAGACCGTCCGTTTGTGGTCTTAATGGGTTGCAAACTTGGCGGATCAATCAGAAGCCGCCACCAAACTTTAGAGAAGTTTAGCGGTCCGCCGGACGCGGGCCAGATGGAGATGAAATGGCGATTGCAAACAGCATTACTGAGTTGATTGGAAAAACGCCGCTACTTTACCTGAACAAAATCACGAATGGGGCTGCGGCGCGAGTGGCCGTCAAGTTGGAGAGCCAGAACCCGCTGGCCAGCGTCAAGGACCGTATCGGGGCCTCGATGATCGCGGCCGCTGAGGGCGACGGCAAGATTCATCCCGGCAAGACGGTTCTGATCGAACCCACCAGCGGCAACACCGGAATTGCGCTCGCATTTGTAGCAGCCGTGAAGGGGTACGAGCTAATCCTCGTCATGCCGGAGACAATGAGCCTAGAACGTCGTGTGCTGATGCTGGCATTCGGCGCCAAGATCGTCCTCACTCCCGGCCCCAACGGCATGAAGGGCGCAGTTACCAAGGCCGAAGAGATTCGCGCTAACACTCCGAACGGCTACATCTTGCAACAGTTCAATAACTCCGCGAATCCTCAGATTCACTTTGAGACCACCGGCCCCGAGATATGGAACGACACCGACGGCAAGGTGGACATCTTGATCTCCGGCGTAGGTACGGGCGGCACGCTGACCGGCGTCTCCCGCTACATCAAGGCGAAGAAGCCCAGCTTCAAGGCAATCGCGGTCGAGCCGACAGACAGCCCAGTGCTCTCCGGCGGCAAGCCGGGTCCGCACAAGATTCAGGGAATCGGCGCTGGCTTTGTGCCCGGCGTGCTGGACACGAAGTTGATCGACGAAGTGATCCAGGTCTCGAACGATGAGGCGCTCGACTTCGCGCGTCGCCTGCCCAAGGAAGAAGGTTTGCTGGTTGGAATCTCCTCCGGAGCCGCTGTTGCTGCGGCGCTGAAGGTAGCTCAGCGCCCGGAGAATGCGGGCAAACTGATCGTCGCCGTTATTCCCAGCTTTGGCGAGCGCTACCTTACCACGGTTCTCTTCGAGGAACTGCGCAAGCAAGCACAGGCACTGCCGACGGCTCAGATAGAGGCTGCAGCTTCGCCATCTTCAACGAATTAGGGCCGGCAATCGTTGGCCAAACCGTATTTGGCGGTCTCGACGGAACCGTTGCGGAAATTTGAGTTTAGGAGACGGTATGCCAGAAGTTGAAAACACCGATGCTAAACGTCACGAAAAGGAAGCCGCAATCATTGCCGCAATCCGCGCGATACGGTTTGGCTCCCTAGAGATAACCATTCACGACTCGTCGATCGTGCAGATCGAGAGTAAGGAGAAGATCCGATTCGACGGTCTCACACAGCGATCAAAGAATTGAATTCCCTCAGGAGGTAGTTTGGCCAACCGTCCACGGGGCCTGCTTTTCAAATCGAAATAGGTGGAGGATCTGACCAGACGACTGGAAGCTCCCCAACAAGGAGAAGCTTTCATGCGTCGTTCGATTTCGTCTCGTCTACTGCCGGTCGTTGTAGTCCTTACGCTGGCGATGGCACCTGCTTTCGCGCAAAGCCTCAATTGGTATGGACAGACCGGTGCGCTTTCCACTCCGCTCGCCTATGTCACGGCTTCACCGGCCAATTCCATAGGCGCTCCGACTGTCGCCTTCCACATGAGCAATGCCGGGGATGTGCTTGGGTTTCAGTCCCAGTTTTCTATTACCGCGGGCGCATTCCAGCGCATGGAATTCGGCTTCAGCCACACGCTGTCGTCGGAAAACAACCTTGGTGGAGGGCTGTTCCAGAATGACTTCTTTAGCTTCCACGTGAAGGTGAACTTGCTGCGGGAAAATTTCCACAAAAAGCTGCTCCCTGCGATCTCGGTGGGCTTTATCGAACAACCGGACATCCGTCGCGCGGCCGATGTAACCACGCAGGAAAACAGCAATGCCGCTACCGTCTACGTGGTCGCCACTAAGACGATCACCAGTATTCCACAGCTCCCCATCGTTTTGAGTGGCGGCGTCAAGGGCACCAATGCGGTTCTGTTCGGTCTGGGCGGAGTTGCCAGGAACTATGAGGCTCGTGGCTTTGGTACCGCGGGCATCGTCGTCAAGACACCGTTCAAAACGAAGGCGATCATTGGGGCCGAAGCTGATCAGCAGCCGACTGAACTCAAGAACCTGCCAGGCGTTTCGATTCCCACGGAGTTGACCTATTTCGTTCGCGTTCTGCCAATGCCGGAAAAACCAATCAACATCGATTTTGCGGTCGCTCAATTTGCCGGTAAGGTGGCCCCAGGTCTCGATCTGCAGGCGCGCTCGCAGTTCTGCTTCGCCGTCTCGTACCGCCTGTAATTGAGCAATCCCCGACCGGAGCTTCGCGCCGGTTGGGGCTGTTTTCCGGCATCCCTGACTTTTGTTATTTCGGGCTTGGGAATGGCTGGCAAGCAGCGTTGGCACGGCCCATCAGTCAAGCAAAGAATCCCATAGTCGGTGGCAAGTTTATGGATATTCTGAACGGCAATCGAAGGGACCTAGTACCGAAGTTGAGGTTCGCTTGGAGCAACCGCATTGTCCCATGCGGAAGTACCGTTGCCATCACAAACTCCTCGAACCCGGAAGGCATAAATACGAGGAGATAGTGATTCTCGGTTTGGCCCGGAATACTTTGTATTCTTTTTCGTATTGATATGTGCTATAAAAGTATCACTACCATGGTTCCGACTACGGCCCTCCAACCCGCCCTCTGTTGTTGTCGCTGCTGTTGTTGTCGCTAAGCCGCGCCGTTTCTTGCGCCGACTTTCTTGTCCGATCCAACTAAATAATTACTGACGAGAGTGCCCATCCGGGTCTACTTCTCTTGTTCACCGATGTGAGGTCTGTAAATGAAAAGGATCACTTCAGTTCGGCTGCATTTAGCATCTGCGCTTCATGGGCAAACATCCATGGCATCTGCTGCTGACATTCAAACGACCTTGACAATGCAGTTCCAACCCTCCCTCTGTTGTTGTCGCTAAAGCTAGCCGTTTTTCCGCGCAAGCTTTTATCTCTAAATCCAACTGAATAACCGCCGACGAGAGCGTGCCCATTTGGGTCTACGCCTCCCGTTTATCTCACTCGAGGTATATGCATGAAGAGGATCATCCTTTTAGTTCTGCTGCTCTTAGCGCCTGCGCTTTTTGCACAAACATCCACGGCATCGGCTGCCGATGTCCAGGCGTTGAAAGACGCCTTGGCAGCCCAGCAACAGCAAATCCAGAAACTGACCGAACAGCTACAGCAACTTCTGCAAAACTCGCAGAAGACTCAAGCCGCCGCCGCTGACGCCGCCACCAAGGCGACTGCGGCTCAAGCCCAGACCAGCCAGCAGCAGCAGAGCGTCACTGAACTGAAGGGAGACGTGGCCGCGCTAAAGACTGACGTCAGTAATGCAGTGCAGGAGGGGCCTCCGCCCGTAAAGGAGGAACTGGAGGGCCCGCTGACGATTCGCTTCAAAGGTCTCAGCATCACACCGGGTGGATTTGTGGCAGCTGAAACTGTGCGCCGCTCAAAAGCGTTGGGAGCTGACGTTTCCACCCCATTCAACTCGCTCCCCCTGCCCGGCGCTTCGCAGAGCAAGGAGTCGGAGTTCTTCGGCTCCGCCCGCCAGTCGCGGCCTACCGTCTACTTATTAGGCCACCTGAAGAGTGCGGAACTCTCCGGCTATGTATCCGGCGACTTTCTATCGTCCGGTGTAACCTCCACGGCCACCCAGACCAACAGCTACACGCTCCGGCTGCGCCAGGCATGGGGACAGGCTAAGTTCAATAACGGCTGGAGCTTCCTCGGGGGCCAGATGTGGAGCCTGGTCACAGAAAACCAGACGGGTATCCGTCCCAGCGACGACGCCGGCAAAACCAACGATGCCCGGCCTAAAACGATTGACGCAGCTTACAACGTCGGTTTCAGTTACGCACGCCAATATGGGCTTCGCGTAACCAAAGACTTCGGTAATAAGCTCTGGTTCGCAGCCGCCATAGAGAACCCCGAAGCTACAGCCACGCTGCATAACAACGCGGATAACTTCTTGCTCGGCGAAGCGGGCGACGGCAAAAGTTACAACTCCAGCGGAACCTACTCGTTCAATCCATCGCCCGACATTATCGCCAAAGTCGCCTATGATCCTGGCTTTGGGCACTACGAAGTATTCGGCCTGTACGACCGCTTCGCCGACCGGGTATTTCCTTGCGGCGATGTCAGCGCCACAACCCATTGCGACGGTAGCACCGCAGCGGGTCCCAATGTTTTGGGAGCCTATAACTCCTCGAAGAACGGTGGCGGCTTTGGCGCCAACGCCCGCTGGAACTTCTACCACAAGCACATTGTATTTGGTTTACATGGCTTCGGGGGTAGCGGCATAGGCCGTTACGGCCCCGGCTCGCTTCCCGATCTAACGATTAATGCGAACGGGACCCTCGCGCTGATCAAGGAATATCAGGGGCTGAGCACACTTGAGTGGCATGGCACAAAACTCGATCTCTACGCCTACGGTGGAACGGAATATGCTAGCCGCACGGCGACGGAAACCGATCCTGTCACGGGCAAAGAAGTTGGCTACGGCAACCCCTTGTTTGTCAACAGCGGTTGCTACACGGAAACCCTACCCGGCGCGGGCACCGGCTTTACTCCCGGCACTCTCGCCAATTGCGTAGGGGACACGCGTGCCTTGGTCGAGGGGACGGGCGGCTTCTGGTACCGCCTGTATAACGGTCCGTCGGGCAGGGTCCAGTTCGGCGGGCAGTACTCCTACGTGACGCGCAATACATGGTCAGGAGTGGGTGGAGCGCCGCGCAGCATCGACAACATGGTCTTAACCTCGTTCCGCTATTACTTGCCGTAATTTTGCAACTACTCTCGCGTCAGGGTTTGACGTCGGAGCGCCGGGTTTCCGGAAGCGGCGCGATTCGGGTGTCGCTTTCGGAAATTCAGTTGCTGCAGAGCGTTGGCTGCGAGGATTCCCCAAGGAACCTGCCAGTCGAAGAAAAAATATTTTCAGGGGGTGTACCAATTCCTGATGGTGTGTACGACCTTACTCATGTAATACGACATCAATGGACGCTTTTCCGCTTTCGCAATACCGGCCGGCGGCGAACTATTTATTTCAAACCCGTAGCACTGGGGTCTCTATCGTGTCCGTCACATTCGAGAACGTCTCTAAAACCTATGCTCTTGAGAGCGCCGGAAAGAATGCCGTGAAGCGCCTCCTTGCTCTGAAAGATGTGTCGTTCTCCGCGTGGTCCGAGGAGTTCGTTTGCCTCCTAGGTCCGTCAGGATGCGGCAAGTCAACGCTGCTGAAGATGGCTGCCGGCCTTGAGAAAGCAGAACAGGGAGATGTGATTGCGGACGGCGAGCCGGTGCAATCGCCTGATTCGAGCCGGGGGGTGGTGTTTCAGGATTACGCGCTGTTTCCGTGGCTGACGGTCGAACAGAACGTCCGATTCGGCTTGGAACTGAAGGGCCACAGTAAGTCCATTGTCGTCGAAACTGCAGCTCGATTCATCCATCTTGTTGGACTGACGGGATTTGAGAACGCATTCCCCAAGCAACTGTCCGGGGGGATGAAGCAGCGCGTTGCGCTGGCGCGTGTGCTGGCCATGTCTCCCAAGATCTTACTCATGGACGAGCCCTTCGGGGCGCTGGACTCTTTTACCCGGATGGAAATGCAGGCTGAGTTGGTAAACCTCTGGCAGCTGCAGCCGTTCACCACGATCTTTGTTACCCATGACATTGAAGAAGCAGTTTACCTGGCGGATCGCATCGTTGTGATGACTCCCCGGCCTGGTCGAGTAAAGACGATCGTCAACGTGGGACTGAGCCGACCCAGGCATCGGACAGATTTGGTGTTCGCCGAAATTCGTAACCACGTGCTCAATCAATACGAAAGATCGGATTCATGCGTGCTCGAATACCAGATTTAAAACAATAGATACAGGGCAATGGGGTCATCCAATGAAACATAGATCACTTTGTGAACTCGTGGAAACGACTTGCCGCGAGAATGCGGGCCGCATTTTTCTGCACCTTCCCGAGCAGGCCGGGAGCATAACCTTCGGTGAGATGCGACGACGCACGAGGGAGCTAGCTTTCGTGCTGAGCGCCGCTGGGTTTCGCAAACAAGACCGTATCGCCAGTTTGTTGAACAATGGCTCCGCGGCTGCAGTCGCCTTGTTGGGTGTTACCGCTGCCGGTGGCGTTGCGGTCCCATTGAATCCCAATCTCACTCGTGCCGAAATCGACTGGCATCTCGAACACTCGAAGGCACGCTTCATCCTTACCGACGAGCGACATGCAGACGACTTGCTGCCGGAAGGAAAGCGATGGGAGTTGGTGATACCGGGCGACCAACAGCCGGTAGAAGACCCGCTCGTTCTCATTCAGCTTCTCCCTGCTTATAGTGCGGATCAGGTCGCAGTAGATACTGCAGCGGCGGAATGGACAGATCCTGCAATCATTCTCTACACGTCTGGCACGACTGGAAAACCCAAGGGCGTGATCCTAACCCATGGCAACCTGCTCAGCAATGCTCGTGGAGTACAGGAGGCGCATCGGCTCACTTCCCAGGACACGGCATTGTGCATACTTCCGTTGTTTCATATCAACGGACTGGTGGTCACGCTCATCACGTCCATGTTGGTGGGGTTTTCTCTAGTCCTGCCGAAGAAGTTCAGTTCGCGGCACTTCTGGCAGTGGATCGAGACATACAACGCGACCTGGTTCAGCGCTGTACCGACCATCCTGTCCATTCTGCTTCATCAGCCGATTCCATCCAAGGCTGAGTTCTCATCGCTGCGGTTCGCGCGCTCTGCATCGGCACCTCTTCCGGATGCCGTCCTTGAGGACTTCGAGGAGCGCACCGGAATACCTGTCATTGAGTCCTACGGCATGTCCGAGGCCGCCGGACAGGTCACGTCGAACCCTCTGCATTTACGCAAGCACGGCTCCACGGGGCTGCCGTTTACCAACGCGCTTCAAGTAGTGGACGGGCACGGAACGCCGCGTAGCGCGAATCAGATCGGCGAAGTTGTTCTTCGTGGACCGAACCTCACAGCTGGGTATCTCGATAACCCAACTGCGAATGAAGAGTCGTTCAAGGGAGGATGGTTCCACACGGGCGATCTGGGCTATCTCGATCAGGACGGATATGTATTTCTGGTGGGACGAAAAAAAGAGTTGATCAACCGCGCTGGCGAGAAGATTGCGCCGCGCGAGGTGGAAGAAATCATCTACCGTATGCCGGAAATTGAGCAGGCGGCGGTCGTAGGAGTGCCTGACTGGCTTTACGGCGAAGAGGTGGCTTGCTTCCTGGTGCTGCACCCCGAATTGTCGCTCACAGAAGAACGTGTCACTGCGCACTGTAGCGAGAACCTCGCAGATTTCAAAGTTCCCAAACAGGTGTTCTTTGTCGAAGAACTTCCCAAGGGACCCAATGGCAAAATCCAGCGCCGTAAGTTACTTGAAATGTATGCCCCGTTGATCCAATTGAAGACACGGAGACTTCCCCATGAAGAAGTGGTATCCAGCTCTGACAGTGGTCGTAATAATCCTGATCGCGGCGCTCGTGCTCGGGCCGCTGCGGCACGCTAAGACTCCGACGGCTTCCGCCGCAGTTTCCTCGGCAAGAGTCATCAAGGTCGGAACGAATCGTGCGTTGGGCACGGTTACGCCTTATGTTGGCAGGGACAAAGGCATATTCCAGGAACACGGCGTCAACCTCGAAATCGTAGACTTTGCAGATGGCTCTGCGCTGATGGAAGCTTTCGCCTCGGGCCAGCTCGATGTCGCTCTTCTGGGCATTGCTCCATCGGCCATTTGGCAGGGCAAGGGCGTTGACTTGAAAGTGGTCGCGGCAGCCAACGGCGGTGGACATGTGCTACTAACCCGAACCGATACTGGTATCCACGACATCGAAGAGTTGAAAGACAAGAAGGTTGCCACTCCGAAGCCTGGAACCGTAGTGGATACACTCTTCCGTGCGCACATAGCGCTCGAACTGGCAAAACTCGACCCGGATAAGGACATCCAGATCGTACCGAACGTGGCGCCCGCGGATATGCCGGCTGCGCTGTTTGTTGCCCGCGAAGTAGATGCGGCTATTACTTGGGAACCTTTCGCAACCCAAGCGGAGACCAAGTACAAAGACAGCAAAGTGTTATTTGACGCCGCCGCCGAGTGGCACAAAGCCAATCCGAATTCCAAGCATTTCTATCCCGTCAATGTGGTAATCGCCCGGCAGTCCTTTATCCAGTCTCGTCCGGGTGATCTCCGCCGTTTTCTGGCAGCGTACGTTCAGACCGTCGACTTTGTGAACAGCAAGCCCGATGAAGCCAATGGAATCATCGCCAATGAGATTAGTCTCGATAAAACAATCGTAGAGCGTGCCCGGCACCGAATCGATTACACGGCACAGGTTGATGAGGCCGCGGCCCTTGAAACCCTGGAATGGTCGAAGCAACTTGGCTACTTGAAAGAAGTTCCCACGGCCAGCAAGCTATTCGATTTGAGCTACCTGCCACAAGGAAAGCCGGAGTGATGCGAAAACCGAATTTCAATCGCTTTTGGCAGGGCACGCTTGCGATGGGCGGTTTCTTCCTTCTATGGCACTTTGCCTCAACGACCGGTGTCTTCGGAAGGATTTCTCCGGAGTATTCTCTGCTCCTGTTGCCTCCGCCTGAGGTTGTGTTTAAGGCTTTCGGGGAAATGATCTGGTCCGGGTACTTGTGGGATCAGCTTTCCGTGAGCTTGGTTCGCGTGCTGATTGGCTTCGCACTGTCCGTGGTGATTGCTGTGCCACTGGGTATAGCGATGGCGACGTCTCCGGCTCTCAACAATGTAGCCGAACCCTTTGTGCGGATATTTTCCCCGATTCCCGGCGTGGCTTGGGTTCCTCTGGCGATTCTGTGGTTCGGCTTGGGCGATAAGGCCGCGATCTTCATCATCACCTTGGGTTCGGTATTCCCGATCATCCTGAACACCGTGCAAGGAGTGCGCGACGTAGATACTCGGCTGGTGGACGCCGCACGAATGATGGGCGCGACACCATGGCAGATCATCCGTCGAGTCATGTTGCCAAGTCTCATACCCTATTTGATCACTGGTTTTCGCACTGGCCTCGGATTCGCGTGGCGTGTGGTAATTGCTGCGGAGATGGTCGGCGTGCCCAAAGGGATTGGCTACATGCTGACGGTTGGCCGAAGCACCGGCCGGACAGAGGTCACGATTGTCACCATGATTACCCTTGGTCTCCTTATGTTGATCGTGGAGGAGCTTGTCTTCGCTCCACTCGAAGACCGTACGCGCTCCTGGCGCAGGACCGCCACTGCCTGACTGGCTGACGGGAGAAGGTTTATGAAACGCAGATTTGATACAGGAAATGCTGCAATTACCGAGGCGGCGATCTTCGCGGGCTGCCGCGTGTTCGCGGGCTACCCCATCACGCCAGCGACCGAGATTGCCGAAAACATGTCGCGCCGCCTGCCGGAGGTGGGCGGCTACTATGTGCAGGCAGAAGATGAGACCGCCGCACTGCATATCTGCAATGGAGCTTCACTCGGAGGATTAAAGGCCATGACCGCAACATCCGGTCCCGGCTATATCCTCTTCGCCGATCCTTTCGGCTGGGCGCTGAGCTCCGAGATCCCGGTTGTCATCGTGAATTCGCAGCGCGTAGGGCCAGTAAGCGGCATCACCGGCGCGCCGGGACAAGGCGAGTTCTATCTGAGCCGCTATCTTGCCCACGGTGGCAACTACGAAACAATCGTGCTCGCGCCTGCGTCGGTGCAAGAAGCCTTCTCGCTAACCGCGGAAGCTTTCTATCTCTCCGAACGCTTTCGCACCCCGGTCACCCTACTGGCAGACCAGATGGTGACCGATGGCTGGGAGACCTTGTCTCTACCGGAAACACCCGAAGATACCGAGATGCTGGGAGTGCGCACGTGGAACCGTCAGGTTCATCCTGGTCCGGAATTCTATCCCGCGACAGATGAGATCGACATTCCTCCAGTCGTGCTTGGTCACAATACCGGTGGAGCATGTTCCGATTGGACGCCGACCGCAGCCGGTCACGATACCGAAGACGTAGAACTGCAGCATAAGCATGCCTATCGGCTGATCTACAAGATCCGCAATCATCGTGAACTGATCGACCGCTTCGAGAGCTACGGCCTCGATGATGATCCCGAGATCATCCTGGTCTCCTACGGCACACCTTCTCGCGTAGTGAAGAGCGCTGTCAATTCGGCCCGCCAGCGTGGCATCCGTGCTGGTGGGATACGACTGATCTCACTGTGGCCCTTTCCCGATCAGATTTTCAACCTTCCTTCTCGATATCTGTCAGTGGAGCTTAACTGGGATGGTCAGCTTGTGCGTGAAGTTCGGCGTGCCGCTTCCAAGGCCAGGAGCGTGCATTTCCTGGGTAAATGCGGCGAATTGCCGACTGGAACCGAACTGCAGGATGCGATTGACGCCATCCTGAAAGACCAACCTCGACACACTCAAAGCTGGAAATTGGAGGCGTGGTAGACCGTGGATACACTCGTAGAGAAATTTCTCCGGCCTGAAAAGTACCCCGGCACTGCTTGTCGAGGTTGCGGATTGCGTGTCTTGCATCGCCAGGTTCTCGAGGCAATTGACGAATTGCAACTGGGCCTCGCCGATGTGGTCTGGGGAACCGGAATCGGATGTACCGGGCGGCAGACCTTCGCAACATGGAAGGGCGACACCTTCGCAGGTACGCATGGCCGCGTCTATGCCCTTGCTACTGGCCTGCGTTTGGCGCTCCCGGCGGAAAAACGAATCGTGCTGACCGTGGGCGACGGCGACGCATTTACCATCGGCCTGCTGCACCTGCTGAACTGCGCACGGCGCAATGTCGATATGACGGTGATCGTCGGTGACAATCTGGGATACCAGTCAACTGGTGGGCAGTACAGCATGACAACGCCGCAAGGCTCGCGCACGGATTCCAGTCCTTACGGAATGTGGGAGCAAAATCTGACCCAAAACGGCATCGACGTTCTCCGCATCATCAAGGAAGCCGGTGCGACCTACGTTGCGCGCCATTCCGTGACGGAAAAGCGTACGCCGATTGAAAGCATCAAAAAGGCGTTGCAAAACCGGGGCTTTTCGCTCGTGCAGCTGGTCTACCCTTGTGTTACGCACTTCGGTGCGCAAGCTCTGCGGACACGCGATCTGAAGAAAATCTATCAGTGGTTCGAAGAACGCGCTGTGGGTCCGGCGGACCAGGATTCCGGTACAGGTTTTAGTTGCGGCATTCTGCACGACGCGTCTAATGCTCGTCCGGAGTTTGCCGCATCGTTGAGAGAGCACGTCAATTCCGTGCAGCGGAGGTCGCTCAGTGTCGAATCGAACTGAGATTCTCATCAGCGGTTTTGGCGGGCAAGGCGTGGTACGACTAGGACAGATCCTTGGTCAGGCCGCGGTTCACGAAGGCCTCTTTACCTCCATGCTGATCAGTCACGGTACGGAAACTCGCGGTGGCTACGTGCGAAGCCAGTTGGTACTTTCTCCCGAACCAATCGACAGTCCATCGGTGGAAGTTCCAGACTTTTTCTGTGCCTTTTCGAGCATTGCCTATCAGCGCTTCAAGAACCTCTGCCGTCAAGGCATAATTCTGTATGACCCTGAGGCGATCGACTCGCTGGACACGAATCTGAGCTGTCATCAGATCCCCATCGCAGCCTGCAAACTCGCTCAGCGAGAGCTACAAAATCCGATCTTCGCCAATACGATCATGCTTGGCGCTCTCGGCAAGAAATTATCAGGACGCTTGTCGAGGGAGTCATTCCTCCGAGCGCTTGAGGAGCGACTCCCTCGGTTTCATAAGGAAAACCAACAAGCGTTCGAGCTTGGATACACCTTTGGCGCAAGATCGGCAGAGTAGTGGGTACTGAGTGAGTGGTCAGAATTGGACAGGCTCCGCGATCCGGTACCTTCCATATCTGGTTCGTTTTTCTCGGTAGCCCCGGTATTGCGGCGGACCAATTCCGCGATAGCTGATGCGAATGCTCCTTGCATTTAATTCATGGGGCCGGGGGCGGGGGCTAGTATGGTCCGGGCAGATCCCTCGCCATTCCTATGCGGCAGCCATGGGAATCACCTCACCGAATGGAACCGGATGATCCTTGGTGGCTGCCCATAGGACTGGATGGTTTGGTGCGTCGTTTGGCAAGTATCCCTCGAGGTCGGTGAAAAACACGAGCGCCTGCGGCGGGCACGCCCGGCGAACTGGCGCTGACGCCGAAGGGGCAAAAGAGGGTTATCGAGAACATCATGCACGAGCGCTTCGAGAAGCGAATCGAGCAGCAACTGGAGGCGCTGGCGGCGGGCTGTCGCAAGCGCAAACAAAACCCGCTGCTGATCGCGCAACGTGTAGGAAAACTGCTGGGCCGCAACACGCGCGCCGCCGGGCTGTTCAGCGTCGAAGTGAAAACCGGCGCGCAAGGACAGGCCGATCTTCACTGGAGCAAACGCAACGATTGGCGCGACTGGGCAAGATTGAGCGAGGGCTGCTATCTGCTCCGCAGTAACGTAACGGATTGGAGCGGGGAGGAGTTATGGCGCGCCTACATTCAACTGACGGAGGCCGAAGCTGCGTTTCGCCTGCACAAAAGCGACTTGGCCATGCGTCCGATCTGGCACCACAAACAGCATCGCGTGCAGGCCCACATTCTGGTTTGCTTCCTCGCCTACGTGTTGTGGAAGACGCTGGGCCGCTGGTGCCACGGCGCAGGATTGGGCGACGAGCCGCGAAAGATCTTTACCGAGTTGCAGCAAATCACGCTGGTCGATGTGGTACTGCCCACGCGGTCGGGGGTCACGATCCGCAAGCGCTGTGTGAGCCGCCCCACCGACCATCAGGCCATCCTGCTTCAACGCCTGGGCCTGGACCTCCCCACCAGCATCGAATTCGCCAACGTGTAGTGAAGACTTCGCTATGCCAGCGTTGCAAACACAGGACTTATCTTTTCAACTGCGGAAGTCGGGCTTGGCTGCTAATGAGCATATTGTGCCGCGTGATCACATATTGAGGGGCAAGCGCACGGAAGCGGAGATGCAGATGAATACGGAAAAGGCTATGCCGTCTTCCGCTTCGGTCGTGCTGCCACGGCCGGGGCACGCTTCCTACGCAGCTTGCTCGGGTGAATGAGCACCTCCGCTGGAATTCGGAGTTTTGTATTCAAGTTCCGAATCATTGCCAGCGACAGAGGCCGGTCGCGGCGCATCACCTCGTAGACGCGAGTGCGCTGCCCGATGATCCCGATCAAAGCCCCGTAGTCCTTTCCCTGTTGCTCCAAACGAAACTTAATGGCCTCGATGGGGTCAGGCAGATCGACGGGAAAATGTTCGCGCTCGTAGACCTCTACCAAGGTGACAAGCACGTCGAGAAGGTCGCCATCTTCGGTTCCCTGCGGCGCGCCCCAAAGCGCCTCAATCTGTCGGAGCACTTCAGCGTGGTCCTGATTATTTCTGATCGGCTTTACCTGCATAGTTCACCTTTGCCGCATCGATGCGGTCATAGTCTGCGTGGCTTCCCACCCACTTGATGAAGACCACCTGCCGGAGATAATCCACGGCAACCACAAGTCTGAATGAATTGCCCTTGATATTGAACACCACCCGGTCATTGCCAACGATACTGGCGTTGGCGTACGATGCCTTCACCTCTGCTGGATTCTTCCAACTCGCTGTTTCAACCTCATGGAACCAGGCATCCAATGACGACTTCACGGGAGCGTAGTTCTTGGTGCCCTTCAGCGTCTCGACGAATTCGCGCAAGGTGCTGCGGGCGATCACTCTCACGACGACGAGAGTATCACTGTGCCCAATATGGGCACAAGCGAAAACGACGCTGTAGATGATTTTGTAGCGGTCAAAGCACCGGGCTTCACCAATTTTCAATACCGTTCAACAGCCGCGCCGCAAACGGTTCAACAGCAATCACATAGAATCAACAGAAATCGCTTATTTTCAATATGTTACAAAATCTGGTTCGGGACCAGGTTCCCCACCCAAATCTACTCCCTTAGAATCAATCGGTTACAGCAATCAGTTGTTGGAATCTGGGGTTCTCTGAGGCTCCTTGAGCACAATTTCGACTACAGTCCACCGATTCCGCAAGATTAGGTCTTCCGCAAGTTTCTCTGCAGAAGGTAGTTTGGGGACCGACATCGAGGGCCAAGCCCCTGGGTTCCCCCAGGGGGTCAGAGTGGACTGAGAGCTTAACCCCCAAAGACGACTGAACCCAGAATGCCGTCGCGAGATCGGGCAGAACCGGGGTCTGTCTTGCTTCAGATTCGTCGCTCGTCAGCGTTTTCCTATTGCTTGACCAGCGTGGCTACTGAGATATGCGGCCAATTGATTCCGAGAAAGTTCAGAATCACTGTCTGTGTATATTGCAGTTGCAGGAAGGTCGACCCATCTGGCTGTTGCACCGTTTCAATCCAGAAGATCGCGTCGAGTTTAGCTGCGTTTGCGTTCTGGGTAACGAACGGTATGTTCAGAATGCCACCCACTGCACTGGTCGAGATCACGAGCACACGACAGTGTTGGTAAATTTCTGGCCCAAAATAGCGTCCTGAATGGCCAGATTCGGGTTCGCGACATAGGGCAGCTTGATTCCAGGAGGCAAGGGCGGATTGAGGAATGGAGCGAGATAGGGAGCGGGTAAAGCAGAACCGTCGCTCTTAACGGGGGTGGAACTCACCGCTGCGATGGCTGGAGCGGGAGCGTTTGGAATGATGGCTGTGCTCTGCGCAAGCAGTGAGTCGCCATGTGGAATCGTGCCCATACGCACGACCGTTTCATTTGGATTGTTCGGAAATACGGTTGTCGGGGGGACATTTATCCAGATGCCGGGTTCGATATGCAATGCTTCATTCGTAACTGCGTCGCTGACCCGCTGCAGATAGGTCAGTCCAAACAGCGAGATATCCGGTTGTCCTGTGGTGCTGCCAAGGGCTGAGACCACGCCGCGGTTAGGTATGGGGCCGCCGATTGGAGTGAACTGAAGTGTCTCAATCGTCGCATTGAGCTTTAGCCGGAAATCCTTTGGCCCATCGCTAGGTGCTTGCGAAGAAAAATCCGGACGGAAGAATTACGCGCAATTTTATGTTGCGCGCTATTTCTTGTTGTTGCGCTATTTTGGTGCTATATTGCGCGATAGTGCTTTCGCGCAACTACGGGAGGTCACCAGTGCCTAGGCAAATAGCCGAAGCAGATATTGCAGAAATTCTTGCTGCGGTCGCGCGCCATCCTGGAGGAGCACGACGTGAGGACATTGCGAAGGGCCTGCCTAAACAGCTGCCTCAGCGCACGCTGCAATTCCGTCTAAAGAGCCTGGTCGAAGCTGGCCGTCTCGTGCCGACAGGCGAAGGCCGGGCGGTGAAGTACCTTCTGCCGAAGGAGCCAGCCGCACCTGGACGCGCCCCTGTGAAGGCGGAGGAACCAGCGGCAGTGGTGCCGATTTCGGCGGCGGGTGCCAAGATTCAGCACCAGCTCAGTCAGCCAGTCACGGCGCGAAAGCCCGTAGGTTACAACCGCGAATTCCTCGACGGCTACCGGCCGAATGTGCGGCTCTATCTTTCGGCGGAAGAGAGCGCGCGCCTGGCGTCGATTGGTACGCGGCATGTTGCGGCGGAAGCTGCGGGAACCTACGCCAAGCTGATTCTGAGCCGCCTCCTGATCGATCTCTCGTGGAACTCAAGCCGTCTGGAGGGCAACACTTATTCGTTGCTCGATACCAAGCGCCTCATTGAATTCGGCGAGGAGGCTGAAGGACGGGACCGTCTTGAAGCGCAGATGATCATGAACCACAAGGACGCCATCGAGTTTCTCGTCAACGCGGCCGATGATATTGGCTTCAACCGCTACACGATCCTCAATCTTCATGGAATTCTCGCTAACAACCTCCTGGCGGACGAGAGCGCTGCGGGTCGGCTGCGGCATATCCCCGTCGGCATCGAACGATCGACTTTTCAACCGCTAGCCGTTCCCCAGCAGATTGAGGAGTATTTCAACCAAATTCTGGCGACGGCGGCGGCAATTGAAGATCCCTACGAGCAGTCGTTTTTCGTCATGGTGCAGTTGCCGTACCTGCAGCCGTTTGACGATGTCAACAAACGTGTGTCGCGGCTCGCGGCCAACATTCCCTTCATCAAACGGAATCTCTCGCCGCTTTCGTTCACCGATGTACCGAGATCGCTCTACAACGAGGCGATGCTCGGAGTTTACGAACTGAATGATGTTGCTCTCCTCAAGGATGTATTCCTCTGGGCCTATGGCCGGTCAGCAGAACAATACGCTGCGGCGCGGCAGTCGCTAGGCGAACCTGATCCTTTCCGGTTCAAGCATCGCGCGGCGCTCCGCCAGGTGGTTGCCGATGTTGTGCGCGCGCGCCGGGATCGTAAGGCGGCCGCCGCCTTCCTAGCGCGATGGATTGAAGAAAATATCGTGCCGGATGAGCGCGCGCGTTTCCGGGAGATGGCTGAATCTGATCTCTTAGGCCTCCATGAGGGCAATTTCGCGCGATACCAGTTGAGGCCGGCCGAATTCGCGGCTTGGCAGGAAGTCTGGAGAGGCAAGCCCGCGCGGTAAAGACCTTCACGCCGGGGGCGGAATTCGCATCGACGAGAACTCTCGCTGTGAACTCCGGATGATCTCGATCAGCGCTATGTGCAAGGGATCATCGCGGACGCCTATCGACGACAGGAGCGCCGAGCCGGGCGCATGGGGTACAGGGAGAGGGCTCGTCCGCGGCTCCGCGTCTGGCAGGGCAGAACCGCGAGTACTTGACCGTCCAATTACATAGGTTCCGCGCTGGAGATCGCCAGCATCCCACCGAAGTGACCTCCAGTTCGATGCGTTTCGACGGCGAACAAATCCGCGCGATCGCAGCTTATCTGGTGTCACAATAACACGGGAGAGGATCGGCAACGGGAAGTCGGCATTGCGCTAGGTTTTCGAGACCGATCTGCCGCAATCGCCGGCAGTCCTCGTCTTCTCCGGCAATGCGTTCGATATCGTCGCTGGCCGTCTCGATGTCGTAGCCCTGTTTTGCGCCAGGTATTGTCTGAAGGATACTTCCGGTTTGCCCATGCGGGCATAACGGCACATTCCTACCGGGGCAAAGTCAACGCTCTGAATATCCAGTCTGGATCTCAGCCTTCAACCTCGTTCCCATTACCACGTCATCCAGAGACTAACCTTACCGTTATTGAAGCCAGCCCTCCCGGTGATTCGACGCCGTCTTTTCGACGTTCTGTGCATCTAGTCCTGATCTGCTGAGACCTGTGCCGGACCTTTTTTCATGTGCTACCGAAGCCTGATCCCGGCTTAGGCGGAAGTGCGCCACTAGATCGTTAAGATTGATGGTCAACTCGGAAAGATCCTGGCAGGCTTTCGCAGCCTGCTGGGTACTGATTGTAGACGCCTCCACCAGACACGAGATCTGCTCCATGCTGTTCTTTACTTCTTCCGTCGTGCTTGATTGTTCGGTGGATGCGGTGGCGATCATAGCGATCATGTCGCCGACCTCTTCCGACTTCTGAATGATCTGCTGCAGGGAGTCGCCAGCCTGAATGGTTGCGTTCACGCCATCCTTCACCTGCCTCGTTCCCTCTTCCATGGCATGAACGGCTGACTGGGTTTCCGACTGGATTGTTTCGATCATGCTGGCGATTTCCTTGGTGGCGGTGGTGGTGCGTTCGGCCAGTTTACGAACCTCGTCGGCCACCACGGCAAATCCCCGGCCTTGCTCTCCCGCACGGGCAGCCTCGATGGCGGCGTTGAGGGCGAGCAGGTTGGTTTGGTCAGCGATCTCGTCGATGACAGCAACGATGCGGCCGATTTCGTTCGACCGTTTGCCGAGCTCATGCACCTGCCTGCCGGTGCCGCTGACGGAATTTGAGATGTCGTGCATGGTCTTCAATGTATTCCCGACAATCACGCCGCCCTGGTTTGCCATCTTGGCGGATTGGCAGGCAATATCGGAGGCACGATTGGCATTCCCGGAAACCTCCACCACCGTCGAAGTCATTTCATGCATCGCGGTGGCAATGTGTAATACCTGATTCCTTTGGGTCTCGGCCGCGCGGGACTGCTCGGCGGCATTGGCCGCAATCTCCTCGCTGGCCGACGCTACGGACTCGGCTGTACTTGCTATCGAGTGCACCATTTGGCGCAGGTTGTTTTTCATCTTGTTCAGCGCCGCGGTAGCCTCGCCGATTTCGTCTTCGGATTCCACGACCAGATCATCTACCGAAAGATCGTTGTTGGCGATGTGGCTGGCAAGCTCAACCGATTTCGAGAGCGGTTTGATGACGAGTCTCTGCACCACCAGGTACACGGCTCCGGCGGAAGATAACAGGGTGAAAAAGCTCAGCAGAAAGATCGCGATCGAATTCGAGTCTGCCGTGCTTTTCAATTGCTCGGCCGGGGCCGTGACCGAAAAGCCGCCGCGTAGATCTCCGGTCTTCAGGCCTTCCTTGGCGTGACCATACGGGTCTTTCTCGCCCGCAGGCCCGCCATGGCAGGCCAGACAATCCTCTGTGAGGCGCACGGGTTGCATGTAGCGCATCACTTCCTTACCGTCCACGCTGGCCCGCTCCGAGTACTCCTTCAGCGAGGGATCCTGCTGAAACTTTTCCAGCGCCCGCCGCTCAAAAGCGTCTGCCTGATTCTTAGCATTGCGCGGCTGGAGAGAGGGCGTGCGAAATGCCATGCCGGTGCTATCGGCGTACTTCTGCGTGTCGAGTTTGTCGGAAGTCCAGGTCTGGGCAGAAATCGACACGTTGGTGATTTGGCGGACTTTATCGCGGAACGCGTCCTCCGCCTGCTGATTGATGCGGCGCTGGGAGATGAAGGAGGTGATCACCGATGTGAGAGCCAGGGCGATAACAATGGTTCCCACAATTTTGCCTGAAAGTTTGATTCGATCGAACATGTCGCTCCTAACTTAAACAAAGGCTCAATACGGGGCCCGGTTTCTGCGTAGGACAGCGCGTAGCGACGGTATGAGGATTGGCGAGCCTGCTACACCTGAGGCGCTGGTCTCTATAATGGGCACCATCGGCACCGGCCTGTTCGCACTTGAGAATGCCTCATTGATCTCGCGGCAAAATCCCGCACTACCGTTTCAAGGCGGGAAACAATACTGGACGTGCGGGCGTCACCAAGGGGATGAAGGAGATCAGGCTGGGGATTTGTGATCTGTATTCCCGAACAGTACATTCGCTGCGGCTACGCCAGCGAAGGCCCCAATGAATTGCGCCGCTATGTAGCCCGGTACCTCAGCCCACGGCAGACGACCCTGCGAAGCATCGGCCAGGGTCACGGCGGGATTGAAGTGCGCTCCGGAGGATTCGCGCAGTTATGCCAGTCCCTTGCAACGCCAGGTCAGATACTGAGCAGGAAATCGCCAAGTATTTTCGCCTATCGGTTCTTTCCGAGTGTGGCCGACCATCCGGAACAAATCCTAATCATGGAACTTTGCGCATACGCAGCTTCTCCCGTCGCAGCAGTCCCGGTAGTTGGCCATGGCGACAACCCTAGAAAAGGTTCGGAGAACGGAAGTTCCATGCGCACTGGTACGCGTCACCACAACTCGTCACACACTCGCCGATATTTATTAGTGACACGGTAGAGGTCAGGAGTGCTCAGGTTGCTGAGCACTGCCGGATAGAGCCCGATGAAGACTCCAGAGCAGGGGATGAGCAAATTACTCCGCGCGGTACGTGATCCCACAGTACTGCTAAACCTGTTCAGCTGTCTGCGGCTTGAAAATTAAATTACCTCGGCTTGGCCGCCAGCATCTGTATAAGATGCAGTTGTTTTGCGGCGAAGTCCCTCATGGATATTACTCGCGATGCGCACGGCAAAACTGGACCACACTCGCAAGCTACCCTTCGTATCGATCCTGAGCGTGTGTCGCTGGATTCAGTCCTCATTACCGATGAACTCGCGCGGCGCCCGTCGCGACCTCCAGACTACGAAGCTGAAAATCGCGCACTGGCTTCCCTCGCACAAGAGATGGCCAACTCGCCAGGAAACGTGCTGCACAAACTGGTAGAGATTGCGTTGGTGTTGTGCAGGGCACACTCGGCTGGCGTAAGCATGCTGGAGGATGAACTGGGCAATCAGGTTTTCCGCTGGAACGCAATCGCGGGTCGGCTTGCTGTGTACCAGGGCGGCTGCATGGCCCGCGACCTCAGCCCCTGCGCAACCGTATTGGACCGCGACTCCGTCCTGCTGTTCCGCTATCCGGAACATCATTACCATTACCCGATGCCTATCGATCCTCCGATGGCAGAGGCGCTGCTGATCCCGTTCCATATCGCAGGCAAGCCCGTCGGCACAATCTGGGTCATTGCACACGATGAGGACCGGAAGTTCGATGCCGAAGACGCGCGGGTGATGCAGGCCTTGGCAAAATTCGCGTCGTCAGCCTTTCAGGTGCTGCACTCCCTGGAGGCGCTCACGGTGGAAATGGCCGAGCGCAACGAGACCGAAAAAGAGCTGCGAGCCAGCGAAGAAGCCCTGCGTGAAAGCAAAGACTGGCTGAGAACTGTAATTGAGAACCTCGCCGAAGGCCTGGTGGTGGTGGACCCCAACGGCGAAACCCTCGACTGGAACCAAGCCGCCCTCCACATGCACGGGTATAGCAAACGTGGAGAGGAACCCGTGCTCTTCTCCGCCGCCGTAGGCCTCTTTGAGCTACACCGGTTGGACGGCACTCCGGTCCCGGTCGAGCAATGGCCAGTGCCTCGCCTATTGCGCGGCGAAGAGATGCGCGATTACGAGCTCGCATTCCGGCGAAAAGCAGACGGACGGGAGCGAATCTTCAGCTACGGCGGCACTCTGGTGCGGAATGGTGCCGGGCAGGCTGTGATGGGCCTCCTTACCATTCGAGATGTCACCGGTTTGAAGATGGCCCAGCAGGCGCTGATTCGTGCCGAGAAACTTGCGTCGGTTGGCCGCATGGCCGCAACCATCGCTCACGAGATCAACAACCCGCTGGCGGCGGCAATGAACGCGCTATATATCGCGGGCGTGAATCCTTCTTTGGACGACGTAGCACGAAAGCATCTCCAAATCGCCGGAGCCGAGTTAGATCGGGTGGCACATATGACGAAACAGACCTTGGGTTTCTACCGCGAAGGCGGAAGTCCGACTGGTCTGGACGTGCCTGAAATCGTACATGGCGTTTTGGATATTTATAGACCGAAGCTGCAGAACAAATCAGTTTCCGTGCAAACTAGATTCCGCAGCACCGCCCGTGTTCAGGCGATCGAGGGTGAGCTGAGGCAGGTCTTCTCCAATCTGGTAGCCAACAGCATCGACGCCATGGGCGCAAACGGAGTGTTGCAGGTGCATACCAGCGATCCTCCCCCAGCCGATGAACATTCCATGGTGCGGCTTACGATTGCCGACACCGGCGCCGGCATCAGTCCTGAGAATCTGAAGCACATATTCGAACCGTTCTTCACGACCAAAAAGGCGGTCGGCACCGGTCTCGGCCTCTGGGTCACAAGTGAACTGGTTAAAAAGCATGGCGGCCGAATTCGGGTCCGCAGCCAGCTCGGCAAGGGAACTGTGTTCTCCATATGGCTGCTCTCCGAGCGGCGGCAGCAGAAACGAGATGCAGAATAAGGAAGCGCAAGTTGGAACAGAAACGGATTCTGATCGTAGATGACGAGTGTAGGCTATCGCTTCGAACTCGAGGGTTGCGCAAGTTTCTCCGGAGGCGAGGCCATGGCGGATTCTTTCGATTAGCTTTATTGGTTGCACTGATTTTAGCTAATTGCGCGGTTCTATTTTTAGCTTTTTATGTTGTGCCGTAATTAGCTTATTGAGTCGATCAGGCAGGTTTTTACCAATGCAGTTGACCAGAAGCGCTTTCAACATTGCTCTTGTGCGCTCCTGAGTGTGTTCGCTGAATTTTACGGCTGCGCATGCGAGTGGATATTGTCTACCAAACCCTTGGGCATTTATCGTTACCGATCCAGGGTTAGTCCCGTAACTTCCGGTTAAGCCCGTGATCCAGGAGCCATCCGGCAATTGAGATCGCCAGCCCCCATCGCGTTCCGTCGTGTCGGTATTAGTGAAGGTGACTGAGAGAATCCGGATGCCTCAAACCGGTGTCCGTGCTTAGCCGCGCATTGCGGCGAAGACGATGCCTGGCACTTTTGCCCAATTCGCATTGGCTTCCATTACCACCAGTTTGCGCAGGAGTTTGTGCGTGGTGCGGTGACTGGGAAAGTAAGCGGGTTTGGGAAAGGAAGTGACAGGACAGCGCAGGACCGCCTTTTCGATGCCTTCCAACATGAGCGTGTTATGTACGAATCCTGAACCGCTCTGAATGTTCTCCAAGGTTGCGCCGGGATAGGCGCCCCAGGGAGTCGAGGCGAAGTTGAACGAGAGGCCATGGAAGCCGTTCACCGCCACCGTGCCATAGCGGAGGCGAGTAATGGCGCGTTCGACCGCCTCGTGGATGCGCGGGTCCTTGAGTGAATTTGGGTGCACCACAAGCGTAGCCGCGAGGGTTCCCCACAGGCGATCGTTGACAAAATCCACTGCCTTGTCCAGGAACTCAAGCGGGTCGGCGCTACCCAGCCGCGTTTCTGATAGAACCGAACAAAATGGCTCGGTGTTGAATAGATGTTCTTGTGTGGCTGCCGGATCGAGCCCGGTAATGACTGTCCATGGCAGGGCACCGGGCACTGCAACCCCAATTTGTTTTACCTGTGCTTGGTCGGTGGTCAACGCATGCCAGCGCTCCTGGGCGCCGGGGTAGTACGCCTGCCGCAGCGGCACCGCCGCGCAAACGTCCTCAATGCCTCGCAGGTATTTATTGCTGCCATCCCAGCCCTTGGGCGTCACAAGCATCTTGGCGGAGCAACACAGGAACGATGCATTCATCACGAAATAGCTCGCCGCGTCTTCCGCCTGGAAGCGCAGTTCCTTATCGCTGTATGGCCCGGGAACCACGAGCACGGGCGAAATATTGCCCAGTTCCGAGGTGATAGGTTTCATCAGCAGCGGCTCGTTGCGCCTTTTGCGTTCGGCTTGCTCGGGTCCTGCTGGGCCCCAGACGATTGCATCATGTGTCCGGTCTGAACCCGTAATGTGCACTTCGTCGATGCCGTTGTGATAAACAAGGTAGCGGCCTTCTTCGGCACCGCCGTAGACCACAGCCAAACAATTGCGATTGATCGCGTCGGCGAATGCCTCCTCGATGAACGGACCAAGATAGGCATTCACCGGGTTCATCTTGAGCAGGCACACTTTGCCCTCGTTGAACATTTTGGTGATCACGTCCATCGCCGGAATGGCAGACATGTTGCCCGCCCCGAGAACCAGTACTACGCGCCCATCATGGGGACGTTTGTAGAAGCCGGCGCGCGTTGCCTCCAGCGCATCTTCTGTTACGCCGGATTGCATGTGTACCTCGACGCTCATGTCCTTGAACAGCATTGCGTCGATGGCATTTCCCGGAAAAGCCCGCACCGACAAACGGTTGTCGGTGGTCCGGCGAACCGGGCCGATCACAGTGTTGCCGGAGCGCTGGATAGCGAGCAGGGATTCGCATACTAGCCGCAGATGGCGTACCACTCCTAATACTCCAACCCGTTCCTCGGCCTCCACCGGCGTGCCGGGAGGAATCCCCTTAGCCTTGCAGCCGGCCGCAACCATCCCGTCGGCCACTCGGAGAACTCCTGCCTGCATCGACCGGGCCAGCGCAATGCGCTCCGCTATGCCAAGATGGACAAAGCTCCACGCGCCCTCGCGCAAAAGCGAAATTGCCCTGTCCATTTCGCTTTGGCTGGAAGATGCCGGTGACGGTACAACCGGGTGAAACGAATAACTCGCAAATTCCCGATATGTTGCCGATGCAACCATGTTCTGCTCCTCCGGAGGCTTGAGACTGCAATCCGCAATCGGCGGGAACTCTTGCGCTGCCGTAGCACTCCCAGACGTGCTCGCCAACCTAGGGTGAGCGCGCTCCCGAACGACCATCGTGCTCCCGTTTATGTTCAACTGTCAAAACGATCCTCTACTGTTCCGCAAAAGCCGAACAATAGAGGCCCCTCAAGTTAGCTGTTACACTGGCGAGTAGCGCGTAATCCGAATGGACATGAGCGCGTCCCTCGATCGCCGCGATGACCGGCACGCGGATGTTGGCTATGTTTTCCAAAACCTGAACGCCTTCGTCGTGAACCTGGCTCCAAACGCCGGGATCGGTGACGTCGCCGAACGACGACCAATCGACATCGGTAATGAACTCCCTGCCTGCGCCGGTCAGGATTACGATCTTGTTCGCTCGATCTTGCCCAATCCGATAGAAGGCATCTACAAACTGGGTGTGAGCTTGCGCGCTCATAATGAACGGTCCGCCGTTGATGTGGAATTCAGCAATCAGCACACCGTTGGCATCTCGCGTCAGCTTTAGGTTGCGATATGTAGCGAAGTAATCGGGCCGCTGTGTTTGCATAGCAATCTCCTTTCTCGCTTGACTCCTCAGTACGAGTGCCTTTTCGCCGAATAAGATTCCTGTTGTGTGGTGGAAAATGCAGCGTTTGTCGTTGGCGTGGTGCAGTTTGGCGCAAAACGGAGCAACGCCGCGGCGAACTCGCAGAAATACCTTGCCGGCGGCCAGCATGCCCAGCGACGGAGCGATGAAATAGATCCACAGAGCGTGCCAATAGTTGGCGTGAACTGCGGAGCCGAGGGTCCGTGCCGGGTTCGTACTCATGCCGGACAACGGTGCTTCGAATGTGTAATAGGCGGCAAGCAGAAGACCGACAAAATACGCAGTGTACGGGGCCAGACTTTTTTGATTGGTCGCGAACAGCACAGTCGTCATCAGAATGAAAGAGATCGTCAATTCGGCGACAAAGGCGACAGCGCTGCCGTACATGCCAGGGACGGTTACCGCGTATCGCACAGCATGGTTGCCAAGTGCGCCTCCGAACGCAAATCTAGCGAGACAAACACCGCTAATCGCGCCTAAGAACTGTGCGATTACGTAGAACCATGTATCCCAAAACTCTACTTTTCCTAGGCTATAGAAAGTGAGGGTGATTGCCGGATTGAAGTGACCTCCCGATTGTTTGCCCCAGGGTGAAGTCACAATTGCAATCGCAGTCGCGCCCATAGCCAGCCCCATGAGAGCCCGACGGGCAAGGCCGCTGGAAACCAACTCCGGCACAACCGACGCGGGATGCAGTAGCAATATGGCAAACACGCACGCAACGAACAGGTACGATCCTAGTCCCGCCGCTTCCATCGCATACTCAGGCCAGTGGTGACGTAGGCTGGCACTTGCACTTAGACCATCACTGCGTCGAAGCGCAATGTGCCCGCGTCGCAGGGCGACACCGGCAATGGGGTTTACTGCTCCCTTCGTGGTTGGCTGCAATTGCGTGCCTCCTAAACGTGTGGAGGTCGGCTAAATGTGGAGATCCGCCCGAGAGCGGCGTTGACTGCTCGGATCGCCGATTACATTGTGAGGACGGCGCGGAACCGGGCCTTGCCCTCCGCAACGCGCTCGTAGGCCTTGGCGGCCGCCGCCAAGGGGTAAGTCTCGACAATCGTTTTGACTTTCCCTTGTGCCACGAAATCAAGCGCTTCGTAGAGATATTCCGGACCGTTTTGCTGGCTGCCAATGATTCGAATGCGCTTTGAGATGAGATCCAATAGCGAGACCGAAAGCGGTTCCGCATCGGCGCCCATCGTGACAAGCCGCCCGTCCGGACGTAACCCCTGTATGCTGTCCACCATCGACTTAGTCGAATTTGAGGTACTGAGGATTACATCTGCGCCCCCAGCTGCCGCAAGGCTCTTGCCGTCGCGGACAATCTCATCCGCACCGAGATCGCGGATCATCTTGTCTTTATCGGGGGAATGCGAAACGGCGATGGTCTCGAAGCCTGCGGCCTTCGCATATTGCACTGCCAGGTGCCCAAGGCCGCCGATCCCGAGCACAGCCACCCTCTCATGCGGCTTAGGATCGGCCCAGCGAAGTCCGCTATAGACCGTGTAACCCGCACAGAAGATCGGGGCTGCCTGCTCATAGGAAACCTTGTCGGGAATAAGGTAGGCTGCGTCGGCATTCATCAGCATGTACTCGGCGTGTCCGCCTTGTGCCTCAACCCCGGTCCCCTGCAGATAGGGACAGAACATTCTGCGGCCACGCTGGCACCATTCGCAGCGGCCGCAAGTGGATTGAATCCAAGCGGTACCCACACGGTCGCCGACCTTTCGCGTGGTGACGTCGGGAGCCACGGCAACGATCTCGCCGACCGGTTCGTGGCCGAGGATTCGGGGAAAAGGTCCGGGCAAGTGTCCGAGCGTTTGATGTACGTCGGTGTAGCAGATGCCGCTTGCATGCATCTTCACCAGCACTTGATTCGGTCCGGGCTCAGGTTGCGGAACGTCTTTGACCTGCCACGAACTGCCCACAGCGGGAACGACGGCAGCTTGCATAAACACTTCCTCCTAGCGCGATTCGATGCGAGCCCGTTTGGGTCGCGATGCATGATTTTGCGAGCCATTTTCTAAATCACAGACCTAAATCACGGACCTAAGCCGAAGTTGACGGTCAGTTGGCGAGTGGTCGGCATCCCAACTGGAATCTTACTGCCGCGTGCTGGCATGATGATTGGCGTCGAGATGGGCGTTTACCATTACCGATACTGCCTGCTGGGCTGAACATTGAGCGATCTTGGCGTAACGGCAGGCAGGCGCAGTCTCCCATACCGGCCCATTGCAGACCAGCTTCACCGTATCTGTTAACCGATCCGATGAGTAACTGACGGTAGCCGATGATCCGACCAGGACCTCCAACGCGTCTTCCATAAGCGGTTCCGGGGCCGCATGCTAAACTGCACCGCAGCACTCCGTCGAGTTCTACGATGATCACCGTTTCCAAAGAGGACTACCTTAAGGCCGTCGCCGAGGCGGAGGCCGAAGGCAACACAGTGATCTCTGCCACGCTTGCTCATTGGCTCGCAGTGACGCGTCCTGCTGTGACTGCAGCCTTGAAGCGCCTGAAAAAAGACGGCATGGTTACGGTGAAAAGCGACGGCCGGATTCAGCTGACCTCTCAGGGACGGCAGGTTGCCGAACAGATCATCTTTCGCCATCACCTGATTGAGCGCATGCTCTCGGAGATCTTCGGCATGCCATGGTATGAGATCCACGAGGAGGCAGAACGTCTGGAACATGCCGTCTCTCCGGCATTCGAAAAAAAGCTTGTGGAGAAACTGGGCAACAAAGACGTTTGCCCCCATGGCAATAGCTTGGCGCTCAGGAGCCCCGCGGAACGGAGGAAGAAAGGCCAGCGCCTGCTCAGTGAAGCGGAGGAAGGTTTGCAGTACCGGGTCGCCAGCGTTTACGAACGGGACCGCAAACTGTTGGACTTCTTTGAGGGCGAAGGAATACGCCCCGGCGTTCGGCTGGCCGTCGAGAACCGGAATTACGATGGCACCGTCACGTTGACGGTGGAAAAGAGAACGATTCGGCTGGGCGCACCTGCCGCCGAAAGAATCTGGGTCGAGAAATACTAGTTTCCTGCAACTAGTGAATCATAGTTAACATCTCATAGTCTACTATGGCTATTCAGGTGGGGCGTAGTCTGTCCACACTCGGCAGCCATCGGAGTAGACCATGAAACTGGCTGCACCAGAACGCCTCCAATGTTATTCATCGGTCCTCTTGTCGCGGGCTGCGGTTCTCGTTGCGCTGATGATCTCCGTTTCCGTTTTTCCATCGAAGGCCTTTGCTCAAGGCGAAACCACCAGCGCCATCGTTGGCCAAGTCACCGACACGACCGGGGCGGTTATTCAGGGAGCCAGCGTAACGATCACGAATCAGGAGACCGGCCTGAAGCGCAGTGCCCAGACCGATGATGGAGGCCGGTTCAACTTTCCTCAGCTAATGCCGGGGGTTTACTCGGTCAAAGTGGAGGCGCAAGGCTTCCAGCCGGGGCAGAACGGCAATGTCGTGTCAAGCCTGGGCCAGAAGCAAACGGTTGACTTCACTTTGAAAGTGGCTCAATCCAATCAGTCGGTCGAGGTGAGCAGTGAAGCCCCGCTGATCAACCCGGAAAACGCCAATACCTCCACGACGCTCAGCGCCAAAGCCCTGGAGGATCTGCCGAATCCTGGCGGCGATCTGACCTACCCTTTGCAGTTTGCCGCAGGAGCCCTCATCAACACGGCGGGCAGCAGCAATGACTTCGTTGGCGGGACGAACGGCTATGGCAACGTGGAATTCAACGGACTGCCCGCGCTTTCCAACGGCTACATCGTGGATGGACTGGAAACCAACGATCCGCTGACCAACCTGAACAGCGGCCTTTCGACCAACTTGGTCCTGGGATTGAACTCAATCTCGGAGGTGACCGTCAACACGCTTTCCTATTCCGTGGACCAGGGTCGCTACGGCGCTTCGCAGGTCAACTACGTCACCAAATCCGGCACAAATAAATTCCACGGAAATCTCTACGAGCTGTGGAGCGGCTCCGTCCTGAGTGCTGAAGATTATTTCTTGAGTGAGACGCCTGGCACACCCAAGCCACGCTCCAACGTGAACCACTTTGGCGGCAGCCTGGGCGGTCCGATTGTGCACGACAAACTGTTTTTCTTTTTCGATAGCGAATGGGTACGGATTGCGCTGCCTATCTTCACCACCACAACGCTTCCCAGCGCCGCATTCCAGCAATATGTGCTGCGACAGCTCCCTTTGGGCGGAACCGACTCCGTAACCGGATCGGTGTATGCGCCCGCGCCGTCGGAGGTACCGTTCTACACGAAAATGTTTTCGCTGTACGGAAACACGGCCGGTACTCCTCTCGCCGTGCTAGGCTGTCCGTTCGATGTTGGAGGAGCTAGCCCCGCGGTTCCGAATGACGGAAACGGCTGCGCCAATCGGCGCGGTATCTCTCACTCCAGCGATGACAGCGAGCAGGTGCAGACAGCTCGCATCGACTACAACGTGAACACGAACAATACCGTCTGGTTTCGCATTCAGTCCGACACCGGCCTGCAGGCCGCCTGGACAGATCCCATCAATCCGTTATTTAACGCCGTGTCACCTCAGCCCCTTTACTCACTCGCGTCGGGATACACGCACGTGTTTTCGCAAAACGTCGTGAACTATTTCAACCCCGCATTCTCCTGGTATGAGAGCCTGTTTGCGCCCAAAAACTTTCAGCAGACACTCGCTGCGTTCCCGATCGTGTTACAAGGCAGCGGAGCCAACGCGCCGTTCACTACACTCGGCGGCCTCGACAACACCTGGACCCAGGGACGCCGCGCGACACGCTTCTTCATCAATGACAATCTTGCCTGGAGCCATGGCGCTCACGAATTCAGGTTCGGCACCAATACCCGTATCCTCCGTCTCAATGACTACGACTTTGATGAGGGCACCGTGCCCACGGTGCAGTACACAACCCTGCCGCAGTTCATCTACGGAGTGGCATCCACCGCAACAGAGACCTTCCCAACTGTGCCAAATGAGCCGTTCAACTTTCTCAACCTGGATTTCTATGCGCAGGACACATGGAAGCTAACCCCGAAGCTGACGTGGACGATTGGGCTCCGCGATACGTACAACTCCAACCCTCTGAATCCCCACGACGAGATTGGCAGGCTCACCGGCTCCTTCGATTCGATCTCGCATAATGTCAACCAGCCGTTGAACGAAGTGATCCAGACTCATCTCGGCAACCTGTTCTCTTCCACGCCGGTCGCAATCCTTCAACCGCGAACGGCGATCGCGTGGCAGCTCGAACCGAACACCGTACTTCGGAGTGGTTTTGGAGTCTTCAGCGATATCCTGCCGGGCAGTATCGCCGATATAGTCGGCACCAATCCGCCATACGATAAGACGTTCCAGGGCGGGCTACTTGGCACGGTGGGCGGCACGGCGATTGCGCCAGGAGTGCCGAACAGTGCGGTAGATGCCACTGTGGCTGCCAATCAGAGTTTCGGCGCGGGGTTTTCCAGCGGCCAGCTCTCCTGTGCGTCTCCACTCGCCAATTCTGCAAGTTGCCTTCAGCCGGTCGCGATTACGGCGGTGCCCAGCGGAGAGCTTCACGCCCCGTATTTCATGGAGTGGAGCCTAGGCATCGAGCATCAGATCGGAAACACCGCCAGCGTCAAGGCACAGTACGTGGGCACTCGCGCCGTCAACCAGCCCTATCAGACGCAGGTGAATGGCTACCAGACGGTATGCCAGGGATGCTTCGCGCCATTCCCCTACCTGCAGCCAACCGATCCGCGATTCGCAGCAGTGACGCAGTTCTCCACCGGCGCGAACAGCCATTACAACGGCCTTCAGCTCACGGCGATGAAGCGGCTGGGGCACGGTTTGCAGGGACAGATCAACTACACATGGAGCTATTGCATGGATGAGGTTTCCAACGGAGGCTTCCTGCAATTTTCTGCTGGCGGCATTCTCTCACCCTTACCTGGGGAGCTTCGACGCGACTATGGCCCCTGTGACTATGACATTCGCCAAAATCTCACTGCACAGTACGTGTATCAGCTACCGGTAAAGGTCCGCAGCCCATGGATGGGGCATATTGTGAACGACTGGCAAATCTCGGGAACGTTTTTCTGGCACAGCGGCGTTCCGTTTTCCGTCCTGAGCACGCCATACTCGGCAAATGGAAACGGCATTGTGCAGGGCGGAGGCCCGCAGTTCGCCAGCCTTGTGCCCGGAGTCGATCCGTATTGCCGTCACTGTGACCTTGCTACTACGCAGCCTGGTACGGTGCAGTGGCTGAACCCCGACGCTTTCATCTCCACCGTCGATCCGAGCACGGGCGCCTGTGTCGGTGGGGATAGCCCGGCAAACTGCCAATTTGGTAACACGGGCAGGAACCAGTTCCGCGGCCCTGGATTCTTCTGGTCCGACATGTATCTCACGAAACACATTCCTCTTAGCGACAAGGTCACACTGAGGCTGGACGCGCAGTTCTTCAACATCTTCAATCATCCCAACTTTGCACTGCCCAGCATGGTGCTGGCCGGTGTTCCGGGAAAACCCTCCACGCAGACAGGATTTGGGGCCCTGACATCCACCACCTCCCCGCCGACTGGTCTGCTAGGCGTGGGTTTGGGTGGCGATAGTAGTCCGCGCATGATCGCGTTCCAGGCAAGGCTGGAATTTTAGACGCTGCGGTGCAATGACGACAGGGCGGTGACTCGGCGTAGCATTGCGAGCGCACTATCGCTTGGATAGATCTATCGACTTCAAGGCACGTTCCGCGACCTCTGGCGGCAAAGGTGTTTCACTCGCCCGAAAAAGCGGCGGGAGTTCGAATTCCAACCGCCCGCCAGAGAGGATGGCTCAGGTTATACTGACGGTTACTTCTGGGTTCTTTCCCTGGCTGCTGGCTTCTAGGTCTTATCTGAATCGGCAAAGGGCAGCGTGCACATCGCCCTAGCAGATGAATGCGAGGGAATGGCTGTATAGAAACTCGCTATGGACAAACCCCGTGCAAATCCGGCCCTGCTGGTGCGTATTCCAGGCGCACTCTGTGCCTTCCCTCTAGCTGAGGTTATTGAGATTATGCGCCCGCTGCCGGTCGAGCCCTTGGCCATTCGATCCGACTTTGTCCAAGGGGTGGCGCGCATCCGCGGCGCTGCAGTGCCGGTGGTCCAGTTAACGGGGCTTCTCCAGGGGAACGGTCTCTGTGAACTCCCGACCCGTTTTGTCACACTTCGCGTGGGGCAACGCTGCGTCGCATTGGCGGTGCATAGCGTGCTTGGCATCGCCGACCTAAGCGACCGCGAGTTGGGAAACCTGCCGCCGCTGCTCAGAACTGTACGAACGGAGCTTATCCAAAGCATCGGCACGCTGGACGCGGAATTTCTCGTCGTGCTCGATACGGCTCGTATGGTGCCAGAGTCGATGTGGGAAGCGCTCCCGCAGACGAAGGCGGCTCTGTGAAGCACAGCTTCGAACCAATCGAACTCGCGAACTTTCGGGTCACGCTGGCGCAGCGACTGGGCCTAAGGTTCGACGATTCCAAGCTCGATGAACTGGCGGACGTACTGCGCCGCCGGATTGAGGCGACAAGCAGCCCCGACGTCGGGAGCTACTTGTGTCTGCTGGGCACCTCTTTGCCAGAACTCCGTGCGGTGGTGGGTCACCTGACCATTCCGGAAACCTATTTCTTCCGCATTCCGGATCATTTTCGCGTGCTCCAAGAGGTCGTACTGCCTGAGCGTATCCGAATGCGGGGCGCCACCCGGCAACTCAACATTCTCTCCGCTGGCTGTGCCTCCGGCGATGAACCCTACACGGTAGCCATGCTGGTGAAGGACCGGGCGGAACTGTCCGGCTGGCAGGTCACCATCCGCGGTATCGACGTCAACCCCGCAGCCGTCAACAAGGGGAAGAACGGCCGGTATTCCCCCTGGTCGCTACGCGAGATAGACCCGGCCTTCAAAAATCGTTATTTCCTTCCGCAAGGACGCGACTTCCAGCTCCACGACTCGATTCGGAGCATGGTTTCCCTGGAGGAGGGCAACCTGATGGACTCACACGCCCCCTTCTGGAAGCCCAGCGCCTACGACGTAATCTTCTTCCGCAATGCCTTCATGTACCTTTCAGCCGAAGCGGGGCAAGCGGTGGTGGCCCGGATGGCCGAATCGCTGTCGCCGGGTGGTTATCTTTTTATGGGTCCGGCAGAGACCTTGCGCGGCGTCTCCCACGACTTTCATCTCTGTCACACCCATGGAACGTTTTACTATCAGCACCACGCGGGCCGCGGTGGGGTAAAAGATCGCTCGCGGACAGCGATAAGCAGCCCTGCCATCCAACCTGCCCAGGGTGCGGAGATTCTGCCCCCGGATACTGGTGGCGGTTGGGCCGACGCCATACGGCAGGCTACCGAGCGCATAAGAAAGCTGACCCGCGCTCCGGAGCAGCCGCTTACGGCAAACGAGAAGCCGTTGCCGATCGCGGCGGCCGCCAAAGGCGTTCCAGCCGGTTTGAGTGCGGCTCTGGAACTCCTCCAGGAGGAGCGCTTTGAGCAAGCGTTGGCCGCGCTGCAGGCGTTGCCGGCCGATGCTCAAACCAGCCCCGATGTACAGGTGCTGCGGGCTGCACTGCTGGCCAATCGCGGCGATCTCACGCTAGCCGAACGCACATGCGCCTCGGTGCTGGAATTGGATACCTTGAACGCCGGAGCCTATTACGTGATGGCGCTTTGTCGCGAGCAGGTGGATGACCGTCGCACGGCCATGGAACACGACCTTACGGCGATTTACCTGGACCCATCGTTTGCCATGCCGCACCTGCATTTGGGCCTGTTGGCTAAGCGTGGTGGTGAATTGGATTTGGCCGTGCAAGAATTAAGCCGGGCATCGTTGCTGCTGCCCCGCGAAGATGCGCCGCGCGTGCTTCTGTTTGGAGGAGGCTTCAGCCGCGATGCTTTGGTGGAAATGTGTCGCAGAGAGTTGCAGGGATGCAAAGGACCGGCATGAATACCACCGTTACCGAAATCGAAGGCAAGATCGCGGAAATGCGCCGTCTCTTTGACGAGTCATTTGCCGTCGCCCCTCCTGGGCGGGCCGCGGAGCCGGAACCGATGCTGGCCATCAGCATGGCGGGCGAGCCCTTTGCCTTGCGAGTGCGTGAAATCTCCGGCTTGGCGGTGAGCAGCGAGAAGGTTGTGCCGGTGCCCAGCCGCGTTCCGGAACTGCTTGGCCTGACCGGGATCCGCGGCGTCGTCGTGCCCGTGTTCAGCCTGGCCAGGCTGCTCGGGTTCGATTCGGAGGGAGGCCCAACGCGTTGGCTGGTCTTCTGCGGCGAGAGCCAGACGCCAATTGCACTCGCCTTCGAGACGATGGAGCGGCTGTTCGAGGTGTCCAGTTGGGAGATCTTTGCCCGCGAGGATGCGGCTGCTCGCCGCTACGTCAGTGCCACCGTGCGTAATGATGCGATGTTGAGAGGCGTCATCTCCGTTCCCTCATTAGTCGAACACATCAAGGCACAGGGTGCAGGTAAACCACGAAAGTAAGACATAAGGAGAACCGTGATGGGGCGAAGGTGGACCTTCGGAGAGAAACTGGCGATGGGATTTGCCATCACCGCGATGTTGGCCGTGGTCATGGCGGGAATAGCCGTCTACGCCCTGAATCGTGTGGTGGCCAGCAAGGACCGCGCTCTCACGGTCAATGCGCAGAACCTCATCGACGCGGCCAAACTGCAGACCGCAGCTGCTCGGAAGGCGGCAGCGGTACGCGGCTACATGCTCTCCGGGGATACAAAGTATCTGCAACAGCAGAAAGAGGCGCGCCAGCTTTTCTTGCAGACGCTGGAGCACATGAAGCCGAACCTGTATACCCCGGAAGGCAAGGCCATGATCAGCGATATTCAGGTGATTGAGTCTCAACACCAGGAAGTGGTGGAAAAGGCCAATGCGATGCGTGAGGCAAATACTCCGAACGCGCAGATCGTTGAATACATGCGCCTGGTAGTGATTCCCATGGTCGAGAGCCTCTATAAACGGGTGGATGATTTTGCCGCCTGGGAAGAGAAGCTGCTGAACGACGGGCGGAGTGCTTCGACCGAAGAAGCCACTTCGGCTACCAAGTTGGTCCTTGTGATCGCCGGCGTGGTGGTCTTGTTAACCGTTTTCCTTGCTGTCACGTTTACCAAGTTGCTTTCCCGCCAGATTGGTTCGGCGGTGCAGGACGTTTCCAGTTCCTCGGCTGAGCTGCAGACCACCGCGACGCAGCAGGCAACCGGCGCACGGGAACAGGCGACGGCCATGAGTGAAATTACCACCACCATCAACGAACTGCTGGCTACCTCGCGCCAGATTGCCGAGAGCGCGCAACGGGTGGCAACCATCTCCTCCGAGACGGCCAGCGCCGCTGCCGACGGCGACAAAACCGTGCAGCGCGCCCATGATTCGGTCTCCGGCATCAAGAAGCAGGTCGATCTTATCGTCAGCCACATGCTCGATCTAGGCCGCAAATCGCAACAGATCGGCGGCATCGTGGATATCATCAACGAACTGGCCGAGCAGACCAATATTCTCGCGATCAACGCCACGATTGAGGCTGCGGGCGCGGGCGACAACGGCAGGCGCTTCGCGGTGGTTGCCGACGAAATTCGCAAACTGGCCGATCGCGTCGGGGGTTCCACCAAGGACATTCGAATTCTGATTGAAGAGATCCGCGCGGCTGTCAACTCCACCGTGATGGCAACCGAAGGCGGCAGCAAGGCAGTGGACGCGGGCACGCGTGCGTTCAGCGAGGTGACACACTCGCTGCGTCAGATCACCGTGATGCTCGGCACCACGGCGGAAGCGGCGCGCGAGATCGAGTTGAGCACTAAGCAGCAAACCACGGCCGTCGAGCAGGTCAACGGGGCGGTAACCAACGTCGCGCAGGTCAGCAAGGAAGCCGAAGCGGGCATGTCCCAGGCGTTGCAAACCGCGTCGCAGCTTGCAACCCTGTCACGCGATCTCAGCCGGCTGATTCGACCGCAGGCAAACGGTGCAAGCTGATGTCGAAGGATCCCTACAGGTATTTTCGGGTCGAGGCCAAGGAGATTGTCGAGCAGCTCAGCCGTGGTGTGCTCGATCTGGAGCAGGGTGCCTCGGGGAAAGAACTCGTTGGGAAGATGCTGCGTCTTGCACACACCCTGAAGGGCGCGGCGCACGTTGTCAGGCAAGCTGAAATCGCCCGCATGGCGCATCAGCTGGAAGATCTCCTGGTTGCCTATCAGTCCGGCGACGCGGTCCCTCGCCAGCAGGCCGCGGCCATGCTTGCCTTGGTGGACGGCATGGCCGCGCAATTGGCGGCACTGGGTTCGGAGCAGTCGCAGCCGGTGGAGCACCCCGCCCCACCCCCGCCGGAGGAAACCTTCGATACTCTCCGGGTCGATCTCGGCGATATGGATTTGCTACTGGAGGGGCTGGCGGAAAGCGGCGTGTGGCTATCGAGTCTCAAAACCAAACTCACCGCGGTCGAGCACGCCGCCGATCTGGCTGTCCTGCTGTCGAGCCATCTGTCCGCTCCGTCTGCAGACGGCACCGAGCGTGCGGCAACCTCGCTGCGCAAAGGCCGTGCGATCGCCGAAGACTTGCAGACCTTGCTCAGCCCGCTATCAAATAACCTCGTCTCCGCCATGGAGCAGGTGGAGCGCGAACTGGCGCAGGTTCGGGACACGGCAAGCCAGCTGCGCCTGGTCCCCGCCAGCGCGGTCTTTGCCCCCCTTCGGCGCACGGCGCGCAATACCGCGCAGACGCTGGGCAAGCAGGTGGATTTTGTTACCGGCGGCGGCGAACACCGCCTGGACGCGCATGTGCTGGCGGCGGTGCGCGATGCTTTGCTTCAGATCGTGCGCAACGCGGTGGCCCACGGCATCGAGGCCCCAGAGGTGCGTGCTGCCGCCGGTAAACCAGCACAGGGGAAAGTTTCGCTGCAGGTGCATCGTCGAGGTAATCGAGTCGCCTTTGCCTGCGACGATGATGGCGGTGGCTTCGATGTGGCGGCCCTGCGCCGCGCCGTAGTCGCCCGCGAACTGGTCTCCGCGGCAGCGGCGGAAGCGCTTAACTCCGAGGATGTCTTTCGCCTGCTGCTTCGCGGCGGAGGCATCAGCACCAGCAACGCGGTATCCGAGATGGCCGGGCGCGGCATCGGCCTGGACGTGGTTCGCGAAGCCTCCGGCAAGCTCAAAGCCGAGGTCGCCATGCGGACTGTACCCGGCGCCGGCAGCACGGTGGAGATCTCGGTGCCGGTGTCACTGTTGTCGCTGAGTGCCGTCATCGTGGAGAGCGGCGAGATGAGCGCGTCGCTGCCCCTGGACTCCGTGCAGCAGACCTTGCGGCTGGTGGAGACCGACGTTGTGCGGAGTCCGGATGGCGATTCTATTCTCTTTGGCGGCAAGACCGTACCCTTCCTGCCGCTGGCGCGCGCTCTAGGGCAGCCCTCTCCACGCGGTCAGGCGGCTCGGCGGTTTTCCGCCGTGGTGGTGCGTTCCGGAGCAGACCACGCGGCCATCGGCGTCGACCGTGTCCTGAGCACAGCGACCGTCCTTTTGCGGCCGATCCCCGCGTTTGCCGGGGTAGATCCAATCGTAGCCGGCGCGGCCCTGGATGCGGAAGGCAATCCGCAATTGGTGTTAGACCCCGCGGCGCTGATTCTTGCCGCCGGCGGTACGCAAGCAGTGTCCATTCAGGAAGCGCAGCCAAGAACGCCGCTCGTTCTCGTCATCGACGACTCCCTGACCACACGCATGCTGGAACAAAGCATCCTGGAGACCGCCGGTTATGAAGTGCACCTGGCAACCTCCGCCGAAGAAGCGCTGGAGAAAGCCGTGACCACGGACTACGACTTGTTCGTGGTGGACGTGGAAATGCCGGGCATGGACGGTTTCGAATTTGTGGCCCGCGCCCGCTCGACTCCCGCGCTTTCGCACGTGCCGGCCATCCTGGTCACGTCCCGAAATTCACCGCAGGATAAAAAACGCGGCGAAGAAGCGGGTGCACGGGCCTACGTGGTGAAAGGCGAGTTCGATCAGGCACAATTGCTGCAGACGATTCGTGGGTTGATAAGGTGACATGAAAAAGATTCGCGTTCTCGTGGTCGAAGATTCGTTAACCGTGCGCAGGCGGCTGGTTGAAGTGCTGGCGGGTGACCTCGATCTGGAAGTGGTGGCCGAAGCTGCCGATGGCCAGCGCGCCATCGAGTTGTGCCAGTCGCTCCGCCCGGATGTGATGACGCTGGACATGATGATGCCGCTCATGACCGGAGTGCCCGTCACCGAGTACGTGATGGCGTATTGCCCCACGCCCATTCTGATCGTGTCTGCCTCCACCAACCGCGGCGAGTTGTTCAAAACCTATGAAGCGCTGGCCGCCGGCGCGCTCGACGTGCTGGAGAAGCCTACGGCCAGTTGCGTACCCGAGGAATGGGACCGTAAATTCATCTCCACGGTCAAGCTGATCTCCAGGATCAAGGTGATTACCCATCCCCGCGCCCGGCTGGCTCAAATGCGCACTCCGGGGGGCGCACCCGAACTTCCGCTTCGCTCCGAGCCATCTCAGCCAAGGGTCGTAGCCATCGGCGCTTCCACTGGCGGTCCTGCGGCTGTTCTTGCCATCTTGCGCGAGCTTCCCGCAACTTTTTCTTTGCCGGTTCTGGTCGTCATTCACCTGGGGTTACCGTTTGCCGCGGCCATGGCAGAGTGGTTGGACGGGCAGTCCGCGATTCGCGTGCGCTATGCGCGGGATGGTGAGCCGTTGCCTGCGTCCGGCATCCTATTGGCTCCCCCAGGTCAGCACCTGGTGTTGCGCGGCGGGCAACTGCGCCTGACCGATGAGCCGGAGCGGCATTCCTGCCGTCCCTCGGTCGATGTCCTCTTCGAGTCCCTGGCGCTAGAGATGGGATCGGGATGCATTGCGTGTCTGCTCACCGGTATGGGAAAAGATGGCGCGCTGGGGTTATTGGCAGCACGCCAGGCCGGTGCTATGACCTTGGCTCAAGACGAGGCCAGCTCGGTAGTCTTTGGCATGCCGGGCGAAGCAATCCGGCTGGGCGCTGCCCAACGGGTGCTATCGATCGTAGAGATCGCGCCAGCACTGGTCGCCCTGGCTGGCAACCTGAAACTGGGGAGGGCGTTGTGAAACCCCGTGCCCTGATCGTCGATGACAGCCTAACGGTACGCATGGATCTGAGCGAGGCATTCGAGAATGCCGGGTTTGAGGTGGCGCCCTGTTCGACGCTGCAGGAGAGCCGCGCCGCTGTGATCGGAAATGATTTTGCGCTGATCGTGCTCGATGTTTTGCTTCCCGATGGAGATGGGGTGGAGTTTCTGCAGGAACTGAAAGCCAACCCGCGGACTGCCGCGATCCCCGTGATGTTGCTATCGACGGAGGCACAGGTGCGGGACCGCGTCCACGGGCTGAAGACCGGTGCGGATGAATATATCGGCAAGCCATATGACGCCGGTTCTGTGGTGGCCCGCGCGCGGGCATTGATTCGCCTGCAGCAGCCGCGTCCCACGGCGAAAGAACGCACCACAATTCTGGTAATCGATGACAGCGCCACCTTCCGGAACGAAATGCGAGAAGCCCTGGAAGCAGCCGACTACCAGGTGACCACCTCACCCACGGGAGAAGACGGGTTGCACTCGGCGGTGAATCAGCGACCCGATGCGGTGATTGTCGACCACGGACTGCCCGGCATTGACGGCGCAACCGTGGTGCGACGTATGCGGGAAGACGCAAGTTTACGCAGGACCCCGTGTTTGATGCTGACCGGCTCAGAGGATCGCAGCCAGGAGTTGCTGGCTCTGGAAGCCGGGGCGGATGGATTCGTGCGCAAGGACGAGGATTTCGGAGTCGTCCTGGCTCGCCTGGCGGCGGTATTGCGGTCGGCCAGTGCACCTTCTGCTTTCGACTCTCAATCCAGCGTTCTCGGACCCAAGAGGGTTCTTGCGGTGGATGACAGCAGTACCTACCTGGAAGAACTCGCCACCCAGTTACGAGTGGACGGCTACGACGTCGTGCTGGCCGGCTCAGGAGAGGAAGCGCTCGAGTTGGCCTCGGTGCAGAGCGTGGATTGTATCCTGCTCGACCTCATCATGCCCGGCCTTTCCGGGCATGAGACCTGCAGGCGCATCAAGGATATTCTGACGCTGCGTGACATCCCGCTGCTGATGCTGACCGGAGTGCAGGACCGGCAGGCAATGATCGAAGCGATCAACTCGGGTGCCGACGATTACATCCTCAAATCCAGCGACTTCGATATCATTCGGGCACGCGTGCGCGCGGCGCTCCGCCGCAAGCAGTTCGAGGACGAGAACCGCTCCGTCCGCGAGCAGTTGCTGCGCAAGGAGATGGAAGCCGCGGAAGCCAGGGCGCAACGGCAGCTGGCGGAAGCACGCGCGGCGCTGCTCGGCGAACTGCAAAAGAGCAAGGACCGGCTCGATTTTGCGCTTCGGGTCGGCGGATTGGGCGAGTGGGAGCTCGACCTGAATACCCACGCGATGTCGTGCTCCCGACGCTACGACGAGATCTTCGGTTATGACGCTTCGTTGCCGGCGTGGAGCTACGAGCTTTTTCTGGATCACGTCCTGCCCGAGCACCGCGCCGAGGTCGATGCCAGCTTCAAGGCGACGCTCGCCGACAACAGTGCCTGGAATGTGGAAACACGCATCCTGCGCAAAGATGGAACCATCCGTTGGATCGCCAGCCAGGGACAGATCGCCGTCGATCAATCCGGTAAACCGTTAACCATGATCGGCATCAACATGGACATCACCGCGCGCAAGCAAGCCGAACTTGCGCTTCAGGAACGGGAGCAGCAGTTGCGCGCCATTTTGAATGTGCTTCCGGTCGCCGTATTCATGTGCGATGCCGGCGGAAAACTGATCGACGCCAATCCTGCCGCCGACCGGATATGGGGAGCTCACGCACCGCTAGTTGAACTGCAGCACTACCATAACTACAAGGGACGGCTCCCCGGAAGCGCACGCCTGTTTGAGTCCAAGGATTGGGCGTTGGCCCGGGCCGTCCTCCACGGCGCAACCACTCTGGGCGAGGAGGTGGAAATTGAAACCTTCGATGGAACGCGCAAAACCATCTTGAATAGCGCCCTGCCCGTCCGCGGTCCTCAGGGTGAGATTCTTGGCGGAGTAGCCGTAAACGTCGACATCACCGACCGCAAACAAGCCGAACAGGCCCTGATCCGGAGCGAAAAACTAGCGTCGGCCGGACGTCTGGCAGCTACCATCGCGCACGAGGTCAACAATCCCCTGGCCTCAGTGACCAACGCACTTTATCTGGCCGGCAGCGACCCTGGCTTGCCGGAATCTGTGCGCAAATACCTCGATATGGCCGATCAGGAACTCAGGCGGGCAGCCCACATGGTCAAGCAGACGCTGGGGTTCTATCGCGAAGTAGGCAGCGCGACTACTGTAGACCTCTCGGAGTTGCTCGACGACGTTCTAAATCTATTTGATACCAAGCTGAGGAACAGCAGGATTCAAGTAGAACGCCGCAGCAACGGCAAGTCGCAGATCCAGGCGATTGAGGGTGAGATGCGCCAAGTGGTTTCCAATCTCATCATCAACAGCATTGATGCGATGCAGCAAGGCGGCACGCTTTATGTGCGCACTGCCGGCCCCATATGTTTCGACCATCGCCCCATGCTGTCCCTGACGGTTGCTGACACCGGCGTCGGTATCGCCGACGAGCATAGAAGGAGGATATTCGAGCCCTTTTTTACCACAAAGAAGTCCTTTGGCACCGGCTTGGGACTGTGGGTAACCAGCGAACTTCTGAAAAAGCACGATGGTAGAATCCGGATTCGTAGTCGTATAGGTAAAGGCACAGTTGTAGCAATCTGGCTCCCGGTCGAGCGCCGCACTGCGGAACGATAGCCGAACTGTTTTGGCGTGCGGGATCGCATCAAGGGCCCGGCACTTTACGTTTGAAGTGTTATATCGGTTGTGCTAACACTGCCGAATCTGACAAAATAAGCTACCAGCCATAACAATAATATCTAGGTGCGCTCGGTGGTATGAATCTGAGCGCGAAGGCTTTCTATACCCATGGGCACCCCTGTTTCCTTCCGCGAAAAGCTTGTGTTCGTTGTCGATGATGAAGCCAATATTGCCGACACGCTCAGTCTCATCCTGCGCAGGGCGGGCTTTATGGTGCGTACTTTTTATGACGGCCAGGCGGCCCTGGAACACTCCAAACTGGAGCCTCCTGACCTCGTCGTAAGCGACGTGGTAATGCCCAAAATGGACGGGTTAACTTTGGCCACCAGATTGCGAGAGCAACTGCCCCATTGCCGGACCCTGCTGATTTCCGGCAATGCGTACTCCTCGGATCTTCTGTCCGAATGGCAGGAGCGCGGAGGACTGAACGCGGAGATACTGGCCAAGCCCGTTAGTCCGAAGATTATTATTCGTAAGCTTACTGCAATGGCTATGGCGGCAGATGCTGACGACTCTTGCCATGGCTAGTTTCACCATGTGTCCTGATCTTCTCGTCCGGCAGGGGCCTGGGAAAATTCCCAAATCAATCGTTCGAGCAGATTAATCCCGATATGTCGGCATCGCGACTGGGATCTCATGATCCAGTCCCGGAGCGATGGTCGCAGTTGCAATCGGCGTTTACCAGGACCGATCAACAAGCGTGCAACGAGGGCGGCCCTTAACTCAACGCCGTAAGCCCAACCAAGTACCTGCATATGGGCAGCAATGACAGTTGCGAGGATCGCCCATCCGGCCGAACCGTCTCAATGGTGCTGCGTCGAAATTCCCCGTAAGCCCGATTTATGAACTGACTCAGGTGGTCCACGGGCCGACGGCTGCGCGGCCTTCGTTGCTATGCGCACATTGGCACCGGCAATTGTGCACCGCGTCCGCCTGTTGCTGTCCATCGCTAACGACATAGCTAATCTCACCCGACTGATGAATTGTCTCTTGATCAGGGGTATTACAATTTAGGCCGCGTTGTGCACAGCTTCAGTCTCACGTTCATAGACGCTTCACATATTTTTAATAAACCCACCAATTGTTATTCACATTCCGCTGCTATTCCGGTTGAAGCGAAGTTTCTGCTCGCCGGAGCACTGCTAGCTCGCGCGGTGCTCGGAAAACAATGGCGAAACCGATAAGGGCCTCAATGCTTTTGCATGATGAAAGGAACCCCATGCATCTCAAGGAGCTTCTGAAGTCCGGATGCGCCTCCATGGTGGCGGCTGCGATGATGCTGCAGCCCGTCGCAATGGCAGCTCAGAACGCGCAAAACGTTGTCGTGACTGCGCCGCCGTCGAGTGCCACCTACGCTGGGTGGCGCAACGATCACCGAAACCGCCAAGAATTGCTCACTCAAGCCCCTTCGAGGTCCTATGGCTCGACCTCGCGGCTGTATCACAGCGTCAATTCCATGAGAGCGCTCAAGAGGGCGGAAAAGCTTGCGCTGCTGCAGCGGAACTTGAAGTACGTGTTCGTAATCTTCCAGGAGAACCGCTCCTACGATCATTACTTTGGCACCTACCCCGGAGCCAATGGGCTGTTCGGGACGTACCCCGGCGCAAACGACAAGGACCCTTTTGCTAAGCCGGGCATCGACCTGCCGAGCTTCACCTCCACGATCCAAACGGTCACCTCCAGCGGCGCCGTGAGCTATTCCACGGTGAGTCCATTCCTGGTGCCACGCGAGATCGTCAACCAGGCCGGCACCGCGACGACGATCTACTCGGAGGACATGTACTCGGTCGACCACAGCCACACCGGCTACATCAACGACCTGCACTCCGACCAAGCTACCCGCTCGGTGCCGCAGAACGACGGCTACCCTCTCGATCAGGAAGGTCTCTACTACGATAACGACAGCTCCGGAGTCAGTGCGACGATCTACGCCGCCTCGACCCACGCTGCGCCCACCAGTAACGTCACGCTGCAAGCCAAACAGAAGGGCGAGATCGTGATGGGTCACGTGGACTGCGACACTATCCCATTCATGTGGCAGTACGCCGACCGCTTCACGCTCTTCGACAACATGCACCAGACCGCGATCGGACCTTCGACCCCGAACGCGATCGCGATGATCGGTGCACAGACCGGTGACACTCAGTGGGTGCTCCATCCGGACAACTACGACAGCTACAGCATCACCTATGGCTCCCCGACCGCGGTGAGCCACATCCAGTACACGCTGCCGAATCTGACCGACGCTCCGCCGTTTGCAGGCAGCGCGAGCGACGACGCGGCGGTCAAACCACCTTATGGTCCGGATGAATCGAGCGGCGAGGGGGCAACGACCATCGGTACTCCTAAGGCCGGTCAGGAAACGCTTACGTTCGCCTCATTGCCGCTGTCGTTCATGGGCCATCAGATCGACTCCATCACGAGCTCCGATCAGCACGCTTTCGATCTAAGCGACGTAGCACAAGACATGAAGGTGATCGGGGTGAAAGACCCGAGCGTTCCCTGGGGATGGTATCAGCAGGGCTATGGTCCAGAGCCCTTCGACGGTACGGCGTTCAACGACGATGAAGCCGACTACACATCCGCCCCGGAGCATGCCTCCTACATCGTGCACCACAATGGCCCGCAGTACTTCGGCTACCTCGGCGACAACACCACCGAGCAGGAAAATATGCACGGCCTGCAGCAGTTCTATACCGACGTTGCCGCCGGCAACCTGAACCCGAAGGGCGGCGTTTATTACATTCGCGGCGGCTATTACAACAACCTCAGCCAAACCCCGCGGGATCCGAACCCGGCCGTGGAAGCCGATTTCCCGGGCAACGATGACCACGGCTCGTACTCGGACTCGCAGATCTCAGAAGCAAGCGTAGCCGCGACCATCAACGCGATCGCGAACAGCCCCTACTGGAAACAGAGCGCGATCATCGTCACTTATGATGAGAGCGACGGGTTCTTCGACCATCAACCCGAGAAGTTCCGCACCTACGGTCCCGACGGACAGCCCGAGACCGGTGGCCCACGCATTCCGCTGATCGTGATCTCGCCATTCGCGGTTACACACGGCGTGAGCCACGCCTACAGCGAGCACTCTTCGGTGATTCGGTTCATCGAGGAGCTGAAAGGTCTTGTGCCACTGGGGGATCTGCCGGACGAGGCCGCGGCGTTCACCACCGGAGCGAACCTATGCACGACGCCGCCCACCTACAGCGGCGCCACACCCGAACCCACGCTCGTGCTTCCGGGAGCACAGTCGACGACGACGACGATCAATCCGTTCTGCCTGCCCAACGGCAATCCGCAGACCGCACTCGGGCCCGGAGATGTCTATGCCGGCATGGGTGATCTCGCCGAAGCCTTCGACAACGATCGGCTGCTCGGCAACATCCCGCCGCTGCCGGCGAGCTATGTGGTGATCCCAACAGCAACTATCGAAAAACTGCCGCACTACGGTGCAGTCGGTGCCTGCGCCGACCCGGCACTCAACATCGTGCCGACGGACTACGCCCACGGCTACAGCTCGGCACCGTTCGATCCGACCGGTACGCTAACAGCCGTGCCGGTGGTCGATCCGCCGCCTGCGGACTTCAATCCCCGTCCGACGGTGAGCCTCGGCAGTCCTTACTACAACACCAGCAGTAACACTGCTGCCAACTCAACCACCGGCACCGGAGGCCCCTGGCCCCAGTGATCGAGCAACTGAGCCGGGATGGCCGCGCGGCCATCCCGGCTTGGTGGAGAGCATGAACTTGAGGTGTTGGAGGGTATGAATTTGAGGTGGATTGGATTGTTGGCGGCAGCACTGCTTGGGCTCGCGGCGCACGCGGGCGCGGAGACACCACCCGTCACTGCCGGCGCTACGCTTCGCCAGATTCAGGCGGCTGGGGAGCTGCACTGCGGTGTGGTCGTCGCGCGAGAGGACTGGAACAAGGTCGACCTGCATGGGGACTTGAGCTCGCTCGATGTCGAGATCTGCAAGTCTGTCGGCATTGCCGCCCTGGGAACGCATGGCAAGATCGACATCACCACATTCAATTCCGAGCTCGAGGCCGAACAGGGACTCAGCCATTCGCGTGTTGATCTCGTGGTCGGTGTGACTCCGAGTGCCTCAGCGGCCGCGCATTGGCAGCTAGCCTTCGGTCCGCCGGTGTTCTACGACGGCCTCGCTGTCCTGGTGAGACTAGACGTGCCAGCGAAGGACCTGAGAGATCTTTCCGGCCGCAAGATCTGCGTGATCGATGGCACCGACAACGACCGCATCCTGGAAGCGCGCGCGGGCACGTTGGCGGCCAAGTTGCGCGTCTCGACGTGGCAGGAAGAGGGAGAGATGGACGATGCGATGGCGACTCACTGGTGTGACGCCGTCGGCGCCTACGTTTCGCGACTGGTGCCGCTGAGTCGCCAATACCGACAACTGGCGAAGGCGCATATTCTCCCGGACCTCTTGACACTGGCGCCCGTTGCTCCCGCCTACCGGCGCGACGACGCCCAGTGGGGGCTACTGGTCGACTGGACAATCTATGCGCTCATCCAGGCCGAGGCCAGCGGCGTCACTCGCGCCAATGTGGCCGCGCAAAGGGCGAGCGCAGACCCGGTGGTGCAGCGCCTGCTCGGAATCGATTGGGTCACAAGCCAGGCGCTCGGGCTGCCGAGGAAGGATTGGGCAGCCACGGTGATCTCCGCGGTCGGCAATTACGGCGAGATCTACCAGCGCACCATCGGCGCTTCCTACCAGCTACCGCGTGGAGTGAATGCGCTGTGGTTGGACGGCGGACTGATGCATGCACTTCCCATCCAATGAAGGCACCGGCATGTAGGCCGCCACAAGCAGCTAGCTAACGCGCGCATCGCATACCTAGGAACTTGTTGAAAAGTGCTCAGTTCTTATCGTTCGAATGACGGGAGGGGCAGCCAGCAGAGCCGCGATGGCAATCATCGTCTCGACCCTGTTCTACATGCCGGATCATCTGCATGAAGGCGGAGGGCACCAACCTCCGGAACGCCACCCGGCGTTAAGCATTTTAGTAGGCAACCACAGCGTAGGTGCGGTTCTAACCGGAGACATTCTCGCCGCCGAACAGAGACTGGAAGTCCAGCCAGTCGTCGAAGCCGACGACCACTGGGTCCGAGACATTGCCGGCAGTTCCGGCGTCCCCATAGGAGAGCAACTGGCCGTTTTGGTTGACCGCGTAGATGCGGCCTTGCTCGTTGAGGTTTGTGCCGGCGAAAAGAAATTTGAAGTCTGACCATCCGCCGAAGCCGACGACCACCGGGTCCGAGACATTGCCGGCAGTTCCGGCGTCCCCATAGGAGAGCAACTGGCCGTTTTGGTTAACCGCGTAGATGCGGCCTTGCTCGTTCAGGTTTGTGCCGGCGAAAAGAAATTTGAAGTCTGACCATCCGCCAAAGCCGACGACCACTGGGTCCGAGACATTACCGGAGGCTCCGTTATCACCGTAGGACAGCAGCCGGCCCTGTTGGTCCACAGCGTAGATACGGCCTTGCTGCCTGGTGGTCTCGACCTGAATGGAGAAACCGCCGCCCAGCACGACGCCGCCAACATCAATCGTTACGCCGTCTGCCGCAAATGATTGTCCTGCCGTGAGCGCGGTTTTCGTGAGCAGCGCAAGGGGAGCGGTGTCATTCTGCGCATGCCCCAGTGGATCTGTTGTCTGGACTCGGTAGACGATAACGCCTTCGTTAGGAATATTGATATCAATTTGGTCGGCCTGTAGGCGTGCTTCTACCATGAGGTATGGCACCTCGGCGCCGATCTGGAGAGCGGCTATTCTTCCGGTCGGGGGCGGTTGAATGAGGCTGACCGAGTGCAGGGCATATTCAGCTACTCCACCCGGGTGCGGCGCAACGGTCGAAGGATCCAGCCATCCGACGGCCCGCTTCGTCCAGGCCGAGAGATGAGTGGCTTGATAGCCAGCCTCCTGGTCAAAGGGACCCATGTTCTCGCCGGACGGATACTGCCCAGCGAAATCAAACAGATCGGGAAGATCGCACAAGTTAGTTTGGTGTAGGATCTCGCCCACCCAGGCACCGAGATCATCGGACATGCAAAATCGAGACCAAGCGAAATTTGAAAGCTGAGAGGTCGAACCGCCGCCGGGCCCACCGAGCATCACGATCGCTGCGCCGACAAAGCCCTCGGATCTCAGTTGGGCGCCCATTGTCGCTTCGAGAGCGTCGGGCGGAACGTTCTCTTCCGCGATGGTTTGTGCAGGCAGCACGACGACATCGAGATCCGCCAGTCCGGAAGATACGGTGTGGAAATAGGCGCGGACGGATCGGTCGACGCTGGGTATCGGGCCGCCGGTTGTCGGGTCTGTGGGCGGGTCGAAAAACAGTCGTTGCATAATCTGACCGGGCCAATCTGGCGGTATGACATCCGGCGGCTGTATGTTTGTCCGAGACAACGGAATGAATGCGAGTTTCTTTCGCCCCAGCCAAGCCATATCATCCTGCCGTAGGACTGCATTACGCTTTGATCGGTCATGCCCACGACCGTAGTGTAAATCGGGTTGGTCCGGAGTGTAACATTTCAGCTGGAATCTCCTTTTTCATGACTGATTCACCTGAATTGCTGCTCGTATGAACGGATTCGCACGGCCAAGGTTCATCTGCAATCGAAAGGTGCATTGATTCCGTGCCATTCTCGACTTGGACACAGAATTGAGGGTTCACTGTGCCGAGCAGCATGGTTGCGATCAGCGGCTCGCACACTCAGCCGACTGAGGAGGTAGCGGAGAGCAGTGCGGGAGTCGCGATTGTGGCGCGGGCGTCTTAGCGGCAATCCAGAATTGTGCGATCTGTGGCCATCACTCACCCCGTCATGCTGCACGCCTGCGCTTGGATGGAGGACGGTCTAGCATCTCCTCCCCACGCACGTCCTCCCCGCTGGTTTCCGACGTCGAAAGCAACGAAGAAGGGGTGATTTCGCGCTCGTCACGTAGAATGGAGCGTAACTCCTCCCGAAGCTCGGGTGTGTGTTCGTGTCCGTGAGACTGAACAGCGTGCTGTACTGCAATATCCAGCACCTCTTCTTCGCTCCCCGATATAGCGATGTCGCAAGGCTTTTCAGTTGGGAACCAGCGGCAATCGATGACTTTGCGGTTTGTGGCCATGACTCACTCCTGTGGCGATGTTGGCGGACAGCTTAGCCTCATTCCATGGAGAGTTCAACGCTGCTGGCTTCGGGCAGGATCACCCACTTGTCCGGGTGTGCAGTGATTCAGCCTCCAGCCAAATCTGGCTCCCTTCGGTCGGCACGCCGGGCAACCCGGAGTTGTTAATCTTCGTTCACAATGAACAGTCCCCAATGCCGTCACGAACTAGCCCATGTCCTATCCCAGATAAAGGAGTTCCTTGATGTTTACAAGAGTGGTCGAGCTAAGAGCCAAACAGGGAAAGACCAACGAATTGTGCAGCACCGCAAGTGAAAAGGTGCTGCCTATTTTGAAAAAGCAGCACGGCTTTCAGGACGAGATCATACTCGTCTCCAATATTAGTGCCAACCAGGTGCTGGCGCTAAGTTTCTGGAACAAGCGCGAAGACGCCGAACGCTACCAGCGCGAGCAGTTCTCCCATATTGCAGAGCTGCTGCAGCCGCTGTGCGAAGGCAAGCCCGTGGTTTCAACCTTCGACGTGAACACATCAACAGTCCACAACATCCATGTAGGAAAAGCGGCATAAGCGCGGAAGCGGCATTGGGGCGAACCGCTGGATGAACTTTATGGTTCGGTGGCAGGCGTTAGAAACGCGGGGCAGCGGGGATGCACCATTCGGCATCCATGATTACTCAGACCAAACTCCGGAGGCTCAAGGATGAAGCGCAACGTCGGTGGGAAAGACCAAACTGTCAGGTTCATGATTGCCAGCGCGGGCGTCACAATGGGGCTTTTTGCGAAACGCGGCTGGATCAAAGCACTCGGGTTCAGTATTGGCGGGACCGAGCTGGCGACCGCGATAACGAGGTACTCGCCCCTCAACGAGTGCTTGCATAGAAATACTGCCTGATTTGTCGTTCGGATTCATAGGCAGGAGACGATTACACTTGGAAGCTGCGACCTGCCTGAAGCAAATTTCATCGCGGCAGAAAAACTCCTATGAAGGTCATCCATTGCAGAGATGTCGGAGTTGCATGTGACTTCGTGGCCCGCGGCGAAACAGAGGAGGAAATACTCTATCAGTGCGCTGAACACGCCCGCTACGCTCACGGCATGGAACTGTCACCCGAACTCACCGAGAAAATTCGCTCTGCCATTCACGAAGAAGGCCAAGAGAATGAGAGGGTAGCGTAGATTTTCCAGCGGTAAGGGACGAGGCGACAGACAGGAGGGCAGCGGCTATACACAAGCCAGTCACTCTCGATTCTACTTGAACCAGAACAGCTTTCCTCGGAGGATTCCCCAAGAGGGGCACTATGCAAGTGCAAGCAGGTATGCAAAAGGGAGGTGCCAGAGTTCTGTTTGTCGATGATGAGCCGAACCTGTGTCTAACCATGCCCACGATTTTGCGCCAGCACGGATATGATGTGACGGCAGTGAGCACAGTAAATGAAGCCTTGACTCAGATTACATCTGGTAAGTTTGACGTTCTCATCTCAGACCTGAACATAGGCGAACCCGGCGACGGCTTCACCGTTGTCAGCGCGATGCGCCGGACACAGCCAACCTGTATCACGCTGATCCTGACCGGATATCCGGGATTCGACTCGGCGCTGGAGGCTATACGGAGCCAAGTGGATGATTACCTCATCAAGCCTGCCCCTATTCCATCTTTGATCAATCTGATTGAGCAGAAGCTAAGGAACGCCACGCCCGGCACGGGGGTGGCCACCAAACGCCTATCCCAAGTTCTCCGTGAAAACATTTTTGAGATTACGCAGCGTACCCTGATAGAAATGAAGTCCGACCCCGCCTTGGGAGCCATTCCGATCACCGATGAGCAGCGAATTGAGCACACCGCCCGCACGATTGAGGGACTGGCAACCATTTTGGAGTCAGACGAACCAGGGCAAGCGACGAGAAACTTTATTCAAGAAGCGGCAATGTTTGGGGCGAGACGGTACCAACAGGGCTACTCCATTCCGTTGCTGGCAATCCATGTGCGCCTATTGGAACAAGCGATTTACGACGTAATCCATGAACAAATGCGGTCACTCAACCTCAGCTATTTCATGTTTGACCTGAAACGCCTCAACGCCAACCTTGGCATTCAGCTTGAGCACACGCTGCTGGCTTTCCTGAATGTGGAGCAACGATTGGCACAGTAGTGCTAAAAAGTCACCGCTGGGCTGGGGAGTATTGGTAGGCAGCAGCCATCAAGATGACCCACGTGTGACTCGTGTGTTTTCGGGGTGAGGCGCGTACCCGCTGGTTAGTACGCGGTCGCACCCCCCATCCGCAATGCAACTCCAGCGAATTGCAGACTGCTCTAACGCTCTTAGGAGGCGCACCATGAGCAGCACGATTGACGATACCGTCAGTGCAAACGAGAGCTACAGTCGCAAGTTTGATCTGGGTAAGCTGGCGATGCCGCCTGCTCGGAAACTTGCGATTGTTGCATGTATGGATGCTCGCCTAACGATTGAGCAGATGCTGGGTTTGAAGACCGGAGACGCTCATATCATCCGTAACGCCGGGGGAATTGTCACGGAAGACGTGGTGCGCTCGTTGATCATCTCGCAACAATTGCTGGGAACACAGGAGGTGATGATCATCAACCACACTGATTGCGGCATGCTCACCTTCGAGGACGGCGCTCTCCGCACACGGCTGCTAAATTCAACGGGTAAACTTGCGGTGGCTCCAGCGCGGTTCTATGCGTTCGATGATGTGGAGCAAAATGTGCGCGAGCAGGTGCAGAAGCTGCGGTCACATCCGTGGATTCCGCCGCAGATTCCGGTACGGGGCTTTGTTTACGACGTGAAGAGCGGTCTGCTGATGGAAGTCACTGGAACCGCACTCCAGCGCGTAGCGTAAACACGCCACTGATTATGGACGCTCTGACGAATGAGAAGTGTACCGCGTGCCGCCGCGACTCCCCGCTCGTCACAGAGGCGGAGGTGCAGGAACTCAAGCCTCAAATCCCGGACTGGACGGTGGTGGAGCAAGAGGGCATCCAACGACTGAAGCGTGTTTTCACGGTCAAAGATTTTGTCACCGCCCTGAGCTTTACGAATCGTGTGGGAGCTCTCGCCGAGGCTGAAGGCCATCATCCGGCGATACTCACAGAATGGGGCCGAGTGACGGTGACCCTCTGGACGCACAAGATTCATGGGCTCCACCGTAACGACTTCATCATGGCCGCAAAGATCGGTGCTCTCGCTCACGAACCATAAGCTCCATTTGAGGCACACGCCAGCCAAGAACTATGCTGCCTTGCGTTTGTCCCTACTCTGGAAAATCTCCTCTTCGGCGCGAAGCCAGTCTTCAAGGTCGTGACCTTCTTCTCCTCCGCGCTGCTGATAGAACTCATACGCTCGAACGTTTATTTGGTCATGCAAAGAAGGGTCTGAGTCTGTTGAACGAGCTTTCTCGGCAGGACGCCTAATTTCTTGTGGCTGTGACATAGGGTTTCTCCATCCTCACGATTTGGTTTCGCCTACCGATACCACCAAACCTGTTCTGACTCAATGCCCGTTATTCGTGCATATCGGCTATGCTGGCCTGTGCTTCCGCTCCTCTTTGGTCTCAATCGTTTGAGTCCCGGCACTTGTCGCCGGAAGGAAGACACTGAAACACGTCCCTCTCTTGCCCGTCGTTGAACTCACCACTTCGATTCTGCCTCCGACCTTCTCAAGAATGCTTTTTGTCACCCACAGGCCAATCCCAGTGCCCTTCTCGCCTTTGGTGGTAAAGAACGACGCGAAGATGGTGTCGAAATTCTCAGCGGGAATTCCGCACCCGGTGTCGGCAATCCTGACCACAACTTCACGGTCAGGCGACGTCTCGATTAACAGATTGAGTTCACCTTCTTCGCCTATTGCATCGACGGGCAGCGCGGGAGCTTCTACTCGAATTTCGGCAGACTTCAGCCAGACGGCGTCATGGAGCGAATCGGGGACGCACTCAAATCCTTCGTTTTGCTCCGTGCAGCCGTTCAGTACCCATTGCGCATGAAGGGAATGGAGCCCGGGCTTGCACTCCGATCCCTTGGGATCGGGTCCCATCAGCCGGAAGGTGCGCTGAATTCTCTTGCCGGCCCCGAGCGCAACCATCGGCAGGGGGCTGGCGCAGGTTTTTTGCAAGCAGAGCCCCCGCACACCCCCCTTGCGGGTCAGAGATGGTGAGACCGGCCGCGTAGCAAATATCGCGGATTTCAACCGTCTTGGAGCTAACATTCTTCAGCGTGACAGTGAAGACCTGGCAGGTGACGGTCAGCGCGGCTTCGCCCTCACAGCTGGGACCGAGGGCCAAGGTGCTGTCCAGCTCCTCCGTTAAGGTCACTTGAAATTGATCTGCGGAAAGCGAATTCTCCGAAGCAAAAGCTTGCCCCCATAGCATGGACGCGGCACTGCACATCATCCCTGTCCACAACACGAGCCTTCGCATTCGCCCCTCCTTGCGAAGCTTCGCTCAATCCGTTTCTTGTGGTGCACGCCAGTAACCTGGAGCCAGGTCAACAATCATCGCGATCATTCCCAACGAGATATCACTTTACATCCGAATATCGGCAACGGTCCACGATAGCTGGCGAGAAGAGGCCCATTAACTCACTGTTCCAGAACGGGATAGTGAGATAAAGGGCGATGTTGCGACAGCATCCCAAACGGACGCCCTATGCCGCTGGGAGGCTGATCGCTCTTCGGCACAGGGATCCTCGTATATGAAAGTGAACACAAAGGCATGACCGAAACAGAATGTCTGATTCGGGAAAGCACGACAAGGTTCCGAAAGCCGTTTTAGCCCGTTCTTTTACAGAATCCGGTAGGAGTAAAGCTTTCTGCGGGAGTATACTCTGTCAACTTCACAACCTTACGATGCACGCGCGAAGCCGCGCAGTCACCTTCTCATCGCTGGAGATCGCTGGAGTTCCTATGCTCAACGACAATACAGAGCGCAAACGGATGGAAGAGGAGTTGCTCAAGAGCGAAGCGGCCTTTAGTGCCCTAGCTAACCACATCCCTCAGATGGTGTGGATCTGTGGTTCCGACGGATTGAATATCTATTTTAATCAACAATGGGTGGACTACACCGGGATGACTCTGGAGGAGAGCTACGGGCAGGGCTGGAACACGCCTTTCCACCCTGACGATAAGCAGGCAGCATGGGACGCCTGGAGCTGCGCCGTACAGAAAGGCGAAAAATACCAAGTCGAGAGCCGTTTGCGAGCGTCAGATGGTAGCTATCGGTGGTTCCTGATGCGAGGAGAGCCCATGCGCCAGGCCACGGGTAAAGCCACCCGCTGGTTCGGCACCTGCACCGATATCGAAGATCTGAAGCAAACGGAAAATGCGCTGCGCCAAAGCGAGGAGCGCTTTCGCAACGTAGTTGAGTCCGCCCCCGTAGGAATTTACATTCAGACTGATGGGCGCATTCGGTACTTGAACCCTGCGGCCATCTCAATGTTAGGAGCACTGAGTGCCGACCAGATTCTTGGCCAAGCCTTTTTGGAAAGAATCCACCCGGATTACCGTTCTACGGTGATCGGCCGCGACCATCGGGTGATGCAAGAACGGCTGGCCGTGCCGTTTCTGGAAGAAAAGCTACTCCGCATTGATGGAATTGCATTCGACGCTGAGGTTAGCGCCATACCATTTAGCTTCGAGGGGCGTGACGGGTCCATTGTATTTGTCCGTGATATCACCGAACGCAAGCAGAGCGAGAATGCGCTTCGTGAGAGCGACGAGCGTTTCCGCATCATGGCAGACGGCTGCCCCGCGATAATCTGGGTGACCGACGCGGACGGTCGAAATCAGTTCGTAAACGAAGCGTACCGAGAATTTGGCGGTGCCATCGACGTGCCGTGGGAAGGAAGCAAGTGGCACCTGCTGCTTCACCCGGAAGATCAGTCCTGGTATGTAGAAGCATTCCAGCGCGCCGTGGCTGAACAGGCAACCTTTAGGGCAGAAGCACGCGTTCGACGCAAGGACGGAGAGTGGCGATGGCTCGCTTCATACGCCGAACCGCGGTTGTCGAGCACTGGTGAGTTTCTAGGACACGTCGGCCTGAGTCTGGACGTGACCGAGCGCAAGCAGTCCGAGGCTGAAAAAGCGAAGCTAATTCAGAGTATTGAACAAGTAGGCGAGTCCATCATAATTACCGACACCGAAGGGGCAATCCAGTACGTCAATCCTGCATTTGAAAAGGTTTCCGGCTACACACGGAGCGAGGTAATTGGAAGCAACCCTCGCATCCTGAAAAGTGGCCTTCATCCGGATTCTTTCTACCAGGAAATGTGGGCGACACTGCTGCGCGGGGAGACTTGGGCTGGAGATCTCACAAACAAGAGCAAGGACGGAACGCTACACCACAAGCAGACAACGATCTCACCGATCAAAGGTCCAAATGGAACAACTATTAGTTTCGTTTCGGTCGGTCGAGATGTTACCAATGAACTTTCGCTTCGCGATCAGTTGAACCGGGCGCAGAAGTTGGAATCCGTGGGGCGTTTGGCGGGCGGAATTGCTCATGATTTCAACAATCTTCTCATGGCGATACGAACCTATACTGAGCTGCTGCAATCTCAGTTTTCCCTTGATAGCGGCTTAAGACGCTACACGGAGCAAGTATTGGCTGCGGTCGAGCGGGGGTCCAATCTCACCGGCCAAATGCTAGCGTTCAGCCGAAAGCAGGTCATTTCCCCAGTTACGATCGACCTGAACGCCGTTATTGATGAGTCGGCGAAAATGTTGAGACGGCTGATTGGGGAACATATCGATTTTCGGGTCGCCCCAGCTGAATCGCTGTGGGCGGTAAAGGCAGATCCCGATCAGATCTTTCAAGTCCTGATGAACCTCTGCATAAATTCCCGGGACGCAATGCCACACGGCGGCACAATTACAGTTAGCACCGAAAATGTAAAAGTGACGCAAGAAAGACTTGTCGCTGGGCGTCCCTATGTATCGCCTGGGGATTATGTGAAGCTTTCAGTTGCCGACACCGGATCGGGCATATCCCAGGAAATTATAGAGAAGATCTTTGATCCTTTCTTTACAACAAAGGATGTCGGAAAAGGTACGGGATTAGGACTTGCGACGGTCTACGGACTTGTGAAGTCGAGCGGCGGTTACGTGTGGGCGGACAGCGAACTGGGACATGGCACTTGTCTCACAATCTACCTGCCAACAGTTGATCGGGCGGTCGAGGTACGCCCTGTTGCAAAAGCCACTGCAATGCCGATTGGCACGGAAACAGTGATGGTTGTCGAGGATGAAGACCTACTGCGGAGAGGAATTTGTGAGTTCCTGCGCGGGTTAGGATACAAAGTATTAGTAGCCAGCAACGGCCCCGAGGCGTTGACGGTAGCGATGGAACATCCGCACATAGATCTTTTGCTTACGGACATCGTGATGCCGAAGATGAGTGGCACGGAGTTATCGCAAGTGCTGCGGAGCCTACGCCCTGACCTAAAAGTAATACTCATGTCAGGCTATGCCGAGGATGATTTGTCGCGATCCGGCGTCCAACAGCCGTATACATCTCTATTGCAGAAGCCTTTTGGACTGAGCACGCTGGCACAAAGAGTGCGAGAGGCAATCGACAAGGTAGGTGGCGCGGCCATCTAGGCTCCCGTCTATGAGTCCGCGCTTTTGCTCACAACGTGCTGCACTCCAGTAGGGGATGATCTCGCGGGGTGCTCCTGACTCGATGGTTGGCAGTTGGGGTCGATTTCGCTTCGATGGCGGCACGTAGGCGATCTTTGGGACGATACCTGTCTACTACCTAGTAGGACTCTATCGCATTGTTCAGGCGAGAGAGTGTCCGGTCATGCAGGAAGGCGTCCAGCCTGAACATTGCGATAGAGTCGGTTGAGCGAAGCCGCCTCTGAGAGCTATGTGTTTTGAATGGGGGTTGTGTCTGTGGTGTTGCGAAAAAGCGGGCTGAATCGGTTGCCGTGACGCGCTGGAAACGTGCTCCAGCCAGGGGAAGAGGTAGTCGGGGAGCTGGCGGCAGAGCGAGCGGGGACGAGGTGGCACGCCGCAAGAGTGCTGGAAGAGCGGATCGGACAGACGGGTACGTGCACGCGCGCGATGGCGAAGTTGTGGGCGATGAGGTTAGCAATGGCTGCGAGATCGATCATCAGGAAGAGTTCTCCTCGGGCGGTTCGCCGGACAGCCGGTTGGAAAGTTGTGAAGGGGAAAGGCGCTCGATGATGTGCATTGTGCCGCGATGACAGTGGTGACACAGATGCACAGGCGTGCTGGGAAGCCAAGGCGAGCCAATGGCCCTTAAGTGAGAACGGCAGAGATTCAGAAGCTGAGTCCGGTGACGATTGGCGAGCAGGCCAAAGCAGCGAATGCGTACGAATCCTGGAGTTGGAACATGAAGCAGGAAACGACGTAGAAACTCGTCGGCGTCGATCGTCATGGTGCGGATTTGGCGCCCATGGGCGTAGTCTCGCCAACGGAAGGTGACTCGGCCGTCGGACATGTTCAGCAGCCGGGAGTTCGCAATGGCGATGCGGTGTGTGTAACGGGAAAGATAGGTCAGGACTTGGGCGGGCCCGGCAAAGGGCCGCTTGCAATAGACGACCCACTTCCGTTTTGCCGCGCTGCGCAGCAGAGCGGCAAAGGCTGGCGGCGATTGGAAAGGAGCGAGCTGGCCGGCGAGGGTCAGTTTGTGTTGTTGGAACGCTCGCTCGAGGGCTGCGAGGAACTTCCCCCGAAAGACCAGGCTGAGCTGCAACAGAACTGGAGACAACATGACCACTCGATCTTTTTGCCACTTGCCTTGACGAATGGTGATCGTCATGCGCTCCGAGTCGATGTCGCTGACGAGCAGATTGGCCGCCTCCGACCGCCGCAAGCCCGCGGCATAGATCGTCATCAACAGGGCGCGGGTCTTCAGATGTGTAGGAGCAATGAGGAGCTGGTTTTTTCGAGTCTTTTTGAAACCGCGTTAAAAGTGGCCAACTATGGCTCTTGAAGCGTCCGCGACAGCTCCCAAAAAGTCCGAAAAATGATGGTCAAAGTAGCCAACATAGATTGTCAGGATCACCCGACGAAGCGTGCTCCCAAACTCCGTCCACCCAGGGCGGAGCGCCAAGCGCCGGAAAGCAAACAGTCGAGTAACGCCGCTAATCACTCCCATAAAGAATATTGATTAGACGGGCGGATATCGCCCACTTAGAGTTTCTCTCACGCTGCGGGATTACGGCGGGGAGCGAACGCGCGCCGGCGCTGCGTGGGGACACAAGGAGCAAAGGGGCATCATGGCGGCTCAAGATGTGCCAGACACTGGCAGCGATTCGATCGAAAAGTTCAGCGCAACGGTTGATTCGGGCGCGGAGAGCGATGTTCTCACGCTGCAGGAGATCAGCACGCTGGCGGCTGAGGGCGGCAACCCGGCAGAGACCCTGATGAACGTGGTTGCCCTGATCGCCCAGCGCTTTGGGGCCGACGTCTGCTCCGCCTATTTGCTGGAGCCCGACCGGGCCAACCTGATGCTGGCGGCGACCATTGGCCTGCGTCCGCAATGCATCGGCACGCTGCGCATGACCTTGCACGAAGGCCTCGCCGGGCTGGTGGCCGAGCAGGTGCGTCCCGTGGCGGTAAGCAAGGCGAAGAACCATCCCCGCTTCAAGTACTTTCCGGAAGCCGGCGAGGAGATGTACGAATCGTTTCTGGGAGTTCCGCTGATCGATCGCGGAGTGCTGCAGGGCGTGCTGGTGGTGCAGACGGTGGAGGCCCGCACCTACAGCGACGAAGAGGTTCACATGCTGGTATCGGCCGCCGCGCAGGTGGCGCCGGTGGTGAGCGAGGCGCGCACCCTGGCCCGCTTTATCGCTCCGGTGCAGGAGCGGCTGTGGGCGCTGGCCCGCAACCTGTGGTGGAGCTGGGACCCGGATTCCACCAACCTGTTCCTCGACCTTGATCCCGCGCGCTGGCGGCAGCTGAATCAGAATCCAGTGGCTTTGTTGGGAGAGATGTCTTTGGCCAAGCTGGAGCGCCGCGCCGAAGAGCTGGTGCTGCACAGCCGCATTCATTACGCATACCGGCGCCAGCAGGAATATCTTGCGGCGGACCGCACCTGGGGCGCGACCCATGCCGGCATTCTGCGGACCCGGCCAGTGGCGTATTTCTCGGCGGAGTTCGGCTTGCACGAGTCGTTCCCGGTTTATTCCGGAGGGTTGGGAGTTCTCTCCGGCGACCACATCAAGAGCGCTTCCGATCTCGACATTCCGTTGATCGGGGTGGGGCTGTTCTACGGCCAGGGATATTTCCGGCAACATCTGGACCGGGACGGCTGGCAGTGCGAAGAGTACATCAGGACCGATATCAAGCAGTTGCCGATGGAGCCGGCGATTGGCGCCAACGGCGAGCCGCTGGCCATCGAGATCGAGACCCGCGGCACGGCGATTCACGCGAAGGTATGGCGGGTGAAGGTGGGACGCTGCGATCTGTTCTTGCTCGATTCGGATGTGGCGGGAAACGCACCCGAAGATCGCGATCTGACATCGCGGCTCTACGGCGGCGACGAGCGGCTGCGCATCCGTCAGGAGCTGCTGCTCGGCGTGGGCGGATTCCGCGCCCTGAAGGCCATGGGGATCACGGCGGGAGTGCTGCATCTGAACGAGGGACACAGCGCATTTGCCGTGCTGGAGGCGATCCGCTGCCGCATGGAAGAAGAGGGCGTCGGCTTCGATGTGGCGGCTCCGCGGGTGGCGCGGGAATTTGTCTTCACCACCCACACGCCGGTCGCGGCCGGGCACGACCGCTTCCATGCCTATCTGATCGAGGAGCATCTGGGCGTCCTCCGCGAACAGCTCGGGCTCTCACACGATGCGCTGATGGCGCTGGGGCGCGAACATCCCTACGACTCGAACGAACCGTTCTGCATGACGGTGTTGGCGCTGAAGCTTTCGCGCCGCGCCAATGCAGTGTCGGCACTGCACGGCGAAGTTTCGCGCAGCATGTGGAACGTGCTCTATCCGGAGAAGAAGGAAGACACGGTTCCCATCGGGCATATCACGAACGGCGTGCATGTGCCCACCTGGCTGGCTCCGCAGATGTTTCGTTTATACGACCGGCACCTGGGACCAGGATGGCACGAGCACAGCGGCGAGGCACGCATCTGGGAGGGTATTGAGAACGTGAACGACGGCGAGTTGTGGGAGACGCACCTCAGCCTGAAATCACGGCTGCTGGAATTCGTGCGCAACCGCGCGATAGAACAGGCCGAGCATCGCGGCGAGTCATCCGAGGTGGCGCAGCGGCTGGCCCGCGTGCTTAGCCCGGACGCCCTGACCATCGGCTTTGCCCGCCGTTTTGCTACCTACAAACGGGCCAACCTGATTCTGGCCGACATCGAACGGCTGGCCGGGATGGTAAACGATCCGAAGCGGCCGGTGCAGTTCGTCTTTGCCGGCAAGGCGCATCCGCACGACGAACCGGGAAAACGCGTGTTGCAGCAGATTGCGCAGCTGATGCGCGACTCCGAATTTGGCGACAAGTTCGTTTTTGTTGAGGACTACGACATCAATGTAGGCCGCTACCTGGTGCAGGGCGTGGATGTGTGGCTGAATAATCCGCGGCGGCCTCTGGAAGCCTCCGGCACCAGCGGACAAAAGGTTGTGCTGAACGGCGGACTGAATCTTTCCGTGTTGGACGGCTGGTGGGCAGAGGCCTACGACGGACTGAACGGATTCGCCATTGGGACCGGCAGAACTCACTCCAACATGGATGTGCACGACCAGCGCGATGCCGAAGACCTGCACCGCGTGCTGCGCGACGAGGTGATCCCGCTCTACTACCAGCGCGACCGCGACGGACTGCCGCGCGGCTGGATCAAGCGCATGAAGCGGACCATCCGCACCCTGGGCTGGCGCTTCAACGCCAACCGCATGGTGATGGACTATACGCTGAAGTGCTATATCCCCGCGGCTGGCGGAACCTCAAGCGACATGAGCCAGACGCGTTAGAACGCGCGCCGCCGCCAGGATTAAATCGAGGGACGTAACTCGAATCACCATTCGAGCCCTGGATGGAATACGTCCGCCACACCTTTGCTGCCCACGGCTACGGCGGTAAACTCATCAATCTTTTGGAATTGTGACACGCCTCACAACCGCGCGATGACCGAGGTCACAGAACCAGCTCAGGCTCCATGCTAAGTTAAGCCCAATTTCCCGCCTCATTCGGGTTTGCTTACTCAGCAGGAGACACTTGAACCGCTGCCTCGTACTTACCGGAATTCTATGCCTCGGTCTTATCCCGGCAGCGGCCCTGGCCGCACCGGCGCAAAGCCACTCGCACGAGATTGAACTACTGCAATCGCAATACCTGGCTACCAACGACCCCGAGCAGCACAGACAGCTGGTGAGCGCCCTGAAGACGCTGGCGAGAACCTGCGGTCCGGAAGACGCCGGCGCGCTGAATGAGGCTGTTTCCACCATGCTACCGACCACGGACTCCACATGGGAAGCCGGGGAGTTGCTGGCGATTGGCGCGGCGAATCCCGCCCGCCAGCAAGCCGATGCGTCTGGCACAACGGAGGATGCCGGGTTCCTGGTGGATGCACGGCGCGCGGCGGAGGAGGCACGCAATTCGAACGGCGACGTGGAGACTCTGGCCGACATCCGGATCGACCATTTGGAGAACGACAGCCAGGGACACGACGGGCTGGCTTCATCACTGGTGCAGCAGGTTTGGCGGATCAACAGCGTGTTGGGAGCAAAGAACTTCTCGCCGCGCTCGGTGATGTACTCCGGGATGAGCGAGACGCTGAGCGTGGTGCGGGCACGCGTGCTGAAGACCAACGGCCACGAAGATCAGGCATCGATTTCGCCCGACCAGCCGATGATGAAGCAAGCCGCCGCGATGTACTTCGACGCCCGCGAGCGGCAGCTGCGTTTTTCCCATCTGCAGCCGGGCGACGTGGTGGAGATCGAATACCGCCTTCTGCCCTCGACCGAGGTAAATCCGTGGACGGGATACTATGCGCGGCTCGACCAGTTCCGCGATTCCCTGTTTACCGGGCTGCGGCGGCGGGTGCTCATCGCACCCACTTCGATGAAGCTCTACGCCGTGGAACACGGTTTGGCGCCGGCGGTGGTGCAGGAGAACGGCGAAGAGACAACGCGGACGTGGGAGGCGCGCGAGATTCGCGCCCAGGCAATGGAAGCCGGAGCCAATGTGCCGTACCTGCACGTTTCGACCATCGGTTCGATGGAGGAGTTCGGCCGCTGGTATAACGAGATGCTGGAGCCGGAGCTGAAGTTGAATGAGAACCTGCAAGCGTTGGCCAAGCAGATCCTGGATCGGCAGCTGAGCACGCAGGCTAAGGTTCAGGCGGTGTACGAGAGCGTAAAGCGCCGCACCCGGTACACCGGCTTTGAGTTTGGCGTGCACAGCTACCAGCCCTACCCGGTTTCGCTGGTGGAGCGGCGTGGATTTGGCGACTGCAAGGACAAGGCCGCGATGCTGGTGGCACTGCTGCGCGCGGTGGGCGTACCGGCCGAATTCGCCATGGTGCGCACGCGCTCTGCCGGAGCCATGGATCAGGATGCGTACTCGGTCCAATTGTTCGACCACGCAATGGTCTACGTTCCGGAACTGGACCTTTTTGTGGACGGTACGGCAAACGCCATGGAGGTGGGCAATTTGCCTGCCAAGGACCTGGGTGCGATGGTGATGACGGTGGATGCGCTGGGAAAAGCGACGCGCCGCACGGTGCCGTTTACCTCACCGGCAGACGTCCGCGCGCCGCGTGGATTGGAGATGGCGCATGTCTCCGACAGTGGCAGCCCGGACTCGACCGCACAGGCGAAGATTGCGCTGGCCCAGGCTGCGGGCGCGGTGGAAGCTTCCCACATGAAGATTGAAGCGATGGTCGCTGCGGCACAACCGAACCACTAAGTGCGGGCTAGAGCGTCTCCGCACTTCCTGGCGACGCTTTTTCCTACCTTTCCGAACTTTTCGATTTGAAAGCTCTTGCGTTCCCATCCAATCAGCAGCTCTCGAAATTCCAGTTTCCGCTGGAATTTCCTGCCAACCCCTGCTTCAGATCCCTCATCGTAACGCGTTGGAGTTGAAATTCAATTTCAGCACTGCACGGGGACCGAGAACCGAAGGAGGAACCACATGCGGAAAACTCTATTGTTGATTGCCACCCTATCACTCTGTGCCTTCGCCTGGGCCCAAGCAGCAGATGACAGCGCGGGGCAGGATTTCTATGATCAGCACGTGTCCGTGCAGGCGCAGCAGAACAGCCTTGCCGAAGCTGCGATCGCACAGTCGGCAGCTGTGGCGGCTCAGTCCGAAAGCTGGAGCAGCGAGCAGCCCGGCAGCATAGCTTCCAACTCAGGCGAGGACTTCTATGATTCGACCGTCGAGTCGCAGGCGAAGTTGAACAGCCTGATCAAGGCTGCCACCACACAATCGGCGGGAGAGCAGGAGGCGATGCCTGGCGAGCAGGAGACCACAAATGTGGCCGAGCCCGGGAGCATGGCTTCCGATGAAGAAGCGCAGAGTACGGATTTTTACAACCAGAAGGTCGACGAACAGGCCGATCTGAACAGCAGCTTCCTGGATGCCGGCCGGCTGGTTGGATCGATACAGCCTGAAGGCTGGAGCGGCTCAGAGCAGCCCGGCAGCATGGCTGCCGACGAAGGCGGGCAGAGCGCGAGCGAAGATTTCTATGACCAGACCGTCGCAATCCAGGCGAATGCGAACCGGATGATTCAGCAGTCCAATCAGATGGAGTCCAATCAGTTGGAATCCAACCAGATGGAATCCAACCTGCAGCAATAAGCCGCCTAACGGAAACGCGCTGCCGAAGTTTCGACAGCGCGCCGCTGCAATGTAATGAGAGACGGCGTGGCGCTCCTGGCCACAGGACGCAGAAGCTATGCGTGGCGGGTAGCTGCGCCCAACGCTTCCAGCACAAGTCCGCCCATTTCTTCGGTGCCGATAAGCCGCTCAGCCGCGCCCCGCTTGAGATCCGCAGTTCGGTATCCGCTCTGCAGAACCTGGGCGATGGCCTGCTCGATGGCGCGCGCCTCGGCTTCGCGCTGGAAGCTGTGACGCAGGAGCATGGCGGCGGTGGCAATGGCTCCCAGGGGGTTGGCAATGCCCTTGCCCGCGATGTCCGGGGCGGAGCCGTGGATGGGCTCGTAGAGATTGATTTTGCCGCCAACGGTCGCCGAGGGCAGCATGCCCAGCGAGCCGGTGAGCGCCGCCGCCTCGTCGGAGAGAATATCGCCGAAGAGATTTTCGGTGAGCACCACGTCAAAGCTGGCGGGGGCAGTCACCAGGCGCATGGCGCAGGAATCGACCAGCTGGTGTTCCAAGGTGACGTCAGGATATTGCCGTGCGACTTCGATGACCACTTGGCGCCAGATCTGCGAGGACTCCAGAACATTGGCTTTGTCGACCGAGGTGACTTTGCTGCGGCGTCCGCGCGCGACCTGGAAGGCGACGTGGGCGACGCGCTCGACTTCCGCTACCGAGTAAACCATGGTGTTGAAACCGTTGCGAGCGGCGCCTTCGCCGGCAAAGCCGCGGGGCTGGCCGAAATAGACTCCTCCGAGCAACTCGCGCACGAAGAGGATGTCGGCTCCCTTGAGCACCTCGGGGCGCAGCGGCGAGCAATCGGCCAGCACGTCGTAGGCAATCGCCGGGCGAAGATTGGCAAAGCCTCCGAGGGCTTTGCGGATGGCCAGCAGACCGGTCTCCGGCTTCTGGGCAGGCGGCAGCGAATCGAACTCCGGCCCGCCGACGGCGCCCAGCAACACGGCGTCAGAGGCAAGACACTTTTCCAGCGTCTTCTCCGGCAAAGGCGTGCCGAATTTTTTGACGGCGATTCCGCCGATGGGTAGCTCTTCGAACTGAAAGTCGAACTGGCCTTGACTGACGGCGCGCAGGATGTGCACAGCCTGACAGGTAACTTCGGGGCCGATGCCGTCCCCGGGCAACACTGCAATCTTGAATGTCATGATATCCGCTTATAGCACATTGGATTTTGAAACACTGGCTTGTAGCTAACATAAAGCGCGGGCCGCGGAAGTGCGGCGGCGCGCCGGTTCGGCTAGGTTTGAGGAGCGATGGCGGCGTGTCCCCAGCTTTGTTCCCTGGTGGCCAGCTGCCGCCTCAGTTCCACGTAATTGAGCATGCGCACGGTTGCGTTCATGGCCGCCACGAGCTGATCGGGCGCTACGGCGCGGGTGGTGAACAGCGTCTGGCCGCTGCGCCAGGTGATGGTGGCCTCGGTGAGCGCGCCGCTGGTTCCCTTGCGCGAGATGGCGATGCGATAGTCCATCAGCTCGGGCATGTCCTCCCAGACGGTACGCAGGGCGCGGATGAAGGCGTCGAACTGGCCATCGCCCTCGCCTCGGGCCGTGATCTGGCGGTTGTTGCAGCTCAGTTCAAGGCTAACGCTGGGCGGTGCGCCTTTCTTCAAAGCGAACTCGTAGTGGACCAGCTTTACGCCATCCTCTTTTTGTCCGAAGATCTCGTTGAGAAGAAGAATGATGTCGGCCTGGGTGACGGTGACCTTGTTGTCGCCCAGCTCTTTCACCTTGGCGAGCAACATACGCTGCTGCTCGGGCGTGATCTCGATTCCCAGCTCTTTGCAGTTGGCCTCGATGGAGGCCATCCCGGCGGTCTTGCCGAGATCGTAGCCGCGCTTGAGCCCGAAGCGATCCGGATCGAGGCGGTTCTGATAGAGCTTGCCCTTCTTGTCTCCGTCGGCGTGGACGCCGCAGCCCTGGATGGCGCTGATGCGGCCAACCACCGGAGCGTTGGGCGCCGGAGCGATGCCGCTGATTCCAGCGACCAGATCGCTGAGCATGGCCAGCGAGCGCTCTTTGACGCTGCTGTTCAGATCGTAGAGGTCGCGGCCGGCGACCACCAGGGTCGCCAGATTGGTGTTACCGGCGCGCTCGCCGATCCCGTTGACGGTGACGTGCACGCGTCCGGCGCCGGAGCGCAGCGCGGCGATGGAGTTCGGCACAGCAAGGCCGTAATCATTGTGACCGTGGAAGTCGAGCGGCAGGTCGAAGTTCTGGCGCATGATGCGCACGTATTCCGCGGACTGCTCGGGGTTGAGAACACCGAGGGTGTCGCAAAGCATGAGGCGCTGGACGGGCAGCCGGGACAGGCCTGTGGTCAAGGTCATCACATAGGGCTGGGAATTGTTCATCCCTTGCGACCAGTCTTCCAGGTAAACGTTGACGCAGAGGCCTTTGCCGACGGCGTAGCCAACGGTGCGCTCGATGTCGGCGAGATGGACCTCAACGGTTTTGCGGAGCTGCACCGTGCAGTGGTGCTCCGATCCCTTGACGAGGAGGTTCAGGACACGGCCACCGTGGTTCACAATCCAGTCCACGGATGTGGTGCCGTCCACAAAGCCGAGAACCTCGACTTTATCGGTAACGCCGTGGTCCCTGGCCCAGTCCATGATTTTACGAACCGCCAGGGCCTCGCCATGCGAGACTCCCGCGGAACCGACTTCTATGGCATCGACGCCTGACCGGAGCAAGGCTTCGGCGATCACCAGTTTCTCGTCGGCCGTATAGCTGATGCCCGGCGTCTGCTCCCCATCCCGGAGTGTAGTATCCATTACTTCGATGTTTTGCACTCTGTTCTCCCGCACGCGCCCCCGAAGGCTCTCTTCATTATGCAACAACAGTTGCCGCAATCGAACAGAATTGACCGCGGATGTTCATTCGCGGTCTTCCGGCATCCGGAAGCATGGTCACGGGAGGCCGTACTGCATCGACTAAGCTCCTTCGATCGTTATAGATACCGTCCATGACCGGTCACTGTTCGGCATCCTCTTCTTCCCCTAATTTCTGGTATCGCCGGAGCACATCGCTCTGTGAGATGACGCCTTCGAGCTTGTGGAAGCTGGCGCGGCTTACAACCGGCACCAGGGGCCAGCGATCGACATAGCGCAGCGCAGCGTGCAGGGGAAGGTCGGGATGCAGGAAAGGAATCTTGCGGCCTGCCAGCACGGAGTCCAGGGTGAGATCACCTTTGCCCTCATCGGCCAAATCCACCAGTTCCCGGCCGCTAAGGGCGCCCCAGGCGAAGGAACTCAGTCGAACCAGGAGAACCTTGGCTGGATCGTTGGCGGTGCGCTGCAGGGCATGCTCGATAGTTTCTTCTGCCTCCAGCACCGGTCCGGCGGGCGGGCGCATGGCATCCTCGACGCGCAGGACACCTTCCTCGCGCTGTTCTTCCATGGAAGGCAGTTCCAGGCCGTCTTGCCGGGTAAGCACGTCGAAGATTGCGGCAGGCTGCAGGGCGCGCGCCAAAGCATAAGCGATGGTATTGGCCACAATGACGGGGACGATGATGGAGTAGTTTCCGCTAACCTCAAGAACCATGAAAACCGACGTCATGGGAGCGCGCAGGAAGCCGGCAAAGAGAACTCCCATTCCCACCAGCGCATAGGTTCCGGGTGACGCCGCAAGGTGGGGCAGGAAGATATGTTCGGCACCGCCTACGGATGCGCCCAGCATAGCTCCTATAAACAACGTCGGCGCGAACATGCCGCCGGGAGTGCCGCTAACGAACGACAGCAATGTGGCAAGAAGCTTCAATCCGGCCAGGATGGCCAGCATTTGCCAGGTGAACTGGCCGTGCATCGCTTCATCGATGTACTGGTAACCGGCCCCCATGACCTGCGGCGCGCCCAGCACACCGATGACCCCGATCAGCAGACCTGCGATGGCGGGCTGAAAGTACTGCGTCCAGCGGGGCATAGCCTTGAGCCGGGGACGCAACTCACCAATGCCGGCGGAAAACGCCACGGAGGCCAGACCGCCAACGACTCCGAGAATCGCGTAGGCGATGAGTTCGACGGGATTCCGGAGTTCAACAGTGGGGATGCGGAAGAGCGGCTCGGAGCCGAGAAACCAGCGCATGACGACGACGCTGGATACGGAGGAGAGAACCACTGAGCCCAGGATGCCGGCGGTCCAGCCGCCGATGACCTCTTCGATCACGAAGAGCACGGCGGAGATGGGCGCGTTGAAGGCGGCGGCCAGTCCGGCGGCGGCGCCAACCGGCGCGATCAGGCGCATCCGCTCCCTGGAAAGATGCAGGCGACGGCCCAGGGCAGAGGCGATACAGGCGCCGATCTGCAGCGAGGGGTCTTCCGGGCCCAGGGACTGTCCTGAGCCGATGGCCAGCGCCGCCGTGATGAACTTGCCGACGGCGGTGCGGAAGGGAATATATCCGTCATAGATGTAAAGCGCGGCCTTGGTTTGATTGACGCCGCTGCCCCGCGCTCCCTTAAAGACGTGGATGACCAGCACGGCAATTACCAAGCCTGTCAGGCTGGGGGCCAGCAACATCCGCGAGGTCGAGAGAGTGTATCCCGAGCCCATGAGGTAGATGCGGCACCACTCAATGGCAAAGCGGAAGCAGACGATGGAGAGGGCGGATAAGACTCCGATGAAGACCGAGAGAATCAGGAAAAAATGCTCTTCGCGTAAAATCGGCCGCGGTTGGTCTCCGGGAGCGCGCCGCGGGAGAGAATCCGAAGCCGGCGCACTGGGCAAGATATCCACGCTCGTTCCCTTCGTGCATTTTGAGTTCGTGCTCTGCGATGGCAGCTTCGTCACTGCTCCAAAAGTATAGCGGACGGAAAACACAAATTGGGCCAAATCACTGCGCGATGCACTTCAATAACTCAGCGGCTGTGAGAGGCGCTTGGCTGCGATGGTCGGAAAGATATAGCCTCGCCAGGTACGGTCGTAACGGAATCCAATGCGGAACATGTTCCAGTGGTTCGCGCCAGTAGGCGTGTTGAAGACCAGATAGGGCGGCCAAGCCAGCCCAAGGTTGGTCCCTTGCGGATTCCCGATCAACACGAAATGCGGCTCGTGCTCGGATTTCCACGACATCTGCCGCTGCAACCAGCAAATCACGGTTGCGCACTCCCGACGGTCACTGCCCTGGTTAACGCAGCCCTGATCCGCAGGCCCGGCCGCATCCACTTTGTGGACTCCCTGAGCGAACGCAAACACGAAGGCGAGGGCGATTACAATCACGGCTACGAATAACGATCTGCGGGCTGTGTTCCGATCCATCGTTTTGCTCGGCAATAACGGCTGTTCTCTATGATAGTGAAACCCGGCCAGGTAGGCGAGTTGCCAAATTCAAAAATTGATTTTCACAAATCACTGGTTGCAGCCTTCTGTCTTGTTTTCAGGATCGCCACGGTTTCAGGCGGCAGCGTCACGGTGGCGGAATCGGATCGCACACCCTCGTTCGACGCAAGCAACAAGGTGGAGCAGCTCTGCAACACAATCACATTGATGTGCATGGAGAAATTACAGAGGATGCGCAGGGTCCCGCGCGCGATGGCGAGCCACTGGGCGGACTCATCAAAACAAACCTGAGTGTGGGCCAGGTCGCCATCCCTCAGCTCCGGGTTTTCGCGCCGTAAAGCGATTAACCGCCGGTACCAGTCAAGGATTGCGGCGTGCGATGGATCGTCCAACTCGGCCCAGTTCAAGCGTGACGCGTAAAACGTCTGCGGAGATTCCGGGTCTGGAATCGACTGCCCATGGGCATCCGAAGCGCTACAGCTTGGCGGGTACGGGCCAACGGATGGCCCTCCGGTCGCTGACGCCGTTGCATGCTCGCGGCGGCGGCTTTCAGAAACGGCGCGCGCCATTTCGGGGTCTTCATGATGCGCGAAATACAGGAACGGCGTACTGGCGGCAAACTCCTCTCCCTGAAAAAGCAAGGGGATGAAGGGCGCGGTCAGCACGATGGCCGCGGCCATCCTCGCCTTGCTGGCGCCGGCGATCTGGTGCAGGCGTTCCCCGAGTGCGCGATTGCCAACCTGATCGTGATTTTGAATACAGCTGACAAAACAGTGAGCGCGGAGATGCTTCGCGGGACGTCCATGTATCGTTCGCCGCCAGCGCGAGTAGACGCCATCGTACACATAGGCTTCGGTGAGCGCCTTGGCCAGCTGCGCCAGCGATCCGAAATCGCTGTAGTAGCTGTGCTGGTCGCCGGTGAGCAGGGTAAAGAGTGCGTGCTGGAAATCGTCGCTCCACTGCGCAGCAATGCCCAGGCCTCCGGAGGAGCGCGACGTGACCACACGGGGATCGTTCAGATCGCTCTCTGCGATGAGCACCAATGGGCGAGTGAGTTGGAGGGAGAGCGCGTCAACCTCCGTGGAAAGCTGCTCCAGAAAATGAATGGCGGATCGGTCCACAAAGGCATGGACAGCGTCGAGGCGAAGGCCATCAAAATGATAGTCGCGCAGCCACAGGATGGCGTTGTCGCAAAAGAAACGCCGCACCTCGTCGCTCCCCGCCTCTTCAAGATTCACGGCATCGCCCCAGGGCGTGCGATGATTGCCGGTGAGGTACGGGCCAAAACGTCCAGTGTAGTTGCCCACCGGACCGAAGTGGTTGTAAACCACATCGAGCAGCACGGCGAGGCCGGCCGCATGGCAAGCATTGACCAGGCGCTTGAGTCCGTCGGGACCGCCATACTGCTCCTGCGGTGCGTAGAGAGCGGCTCCGTCATAGCCCCATCCCCAACGGCCGGGAAAGGTTGCTACCGGCATCAGCTCGACATGGGTGATACCGAGCCGGCGCAGATACTCGATTCTGTTTGCCGCCCCATCAAAGGTGCCTTCGGGGGTGAAGCTGCCGATGTGCAACTCATAGATCACGGTATCGGCGAGCGGTGCCTGCTGCCAATGGTCGTCGCTCCAGGAAAAGAGGGCGTGATCGAGCACGCGGGAGAAACCATGCACACCGTCCGGCTGCCATTCGCTACGCGGGTCGGGATACGGATGAGGATCGTCCTCGATAAGAAATGCATAGCTGCTTCCGTGACGTGCGGATTCGACTTCGGCATGCCACCAGCCGTGCTCACCGGCCTGCATGGGGTAGACGATACCGTCAACCTTTACGGCGACCGATTTCGGCTGCGGCGCCCAGACAGAAAAGTGATGCATCGCTAACTCTCGCGCGTCAGGAGAGCCACGGGAAACTCGGAGAGAATGTCGAAGACAGTGACCGTACCGCCTTGGAATTCCGAGGATGCGAGGCGGTTGCGCCAACGCCCCTGGGGCAGAGGAATGGTGGTTTCCCGCCAGCCCTGGGTCAGGCTTTTTGAGAGGCGCGGCACGACTGCGACGATATCCTCCCCGCGAAGAAACGCAACAATGTTGTCGCTGCCCGGCCCCTCGGCGAGGATCGGCGTATAGGCGCCGGCTTCGCCAAAGGAGGCTGCGCGCTCGCGGCGGACACGGTGCGCCTGCCGGATGGTCCACAGCTTGGGCAGCCCCTCGGGCATGCGCTGCAGAATCTCGCGCGGACTCAGCGAGTCCAACTCATCCAGCAGGCGCTTGCGCAGATCAAAGCGCACCGGTGAACGATTGTCGGGATCGACCAGGCGGTGGTCCCACAACTCCGAGCCTTGATAGAGATCGGGAATGCCGGGAACGGTGTACTTCAGCAGAGTCTGCGCCAGCGAATTCATGCGGCCGGCGCTCTGGATGTGCGCGACGAAGCGTCCCACCTCCGTGACGAAGCCATCGGCGTCTTCGAGCGTGTGCTGCACGAACCGGTGCAGCGCGTCTTCATAGTCGGAATTCATATCCGTCCAGGAAGTTTCCTGCTTCGCCTCACGCACAGCCTTCAACATGTAGGCGGACGCCCGTTCCAACTCAATGGGCCACGCGCCAATCAATGTCTGGTAGTAAAGATATTCCGTGTTTGTCCCAGGCACACCGTCTCTCCGCAGGGGCTCATTGCGCTGGCGCCAACGCTGGATGGTGGAACGGAAGCATTCGGGCACTTCGGTGAGCACGGCAAGCCGTGCGCGCACGTCTTCACTGCGCTTGGTGTCGTGGGTGGTGAGGGTCACCATGCGGTGCGGCTGCTGCTGTTGCGCCACGCCGTTCAGTTGGTGGAACTCCGCCACGCTAAGCGCAGCGTGCGCAGGATCGCTGCCAACTTCATTGAGGCCGGCCAGCCGATTGTAGCAGTAGAGCGCCGTGTCCTCCACACCCTTGGCCATCACCGGGCCGGTGAACTGCTGGAAGCGCAGAAGAAACTCCGACTCATCGGAGCCGCAGTGGCGCAGCGAAAGCACATCGCCGATAAATTCAAAGAGTCTTTCATCGATGTCCGTCCGATATTCGCTGGCGGCGTGTACCGCCGCTTCAATCACGGCAACGTCTTCCGGCGAGGCTTCGGAACGCTCCGGCGAGACATAGGTGCGATAGACCGGAAAGCATGCTGCCACCTCGCGGATGGCGCGGCGGATATCGGCTCGGGTGTAATCGCGATGCTCGCGGTCGTTCTCGCAGATCTCGACAAACAACGAGGTGAGACGGTTTATATCGCTGCCCATCGCCTCCTGGGTGACCGCCAATTTTTTCTCGTGGGCCAGGGCATCGAAGTCCGTGGCTTCGCCGGTGAACTCGCGATAGATGCCGTCGATGGTGTTGAGCCCATCGGCGGAGATCAACAAGCCATTCACCTGGTTGAGAAATTCGTAGCCCGTGGTTCCATGCACCTGCCAGCTTGCGGGCAGCGCTTCTCCCGGCTGAAGAATTTTCTCCGCCACCACCCAGGCGTTGGGCGCGGTCCTTCGCAGGCGCTCAAAATACTGCTGCGGATCGCGCAGTCCATCCGCGTGATCCACTCGTACGCCGTCGACGACGCCATCGCGCAGCCAGCGCAGGATGCGCTCATGGGTCTCCATAAAAACTCGTTCGCGCTCGACCCGCAGGCTGATCAGCGAATTGATATCGAAGAACCTGCGATAGCTGAGATCCTGGTCGCTGACCCGCCAGTAGGCAAGCCGGTAATTCTGCTGCTGTAGAAAAGCATCCATCGCGTCGCCATCGCGATTCAGGTCCGCAATTTGCTTGTCGATAAAGCGCAATCCTTCCGAGAACTCATTGCAGTCGCGCTCCAGCAGAAGATAGAGTACGGCCTTGTCCCGGTCGCGTTTCAGAATTGACGCCCGATCCTCCGCATCCGGCTGCCCCAGGTGCGCGAATGCGTCGGAAAGAAAAGCCAGCGTGTCTGAGCCGCAAGCCTGGCTTGCGGGATAGAGAAATGCGGAGATGGACTCGGGTGAGATCGGCAGAGAGTGGCTCGCGTAATGCACCTCGAAACGGCCCAGATCGCGTATGCGGTTCACCAACTCGATCTTGCGCTCCGCCAGAACCACCCCGTACTGATCTTCCAGAATCGGGAGCAGAACTTTATTGCTTAAGCGGATCTCGGCCGGCTCCCAGTCGATGTCAAAATATTCCGCATAGCGGCTGGATGCGCCGTTCTCCAGCACATCCCACCAATAGCGATTGTTGGGCGCCAGAGACATGTGGTTGGGCACAATGTCGAGCACCTGCCCGAGTCCGCATTCGCCCAAGTGCCGGCAGAAGCGCTGGTGCGCCTCTTCGCCACCCAATTCCTCACCTACGGCGTGATGATCCGAAACGTCGTAGCCATGCGTGCTGCCAGGCGCAGCCTGCAGATAGGGAGACGCATAGACATGCGACACGCCCAACTGGGCCAGATAATCCGCAACCCCGGAAGCATCGTCCAGTGTAAAGCCGGAATGCAACTGCAGGCGATATGTGGAGCTTGGGATCAAGGCCGTGCGCGGATTTCCATTCGCTGATAGGATTGCACCGCACGGCGACGGGTTGCCCTTCCGGAGCACGCCGCCCATTGCGGATACAGCAGCGACTGCGGATGATGCGGGAAACTCAGTGCGGAAGCAAAGCATCTGCGAATCTTGTTGACTGTGAACTACGAGGTTGGCGCTACGGACCCTCTCTGGTACAAGGATGCGATCCTCTATGAGCTGCACGTGCGCAGCTTTGCCGACGGTAATGGCGACGGCATTGGCGATTTTACCGGTTTGATCGGTAAGCTGGACTATCTGCAGCAATTGGGAGTGACGTGCCTGTGGCTCCTGCCGTTCTTCCCTTCTCCGCTACGCGACGACGGATACGACATCGCCGATTACACCGGCATTCATCCCAGCTACGGAACGATGGAGGACTTCCGTCGCTTACTTGAGGAAGCCCACCGGAGGAAGCTGCAGGTCCTGATCGAACTGGTAATGAACCACACCTCGGACCAGCACCCCTGGTTCCAACGAGCACGCCATTCGCCGGCCGGGTCGAACGAAAGAGAATTCTATGTATGGAGCGACACCGAAACGCGCTTCGCGGACGCTCGGATTATCTTCACCGACGAGGAGAAATCCAACTGGGCCTGGGATCCCGAGGCGAAGGCGTTCTACTGGCACCGCTTCTTTTCACATCAGCCTGATCTGAATTACGACAATCCCGCGGTGCTGGAAGAGATGCTGAACGTGATGCGCTTCTGGCTGAACATGGGCGTGGACGGCCTGCGGCTGGATGCGATTCCATATCTCGTCGAACGGGATGGCACAAACTGCGAAAACCTTCCGGAGACGCACGCCATCATCCGCAAAATACGCGCAGTGATCGACCACGAGTATGAACACCGGCTCGTGCTGGCCGAAGCCAACCAATGGCCGAGCGATGTTCGCCCCTACTTCGGCAATGGCGACGAGTGCCACATGGCATTTCACTTTCCGCTGATGCCGAGGATGTATGTCGCCATTCGCCAGGAAGACCGTACGCCGATTGTTGAAATCATGCGGCAGACGCCGGAGATTCCCAATACCTGCCAGTGGGGACTGTTTTTGCGCAATCACGATGAGCTCACGCTGGAGATGGTGACCCTCGATGAGCGCGACTACATGTACCTGGCTTACAGCAGTGACTCGCGCATGCGGATCAACCTCGGCATCCGGCGGAGGCTGGCTCCGCTGCTGGATAACAACCGGCAGCGCATCGAGCTGCTCAACAGCCTGCTGTATTCGTTTCCCGGGACTCCTATCCTCTACTACGGCGATGAGATCGGTATGGGAGACAACGTCGATCTGGGCGACCGGAATGGCGTGCGTACGCCGATGCAGTGGAATGGGGAACCGAACGCCGGTTTTTCAACCGCCCCGGCCGGTCAGCTTGCCAGCCCGGTGATTGCCGATCCGGTCTACGGCTACCAGGCCGTCAATGTAGAAGAGCAGGTCGAGAATCCCTCGTCCATTCTGCAATGGACACGCAACATGATCGCGTTACGCAAGCTGTTCCCCGTATTTGGCCGGGGAACGCAGCGCTTTCTCGACCCGGAAAATCGCAAGGTGCTGGCCTACCTTCGCCAGTTGGATGGAGATACGGTGCTTTGCGTGGCGAACCTTTCCAGATTTGCGCAGCCCGTATCGCTGGCGCTCGATGAGTTCGAGGGACGTGTTCCGGTGGAGATGTTCGGATACACGCCATTTCCGGCGATCGATGGGCAGCCGTATAACCTGACGCTGTCGCCGTATGCGTTTTTATGGTTTCAGCTGCAGAAGCAAAAGGTCCAGACGGAAACCGAGTGGCAGGATGCAGAACCGGTGGAAGAAGAAGCCGGAAGCACCCGGGAGCCGGCTGTAGCCCGGGCCGCGACGCACAATCTAGAGATTGGCAAGCAGAACGGCGCAGCCGACCTGCTGCTGCGCGTGGCGCCTCTCAGCCCGGACGAGTTGCGAAAACTGGCGGCGTTGGTGGGACCTTTCGCGGGGGAGAATCCGGCGCTGCGAATTACGCTGGCCTTTCCATTCACCTCCGCCATTGCCGGGGGCAACGAACATCTGGAAGCTATCCAGTTGGAGCTTTCTCAAGCGGTGAAGGCGGTTGCGCCTACGCTCTTGCTGGCGCCGTACGCTCAACCGGCCACCACCCTGCAGGAGAGCTGGCCTCACCCTGCGCGTACCTATGCCGAAGTGGGCCGCCTTGCCGCGGAACACCATGCGACGGCTGTGATGCTGCTGGGGCAGGATGCCGGATCGCTCAATCCGGAGGCGATCCCCGCAATGATGCAGGCCATTCTGACCGGCGGCTTCGATCTAGCGGTACCGCTCTACCGGGCCGGACGATATGACGCCCTGGTGAACACAGCCGTTCTGCACCCGCTGACCCGTGCACTGTATGGCGCAGTCGTTCGCTATCCTCTCGCGACGGATATGGCGTTTTCTCCACGCTTCTGCGAACACCTCGCCACCGCTTCCGCCGCATTCGACGTGATGGCGCAGGATGAGAGCCTGTTGTGGCCGGTGACGGAGGCGGCAGTGAATGACTTTCGAATGGTGCAGGTGCACGGCTGCACGCGGCACTTCGCTCCGCCGCCCAATATCGACGTAACCGAACTGCTGGCGCACATACTGAGCGAGTTGTTTGCCGATGCGGAAAAGCACGCGGGCCAATGGCAGAAGAGTTATGCGCTGACGCCGCTGCGCATGCTCAACGCCGCTGTCATCGCCAATCCCCCGCAGGACCGGGACCATCCCAGCCGCCCCGAAGACGTTGCCGGGATGTATGATTCGTTCCGCCTGGCGGTCGGGCAGTTGCAGGATGTCTGGTCGCGCACGCTGTCGCCGGGAACACAGCTTCGACTGAAGCGTTTGGTGGAGCTGCCCGCGGAGCAGTTTGAGATGCCGGACGCTCTCTGGGTGAACATTGTGTACGACTTCCTGGTGGCCTATCACACGCGCTCGGTCAGCCGGATGCATCTTGCCGGCGCTCTGGTGCCACTCTATCTGGGCTGGGCAGCATCCTATGTGAAGAGGATGGCGGAGTTGAGCGACGAACAGGCCGAGGCGCAGGTCGAAGCCCTGGCGGCACGGTTCGAGACAGAGAAGCCCTATCTGATGTCGCGCTGGCGATGGCCGGACCGTTTTGCGCCATAACTTTCGCGGCTCTCCGTACGGGCTCCAAACAAGGAGGAATATGCTGCAGCAAATCGAATCCGCGCTTCATGCATCGCTGGCCCGCGTGCTTACCCTGATCGCCACTTTTTTGCCAGCGGTTTTTGCGCTGGTTCTGGCCCTGGGGGTCGGCTTGTTGCTGGGAGCTTTGCTAAGTTACGCACTCCACCGCGTCCTGACATCACTGAAGCTGGATGAGCGTATCCACTCCAGCTCTCCGGATGGGGTGCTCGAATGGTCCTCCCTCCGCAGCCCCTCGCTGTTGCTCTCCCGGCTTGTGTTCTGGATATGCGTCATCGCCGGCGCAATGATCGGAATCGCGGCTTTCGCCGCGGCGTACAACGATACAGGCCGGCTGACGGCTATCATCTTTCCCTATGTTGCGCGCTGCGTGGGCGCGGCGCTTATTTTCGTAACCGGCAACCTGGTTGCTCGCTTCCTCGCCCGCACGGTGCTGATCGGCGCAGTGAATATGAACCTTCACTATGCCCGACTGCTGAGCCAGGGAGTGAAGTGGATGGTACTGGTGATGACCCTTGCCATGACGCTCGACCATCTCTCCATCGGCGGCGTGATTGTGGAGTTGGCCTTCGGCATTCTGTTCGGAGGCATCGTTCTGACCCTCGCCCTCGCCGTCGGCAAGGCTTTTCCGGAGCTCATTCGCCGTTCGATGGAACATCACGATTCTCCGTACTCGGGCGAGGCGCGAACGGGCAGCGTGCGGCACTTCTGAGCATAGCGCCAGAGTCGAAGCGTGCGGCCGTGACATTTTGCGGGAGATCCCCGCACTACGAGCGCGACCGGGACTTGGGTCCTGGGTAAACTGCCGTTTCCATCATCAGCTTGAGGTGAGTTGGTACAGATCCGTACAGCGTTGCACGCCGGCAGAACGCGATGTTCGGATGCCTAGCCGAATCTAAACAACATGGTAAGAACTTGTTAAGACACAAGAATGGCAGACCCCGGGAAGGGCGGGATCAGGTTAGGACGAGGCCACAGTTTCCGCACTTCAGAATCAATATTCCGGAAGCGTTCTCTTCCAAATGAAGGATGGTGCCGCACACCCTGCACGCCTCGGTACTCACCTCGGACCATCGTTCATTGGAGGAGATCCCAAAGGCCTCCAGTTCGTAGATGCTTTCCACTCCAATGCCCTTGAGTAATCGGCTTCCAATCATACGGGTCTGAAAGCCGCGCGCGGCGAAGGCTTGCAGCGAGGAACTATCGAATATGATTTGACTGGGACGGGCGACGCTGCAGAGGCGGTTCGCCTTATTCACCACTATGCCGGTTGCGGTATAACTCCGCACGATGGGGCCTTGAAAACCAACTTTCGCGATTCCATTGGCCAAGCCCATTCTTACCTGAAACGGGCGTCCCCAGAAACGCGCCATTTCGCCGGCGCGAGCGGCCATCGTGTCTCGAATTTCAAGGCACGCCGCCCCCATCCGCGCGATGTAATCCATTCGTTTCGCCGGTTCGTTGGAGAACCCCATGATCGCATCGCCGATCATCTTGTCGAATGTGATGTCGTATTTGAACAGGATGGGCACGGCGATTCCAAGGAACAGGTTCAGCCCATTTTGATAGGACTCGACCCCAACGGCTTGCATAACCGAGGTCGAGTCGCAGATGTCAATAAATGAGACGCAGATTTCGCTTTCTTTAACGGAGTCGGAAATTTGCATTTCTCCGGTTCGAATGGCGTAAACAACCTGGGGACTGAACTGTTTGGCAAGTTCCGCCAGACTCAGCGCTTCTTCAGTTTTCTCCCGGATTATCTTTGCGCGCCGGTCCAACTCATCATCCAGGGCAACTTTGCTTCGGATTGCCGACATACGAAACTTCTCATTGAAATGCCGGATCACCACGGTGAGGACCAACGTGGAGCCCATGAAAATTGAATTCACTATGAATATGGCGCTGCCCTGTTTAGTCCACCATAAAAAAGACAAGGCGAAGAATGGAACATAAATGAGCGCAATGTTGCATACCAGAGCTCCGGTGGTCCAGGGGATGAATGACCCCACCATGATGGCTTCCAGGTTGAGACCTGCGTAATAGGCTGAACTTTTTCCTTCCGCAAGAAACGCCATGAGCGTGACGAGGATGGCGTTCAGAAAAACAAAGAAAGCCCCCCACGCCTGTATTTTCGGCAGGCTCCGGGTGCTCTTCAATGCGAAGTTCACAAGTAGACAAGACGGAACTACGAGCAGCCTAAGGCCAGCGAAGAGAAAAAACTTATGAGGCGCGTAAAAATGATCCGCGATCAGGAATATTGCATGAACCGGGAGCGATAGCCAGTTACAAGAAAATAAAATGGAATCGCGTAATTCCCTTATTCTCTCTCTCCGCCGCAGTCTTAAGACTCTCCGCTCAGCTAGATCCATCGTCCTTTGGTCCAATCATCAACGGCCGCGCTTCCGTCGATCAGGCTGTGTCCGGCTTCTTGATGACACAGAATAAATTCACGCCCTCCGGCTCCTGCTCAACGGAAAAAGTACCGCCTAGAGTCCCAAAAAGACGTTTAAGATCTTCATGCGACCGATAAATCAAAGTCCAGTCCAACGCAATCCGCATCCCAAATTGATTGGGAGTCCTCGCGCTGAAGTTTCCAATGATCAGCATGCCACCCGGCTTCAGACGTTCGAAGAGCGCTTTCGCCGCCATTTGAGCGACGGGGTCACTGAGGTAATCAAACAGGCCGGCGGAGTAAAGCAGATCGAAATCGCTCTCCTCCCATCGGCGCGTAATCACGTGCCTGAGCGCCTTGTTGACGAAGTTCAATTTGACCGGGCTATTCGTTCCCTTCACGATTTCCCAGAGTTTCTCATGCGCATATTTCAAGGCGTTGACGTCTTGGTCCAAAAGATGGAACTCGCAATGGGAAAGATCCAGGCCTTGCTCTTTCGAGGACTCAACGATCATCTGAACTTCCTGCGAGGATCCGCAGGCGATCGATCCGATCTTCAAAGGAGCTCCGGCTCCGTCCCGAAGGACACGGAAGATCACTTCGTAGAGGAATCTGGATCGGTTCCGGACCGCCTTGGACTCCGGGTGATTTAACCAGAAGGCGTGCATACATTTCCCGAAAATTGACTCGCCCACCAGTTCGTTTCGATAAAGGATGTTCATCATCTCAAAGTCACCAGCGTATCCTAGTGGCTTTGCTGCGCACCTGTGGGAGTAGGGCGACTGTTCGACCAGTCCCTTGAGGTGTTCGCGATAGAAACTCGCACATATCGGAATATCCGCGGGGGCCGCAGCCCTTAAACTCTCCTCCAATTGAAGATGGGTTGTCGTGGACCAGTCAGTGATAAGTTCGGCGACAATTGGAATGAGCGTGTTTTCAAAATTGTGAAGCTCCTGCAGAGGACAAAATTTCTTCTCGGCTCTCAATTCCTCGACCTGAGATTCAAGGCTCTGCAAGAATAGTTTTCCCTCAAGGACAAGCCGCCGGAATTCTGCCGGAATCTTGCTCAGATCCTGCTGGGTTTTGTTGAATCCATTCAAAACCTTACGAAGTTTAATGACCGTGTTGATTTTATGAATCGGGACCGAGCCGGTTTTGAGTTCGAATGCGACTTGGGTGGCTTCGCGTGATGGAAACGGGGCCTTGCGCGCTACGCATAAATCGTAAGTCCCAACTTTCACGCCATCGACGGTGTGGAACGCCGTGTAGGTCTCTGGCTTGGTGAAAAGTTCCGAGCCGGCCTTTACCATAATAGCGATTCCGGTCGCGCTGTAGTTACTCACCTCAAAGGAACCGAAATGGAACTCCAATTCGGAGCGGATCCCAATGAATTCAAGACGGTCGCAGCGAATGATTGCTCGGCGTTCCTCTGGGACCTCGAAATTATCATGCTGTTTCTTGTAGGCCAGGGTCATATGTTGCTCCCACTTCCCGAAAATTGGTTTTCGCCGTCGCATGCTCTGCGACTCCGCTTCTGCCAATTCAACTTCGGTCGATCACACCGACTCACCTTTCCCGGACAACTCGAAGGCGACAGATCGGTAATTTGTTTGTATATAGCACAAAGCATATACCTTCTCTGGATTGCTTTCGAGTAAAATCGGCAAAAAAGACCGTCTTTACCAATAGATATCTTATTGAAAAAGTTAAACTTCCCATCCGTCTTCGCCGCCGTTTCTACACTCCGCGGGGTACCTTAACCGGCAACACGTCCAAAATCGAGCCCAGAGGGTGCCGGTGCAGCAGGACAGACCGGCAGAACATAGGAGACTAACGTCCAGAGCCAATTCAAGCTGGTCGGTGGGACGAGGCAGCGCTCCGCTCGTCGTTACCTGGCGCAGGTCCTTTGGCGCACTGCAAGGCGCTGTCAAGCGGGCTAAGTGAGAGTACGTGGCCCTCAAGGCGACCACCGCGGCGTCTCCGGAACTCGCATTTAGGGGCCGGTGGCGGCCAATCCTCCGTGTCCTGACAGAAGAGTCGGAAAGTGGGATATTTGTTTTTCGGGGCCCTCAGATTATCCTTTAGTTACAGAGTGAAAATTGCAAACCGCTCGACGGACTATTAGTTGCAGGTCATTCAGCCTGAGCGCACCGTCCTGCCTCTCTTCTCTCCGTGAGGTGTTCTATGATTTCGATCCGCTCCCGCCGCATCGCGGCACTGGCTGTGTTGGTGTGCGCGTCTTCCCTGCTTTCCTGGGCCGAGCCAGATAAATCGCAAGGCCTTCCGAATTTCGGGCGCGTCTCCGATTCGCTGTTCCGCGGCGCCCAGCCCACGGCGGCAGGGATCGGGGCGCTGCACGAGATGGGGGTATCCGTCGTCGTAAATTTCCGCAACGAAAACGATGAGATTGCCTCGGAACAGCGGCAGGTCGAATCCGCCGGCATGAAATACGTCAGCATTCCCTGGAGCGGGAGCGATACGCCCTCGAACCGCCAAGTGGCGCAGTTCCTCGATCTGGTTCGCGGCAACCCCGATGCTAAGATTTTCGTGCACTGCAAGGCCGGGGCTGACCGCACGGGCGTAATGGTGGCGGCGTATCGCATTGCCGTGGAGCATGAAGCGGTAAGCGAAGCCGTCGCCGAAATGCACCAATACCATTACCATTGGTTCCGACTGCCGCAACTGGAGCGCTACATAAAATCGCTGCCAAGCCTTCTGCAGAACGAAACCCTGTTCGGCGCCTACGCTCCCACTTCCCAGGAAGGCGGAGTTACAATCGTTGCCAAGCCATTGGCCGCCGCTGCCGCTCCCGCAGAGATTGCGGCTCCGGTCCCGGCCCTCACTGTCGCGCGCTAAATGTGGGCCGTCCGGTCCTCGTCCTTACTTTGGCTAGGAAGCATGGCGTATCAGAGTTGGGGGATGCTTTTGCTCTAAGGAAGTCCCGGATCGGCTCGCTATTTCTTCACCGGCGCTTTCGGCGGCAGGCCTTTCTGCCGTCACCGACTCGGCCGCCGCGGTCACCAGTTCCCGCATTGCATCCGCCACTGCATCGTGTACTTCCTCCCGGACGGCCTCTCGCACGCTCTGCGCTACCTCTTTCGGTTCGAAGGGCAGGTCACTCCCGGCTTCGATGATTTTATCGAGCACCTGTTCTACTTTGAATGCCACGTTCAGCCGCTTGGCAACCACCTTCGCCACTTTCTTCGCGGGCGTATCCAGGATTGCAAGCCCCGGGTTGGGAGTCTCGGCCGGAGCAGAGTCGCGCCAATCCTTGTCGAAGACCCTAATGATTCGCCTAATGATCCTCGAATCATGAAAAATAAGGCCGATTTCCCGACGAACGTCGAGTTCCAGCTTCCGTAAACTCTGGCTGCCGACGAAGGCCGAGTGGCCATCCCGCAGGATTACACGTGCGTGCAAACGCAAGGGCAGCACCCGGGTGGAAAGCGATCGCCCGGGCGCGGAGGTCTGCCCGATCAATCGCACGTCCACCCCCTCGGAGACCTTTTCGTCCAACAGCTTCAAAAAGGCCGGGTCGGTGACCTTCATGTCGTAGATAAGCAATTGCTGTTTGGCTCCCGCGATGAACTTCATCAGTTGCTCACGCGCGTTGACGGGACTGACCACCAGTTCGTTATTCCCGGCCTTGTAGGGTATCCGCTTCACATCGCTCTCAAACAGTTTGATTGCTTCTGCAACGATTCTGGGCTCTCGGGTACTCACCCCGAACGAACGGCTGAGCGTAATGTCCAAGTGGCTGAAGTTGAACGCCAGGAGAAAGAGCTCCTTGCCGTCGACAATGATCATCTTGCCGTGATAGCGGACCAGGTCATCGGCTGTGCGGGTGACGGTGATTCCTTTTTCCAGGAGCTTCATTTCAAATCGGCGAAGGATTTTCTCGCCGCCGCGGTTGGTGCCGGCAACTAGCGCCTGCACGGAAACCCCGCGTTCGACCGCCGCAGTCAGCGCTCTCTCCACCTCACTTCGATCGATGCGGAAGATGAGAATCTGAATGCTCTTCTTCGCCCGGTCCAAGGCCTTGAGGATGGGCTCAAGTCCATCATCGGGCTGCAAGACGAGCTTCACGACCGATACTCCCTTTGCAGGCGACGCCGACTCATCCCGCCCCTCCGAGTACAGATGCGGGGGGAGGCAAATCGGATGTTTTGCACAAGCTGAGCTACCAAAATTGGCCCTCCATGCTTCTAACATCTACGCACATGAGCACCCCGGAGGTGATCCATGGTCCGCATTCGACATTTGATCATCCTTACAGTTTCCATGGCGATGATTGCCATCCCGATTTCCTGGGCACAAACCAATTCCAGCGACACGCAACCGCAGCCATCCAACCCTATAGTGGAGCAACCGGAAGGCAGCACTCAACCGCCAACCCAAAACCCGCAGATGGCTCCCAGCCAGACACCGCCGCAGTCGTCCAACCCGGTAGCTGAGCAGCCGGAAGAGAGCGCTCCAGCGCCGGTGCAGCAGCCAGCGCAGAACTCGCAGATGGCCCCCAGCCAGACACCGCCGCAGCCGTCCAACCCAGTAGCAGAGCAGCCGGAAGAGAGCGCTCCGGCGCCGGTGCAGCAGCCAGCGCAGAACTCGCAGGCGGCTCCCAGCCAGACACCGCCGCAGCCGTCCAACCCGGTAGCAGAGCAGCCGGAAGAGAGCGCTCCGAAGTCAGGGAAACAGGCGATAGCGGCGGAAAAGCGGGACAAACATAAGCCATTGAGTGCATCGGCGACCGCCAACCCGGTGCTCTGGAAGGTGCCGGACAACATTGCCGCAAAAAATCTGTTCTGGGGCCAGGGAGGCGAGCGGCAGCCGAAGCCGCCGTTTGTGTTTATCCGTGAAGATCGCAACGGCACCAGCCCCAAGTGCGACGTGCGGGATGCGACCGGCGAGAAATGGCGCGTTAAATTGGGTGCGGAGTCCCGGCCCGAGGTAGTGGCGTCGCGGCTTCTGTGGGCCGTCGGCTACTTCGCGAACGACGACTATGTGCTCCCCGAAGCGCATATCAGCGGCCTTAAGATGAAGCGCAAGTCGGACAAAATGCACGGCACGCAGGTGTTCGACGCACGTTTTGCCCGCAAGCCGGATGGGGAGAAAAAGATCGGCATCTGGAAGTGGAGCGACAATCCATTCGTCGGCACACGTGCGTTCAACGGTCTGCGGGTCATGATGGCCGTAATGAACAACTGGGACCTCAAGGACTCGAACAACGCGGTGTACGCGGACCGAAAAAATGGCACCCAGATATTTCTGGCCAGCGACATAGGAGCCACATTCGGGGCTAACCGCTATGGGTTTTCGGAGTATCACGCCAAGGGCAATCTGGACAGCTACGAAGGATCCAAGTTCATCACCCACGTCTCGGCCACCGAGGTTGATTTCGGAACCCCGTCGCCGCCGCTCAATCCTCTCGCGATGGCCGCCGGATTCGGAGAGATCATGTATGCCGCAGGAATGCCGTTGGAGTGGATTGGAAAACACATTCCGATCGAGGACGCGCGGTGGATTGGAAGCATGCTCGGCCAACTGAGCCACCAACAACTGGAGGACGCGTTTCGCGCCGGCAACTTTCAAGCAGACGAGGCTGATGCCTATGTGAAGGTGCTGGAAGACCGGATCGCTGAATTGAAAGGCTTATAGATTGGCGGGACTCATGCCGCGGGCGCGGAGGCAGCCTCGTCGGTATTAAATTGAATGTTATAGAGCTCGCGGTAAATGCCATTCTCTTTCCGCAGCAGCTCTGCATGAATTCCATTCTCCACAATCCGGCCGTCCTTGACGACGTAGATGCAGGCCGCATTCCGGATGGTTGAGAGCCGGTGAGCGATCACCACGGAGGTACGTCCCAGCATGAGCCTGTCGAGAGCCTCAAAGACGAGTTGTTCGGAGGCTGCATCCAATCCCGTGCTTGGTTCGTCGAGGATGAGGATGGGGCTCTTACGGATGACAGCACGAGCAATGGCGATGCGCTGCCGCTGGCCGCCCGAAAGCGCGACGCCGCGCTGGCCTACTTCCGCGTTGAACTTGCCGGGCAACTTCTCAATGAATTCCATGGCGTTGGCCGCCTCGGCCGCCCGCGCAATCTCCCCGTAGGTGGCTTCCGGTTTGCCATAGGCAATGTTGTCCCAGATCGATCCGCTGAACAGAACCGTGTCCTGCAGAACAAAGCTCATTTGATCGCGAAGCGACTTCTGGGTCAGAGTACGAACGTCGATTCCGTCGATCCTCACGGTTCCGTCCGAAGGATCGTAGAAGCGCGCGACCATATTCGCGATGGTAGTTTTACCGGAGCCGGTGGGTCCGACCAGCGCAACACAACTTCCAGGCTCGATATGCAGATTCACGTCGAAGAGAACCTGCTGTCCCGGCGCATAGGCAAAATCGACATGATCAAAGTCAATCCTTCCCTTGAACGGCGGAGCCCTCTTCGCGCCGGGGGCATCGCGCATCCGATCATCGGTGCCGATGATCTCCTGAATCCGCTCATAGCCAACAGCGGCCCTGGTATAGGAATCCATAATTTTCGAAATGTCCTGCATCGGCTTGTACATCTTGGCAATGTAGCTCAGAAACAGGACGATGGAACCGGCCGTTAAACCACCCTGAAGAGCACTGTCTCCACCGAAATAAAGAACCGCACAGACACCAGCGGAGGTGACAAGGGTGACAATGGGGACAAGCCTTGCCTTCATTGCACGAGCCTTGAGGGCGGCCTCTACCGTTTCAAGACTTTCCCCTTCGAGTCGTTGCACCTCGTAGCCCTCTCGCGCAAAGGCTTTGACCACGCGGATGGAGCCGAGCACCTCCTGCACTACGGAGAGCAATCTGCTCTCATGCCTGCGGACCTCGCGCGAAGCTTTTTTCACCCGGCGGGTATAGGTGTACACAATTGCAAACAGAATGGGCACCACGGCCAGTGCGATCAGCGTGAACCGCCAGTTGATGTAGAGCATGACGCCGATCATGCCGGCCAGCGTGAGGATATCAACCAGGATGCTGAGAAGCCCCGAAACGACAAACGTCTGAACCGAATCAATGTCACTGGTCACGCGGCTGATCAGGTCGCCTGTCTGGGTATGCTCATGGTAAGCCAGCGAGAGTTTCTGTACATGCGCATATAACGTCCGGCGAAGGTCGTGCGTGACCCACTGGCCCACACTAGTCGTTATGTATTTTTCCGAATACGTACAGATGGCATCCAGAATGGCAATCAGGACGACTGAAAAACAAGCGAAGAGCAGAATCTGATGCGGCTTGGTACCCGCCGTATGGCGAATAAACGCGAACAACCATCCACGGGAGTCTTTGTGGGCAATGACGTTGTCGAGCACGATCTTAAGCGGCCATGGCTGGAGAAGGTCCGCTATGCTCTCTCCTCCGATTGCCAGAAGTCCCAACCCTAACAACCGATAGTGGGGCCGCAGGAGCTGTAAGACCGTGATACCGCGCTGGATGCGGTTCGTCGCATGAACCATAGAAAGTTGGATGCAGGGAGTTCCCCACGAGAGCTTCGTTTTGCGTAGAAGCGAATACCTTGCCCAGCTTTCCTGGTTGGAATAGGGTCAGCTACTTTCATGGCAAGTTTCTGTATCTTCGATACACTCAAAGTAGGAGATCCCCGCCCGTGTTACATTCCCTGATTCTGATATGCCTTCTCTGGGCTGGCCTGCACGTTTACGTCGTCTCGCGGCTACTCTCGATTCCACTCATCGCACACCACGTTCCGGCATGGCTGTTAATTCCGGCGGTGATCCTGCTTGGGGCGAGTTACATCATCTCGCGGGTGCTCGAGCACTACGGAATTGATGGGCTCTCGCACGTGCTTGAGATCGTCGGTGCCTACTGGGTGGGAGGATTCTTCCTGCTCTTTTCGAACTTTCTCTTCCTCGATCTCTGCACCGGTTTTGGCCTGTGGCTGCGTCCGCAGTTGCCTGTGCTGCGCACGGTCGCGTTGATTCTGGCGCTGCTAATGACAGTCCTGGCGCTGGTCCAGGCGCGGCGCTCCCCGGAGGTAACAGAGTATGAGGTCGACCTCGATGGACTGCCCCACGAGGCCGATGGAACGGTGCTCGTGGTGGCCAGCGACATGCATTTAGGAGCTCTGCTCGGCCATGGCTGGGCGAGCAAACGTGCAGCTCAGTTTGAGTCGCTCCGTCCCGACCTCCTGCTGCTGGTGGGCGACATCTTCGAAGGCGAGAAAACGACCTACCCCGGCTGGCTGCCTGTGCTGCAGGAGTTTCGCGCTCCGCACGGCGTGTACGTTGTGACGGGAAATCACGAGTTCTACGCCGGAGGCATGCAGATCATAGATCTATTTCGCCGCGCGGGCTTCCACGTGCTGCGCGATGAGAGTGTCGAACCAATCCCCGGGTTGATCCTGACCGGGGTGGATGACGTAGCATTTCGGGGACGTGTGGCGCACGCTGCCCTGATGGAAAAGGTGCTGCGTCAGCGTCCTGAGGGTGCCAGCGTCCTGCTCTCGCACACCCCGGTGGAAACCCGGCGCGCGGCCAGCGCCGGCATCGGGCTCATGCTCTCTGGCCATACCCACGAAGGGCAGATCTGGCCTTTCACCTATCTCGTGAAGCTGGCCTTTCCGATCCTGTCGGGGCGTTATCGTGTGCAGGATATGACCGCCATCGTCTGCCGGGGCACTGGGACATGGGGACCGCGTATGCGCCTCTTCAAGCGAAGTGAACTGCTACGCATTACCGTGCACGCAAAAAAGCTAACGGCCGTGACTTTGGGTGTCAACAATCCGCAGCATCCGTGAGGATTGCGTGAGGATTGCTTCCGAGCACGATTTTGAAGACTAATCTGTAAATCTTCGTTTCCTGTCGGCCGCAATGTCAGCCGCCCGCAAGCTCGATGGTCAAGAGAACTCCGGAATGAAGTGAACCCGAGACGGCTCAAAACCAATGTCACTCGATAAGATATTCCTCCAGCGCATCCCGGCGCAGTCCGGGTGACCGAGGTCACAGGTGTCAGGTTTGAAAATCACAGACGCACGTGCAACTAAGGCGCAAGATCATCGGTCCCAGGGGTGGGGTGCTGTATGGCATTGACGGGTGATCCAACTGGTCGCAATCTCTCCGGTCGAACCTCGAGTTCGCAAGAATTACGAAAGTTTTTCGCGCCGGAGTTCATTTTCGGCGCTGGCGCGTTGGCTCTTGGAGGGCAGTATGCACGTAACCTGGGTGGCCGCCGCGTCCTGGTGGTCTCCGATCCCGAGGTGGAGGCGGCTGGATGGGTACAGCCCGTGCTCGCTAGCGTGGAGGAGGCTGGGCTGGGATACACGGTATACAAACAGGTCACACCCAATCCTCGCATAGAGGAGGCGGTGGCCGGGGCAGAAGTGTTTGCCGAGAACGGCTGCGACGTGGTGATAGCGGTCGGCGGCGGCAGCGTGATCGACTGTGCCAAGGGCATCGGTCTTCTGGTGTCGAGCGGTGGCAAGATCGAGGATTTCGTGGGGGTTGATAATGTCCACGCGCCGATGCCACCGACCATTTGCATCCCCACTACGGCGGGAACCTCGGCCGATGTCTCGCAATTCGCGGTGATCACGAGCCGCCAATCGATGCGAAAGATGCTGATTATTAGCAAAGCTGTCTTGCCCGATATATCCCTGATCGATCCGGTGACGCTGACCAGCATGGATCCATTCCTGACGGCTTGTACCGGGCTCGACGCGCTGGTGCATGCGATCGAAGCCTATGTCTCCTCGGGGCATTCGCCTCTAACCGATATTCACGCCCTGGAGGCGATGCGGCTGATCAGCTCGAACCTGCTGAAGTCGGTTGCCGAGCCAGCCAACCTGGAATATCGAACCGCGATGATGCTGGGGAGCCTGGAGGCCGGGCTGGCCTTCTCCAACGCGAGCCTGGGAGCGGTACACGCCATGGCTCACAGCATTGGCGGGTTGCTGGATTTGCCGCATGGAGAGTGCAACGCGATGCTGTTTGAGCGGGTGATCGATTTCAACTTTCCAGCAGCCCAGGATCGCTACAGTAACATCGCGGGTGCCATCGGCATCGAAGTAAAAGGGCTGTCGGGAAGCGAAGTGCGCCATCAACTGGTGGGCCAGTTGCGGCAACTGCGTGAAAAGGCGGGGCTGCACCATACTCTCTCTGACTCTGGGGTGCATCGAACCGAAGTGCGGGAACTTTCCGAGATCGCGCTGGATGACCCATGTATCGTTACCAACCCTCGTGTCCCGTGCCGCCGTGACATTGAGGTTATCTATGAAGAATGCCTCTGATAACCCGGAGGAACTTCGCAACAAGATCCTGGGCCTCGGGGACACCTCAATCCACAAGAGCCATTATGCCAGCCTGCGGCAGCGCCTAGTCGAACTGGAGCGGTTCCGCTCTCTTGTGAACCTGAGCAGCGACTTGCTGTTTGTGGTGGAAAATCCGTCCGGCAGCATTCTGGATGTCAGCGCCTCGACCTGCGAGCGTCTTTCGGCCGGCCGCGCTGCGTTGCTTTCGGCTTCCTTCGCCGACCTGGTACCGAGCGCAACCTGGCAGCAGATGAGAGCACTTTTCGACGAACTCAGCAGAGGACCGGCACGCAGTGCCATTGTGAATGCGGAGCTCTCCTTTGGGACCATTGGCCACACACTGCCAGTGGAGATTGCGGTCCAGGTGGTGCGGAGCGGAGACAGTGCCTACTCCATTCTCGCGGCGCGCGATATCACGGAGCGCCGCAATGCGGAGCAGCAGCTTCGCCTGGCTGCCGCAGCGTTGAATGCGGCGGCGAATTCGATCTTGCTGACCGACCGGGAAGGAACCATCCTGAGCGTCAATCCGGCCTTCACCAAGCTGACCGGCTACACCGCCGAGGAGGCCTGCGGCGCCACACCGAACCTGCTGACCTCCTCCGGAGTGGACAGCCATCAACGCTACCAGGACCTTTGTGAATCGGTTCTTTCGGGGCGCGTTTGGCACGGCGAACTGCTCAATCGCCGCAAAGATGGGAGCCTCTATGTTCAGGAGACGACCATTGCTCCAGTCCACTCCGAGAATGGGGAAATCACTCACTTCGTTGGAATTCTTTCCGATATCACCGATCGCAAACGTGCCGAAAAAACCATGCTACGGAGTGAGAAACTGGCCTCCGTCGGCCGCATGGCGGCAACGATCGCCCACGAGATCAACAATCCACTTTCGGCCGCCATGAATGCGATCTATCTTGCAAGTTCCGATCCTGCATTGTCCGAATTTGCGCGAGACACTCTGGGCATCGCCGAGCGGGAGCTGCAGCGGGTGGCTCACATGACCAAACAGACTCTCGGTTTCTACAAAGAATCAGGCCAGCCCCGGGCAGTGCAGCTCGCCGAACTTCTCGACAGTGTTCTGGAAATGTACGAACCGAAAGCACGAAGTAAATCCATCCGTGTACAACGCAGGTTCGGCTGCGCCGTTGCAATTCAGGCCGTGGAAGGCGAGGTGCGCCAGGTGATCTCAAACCTGGTCGCTAACAGTATTGATGCATTGCCGCCGAAGGGAACTCTGTATGTGCGGATCGCAGGTCCGTTTCTAGCGTCGGGGAACCCGCCGAAGGTCCGGCTCACCGTCGCCGATAACGGAATGGGGATCAGTCCGGACAACCTGAAGCGGATTTTTGAGCCATTTTTCACAACCAAGCAGGCTGTCGGCACCGGACTTGGCTTGTGGATATCCAGCGAACTGGTGAAGAAGAACGATGGAAGGATTCAGGTGCGCAGTCAACAGGGACGGGGCGCTGTTTTTACGGTTTGGCTGCCGACAGAACGCCGCACCCAGCCACGCAGCGAAATTGCCTGACGGGAAGAACTGCGGATGAAGCATCCCCAGGCATCGCCCTGAATACGCATGCAGAAGCTTGATTGTTGTTCTCAGAGTTCAGGCCGCAACGGGTAAGATGCAATGCTGCAAAGAAGATACAAGATTCTGGTGGTCGATGACGAGCGTGCCATAGCTGAGACACTCGCCAGAATACTCGAATATCGTAATTACGTGACGGCCCAGGCCTACAGCGGAGAAGAGGCAGTTCAGGTGGCCTGCTCCTTTCAGCCCGATTGCATCGTGAGTGACGTGATGATGGGGGAGATGAATGGCATCGATGCGGCAATTGAGATTTTACGGACTCTACCATACTGCAAAGTATTGTTCATTTCCGGCAATGCCGGCTATGGAGACCTTCTGGAAGACGCGCGGACGAAGGGTTTTGATTTTGAGATTCTGTTAAAGCCGGTCCCGCCCCCTGAATTGCTGACGAGAATAGCGCAGATTCTTTCGCACTCAGCCGCCCAGATCAAGACCTGACTGCCCAACCCCGCCTTCCGCCAAAAACGACCTTGCATTCGGCGTTTCGTACTGAATGAGGCCTACCAATCGGCGCGATGCCAATCGTTTGAGAATCAAATTCTGCGACGATCGAAACATTGGTCTCAGTCGCGAGTCACTTTTTCCAACAAATACAGATAGGAGCGGTAAACTTCTTCGGTTGAGCGGGTCATGCCAATCTCGCAGGTACGGCTGCTGGAGTAACAGCCGTCGTGCTTGTGAGCTTTGATCTCCGCGGCTTCGCCCGTGGTGGCCGAAGCGGTAAGTTCCGGGTACATAAAGCCGCGATCTCCGGCAAAGGCGCAGCACCCGAGGCTGGGAGGAATGAAGACTTCCCCGCTGCACTTGCGCGCAATCGCTTCCAGCTTCGGGGTAAGCCCCATCTTGACGGCGGAGCAGACCGGATGCAGAGCGACCGACCGTTCGGGATGGTTCACCTTGAGCCAAGGCAGCAGTTGGTCGTGCACAAACGCAATGCTATCCACAATCGTGAGGCGGTCGAAGCGCTGCTGGTTCTCCGGTGTAAGGAATTCGCGCGCATGGAGCAGTCCATATGCGCACGGACTGGTATCGACCAGGATCGGCAGCGTGCCTTCGGCAGACCAGATCCACAAATTCCCGATGATGCGGTTCAGCATGGCGTCGCGAGCTTCCTCAAAGCCCTTGGAAGAATACGGAGTGCCGCAACAGTTTCCGGCAACGTCCTCGGGAATCCAGACGGGAACTCCGGCACGTTTCGCCACGGCAACGGTTGCCTGCATCAGAGACATTTCACTGGACTCGCCGGGAAGATGGCCCATGACTCGCGAGATGCACGACGGGTAATACACCGCTTTGGCAGCGGAGCGTTCGGTGGTCGGAATGCCTCCCTTGGTCGCGCGTGGCATGCCGGAACTCCAGAGCGGCAGGTTAGGGCCGATCACCTTGCGCATCGTTCGAGTGATGGCCTGCACACCCTCGACTCCGATGACGCGCTCGGCGAGATGGGCGGCGCGCAGGCTGAGCCGGATGAGGCTCTCCGTCAGCGCGAAGTTATCCACCGTGAGCCCGGCGATGCGCTTGGCGAATGGCGAATGGCGCAGAGCGCGGAAGCGCTTCACCAGCTTTCCGGTATCAATGTTGACCGGGCAGGTGGTGGCGCAGAGTCCGTCGGTGGCGCAGGTATCGAGCACCATGTACGGAAAATCGCGGTCCAGCTGGTTGAATAGTTCGCTGCCTCCCAGTTGCTGCTGCCGTGCCATTTCGCGCCTCACAACGATACGCTGGCGCGGGGTAAGCGTGAGGTCGCGGCTGGGGCAGCGCGGTTCGCAGTAGCCGCACTCGATGCACTTGTCGATCTCCGGCTCGACGGTGGGTAGTTGTTTCAAGTCGTGCAAATGCGCGTGCGGGTCGGAGTTGATGATGACACCTGGATTGAGCAGGCCTGTGGGATCGGCCAATGACTTGACCTTCCGCATGATCTGGTAGGCCTCGGCTCCCCACTCGGTTTCGACGAAGGGTGCCATGTTTCTTCCGGTCCCATGTTCGGCTTTCAGCGCGCCGTCAAATCGGTTGACGACCAACTCCACCACATCGTCGATGAAGCGCGAATACTGGTCAATAGCGCGCTGATCGTTGAACGACTGGGTGATGACGAAGTGAAGGTTGCCGTCCTTGGCGTGTCCGAAGATAATGCCGTTGTCATAACCGTGGCGGCGGAAGAGCCCGTTCAAATCGTGCGCGGCGGGCGCGAGGTGTTCGATGGGGAAGGCGACGTCCTCGATGATGACCGTGGTGCCGCTGTTGCGGACCGAGCCAACAGAGGGAAACATGCCGGCGCGAATCTTCCAGAGCGCAGCCTGCTCGGACGCGGCGTGGCTGAAATGCGCAGGCTCGAGCAGTTTGAGGCGGGAGGTTGAATCGGCGGACATGGCCTCAAGTTCCGCACGCTCGGACTCCAGCGCGGCCTGGAATTCCACCAGCAATCCAGCCGCGCCCTCCGCGAGAGTTTTAATTACGGCGGGCGTGCCGGCATGATTTTCTACGGAGCGCAGCGAGGCGCGATCCATGATCTCAAGCGCCTTGGCGCCCGCCTGACGCAACGGCACAATGGATTCCGAGGCGGCGTAGAGATCGGGAAACAGCAGAAGGCCCGTGTACTTTATGGGCAAATCGGGAACGGTATTCAACACCGCCTCGGAGATGAAAGCCAGGGTGCCCTCGGCGCCAATCAGCAGATGGGCAAAGATATCGACGGCGCGCTCGAAGTCGAGAAAGGCGTTGATGCCGTATCCGGTGGTGTTCTTGGTGCGGTACTTGCGGCGAATGCGTTCGCTTAGCGTCGTGTCGCTCTGAATGCGAGATTTGAGTTCAAGAATGCCGCGCGCCAGTGCGGGTTCGAGGGCGAAGAACTGTTCCTCGGCGTCTGCTTCGCCGGTGTCGATGGCGGTGCCGGAGGGCAGCAAAAATCGCAGCACGGCGAGCGTGTGGTAGGCATTCTGCTCCACGCCGCAGCACATGCCGCTGGAGTTATTGGAGAGAATGCCGCCCAGGGTGCAGGTTGCGATGGAGGCCGGATCGGGACCAATCTTGGCGCCGTAAGGCATCAGCACGCGATTGGCGCTGCTTCCGATGGCTCCGGGCTGAACCCGGATTTTGCGGCCGCTTTCAAGCACTTCAAGTTCGCGGAAGTTGCGCGCGACTTCAACCAGCAATCCGTCGGAGATGGACTGTCCTGAAAGACTGGTGCCGGCGGCGCGAAAGGTGATGGGTAACGAATGCTGATGGCTGAACTGGAACAGACGCGCCACCTCTTGCTCGTTGCCAGCCTGCACCACGGCCTTGGGAATGAGCCGGTAAAAGCTGGCATCCGAAGCGTAGGCGATGAGGTCGATGGGGCGCGCAAGAATCCGCCGCGGATCGACGATTTGCGACAGCATGGGGATGAGCTGTTCCGTTGAGTACTTTGGTTGTTCTGCTGCCATCACGGCCGTCATCATTGCAGGCTCCTGGCCAGTCGTTGCGCGGTGTGTTCTACCTTGATCTCCGAGTTCCGTTTGTCGAGACCGCCGCGGATCTGCAGGACGCAACCGGGGCAATCGATAAGCACCAGCGGCGTTCCGGTCTTCTCGATATTTACCAGCTTGCGTTCGAGGATCGGCGCGGAGAGCTCCGGTAGTTTGAGCGAATAGGAGCCGCTCATTCCGCAGCACATGTCGGCCTCCTGCATCTCCACCAATTCGTAACCCGCCTGCTTCATCAATTCACGCGGGGCCTGCTCTGCCCGCAACGTTCGCTTGAGGTGGCAGGAGTCGTGATAGGTGAACTGCATCGGTTCCACGCCCGGCTTGAAATGCATCCGCCCCTGTTCTACCAGCTGGCGCGCAAGGGTTGAAAAATCCACCACCTTTTCCGCAAGACGGCGCGCCGCGGGTAACTCCTCGCTGCGGCCCACGGCTTCGAGATTGGCAACGAAATCCTGCTTAAGCGCGACGGTGCAAGTGGGGCAGGCGGAGACTACGTAATCCACCTCTTCGGCGAGCAGTGTGCGAATGTTGTCGGCGGCATTCTGCGCGGCCACTTCATAGGCTCCGCTGTAACGTGCGGGAGCTCCGCAGCAGGTCTGGCCTTCCGGGAAGATCACCTCGATGCCTGCCTTGTTAAGCACCTCGACCACCGACTCGCCAATTTCCGGATACGCAAAATCCACCAGGCATCCGGCAAAGAACGCGGCCTTCTCTTTGCACTTTGGCTGCTCGATCTTCTTCACGCTGTCGCGCAACGGCTCCTCGGCAATCGCGGGCAGAGAACGAAACTCGGTCATGCTGCCCAGGAACATCGGCAAGTGGCGGATGAATCCCTCTTTGGCAAACGGCTTTTGCCCCAGCGAGGCGGCGCGCAGCATGGCATGGAACATGCGCCGGTTGTTGACCACGGAGAAGATCGCCTTCTGCACCATCGGCTGTCCTTTTTCCAAGGCAAGGCGGCGGCGCAGTTCAAGAATAAGATCGGGAATGTCGATCTTGCCTGGGCATACCTCGGTGCAGTTGCCGCACTGGATGCAAAGGCTCTGGATGTCGTCGGATTCTTTCAGCGCGTCAAACCACGCGGTAAGGATGGTGCCGATGCCGCCGGTGTACACCTTGCCGAAGACGTGTCCTCCAACCAGGCGGAAGACCGGACAGACATTGAGGCACGATGCGCAGCGGACGCACTGCAGCGCCTGCTTGAAGCGCGGATCGCGCGCCATCTCGTTGCGCCGGTTATCCATCAGGATGATGTGCAGCTCTTTCGGCGTTCCGTCGGTATTCGGCACGGGGCCACTGATGATGGAAACATAGCTGGTCAGCAGTTGTCCGGTGGCGCTCTTGGGCAGGGCGGTGAGGATGGGCGCGATGTCCTGAAAGTGTTCGATCAGTTTTTCCAGTCCGACAATTGCCACGTGAATCCGCGGCAGAGTTGTCACCAGCCGTGCATTGCCCTCATTGGTGATGATGACGATGCTGCCGGTCTCGGCCACGGCAATGTTCGCGCCGCTAATGCCCATGTCGGCATTCAGAAACATTGGGCGCAGCTTGCCGCGGGCAAACTTCACCAGCGCGGGAATATCGGGCTGCTGGCCCTCTTCGACGTTTTTGCTGAATACCTCGGCCACATCCTCTTTCGTCATGTGGACGGCGGGCATCACCATGTGCGAAGGCCGCTGGTGGGCCAGTTGAATGATCCACTCGCCCAGGTCGCTCTCCGTCACCTGAATGCCGGCTTTTTCCAAATGCTGGTTGAGATGAATCTCCTCCGACGCCATCGACTTCGACTTGATGACACTTTTAACGCCGCGCTCCCTGGCCAGCCGGAGAATGTAATCGTTCACCTCCCGTGGATCGCTGGTGCGGAAGACCTTGGTGCCCCGCGCCTCGGCGGCGGTGGCAAACTGATCGGCCAACTCGTCGAAGTGCGATGCGGCCGAGGACTTGATTCCGGCGATCTGGGTGCGCACGGCTTCAAAGTCGATGCCTTCGTAGGCCTTGGCGCGGCTCACGCGGTACGCATCGGAAAACCTGCCCAGCGCTCCGGAGAGATTCGGATTGGCCAGCGCGTCCAGAATGGACTGCCTGAATTCCTTCTTCACGCCGCCACCTCCAGCTCGTCCACCATCACAATCGTGAGCCGTGCGGGACCGTGCACGCCAATGGTGAGCACGCGTTCGATGTCAGCCGTGCGGCTGGGTCCGGTGATGAACGAGAGATACGCGGACTGGCGCGGATCGACGCGCTCCAGCAGCGCGGAAAGATCCGGCAGCAGCGCCGCAGTGGAAACCACGGCAATGTGCAGCAGCGGCAAGGTGGAAACCAGGCGAGTGTCCACCGCGTCGGCCGCCTGCACCAGCGTGCCGGTGTTGGCCAGCGCCCAGTCCATCCGGCTGATGCCCACCTTGGCTTCGGCCGCCAGCTCGCGCGTAACGTCGAACGTCAGGCCCGGTACCGCGCGTTGCAAGCGTTGTTTCTCCGCCTCGCCGATCAAGCGATCGGCCCACACGGCCCGCGATCCGGGCTTGTCTCCCACATTTTCCTCGCGCAGCAGGCGGAGGATCAGCTCCAGTGCCAACTCCCTGGTTGCTACCCTCTGCACCTGTGCACTGACGGCTTCCGCACGCGTCTTAAAAGATTCAACCATCGCGAATGGTTCGCTCGCTACACTCATACAACCCTCATACCGGCGGACGGCTGGCGCCGTCCGCCGCACCCTTGCCCATACATGTTAGCCACTCACCAGAAGACCTGCGGCCGCTGGCTAATGAACCACCAGCTGCGTGAACGGGTATGCATAGGCAATCAGGAATATGAACACGCCGACCAGCGCCGCCAGGGCTAGTGAGTGCAGAAAGACGTAGCGCAGAATCTCGCCTTCGTGCCCGTACCACTGGGTAGCCGTGGAAGCCACCACGATGCTCTGCGCGTCGATCATCTTGCCCATCACGCCTCCTGCACTGTTGGCCGATGTCATGAGCACCGGCGCCACATGCACCTGTTGCGCGGTGATCTTCTGCAGACTGCCAAACAGGACGTTGGAAGAAGTGTCCGAACCGGTGAGCGCCACGCCGAGCCAGCCCAGCATGGTGCCGAAGAACGGGTAGAAATGCCCGGTACGCGCAAAGGCCAGGCCCATAGTTGCATCGAGCCCGGAGTAACGCGTGAGCATGCCGATGCCCAGCATGGCCGCTATGGTCAGTAGCGAAAATCGCACCTTGACCAGCGTCTGAAAGAAGATCGAGATGATCTTGCCCATTCCCTGCCCCATGACGAATCCCGAGATCAAGGCGGCCAGGAGGATTCCGGTTCCGGTGGCGCTCAGCCAGTTCAGACCATAAACCGCCGGCTCGTTGGTTGGCTTGGGCACAACCGGCTCAACCCGTTCGACCATGTTGTGCAGAACCGTAACTTTGAACTGTGGATTGGTGATCTGGCTGGGCTTGGTGGACCAGTTTGCGGTGGAGGGAAAGACCTTTTCCGGTGTGTTCATCCACATTTTGCCGGTCTGCGTGCCCCACACAAAGACAATTACGCTCAGGACAATCCACGGTACCCAGGCCTGCGCAATCTCCTTACGCGAGTAGGTTGCTTTGATCTCTCCGCGGGCAAGTTCGGCCTGTTCTTCTTCTTCCTGGCCATCGAATTTCCAGACCTTCTTGGGATGCCATACCATCAGGAAACCGATGAGGCAGCCCATGGATACGACCGAGGCCACAACGTTGACCACCCACGGGCCATGCAGGTTGGAGACCAGCAGCTGCGGAATCGCGAAGGTGACTCCGGCGACCAGAATCGCGGGCCAGACCTCCATCATTCCGCTGAAGCCCGCGAAGGCCCAGATCAGCCAGAACGGAACCAGGATGCAGAACGGGGTGAGGATGCGGCCGGTCATCGCCGCAAGTACGGTTTCGCTGATGCCGGTGACCTTGGCCAAGGCGATGATCGGCGTGCCCAGCGCACCGAAGGCCACCGGCGCCGTATTAGCGATCAGCGACAGGCCCGAGGCTTGCAGCGGCTTGAAGCCGAGCCCAATCAGCAACGCCGCCGTGACGGCCACGGGAGTGCCGAAGCCCGCCGCACCTTCAAAAAATGCACCGAAACAGAAGGCAATCAGCAGCAACTGCAGGCGGCGGTCCTTGGTAATGCCGGTCAGGCTGTGCTGCAGCACGCTAAAGCGGCCCGCCTCCACCGTCAACTGGTACATGAAAATGACGGCGAGCACGATCCAGCCGATGGGAAACAAGCCATAACCTGCGCCGTAAACGGCAGTAGCACCCGCCAGCCTTGCGGGCATGTGGAATCCTAAGATCGCGGTCAGCAGTGCGGCCGCTAATCCGGCCAGTGCGGCGTAGTGCGCCTTGACGTGGCCGAGCGCCAGAGAGCCTAGCAGCACAACCACGGGAATTGCAGCAACCAGTGCGGAAAGCAGCCACTGCCCTGTCGGGTTGTAGTTCTGTTGCCAGGGCGTGGAAAGCGGCTGCAATCGAAGGATGACGACCGCGGCGATTACCCCGGCTGCAACCACCAGGGCAGATGCGAAATAGTTGGGGCTGGGTTGAGAAGTCGGTTTCGGGGGCTTGCTTACGGGTGCAGAAACGGTGTGGGCGCTCAAGTGGAACCTCCATCGCAGGCCAATGGGAATGGGCCGGTCAGTTTTATCTTTTTCCCACGCGCCGCGGTCGCGGCGTGTACTTACTTGGTATTGAGTGGGGAGACTGTACTATGTGTCAGCTTGTCTGACAAGCTGAAAGTGAGATTGACCAAAAGATTATTTTTGCCTATTCTGACCTTCTTGAAGTCCATGTCTTCCAAATTTTTGAAGAGTCTCGATCCGGTCTCCCGCACTACTTTAAGCGAACAAGTGGCGAAACGCCTCGCTGCCCGAATTAGTGCTGGCGACTGGCAGCCTGGGGCCAAGCTCCCCTCCGAAGCAGAGCTCTGCAAAGCCTTCGGTGTCGGCCGCTCCAGCCTGAGGGAGGCACTCACCTCGCTGGCCTTCATTGGATTGATTCGCATGCGCGCGGGCGGCGGAAGCTATGTAGCTGAACAACCTTCTGCTTACCTCACCCGCCCGTGGCTGCATAGCGGACTGCTGAGTAGCGAAAAAGCGTTGGGCGAATTTGTCGAGGCGCGTCTGATCCTCGAAACCGATCTTGCCGGTTTGTGCGCTGAGCGCATCACGCAAGAGGAATTGAAAGAGATGGAAGCGCTGGTGGACCGGATGAAACTGGCGATTCCGGACAGCGCCGATGAGTTCTGGAAGCTTGACCTGTCTTTCCACCTGTTGATGGGAATCGCGGCAAAAAACGAGGTCCTCAATACTATTTTGAAGGGCGTGCGCGATCAGATGATGGAGTTGATCAGCAAGAGCCTGCTGCTGCGGGAAGGAATGGAACAGGCGGTGCTTCAGCATACCAAGGTCTTGGAAGCGCTCCGGCAGCACAGCCCAGCCAAGGCGCGCCAAGCAATGCGGCATCATCTGCAATCTTTCCAGCGCGGTTACAAAGTCCTCTTCGAGCAGCACCTGCTGGATCAGCAGGGCTGAACTGCTCTGCCGGCTAACTAGACATCCGGTCGTTTGCTGGAAACCCGTCGCGCCAGCTGGTCCGGTGGTTTCAGGTCCGGGCAAGCAAGTCCGGCAATCCCGTGCAGCCAGTGTCAAATCAGGGTAGAATCCACAGGTCCTGGAAGCCGTGCGGCTGCCCAAGCGTTTTCGACGTCGGGGCAGTTGTGAAAGCGTGCGTAGGGTCAATCTCAGAGGAGCAAAGCTTTGGCGCTCGACGAATTTAAAAGCATCAGCCGCTTTCGGGTTCCGTTCTGCGACATCGACATGCTGCAGCACGTGAACAATGCCGCGTATGCGGTATGGGCAGAGACCGCGCGATGCGTGTACCATGCCGAGGTGCTCGGGGAGTCGCTGACCGGGGCCAACGGCATTATTGTGGCCAAGCTCGAAGTCAACTACGAGCGGGCGCTCATCTATCGCGAGCGCGTGGCCATCGGCTGCCGAGTGACTCGAATTGGCAGGAAATCGTTCGACTTCCTATTTGAGGTATGGAGCGAGGACACCAACCAGCGCGCCGCGTACTGCCACACGACGTTGGTAGCGTTCAACTTTGAAACCAAGAACTCGGTCGTCATTCCGCAGAAATGGCGGGAACTCATCGCGGCTCATGAGGTTGTCGCGCCTGAGATGGGCGCCTAGGGTAAATGAAATAGGAAGCGGCGCGGTCAAACAAGGAGAGCCCCATCCATGCCGATACCAGGCTCGAATGAGAAGGCGGGCGCAGTCCTGGCTCGATACCCGGAAGTCGCGGTGGTCGGCGCTGGGTTGATTGGACTTTCCTGGGCGGCGCTGTTTCTGGCCAATGGTCTTCGGGTGCGGGTATTTGATCCGCGTCCGGAGTTGGAACAGGCGGTGCGCCAGGCATTGGCCGATGCATCGCCCGCGTTGCGGCAACTGAGCTATGAGACTGCAGGCTTTGAGCAGCGGTTGCGCATCGAAGCCGACCTGGAGGCGGCCACGCGCGACGCCGACCTGGTGCAGGAATCCGGCCCGGAGCAGATCGGCTTCAAACGCGAATGCTTTGCCCGGCTGGAGCAGTTCGTAAAACCCGGCGCGTTGCTGTTCTCCTCGACCTCAAGTTTGCAGGCCACGCAGATCGCGCGCGAGATGAACGATCCGGGATGCATGATGGTTGCCCATCCCTTCAACCCTCCGCACGTCATGCCGCTGGTGGAGATCGTCCCAGGGCAAGGAACCAACCCGGAGGCGGTGCAGGAGGCAGTGGCATTCTACCGCGCGCTGGGCAAGGCTCCAGTGGTGCTGCATCGCGAGGTCAACGGCTTTGTGGGAAACCGGCTGCAGGCGGCGGTGCTGCGCGAGAGCATGTATCTGGTGCAGCAGGGTGTGGTTTCGGTCGAGGAACTGGACACGCTGGTGAAGAATTCGCTCGGCTTGCGATGGGCCGCCGTGGGACCGTTCCAGGGCATCCATCTCGGCGGCGGACCCGGGGGGATCACGCACTTCCTCACCCACCTGGGACCGATGTTTGAAGGCCTGTTCGATGAGTTGGGCGAGGTGCGCATCACTCCGGAAACCATCGCGCAGCTGGCTCAGCAGACGGAAGCCGCCTACGGTCCCATGCCCAATCCGCGCCTGGCCGCTGAGCGCGACCGCAAACAGCTCGGCATCCTGCAGAGCAACGCCGGGGTGATAAAGAGCCTCGACGAAGTGAAGTAGCCAGCGTGTGCTACTGCGAGTTCTTAGCCAGATAGGATCCCAAGCCGCTCTCTAATTCGGCGTAATTGGCTTGAACTGCGTGGCTCAGAGCGGCTTCCGGCGCCTCGCCATCATTGAGCAGTTCGAGTATGCGGCGCAGCGCGAACATCCCATAGTTGGCGCGCAGGTATTCGGTTGCGGCCAAAGACTCCGCGTAGGCCAGTTGCGCCTGCTGCGGCGAAAAGCGCATAAACGAGCCTTCCAAGTTACGCAACGGCGCCTGTCTGCCGTTCTGGTACAAGCGCGCCAGGGGTGCGGCGAATGTGCTGGAGCTGCGTGGTTCCTCCATCTGGGCAATGCCTTCGTTCAGCCAAGTCGGGCAGTGTCCGTGGGTGGCGGAATGAACGAATGAATGCGCCATCTCGTGCCGCAGCACGGATTCAAGCTGCGGGGTCACGCTGGTGAGATCCTGCACCGGGATGCGCATCTTTCCGTCATTGATAGCTTCGGCCCAGGGAGGCGCCTGCGTTGCGTCGTGGAACTGCTGTTCGGTATAGACGATGACCGTGATGGTGATGTCCGGCGCGAGGCCGAGGTCGCGCTGCAGTTCGCCGTACTGACGCTCAAGATCGGACAGCAGCTCGGATGCGAAGGTAAAGCCGGTTTGCCTGCCCTCGTAGCGCAAAACGAAGTGCGTCCCCTCGCGCTCGCTGAAATTCCCCTCCACCTTGGCCTCGCGCTGCGCCTTTTCCAGGTAGCCAGCCACGGCTTCGCTGGGGTGCAATTCCTGGGCGCGCCTCCAGTTTTCAATGGCCTCGGGGAAGCGTCCCGAATCGTAGTAGGCCATGGCAAGCACCTGCAGGGCGGCGGCGGACTGCGGCGCCCGCTGCACCGCATGCTCGGCCTGTGTTACCGCCTCCTGATGCTGTCCGCCGTCGAGCAGCAGGATGGCGTACCACTCCAGCAAAGGGGCCTGGTCAGGCTCATACGCGACGCAGCGTTGCATGTAACGGCGCGCCGCCTCGCCGTCGCTGTGGTCGTAGGCGTAGTGCGCGGCGATGAAGTAAGCCGCTGCCGATTGCGCGGGGCTGCCTTCGGCGTCAATGTCGTGCAGAGCCCGTTCGTTGACGCCGCCTGCATTCACCACTTTCTGGGCCAGGGCGGCAGAATCCACGCCGTGCATCTGCGGCTCCCGTGGAAGGGATGCGGCGAGCTGGCGGTGCGAGACTTTGGGCGCAGCGCCGGACTCAACCCCGGAGACCGGACGGTGAGGGCCGGAATCCGCAGTCGGCGGGATCCATCCGTTTTTGGAGGTTCCGATGGTGAGGCCCAGGCTGTCACCATGCTCGATACTGCTGACCGATGACTTGGGGACGGAGTGCTGAACTCCGCCGGCGGCGTACTGAACCTGCCCATCTTTTTCCGCGACATTGGTGGCGGAAATGACGGTTCCATCCTTGAGGTGGATGGTATCTGCCCGGCTGACTCCCAGCATCGTGGCCAGCATCAAAGCTGCGCATGCCAAGCGCTTCATTCCGCGCCTCCGTTCAGCAACTTACACCTTTGGATGCTGGGTGGGGAAAAATTCCAGCGGAAAAACAGATTGAGGTGCTGGCCGGGGGGTAGGAATACGAGAACAATTAAAAATAGGCCCCAGGGCGCCGTATGAGCGGTGCTCCGTGGCCTATTTTGCCGGCTTGCATTTTTTGTTCGATGGAGACTTACATTCGCTTCATGTTGACGTAGCGTTGCATGTCTCCGCGAAAGTAAACCAGCGAATAGACGGCGGCGGCAAGAGTTCCCCATTTCACGATTTTTGCGACGGACATATCGTCTCCTTTCCGCGGCTAGGCCGCTGAATTGATGCTGCGCTCTCCGGCGATGAGCGTCTCGATGATGCGGATGGCCTCGTCGAGTGCGGCTTCGACGGGCGGGCTGAGGCCGAGGCGGCCATCGTGATCCAACTCGACGCTGGCGGGCTCGCAGCCGACGACCAAGATGCGGTCGAGATGGCCTCCAAGTTTGGCTACAAGCTGGAGTACGGCGAGCGGGTCCAGGGAGTGGGCATCGAAGGCGGCTTGCGGCGCCAACTCCTGTGGCATTGCGGCTTCGATGGTGTATAGCGTGCCCGGCGGTTGGCCGCGCGAGAGGGCATCGACCAGGATCACCAGCTCCCAGGGGTCCATCAGGGCATAGGCGAGGTCGTAGCCCCGGATGCCGAAATCGGCGACCTTCACATTGGGAGGCAAGGGACGGCGTGCGAGCCGCTGCACGACCTCGACTCCGAAGGCATCGTCGCCAAGGAAAATGTTTCCCACTCCGGCCACCAAAATGTCATGACTCATGTCAGGGCTCATGTTTCACCTCGCCGTTGATCATTACTGGTTCGATTTCCTCTGGCGAAAAGAAGAAGCGGTGGCCTGGCTGGCGCAACATTCCGAGGTCGCGGCCCGGGTCGTCTTCGAGAACTACGGCCACGTGCAGGCGGTCATCGAGGTCGCGCTCGATCGCCTCGACGATTGCGACTTTCCCCTTGAGCGCGATGTCGAGAATGTCGGCGCTCTTTTGGGGCCAGAGGCGGACGTGGTCTCCGGGCTTGATGGAAACACCGAAAGCGGTGATGCTTTCCACCGGCGTATATCCGGGCTCGCCGGCCTGGGGATCGAGAGCGCTCCATCCAACATTCCATTCCGTCATGTCTTGTCTCCTGCTTCACCCAGCTTTTCACCTTCGGGACGCAGGCCGCGGATGGCGCCGTGGGTCCGGCTCAGTTGCTCGCGAGCGCCCTGTTCGGTGCGTTCCAGAAGGTTGCGGACGTGGTCGTCGGCGAGGCGCATGGCATCCTTCTCCTCGCCGGTGAGGGTGAGCACGCGCAGGGTAAGCATCTCATCCATCTCGGTGGCGTCGTAGAAGGCGTTGGCGCTCTCGGGGGCGATCTGCGGGTAGTCGTAGAGGATGATGGGCGAGCAGAGCAGCATGTCGCGCTCCGGCGCGGTGCCGACGAGCACCGGAAAATTGCCATGGTTGCCACAGCCAGCGGCAGCCTCGCGCAAGGCATCGGGCGGGTCGAGCAGCGAGACGAACGTGCCATCGCCGGCCGTGAGGATGGTGTGGGCGGAGACCAGGGAGCGCAGCATGGCGGAGTCGCGGTCACCCTGATTGCGGGGCAAGGGCGTGTTGTTGGCGATGTCGATGGTTATCTTGTAAAGTCCGCGGACAAGCTCTTTGGCGGTGACCGAGACGGTTCCGGTGACTTCGTGCTGAGTGCGGCGCACGACTCCGGCGAGCTGCCCGGCTGGGTTGCGCAGCAGTTCGGTCTCGCTGCTCGATGGAAAACGGAAGACAGACTCCTGCGGCGCTGCCAGCGCCGTTGCGCCGAAGGTGACCGAGCGCTCGACTCCTTCGTCCCAAGACTCGAAGCGGTCATTGCCGACAAGCAGAGAGGGGACGGGCTGGAAGTTGCCTGCCTGATGCTGAGCATCGGATGGCTCGACGGATTTTGCCAGGCGGCGCGCGAGCAGATGCAGGAAGCGGAGCTGGATCTGGACGTCGGCCTGGCCGTGGCTTTCGAGCAGTACCTCCGAGTGCATCAGGCAGCGCTCGGTGCCGGAAACCACTTCGTGATACCGGGGCGGATAGAGGATTCCGAAGCTCCAGCGCTGCCGGTTCTTGATGGCCGACGGACGGTAGGGATAGAGCATGTAGCCCTCGTAGAGGACGGCGTCGGCCACTTGGTTGGCGAGTGCGCGATTCACGATTTGACCTCGTCTGCGAGACCAAGCATGCGCTCGAAGGCTTGCTCCCAGGTGGGAATTCCGTGCTGCGATTTGAAGTTCTGGAGCTTCTCGAAGACATCGCGCTGCAGGCAGAGCCAGGCGGTGTGCGGATAGTGCAGGTCCATCATTTCTTTCCAGAGCTGGATCGGCAGACGATAGCAGGCTTCCCGGTTCCAGGGGACCGGGGCGATCTGCAGGCCCATGCGTCCAGCGTGGAAGATGGTTCCGCTGAAGAGCAGAGTCACAGGGATTTCACCCGCGTCGAGGCCGTAGATGTACTTGGTGACCGCCACGTTGAAATCAAAGGTGCAGGGCACGGGAACATCGATCAGAGTGCTGCCGTCAAACGCTGGAACGTTGACGTTGGTGTTGGTCCACAGCAGCGGGTGCAGCGATTGGCTCCAGCGCTCTGGTTCCCCGAAGAGGTCGCGCAGATGCTCCTGCTCGGCCGGAGTATAGCGGCGGCAGGTGGGCTCGATCTGTGCCTGCACCCGCAGCGCGATGGAGTGGATGGGCTGCTTCTCCGCATCGGTGGCGCGCACCTTGAAGGTGAGCAGCGGAGTGGCTGCGTTGGGCGTTGCCTCGACGCCCTCGATCTGGAAGCTGAGGTCAGGCACAGTGCTGCTCTCCGTTGGGATGCGCGAGTTCGCCGAAGAAGCGGTCGATCTCCCGCCACACCTGCGTCCCGCCGGATAGCCCGTGCCAGTTTGTCCGAAGGATTCCCACGAGACGGAAGCATTGATCGATGGGAGCGCGGAAATACAGGTGATTTCCAGAGAGACGGTTGACGAGCAAGGCTTCAACGTCAGGCTCGAACTGCTGGAGAACCGGATTGCGTTCGACGATGGTGCTCCAGGAGTGGAGGTCGAGCGAGGATTCCATCAATCCGCCGGGGCTGGGATACTGCGCGATCACGTGCCCGGCGGCGCTGCTGTAGGTGAAAAACGCCAGATTGATGGGAATCAAAAGGCTCTCCCACTCCAGGTCGTCCATGAGGAAGCCGTGCAACTGCCGTGTATCGCGCGGGATGCAGCGGAAGCGCTGGCGTGTGTAGCCGTAGAAGAGGATGGCGCAGGCGTCGCAGGCGCAGGTGACGCGCCGCTTGTCCAGTTCCAGCAGATGGTGGTGCGCGGGCTCCAGCGGCTTGGCGCAGAGTTCGCACACCTCGCCTTGTTGCTGGCGCGGTGCGCGAACAAATTTACGCAGCGTGGCGAGCGATCCCTGAGCAACGTTGCCGGTGGCTGTGCTCATGATGGGCTAGGCCGGAGGCAGGTTGGGCATTCGGGGATCGATCGGCGCGCGCTTGTCGGCGTTGATGCCGGTGGCGTCGCGAGCGGTGCGCGCTGTGCCCTCGCGTCCCGGCTCTTTGCGTCCTTCAAAGGCCCACTGTTCTCCCCGCTTGGTTCCGGGCAGGTGCTTGCTGAGGTCAGGCGGCGGATTCTTCATAACGTTTTTCCTCCTTGAGGGCCGGCTCGAACTTGGGGGCTGGCTGAATGAGATTGAGCGGAACGAATCCGGAGGCCGCGGCGGCAGGCGCGCCTTCGACGGCCACCTCGACAACCTCGGGAGCAGCTTCCAGAATGGCCTGCTCTAGCATGGTGCGCAGAGCGTCCGGCGAGGTGCCGCAACCGTGTCCCGAACTTTCTAGTTTGACCCGCACGAGGCCTTCGGCGATGCCGATGAGTTCAGCGCTTCCGCTGTGCTTGCGCAACTGCGGGGCGAGGTTCTCAAGGGCGCGGGCGAGGCGCTCTTCGAGCGGCATGGGATGGACTCCGTAGAGCACCAGCAGCCCGCAGATGAGCGGATCGGCGCCGAGGCGAACGAGCGAGGCGCGTCCGGCCTCGGTGGCATCGAGGAGCTCAACGATGCGCGAGACGGCCGCTCCGTGGAGATCCATAACGGACTGCAGGAGATCGAGCGCGGTGGTACGCGCCGCCGCGTCTTCAAGGGCGCCGGCGCGCTCCACCAGGCGCTCGACGCGCCCGGTGTACGCCTGGAATTCGGTGTTGCCGAGGGCGCTCATTTGCCCCCCGCCAGGCCGAACATGGGCGAGTGCCGCGTTTCCAGCACCTTGCCGTCGCCCAGGAACATGTGAACCCCGCAGGGCAGGCATGGATCAAAGCTGCGCACCGCACGCATGATGTCGATGCCCTTGAAGTTGCCGGGGCCGTTCTCTTCGAAGATGGGAGTGTTTTGCACCGCATCCTCGTAGGGGCCGGGGGTTCCATAGACATCGCGCGGGTTGGCGTTCCAGCAGGTCGGCGGATAGGGATGGTAGTTGGCGATTTTGCCGTCGCGAATGACCACGTGGTGAGAGAGCACGCCGCGGACGGCCTCGTGGAATCCGCAGGCAATCGTCTCCTGAGGAACCTCGAAGGGCGTCCAGGTTTTGGAGTGTCCGGCGAGCAGCTCGTCCATCGCCTTCTCGCAGAAATACAGGGCGGTAGCCGCCGCGTATGCCTGGAAGTAGGTGCGGGCGCGATCGCGCTCGATGGCGTTGCTCCACTTGGGGATCTTCCATTCAAAGGTGGTTTCCGGCAGCGAGGCACCCTTGGGCAGGTTGATCTTGACGCTGTGTCCGGTGGCCTGGATGTAGCCAATGTTGACCAGTCCGGAGAGTGCGGTGGACCAGAGGCGTGCGATAGGGCCGCCCCCGGTGTCGAGTGCCAGATGTTCTCCGGTGCGCTTGTGGTACCAGCGGGGAGACATGACCCAGGTGTAGTTTCCGTTGAAGTCGCGCTTCTGGGGGCGCGGCGTGGTGGTCTGGTTCCAGGGGTGGTGCTGATCGACGGCGTTGCCGAGTGGATCGGTTTTGACAAAGGTTTCCTCGTTCTGCCAGTCCTCATAGAACGAACTGCCGAGCAGGATGCGGAGGCCGAGGTTGATGTCCACCAGGTCGTTGGTGACCAACTCGCCATCGACGACCACGCCTGGGGTGACGAACATGGAGCGTCCCCAGGCCGTCATGTTTTCGTAGCGGTAGTCGCAGATGTCCGGGTTGTTGAACGAGCCCCAGCAGCCCAGCAGGACGCGCCGCTGTCCGACCTTCTCATAGCCGGGGAGCGCCTCATACCAGAAGTCGAAGAGGTCGTCATGCAGAGGCACGCATTTCTTCATGAACTCGACGTACTTCATGAGGCGGACGAGATAGTCGGTGAACAGCTGGATGGTGGCAACGGTACCGACGCCGCCGGGATACAGAGTGGACGGATGGACGTGGCGTCCTTCCATCAGGCAGAACATCTCGCGGGTGAGACGGCTGACCATCAGGGTTTCGCGGTAGAACTCGCCGGTGAAGGGATTCAGCGCGGTCATGATGTCGGCGATGGTGCGGTAGCCGTGCTTGTCGGCGTGGGGTGCTTTCTTGTGCTGCGCCTTCTCCCACAAGCCGGGGTTGGTTTCCTTCACCATCTGCTCGCAGAAATCGACGCCGACCAGGTTGTCCTGAAAGATGTTGTGGTCGAACATGTACTCGGCGGCTTCGCCGAGGTTAACGATCCACTCAGCGAGGGCCGGAGGCTGGATGCCGAAGGCCATGTTTTGCGCATAGCAGGCGCAGGTAGCGTGGTTATCCCCGCAGATCCCGCAGATGCGGCTAGTGATGAAGTGAGCGTCGCGCGGATCCTTGCCCTTCATGAAGATGCTATATCCGCGAAAGATGGACGAGGTGCTGTAGCACTCGGCCACCTGCTTGCTCTCAAAGTCGATTTTGGTGAAGATGCCGAGACTGCCAACGATGCGGGTGATGGGGTCCCAGTTCATCTCAACCAGGTTGCGTTTTTTGGTTGAGGAATCGCTTAATACCTCGGTGATCGTTCCCATGAGAATTCATCCTCCCGTTCAGGCAGCCTTGCGGCGCGACGGCGGCTGGTAGGCGCCGGGCTTGGGCTGGTAGCCGGTAATAAGGTCGCGGCCACGACGCCGCCACTCGGGTTCTTGGTTGACCGTACGGTTGGTGATGGAGCGCAGCGCGCGAATCATTTTGCCGTACAGGGTTAGCGCAGCGGTGGAGAAGCGAGCGCCGGAGGGCTCGTCCATAAAAGGCATGAACATGTCCGGGAATCCGGGCATGGTGCAGCCGATGCAGATGCCGCCCACGTTGGGACATCCGCCAATGCCGCGCATCCAGCCGCGCTTGGTGACGTTGCAGTTGACCACCGGTCCCCAGCAGCCCACCTTCACCAGGCACTTGGGAGTTCCATACTCGGTGCCGAAGTCGTCCTGCTCGTAGTAGGCGGCGCGGTCGCAGCCTTCGTGAACGGTCTTGCCAAAGAGCCAGGTTGGACGGAGCTGTTCATCGAGGGGAATCATGGGGGCCAATCCGGCGGCCTGGAAAAGCAGGTAGAGCAAGGTCTCCATGAAGTTGTCAGGCTGCACCGGGCAGCCGGGCACGTTGACGATGGGCAGCCCCGCCTTGGAGCGCCAGTCCCATCCCAGGTAGTCGGCCAAACCCATGGCACCGGTGGGATTGCCGGCCATGGCATGGATGCCGCCGTATGTTGCACAGGTTCCTGCCCCGACAACGGCAAGGGCCTTGGGCGCCAGACGGTCAATCCAGTCGGAGGTGGGAATGGGCTGGCCAGTGTCGGGGTTGGTGCCCATGGCCGCCCAGTAGCCCTGGGCCTTGATGGCTTCATTGGGGATCGAGCCTTCGACCACCAGTACGAATGGTTCGAGTTCACCGCGTTCGGCCTGATAGAAGTACTTCATGAAGTCATCGCCGACTTCGTAGGCGAGCACGGGATTGTGCAGATGAACCTTGGGAAGGCCGGGGATGGCCCCCATCACGACGTCTTCAAGGCTGGGCTGTTCCGCAGCGGTGACCGATACGGAATCGCCGTCGCAACCCAAGCCTGCGGTGATCCACAATATATGGACGTCGCTAACAGCGGGCTTGGTGCCGAAGGTAAGAACGTCTGCCGGCATGTCGCTCTCCTTTCGCAGTACGCCGCCTGTGATGGCGCGGAACTGCGAACAAGATGCCAGAGAGACACCAAGAATTCGAAAGTAGCTGATCATCGATTATCGAAGGCGGCGGAGACCGCTTCACCGGATTGAGAACGGGATCGCCATGCATGTCGAGGAATGTTAAAGAAGCTGGCCAAACAGACACTCGGCTTCTAACAAAGAATGAGGCCAGCCTGCGGCGGTGCAGCTTCCGGAACTCCTCGACAGTGTTCTGGACCTGTATGATTCAGGCGCGCAGTCAACAGGACCAGAGCTTCTTCTCGCGCATGCGCCGGGCCGTCTTAGGCGTATATCACCGGATCACCCCGAAGTACATGCTGGACTATGCATGGGAAATGGCGTGGCGTGAAGACCTGCGCCGGAAGCCTACCAAGAAACAGGTGAAGAACCTGGTCTCGAGGGTTTTTGCTTCGGCTGGGATCTCAAAGGATTGGATCAATTACGGTCACGGGAACATGCGTAAGGGGGAAATTATGTTCCAGGTCGGAGAGCTCGACGCGCCGTTCTAACCGCTGAATGCGATCAATTCTGCCACCAATGAAACGATGACCGGATCGTGGTATCTGGCGCCGTCAGTCACCAAGAGACCGCCGCCGGCTGGGACGCCCTGGACGAAGAACAGCCCGTAAGTCGCTCGGAGCGGCCTACGGGCTTGTTTTGGCGTCAACCCGACTCTTGATTCTGGTTCTGGTAGCTGCTTTTGCGGGCTTGTTGCTTCTTACGAAGTAGCCGGACGGCTTGGTCTTGGTGGGTGGTGACCACCAAGGCCTTTGCCCGACTAGCCACCCGCTTGGAACTTGGTGGAAGTTCTCACGCACTTCCACCGTTAGCCGAACGTTTCTCTCAACCAGCGGTGGCCTGCCTTGCGGTGGGCCACCGTTCTCGCGTTCGATTATAAGGCCGTTCGGTCCTCAAAGACCGATCTTTTTCGACCTCATCCAGCGGAATCTCATCCGGCCGCCTGTCGTAGAGGCCCGGTCGTCCTGGCCAATTCGTGGTTGGCCATCTGCTAAGCAGACCCGCCCGTTAAATACCAGAACGGGATACTGAGTGACTTGGCGATAAACAGGAACCCAGGCCGTCGAGATCAGCCTTCATCAGGCGATACTCAGGGACTGCGTTTTCTGTCAGTTGGCGCGATTTCTCGACAAAAAGCTCAAACTTTGAAGTAGGAAGGGCGGGGCTGAAAAGGTATCCCTGATAACAACAGCAACCCTGATCCAGGAGGAACTCACGCTGCTCGGGTGTCTCAACACCTTCGGCAATTAATGACAGGTTCAAGCTTTTCGCGAGAGCGATGATCGTGCGTAGGATCGAAGCATTCTTTTCGTCATTAAGCATGTCGCGAACAAAGCTCTGGTCGATCTTCAATTGATCAAGAGGCAATTCCTTCAATTGTGAAAGAGAAGAATAGCCTGTTCCAAAGTCATCCATGGAGAAACCTACCCCGAGCGCCTTGATGGCGATCATCTTCGCTATCGTTTCCTTCGCCCTCTCCATCATGAAGCTCTCAGTGATTTCCAGCTTAAGTTTCTGCGGATTGACGCCTGACTCGCAAATCAATCGGCCTATCAATGGAACGAAGCCCGAATCCTGCAATTGGCGGATACTCACATTCACGGCAAGGTTGAGACCTCTCATCTGTGGCCGATGAGCCCACGATGCAAGTTGCTGAGATGCAGTTTCCAAAGCCCAATAGCCGAGACCGTTGATGAGGCCGGCCGATTCGGCCAACGGAATGAATTCATTGGGAGGGACCATTCCGCGCAGGGGATGCCGCCAGCGCATAAGCGCTTCGGCGCCCGTTACCTGTCCAACACTGTTCAGTTGCGGCTGGTAATGCAACTCTAACTCGCCGTTCTGCAATGCACATTTCAAATCGCTAAGCAGTGCGGCTCGCGATACGACCAACGCCTCCATTGCCGGATCGAAAAAGCACATGGCATTTCTGCCTTTCGATTTTGCGCGGTACATCGCCAGGTCTGCCTGCTTTAGTAGTTGATCCCCGGTGTTTTGTGTTCCACAGAAAACCGTCACGCCGATGCTGGTGGTCCCTTCGTAGTCGTGATTTTCCAGATGAACTGGCTGCTGACATTCCCGCAGTATCTTATCTCCGATTAACCTTGACTCGGCTGCGGCCATTTCGACATCTCCGCTCAAGCCCTCCAGCAGCACTACGAATTCGTCCCCGCCTAATCGAGCTGTCGTATCGGCTTCGCGTACGCACGACACGATACGTTGCGCGACATCCTTGAGAACGATGTCTCCAACATCGTGGCCCTCCGTATCGTTCAGTGTCTTGAAGTCATCCAGATCGATCAGCATTAGCGCGCACGCCGTTTGATGGCGGCTCGATTTCTTCAGCGCCTCTTCGATTCTCTCGCGTAAGAGCATGCGGTTAGGAAGGTCGGTCAGGAAGTCGTAGAACGCCAAGTGGAAGATCTCGGCCCCGGCCGCCTTCCGGTCTGTTATGTCGGTGTTGATGGTAAGAATGGAACGAGAACTGCCATCGGCTCCACACAACAATGTGCTTCGGCTCTCTACGACAAAGACCCGGCCGTCTTTGTGGCATTTTGAGAGTTCACAAGTCCACTCTCCACGATCAGACACGGAGGAAAGAGCGGCCGAGACTTCCGCGCGATGTTGATGGAACAGATCTACCAGGCGCCGTCCCTTTGCTTCCTCTGCCGACCACCCAAAGAGACGTTCCGCACCTTTGTTCCAGTAGATGATGCAGCCCTGGTTATCTGAGATGAAAATTGCGTCCTGAGCTTTGTCCAGAAGTTCGGATTGTTCGCGCAGTCGCTCGGCGGCCGCTTCCAGGCTACGCCGGGAAAGGACGGCCTCAGTAATATTCCGAAAAAAGATAGACATGCGCTCCCGACGAGGAAAACAACGGATCCGATACCACAGCTGTTGATCCTCGGTTTGGGCCTCGAATTCGTATGCAGAGCCCGAAGTCGCCGCCGCCCGCAACCCGGCTAAAACCGATTCCGAAAAGAAACCGGAGATCACAGGAGAAATCTTGTGGTGGAGCGCCAAATGTGGATCGATGCCGAATTCGGCGATTGCGGCGTCGTTTATATAGACAAGCGCATTTTCGGAATCAACTGAGATGAAACAATCGGAGATACTTTCGAGGACCTCTGATTCAACCCTTAGAGACTCAGCGCGCTCCCTCTCCATGAAATACGCTTCGCGATAGCGAGTTGCCGCCTTCAGCGCCAGCGCAAAACAGGCATAGCTTAAGCCATAGCCAACCACCACAATCAACGATTCGATCGGATAAACGGCGATCAGTCTATGAGAAAGCGCGGCGAGGAGCGCCAAGGGTGCTCCCAACAGGAAGAGATCCAGAAAACGGCCAACCGGGCCCACATTCAGAAGCTTGTTGAATACCAGGAGCGGGAAGAACCAGACCAGGTATGTGAACAGATTCACATGCTTGCCGTTGCCCAACACCGCTGCCATAACGCCACTGCAAAGGAACAGTGCGTAGTAGGCCGTCGACAGGAGGGCCAAGGTCTTGACCGTAGCTTTACGAAAATATAGAGCGGCGAAGGCTGCCAGCCCGAATAGACCACTGGAAAGCACCATCGCAGTCTCTACGCCAGTCACCGCCCGATACGTGATCGCGAATATCCCTAGTCCAGAACCCGCCATGGCGAGACCGATCGAAATCAGGGTTGCGTGGCGAGCCAGAGTACTCGAGTCCCTGTCGAGTTCGGTTACCGTACGCATATTAGCCTTCGCAACTTCACGCAGATTTGGCTCCTGGCTCACCAGAGAGCAAGACTGGTGCAGCCATCTCCTGGAGAGATGAAATGAGTGCCCGCGGCTGCTTCCGTTGATACTTGCGGCTGAACCGTATGTTCCCTATCGGACGAAAGGCCTGTCCCATTTAGGGGCAAACTCAAGATTGCCGTTACTGCTACCAGGATCAATCTGACTTGTCGTGCAATTCCTAAACAGAATGGGGCAGAAAGGGAACTTGCCGCATGGCCAGTTCTTACGATCTGCATCTCGGCAAATTTGGGTTTTAACTACAGCCAGTATCCCGGATTGATAGCCAGCTAATCTGAGCCGTTTCTCACTGTTTATCGCGAGCGCCAATCCAGGCAGGTGATGATGACGGCGGCCAGTCCAGAATCAGGCCTTTGAGTAAACTTCGGAACGCCGCAGTCGATTTCGAGGACGAGTACGACTGCCCGGCAAACCGATCAGGTTGGGATGCGAATAACGATTGTTGTCTACTACAGGCCCAGTACTTCACGATTCCGAAATGGGATACTGAGACCAAAGGCGATTAATGAGATGGTCGGCCGCCCTGAATCAGCCCTTCGGTGGGATGATCGGAGCAGCAGCACAGATGGGAGGATCATTCCATGCATATCGCTTCTGTCGGTATAGACCTAGGCAAGATGACTTTTCACCTTGTCGCTCTCGACGACCAAGGCAAGGTGGTTGTCAGAAAGAAGTTCTCCCGCAGTCGCCTGCTAGTCTATACGGCGAACCTGCAGACCTCACTGATTGGCATGGAAGCCTGCGCTGGAGCGCACTTCATCGGAGCCAGACTTCGCGAGCAGGGCCATGAAGTTAGGCTTATTCCCGCCCAGTTTGTGAAACCGTTCAGGAAGTCCAACAAGAACGATTTCATCGATGCCGAAGCCATCGCCGAAGCGGTAAGCCGTCACAACATGCGCTTCGTGCCGATCAAGACGGAGGAGCAGCTCGATCTGCAAGCCATGCACAGAATCCGCGACCGGCTTGTGCACCGTCGTACGGCGGTGATCAACCAGATCCGCGGGTTTCTTCTGGAGCGCGGCATTACGTTCGCCAAGGGACCTTCCCGCCTGCGAAGCCATATGCCGTTCATCGTCGAAGACGCCGAGAACCAATTGTCCCCGAGGATGCGCACATCGCTCGATCGACTCTGGGTTGAGTGGAGACAGCTGGACTACGACATTGAGACGGCCGGCGACGATATCGAACGCATTGCCGGAGAAGATGAGGACTGCCGGCGATTGCGGCAGATCCCAGGAGTCGGCCCGCTGGTGGCCACCGCAACCGTCGCCGCCATTGGCAATGGAGCTGCCTTTCACAAAGGCAGGGAGTTTGCAGCCTGGCTGGGCCTGGTGCCCCGTCAGTGCTCAACCGGAGGCAAGGCCAAGCTCTATGGCATTAGCAAGCGGGGCAACAGCTATCTGCGGCGGATGTTCATCCACGGAGCGCGGGCCGTGCTCTTGCGAGTGAAGTACGACACCGGCGGCCTCGGGCACTGGGTACATCAACTGGAACAACGCACCGCACGCAACAAAGTCGTCGCCATAGCCAATAAACTCGCGCGGATCACTTGGGCTGTACTGTTTAAAGAGATCGACTACAAACCAACTGCCATCAGCGCGCAGGCATAAGGACGGCCGTGGAAAAGACGCTGACGCTTGGAAAGCGCTGAAGGACGCGCTTCCCACTTTCCCACCGCCGCGACGGCGGCTACAAATAAGCTTCCCGGTCTGCTAAGGAGAGAACAGGACGAACGAACAGTCAGACGGCGTGCCGGAAAACCTGTGTCGATAAAAGGTCTTCAGTGACCGAGCGATTTATCAGGACCGGAACGCGCGGATCATCATCATGAGCCCGGAGAACAATTCTCCACACTAGAGGCCGGATACATTTACGCAGACTGTTTACTTCGCTCCCAATAATCCCCTTGCAGTCAGGCGGCGGACCATACATTATATACAGCTATTTGCGTTTGCTCAACGTGATGTTGAACCGAGCACCCACACGACTATTGCAGCGAAGTTGGAGCGGCAGCCGCTTTGAGGCGAATCTCATCTGGGGTCTGTAGCCGTTTTCCGCAGAACGGGCAGTGGCAAACGGCTTGATCCATCCAGCCTAGCCCTTCCTGAGTCTGTACATACCCAACTGTCAAATAAAGCACTCCTTGCTCGGACACCCGAAACAGCGAATTGGGGGGAATGCTCATCGCGTCCTTAAGATTCTTGCAGCACGATCCAAATTCCGCGGGTTGGGTTTTCTGAAAAGGGAGCCTCATACATTCATTCTTCGCCAGTGAGCGCAAATCATCAACTGAATACTTGGCGATTGATAAACAGGTATTTTTCTACGAGCAGCACCGATAGCCATCGCAAACGTTCGGAACCAGATCAGAAGAGTGAACGAATCCAAGAGTTCCTCTGATATGCGAATTAATCAGCGCGGCGGCGGGTTGCCGGGGATTAGCGTTTACAAGATCCTGCGGGTCGGGTCGAGGACTGGCGCGGTGTTCCGAAGGTCCAGCCTAGCCGGTTGCTCCCCGTTTCCTCTGGGAGTGCCTCAGTAGCCAAACCGTGAATCCGTTTCCAGCCCCCGCCACATCGCACCCAGCGTGCGGATTTCCCGCACTGGGCGCACCTGTTTGCTTCGTGCCAGGGTTTATGGGGCCTATCGTGCTGGGCGACTTTCGCACCTAACCATCGACGAAGCTGGTAGGCGTTAAACAAACCCAGCCCGTCATACAGCCATTCACTACTCCACCGCTTCCCGCCAGAGCCTTTGCGCCCCCGGGCACGTATCAGATGTTTCCGGACCTTCATTTCCACCCAGCGTTTGACCACCCCAAAACAAATACTCGAATGGCCGACCCGAAAGTAGTTCACCCAGCCCCGCAGAATCGGATTGATTTTCGCAATCACGATCTCGACGGGCCAGCTGACATGCTTACGGAAGACCTCCCTGAGCTTTTCAAACAGCGCTGTCCGCTTCTTCAGCTTGGGCGCATAGTAGGGCCGCCACTTCCGTTGAAGACTTAGTACACGCCGATATTCAAAACCCAGGAAAGTGAAGCTCTCTCCCTTCTTCAGGTCCACCATCCGACTCTTGTCCTCGTTGATCTGAACGCGGAGCTTCGCGAACTCCTCGCGCAGTCGTCTGTCTATTGCCTCTACGAGCCAGTCACTCCGCCGTTCGGCGTCGATCAAGATCACCATGTCGTCCGCAAAACGTGCATACTGGACGTTGGTTGACTTGCCCCTTCGCGTAGTATCCACCGCCTTCTCCAGCATCCGATCTACCTCATTCAGACAGAGGTTACTGAGCAAAGGTGAAATCACACCGCCTTGGGGAACGCCTTTCTTTCCGGTCGCCTTCAGAATCATCTTGAGCAAATGTATGACCGCATCATCATCGACCCGCCGAGCCACTTTCTCTAACAGCAGAGAATGCTGCACGTTATGGTGGGTAGGGACAGGTCTTGCGGTTGAGGCCGCTTGTGCCTGTCCCCCCTCGTAGAACCCGCCGTGCGAATTTCCCGCAACGGGCTCCACAGGTTGCACTCACGGAGTGCGAGTCATACCGTCGCATGAAGTGCCGACACCGCATAAGGTAGTTCGAACCAGGGTTGCCTTAGTAGATAGGACCAGTGAAGCCGGTGCCGCTGACTGCGTCGTCTCAACGAACGGACCCATTGGCGTTGTACTTCCCGCCGGATCCCGTCGAGCTTCGGCTTGCAGTGGTGTAATCCGAAATACTGGTAGAAGCCGCGCAGCATCATGGTCAGTTGCTTTTGCTGATCCTGCCGCTTCCAATGCCTATGCTGCTTCAGCCACTCCTTGGATTGGGCCAAGAACTTTCCGCGGCTTTTAGTGCACGGAATCCGTATCAAGGCAAACTTGCCACCTCGATCCGTGGCGCACACATGCTTAAAACCCAGGAAGTCGAATGTATCCGGCGTTGCGCCGGTCTTCGCCAGGTCCCCTCGAATAAAGCGTCCGAAGCGCATTACCCGCGTCTTTTCCTCCGCCAACTCCAACCCGAATTTTCCGAAGCGATCAGTCAGGTTCTTTTGGAACTCTTCCGCATCGCGCCTGTATTGGAAATTCACCACGAAGTCGTCGGCGAATCTCGTCAAATATACCTCGCCCTGGCACGCCGGTCTGATCTTCTTTTCAAACCAGAGATCAAGAACAAAGTGCAGGTAGATATTGGACAAGATCGGACTGATTGGACCGCCTTGCGGGGACCCTTCTTCCGTTCGCGTTACAACTCCTCCCGCCATGAACCCCGCATTCAGCCATTTGCCGATCAGGCGCAGGATGAGCGGGTCTGCTATCCGATGAGCAACCATCTTCTGCAACCAATCATGCTGGATGTGGTTAAAATAGCCGCGGATGTCCGCCTCGAACAAGTGGCCAACCTTCTTCGTGACGATGATCCCGCGTAACGCCCGCAGGGCGCTATGGGGACTACGTCCGGGCCGAAATCCATACGAGCATTCCAGAAAATCCGCCTCGAACACTGCCTCCAATAGCCGCGCAACCGCCCTTTGCAGCAGGCGGTCTTCGGCGGTCGGAATTCCGAGCGGCCTCGTACCTGCCTTACCAGGCCCCTTCGGTATCTCCACTCGGCGCACCGGTGGAGCACGATAGGTTCCTTGCTTCAAGCGTTCACATAGCTGTTGAACTCGTATGTCCAAGTCTTGTTCAAACTCCTTTGTCGTCTCACCATCGACACCGCTCGCACCGCGCCGATTCATCTGCTTCCAGTTTTCCGTGAGGAACTCCGGCGTAAGCAAATGCGCCAACGATGTGAAGCGCAGCTTCGGATTTGACTTCGCCTTCTCCATGATCTGGTCCAGTTTTGTGGACATCCTTCTCCTACCTCTGTGTGCAGGCAATGTTTCCCCGGACCAGCAACTCAACCTGCCTCGCCTCTTCCCCATGTACGCGGCTTTCCCGCGCTCGAAGTACTGTAAGCGAGGTCCGACTTCCACCGCCGCATTTGTCTCCCTCAGGTTTGGCCATTCGGTTGACATACTCAGCCCATTGGACCCGAGCTAAGGCGGAGGTGGATCTCCCAGGTGCCATGACGCTTCCGTTTCTGTACATGCCGTGCTCTCAGACCCCGCCGGAGTATCCAGCGACCATCGCCTCTGGCGGTCGCCTACTGTAGCCTTCCAGATATTTGACCCTGTCGGCCCCCGGGTATCTCCTCACGAGGCTCAATCGCTTCACTTGCGTTACGGCCTGCACATCGCTCTGTCTACGCTTAACTCATGTCGTTACCTTCATGAGCCCAAGACTCGATTCCCTGTGGGGCGGCTCTTCCCCTTTCCGAGGCGGGAATTGCACCCGCTGAAAGCGCCGGGCTTATCCTGGCGCACCAAAATAGGAGGCGAGATCCAAATCAATGATGCGCGTCTTCTCTTCGACGATCGCTCTGGCTACCCTGGCTACGGCTTCATGCGCCGTCCGCTTTGGTCGATATCCAAACGACCCTGCTTGGAAGTCAGCTTCGAAGATCGGCTCCAGGATGAGCTTTAACGCCCCCTGGACCACCCGATCACGGATTGCAGGAATCGAAAGGACGCGGACTTTCTTTCCCCCGTCCTTTGGAATCTCCTTCTTCCGTGCCGGCATGGGCCGATACGTGTTGGTAACTAATTCATCCCGAATCCGCACGAGAAAGCTTTCCGCTCCGCTTTCCTCAATGGCTTCGAACGTGACCCCGTCAATACCCGGCGCCCCGTCATTACTCCTCGCCATCTGGTAGGCTTCCCGCAAAGTTTCCATCTTGCAGACGTGGACGTATAGTCCCCAGAAACGCCAAGACGGTTCTGCCTTCGCCTTGACATATAGACTCCTTCTCAGGTCCTGCAAACTGATGGGTGTGTTTGTCATTTCACCCTTGCCTCCCCTTTTGTTAGAGCCACTACAAACAGCAGGGCCTCTTCGCTCTGCGGACATTACTCCGCTTCCTCGCTACTACAGACCCGGCCGAATCCCTCTCGCCTTCCGCCGACTTCCCGGTGTCACCGGTTATACGGCTTCCCTGCTCCGCCGATTTCGCGACGGGACGAGGAGGGTCTCTCCAGTTGCTTAGCATGACCTTGTCACCGTGCTGTCCCTACCAACCCCGCCGAAGTGTTTCGCCGCATCAGTCCTTGCGACGCACCATGCTGCCTTCGCCTGAAAACGGGAGGCTCGGCCTTCGGGTTGCGGTACTTTCGAGGCCATATAGGTTCACTGCATTACGGCCCGGTGACTCGCTCACCATCCTTTTAGATGGCTTCGTCAATAGGCTTCAGGATTCTCAGTTTCCTTTCTTCCTGCTATTCAAGCTACGGGGCCTGGACTCTTACCCCGGTGGGACTTGCACCCAATGATCATGCCAGCCTTCGCTGGACGCACCGTTTTCCGTTACCGATACTGCCTGCTGGTCTGAACATTGAGCGATCTTGGCGTAACGGTACATGGAAATAGAACTAAATGCTTTGCCACAATATCGAAGAAGTACGCTGCGGAAGAGGGTTGCCTATTCGCGTCGGACGCCGGCTGGCTCTACTCACGCAATTGTGCCAAATATCGCCCCGACGCGTTGACCGCCATGGCCAGTGCACCCCAGAACGTGACGCGTATTGCGCCCATGGTCACGCCCGCGCCCCCCGCTCGTGCAGCCAACCCGCCCAAAAATGCAAGGAAAACGAGCGACGTCCCAGAGACAAGCGGGATCACACCTACCGAAGGGGACAAGGCGGTAACCAGCAGAGGCATCGCTGCTCCAACAGCGAAGCTGCCGGCCGACGCCAGCGCAGCCTGGATTGGACGCGCGCGAATGGTATGGGAGATGCCGAGTTCGTCGCGCGCATGTGCACCGATCGCGTCATGCCGCATCAGTTGCTCGGCGACCTGGTTTGCGAGTGAAGAATCGAGCCCGCGAGCAAACGTAAATCGCCGCCAATTCCTTGTGCTCTCCTTCTTTGTCTGCTTCAAGCTCCGCCCGCTCAAGTTCAAGGTCGGCATGCTCTGTGTCAGCCTGTGAATGGACTGATACATACTCACCGGCCGCCATCGACATGGCTCCAGCCACCAAGCCGGCGGTTCCCGCTACCACTACGTTGCTGTGGGTTGTATGCGCCGCCGCTACACCAAGCACCAGACTTGATGTGGAAAGGATTCCGTCGTTCGCGCCTAGTACCGCCGCACGTAGCCAACCGATACGTCCTGTGCGGTGGGTTTCCCTCTTGACTACAGGCATCTTGGGATCTCCTCGATCTGGGCTTCTATAAACTGTGAAACAGTCTTGTCTGCACGAGTGGTCTCTCTTCGGGTAGCATGCGCGTGGAGTTCAGGATGAAGGCCAACTCAGACGTGACGTGAATGAAGGCCGCCAGCAACGGATTCAGGTAGCCACAAGCCGCCATTCCGACGCCTATAGCATCTACTAGGAGTGTGCCTGCAAAATTCTCCATGATGATGCCATGGCAGCGTCGCGCGATGCGCAGCGCTTCGACAAACTTAGACAGATCGCTTCCGATGAGGATCACGTCTGCGCTCTCTCTGGCAATGTCAGTTCCGGAACCCATGGCAATTCCGACGGTGGCTTCTACCAACGCTGGAGCGTCATTGATTCCGTCCCCGACCATTCCCACTTTCCGGCCTTGCGCGCGAAGCTGGCTGACCCACTTTGCTTTGTGCTCCGGCAGGAGTTCGCCGACTGCTTCGTCCACCCCGAGGTTCCGGCCCACCACGGAAGCAGCAGACTGCGCATCTCCACTGAGTAGAACTGTTCTCAACCCCATCTGCCGCATTGCTGCAACCGCATTCTTGGCTTCTGGACGCAGCACATCCGCAACCCGGATGCTGCCAAGCAGCTGCCCCGCACGGGCCACATAGACCTCCGAGGCCCCATCCGAGTTGTGGCCATCAGCCTGCAGTGTCCCTCGGATGCCATGCTCTATCAGGAGTACTCGGCTACCAACAAAGATCTCTTCACCTCGGTGAAGTACTCTGACACCTCGCCCGGGTGTGTAAACGAATTCATCCGGCTCGACCAGGGGAATAGCGAGTTCGACAGCCCTTGCAAGGATCGCTTTGGCTAAAGGGTGTTCGGACTTGCTTTCGGCAATGCTGGCGGCGGCCACAATCTGCCGCTCACTGAACCCATTCGCAGAGACGACTTCCCGGATTTGAGGACTTCCGAAGGTCAGAGTGCCGGTTTTGTCCAGTAGCACGGTATCCACGGCGGCCAACGCTTCCAGGTACAAGCCGCCTTTGACGATGGCTCCCTGATGCGCGGCGCGGCCGATTGCCCCGAGTATCGCAAGAGGCGTCCCAGCCGCGATGCCGCAGGCTCCGGCGACGATGATGACAGAGATCGTCGATCGCATATTGTGCGTGATCGTGAAGGTTAAGACGGCGGCTCCCAAAGCAAAGTAGACCAGATAGCCCGCCAAGCGGTCTGCCGTTTTCTGGATAGGGGCCCGTGATTTCTCGGCGCGTTCCACGGCTTCAACGATCCTGCCGAATGAGGTGTCACGACCTAACTTCTGGGCCTCAACTTCCAGCGCTCCCGACTGGCTTATGGTTCCCGCATAGACCGCATCGCCGGGGCATTTCTCAACCGGCATTGGCTCGCCTGTGATGGCCGCCTGCTCTACAAACGAACGGCCGCGCAACACAACACCATCTACAGGAATGAGTCCTCCGGGCTTCACAATCACTGTGTCGCCAACTTGAACTTGGTCAGCGGCTATCTCCATCACCTGGGCATTCCGCCGGACTATGGCCGTTCTCGGGAGAAAGTCCAGAAGGTCCTGAATCGCACGCCGGCCCCGCCCGACCGTGAGCCCCTCCAATACCTCAGCCGCAAGTACAAAACCCGTAATAACCAGAGCGGTAAAAAACTCGCCGATCGCGAGCGCCGCCAGAAGGGCGATCGACATCGACAGTTCCATCGTCATGCGCCGTTCGACGATGTTCTCGACCGATTCGCGAAAGATGGGCCAACCGCCAATCAGCGCAGCCACTACCCCGATGATACTGATGTGCGGAAACGGCTCCCAGAGATGAAACCAAACCGCAGCAGCAGCCAGAGCGACGAAGAGAATTCGTGCAATCTCCAGTCGATCGATCGTGTGCGTGCTATCGGAATCCTCTGGCTGGGGACGACGGGAGCCGGCATGGGCCCGGAGCATGGCAGCTTCTTGAGATGGAGTCTCGCTAGCAGTAACGATGTCAATTCGGTGCTTCTGCGACGATGCCATTGCGGTTTCCTCATCCCATGAGACTCGGCTCGCTCATTTGAGGTAAGACCGGAGCACATCGATCAATTCCTCGGCGGCTGCGATGTGTTCGGAATCGGGCTTTTGTTTGGGGTCTAGCACATGTTCGCGGATGTGACCTTCCAGGACCTCGACGATGAGGCTGTTCATCGCTCCGCGTGCGGCAGTGATCAGCTGCAGCACATCGGAGCAGTCTTTCTCATCGTTCAGGGCACGCTCCACGGCTTCGACTTGCCCCCGGATGCGCCGGATTCGCCAAATCAGCTTCTCTTTGTCGGTCAGTGTATGTGACATGATAGTTAGTATACCCCTACCACTACCCCATGATAACGATTTACAAATTCACCATCAGGATGGCTGAATGAAAGAGCTTTTCAATACTTTATTTCTGTTGACAGAGGCCATCTACGGTGGGTATCTTGTTCTTGGCGTCGATTGACCGGCGCCGATTGAAGTACGGTTCCTCGGTAGGCGAGGCTACTGCGCGACACACAGGCCACTGCCCGACGACTTCGAAAGAAGTTTGCCTGAGCGGTATAACAGGAACTCCCGGCTTAAGGGTTTTCCTAACGTGGCTGAGGTTTTCAACCTCTTACGGTGCGCGGTGCTAAAGCTTGGACGAGTGAGGAAAGAAAACTGGTTCGCGTACGGCGTCTCAAATACCGGCGTCGCAGCTTGTGCTCCGGCATTCTCTCCTCAAGAGACATCCGTCTCTGCTACTCTTCCTCTCTTTGCACCCCAAGCACAAAGGTTTTATGAGCGAAATCGATTTGTCTCTGGACGATAAGCCTCCGAGTACGGCGGCTTTACGTTGTAGAGAAGTAGTTGCGTGACCCGATAGACGCGTAGTTCCTGCCTATCGCCTCACTTCTGCTTCTTCTACGTAAGTAACCACAGAAGAACGCGGATGGTGAGGCGCGATCCTCTCCTCCTCGCAATCAGCAACTGGGCCTAGCGCCATGTGTGACAGTGCTCCGGTGAGCTTCGCTCCTCGGACGCCAGACCTTCGCGTGTGCGAAAGGAGCCCCGATGTTATTGATGACGAGCAACTTCGCTCTGATCAATGTTGGCATTCTGGCATTCGTGGCCGGAGCCGTACTCGTTTACCTGCGATTCGCGTGCCAGGGATGTGGCTGGACTTGGCGAGAAGGTAAACCTGGCCCGTTCAAGTATCGCGCGGAGGTCTCCGTTGAACCGACGAGCCAAGGCTTCTGGGCCACCCAGGTACACGGATCTGATCGCGTGCTTCACTGCACCAGGACGGCAGCGCTTGAAGACGCAATTCGGAGGCTTGTAGATGCGACGAAAGACAAGCCCTACGTCGTTGGCGCACCAAAGAAATCCCAGACTGCGCAGTAAAGAGCAGGAGTAGAGGAATGCTGATGCAAGAGCAAGAGAAAGTGGTCGCAATCTCGACCGCAGGCGCAGTCGCCGATCCGACACTGGTGCGCGGAAAGCTCGTCCGTACGAAGTGGGCCCGGAATGTGCTGACGTTCCTGATGGTCTTCGGCCCTGGCCTGATCGTGATGGAAGCAGACAACGATGCCGGCGCCGTTTCCACCTACGTGCAGGCGGGAGCGCAGTACGGGACCAAGTTGCTTTGGACGCTGCTGCTGCTTTTGCCAACCTGCTACTTCATACAGGAGATGGTGGTCCGCCTCGGCATCGCGACCGGCAAGGGCCACGCCGCGATGATCTACCAGCGCTTCGGCAGGTGGTGGGGAGTGTTTTCGCTGGTCGATCTTGAAATGGTGAATTTCCTGACACTGGTCACCGAGTTTGCTGCCATCGCCCTGGCCGTAAGCCATATGGGAATATCTCCGTACCTCGGAGTTCCGGTGGCCGCAGCGGGCCTGGTGCTCATGGTGCTGACCGGAAGCTACCGCCGTTGGGAGAGGATCACGATTTTCTTCTGTCTGCTGGACCTGGTATGGCTGGCGATTGCCATTCGGTTGCACCCGAGCGTAGGGCAGATGGCGCATGACACGCTGGTTCCGAGCATTCCCAAAGGTGGCATCACCGGCAATCTTATTTTTCTGGTGATTGCAATCGTGGGCACCACCATCGCCCCGTGGCAGTTGTTCTTTCAGCAGAGCTGCATCGCCGACAAGCGGCTGCGTTTTTCCGACTTGAAGTGGGCGCGCCTGGATACGTTGGTCGGCGCAATCTTTACCATCATCGTTGCCGGATGCATGATGCTCGCAGGCAATGCGGCGTTCGATAGCGGCATCCAGTTTGCCGATCCCGCGCAGATGGCAAACGCGCTTCATCTGGTAGCTGGCAGCCAGTGGATTCGCTACGCGCTCTTGCTGCTGATGATCAACGCAGCCATCCTTGGAACGGGTGCAATTTCGCTGTCGAGCGCGTGGGCTTACGGCGAGGTGAAGGGCTGGCCGCACAGCTTGCAGCTGCCATTCAAGCAGGCCAAAGGCTTTTATGTTACCTACGGGGTGTGCATCGCAGTCGCGGCAGGTTTGGTGCTCATCCCGCGCGCGCCGTTGCAGTTGATCATTCTTGGCGTGCAGGTACTGGCGGGAATCGTCCTGCCCTCCGCCATCATCTTCTTGCAGCTCTTACTCAACGATAAGGAGTTGATGGGCGATTACGTCAACAAGCCTTGGAATAACTGGGTGAACTGGACCATCATCATCGTCCTGTTCATTCTCTCCCTTATCCTGGCGGCCCAGGTGGTCGCTCCAAACTTGTTTCCAACAGCTTGAGAATTTGCGGAGGATAAGACAATGAGCTTCATGACCGCAACGATGGATGTCGATATCGACCAGATCCCGGAGAACCACTACCTTGTGGTGCATCCGCTGGATGACCGGCCAGAAGAGAAGATTGATACCTCGATGCTAGGACCGATGCCGATGACCGCCAGCGTGAAGCTGTCGCTGATGGCGCTTCGCGGCTACCTGATCCTGATGGTTCTTCTGGTGGTGTATCACTGCGTGGATTTGGCCGGCATGTTTAGCAAACACTGAGCAGGGCGGCGGTACATCCGTCGCGGGACGTTGGCATCACCGTGCGTTGCGGTTGTGTACACACGCGAATTCCGCGCGGGGCCTGCAACAATAAATTTATCTAGCATTTTCATCTACGTACGCACACGAAACTTTTATCCCGTTCGTGTTTGCCCTTTTCCGGTGATCCACAAGACAAGAAAAAGAGCCCTGATCTCATGCTGAAGAATCGGATTCCCGCCCCTCTGTTTCTGTTCGGCCTCGCCTGCGTGCTGGCGCGGCCGCTGCCCTGCCGCGCGCAGCAGCAGCCAGCGCCCGCCAATCCCTCCACCGCACAGCAGCCACAGGCCGATTCCACCCCGGCGCACCCGGAGGCCGAGGCCGCCGAAGCCGAGCCTAAGAGCGTGTTTCCACATCCGGGTGACCAGAGCCCGATCTGGGTCTCCGCCCAGGCGAATGGGATTTTCCAGGCGCATCCCCCATTTCCTGCCGCTTATAGCGGCCCGAACAGTTTCCAGACCAATTATCAGAAAGGCTTCTCGCGCGTCTACACGCTCTACACCGGACTGCGGCTCAGCCATTCCGTCGAGCTGCTGGCCGATGTCGAGGAGGCCTCCGGATCGGGCATGAGCAACTCGCTGGGCCTGGCTGGGTATTCCAACCTCGATGTGGTTCGGATTCCAGGCGAAGGCTTGCCGCTGAGCGAGGCTCCCTACCTGGCGCGCGTGGAGTACCACGAGGTCTTCGCGCTCAGCAAAAAGAGAATCCCGGCCGAGCGCGGGCCGATGTCCGGTTTTGCCGAGTTGCCCGAGCGGCGTCTGGAAATCCGCGCCGGCCTGTTCGACACCGTGGATTTCTTCGACCAGAACTCGGTGGGTTCCGACAGCCACATGCAGTTCATGAACTGGGCCATCGACAACAACGGCGCCTACGATTACGCCGCCGATACGCGCGGCTACACCTGGGGCGTGGAAACCGAGTTCCAGGCCAAAAACTTCGCCTTTCGCGCCGGAGAGATGCTGATGCCGAAGGTTGCCAACGGTATCGACATGCAATGGAACCTGCGCAAGGCGCACGCCGACAACTTCGAGTTCGAACTGCGCAAGGGCCTGCTGCCGAAGAAAGACGGCACGATCCGCATTCTGTCCTACATCAATCACGCCGACATGGGCATCTATCGCGACGCGATTGCGCAGTATGAGGCCGGCGTGACGAAGGTGCCCGACATCACCGACCACGCCCCGCAGGAGACCATCAAGTACGGCTTCGGCGTGAACCTGGAGCAGGAGATCGCGCGCAACTTCACGGCCTATGCACGCTGGGGATGGAACAACGGCAAGACGGAATCGTTCTGCTACACGGAGATGGATTCGACGGTCCAGGTCGGCCTCGGCGCCAGCGGCCACGCCTGGCATCGCAACCACGACCGCGCCGGGGTAGCGTTCGAAACCGGCGGTATCTCAAAGGACCACCAGGAGTATTTGCGTGACGGCGGACGTGGCTTCATCCTGGGCGACAATCCGGATTACCCCAACGGCGTGCCACCGGGCGGGGCACTCAGCTACGGCCGCGAGAACATCGAGGAGGCTTACTACACGATGCATCTCTGGCGCGGGCTCTACATGGGGCCGGACGTACAGCGGTTCGACAATCCCGGCTACAACCGCGATCGCGGCCCGGTCTTCATCGGCGGCTTCCGGGTCCATCTGGAGCTGTAGGGCTAAGAAAGGCGAGAACATGGAGCAGCCTATCACCTTCGTTCACTTCGCGCTTTTTCTGCTCGAAGCCCTCGTGCTCGGAGCCATCATCGGCGCCGAGCGGCAGTGGCGTCAGCGGACCCCGGGCTTGCGCACCAACGCGCTGGTCGCCGCCGGGGCTGCTGCCTTCGTTCTGGTCGGCTCACTCGGCAGCCACTCCGGCGACCAGTACCGGATTGCCGCGCAAGTTGTTTCGGGCATCGGCTTCATCGGTGCCGGTGTGATCTTTCGCGAGGGCCTGTCGATCAACGGGCTGAACACTGCGGCCACGTTGTGGTGTTCGGGTGCCATCGGTGTCCTTTGCGGCTGCGGCTTTGCCAGGGAAGGAGCGGCTGCGGCGGGAGTCGTGCTCTTTGCCAACTTCGTTCTGCGGCCCATTGCAGGGCGTCTTGAACGAAGGACCATCCCCATTCCCGAAGGTGCGGAGATCCTTTACCTGCTGAAGCTGGAATGCAAGAGCGCCGACGAGAACCACCTTCGCGCTCAGTTGTTGCAGGAGGTTTCCATGCTGAACCTGATGCTGCGCTCCCTATCCAGCGAAGACCTCGATGCCAGCGGCAGAAGCTGGAGATCCGTGCCACATTGCTGAGCAGCGGTAAGCGCGATGCTTTGCTCGAGCAGATTGTCAATCGCCTAAGCTTGGAACCAAGCGTATCTGCCAGTAAATATCCTCCGGCAAAGCCGGAGGCTTTAGGGGGCGCTGGCCCCTCGAAGGGGCCTGATCGCGCCCCAAAGTCAAAACCACTAGCCTCAAACCAGCAGTTCTAAATGAAATGGGAACCCTGATAGCTATTTGCCCGAGCATTGAGCTGTGCTCTGTTGGGTCATGGAGATATTTGAGTCGCTTTTGGCCGGGTTGCGCACGGTCTGCGGAGGATTTCCAGATTCACGCCGCAGCCGAGATGTGGACTACTCGATGGCCGATATTGGGCTTTCGGCGTTTTCCCTGTTCTTCATGCAGAGCGAGTCGTTCCTTGCTCATCAGCGGCATCTGGAGCGCGGGCGGGGCACTTCGAATTGCCATACGCTGTTCGGAATGAAGAAGATCCCCACGGATAACTACATTCGCCTGATGCTGGACAAGGTCTCCCCGGAGGCTTTGCAGCCCTGCTTCGACCAGGTGCTCGAACAACTGTGCGAGCACGACGGCCTCAAGGCATTTCAACGGCTGGGCGGACGAACGCTGGTGGCGTTGGATGGCACGGAGTATTTCTGTTCGCAAAAGCTGAGCTGCCCGCAGTGCCTGACGCGCAAACGATCGAACGGCAAAACAGAGCATTATCACGCCATGCTGGCCGCCATGATCGTAGCTCCCGGTCATAACATGGTGCTGCCACTGATGCCGGAGTTCATCGCGCCGCAGGATGGAGCTGAGAAGCAGGATTGCGAGCGCAACGGGGCTAAGCGCTGGCTGAGCGCGCATGGCGAGCGCGTTGCTCCATTGCGCCCGATCTATCTGGGCGACGCGCTGTTCAGCAGCCAACCAATGGCCGAGGCAGTGCTCGCAACCGGCGCGGATTTTCTGTTCGTATGCAAGAAGGACAGCCACAAGACACTGTATGAGTATGTAGAGGGTGCGCCGTTGGACGAGCGTGCCGTGACCGAACGCAAGCCCGGCAACCGCAGCCTGACGTATCGATACCGCTGGATCGAGGGGGTTCCGCTGCGCGATGGCAAAGATGCGATGAACGTCAACTGGCTTGGGGTCAGCATCCTCGATGCCATGGGGAAGACTACTTACGATGGCGCTTTTGTGACCAGCCTGTCCGTGACGGCGGAGAACGTGGTGGAGATCGCGGCTTGCGCCAGAGCCCGTTGGAAGATCGAAAACGAAAGCTTCAACGTGCTGAAAAACAACGGTTATAACCTGGCGCACAACTTCGGACATGGGAAGACATATCTGGCCAGGATGTTCGCGGCCATGAATCTGTTGGCCTTCGCCTTCCATACCGCATGTGACTGCATGGAAACGCTCTGGCAACAAGCCCGCGAGGCTATCGGAACTCGCTCCCGCTTCTTCCAGGACCTTCGCTCCATCTCCGCTTACGTCGTCTTCCCCTCTTGGACCAGTCTCGTGATTACGCTCGCCTCAGGTAAGGCCCCGCCCATTTAGAACTGCTGGCCTCAAACGGACATCTGAAACTATGTGCTTACAAAACCGTCGGGCGCTCGCCACGCAATGTACGCAGAAGCAAATGCAATGGCGCACTCCCGAAACTGTCAAACTTTGGGTGCCTCCCCGGCAAAGCCGGGGGATCTCCCATTTTCATTAGCTGGGAAGTTCTCTCCCAGAACGGCGAGGGCGAGTAGGTGTCCTTTCTCGTCATTCGGAAGTGGCGCTGTGCGGTTTCAATCCGCGCACGGTCCCGATCAAGTCTAGTTCGGGGAAGTTAGAGCGAGGATGGCGCTCGCGCCGGTGAGGGTACAGTCAGGGGTGCTCCCTTGCACGGAAGAAAGCCAACCGCATTCCCTGCGCATCGTCGGGCAGCCGAAAACAATCGTGGGGACGGATTGGTAATGTGAAGTCGGCTTGTGGCGAGTTTTCCTGAGTGGGATTCAAGGCGATACTGGTCGACGAGGCGAGCCACCCCTCTCCCAATTCGGGATACAGAGATACATGGCGATGTTTCGACAGGTATTTATTGGGATCGCCAGCTTTCGGCGCAGTCCGTTCGCTTTCGAAATTTCGCTTCGTCCAAATCGCTTGCGTGCGTCCGGCGCATGATCTTTCGCTGTAAACGGCGCAGTTCCGGGAATCTGAACCATCTACATAGATCGGGCTCCAATACGTCGCCGGTGCGAGGGCTTACGACGTAAAGGCCGAAAACGGTTGTAGCCCCCGTATTTGGGTAATCGCAGGACGCAAAGAATGTGTAGTAGCCGGGAACGAATGGTTTGCTGCCACCCCCATCCCCTTCGAGACTGCAATACGGCGATGACAAGTCAATCTTCTCGTGACGAAGCACGACACGAACCATTGACTTAGCCTCGTAGGGACTGATCGTGGACACCTGTCCCAGCGCGCACGTAACGGCAACAAACACCGAGATGACTGGCGATAGGTGCCGTGTTTTCATGCCCCCAATATATCCGTTCTCACTGGCGAGCACCATGGTGTCTGGATTGCTGTCGGAAACAGGCCTTTTGTTTGCCTATCGGTTTGCCTATCCCTGAATGGGATTGTGAGACCCTTGGCGATTTTCTGTCCACTATCGCCGCGTGTAGCCCGGGACAGGCTCGAAACCCGCTGATTCCAGTTCCGAGGCTAAGCTCTTCAAAGTCGTATCATCACGCGTGTAGAACGTAGTGTATTCGTCGTGGTCGGCATAAATGGCAAGTAGCCCAGGGGATGAAACAAACACAAAATCTACCCAGTCGCCCAAGGCGGCTTGAAGCAAATCCGCTATCGCTCGCTGTCCTTCAGCTTCTATCGTGAAGTCATAGCAGTTGTTCACCTGAACGGAATGGTGCGCCAGGAGATTCAGGATATCTTTGGGCTCGAACACCACTTCCTCCGTGCTCAAAGCACCCAACTCAAACGAATACGGCGCGAGAAAAGTCGATACAAACCTTTCCAAGTCCTTCAGTGGGGTCTTAAACGTCCGCTGAAATAGCCACGGGGCAGCCCGAAATCGCTGGATTCTCTCCGTCGGTTTGAGAAGAACAGTTAGCATTGGTTGCGGCTCCGCCAAAAACACTAGACAGGCTCAGAGGCGACGTTCAGGCGCCATGTGCACGATGCCGATTTGGGATACTGAGTGCCTGGGCGATTTTGCGACAGGTATCAACAATACCTATGCCCAGTTCGGTCAGACGGACGGCGGCTGGGGTGCCCGCAGTCGACTCGGTCCAAGCTACTGCTTCACATATTGACCGTTGATGAACATTCCTGTCTTACTTTTGCCCTTGGGATCGATGATGGTTCCGTACCCGTCCGGAACGCCATTGGCAAACTGGCCTTGGTACTGAGCGCCGTTCTGGAAGCGCGCGACCCCGTCGCCGCTCGGCAAGCCGTTTACAAAGTATCCTTCATATTGAAAGCCATTTGGATTCGTCAAAACGCCTTTGCCGTTGTAGCGATTATTTGCAAACTCTCCCTCATAGCGTTCGCCGAACCTGTCTATCAAGACGCCTTTGCCGCTCCTGTCCCCACTGAGATAATTCCCCTCATATCTGCCGCCGTCGTCATAAACCTGCACGCCAAAGCCGGTGAACTTACCCTCGGTGAAATCGCCGTCCAGCCGTGTGCCTTTCTCTGATGTTAAGACGCCCCTACCGGTGCGCATTCCTTTGACGAAGTCGCCTTCATAACGGTCATGATCGTCACCGTTTTTCCAGGTGAGCACCCCTTTGCCGGCTAGGTAGCCGTCTTTGAAGTCACCCTCGTAGCGTTCACCGTCCTTATTCGTCCAAACGCCTCTGCCCTGTCGCAAGCCGTCCACAAAGTCGCACTCGGATCGATCACCGTTCTGCCTTGTGAATACGCCTTTGCCGGTCCTGTGACCGTCCACAAAGTCACCCTCGTATTGGTCTCCATCCTTGTTGGTCCAAATGCCTTTCCCGGTCTGGTGGTCATCTAGGAAATCGCCTTCGTAGCGGTTGCCATTGGCCCAGATGTAGATGCCTTTGCCGGTGCGCTTGCCATCTGCGAAGTCGCCTTCGTAGCGATTTCCATTGGTCCAGACGAAGATGCCTTTGCCGCTCTTTTTGTCGTCCACGAAGCCTCCCTCATAGCGGCTTCCGCTGGCATAGATCGCGACTCCCTGGCCCGACATCTTGCCATTGGCATAGTTGACGACAAACTTTCCCGTCGATTGCTCATCCTGAAACCACTCCGCCGTGCCTTGCCCAGCGGCAAATCCCTGCGCGTTGCAGGCTCCGCTCCAGCGCACGCTCCGGCCCTCCTGCGGCGGATGCTGGTCCCACAATTTGCATCCACTTTTGTTGTCCTTGATCCAGCCGCCGGCAAAGACGGCCGACGCTCCGGCAGGGGAGCCCGTGGGCTGGCTCTGTGCCAAGGTGGGCTTTGCCGAGAAGAGCGCCAAAGAAAACACAACAGCAGCGACGACTCGTTTCATCATCTTTCTCCGTTCCAAAACACTACTTGGCGCGCTCCCCCTGCTCCGCGTGATTCACCATAATAGCCGCCCTAGACGAAGCTGGCGACCCGCTTGGATCGTCCGAGAAGCGCGCAACCTGCCTCCCACATCTGGCTGAAGGAGGGCCATGCATGGGCGGATGGCGTGAGTTCGAAACTGTCGTTGACCCAGAGTGCGGCGGCGAGCATCCCGGGCTCTTGGCGGAAACAGGCCATGTAGCTCAGTATCCTGAGGTCACCTCTTTAAAAGAAACCCACGGATTCCAATTACAAGGGGTATTAACCACCCCAGAAGCATTGCACATAGCAAAAACCTGGCAATAGCAAACCCGGCCGGTCTCGGAAGCCATTTAGCGGCATGGAGCCCTACGCCGATCATCCCGGTTCCACGAAAGAAATTGCGGACAAGCACTGCCACCCACGCCAGCCAAACGACTCCTGTTAGCAGCCAGCCCCAGTTTTTCATGGCTGACATTCTATAATCAATCGCTCGCCTTTCTTGGGGACAACAGGGCTTTCGTTCGCCTATTCCGCTACTCTGGATGCCTTCACACTTGGCGATTTTGCGATGACTACCTTGCCTTTTAATTGAAGGGTCATCTGGAGCGAAGCGAAAGACCCCTATGCAGCCCAAATAAACAGTGCTGCACCAAGGTCACTTCCGCCAGCGTCCAGGCGATAAAGCTCATCTTCTTCGTGTTCCTCTTCTTAGACGTCAATCTCGCTCCGAGGCTACAGGAAGATGGAGCCGAAAGAGAAGCTACCGCCGCCGCTAAGCGTTCCTATACCATAGAGTTGTGGAGTCGTTCCCGAGTACCAAAGCAAGATTATGCCGCTTCCTGATTGATTGGCGACTGGGCAGGAACTTCCGCTGAAGGTCATGGATATGTCATAGAAGTTCTTTCCGGAAGAATCTGGGCTGATTGTTCCCGAGACCGAGCACCCAACAAACGTCCCATTAAACGGAGTTCCACTCAGAGCGCCGTCGCTCCCAATCGTCATCGTGGATGTGACGCCGTCGGACCATGTCCACGTTCCGGCAATGGCGGAAAAAGTTGCTGGAGCGTTGAAATCGAGGGTGGCGGTGGGGAGCATGGCCGTGCTGAAGCTAACCGTTGGCTGCCCGCTTTCAGTCACCGTGCCGCGAAAGCTCTGGTCGGGGACATACGTTCCGCTGAGCGACCCGGAGTACTTTTGCTGAGCGGTGAATGAATGGTCCGTAATAGTGGCCGTGAAGTCTCCACTACTCGAAACTCCTTGGCCATCCATCATTCCGGAAGGCGACTCTCCGTATCTCGCATAGAAATAATCATTCGGAAGGATGATGGCGTCGAAGAAGAGGCCGCTTGTCGTTGTCCCGGAATAAACGCCTTGTGCTTGTCCGGGCGTAGTTGCACGATTACCTCTGCCTCCGCCGCAGCCGATGCAGGCGAAGAGCAGAAAAGCTAATGACAGCGTCGCAACGATTCTTCCCAAGACACTCTCCTTCGGTGGCGCTGCGCGTATGGCGACAGACAGTCAGATAAGCGGGGCTTTATCGGCTGGTATTGGTGTCATGAATGCACCGCAAGTTCTTTAGTGAAACCGAACACCGTCGACTAAGGAGCCGCCTGATTCGGCCCCGGTTCTTCAACCTTAAACCTCAGCGGGATTATTGCATCGCAGCGGGCGAGGGCGAGAGCGCCTTTTAGATGCTCTGCGAGCTCGTTCGGCTGAAGCGTGCCTACCTTCAGGAAACCAGTTTCTTCCCATCGGTACACCACATTTTGTGAGTACTTCGCGGTCATCATGCCCGCCGCGTTCTTGTTGAACTGCTCCCATATAACCTCCATCACGTTCCCGTCAGTTTGGCGGAGCCAAATCGTCGAATCCTGATGCGTCAACTTGCGGGAACCTCGCGTTCGCAATAAGCTGGTTCCGCCCAACTCAAGGACCGGCTGGATTAAGCCATGCGCTTGGATCTCGAACAAAGTGTCCATTGCCGCAGAGATCCCCAATTGAGGGTCTCCTAAGAAGAGGTTCAGATGCAGACCTTGGGCATCCTCAGGAAACTGAAGTGTATTTAAGCATCCATCGATTATTTGCGGACGCTGTTGAGCTTCTTGAGCACGATTGTCCGAGAGCTTGGTCAATTGTGAATCTAGTTGCCGTAGATATCGGCTCACGTCATAGGTAAACGCTACTTTTTCAGTGTTATCGCCGACGAGACCGGCAAAGTAAACCGACTTGGCATTGGTCCGGTCACCGGCAGCGTCGTTCACATACAAAACGAATCTCCATCTTCCGGTGCTGTCTGTGGATTCCGCCAAAACATGAATTGCGTCGTCATCTGAGGCAGCTGAGAGCATGACGCGCAACTGTTGCTCCCTGGGACCTGTAATCCCTGCCGATCCCTTGCACCCGGCGTACGAACGAGTGACAAAGCTCAGGAGAACGCACACCGTTGAAACCGCCACAGTTCTGTATCGGAGCATTCGCTATTACCTCGTCCAGAGGGGCTTCTTTGCCCCTCGGAACAGGAAATTAAACGTCATCTTAAGTTCTTTTTTGTCAATATCTTTCGGCATGGGTGGGAGCGGGTTTGATAGCCAAATGCATTGCAGTGCTATAGCGTCCAAATCATCCTGATCTGAAGACTGAACTATACGCGCGTTTTGAATCTCACCGTCGCGAGCAATCGTGACCTCGACGACTGTCTTTCCATTTCTATAACGAAAGTCTCTTCCCGAACTGTTGATTATATGGTGCCAGTTTGTACCTATGACCTCGCGGAGCCTAGCCCTATACGCCGGAAACTCCAATCCTCCGAGCTCGGAGAGATGAGTAGGGGATGTGTCATCCGAATTCTGTGCGGTAGCAGGTTGCGCGTTCTGATCAGAGGCACTGGCCTTGACGGCGTCCTGAATGCTATCTCCAGCTGCAGGCTGCTTGAACTGCGCATGTCCGCGCTGGCAACACACAAACAGCGCCAGCACCACCGCAAGCAGTGACGAGAAGTTCCTAATCATGGATAGGATTTCAGGGTAGCTGCATTTGGCGGGTCGCGCCACCGAAATATCCACAGAGTGACCTTACTTTTAACGAGCGCGTTCCTCGTGGACGAGAACAGGTCCAGGCTCTCAGTATCTCAAACTGAGATACTGAGTCGAAAGGCGATCTTTCGCTCGGTATTTTGAGACCGCCGCGACTTTGCCCAAGCCCACAGCATCTTCCTACCAAGCCCATTAATACCGGATACGCTATTCGCCTTCGACGCGTATGTCGGTGAAGAACGGCTGGCCGTTGCGGAGCCGATACGCAAGCCAAAGCTTTGTGCCTACTCCGAAGGAGATTTCAAATGCTCCCTTCCTTCCGTGGCTCAGAACTTGGCACTGGTCGACGGCGTCGGCGTCAACTTCGGTGCGTCTGAAAAAGGCGAGCACGGACGGTGCAGCAAGTCCTGCTGCCGCCGGTGACTTCGCTCGGCTCGCAGCCAGCAGTCGATCCGCCCAATGTATCTGCGGTTGCAGGAAGCGGTGACCAAGGTCGTGTACCTTTCCCGGAGCGATACGGAGGCGCCAGATGCCGCGGGGTTCAGCGCAACAACCAAAAGACGAGAAAGAGCGGGTCGTCTCTTTTGTCGGCACAGTGAGCAGATTGCCAACGAGTTGTATGCCGCGGTCATCGTCAATATAGAGCTGGTAAGACCGAATGATGAGATTCTCGGCCTCGGTGCCGTTCCACTGCCAGACGCCCAATTGTTTCATCGATGTACTGCCATTTGTAGCTTGAAAGGCATCGATTGCAAAGCGCGGCTGACCATTTGCAGAGGGCGGCAGCACCACAACGTGGCCTACGACGAGCGGGCCGCAGTAATAGACACACGACCCGAGGAAAGCCCACCTTCCAATTTCATCCTTCGATTGGTAATGCCGCTCGGCTAGCGGCTTGATACTCCACTTCGCATCAAAATGACCATCCGCTCCACGGGCGACGACGAAGAATGTGGCGGTAGCGGTCGCCGTGTAGTTTTCATATACTGCGGTGACAACATAGACATCCGTCGCAATTCGGGTCGCCGAACCTTCCATCGCGAAGACTTCAGGCTGGTTGGGGTCGTAGACCTCGGTAAGGGGCGGCGGCGGCGTGAAGTCAACGAAGAGGTTTTCGAGGTCTTTGGCCGAGGGGGCAGGATGACAGTCGAGCCAACCTGCCGCCCATTCACCGGCCAGGTTCCAACCCTCGGTCAGCAAGGGCGTCATCTGCGTGTCATCGAGGTTTGGTCGCTTGCCCTTTTTGTCGGGCGCATTCATGCGCCCCAGTACGCCCTGATGCGCATGAATCAGCTCCAGCATTTTTGGCGTAACGTACGAAGCTGCTGCTGGCTGGGTTTCCGCACTGATGATGTGCGGAACGAGAAGAAACGCGAGCATCAGGAGGCACATGTATCTGCTCATTACTCTGGAATTATGCATCCCGAGGTGCGAAAGTCCAAGTTTGTTGGCGCAAACAGGCCGTTCCTCCACATGTACCAGAACGGGATACCTTCATACTGGGCGATTATCCGACAAGTATCCATAAATCGTGCTGCGCGCAGTTCAGACAGCCGGACGCGCCTGTAGTGCCGGCACTTGTAGTTCCGGCACTCGGCTAGAAACCGCACCAACTCTGGGCCGCCCGCTGGGAGAGGGCTTGCACAAAGGCTGCGCTCAGCGACTGCGTTTCAGAACGAACCAAGGGATGTGCAGCATACCCGGAGAAAGCTCGACGTAAACCGGGTCGCCGCCCCGTACGGAGTAGTAGAGGGAAGAATCACAAACATCGCCCTTGTTTTCAAGCGCCGCTCCCCACGGAGCCAGAGTGACCCAATCTGTTGTGTGTCTGCCGCTCACTTGGAATCTCTTTACGACCTTCGACGAATAGACCGTCGGGGCCGAGCGGTCGAGAAGGACGTCGACCGCAACAACCGCGACAAGCCCGTACTCCAGAAAGAACGGCAGCAGCAGCACTGTGATTGCCGCATTCTTCTGAAACGTAGGATCGGATGCAATCGATGCAGCCAAGAGGCAGAGTCCGGACAGAACTCCCAGCCCGATCCATATCCATGTTGCTGGCGTCAGTCCTTGCTCGTGCGTCATTCCCAGCATGGGCTTCCACGGCAACTGCCCCTGCACCGCGGCAAACATCAGAAGAATTCCCGGCAAGATCGCGGGAATGCCCAGATATGCATGTGCGTCGTTGTTGCCGGAGGACAGTAAATGAGCCAGCCCACCAGAGAATCTTGTGATCCCCACTGCCAGCCAAGGCAACAGCACCAGAAACAGGATCACGGGGCGATTCGGAAAGAACATTCCCCACAAACAGGCTACCGCCGCTAGAACGGTAAGGCACCTGCACAGGATTTTGACGTGGGCCAGCTCCAGCAACCGGGCTTTGCGCTCGGCGGGGCTGTTTGTTCCCTCAAGAATCTCCGCCTCGGAGGCGAGCCGCTCCGGAGCATCCAGATCCGGCAGCGAATCGATCCACTCCCGCAATGCGGAGTCTGCATTCAACTTGTTGCTGATTGTAATCTTGTTCTTCACGTCCTCCGTGTTATCCGCGCCGCGTGGGATAAGCCAGGTGCTTCCGGTTCGCCCGCCATCATTGAACGTGGCTGCCCTACGCCCCAGAACCTCGCTTCGCAGTAACGACCGTGACGAAAACAATCCGACCGTGGCAATCCGGTCGGAATCCAACACAACTCTCGATTTCAGCGTGGAGTAGATTACCGCAAGGACCGCTAGCACGCAGGCAAGCAATAGTACGCAGGTAAGGACGCGCCCGGCGATAAGACCATCGAGGTCCGCTGCAAAGAGAAGCCAGCAGATGCCCAACGCGGGGGCACTGAAAACTAACGATAACAGGACGTTCACGCAAAGCCAGCGACCAGATGTGCGGTAAGAGCGCGGATATTTCGTCGGATTGAGTGGCTGGTCCATAGGTTATAAGTCGGATTCAGCTACAAAGTACCATGGAATCAACCACCGGCGAAGTTACGCCCGTAATCGCTATGCCGCCAGCATCCCGATTGCTGACGGTAACAGCCCTTTTGTCTCAGTATCCCGCCGCTCTGGATAGTGAGCGACATGGCGATGAGATGGGCGAATATGCGCGCAAGGGGAGCTGAGACGGGGGTGGAGTAGTTGAGTGGGTCAAACCAATTGACGTGGTGCCAGCCGAGCTGCTAAATTTCGCCCGTGAATTTACGTGCCATTGTCGGCCCCGTTCGTTGGGTATGGTCGACGCTCAATGATTTCGCACTGAATATTGACACGACTAGTCCGATGCTCGATTACAAACTCGGAATAGAAGACTTCAACTCCTACTTGCCTGTGGAATATTATTATGCCTATGCGGTCCTGCGAAGGTTGCAGCCTGCGGCAACCGATGTAATTTGCGACGTAGGCTGCGGGAAGGGGCGATTTCTCTGCATCGCAGCCCGCTATCCCGTTCGGCGTGTGCTTGGCATTGAACTTCAACGGGAACTCTGCGCAGCCGCTCGCGAAAATCTCGTCCGTCTACGAGGTCGCCGCGCACCCGCCGAAGTCATCTGTGCGAACTGTACGGAGTTGGATTTTCCCGACGATGTGACGATTGTTTTCATGTTCAATCCGTTCGGCACGGAGACTATGATCAGCTTTCTTGGCCGGATCGGAACGTCATTGCGACGCAAGCCGCGCTGTTTTCAAATCGTCTACTACAACGATCGCTGTGCCGAAGTGCTGGCCGAGCGTGGTTGGCTTCACCAGGATGGGGTACTCCGCACTGCATTTGGCGGACGGATTAGCTTCTGGTCTCATGCTGAATCGAGTTCCGGCCAAAATAGCCAGACATAACTACGCCCAAAGCGAGTGGAACTCCAGAGTCTTCCGATTATTGGCGACAACAGGCCTTTCGTTTGCCTATCCCTGAATGGGATTGTGAGGCCCTTGGCGATCTTACCGATAGCTCACTCCGACTCTGCTTCTGGCTTGGCAGCAGCAGAGCGACTCTTGGGCTTCGGGCCTTTGGGCTTGATAGCGAAAACACCCGATTCATCGCCTCCAGATCCGGGTTTTGGATCTTCGGGCTTGATGGCGGGAAGACCTGCTTCATCTCCTCCAGACTCGCCGCTAGGCAAAGCTTCTGCGTAGCGGATCAGCCGCATGGAATATTCGGCGCGCCCCTGGGTGATCGAACGCAAGTATGAGGCGTACCCTAGCATCTCGGCCATAGGCACAATAGCACGGAGCTTTAGTGAATTGTCGTAATGCTCAAGACCGGAGATACGCCCGCGGCGGCTCTTTAGATCGCCAATGATCCCGCTAACGTCCAGGTATTCCTCGGGCCCCTCGATCTCCACCGCCATAATCGGCTCCAAAACCACGGGACTCGCCTTACGGACGGCTTCCTTAAAGGCTATTGAAGCGGCTATTCTGAAAGCCGATTCGTTTGAGTCGGGATGGTTGCCGCCGCCGTAGAGAACGGCCCGCAGGTCCACTATCTCCTGGCCCGCTAGAATGCCAGCCTTCATAGCATCTTGGATCGCTAAATTGACGGACTCAGCGAACTCTGGCGAAAGTAATCCATCTGTAACTCTATTGACGAACTGGTAGCCACCTCCCGCCCCTATCGGCTCAAGCCTCAACTGTACGCGGCCATAAAAGCGCCGCTGGCTGCCATACCGATATATGAATTCGCCTTCCGCTACCGCCCGTTTTCGAATCGTCTCCAGGTAAATTACCCTCGGCGTACCAACGTCGGCATCAATCTGGTGCTCATGCAAGATGCGCTCGCGGATCGATTCCATGTGCAACTCGCTCATTCCGCCGATGATGGTCTGTCCGTCTGATCCTGCGCTAATTCTGATGTTCGGGTCCTGCTGGGCGAGATCGCTGAGTGCTTGTTGCAAAGTCTGGCGATCACCGTCGGTCCTCGGCCTGACGGTCATAGATACCACAGCACGGTTTTGGGAACTTGCTTCGTTCATGACGCGGCGTCGATCATAAGCCAAAACCCCAACGGGGCTGTTTTCTATCGGCGATTATTCGATCAGGTGCCATTGCTGGCGATAACAGCCCTTTGGCCTCCCTATCCCGCCGCTCTGGATACCTTGATACATGGCGATTATCCGGCAACTACCTTGCCTTTGAATTCTTGCCTTTGAATTGAAGTGTCATCCTGAGCGAAGCGAAGGACCCCTACGCAGCCCAAGTAAACTGTGCCGCACCAAGGTCACTTCTGCCAGCAATTTCGCGCCAACGAGCCTGAGGTTGCCAAAATAGTGAGTGCCTTGGCGATTGATAAACAGGTATTTTTCTACGAGCGGCACCGATAGCCATCGCAAACGTTCGGAACCAGATCAGAAGAGTCAACGACGCCAAGAGTTCCTCTGGTAAGCGAATTAATCAGCGCGGCGGCGGGTTGCCGGGGATTAGCGTTTACACGATCCTGGGGCGTTTTCAGGAGTAATTCCGGCAATCGCTCGTAACCGTCTGTCAATGAGTGCTTTGGCCTGCTAGCAGTCAAGCCAGGGAAACGCCCGGGCAGATCAGCGAACCTCGGCCGACATCGCCTGCGGCTGCCGGTGGCCTGCCGGGCGGAAGTCCCGATGATCGCCGAACGAGAATCAGTCTAATCTGTTACTTTCAGTACTGGATTGGGGCATTTGCAAGTCCGAACCCTCGATGTTCAATAATTAGGAGCATCGAGTTGGTATTGTCGTGCGAGCTCGGGTCATGAAAGTGTTTGCCCGCCTGCACCATCCGGTATGCGAGTACAAACGCAATTCATTCTCTAGCTCCTTGTAGTCCCCCAGAAAACGTTGCAAAGCCGTTCAGGAGTTTCACATAATGCCGGGAAAACAACCAACTGAGATCCTTGTAAGTCTCGACGCGATACTTCCGCAACTGGAAGCAGTTTACAAAGACATACACGCTCACCCCGAGTTGTCGATGCGGGAGACGCGAACGGCTGGAATTGCGGCAAATCATCTTAAGGCCAACGGCTTTGAGGTCACCGAGGGCATCGGCAAGACAGGAGTCGTGGGCATCTTGCGCAATGGAGATGGTCCCACCGTCATGCTGCGCGCTGACATGGATGCGCTGCCTATCAAGGAAGAGACCGGGCTTTCCTACGCCAGTACAGTCACGGCTACTAGCCCTGATGGCAAGATGACGCCGGTGGCGCACTCCTGCGGCCATGACATGCACGTGGCCTGCTTGATGGGGGCTGCATCGCTGTTTGCCAAGAGCCACGATAGCTGGCACGGAACACTCATGGCAGTTTTTCAACCAGGGGAAGAGACGGCGCAGGGCGCGCAGGCAATGATTAACGACGGGCTGTTTAAGCGATTCCTGAGGCCCGATGTCGTTCTTGGCCAGCATGTCATGAGTTTGCCATCCGGGCACCTCGATTGGCGAAAGGGCGTTGTTACCTCCTCTGCCGACAGCCTGCAAATTCGAATGTTTGGGCGTGGCGCGCATGGCTCGATGCCTGAAGCCAGCATTGATCCTGTCGTCATGGCTGCCTCGACCGTGATGAGGCTACAAACGATCGTTTCCCGGGAAGTCGCACCCACGGATTCCGCGGTGGTGACAATTGGAGTTCTGCAGGCTGGCACAAAGGAGAACGTCATTCCTGACGAGGCAATCATCAAGTTGAACGTGCGTACTTTCGATGAGGAGGTGCGCAAACAGGTGCTTGCAGCCATTGAACGGATTGTCAACGCGGAGGCAGCGGCGGCAGGCGCGCCGAAGCCACCGGAGTTCACACCACTGGACCGATATTCATCCGTAACGAACGATTCCGATGCGACAGAGAAGGTTGTCGAGGCATTCCGTCACAATTTCCCCGACGGCTCCGTAGAACCAACGAAGCCCACGATGGCGAGCGAGGATTTCGGATGCTTTGGAGCGGAGTGGCACGCTCCAGCGGTGTACTGGTTCTTTGGAGGCGACGAACCTGAGGTATATGCCAAGGCCAAGAAAGACGGGACGATCAGTTCGCTCCCGACCAATCACAATCCGCGCTTTGCACCGGTCATCCATCCCACTCTGGAGACAGGCGTGAAGGCCTTGGTGGTCGCGGCCCATGCGTGGCTGGCATTATGAACGACCTCCTCATTGAAGGACGACATCTGGCCGGCCCCTTTCTGGTTGTGCTCGACCTGCTGGGTACGTTTGTCTTCGCACTTAGCGGTGCAGCAGCCGGTGTAAAGAGCAAGCTGGATTTGTTCGGCCTGATGGTGCTTGCCTTTGCGACCGGGAACGCGGGCGGGATTACTCGCGATCTTCTGATCGGCGCCGTTCCTCCTGCAGCCATCCGCGACTGGCGTTATTTGTCAGTCTGTATCCTGGCCGGCTTCGTGACATTCTTGTGGTATCCCAAGATCGACGTGCAGCGCAGGTCAGTGCTGTTGTTCGATGGCGCGGGACTGGCCCTATTCGCCGTCACCGGTACGCAGAAAGCGTTAGTCGCCGGACTCAATCCTGTGATGGCTGCAATTATGGGGATGTTGACTGGCATTGGCGGCGGAATGCTTCGTGATGTTCTCGTGAATGAGACTCCGACAGTGCTCCGGGCTGATCTTTATGCCGTCGCCGCGCTTGCTGCCGGGGTCGTGGTGGTGATAGGACATGTGCTGCACTACCCGTCATTCGTGTTCATGATTGCGGGCGCACTTCTATGCTTCTGGCTCAGAGTCATGGCCATTTTCCACGGCTGGCATCTGCCGATTGCAGGAACGGGACCTCGATCGAAGTGATGGATCCTCCCCTTCAACTCCCGAGGCTAGCAGGAACATTCGGTCTGGCGGTCAGCCGACAACACGTCCGGAACCTAACAAAAATACCTCTACGAAGCCGAAATCGGGCGCTCAGAGATAACCTGTGCTGCCCAGTGCCGTTCCCTTTTCTAAAATCTGATATTCACCTATGGAGCCGATGGCTATCTCTCGGCATTGGTTTTTAAGCTTCGCATACACATTGAGAGTTTTCTGGATTGGTTCTGGCCAGGGACCGTAAGACTTGGCATCCGGAAGTTCAGTCTTGAACTCCTCCGATTCTGCATAAATCGTCGCGCCTTCGAGTAATCGGGACAAGTCGCGAAGCCCCTGCTCCAGCACCGCATGCGGGTAGCTGGTAATTTTGTCCCGGCCAGAAGATTCGCTCGTTCGAGGCCACGTAGATGCTATGAGAAACAAACTGCCCGTGGTTGAAATGGCGTTCTGAATCTGCTCGCTAATGGCTTGGTCTTTTGCGATATGCCGGTCGAGTTCGTATGGAATAACTTCGGCGAAGGCGCGTATTGTTGCAACTATCTCATCGGCTTCCTGGCGTAGCGCGGGAACACTGTCGAAGCGAGCGGTGCGGAGAAGAGACATTACATCGGCTTCGATTGTAAGAAGTCGGGCCAGGCCATGACGCATGTTGTCCACGGTTTTTTCAGGATGGAGTTGATGAAAGATCGCCCACATAACGATTAGCGCCAAGAAGATGCCGATCAGTCTGTCACGGGCTGGGGTCATCAGAGTGGGTGCTGAAAATCCCTCAAAGGCTATAAGGTAAAAGGAAAATACAATCTGCAATCCGACATAGCCGAAGTGTGGGCTGCGGGCGATCCATGCTCCTATAAATGAGACGCCGGCAACTGCAACCAAGAATGGAATCGCTGTGTCGGCATAGGGAAAGACAAAAATAATGCAGCCGATCCCAAGGATGACGGCCCCAACAACGGATCCCAGAATGCGGAAAAGCATCCTCTGGTAGGTTGCTCCCGTGGTGGAAAGTCCGGCAATCAGAACCGTAAGGGTCGCAGTGGAAATTCCCGGCCAGGCGAGCGCGTTGTAGATTACATAGCAGAGGGTGGCGCACAGGCTCAGCTTGACAGCATAGACAACGTAGGCCGGATTGCTCCATGCATCGTTGTGCAGCCAGGGGGAACTCTTCCTTGCGGGTAGATCTTTTAGAAATTGTTCCTGCGATAGAGCATTGTCTGCGTGAGACATCGCGCCGGTGCTATACAAAGCTTGCTCGATTTGACCGACCACATTGTCTGCTACCTCCGGTTCCGCTGATAACAATGATTCGACTTCGTCCACGCGTCCAGTTCGCAATGCATCGATCGCCATTGCCAGCCGTTGGAGTCGCGCCTGCTCGTGATCATCCGAACGCCTAGCGTGGTGCTCGCCGTACGCCGCGCCCAGATCCAAGAGCCGGGCGATCGTTGGGATCAAGCCAGGTGAGACCGCAATGGCGGCAAGATCCTTCGCTGGGTGCATAAGAACTTCTTCCAATAGAGCACGCATTTTTGACTGGCCGGCGAAGGCATAACGCCTTACACGTAGAGTCCGCTGCTGTATTTCCTCCTCCTCAGCATTATCGGCGTACCCCCGGAAGAGTTCTTCCAGGGCCTCAAGGCGGACATCCATTTCTCGCCACAGCGCATGCTGCGGGTCGCGGCGAGTGAAAGCATACTCGATGGCAACCTTGCATCCGACGGCTAAAGCTCCTGTCGCAATCGGCCACATGGAACGATGGAGTAGAAGTTCCGCGGGTAAATGCGACTCCCACAAGGAGAGTGTGATGATGGAATAAACACCAAAAGTGATGGCTGCGGTTGGCCGTATGGAAGCACGCAGGAAGAATGCGGAAATAAACGTAAAAAGCGCGATTCCCAGGACGCGAGCCATAGGATCGTTTCCTGTTGCCTCTACCAGCACCAATGCGGTTGCAACTCCCAGGCACTGGAAACTCAGTTGGACGACACTGTTCCGGAAGGTCAGGTAGGGAGCGTCATAGGAAACGATAAAAATGAGATACACACCCACGGCCATTGCCGGTGCGCGCAAGGCAAGCAACACAATGGTTGCGATAGTGGCGGCCAATGCAGTGCGCAGCGCGCCTGCCATACGGCCATGTGTGGGAGCCAATTCCTGATGTATGTATTCAATCCATGCCGTGGCGCCACTGGGGGTGTTTATCAATGGTCACCTCACGATGCTGACCGCGGTTTCACCCACACGGAAGAGAGCTGGATCAGGATTTCCTACGCGAATGCGGATTGGGAACCGGGCGGCTAGGTGAACCCAGTTGAGAGTGTGATCGATCTGAGGCAGCCCATTGTTGAGATTGGCGTCATCCGGGGAAACTCCGTTTCCGATGCTCTCTACTATGCCGTCAAACCGCCGCGATGGATTTTCCATCACGTAGAGGTCCACATGCCTGCCTGGAGCAATCGACTTTAAGTCCGACTCTCGATAGTTGGCCACCACATACCAGGTGCGGGTGTCGATCAGGGTGAAGACTGGAACCCCGGGTTTTGCATATTCTCCTTCGGAGATATTGAGATTGGTCACGTATCCCTCGAAGGGAGCGACCACGGTGCACCGTGCCAGGTCGAGTTTTGCGCTTTCCACCTTCGCGACTTTCGAGGGTCGCTGAGCTAACAGGCTGCCGAGCCGGTCGATTGCGTTGATACTCTGATTTAGCTTGGCCTGGGAAACATCGACTCCCACCTCCGCTTCCCGCTGCATGGATTTGGTCTGTCGCTCCTGTGCGGAGGCTTGCTGAAGAGCAGCTTGCGCTTCCTGGTAGTTGTGTTCGGCAACCTGAGCCTTGGTCCGTGCGTCATCCACCTGCTCCGGTGTTACGTATTGTTTGGCGAGAAGAGGCTCAATACGGCTGAAATTGTTGAGCGCGAGCGTTCTCTGGGACTCCGCCGATGCCAGGAATGCCTTGGCCCGCTCGACCGCCGCTTCTGAGGCTTGTACCCCGTTGGCGACCGTAGTGGTCTGGGTTCGTGAACTGGCAACCGCATCGCGGGCGGCTTCAACAGCACTGGTCTCCGATGCGATCCTGCGCTGGGTATCTGTAATCTGCTCTTCCAGAAGCTGCTGGTCGGCAAGCGCCTGTTCCAGGGCGTATTGATAGGGCCGCGGATCGATGGTGAACAGTACATCTCCCGCATGCACGAAGGCATTGTCTTTAATGGGAATCCTGATAAGACGGCCACTGACCTCGGGTGCGAACCGGATATAGTTGGCGCGCACGCTGGCGTCATCGGTGCGCGGATTCCGGTTTGTCTGCCAAAGAACGCCCAGCACTAGAGCAACGGCGGCGACGAATGCCCCTGCCGATAGACAAAAACGCTTCCATCCGGCGTTTGATTTTTCTATTTTCACAGCTTCACCTCACAGCTTAGCGAAAGAGCAAAAGCCACATCAGACACGCCGTTGCCACGGCAAGGCTCGGATAGAACACAACCAGGGGCATCACACGGTGCTCAAGGTTCCGGTGCATCAATTGCCAGCGCATCAAGCCGGAGAACAAGACGCCGAGCGCGAGGCAGAGCATCCACGATGGCAGGAAGGATCCGATCACGTTGATGGAAGGAGCGCGCGAGCACCCGGTCGCGCCCAGCATCACGAAGCAAGCGGCCAAGAGTTCAAAGCGGCGAGTGAACATTGAGCTTCCTTTCATTCCGGTAGCGATGGCGCGGCGGAAGGCCGAGTTTGGCCGGATGGTTGTCGCAGCAAGTTGCCGGTGGCGTATCCAAGGGTGACAGCGTTGATCTGTACGGCAGATCTGGCTTGAACATCCGCCAGCCGTGCTTGTGCGAGCTGCGATTCGGCCGTCACCAGGTCAATCAAATTCTTTACGCCGTATCGATAGGCGTCCAGAGAGGCATCGTAGGAGGTTGTCGCGGCGGCAAGCAGGCTTTGTGCAGCCTCTCGCTGACGCGCCGCAGTCCTCAACTGGATGAAGGCACTCCAGGTTTCCCGGGTGACTTCGTCGCGCTTCTCGCGCAGTTCCTCGGTGGCCTGCCTCTGCCTGGACTGGCTGATCAGCACTTCATTCTTGCGCGCGCCTCCATCAAATAACTCCCATTGGAGGTTAACGCCTACCCCCCAGACGAATTGAGTTGTGCTGCCCAGAGCCTGGGGGTTGGTTGACGGCCACATCGATTGCGACGCGGCAGTGGACTGTGCCACCAGTTTGGGGCCATAGGAAGAGCGTGCAGTTTTTATATCTTCGTTTGCGGCGTGAAGCTTTTCCGCGAGCGACTGAAGATCAGGCCGGTCTTTCATGGCCGCTTCCACCAGGCTTTGTACGGAGTTTGTCACCGCAGACGCATCTGGGGAAGAAGCGGGTTTCTCTACCGTGATCTCATCGGAGGGCTCTACACCCAGAGCTTCACGCAATCGAACCCGCGCCAGGTCCTCGTCCCCGACGCTGCTTTCCAGGTCGTAGCCAGCCTGCGCGGCGGCAGCTTTCGCGTTCAGCACGTCCGGTAGCGTCGCACGGCCGTTTTCCAGCTGAGCCTCAGCCGCGCTTTGAGTGGTCTGTGCCGTGTTGAGTATCTGGCGTACGGCGGCAAGCTTTTCCTGGGCGGTTATCAGGTTGTAGTAGCCGACCACAACCTGATACGCAACATTCTGGTTTGCCCGCTGAAAGGTCGCAGCTGTGGCGAATCGTAGGGCCCTGCTGGATTCCAGCTGCGACCTTCTCTTGCCAAAGTCAAAGACTGTATACTCCAGTGCAAATCCTGATTCAACGGCGGGAATGTCAACCATGACATAGCCATTCGTAGCGAGAGGTTTCGGGAAAGGCTCGATAATTCTATCCTCCCCGAACAAAACCATTCCCACCAATTTTGGAAAGTAGGCACTGCGGGCGATTCCGGCATGTTCTGCCGCCTGCTTCGCTTCTTCCCACGCGATCCGAGTTCGGGGGTGATTGCTCTCGGCGATGTCGATTAGCTCTTCAAGGTGGTAGGGCCGCGAAGGATCGATCGTGGCAACTGCCGCGGGCGCCGGCTGTTGCGCGGTGCACGATGCGGCAGTTGAAAGTTCAGAGACGATCCCTGCGCACTGCGCCGCCGCCGGGAGCGACGTGAATGACAATCCCGCCGCCAGGAGAACGGCGACCTGCAGGCGGCACGGAATGTTAGCTCTGGACAAGAAGTACTGCATGTGTGTACAGTGTACACAATATGTTCTGCATACGCAATGGCGAAGTAGCGGTCTGCGTTGCGCCGGATTCGGGAAGTGCATCGGTTGTTGCGAAGGGGACTGAATGGTGAGCGTGACCAAGCGATCGGAACAGAAGACGTTCAAGGCCGGGGAGGAACTGAGGAGAAGAATTCTCGATTCAGCCCGTCAACTCTTCGGAAAGGAAGGATACGAGAATGTTTCCATCCGAAGAATTGCCGAGGAGGCCGGATGCTCCCAAATGGCGATGTATCGTCATTTTCCAGATAAGAGCGCTCTGATTCGCCACCTCTGCATTGAGCTTTATCAGCAGTTCACAACTCAACTGCACGAGAAAGTCGATTGTTTGCCCGATCCGAAAGAACGTCTGCGGCAGGCTCTCCGAAACTTCATTCTCTTGTCGCACAAGAACCCCCATCATTATCGACTCACTTTTCTCGTTTCAACGTTTGATCCCCAATCGGCGGAGATCCGTGAGGCAGTTGCGACCCCTGCCATCTCGTATTTCCGGCAGAACTTGAAACTCGCTCTTCCGCCTGACACGCCGGACGAATTGGTGGAAGAGCGGTTACACCAGATCCTTGCTGTTCTCCACGGCATGACCATCATGCTGATCGCGCATCCGCGCGCCTATGGGCTCACCAAGGAAAGCGCCCTGAGACAGCTGGATTCTGCGTTCGACCTTTTCCTGCAGGGGAGATAACCTGATGCTTGCGAGTGCCTGCGACTATCCGACTTTCGCCGTCAGCATGGAGATCGAACCGCCATCGATTCCTTCCACGGGAAACGATAGGCCCTCGGAGGCCTGCCTGGTCGCCAGTATGTACAGCAAGGGCAGAAAATGGTCGGGCGTAGGGATCGACAGGATCGCGTCCGGGCCGAGCCTCTCGTAGTCGATCAGCGGAGCGTATTCACGGGCGATCATCAACTCCCGCGCAATTGTCTCGAAACGGATGGCCCAGTCATAGGGATCAGGCATGGAACGTCCCCAGGCATACCGGTGTAAGTTGTGAACCAGATTGCCGCTCCCGACAATCAAAGTGCCCTCTCCACGCAAAGGCGCAAGCTTTTTGCCGACTTCGAAATGAAATGACGCCGGCTGTGTTGCATCAATACTGAGTTGCACGACGGGAATATCGGCGTCGGGATAAACGTGTTTGAGGACAGACCAGGTGCCATGATCCAATCCCCAGTTCTCGTCGAGGGCCACCGGGAGGGGAGCAAGCACCCGCTTGACGCGCTGTGCCAATTCCGGGTCACCCGGAGCTGGATATTGCACTTCATACAGTTCTGGCGGAAACCCTCCAAAATCATGAATGGTTTTGGGGGCGGTTGTCACGGTCACTCCAGTGCCTGGCACGTACCAATGCGCCGAGATGCATGATGAGCTTCGTCGATGAACAAGTATGGACAAAAATGCGCGAGCCGTTCTTGGACCTCATCTGAACAGAGGGTAAGAAGTGTGCTGGTGGAAACGATGACTTGGGCGCGCTGCATCAGGGCATCTACTGCGGCGGCATCTGGAAGCACATGTTCCAGTCTGCAGACAACAGGGAACTTCGCCTCGGCTGTCAGAATGCCGATGCTGAATGCACTCAATTCTGCCACCTATTGCAAAGCAAAGCTGCCACGCAGTGCAGCCTAATTCTGCCACCAGGTGCACGAGGATCCTGCCATGGCTAATCCGAAGGAATCAATAGCATCATCCACGCCGGAGGCGTGCGGAAAGATTTACTAGAAGATAACTAGCGGCTTGTCATGCGCCCCGAACACGGCGGACAGGATCTCAAAAGAATTCCCAGAAACGGATAGTGAGTTACTGGGCGATTTTTCGACATTTATCCGAACGGAGATCGTGCTATACGCGTGTTCTTGCCAATCATCGAGTCGCCGTTTGAGTTGGTGGTGCCGTCAGTCACCGAGGAAGCTGTCGCGCTCCGCATCCGTCAAATAAGTCATTTCCTCAAACCCAATCTTCAGGCGGATGTCCCTCAACAGTACCCAGAGCGCGATTGACCAATGGCTGCTAACAACTTCCGACCTCAAGCGCACGGTCAAAGCGCCCGGTTCTCTTACCTGTTCCTTGCATTCCAAGCCGTATCCTGCTCCTAGCGCAGTCAGCTCCCGAAGCACATCCTGCAGTTTCTCCGCGCTCGACTTTTGTCTAGGACTCTCGAACCGAATGGCAAACTCCCGGCTGCATCCCCATCCTGCAGACTCATGCAGCCGAACCCTCGATAACTTCCCGAGGGTACAGATGGAATATAGGGTGAGTTGTGTGCGAGCGAGGTCACCGGAGTCGAAGGGCGTCCCCTTCTTTTCGTACCATGGTGTCAGTAGTGCACGCTCCTCATGAAGCATTTCGATCCGAGCCTGCTTCAGCGCAGGATGCTGCTCCATTTTTATGTGCCACTGATTTCCCAAGAAATCGGGATCATCAAAGAGGGCATGGTGGAACTCGTATAGCACCCACTCCTTTGGAAGCTCGATTACATTCTTTACATTCGGGTGACTTCGCACCGCATCGATGCTCGAAATGCAGTCGGATTGAACAACGAATGTGTCGAAAGGTTGCATTGTTACACCAGTGGTCTGCGAGCGCGATAATGGCGTTCAACGCCGCCCCAATGCCGCAAGGGCAAACGGAAAACGCGGTTAAAGCCGCTGAAGCTCATATTCAGGATCACTTTACGCGAAATCTCGGCAGAGTTCTATGTTGTTGAATACTACAGGCCTTTCGTTTGCCTATCTGCGCCGCGTCAGCGCCCGACCAATCGCGCGGAGTATGCAAAACGCGAGTACCGGGCAAATCAAGAAGACAAAGAAAGCAAAAATAGTGTCGAGAACGGGCTGTGGATGGAAATCGAAGATGTGCACCAGGCCCAAGAAAAGAAACGCATATCCGATGGCGAGGACAAAGAGCCACCAGAGCGCTAAGAACAGCACGCAGGCGAGCAACGCGCCCGACAGAAACCACTCCTGATTCGAATGGCCAATTTTCATAGTTGCGTCAGCCGCACCGATAGCTCTTTCTTGATGCCGAAAAGCCTACCGCCAATGCGGGGTTAGCGCCAGCGACCGTGATTGTTGAATACTGCAGCCCCAGTATCTCACTGTCCCAGAAAGGGATAGGCGAGTCGCGGTAGGGATATCAGTTGCCTGATACCCCCCGCGCGGATCCGCACTGGCGCTCATTAGCACATGCGGCTCTTATCTCGGATGGTTGGCGGCGAAGCGCTGCGCGGGATAAGGATGGAGCACGCGTGGAGAAGGAAGCCAGCGTCTGGCTATTGCGAGCATGCGCGCCCAAGTCACTCCACGCGTTTGACTGCGGCGGCACAGAACATGCCACCAAATGCTAAGCACCCGTTCGCGGAACATGCCGAGGCTGTCCAGATTCCCGGGTACTGCGTAGTAGTTGAAATGGCCTTGCATAACTGCGCGGAGCCAGTTGCCAGTTTGCGGCACTGTATCGTGCATGCGTGCGCGGAGTTGCTGCTTGATCTCTTGCAGCTTTGCCCGCATACGCATGCGGATTGTCATGCGCTTCACGGCAAAACGCCCGTTCCGGTCCTTACCGCTGATGTGCGTAAAGCCCAGAAAATCGAACGTCTCCGGCTTGCGTTCCCCGCTTCGCGTCCGATTTTCTTCGGCAAACCGCCCGAACTCTATCAAACGCGTTTTGTCTGGGTGGAGTTCCAGCCCGAACTTCGTCAGCCGTTCCCGAAGGTCTTTCAGAAAACGCTCCGCTTCGGCTCGGTGTTGGAAACCTAAGGCAAGATCATCGGCGTAACGCACCGCGATCACGTCTCCCTGTGCGCACTGTCTGCGCCACTTGTCCAACCAGAGGTCAAAGACGTAGTGAAGGTAGATGTTCGCCAGCATCGGTGAGGCCACCGATCCTTGCGGAGTACCCAACGTCGCCTCCGACCATATGCCTTCCTCCAGAACCCCGGCACTCAGCCATTTCTGAATGAGACGCAGGATTCTAGAATCGGCTACGCGATGCTCAACGAACTTGGCCAGCCAGCTTTTATCGAGGTTATCGAAGAAACCCCGAATGTCGGCGTCCAAGACGTAGTTCACCTTCTTGTATCGCAGCGCATACGACAGCGCATCCAGCGCTTGATGCTGGCTGCGTCCCGGACGGAAACCGTACGAGAAACCGAGAAAGTCCTCCTCGTATATCTGGTTGAGGATGGTGACCACGGCCTGCTGGACGATCTTGTCTTCCAGCGCCGCGACCCCCAATGGACGTTGCCGTCCATCAGCCTTCTTGATGTAAACCCTTCTCGACGGCTTGGCCCGGTATACGCCGCGATGCACCTGGCTGTGCAGGACAATAAGGCGCTCCTGCAAACCGGGCTCATACTCCTGCCACGTTACGCCATCAACTCCGGGGGCGGCTTTTCGCTTGAGGGCATAGAAGCTTTCCCGCAGCCGATCGACGGTCAGGTGGTGAAGGAGTGCGGTGAACCGCACCTTCTTATCTTTCCGTGCTGCTTTCCGCACACTCGCCAGCCCCTGGGACACGCTACACCCCGCTCTGTGTCGGGAACGTGTGAGATTGATGAGTGTTCTCCTTGATCAGCGGTCTTCCCTCCTCACTCTCCGCCGACAGTCTCCCGTCTTTGTTCGAGTGATTCATCGGTAGTACACCGCTGTCCGACTCCTCGGAGACGTGCATGCAGGCATTACGGCCATGGCCTTCTCCCGCCGTTCTACGATCAGCTTCGATCACAGATGTCTCCGAGGTCTCCCGGTTCTCGTGCATGAAGTTTCTAGGCGTGCTCTGGGGTCTTTGACTACGCAGGATTGTCCGGGGACTCGCGGTATCGTTCCCGTCCATGTGGCTTTCCGCGCTTGTATAGGGCGTCAGCATCCTGATTGCATCTTTTCGGAGCTCAATATCCCAGCCCACCTATCCCCTGTTTACGCTTCGCCTTACTCCTCACGGAGCACGGCGCAAAACTCGGGGCCGAGCGGTTCGCTAAACCTTTCTCGTAAGGCTCTTTCATCCTCTGCTTCATGCCGGTTTATCCCGGCGCACATACAAGGCGATTTTCTGCTCGGTATCTTCAAGACCCGTCATTTCGGAGGCGTTTGCGGTAGTTCCTAGAGGCCGCTGGTCACCGCGAACGCGTCACTTAACCACAGCAGGCTCGCTACGTCCAAGATCAAATCGCGTTATCGCCATCGAAGAGCACAGAGCGAGACGAATCGGCAGGGGACACTCGCACCCACACAGTCGTGTTCCCGGAAAACTGCGCTAGGTACGCATCCATGGAGCGCCCGATGAGGAATGGCTTGCTGTTGCAGGCGGTAACGCGCTCGTCTGCAACCTTGTACCAGTAGTGAATCTCAGCAATCTGGCTGCCAGCGGTGTGGCCCTTCGCGGGTAGTACGGAAGCCACTCTGGCCTCACGTCGTTCCCAGCCGAGAGCCTGCACTTCGCGGTAACAGCGCACAAGCACACGAATCAGCCACTCGATCCAAACGTCCAGCAATAATCCGCCCATGGAAAGCAGCTTATCACTGCACCGCTAATCGGCAACTGGCACTGATCTGCATTCTCACGCTCAACCCCGCCGACTCGGGATTACTTAACGAAAGGCGATTGTTAGCTCACTATCTGAGAAGGCTTCCTAAAGGCAGCCTTCCTCGCGAATTCGCCCCTGATAGTAAGCGGCAATGAAGATCATCATCAAAACCATCACCGCGAGAAAGCATTCAAGGAGATAAGCACAATGAGGAAGAACACACCCACAAATACAAGAAAACCGTGTACGAACTTGTACATCCGAGGGCTCTGCTCATATGTAAGTTTCCCGCCCCTAGTCGAGACAGGCACTCTGTTCGTGTAGTTATCGCGTAGCACCTTAAAAAAGGCAGCATCGCACACGGTTCCACCGAGTAGAGCCAATGGACGAGTTTGGTCAGGCAAAAAGAAGATGAGCAGAAAACAAAATGCTCCGGCAATAAAGAGTCCCAAAGAAACGGACATTTTCGGCATTCTTTCTTTTCTCCCGCTGCGCGGTTCCGAGTATCGTGTACATACGAAAACCATTTATGCAGATCGTTGGCGATAACAGCCCCAGGCTCTCAGTATCTCAAACTGAGATACTGAGTCGGAAGGCGATTATCCGACAGGAATCAGTGAATATCACGTGGAGACATCCGTCGGGAATTGCCACCCGCTTCAGTGCATGTAACGAACTCCTGTAATTAAGCCATCTTTGGAATCGAAGATGAAGTCGCCGATCTTAATGGAGCTTCCTTCAGTGCCAACGATCACGCCATTCTGTTCGAGTTGTCTGGAGAGAGCAACGACACTCGTTGCTTCTTTCCCGACCCAATCTTTGCGAACAATCGTGAGTGCGAGGTCGCTGCGCTCACGGAGATGCGCCTCTTCTGACCTTGCATCCCCCAAGATTGATCCCGCGTTCAGGAGCAGCCCAAAAAGATAAAGTGTTCCTATCAGCGACAAGCTAAACAGAATCCAAGGGACACGCTTCATCGTTTGCTTCCCACCGCGAGCGGGTCGCTCGCCGAAGTTAGTACAGGTGTTCATATTGCCCTCATGCCAGGTTAGACATCAACTTCTTTCCACGGCGCAGTGGCCTTGCGGATACCTGTCGGAAACAGCCCCAGTATCTCGCTGTCCCAGAACGGGATAGGTGAACACTAGGCGATTTATATGCAGCTATCGCAAGAATTCCCTAATTCTGACCGCAAAGCCATAAAGGAAGCCGATTGCGACAAGCAGAAGCAGCGAGCCAAGGCCCTTGATAAACCACTTTGGAGAGCGGTTCCACGGTTCGATTGCTCGCTTTAGAGATGATTCGGGTTTGCGCAGCAGTCCAATCCCCCACCATGAGTAAGCCACGGCGCAAACGAGAAAGAATAAAGGGCCAATCACTGGAGCCAGAAGGTACCACTTGCTTTGAAATGGAATCGCCACAAGGACGACTATGCAAGAGCAACAAATCACCCATCCTATGAGTGAGACCAGCTTGAGGTTGCCGGACAGCGCTTTGCGCTGGGATTCTGCCAAGAAACAGTGGATCCACTCCTCGGGCCGTAACGCTGCAAATAATCCCACGCAGCAGCCCGACGCGAAGATAAGCAGTGGAAAAAGCATATCGCACAGTTTAATCGTCGTCCGGATACGGAAGTCGGGTCTGCGACAGGAGCGGAAAAGAGCCTCGGAAACTTGTCGGCAATTTGCGCGCGGCCTCGACGAGGGTCACCCAAATCCGGCCATGTAGGGTCACTTCAAAACCGGCAATGCAAGTGACCACCGACTCCAGCACGGAAATCCTTTCAAAACCGGCCATGGAGGTGACCACCGACCTCGGGTCGTCAACAGTGCCGTTGATGAGAGTCGCCGGATTTCGGCCAGTGCCTGCGAGGTGTACCGGGAGACGATCGAACTGGGGCAGTCCCAATGCCGCAAGGCACACCGGCAAGTTCATTGGCTGGGTGTAGCCCATTCCAATTCGCATCGTCGATCGCAGCGGTACCGGTCTTCGATGGCATCGACCTCTATCAAGCAACGGATGAATGTGAAACATAGCAGCAACTCTAACCTCTAATTCTTTTCTTCTCGCAAATCTTCCGGTCGGATAATCTCTGACCAGGGACCACCGGCAGGCCAGTGTAAATTTGTGGAAAGCAGGGCCGGCAATGGAACCAGAAATCTTCGTAGGTCCTCAAGAACCTGGTTCAAATCGGCCGGTGCGGCGTTCATATGCTCGCGCCCGAGGAAAGCCTTCCATCCAGTATCCCACTGTTCGGCATAGAGTCTTGTCAGCCCCGTTGGTACATCGGTAGGCATCGGAGTTTCGCGGCGTTCGAAAGTCCGTCGCACCGCGGCGAAGATCCCAGTTCCGTCAAATTCAAAAGTGCGTGAAATTAGCCAGAGATCATAGAAGTCTTTCAAGCGGCTATTGGCTATTCCCAGCACAACGATTGCATTGAATTTCTCTGCCACAACGGTCGCCATCGGGTAGGCGCGCAGATGCGGCGCAGGAGCGTCGAGGAGAACTGGGTAGGCAATCTCGACAGGCCCCGGCGTGATAATGTCGCCAAAGCCGATGTCTATCTGGATCGGGATGCGTGCTCCGTCAATGACGGCATACGTTTGAACTCGAACACCGCCATACTCCAACTCCTCTCGAATCGGCGCCGCAGTAAGTCCTTCAATATCGAAGGTGACGCCGTCGTCCTGAACCTCGGTTCCACAAATGGCTTTGAAGGTGTCGGCCATTGACTCTGTATCATTCGCTCCATAGCCAAGCAGGTCCAGATCTCGGGTCGGCCGGAACGGGTCGTGAAGCCAAGTCGCAAAGAGCATCGCGCCCTTCAGGATAAACCGGTCACGATGGGCGGATACGCTGAGCCGGTAGAGCAATCTCTCCAGCGCATAGCGCGTCAGCAAAATCTGATAGTCAGCCTTTTCGGCTCGCGCACGCGCAAGAAGCCTGGCTCGTACCGATGCACCGATATTGCGAACCTCACGAGACATGGGCCACCTCTGTTTCTACATACGGGCGCATGATCGTCCAAACGCGCGCCTTCTTTGCATACTGCCAGAGCTGATCCGGCGTGCATTTACGTTGCCGGATGCCTTCGCGTAGTCCTTCCATTGCCACGTCGATGCCGATCTTGTTGCGATACCGGAAACAATCCACAATCGTGCGGGATGGGTCGGTGATGGGGACTTGGCGCGACTGAATCGAGTGTCGTTCGACGCCCTCCGTTAGAGCCCACCCGCTGAAACGAACGAATCGAATGGAAGGGTAGCTAATCGTCGGTTTCCATGCCGCGCGGTCGATTGCCATCCAAACCGAGGATGGCATCTGAAGCGTGAGCTGGTGGAATTGCAGGGCCGAGATAAGGCAGACAACGCCTTTGGGAACAAGTGAAGCGGCCTCTGCGAGGATTTGGCCGGCATTCACCGGAGCGTCTGAGAGCTGATAGAGGCCCCGCGAGGGGCGGACAACCTGTCCCTCACGCATCAGGCGCGCCAGCGTCTCTTGGCCGATCTCTTCGGCAAGGAAGTCCTTTTGGCGAAGCATTCCCTTGGCTTTCAGAAGCTGGAGCGCGCGGGTTTTCTGTGTATCAGCCAATGTGACATATCCTATACATTCATTAATGCTAGCATAGTTTTTGTCACATCATAGCCTCCGAGTTGAAGCATGAAATCCTTCTATTCTGATGAGACACGCTGCTCGACCTGCCCTTGCTGAATGCACTCAATTCTGCCACCAACCCAAAGCAAAGCTGCCACCCCGTGCAGCCTAATGCTGCCACCAGGTGCACGAGGATCCTGCCATGGTTAATCCGGAGCAATCAAAAGCATCATCCACGCCTGAGGCGTGCGGAAAGATTTACTCGAAGATAACTGCCGGCTTGTCATCCGCCCCGAACACGGCGGCCAGGAGCTCAAAAGAATTCCCAGAAACGGATAGTGAGTTACTGGGCGATTTTTGAGCAGCTATCGAGAACCATCAGCCTTGGCCGCGCTAAAATGCTGCAATGGAATCCTTCCGCCGCCGCCATGATACGTCCGTTCTCGCGGTAAAAAGCGCATGAAGCTTATGAGTATGTTCAAAAGCTTGGTCGCGAGGGTTTCACCTTCCGACGCAGCGGAGATGCGATCAATCGTTATCATGCAGCGAAAACCGCACCGATTTAGTGAGGAGGAGCTACGAGCTGCGGGAGAACGTGGGTGGGGCAAGAAATTTGATGGAAAAGAAGATCCTATGTATTTCGTCTCGGCAAATCACCCTGCTCTGATTGTCGTAAAGGCTGGCCCTCATATCATTCGGCTGACTTCCGTTCCTACACGGTATGCCGATGACGATGAATATGCACTTTCTCAATTGCCACAACCAGAACAGAAGAAGGCTTGGACTGAACATCGTGCCTGTGCTTTTCTCGACTTGTTCAATGATCTCAAGTCGAAAAGCATCCCCGATGCCGACGCTTATGCTTCACTGGCAAAATTAGCTTTACAGCTAGGCGATCCGAACTGCGCCGCCATCTTTGTGCCAATCAAAAATATCATGATGCCGAATGACGGCACAGCAGAGCAAGGTCTGCGGCTGCTGATCAATAAGGAACTGCCGAAGAAGCGATTGCGGTTCGCACAATGGTGGTAGCTGGCGACAACAGGGCTTTCGTTCGCCTATTCCGCTACTCTGGATACCTTCACACTTGGCAATCTTCCGACAGCTAACCTCAAGGTTTTATCACAAGCGGCTCATCCTGAAAGCTTCCATACTGCTTGCGCGTCTTTTGCTTTGAGGTTAACCGATACTGAGCGCCGTCAAATACCAACTTCTTCACGATGAAAGGCTTCGCGCACGCGCCACAAACGCCCGTATTCTCTGCCGTCCAAACTTCTACCTCACGAGCATTGTTGGCTGAGAGCACCAAGCGGCCTTGGTCTGCGTCCGAAATCGGAATTAGTTTGTATCCGTTGCCGAGTCGTTGCAGTGCGAAGAAGAAACCGCCTGAATTACCTGATTGAGCGACCAGATAGGTTATATCGAGATGATCGGAGCACTGATGCGCTGCGCTCATTGCCACAGCGGAGATTCCCCAGTCATCATGGTGCCCTTCCGGTGTTTGCATGTCCTTCATGGCATACCGGAAAACTTCGTCGCCTTGCCGCGTGACAAGCAGCCGCGTATCAGGGTCAGTTAGTTCGCCGCCATCTAGCCCAGCGTTAAACCGTTCCCAGTGCCGACCCCAGTTGCCCAATTCGTAAATCGTAAGGGTGTCGGTGTTGGAAAGAGGGAGCACCAATCGCACGTATGCGGCAGGCGGCACATGCGGCCTTATCGCAGCAGGGAGATGCTGATTCTTTGCTGGAACAGTGCTTTTGACTGAGCTAATACAGCCCACGATGCGGGAATCAGTGGCCGTGGCAGGGCTCAGCACGTTCTGATCGTCGGTTTGGGCGACTTGCTGTGCTTGCGACATTGCAGCACAGACGATGGCCGTGAGCACGAGACTCAAGCTACGCATTGTACGTTTCACAGCAGCACTTTACGCCAACTCCCGGCTAAGTTCCAAGATACCTGTCCAATGCAGCCCAAGTATCTCACTATCCGACGAATCGGATAGTGAGCGGTATGGCGATTTACTTAATTGAGTCGGCTTTAATCCAGTCGTCAATGTCTGCAAGAAATTGGTCGCGGTGTGCAGGGCCTGTGAACGCTCGATCTGGAATGAAAAATGAGTTTCCTCCAGAGCGTGCGATTATGACGCACTTACCTGCACGATACACAAGTTTGACCTTGCGCCACGGAACATGCCCGTGAATCTTCCCAATCTCAGTGTCGATGCCATCCAGTGAGACCGTAAGTATCCGCTTCGCCGTTTTCGCTCTGACGAACATCCACAACGGCATAAATGCAATAAGACCCAACGCCCATGCAGCGGCAATCAGAACATCCCTCGAAGTAAATGAGTGGTAAAGAGCGACTCTCTCCATTAGCACAAGCACGCCGACCACGCCTGAATTAAGCAGAATCATGTTCCGATACTTCGGAGAAGTGCCAACGCCTAGAAAAAAACCTCGGACAACCTCCGTCCGTGTCAATGCGTATTCGATGGTCATCCTGCGCCCTCCCAATGATTTGAGCAGCCACAGCAAAAGGATATGTACTCTGAATGCCTCAGTCTACGGCTATCGGCGGTAGCTGTCGAGAACAGGCCATGTAGCTCACGTATCCCGCCACTCGGGATTGTGAGCTACATGGCGATCATCAGCAATCTTGAGGTACTCTTTCAGTCATACCACGAGCAGGCGGCCAATGAACCAAGAGGAATTTCGGAAGCACTATGAGCGGCTCAGTGACGAGGAACTCGGCACCATCTTCGCCGACAAAAAACATCTTGTGCCCGATGCTGTCTCCGCATTGGATCGGGAGGTTCAGAGGCGAGGTACGAAGCCAGCGAAACCTGTCACCAGGATTCGCAAACCAGGATCGGACGAACACGTTAAGTGCTTGGAAGACTACAGCGAGTATCAAGCGATTTGCAGAAAAGCCCGATTCTGGGGGAAATACGGTTACGTGATTGCGGTTTTGCCCTTTGTTCTTTTGCTCGCATTAGGCAGGGTCCTTGGAACTCACTGGTTAGATGACTCAACATTTCTCGCCATTTCCACCTTTGTGTGGGGGATGCTGGTAGCGGTTTACGCGTTATCAGTGTTTTTTCGTAGGCTTGGTTTCAACTGCCCGCAGTGTGGTCGCGGATTCGGGCGCGGAGACGAGTGCTTCAACTGCGGAGTCCCAAGGAGTAGAAAGAAAACAGCCTGACGAGTCTTAAGCCGATACCTGTCACTACAGGCCTTTTGACTCACTATCCGGATTCGGGAATTCTCGTCTCCTGCACCGGTCCCAGAGAAACCACGATCTGAGATTTCCGGGTGAGAGATCGGCTACCCAAAACTTACCCTTTAGTAAGCACCATGCGCGGCCCAACTCCTACTGTGTCGGCCAGCCACCCGCCCGCGAGAATGGGATCCTCTCGGTGGCAGCATATCATTGCACTGAGTGGCAGCAATCGATTGTATCCAGCACCGACGCCAGCCTTCTTGAGTAATCCGAGCGTCACGAACTTCCCTGCAATTTGCGAACGTAAGGCATCCGTGGGCACGACCACCAACAATCTGGGGCACCGGACAGACGTGAGTATCGAAAGCATCGTCTCGGTCTTTCCCGTTCCGGTGGGCATGACGATGGTCGCGGTCGCTTCAGTCACCGTCCAATGCATATGCAAAGCATGCAATGCGCCGATGGATTTCTCGTTTTGGTTGGAACCAAAAGAATCTCTGGTGTTCCGTCCCGCGGTCGGAAAAGCCATCCCTTAAGCTTGTCTCTTGTGAACGAAGCCAGAGTGCCGTCGACCCATCGTGAGTTGACGCCCACCTGCTGTATGGGATCATTCCGTTCAGTTTTCTCATCCGTCTTCAGAACACGGGGAATCTGTAATTTCACTGTCACTCACGGTGAAAACTTTATCAAATCGGATCAGAAACCATTATCCCTCGTGAATCGAAGCGTTTGACAGCTCTAGAGCCGGGGATCTCCCATTTTCATTAGGCGTGAGCGTACGCGTGTTTTTTACTTGACATGGTAACTACCTGGTAGCTACACTTTAATCGTGGTATCTATCGAAGCGTAGTACCCACATGGAGGACGGATAGTTTATGGAGCTGAGAAGGAATATGCGCCACCGGGGCCGAGGGTGGCGACGAATAAATGGGCGCCGCCGCCTTAAACAAAGGGCAAACACCGAATGGAATTTCAGTGGGATCCATCAAATCGCAGTCATATTGCGGAGCATGCAGTAAGCCCCGAAGAGGCAGAACAAGTTGTACTCAACGAACCGCTGGATCTGGAGGTACAGATCCGTGGTGGTGAAGAGCGCACGTTACAGGTAGGAGAGACGGATACCGGACGCATCTTGATCGTCGTCACGACCTGGCGCGATCAAAAAGTGCGTGTTGTAACAGCCTTTCCGTCCCCCAAGAAGATCAGAGAGTTATATGCGCAGTATGCGGAAACAGGAGCAGGAGAAAATCATGGCGGAGGAGCTGAAGACCCCTAGCTTTGCCAACGAAGCTGAAGAAGCTCGCTGGTGGGCCGAGCACCAGGACGAGATCGCTGGGGCGTTTCAAAAGGCTGCCGCCGAGAAGCGCCTCGGGCGCGGCACAGTGGCGCGCAAAGGGAGAACGCCTACAACGACGATCCGGCTCGATCCAGAGGATATTTCACGAGCGCGCGAGCAAGCGCAGCGCATGGGTTTGCGCTACCAAACCTATCTCAAGATGTTACTTCGAAAAGCCTTATCGGATGCAGCGCAGAAGGTCGGATAGTGCGCCGCACGCTTTTTTGGGGTAAACCCAACATTGCCGCACGCTTTTTTGGGGTAAACCCAACATTAATGTCGCCAGCCGCAAAGTAGGGTGGCCGTTTTGTTGATCATAGCCGGAGAAGCTGGGTTACTGCGCGATGGGTACGGAGCTGGCCTTGACGCGATTGCGGCAGGCAGCCTTGGCCACACACATCGCGCTGTCGGCGGCGGCGATCAAATCGTCGGCTGTCCGGCCATCGCGGGGAAAAGCCGCAACGCCGAGTGGTGCATGGCCGGTCGCTGGCGCCCTGTTCACCAGGCGCGCCATCGCAAGTAGTAAAAGAAGGGCTAGCTGATGCCGGTCTCCACAGCCACGATCTCCGTCGGAGGCATGATCCCCAATTCCTGGTATATCGGCTTGATCTCCCGACGCACGCCCCTCAGACGGGTCTTGAACCAGATCGCCGCCGCAATCACAATGCTGCCGCTCACGATCACGGTCAGAGGTGCGCCCATCGCGTGCGCCATCGCCCCGGCTAGGAGGCTGCCAAACGGCATCATGCCGACAAAAGCCATTGTGTAGTAGCTCATCACCCGCCCGCGCTTATCCTCGCTCACGATCGTCTGGATGATGGTGTTACTCGCCGCCATGCCCTGCATCATGCCAAAGCCCGTTAGCACCATCATGACCAAGGAGATCCCCAGCGACCGCGACAATCCGAAGAAGATCAGCCCCCCGCCAAACAGGAGCGCCGAGATAGGAATCATCTTGGAGAGCCCGCGCACGCTTCTGCGCGCCGCCAGCGACAAAGCCGCCGCCAGGGCGCCCACGCCGGTAGCCCCCATCAGAAAGCCCAGCGTATGCGGGCCGCCATGCAGCACCTTCGATGCGAAGATCGGCATCAGCACGGTGAATGGCATGCCCATCAGGTTCACCACCGCGAAGAGCAGCAGGATCGTCCGCAAGGGCGCCGACCTCGAGACGTAGACCCAGCCTTCCTTTAATTGCACCAGCATGGATGTGCCCGCGCGTATCGCCGCCGCCACATGCACTCGCATCATCAGCAACGATGCCAGCACCGCTAGGTAGCTCGCTCCGTCGATCAGGAAGCACCAGCCCTCGTTCGTCGCGGCAATCAGCAAACCAGCCAGCGCAGGCCCCACTAACCGTGCCACGTTCACCATGGATGAGTTGATGGCAATGGCGTTGCCCAAGTCCCTCTTGTCCTCGACCATCTGCACCAGGAAGGACTGCCGTCCCGGCATGTCAAACGCGTTGATAACGCCCTGAAAAGCGCTCAGCCACAGAATTTCATGGATGTTTACGCGATGTGTGAGCGTCAGGGCGGCCAACGCCAGCGACTGCAACATCGCCAATGCCTGGGTTGCCAGCAGCACATACCGCCGGTTCCAGCGGTCCACCCACACACCGGCAAAGGGCGCCAGCAGAAAGGTGGGAATCTGCCCCACAAACCCCACTGTACCCAGCAGAATCGCGGAGCCGGTCAGCCGGTACACGAGCCAGGCCGTCGCAATCTTCGTCATCCACGTGCCGATCAGGGAAATGCTTTGCCCACCGAAAAAGAGACGGAAGTTCCGATGCCTCAGCGCTCGCCACGCATGCGACACGTCTGGAAAGACGGTGCTCTTACGTACAACCGCGGAATCCCCAGCCATCACCGCGTCCTTCAGTTGTTCGTTTGGATCATTCAAGACCTTTTGCCCTTTTCAGAATACCCCCACCCCATCGCCAGCACGATTGCATTTCCCCGCCTGCTCCACCCTGCTAAGGCTGCACACATAGCATCAGGCGGCGTCATGGGGCGCCCTGCAAATATCCATGTATCACGCGCTAATGCCCATTTCGACGGCGATAGCCTTCTGTGCACTTAGCAGATTGTCTATCGCCGTCGTAACCTTGGCTAATTTAGCCGAACGCTTTGCGCCGCTATTCGCCAGCCCAAGTTCGCGAATCGCGGTCGCTCCGGCTTTGGCCAACTCGTCATTCGTTTTACCGAGCCGTTGAATCTGCTTTTTCAGTCCTTCATGCTGTGCTTTGGTGAGGCTTCCGATAAAGTCGTGGTAGCCAGTATTGCTCTTCTCAATTGCTGCCTTCAGAGCGCTTAGTTGGCTCGATAAGTCGCTGGTTGCGACGACGGGGCGAAGTTCCTGGAGCCGAAGTTTCACAGCTTCGGTGTTTTGACTCCAGGAGAGAAACTGGGATCTCTGTTCTCCAGTTGCTTCGACCGCAACCGTGTTTTGGAAGTCTTTCAGGGCGCTGTCGGAGTCTTGAGGGTAACTCTTTCCGTTCAACCCACCCGCGCCGTGTCCGCCATGCTGCGCTACGGCGATTTGAGGAGCGACGAACATTAGAATCGCTACCATCCAGCTTGTAATATTGCGCATGATCCGACCTCTTTTGTGACAAGTGTACTGCGACACGCAGGTGCGAGAGCGGATGGCAATTCCCGGACAATGGTTCGGAGACCTCCCAGCTTCGGAAAAATCGTTTTTGGCGCGTTATTGCAGGAAAACCCGAGCATGATCTGCATGCCACCCGGCAGGCCATCTGACTGTCGTACCAACTTAGGTACCTGAAAAAGGACAGTCCCGGCTATCATATCGGCTGTGCGTCGTCCGCAGCTTTCGATGCGACTTCGCAGGGTACACCTATGGCCAGAAGAGACGATGAGTTCGAAACGTCTTCCACGTCGGAAGAAAGCAGCTCGGCACGGCGAATAGTGCAGTGCGTTGCGTGTGCCCATACGGTCGGATATTCGAAAACTCATCCGTATTGTCCTCTGTGCGGTGCGAAGTTGGAATTCAGCACGCCGAACTATTCCGGGCGGTCGGAAGAAGTTGTCATTGGCCGCGACCGATTTCCCGTACAACGCCGCACTACTTTCGTTGAAAGACGCCGTTGTAACCGAATTCCTTGCAGGGGTGTGAAGGCATGCATTCGCACAGCAGGTTCCAGCAGCGTCATCGCGGACATGCCAAACGTTAGCCGGAATGGGATGTGCTTCAGAACCTTCGAGCAGTTCCGTCCGGAAGCTCCGGTTTCGATTGCGACGTACTACACCGAAGGCGGTCAAAACATCTTTCAGGATGGACGGATTCTTTGGAAGCGGGAGATCGAGTCAGGCATGCCCGCTGAATACGGCGTCGAGTTCTCACACGCTCGCTATTCATAACACAGCGGCTCCAGCATTTAGGCGCAGTGGCCGTGCTCGATCTCCTATTCAATAGACCGGGCAATGAATTGAGCCTGCTCTTGCAGACCTGCCCAGCCTCCCATAGTCAATGCGGGACTGGGGCGGCAATGACGGAGTCAGCGCCTTGTCGTGAATCTGGTTGGCCAGCCTCCGCCCCACTCGCCGCACAGTCAATTCCTTGCGGGCAATCAGATTATCAACGCGACGCAATGAGACGCCGAGCGCATCAGCGGTTTCTTTCTTCGACCAAAGCAACTGCTCCGCGAACTGTATTACTCACCTGCGACGGCTGCCTTCTTGTGCGGCATGAACGTGTGTGGTGGATGACAGGTCACACACGTCTTGCCTTTCATGAATAGATCAGACTTCAGTTGTGCCACCTGCTCAGCGTGACAGGAGGCGCATACGCTCAACGCTGGCGTGGCCGCGACGCTCTCTGCTGTGATCTCGCCGTGGCACACGGTGCATTGGACATCATTGGTGCCATGCGGGCTGTCTTTCCATTGGGCATACGTCATCTGGTGGCAGCTAGAACAGGTTTTCCCGGCTGGAATCGTCTGATGGTGCTCCTGAATGCCATGAGCCTTCTGAGCAATGGCAGGTTGGACGGCAGCAGCCAAAACGAGAAGAACGAGCAGGACAGAACTGAACAAAAATGCGCGGAGAGTGTTCATGGGCAGAATCTCCTCAGAAGATCATGCAGCATCGGCGCGGTGATTGCCGCCGAACGGTGCTGTGGACTATAACCTGAGTTCCTGAATGGCTCAATAGAATTTGGGGCACTCGGGCAGATACGCGACCACGAAACACTCGAACTGCGGCGTAGCCCCCTGACCGAACCGCAGCAGAGCCTTGTCGTAAATCTGGTTGGCCAGAAAGATGCCATCCTCGACGGCGTTGACCACCCGCTCGGTCTTGCACCCCGCCCTCGGGTCACACGCCAGCCGCAGGCCAGTGATGATCGCAGCGGCCAGCACCAGAATCCTGCCGTCCTTCTTGGTTGCTCCGAGTGAGTATTCCACGGGTTCAATGGCAGGCGAATAAATAGCAAATGCGCAAGTTTCGCGGCAGTCTTGGTCAGAATGTCTCTCCGCGATACGTGTATTCCGCAACTTACTCGGAAGCTGCTCGTCTAATAAGTGTGCTGGGCTTAATTGGGTTCCTGCTGCTATTGATGATGATCGTGCCTACTCTGGCCGCGTTCAGCGATGGCAGCCATCAACATACAGCGATTCTGACGAACGGTAGCAGCCGTCCTCCGCGAAGACAGTAGGGATGGTGCGCCTTCACGCTCTTGGGTGCTTATCCCAGAGTACGCAACGCAGCCCTTCGCCGCTCATGATCGGGTTGAAGCATCCGTTGTCCGAGACACAAGCGGATTTTGTAGTATCGCCGTTCTTCCAGCGGCTCACGAGGTCAGGTTCGCAAATCAAGGGGCGGGACAGGGCAATGTAATCCGTAGTTCCTTCAGCCACGAGACGCTCAGCCACGTCCGGGGAACGAATTCCGCCCACGAGGATGAGCGGCACCCCTACTTTCTGCTTGTAACGCCGCGCTGCATCCCGGTAGTATCCCTCGTTCTCTTTGGGGATAACGCCAAAACGTACAGACTGATACTTGCTTGCCTTGCTCCCTGTCCCACCACTCAGTTCAATCGCATCAATTCCTTCTTTTTCCAACATCGCCGAAAGTTCCAGCATATCCTCGACGGAGAAGCCGCCCTCGGCAAAGTCTTCGGCGTTGACCTTGATCAAGACAGGGTAGTTCGAGCCGACAGCACGACGCACGCTTCGCAACACTTCCAAAGTCATGCGCCCCCTGTTCGCGAGTGTGCCACCATACTCATCTGTCCGTTGATTGACCAAAGGCGAAAGGAATTGACTCAAAAGATAGCCATGAGCCGCGTGGATTTCGACGGCGTCGAAGCCGCTACGCTTTGCCCTAGCCGCAGCCTCGCCAAAAGCGTCGACGACTCGGTAAATATCTTCTTTGTTCATCTCTCGGCACAGAGCCCTGCCGTCCTTGTGACGGACCGAAGGCCCTATGGCCTCCGTGCCAGAGAGATGGGCGGCGGCTACTGCTCCAGCGTGAGCAAGTTGAAGGCAAATCTTGCCGCCGCGCCTATGAACGGCTTCGGCCATCTGGGTTAATCCCGGCAAGGTGGCGTCTTCATGAATTCCCAACTGCCATGGGCCAGCCTGTCCTTCCCGGCTCACATAACTGTGTCCGGTGATGAAAAGGCCGACGCCTCCCTCAGCGAGATTTGTCATCATGTCGGTGAGACGGCTGGTGCAGGCTCCGTCCGTGGTGGCCAATCCCTCCCACGTGGCGGAACGAACGAATCGATTTGCCAAGCTCATGCCATTGATGACTGTTGATTCGAAAAGGATCGACATGACCAATTCTCCCGAGCACTGATACCGGATAGTTGTAGAGCGAGCTACTTTCTTCCGTGGCACCATCTGGTCTGAATCATTCTGGCACAAAAGCAACGCGGAGTTCTCATTCCAGCTATGCGGCTTTCCCATGTGCGGACGATTCCGCCTGACCCGCGCTTCCAAACTCGCTGAACGCTTCGGCATTGAGCCCGAAGATGACTGGGTTCCACTAGCCGGGTTCGGCGATGCCCTCACTCTATATTGATGACGACGGCCCCGTTTTTTCCCTCAGTGATCTGGGAGGCATGGCTAGCCAGGTAGTCCTCCAGGCCGGGCCCATGCTCCAGCAGCGCAGCTTGGCCGTGAGTGACCAGCAGACGGAAATTCAGGGCCTCGAAGCTGGCCACATTCTGGGGCAGGGTGAAGACGAGCACGGTGTCGTGTCCTGCCGCGATCGCCGACTGAATGAGCTTCGTCACCAATCAGCCCAGGGCGTCCGTGCCTTGGTAGGAGGGTGCAATGGCCAGCATTTTGAGGACATATCCGGCGCGGGCGCCGCAGGCGACCATCTGACCATTCTCGAATAGGCCGACCAGATCGTCGAACTCCGGCTCAAACCGCAACCCCTGAGACTCAATCAGTTCTTGAGCCTCACTCAACGCGGGTCGATCGAACAAGACAGGCCCCCCAGATCCCGTTGCAAAATCCGGCTCCGGATCGCTCTCTGCTGGCCTCCTCAACCCGTACAAGGATTCATTATCCCTCATGCCTCCATCCCGCTGTGCTGAATACACTCAATTCTGCCACCTATTGCAAAGCAAAGCTGCCACGCAGTGCAGCCTAATGCTGCCACCAGGTGCACGAGGATCCTGCCATGGCTAATCCGGAGGAATCAATAGCATCATCCACGCCGGAGGCGTGCGGAAAGATTTACTAGAAGATAACTGGCGGCTTGTCATCCGCCCCGAACCCGGCGGCAACGGGAGCGAGCGGAGAATTCCCAGAAACGGATAGTGAGTTACTGGGCGATTATTCGCTCACTATCCGAGGAGTGAAGCCAATAAAGGAGTAAATCATTCCGCCACTCCGTTATTGATTTGTACGCAGTCCATGCGCAGCTGCCCGTTGTCATTGAACACCAGCCCATTAAACCGCATGACAGAGCCCACCGCCGGAGCAGCGCCGAGAACGTGCGTGCTGACATCGGCATAAACCAACACCGTGCTTGGGCTTGAAACTGGAACCGGTCCGGGCGGCATGGCCAAGACCGGGAAACTATCGTACGGAGCTAGAGTCACGGTATAGATGGTAAAGCTCCCACTGTTCGAGACTGCGGTAACGGTCCCATTGATGGTCTGCGGCATCAACGTCATCGTGACCGCCGTGGGAAAGCCACAACATGCGGGGTTGGGAATCGTCTGCGACGAAATAGCAACATTCTGCCCGCCGGTGGCATTGGAACTGCTAAAGGTTGCCGGGAATGGAAGGCTCTGGACATTGCTGATCTGGCCTGAGGTTTTGAACACTGTGCTGCTATTAACGGTGTATTCGTTCCAGGTTAGTGGAAACGTGGACACGTCGTTGCCTTGCTGCTCACGTCCTAGGATGTCAACCTCGGTAGTGGACGCATACATAAGTGGCCCAGTGAACATATTCAGCGCGGTAGGGTCGGCCACCGCAATCCGCGTCGCCAACAGAGAGCCATCCGACTGAACGTTTGCATCCAGGTCCACAAACATATCTGCGCTGAGCGCAGACATGCTACTCACGCCTTGGTACACGGTGCTACCGTTAACCGCAACTGTCAACGGCGTTGTCGCGCCTGTCCAGGAGCCATAGGAGCCGTTCCCTGTCAGCAGAGTGAATTCATTCCCGGACGTATTGATTGAAGCAATCCTGCCATCGATCCCCGTCTCATCGCCGTTCAAGTCATCGGTAGGTTGGCTGGAAATGGCGAGCGGCGAGAGATTGAATAGAGGAGCAAAATTCGCGATCCCACCGTTCACTCCGCAACTGGAGAGAGTTACGGATTGCCCGACCGCCAGATCCAGCGACAGATCGACGGCAGCTCCACTCACAGTCAGGGGCGAAGCCAGGTTTACGGTAGCGTTGCCCGCGCCGCCGGGATAGGTCGGAGCGCCGGCAATGAAATTTGGCGAACCCGACGGGATCAAACAGCCGATTGTGGAATTCGAGTATACGACGTTGGCAGATGGATAGACGTCCTGGGGAATGCTGGCCGATGCCAGTGGTAGAGAACCGGCATTCAGGCCAACAAACTCCACTGATTGTGGACCGCTGAACAAAATCACCGCTTTCCCGGCGCTATTGACCAAACTGATGCTGCTAATCGTCATATCGAATTCGGAAAGCGCCCCGTTGGCGGAACTCGACAGCATCGGAGTAACCATGGTGAATTGTCCAGGTATTGGGCCACTGTTCGATACGGTTGACGCACTCGTGCCACAGCCGAAAGAAATACTAGCCAGTACAACAGCAGACAGCACAGATAAGACCGAATTGGGACGGCTCATGGTATTCATTCCCCAAGAATTGTTTGGCAGCCTCTAATAATGTACTCTCAATTCCAGCGCGAAGGCTTGGGGATTGTAGCCGCCGTAGCGCCTTCCCAGCTTTGTTGGCGACAACAGCCCTTTCGTTTGCCTATCTGCGCCGCGTCAGCGCGCGACCAATCGCGCGGAGTATGCAAAACGCGAGTACCGGGCAAATCAAGAAGACAAAGACAGCAAAAATAGTGTCGAGAACGGGGTGTGGATGGAAATCGAAGATGTGCACCAGGCCCAAGAAAAGAAACGAATATCCGATGACGAGGACAAAGAGCCACCAGAGCGCGAAGAACAGCACGCAGGCGAGCAACGCGCCTGACAGAAACCACTCCTGATTCGAATGGCCAATTTTCATAGTTGCGTCAGCCGCACCGATAGCTCTTTCTTGATGCCGAAAAGCCTACCGCCAATGCGGGGTTAGCGCCAGCGACCGTGATTGTTGAATACTGCAGGCCTTTCCTCTCAGTATCCCGCCGCTCTGGATAGCGAGCGCCTCGGAAGTAGCTCACGATCAAGCGGTGAACTGCATGCCAGATCGAAATGCCGTTGCGCCGACCAGAAACCGGATCTCTTCGTCAGGATCGCTCCATGGGCTACGGAGTTGACGAGGCGCGCCCCTCGTTCCCCTCTCTATTATCCTCGGCCTTCTCAGGCTTACAGCTTCCAGTGGCAAAAAAAAGCGCGTCTCTGCCGCAGGCAGAGGCGTAAAGTCTGTAGGAACTGTTAGCGGCGTGAACCAGAAGGAGGCGTTGGTTAAAGCCGGTGCTGTGGCGCGACTGTAGATGTTGGAAGTAGTTTATGCCGCACTGCAGGCGGTTGGGGCCCTCGGCTTCACCGGCACAGGTTTTATCAAGGTCTGAGCGATCGGGATCCTCGTCATCGGCGTCAAGCAGGTAGGTCACCTTGCGCGCGATGTAGGCGGACTCCACGTCTGCGGCCGGAGGAGCTCCGACATAAGACGGGGCAATGCGCAGTCCGTACTTCCAGGTGTTAAAGCCCTCGCATCCCGTAACCGCGACGGGCACTGGACGGTAATCGTCCAAGTACAGGTATGAGGAGGGGTTGGAGACAACATAGCGCAGCTCGATACCGCTCTTTTCGAAGGCTGCGATCCTGTGTCCAACGGCAGCGTAGCGTTGCACAATCTGGCCACCTCCACCGTATCCGGCAAGAACTACCTCGCGGAGGTTGGGGAAGAACCAATGGTTGGAAAGATAATCAAGAAGAGCATCGATAGCGGCGTAAGAGCTGAGAGCGATAGGGCCGACGGCATCCTCACCGGACTCCCAGCGGGCGCCACGCCAGTGGAGAAACTCCGCGGGAATGTTTTGGAGATGGGTGTCGTCCTCGTTGAGGAACTGCGGGACAAGCACCAGGGTGTTGTACGGGGAAAGGCCAGCCTGCGCGCGAGCTTGCAGCACATCGCTAATGTATTGTTGGGCGTTGCGGCGCAGTCCTGCGAAGACAATAACGGCGCGGGTGACGCCTAGATGCGCTTTGTCAATTGCCACATCGCTATCGACCGGGAGCACGGCTCTGCCCAGCGGGGATGTGATTTTGATTTCTTCTCGAAAGAGGTGAATTCCACTAAGATTTTGGGCGCGGACATTGCCTAGCAACACAAGCAGAAGGAGGACGGGCAGGAGACAGCTTCGGCGCAGCGATCGCACGTGTGAGCTCCGGAATTGGGGACTGGATACAGGGATTATTTTACACACGCAGTTTTGGCGAGTCTGGACACGAAGCCATCCGCCAGCACAAACGTACCTGGGTGGCCTTCTTTGCAACCGGGCGGTAACAGGCATATCGTTTGCCTATTCCGGAATGGGATTGTGAGACTCTTGGCGATTAGGCGACAGGAATCTTGCGCGTCACTTTCGAGTCGGCGACAATAACAAGTTCCGCCAGCCAGATATCCGCGCTGCCGTCTGATCCATTTGGCATATACTACCCACCAATGTCCCACGCACGCCCCCTCAACACGCAACTCTTTGGACTCACAATAGCCATCCTTGTAGGATTTTGCACGCTTGCAAACTCTGCTGTCGGCCAGTCTGCACCCGACGAGCCTTCCGAGGCCTGCTCCGCATACGCATCGATTCCGCTACCCGCAGAAGCAGAGAAAGCTCCTATTCCCAAGACATCCCCGGATTGTGCCTCGTACCGTTCCTATCGCGGCATCGGCCGCCCGGTAAATTACTCCGGAGCCCGTGCATGTGCATGGCAGGAGCGGCTTGCGCAGAAGGCTGACCTCGGACAAAACCAAAAGGAGCCTGCTGCATGGGTTGTCGGCGGTTCACTCATCCTTGCCGATATCTATTTCAACGGCGCTGGAGTCAAGCGCAACATCCCGCTGGCCATACACTTCGCCTGCGAGTCCGAAGAGGCCATGGCGTGGAATGCGCTGCCGGATATCGCGAAACTCAACGATTCTCCTCGCCCTCATGAACCCTTCGAATTCTGCGACTACGCCGCTACCACCTTTACGATGAACTTCTGTTTTAGTTACGCGTCCGAAATTGAGGATAACCGCAGAAGCCGCTACTACGACTCACTGAAATCCTCAATGACCCCGGAACAACGGGCAACCTTCGAAACGCTCTTAGCCGCCCAAAATGCATACATTGAAGCGCACGCCGCCGAGGTGTACCACGGCGGCAGCATCAGCAGTATACGAACCATTGCCTCACAGGGAATACTGAAAGATCTCTTCCACACGGAGGTAGTTCACTTCGAGCGCAAGAAATGGCCCGCACTGTCTGACAATCAAATCACAATGGCTGATGGCTTGCTGAATCGCGAATACAAAAAGGAACTCCAGCAATTGGGAACGCAGACGGAGGAAGAGATCGATCAGGGCGACGTCGCGGCCAGCGACCTATCAAGCGTGGAAAAAACTTGGGAGACTTACCGCGATGCATGGGTCGCCTTTGCGCGTCTCCGCTATCCCGCAGAGGTCGCCGCAATCCGTGCCGAAATCACGCTCAGCCGATACCGTCTGCTGAAGACCATCTGATAATTAGCCGTATGTGTTCGAGGTACTTGCAGGCGAGATGTTTGTTGAGTACTACAGCCCTTTTATCTCACGATCCGGTTTCGGGAATTGACGGGGCCGTTAGCACCTATAAAGTCGCTTTGCCCGTGCGGCAACATTGTTTTGCACTCACTGGCACTGGGCGGCAGAATTGATTGCACTCAGCACAGTCCTGAATCTGTGGGGGATGCTCTGGGACGGCCTCTCTTCAGATTGCGAGACAGATCCATAGAGGACCGGCCGAAAAGGCACACTTTGATTGCCAAGTGTCTGGAAATGGGACTTCTAATTTGTGTGACATTCGGGCCGAGAACAATTACGCTTTTACCTCGCCATTGAATGCCAACTCCAAACTAACCGGTATACCTCCATTTGGAATGGTTCGCCTATGGAGGCGATGGGCCGCGCACGCGGCCCTCATCGTGCTGGCCGCGCTTGCTGGGCTTGCAATCTGGAGAGTCACTGGAAGTATGCCCCGGCGCTGGCCCGGACAGGCCAGGGCTCGCCTGGCGGCAAACTACGGCGACCGGCCTGTACTGCGATGGACGGACAGCTATAAGGATGGGACCCCGGATTTTCTGCGGCTGAGTGATCCGGCGGACCAGGCGGCGTTTAGGCGCTGGTTCACACTGATTGCCGAGTACCAGGCGATTCGCCCCAAGGCAGAAGTTCCGGCGGATATTACCGACTGCGCGAGCCTGCTACGGTATGCGTATCGCGAAGCGCTGACGGCGCACACGGCCGGGTGGTTTGAGGATACAGGCATACAGGTGATGGCTTCGCCGGGAGAAATTCGGGCCTGGCAGTATCCGAATACGCCGCTGGGGGCAAATCTGTTTCGGGTGCGGCCCGGGCCGTTTGTGCCGTCGGACGTGAAGGACGGGGCGTTTGCGCAGTTTGCCGATGCGAAGACGCTGGTAGCACGAAATGCCTACTTTGTGAGCCGCGACGTGCGGATGGCGCTGCCGGGAGATTTGCTGTTTTACCGGCAGTTCGGGCAGTCGTCGCCGTGGCACTCAATGATTGTGATGACGAACTGGCCGGAGGCGCGGGTGGCGTATGACACCGGGCCGGATCAAGGACATCCCGGTGAACTGAGACGGGTAACGATGGCAGAACTTCTGGATCATCCCGAGCCGCAGTGGCGGCCGGTGCTGGAGAATCCGAACTTTCTGGGTGTGTATCGCTGGAATATTTTGCGAGGAACGGAATGAAGCTGCATAAGCTGCTGTTTGGCGCGCTGCTTTTGATGCTTTTGCTGTTTGCCGCGCTGCCGGCGGTAGCCAAGGCCGCGCCGCGGTCGTTTTCGCTTTCGACCTCGCGGACCTTTGCTCCGGGGGAGAGCGTGAAGATCCAGTTGCTGGCGCGCAACGTGCCGGAGCTGGAGTTCCGCGTGTACAAGGTGCGCGACGCAGAGAGGTTCTTTGCCGGGCTCAAGGACCTGCATGGCTTTGGCGGCCAGAACGGGGGACCGGCCGAGCAGATCGACCAGAAGACATGGGTCGAGCGGATTCACGACTTCAAGGCGCACCTGTGGTGGCTTGTGCGGCACTTCTTCCACGGACAATTTACGGATGAAGCGCGGGACACCTTTCGCGAAGAACAGGGCAAACTAGGCAAGCGCTCGCGGGTGGTAGGCGCGGCGCAGTTTGCGCAGATTCCGCTGCTGAACCCGAGCCAGCTTGTGGCGCGCTGGCGGCTGGTAACGCCGCCGGTGATTGTGAGCGAGACACAGGTGTTGCCGATTGATGGGCTAACGGCGGGTGTGTACCTGATTGAGGCCACCGACGGGACCTATAAGGCATATACCGTGGCCATTGTGACCAGCATGGCGGTGGTGGAGCGGACGCAGAACGGGCAGGCGTTTCTCTACGTGGCCGACCGCAAGACGGGCGCACCGATCGCAAAAACGGATGTGGCGCTGTGGGCTGGCGGGCATCGGCAATCGGCGGGCGCAACGGACGCCAACGGCATGGCAACGCTGGGGCTGAGCCAGAACCGGGTGCAACTTGGCGGCACGCCGGACAATGTGTGGATCCTGGCGCGGCATGGAGACGATGCGGCGCTGGTGACGCCGTGGGGCTACAACTTTGGGCAGGACCAGCAGCAGGCGCGGGCGTACATCTACACGGACCGGCCCGTTTACCGGCCGGGCCACGCGGTGCACATCAAGGCGGTGGTGCGCGTGCAGAAGGGCAACACGCTGGCGCTGCCGCAGGGCATGACACCGATGCTGGAGGTGACGGACAGCGCACAAAAGGTGATCTTGTCAAAGCAGGTGGCGCTGAGCGCGCACGGGACGGCGTCGGCAGACCTGGTGCTGGATGGCGATGCGGCGCTGGGCTACTACAGCATCAGCCTGCGCGCGAACGGGCTTTTTGGCAACGGCAACTTTTACGTGGAGGACTACAAGAAGCCGGAGTACCAGGTGAAGGTGATATCGCCGGTGGCGCACCTGCTGCAGGGGAGCGCGATCCAGGCGACGCTTGAGGCGCGGTACTTTTTTGGCGAGCCGGTGGCGGGGGCCAAGGTGACGTATGTGGTGCATACCTCGCCGCACGATTGGTGGGGGCCGGATGACGAGGACGAGTCGGACGGTGCGAGTGACGCGAGCGGCGCAGATGATTCCGACAGCACGTGGGGACAGACGGAACAGCAGGAGCACACGAACGTGCTGGACGCGAACGGACGGCTGACGGTGACGCTGCCGACACGCATCGACGATAAGCACAACGACCAGGACTACCGCATTGAGGCTCGGGTGACCGACGCTGCCAACCGCGAGGTGAGCGGGCATACCACGGTGCTGGTGACGTATGGGTCGTTCCGGGTGAGCGCGGAGCCGGCGAGCTATGTGTACCAGGCCGGACAGCCGGTGAAAGTGAAGTTGACGGCACAGGACTACGACGGCAAGCCGGTGCAAACGGCGATTCACCTGACTGCGGCGTTGGTGAAGTGGGACAGCATAACGCACCAGCGAAACGAGAAGCAGGTTGCGGCGGCAGACGCCACGACGAGCGCGGACGGGACGGCGCTCGTGGAGCTGCCGATGGGCTCGGCAGGCAGCGGCGACTTTGAGGTGACTGCCAGCGCGCAGACGCCCGAGATGCGCACGGTGCTGGGAAAAACGTGGGTGTGGATCTGGAACGGCGCGGGCTCGTGGTACCAGCCGAATGCGCAGGCGCAGATTGTGGCCGACAAGAAGAGCTACCAGGTGGGCGATACGGCACACCTGCTGCTGGTGACGGGGTTGAAAGAGAGCTGGGCGCTGGTGACCGTGGAGGGCAACACCGTGGAGAGCCGGCAACTGCTGCACGCCACGGGCGAGAGCTTCGCGTTCGATGTGCCGATTACGCAGCAGGCACAGCCGAATCTGGTGGTCAACGCGATCCTGGTGCACGACAACCAGCTCATCACGGCGCAAAAAAGTCTCAAAGTTCCTCCGGTGGAGCGGACGCTGACCATTACCGTAACGCCGGGCAAGAGCCAGTATGAGCCCGGCGAGAAGGCCAGCTTTGATGTGTATGCGATGGACGCGCAGGGTAAGCCGGTACAGGCGGACTTGAGCTTTGGCGAGGTGGACGAGGCGCTCTACTCCGTGCGACCGGATACTACTGAAAACATCGTCTCGTTCTTCTACCCGCAGCGGTATGTCAACATGCTGACGCAGAGCTCGTTCGAATTCTACTTCTCCGGCCAGGCGGGGACAAAGAGTCCGCTGCTGGCGGGGATGGCGGGGATGTATCACCCGCGGATGGCGCAGGTGAAGCCGGGATCGGACCTGGTGGTGCCCAAGGTGCGCAAGGCGTTTCCCGATACGGCGTACTGGATTCCCGACGTGATGACTGGGCCGGATGGGCACGCGACGGTACAGTTCAACTTTCCGGATGCGCTGACGTTGTGGCGCACGACGGTGCGGGCGATTACGGACGACAGCCAGGCCGGTAGCGTGGTGACACGGGTGGTGGTGCGCAAGAACCTGATTGTGCGACTGGCCGCGCCGCGGTTCTTGAGGCAAGGCGATGAAGCTGTGCTGCGCGTGATTGCGCATAACTACCTGGCCACGGCAAATAACGTGACCTTCGCGCTGGACGTGAGCGGCGTGGACGTGCTGAGCGGGCAGACGCAGACGGTGAACGTTCCGGCCAGGGGCGAGGCCTACGTGGACTGGCGCGTGAAGGCGCGCACGGCAGGCCCGGCACTGCTGACTGCAAAGGCGCTGACCACCGTCGAGTCGGACGCGATGCAGACGACGCTGCCCGTGCTGCCCTATGGCGTGAAAGAGCGCGCGGTGGGCGCAGGCGTGGTCTTCTCCGGCGCGGGACAGAACCAGTGGAGCTACAGCTTCCCGGCGAACTCGGGCGCGGGGTCGCATGAGCTGACGATCACAGTGGCGCCCAGCGTGGCAGGCACGGTGTTTGATGCGCTGGACTACCTGACGGGCTATCCGTGGGGATGCACGGAGCAGACGATGTCGAGCTTTGTGCCGGGACTGGCGGTGGCGCAGGCCATCGATAAGCTGCACGCAAAGCCGCCGATGGACCGCAAGACGCTGGATGACATGGTCAAGGCGGGATTGCAGCGGCTGGGCAGCTACCAGCACGACGACGGCGGCTGGGGCTGGTGGCCGGACGACCAGAGCCGCGTGTTCATGACCGCCTATGTGGTGAGCGGTCTGGGGCAGGCAAAGCAGGCCGGTTATGACGTGAATGCGGCTGAAGGCAATAAGGGACGGAACTGGCTGCTGGCCGCGCTGGCGGCGCACCCTGATATGCTGCCGGACTTGCGCGCCTATGTGGTATATGCGCTGCAGGTGACGGGCGGCGCGCCGAAGGACGCGCTGGACAAGGTGTGGGCCAGCCGTGGCAAGCTGAGCGACGAAGGCCTGGCCCTGGCTGGGCTGGCGCTGGATGCGGCCGGCGATGGGCGCGCGCATGATGCGGCGCTGCTGTTGGAGAAGAAGGCCAGAGTGGACGACGCGAGCGCGCACTGGGAGGGCAGCTACGACGGACTGATGGACTTCTGGGACGACACGTCGCCGGAGACCACGGCCTTTGCGCTGAAGCTGCTGGTGCGGCAGGACCGCGGGAGCGGGCTGATGCCCAAGGCGGCCGAGTGGCTGGCGGCGCAACGCGACGGGGACTACTGGTACTCGACCAAGCAGACGGCGATGGTGATCGAGGGGCTGACGGAGTACCTGGCCCTGAGCGGAGAGCTGGCCAACAGCTCAGACGTGCAGGTGCTGGTGAACGGGCAGAGCGTGGGCCAGCGGCACTTTGGTCCGGGCGACGACTTCGGGCTGCCGTGGAGGATCAAGGTACCCTCAGCGCAACTGGGCACGGACGGTCAGGTAACGGTGCGCAAGACGGGCAGCGGCATCACATACTGGTCCGCCGAAAACAACTGGTACTCGGCCGATCCCAGGCTCTTCCAGCAGGGCAAACTGGCGCTGAATATTACGCGCGACTACTACCTGCTGAAGAAACGGCAGGACACGCCGGCCTCGCCGATCACCTATGATCTTGTGCCGCTGAACGGGCCGGTGCACGTGGGCGACATCATCGCTGTGAAACTGGCGCTGAACGGGTCACAGTGGAAGTACCTGATGGCCGAAGACCCGATTCCGGCGGGCACAGAGTTCCTGGCGAATACGGGGCTTTACACGCTGAACAACAAGCCGGACTGGTGGGCCGACTGGTTTACCCGGAAGGAGTTCCACGATGACCGGGCCGCGTTCTTCAATACGGATTTTGATGGGCGCAGCGAGTATGTGTATCTACTGAAGGTGGTGTATCCGGGCAAGTTCCATATGAGCCCGGCGCAGGCAGGGCCAATGTACCAAGTGAACGTGCAGACCACCACCGATCCTGCAACGCTGGAGGTGCAGCCGTGAGTGTGTGGAGCGACTGGGTGAGTCGGCTGGGCCACCGGTGGGGCTGGGTGGCCGGGCAGTTTGGCGGCGTTCTGCTGCTACTTCTGATGGGCATGGCGTGGACGCGACTGCCGGACAAGCACGGCTGGCAGGTGGTGCTCACGCTTGCGGTCCCGGTGCTGCTGCTGGCGGTGCTGCTGGCGCTGCAGGCGGGTACGATGCGCGCGCTGACCGACGACGACGGGCGGCGGGTGCGGCTGGCGTGGGGAGCCATGGCGCTGCTGGCGTGGATTGCGGTGTTCTGGGCGGCGTGGACAGTGCTGGACTGGTGCGACGGGCGGATTCCGCTATGGGCGGGATACCTGAACTCGCAGGCCCCGGCGCACTGGCGGGCGCGGGCGCTGACCTATGAACACCTGCTGCACTGGATGACGCGGGCGGAGTGGGTGCTGCGCTGGATTGTTGTGCCGGGCAAGCTGACGATGTGCGCCGTGGCCTCGGCTCAGTGGGGCTGGCGGCTGCCCTGGCGCAGGCTGATGCGCGTGCTGCTGAACTGGCGGTGGTGGCCGGCGGTGGTGGCTGCGGCGTTGCTGGCGGTGCGGCTGCCGTCGTGGTTCTTCACCGGGATTCCGCGGGGGACCGTGGGGCACCAGGTGTGGACGGTGGTGCTAAAGCTGGGCGGAACGTACATGCTGGCGGTAGGCTGCTGGGTGTTGCTGTTGGGGTGGGCGGCGGCGCTGCTGGCGCGGACAGCGCAGGCGGACTCATCGCCCGCCGAGGCTGGCGGAAACTCCGGCGGGAAGGCCTGAGCGGAGCCACGCGAGCGTCTGCCCGCGGCCGTAGCGCTCGAGAAGCCGGCTGGCGTACCAGGCAGCGGCGTGGTGAGCGGTGGTGGAGGCTTCTTCCGTGGTCGAGTTGGCCAAGCCTGCCTCTGTCGCGGCGGGACTGAGCGCGGGTGGATGGGCCGGAACGCTGGCGGCGTCAGCCCAGGCCTCGACAAGCCCCTCGCGCAGCCAGAGCGGCGTGTTGGCGTTAACCTCTCCCTCCACCAGCGCATGCAGGAACTCATGGCGTAGGGTGGATGCCAGCAGATGCCGTCCGGCCAGCGTGCGCAGCGGCTGGGTAGCAATCCAATTGCCCTGCGTGAAGGCGGCCACCCAGCCGGGAGCCAGCGTGGCGCTGCGAAAGGCCGGCGTAGAGGTGAAGGCGCGCACGGTGATGAGTACGGGTGTATTCAAGCCGGAGCGCTGCGAGGCCTCGGCGCGGGCCTGAGCCAGCGCGGGCAGGTATGCGCGATCGGCGGCGTCAAGAGACTGCAGGACGAATCCCGGACCGGGGAAGCTGCGCCAGGGGCCTCCGTTGGCTTCGTCGGCTGCTTCTGCACCGGGAAAATACTGCTCCAAAATTTGCAGCGTGGAAAGCCCTTCAGCGGCCATCGCAGCGGCGCCGCGCTGACAGAGGCCTACGCCGTTGCCCCAGCCGCGGCCGTGAAAGAAAAAGCGGTCGCCCTGCTGGCTCACCTCAAACCAGGTGCTCGGCACACGATTCCAGCCGAGAGACTCGCCCGTCGCAAGGCGGAACTCGTCGGCCTGGATCTCCGTTGCATCGACACGCAGCATGACCACGCGGCCGGAGGGACCGCGGCGCACGACGGCCACAGTGCGCCAGCCGGGGCGTGCGAGGCCGTGCATTGCGAGCGCGGCAGTCAGCTCTGCGCGTGTAATCTCAGAGGCCCATTCGTGGCCACCGTCGCGGACGCAGTAGGGATCAGGGCGCACGGGCAGATAGGGCAGGACCCGCGCGCCAGGCCAGATCTCAGCGGGCGAAGCGGTGTGGCCTCCGCAGTCCTTGCCGAAGTAGGCGAGGGCGGGGTGGCCGCGGAACCAGAGGGTTTCGCTGGCGGTGACGAGCGCGGCAGTGCGAGCGGCTTCGAGGCGCACAGGGTTCGCGTGCCAGCGCAGAAGCTGGCAGTGCGTTGAGTCGCAGAGGTCGTAGTCAGTGTGGCCGTGCGGCTCATGCAGGGCGAAGGTGCGGACGACAATGGCCAGCGCCTGCAATGATGCGGCGGAGTCGGCTGGGCTGCTCTCGCTGGCGACCACGCTGGCCACGTAGCTCTCCACAGGCAGCGTGACCGCCAGGATGAGCCGGCCCTCGCGGGCTGTAATGGTGACGGGATGATGCAGCGTGAGCGTTTCACCATGCGCGGAAAGAGTGACGGGAGCGGCGAGATCAATCTCACCTGGGTGCGGCGGTATACGGCCCGCCGTGAGGGTAAGCCGGTTGCCCGTGGCGCGGAGCTGAACCGGCTGGGTGAGGCGATGGCCGGCGCAACCGGCGCAGGTGCGCAGGGTGATGACGGCGGGTGTGGGCCCGGCAGGGGTGAGCGTGATTTCGCGATCGTGCCACATGGTCCACAAACCGACGCGGAGGGTGGAGCGGGCGGCGGCGGAAGCGGATGGCGCGAGGTAGAGCAGAAATGCGAGGACGAGTGCGGCGGTGCGGAAATGCTGGATGGAAATCGTGCTTTCCCACCCGTGACACAACAGGCGTGTCAAGGATGGGGAGTCCAGGGACTGTCGCTGGAGCGCACGGTTCATCGGTGCTCCGCATGGGCGGCCTGGGCCAGGATCTGGCCCGCGAGGTGAGCTGCGTCGGCTCCGCGGCCTGCAGGTCGGAAAACGGCAATCACCACCTGCGGATGCGCTGCCGGAGCGAGCCCCACAAACCATCCGTGCGTGCGTGCCGAGGTGTTGTCTTCTGCCGTGCCGGTTTTACCTTCTACTGTCAGGCCGCCCAGACTGGCCTCATTGGCCATGCCAAAGCTTGCGGAGTCCTGAAGGCCGGCGCGGACTACCTGGGTTGCCATCGAGTTGGGATCATGTGCCATCTGCAAGGCCAGCCAGCGGTAGGCTGTGGCCAGTTCTAACGGCGAAACGCGGATGCCCGCTACGCCGAGCAGAGCGAGTTGAGTTTCGTCTCGGGTGCGGGGCTCGCGGAACTCGGCGGCAGCTTCGCTGGGCGCCAGACCCGTGACATCCAGCAGCCCGGTAGAGCGAAGAATGCGGCCCAGTGCGCCCGGTGGGAGGGTTCGGGCCACGGCGGCGAAATAACTGTTGCAGGACCAGGCCAGGGCCTCGCGGGCGTCAAAGGGCGGCGCCTGCGGATGCGGACAGTAGAGGCGATGGCCTGCAATCACCAGTCGGCGATTGCAGGCGATACGGCGGTCAGGGGGCCAGCGGTAGCCAGCAATAAGGGGATAAAGTGCTAGCGGCTTGAGCGTGGAACCGGGCGCTGCCAGGGTGCGCGCCGCCTCGGCGAGCCTGTGTGTGGCGAGGAGCTGTCCGTTTGCGATGTTGACGATGAGGATGCGTGTATTCGGTACTGTCTGCGCAGCTTTGTCTACCGCTGCCTGCCACGGTGGAGTCTGCTGCGCGTCTGCGCGGCACACAACTCCGAGGATGACTGTGATCGCGATTGCTCGCAGAATTCCGCGCACACGAGAAGTATGAGGCATGTTGCTTGTATAACGCGAGCGCGGGAGCAGTTGCCCAGTACCTTTTCAGAATGCGTGAGTTCCCACTCGCTCGATCAAACACCACCGGTCGTGGGATGGAGGACTCATGCGGATAAGCCGGCCCATCGCTTGAATGGCGCGCAATCACGGCAGGCTCCCTGCCAGCTCCGGCCTTCATGCCGGGGTAATTGACAGTTCCATTCCATAGTTATTCCGGGTCTTCATCGTCCTGACGCACGGCGGGTAGTTGCTTCAACAGCTCCGGCAGCGCCGTCTGCACGGTGTCCCACACCACATTGAGGTTGATGTCGAAGTAGCCATGGGTGATGCGGTTGCGCATGCCGCGCATGCCGCGCCACGGCACTTGCGCGTGCGCCTGCGTGAACTCGGCGTAGCCGTCCATTACCTTCGTGGCGGCCTCGCCGATGATGATGAGGCTCATGATGACAGCCTGCTGGGTGCGCTTGTCCTCAAGGAAGTCGGCTTTGTCCAGTCCCTTCACGAAGGCGCAAGCATCCGTTGCAGCCTGCTGCATGTGGTCGAGGTAGTCGGAAAGGCGGTTCTCGCTCATACCGGCTGCGCCTCCGCGAGCACCTTGGCCCGGAACTTCGGCGGCAGATCGCCAGGGGTCAGCAGATCGACGTGGATGCCGAGCAGCGATTCCAGTTCGACTTGCAGGCCGCCCAGGTCGAATAGCGTTGCGCCAGGCAGCGCATCGACCAGCAGATCGAGATCACTGCCGTCTTGGTCGGTGCCGCGAAGCACCGAGCCAAAGACACGCGGATTCGCCACGCGAAAACGGCTTGCCGTTTCACGGACGGCACTTCGCTTGAGGTCAAGCACGTGTGAGGGTCGCATGGGTACCTTTCCTTATCAGCCTGCCAAGATCATCTACCGTCGGGGCGAGTGCTGCGGCGTTATGCCCGGTACTTTATAAGCCACACGGCGTTTACCGTATGGTTCTCCTCATAATACCCCGATATCTGAAGGTTAGTTTTGGACGGCGTTCTGGAACTCGATCGCCATCGCGCGGGCGAGGTCCTCCATTTTCGGGTTCTCGGGGTTGACGATATTCAGGGCATCGGCCACCAACCCCGCAGCCGTCTTCGTCATCGTCACGATCACGACGTTACCTTGGCATATCACCTGGTACTCAGGTGGTTTGTTGGAATTCTTTGCCATTCTCCCCCTCCTCTTCCGGGTCTTCCTGCTCGGGCAATTCAATGCCGGTGAGGCTAACATACGTCAGCGCGAGGACGTCGCGGGTGGCTTCGAAGCCATCGTCGCTCCTGTCCCAGGTACCGGCCAGCGCCATCAGGCAATCGTTATGCGCCGATTCGACTGCACCCAGAAGATTGCTCAGCTTGGTCAGTTCCGGGATGGCGGCAACGAGATCAGAAGCGGTGCAGCTGCCGGTGCGGGACGGATCGGTGGCAAATTTGACGATCCGGTCAATCAGGTTGTTTTGAAAAGTCGTACCGTTGGTGGACATGGGAATTCTCGTGCACACCGCGCCAAATCGCGGCCGGAAATGAAGAGATGCAGCCAGTTAAGCAGGTGCGGGAGACCCAGGCGTTTAGGCCGGGGAGGGATAGCGCTGGGCGTGTGTCAGCACGCCAGCTTCTACCGGTTGTCCCGCAGTTCCTTGCCTGGATTTTGTAGTTGGTACCCGTAGCCATCGGCGCGCTGCAGCAGGCGGCAGTGCTTGTGTGAAACACCCTGGATCACGCCTCCTGCGGTCTGCAGGTTGAATGAACCGGATGCCCGCACTGCCACACGGGCGATGTAGGAGCCTTGCTTCTTTCCGCCCGGAACGACGGCGCGAACCATATCGCCGGTAGCGAAGCCGTGAACCGATTTGCTCCGCATTAGGTAGCCGCGCGGGAATCCATTGGCCGTGAGTCGGGTCCGCTTGTACGAACCCCGTCCGTTGGCTGAGATCCCGAGCGTCGGCTGCTCCCAGCCGCGCACGGCTGTGATCGAGTCCATGTTGCCGGCACAGACCGCATCGAGAGCGTGAGCCTTCGGGATCGCGAGCCGGAGCCGGTTGAACTTCGTTCGTCCGCCGCTGCCGGTCGAGATCGGAAGGCCCGTGGCCGCCAGCGCGCGGTAGAGCGCCCAGCGTGTCACGTTCACCGCCGCAGCATCCCTGAGCGGCGATTTGATCTGGTTTTTGATCCTGGCCAGACGGTTTGGATCTCGTGAAAGGAACTCCTCCACGCCCCTGTCGTCCTTTGTCCGGTTGCATGGCACGCAGGCCAGCACCAGGTTCGTGACTCGATTCGAACCTCCGTGCGAGCGCGGTTGGACGTGATCGAGGTTGAGCGGCACCCCTTCGGTATCGCAGTAGGCGCATTTACGGCCCCACTTCGCCAGCAGATATTCGCGAACCTCACACCCTGCCAGCGTGCCTCGCTGGTACTCGACGCCGGAGATTTCTGGATTCTCCATCAGCTGCATATCGAATCGAACCAACTCCTGCACGATGGCCGCAACCGGCGCTAGGTGCCGCAAGCGCGCGACTGTTGCCATCACGGTGTCGACGCGGTGGCGCAGGGATGGCGCGAGCCATCCTTCGGGCTTGCGCCTGTTGTCGAAGCGCGGCGCGCGGTAGCGCAGCTTCGCCGAGCGGCGGCGCCGGCGGAAGGCCGCGCGCTGCTGCAGGGCCTTGCGGATCGCCGCGCCGCGGTGCTTGATCTCGACAAGCGCAACCACATTTGCCGTCGAGCCGTTCTCGCGCACGAGCGCGACGCCGGTTTGTTTTGCGCCGGGATCAAGTTTCAGAGTGAGCGGCTGGATCGCACCGCCTTCGCGGTAGATCAGGCGGATGGTGAACGGATACATGCGGTGGATGCGGGCACGCCCGCGTTCGAGTTGTAGCCGCGCCCGTTTCTCGGAGCACGGCATCAATGGTTCTTTGTGCTTACCGAGAACGAACACGGCCATGGAAAACTCCTGAAAACGAATTGCCCTTACGGGCCTAGTAACGCGCTCCTCGCGGAGCGTCTCCCCTCGGAAATGTTGAGATCCGGCGTTAGGTTGCGACCCGTTTCGTGTCTTACCCGACGTGTCTGCTGTCGCAACTTCGAGAGGTCCGAACTGAGGAAGCATCCGGACGTCGGTCTTGAACCCGATCTCAACGTAGTGCGGCGATCAAACCGCCGCGCTAACCCTGGTCAACACGAGCTCACTTCTAACCACAAGCTCCGGCCTTCAGGCCGGGGTAATTGACTGCGTAGGGGTTCATTTCGACGTAGGAGATTTGCATGAGACGACGATACCGAACTGCGGACGGTTTCACCTTCGTGGAGCAGCCGGACGGAACGACTGACGAGTCGCCAGCCGACCAGAACCTCAGATCGTGGTATCTTCCGAGCGGGTGCCGGATGACGAGAATTCCCGCTTCGGGATTGTGAGTGAAAAGCCATGTCGCTCACTATCTCATTGTGAGATAGTGAGTTAAAAGGCCTGTATTATTCAGCTAATTTCACTTCGGCATTTATGTTGTACACATGAAATGGATTAGCTACTCTTGTCGCCAGATGTGTGCAGGACTCTAAACGTGAGAGGAGACGAGATTGGCTACGGCAGACCAGAAGTTCGAGACAATACGTACGCGCCAATTTCGAGCCAGTGATCTCAAAGACGATGACGAGCGCACGATCAGCCATATCGAAGAGTTCGGCTGCTCAGTAGTACACGTCGAAAGGACGACCGCAGGCTCAGGATGGTCCTATACGGTTGGTGTGTACGACACCGCCCTCAAACCCGAAATCATCACAGTTGGACTCTACGAGCAGACAGCTCACGTTCTCCTGAACGAGGCTGCAAAGCGTTTGCGTGCCGGAATCGATCTGACCCAAGGTCGCCATCACGATATGGTCGGAGAAGTCGATTGCGAGTTCCGGCCAGTCGATCCGAAGTGGACGAGACACCTGATGGGTTGGGCGGTCTGGTACTACGGCGGAGCAGAGTTCCCTGTGCTGCAAGCTGTTTATCCCGACCGAGAAAACCGCTTCCCTGAAGATGAAGGATTCGACCCCGTATTCGCGCAGCCTCTCATGCAGCCCGGCGCTGCTGTGACTGGCGTCGAAAATGATTTCTGGGCGTCAGCTGATCCCAAGAGCAGCCTTTTCGATTGGAAGTTTCCTGATCCGCCTCACACGCATGTATTCCTCTCCAAGTCTGTTCAAACGGGCGCGGAGCCAATCACCTACGCATCCCATGATGAAGCGGACGGTGCGTGGCAGTTTCTGGGCGACAGCATGATCGAGGGCGGCGGTCCCGTCGTGGTTTGTTTTCATCATCCGATAGACAATGACCCAACCTTGAAAGAACTAGCCGATCTACCATTAGGCTGGTGGGCAAAGCGAAGCAGGCCGGGAGAGCCTTGGATTCGGAGCAAACACAAGCCAGAGGACAATACCTGACGGAAAATCGCCTGTTAACTCAGTATCCCGTTTAGGGATTGAGGAATGCTGGCTATACCGCCGATGCGGTTGCTCTTGTCGGATAATGTCTCCATGCCGATTCAGGTTGTAACCGGGGAAACCGATGACCAACAGTTCATCACGCTGCTGAATTCCCTGGTGCGCGGACTGGTTAACGAAGTCGCGCCGCAGGAACTCTGGATCATCAAGATTGACAACTGGTTTGACCACAAGTGGCTGCGGTTCTCCGGTAAAGGAATCGTGGATTTCCGGTTTCCCGCGTTTATGAACCGAGAGGACGGAGCGCTGGACGAGTTTCATCAAGACAAAGTGACCTTTCCTCCGTTCGCTCCAAACAGAGTCTTGGCCCAATGGTCATTTGTACGAGTTGACGACCGCTATTGCGAAGCGCCATTGCATTTATTGCCGCACCCTTCCGAGAAGCAGCGTAGCGAAGCGAACCTGCATAGGCGCGTGGAGGGCTTCAGTCGCTCTGCGAGTTTCGTGTGGTACAGCGCAAAGACTCTCGGGAATGGGAGAGCAAGCGTGATGGTATACAGCGTTGCGGGTGAGCGAGTCGAGGCATGGTTTGCGGCTTTCAATCGGCAGCAAGATTGGACGTTGCAGGCAACGAAGGGCGCTAACCGAGACGACGTTCAGCGTTTACTGGACACGGCCTAGCTTTTACCCGTCGGATAATCGCCACATCACCCCAGGCTGCCCGGGATTCGCCGGGATTCTACTGCGATCCGGAGCCCTACGCCGACAAGCTCTTTCGCTCTTTCAGCTCCTGCAGCATACGCTCAATCTCCTGCTCCCGCTCGAGTTTGTCGAATTTGCGATTGAGGTCCTCTCCGCTCAGCTCCACCGTTGCCTGCGTTACCGCCTCGGCGTGCATCACCTTGTTGCTCATGCGCTGGAAGACCCCAGCGTTATCCTGGGAAGACGCCTTCTGGCTCGCGTCCGCCGCGCGCCCTATCGCCTTTGTGCGGCGGTGTTGCGCAATCAACACTTCGGCCTTTCCCTCGGCTTCCGAGATCTTGCGCGCCAGTGCGTTCAGCGCATCCTTGAGCACTTCCACTTGTGCCTTCTGGTCTTCGATCTGTTCCACAAAACTGGCCGCCAATTGTTTGTAGCTCATCGCGCGGTCCAGTGCGGCACGCGCCAGGCTGTCGTCGCCTTTAGAGACGGCAAGCTGCGCCTTGCGCATCCACTCCTCTTCGCGCTCGTGGTTCTCCTGCTGCTTCTTTTTCAGCAAGTGCAGATCGGCCAGCGCGATGGCCACCTGCGTCTTCACCTGCATGAACTGGTTCTGCATGTCGAGGATGACCTGTTTGATCATCTTCTCCGGGTTTTCGGCACGGTCCACCAGTTCGTTGAGATTGGCCCGGATCAATGTTGCCACTCGCTCCAGCAGTGCCATACGGTACTCCTTTTCTGTACAGCGCACTTCGATTGATGGAGGAGACGCGAGTCTGCGCGTCTCCTCCATCGGTTAATTCCCGGCGCTCTTCGCAATGGTGCCGCTGTTCGTACCACCATTGTCCGGTTTCGGCGCCTTGTCTCCGATCGTTCGCACCTTCGACATCAGATCCTGCATGTTCATGCCGCTGAGCGCTTCAAACAGAGCCGGTACCTGCGCCGCCATCTGCGCAATGTCGCCGGTAATTTTGTTGACTCCGGCGCTATGTCCATCGCCGGTCGAGACGATCGTGATCCGATCCACCTGGGCCAGCGGAGCAGCCAGGGCGCGAACAATCTCCGGCATCCCCGAGAGCAGTTTGTCGATTACCGCCGCCTGGTTGTACTCCTGGAAGGCCTCGGCCTTCACGTTCATGGCCTTGGCTTCGGCTTCGCCTTTCTTGAAGATGATCTCGGCCTCGGCTTCACCCTGTTCGCGAATATTGCTGGCCTTGCCCTCGGCTTCAAGAATCAGCCGCTGCTTCTCGGCTCCGGCGAGGGTTTCAATACGCTGGCGTTCGATCTCGGCCGGCTTCAGCACGGTCGCAATCAGTTCCTTTTCGCGCCGAGCAATTTCGGCTTCCTGCACCATGACCTGCTGTTCCTTCTCGGCCTTCTGCACCTTCACGGATTCCACCACCAGCTGTTGCTGCATGATGTTGGCTTGGATTTCGTAAGCTTTGTCTGCCGTAGCCTGCTGTTTCTTCACAGTCTCGGCATACTCGGCCTTCTTCACTTCCAGATCGCGCTGCGCCTCCGACTGTTTGGCCAGCGAGAGGGTTTCGGCCAGCACGCGCTCCTGGTCTGCCTGGGCCTTGGCCACCGCGGCCTCGCGCTGAGCAATGGCACGGCGCATCGCCGTGTCGCGCTCGGCTTCGGCGGTGGCAACGTCGGCATCGCGCTTGATGCGGGCAATGTCCGGCCGCCCCATGTTGGTGATGTACTCGTTCTGGTCGCGAACTTCCTTGATGGTGAACGAGATCACCTCCAGCCCCATTTTGTTCATATCTTCGGCGCAGGTGGAGCGCATCCGGTCGCTTACCATCTCCGGCTGCTTCACAATCTCCTCCACCGTCAGCTGGCCGATGATGCCGCGCAAATGGCCTTCCATCACGAGACGAATTAGTCCTTCGCGCTCATCGGGATTTTTCGTCAGAAACTGTTCGGAGGCGGTCATGATCGACTCGGTGTCGGACTTGACTTTGATCTGCGCCACCGCTTCCACGGTCACCGCCACGCCCTGCTTCGTGTACAGGTCCTGCTTTGGAGCCACGTCGAACGACATCAGCTCCAGCGAAAGCTCGCGGGCGTTTTCGATCATCGGAATGATGACCGTGCCCTTTCCCTTGATGATCCGCATTCCGCGGAAGCCATACACCACCAGCGCCTCATGCGGACCTGCCTTGCGATATAGCTTGGCAAAGGCAGCAAAGGCGAACACGATTACCAAAACCAGCAGACCTGCAAGCACCAGTACATCGGTTGGGATGTCAAATCCCATATTGCCTCCTAGGGCACGAACAATTTTCATAGCCTACAAATTTCACATCTTACGAATGCGTTGAACCGGCATCGGTTCTCGCCGAAGCCGCTAACTCGTCCCAGCGCCGCACGTATGCAATGCCGCGCTCGTAGCGGGTCACCACAACCTCCACATCCTTTTCAATCTCGCTGCCATCCTCGCTTCTGGCCGCAGTCGAACAGCGCGAGCCCAGGCGCGAAAAAATAACCTCGCCGGTTCCGCCTGGGCGCAGCCGCGAACTCACCCGCCCCAGCACGCCGATCATGTCGTAGTCCGCTTCTTCCATGCCGCCTTCAAAGTGCATCAGCACCCGCGTCACCAGCAGGAAAACCAGGGTTGCGCCCACCAGGCCGCCGCCAATGGAAATCAATAGCGCGGCCAGCGCGTACACATGGGAGTGCCTCGTCAGCAGATATCCAATGCCGCCGAACCAAGCCAGGAACGCCGTCACGGTCCCCAGATTCACCGCCGGCAGGTTTCCCGTGCCTGATCCCCCGTGAGGCGAGCGCCCTACAGACACGCGCCCTACGTGTCCCAGGTGTAGTCCCAGTTGAAAATGAAACGGAAGATGCACGTGCAGATGAATCCCGCCCAGCAGCACCGATAGAGCGCTGATCGTAAATCCGACCAGAAAGCACGTCAGATACAGTTCGGCAATAGTCACTTTTCCCGTGCTCCTTTATGCGGCCGCTCTCGTTTATCCCGTTCCTCTGGCTTCAATACCTCGGTCAGCCGCTCCACCAGATTGGGAGTTTCCAGAATCGCTCCCAGCAGCACCAGGCAGCGCCGCGAATCTTCATGCTTGGCCATCTGCAGCAGAGCGTGGGCAACCTTGGCATCTCGCCGGAAGCGCTCTGCTCCACTGATCAGCCAGAGATCCTCAGCGTCATTGAAAGCTGCCGCCGGCTGCACATTCCGGTGCGCGACTATCTGGCCGCCGATTGAACGTCTCAAAGAAACTGGAAAGATCGCGTTCGGCTTTCGTGTGACCGGAAAACTATCGGACGAAGACCTCAGAGCATTTGAACCGCAGCTTGAATTCTTCATCGCGCAACGTAAGAAGCATCCCATCGGCATCCTCGCGGACTTAACGGAAATGAGCGGAGCCGAATGGAAGGCGATCTGGGAGGACATGAGGTTTCTCCAAAAGCACACGGACCATATCGCCCGCATGGCCGTTGTCGGAATACACGGTTGGGATGCGCTTGCGGCCATGCTCACCTCCGGAGTCGCGATTTTACAGTCGGAAACGCGTTACTTCGATTCCCTCTGAAGTCCAGCATGCCTGGCAATGGGCGAGAAGCGCGAAACACGATGACGAGGCGCCCGTACGCGTAATTTCGCCGGCAACGGGAATATGGAAGGATTATCGCCCTGAGTTCATGGACGTGTGATGACAACTCTGATCCAAAGAGAATCCAAGCTCTCAGGCTCTTTCAACACGTAGTTCCTTTGGCAAACAGTTAACCTGGCAGCAGTAGCAGCGGCGGTGCGAAAGTGGAAATCGGATGTAACGATTTCCGAGGCGCGGACTTATCGCGCCGTCTTTTGCATGGCCATTTACTAGAAAGGCATCGGAACGCGTTCGCCAACACCGGTGCTTACTGAACTGCTCGAAGGTCGCGGCTATCAATAGCGAGTACGGCAGAACTCGACGCCGTATTCTGACATGCCTGACTCTATGTCCCGCATCCAAAGAATCCGTCCATCCTGAAGGATGTTTTGACCGCCTTCGGTGTAGTACGTCGCAATCGAAACCGGAGCTTCCGGACGGAACTGCTCGAAGGTTCTGAAGTACATCCCATTCCGGCTAATGTTTGGCATGTCCGCGATGACGCTGCTTGAACCTGCGGTGCGAATGCAGGCTTTTACATCCCTGCAAGGAATTCGGTTACAACGGCGTCTTTCAACGAAAGTAGTGTTGGAGTGCCCGGCGAATTTTGTACCAGTTTGAGTTATCAGAGATGCTGGTATGAGAGGAGCTTGGTTGCCCAAGCCCATCTTTATTATGAAAGCGTGCTCTCTTCGGCATCAACCGCTTGCTCGCCAGTCCCGGCATAGGTGCCAGGAAGGGAGATGCTGAAGCACGTCCCCGTCTCTCCGGTCGTTGAACTTACCACTTCGATCTTGCCCCCCACCTTCTCAACAATACCTTTGATCACCCAGAGACCAAGCCCCGTGCCCTTCTCGCCTTTGGTGGTGAAAAATGGATCGAAGATCAGTTCAAGATTCTCTGGCGGGATCCCGCACCCGCTGTCACGAATTTGCGCAATGACTTCGGTCCCCGGCAATTTCTCAATGGAGAGACGCAGTTCGCCGCGACGTCCAATTGCATCTACGGCATTTGCGATCAGGTTTGTGAACACCTGCCTGAATTCGCTGGGATAAATCGAAACCTCTCCGTCCGTCTGATATTCACGGCGAACCTTGATCTGTGCCGATTCCAGTCTGCGCTGAAATACAGCGACAACGTCGTCGAGCAACTCGGATAGCTTGGTAATGACGGGAAGTTTGGCTTCGCGATGCGGAGCGAGTGCCTGACGGGTAATGGTGGTTAAATGTTCAACCGCCTGTTCAGCCGTCTCCACCAGTTCTTTTGCACTATGCCCAAGCCCCGGCTCCAACCTGAGAAGGTAGAGCAGGTTGCTGAGCGACTCCAACGGATTGTTGATTTCGTGAGCTATTGTTGCAAGGAGCCTACCAGTCACTGCGAGTTTCTGGGATCGCCGAAGTGCCTGTTCAAGCGCATCATTGACAGTGACGTCTTCAATGATCAGAAGTGCCTGACGCTCGCTGCTATTCAGCAGCGGACTTGTCGTGATCAACATCTCCTTGGTCTTTCGTCCAGACTCCGGAAGAAAATCCATACTCATCCGGGCACGGCTGACCGTCCGCCCCTCCAAACATTCATTCACCGAATTGCGGATGACGCATTGCTGACAGAGAGATGCTCTTCCGCATCCCTCCGGTACGTCTTTTGAATGGACGCAATGCAGGGCTTCGCCTCCCCGGCATTTGTAGACATCCTCATGGTCTTGGGCGCAAAACTGGGCGGCGGCACTGTTCATGTCCACGATTCGAACATCGTCATCGACCACAAACGCGGGTATCGGAATCGCTTCCAGAATTGTCCGGTCAAGCGTGTGAATTGGATTCAGTTTCAAACTGCTTGTCTCCCCACAGTGCATGGACGATACCACAACGGCGCCCGCCACCGAGGAATTCCATCCGTCATTACTTGGATGCGCGAGTTTTGCTTTCCTCGTGTGACGGAGGACACCGATGTGTGTGACGCCGAGGCCGTAAACAGTACGGGCCGAGCTGCGGCCTTCAGTTGCTCAATTGCGGAGGGATCGGGAAATGCCAATGCCGAAATGTTAGCATCTTCATCCGAAAACTGATTCGAGGAATCACGCATGGCTGAACGGCTTTCTCGAAAGGCGCCGTACGATCTCGTCTGGTCTGAACCGATAAAGACTCTCGCTGCCCGCTTCGGTATCTCCGACATCTCACTCAAGAACAAATGCGCGCGGATTTTGCCCCTGTCTGGAGTAAACCCGAATGGTAAACTTTGGAGCATTTCTGTGATGCCTGGAGCGATTCCAATGTCTCTGAACTCAAATACTACTTCGTTGGAATGTTTGTGAGGTTGGACCGCTGTAGTTGGAGCGTTTTTGTTGGCTCTGGAGGAATTCTATGCAGAGCACTATGAGCGGAGAAACCCCGATTGGTCTGCATGCCTTGATCGAACAGCTCGGACTGAACGTTCCCCGTCCGACAGTCCGTTCGGTGCTCGTCGGCAGTATTCGCAAGACCAAGATCACTGAAATTAAGGTTCTTGAACAGTATCCCCGAGCTTACGATCCAGCCAACGGAATCATCGGGCAACTTCGCTTCGCGCTCAAGTACGAACCGCTCGACCTCGGGGTCTACAAGGCAGCTTTTAACAGAATCGACAGAAAGGACATCGAGGGCTGGATCCAGAGCGAACCGAACGGAATGTTTGCCCGTCGAGCATGGTATCTCTACGAACTGCTTACGGGCATTACCCTCAATGTGGCTCCGCTCACCTCCGGGCCCTACGTCGACCTCCTAGATGAAGATCTTCACATTGTCGGGCCAGCTATACGGGTTCGGAGGCAGCGCGTTTTCGACAATCTCCTGGGCAATAAAGATTACTGCCCATTGATCCGGCGAACGGAAAAACTCACGGCGGACTTCAATAAGAATCCCAGCGAACGAGCAGGTGCTTTGGTCGCCGCCGTTGAGCCAGCAGTCCTGAAACGAGCAGTTCCTTATCTCTTCACCAAAGAGACGAAATCATCGTTCGCGATTGAGGGCGAAGCGCCCAGCAAAGACCGTACCGAGAGGTTTGTCGCGGCCCTCATGGGAGCGGACAAGTTTGATGCTTCGGAGAAGCAATCCTTCCTTGATCTTCAGAACGCGATTGTCGATCCCCGCTATGCGCAAAAGGATTGGCGCAACATCCAGGTTTATGTTGGCGAATCACTTCCCGACTTTTCTCAGCACGTTAATTTCGTCTGCCCGAAGCCGAAAGATGTTCCATCACTCATGGACGGATGGATGCAGATGGTCTCGCGGCTTTTGAATCAGGAAAGTCCCGTCAATCCGGTCTGTGTTGCAGCTGCGGCAGCATTTGGATTTGTCTTCCTTCATCCATTTATTGATGGCAATGGACGCATCCACCGTTTTCTGGTTCATAACGTCCTTTCCCAAACGCGGTTTACCCCTCAGGGATTTGTCTTCCCTGTCTCGGCAGCAATGTTAAGGGACATGGCCGCTTACGACCGGGTTCTGGAGGCATTCTCAGGCAGCATCGCTCCATTTATCCGCTACACCGTGAATTCAGACCAGGAGATGTCGGTTGAAAACGAAACCGGCGACCTGTACCGCTACTTCGATGCGACCTCGCAAACCGAGTACCTTTTCGACTGCATTGAGGAGACAATCCGCCGAGACCTTAAGCATGAACTCGATTTCCTGAAGTTCTTCGACCTAGCCTTGCGGTCGGTCATGGACATCGTCGACATGCCCAACCAACGGGCATCCCTCCTCATTCGGCTAATTCATCAGAACGCAGGAAAGCTGTCGAAGGGGAAGCGTGCGATGTTCGCTGAATTGAGCGATGAAGAAGTGGGAAAGATAGAATCTGCGATTAGAACCGCTGCGGAACAGTTCGCAGCAATCGCTGAAAGCGAGCAGTAATAGTCCGGCTCGCCGTAGTGCATCAGTTGGTTCGAGGTTCCCGAATGGAGAGCAGAACGGCAATATATTGCCGAACCTTCGTGACTATGGAAGCGGGAGCTTTTGAATGATACTCCGCGCGACGTCCAACCCAGTCCATGCTCTTCAACTGATCAACCAGAATGGCTCCCTCTACTTGGCCAACTGTGACCGGTAGCGCGAAAGGATAAGGTTTTCGCTTGCTTGTGAGCGGACATACCACCGCCAGGCCACTGGCGCGGTTGTAACGAATATCCGTAAGCACCAACGCCGGTCTTCGCTTGGCCTGTCCGCGTCCTACTTGTGGATCAAAATCCAACACTACAATGTCTCCAGATTCAGGAACATACGATGTCACCATTCAATAACTTCCTTTCCCACTTCTGGGCCGGTCGAGATCTCGCCATAACGGTTTTCAGGGGTGATTTGGGTTACCAGCTGGCCGAGAGTGGGAATCTTTCCCACTCTGTGGAACTGGATCGCGCCCTCAGCGGCCACCTCAATTTCCAAAGAGTCTCCCGCTCGCAGTTTAGCCTCATCTGCGATCGGCTTGGGAATCCGTACGGCGAGGCTATTGCCCCACTTCAGCATCCGTGCTCGCATAATCGTTCCCTCCTTACGGCGATACACCGTTTATTCTATGTAGATACATTGTATAACAGTCGCTCACGCCCCGTGGACGGCCGCCGACCCGCCCTCTCGCCCGAGCCCTTCGCAGCCCCGCTATCGTCCTCTCGCTTAACCGGACCCGCTCCTGTTTGGCGATGAACGCCAAAATCGAGATGACCGCCTCCCGAAACATGCCACAAGAGTCAACCTATTTCCGGCAGTTAAAAATGTCGCAAGCCTTGTTGGAGGTAGACTGGGAGCGAGTTTGCGCTAATTGGGGGAGTCACCTGACAGGCGGGAGAGGTAGGCGCGACGGGATTGTTCTCGATCGCTTCGAGGAAGGCGGTTTTTGTGCTTAAACCCTGCTTTGCCCACCTCTCGGCCTGATCCGAAGTTCACTGCACTCGCGCTCTGGCAGCGCCCGTCTCGTGACAGCTCTTTTCGAGCGTGTCGCGAGCGTGCATCAGATAGTCGAGCGCGGTCTTCGCGTCACCGATTGCTGACTCGAGCAGCACCCCGGAGGGCTCACCCTCCTCCAGGGCCAGCAACGTGTAGGAGTGCGCAAATCCGAGCGCCGCCGTAGCAACGGCAAGATGGGAGTAAAACGGCGAGAGTCGAGACATAAAATCCTCCGGGGATGGTGGCAGCGCCGTCGAACGCATGACGCTGCCGCGTAAGTCGGGAATAGGTGTTGCGGGTAAGCACTTCAACAGGCGCTAAACTACCTCTTCGCTAGTGCAAAACATCGGGGAGGTCAGTGGGCAAGAGGCCGATCCGGAGTAGCAGGAATCGTGCGGGTTAGTGAGGTGCGAAAGCTTGGCCTTAGATACTGGATTGGATGTGTTGCTGGTGGTGACCGGATCTTTGCAGTTGGGCGCGATAGCAACGCGCATCGCCGGACGCAAGCGCGCCGCTCTCGCCATGGCCGAAGCCAACGCCGCGCTGGCGCTTGCGTTGACCCTGCTGGATGTCGTAGTGCTCATGCGGAGCACCGAGAAGATGGAACTGGCGCAAGCCGTTATTCTTGCGCTGGCAGTGGCCGCGGCGGTTGCGCCAATCATGGGACTGGCAAAGCGGAGAGAATCAGGCTGGCTGTTCTGGCCGGTGTGGTTGTGGAACTTCGTGATGGTCTATGTGCTGATCAAACTCAGGTTTTTCTTGCACGTGTATTTTTGAGCCGCACACGTTTTCGCATTGGACTGCAATAGGGAATGCATACCACCACCGTTTCATATATCAAATGGTACAAATCAATCCTGGCAGATCGCTGTTTACCCAGGTGGGTGAGCACTTTGGACATGGACAACAGGCAGCAGACAATACCAGCCATGAAACAATATGGGGCCGGGGTGAGACAACAGTGACCACACAATGAAAGGCGCAGGTACTACTCAGCAGGCCCGCGCGCGTGCTTTGATTGTTCCCCGTGAGCATGGTGCCTGGGGGTTGCTACTTGTCCCGCTACTCACCGGAGTGGCGGCGGGGTTTGCCCCGGGATACCACATTGGTCCGTTGTTTGTGTTCACGGTAGGAGCGCTGTCGCTTTTCTGGCTGCGCACACCGATTGAAAGTCTGCTCGGTACGGGTGCACTCAAGGCCCATACGTCGCGGGAACGCCGAACAGCACTACTTACGTCAACCATTTTGACTGTGGTGTCAGGTGCTTGTTTTGCCGTGTTGATGTGGAACGGGAAAAATCTGCAAATTCTGCTGTTCGGAATCGCGGCAGGTTTGGCGTTTGCTACCCAGGCGCTCCTTCGCCGGCTAGGCCGGAGAGCTCGAATGGCGGCGCAACTGGTGGGGGTAATTGGTCTTACATGTGCGGCCCCGGCGGCTTACTACATCGGCGCCGGACTGCTCAACGAACGCTCCTTGGTTCTCTGGGCGGCGAACTGGGCCTTCGCAGGCGACCAAATCCATTTTGTTCAGTTCCGCATTCACGCTGCCCGAGCCGCCAATTTTTCCGAGAAAATTGCCCAAGGACGCACCTTCTTTCTGGCGCAGATGGTGCTGCTGGTGGTGCTGATTGTAGCGGTCTTCCTGCGGGTAGCTCCCTCTTTGACAATCATCGCTTTTGTTCCGGTGATAGTCCGGGGAACACTGTGGTTCTTTAGAAAGCCTGAACCGCTCGATGTGAAGAGGCTCGGCTGGTCTGAGATGAAGCAGGGTGTGATGTTCGCGATTCTTCTTTCAATTGCTTTCATTTGCTCCTGATTAGAGTTATGGTTTGCCCGGGGAAATGTGCCAAAGGATTGGTATGGAAGGAGCAAGAAGTGGTCAAAGCAACGAACTGGCGGCGCTCGCTCACGGCCTACACTGACCGGCGCGTGCTGCAGGTACTGGCACTTGGGTTCGCCAGCGGCCTTCCGCTCCTGCTCACTTTCTCGACCCTTTCGGCGTGGCTTGCGACAGCCGGTGTGCGGCGCGCAACGATTGGCACGTTCGCTCTGGTTGGCACGCCGTACGCATTCAAGTTCCTGTGGGCGCCGCTAATTGATCGCCTACCGCCACCGCTGCCGTTGGGGCGGCGACGCGGTTGGGGGATCACGATCCAAATCATGTTGATCGGCGCAATACTCAGACTCGGATCGTGCAATCCACAGCACAACTTGGCTCTGATGAGCGCCTTGTCACTTCTCGTCGCGTTTCTATCCGCGAGCCAAGATATCGTCATTGACGCTTGGCGCGTGGAGATCTTGGAGATGGACCTTCAGGGTCCCGGAGCGGGCATGATCCAAACCGGCTACCGGCTTGCCATGCTGGTTTCCGGAGCGGGCTCACTGGCGATCGCAGCGCGCGCCGGGTGGTTCGTGGCCTACGCCACGATGGCGGCAATGCTCGGCGCGGGAATGCTGGTGTTCCTGTTTGGCCCCGAGCCGAAGGTTCCGGCGGGAACTCCGCATACCGAGGCAGTCGGATGGAAGGGGGTTCGCCAATCGTTCGCCATCGCAGTGACGGGCCCATTCACCGATTTCACGCGCCGGCCACTTTGGCTAGTCATCCTGATCTTCATTGTCGGCTACAAACTGGGGGAAGCACTCGCAGGAGTAATGGCAACACCGCTTTACGTCTCGCTCGGGTTTTCGCTCAACGAGATTGCCGCCGTTTCCAAAATGGTCGGTTTCTTTGCGACAGTGGCGGGGGCTCTGATCGGCGGGGTGGTGACGGTGCGTTTTGGCCCGCGGCACTCGCTCATGCTGTGTGGGGTGCTACAGTCCGTTGGCAACTTGTTCTTTGTGCTGCAGGCTGTAGGCGGGCATCGGCTCGGGTATCTTGCGCTTTGTGTCACGGCAGAAAACGTAACTGGCGCAATGGCAGGGGCAGCTTTGGTCAGTTATCTTTCCAGTCTATGTTCGCCGGCCTTTACCGCGACTCAGTACGCGCTGCTCTCTTCGCTCGCGGCGGTTGGTCGCACACTGGTGGCATCTTCCGGAGGAGTGTTAGCTGAGAAGCTCGGTTGGGTCCGGTTTTTCTTGCTGACCACCGTGGCGACAGTGCCAGCCCTCGTGCTGCTCATCTGGATGCGGCCGCACGACGATCTCAGGAATGACCAACTCGACCAAGCCGTCGAACGCACAGACGACCCGAACGATCTTAGCCCTTCAGAAGAACCATCATAAGCATTTTTGAAACGCTGCACTTACGGGCGATTCAGGGGCGAAGTCCCGTTCATCGGCACTGCGGTTCACGCAGAATCCTCCCTGCCGTAACCTCCGCGAACTGACATGAGCCGAGTCCTTCGCGGTTCCCACGTCCTTCTTCTTGCTCGTGATCGGCAGGCTGCTCAGGCTGTGCCGTGGAAGCTGAAGCGCTCCCACGGCTTGGGGTTGGCCCCCCAGCTTTGAGTGCGGCGGGCCGCAGGTGGTCTGAGGCTCGCATATTCCCCAAAGGCACTGAGCCAGTGGAGGGGCCATCGGGACCGCCGCCTGCGAACCTGCCTACGGGCTAGAATGCGGGCTGGGAATTCCGGCAAATTTGGCGTGGGTGGGTTCCGGCGCACGAACTACAGCGGAGTCGCTGGCGTGATGCCGCACAACAACCTCTCTACGACGCTGGAGTTTATGCACTGCTTTGCGCGCTACGCCCAACGCGTGTCAAGCGAGGAACGAAAATCAGAGCCAGCGCGTATAGGAAGATCGACACGGCTGTGCATCCCGCGTTTCCATGCTGCAAGTCTTCGAAAAGCAACTTCGCCGCGACCAATGCCAGGACGCCATAGGCAATCCATACGAGTTCACTTCGCTGCCAGCGGGAGTTGCTCAAAGCAAGCAAAAGCGCGACCAGGCAAGTGATCAGGGTGCGAATGACCGCTATTTGGGATGGTCCCGCGGTCATGCCGTGCGCAGCCAGCCAAACTAGCACAGAAACAAGAAACGCGATCACTGTGGCCACCGCCAGTGTAGCCGAAAGCAGTTGCAGTATCCGTTGGCTCCATAGACCGGTGCGGAACCGGCCTACGACCAGGTAGCACGCAACGGTGGAGGCGGCAACAATCCACACAATCCATTCGGGTGCTCCCGGGAACGAGCCTGCAAAAGTACGGCACGCATAATCTACGAGGCCGGATGCGTACGCCGCGGCAGCCAGATACGCCAGACCGTGGAATTGCAGAATCAATCGAGATCCTCGCACTCCCAGAAGCGTGGCCACAATTGCGGCCACACTCAAAATGAGCGCCAGCAGTGACCGCGAGAAGCAGAGATAACCACCGGCCAGAAGGAGTGCCGCGCTCCAGATGGCGTACGCTTGATAGTTACGCTTTTCTGGGAAGCCATCGAAATAGATATAGGCAGCCGCGTAACACGCCGCCGATAACAGCAAACAGAACACTCCGAACACGGTAGCACCGGCCCTTGAACTAAAATGCATCGTGCTGAACGCTACCAGAAGGAACGCGACGAAAGTCTGGACAATCTCGAAAGCGGTGACCTTTTGGCGAAGCCACATCGTCCTGAAAGCAGTGCTTCCTCCGTAAATCAGAAACAACATGCAACCGAGTCCCAGCAGTAGCGGCGCTGCCAGATTCCTGTAAGCCGGGGCGAGGCCTTCCGGGCGGGAGTAGATGTAGAGCAAGATACAAACCGCAACATCCGCCTCCGCCGCTACCAGCGGCCTGAGTCTCAGCCAGTGGTTCCGGCTGGCCGCCACTTCGCCGGCCAGCGACATGAGCAGAAGTGCCGAGAGGAAAGGCACCAGATCGTGTGTCGCAATCAATAATGCGAGGGCAATAAAAGCCGCTGCGACATTAGTCACCCACACGACCGGTGTCAGACTGCGTCTCCAGGCCAGTGCGTACGCCGAAACTACAAACATGCAGAGGACGCCCGCGGTCGCCGAACTCGGCAAAATCCCGAATCGCAGGGTCAGCTCCGAGAGCATGGGAGCGAGTATCAGGACCGAGGTTGTGGCATAGACGGTACTCGCAAAGCGCGCTGTCGCCGGAACTCGCGCTGCCCATACCAGCCACATCCACGCATAGACAAGTGCCAGACTAACCACCGCCAGCTTTGGGAAAGAACCCGATTCTGCCGCGGCACGAAGCAAAAAGGCGCCAGCAATTCCTAGCATGGCTTTGCCCAGCACCGCGAACACTCCGCCCTCTTGTGCGAAAGAGAACAGATCGTCGGGTGGCTGCATCGCGGCCGGAGTAGCTGGCTCGGCGTATACAGAGGCGGACTTTTCAGATGGATGTTCGAGGGCGTCGATTCGGCTCTCCAGCCTTTCGATGCGAGCGGTGAGCCGTGCTAGAGCGTCGAGATCGTCCATAATCTCCACTTTTTTTAGGTTGGAAGATATACCGGTCGAACGTTGCAGCTGAACTTAGGGGCCCGATGAGTAGCCGTGAAGCGAGTATGAATTCTTCTCTGGACAGGGAGGCTTCAGCTGTACCCACAAAACAACGAATGGTCTTTCAACCGCCGCAAGCAATCCTTCGAACGGGATTAGGCCGTCCTGCACGTTATCAGCTGTCCCCAAAACCTTTCAGTTCAAGAAAGGCGTGACTCCCACACACGCCAAGCCATCAACGACGAAAACAGCCGCCATCCAAAATGAACTGCTCTGTTTCGCTGAAGGCCTTCCCACAATGTGCTTACGTAGATATCGCAGTTTGTCGCTAGACTCTGTGCGCCAGGTCACGCGACAACCACGTTCAGATCACAGACACGAGTGACCCCACAGAAAGGGCAGAGTCATCCCACAAGCCGTTGGTGAACATTTCGGCTCACGGTCCTCTATCCCTTCCCTCCCTATCCCTTTTGACCTACACTGTTGGGCTCAAAGGCAATTCGGCATTTACCGTCCGATCCGGCCCCTTATGTCATGCGGGCCCCTGCCAATTTCTTGAGGCTGAGAAGGAGCATTGGCTATGGGTTATCTGAGCGTCAATCCTTACACGGGGGAACAGATGGGGAGCTTCCGCGAGCACACGGATGCGGAGATGAAGGATGCGCTCAGGCGTGCCGATGCCTGCTTCCGATCCTTCGGCTTTCTCTCCGAGCGAACGGCTGTTCTCAAGAAGGCCGCTGCTCTCATGCTGGAACGGCGTGACTCCCTGGCCGGTACGGCTACCACAGAGATGGGCAAGCGCATTCCGGAGAGCCGTTGGGAAGTCGAGCTCAGCGCCAAGATCCTGGACTATTACGCCGACAATGCAGCGCGCTTTCTTGCCAAACGGCCGCTGGATTCTCCTATGGGCGAGGCGTGGGTGGAGTTCGAGCCGATTGGAGTTCTGGTTGCCATCGAACCGTGGAATTTTCCTTATTACCAGCTTGCGCGCATCGTCGGCCCGAACCTGGCGGTCGGCAACCCGATTCTGATGAAGCACGCTCCCGGGGTCCCGCAATGCGCATTGGCGTTCGAGAAGATATTGACCGACGCCGGAGCGCCGGACGGCGCCTATACCAACCTCTTCCTGTCCAATGAACAGGTCGCCAAGTTAATCGAAGATCCACGCGTGCAGGGAGTTGCCCTCACGGGATCGGAGCGCGCCGGTGAAGCGGTGGCGGCTCAGACCGGTAAGCAACTGAAAAAGTCGGTCATGGAACTTGGCGGCAACGATGCCTTCATCGTGCTGGAGGACTTCGATCCGACGCTTGCTGCTAAATTGGCGGTGCAGGGCCGCATGATCAATGCCGGCCAGGCGTGCGCCGCCTCGAAGCGTTTTATCGCGGTCGAACCGATTGCCGATGAGTTTCTGGCGGAGGTCATCCGCCTCCTCTCCGCTTATGTCCCCGGCGACCCGGCCGACGAAAGCACGACTCTGGCCCCGCTCTGTTCGCAGACCGCGCTGGAGAGGATTCTTGCCCAGCTGGAAACGGCCGTCGAGAACGGCGCGAAGATTCTCCTCGGTGGAAACCGGCCGGAAGGACCGGGAGCTTTCCTGATGCCGACGGTTTTGACCAGTGTGACTCCCTCGAATCCTGCCTTTCGGATGGAGTTCTTTGGACCGGTCGCTCTCTTCTTCCGGGCCAAAGATGAAGAAGAAGCGCTCGCGATCGCCAATGACTCGCCCTTCGGTCTGGGTGGCTCGATCTGCACCAAAGATCGCGAGCGGGCAAAACGGCTTGCCTCCCGGCTTCAGTCGGGCATGGTCTTTCTCAATTCCTCCGTAGTGACAACGCCGGAGCTCCCGTTCGGAGGCATCAAGCGCTCAGGCTATGGACGAGAGTTATCCAGCTTCGGGATCGAGGAGTTCGTGAACAAAAAAACGATCTTTGTAGCCGATCCGGTGAAGCTTTAGACCGCGGGAGCTGGAGTCGAAATACAAAAACTCCAGCGGCTCCACGGCATCCTGGGATGGCTGCCGCATCTTTCTCACGCTGAGCAAGACACTCGGAGACCGCTACTGTTCCTTCGATCACGCAGACCGCTACCCAGGCGACGGGCTGGAATGCGGGCTGGAAATTCTAGCAAAGTGAACCTATCAGTATTTTTATCAGCAACATACAAAATTCAGCTCCCGACCGTGTCAACCATTCGGGCACCTATACTTGGACTTGGAGCAACTTGCACCTACCAGCCCGAACCGCCAAGTTCCTCTAAATACGTGTAAGACGGCCCGACTACGGGTGGAAAGCGGGCTGGGAATTAGCTCCAATTCAGCGCAACTGCGCTCCCGTGCACGGAAAGCAGCGGAACCACTGGCGTCTTGCGCAGGCGTGCGGTGGATACTCGCTCAGGCATTCGGCGCTCTCTGCTTCTTTCAGAAACGTCATGGTATCTTTCGTAACCAAATCTGCGACCCCATCCGATGATTCAAGCATCTGCTCACCTGTGACATCCGTTAGGCTTTAAGCCTCTATGTCTCTGGCTACTGAAGATCGACAGGGGGCACGCTGGCTGGGCGTTCTCATCGTGCTAGCGGGGACGATCTGGATCCTCTCTCGGACTGTTTCGACGGCGGAATGGCGACCTCGTCAACCACCCGAAATCGTGGTCATGACGCCGCGGATAGTTCTGGTCGGCAATGTTGATCCGGCAGTTTTGCTGCCGCAGATCCTGGTCGCAGACCGCATCGACGAAGGTGCGCTGGCTGATATCGAGAAGCGGGGAGTGCCATCGCTGACCGCAGCCGCTGAGTTTGCGGCTGCACGCTATGAGCACGAACACAATCGCGAGGAGCAGGCACTCGACCACATTCAGCGGGCTGTGGCATCAGCCCCGATGGATGCAGGTATTCAGACCTGGTGCGCCGTGTTAATGCTGAACTCCGGGCAAACAAGCGATGCGGTGGCACACAGTGAGCAGGCTGCACGGTTGGAGCCTGAGTCGGCCGATGTGCAACGGGTTCTCGGACAGACGTACTACCAGGCGGGTCGACTTGAAGATGCAGTGACGGCCTGGGAACATTCGCTACAACTGTCTCCGGACGAGAGCCTTACGGAATTGCTGGAGAAAACCAAACGCGAGGCCGCGGTGGAAGAACATTTCACCGAGACGGCCCGTGGCCATTTTGTGCTGCGCTACGAAGGAGGTACCCCGGCGGAGGCTCTTTCGGACGACATCTTTCGTACGCTTGAGCACGACTATGACGACCTCGCCGCTGACCTCGGAATTCTGCCAAAAGCCCCTGTAACCGTGGTTTTCTATAGCGCTCAACAATTCTCCGATGTGACAAACTCACCGGCATGGGTGGGAGCGCTGAACGACGGCAAGATGCGAATTCCGTTGGGCCAGATTTCCAGCGTTACCCCGCAGCTGGAGTTCGTGCTAAAGCATGAGTTGACTCATTCGTTTGTGCATGCGGCAGTTCCGCACTGTCCGCTGTGGTTGAACGAAGGGTTGGCCCAGATGGAAGAGCCGAAGAGCCTTGATGTTCTGGCTGCATCGCTTGGGCCACAGGCCGCTTCCAGCGAGTTCGTACCCTTGTCGCAGCTGGAAGGTTCATTCCAAGGCATGACTTCCGACCAGGCCCGACGAGCGTATTTCGAATCGCTGTCCGCTGTCGAGTATCTCCGGTCCGCCTACGGGATGGATGGCTTGCGCAGCCTGCTTGTCAACTTGGCTGACGGGGCTCAACCCGAGGCTGCGCTACACGCCGTGACAGGAGGCGGGTATGACGACCTGAACGAAGAGACTAACGCGTACGCGACGAAGCGAAGCACCTCTGACGAGGCGCCCAGATGAGTGGCCTCTTTCGCTTTCTTTCCGGCCCGATTCTGGACTAGGTCTCTGACCGCGTAGTGTGGTTTCTTTTGTAACCGAACTTTGCGCGAGCTTTGGTGCGCATAAAGCGCCAGTCGATGGTGGTTCGGTCACGGTTCATCTTGCCGTTCCAGGCTCTGGCTTCCCTCCGAAGGTCGCCGAGCAAGGGGATTCTGCGTTTGCCCAGACCGGCTGAACAGACGGATCTCGATTTCAGCTTGGTTCAGCCAGCTGCCATGTTTCGGCAAGAAACCGCGGGCGGCCTCGTCGGCGGCTCAGGATTATCTAAGGCCTGCCGCAGTCAAGGCCGGGATCATCGAGGAGGGTCTTCAAAGCGTTTCGGCTGGCACAACCTGCGGCATTCTCTCGCCGATTTTTTGGCCGGGGAGGTCGATGTGGCGGTGAAGATGAAGATGCTGCGCCACAAACGGCTCGCCACAGACCAGGAAATCTACGCCCAACAGAGCCTCGCGCAAGCAGCGGGAGGCGCAGGGGCTGTTTCTGGAGGCGATCAAGCCGGCGATTCCTGCCAGCCGTGGCGCTCCCGTCTAGCACGCCTACTGTTTCGATTTATCTTGCAGCAGGACACGCCGTAGCAATTGCGCGGATAAATATTCCTCCTCATCTTCGGCGAGAACGACCGTCTTTCTGCTTGGAAGATCTTTCCTGAGCTGCTGCGCTATATTCTTTACCGAATCCAGATCATGACAATGCCGGACGACGAGATGGGTGCCTTCGTTCATCGCAAGTACAAGCACGTCCTCGGGCTTCGCGAGGCTTGGTCGAACTATGATTGTGCCCTGTTTCAATTCAACGAGCACATTGCGCAGACCGTCATCATTCATTGGATGGTAGGCTTCGAAGGCGGAACGGAGACCATCGATTACGGCAGTACCTCCCAGAATTTTGAGTGGTTTTTGTGCGTAATCTCCCGAGAAGGTGGAACTCCCGCAGCACGCTCTGTACTTTTTGCCAGAATTACAGGTGCATTTTTTATTACGTCCGCTTTTCATGATTCTCCTCATATCGCTCTTTGTGGCCTGATAGCACCCGCAGTGACCAAGCGGCTCGTTTCCAGATCCGAAGCACCTGCCTGCGACCGACAGCTTTCCAATTACAAGGCCGGCACAAATTAGGAGAAGTCCCAGCGGTTCGTATTTGAGTCTCTGCAGGCTCCATTTCATTCACGGCCGAAACTTGGGAGACCTTTAATTACGGTAGAAGTAACAAAAGTGCCCAATGACTGCGCGAGCTGGTGGTGAGCGGTTTCAGCTCTGATTTGTAGGGAACCTGCGGCTTAGCTATCGGACGTCGTTGGATCTAGGCTGGGGCGTCAGAGGTGCCACGCCAGACGTATTGATCCAGAACACCGGCGCGCAGGCAGCTGTCGTCACCGAAATCAGGACATTTCGACAACTGAATCCCGGCGCGACCATGCTTTCTGTTCGGTCTCAACCAGGATTCGATGCAGATGGGTATCTGCTTGCCTGTGCAGGATTCAGTGGAGCCCGGCAGTGTCATCCATACAGACGGGTGGCCGGGATACCTACCATTGGAAAACGAAGGCTACGGACACGATGTCACGATTCTAAGAGGAAATAAGAAATCTCCGTCGGAGATCATGCCTCGTGTTCACCTCGTGATTTCCTTGCTTAAACGGTGGCTACTGGGAACTCACCAGGGTGCCGTTAGCCATAAGCACCTCGACTACTATCTGGACGAGTTTACGTTTCGGTTCAATCGCCGACGGTCCAAAAACCGGGGCAAGGTATTCTATCGTCTCGTGCAACAGGCCGTTGTTGTCGAACCTGTGCCCTTGGACTCCGGGGATGGTGGCAGCGCCGTCGAACGCATGACGCTGCCGCGTAAGTTGGGAACAGGTGTTGCGGGTAGGAGTGAGTGCGAAGAGCTCGCTCCAAGCGTCTATCCGCGAGTTACTCAGCCGCTTCGCAGCCGAATGCCTTGCGCAACCCGCGGCGCACCCGCTTCGCCGTGTTTGGCCCGATATGGCCGACATGAAGGCCCGCACAAAACGGGCAGGGATAAATAACGAGTGAATTGTCCTGGTTGAGCCCGGCGGCATGGCGAAGGGCGGACAAGTAGTTCGGGTGTCGGAGCTTGCGCAGACACGAATGGCGCAGATAACTCATGAGCTCTCCTTTTGGTGTTGTGTTGTTTGGTGTGAAACAGGATGGAGCGGCGAAACGACCGCGCCCTTTCAACAGAAAGGCCGGGCGGCTTGTTTGAAGATTTGGCCGACTATCGTATAGGAGTGATGCCGATCAATTGCAGGAGGCGCAAGGCCGTGGCCATTGCGACAAACTTGCCGGATCACTCGCCGGCGCGATTCGCGCCTTGAGCTCAGGGGAAAGCTGATCGATCGACTCAAGGCGCCGGATCGATGCCGCACCACAGTCAGCAATGCGCGCAAGGTCGCAACGGAAACGTACGCACCGTAGCTCGGCTACAGCCCCGGCTCGCGTCACGATATTCCAGTCTTTCCAATTCGCGCGCAGGTTGCGAACAGCGATGTACAGATCGATGCGTACAACATTATTCATTCGGGTTCCTTTCGAGTGTGCCGTGACTCGCCGCCCCTGCTCGGGTGAGGCGGCTACGTTTTCAAGGTTCGAGCGCGCAGTCAAAAGCAACGGATTCCCGGTTGCGCGCAAACGCGTTAATTGCGGAGCAGGAGTGACTGGATTAGGTTGGTAGTCGCGCCGTGCAGCGGTGGATGGGTAGAGAAGGTAGCGAACGTGATCGCAAAGTGCGTCTGGGGCATTAGGGATGCAGCTCAGGATCACGCTGTACGTCGTCGCTCGATTGCTGTTGGTCTTGCGGGCCCATGATGGCCTCGAGCACCATCGCCTGGGCCGCAAGCAGTTCGTCCATATCCGTTTGGGTATAGCGGCGGAGTGTCAAGGTAGGGTCGCTTTGCCGCAACATACGTTGGGCGGTTTTGGGGTCAGTTTTCTTTTTTGTGGTGAGAAAGCTCGACAGGCTGTGCCGGAAGTTGTGAAACCCGAAGCGGGTCACGCGTTTTCCCTTGCAGTCGAAGTAATCAAGCTTCAACACCTTCTCTCCCTTCTTATTGCGGACAGTGGTCTTCTTGACGGTCAGAACACCGGCTTTAACCGCCGCGGGGTACAGATAGTCGGCGACGATCATGTTCCCGACGCGAGGCGTACGCCCCTTGGTTTTCTTGGAGGCAAAGACCCAGTCCGTGGGCTTTGAATATAGAGTTGTCTGTTGCCACTCACGCAAAGCTGCGGCCAATATGGGGGACATCGGCATAGCCGCTTCTGAATCGGGCGACTTCGGTTTCCCAATCTTTCCCTTGATCCAGGTGCGCAGGATTTCGATCTGCTGGTTTTCCCAGTCGATATCGCGCCACTGGAGGCCAGAGATCTCCGATGCACGCAGCCCGGTGCTGGCATCGAGGATGACCTGGGTGCGTTCGAGCGGCGGAAGCGAATGCAGCATGGCGAGCGTCTGTTGGGGTGTCAAAATGATCGGGCGAAAGCCGGTACCCGACTTGCAGCGCACGCCGCCCAGGTCCGCCGGACGAAACGGATTTGATTCCGGGCTCTTCGGAATGAGCTTCTCGCGCTGGGCATGAGCGTAGATCTGCTTCATGACGCTGCGAATTTTGCTGAGCGTGTCCCATTGCAGCCCCTGAGCACCTTTCTTATCGACGCTCAACCCGGCGAGCCATTTCTCAATGTCCCTAGGCTCTATCTCTTCTGCAATACACTCTCCCCAATCTGGAATCAGGTAATCGTTCGCGATGTGCTGGTAGCAGTACAGGGTCGTGTGCGCCTTGGGCTTTACCACGATGGGATGGAGCAGCTCGCTCTCTACCCAGTCGGCGGTGATGAAGGCGAAAGTCGGGCGGCTGTCAACTGGCTCAGCCACCCCTTCCACGTTGCTGCGATAAGCGGGAACAAGCGAGCGTTGGATGCGCGTATGACTCTCGGCGACGGTGTTGCGCGATAAAGCGGTAGTGTTCTTTTTGGAAGTGTTCATCTGTTCTCCTGTCTAGAAACAAAAAAGACCTGCCGCCGTCTAGGGCGTTGCAGGTCTTCGTGTAGTTGTGATTGTGGTTTGCTTCTTCTTGTTCGCCGTGCACATCACGACGAGGTGTGCAGTGTCGAATACGCGGTGAAAACCCGGCAGCCTGAGTGTGGACTTTGTGTCTTCCTTACCCGGGTTTCACGGTACGACGCTGGCGTCTGGAATCACGGCGTTGCCAACCTCAGAACCTCAGGTCTGCGTGAAGCTTGCTGATGTGATCCAAATGCCGTTAAGTTTTGTCGTGATCGGCTTCGTTTCGAGATCAATCTCAGCATCGCTGAAGGTCGACTCGTCGGAGTCCGCAACAACCGGGGCAAACGGGTTATGACTCTTCGGCGGAGGCGTTCTGCGGTTAGACATGCCTACACCGACCTGGCTGTTGATAGCGAACCCAGCGTTTGTAATATTCCCGTCTTTTTCGGCCCAACATGCTGCATGGGGAGGTCATATTCTTTTGCGAGACTGCACAAACTTGCAAGGCACATTTCTCCAGCCTCAGCATTCAGACGTTGCCCGTCGGCATCGTTCATTGTCTTCTTCTGGCCCCGGCGCTCACGAAGTATGACCCAGTAGTGTTCGAGTGAAGTGACCCGCATCAGGAACAGGATTCGTGTCAAGCAGAGAAGCAGACGCATCATCATCCCACGCCGAAGGCGTGGCTGTTTTGTTTTTGGCTGCGGCTTTCGTTGCGACTTGTGGATGTCTTCGGAGGCGCTTCAGGGAAGGCGATCAAGTCTGCGCCGGAGGTGCTGGAAGTAGTCATCGCTGACCTTGAGCTCTTGCACTTCGTCGATGACGGATTGGAAGTACGCGAGGGAACGCACGGTAGCCAGGGCCGGAGCGTCGGCGGGCCGCAACAGCCGGCGTGCTGCGGCAAGGATTAGGGCGTTTTCGACCGTCTTCAGGGGGATGGCTCGATCATATAGTTGAGGGGCCAGCAGACGATCATGGCGCCGAACGTTTCCCGTGGTCCCCGGCGTTTGACGGTACCCTCTCGCTCTCGATTTCTAATGGCTTACATTGAAGTGCAGTCTGTGCTTCATTCGACACTCAGTCCCGACGATTTTGAAGGATCGCGCTTTTGAGTGCGGCGGGGCGACGCCATTCATCCGTTAGGGAAATCGGAACTTAACTGTGGACGAGCAGAACTTGCAGATGACATTCTGAGTGCCGGATGCAAGCGGTGTCGGAACAGGAAAGGTTCGTAGGCAACTCGTACCCTTAGCCTCTCGTCCTCACGCTTCCGCCGATTGTTGCCGAACTGTAGCGAGCAGGATTCAGCGGAAGCTGAAGTTGCGAAAACCATCACCGTAGCTTGACGGCAGGCTGAACTGCGACTGCTCTGGGAGAGGCGGCACGCGGTCTGCGCAAACACCCGCAGCACGGAAGCGTTGCACGGCGTAGTGCGTCACACCAAGAGAGAGGAGTTGCTCCCGCAGGTGCAGCATATCTGCTGGAGACAGTAGGTCTGGGTGAAGCGTAGTACGTACTTCGTATGCCACAGCGCTAGCCAACAGCAGGCGAAGGCTCTCGATAGCTTTACTACCGCTGGATTCTGCACCGGTGATACTCGGATAGACGAGAAAGGGAGCTTTGACATCAAAGCCAACCCAATCGATCCACGGCAGCAGGGGCGCAAACCGTTCTGGCAACATGCCAGCGGTATGCAAGCCGATACGAAAGCCGAGACTCCGGGCGGCTTGCACAGCATCCAGAAGCGCAGACTGCAACGTGGGTTCGCCACCGGAGAAGACCACAGCGTCCAGAAGACCGCGGCGGCTTTCAAGAAACGCGAATACGTCCTGCCAGAGCATTTGCGGCTCGCCATGCGCTGGCCGCAGATGCGGATTGTGGCAGTAAGCGCAATTCCATGAGCAGCCTTGACAGAAGACAGTGGCCACCAGCTCGCCTGGCCAGTCGCATGTGGACAGGCGAGCCAGCCCGCCAACCCGCAGCTCAGCCGAGTTGGGAGGGATCTTCACGGAAGCAGTTGCGCTCATGGAACTCACCTTTCTTGCCACGGTTGAATGAGGAGACAGGGCGGTGATATCCCATTACGCGCGTCCAGATTTCGCAGGGCTGGCGTTCTTCCAGCGTCAGAGTGACTTCGGCTTCCTGATTGACGACAGCGGACAAGGTTTGCATAGTGCTTCCTTTCTTGTTACCGGGTGGCAGCGAGCAGTTTGCGGGCGATCTGATCGGCATCGCACTTGGGGCAGAAGGCGTATTCGCCTTCGAGATAGCCGTGTTTGGGGCAGATAGAAAACGTTGGCGTGATGGTGATGTAGGGCAGGTGAAAGTTCTCAAGAGCGCGGCGTACCAGCTTTTTGCACGCGGTTGCCGAGGAGATGCGCTCGGCCATGTAGAGATGGAGCACGGTGCCACCGGTGTATTTACTTTGTAACTCCTCTTGGCGTTCAAGCGCCCCGAAGGGATCGTCGGTGAAGCCGACCGGGAGTTGGCTGGAGTTGGTGTAATACGGCTCTTCGGTGGTGCCAGCTTGCAGGATGTCCGGGAAGCGCTTCCGGTCTTCACGCGCGAAACGGTACGTGGTGCCTTCGGCGGGCGTGGCTTCCAGATTGTAGAGATGTCCGGTCTCCTCCTGGAACTGCACGATGCGCGTGCGCACGTGGTCCAGGAAGCGAATGGCGAAGGCATGGCCCCACTCCGAGGTGATGTCGTCAGCATCGCTGGTAAAGTTGCGGATCATCTCGTTGATGCCATTCACGCCCAGCGTAGAGAAGAAGTTGCGCAGCGAGCCGAGATAGCGCTTGGTGTATGGGAAGAGACCGTTGTCCATGTGGCGCTGGATGACCTTGCGCTTGATCTCCAGGCTGGCACGGGAGATCTCCAACAGCTCGTCGAGGCGCTGAAACAGCGCTGCTTCTTCGCCGCGATGCAGATAACCCAGCCGCGCGCAGTTGAGCGTGACGACGCCGACCGAGCCGGTCTGCTCGGCGCTGCCGAACAGGCCGTTGCCGCGCTTGAGCAGTTCGGTCAGGTCGAGTTGCAGACGGCAGCACATGGAGCGAACCATGTTCGGCTTCAACTCGGAGTTCACAAAGTTCTGGAAGTAGGGCAGGCCGTACTTGGCTGTCATCTCAAAGAGCAGCTCGGCGTTATCGCTCTCCCAGGGAAAATCCGGCGTGATGTTGTAGGTGGGAATGGGAAACGTAAAGACGCGGCCCTTGGAGTCGCCTGCCGTCATAACCTCGATGTAGGCGCGGTTGATCATGTCCATTTCGGTCTGTAGATCGCCATAGGTAAAAGGCATGGTTTCGCCGCCGAGGACAGGAACCTGATCTCGTAGATCCTCCGGGCACGTCCAATCAAAGGTAAGATTCGTAAACGGCGTTTGCGTGCCCCAGCGGGACGGCACATTGAGGTTGTAAACCAGTTCCTGAATGCACTGCCGCACTTCTTCGTAAGGCAGACGGTCCTTGCGAATAAAGGGCGCCATGTAAGTATCGAAGGAGCTGAAGGCCTGCGCACCAGCCCACTCGTTTTGCAGCGTGCCGAGGAAGTTAACGATCTGCCCGACAGCGCTCGACAGATGCTTCGGCGGCCCTGCTTCCACCTTGCCGGGAACGCCATTCAGCCCTTCCAGCAGCAGCATGCGCAGCGACCATCCGGCGCAGTAGCCAGCCAGCATGTCCAGGTCGTGAATATGCAGGTCGCCCTCGCGATGCGCGCGCCCGATCTCCGGCGGATAAACGTGCGACAGCCAGTAGTTGGCAACCACTTTGCCGGAGACGTTCAGGATCAGACCGCCCAGCGAGTAGCCCTGGTTGGCATTGGCGTTTACGCGCCAGTCCGCCCGCTCCAAGTATTCGTTCATCGAAGTAGCCACATCGACCAGCGTGCGCTGATCGCTTCGCAAGCGTGCGCGTTGCTCGCGGTAGACGATGTAGGCGCGCGCGGTGGCAAAGTGATTGGCGGAGATGAGCGCCTGCTCGACCACATCCTGAACCTGCTCGATGTGCGGGGCGCGGTCATGGAAGCGATGGGCCAGAACCTTGAGTGTCTGGATTGCCAGCAACTTGGCTTCGTCGGCGTCGAATGCACCGGTGGCTTTGCCGGCACGCTCGATGGCGGAACAAATCTTATCGCCGTCAAACGGCGCGATTGCGCCGCTGCGCTTGACGACAGTGCGTGGCGGAAGAACGGGGGAGACAGACATCGGCAATCCCTTTCATGTGGGACGGCGGATTTCGGTCGGACGCATTGCGGGAGCGCACTATGGCGGAGGCCAAGGCCTGCAAGCGACCCTCCGGGACACCCCGCCCGTGGACGTTTCTTGTGCTACGGCAGGTCTCCTGGCTCGCGGGTCGCTGCAGCAATCCGGTCTTCCCACCCCGCTCGGGAGGCAGTGACATGAGTGGATTGCAGCTCTTCGCTTACAGTTGCGGGGGCAGCGCCGGCTTGGTTCAAGAACACAACCGGCTTCCCTCTTAGCCCCAGATATTGTGTCCCTGGGGACCGTAACACCACCAACAGTATGCCGAATGCAATTAACTGTCAAGCCAAAATGCGCACTCCGGCTGTCATGAGTTCGGAGAATGGGGACTTGCGTTTCAGTGGGCGATCTTATTCCGCAGGGTCGTAGTTCAGGTTAGGACCGAGCCATCGCTCGACCTCTGCCACGCTCATCCCCTTGCGTTCGTGATAGTCGGCGACCTGATCGCGGTCGATCTTGCCGAGGCCAAAATATCGCGATTCCGGGTGGGCGAAGTAGAGCCCACTCACGCTTGAGCCGGGCCACATGGCAAACGACTCGGTAATCAGCATTCCGGTGTTCGCCTGAACATCGAGCAAACGCCAGAGCGTGCCCTTCTCCGTGTGATCCGGGCTCGCTGGGTAACCCGCGGCCGGCCTGATCCCGCGATACTTCTCCTGGATGATATCCGCGTTGCTCAGGCCTTCCTCTCGACCATAACCCCATTCATCGCGCACCCGCTTGTGAAGGCATTCGGCAAACGCTTCGGCCAGGCGATCGGCGAGCGCCTCCGCCATGATCGCGTTGTAGTCGTCGTTTTCGGCTCTGAAGCGGTCGCACAGCTCCCTCAGGCCGATCCCGCTGGTAACCGCGAAAGCACCGATGTGGTCGGGCAGCCCCGTTTCCTTCGGAGCGATGAAGTCGGCAAGCGACCGGCACGGCTCGCTGCCTTCCTTGTTCGATTGCTGGCGAAGGAAGTGGAATCGCTCGAGCACCTTTACGCGCGTGCCGTCCGTGTACAGTTCGACATCGTCGCCCGCGGCGTTGGCGGGAAAGAAGCCGTATACACCACGCGCCGTGATCAGATGCTTCTCGATGATGACATCCAGGAGAGCATTGGCTTCGGTAAAGATTTGGCGTGCCTGTGCACCATGCCTCTCGTCCTCGAAAATGCGGGGATAAACGCCCTTGAGCCCCCAGGTGTGGAAGAACGGAGTCCAGTCAATGAAGTCGCGCAGCGTCGCCAGAGGAAAGTTGTCCAGCACGCGTACGCCGGTAAATGCGGGGACGGGCAGGTCTTCGGCCCGCCACTCGATCGGAGTCCGCCTCTTGCGAGCGGTCTCCAGGGGGACGGCCGTCTGGCGCGGCGACGCGTGGGCCTTGCGGAGCGCCTCGTATTCGGCGCGATGCTGCGCCACGAACGCCGGTTTGCCCTCGGCACTCAGAAGGCTAGTCGTCACGGGCACCGCCCGGCTGGCATCCAGTACGTGGACCACCGGCTCGCTGTAGTGCGGTGCAATCTTGACGGCCGTATGCGCCCGGCTCGTGGTTGCGCCACCGATGAGCAGCGGTAACTTGAAACCCTGACGCTCCATCTCGCGGGCCACATGCACCATCTCGTCCAGAGACGGCGTGATCAGGCCACTGAGGCCGATCAGGTCCGCCTTCTCCGCCTTGGCGCGTTCGAGGATCTTTTCGCAGGGGACCATCACCCCCATGTCGATGACCTCGTAATTGTTGCAGGCGAGGACAACGCCGACGATGTTCTTGCCAATGTCGTGAACGTCGCCCTTGACGGTTGCGAGCACGATTTTTCCGTGTGCTCTGACCACCTCGCCTGCAGCCACCATCGCGGCCTTTTCGGCCTCCATGAAGGGCGTCAGGTGAGCCACCGCCTTCTTCATAACCCGGGCAGACTTGACCACTTGGGGCAAGAACATCTTCCCGGCGCCAAAAAGATCGCCCACCACGCTCATGCCGGCCATCAGCGGGCCTTCGATCACCAATAGAGGGCGTCCCAGCTTGACGCGGGCTTCCTCGGCGTCGATCTCGATGTAGGCGTCAATTCCCTTGACCAGAGAGTGAGAAAGACGTTCCTCTACCGTGCCGTTGCGCCATTCTTCGGTCTTTTTCTCATTTACAATCGCGCCGTCGCCTTTCAGTTTCAGCGCTTCGCCGTGCTCCACTAGGCGCTCTGTCGCGTCGGGACGGCGGTTCAGCAGCACGTCCTCGACCAGCACCTTCAGCTCAGGCTCAATCTCCTCGTACACCTCGAGCATCCCGGCATTCACGATGCCCATGTCCATGCCTGCCGCGATGGCGTGATAAAGAAACGCGGAGTGCATTGCCTCACGGACCTTGTTGTTGCCTCGAAAGCTGAATGAGATGTTCGAGACGCCGCCGCTGACCTTCGCGTGCGGAAGGTTGGCCTTGATCCAGCGCGTGGCGTTGATGTAGTCAACCGCGTAGTTGCTGTGCTCCTCCATTCCGGTGCCAACGGTGAGGATATTCGGGTCGAAGATAATATCTTCGGGAGCCAACCCGACCTCGTCGACAAGTATTCGGTAGGCGCGCTCGCAGATGCGGATCTTGTCCTCGTAAGTCGCGGCCTGTCCCCGTTCGTCGAAGGCCATCACCACCGCCGCCGCGCCGTACTTGAGTACAGTGGCGGCGTTTTGGCGAAACTTCTCTTCGCCTTCTTTCAGCGAGATCGAGTTCACGATGCCCTTGCCCTGCAGGCACTTGAGCCCCGCCTCGATGACCTCCCATTTCGAGGAGTCCACCATAAATGGAACCTTGGCGACCTCGGGCTCGCTCGCCAGCAGCTGCAGATAGCGGCTCATCGCCGCGACGCCGTCGATCATGCCCTCGTCCATGCAGATGTCGATGACGTTTGCTCCGCTCTCCACTTGCTGCCGGGCCACGCTTACCGCTGCCTCGTATTTGCCTTCCTTAATCAGCTTGGCAAACTTGGGCGAACCGGCCACATTGGTCCGCTCACCGATCATCATGAAGACGCCGGGCTGCTGCGTGAAGGGCTGCGACCCCGACAGACGAAGGGGCTTCGGTTCCGTGGCCTCGGCATCATCGGCCGCGCTCATGCTCTCGCCGGCGATGGAGCCCAGAGCAAACGTTGTATTCAACTCCCGCGGAGGCATTCCTTCGAGCGCTTTGGCAATCGCCGCGATGTGCTCAGGTGTGTTACCGCAGCAGCCACCGGCAATATTGATCAGCCCTCCGCGTGCAAAGTCGCCCAGATAACGGGCCATGTCAGGCGGCCCCAGATCGAACCCGGTCGGCGAGAGGGGATTCGGCAAACCGGCATTCGGGTAGCACGAGATCGCCGCGCCCGACTTCTCCGAAAGTTCGGCCAGGAATGGATACATCAGATCGGGGCCAAGAGAGCAGTTGAGCCCCACCGAAAGCGGGTTCACATGCCGCACCGCGTTCCAGAACGCCTCGATGGTCTGCGCGGAGATCATCGTCTCACCGCCACGCCCCACCGCCGCCGAGATCATCACTGGAAGTTCCTCGCCGTCCTGATCGAACACCTCACGGATGGCAACAAGTGCCGCCTTGGCGTTCAGGGAGTCAAAGATTGTCTCCACCAAAAGCAGGTCTGAGCCGCCCGCGATGAGGGCACGCACTTGCTGGACGTAGGCGGCTTTCACTTGATCGAAGGTGACCACCCGGAACCCTGAATCATCGGCGTCGGGCGAATTCGAGAGAGACACGGTCAGCGGTCCGATCGCCCCCGCTACGAATCGTTGACGTGAGGTTGCGTTCGCGACACGATCCGCCCATTCACGGCACTGCCGCGCCGATTTCTCGTTGATCTCCCAAGCTAGACTGTTGAGGAACGGATCGTCGATGATCTTTTGGTAAAACTCGGGATCCTTCCTGCCGCCGTGCTCCCGCGGATCGTCCACGAAGAATTCGCTCTGGGTGATGTTGGTCGCGCCGAAGGTGTTCGTCTCAATGATATCCGCCCCGGCCTCCAAAAACCGGCGGTGGATGTCACAGATCATCTCCGGCTGGGTAAGGGAGAAGAGGTCGCCGTTGTTCAGCAGGTCTTTCGTCGAGTTCTTGAACCGGTCCCCGCGGATGTCCGCTTCCGTCATGCCATAGGTGCGGATGGTCGTTCCCATCGCTCCATCGATGATGGCAATTCGACTCTTGAGGATCTTTTCGAGAGGATGTTGGTGGGCTTTCGTCATTTCTCCCCGATGGCCTTGAGCGTGGCGATGTCGGCAATGCCCGAGCAAAGCCGAAGGCACCTCGCCGGAACTGAGCCAGTGAGTTCCCCTGCGCCCTTTCGCTTTAGCTCTGCCACTTTCGGCACCGTAGCACGTTCTTTTCATTATAGCGATGCAGCGAATGTCCAAGCTCTGGCGCGTGAGATCGGTTGATGTGATCGTGATAGGGTTGAAGATGCCTCGGGTGCCTGCAAAGGCCTGACAGGGGAGTCCGGCGAGAAATCGACCCGGCCCCGCCACTGAAAAGAGTCTTAGCTGTTTCTCGTATGCCACTTGGTTCTCAGGGCTCGAGGCGAGGCTTTCTGCGGAGAATTGAAAGAGTGCGAACCACAGCGATTCCATCTCACACCAGTCGAATGCCCTTCGCCCCGACGGGCGCGGTCACAGGCATCGGCAGCCTGCCTCTCACGTCTATAACATCTGCAATTCAATCAGTTGCCGAATATTCTCCGGAAGTTCCCTTCTGGCCTCAGCTGCCGCGACTCTCAGAACAGGAGAGGGTGATTGGCCAAGGCTTGGGTAGTGTGGCGGAGCTGATTGAGCCTCGCAACGAAGGCTACGGTTATCAGGTAAAAGAAGGCCGGATCGATTCGGTGGTCGAAATCCTTCACCGGAGTAGTGGAGAGCTGACGCAGGCGAACGCGGTAGGCTTTGGTGCGTTTGAAGAGGCATTGTCATCCAGTCTCTTCCGGGCAGCGATCGCCGTTAAAGGGCAGATCGAGGGGCCGATCACGCTGTCGGCGTATCTGTTCCACCAGGGGCGGCCATTCCTGTCCGACCCTGCACTTTTTGCAGCCATCGCATTTCATGTATCGCAGATCATCTGCTGGCAGATTGATCGCCTTAAATCGGCTGGCCTGCCTGTGCTGTTGTTTGTTGATGAACCAGCCTTGTGCCTGGAAGCACCCGTCGCGAACGCAGTCTCAGAGGAGAAAATGCTCAACGCATTGGCGGTCACACTGGAGGAAGTACGAGTTCGCGGAGCCTACGCCGGACTGCATTGCTGTGCAGCGCGTCCGTTCAAGCGCATGTGCCGCGCAAAGCCGGACATCCTTTCGTTCGATGCCCATGAGGGACTTGACTTGTTTTTTTCTGATTCGCATGCGCTCGACTTCGTGCATCAGGGAGGAACGGTTGCCTATGGAATAGTTCCCACGCGGCCAGGTCTGAACGCTGTCAATTCAGCGAGTATCTTTATACGCTGGCTGAAAGCAGCATCCCTGACTGGCGATCCCCAGAAATTTGCTCAGCGTGCGATGATCACGGCCACATGCGGACTTGGACTACTCGATTCATCCGCTGTCGCAGAATCATTCAGCGTCGCGCACAGCATAAGCAGACTGATCAGAGCGCTAGCTGGTACGCCACAACAATAACGGGTTTAGGATAGTATCCGGTGTCCGTTTGGGTTTACTCTTTGCCATGGAGACGGCCTTTTAAGCGCAAAGAAAACATGTTCCGATCCTCTGTGCTCAGTCTATTCCCTTGATCGCCGACACTTGGAGTGTTTGGGACGATTTGTCCCGTTAAGTCGGCATCGCAGCTGGAATCTCGCGACTGCGTCCCAGCGTGAGAATGGGCGTCGCGATGGGCGTTTCAGGGTACCAATCCGCCGAGAGCAAATCTCCGGATTGCCAAGCGACCGAAAATACTGGTCGCTCCTGGTCCAAAGGCTCTGTGGGACGCCTCTTATAACCCGCTGAAAACAAAAGGCAGACACTATTCACCGCGCCTGTCTCAAAGGTGTGGGTTTTGATACAAGGCTTAACGTCCGACTGCCCCTTCCCAGGGCCGACCAGTTTTATTCGGATTCCACGATAGTGCAGCTTGCAGCAATAACCTGCCAACAATGCTGCTTCCCATTCTTCGCAGCGACATTGCTGGTGGACCCAACTCCAGCTTGCAGGTCACATCCTCCACTGTTCTGTGCTGGCAGACATCAACGACCCTGCCTGTGTCAGGCTGTCACTTTCGCTGGGAAATCATCTCTCGTAGTTTTTGCAGGAGAGTTTGGAGAGTAAAGGGTTTCTGTAGGAATCCCGTTGTTGAACTTGCCGGATCATAATCAATCAGTTCGCGGTCAGTGTAGCCGGACATGTAGAGAATTACCACCTGGGGAGACGTTCTAGCGACCTCCCGTGCGAGTTCTACGCCACTCAGTTTCGGCAGAATTATGTCCGTCATGAGCACGTGAATCGATCCTGCATGCTGGCTCGCGATGTGCAGTGCTTGGGTTCCATTCGATGCCTTCAGCACTTTGTATCCGTGCAGAACGAGGTACGTGGAAATCGATTCGCGCAATGCTTCATCATCCTCCACAACCAGGATGGTCTCACCCTGCCCCTCTCCATCTTCGATCTCTGGGGTGGCAGTCGTTGTCAAGGGCGCTTGGACGGCGGGAAAATAGAGGCTGAAAGAGCTGCCTTGACCAAGTTCGCTCTCGACCCAAATATATCCACCACTTTGCTTGACGATGCCGTACACCGTTGATAGCCCGAGCCCGGTTCCTCTTCCCGATTCCTTGGTGGTGAAGAACGGCTCGAAGAGGCGGGCTTGAACCTCCTTCGTCATTCCCGTTCCGGTGTCGCGCACAACCAGAGCAGCGTAATTGCCCGGCACAAAGGCAGGCCGTTTCCTCGCGGTTTCAACATCGATAGAGACATTCTCGGTTCCAATTGCCAACTCGCCACCATTCCGCATTGCATCACGCGCGTTTACACATAGATTCATCAAGACCTGAACAATCTGCCCAGGATCAGCCTTCACAGCCCACAATGCCTTGCCGAGCGAAACGTTCAACTCGATGTCCTCGCCTATCAAGCGTTTGATCATCTTCAAACTGTCTTCAACTACGGCACTCAGGTCAATAATGCGCGGCAAGAGTACTTGTTTGCGGCTAAATGCGAGCAGTTGCTGGGTCAGGGCAGCAGCCCTCTCAGTTGCCTTTTGCACCTGAACTAGGTTATTGCGGAGTCCGTCTTCGGGGCCAAGTCCCTCCCGCATGATCTCGGTGTAAGCCGTGATTACCATCAAAAGATTGTTGAAGTCATGTGCGACACCACCGGCAAGCCGCCCTACAGCCTCCATCTTCTGGGCCTGCCGGAACTGCTCCTCCAATTCACGGCGATCACTCAGGTCTGTGACGGCACCGATAGCGCGTGTCGGCACCCAAGTTTCGTCATAAACGATATATGCGCGATCTAAGAGTATCGCGTAGGAGTCATCCGCCCGTCGAAAGCGATACTCGACCTCATAAGAATCAGATCGCCGTAACAGTGCGGTCTGGAATCCATTCCAAACACGATCTCGATCCTCTGGGTGAAGAAGGTGTTTCCAACCTTCCACATCGGGCTCCGTGTCTTTCGGCGCATATCCGAAGTGGTCCCAGAAGGTCTCGCTACGCCACATCTCTCCACTGCGAATGTCCAAATCCCAGATCGCATCTTTGGTAGCACGTGCCACCAGCCGGAATCGCTCTTCGCTTCGCCGTAATGCTTCTTCCATTCGTTTGCGTCTGCTGACGTCGCGAGTGATGCTTGAGCCACCGATAACCGTTCCGTCCTGTCCGACAATCGGAGAGACGCTGAATGAGACATCCTTCAAGATGCCGTCTTTCCGTTGTCGAACCGTTTCAAACTGCTGGATCCGCATTCCAGCAGCAACCGTGCTCAGTAACTCTACTAGCTCCTTCGCCCGAACAGGAGGCACGATGATCGAGATGTTTTGGCCAATAGCCTCTTCGGCGGAATATCCATACAGCCGCGTAGCGGCTTGGTTCCAATCGGTGATGACGCCGTCCACCCTCCAACCGATAATCGCATCTTCGGAACCCTCGACGATGGCGGCCAGCCGGGCTGCAGCTTCTTGACCCCGCCTGCTGAGAAGCGCCTCTTCCAAATCATCGTTCAGTTTTCTAATCTGCTTTTCGGCCAGCTTACGCTCCGATACATCGCGAATAGCGCTGATGACAAATCTGCCTTCCTCCGTGGTGAGTGGACTGAGGCTGATCTCGGCCGGAAATTCGCTGCCGTCTTTCCTCACTCCGAACAGTTCCAGCCCTGCACCCATGGGTCGAGTTCCTGGACCGGCAAGGAAGTCTCTGCGATGGCGTGGATGTTGGTTACGATAACGCTCGGGGATGAGGTACTCTACGGGCCGACCAATCAACTCCGTCCGCGAGTAACCGAACAATTTTTCGGTCTGAGCATTCACCAACGTGATCGTCCCGTCCTTGTCCACTACAACCATTGCGTCGGGTGCAGCTTCCAAGACGCCTCTAATTTTGTCCTGGGCTTTCTGCCTAAATAGCACAGAGTTCTGCAGTTTCTTCTTCGGCACGAGATTCAGCTTTCCGGCCCACCGGCGCACCGCTCCATAGCCACTCGAATACTATCGAGCAGGGCTTTGTCGACGAACGGCTTTGACAGGAACTCAACTGCGCCTGCACTCAACGCCTGCATTCGCATCTGTGTGTCGCCATGTGCCGTGATGAAAATGATAGGAATCCCGCAATGTTCATCGCTCAGCTTCATCTGCAATTCCAACCCGGACATCCCTAGCAAGCGGACGTCTGCGATCAGACAGCCAGCCTGATGCTGTAGGCCGGACTTCAGGAACTCCTCTGCCGACGCAAACGTTCGCGTTGGCACCCCAACCGCTTTCAGTAAGCCCACAAGTGCGCTGCGCATTGAGTCATCGTCATCCACAATCGCAACTAGCTTGGCAGGCTTTTCAGTGGCCATGAGGAGAAAGTAACCTTCTCGATGAAACCGCGCAATTATGCTTTAGTATGGGGGTTCTAATACCGTGTCGATTAGAAGAGGCCGCTGCTGTGCCCTGTGGACTATTCAGTCGAAAGCTCACACTTCACTGACATTCAATCACTTGCGGACGTCGTTAACTCGCTCATTGGATTTCTTTTCCGTCTAGTTCGATGTACAGTTCAATAAGTTGACGGGCGTTGCGCTCCGCGTGTTCCCGACTCAGTGCCCCCTCGCCACGGGCTATCAACTCCTCTGCCGATGTGACCCTATAGACGATGAAGGCCCAGCGTGTAAGAGCCGCCATTTTGGCGCCTACTCCGTTCGTGACCTCTATGACCTCGTATTCATATTCTCCAATGCGAATTCTCACGTCCCAACCTCTCTTGTTTCAGGCCGCTCTCCACTTTCTTTCAGATACTTGTTCTACACTTTGCCCTCCTGAGCCGGTCAGGATAGGTGAAGAACGGACTCCAACTGCGAAGGCTAGACGTGCGATTGCTTCGAGACAGCGGCACAGCTTTCGTCCCAGAATCGACTCTTCGTGTCTGCACAAGTCACATAAACCACAATCCTCATACTTGTTCATAACGTCGCTTCGCACTGCCTACTCCTTCATTTCTTGTCCAGAGCCATTCAAGCCTTCGTCATCGAACGGTTCTGCCAGACGCACTGCCAGACGCACTGAGTGGCCTGGGTAGAAAAGTAATTGTGTAGCCAATACCGCGCAATTATGCTTTAGTATGCGCGGGTTCTAATACCGTCCTGGCCAGGAAGGTCTACAGGTTAGAGGCTGTTCTTGCCAGTCGGAAGCTCAAGCTTCGCCGACATTCTCACCAATTCCGCCAGTGACTTCGCCTGCATTTTGTGCATCACATGCCCGCGATGGATCTTCACGGTGATTTCACTGGTTCCGAGTTCAGAAGCTATTTGCTTGTTGAGCATCCCCGACACTACAAAGCCCATGACCTCGCGTTCGCGAGCTGTGAGCGACTCATAGCGCTTCCGCAGCTCGGCAAGCACACTCTGTTCTTGGCGCTCCATCCGGTCGCGATCCAGAGCCTGTTGGATCGCATCAAGCAAGTCTTGGTCCCGGAAAGGCTTGGTCAGGAACTCCACCGCACCGGATTTCATGGCCTTCACCGTCATCGGAATATCTCCATGACCCGTAATAAAGATGATGGGGATCTGGACGCCTGCGTCAGCCAACTCGCGCTGAAGGTCCAGCCCACTGACACCAGGAAGTCTCACATCAAGAACAAGGCAGCTTGGCCCGTCCGGACGTTTGCTGGATAAGAATTCCTGCGCCGTTGCAAAAGATTCCGACCGCCGGCCCACCGACTTCAGCAGACCTTGAATCGAAGCGCGCACGGCGGCGTCATCATCGATGATGAATACCGTGGAATCGTCTGCGGCCGTCATTCCTCTGCCTCGGTTCTGGTGGGTAGGATAAGGTAAAAGCGCGCACCGTGCGGAGAGTTTTCGACAGCCCACAAGCGGCCGCCGTGTGATTCAACGATAGAGCGGCTGATGGACAATCCCATTCCGGTCCCATGAGGCTTCGTGGTAAAGAACGGATTGAATATCTGGTCCGCCTGCTCCGCGGGAAGACCGACGCCGGTATCGCTGACGGACACAAATACCTGGTCATCTTCGGATCTCTGGGATCTTATGGTGAGCTCGCGCGTTCCATCCATGTCCTTCATAGCATCGAAGCCGTTGATCATGAGGTTCATGATGACCTGTTGCAGTTGCACGCGGTCTCCTCTGACTGGAGGAAGGTCTGTAGCCAACTCCGTCCGCGTTGATATGGAGTGCTGCGTCGCCGCGTCCCGCAGGAGGACAATCATTTCTCGAATCACTTCGTTTACGTCAACTAACTCCCGTTTGGAAGTACCTTTTCTGAAAAGCACGCGAATCCGGTTGATGATGTTCGCAGCACGCGTTCCATCCTCCACAATTCTCGTGGCAGCCGCGCGGGCCTCCTCGATGTTTGGAACGTCGCCGTCTAGCCAGCGCAAGCAGGTGTTAGCATTGGTGACAGCGGCGGCGATAGGTTGGTTTACTTCATGCGCCACGGAAGCAGTCAGCTCTCCCATGGTGGTCACCCGGCTTATATGCGCGAGATCGGTTTGTGCCTGACGCAGCTGCTCTTCCGCTCGCCTATGCTCAGTCACGTCAATACACGAGCCGATGTAGCCAGCAAAAGACCCATCTGGATTGAATCGTGGCACCCCCATATCGAGAACCCATCGAAATTCGCCGTCGTGTCGTCGAAGGTGATACTCCATCCTGAATGCCTCTCGGCGATCAAAGGCATGTTCATACGTAACCAGGCATCTCTGCAAATCCTTAGGATCGACCCCCTCCGCCCAGCCGTTGCCAAGCTCGCGGTCAATGGATCGTCCTGTGAAGTCCAGCCAAGGCTTGTTGAAGTATGTGCAGAGCTTGTCAGTCCCCGACATCCAGATCATCACGGGAGCACTGTCGGCCACTAGCCGAAAGCGCGCCTCGCTCTCGCGTAGTTCTGACTCCGTGCGCTTCCGCTCCGTGATGTCGCTGAATACGACTACCAGGCTGTTGATCTGGCCAGCGGCGTCCCGCATCGGCGCGATGCTGTAAACCACTTCGAAGAACGTCCCATCCTTGCGGATGAACACATCCTCATAGTTTTTTAGCGGCCTCCCATGCGTCAACACCTGGAAGCCGGCGCATTCGGAGGAGGGGAATGGCCGCCCGTCCGGGTAGTGGTGATGCGTCATTTCGTGCATCTTCTTGCCGCGCAATTCGGCGAAGCTCCATCCGAAGAGTTCTTCGGCGGCTGGGTTCATCGAGGTGACTAGCCCATTGGTGTCAATCGTGTACAGCCCTTCTCCAAGGCTCTTCAACGCGGCTTCATCAAACTCTGCGGCGCTCCGCAGCGCCTCCTCAGCCCGCTTGCGCTCGGTAGCGTCGATAAAGGTGCCAACTAATTCAACCAAGTCGCCAGAGGGACTGAGGACAGGCTGGCCTATGCAGTGTACGTGTCTGACAGCGCCGTTCGGATGCACGATCCGGTGATATGACTCATAGTCTGCCTTCTCGAACTCAGCCTTCCGGAATCGCTCCAGAAATGCGGCTTTATCGTCGGGAGGAATGCGCTGAAAGAATTCGGCGAACGGTACCGGCGGTCTAGCCGGCTCCAAGCCGATTATGCGGAGAGCTTCTTCGGAAAAGTACGTGAACTCGTCGCTCGTGGACGACCATGCCCAACAACCAATGTGGGCAAGTCGCTCTGCTTCGGAGAGATAGAACTCACTTCGCTTCAGCTCGTCTCGAGCGCGTCTGAGCGATTCCGTGCCACTCCTTTGCGCCGCGCTCAGCGACCCAACAAGCACGGCCGACAGCACAAACATGATGAGGCGTGGTATCGTCTGCTCGATCTTTTCCAATGAATAGATTGGGGGTAGAAAGTAATTATAAAAAGCGAGGGCAGAGCAGAACGTTGCGAGCAGCCCTGGCCAGGCCCCGCCGAACCACGCGCTGAACATGACAGCGCAAAGAAGCACCGACACACAAGCTTGCTGTAAATGAAAAACTGGCAATCGTATAATGAGCACCGCTGCGGTGACTGTTACAAGAGCAATTGCGTAGCTCCACATTACATGTGGTTTGGGCCACAGAAGAGGATTAAGCCTAGACATATCTCTGCCTCCGGACAATGCAGAGGGTCATAGGTAAATTCAGCTTTGGTCATTCCCTGGAGCTGCGAAAAATGTAAGCCTCTGATGATAAGGCTGCAGAAGGGGGACCGCTCGCCGCTCTCGTCTTGAATTTGAGCGTTGAATCCAACCGTAAGCAGTCTTGATTTCCGCTCAAGAATCAAAAACACGCGAAAGCTGGAGAGTTCTCGGTTGGATCCACCTATATCCCGATACGCTTGCCCCGTGCTCTCTTTTGATGCAGTCCCAACCTGTCGGGAAGCGGGATGTGCGTGGTAGTAGTAGATGCGGACGCACGAGCACCACAGCCGCATGGTTGACCTGGACTCATCAAAACCCACACCCGGTGGTTGTGTATTTCTTCAGCTTAAGACCCAGCGATTCGGCGAGCCCTTTGGAACAGAAACTCAGTCATTTCTTAATATCCAGCTGTCTCAAAAGGGCTTGGCAGACCGATAATCGTTGGAAGCTTTTGGGGCCAGCAATTCCTAGCCCCCAGCTGGCGGCGCGTCGTTTTGTGGCGGTTGAGGGTATTTGGACTGATAAAAACCTTCTGAAGCACCTCACACCAGTCGCGCGACTGTCCGTCGAGTCGCGCAGCTTGAATGCGTAAGCAACATTTCCCGATGTAACTATGGGCAGCCGACTTGGAACATGACGCGCGAGGCTGAATCGGAGTCAAACTTCCACGAAAATAATTTAGATCCATTGCGGCAACTCAGATCGGTTTCCAAAAAGAGGTGAGGATTAGCACCTCAGGCAACATATTTATATGCCACCGGTATTTCCTACCTGCCTCCGAGCCGTCCAGCGATACGTTATGTTCCAGAAACATTAAAGACTTCTCATATCTGGCACGCAGCGTGCTCTTCCCGTTTGCAAGACTGTGGAGGTGTTATATGGAACTCGACTCCTCAAAACCGATGGACGACCTGCTGACCGCCTGCACTTGGTGCGGCGCGTCGATTGCCGATAACCCGATCCCGGCGGAGATCCCTAATATCTTCTGCTCGCGGCGTTGCGAGATCGAAGCCAACTTCTGGCTACTGCAGGAGATGTGCGAGATCGAGATCAACTATCTGCCGTGGCCGTCGGAAAAATAGGCCAGCGGGCATGCTATGAAATCCGAAATGTACGGACGAATAGGGAGGTAACCATATGGCTGAAGGCAGAGGATGGATGCGCAAGGTGGCACTAGCTGCGTGTTTTGTAGTTTGTACTCTTGCAGTGGCCGCACAGGATGCTCAGACGGGTAATGTCAAAACCATGGAGGGCACTCTTGTGTACCGGATCACCGTGGTGTCCCGCTCAGTGGAGGCGGTCAACTACCGTGATCACAACGGTTCGACTAAGATCGATTTCCGGGGAACCAGCCTGATGCCAGATGCCTATGGCGAGGCCAAGGTCGACAGCAAGACAGGTCGGCTCGAAATCAATGCAGAGTTCAAAGGTGTGCGCAATGCCAGTTACTACGGGCCGGAATATCTGACCTACGTTCTTTGGGCAGTGACGCCGGAGGGACGCCCTGTAAACCTGGGCGAGCTCGTCCCGAATGATCAGCACGAGGTTCGCATTCGCGTTACCGCGAACCTGCAGAGCTTTGGAATGATCGTGACTGCCGAGCCCTATTTTGCCGTAACCCGCCCAAGCAACATGACGGTGCTTGAGAACGAGATACGCAGAGACACCAAGGGCTGGGAGCAACCGGTAAGTGCGCGCTATGACGCTACGGAAAAAGGCGAGTATACAGTGGACTTGGCCACCGATAAGCTTCCGGCATCCAGCATGAGCTTTGAGGAGAGGCGAGAAGTTCCTCTGACGCTGCTCGAAGCCCGTAATGCGGTGGCAATCGCGCAGGCAACCGGGGCCCAACAGTATGCACCGGAAGTGCTGGCGCATGCTCAAGAGCTGCTGAGCCGCAGTGAACACTATCTTCGCGAAGGGCGCTCCCAATCGGCGATTGGGGCCGCAGCGAAGGGCGCCGCCGAAGCGGCAGAGGATGCGCGCGTGTTGAGCATTCGCCGGAGGGCCGACGCGCAGGTTGCGGCGGAGCAACAAGCCGCTGCAGAGCGCACCCAGGAGGCGCAACAGCAGGCGCTGGTGGAACAACAACAGGCCCAGAATGCACGGGAGCAGACTCTGCAAGCTCAGCAGGCTGCCGAACAGGCTCAGCAGGAGCGCCAGGCAGCCGAGCAGGCAAAGGCGGAGGCTTTGCAGGCGCAGCAACAAGCCGAAGCTGCTCGCCAGGCAGCGCTGGAACAACAACAGGCACTTGCCGCACAGGCACAAAGTGCGCAGGCAGCAGCAGAGAATGCGCAGGCGCAGGCACAGACGGCCGAGCAACGCGCCCAGGCAGCCGAACAGGAGAAGGAGGCGATGCGGCAGCGGCTGCTTGCCCAACTCAACGAGGTGCTGCAGACTCGTGACAGCGCACGCGGTTTGATCGTAAATATGAGTGACGTTCTGTTCGACCTCAATCAGGCCACCTTGAAGCCAGGGGCAAAGGTGCGGCTCGCCAAAGTTGCTGGAATCATTCAAGCCTATCCCGACTTGAAACTGCAGATCGAGGGCTTCACGGATTCGACCGGCAGCGTGGGACACAACCAGGAACTATCTGAGCGCCGTGCCGCTGCGGTACGCGATTTCCTAATAGCACAGGGAGTTAGCATTAACAACGTCTCCGCGCAGGGTTTCGGGCCCTCGAATCCCGTCGCCAGCAACAACACTCCGGAAGGCCGCCAGATGAATCGTCGCGTGGACCTAGTGGTAAACGGCGAATCGATCGCAGCGCAACCAACGCCGGCGATGGATCAGAGCAGCACTCCGGCATCCATGTCCGCGCCGTCCGCGCCTGCCTCCTCCGATCCGCGGCAGTGAACGAGTAGGCGCGCCAGTTGACGGACCTTGTTCTGGTTAGAGGAAACAGAAGCCCCTCAGTTCGATGGACTGAGGGGCTTGACAATTTAGACCGAATTACTTCGGGCACATCGTCAATGGGAGATCCCCGGCGTGCCGCGCGGTAGTGTCCCTTAGTGGACAACGACGGTAGCGGAGATGACGCCATCGGCGTTCGCGCAGACGTAGTTGCCATCGATCAAGCGCCATTCGTAGCCGTTGGGCGGACGGTGCAGGTGCTGGGCTGCCAGTCGACCTTTTTCACGACTCCATCGAGGTCAGCGGGCATCGAACGGACCAGAGACGAACCCATCCACTGAACGCCCTTACTCTACCACCCTGAATAGCCGGTAAAAGCACCCGGATAAACGCGGCAAGTAGAAACTTACAGGCCCATTCCGCTCGTTTTTCAGCGGCTTGTTGGATTTTTAGTATGAATAAATCGCGCAACGGCCGGACATTTTTACTTCTTTGAGATCATTTTTATAAGGCTTCCGCTCTACCATCTCTTTCCGCTGTAACTTTGGCACGGTTCTTGCTTATTACACGTCGGGCAAGGAGGCACATATGACAAAAGCACTGCGAAACCGATATTCCGTGATGTGTGCGCCCGAGATGTCTAAATTACCGGCCACGCATTTGTGGCGAACGGTGAAGATCGCGAGTTTAGTGCTGTTGTTCATTGGCAGCTTGGTGTTGACGGATATTGCGCGTTACCGATACGACAAGAACCATTTCCTGGGCACGCTTACTGCACAAAGCATGGAACTTATTGCGCAGAACAAGGAACTTACTGCCCAGGCCGACGAACTTGAAAAGACCAAACTCCAGCTACAGCAAACCACCCAGCTTCTCGCAAGCGCGGAAAACAAACTCGGATACTTGAACCAGCACAAAACTGCCGTGCAGGTAACGGCGTTTTCATTACAAGGCCGTTTCGCCAGTGGCCTGAAAACCGCTTCTTCTTATGCTGTCCCCCATCACATCCTGCCGGAAGACAAGGTGCTCAACATTGCGCTTTCTTCAATGGCACAGAGGAGCCTGCATGCGCGAATGAATGATTACATCGTGCTGCTCGATAAGGACCAGGAGAAAGCAAGACTGGCGCGCTTCGTGGATACCACGTCGGCAAATGAGCATCGCCCGGTCGTGGATATCTTCTTCGCTAAGCAGGAAGAGGCCCGCAGATTTGGGCGGCAAGACTATCTTGCGGTCAACATCTCAACGCAAGACTCACCGTTTCAGGAGAGTGAGAACAAGCTGCAGCGTTGAACAGGGAACTTATATGGGCTGTTGCCATCATGGAGGATGATGTATGAAGAGATTAACACTTTTTGCACTCGCGGTTGTTGCTGGAATCTGTTTCACGATAGCCGCTCCCAAAGCACAGGCTGGGGTAAGCGTCGACATCGGAGTCGCCCCGGCGTGTCCCTACGGCTACTATGACTACGCCCCGTATGCTTGTGCTCCCTACGGTTACTACGGTCCGGAGTGGTTTTCGGGTGGTGTCTTCATTGGCGCTGGCCCGTGGTTTCATGGACCTGCCAACTTCCAGGGCCACGTAGATAACCATTTCGACGTTCAGCACGGCTATAAGGGCCCAGCGCCCAACCGTGGCGACAAGCCTGAGGCGGGGAAGAGTGTCGATAAGATGGAACACTTCAATGGAAATGAAGTGCGGAGCGGGGGCGGCGAGGACCATCGTTAAGAACAGACGATGCGAATAGAAGACTCGCTCGATGCTTGGGACGAAAAGACTTGTCCGATCAAAGCCAGCGCCAACCAGCTAACGGTTCGCGCTGGAGGAGGTAAAAAACATGAAGTACGCATTTAGGTGTTTGTTGTTGTTCGCGCTCGTATTCTCTCTGCAAGCCTTTGCGGAAGACGCCGACGATGTCTCCCATCGCCTCGACGCCGCTGCCGCCGACCTCAACCGCCTCACCAACGCCCCGGACAAGGGGATTCCCCAGGATATCCTCACCGGCGCCAAGTGCGTCGCCATTGTCCCCAATCTAGTCAAGGCGGGCTTCATCTTTGGCGCTGAAGGGGGTCGCGGCGTGGCCACCTGCCGCGTCAACGGCCACTGGAGTGCGCCGGCATTCTTCACCATTGCCGGCGGTAGCTGGGGAGCCCAGATCGGAGTCGAGGGTACCGACCTGGTCATGCTGTTCATGAACCACGAGGGAGCCCGCCATCTGCTCGCCGCTGACTGGAAGATCGGCGCTGACGCTAACATCGCCGCCGGTCCGTGGGGCCGTGACGCCAGCGCCAACACCGCAATCAACGCGTCGACCGCGATTCTCACCTACTCGCGCTCCAAGGGCGTTTTCATTGGAGTAAACCTGAACGGGGCCAATGTCCATGCCGACATGAAGGCAATTCGCGTCTTCTACGGTCAGGAGTACAACTTCCGCGACCTGCTTGAGGGTAGAGTGGTTCCGCCTCAGAGCGCCCACCCCTTCCTGGCGGACATTCGCCACAACTTCCACGAGGCAGAAGCCGCGAAATAGCGTTGTTGTGGAATTTCGCGCGCGGCATTATTTCGTGCGCAACTTCAAGGGTCCAGCTCAGGCTGGGCCCGCCGCGTTTTGGATTGCCGGAAGGAAGCAATGGCTGGACTGACGTGCACAACAGCTACGGCATCCGAATAGAAAGGGGCTATATGGTTCAATTTCTGACGCAAAACTGGCACAGTCTGATGTGGTCCGCCATCATCCTGGGCGCAGCCATCGTGATCGCGTTGGTCGGCCACTTCATCGCTTTTCGTCTGCTCCCTCGATTTGTGCCTCGTCAAGACACGGTGCTCGGTCAGTCGCTGGTGAGGCACGGCCGTGGACCCGCCCGCTGGATCTTCCCGCTTCTTGCCGTGCTGGCGGTTTTGCCCGGCCTTCCGTTGCCTCCGATCCTGATGCTGGCGCTCGAACATATCACGGGCCTGGGTCTGATCGCCGCTATCGCCTGGCTCGTCCTACTGTCCATTGACATCACGTGCGTGTAGGTGGACGAAACCGTAGAGAGCCGTACGCTCAGGTCGTTGGAGGGCACCAGGCCGAGAATCAGCAGGTCCGTAATCTGCGTGTCGCTGTAGCTGTAGCGGAAAGTGATATGCTGCCTTTTCTTCTTATCCAGCGGCTTTCGCAACTGGAACCCGCCCTGTCCGATCCGGTCCGCGTAAATCGGGTTCTCGCTACTGCGCTCGAAGCTCGCATTCAGGTCGCTCGCAAAGCTGGTGCCGCGAAAATTCGGGTCATGAAAATCTTGTCCCAGGCTCCGCACTGCAACGCAGTATTTCGCACCATCCAACAAATTCAATAACTTGGAACGAGCTGCCGCGCAGGAATGCGCAGCGCTTCGCAGGAAAAAACAACTGCAGGTGCCACCATAACTGCCACCGGGTTTCCAAACGCCCTCCCCCAAACGCCCCAAAACGCAGTTTTGACTAGAGGCACCTTGAAGCGGCGCTGAACAGGCACAATCTCACCTCACTAGCGGCTCGGTCCCGGCGGTGACAAGCTGCAAATATCGATCATAAGCAAACACCCTTCCGCGCTGACGGCCCGTAGTTTCACGGGCAATACCAAGCTCAGCCAGATTTTTCAGCGCCCCGGCGACGGTGGGGATAGAGAGACCAAGTTCATCAGCGGCAGCACCGATGTTCATGAGCGGCTTTTTCTGCATGTATTCGTGCACGCGTAGCGCGGAGGAGGCTGAGCGACCGAGCGTCTGGATTCGTTGCCGATCCTCTGCAAAAAGGCGGACCATTTCAACTGCGGTATCTGCGGCCTGCCGTGCCGTGGTCTCAGTTCCCTCCAAGAAGAACTCAAGCCATTCTTCCCATGCACCCTCAGTCCGTACCTTTTGCAGTAGATCGTAGTAACGGTCGCGATGGGTTTTGAAGTAAAGGCTCAGATAGAGCAGCGGATCTTTCAGTGCTCCTCTGGCGCAAAGCAGGAGCGTGATGAGCAAGCGGCCAAGACGGCCGTTGCCGTCGAGGAAGGGGTGAATGGTCTCGAACTGAACGTGGATGAGGCCGAGCTGAACCAGTAGAGGCAGTCTGACGTTCTCGTCATGTAGGAACAGCTCCAGACTACCCATGCACTCCATCAAGCGCTCTGGTGGCGGCGGAACGTGAGCAGCATTGCCCGGACGCGAGCCGCCAATCCAGTTCAGCGTTCTGCGGAATTCGCCAGGAGTCTTTTCGTCCCCGCGACCGCCGCGTAGGAGCACTTCGTGTATCTCGCGAATCAGTCGCAGGGAAAGCGGGAATCCCTTCCGCAGGCGATCAAGGCCGTGCTGCATGGCTGCGACGTAATGCGAGACCTCTTGGACGTCGCTAATCGGGACGCCAGGAACGTCCTCGTTCTCAAATAGCAGCAGGTCGGAGAGCGACGACTGCGTTCCCTCGATCTGGGAAGACAGTACGGCCTCTTTGCGGACGTAGAGATACAGGAACAGCGAAGTGTCCGGCAGCAAGGAGGAAAGCCCGTCCAAACGCCCCAAGGCCTGATTTGCCCGATCCAGCAACGGAAAGAACGGTGTGAGCTCCAGTGGAGGATTCGGCGGCAGAGGGCTTGGAACGAACGCCCGGACCGATTCCCCGGCCGTGCTGGACACTACGTACTCCCCGGTCTTGCGTTGAATAGCCATGCGGATAATGCAAGCTTCCTTTCATAAGGCCAAGCCTAATGAAAGATTATGGCGTTTGGCTTTAATAAGCAATCAGAATCGCTCTGGTTCCCGACGCAAAGCTGCCCATAGTACGCAAGTGTGGAAGGCAGGGTACACCGCTGAATCTCCGGCGCGGTGAGCACTTTGAAGCACAGAAGGATGGGCGATATGGAGGGACTTCGAGTCCCTCCATGCTCCTCGGGGACTACAGCGAATCGAGGACGATGTTGAGCAGATGAGGCTCTCTGGAGAAATCGTTCGTCTAGCTTCTGAGGGCCAACAGCGCTACGTGGAAATTACCATCTCAATTTCGGTGCCACCATGGTCCGCATCGTCTGCTCAGATTTTGATTGCTGTGCCGGCAAACTATCCGACAGGTGGTTTGGACGCGTTTTACGAAAGCGTGGCTGTGACGCAGAAGACTTATAACGGCGTCGCAATTTTATCGCGCCATCCAATCGAGACGATCAGCACGGCGTTGGCCGGTGATGAGGCGGACAGTCTTGGAGACAATGGGTGCTTCAAACACGAAAAACGGGTACATGCGATATCCAACTTGCCTTCTATTTGACCTTCTTCATTGACACCAAATTGTAATCCGCATCCAAGGTGACATCCTCGGTCCACCGCGCCTGCAGAGTTACGATCCACTGTTGCTTATCCCCATCCCATCGCACATCGGTTATCTTGGTTGTCAGAGTGGAAGGAACGACACTCACGGGAGGAGTCATGAAGTCGGGCCCCAGAACCGCTAATGAGACCTCTTGAACATCCTGGCCTTTATTGACAGATCCCAGAGGATCGATGGCTCCGCTTGCGGCTTTCAAAGACTTTGCCTCAGCATCGTCCATGCTTGATGCACGGCCCCGATATGCGCGAATAAACAACCTATACCACAGGGCCCTGAAATTGACGATCTCGCCATCCTTCAAAAATGCTGCTTGTTCATCGTTGAACTGCAAGGTATTCCAGGAAGTCTTGGTTACGTCTGTGTCTGTGACTCTCCAAGAAAACGCCCCGCTCTCTGGTTCAAACAAGACAAGTACACTCAGATGCCTTGGCCCCTTTGCTCCCGCTACTTCTGTGTGGACCTCCCGAATATCAATCTTTACTTTGCCGTCGGGCGTGTACGCGGTCCCAACGCTATCGAACCGCGAGGTTGCTGCGAGTTGATGAATACCGCCTTCTGCCATTATGGTTACAGGTGATATGCAAACAGCAAGTAACGTGATCAATTTGATTCCGCAGGCCATGATCATCTCCCCTTCAGTTGGTAAACAGCGGGGTGAACGTAATGTTGCAACCCGACGGTTTTCGCACCTCGAAATTCCAGGTTGAGGCAGTTGTACTCGCTGGAAATGCATATGCCGCGACTGCCTTCGATTCGAAATCACATTTGTTGAGGTAAGTGACTCCGTAGGTTGCTGATTTGGGCGGGTATTCTGATTGCCCTGACTGGGCATCGTCCCTGCACAAATCAACCAGCAAGCTACTGCCGCCCAGCATTTCCGCATGATGGACTACAACGTATTACAAGCCAGCGGCATTTCTCTCGGCCCGATTGGGAACGTTTCGCAGTTGTAGTTCGAGAATACAATTCTCTAAGCAACGGGAATTCATGATCCGTTTAGGGATTTTGACCTTGACGATGAGTATCTATTTTGGTACACCTTACTATGACGAAAATGTTGAAACGGTTACCCGCCCGGTTCTATCGCGCAGACAGCGGGCGGGAACCAGTTCGCGAATGGCTACAGAGTCTTGATGCCGCTGACCGCAAGGTCATCGGCGAGGATATCAAAAGATGTTGAGTTTTCCTGGCCGATTGGTATGCCGCTGGTTCGATCATTGGGACACGGCATCTGGGAGGTTCGGAGTAGCCTGGCGGGCGGACGTATCGCCCGCGTGCTGTTTTGCGTTCGGACGGATTGCCTAGTGCTCTTGCACGGTTTTATGAAGAAGACGCAGAAGACTCCTCAGCAAGAGATTGACCTAGCGATGAAACGCATGAAAGGGGAACGCGCATGAAAAAGAAGAATGTTGGCTCTACATTCGATAGCTGGCTACGTGAAGAAGGCATCTACGAAGAAGTAAGTGCAAATGCCATCAAGCGCGTGATCGCCCGCCAGATTGCATCCGCAATGTCTCAAAAAGGCATTACAAAGACTGAAATGGCAAAACGGATGAGCACTAGCCGGGCTTCCCTAGACCGGCTACTTGATCCAGAGAATGGTGCGATCACCTTGAGCACACTGCAAAAGGCCGCCAGCGTTGTTGGTAGAGAAATTCGATTGGAACTCGTTTAACGACCCGTTTGCGCTTTACGGGTCTCAGGCAACAGTCGCATGCGGTGGCAGTGGTGCCATTGCTTGCTCCTTAGGGAGCATCTTTTGTGGCGGACTCTTCTTCCTTTCTGGATGCAAAATCTTGTCCAATGTAACCGGCTCAATTGCCACGGCTTGCTGAACGAGTCTATAAAACAGCTTCCCGCGATTCATCGATTTGCGCCGATTAAAGCGAAAAGTGAATTCATCTAGGTAGTAGTCCAAATGCTTGTGACTCACTGCACCTTGATGCGTTCCCATCAGCCAGCGTTTCAGCAGTGAGATCACCAGATGGACGTGCGGCAACAGTTCTGAAGCCTCTTCCTTTCTATTTTTCAGAACAGTCACTTCATGCTCATATCCGAGGGATCTTACCTTGCTATATCCTCGCCAGCCATCCGTATGAACTACACTGTCTGAAGCGACCGATTCCAGCAGAAAGCGATTGAGAGTCGTCGACGAGGCGTTCGGTATCTGGCGAAAGCGAATCCTTCCTATCCCCGCACCGTTCACTTCGACTGCAACAACCACAAGAGTCTTATTGGTAGTTCCACGGCCGTGCATCTCCTCCTCAGGAGCCCCGATGTAGCACTCATCAACCTCAACTCTCCCACTAAGCAGTTCTCGGCCGGGCCGGACCATCGCTCGGCGGAATTTGTGTAACCAGGTCCATGCAGTTTCGTAGCTTTTCAGGCCGAGGATTCGCTGTAAACCAAGAGCGCTGGCACCGTTCTTTTGGGTTGTAACCCACCACATCGCGCGGAACCAGACTGTTAGTGGAGTGTGAGTGTCCTGAAAGATCGTGCCTGCCGTTACCGATGCCTGATACTTGCAGGCTACGCATTGAAGCAAGTTTTTACGAATCGGCCAAATTTCAGACGACTGCCTGCACCGCGGACAGCGGAACCCATCCGGCCAACGAAGGCGAGCCAAATACTGACGGCAGGCTTCCTCCGTTGAGAACATGTTTTCGAGTTCCAGTAAACAGCGCGGATATTCTTCCACCATAAATACATACTGCATCTTGCGGTAACATGAGTCAAGCAGATACCCATCTAGTAGAATTATTCCGCGATCAGTGGAATTATGCCGGCCCACTGCCGGAAATGGGCAGACCGTGAACCGAACGATGAATGCCGCATTCACACGCTTCCCGTACCCCTCACTCCAACCGGTTCACTGCCCTAGCAGGCCAAAGACGGCGACGCCCGTCGGGGTGCCGACGTATACTTTGCCATTCACCACCATCGGGGTGATGAATTTGTTTCCATTGCCGAAGCTGTCCCGTGCGTTGGCGGCCTGTCCGCTGTTGTACAGTTCGTTCGCCAGATTCGTTGCATCGTAGGCGTGCAGGACGCCGGGGGAGCCTACGGCGGACTCCAAGGCCCAAACGATGCCGTTCTGGGTGCCGTTGGCGGAGATGCTGGGCGTTGTCCCAGGGTATGCAAAGGCGATTGCCGACTGGCTGGACGATGCGGTTGCAAGCTGCGCATTGGTCATCGGAAAGCCCCGCAGGAAATCTCCCGCCGCCCCGTAGTAGAGAACGCCGTTGAAGAATGCAGGCGTCGAAAAGACCTCGTTGCCAGACAGCGCGCCGGTGACCTCTTGATAGATGTTGCTGTCGTTTGTGGCGTTGAACTTTCCCAAATTGCCGCGGTCCGCAAGATAGATGTTACTGTCCTTGCCAGCGCCCACGATCAGCTGATGGACGGCTCCGTTCGCATCCGTCTGGTCGGGCAGCAGAATCGCACCCCCCGATCCGAGATCCTCATCGGCGTTCGATTCGTTCACGGTGTTATAGGTTTCAAAGTAGTCGGCAACCGCCAGCTGGCCGCTGGTTGAAAGTTTGATGATCGCATTGCCGTAGTCGCCGCTCGAGGGAAATCCATTGGCATTGAACGTAGTGTCGAACGTGCCGTTCGCATCCAGAAAGTAGATATTTCCGCTGCTGTCCGCGGCCAGCCCATTGCCGGCCATCCAGATGGCACCCTCCGCACCATTCGGCGTTACATCCAGCACCTGCGTCTGTTGCAAGGTCGACTCGCCGTAGGCCATGATCCAGCCGGTGTAGGGCGCGTCGTCGCAGTGCGAAGTCCAGGCTGTGTAGATGTTGCCGTTCAAAAGCAGCAGGGCAGCGCGCTCCGCATACCGGCCCGGATCGAAGACAACATTGCCGTTGGAAGAATTGTCGCCCGTTCCCGGATAGCTTGCGCTAATCTCCGTTGGGCTGCCGGAAATTTCCGTGCCCGTGGTCATGTTGAGCGCATGCAGCCGCTGGTGGTAGCCTCCGCTGGCATCCTTGGTCATGCCGATGGTGAAGAGCGTGCCGTTCGCCCCTTGCGTACGATCGATCACCGGCGTCGAGGTGATTCCTATCTGGGGCGTAATCTGGCTGCAGCTGCGGTCGTCGCTGGTGGTTTCACCTCTGCCAATGATCGAAGTCTTCCAGATCTGGGTGCCGGTATCGGCATCAAAGGCATACACGCTGTCATTTTCGGTAGCCACATACAGGACATTGCGCGTCGCGCCCCCGGCGTTCACATTGGCCGCATAGAGCGGCTCGGCATCGACCAGCCCGTCCACCGTGTCGAAGCCGATCTTGCCGAACTGGGTGGAGTTCACATTGCTGAGCGTCAGAATGGTCTCCTGCGCGTTGAGCCCATCACGAGTATTGTCGTAGTGATAGGTTGTCACATCCGGTGCAACGGTCGGAGAACCTGAAGAAACTGGAGCAGTCGCGTTGGAGGATCCGCCATTGCAAGTGAGTAGAGCGAAGCAGAAAAAAACACACAGAAACAAGCCAAGCAAACCCTCGGGCTTTAAAAAATCGTCCGGCAAGGCCCCGGCGCGGAACATCCCATCGCTTCGCTTGCGGAAGGACCGGCTGAGTTGCAGCCAGGACGTTTTCCATTGCCGAAGGGAAGAGGGAAGGCTCATGAGCTGGAATCTCCTTTCTCAGGAGCGATTAACCAGAATTGTTGCTCGTAGGAACGGATTTGTACGGCCAAGGTTGCATCCGCAGTCGAAAAGTCCCGTGATTCACTGCCACTCTCTCCCCATTAGATCTATGGGACTACGTTCTCCGGCATAGCCATTGGTCCTTAGCTTCCCGGAAGCGCCAGTAGCGCAGTACACCATTGCATCGCCGTATTTCTAGTGAAGGGCAGCTCGGAAGCTCACCCAATGCCCGATGATGGTCCCTTGGCGGTTGGGGTGGTTCACAAGGTTCCATTCCGCCACCCCAAATTCATTGGGATTTTGCCTCTTTTTCGGCGGACGGGCGCTTGTAAAATGGCTACAGTTTCGTAGCCAGGAGGGTTCCCATCGGCCGCCTTCGGCCCCGGCGCTCACGAAGAATGACCCGGTCTATGGAAGGCGTGCTCGCCAGAAACTGACCCACCTGCTGGATACAATCGATTGCTGCCACTCAGTGCAATAATATGCTGCCACCGAGAGGATCCCATTCTCGCGGGCGGCGACAGGCCCATGCCCAACTCGCGCTACTAGTCCGAGGCAGCTCCCGACGGATCACGATTATGCGGTTCCGACCCGCGAATATCAGACTGATCAATCGTCGCCAAAGCTGCCCCGACCGTTGCTCGCCCTGTCCTCGAATAAGTTCGACAAAACACAAACAGCGTGTCGCTGAGCTTGACACGGTCACTCCATATCAGGGCTGACCGATGACTGAGCTTGCACTCATGCCATTGTTAAAAAGATCTCCGCCGGCGTCGTTCTCAGATGCGGGAGAGCCACCCCGAAATGCGCTTGGCCACGCCGTGCGGGTCCTCTACCGGAAGGTAATGGCCACGGCCCTCATAAATCGCGACCTCGGCCCGGTGCCGCCGGGCAATCTTCTTGCCGATCCTGGGAGGGATAAACTCGTCATCCCCCGCAATCATGCATAAGACTGGGCATGAAATATTTCGGACGGCGACGCCGAGGAAGAGCTGCCTCAAGACGTAGCCGCCCTCCTCTCGCAGAGCCTCAAAGTACTCGCCGACGGTCTCTTCGGGCAGACGGTTGAACAAGAATGACTCGGCATCCTTCCGGGGAGGCCGATAGTGAGTGCCCCGGACCATGTGCTTCAAGTAACGCGGGAACGCCTTCAGAATCTTCCAACTTATTGCCATAATTCCCCTGGGCGGGGCGGAACATATCAAGACCAGTGACGAAGCCAGGCGGCGCGAGGCGAGTACTTGCCCGATCAATCCGCCCATCGAGTGCCCGATCACGATCGGCGGAACTCCGTCCGCTACAAGCGCGCTCGCTTCTTTAGTCGCGTGCGCAACATACTGTTCGAATGTATAAGGCCCAACCCGATCTTTGTACAGATCAGGAATCACAACTTCCCACCCGCTCTGCCGAAGGTTTTCGGCAAGCGGCCGAAGGAGGTCAGGCGACCCATACATCCCATGGAGTAGCAATATCGTGGGCATGTCCCAAGGATTTCGAACCGGCTAGGATTCCCGGATGCTAGCAAAGGTCCGCCTCGCCTGCTCCGCATTGTTGTCTAGAAGTTCCCCGATGAAATCTGATAAAGCTTCCGCCCTAAACGATCGCATCGATACAGCAAGATGAAGATTTTGGTCGGTGTGAACCTGCTCGCGGCCCAAGAATGATCGGATGTCGATGTCTGAACTGTACTCGGGAAGCTCAATGCGCGGAGAAACGTGAACTTCCCATTCCGCAAATCTAGCTATCAAAGCGTGGATCCACTCTGAAATACCGGCCTCTCCTGTATTGATTTCCTGTCCGCCGCCGACGAGGCAAACAACCGTACACCAGTCAGGGTGACGATCCATGACGCCGATCAGAAATTCCGGCTCGGACAGATCGAAATCATCCTGTCCTCGTTTTCTTTGCATGAATGCTGCTGTTTGTTTGCGGGTCCAGGCGCGCTGTGCTTCATCAAATACGACAACCTTTTCGACAGGGGTCTCGGTGCTTTTCAGATACTGGTCACGAAAATGGTGGACATTCTGGACAAAGGTTCGCACTTCACGGAGCGCCTGATTTTTGGAAACTGAATCGCGCTTGACCTTGTCCCGCGCCAGAGCTTCCCGCAACACATCAACGAGAGGACCGTTCCCGGACAGGAAGACTGCATGTCCTTCCTGATGCTCTTCGGAGCGGCGCATGGCGATGTTTAGGCCTGCCAGTGTCTTCCCAGAACCAGGAACCCCGGTGACGAAGCAAATGGTCTTCTTCCCGCGGCGTCGAGCTCCATCAATAATTGCTTCGACGCTCGCAGCAGTTTCGCGAAGATTCTTTGCGCCCGCATCGGAGCGGGAAATGTCGGCAACGCTGTGAGTCTGGTAAAGCGTCTGCGCAGCCTCGACGATGGTCGGCGTTGGCCGATATCCTGCATGGGTCCATGCCTCAAAATCAATTTCCGGAAATGAACTACTCGAGATCACGTGAAGGATGACCGCGCCAAGATCCGCTGCGTTCGTCTTGAGCGGTTCGGCGATTTGATCGCTGGAAAACTTTGGCGATTCGATCGGATGCGAGGGAGCGTTGGTTGCAACAAGGATTGGCACTATTGCCCTGGCATGACTTCCCTCGTGGAAGTTTTTAAGGTCGAGTGCATAGTCGACAACCTGATCGAGCGCGGAGGATGCATAATGTGTCGAACCAACTTTGAACTCCAGAACAAATATCAGCCCGCGAAGAGTGAGCACAGTATCAACCCGCTTACCCATGCGCGGGATATAACACTCGAAGAGGATGTGTCCGTGCATCTGCCTGTCTAGGCTCGCACGCAGAATAGAAATCTGCCGCTCCCATGCCCGGCGTTGCTCTTCCTCTAGAGAATGTCTGTGATGCGAAGCAAGTACGCCCAAGATGTGCGCGTCGTCTCGACCGAGGAATTCTGAGATGGTTGATTGGAAATAGGCTTGAAGTGGCATGCTTGCCTCACCTTAATGATTGTCTCAGAACAGCGGCGAGGACGGTGCCGTCATCATGCCTTGATGTTTTGAACCACTTTCTCACCATGAGTAAGACCCGCCCGGACTGCTACCGTTCCTTCGGGCACTCAGAACGCTACCCTTGTCCACAAAACTACGGGCTGAAATGCGGGCTGGAAAATCTGGCAAAGTGGACCTCTCAGTATTTGTACCAACAACATGCAAAATTTACATCTCGACCGTGTCAACCGTTCGGGCACCTATACTTTGAGCAACTTGTAGTTCCCTGCCCGAACGCCCAAGCTCTTCTAAATACGTGCAAGACGGCCCGACTACGGGCTGGAATACGGGCTGGGGCGGCGGTACTGACGGCCCGCGTCAGGTTGGGGAGGGTACCAGTGCTCGATAGCGGACCACCAAAACGACGCGCCACCGACCTCTTTACCTGCATCTCACACTCAACTGGCAATCAGGCAGCCGTGTCAGGTCGCGTCGTTGCAGAGGGGACCGCTCTGGTCACAAATTTCTTGCATCGAGGATCGATGGAGCATTAGGATTCGCGGGCTCTGCGTCCAGATATCGCCTGAAGTAGTCTAGCCCGCCCAACGCGGCTCTAGTCGAGCTAAGGTCGGGAAACTCAATTCGATGAACCAGTTTTGCAAGCACGCTCGCTTGCTGTTACCGCCGCCTTGATAGTTATGACCTTGGCCTTGGAGTAGCGGCAATGGTCATATTGGTAAGCGGCACTCTTGCTCTTTGCAATGATGGCGCAGCGTCAAGCGGCGCTGGAGGGATACAGTTGCGGCATGAGGCGAACATCTCCATGGAGAATGGGGGCAGGTCAGAGCTAAACACGGTACTCATTTGGCTGGTCGCGCCAATCGGCACCCTTCAATGAGCTTTGGGTCCCACGCTTGAATATTGGATCAAATAGGGAGAGTGGAGCATGACGTTACGAATGATTGTTTTGGTCGCGCTGGCCGCAGGGTTAACGGTGGTCGGGACGGGAGCCGAGGCGGCATCGCACGTATCGCTGAACGCCAAACCGACTCCCGCTCAAACCGCGACCGTCAAACAGGCCTTTGGGGCGGATTTCGCGGATATGACGCCTTTCCTTGTCGGGCAGGCTAATCTGAAAGGGGACGGTCGACCTGACCTTATTATCTTGTCGCAAAACCCCCTTAATTGCGGGTCGGGGGGCTGTGGAGTATTTGCTTTACTTGCCACGGCGAACAGTTATGCGGCCAAGGGGATCGATTTGGGTATCCTTTCACACGGAGGAGACTTGATCGTCCTTGATGCGGTTCATGACGGCATGCACGACCTCAGAGTCGACAATGGAAGCCATGTATTTAGGTGGGATGGCAAACAATATCAGTAGAACGCTACCAGCGGCGGTGCCGCTAATGAACCAACTGACGCCACCGCAAACAAGTACCGCGGACACCAGCCACCACAAAAGTGGAGTGCCGGGTCGTGGAGATCGCGTATTTCCCGGCGCAGGCGGGAAAACCAAGCCCGGCGGGCATGTAGGGTTGACGCTTCCGGGGGCACTAACTTAATTGACTCAGAAGCAAATCGGCTATGAGCGGGCCAACTCGAGCGAATCCATCCTGAAAGAAAACTCCCAATAAATAAATCATTGCACGGCAACCCAGGTGGAGCACATGCCATCCGACTGCACTGCTGCCAATCATGGCAACTTCTCTCCCGCCGACCGCGCTTCGTTCATACGTGACGCCACCCCGTACCTCAGGCGTTCGGTGCCACAAGTCCCCAGATTTAATTTCCGGACGTTCTCGAAGTCTAAAGAAGATCGTGCCGAGGCGGAAACTATGCGGCTTTCTGGCGAAACTGCTGCCACAGGTAGCGAATATCGGCGATGTCCGCCCTGGCGAACATCGGAAGGGCAGTTCCCTGAACGAACACTAAAAGAGAACACTCTCATGAAAATGTTTGCTTCGTTGATGGCGTTGACGGCGCTCCTCGGTGGGATGTCCGTAGCGGCCGCCGCCGCGGACCAGGCGGCGGTCCAAAAGAGGCTGGAATCGGAATACGCGCTCACCAAAACGACCGACGACAAGATCGATATCGTGACCGCGGGAGCGGTGCTGGTTCTGCAGAAGGACAAGCTGATGATGCTTGTCGCAACGGCCGCCGCAAAAGACAGCAGGCCCTCCTTCCCGTGCAATACCTACAAGGACGGGAAGCTCTCGCAATATGGAGCCTGCAAGCCTGCTACCGTACCATGGCATTCTCCTTACCACGCGCCGCGGAGCCGTTATTTCGTGACCGGCGAAAAATTCTGGGTCACCGGGATCGAGGTGAAGGATGCGGGCAGGGACTCGGCGGTGGTGATGCAATTTTTCTCCGACGCCATCAACGATGTACGTTACTCGGGGGCCTTGTCGATTCCATTCAAGGAGGGCCTGCTGTCTCCGGATGACGTCCTGAAGCGAGTTCAGGAAGTGGTGAAGGTGGCGCCCTCGGATGATGCCGACCAAGGCGGAGGGCAACAACAGGCGTCGGCTCCTGCCGCGCCGCCGCTCATTGCCCCACCGCCGCCTCCGCCGCCAGACGCGGGCCCGCCGCCCACGGTCTCGCTGGGGCAAACCCCGGATCAGGTCGTGGGCATCCTGGGGGAGCCGTTGAGGAAGGCGAGGGTTGGAGTTAAGGAGATCTATTTCTACAAAGACCTTAAGGTGACTTTCGTCAATGGCAAAGTGACGGATGGCGCCGCAGCTCAGGTGAATACAAGTCCGGAACAAACCGGGGTGAACCTTCTGTTTGTATACAAACTGGGGCATAATGCGCCGGATCATTGGTGTGGCCAGGACGGTTGCGCTTTGGATGTTTATGTGGATGATGGCACAGGATACAAAAAGGCGCTGGGCTGGCTATACGCGGGCTCCACCATTCGCATCTCAAGAGGCAATGGCCAGGTAGCCTTGTTCATTCCCTTGGAACATCACGTTGCCTACGGTGGGGCGGAGCATCTTGCACCGGCCACTGACGACAATGGACCTCAGCGCGAATGGGTTCTGGAGGGCGATTCATTCAAACAGAAAAGGCGCCCGTTCCCGCCGGATTGCTGTGGACAGCGGGCAATTGAATCTGCCGCAAAAACATATCCGCAGCAAGTTGCAGAATTCAACGCGGCGCAGCAGAGAGACCTGCACGGCGCGAAAATTATTGTTTTTTCACAGGATAGGGGCACGGCTGACGTCACACGGACTTATCCTTTCCTGCGTGGATCGCTTTACGGCATAAACGCAGTGCGTATTGCGGAGAGTAGGGGGCATTGAGGTACCCCCAAAAGCATTCAGCACAGGAGGATACCGCAAGGCATTTCAACGTGAATGGTTTCTGAAGGCTATTCATTCAAATTGAAAATGCATCTATTCCCGCCGGAGTGCCGCGGATCGGCACGACGACACCGCTCCCCTTGATGTGCCTCTCTTCTGACAGTTCGCCCGAAGAAGACTTGCGGATGGTCCCGGCTCCAGAAGCAACCGTCGAAAACGAAACACCTCTACCCGTCCTTGGCAGGAAAAGCTCACTTTCTCGTTTCGAACCCCACCCGGATTTGTTGACAATGACACGCGCGGTGCCGACCTCAATCCGCCTGTCCTTGCGACTTCTTTATTTCTCCCACGCGCGGATATGGATAGATACTGCGTGCTTTCTGGCTGCTCGGTTACCTTTACCGTACAACCAGAGGTGAAAACTAGAGCCTAAGGGAGGCATGATCGAAATAGCGGTTCGCTTGGGCAACCACTTCGCGAGGAGCATTAAGTTGAGTGATGGCACCATTCAAGTACACAAAAATGACTTTCCGGGATTTAGCCTCCATCGGACTGAATAACCTGCTTGGCATCCCTAAAAATATCAAGCGTCGTTACGCGTTGTAATTGAATCGGAAGCAGGAAGCGCAGGTCGTACCGGGGGCGCGAGTTCGATAAACGGTTTGCCATCGGCGCCTTTGCGCGCGAGGAGAGAGCTCTATGCAATCCCTGCAGATCATCGTTGTTGATGATTTCCTTAAAGATCCGGACGCAGTACGAAGCTTGGCGCTTAAGCAGACCTTTGTCAAAATGCACTGCGCAGGCATACGCACAGAACAACATTTCCGTGATATAGCGCCGTATCAAGTGGAGTTCGAGCAACTTCTCGGTCGAAGCGTGACCAATTGGGACGACAATGCCGCCAATGGCAGATTTCAATGTTGCTTCGCTTCCGACGCCATCCCATATCACACCGACACGCAGTCGGCGGCTGGGGTCCTATTTCTCAAACCAGGAGCACCAATTGAAGCGGGTCTCTCGTTTTATCGTGGTCGGTTAAGTGGACTGCGCGGGAGGAGCAGCGATCCCAGCCTCATGGAGCTCACGTTCGGCGGCGGCGCGGAATTCGATCGAAGCCGCTGGGAGGAAGTGGACAGGGTTGCCAATCTCTATAACCGCCTCGTCTTATTTAATGCGCAACTTGCTCATGGGGCGAGCGCATATTTTGGGACCAACCTCATGGATGGGCGCCTTTTCCAAAATTTCTTTTTTAACTTCAAGTAATTCGTGGAGAGCTCCGTTTCATGAGCTGTGAACACACGGGATATTGAATCAATATCGACTCTGACTCTACACGGTGGTTCTCGAAGCAGGTGACGCACTCTTTCTTCGATTCGGATGGTGCATCACGTTCGATCGCTTTCCCCGGCATCTCCCTGTCGATCAGCAACTTTGTCTGGCCAAACTCTTTTGTGATGGCGCAAAGATGAGATTGCGGAAGCACAGCAAGCTTCGCTCGGCGGTGTTTTTCTTAATCCCACGCCACATCCGATGCGCGTTCTATGTTCCAACTGATCAACCAAGTTGATATGGCATAAACTCCTAGAACCTCGCGGTCAGAAACCGGTTGCCAGTCGGCCAACTGCCGCGCTCGCCTCACCAACCAATCGGGCGAAATGCCGATGCGCTCCAGCACCGCAGAAGTTCGATCAATCGTATGCGCGATGTGTTCGCCGTGTAGGGCATACGCCCGCATCCAAACTCCGTCATAAGCGACCTTGCCCTTACGCTGCAGGACGGCTTCCGGCAACATGTCGCCCACCGCGCGAGACAAAATGGTCTTGTCTGGTAGGGCATTCTTGGATGCGCTCCACCTCGACCACATCTGCGCCGCCCGAAAGAGCGCCATATCCGAAAATGGAGTTCGAATACTCACTCCGAAGGTCTCTTTCACCCAGACGTCCTGACGCCCGTCGTACACAAAGCACCCCGTGGATCTCCGGCGCCATTCGGGCTGCTGGATTAGGGTGATAGCCCTACGGAGAGCGCGCCAGGTATCTTTCGAGAACGGCGCTCTCGCCGGTGTGCACGACACTGCCTCGTTTGCGTTTAGGTCGGTGCTAAACAACTGGTCGCCTCCATGCCCCATATAAATTCTGGTCGCATTGTGAGATGCGGCAAAGCCGGCGACTTTCTCCGCGTGGCGAATACCGGTGACGAAGATCGCGGGTTCGTCAAAACGCGGCGGGTTTTCCCACGGCGCATACGGAAACATCTGCATCCCGTTCAGCACAGTCCGTGGGATACCAAGCGCGGCGCCCACAGCAGTTTGCACGGACGCTTCAAAGCGGAACTCATAGTATGGAAATTCAACCGAGATTCCTTGCATATCGTTGCTCGGCGTGTGTGCCGCCGCTCCTGCCAATGTACTGTCGAATCCGCCCGAAAGTTCGAGTACCGAGGAAGTTACGTGACGTTGCGAATGGCGATAGTCTTTGAACGCGGCCTGGACGTACTCCGCAATCGTGTCCTCGTTGAGTAACGCATCCGCTGGGAATCTTTGATCGACGACTGCCTCCTCTGAGAACACCGAACCTCCCTTGAAGGTCGTTATCGTGCCTCGTCGTAACCGCCGCCATGAGCATAGCGGCGTTTCGATGCACGCGTTCGGCTCATAGGATCCTGATAGGCAGACGGCAGCGACCGCCGAAGCCAACCCAGCCCGAGAAAACTTCTCTCCATTGTGCAGCGGCAATGCGGTTGAAAGGCGCACGCCCGTCGCTTCGCACCTCCAATAGAGCGGAATAGTACAACTTCCACCTCGCAGTACTACAATATTTCCTGCTCGCCCGTGAAATACGACTGCATCGGTCAACTCCAACATGGGCGAGGCCGCTTCCACACCGACAAATCCCGTCGTTGCGGACATGCCCGACGCAAGGCCGGGAGGCGCAAGAAACCGTTCGAATCGGTCGTCGATCTCGTCTTCAAATAACGACAGGTAGAATAGAACTCCCTCCACTAAACTCCACTCGCGAAATGACACCGAGCGGCGGATATCCAGAAACAATCCTCCAAGGTGAAGCTTATTGGGTAAGTGGTCTGGCATTGGGATTTTCTCGATGTGCAGATATCATGGCGAGAGTGTTATGACCAGCAAGGGGCGGTACATGTAGTGCTCGGGCGAGGCTTCGTATGGAAGCTGTCCATCAGTACTGCACCAAGCATGCATCTTGCGTGTGGGCGCGAGCGTCCCCACGATAAGTTCACAGGGGCGTCCGCTTTTCAAACAAATATAGCACGTGATCAACGCCCGTGGATAACAGTCGGCTCGTTTGACAGCAGTTCTAAATGAAATGGGAACCCTGATAGCTATTTGCCCGAGCATTGAGCTGTGCTCTGTTGGGTCATGGAGATATTTGAGTCGCTTTTGGCCGGGTTGCGCACGGTCTGCGGAGGATTTCCAGATTCACGCCGCAGCCGAGATGTGGACTACTCGATGGCCGATATTGGGCTTTCGGCGTTTTCCCTGTTCTTCATGCAGAGCGAGTCGTTCCTTGCTCATCAGCGGCATCTGGAGCGCGGGCGGGGCACTTCGAATTGCCATACGCTGTTCGGAATGAAGAAGATCCCCACGGATAACTACATTCGCCTGATGCTGGACAAGGTCTCCCCGGAGGCTTTGCAGCCCTGCTTCGACCAGGTGCTCGAACAACTGTGCGAGCACGACGGCCTCAAGGCATTTCAACGGCTGGGCGGACGAACGCTGGTGGCGTTGGATGGCACGGAGTATTTCTGTTCGCAAAAGCTGAGCTGCCCGCAGTGCCTGACGCGCAAACGATCGAACGGCAAAACAGAGCATTATCACGCCATGCTGGCCGCCATGATCGTAGCTCCCGGTCATAACATGGTGCTGCCACTGATGCCGGAGTTCATCGCGCCGCAGGATGGAGCTGAGAAGCAGGATTGCGAGCGCAACGGGGCTAAGCGCTGGCTGAGCGCGCATGGCGAGCGCGTTGCTCCATTGCGCCCGATCTATCTGGGCGACGCGCTGTTCAGCAGCCAACCAATGGCCGAGGCAGTGCTCGCAACCGGCGCGGATTTTCTGTTCGTATGCAAGAAGGACAGCCACAAGACACTGTATGAGTATGTAGAGGGTGCGCCGTTGGACGAGCGTGCCGTGACCGAACGCAAGCCCGGCAACCGCAGCCTGACGTATCGATACCGCTGGATCGAGGGGGTTCCGCTGCGCGATGGCAAAGATGCGATGAACGTCAACTGGCTTGGGGTCAGCATCCTCGATGCCATGGGGAAGACTACTTACGATGGCGCTTTTGTGACCACCCTGTCCGTGACGGCGGAGAACGTGGTGGAGATCGCGGCTTGCGCCAGAGCCCGTTGGAAGATCGAAAACGAAAGCTTCAACGTGCTGAAAAACAACGGTTATAACCTGGCGCACAACTTCGGACATGGGAAGACATATCTGGCCAGGATGTTCGCGGCCATGAATCTGTTGGCCTTCGCCTTCCATACCGCATGTGACTGCATGGAAACGCTCTGGCAACAAGCCCGCGAGGCTATCGGAACTCGCTCCCGCTTCTTCCAGGACCTTCGCTCCATCTCCGCTTACGTCGTCTTCCCCTCTTGGACCAGTCTCGTGATTACGCTCGCCTCAGGTAAGGCCCCGCCCATTTAGAACTGCTGCTCGTTTGACGGCGCACTCAATTCCATGGACAAGACGACCGATCTCAGAGACATCGTAAGGTCGTCGAGCCGTCTGCCGCGCTTTCGCTACGCTTCGGACAATCGCGACCATTATCCTGAGCGGAACGACATGGCGGGAAAAGTCCAGAAAACGATATGCAAGCCTAAGAGATGCATTTGCGGAAGCGGCTCCTAGTACTTTTAGGTCGGACCGATTATGCATAATCCGCTGTACCGGATCGGCGAGGTCATCAAGGAGGGTCAGTGATCTGAGGCCGAGCAGACTCTGCAAATACGGGGCAAGAGCCTGCTCAGCCTCTAACAAATAAAGGCGCCCCAAGCTAGGGCCGTACACAAGACATCGTTCGCGATCTACAAAAACGCGAGTCCAGTATCCACCGATCAATTTGTAGGTTCAGTTGTAAGTTTGGGGATGGCACTGCTCATTGTAATGGCCGGCGCCGCCTCGGACGGACTGCGCCGTCGCGTAGTGCCCGAACAGAGTGACAAAAAACGCACGAACTATTGACATTCAAACCTCCCGACGGCTGTTGAGCCCACGAGACTCCGAGACTCACGCAGGGTGAGGCCGACGAATACGGGTACTCAGCACCTGAGACGCAGGTTTCAGCGAATGGGTTGCTTTGGATAATTATTTACTTCAGACAGGCCAAACAGTCGTCAACAAGATGGGAGGAGTAAGTTGCCCCCGGTGATCGATGAGCGAACAGCCCGTGATAAGAGTAGCTGATATCCATAGCGGACATCCATGATTCGGGCGCACGCCGGGCGTCGTGGAGGCATAGTTGGTATATATCACTTGGGTGGCATAGTGGCAGACGACCTGCCAAAATGACCGACTGGTCCAATCGGTCCCTCCTTTTGGTGATATGTAAATTCGGTGGAATGTAAATCGAATGTGAATGAAACTGCAGATGTTAGTACTGACCAGGCAGACAAATCCGACTTACCCTATAAAGTATCAGCAACTTACACCAAAGCGGACCGTGCCAAGTTCTGAAGGCTCACCACCACAAACCGCCATCCCCGGTAGATTGCAATTATGAGCGGCAATCATCACATTGCCGCCCTTGCTTACCGGAGGACCGCATGAGAGTCGCCCTTTATGCCCGAGTATCCACACTGAACGGTCAAGATCCCGGAATGCAGCTTCGCGAACTGCGCGATTATGCTGCCCGTCGCGACTTGCAGGTCGTGGACGAGTACACAGACCATGGCGTTTCCGGCTCACGCGAATCGCGCCCGGAGTTGAATCGTCTCATGGCCGATGCCAAGCAGCGCAAGTTTGACGCAGTGCTGGTCTGGAAGGTGGACAGGTTCGGGCGCTCTCTGAGGCATCTGGTCAATGCCCTTGCGGAGTTGGGCGCACTGGGCGTGGCCTTCGTCAGCATTCGCGACAACCTGGACCTGAGCACCCCGTCCGGTCGCTTGATGTTTGCCGTAATCGGCGCGATGGCGGAGTTTGAACGGTCGCTGATTCAAGAGCGCGTGAGGGCCGGAATCCGTAATGCCCGAGCTAACGGGAAAGCTCTGGGGCGGCCTCGCCGCATCGTGGACGGCAATGCGATTGCTCAGTTGCAAACACAAGGCATGAGTGTGCGCAAAATAGCGCGAACTCTTGGCGTCGGATACCTTCAGCATTGGCATAGGGAAACGATGTATGCGAAATCGACCGATTGGGTCTTCGCATCCACCAAACTCAAAGGAGCCAAACCTCGTTGCGGGAGCATCGCCAGCCAGACGTTCCTGTACCCGGCAGCGGCCAAGGCGGGCGTTTTCCATTCCGTTGAAAAGCGGAACCGGAAGGGGAAAATCGTCAGCGTCCGTTACTTTGACCTGAGCGGGAAGCCGATCAAACGCTGGGGCTGGCACACTTTGCGGCATAGTCTGGCAAGTTGGCTCATCTCCAGTGGCGTTGATGTGAAGACGGTCTCCTCCATACTCCGGCACAGCAACATCAAGACCACGCTCGGAATCTACAGCCATGCTGTTGATTCCAATAAGTTGGCGGCTCAGGGACAGTTTCTGGGAAGGTTGCTTGGAGGCGAGTCGGTGCAATAGCGGAACGAAAAGCGGAATGGGAAATGATGAAAAACGATACGGAAGGAGGTCGGAATGTCTGTAACTGTAAGAAAAGAAATGGTAGGCACGAGGAGACTCGAACTCCTGACCTCTACCGTGTCAAGGTAGCGCTCTAACCAACTGAGCTACGCGCCTACATTGGCTTTCGCCAACCGAAGTTCTATTGATTGTAACCTGAGCGTGCGGTCAGAGCAAACGCATGCGGATCAATGTTCGCGTCGCACCAGTACCGGCCCTGGCGTCATCACCCTTACGGCTCGTGGAACCGCTGCGGCGAACAGATGGCTTCTGGCCTCGTCCACCGTATCGGTGACTGCGCGCAGGGAGCCGTTCTGCAGGACCAGAACCATGTCGCAGTGCTCCAGCGTGCTCAGCCGATGGGCGATCATAAATGTCGTGCGTCCCTCCATCAGCGTATCCAGGGCTTCCACGATGAGTTCTTCCGTATGGAGATCGACGGCGCTGGTGGGCTCGTCGAGAATCAGCATAGGAGCGTCCTTCAGGAAGGCGCGCGCCATCGCCAACCTCTGTCGCTCGCCTCCCGAGAGACCTGTCCCGCCGTCTCCCAGAAGGGTGTCATAGCCTTGCGGCAGTCGTTGAATAAAATCGTGCGCGTTGGCCAGTTTGGCGGCGCGCACCACGCTGGCGCGCGAGGCCCCCGGGTCGGCGTAGGCTATGTTGCCGGCCACCGTGGTGGAAAACAGCATCGGCTCCTGCAGCACGATGGAGAACTGCTGACGCAGCCCGGCGAGGCTGTACTGCCGCAGATCGGTGCTGTCGATCAGAATGGAGCCGTCGGTGGGATCGTAGAATCGGGTCAACAGATTCACCAAGGTGCTTTTACCCGATCCGCTCGGGCCCACCACTCCCACGCGCATGCCGGGCTGGACGTGGAAGGAGATGTCCTTCAATATGCCGCGCCCGCCCGCTGTGTATTGAAACGAGACGTTACGGAACTCAACCTCGCCACGCGCACGCACCGGATGAGAGACCACCGCCACCTGGTCCATCTCGGGGGCTTCCTCCAGCAACGCAAAGGCTCGATGCAGGCTGGCCAGCGTCGACTGCAACTCGGGAATCTTGGTGCTGACGGTGCGCAGCGGCTCGTAGAGCTGCGCCATGTAGGCCATGACGAGCAGAAACTCGCCGACCGTCATCATCTGCTGGCGAACTTCGGAAACACCCATGACCATGGCCACGGCCGCCGCCACCGCCACGCAGAGTCCCATCAGCACGTGGAAGCCTGCCTGGATCGAAGCCAAACGCACCTGCTCGGTCATGCGCTGGCGCGACTTGCGGCGGAAGCGTTCGTCTTCGTAGGCTTCCTGCCCAAAGGCTTTGACCGCGCGCAGACAGCTGAGCGCCTCGTGCAATACCAGCATGGCCGAGCTGTCGAGTTCGCTGACCTCGTGGTAGCCCTTGTGCACCTTGCGGCTGGAATTCCGCGCCAGCACAAAGAGCATGGGCGAAACAACGGCTGCAATCGCAGCGATGTGCCAACTGATGCGCACCGTCACCACCATCATGGCAGCAAAGGTAAAGATCGACGAACATAAAGGCACCATACCCTGCAGAAACAGGGTCTGAATGGCGGGCGCGTCATATTGAATCCGGTAGGCAATATCATTGGAGCCGCGCCGGTCGTGGACGGCCAAGCTTAACCGCTGCGTGCGAAACAGCAGGAGTCCGCGCAGATCGTGAACCAGTTTTTCCCCCGCGTACGTAGACAGCAGCCAGCTTGCCAGCGACTGAAAGCAGTTCAGCAGCGCAATGGCCAGCAACAGCAGGGCGCAGACCGCCAGCCCGCTGTTGGAGGCCTTCAGCCACCGGACCGGCAACGGCAGCAGATGCAGCCAGCCGGGCAGAGGGTGGGTGCCCAGCACGCTATCCACGGCGATCTTGAGAGGCAGGGGAGCCAGCAAGGTAACCGGCGCGGACAGCAGCGAGAGCAGCACAATCCCGGTCAGATGTGGCCAGCACGGCCGTGACAGTTTCACGGCCGTGCGTATCACTGCCGGATTGGAACGCTGCTGCCCGGAGAACGGAGTCATCAAAGTCAAATCACCTTCTGCGCGATGAAACCAGCATAAAGATGCGATTGACCCTCCACAATCAGGTTGAGCCACTAGCTCGCGCATGATTCCACTTAGTTATTCGAGAAAGACCATGGCCCGTAACCGGCACAGCTAGCATTCCGACAACGAACCACAGACCGTAACCCTTCCGGCACAATCTGCGAAACCATTTTGCGATCCTTTTCCGGGCCTTCTTGCCGCTAAAATCCAGCCCTATCGTGGGAATTTGTCCAGGAATGGGAAGCAGCCCTCGCCGATTCTCCAAGAAAGATGAATGATTTCTCACGATCCGTATCAGCCCGCGTCATGCTTAACACTCAAACGCTAGGAAGTGGAGCTCGAGGAATGCGAATTCTGGTGATTGAAGACGATGCGGCGCTGGCCTCCTACATTCGCAAGGGACTGGAATCGGAGCACTACGCCGTGGATGTAGCGCTCGACGGGGAGCAGGGCTCGCTGATGGCCTCGGACCTCGACTACGACCTTATGATTCTCGACCTGAACCTTCCCAAACTCGACGGCATCTCGGTGCTGCGGAACGTGCGGCCGGGCAAACCGCAGCTTCCGGTTCTGGTTCTCACTGCGCGCCCGCGTGTCGAAGACCGCATCTTCGCCCTGGACAGCGGAGCCGACGACTGTGTGATCAAGCCATTTTCCTACTCCGAACTTGCGGCCCGCGTGCGCGCTCTTCTCCGGCGCGGACGCCCTTCGGTCAACTCGGTGCTGCAGGTGGCCGACCTGACCCTGGACCGGGTGGAGCGCAAGGTCCAGCGCGGCAGCCGCAGGATCGAACTGACGGCCAAGGAGTTCGCGCTGCTGGAATATCTCATGCGCAACGCGGGGCGGCGCATTACCCGCTCCATGATCATCGAGCATGTCTGGAACCTGAACTTCGATACCAGCACCAACGTAGTGGACGTGTACATCAATTACCTTCGCAAAAAGGTCGATCAGGACGCATCCTGCCGTCTGATTCACACCATTCGCGGCGTCGGCTACGAGTTGAGCGAGAGCCGCGACGAAGGGAACGAGGGCGAGGTAGCATGAACCCGCAGCGCGAGTTCATGAGCGAGACCTTCCATGTGCTGGCTCAGCCCATCACGGTGCTCCGCGCCAGGGTGGAGATGGGGCTGACGAAAGAGTCGGAAAATTCCGGGGCGCGGCAGATCTTTCAGGAATGCCTGGGCCTGATCGATCGCCTCATGGAAGACCTCGCCGTCTTCCGCGAGATCGCCAGCCTCGACGAAGAGCCGCCGCTCGAACTCTGCGACGGGCGAACTCTGCTTGAGTCCTGCATCGAGGAATTGGCGCCGGTGGCCGAGGATTGCGGGGTCGCGCTCCGCCTCAGCATCGAGGACGGCGAACTTCGATGCAATCAGCCGATGCTGCAACGTGCCATCTTCGTTCTGCTCGATGCCATGATCGCCGGCACGGCCCGTGGCGACGCCATCCGGATCGCCTTGAGCCGGGATGAAGAGCGGTTCCGGCTGGAGCTGCGACCCGGCGCGCCGCCCGGACGCCGCCAGGATCTGTGCCGAAAGCTGATGCAATTTGCAGGCGGCAGCGGCATTCAATTCGACTCCGCCCGCTCCTCCGTTACGTTCTTGGGGAAGTAAGTATCGTCAGGGAGCGGAAGAGACTTCAGTCGATTAACGAGTTCTAACCTTGTTCTAATCTTTTTTCAATCCGGGGAGAGTACAAATCGCTTATGACTGCAGCTCACATGATGATTCCGCCTCTGCGCGCCGCTGCATCCATCCTGATTGCCACACCCAACATGGTTTTGCGCCGGCGTCTGGGCGAAAGCCTGCGCAAGCTGACCACGCTGCAGGAGGCCGCCACCGGCGCCGAGGCGCTGAGCATGATGGAGCGCCACTGCGCCCGCATAGTGATCCTGGACCGGCTGCTTCCGGACCTGAATAGCGATGAGCTGATCGGCGTCATCGAGCGCCAGTTTCCCTACACCAGCGTGCTGCTTCTGGACGGCGAAAGCGGCCGTATCGACGTGCCTGAGGAGATGCGCGGTCAGGAAGCCTACCGCTGGTTTCAGGAGTTGAACAACAGCCTGCCGCAGAGCGCGCCTCCCGCTCCCGTGCACTCCCCGGCAGAAGGCGCCGCAACGGATCTCAAGCCGCTGCCGGGCATGATCGGCGTCAGCCCGGCCATGCTGCAACTGGCCAGCCTAGTGCGAGCCGTCGCGCCCCACTCCACCGCCGTGCTGATTACCGGGGAGACCGGCGCTGGCAAAGAACTCGTGGCCGAGGCCGTGCACAGGCTCAGCCACCGGGCGGAGAAGCCTTTCATCACCGTGAACTGCGCCGCGATTCCAGAGGCGCTGGTGGAGGCCGAACTATTTGGCCATACCCGCGGCGCCTTCACCGGGGCCGTGCAGTCGCGGCTGGGAAAAATTCACGCCGCCCAGGGCGGCACAATCTTCTTCGATGAAATTGGAGAGCTTCCGCTGGCCAGCCAGGCCAAACTGTTGCGCTTTCTGGAGAGCGGCGAGGTGCAGCGGCTGGGCACCAGCGATGTCTTCCGCCTCGACGCCCGCGTGGTGGCCGCAACCAATGTCGATCTCGAGGAGCGGGTGCAGCAGAAACTCTTCCGCGAGGACCTGTACTACCGCCTCTCCGTGTTCCCCATCGAGTTGCCGCCGCTGCGCCAACGCTGCACCGACATTACTCTGCTGGCCCACCACTTTATCGCTCAGCTGGCCGGCAACAAGGGGCACAGACTGAGCCCGGAGACCGAAGCCATCCTCGCCTCCCACTCTTGGCCGGGCAACGTTCGCGAACTGCGCAATGTCATGGAGCGCGCCTTCGTACTCTCCGCCGGCCGCCCCGTGATTACGCCCGAGCAGATTCGTCTGCGTAAGTCTTGCGCCTCGGAGCGCTCTCCATCAGAAACTTCTTAATTCCACGCCTGCCAAATGGCAGGTCCCGTGCACATATCATCCGCGCTGAGCAGCTGTTTCTAGAACAGGACTCAGAAAGACGTTCGCGAAATGCGTTCGAGGAAAGACCATGAAAGACTGGCAAATCATCCCTGAGATGGTAGGTTGCAATGCGAGCTTGCGAATGGCCGCAATGCAGGCGGTGGAAGCCGTGGAGCAAGGCCGTCATCTTGTGGTGGAAGGTGAGCCGGGCACCGGCCGCCGTCTGCTGGCGCGCAGTGCGTGGGGGCGCCGCAGTCCCGGTGCCGCTTCGCTGTTTACGCTCGACTGCCGAATCTTCGGCGCCGATGGCGCAGAAGCCCTGCTCTTCGGAGAACGTTCTTCCAAGGGCGTCCACACCACAATCCATCTGGGCCGGCTGAACCTCGCCATGGGCGGCGGGCTTTTGCTGCTGCATGGCGAATGTCTTCCGCTCAAAACCCAGGAGCGTCTGGCGAAGAGCCTGGAAAAATATCTGCTGTACCCGCGCGGCGAAGCGCTCCAGCTGCTCATGACCTGCTCTCCCTCGCTTCATGCGCCGCTTTCGATTCATCCCGAGCTGGCCGCGATGCTGATGCGGGTGCGCATGCCGGCCCTGCGAGAGCGCGTCGAAGACATTCGCGCCATCGCCGATGCCTTCCTGCGCAATGCCTCCCCGCTTGAAACCGTCCGCTGCTCCCAGGCGCTGATCGACAAGTTCTGCTCCTATAACTGGCCCGGCAATGTTACCGAGTTGCGCTCGGTGCTGCGCCGTCTGGCTCTGGAAGCGCACCATGGCCTGCTCGATGTGCGCCACCTGGCGGATTTGATGTGCCGCGACGAAAGCTGCTTTTCGCTGCAGGGCGGCTATCGGGCGCGAGTTGAAACCGCCACCGAGTCTCTTGCCATTCTGCAGGAAACCAGGAGTCTGCAGTGAACCTGACCTCAACTCCACTGATCGAACGCCTGACGCATTTTCTGGATGCCACTGCCTACCGCAGCGGCATCATTGCCGGCAACATCGCCAACATCGACACACCGGACTATCACGCGCGCGATCTTGATTTCCGTAGCCAATTGATGGCGCTGACCAGCAGCGATGCGCAGCCCGCGCCTCCGCTGGTTGCTACCGAGGTCCCCGGACTCACCGAGCGCCCCGACGGAAACAACGTCAATATCGACCGCGAGGGACTGGCGCTGGGCCAGGTCCAGTTGCAGTTCCAGACCGGCGTGGCGCTGATGAAGTCGGAGCTGCACCGGCTCAGTGAGGCCATCCACGAAGGAGCCGCCCAGTCATGAACCTCTTTGGGATGATGGGAATCAGCGCCTCGGGCCTGACGGCCGAGCGTACCCGGGCCGAGGTGGTGGCCGCCAACATGGCCAACGCCGAGAGCACGCACACCGCCGAAGGCGCCCCCTACCAGCGCAAGGAAGTCGTCTTCCAGAGCCAGGCGCCGTCCAGCTTCCGCATGCAACTGGCCTCGGCCGGCGGCATGGCCCCGGCCGAGGCGGCGGGCGGAGTCTCCGTGCGCGCCATTGTCTCCGACCCCGCAGCGCCCGTTATGCGCTACGAACCAAATCATCCGGACGCCAACGCCGACGGATTCGTAGCCTATCCCAACATCAATCCGGTGCTGGAAATGACCGATCTGATGGGAGCCGCGCGCTCCTACCAGATGAACGCCTCGGCGGTGCAGGCCGCCAAGCAAATGATCCAGCAGTCGATCGATCTGCTGAAATAGGAGTACGGACTCATGGTTGTCACGCCATCATCACTGGGCAGCCTGGCCGGCATAACCGGCTCAGGCCTGGCGGGGAGCACGGCCAGTGGCGCACCCGCAGGAGATTTCGCAGGCACTCTGGGTTCGGCCATCGCCAAAGTAAACGACCTGCAGAGCAGCGCCGAACAGAAGGTCACCGGGCTGCTCGCAGGCGATGGGCAGGATGTCCATACTGCCGCATTGTCGGTGGAGCGCGCCTCGCTCGCGTTTGACCTCATGCTGCAGGTCCGCAACAAAGTAGTGGGCGCTTACCAGGAAATTTCCCGGCTTCAATTTTAGAACGATCCCTATTTAAGGCTGTTTTATTAAGGCTGTAGCATGAGTGAATCCAAGAGCTTCGGGCAAGTGGTCACCCAGTTGCGCGAATTCGGGGCGAGTCTTACCTCGCAGCAGCGCATGTTGCTAGGCGGAGGCGCCGTGCTGGTGGTAGTCGTCCTGCTCACCTTCGTGCACCTGCTGGCCAAAGACGATATGACCCCGCTGTTCTCCAACATGGAATCCGCCGACGCCCAGACGCTTGGCCAGCGCCTGACGGAGAAGAACATCCGCTACGAGCTTTCGCCCGACGGAAAATCCGTGCTGGTCCCCGCCGATCAATTGCAAAGCGCGCGCCTGGAGATTGCCTCGCAGGGAGCACCGCACAGCGGCCGCCTCGGCTTCGAACTCTTCGACAAAACCAATTGGGCCACCAGCGATTTCGACGACAAGGTGAACTATCAGCGCGCGCTCGAAGGCGAATTGGAACGCACCATTCAGGGCATGAGCGGCGTAGAGGCTGTGCGGGTTCACCTCGTCATTCCCCCCGACTCCATCTACTCGGAGCAGGACCGTCAGGCCAAGGCCGGCGTGATTCTGAAGCTCAAGGAACATCACCTGTCGCCGGAGCTGCGCCTGGCCGTGCAGCGGCTGGTGGCCAGTGCTGTGGACAAGCTGGATGCGCAGAACGTCACGGTGGTGGACGCCGACGCGGGCGATGCCTCCAGCGAAGGCGAAACCGAGACCGCCGGCGGCGAACGTAGCGCCGAGGAGGTGCTCGCCGACCGCCTCATTCACACCCTTGAGCCGGTAGTAGGCGCCGACCATGTGCGCGCCACCGTGCATGCCGAGTTCGACCCCGGCACGGTGGAAGAGCAGCAGGAAAGCTACGATCCGGAAAAGACGGTAGCGCTCACCATGCAGCGCACCGAGGAAACCAACGGCGGAACCCAGCCCGGAGGAGCCAGCGGAACCGCCTCCAATGTGCCCGGCGGAGGCTCTCCGGCCAAAACCTCCAGCGAAGCGCTGTCTCAGTCGAAGTCCGAAAACGGAACCTATGCAGTCAACAAGATCGTGCGTCACACCATGGAGCCTTCCGGACGTTTGAAGCGCCTTGCCGTCGCGGTGCTGGTGGATGACAGCTACAATCCCGACGATAAGCGCAACCCGCGCCAGAGGCGTTCGCCCGAAGAGCTGAAGGGCATCGAGGAGATCGCCAAGGCATCGGTGGGTTTTGACAGCACCCGCGGAGACATCCTTACCGTGCAGAACATCAGCTTCCGCGCGGCCTCCACGGATCTTCCCGCGCCTCCCACGAAGCTGGAAAAGATGCGCACCCTGATGTTGGACTGGAGCAGCTACGTCCGCATCGCGGCCTTGCTGCTGCTGTTCCTGGTCACCTACCTGCTGGTCCTGCGGCCGGTCAAGAAGCAACTCATCCGCTCGCTCAATGCGGCTCACCCGAAACAGGCCGCGGCCCTGGCTGCCGGCGCCGGAGCTGAGCCGGCATTGTCGGAGGGCGAAGGCGCAGGCTCGGCGGAGCGGCCGCAGATGGCGCGGCTGAAGCAAGACATCTCCAGCCGGGTGCGGACCGAACCGGCGAGCGCCGCGCGCCTGGTCCAAGATTGGATCAGAAATGGGGAGCAGCCATGACCGCCACCCTGCCGCCCTCGCAGGCAGGCATCCGCAAAGCCGCCATTTTGCTGGTTCTTCTCGGCGAGGAGGTCGCCAGCCTGATCTTCCGAAACCTGAATGACGGCGAATTGCAAAAGGTCACCCAGGAGATCTCCGAGATCGGCCCCATCAATCCCGCCGAAGCCACCGCGATTTTAGGCGAGTACTATAACTTGGCTATCACGCAGGAGTACATCGCCCAGGGCGGCACCGAATACGCCGAACGGCTGCTGATCAAAACGCTGGGTCCAGACGGCGCCCGCGCCATGCTGGAGGCGGTCACCCGCGCCCAGGAACTCAGCGCCGGCAAGCTGGATTCTCTGCAGAAAGCAGATCCGCAGCAGTTGGCCAAGTTTCTGCAGGGAGAGCATCCCCAGACCATCGCCCTCATTATGGCTCACCTGGATGCCAAGCAGGCCTCGGCCCTGCTTATGAAGTTAAATGAAGAGACGCGCGCTGCGGCCATCAAACGCCTGGCTGAGCTGCGCCAGTTCTCCCCGGAGATGGCGCAGAAAGTTTCCGTGGTGCTGCACAAGCGGCTGCAGGCACTGGGCGAGCAGAGCCGCCGCGCCTACGCCGGATTCAAGGGCGTCGCCGACCTGCTCAACCGCATGGACCCCTCCTCGGGCAAGGTTATCCTCGAACTCATCGAACGCGATGACGCTAAGCTGGCCATGAGCATCCGCAACTTGATGTTCACCTTTGACGATCTGCTGGGAGTGCCCGAGGCCGGCATCCGAGAACTGCTGGGCCAGCTCGACAAAAAGACCCTGGCCCAGGCACTCAAAGGCGCCTCGAACCAATTGCGCGACCACCTGTTCAAGTCCATGTCCTCACGCGCCGTTGAAATGCTGAAGGAAGACATAGAGTCGCTGGGCCCTGTCCGCTCCAAGGATGTGCTCAAAGCCCAGCAGGAGTGCGTTGCCACGGCGCGCAAACTCGAGTCTCAGGGCAAGTTGCAGTTGAAGCAGGAGAACGAAGATGAACTCGTCGTATGAAGTTGTCCCATTGGCATCGCGGCCGGCTTCCCGGCACGCTTCCGGCATCACTGCCTACGTCCCGCTGGAGTATCGCGAGGCTGGCGAGCCCAACTTGCCGGAAGAAGACTGCACGGATCCGTCGGCGGAGAACGGCGGCGACGCGCCGCCGGCCGAGCCTCTGCCCGATCCCGCAGCAGTGCTGGAGGCCCGCCTCGAGCAGGAGCGCCGCGCCATTCGCGCCCAGGCACACCAGGAGGCCGAGCGAGAGATCCAGCGTGCCCGCACCGCCATCGCCGGCGCTATCCAGCAATTTGCCCAGCAGCGCGACGAATATTTTCACCAGGCCGAATCCGAAATCGTCGGCCTTACGCTGGCCATCGCCCGCCGCATTCTCCACCGCGAAAGCCAGATCGACCCGGGCCTGCTCACCGGACTGGTGCGCCACGAATTGGAACAGCTCGACGCGGCAACCAGCGTGCGTCTGTTCGTCTCACCTGACACCTTGAGCGCCTGGAATGAAACGGTGCGCGCCATCCCTCATCCGGTCGAGTTGCTCGCCGACAAAACCCTCGGCCCCGGCGATGCCCGCCTGGAAACCGCGCTGGGCTCGACCACTGTCAGCTTCGAGCGCGAACTGAAGGAGATTGAACGCGGCTTTTTCGATCTGCTCTCCCGCCGTCCGCCCGCCGTCGGGACCAAAGGCGGACGCGTGCAATGATCCTCGACCGCTACGCGCAGGCGCTCCAGCAGATGCCGCAGCGTCTGTGGAGCGGACGCATCTCCAAGGCGGTCGCCGGACTGATCGAATCGGTGGGACCGCACTGCGCGCTGGGCGATTGCTGCCTCATTCGCGACCACGCCGGTCACGAAGTCGAAGGCCAGGTCGTCGGCTTTCATGGCTCCACCGTGCTTTCCATGCCACTCTATCCCGCCAGCGGAGTCCGCTTCGGCGACACCGTCTCTACCTGGAACGCGCGCCCCAGCATCCGCGTCACTGAGCGCATGTTGGGGCGGGTGGTGGACGCCGGCGGAGAGCCCATGGATGGCCTCGCGCCCTGGAGCGGAGGCGAGCGCATGCCGGTGATTCGCACCGCGCCCAATCCCTTTGACCGCGAACCCATTCAATCTCCCCTCGGCACCGGAGTTCGCGCCATCGACGCCTTCCTCACCTGCGGACGCGGCCAACGCGTCGGCATCTTCGGCGGCAGTGGCGTGGGCAAAAGCACTCTGATGGGCATGATGGCGCGCGGCACCTCGGCCGATCTCACCGTGGTCGCCCTCATCGGCGAGCGCGGACGAGAGGTGCGCGAATTTCTCGAAGACGCCCTCGGCGATGAAGGACGCAAGCGCTCCATCGTCGTCGTCTCCACCTCGGACCAATCTCCGCTGCTGCGTCTGCGCGCCGCGCAATCGGCCCATTCGATCGCCGAGTATTTCGCCGCCCGCGGCAAGCACGTGCTGCTGGTGCTGGACTCCATCACTCGCTTCGCCATGGCCCAGCGCGAGATCGGACTAGCGGCCGGTGAGCCGCCCACCGCCAAGGGCTACACGCCATCGGTCTTCACCCTTCTCTCGCAGCTGGTCGAGCGCGCCGGAAACTTCCGCAACGGCTCCATCACCGCCTTCTATACCGTGTTGATGGAGGGCGACGATCAGATGGATCCCATCGTCGATGCGGTGCGCTCGCTGCTCGACGGACACATCCTGCTCGACCGCCGCCTCACCTCCGAAGGTCACTTCCCGCCCATCCAACTGCTGGAAAGTCTCAGCCGCCTCATGCCCGCCGTCTGCTCGTCCGAACATCTCCACAAGGCGCAGCGCCTGCGCCGCATGCTCGCCGACTACACCCGCTCGGAAGACCTCATCCGTATCGGTGCCTATCAGAGAGGATCGGATCCCGACCTCGACCGTGCCATGCAGGTGATGCCCAACCTGCGCGCCTTCGCCCGCCAGGGAGCCGGAGAGGTCGCTCCCATCGAGCGCAGCATTCCATCCCTGCTCACCATGGCCGAGTGATGCGCTTCCACTTCCCGCTGGAAGGACTGCTCCGCGTCCGGAAGCTGCTGGAAGACCAGGCACGCGAACGCCTCGAAGAGTCCATGATGCGCATTGCCGCCCTCGATTGCCGACTGGCAGAGGCCGAGGAGTGGAGCCGGCAAACCGCCGGCGGCTGCGCGTCTTCAAAACCTCTCCCCGCCGTCGAAATACAATTCATCGAGTTGATTCTTCATCAGACCCGCGAAGCAATCTCCCAATGCCAGCGTCAGAAACAGGCCGAGGAACAGCGCGCCGATCAACTGCGCGCTGCCTATCTTCTGGCCCGACGTGAACGAAAAACCGTGAGCACGCTGCGCGACAACGCTCTCCGCCAGTTCCAAATCGAGCAATCCCGCCGCCAGCAGGCCGAGACGGACGATCATTTTTTGGGAAAACTGTTGCACGCACGCCACGCCGCCCAGTCGGACACTCCTGACAAAAACGTCGGCACCCCACCGGAAGGCAATTCCTGACAGAACTCTAACCTTAGTACTTCGTGGGTGGCTGGCAAAATGCATGAACTCACCTCGCATGCGAACCTTGCCGATTTCCGCCGACCCCACGACCGCTCCGCTTCCCGCCATGGCCAGCGCCAGCACCGTCCCAGGCGCAAAAACGCCCGGGTTTTCTCAGCTGCTGCAACAGTGGGACACTGCGACACGCACTCCGGTAGACGCCGAAAGTTCTCGCGAGGGAATACTCTCCTACGGCTCAGCAACCGATGCAGCGGCCGGTGAACATGAGGCGGCGCTGCCGGGTAACGCCGCAGGCGCGGCCAGCCACGCTCCATCTGTACCCTCAACCTCATCAAACGGTCTATCGCCCGCAGCTCTTGGCGGAATCCGGGATTCTCCCGACATCGCAAACGTATCCTCCATCTCTGCCGGAACTCCTGGCGCGAAAATCATGCAGCCCGGCGCCGTGGTCTCCAGCAGCGAGACAAACCAGTTGGCGGGAAACGTCGACAACACTGGGGCACAGGATTCAGTCACCCATCCGAATCCAGGCGGCGCGAAGAAGTCCGCCGCAAAACCAGCCGAGGCGAATCCGCACCCCTCCGGTCAGCGGACGGCGAGGCAATCTTCGACCCCGTGTCCGGTCCACTCCGCCCCGGCCGCTTCTGCCGCCCCAATCCCGACCGTCGTTCCACTTCCAACTAAGAATCAGGCCGTCCCGGAGCCCGGCGACCACCCCGCATCCGGAACCGCCGCACAGGTACCAGCCATCACATTCACGATCCAGAACACCGCTCCCCATTCCTCGTCCGGCACCGCGATGGAAGAATCATTCTCGCAAGCAGCTCACCCTGCCGCGATCCCGCTCGCCGCCGGCAGCACTTCCTCGGCGGCGCAGCCACAGAATCGCACCCTCACCAACGCTGCACCAGCCGCAGCGGGTACTGCGAATCCCGAAGTTCCAAGAGACGCAACGAGAAACACAGCGAGCGAGGAAGTGAGCGACGTGGTGCGAGATGTCGCGAGGCAGGTCGCTCTCCATGACGCCGAAGCACTGACAAAAGCCGCCGCGAATTCGCCCGCTTCGCCTTCCCTTGCATCGTTGTTTACTTCCGCGGGAGAGCCTTCTGCGCTTCAGCCCAGGGCAAAGCCGCAAACCGCTATGGCTTCCACTTACGCCGCTCCTAACACCCAGCCCGCAAGCAGCCCGGTTCTTCGCGCCACACCGAACAGCGCGCAGCCGACGGCCAACCCTGCGCCGCTTCCCGCGGGAAAGATGCCTGCGCAGGCCGCTTCTGCGCCCAACCAATCCGTGCCCGTCAGCGGGGATGGCGCTTTGTCCCATGTAACCAGGAGCACCCCACGCGAAGACAGCGCCTCACGCGCGGGAAACTCATCTGCGCCGCGGCAGACGAACAGCACCTCCAGTGCCCACGACTCCAGCGCCGCCCCGGCGCCTGCAACTCACGATCAAGCTTTGCCGCAGAGCAGCGCATTCCAGAGCACCGCTCTGCATAGCGCTGAATTACATAGCACCGGCCTCCCAAGCATTGGACTGCAGAACGCGGGCGGGCAAGCGACAGCCGCGCCGGCCGCGGCAACGGCCCCAGCCGCTGCTGCTGTACCGGTTCCGCCGCAGGGCAACGCTTCAGCTTCCGCGCCGCGGCCACTGCCGCCCACCCCAGCTCCCGACCCTGCGCCCCTGGTGAACTCCGGACAGCTTCATGCAACCGCCAACGGCAGCGAATTGAAGATCAGCGTCCAGCTTCCCGAACTCGGCAATGTAGAAGTTCGCGCCGTCACTGCCCATGACGTCACCACCGCGCACCTTACCGCCTCTCACCCCGACGCTCTGCAGTTTTTGTCCAACGGCCGCGCCACGCTCGAGCAGGCGCTCAACTCACGCGACGTGCTTCTCGGCTCACTGGATTCCCGCGGCCAAAGTTCACAACACCAGCACTCCCAACCCCAGGGCCAGCCCGGCGGAGACCAGCGCCAGCCAAGCCCTTCGCCTTCCGCTCAATCCTCCGGTGGCTCGGCTTCCGCGGCGGCCGCCGCGACCACTTCCGTCCCAGCTGAGACCGGCATCGCCAACCCACTTCCCGTTTACTCCAGCATCAGCGTTCGAGTTTAGGTTCAAGGAGAACTAATCAACATGAGCACGAGTCCCATATCGGGCAGCAGCCCCACAGACAACAGCTCGTCCACCACCAACAACGCGGCCAACAACAGTGCCACCGATTACCAATCCATGTTCATGCAGCTGCTCTCCACCGAGTTGCAGTCCCAGGACCCAACCCAGACCATGGACCCGACCACGATGGTGACCCAGATGGTGCAGATCAACCAGCTCAGCGATGTGGCCGGCATCTATTCACTTCTCCAGGGCGCATCGGGCTCAACCAGCAGCGGCGCCTCCGCCAGCGCCGCCACCGCCGCCAGCAGTGTGGGCCACTCCGCCCACGCCACCCAATCTCCGGCCGCTGCCAACCCCAGCCCGGTCACTTCCAGTCCCAGCACTTCCACACCGAACCCCACGGGAGCCAACTAAATGCCTAATTTTTCGATTCCACTCTCCGGACTGGACGCTGACAACACCGCGCTGGCTACCATCTCCAACAACCTGGCCAATCTCAACACCACCGGCTATAAGGATGCCACCGTCAGCTTCCAGGACCTGTTCTATAACCTGCTGGGCACCAATGGCTCGGGCGATCAGCTCCAAGTCGGCTCGGGAGCCGCGGTCGGCTCCATCAATACCAGCTTCAACAACGGCACGGTGCAGTCTACCGGCGTCAATACCGATGCCGCCATCACCGGCAACGGATTCTTCATCGTGCAAAACGGCAGCAACACCTACTACACCCGCTCCGGCGATTTCACCCAGAACTCCAACGGTTATCTTGTCGACTCCAATGGCGACCAGGTCATGGGCTATCCAGCCGTCAACGGTGTGGTCAACACCAGCGGCGGGCTGGCTCCGATTCAGCTGCCCATGGGCATGACCAGTCCGCCGACGGCAACCGCCAACCTCTCAATCGATGCCAACCTAAACTCCGGTGCCGCGGTAGGCGACACCTACAACACCAGCGTCACGGTTTACGATTCGCTGGGCACCGCGCAGGTGCTCAGCCTGGATTTCACCAACACCGGCAGCGGTTGGACTTACAACGCCACTCTGCCCAGCAGTGCCATCACCGGCGCTACCGGAACCACTACCACCGTTGCCAGCGGAACCCTCAACTTCGACTCCAACGGAAACCTCACCAGCACCGCGCCGGTTGCCATCAACGTTTCCGGGCTGGCCGATGGTGCCAGCCCCATGGCCATCAACTGGAACCTGGCAGGCAGCAACGGTCAAGGACTCATCACCCAGGTTGCCGGAACCAGCAGCACCAGTTCCACCTCCCAGGACGGAAACACCAGTGGCACGCTGTCCAGCTTTACCATCAACGCCGACGGAACCATCACAGGCGCATTCACCAACGGCTCTGAGACTCTCGGCCAGATCGCGCTCGCCAATTTCGCCAATCTTGAAGGACTCTCGCAGCAGGGCGGCAACAACTATTCCGCCACCCTCTCCTCAGGGTCAGCCGTCGTCGGCACGCCCGGATCCAGCTCCTTGGGCACCCTCACCGGCAGCGCCTTGGAAAACTCCAATGTGGACATGTCCACCGAGTTCACCAACCTCATCATCGCCGAGCGCGGCTTCCAAGCCAACGCCAAATCGGTGACCACCTTCGACCAGATTGCGCAGGACACCATCAACCTGATTCGCTAAAGCGCTGTCCAACCGAAGGCCTCGCGTTCGCCGCGAGGCCTTCTTTCCCTGCACCTGCTGCGCTCTTCCTAAGAGCCTTTTCACCTGCCCCGCCCGGCTTCGGCCAGCCGATTGCACTTACAAATCCCGCAGCACCGCACTTCAATTCATCCGCATGGGCACACTCCGTATGTACGAAGCAGCAGAAACCGGCATAACGATATCCACGGGTGCCAGGACGTCCCCTCGGCAGTTGCCCGCACACTGGCCCGCTTTTCAAGATCTCTCCTGCCAGCTGTCCCTGGAGATTCCTGTTCCCGGCTTTACCATCGCCACGCTGCTGCGTCTCTCCACCAACGACGTGATCAACACCCGCTGGCTCCAGGGATCCGATGTTCCCCTCCACGTCAACGGGAAGCTCATCGGCTGGACCGAATTTGAAGTCATCGACGCCCACCTCGCCGCGCGTCTCACCCAAATCGCATGAGCCAGCCATCAGTCCGCCAGAACAGCGTAAAGCGCAGCCGCAAGGGCGCCTTCGCCATCCGCCGCAGCCGCGTCGGCTCGGACTCCGCGGTGAAACCAAGTCCGGTGCAGCCGGGTTGGCCCGCCCGCCTCCACGCTCTGCTTCTCCAAGGCGTCGGACAGTTGAACGGGCTGCTCCGCAAGCAGCGCCGCCAGCGGCGCAAGCTGCAACTACTCGAACTGCAACAGCTCGGAGAAAAACGCTTCGTCGCCATCGTCCGCGTCGGCAAACAGAAATTCCTCATCGGCGGCGCGGCCACCTCGGTCTCCCTGCTGGCCGAAATTGAAGCACAGCGCGCCAAAGTCATCGCTCCGCGCCCCCTCGGCCAGGAGCGCGCATGATCGTGCGCGCGACCGCATCCGGCATTCGCCGGCTCATCGCCGCCGCGTCGCTCACGGCGATGTTATGGCTGCTGGCGCCCGCCGCCCAGGCCATGCCCGCGGTGCCGTCCATAGGCGGCACAACTCAGGTTGCTCTGCCATCCGTGGACGGCACCAGCTTAACCGCGCCCGCTGCGCAGCCCACCGGCAACATCTTCACCACGCCGCTCAACAACCTTGGCCTGAACAATCTGGGCCTGAATAACCCAGGCACCGGCAACACCGCCGGCGGACAAGCCCCCTGGACCATCGTCGTCCTGCTCACGCTGCTCACCCTCATCCCGGCGCTCATGCTCTCCATGACGCCGTTCGTCCGGCTTCTCATCGTCTTTCACTTTCTCCGCCAGGCGCTGGGCACGCAGAGCACGCCTACCAATCAAACTCTGATCGGACTCGCCCTGGTGCTCACCTTTTTCCTCATGCAGCCGGTCGGCGTGGCCATTCAGCAGCAGGCCATCGCGCCGCTAGAGGCCGGAACCATCACCCCCATGGCCGCCGTCGAAATTGGCTCGCGCCCCCTCAAAACCTTCATGCTGCACTACGTCCGCCAGAAGGATGTCGCGCTCTTTCTCGAACTCGCCAAGCAGCCGCGCCCCCGCACGCCGGAAGACCTTTCCATGCGCATCGTCATGCCTGCCTACATCCTCTCCGAGTTGAAGGCCGGCTTTCAGATCGGCGCCGTCCTGTTTCTTCCCTTCCTCGTCATCGACATGGTCGTCGCCTCCATCACCACCTCGGTGGGCATGATGCAGCTGCCGCCGGTGGTGATCTCCACTCCACTCAAGCTTCTACTTTTCGTCATGGTCGATGGATGGAACCTTCTCATCGGCTCCCTGATGAGAAGTTTCTCGTGACCCTATGCCGCTCGAACAGGTAATCCAACTCGGACGCACCACGATTCAATACGCCATCCTCACGGCGCTGCCGTTGCTGGCCGTTGCCACCGTGGTCAGCGTGGTCATCAACATCCTGCAGGTGCTCACCAGCATTCAGGACCAGACAGTCTCCACCGTTCCGCGGCTGTTGGCCACGGCCGTCAGCGCCATGGTGCTGCTGCCCTGGATGCTCCGCCATCTGGCGGCCTTCACCATCCACCTTTTTTCCGATTTCCGGCCCCTGATCCAATGAACGCGACCGTGAGCCATCCACTCACCCTCGAATCCATCCTGGCCGCCGCCGTCTTCATCGGGCTGCGCGTCTCCGGCCTGCTGCTGTTCGCCCCCGGACTCAGCAACACCGCCGTGCCGGCCCGCACCAAGGGTGCCTTCGTCGTTCTGTTCGTCGCGCTGCTGTGGCCGGTAGTGCCGCTTCCGCAACTGAACGTTTCGCCTATGGGATGGACAGGCATCGCGCTCAACGAGCTGTTCATCGGCATCCTCGTCGGCCTGCTGCTCAACTTCATCTTCGACGCGGCCCAGTTCGCCGGACAGATCCTCGGCCTGCAGGTGGGCTTTTCGCTGGTGACCATCCTCGACCCGCAGACCCAGGCCGACTCCGCCGTACTCTCGGTCTTCTATCAGACCATCGTTCTGCTCATCTTCTTCGCGCTCGATGTCCACCATTGGGTGCTGCGCGCCCTGGTCGCCAGCTTCTACTACCTTCCCGCCGGACGGAGCGTCGTCACTCCCGGCCGCGTCGAGGCCGTGATGCACACTGCCGGCGCCATCTGGGTTCTGGGACTGCAGATCGCCGCGCCCGTCCTCATCGCGACCGTCATTGCGGATTTTGCATTGGCCTTTATCGGGAAAGCGTCGCCGCAACTTCCCGTGCTCATCGTCGGTCTCCCGGTTAAATCGGTTTTAGGAATGCTCGTTCTCATCGCGACCATGGCCAAATGGCCTCACTTTTTCTCGCTGCAGTTCGCCAACGCAATCCGCTGGAGCGAGCAGACCCTGCACCTGACGACCTAGAAAGTTTCTTGGAAAGCTGAACCGTGCCCGAAGACGATAAAACAGAGAAAGCAACCGAGCATCGCCGCCACAAAGCGCACGAAGAGGGCCAGGTTGCCCGCTCGCGCGAACTCAGTGCCACGGCCGCCATGCTGGCCGCCGTCTTCGTTCTCATTGCCGAGGCGCCCGCCACCCTCCTGCTCTGGCGCCAGTTCTTTCGCACCGTGCTCGACCAAGCCGCGCGCCACGAACTCTCTATCGCCACGCCCCTGTTTCCATGGAGCGCGCAGTTGCTCCTCCAATGGTTGTGGAAGCCGCTGGCCGCCGCCTGGGCCGTCGCCACCCTGGTATCGCTCGCCCAAGGCGGAATTGTCTTTGCCCCCAAGCTTCTGCAGCCCGACATTGCCAAGCTCAACCCCGCCAAAAAACTCGGCCAGATCTTCAGCATCACCACCCTGGTGCAGGTGCTCAAGGCGCTGGTTCCCGGAACGGCCATCATCTACATCGCCATCGATATCTTCCGCCGCGAATGGCCCACGCTGGGCCTCGGCCTGTGGGCTTCGCCGCGCCAGATCTCGGCTCACCTGTTTAACATCGTCTTCGAAGTCTTCTGGAAAGCCTCGCTGGTCCTGCTGGCCTGGTCTGTCATCGACTACATCGCCATGCGCCAGAAGCTCGAAAGCGGCCTGCGCATGAGCAAGCAGGAAATTCGCGAAGAAATGAAGCAGACCGAAGGCAATCCCGCCACCAAGGGACGCATTCGCCGCCTGCAGCGCCAGGCCCGGCGCCAGCGCATGTTGAAGGAGACCCGCCGCGCCACCGTCGTGGTTGTCAACCCCACTCACTTCGCCGTCGCCCTCGAGTACTCCAATCAGATGGCAGCGCCCACCGTCGTCGCCAAGGGCCAGAACCTTTTGGCTCTGCAGATCAAGGAAATTGCGCGCTGGGATGGCATCCCCATCGTGGAAAATCCGCCGCTCGCCCAAAGCTTGTACCGCACCGTCGAGGTTGGCCAGGCTATCCCCGAAAAGCTCTACGCCGCCGTGGCCGAAGTCCTTGCCTACGTATTCAAAATGCATGCCCAGCAAATGGCCCGGAGGAACTCCTGATGGCGGAACCGACCAAAGCCGCATCCTGGCTCAAGACCGCAAACTTCGACTGGATCGTTCCCACCGCTGCCGTTTCGGTCGTCTTCGTCATGCTGGTGCCCATGCCCAGCTTTCTGCTCGACCTGCTTTTGGCCATGAGCATTACGGCCTCGGTCATCGTCCTGCTCTCGGCCGTCTACATCCTCCGCCCGGTGCAATTTTCGGTATTTCCCAGCCTTCTACTGTTGCTCACCCTCTTCCGGCTGGCACTCAACCTCGCCAGTTCGCGTCGAATCCTGCTCCACGGCAATGAAGGCATCGCCGCCGCGGGCAGCGTCATCGCCGCCTTCGGACAATTCGTCGTCGGCGGCAACTACGTAGTCGGATTCGTGCTCTTCATCGCGCTCATCGCCATTCAGTTCCTGGTGGTCAGCCACGGCGCGGTGCGCACTGCAGAGGTCACCGCGCGCTTCACCCTCGACGCTATGCCCGGCAAGCAGATGGCCATCGACGCCGACCTCAACGCCGGGCTCATCGATGAGCACCAGGCCCGTGCCCGCCGCGAAGCGGTGGCACGCGAAGCCGAGTTTTACGGTGCCATGGACGGTGCTGCCCGCTTCAGCCAGCGCGATTCCATGGCCACCATCCTGCTCACCGCCATCAACATCGTCGCCGGCTTCCTCATCGGAGTCTTTCAGCTCGACATTCCCTTCCGCGACGCGCTCAAAACCTACACCATCCTCACGGTGGGTGACGGCCTTGTCACCATGATTCCCTCTCTGCTGGTCTCCATCGCCGGCGGTCTCGTTGTCACCCGCGCCTCCTCCAACAAATCGCTGGGCGGCGATCTCGGCCAGCAGCTCTTCGCCCAGCCGCGCATTCTCTGGATCGCCGGCGGCGCCATGTTCGCCATGGGCCTCATCCCCGGCATGCCCAAGTTCTCCTTTTTCCTCATGGTTGCTGTGCTGTGGACCATGGCGTGGCGTCTGCAAAAAATGCCTCCCGCCGTTGAGGCCAAGCCGCCGGCCAAGGCCGGAGCCAACAAGCCCGGAACCATCCAGTCCGACTCGCTCGACACCCTGCTCACCCTCGACGACCTCTCGCTCGAAGTCGGCTACGCGCTGGTCTCCCTGGTCGATGCCAATCAGGGCGGCAAGCTCTTGCCCCGGGTCCGCGCCCTGCGCAAGCACCTGGCCAGCCAGCTCGGCTTCATCATTCCCAGCGTCCACATCACGGACAACCTCCGCCTCAAGCCGCGCGAGTACGTCATCTCCCTGCGCGGAGTTGAGATCGCCCGCTGGGAAATGCCGGAAAACTGCATCCTCGCCATCAGCTCCGATCCCGAGCCGCCGCGCCTGCCCGGCATCGAAACCCGCGAGCCTGCCTTCGGCGTCCCCGCCCGCTGGATCGCCCCCGCGCTGCGCGAACAGGCCATCGCCGCCGGCTACTCGGTCGTCGATCAGACCTCGGTGCTCGCCACCCACCTCTCCGAGCTCATCCGCCAGTATGCCCACGAACTGCTCACCCGCTCCGAAACCAAGCGTCTGCTCGACCGCCTCAATGACTCCCACCCCAAGCTGCTCGACGAACTGGTACCCAAGCTGTTGACCCTCGGCGAGGTGCAAAGGGTGTTGCAACAACTTTTACGCGAGCAGGTCCCCATCCGCGACCTCGGCACCATTCTGGAGACCCTGGTGGAATCGGCCGCCATGAACAAGAACATGATCGCCCTGGTCGAATCCTGCCGCCAGTCCCTGGGACGTTCCCTCATCAAGCCTCTGCTCGACGAGCAGGGCGCGCTCAAAGTAGTCACGCTCGATCCCCGGATCGAAGAAGAACTGGCCCAGGCCTTCAGTCCACAGATGCCGGCCTCCGGATCAATGGCCCTCCAGCCCACTTTTGTCCGACGCCTGCTGGAGGCACTGCGCAAGTTGGTCGGCGAAAACCTGGATGTTGCAACTCCCGTCATTCTCTGCTCGGTCCACACGCGCTTCCAACTGCGCCGCCTGCTCGAGCCGTTTCTTCCCAAAATCGTCGTCATCTCGCATGGCGAAATCCCCGCGCTCACTCCGGTGCACTCCATCGGGAGCCTTAACGCCTGACCATTAACGAAAGATCGAACGAGGTCTGCTATGAAGAAACAGAAGCCCAGCTACGAGCCTCCCACCCTCGACGAGGAAGTGCGCAACCGCGTCCTCATGGAACAGATGCCGCAGGTGCGTTACATCGCACGCCACATCCATGATCGCCTGCCCCAGCATGTTCCACTCGAAGACCTCGTCCACGCCGGCGTTCTCGGCCTCATGGACGCGCTCACCAAATACGATGAGGCGCGCCAGGTGCAGTTCAAGACCTACGCCAAGTTCCGCATCCGCGGCGCCATTCTCGATAGTCTCCGCGAACTTGACTGGAGCCCGCGCGATCTGCGCCGCAAGGCCCGGCAGGTGGAGTTGGCCGCGGCCCGCCTCAGCCACGAACTCGGCCGCAGCGCCACCGAACAGGAGATCGCAACCGAGCTCGGCCTCACACTGGAAGCCTTCCAGCGCCTGGTCGGCGAGTTAGAGGGACTGAACCTCGGCAGCTTCCACATCGAAAATGGAGACAAGGACCACGACGACGATCTCTGCGAATATCTGCCCGGCAATCCCGAGGAGAGCCCCTACTTCCTCACCATGAAGTCCGAGTTGCGCGGACTGCTTGCGCGAGCCATCGAGGAACTGAGCGAAAAAGAACAGCAGGTGCTCTCGCTCTACTACTACGAAGAGCTCACCATGAAGGAAACCGGGGCCGTGCTCGGCGTCGGTGAATCGCGCGTCTCGCAGATTCACTCCCTCGCCTTGCTTCGCCTCCGCTCCCGACTGGAAATCTTGCTCACCGCCCGCAAAATTCCACCGCAAATGGCCGCTCAGGCCGTGCGCACCGCACTGGAGGGCTCATGGAAAAGGTGCTGAATCAGGAAGAAATCGATGCCATGTTTCGCGCTGCGCTGGGACGCGGCCAGGGAGCGTCATCTCTGGCTCCCACCTTCCAGCGCTGCGATTTCAAGCAGGCCGGCCAGATCAAAAAAGACCAGGTGCGCGCCATCGCCAATCTGCACGAGGGCTTTGCGCGCAATCTCACCAACGCCCTGGGCGCTTATCTGCGCGTCGTGTTTGAGGTCAACCTGGTCTCCGTCGAGCAGCTCACCTTCCGCGAGTTTCTGCAACGCATCCCGGACCTTGCCTACCTGGCGACCTTTCAGGTCAAGCCCATGGGCGCAACCGCCGCGCTCGACCTGGAACCATCCCTCGTCTTCCCCATTATCGACCTGCTGCTGGGCGGCATCGGACGCATGGAACAGGAGCGCGAGATCACAGAGATCGAAGAGGGCATCATGGAAGGCGTCGTCCGCATTCTCTGCGGCGAGTTGCAATCCGCCTGGGCTCCGCTCGGTTCTACCCTCGAATTCGATGAGCGCCTGCAGCCCTCCCAGTTGCAGCGCCTCATGCCTCCGGGCGACAAAACTCTCTGCCTCAGCTTTGAAATTCACATGCCCGAGTCGCATGGCGTCATGAACGTCGCCTTCCCCGCCGTCGCCTCCAATGCTCTTTTGCGCCGCCTCGACCAGGACGCCGGATACAGCCACCATCGCGGCCCCAGCACCAGCCGGGAGCGCATGATCGAGCATGCTCTCAGCTTCCCCTTCGAATTCGCCCTCGGCATGCCGCCCACCAAGCTGCCTATCCGCAGCCTGCTCGACCTCAAGCCGGGAGACGTCATCGCCCTGCCCCACCGCGCCGAATCTCCCATCGATGGAATCATCGCCGGACGCCCGCTCTATGAGGCGATTCCAATCCGCTCCGGTCACCTGCGTGCTTCCAGAATCTCCCAGATGCGGCCCATTCCCTCCGCCGACGAGCAGGAGATTTCATGAGCAACCACGACCAGGAACAGGCATCCGGCCAGGCCCAACCGGATCAGGATCGACTTCTGTTGTTGCAACAAACATTCATTCAGCACTTCGCCCAGGCCGCCTCGTCCGTGCTCTCGCAAATTGCCGGTACCGCGCTCCAGGCGCTGCCCGCCCCGCTCCAGACGGCTACCGAGGCCGCAACTCTCATTCGCGTCGAACTCGGCGGTGCGCTCGAAGGCCTCTGTGAGATCGCGCTCTCCGAGGCGATGACCGCGCAATTCGCCGCGCTGCTCACCGGCGAAATCCCCGAGCCGGCCGCCGGCGTCAGCGAGGAATTGCGCGAGGCCGCCGCCGAACTGGTGCAGCAAATCTGCGGCAACGCCGCTGACCGCCTGCGCGCCAACTTCGGTCCGCTCGAACTCAAGCCGCGTCTCGCCGACCGTGAGCCGGCGGAGGACGATTCAATATCCGGCGCACGCCATCTGCTGCGCCTCGACCGCGGCTCCGACGCACTGGAATTCGAGCTCCACCTCCTGCGCCTCACCTCTCAAGCCAAGCCCCCCGAAGCCGCAGCAGCACCGCTGGCCCAGCCCGCCGCGCCGCCGGCAGAGGCATCCGCCGCGTCGCCGGCGTCACTGTCCGCTGGCCCAGCGACGACCCAGTATGCCAACCGCAACCTCGATCTCCTTCTCGATATCGAACTCGGCGTGACCCTGCGCTTTGGCACCCGCCAGATGCTGCTCAAAGACATTCTCGAACTCTCCTCCGGCTCGGTCGTCGAACTGGACCGCCGCGTCGAGGAGCCGGTAGATCTTCTCATCGATGGCCGCGTGATTGCCCAGGGCGAGGTCGTCCTCGTCGAAGGCAACTACGGCCTTCGCATTTTGCAGGTCGCAACCCAGGGTGAAAAACTCGCATGCCTGCCCTGAGCTTCGCGCGTAAGCGGTAAGAACGGCTGCCCCACCTTCACCGCCGCATTTGCCGTTAAAGTGGGAGGCAACGTCCGCCGCATCGGATGTTTGTAGTTGATTTCGCTTTTGTTTCGTCAGGAAACCGTCATGTATTCGCTCGCCGAAAAAAAATGGAAACGCTCCCTCGACTGGAAGCAACTGGTCCCGCGCTGCTCGCACCCGGAGTGCACCACCGGCTCCCGCTGGACCGGGGTGCTGCATCGCGTCGCCGGCTTCCGCCTCAACGAGCAGGAATGGTTCTGCAGTCCGCGCTGTCTCGAAGAGTCGCTGGAAGGCCACCTGCTCGCCTATTTCTTCGAGGACGGCCCCCCTGCACCCGTCCGCACCACCATGCCCATGGGGCTCATGATGCTGGCCCGCGGCATCATCTCCAGTCCGCAGCTGCGCGAAGCCATGGACCTGCAGCGCACTTCCGGGGAGCGCATCGGCGCCTGCCTGCAGCGCCTCGCCCCCATCTCCGACGAAGACATCGCCTCCGTGGTGGCCACGCAGTGGGGCTGCCCGGTCTTTCCCGCCCATAGCGTGCAGCCCGGCTGCGCCCTGCTGGTGCCCTGCAGCCTGATCGAGCGCTACCGCCTGTTGCCCGTGCACCTGGTCAGCCAGGGCAAGCGACTCTTCGTGGGATTCTGCGACAAAGTCAACCACACCGCCCTGCTGGCCATCGAGCAGATGCTCGGCTGCAACACCGAGGCCTGCATCATCGCCGAAACCAAACTTCTCCAGGGCATCGAGCACCGCAAGCACGACACCGCCGGCGAAGTCGCCGTCGGCCGTCCCCGCTCCGCCGCCGAAACCGCCCGCATGATTCTCAGCTACGCCCAGCAAACCGGTGCCGGAGCCCTGCGCCTTCGCGAGATCGAAGGCAACATCTGGGTGCGCTTTTTCTCCGCGCGCTCGCACCTTGATCTCGTCTTCGTCACCGGAACGCTCTGATCAGCTTTTTCTAAAGTGCGCCGCTCCCTCAGCCGATACATCCATTGAGCGGCACCTATGACTACTCATCAGCCACGATCGCGTTGCAGAATTCTCTCCATGGCATCTCCGCGCCCGTCAGCATCTGCGGCGCCCGCGGCCGGAGAGCCGGCGTATAACCCGGCTCTTGGCAGTGTTCGCATCGATGACACGCTGCTCGCTCTCGTCGGCAGCCAGCGCGCCATCAACCTGGCCGAGCTTACGCGAGCCGTCGCAGCCGACCGCAATCTAAGCAACCATGTCACCCAAGCCGCCTGCCAGGAGTTCGGCTGGCCCTGGCTCACTGTCGAGCAAGCCATCGTGCTGCTGGGACGCGAACGCCTTGCCGGCCAGATTCTCCGTTTCCTTCACATCAACCGCAACCCTCCCGCAGAGCGTCTTCCTCTGCCGGAACTGCTCCAAGGGATATCCGAATGAGCCAGATCAAAGCCCTCATCGTGGACGACTCTTCCGTCATGCGCAAGATCGTCGAACGCTCTCTCCGCCAGGCCGGACTCGACCTGTCTCCTGTGATGGAAGCCGGAAACGGCGCCGAAGCTCTCTCAATACTCGACTCCCATCCCATCGACCTCATCCTCAGCGACATCAACATGCCCGTCATGGACGGACTCGAATTCGTCCGCCAGTTGCAGACCATGGAAAAGCTGCGCGGCGTCCCCGTCGTCATGATCACCACCGAGGGCAGCGAGTCCAACGTCGTGCAGGCTCTCTCGCTCGGGGCCAAAGGATACATCCGTAAACCATTCACGCCGGACCAGGTCAAAGAGCACGTCTTGCCGGTACTGGGACTATAACCATGAAACCATTTTCAGACACTTCGCTCCCCGTCGCCGTCTTCGACCGCGCCACTTGGACGCCGCTCCTCGGGCTCTCCACCCGCGAGGTCTTTGACATCATGCTGGGCACCCAGCTCCATCCCTTTGAGCCTGCGGTCAACGAACCGTCCGTCAACCAGGGAGAGTTCACCGCCCTGGTCGGCCTCGCCGGCAGCCTCTGCGGAGTCCTCAGCATCCGCTGCAACAACCAGGCCGCCCGAATCATGGCCGGCAAAATGCTCGGCATGCCCCCCGAAGAGGTGGACAATGACAGCTGGGACGCCCTGGGCGAAATCGCCAACATGATCGCCGGAAACTTCAAGGGCAAGCTCAGCGGCATCGGCAATCACTGCATGCTCTCCGTCCCCACCATTATCGTTGGCAGTGACTACGAGACGCGCTCCCTGGCCGCCGCCAACATGATCGAAGCCACCTTCCAGTTCGAGCAGACTCCTCTCTACGTCACCCTCGAATTGCACGAATAAATCATCACGCAGCGGTCCCCCGTTCAACCTTCCCTTGGTTGGGCGGGGTAGTTGCTCTCGCCGTTGCTTTTGTTTTTAGGGGTCATTCTGAGCGAAGCGAAGAACCCCTATGCCGCTCCAATTGCCGCCGCTGTCCCAAAGTCATTTCTGCCACCAATCGATTTTTAAGCCGCAGCCTCGGAAGCTGCGGTGATCAGCCTCCATAAGAATCCTCCAATCGACGTGGTACTCCGCTTGCTCCTACCTCCTGCGGAGTCTTGTATGAATAATGGCATCTACGCGGCCAGCACCGGTCTTCTCGCCCGCACGCAGGAACTCGATCTGGCCGCCAACAATCTCGCCAACGCCAACACCACCGGCTTTCGCGGCGAACACGTCAGTTTCCAGTCCCAGCTCATGACGGCCTCCACCAATGTCTCCACCCGTGCCGTCAGCTCCTACGGAGTCCTCGGCTCGCCGCGTACCGATTTCTCCCAGGGATCGCTGCAGCAGACCGGCAACTCGCTCGACCTTGCCTTGGAAGGCTCCGGTTTCTTCGCCGTGCAGGCGCCCAACGGCATCCAGTACACCCGCAACGGAAGCTTCCACCTCACCCGCGATGGCGCGCTGGTCTCCGCCCAGGGCTATCCCGTCCTCGGCAGCAATGGCCCCATTACCCTGCCCTCGGGCAACGCCGAAATCAGTCCCGCCGGTGTCATCTCGGTCAATGGCGATGTCGCCGGACAACTGCAGCTCACCAGCTTTGATTCCAGCGTTCCGCTCACCGCCCTGGGCGATGCTTATTTCTCCGCGCCCTCGGCCGCCGCAACCCCGGCCACCCAGCTCAGCGTGCGCCAGGGCTCGCTGGAGGCCTCCAACATCAACCCCGTCGAGGCTGCCGTCGGCCTCATCGAAATCCAGCGCAACGCAGAAATGATGCAGCGCGCCCTCACCACCTTCAACAACGATTTCAACAAAACCGCAGCCGAAGATCTGCCCAAGGTTTAGGAGCCGCCATGTTTCGATCGCTCTACACCGCCGCCAGCGGCATGAATGCGCAGCAGACCAATCTGGACAACGTCGCCAACAATCTCTCCAACGCCAACACCGTCGGCTTCCGCAAGCGCCGTGTCCAGTTCGAGGACATGATCTACCAGAACATGGTCACCCCCGGTGCCGCCGCCACCCAGCAAACCGTCTCCGCCGGTCTGCAAATCGGCCTCGGCACCCGCGCCGCAGCCACCGAGATCCTGAATTCGCAAGGCGACTTCCAGCAGACCGGCAACTCGCTCGACCTCGCCATACAGGGGATGGGGTATTTCCAGGTGATGACGCCCACCGGGCAGATCGCCTACACCCGCGCCGGCAGCTTCCACCTCGATTCCTCCGGCAACATCGTCACCTCCGATGGCGACGCCCTCCAGCCGAGCATCACCATCCCCGCCGATGCCACGGCTATCACCATCGGCGCCGACGGCACCGTCTCGGTCACCCTCCCCAATCAAAACCAGTCGCAGCAGATCGGCCAGATCCAGCTCGCCACCTTCCCCAATCCCGGAGGCCTCAATAGCGTCGGCTCCAATCTCCTGCTGCCCACCAGTTCCTCGGGAGACGCCATCACCGGCACCGCCGGAGGCTCCGAGGGACTCGGCACCATGGTGCAGGGCTCGCTTGAGCAATCCAACGTCAACACCGTCGAAGAGTTCATTCAGATGATCCTCGCCCAGCGCTCCTACGAAGCCAACTCGCAGGTCGCCAAGGCGGCCGATCAGATGTTCCAGGAAGTTAACCAGCTGGGGAAATAGTCATGCCCGCACGCATCCTCACCGCCGCGCTCATCTGCCTGCTTGTCCTGTCGGCGACCGCTGCCAGCGCCGGCCCCGCCGAGCCCCGCCCCGCCGAGCCCAGACAGGCAGCTGCCCTCTGGCTCACCGCGCAGCTGCACCGCCCGGTCGAGCCCGCGCAAATCCTCATCGTCCCTGAATCCGGTACGCTCGACGGCTGCTCCATTCTGCGCACCCGCCCCGCGCCCACCGGCGCAACCGCGCTCTCGCTGCGCTGTCCCGACCATCTACTGCCGCAGCTGGTGCTGCTCAAAATTCCCCTCGACACCGTTTCCGTAAACGTGCCCGCCGCGGCGCCTGCGGCCGGCAGCAACGCGTTACCCGCCGCTACCACCGCCGGCCACCCGTCTCCCACTCCGAAACCCGCCGCGGCGAAAGCTCCACCCCTGGTTCGCGCCGGAGCCACGCTCGACGCCGACTGGCGCACCCCCGCGCTCCACGCCGAATTCCCCGTCGTCGCCCTCGACTTCGGTGCCGCCGGCTCTGAGATTCGCGTCCGCATCGCTCACGGCGTCCGCGTTCTGCGCGCCCGCATTCTCACCGCCCACTCCGTCGCCATCCTCGAAGCCGGAGCCTGAGCCCATGCATTCAACTCCCATGCATTCCACTCCAACGCTGCGCACGCCATCCCGCTTCGCCGTGCTGACGCTCGCTCTACTGCTGCTCGCGCTCCCTGCCGAAGCTGCCAAAAAACAGCCCAAGGCTGAAAAGCAGACCGACTCGCTCGACCAGTACCTCATGCACCTGGCCGCAACGCCGCCCGCGTCGCTCACCCTCACCACCGGCAGCGTCTTCACCTCCGCCGGCCCGCTGCTCGATCCCTACGGAGACGTCAAGGCCCACGCCGTGGGAGACACTGTCTCTATCCAGATCGTCGAATCCACCACCATCGCGCAAAGCGGCAACGTTGCCACCGATCGCGAGTTCTCGCACTCCAGCGCTATCACCGCCATTGCCGGCAAGTCGCCCTCGTTCCTCAATCCGCTGCTTGCCGCCAACTCCAGCACCAAGCTCACCGGCTCCGGCGCCACCGCCTCGCAGAGCTCGCTCAATACCACGCTCACCGCCCTGGTGGTCGCCGTCCTGCCCAACGGCCTGTTAGTGGTCGAAGCGCGGCGCCAGGTGGCGGCCAACCAGCAACATGAAAACGTGAGCCTGCTCGGCGTGGTGCGCCCCGCTGACATCGCAGCCAACAACTCCGTCTTCTCCTATCAGCTCTTCGACCTGCAACTCGAAGTCATGGGCAAGGGAGTCATCACCGACACCGTGCGCCAGCCGAATATCGTCGTGCGCACCCTGTTGAAGATACTTAGTTTTTAGCAATGCAGTTTGGCTTAAACATGTTTGGTCTAAACCAATGAAGTTACTTTGCACAGTCTTGCTGCTCGCCGCCTCGGCCACCTGTTGGGCTGCCGACGACCCACCGGCCGCCTCGCGTCTGGTGCGCATCCGCGAGATCACCACCGTCGAGGGCGTGCGTGAAAACTCCCTCATGGGCTACGGCCTGGTCGTCGGACTGCACGGCACCGGAGACCAGCAGCAAACCATCTTCACCACCCAGATGCTCGCCAACCTCCTGTTGCGCATGGGCCTGCAGGTCTCCCCCACCGCCATCACGGTCAAAAATGTCGCCGCCGTCGCCGTCACTGCATCCATGCCCGCGTTCACCCGCGCCGGCACGCAGATCGACGTCGTCGTCTCCTCCATCGGCGACGCCAAATCGCTGGACGGCGGAACCCTCCTGCTCACCTCCCTGCGCGGCGAAGACGGCCAGGTCTACGCCACCGCCCAGGGTCCGCTCGTCATCGGCGGCTACAGCGCCGGAGGCGCCGTAGTCAGCAAGGTGCTCAACCACCCCACCGTTGGACGCATAGCCAACGGCGCCACCGCCGAGCGCGACCTCGCTCCCGACCTGCACAACCTCGCCTCGCTCTCTCTGCTGCTGCGCGAAGCCGATTTCGGCAACGCCCAGCGCGTCGCCCTCTGCATCAACGCCGAGTTCGGACATCCTATCGCCACCGTCACCGACAGCCGCCGCATCGACGTAGCCAGCGTCGGCCAGAACGTTCCCGCCATGCTCGCCCGCATCCAGGCCCTGCCCGTCGATATCGTCGCCCCCACCCGCGTCGTGATCAACGAAAAAACCGGAACCATCGTCATGGGCCGCGATGCCCGCCTCAGCGCCGCTTCCATCCTGCAAGGCTCGCTGTCGATTGAAATCGCCACCAAATTCGAGGTCTCCCAGCCCAATCCGCTCAGCAAAACCGGCGAAACAACCGTAGTACCGCAAACCACGGTGAGCGCCCGCGAGCAACCAACCAAGCGGATCGAACTCAACGAAGGAGCCACCGTCGAACAGCTGGTCAACGGACTGCAAGCCATCGGCGCCAGCGCCCGCGACGTCGTTTCCATCCTGCAGGCCCTCAAAGCCGACGGAGCCCTGCAAGCCGAACTGGAGGTCCTATGAGACCCAGTGCCCGCGGCCGGCAGCAACGCGTTACCCGACATAAGCTGCAAGCCAAACTGGAGGTCCTGTGAGTTCCCCAACCACCTCGCCCGTCGCGTCGCTCTCCACCCAGCTCATCGCCGATCCCAAGCAAATCGCCGCGCGCCTCCAGTCCCAGAAGGCCGCCAGCGGAGCCGAAGAGTTCGAGTCCTCTTTGTTTGCCACCGTCCTCGACAAAATGGAGAAGAATCTCTCCATCGAGGATGAGCAAAACGAAGACGCCGGGCATGACACCTGGGGAGCCATCGGCGTCCGCGCCGTCTCCCAGGCTCTCGCCCAGCGGCACGTCCTGGGCGTCGCCAACATGATCGAGCACTCGCTCGGCCTCGCGTCCGGCACTTCCAGCGCGCAGATTCCGCATCCAGCCGCCCCGGAAAAAAATAATTCTTCGCTTCCGCTAAAGATTTCGCTCAAGTCATCCGCCAACCTGCCGATGAATACTCCAGAAGCAATGAAAGGAGCACTATGAGTCTTCGTATTCAGAACCCCGCTCAGCCCGCAATGGACGCATTGTCGAATTCCCCGGCGTCCACTCCAAACACTTCAAAAACCGGCAGCTCGCAAAACGCCACGTCCGCCTATTCCTCCATCGGTGCGCTGGCCGACACCCAGGACACCGCCTCCATCAGCGCGGCTCCCGGTCAGCTCTCCGGCGATCTTCCCATCCGTCAGGATCGTGTCGATGCCCTGCGCGCCCAGCTCGACTCCGGAACCTACACGGTCGATTCCCACGCGGTGGCCAACGCCATGTTCCAGAACCTGTTCCGGAGCTGAGCATGAACCGGCCCGTACCGGTTGTCTTTCCGGACGTCCCCACGGGCGTCCCTGCCGACGTTTCCGCCGGCAACGGACTCGAGGCCCTGCTCGCATCCATCTCGGAGGCCATCGATGCTCTGGTGGCGTGGAATCTTCCGGCTTTTCAGTCCGCCGTCGAGCGCCAGCGTGAAGTCTGCGCTCACCTCGCCGGTCACACCGAGTGGCGACAGGCCCCCAACGCCGCCGCGACCGCCCGCAAGGTGCGCGAACTCAACCGCGTTTACCACCGCCTCCTGCGCCACTCCATGCAGTGGACGCGCACCCTGCAATCCATCTTCGAGGCCGCCGGCAGTCCACCGCCCGCCAGCGCCACCGTACACTTCCGAGGCTAATCATGGGAGGACTCACCGCGGATCTCAATGCCTCCATGCAATCCCTGCTTGCCGCCTCCGAGTGCATGGATGTGACCACCTCCAACATCGCCAACCAGAACACTCCCGGCTACGTCCGCCAGACCGTCCAGTTGCAGGAGTCCGAACCCAGCGGCGGCGACGGCAGCACCACCGGAGTCGACGTCGCATCCATCCAGAACACGCGCGACACCGTGCTCGACCTCAGCATCAACGCCTCCACAGCGCAGCAGAATTTCAGTGACACCGTCTCCAGCGCGCTCGGCCCCGTGCAAACCGTCTTCTCCGATACCGCCACCGGCTCCGTCGGCGCAACCATCGACGCCTTTTTCAACTCGCTGCAGCAGCTCTCCACCTCACCCGCCGATAGCTCGCTGCGCGCCAACGTGCTCACCGCCGCCGGCAACGTCGCCTCCGCCTTCCAGAGCACCGCGTCGGTCATCACCCAGGCCCAGCAGCAAGCCGACCAGTCCGTCGTCCAGTCCACCGCTACAGCCAACTCCCTGCTGCAGCAGATCGCCGTCACCAACCAGCAGATATCCACCGGCACGGCGCTCGGCCAGAACGTCAACACCGATCAGGACCAGCTCGCCAATCTTCTCTCGCAGCTCTCCGTCATCATGAACTACCAGACCGTGAACAGCTCCGACGGACTCACCCTCACCACCAACAACGGAACCCCTCTGGTCGTCGGCAACCAGGCCTACGCGCTCACCAACAACGTGAACTCCAGCGGCTTCAACGACGTCTCTGCCGGTGGCGTGGACATCACCTCCGACATCTCGGGCGGAACCCTCGGCGGCGACATTCAATCCCGCGACCAGACCCTGGCCACCATGTCGTCGCAACTCGATCAGTACGCCTACCAGTTCGCGCAGGCCGTCAACAACGTGCAAACCGCCGGCTCCGATGCCAACGGAAACCCCGGCGTCGCTATGTTCAATCCGCCCGATACAACCACAGGAGACGCCACCGGCGCGGCCGCGTCCATCGCCGTCGCTCTCACCGGCGGCTCGCAGATCGCCGCTGCCGCATCCGGCGGCGCCGCCGGCGATGGCTCCAATCTCACCAACATGATCGACCTGCAGGATCAGTCCATCACCAACGGCACCACGCCCGACGAAGCCTTTTCCGATCTCACCTTCTCCATCGGCAACACCATCTCGCAGGCCAATTCCGACTCCACCGCAACCGGCAACATTCTCACCCAGCTGCAAAACCAGCAGAGCTCCGTCGAAGGCGTCTCGATCGATCAGGAGTCCTCCAATCTCATGCTTTACGAGCGCTCCTACCAGGCCGCCGCAAAAGTCATCTCCACCATCGATACCCTCATGGGCAATGTGCTCGACATGGGCGTCACCGATCCGGGTTATTAATCGAACGGGTACTTAAAATTATGAGAGTCAATCCCAACTTCAACTCCGACATGATCAACTACATCGAGCAGGCGCAGCAGGCCGTGGACAACGCCTCCGAGCAGCTCAGTACCGGCCGCCGCGTCAACCTGCCCTCCGACGATCCCGCCGCCGACGCCGCCATGGTCCAGGAAAACTCCCAGTCCGCCTCCATCGACCAGTACACCGCCAACTCCGATTCGCTCACCGACGTGCTCAACACCGGCGACAGCACCCTGAGCAGCGTCGTTACCCTGATGCAGCAAGCCAGTTCTCTCGCCATCGAAGGATCCGGCAGCGGCATGAGCCAGAGCGACCTCAGCTCCATCGCCGCGCAGGTCTCCGACATCCAGAGCCAGATGCTCTCCCTCGCCAACACCTCCTTCGGCGGACAATACATCTTCGGAGGCACCGCCAGCACCACCCCTCCCTACGTCGCAGACGCCTCCACTCCTGGTCAAATCGACTATGTCGGAAACAGCCAGCAAAACCAGGTGCAGATCGGCACCGGAGTCTCTGTCGCCGCCAACCTGCCCGGAAGCAGCATCTTCTCCCAATCGGGAGCCAATGTTTTTGACGCCCTGCAGTCGCTGACCACTGCCTTGCAGTCCGGCAATACCACCAACATCGCCAGCGCCGGAACCGCCATCACCACGGCACTCAACGCCGTCTCCACTGCCCAGGTCTTCTACGGCAACACGGTCGACGAACTCAGCTCCAACGAGTCCTGGCTCTCCCAGGAGAAACTCAACATCACCTCGTATCAGAACACCCTGGTCGCCTCCAACACCGCGGCCGCCGCCACCGACGCCACCCAGGCCGAGACCGTTCTCAGCGCCAGCGTCGCCGCCGCCGCCCAGATCGACCAGCAGGCCAACCTCCTCAACTACCTTCAGCCATAAAAAGAGAGGAACCGCGGACTGCCGCGTTCCTCTTTTTTTCTTGGTACGCCCGTAGTAGCGTGGAAATTTGTGCGGTCTTTCCTGCAGTGAATCTAATCGTCAGATGAAGAAAAATGCCGGGTGTCCCAGGTTCGCGCCGATGCCTTTCGGCGATAACCCGGGAAGCAGCCCCGGCGGACTCTAAGAACTTTGGCGGTGGTCCTTCCCGATCAGGCCGACCAGCTGCAGCTCTGCTCGGCGGCCACTCCGGCGTAGCGGCCCGCAACCCCCTCGATCGCCACGGGAACTTCGCGTGCCTTGCCCGGTGCCTCCAATTTGGCTGCGTTGGCCGACTCCTGCCACGCATGCCGGATCTGCTGAATGAACTCGACCTGCCGCTCCAGCAGCGCCGGTTCCAGCTTGATCTGCGACTCGATCAACTTCGCCCGCACATAGGAGTACACCCGGGCCAGCTCCTTCGCCGTCTCCCCGCCATTTTCAAAGTCCAGCATCAGGTCCAGCTCCTGCAGCGCCAGCAACGCGCGATTGGAGTGTTTCACCCGAAGCTCGATGTCGTGGTCGCGGATCGAGGCGATCACCTGCTTCAGGTCTTTCACCAGAAAGTCGCTGAGCATGATAACTAATTCCACCGGCGAAGCTGTCTCCGCCGCCATCTCACGATATGTTGCAAGTTCCTGACTCATGCCCATGTTTTAGTTCCCCGATGACGAGTTGTTATTGCCCAGCTCTGCGTTGATTTCCTGCTTCGTGGTGTTCAAAGTCTGCAGCGCGATCTCCGCCGAGCTGTACTCCGCGGTCAAGCTCGTCTGCAAGGGAGTGATGTAGTTCTGTTGAAAGTTCGTGATGTTGTCTTCCAACTCGTTATAGGTGCTCTTCATGCTGCTCAGGTCAACCGTAAACGCGCCGTCGGCCGGGTCCGTAAGACTCTGCAGCTGCGTGTTCAGCGCGTTGGCGAACCCATTCAGCGACGGCCCCTCGAAAAAATTCTGCACCGCCGAAGGATTGTTCTGGAGGGCGTCGTCCAGGGTCGTGCTGTTCACGCTCAAGGTCCCATCGTTGTTCATGGTGATGCCCAGCGAGCCCAGCGTCGTGGTGGTTCCATTGCTCGTGGCCGAATAACTACCGGCTCCCAGCAGGGCGTTCTGCAGCAGCCCCAGCGTGCTGTCTCCGGCAAGCGGCCCCTGGGTGGAATTGGTCGAGCTGTACGTGTACTCGTCGTTCACCGAGCCAACCACCGTGTTGTAGTCGTTGACGAACTGCTGGATGGCGGAGGAAATCGACTCCGGATCCGCTGTCACCGACAGCTCTACCGGGTCGCCGGAAGTCGTGCCGCCTAAGTTAAGCGTCACTCCGGGAATCGCGCCGGTCACCGTGTTGCTCGCGCTGCTGATGGGAATGCCGTTCACCGTCAGCGATGCGTTAATCCCCTGCGTCGCCTGGGTAAACTGCGGAGACGTGTTGGTAATCGTCATCCCGCTGGCGTTGCCCGTGGCGTTGTTCACAACGGACAGCTGCGAAGATCCATTTCCGTTGCTTACCACGCTGGCGGTCACGCCCAGGCTTTGGCCGTTGATGTCGCTGGCGAGCGCGCTCAGGCTTTCGCCGGCGCTCGCGGTAATCTGCGTGGCTGCTCCGCTGCCCACCTGGATGGAAAAGCTGCCCGCCGATGCGCCCGTGCTGTCGGAGATCAGGCCGGAGTTCCACGCCGAGCCGTCGGATGCCTGCGTCAGCTGCGGGGAAGTGTTGGTGATCGTGATATTGTTCGCGCTGCCCGAGCTGTTGCTGACAATCGAGAGGCGCGAGCCGCTGGCGTCGTTGACCACGCTGGCCGTCACCCCCAGGCTCTGCCCGTTGATAGCGCTGACCAGCTGGTCGAGCGTCTCGCCGCTGGAAATGTTGATTGGGGTCGCCGTGCCGCTGCCCACTTGCAGCGAAAGGCTGCCTGCCGAAAGTCCGGTGCTGGCGCTGGCTACGGAAGTAGTGGAGTACCACGAGGAAGTCGCGGCCAGATTGCTCACCTCAATTTCGTTGGTCCCGATCGTGGCGCCCGCGGCCGCCGAGGCAGTCACCACATTGGTATCCGAAGACTCTGCCGAGATCGACGAAAATGCCCCCGTAAGGCTGTTCAGGGAACTTAAATCATTCTCCACCGAAGAGACCTGGCTGTTGACGGTGTTCAGGTCGCTTTCCTGGCCCTGGAGCGTCGTCGCCTGCGTCTGCCACTGCGTCTCCGGAGTCTCAGCGGCAGTCACCGCCGCGTTCACCGCATCCGTTACATCAATGCCCTCGGAGCTGGAGCCGGTCGCGACTTCCAGCAGCGAACTCAAATCGATGCCGTCGGTAGAGGACGCACTACTTGATCCCAGCAACGACGCCAGATTGGATGACGATAGACCCACCGAACTCATTGCGAGATCTCCCTACATAGGCGAGTGCCGGAAACGGTGGCGGGAGTTTCCCGCCACCGCCGGATGAAAGTTACTGCAGCAGTTTCAGAATGGTCTGCGAAGCCTGGTTGGCCTGCTGCAGGGCCGAAATGCCGGTCTGCTGCAGGGTGTTGTACTTCGTCATATTGGCCACCGTGGTCCCGATGTCGGCGTCGCTGATGCCGCTCTCGGCGCTGGTCAGGTTCTGGATCTGCGCGTTCATAACATTGGAGGCTGCGGTCAGCTGGTTGACGCCGGCGCCGATCACGCCGCGCTGCGAAGCCACCGTGTTGATGGCCGTGGTAACGGCCGTCAAAGCAGCCTGCGCGTCGGTCACGTTGTTCAAGTCCAGTGCGGCTCCCGATCCGCCGTTCAGGGTGGCGTCCGTATTGGTAAAGTTCAGTCCACCCGTACCGGAGAAGCTGGCAACCACGGCGTTTCCGGCCGTGCCCGAGGTGTCGGCAGTCACCGTTAGTCCGGTGGAGCTGACCGAGGTGGCCTGTACCGAGGTGTTGGCGGTGTAGCCGAGGCCGTTGGTGGCGCTCTCATATTCGGTTCCGGCTTGGCCTGTGCCGTTGATGGCGTCCGCCAGGTTCTGCAGCGTGCCTTGGATCGAGCTGCCGATGGCCACCGTAACCGCCGTGCCGCTTGCGTTCCCGTCGGTCAGGGTTGGGTCCCCAGCCGCCACGAACGTGTAGGTCGTCCCACCGAGGGTGACTGCATCGGTAGCGACGGCATTCGTATTGCCGCCGAAGGTGTTGCTGGCCGTGGTTCCCAGGCCCAGCTGCGCGGCGCTCAACTGGTTGATGTTCACGCTGGTGGAGGAGACGCCGCTGCTGCTGCCGTCGCTCATGAACACCTGCACGTCGTTGCTGGTGCCGTTGCTCCCAAATACCGCGCCGCCGTTGAAGTTGGTTTTCGAACCGATGCTGTCAATTTCGCTCAGGATCGAGCTGAACTCGTTGTTCAGTGCCGCCGACTGGCTGTTGCCGCCGGTGGTGATGCCCGAGGTGGAGGCTTCCGTCGCCAGGGTGGTGGCGCGGTTCAGCAGCGTGGTCACCTGAGACAGCGCGCCGTCGGCCGTCTGCAGGAGGCCAACTCCATTGGTAGAGTTCTGCACCGACTGGGTTAGAGCTGCGATGCTGGCGGTGAGACCGTTCGCAATCGAGAGACCCGCCGCATCGTCTGAACCGGAGTTGATTCTCGAACCCGAGGAAAGCTGGGTCAGCGTATTTTGCAGCGACGCTTGCGTCGCGTTCAAATTGTTCTCAGCCGTAAGTGCGGAAATATTGTTCAGGATGCTCAGTGACATGATCGTGTCTCCTTCTTGCCTCCTCGCGGCGCCGGCCCGATTGCCGTTCTTTCCGCGAGAGCGGTTGGTTCTACACCACACTTATCGGCTGGTTTACCGCTACCTTTAAACCATTCATGAACTTTTTCCAAATTTCAGCCGCGCCTGTGCCTCTTCCCGTCCGCTCACCCTTAAGATCCCATTCCTTTCCGCCGATAACCTCATTGGAAGGCAGGCAATCCGATGATCGAGCTCACCCGGCTCAACGGACATCCCATCGTCGTCAATGCCGAACTGCTCAAGTTCGTCGAGCAGAACCCTGACACGGTCATCACTCTCGTCACCGGAGACAAGCTGGTCGTCCGCGAAGCCGCGCGCGAGGTTACGCGCCGGGTCCTCGACTATCGCCGCACACTCCTTCAACCCATTTCCCTTTCGTCCAGGCCCGCGCCCAGGTCGGATGAGTCCAGCATCGAGCCGTTCGCCCAGGAGTGACAATCACCGTGGACAAGGGAACCGTTGCCGGAATCGTCCTAAGCTTCGGAGGCATCACCACCGGCCTCCTGCTCGAAGGCGGAAAATTCAGCCAGGTGCTCCAGCCCACCGCGGCCCTCATCGTCGCCGGAGGGACCATCGGCGCCGTCCTCCTGCAGTTTCCGCTCAGCACCGTCATCTCCTCCGTCATCGAACTTCGCACCGTCTTGTTCGAGCCCCGCTCCCGCGCCAGCGATGAGATCCAGCGCCTCACCATGCTCGCCCAGAAGGCCCGCCGCGACGGAATCATCTCCCTCGACGCCGAACTGCCCGCCATCGACAGTCCCTTCATGCGCCGCGCCCTCATGCTCGCCGTCGATGGCACCGAGTCCACCGAACTGCGCGCCATCATGCAGTTGGAGCTCGACTCCTCTGCCGAAGCCGAAGACGAGTTGCCCCGCGTCTATGAAGCCGCCGGAGGTTTTTCCCCCACCATCGGCATCATTGGCGCCGTCCTCGGACTCATCCAGGTCATGCAGCATCTGGATAAAATCGACCAGGTCGGCCGCGGCATCGCCGTCGCCTTCGTCGCCACCATCTACGGCGTCGGCTTTGCCAATCTCATTGCCCTGCCCATCGCCGGCAAGCTGCGCCATCGTCTCCGCCTTCGCCAGATACTCCGCGAGCTCACCTTGGAGGGTGTCGTCTCCATCCTTGAGGGAATTAATCCTCGCATCCTTGAGGCCAAACTTACCGGATTCCTTCAACAGGCCCGCGACAGGCCAGAATCCGATTCCCTGTCCGCCGCGCAGTCCCAAAGCAGTGCCGGAGAACCATGATGAAAAAACGCCCCCAACCGCACGGAAATCACGAACGCTGGGTCCTTTCCTATGCCGACTTTATGACCCTGCTCTTCGCCTTCTTCGTCGTCCTCTACTCTTCCGCCGAAGTCGACAAGGCCAAAATGGCCAGCCTCTCCAATGCCATCACCTCCGGCTTCCAGGATCTCGGTGTCGGTGCCGGACAGGGTGCGGCTCCCATCGTCATTCCTGGCACCAATCCTGCGGCCTTCACCCATCCAGCCCGGCCCCAGCCGGCCACCGATATCATCCTCCGCAAGCTGGAAGCCGATCTTGCTCCCGAACTCCAGAACCACACCGTCTCGCTCCGCCAAACTCCCGAAGGCCTCGTCCTCAGCCTCCACGAGATCGGCTTCTTCGACAGCGGATCGAGCGGCCTGCGCGCCAGCTCTCTCGATACCTTCGACCGCATTGGCTCAGTCATCGCCTCGGTCGGCAGCAACCTGCGCATCGAGGGCCACACCGACAACATCCCCATCTCCACCGCCCGCTTCCACTCCAACTGGGAGCTCTCCACCGCGCGCGCCGCCGAGATCATTCGCATCTTCATCACCCGCGAACAAATCGATCCCGAGCGTCTCTCCGCCGCCGGTTATGCCGAGTACCACCCCGTGGCCGACAACTCCACCGAAGACGGACGCCGCCTCAACCGCCGCGTCGATATCGTCATCATCACCGCCCACCAGCCGCAAACCACCCCACCCGCCCCTGTCCCCAATGGAGCAAATCAGTAATCCCATACGGGTTTCAGGGGGAAGATCAGAAACTGTCGGATGCCCCATCTTCGCCGCGCCGTCTTTGCGCGGTTAAGGTGGGAAGCAGTCATTCCATCCCTAAGATTTTTGTAGCTGCCTTTGCTCTTGTGCTTCGCATTAGTTACACCTCCCCGGTAAAGCATTCGCCCATTTCCGCCGATTGAATCCTTGAAGGAAAACACTCCACGGAACCTCTATGGCCGACTTTGTTCCAGACGATCTACTTAAAGACTTCCTTACCGAGAGCGAAGAGCTCGTCCAGCAGGTCGAACAGGACTTGCTCACTCTCGAAGACTCTTCCGACCCCGAGGTAGTCAACCGCGTCTTCCGCGGCATGCACACCATCAAGGGAACCTCCAGCTTCTTCGGCTTTGATACCCTGGTCGGGCTCACCCATCAAGCCGAAGACCTGCTCAACCACCTGCGCAAAGGCGAACTCGTCATCACCCGCGCCATCATCGATGCGCTTCTGCGGGTCAACGACCAGGTTCGCCTGATGATGGCCGACGTGCGCGAAGGCCGCTCGCCGGAGTGCGACCTCGCACCCTTCCTCGAAATCCTGGAGCGCTGCGCTCAGCCCAACGACGCCCTCGCACCACCGGGCGCCGCAGTTCCGGACTGCGCACCGGAGCACGCACCATCCGCCGACGTGTCACTGGTCGCTGCACTGGCGGAAACCGCCGCAGCCACGCCCTCGCCTGCAATCGCCGCCGAACCCTGCTCCGTATCTGGCCCGCTCGCCGCGGCCGCCGCTCAACTCGCCACCGATGCCGCCGCCGAAAAAGCCGCGCGTGCCCTAGCCGCCGCGCGCCCGGATGCCTCCGACACCATGCGTGTCGAGATCCGCAAGCTGGACTACCTCGTCAACCTCGTCGGCGAACTCGTCCTCGAACGCAACCGCCTGCTCCGTCTCTCGCAAGACTTGGCCCTGGCCTCTGCCAATGATCTCGCCCTCACCGAAGCCGTCGCCACCTCCACCGCGCGCCTCAGCTTCATCACTGATGAGTTGCAAAACGCCAGCCTGCGCACCCGCATGGTGCCCATCGACAACGTCTTCCGCAAGCTACCCCGCCTGGTCCGCGAACTCTCCCACCAGGTTGGCAAGGAAATCGAAATCGTCATCACCGGCCAGGAAACTGAGATCGACAAGACCATGATCGAGCTCATCCACGATCCCCTGGTCCACATCCTGCGCAACTCGCTCGATCACGGCATCGAAGACGCTGCACAGCGCGCCGCCTCCGGCAAAAATCCCCTCGGCCGCATCACCGTCGATGCCCGCCAGCAGGGCGATCAGATCATCGTCACCGTCCGCGACGACGGGCGCGGCATCGACCTCGAGCGCGTTCGCCACAAAATCCTCGAAAAAGGTCTCCACTCCGCCGAGCAGGCCGCCGCGCTCACCCGCCGCGAACTGCTCGACGCGCTCTTTCTCCCCGGCTTTTCCACCGCCGCCAAGGTCAACAACATCTCCGGCCGCGGCGTCGGCATGGACGTAGTCCGCACCAATCTCCGCCGCATCAACGGCAGCGTCGAGATCGAAACCGTGCTCGGCCAGGGAACCGTCATCACCCTCAAGGTCCCGCTCACCATGGCCATCCTGCCCGTCCTGCTCGTCCGGGTCAGCGATGAGGTCTATGCCATCCCTCTGCGCTCCGTGCTGGAAACCGTGCGCATGGACCACACCGCCGTTCACTGTGTCGAAGGCGCCGAGGTCCTCGTCCTGCGCGATCGCACCGTTCCTCTGCTGCGCCTCGCTCACATCATCGGGGCCTCGGGCGACGGCCAGGCCAGCCGCGCCGTCATCCTGTCCATCAATGAAACCCGCATCGCGCTCGCCGTCGAAGCCCTCATCGGCCAGGAGTCCACCGTCGTCAAGCCGCTCAGCGCCCTGCTCCGTGACAGCCCCTACGTCGCCGGAGCCACCATCACCGGAGATGGCCGCGTGCGTCTGGTGCTCGACCCCAACCACTTCGTCCGCGGCTGCTCGCTGCCATTCGCGGTCCAGTAGAGGATATTCATGAGTACAAATACTTCAGCCCCAGGCCCCGCAACCACCAGCCCGGTCTGTTATCAGATCCGCGATCTCATCTACGGGGTCGCCGGAATCTTTCATACCGATAACCGCCTCGGTTTTCTGGAAGACCGCTGCGGACGCCGCATGAAGGAGCTGGACATCCCTAGCCTCCGGCAGTATCACGAGCTGCTCACCCGCTCCGCCTCGCGCACCAGCGAAATGCATCTGCTGCTCAACGAGATCACCGTCGGCGAAACCTGCTTCTTCCGCAATCAGCCCCAGTTGGCCGCCCTGCAGCGCCTGGTCCTTCCATCCCTTGCCTCGTCCCCGGACAAGCTCCACTACCGCCATCTGCGCATCTGGAGCGCCGGCTGCTCCACCGGCGAGGAGCCCTACACCCTCGCCATCATCCTCATGGAAGAGGCCAGCCGCTTCCTCCAGGGATTCACCTTCGAGATCATCGCCACCGACCTCAACGACCGCTCGCTCACCCGCGCCCAGGAGGGCGTTTACGGAAACTACGCGCTGCGCAACGTCTCACCGGAGATCCTCCGCAAATATTTCGACCCCGTCCCGGGTTCTACCGCCAATAGTCCCGTCGAGTATCGCGTGCGCGACGAAGTGCGCAAGCGCATCAAGTTCAGCCGCCTCAACCTGCTCGACGACTCGCGCATGGTCTTCGTCAAATCCATCGACGTCATCTTCTGCTGCAACGTCCTGATCTACTTCGATGGAGCCAGCAAAAAACGCGTCATTCAGCATTTCCACAACAATCTCCTCGCCCACTCCTATCTGTTCCTGGGCCACGCCGAATCGTTGTTTGGCATTCACGACGACTTCCGCCTGGTCCACTTTCCCAGTGCCATGGCGTACATCAAAACGCCCGTCAAGAGGTGACGTATGCCCAACCTGTCTCTGTCGGATATTCAGCGCCGTGTTGAGGGAATCAACCAGCTGCCGTCGCTCCCCGCAATCCTGTTCCCCGTGCTCAACCAGCTCAGCGGGAACACCGATGACATCGACCTGCACAAGACGATCCAGCTCGTCTCCCACGACGGCGCGCTCAGCTCCCAGGTGCTCCACATGGCCAACTCGCCCCTGTTCGGCATGCGCCAGCGAGTCACCAACCTGCGCTCCGCCGCCCTGGCTCTGGGCGTCTCGCGCCTCAGGGACATCGTCACCTCCTGCTGTCTCATGCAGGTCTCGCCCAAGGGACGCGACATCGATCCCACGCCCTTCTGGGAGCATTCGCTGGCCTGCGCTCTCATCGCGCGCAACCTCGCCCGCAAGATCGGCTATCCCGATATCGAGCGCGCCTATCTCGCCGGCCTCGTCCACGACCTCGGAATCCTGGTCAACATGCTGCTGATCCCGCGCGAGTTCGCCCTCGTCTTCAAAATCGCCTCCCAATCGCAGCGTCCTTTGCGTGAGGTCGAGATGGAACAGATCGGCATCACCCATGAGATCACTGGAGACCTGCTCTCCACTCACTGGCAGCTCTTCGATTACCTCTCGGAAGTCATGCGCCGTCATCACGACGTCGAACGCGCCACGCTGGAGCCCGTCCTGGCCGCCATCGTCAACATCGCCGATCTGCTCTGCCGCACCTCCGGCCTGGGCTACGGATACCAGGAAAACATCGAGGTCAGCCTGCAGGACGAGCCCGCCTGGAAGATCCTCGCCGCTCAGTCGCCGCGCATCCGGTCCCTCGACATGGTCTGCCTGACCCTGGAAATTGAAAGCTACGTGAAGGAGGTCAGGGCGCTGGTCTCGGTCCTGTTCCGCTTCTAATGACCGAACCCTCCGCCAATCCCATCCGTGTACTGGTCGTCGATGACAGCGCCTTCATGCGTACCGCCCTGCGCCGCATGATTGAAAGCGACCCCGCCCTGCGCGTCATTGACACCGCCTGCGACGGCCAGGAGGGCGTGCAGAAAGCCCTTCACCTCCGCCCCGATGTCATCACCATGGACGTGGAAATGCCGCGCATGAGCGGCCTCGACGCGCTCTCCAAAATCATGGAAGCCGCTCCCTGTCCCGTCATCATGGTCAGTTCCCTCACCCGCGCCCACGCCGATGCCACCCTCGAAGCGCTCAGCCGCGGCGCCTACGACTTTCTTTCCAAAGATCTCTCCTACGCCTCGCTCGACATAGTGCGCATCAAGGACGATCTCATCGCCAAGTGCAAAGCCGCCGTCACCCGCCAGCGCCGTCCGCCCCAGGCTCAGCGAATCGCGCCGCCCGTTCGGGAATCCATCTACAAAGCCGCCGCCCGTTCCGCCCGGCGCTTCGCCGTGCCCAGGCTGGTCTGCCTCGGAACCTCCACCGGAGGCCCCAAGGCATTGCAGCGCATTCTTCCCCTGCTGCCCGCCGATCTCGCCGTCCCGGTCGCCATCGTCCAGCACATGCCGCCCGGCTTCACCGGACCGTTTGCCCGCCGCCTGGACTCCCTCTGCAAAATGCGTGTCAAAGAGTCGGAGCCGAACGAGCCGCTGCTGCCCGGTGTGATTTACATCGCCCGCGCCGGAGAACAGCTTCGCGTCCTGCGCCGCATCACCGGCGCCTGCGCCCACATGTCACTGGTGCCCACTAACACGCTCCACATCCCTTCCGTGGATGTCCTCATGCACTCCGCCGCCGAGCAGTTCGGCCAGCACGTCATGGGAGTCATCCTCACCGGCATGGGCTGCGACGGACAGCAGGGCATGTCGGCCATCTACCGCGCCGGCGGCTACACCCTCGGCGAAGATGAGGCGACCTGCACCGTCTATGGAATGCCGCGCGCCTGCGCCGAAGCCGGCATCCTCCACAACGTCCTGGGACTCGACGCCATCCCCGGTGAAATCGTCCGCATGGTCGAAAACGCCGGCTCGCCGACCGCCTCCGCATCTTCGAATGCTTCCTCTAACTCTGCACTCTCCGCGGGTTAAGTGCGCAACTCTCACTTTGTTTCAATCGACTTACAACTCATCAAAACTCTCTATGGTAGCGATGAAAACAATTCATCGAAGTTTTCACGCACCATTCAAATTACCGTGCTACTTTCAGCCATCGAATCTGTCAAGTAAGCCATTTAAGGAGGAGCCATGAACCCGAGAACCAGCCCACCCGTCAAAGCTCCGCTATCTTCCCTGGCGGCAGCACAAGATCAAACTTATTCCGCACTCACGCATGAGTTTCAGGAGCTGTGCAGCTTCGCAATGGACCAGGCGATTGGGGTGGAGAAAGCCTCGTTCGAAGCCGTCCTCCAGATGCAGTCCCGCGTCATCGACGCCTGCGTCTCGAAATACGAGGTCTCAAAATACGAGGCCGCGTCCTGCTTCACGCCCGCACTCGGCAACCTGTTCGACCTGATGGCTCAGGCCATCGCTTCCTTCATGGAATTGCAGCTGGCCTGCCTGAAGATGCTGACGCCCCAGGCAAGCCACAAGGCGGAATCCGTCTTGCACCTTGTTGAGCCGGCCCGCAAAGCCGCCGTCACCAGCGCGCCCGCTCTGGCCCATACGCAAGAGCACGTCTTGGCGCACAGCATGGACATCGCCATCGGCGCGCGCGCCGCGTAACGGAGATCTCTGACTTGGCTGTAATGGCACCGCGGATCGGCGGTGGGGATGGATTCGGCGCGCGCTCTACCCCGCCTGCTGGTCCAGCTTCCTGAGCACCTTCGCCAGCTTTTGGGTCAAGGCTTTCAGTGTGAACGGTTTTTGCAGGTACTCGACTTTCGGGTCCACCCGCCCGTCATGAGTCAGTGCGTGTTCGGTGTAGCCGGACATGAAAACCACCTGGAGTTGGGGCAGAAACTCGTGAATCCGCTCGGCCATCTCGCAGCCGTTCATCCCCGGCATCACCACGTCGGTCAGCAGCAGATCGACCGGCCCCGCATGCCGCCGGCTCACCTCAATCGCTTCCGCCGGAGTACTGCACGCCAGGACTTCATAGCCCCCTTGCTCCAGAACCTCGCACATCAGCCCTCGAACCATTTCCTCGTCTTCCACCAGTAAAATCGTCTGCCCCATGGACCCCTCATGACCGCCGAAACCGGCGTTGGAAGATTTACTCTCTGTTGCAATCGTCTCCTCCATCGGTATTCCTCCCGTAGTGCGACACGATCTGCTCGAGGCACGAATGCTTCTTGGATGGTTCTCGGCTCCCCACCTCCAATCTTGCCAACAACCTCACTCTTTGCTCATAAGAATCACAACATTTGCAGAGCTTTTGCTCTGAGCAATGCAAAACTGATACCGCATCCCGATTTGAATAAATCCGGCAGCTCCCATAAAAAAAGCGGCCATCCTCTGGCCGCCCTTCTGTCCCGCCGAATCGGTGTTATCGAATCTCTCTCGCGAACCCTCCCGCTCCCGGATACCCTTCCCGCAACCAGTTACTTTCTCAATGACAAAAGCACTCCGGCCCTTTACCGGCCAGTTATTCCTTACCAATGTTGCGCAACCATCGACTCATCGGTCAAAGGTTTGGCCCTGGCTCGCCGCTGCCGCCTTTGTTCGTTTTCGCCGGTTTTTGGGGCAGCGCCCGACGGAGACTATGCCCGTGCGAATCAACCCTCCGTTCGAAGGCCAAGGACCCAGTCCAGGGTAGAGCTACTGCGAAATAACGACCTATCTCGATCGGTTGAGCACCGTCCGGCAACGGATGAGCTTGCCATCAGCACATGGTGGTGGAGCTCGCACAAAAAAGGCCACGCCGCCCGGCGTAGCCTTCTTTGCAATCATCTCCTCTAGTGCACGGTCACCGCAATCGTCGTACTGATGCCGCCCGTTCCGGTGAACGTTACCGAGTAGTTGCGCGATGCAACGCCGCCTCCGCCGCATGCCATCATGAACGCCAGGGTCACAACTGCCAGCGTGCTTAGCAGCACCGCTGCTACCCGCCGCTTACGACGCCCTGCCAGCGGAACTCCCGCCAGCACCACGCCGAAGGCAATCAGTTCGCCGGCCCACGGAAGCCTTGGCGCATGGTTCGCCGCCGTGTTGGACGCCGTGATGATGAGGTTTACGGTGCTGCTGCCGTTGGCTGACAGCGTTGCCGTGCCGTTATATTGGTTCAACGTGATCAGCGACGAACTCGGGGTTGCCGTCCACGTTATGCCGTCCGCAAACGTGGTTGAGGCCAGCGTCAGCACAACCGGCTGCGATCCGCCTTGATTCAGGGAGACCGACGCCGGTGACGGTGTGATCGTGTACGCCGGAGCCGTCACCGTTATGGTTTGCGTGCCAGTCGATGCGAGGAACCCCGAGCCTGCGGCTGGTGTGTAACTTACCGTTACGTTGTCGCTGCCAACCGTAAAGCCGTTCGCCGTTTTCGGAGCAACTCCACTCAAGGTCGCAGTTCCGCTGATCAAGTTAGCCGAGCCCACCGTGACGCCGCCAACCGTGAATGTCACCATTCCCGTCGGAATCCCGCCGGCCGCCGTAACGGTCGCCGTCAGGCTCTGTGTGGTCGAAGAGCCACCCAGGGCAATGGAGGACGGGCTGGGTGTCACCGCGGTGCTGGTGCTCTCTGTCACGGTCAGTTGCGCTGCGCTGCTGGTCGATGCCGTGTTGTCGTTACTATCGCCGCCATACACCGCCGTGATCGAATCCGAGCCCACCGCAAAACCGTCAGCTACCGTTGTCGCTAGGGTCAGTGTTGCCGTGCCGTTGGAAAGAAGCGTGCCCACACCAATCGCATTACCGTTATTGCTGAATGTTACCGAACCCGTCGCTGACGACGGGCTTACCGTCGCCGTCAGCGTGACCGAGGCGCCGTACGTCACCGAGGACGCAGCTGACACCGAGATCGTGGGTGATGCTTTACTTACCGTGACGCTGACCGTGCCGCTGACGCTGGCGTAGTCGGTGGAGTCGGTGGGGGTGAAGGTGACGCCCTGCGAAGCCGTTCCCGTTGCCGGCTTGGTCGCCGGCGCGGTGAAGGCAAAGCTGCCGGGCACCGAGGCCGAGCCGCCGCTCAGAGCGGAGGAGGCCAGGGTCTGTCCGTAGGTAATGGCCGTTGCCGTGCCAAAGCTGCTCACCGTCGGGGTGGCCTGGTTGACCGTGACGCTGACCGTGCCGCTGACGCTGGCGTAGTCGGTGGAGTCGGTGGGGGTGAAGGTGACGCCCTGCGAAGCCGTTCCCGCAGTCGGCTTGGTCGTCGGCGCGGTAAAGGCAAAGCTGCCGGGCACCGAGGCCGAGCCGCCGCTCAGAGCGGAGGAGGCCAGGGTCTGTCCGTAGGTAATGGCCGTTGCCGTGCCAAAGCTGCTCACCGTCGGGGTGGCCTGGTTGACCGTGACGCTGACCGTGCCGCTGACGCTGGCGTAGTCGGTGGAGTCGGTGGGGGTGAAGGTGACGCCCTGCGAAGCCGTTCCCGCGGCCGGCTTGGTCGTCGGCGCGGTAAAGGCAAAGCTGCCGGGCACCGAGGCCGAGCCGCCGCTCAGAGCGGAGGAGGCCAGGGTCTGTCCGTAGGTAATGGCCGTTGCCGTGCCAAAGCTGCTCACCGTCGGGGTGGCCTGGTTGACCGTGACGCTGACCGTGCCGCTGACGCTGGCGTAGTCGGTGGAGTCGGTGGGGGTGAAGGTGACGCCCTGCGAAGCCGTTCCCGTTGCCGGCTTGGTCGCCGGCGCGGTGAAGGCAAAGCTGCCGGGCACCGAGGCCGAGCCGCCGCTCAGAGTGGAGGAGGCCAGGGTCTGTCCGTAGGTAATGGCCGTTGCCGTGCCAAAGCTGCTCACCGTCGGGGTGGACTGGTTGACCGTGACGCTGACCGTGCCGCTGACGCTGGCGTAGTCGGTGGAGTCGGTGGGGGTGAAGGTGACGCCCTGCGAAGCCGTTCCCGCGGTCGGCTTGGTCGTCGGCGCGGTAAAGGCAAAGCTGCCGGGCACCGAGGCCGAGCCGCCGCTCAGAGCGGAGGAGGCCAGGGTCTGTCCGTAGGTAATGGCCGTTGCCGTGCCAAAGCTGCTCACCGTCGGGGTGGCCTGGTTGACCGTGACGCTGACCGTGCCGCTGACGCTGGCGTAGTCGGTGGAGTCGGTGGGGGTGAAGGTGACGCCCTGCGAAGCCGTTCCCGCAGTCGGCTTGGTCGTCGGCGCGGTAAAGGCAAAGCTGCCGGGCACCGAGGCCGAGCCGCCGCTCAGAGCGGAGGAGGCCAGGGTCTGTCCGTAGGTAATGGCCGTTGCCGTGCCAAAGCTGCTCACCGTCGGGGTGGCCTGGTTGACCGTGACGCTGACCGTGCCGCTGACGCTGGCGTAGTCGGTGGAGTCGGTGGGGGTGAAGGTGACGCCCTGCGAAGCCGTTCCCGCGGCCGGCTTGGTCGTCGGCGCGGTAAAGGCAAAGCTGCCGGGCACCGAGGCCGAGCCGCCGCTCAGAGTGGAGGAGGCCAGGGTCTGTCCGTAGGTAATGGCCGTTGCCGTGCCAAAGCTGCTCACCGTCGGGGTGGCCTGGTTGACCGTCTGGGCGAGGGTTCCGCTGCTGGCGCTGTAGTTGGAGTCGCCGCCGTAGCAGGCAAGAACGGTGTCGCTGCCGGCGGGGAGGGTGGACGTGGTGAGCGAGGCGGAGCCGGCGCTCAAGGTCTGCGGGCTGCCCAGCAGGGTGCTGGCACCGAGCGAGACGCAGCTGGCTCCGGTGGCCTGGTTATAGAAGCTGACGCTGCCGGTGGCCCCGGTGGTGACCGTTGCGGTAAAGGTCAGCGAGGAGCCGTAGGCCGACGCGTTGGTTCCGGCGGTCAGGGCCAAGCCGGTGGTGGAGGTGGCCAAGGCAGTGCCGGTGCCCTGCACTGCTATGCTTTGCGTGGCATAGATCGGCCCTGCCGCGTTCAGCGCGTTGTCCACCACATCCACATATCCTGTCACCGATGAGCCAGCGACGGCAGGCGCAAATTCGATAGCAAGCGTGCAGCTCACGCCCGCCGCCAACTGCAGACCGCTCAACGCCGTGCAATCGGTTGCGCCGGAGGAGGTCAGAATTGCGTCGAGCAGGTTGGCTGCGACGAAGGGCTGGAAGGTCAGTTGCGCGTTGCCGATGTTCTGCACCGTCACCGTCTGCGGACCGTCCGTAGTATCGACCGATCCAACATCTGTCGGCTGGGCAAAGCTCAGCATCGGTGCGTCGGCGAAATCCAATTTCACCACGCGGTTGTTATCTCTATCCGCTACGTAGACATTGCCGAACCCATCCACCGCAACACCCGTGGGGTTGTCGAAGCCCGTGCCCAACGTCGCGACCGTGGTGTAGCCGCCCGCCGCCAGAATCTCTTTTACCGCACCGTTGCCGGTGTCCGCGACAAAGAGATTGCCGATCCCGTCCACAGCGACCCCAAAGGGAAGACTGAAACCGCTGCCCAGGGTAATGACGCAGCTTTCGCTTGTGCAGCCCGCGGGGATCTCCTTCACCGCATTATTATTGAACGGATCGGTGGCGAAGACGTTGCCGAGTTCGTCCACCGCAACGTCGAGCGGATAGGCAAAACCGCCGCCCAACGTGAGAATGGTCGGAGAGGCGGGAATGCTGCCGCCCACCGCCAGAATCTCCCTTACCTGACTATTATTGGTATCGGCGACGAAGACATTGCCGGCGCCGTCCACGGCAACGCCTTGGGGTTTGTTAAAGCCACTGCCCAAGGTGTTGACCACGGTATAGCTACCCGCAGCCAGAACCTCTTCCACCAGATTGTTGCTGCTATCGCCGACAAAGACGTTGCCGCTCCCGTCCAGTGCAACATAATAGGGCGCGCTGAAGACAAAGCTGCCACCCAACTGGATGACGCAACTGGAATTCGTACATCCGGACGGAATCTCCTGCACTACATTGTTGCCGGAATCAGCGACGAAGACATTGCCGCTCCCGTCCACCGCCACCCCTGGGGGGGCGGTGAAGCCGCCGCCCAGCGTGCTCTGGCTGCCGGGTAAAAAGCTCACCTGCGGCCCGGAGCCGGCACCATGTACGTGGCCCGTCGCGATCGTGGCGCCCGAGTTAGTCTGCAATTCCACGGCCCCGTAGCGCAGCCCGACCACCGCGGGTGTCAAGGTCACGTCCACCGTGCAGAGTTCGCCCGCGCCATAGGTGTGACTGGTCCCGTTAATGGTGCAACTGCCCGTGCCGGCATCGGCAAAGTCCAGCCCTGCCACGCTCTGCGTCAGTACCACCGGCTTGCCAATGCTCCCGCCGCTGTCAAAGGTGAAGGTCAACGAGATCTTCGCGCTCGCCTGGGCGATGGCAACCGTGCCAAAGTCTACCGATTCCGTCTCCAGCTTCACCACCTGGCTATTTCCGGTATCGGCGGCGAAAACGTTCCCGCTCCCGTCCACCGCAACGCCCGAAGGCCCGCTGAACCCGCTGCCCAACCCAACCACGCAACCGGACGCAGTGCAGCCCGGAGGAATCTCTTTCACCGCGTTGCCGCTGGAATCGGCGACCCAAACGTACCCGCTGCCGTCTACTGCAACGCCCTGCGGACCGCTGAAGCCCCCGCCCAGCGTGACCACGCAACCGGCGGTAGTGCAACCGGCCGGGATCTCTTTCACTGCACTGCCAACATTATCCGCGACGTAAACGTTCCCGCTGCCGTCCACCGCTACCCCATAGGGAACGCTGAAGCCGCCGGCCAGTGTGACCACGCAAGCAGCGGACGCACAGCCTGCCGGAATCTCACTCACGGTATCGATCCCAGTGCCAGTATCCGAGACGTATACGTTCCCGTCCCCGTCCACCGCAACTCCATAGGGAGCGGTGAAACCGCCGCCCAGCGTGTTAATGGTTGGCGTGGCCGGGATGCTGCCGCCTACCGCTACCATCTCCTTCACCACACCGTTGCCGGTATCGGCAACATAAACGTTCCCGCTCGCATCCACGGCAACGCCCGAAGGCCCGCTAAAACCGCTGCCCAGCACATTCACGCAACCGGAAGAAGCGCAGCCGGACGGAATTTCTTTCACCCCGGTGTCGCCGGTGTCGGCAACGTAAACATTCCCGCGCGTGTCCACAGCAATGCCGGTGGGCCCGCTCAAGCCGCTGACCAGTCCAGCCTGGACCCAGCTGAAGTGGGCAGTCTGTGCCTGCAAGCCGGCCAGCAGCATCGGCAGCAACAGCGCCACACCCAGCAACCTGACATTGCGGGAGATAAATGAGCTCACGTTCGTTCCGACTAAGCGATTAAAAAAACGGCGGGAGAAAATATGCTGCACAAAGCACCCCGGGATCTACGCGAGTACGCGTATTGGCACAGCATGAAGTGAGTTCGCACCCATCGTACCGATCCAGTTCCTGCGGAGCACGGAAAACCTGAATCATTGGGGCGGCTTAAACGCTAAACTCAAGCAAATCCAATGGAGGGATCCGCCTACGCACGAAGGCAATCGTCGAACTCTCCATCTTTGACAACGTCGTTAGCCAGCACTGGATTCCACGAATCTTACCAACCTTGAGCGCATTTGCAAGACCAAAGCTGCTCGCGCAGCAGTGGCCGGAGTGGTTCGTTCGCGAGCACCGTGTTGCCGCACAAGTCCCTCCACCCCTACAAAAGCCGGGACAGTTCAGGGCCAAAATACAGGAACACTGAATTCCTTAGATGCCTCGCGGCCGGAAACCATGGGCGTTACGGAAGTACCTGTCCGGATGGAACTACAGGAATAGTACTACTGATTATTGTGAGCACAAACTCGGAGCCACGTCATAAGATAATTAATGACGGCATAAATCTGCACCTCGCCGTCGAAAGGCTCGAAATGACGACCGCTGCATACCAATCTCCGTGGATGGACGACGAATTACGGATGTTCCGCAGCACGGTGCGTCAATTCATCCAGGATGAATTCGTGCCCAATCAGCCCCGATGGCGCGAGCAGCACCGCCCGGACGGGGAAGCATGGACCGCCATAGGTAAAGCAGGTATCCTGCTCCCTGACGTTCCCGAAGAATACGGCGGTGGAGGCGGGACCTTTGCCTATGAAGCCATGGTCAACGAGGAACTGGCAACGGCAGGGGTCAATTTCGGCTCTGGTGTCCAGAGTATCGTCGGGCACTACATCCTCGCCTACGGCACCGAGGAGCAGAAGCGCAATTGGCTGCCCCGCATGGGCCGCGGCGAATTGGTAGCCGCCATCGCCATGACCGAACCCGCGGCCGGCTCCGATCTGGCAGGCGTCCGAACCAGCGCAGTCCGCGAGGGCGACCACTACGTCATCAATGGCTCTAAGACTTTCATTACCAACGGGTGGCACGCCAACCTGGTATGCGTGGCGGTCAAAACCAACCCCAAAGCCGCCGGCTTGCATGGCATCTCGCTGATTGTGGTCGAGCCCAAAGATCTCAAGGGTTACAGCGTTGGCCGCCCCTTCGACAAAATCGGCATGAACGGCCTGGATTGCTGCGAGCTGTTCTTCGACGACGTACAGGTTCCGGCCTGCAATCTGCTTGGCTCCGAAGGCAAGGGATTCGGCCTAATGCTGCAGCAACTGCCCTATGAACGCCTGAGCATCGGTGTGGGCGCAGTCGCCATGGCGGAACAAGCCATCGCCATCACCACCAAGTACGTGAAAGATCGAACCGCCTTCGGCAAGCCGCTGATGGATTTTCAAAACACCCGCTTCAAGCTGGCGCAGTGCAAGACGGAAGTCCACATCGGCCGGGTTTTTCTCGATCACTGCATCCAGCGCTTCATCGCCGGACAGCTGGATTCGGTCACGGCGGCCATGGCAAAGTATTGGCTCACCGAGTGCCAGTGCCGCGTCATTGACGAGTGCCTTCAGTTGCACGGCGGCTATGGCTACATGAACGAGTATCCCATCGCGCGCATGTGGGCCGACAGCCGCGTGCAGCGCATCTACGCCGGCGCCAATGAAATCATGAAAGAGCTGATCGGATATTCGTTGTAAGCATCAGCCGGAAGCGGCCTGCGCAACCTCGCCGGAACCCGCACTCACCAAAGGCGGTCTCACCGATGCCGGTCGGGATTCCAGGTTTTTTCAATATGTGAGCAGCTTATCTCTCCGCCTGAGCATCTTAATCCTTCAGAGTGGTACTGGTTACACATGTTTGCCTTCACGAGGGCCCGGCAGTGCGGTGAACCTCCGCCTCGCACCAAGCTGCCCGCGTACGAAACTTTGCCGTTTACATGAAGGAACTGATACGTCGCTATGACTTGGGAAAATGAGTATTGGCGTACTCTGGTTGAACCAAACGCAGACGACATGGGGGATGAGTCCCCTGCAAGCCGCCCCCTGCCCGAATCTGACCGCCGCCAGGTCTTGTATGACTGGAACCGCACGGACTCCGAAATCCCCGCCCTGTGTGCTCATCAGCTCTTCGAGCAGCAGGTGCTGCGCAATCCCGACGCGGTTGCCGTCGTCTTCAACCAGCGGCAGCTCAGCTACGCCGAACTCAACCAGCGCGCCAACCAGATCGCCCATTATCTCCAAAGCCAGGGAGTCGGCCCCGAGCGCCTGGTCGGCGTCTGCCTGCAGCGCTCGCCGGAGATGGTCGCCGCCCTGCTGGGTGTCTGGAAAGCCGGCGGAGCCTATGTGCCGCTCGATCCCTCCTACCCCCAGGAGCGGCTGTCCTTCATGGTGCAGGACGCTGCCGTGCAGGTTCTGCTGACCGAGAAATCCTGCGAGCACATGTTCTCCCCTGCCCACCCCAACACAGTCTGCCTGGACACCGATTGGCCGCGTATGGCTGGCGAAGAAACCGGCAATCCCGACTCAGGGGCAACCCCTGCCAACTTGGCCTATGTGATGTACACCTCCGGCTCCACGGGTACTCCCAAGGGAGCCATGATTCTGCACCGCGGCCTCGTCAACTATCTCACCTGGGCCATTCGGAACTACGCGGTGGAACCCGGAGGCTCGGTCCCGGTTCACAGCTCCATCTCCTTTGACCTGACGGTCACCAGTTTGTACACGCCCCTGCTCGCCGGAGGCCAGGTCGAGCTGCTTGCGGAAGACGCTTTGGCGCAAAGCCTGCTCACGGCGCTGCGCCAGGTCCAAAACCGCACGTTAGTCAAAATCACGCCCGCTCATCTGGAACTTCTTAGCCAGCAGCTCAGTCCGCAAGAGATCGCCGAGATGACCAGGACCTTTGTCATCGGAGGCGAAAACCTGTCGGCCGAAAAACTGCGGATGTGGAGAGAATTCGCTCCCTCCACCCGCCTCATCAACGAGTACGGTCCCACCGAAACCGTGGTCGGCTGCTGCGTCTACGAGGTTCAGCCCGGCGATCCGGCCTCCGGCACGGTACCGATCGGACGGCCCATCGCCAATACCCAGCTCTACGTTCTGGATTCCGATCTGCAGCCCGTGGCGCTGGGCGAAACCGGCGAGTTATATATCGGCGGCGCGGGTGTGGCGCGCGGCTATTGGAACCGGCCCGAACTGACCCGGGAACGCTTCGTGCCCGATCCGTTCTCCGGCCAGCCCGAAGCGCGTCTCTACAAAAGCGGAGACCTTGCCCGCTACCGCCCGGATGGCACGCTCGAATGTCTGGGCCGTGCCGACAACCAGGTCAAGGTGCGCGGCTACCGCATCGAACTGGGCGAAATCGAAGCCACGTTGGCCGGCCATGCCGCAGTGCAATCCTGCGCCGTACTGGCGAGGGAGGACGACCCCGGAAACCAGCAGTTGGTGGCCTATGTAAGTCCGGTGAGAGGCCAATCGCCGGAGCCCAAAGAGCTGCGTGCCTTCCTGAATCAGCGGCTGCCGGAATACATGGTGCCCGCGCACTTCGTTTTTCTCGAGTCTTTGCCGCTCACCCCAAATGGCAAAATCGACCGCAAGGCTCTGCGTGATCCATCGCACGAAGGCGTTCCGCCCACGGTGGCATTTGTTGCCCCACGGACGGAAACCGAAAAGACTCTCGCCGCGATTTGGCTCGAATTGTTGAAGCTGGATCAGATCGGTGTCAACGACAGTTTTTTTGAGCTCGGCGGCCATTCCCTGCTAGCCATCCGGGCCGTCTCGCGCATCCGCGAGCTCTTCGAGGTGGATCTGCCGGCACAGATCTTATTCGAGAACTCTACCATTGCCGAGCTCGCTCCGCTCCTTGCCAACTCCGAGGACAAGCCCGAAGTCTTCGCCGCGAATGTTACGCGCATCCCGCGTCGCACGCAGGCGGGCCCATATCCGCTTTCGGCTGCGCAGGAACAGCTTTGGTTCCTAAGCCAGCTGGCGCCGGGCAGTCCGGCCTACAACATTGTGGACCTGGTTCCACTCGACGGTGCCTACGATGCGGAGGCGTTGCGCAAGGCCATCCGTGAGATGGTGCGCCGGCATGAGGTCCTGCGCACCGCATTCTCCTACGGCGGGCAGCCCATGCAAGAGGTGGCGCCAACGCTGGACATAAAGTTCCAGGAAGTCGATTTGAGTGGGCTGCCGGAAGTGGAGCAGGAGCGCGAATGGCTGCGCGTGATCCACCAAGAGGGGCGCCAAACCTTCGACTTGTCCCGGCTCCCGCTGTTTCGCGGCACCGTGATCCATCGCTCCGCCCAGGACCACAAGCTGCTGCTGGTCATCCACCACATCATTGCCGACGAATGGGCAATGGAGGTGATTCACAAGGAAGTCGCACAGCTGTATGCGGCGTTCTCGCTCGGCCAGCCGCCCTCGCTCCCGGAGTTGCCGATTCAATACGCGGACGTTGCCTGCTGGCAGCAGGAGCGGCTGCAGAGCGAAGAGCTGCAGAAGCAGCTGGCGTATTGGAAGAAAGAACTGGCAGGGGCTCCAGCGGTTCTGAACCTGGCCACGGACAAGCCGCGTCCTGCGTTGCAAAGTTTTCAGGGCGCAACCGAACTCTTTCAGCTGCCGGAAAACCTGCTGCCGCGGCTGAGGTCTCTGTGCCGCGATGAACACGCCACGCTCTTTATGATCCTGGAGGCCGCTTTTGCGGCCCTGCTGCATCGCTATACCGGCCAGGATGACATCTTGGTGGGGACTCCGATCTCCGGACGGACACAGAGCGAGACGGAAAATCTGATCGGCTGTTTTCTCAACACAATTATCTTGCGCGCGCAATTCAGTGAATCTCTCACCTTCCGCGGCTTGCTGCAACAGGCGCGGGAGCGGGCGCTGGGCGCCTACGCTCATGCCGATCTGGCCTTCAATCGTCTGGTCGCGGAATTGGCTCCGGAGCGCGATCCCAGCCGCTCGCCCCTGTCCCAGGCGATGTTCGTCCAACACGCCCCCGACGCAGTCTGCGAAATAGCAAAGGTTTCCGCCATGCACCAGCTGGCAACTGGTACATCCAAATTCGATCTGACGCTGTTTATCTCGGAGGCGGCAGAAGACCTCCAAGGATTGATCGAATACAACACCGATCTATTCGAACCTTCCACCATTCGCCAGCTCGGCCAACATTACGCGACGCTGCTGGAGGCAATCGTCTCCAACCCGGACCAGAGCGTGTCGCAGTTACCCATGCTCGCCGGCGATCTGCGCCGGCAGCCAGCGCCCAGCCGGGCAGTCGCGGTCAAGAGTGATTTCGTTGCGCCGCGCGACGCCACCGAGCAATTGCTCGCCCAGCTCTGGGCCAACGTGCTGAAGGTCAAAGGCGTGGGGCTGCACGACAACTTCTTCGACTTGGGGGGGCATTCCCTTTTAGCGGTCCGCATCATGGTCGAAATTGAAAAACATACCAAAATACGTTTGCCGCTGGCCACGTTCTTGCACGCTCCCACCATCGCGGAACTGGCGGAGACCCTGCGCAATTCGCAGTGGGCGCCCTCTTGGTCGTCGCTGGTCCCGCTGCGCTCCTCCGGCTCCAAGCCGCCGCTTTTCCTCATTCACGCGCACGGCGGCAATGTGCTGGAATACCGTGCATTGGCCAGCCACCTGGAGGCGGACCAACCCGTCTATGCTTTGCAAGCCAGAGGCCTGGATGGAAATATTCCGCGGGATCTGACGCTGGAAACGATGGCAGCCTCCTATCTCGAGGAAATAAGACTGGTTCAGCCCGAAGGTCCCTATTTCCTGGCCGGCTTTTGCTTCGGTGGACTGGTGGCCCTGGAAGCGGCTCAACAACTCCGCAACGCAGGACAACAGGTCGCGCAGATTCTCCTGATTCAAACCATGAACCCGGAAGTCTATCTCGCAATCCAGAAGATTCCAGCATTGCGCCGCTGGTGGTACCAATTGATCAAACGGTTTGATCTGGAGGCTGAGAATCTCTCGAACTCCGGTAGCGGCTACATCCTGGAGAGGTGCCGGCGCGCCTGGGACTTGTTCCATGCTCGGCTTGCCATTGCCCGTGACCAAAAGACCGGTAGGCGCTCAGCTGATCCTTCCAACTTGCCCAGGCTGTACATCTTCGAAACTCTGGGGATGGAGCATAGCAGAGCTCTCGCCAAATACGTGCCTCAACCCTATGACGGCAACGTTGTACTCTTCCGCGCCAGCAAGCAGCTGCGCGGCCAGGAGAGTGGCGAGTACCTGGGCTGGAAGCCTCTTTTCTGTGGCCATGTCGAAGTGTGCGAGGTCCCGGGCCACCAGCAGAACCTCATGCTGGAGCCTAACGTGCGACCGTTGGCCAGCGCCATCACCGCCCAGCTGAAAGCCGTCCAGCAACGGCATGATGCGGCCCCTGAAGAGCGCTTGTGGAATAACGCCGTGAGCGGAGCCTGAGAGGCCAACTCGATTACCATTGCGCAGGCGGTGCCTTCCAATTGCCGCGCAGGATGGATCAAGCACAACAATCGCTGAGCGCATCGTCGTCCACATGCCGCAAAATTCTGGTAACTCGCAGCCATGGTCAAGGGGACCGTCGAGCCTGGATCTATCGAGCGACCGCGTGGATGTCTGGCGAGTCCATCTGGATGAACCATCGTCAAACGTTTTCTCCTCCAGTGTTCTCTCGTCTGACGAGTTCAACCGGGCCCAGCGCTTTCACTTCGAAAAAGACCGTCTGCACTACATTCGATGCCGCTCTGCGCTGCGCTTTCTGCTCGGCCGCTATCTAGGCATTCCCGCCGCGGAGCTGCGCTTCGAATATCAGCCCGGCGGAAAGCCGGAACTGGCCGCGCAACCCAATCCTCTTCCGCTGCGCTTCAACGTTTCGCACTCCGCCCAACTGGCGTTGATTGCCGTTGGCGCTGTCCACAGGCTGGGCATCGACATCGAGCAAGAACGCAGCGACGTTGACGTCGCAGCCTTGTCCGCACGATTTTTCTCCGCTCGCGAGCGCGCCGCTCTCCAATCTCTACCGGACCATCTCCGCCGGACGGCCTTCTTTGCCTGCTGGACGCGCAAGGAGTCGTTTCTGAAAGCGACCGGCGACGGGCTCTGGTTTCCACTGGCGGATTTTTCAGTTACGGCCCACCCTGACCTTGATCCCGCGCTGGAGGAGATCAGAGGAGACACCCAAGCTCGAAAGCAGTGGTATCTGGCCGACCTCAGTGTCGAAACTGGCTACCGCGCGACGCTGGCCATCGAGCGCTCTGTTGCTCGCGTGGAGACCTATGCTCTCTGACGCTGGGTGAAATCAGCCGTCGGGTACTCAATCAGTCAATCCTTTTCGCCTCTTTGCGCAACGATTGACCTACTGGTCACCTTGCCTTAGGTAGGGCTGGCAACGATTGCGCGAAACGACAATGTGCCTTGAACCGATTTTTGGGTCTGTTTCCCTGAGCCCAACCCCGCTACCGCTGTGCCCGCCGGCCTCTGCCTCTGCCCAATCCAGGATAAGTCGGTCGCTCCCTCCGTCCGCTAATCCATGGCATTACTGCATTGTTAACAGCCATCTGAGGCCGCCTTAGGCCTAGTTCTAAGAGCCTCTCCTGATTGTTGGGACAACCCCGCCCACCTATCCTCGATGAAGTGGCAAACAGTTTGTACAGGACCATGTGGCACAGATGCATAGCACCTTAGGGTTAGACCAAGTCCAGTTTTGCGTCGTTCTATGGTTCAGGTCTGCTACTGTCACGGCAACGTAGAAAAAATGCATTGCTGCAGTTCCCCGGCACGCTGACCGATTTGCGATAGACAGCTAACGCGCTTCGCCAGTTTCTACCGGACACCAACTCGATCGCGAAGTCCCCTTGGCGGGGACGATCGCCCTCTCGAGATGGACAGGTGAAGTGTGCCTTGCGTGGTTCGGAGAAAGACGGCCTCGATTCAAGCTCGACCGAGGCGCTTTACGCAGAGTTTGGTTTGGAACGATTTCCGACTGAGGGTTGTCTCCGCAGTCGCATTACGACGGGAAATCAGGAATTTTATGAAGAAGTTGATCTTGATCTTAGCGGTACTGCTTACATCCATTGCCTTCGCGCAGAACGCCCCTCCAGCGATCTTCTACTCAGATCTCACCTCAGGTCCCAATACTGGCGGCGTGAACAATGCAGGCGCTTTTGTGACCATTCACGGTAATGGCTTCGGAGCCACGCAAGGCTCTTCCACCGTGACGGTCGGCGGCGGAGCGGCAGCCAGCTATCAATCCTGGTCAAATACCGCGGTCACGTTCCAACTCGGAGCTGCCGCAAAAACCGGCAGCATCGCGATCAGCGCAGGCGGCACAACGAGCAATAGCGTTCCATTTACGGTCCGGTCGGGCAAAATCTATTTCGTTTCAACGAGCGGCAGCGACACCAGCGCTGGCTCCTACAGCTCTCCGTGGAAAACTCTCGCCCATGCCGCGAGCGTGATGACGGCGGGCAGCGTCACCTACGTCGAGAACGGGTATACGCAGAGCACCGAACTGGTCCTCGGCCGGAGCGGATCGACTTCCTCGCCGCTGGCGATTTTGGGCTACCCCGGCAGTTCAGTGACGGTCGGCGCAACCACCGGCCTCCCGACGGGAGTCAGCATCACGGCCAGTAACTGGGTCCTGGCCAATCTTATCTTGCGCGGCACACAAACTGCCGTGTCGGTTGGCAACGTTACGGGCATTCGCCTGGCGGGCAGCGATATTTCATGCCCGAATGCTACGGCGACCGGAGGATGCATCTCGACCAGCGGTGGCTCCTCATTTGCCCTTCTTGGAAACTCCATCCACAACAATGCGTCTTACCAGGCCGTGTCCCTGCTGAATACAAATGGCGTGGAAATTGGATGGAATCTCATTACCAATACGCTCGGATGCAATGCCATTGGAGCTCACTCCAGCTCCGCACTCCAGTACTCGTACAAGGTTCACGATAACTACATTTACAAAACTCCTTGCGGAGCCATCGCACTCGGAACGGTGAATCCCTCGCTCGGCGCGGTCTCGGTCTACAACAACATCATTCAGAGTTCGGGGACCGGGCCTGCGCCCGCAGGAACCTCGCAAAGCTATGGATATGCCGCGATCATGATCGGCGGCGGTTCGAGCACTCCGGCTCAGGTTTACAACAACACCATCTACGACGCGGGCGGGCTTGGCGGTGAGAGCGCCGGCGCAGTGCGCGCCTTGGGTGCTGTCAATCTCACCAACAATATCTTCTACCTGCTCAGCAGCGAGCAGTATGTTTCGCTGGATACGACTCTGTCCTATCTTACCGGCTCCAACAACCTGTTCTACGGAGCTGGCAGCCCGCTCGGCATCTTCTCCGACAGTGTCGCTGGCGATCCGATGTTTGCAGGCCTGACGGCCAATAACTTCCATCTGTCGGCCGGCAGTCCGGCGATTGATAGCGGCGCTACCGTACAGCTTGCAACCGACTATGACGGTGTTCCGCGTCCTCAAGGCCCAGCCTACGACATCGGAGCCTATGAATATCCGGAGGCTTCGGGGGCGGGGTCAGCCACTCCGGTCTCGACGACAGCCACTCCGGCTGCAACGTCAGCCACTCCGGCCGCAGTGACAGCCACTCCGGCCGCAGTGACAGCTACTCCGACCGCAGCGACAGCTACTCCAGCCGCAACGTCAGCTACTCCGGCCGCAACGAAAGCGAAGGGCGGAACCCACTCAAACAAGACGCCGGCGGTGAGCTTGTCACCCACCAGCCTGACCTTTGCCAGCCAGACGGTCGGAACCACCAGTGCGGCGCAGACAATTACCTTGAAGAATGCCGGTACAGCTGCCCTTGCGATCAGCCAAATCGCAGCTTCGTCCAGTTTCGCCGAGACCAACACCTGCGGCACCAGCCTGGCTGCCAGCGCCAGCTGCACCATCTCGGTCACCTTCACTCCGACCGCAGCGGGGACACCGACGGGTTCGATTTCGATCACCGACAACGCCGCCGCCAGCCCGCAAGCCGTGTCACTGAGCGGCACCGGAGCGGGCGCAGCATCAACGCTGGCGATCACTACCACTTCCCTTCCTTCTGGTGTGGTAGGGACGGCATACTCAACCACGTTGGCGGCAACCGGAGGCACGGCGCCCTACACTTGGACTGATCCGTCCTGCAGCGGCTCCTGCAATACGGGAATGAGTTTCACTACAGCGGGTGTTTTGTCCGGCACTCCTGTCAATGCCGGGACCAGCACCTTCACCATGACGGTTGCCGACTCTGCCGGACATACGGCGACCAAGCAGCTGTCAATTACGATCGCGGCAGCGGCAGCGTCAACCCCGGCGGTGAGTTTGTCGCCCACCAGCCTGACGTTTACTAGCCAGACGGTTGGGACCACCAGTGCAGCTCAGACGGTTACCTTGAAGAATACCGGAGCGGGCGCCCTGTCGATCAGCAGCATCGCGGCCTCGGGTAATTTCGCCGAGACCACCGCCTGCCCCTCAAGCCTGCCTGCCGGAGCCAGCTGCACCATCTCGGTCACCTTCACTCCGACCGCGGCGGGGACACCGACGGGTTCAATTTCGATCACCGACAACGCCGCCGCCAGCCCGCAAGCCGTATCGCTGAGCGGCACGGCCGTGGCCGCAGCATCAACTCTGACGATTGCTAGCACTTCGCTTCCGGCCGGTACCGTAGGGACTGCGTATTCGGCGACGTTGGCAGCGACGGGAGGCACGGCGCCCTATACCTGGACCGATCCTTCCTGCAGCGGCGCCTGCAATACAGGAATGACGTTTAGTTCCGCAGGCGTTTTGTCCGGTACTCCAGTTAACGCCGGGACCAGCACCTTCACCTTCACCGTCGCCGACTCCGCCAGCCATACCGCCTCAGCGCAGTTGTCGATTACGATCGCGGCAGGGGCAGCGTCAACACCGGCGGTCAGCTTGTCACCCACTAGCCTGACGTTTGCCAGCCAGACGGTTGGGACCACCAGTGCAGCTCAGACGGTTACCTTGAAGAATACCGGAGCCGGCACCCTGTCGATCAGCAGCATCGCGGCCTCGGCCGGTTTCGCCGAGACCAACACCTGCGGCACCAGCTTGGCGGCCAGTGCCAGCTGCACCATCTCGGTCACCTTCACTCCGACCGCGGCGGGGACACCGACGGGTTCGATTTCGATCACCGACAACGCTGCAGCTAGCCCGCAGGCCGTGTCGCTGAGCGGTACGGCAGTGGCGGCAGCGGCATCAGGGTCATCAGGGCTGACGATCACTACCGCTTCGCTTCCGACCGGCACAGTAGGAACGGCATACTCAACCACGTTGGTGGCCACCGGAGGCACGGCTCCGTACACCTGGACAGATCCGTCCTGCAGCGGCGCCTGCAACACCGGGATGACCCTCACTTCGGCGGGTGTATTTTCGGGTACTCCTACCAATGCCGGGACCAGCACCTTCACCTTCACAGTCACCGACTCCGCCGGAAACACGGCCTCAGCGCAGTTGTCGATTACGATCGCAGCAGCGGCGACGGGTAGTTCGGGTTCGGGCGCGCCCAGCGTAGCGCTCTCGTGGACTGCACCCTCGGGCACGGTCAGTGGATACGACGTGTTCCGGTCATCGCAGTCGGGCACAGGCTACACATTAGTTAACAGCGGCCTCGTGTCCGGCTCATCCTATACGGATACGTCGGTATCCGCCGGACAGACCTACTACTACGTCGTCACCTCTGTGAATAGCAGCGGAGTCCAAAGCTCATATTCGTCGCAAGTGACGGCGACTGTACCTGCTTCGTAAGGTGGGCGGTACAAACTGATAGGACGCCAGCCGCATGTTTACCAAACAGTGACATGCGGCTGGCGCCTGGATGCACGCATCGCTGGAATGGCTCCTCAAGCTACACATTCTGCATGGCTTACCCCGGGCCATGCAGGTGCAAATACAGCCACATTGGACTTACTGCGTATTAAGCATAATCTCCCAGATTTCCTAGGTGCTCCTGTGCATTTCCGCGCTGCTCCTAGCGTGGCACACTGATTTCCATAAACCTACAACGGTTTTTGGAGTGATGCGCGGATCGCACAGATCTCCCTGAGGAACGAATGAACTACCGCCGCAGTAGTATTTTATTTTTCTTATTCGCGCTTGGATGCATGGCTTTTACCGGGTGTGGTGCTGGCTCTAAGTCTTCCGCCAACTCGGTCTCTTCGGTAGACAGCAACTCTTCCACCGCTATTCTTTCGGCTTCCAAGCTGGTCTTTCCCAGTCAACTCCTGAACTCGACCAGCGCGCCGCAGACCGTTACGCTGACGAACACCGGCAACACGGACCTCTCCCTCGGAGGCTTGAGTGCGAGCGCCAATTTCGCTGCGACGACCGCCTGCCCTTCGAGCCTGCCTGCCGGGGCCAGCTGCGCTATCTCCGTCACCTTCGCCCCAACCGAAATTGGCACACTGACCGGCACGATCTCGATTTCTGACGGCACCGGGAGCCCGCAGCAGGTTGCATTGTCTGGAACTGGCGCGGATGCCGCAGTGCTTGCCGTCACCGTCACGCCTGCGTCGCTGACCTTCGGCAGTCAGGTTGTGAACTCCACGAGTCCAGCCGACACCGTTACCCTGACCAACACTGGCAATACCAGCCTTTCTTTGGCAAGCGTGAGCGTCACCGGCAATTTTGCCCAGACCAACCAGTGCGGAACGTCGTTGGCCGCGGGTGCAAGTTGTACGGTGAATGTGACTTTCACACCCACGGCAGTGGGCAGCCCCACCGGGACGCTGTCATTTTCTGACAATGCGCCAGCGAACCCCCAGGTCGTCCACCTTTACGGTACGGGTGTGGCGGCCGGAACCCTGGCGGCCAATCCCACCAGCGTTTCCTTTGGGACCGTCACAGTGGGGCAGACCGGCTCAGCAACGCTCACGCTCACCAATAGCAGCGGTGAGAGCGTCACCGTAAGCTCAGTCAGCACGAGTGGCGCAGGACTTGGTTTGAGTGGCATTTCAACTCCACTCACGCTTGCGCCAGGTCAAAGCTGCTCGTTCAGCGCTACCGTCACTCCAGCCAGTAGCGGTTCTATAAGCGGAACCATCTATCTCACCAACAATAGCTCCACAACGAGCATCGCGATTCCGGTGGCTGGAACCGCCGTCGCAGCGGCGGAGGCTGCTCAGGTGGTTCTGGAGTGGAGCGCCTCCAATTCCGCGGTGATTGGCTACAACGCTTACCGCGGAACCGTGTCGGGAGGGCCCTACACAAAACTGACCGAATCGCCAGTCTCGCAGTCAAGCTATACTGACCAAACCGTACAGGCCGGAGATACCTACTTCTACGTGGTTACCGCAGTCGGGACCAATGGGACGGAGAGCGGATACTCCACCCAGGTCGAGGCCGCCGTACCGGCATCGTAGAACCGGCGGGAGCCTGACATTTCACGGACACTTTCGGGTTATTCCGGGAAAAGCATTCGCATCCCGCACTAATTGAATCGCTTACCGCTCCTTCAGCATGGTTTCCAGGGGCTGTCGTCACGTGCCATCCTGAATTGAATCCAACGTTTCGCGGATGCTATGCATCCTATTCAATGACAATGGAATTAAGGATAATGGATCATAGCGTAGGGTTACCGCATTCATACGTCATCCAAGCAGGCTCTCCAGCAGTGGAAGGACATTTGCCCGCCCAGGTGTGCTGGCCACCCCCTTCATCGAGGACAAAATGGAAAAGTCAGTGATTCCCATTGGCGCGAACCTACCGCGTCCGTCCAACGTTAAGCAGATTGAACCGCAGCAGGAGTTTTTGCTGCGGATTACGCATGAGTGCCGTAGGTCCGAACGCTCGAAGCAGCGGTTTCTCTTAGTCCTGGTCGATGGATTTGAGCTGCGTCAGGCGGATATCCCAGCATTCGCCACCCCGATGGCCACGATCACACGCGAAACCGATGCGCTAGGCTGGTACCATGCGGAGTCCACGCTGGGGATTCTGTTCACCGAACTGGGAAGCGCGGATGCAGAGACGGCGCGGGACGCCGTCGTGAAAAAGGTTCAGGAAGCAATGCTGCAGGCTGGATTGGCAGAGGGGCTCGCCGTATCTGCCTATATCCTGCCGCATGACCTCAGCAAGCCAGTTGCAATCGAGGACGCTCCGGAACGGATTTACGAATATCTCGACCCGCTCTCGTCTCCCGGCAAACGGGTGCAAATGCAAATCAAGCGCGTAATTGACCTGGTCGGTTCGGCTTTGCTCCTTGCCGCGCTGTCGCCGCTGATGGCGATTATCGCGCTGGTCGTGAAATACGGCTCTCAAGGCCCTGTGCTGTTCCGGCAGACGCGCGTGGGACAGAGAGGAAAGCACTTCACGTTCCTCAAGTTCCGGTCGATGGCGGTGGCCAGCAATCCCAGTCTTCACGAGAATTACGTCAAGGAATTCATCCGCGGAACCGCTGCCCAAAATACCAACGAAAAGGGCGAGAAGGTATTCAAACTCACCCAGGATCCGCGCGTCACACCGTTCGGTAAGTTTCTGCGAAGGACCAGCCTGGATGAACTGCCCCAGCTCTGGAATGTTCTAAAGGGCGAGATGTCGCTGGTCGGTCCCAGGCCTCCCATACCGTACGAGGTGGAGTGCTATGATCTTTGGCACCAGCGCAGGGTGCTGGAGTTGAAGCCGGGAATCACGGGGCTATGGCAGGTCAAGGGACGGAGCCGCACCGGCTTCGACGAAATGGTCCGGCTGGACCTGCACTACGCGCGGACGTGGTCCCTTTGGCTTGATCTTCAAATTCTGCTGCAAACTCCACTCGCTGTGTTCGGAGCTGGCGGAGCGCACTGACACAAAAAGCCCACCCTGGAATTGAATCTTCTTCCCAGGATGGGCTTTTAAATTTTCTGCGCTGTCACCGGAGCTGAACGGCCAGCGATCGGTTGGACTCATTCCGCGTTTCTATCAGGACGACGGCTCGAAACAACACCTCTGGATTGAGATTTCCGAAAGATATAGCGACCTCCCGCCAGCGGAGGAAGCTAGCTACCCTCCGGCAGAACCAGGGAGGGGACGGGCTTGCGGAAAATTCTCAAGATTCGTTTCACCACTGCGGCCAATACCATCGGAGCGGTTCCAGCCAGCAACCGGAGCGCCAGTTTTCGCTGTCTTGCCGCCCAACATTGCCTGACGGCATATGTCGTGGCGACCCCGCCGATTAAAGCACACCGGTCCCAGCGGCGCTCGCGCCCTCCAGGGTATCGACCTTGATTTTCATAGCGAGCCAAGCCAAGAAATCCGTCGGCCACCGCTTTTACATTCCGGACGGCGTTCGTCTCGTGATAGCGATAGGCAACCGTGTAGGGCTTTTGGACAATGATGCATGGTCCGTAGGTACCGACCTTCAGCATTAGATTGAAGTCGTCCGGGGGAAATGCCGCGACACCATTGTTTCCATAGCCCCCTGCTCCATCAAAGACCGACTTCCGAATGACGATTCGGCTATTGGAAAGGCCGATTCGCACATCCTTCGATAGAAAGTCCGGTAACCTTATAACTTCCACCGGGTGGGATGCCTGGTCCTGGCCCGGGACGGGGTGACCGTCTTGAAAGAATTCCATGCACCCGATGATGAGGGGCGGACCATTGAAGTTCCGGATGATCTGATCGTATGTCTCCAGCGCACAGGGCAGCAACAGATCGTCGTGATCCAGCATGGCGAGGTATTCGCCCCGAGCCAGAGATGCCGCCTTGTTCCGAGCGGCCTCTGGTCCCTGATTCGATTGACGAATTACCTGGATGCGGGTTCCGTACGATTCCAGCCATTGCGGCGTCTGATCGGTTGATCCATCGTCAATGACGATAATCTCGTAGTCGGTAAAGGATTGCGCTAAAACCGAGTCGATCGTCTGGCGGATATATTTTTCTATGTTGTAAGCGGGAATCAGTACGCTGAATCGAATCTTCATAACCACTCCACTCGTGGTGGCATTGGAGCAGATGCTAGTTTCCCGCGGACACATCAGCTGCGACCTTGATTCTTATAAAACGCCCACTATAGCCTAGCCTAACTTAGCCCCGACCTGTTCAACCGGCTGGTGTGTCTGGTTCGTGAGAGAACTCACAATATCCAGATACAAACTTTTCTTTCGCTCCCAGTCATTGATTTCAGCGAACTTCAATCCTTGGGCGATTAATTCCCTGCGCAGTTCCGGGCTCTCGATTAGCTTCAGCATGGCGGCCGCAAGGTCATCGTCATCGTCTGGGCGGAAGAACATCACCTGCGAATCCTGGAAGTAGTACTTATCGATCGCCGTGGCAGCGACAATCAATGGGACTCCCATGGCCATAAACTCCAGAGTCTTCGTGCTAAAAGCCTCGTCGCTGAAGGCATTGCTGCGCTTCGGAACAACCGCCAGATCCGCGTTTTCCATGATGGGAGCGACTTCGCGAAGCGAGACGCAATCGCGGAAGATCACGCGACTTTCCAATCCCAACTGGCTCGCCAGCGCCTTTAGATTTTGCTCCTCCGGCCCATTTCCATAGATGTGCAGATCCACATGCGGCACACGGTCGGAAATCTTTGCCAAGGCTCGAATGGCAATGTCCAGGCCCTGGTGCCAGTTCAACGAGCCTGGATAGAGAATGACGAATCGTCCATCGTTGCGCGTTCTTCCGGAACGCCGAAAGATCGTGCAGTCGGGGTAATTCATGATCGTGGTGCACTTGGCCGGCGGGACGGAACGCTGAATCAGCCGATTCCTCCAGAGATCATTCGCGATAATCACGTGATCCGCAAAGCGTGCCGAAAGTCGTTCGACAGTCAGCAACGCTTTATACGCAATAGACTGATTGCTTTCGCCGAACTTGCTGGCGTAGAGTTCCGGGAGTACGTCGTGTATGTCGAGGATCACCTTGGCGCCCGCGAGTTTGGGCATAATCGCGGCAAAGACCAGAAAATCCGGCACCGAGTGTACGTGAATCAGGTCGTACTTGATCGTGCGGTTCCGCCTCCACAACACCCAGGCAGAATGCACCAGAAACTTAAGCAGGCGATACAAATACGAAGCCTTGCCGGATTCGTTCAGAATACGGGTTTGAATCCCAAAGAGATTCACTCCGTTGATGGTTGATTCCTGTGCTCCATCGAGACTTCTCAGGGCAATCACGTCAACCCGGTCACCGTATGCGGCCAGAGTTTCGGCATAACGCATGACGCGGTTATCGCTGTCATAAAATGTGTAGGCCAACATGCAAACATTCATGGGTTTCTCATTTGCAAAAAACTATTTTAGGTCACCCGTTGCTAGACAAGATCTAGAAATCGACGACTCCCACATCTGCGCATAGCTCAACCCGGAATTCGAAAACGCAGGTTCCAGCAAGCAGCCGTCCGGCACCGCAAAAGGCAATTCACCAGCCTCCAGAAATTTCACCGGACGTTTCATGCGGACATTTACTTTGCAGGAGGATCGAAGCTGTACCGGAGGCCGTCTCCGTCGATAGACGCATAGGCGATTCTGGCGCGCTCGCAGCCGTTGCCGGTAATCTGCCAGCGCCCGTCTTTCCGTGCCAGAGAAAGCTTGCTCCTGACTCGCCACCATTGATTCACCTCTCTCGGGGTGCTGAGCCAAATGTTTTCCTTGGCTATTCTACCGGCAAGATGACGGAGCAGCCGGAGATACACCTCTTGCGCCCATGGCTCCATGATGTAGTCGGGATGCACGAGAATGCTGATCAGGCCGTGATTGTGGTGCACCGCGTCAATCTCCCGCTCCCAGGTGTCGAGGCCCCGCTCGCCGACAATGTGAAACAACGAGTAGTCCTGCGAAGTAGTCAGCGGCAATTCCACCAGGTTGCCGATGAAGTACGGCATCACCGTACAGCACCCACCGCGCTGCGGCTCAAGATGGGCAACGTTGGGCACGGACATGTCGTACTCGAAGTCCAATGCATGGAACCACTCTTGATTGCGATACATAATCCCGGCGCGGAAGCCTGTAGAGCCCCACTGTTCGCCATAGCGGTTAATCGCAACCACCCGCTGCATGAAAGTATCTTCATTGGCGAAGAGCATTCCGTCATGGTTGAGGTCATGCACGTTCACTTCAAAACCGCGGGCGCGAATGGCGGCCAGAAACGACTCAGGCACCTCGTAACGCTCTTCTGGAACGACCTGGAAGGCAGACTTCATTCCGCACGAATCGTCCAGATCCATGAGCGTCGCGCAGAAGTCCCGACCGGCCGCGGTTTCAACATCGTGCGTAATGATGCAGGCGCTGCTGTGCCCTTCCGGCCAAAACCAGATAAAGGGTATCGAACTGGCGCCGCTTGCCTGGATGCCCAGCGACAGGGTGCGCTTCATGAGCAGATCGACAGATAGGTCGACCGGCCACTTTGGGAAGGGAATGTTTTTCCAACCGGACAGATACACACGCTGTAGGTACTTCCTGACACCGACAGACAGCCGGGGACGCAGGTGGTAGTAGGCGTAGCGGACAAACCGTTGTATCCAACTCGCCGATTCGGCCAGGGTGTACCGTTCGGTGTGAAGATTGTGGGCAACCTCGTCGAGATCGAAGGGAAGGCAGACCGAGTTCTTGCCGATCTGCGCAAACTTGAAGGTGTCAGGCAACGGCTGCCTCACTCTGCTCACGACCTGCACCGAGGGGCATCTGCCGAAACAGACGGCATCCTTGCCGAAGGTAAAGAATCCCGCCCTCTCCGTCTCATCGCTGCCGCAGGAGAATTGCACCCAAGAGTTGGGCATCCGGAAATATTCGGCCAGCCGCTTCGTCCCCGCCGGCCGGCGATCGCTTGCCGCGGTCGCGAGCTCTGAACCTACGCTGAGGGTGACATGCACAGTAGTTTCATCCCCTTGATGAAAATAGATGGGAACCGTTCTATTTTTAGATGCAGCCAACAGCTCTCATGTGAAAAATTCTGAGCTGCCGATTTCACATTTGGCGGATGCGCCAGTTCGCGCGCTGGGATTTTGCCGACAGACTGTTACATCCAGGCCGGGCTAACCCTTTTCGATCTCAACCGATGTGCCGGTACAGAAGCTTTCCTGACGCCACTAGCAGGGAGTCGGGAATGCAGGAAAACGCCCGCCGGGCCAGCGGCATCACCCACGATGGGCGATGCCCCGCAGCGATCGGCTTGGCCGAGAGGCGGTAATAATTGAGTTCTTGCCTTTCGCCGCCGAGGCGCTCCTTAAATGTCGCCAGACCAGGGTTATCCAAGTCGGAGCGGCCCAAGTCGAGGCGCCGCGAGCCGGCATTCTTGGCTTCCTCGATGATCTTCCAGAACAGCAGCGGCGTGCCGCCCAGGTTCGCAAAACGCTCGTCGGAACAGCCGTACTTGTAGGTGACGGTATCTTTAAACGTCAAAGTGAGGATGGCCGCAACCGCCTGGTCTGATTTGTAGGCCACATGCACGGCCATGCGATCTCCCAGGCAATCGGATAAATTGCGGAACCACTGCAGCGGCTGGGGAGGCAGTTGATGCCGGCGGCGGGTGAGCAGCAGTAAATCATAAAAGTGATCGAGCAATTGCCCGCTCCGCCCCTTCACGTAGCTCAATGACTCTCGCTCCGCCCGGCGAACTTTGCGCTGGATGCAATCCTTGTGCATCCTCTGGAACAACTCGCCGAGCGGCAGGTCCAACGAGAGAGTGTGCAGATGGAAACTATCGCAACAGGCGGCGGCACGGTTGCCGGTCAGGCACGATGCCGGCGCGCTGGGGCGAAACTCAATGTAGCGGTATTTCCCGCTGGTCATCATGGTTTGCAGGTGCTCAACCAGCCCGCTGGCTTCGGCAGGCGACGTAACCAGCGGATCGCAATGATCGGAAAACGGAAGCGAGACCAGGCGTCGTCCGGTGAGCCAGCTGTTCACCTCGCAGAACAGGATCCCCTCCGATAGAGGGGCGGAAGGATCGCAGGCTGTGACCCACTTCGGTTGATACTGGTAAGTCCTCTGCAATGCCTGCAGCCAGCCGCTGGTGTGGAATATGCTCCCACGAGGATGCTGCTCTACAAAGTCATCCCAACGTTGGTCCGATAGCGGATTCAAAGTGAACACCGGCATGCGAAATTAGCCTGGAAGTGTGAAGGGAGTTTCGAAGCTGCAGGCTCCTCGAGCCATTGTCCGCTCACCTGGATCGTAATTCATGGGAGCCAGTCACTGAACAGAACGCAATTCGAACGCAGTAACTTAACCGCCCCGCCGCCAAAGCGAATGTTCAGGCAGCAGATGGCGCACCATGACGGCGACGCGGAGCTAACAGGGACAAGACCCGGCGTTTTGCAGCATATGCGTAAGGAAGCCACCGATAAGCGCCCAACACTTTCAGGCGGAACTCAAGCGGCGAATCGGTCGGATCCACCTTCACGCGTCCGGTCACAAACTCGTCCGGCTCGCGAAAAGCCAGAAACGGCAGCGTTGTGAATACCCTTTCGTATCCGGCATCCTGGCACCACGCCACCAATGCCTCATTGAAGACGCCATTCGGAAAGCTGAACACCGTGACAGGACGTCCCAAAATCCGTTCCAACTCGCAACGTGATTCCACGAGTTCCCACCTTGCCCGGTTCTCGTCCAAATCGGTTAGGACGGGATGGTGAACCGTGTGCGATCCGATTACCACCAGATCTGAAGACAGCGCTCTCAGTTCTGCTGCACTCGCCAGTCTTTCCTGATGTTCGCGGTTCGTGTCGGGCCACCATTCCGCCACCTCGCCCATGCGTCCGCTGGCTACAAACAGGGTACACGGCATCGCACGTTTGGCCATTTCCGGCAGGGCATTTTCCAAGATATTCTGGAAGACATCATCGAAGGTGACGGCACAGTACCGCTGGCCGTGCGCTGCACGGATCTCCCCATCGCTTCGAACTGCCCTGGCCAGGCTGGCAACGATATCCATCTGCCGTGCGAAACGGCCTCGCTCGGCTGCATTGACCGAATGGTAGTAGATGACGACACAGGTACAAGGCCGTCTCCGTCCGGCCACGCGGGTCCACGACCCGCAGGCTACATCCCACGCGTAAACGAACAGGCTGACAATCAGCTTTACCATAACAGGCGTCTTATATTCTTGACGGTGCAGCCCACGCGCTCAGCCCACGCGCCACAACCGTCTCCTCTGCTGGGACTGGAAAAAATCGATAAACTCGCGAGAAACGGCGCGATCCTGCCCGCGAAGATAGCCGCTCAGGAATCCTGCGAATCGGACCGACGCTCCAACAAGATAGGGCTTGGCTGAAACCCGCCGGATGATTCTTGCAACCTCGAAGGCGAAAAGGTAGCCGAGGGAGTAGTCCATCTTTCCCATCCGGTAATATCCATTCAGCACCCCTCCTGCGCTCCCTGTCGGCCGGTGATGGAAGGCCTTTAAGCCGGCAACTGAGGTGACCTCCCACCCTTTCATTCGAGCCATCGTCTCTGCATAGGTATCCGGGCCACCATAGGGGAGAGGTTCATACCCTCCCCCGATGGCCTCGAAACACTCCCGCCGGAACAATTGAACGGCGTGTGCCACCGAGTCACGGCTATTCGCCCCTCGCGGCAGAAAGCTCCCGTCCGGAGCCCGTTCACAAATTTCACCTCCCGCGAGACCGAGATGAGGGTTGCCCTCGAAACGGCCAAGCAGGCGCTCAAAATAGTCGCATTCCAAGGTTATGTCAGCATCCAGGTTCCCCATGAAGGCATACGCCTGGTTCTGCATCTGTGCGATGCCGGCATTAATCGCATGAACCTGGGCGGCAAAATTGCGCGGGTGATCTTCGCTTATGCGAAAGAGATGAATAAACGGATACTGCTCCGTATACTGCGAGACGATCTGGTCTGTCCGGTCAGTTGAACCGTCGCTTACGATCACCCACTTAAGCGGGGCGGTAGTTTGGGCGATTACCGAATGGATCACGGCCTCTATAAACTTTTCTTCGTTGTACGCGGCTGTAACCAGTACATAGGACTGGCCCCGAGTCGTCTCCGGCATTGGATTCATTGTGCCCTCCCACCGGGCGCACCATCGGCAAGCCAGCCAAGGCAGGACAAACTCCGTTGAATCTTGAGCTCGGCGCTGGAACGCTTGCACGGGCGCAGCACAAAGAGTGCGCCATAGCCTGCCAACCGCACCAACTGATGGAGCCACGTAACCAGAATGAACGCTCCGGATGCCAGCGCGCCATGATGTTTGCGGAAGCACTGCAAATTTGCGCGATGCATTTCGACGTAAAACCGCACTGGCGCATTGTTCGAGCTGGCAGCGCCATAGTGCAGCGCCTCCGCACCAGCGTAATAAACGACGCGCCAACCGCCCTTCGTGAAGCGGTAGCACCAATCGATGTCCTCTCCGTACATGAAGAACCTTTCGTCGAGTCCACCAACTTCGTCCAGAGCCGTTTTGCGCACCATCCAAAACCACCCGGTCAGCACCTGGACATCTTCCGTATTGTCATACGAAAAGTCTTCCATCATGTAGCCGCCGCGGTGGTTTCCCAGCGCACAGCACAGAGAGTTCCATACCGTAGGCACCTTCATGACCGACAACCCAGTACCCCCGTCGGGAGCGCGCATTCTCGGCCCCAGTACCCCGATATCGGGATGCGCATCCATGTAGGCTGTCATCTTCTCCAGACATCCGGGCGGCACCACTACGTCGGAGTTGACCAGACAGACGTAACTCCCGGATGCCTCCCGGATACCAATATTATTGGCCTTGGCAAAACCCAGGTTCGCCTCATTCTGGATCAGTCTAACTTCTGGGTAGTGCTCCCGTATTGCCTGGGGAGTGCCATCCGTCGAGGCGTTGTCGACCACGACCACTTCGATGTTGGTGGCGCTGCCAAGAGCCCGCAATGAGTCTAGGCACTCCAGGGCGTACTTCTTCCCATTCCAGGTTACGATCACGATCGAGATAGTTGAATTGCTCTTTGAAGTTGTCATTGTGCGAGATTTTACGAGCGATATGGGGTGACGTGAAGCGAAGTTGTGGAAGGGACGGAGTCCCCATTCCTTGCGACTTGTGCAGCAACCGTCTTCAGTTTTACCGCAGGAGCGTTTTTTTCGGGACAGTTGAACACCGCGGCAGCCGACACCATGGCGAGCAGGGAGTACCACACGATAACGCTCTGATCGAAATATACGATTCCGATGAATCCAATTGTGTTGGCGAACAGGCAAGCCCCTATCGCCCACACGAGGTGCTCATTATTGCGGGACAATCCCGTGAGCTTTCTGGATTTGCCGACTTTTTTGTACGCATAGACTAGAATCGCGATAAACGCGATGAATGTGATGAGGCCTCCACCAACTCCAGCAGCTACATAGGCATTGTCCACATCCCACATATCGTATCCCCAGGTCGCATTATCCCTGGTTCCAATCAGCCACCATTCGCCGAAATGCCTGACAAAGGTATCAATCAGCGTAGCTCGATGATAGCCACTGCCTCCAAGGGTACTTCCTGCGCGCGAGAGCAAAAACCAAATAGGAGATTTCATAGCCAACTGCGCGACCGCTAACAAGGAGACCAGCGCCCATCGGCAACTTCGCATCTTGGCACGAAGCGGCCAAAGCAGCAGCGCAAATAGCCCGGCCGCAGTCGTCATAATTGGGGTGCTTGAGCGGGACGCAATCACGATCCCGATCGAGGAAAGCACCGCCAGGCCAAGGAGCATCCGATGCTTTTTCCCTTGCCACCAGAGTCCGATGAACAGCGGCAGCACCATCCCTCCCACGGTTCCTGCAATAACCGGATGAGCGAAGGGACCTTCCGCCCGGACTACCCCGTCGCGAGTGGTGGAAATCAACGGGGATCCAACAAGTGAGAACCAGTTGTGCTGAGTGAACCGCTCCACCAGAACGAGAGGCGCAATGATTATCATCAGAATGGCCAAAACTCTGATCGCGCGAACGACGTCGCCCTTATCACGAATAAGAGAGCGAACCAGAAAGTAGCTGCCTAGAGTGGTCCAAAGAAATCCGATTCTATTGTCTACCGCACCAACGGCCATCCAAAGTAAGCAGAAGAAAATCGCGTTGCTGATCGCCCAAAACAAAAAAGCTTTATCGAGCATGTTCATCCGAGGCACACGAAAGTCTCGGCGCAATACGATACGGAGCCAACCGGCCAACAAGACAAGGCGTAGCGCCTGCAAATGAAAGCCAAACGCGACGATGGTTATATCAAACGGAAGTAAAACACCCGCGACGAGAAAGGGGACTATAACCGACTTGCGATGCAAACGGAAAATCAGAATGATAGCTATGAACAGGATGATCCCTGCCAGAGGAGTTACGAAGCTATTAGCCGTTCCCCCGCCGAAGTAATAGTTGCTCGGCATGTCATACTTTTGTCTCATACGGCGCCTTGAAATAAGCTTAGGGATTGATCGTTTTCAGAATGAAACGGCGGCTAGCTCGTTCGTTCGGTGAATCTCGTCGCGCCGACGCCGCTGCCCTGAGGCTCGCCGACATCCGCTGCACCTTTTATAGACGCAAGGAGGAAGCGTTCGAGCAAGTCAGTACTGTTCTCCCAATTGAGACCGGAAATGACATCGTGACAGGCCCTGGCGAGGCGGACGCGCAAGTCTTCATTTTCGAGCAACAAACAGAGGTTCTCTGCCAGAGCCTGAGGATCTTTGCAGGGAGACAACAAACCTGTGACTCCATGTTGAATGTATTCCCGAAACCCTCCGATATCGGTGGCCACGATCGCGCAACCGCAACGCGCAGCTTCCGCAGGCGGAAGCGGTGATCCTTCGGTCCAACTGGGAGCCACAAATACACAAGACTTGTTATAAATCTCGTTAACAATGAAATCCTGAGGTGGATCCCGGTGGTACGTAGCCCATTCCGGGATCCAAGGCTGATGCCGGGAGGTGCCGAAAAAAACCGCTTTAAGGCTCGGAAATCTCTTTCGTGCAATCCTTATTGCTTCTATACCATCTGCCGCCCCTTTGATCGGCGTAGACGAAAAAAGCATAGCGACTTGTCGGGAGCGACCCTCAATGGGCTGTGTCAGGCGGTAGCGGTCATTGTCGATGGCGTTCGGAATGTAAGTCAGATCGGCGCATCCCAGTTCTCCGCCTAGCTCCACCAGCCACTTTGCAATAACCACCTTCCGAAGATTGGACCGCCACGTTGCGTCCACAAGTTCCTTGTGTCCATCCCACGTTTCGTAACCCTGAATCAAATAGCACTTTTTCCCTTTTTCTCTTGGAGATTCGAGAACCGATCGGACCGTATGCCATGAGGTTGCAAACAAGGCATCGCTATCGGGAATATGGCGAGGATCCGAGCTTGGAACGAACAGCAGGCGAACCCTTTTGTCGATAGGCTGCCAATCAATAGACGGTGTCTTCATGAGCTCAGTAAAAGATCTCTTCGCCATGAGGATGCGATTACGCAACGTCAATTGTTCCGGCAAAACTGCGTACCTCAAATGACGTGGATGAACCACAGCCACTTCATGCCCGCGGCCCACAAGCATATTCGCGTACTCATAGACTACCCGAAACCCACCCATGGGTCCTCTTGGGTAACACGGCATCAGGAAAGTTACTCGCATATATCGATACCTGCCAGAGAATTAATCTTTTGGCTTGCCCAGCACGCACTGCGTTGCCTGTGGAGCACACGAAATAAAATGTTCCAGTAAAGTGAAATACTCTTCAACGTATGCTCCAAATTCGGTAAAACTCCATTCGCGCAGGTGTGCGGGATTGGTGGGAGGACCATTGTGCGATCCATCCCTCAAAAGATTTCGATCCGGAGTCGACAAAACCACATATCGCGGACCGAGTTTCCGAATGAGAGACATAAAGCTGTCTGGATCACGCACGTGTTCTATAACATCAGCCGCTATGACCAAGTCGACCGGCTGAGCGGACTTCTCGAATTCGCTGATTTCTTTCCAATCACGATTGGGATATTTTCGCCTCAGCCATCCGCACGTCTCTGCGACATCGACTCCGGTCGTCTTCATGTCTCCCAAATATTTCAAGAGTTTGTAACCGGATCCGCAGCCAATATCCACGACAGTTGACAACCCATTTCGCCTACAGATCTCTCTCGCAAAACGATACACCTCCAACTGAGATTCGTCGGAATGCCGGGTATCGTCGAAATAGGCCGGTTCCGGCCGGTGTTGATAGCCACCTTTTATGAAGTACTCGGCACGATCGCCAATACGATTCGACTCCGATAACGGGGGGAAGGAACCCAACACTGTATCCGATCCCCACGCGCAGGGGCGTGCAAGCGGAGTCGGTAAAACGGTGTAGCCCAATGGTCGCAGTACATAGCAGGCCAAACGCAAAAAAACCATGCCAGTGTCTCCTTTATAAGGTTGGAAATCGGTGCACTAGAAACTTTTTCCGACAGCTCTTCGGGAAACTATCCCCCAGGTCTGTCCGCCTGCGCGCTAATCCAGAAGCAAGCCAAAACACGCGTGATCGCTGAAAAGCAGATGTCACTAACGAACCAGCCAATCACCCACCAGACCATCTGTTTGCCTGCCCCGCCATTACCCTTTCAGGAGCAGCACCCTCGAGAAACTTCTGATCACTGTTTTCTCGTCGCCATCGACCGCAGCAAACCAGAGCAATATTGCATAGGCGGTAATGCAGAGGCCAAACAGAACGGCCGAATTGACCAAGGTTATTCGGCAAACGTGAATTAGGAAACCGAGTACCAGCAGTGCTCCGCTTGCGACGAGCGTCCTGAAAAGGGGACCGGAAATACAATCGCGCAGTGCAAACGATTTCATCTTCCAGGCAAAGAGGAATAAGACCCCAGTATCCAGCGCGGTTATCAACAACTTTGCAGCAGCCGCTCCGTTAATTCCATACGGCCGCACCAGCAGCCAGAGAAAGAGTGCATAGATCGGAAGAGCGGCGATATCCAACTTGGCTTTAAGCTCCGGGCGCCCCAGTGCTTGCACCGACGTATACGGAACAAACGACAATGCATTTAGTAGAAACATTGCAGCCAGCAATTGCATGACGACGGCGCTCTGGTTCGCAAATTGCGCGCCCATCCAGAGCTGTAGAATCTCTTTGGAAAAATACAATAGAACCGCCGTAACGGGGGTCATTACAAAGAGCAAGTACTTAACTGAACGGGAGGTAACGTCGGTAACCAGGTCAGAGTTTCCACCGCCATGATGGCTGAAATATGGAAAGAGAGCGGTAGCGAGACTCGCCGGAAGCATGATTGTTTTGCTAAGCAGGTCGAAAGGAATCGAGTAGTAAGTAAGCATGCTGACCGATACGACCGAAGCAACAAAGAAGCGCTCCAGATAAGTAAAAATGGGGCCGCAGATATTTGAGACCATCACCCACCCCCCGAATGTTGCTAAGGAGCGCAATGCCGATCGGGATACGCGTATCCCGGCTCGTAGTTCGGGAATTATCCGAAAGCCGACCGCCAGATATGCGCAGGCGGTTACAAGTCGAACGAGTACCAGAGCAACAATAACCCAAGGGACTTTAAGGCGAAGGGCAACGGCCCCCGCCGCGAAAAGATAGAAGCAGGTGCTGCCCGGAATTTTGATGCAATTCACCAGGTCAAATCGTTGTGCAGCTTCCAGTACCCCACGAAGTGCGTCATTGGCCAGCAGGATTGGCAGGGACAAGCAAATAATAAGCAGGGAAGACTTGGCCTGTCCGACAAAGGATGCCGGCATCTTGAAGAAGTGCGTCACCGCGAGTGGCACAAATATAGCGGCGATCCCGCCAAAGACGAACCCCAGCAGCACCAGGAGAGAAAGAGATGTCCACACGATCTCCGGGACCTTGTGAATTTTCTCGGGACTGAGGTGTTCAGCCACAAATTTAACCGTGGCGCGGCTAAGGCCCAAATCGAAAATGCTGAAATATCCCAAGACCATGTAGGCAATGGAAAGGATCCCGTATCCATCCGTTCCCAATCCCTTGACTACGTAAGGAATGGTGAGCAACGCCGCAAGCATGGGAACAATTTGGCTGCCCAGATTGATAACCACGTTCTTGGCTATCAGGCTTTTGCCCTTGCCTTGTTGTAATTTCAAGATCTATTCCTTCCCAGGCACCACGCGATGGATAACTTTATGGCTCACTGCTCAGACTTGCTGCCATGATGGGCAGCATCTAAAGCTGCCCTTTTCTCGGGATTCCCGGCACGTCTCCGCAGAACAACATTTTCCGGCGCATTTCGTCCACAGGTTTGCAGCAGCACCCGGAATCGGTCGCGCTCAGATCGGGTATTTAGGAGTGAAGCAGGTAAACCATGAGCTTTGTTATAAAGCAGGGGGCAGGGGCGTTGATGATGAAAAGTCGAGATGGATCAGGCCCCTACTACTCCCCCAGCAAAGGTGCGCCAGGATAGTAGGGGCCATGTATGGGCCTTTGAAAGACGCTTTAGGGTTGCACAGCCGACACCGTGACGCCACTCGGCGGCGGCGCCCCCTGATACTGGTACGCACCGGGACTCCAATTACCGGTTCCGGTCTGTGGCCTCCCCGCACCTACTATATCGAAATCAAGAGCATTGATACCAATTGACGTGGCCAGATTCTCTCCAGTTATGGCAGTGCCCAAGCTGTAAGTGCTGGTCAGGTTCGGGTTAGTCACCTGCGATCCCGAGTCACAGCTACAGGCCGACTGCCAAGCAGATAGAGTGGCGTACCCGTTCCACGGGCCATAAGGGTAGGCGCCAGTCGTTCCGCCGTAGAACGTATTGTCGCTGGCACTAAACGTCGCGCCGCCGCTCAGGACGTAAAAGTAGGTGGAGGACTGACCCACCATGACGTTGTTTTCCATGGTGACCGTGTGCAAGGGAGCCCCGGAATTGTAGAAGAAATAGAAGTCATATCCGCCATTTACAAAGGTGTTGTTGTAGATGTTTTCGAACTGCCCAGCCGCATCACCAGCGGATGATTGAGTTGCGATAAAGGAGTTCAGAGCCGTGTCTCCGGCGAACACGTTGTTGAAGATGGTGCAGTCCGATCCGCTTCCGTCATTCCCGCCGTCTGAGGTGCAGTAGATGAATGCCGTGGCGCTCCCGTTGCCAAGGTCTCCAGTGAAGGTGTTGTTCCAGATATTATTCGTGGCAACGGTATTCGCCCCGCCATAGGTGATGATGCCGTCCGTGTGGTACGCGCTGGTGGGGAACTGCCAGTTGGTGAAGCCGGAGATTTTGTTGTTGTAGATGTTGAACGTCCCCAGCCCGCCGTTGGCACCGTCGGATATGTGCCAGTGATGGTCGCTTAGGGTGTTGTACCCAAAGCACACCCCGCTGCCAGGGCTGGCGACCGGCAGTACGGTTGGGCAACTCGATGTCCCCCCGGTCTCTCCGCTCTGGCCCTGCTGGCTGGCGGCGATCCCGATGCTGGCGTTGGTAAGCGTGTTGTTCACCACGGTAATGGGAGACGAGGCATAGACCGAGATGTTGGTGGAGAACTGCCCACCGATGTCGGTGGCTGAGCTGGATGCGCCGGCGTTGGCGTACATGTTTCGAATGGTCAGGTTCTCGATCAGGATGTTCGCCGCATTGACCACCGCGATTCCGGTGGTGCCGGATCCTCCGGGGGATTGAGTACACGTTCCCCCGGCGCAGGTGTTGCCGGAGGTTCCTGCGAGCATGTTCTGGATAATCCCGGTGTTCTGCCCGTTGATCGTGATGTAGCTGTAGCCGTTGATCGTGATGGCTCCGGCGCAGGGCGCGCACCCTTCCGGCATCGACCCCCACCAACCGGTGGAGTTCAGGCTGGCGCCTGCCGTATCAAAGAGGATCACAATCGGCGCGGTCGACGTGCCGCTGTCCTGCACGGTAATCACGTTGCCGCCCTGGGTGGAATTGGTGAATGTGCCGCAAACTAGAAGCGTAGTGCCCGGTCCGATCTGGCCCGCCCCGCTGCCCCAACTGGCCGCATTGTTGATCTGTCCGGTGGACGATCCCGGAGCAAAGTTAGGCGCAGTGGCCGTACCTGCGGGGCAGCTGCCTGTGGCCGTGCCGCCCGGGGTGAGGTAGGCCTGGGTGGCTGACGCGAATGCAGAACCAGCCGCCGCTAAGAAAACCAATGTCGTAATAACCAAAAACCGTCGAACAACCGTCATACATTCCTCCGGGGGAGCTGATTGCGTGTAGCGGCATACCGTCGTACATCGCAATCGCAGCGGAAGGTCCGCGCAGGTACAAATCCCCCTGTTGATTCTTATAGAGAAGCGTATGCTTCATGCATTGGTGGCGGAATCAGGTGATACCCTGTGTTCCATCCTAAATGTTAAGGGACCGGGGAACTAGGTCCCCTTAGCCCTCTGCCACCCGAAACCGGATGGCCATCGTCCTTATTCCAGAAACAACACGCGCTCCCGTTTTCCGGGTCCCCTGCTTCCCATTGCAATCTTGCAGAACATCTCTTTCGCCACATCATAGACTGCCGGAGGTCTGCGATACCGTGGTCATGCCAGCTAGGTGAAAACCTGGTTTTCACGTGGATCATCAACATCCGCTGGATTGTGACTCCGGGAAGCATCCTGCCCCTCCTCGATGATCTGCAAAAGGTACTTTCCATATCCGCTCTTGAGCAGCGGCTTAGCAAGGGCTTCCAGCTGAGCATTGGTGATAAAGCCCATGCGGAAGGCGATCTCCTCCGGGCAGGCGATTTTGAGCCCCTGGCGTTTTTCCAGAGTGGCAATAAAGCTCGAGGCCTCCAGCATCGAGTCGTGGGTTCCGGTGTCGAGCCAGGCGGTGCCCCGGCCGAAGGTCACCACGTTCAGCTCGCCCTGCTCCAGGTAGAGGCGGTTCAGGTCGGTGATCTCCAACTCGCCGCGGGCCGAGGGCTTGAGCGAACGGGCCAGCTCGACCACCTTAGAATCGTAGAAGTACAGGCCAGTGATGGCGAAGCGCGAGCGGGGATAGGCGGGCTTTTCTTCCAGGCTGACGGCGCGGCCCGCCGAGTCGAACTCGACGACGCCATACGCCGACGGATCCTGCACCGCGTAGGCAAAGACGGTGGCCCCGGTCGCCAGGGCTGCGCTGTGCTGCAGGAGCTTGGAGATGTCCTGCCCGTAGAAAATGTTGTCGCCCAGCACCAGCGCACAGGGCGAGCCGGCGATAAACCGCTCGCCGATGAGGAACGCCTGCGCCAGGCCATCCGGACTGGGCTGCTCGGCGTATTCAATCTGCAATCCCCACTGCTCGCCCGAGCCCAGCAGATCGCGGAAGCGCGGCAGCTCCAGAGGCGTGGAGATGAGCAGGATCTCGCGAATCCCGGCCAGCATCAGGGTGCTGAGCGGGTAGTAGACCATCGGCTTGTCGTAGATCGGAATCAGCTGCTTGCTGATGGCAAGGGTCGCCGGATAGAGCCGCGTGCCGGAGCCTCCGGCCAGAATGATGCCCTTCATCGTGCGCCCCTGGTTTCCGTATCCCGGGTTTCCGTATCTCTGGTTTCCGAGTCCCTGGTCTCGTAGTTGGCTGCGATCCAGTTGCGATACTCTCCGCTGGTGACCTGCTGAATCCAGGCGGGGTGGGAAAGGTACCACTTCACGGTGTTCCGGATTCCGCTGGCAAAGGTTTCGCGGGGCCGCCAGCCCAAATCGCGGCCGAGCTTGGAGGCATCGATGGCGTAGCGGCGGTCGTGGCCGGGACGGTCCTTAACGAAGGTGATAAGGCGGCTGTGCGGCGCGCCCTCGGGGTGAACCTCGTCCAGGATGGAGCAGATGGTGGCGACCACATCGAGATTGGCCATCTCGCTATCTCCACCGATGTTATACGTCTCCCCGATGGTTCCCTTCTCGAGCACCAACGCGATGGCCTCGCAGTGATCTCCCACGTAGAGCCAATCGCGCACATTGCGCCCATCCCCGTAGATGGGGAGCGGCTTGCCATGGAGTGCATTGAGGATGACCAGCGGAATCAATTTTTCCGGAAATTGGAAGGGGCCGTAATTGTTGGAGCAGTTGGTGGTCAGCGTGGGCAGTCCGTAGGTGTGCTGGTAGGCGCGCACCAAGTGATCGCTGCCGGCCTTGGAGGCCGAGTAGGGACTGTTGGGCTGATAGGGGTGGGTTTCAGCAAAGGCGGGATCGGAGGGGCCAAGCGATCCGTAAACCTCGTCGGTGGAGACGTGGAGGAATCGGAAGCGGGCCTGAGCCTCGGAGGAAAGGCTGCGGAAGTACGTCAGTGACTCATGCAGCAGGCGGGAGGTTCCGACCAGGTTGGTGGAGATGAACTCCTCGGGATTCACGATGGAGCGGTCGACGTGGCTCTCGGCGGCAAAGTTGACCAGGGCGTCGGGCTGGTGCGCCCGGAGCAGCGACTGGACGAGAGAGGCGTCTTCAATGCCGCCCTGGACGAAGACATGCAAGGGGTGATCGATGACCGAGGCCAGGTTGCCGAGATTGCCGGCGTAGGTGAGTTTGTCGAGCGTGATGACCCGGTCGCCGGCGGCCATGCGCTGCAGAACGAAGTTGGAGCCGATGAAACCAGCCCCGCCAGTAACTAAGACCGTGCGCCCCACTGCCCAACCTCCCACGAAGTTCCTGCCATCCATTCGCAACTAATCCGCGGTTGCGGAATGCGTCTTCCCCAGGGATTGCGTCGCCTTGGCCAGCTCCTGCGCCACACGCTCCTGCTGCTCCGCCGTAAGGTGCGGGAACATGGGCAGCGACAGAATCTCCGACGCCAGCGCTTCGGTCACCGGCAGATCGCCTTTCTGGTAGCCCAGATAGGCGTATGCGTTCTGCAGGTGAACCGGCACCGGATAATGGATTCCCGTTCCGATTCCCGCCTCTGCAAGCTTCGCCAGCACCTGGTCGCGATTACTCACTCGAACCACGTAGAGGTGATATACGGCCTTGGAGCGAGGCGGCTCGAAGGGCGTGACTACTCCAGGAACGGACTCCAGGAGGGAATTATAGCGGGTAGCCGCGGCACGGCGCTGCTCCGTCCAGCGGGAGAGGTGCTTGAGCTTCACATCCAGGAATCCGGCCTGAATCGAGTCCAGGCGTCCATTGTAGCCAACCACGTCGTGGTGATACTTGCTGGCCTGGCCATGATCGCGCAGCATTCGCATATGTTGCGCCAGCTCCGGATCCTGGGTGGTGGCTGCGCCGGCTTCTCCGCAGGCGCCCAGATTTTTGCCCGGGTAGAAACTGAAGGCGGACGCCTTGCCGACCGTGCCGGCTTTTTGCCACTGGTTCCCGCGCTGGGAGAAATACTCGGCTCCGTGTGCCTGGCAGGCATCTTCAAACAACAGTAGCTGGAATTCCTGCGCGATCTCGCCGATCGCGTCCATGTCGGCCATCTGGCCGAACAGGTGCACGGGAAGCACCGCGGTAATCGGGCTGCCGGTCCGGCGGCCCAGACGCAGCCCGGAGGCGGCGTCGCGCGCACAGCCCTCCAGGTGCTCGCGCAACTTCACCGGACTCAGGTTGTGACTCCGCTCGTCCACTTCGACGAACTCGGGAATCGCGCCCGCCTGGGAAATGGCCTCTGCCGTGGCAATGAAGGTGTTGGCCACGGTCAGCACCGTATCCCCCGGCTTCACCCCGCCTGCCATCAGCGCAAAGCGCAACGCATCGGTGCCGCTGGAAACGCCCACGCAGTCCGCCGACCCGACGAAGGCGGCAAAGTTCCGTTCAAAGCTCTCGACCGATTTGCCCCCGATAAATGCCGCGCTGCGCAAAGCGGTGCGAACCACTTCCATGAGCTCGGCTTCGAGCTCGGCGTGCGGTGTAACGAGGTCCAGAAATGGGAGAGAAGGATTCATTTGGTGGCAGTCGAAGTTTCTTGGTAGCGCAGCACTTTGGCCGGATTGCCGGCCACAATGGCGTACGGAGGCACGTCTTTGGTGATCACGCTGCCGGCGCCCACGATGGCGTATTCGCCAATCGTAATCTTGGAGAGGATGGTGCTGCCGGAGCCGATCGATGCGCCACGCTTGACCAGCGTCCGTTCCACCACCCAGTCCTGTTCCGTCTGCAGTTCGCCGGTGGGATTGATGGCGCGGGGATAGGAATCATTGATGAAGGTGACGCTGTGCCCCACGAAGACTCCATCTTCGATGGTGACGCCCTCGCAGATGAAGGTGTGGCTGGAGATCTTGCAGTTTTGGCCGACCGTGGCATTCTTCTGAATCTCCACGAAGGCGCCGATCTTGGTTCCGTCTCCGATCTGGCATCCGTAGAGGTTGATGAATTTCGAAAGCTTGACGTCATTGCCCAGCTTTACATCGGGCGAAATGCAGACGAACTCACTCATAAGCGAACCTCGGCGCCGCGGGTGCGCAGCGATTCGTTGGCGGCTTCCAGCATCTTGACGATGCGCCGTCCGGCGTGTCCGTCATTGATCGGGGTCTTGTCCTCGAGAATGCATTCGTTGAAATATCCCAGCTCCAGCTTGAGCGCTTCGGTGTTCTCAATCTGCGGCATCCACACGTCGCCGGAGCGGTAGCTGACCAGCAGATCGTACACTCCCTCGCGGGTGCTGGTCTGCACCCCCCGGTCATAGAGCTTGATCTTCTCGTCGGATTCCAGGTCGTTCCACATCACCATCTTCTTGCAGCCGCCCACCAGCGTGGTCCGCACCTTTACGGGAGAAAGCCAGTTCACGTTGACGTGCGCAATCAGTTTGTTGGAGTAGTAAATGGTGATGAAGGCAACATCCTCGACGCCGTTGATGTGAACCTGCCCGGTGGCCACGACCGCCTCGGGCTTGTTGGAGAGCAGATAATCCATGATGGACAGATCATGCGGAGCAAGGTCCCATATGACGTTCACATCGTGCTGAAACAGACCCAGATTCACCCGGGTGGTGTCGTAGTAGTAAAGGTCCCCGAGCTCGCCGGCATCGATCAGCTGCTTGATCTTGCGCACCGCTCCGGTGAACAGGAAGGTATGATCCACCATGATCTTCAGGTTCTTGCGCTCGGCCAGTTCGATCAACTCCTCGGCCTGCTCGGAAGTCGCGGTAAAAGGCTTTTCCACAAACACGTGCTTGCCATTTTCGAGGGCGGCTTTGGCCAGTTCGAAATGAGTCCAGACCGGCGTAACTACCGCCACAATGTCGATGCTGGGCGAACGCAAAACCTGCATCGGGTCGGAGGTCACCTCCATCTCAGGGTAGGCTTTGGCCACCTTGGCGAGAGCTTCCGGACGCTGATCGCACACCAGCGAAACCTGCGAGTCCTCCTGCAGGCTGAAATTGCGGACGATATTGGGGCCCCAGTACCCATAACCGATCACGCCGACCGATAGAGCCTTCTTTTCGACGTGCCGAACCCGCGGCGCCATGGGGTGATGGCAGAGCAACGGCCCGGCCGTTTTACTGATGTCAACCGACGGCTGTGCGGGTCCAACTGGCAGCATCATGGGAGCCCAGGATCTTGACTTTGGCATTTCTCCTCCAATGGTATTTCGTCGCTGCAAGCCGGCACCGATGGGATGACAAGGCTTACATTTGTAACTTGATTGGCAGTTCAATTATGCGAGGTTTAGTGGACAACCAGTGCCGCCCCAGTAGCGGCCTGCACAATTGCTTCGAGCGTCCGCTTACCCGCTGATTTGGCTGCACTATTCGGAACAAAGACGATGTCATTCTCCTGGAGATTCACATCCGGCGCCTTGGCCGAGAGAATTTTCTTAAGCTGGATAGGGATTTCCTCCGGCTTGGAACCCTGCCCCGAGTTGCGGATCACCTCGGCCTTATCCAGCGCCGCCGTGGAAATGGCGCCCTGCGCCATGGCAACCGCTTGCAGGACGGTCATGTGCGCGTTCTCCATGACGAAACCGCCGGGTTTGTTCACGGACCCGGTCACGTACACGATTCCGGCCTTTGACACCATCACCGTATCTCCAGGAAACAAGGGAACATTGGCCGAGCCCGAACTCTTGCCGTTATTGGACAGGATCACGGTGGACTGGTGTTCAGGATCGTTCCGATGGGTGATCGTTACGATGCTTCCGGCCCGTGCCGTGACGCCGCTTGCAGCCGATATCGCGTCGAACAAGTTGCGGCTGCCAGGCAGGGGATAAATTCCCGGCTTCGCCACCTCTCCCAGCACGGAAATGCCCTGCGTGGAAAATTCCTTCTCCAGCACGGAAACCTTGGGGTCCCGGAAGTAGCCGCCGTCGCTGAGTTTCATGGCAATGACCGCTTCGGCCTGCGCCGTCGTCATGCCCCCGATCTTCACCATACCGGCGAGCGGCAGTGTAATCTCGCCCTCGGCACTCACCCGGACTTGCTTGTCGTAATCCGGCGCGCCGTAGACGCTCACTTCCAGCAGATCTCCGCCTCCGATCAATATCTCGGTGGTGGGAGCCGCGGCGGCTACGGATGGCGCACCCACGGCAAGGGTGGCCGGAGGAATAGGGGTGACAGCCGATTCCATTCGTCCCGGCACCGAAGGGACTTGCGATGAGCTGGCTTGGGCCGCTGCCAATGCCGCCAGCAGGACCAGCATTGCGCTGATTCTCAAACCTTGCTTTGCCTTGTCCTTGATCATATCGAACTCCTTCCCCATCAGCCGATCCTCCCGCCCGGGGAGACGGCTCGGCCGAGGCCGATCTCCAGCCCATTGCGGACGTTTCGACTACCCGGCGTCGGCCGGATCATTGCCGTATCCGTAGTCGTAGCGGTTGTAGCCAGAGCCGTGAGGTTTTGCCGCATTCAGAACGTATTCCAGCACCGGAGCCGAGCGAACCTCTCGCAACATCTCCACGGCGCGTTTCATGTTCTCCCGGGTCGTCACCCCGGAGCGCCCGATCAGCAGAATGCCATCGGCCAGCGCAGCCAGGGAGCGGGCGTCGGACACCGGGAGGATCGGCGGCGAATCGATGACTACAAATTCGAATCTCTGGCGCAATTTCCCCACCAGGTCCACCATCGCGTTGGAGGCAATCAGCGTGCCCGGATCGCCCTGAGGCCCGCCGGCCGGCAGCACCGTCAAATTCGTAACCGACCCATGGGGAACAAACGCCTCGTCCAGATCCACGCTTCCCGACAGCACATCCCCAAGGCCGCGCGCGCCGCTGACTCCCAACGAGGACGCAACCCCGCGTTTACGAAGGTCGGCGTCCACAATGCAGGTTGACCCATGCTGCGCCAGGGCCAGCGCCAAGTTGACCGAGAGCATGGTCTTGCCTTCGCCCGGCAGCGCCGAGGCGATCATCAGCACCCGCGCCGCACCGCCGCTGTTCCGCCAAGAGAGGCGCACCGCCGTATAGATTCCTCGCAGCGCCTCCGACTCGGGAGAGTTCGGCCGGTCCAGCAGGAAGGCTGCGGAACCATCCTGCGCCGTGCCCGGCAACGATCGCATGCCGAACGGGCCCACCCCATACCGTCCGCCGCCCTTCCCGATGACGGGAATGACCGAAACCGATTCCGCTCCCAGATACTTCTTGATATCTTCCGGGGTGCGGATTTTGGTATCCAAGAATTGAAGCAGGAATGCCAGAGCGAGGCCGCCCACCAGCCCTCCCGCCGCACCCATGAGCACATTCTGCACACGCTTCGGTTTGGTAGGGCGATTGAGCACGCGCGCCCGGTCAATGATTCGGATGCTGCTCGACTTGGTCTCCGCCGCAATGGCGACTTCTTTGACTCTCTGATACAGCACCGCGTAGATCTGGGTGTTGGCGTCGGCCTCTTTCTTCAGGGCGTCGTACTGCGCCAGCACGCCCATCTGTTTGGTGGCCCCAGCCATCTGCGACTGCAGCAACTCCTCGCGTGCCTTGGATGCCGTGTAAGTGGTCTTCAAATTACTGAAAATCGCCGACCGTTGCGCGTCCAACTGCACCTGAAGCTCGTCAACCTGGTTCTGCAGCTTCTTGGCATTCGGGTGATTAGGTCCGTAGACCGCCAGCGTCTCCGCCAGTTGCCCCTTGGTATCAGCCAGCTTGGTGGTCAAATTCTGCACCACCGGGTCGCTGCTGATCTGGGGCAGCGACGTGGGCTGGGCAGGCGCACTCGGCGAAGAGTCCAGCCTGTCCAGATAGGCCTGCAGCTGGATGCGGTCCGACTGCGCCTGCATCAGCTGTTTGCTCAAATCGACCACCCGCTCGGAGAAGGTGTTCCCGTTGTCGCCAATCGCGCTGAAGCCCTTGGCATTTTCAAATGCGGTGAGGGCATGATTGGAGTCGTCCATGCGTTTCTTGATGTCGTCCAATTGCCGCTGCCACTGCGCGATCGTATCTTCCCGCGCCTTGAAGTCGCGCGCAATGAACAGGTCCAGCAGCGTGTTGGTGAGCTGTGCCGCCTCCATCGCATTGTTTGCGTCAACGCTGACCGTGATCAACTGGCTGCCGGGAGTCTGGGTCACCTTCCGGGACTGGTTGAAGGCGTACAAGGCCCGATCTTCTGCCGGCGTCAATTGCACCGCACCATCGCTCGATGGTTTCGGCGACGCGGCAGGCTGCGCGTCCCGGTTGAATTCAGGTTTCTGATCGAGGTGAAGCGTGTGAATCACATCCAGAGCCAATCCGTCGCTTTGCAGATTCTGCATCTTGGTTGTCACAAAATCCCCACTTGGACCGTTGTCGTGATTATCCACCGAGAGAACTTCCGACCCTGGCGGATCTATTTCCACATGGGCTTCCGGTTCATACACCGGTTTCATCAGGAAGGTGAAGGCGGTCACGCCGACCATGACAACAACGGCAAAAAGCAGAGACCAATACCAATATCTCCGGAGAGCGACAATCGGGTTGAATCCCGAGAAGCCTCCCTCGTCGGAGTCGGCCGATTCAGTCGGCGCGGAGTAAAGGGGCCTCGCCAACTCGGCCGGTACCACCGTCGCCGGCACTGGCAATCGTACCGGTTCCGGTACCGGGTCTGCTGCCGGTTCGGGTTCTGATGCGCGCTGCCAGAGTTCAAAATTCCTGCTCATTGCGGCTCCGTGATCTTGGTATTCGCTCCGCTCCAGGCGGGACGCCCACTACGTACCAGTCTTCTTGCTGTCTTGCGGTTGCGGCTGCACTGCGCTGCCGGGCGTGGCGGCTTCCAAGGCCTGGAACACCGGGCTCGCGGACGGCAGATTGCCGCCGTCAAAAGCCTCTGGCTCCGTCCCCGACGGGCTCGACACACACCCCATGGCAAACATGTACGGATAGAGAGTCTGGCTGTCGGCTGACGTTTGGCTCTCCTTGTGTCGGAGACCAAGCAACCGTAGCTCTGCGGCGCGCTGGCGCCGCGCCGCGGCTCCGAGTAAGACTCTCCGCAGCTCGCTCTCCGGCGCCGAGAGCTGCGAGCTCACAGGCTCCACGGAACGGCTGGAATTTTTCGCCTCGCCTGCGGCGCTCCGCGCTGCCACCGCCGGGAGCGGTTGGGGCGATGGCGCCGGAGGCGGCGAGTTCGGCGCCCCTACCCGAAAGCCCATCGAGTTGCCGGGAGCCTTCGGAACCTCGAATTCGATAGCCGGGCAGTCCGCCGGCAGCTCCGTCTCGGGAATCCATTTTGCCAGGGTCAGGTCCGCCATCACTTCCTCGATGACTTCAGGGCCGATCGGCCTTTGGCGCAAGGCAAATCCCAACTGCATGGCGTTTATGCAAATGCGATTGATCTCGCGCGGCACGCCCCCGCTGGCCGCCTTGACCATCGCCATGGCCGGATCGGAAAGCAGTGCCGGGCCGGTGAAGCCGGCGACCCGCAGTCGAAATGCGATGCACTCTTCCATCTGCGCCGGCGAGAAGCGCTCCAGGCGGCTGACGGTGGTGATGCGCTGCAGCAGCTGGGTAAGGCTGGGGTGCCGTAGTTTGCTTGCAAGTTGCGGCTGTCCGGCAAGAATGATGTGCAAAAGCTTGCGGTTGGCCGCTTCGAAATTCGACAGCAGGCGGAGCGTTTCCAGAGCGGAGTTCTCCAGGTTCTGCGCTTCGTCGATCACGATCACCACCGGCTTGGTGCGCAGGCGGTCGGCCACAAACTCGGTAAACAGCTGATGCAGACGGAGCGGGTCGCGCTCGCCGTCGACGCCGGGAACCTGCAATTCCAGTACCACCTGGCGAAGCAGTTCCGGCCCGCTGCATTGTGTGTTGAAGACGAAGGCCGTGCTGGCGCGGTCCCGATAACGCTGCAGGATGTCGAACAGCAGCGTAGTCTTGCCCGCACCGGGCTCGGCAATCAATGCCGCAAACCCAACCTGGCTCTCGATGCCGAAGATCAACGAAGCCATGGCTTCGCGATGCTGGAAGCTGGGGTAGAGAAATCGCGGGTCGGGCGACACCCCAAAGGGGTGTTCGCGCAAGCCGTAAAACTCCAACATTTGAGAAACCACGGTACTACCCGGCGCAGTCGGCATTTAGTTTGTCTGGCTCGACGCAGACACTACGTCGCTTTCAAGATCGCTGGCTTCCAACTCAACCGCAAACGACTGCAGGATGCTGTCAATCGAGACCACCATCCGCAACCTGCGTGTTTGCTTCACGATGACACCTTCCAGGCCGCGCAAGGGACCCACCTTGATGCGCACCCGTTTGCCGCGGGCAAGTGAGGGGTGCGGCTCCGATTTCCGGGACTCCAGGGCGGCGCGCAACAACTCGACCTCCCCAACCGGCAACGGAGTCAATCTTCCCTGCGAGCTCACGATGCTCAGCACACCCGGCACTTCCAGAACTTTGACGCGGTGTTCGGGAGCGATACGGACAAACAAGTAGCCGGGAAACAACGGCAATTGCACGAAGGCACGCCGGCCATTCCATAGCCGCGTACTCCCATAGAGCGGAAGATAGCTCTCCACACTCCGGCTTTCCAGATGCTTCAGAACGCTCTTCTCGTGCCGCGGCGCGGTGTAGGTCGCATACCACAGCGCGGGAGACTGCAAAATTGCCGGTTCGGCACTGGCCATGTTCTTCCCTTAAACGCAGCTCCGCCATCTCAACGACATCGTGAAATTCTGCTAAGCTTTTGAATCTAAAACTTTTATAGCACTTATTGCGACTTCGATCCGGCCCGTCTTTCTACCGCTTGCTTCTTGAACAGCTTGCTTCTAAACCCAGAAGCCTTGGATGCGCTTCACCGCGAACGCGAAGCCTACCTCAACCTGCTTAATTATTAGTTCAGATGCGAAAGTTGCACTCTGGGTTGGATAACCCGGATTAGAGTTGTCCTTCCCACCGCGAGCGGGCTCCCAGTGGCCCTCGGTCCATCCTGCCACAGCATTTGTAATGCGCTGAACTTTAAGCTACTTACATGCTGCTTTCCGGTTGGAATTAAGACCGCCTGCTCGATGAAAACGAGCTGCATCCGCCAGTACTCCCTCCGGGTCGAGTACTAAGGTTTCTGGCTAGCACTCGAATCCGATTTCGCTGTCTTTTGTTTTCTGAGATGCGGGAACGGAGTGCCGTGCTGCTGCATTCCAGGCAAAATGGGGCATGACAGCAACACGGGATACCAGATCGGGAACAGCCGCGGGAGTTACTCGAAGGGGCGCGCAACAGTCGTTTCCGCATGCGCGGCTGCGGCGCGAACCGAGGCGACTACCTGTTGCTGATCCTCTGCGCTGAGGTAGGGATGCATGGGAAGGCTGACGACATGATCGGCCGCAGCCTCGGCCAGGGGGAAGCTTTCGCATCCGCAGCCGGGTTTGGCAAAGGCCGGCTGCAGATGCAACGGAACGGGGTAGTGAACCGCGGTGGGAATTCCATCGGCCTGCAGCCGCTTCACAAAGTTCTCCCGGTCTTCTACCTGGATGGTGTACTGCGCATAGACGCTGGTGTTGTGTGGCTCGACGAAGGGCGTCTTGACCAGCTTGTGCAGCTGCTCGCTGTAGGCGGCGCCGAGCTGCGCGCGCACATGCACCTCGAAATCGAAGGCATCGAGTTTGGCCAGTAAAACCGCGGCCTGCAGCGTGTCCAGCCGTCCGTTGATGCCGATGAGCGGATGATGGTAGCGGCGGTCCTGGCCGTGCACGCGGATCTGCTTCATGCGGGTCGCCAGCGCTTCGTCGTTGGTGAAACAGGCGCCGCCGTCGCCATAGCAGCCCAGCGGCTTCGAGGGGAAGAAGCTGGTGCAGCCGATGGTGGAAAGGTTGCAGGACTGACGTCCCTTGTAGGTGGCGCCGAAGCTCTGCGCGGCGTCTTCAATCACCGCGATGCCGCGCGCGGCGGCCGTGGCGTTGATGGCATCCATCTCCGCGCACTGGCCGTAGAGCGACACAGCCATGATGGCCTTGGTACGCGGCGTGATGGCCGCACCGAGCAGCGCGGGATCGAGGTTGTAGGTGCGCGGGTCGATGTCAACGAAGATGGGCGTGGCGCCGAGCAAGGCGATGGTTTCGACGGTGGCGACAAAGGTGAACGGAGTGGTGACCACCTCATCGCCAACACCAATGCCGAGCGCCATGAGCGCGATGAGCAACGCATCCGTGCCGCTGGAGCAGGCGATGCAGTGCTGGGAGCCGGTGCGCGCCGCCAGCCGCGACTCCAGCTCCGTCACCTCCGGCCCCAGGATGAATTGCCCGTGTGCGAGCACGGCGCGCATGCGCCGGTCGATCTCCGTTTGCAGCTTTGCGTACTGCGCCTTCAGGTCGATGAATTCCACGCGAGCCCACTCTTTCCTGGTTCGATGTTAACGGCCTTCGTTGACCGCGGCCGCCAGCTCCTTGAGCAGAACGGCGGTATCGTCCCATCCGATGCAGGCGTCGGTGATGCTCTGCCCGTAGGTGAGAGCTTTGCCTTCCACCATTTTCTGCGCGCCCGCCACCAGGCTGCTTTCGATCATGACGCCGATGATGCGGCTGTCGCCGCCGGCCACCTGCGAGGCCACATCGCGGCAGACATCGAGCTGGCGGTTGTGGTCCTTCTGGCTGTTGGCGTGGCTGCAGTCGATCATCACGCTGGGCTTCTGCTTGCTCTTCTCCAGCCGCTGGCAAACCTCGGCCACGGCTTCGGCCTTGTAGTTGACCAGGTTGCTGCCGCCGCGCAGAATCACGTGCGTATCGGGATTGCCGCTGGTGAACAGGATGGCCGACTGTCCGTACTTGGAGACTCCGAGGAAGGTGTGGGGATGCGAGGCCGAGAGCATGGCTTCAATGGCAATCTGCACGTCGCCCGAGGTCGCATTCTTGAAGCCCACCGGGCAGGAGAGTCCGCTGACCAGCTGGCGATGGATCTGGCTCTCGGTGGTGCGCGCGCCGATGGCTCCCCAGCTGATGAGGGCCGCCACATACTGGGGCGAGATCATGTCCAGGAACTCGGTGCCGGCGGGCATGCCCATCTCGGCCAGGTCGAGCAGGAGACGCCGCGCCAGGCGCAGGCCGTCGTTGATTTTGTAGGACTGGTCAAGATAGGGGTCGTTGATGAGACCCTTCCATCCGATGGTGGTGCGGGGCTTTTCGAAGTACACGCGCATGACGACGATGAGCTCGTTGCTGAACTCGTCGGCCACGGCTTTGAGCTTGGTGGCGTATTCGCGCGCGGCCTTGGTGTCATGGATGGAGCAGGGGCCGACAACGACAACTAAGCGCTTGTCGCTTCCGGCCAGCACGTTACAGATGGCTTGGCGGGCTTCAAAGACGGTGGACGATGCCGCGTCGGTCATCGGCATCTCTTCCTCCAGGAACACCGGAGGCAGGACTACCTTGGTCCATTTGATTCTGAGGTCATCGGTTGCGTGAAACATAGACAATTGTCGATCTGTGCATCGCGCCGCGAATTTGCTTCGCGCCCGCAGCGATGCTCACCTTCCCCCGGTCGCCCGGCAATCTCACACTCTGCAGGTATAGAACGAGCCTAAAGGGGATTGCGCTGCGCTGCAAGTTTTGTGAGCGCGATTTGCACAGAATACTATGCAAATTCTGGATAAACATTAACGAAACAGGTAATCGTTGGAAAGAGAAAGGTAACTGGGTTGCCAACTGTTGCGCAAGGTTGGGGACAGAGGCAATAACAAAGGTGAAAGGTTAGCGTCAGCTCGCTTCGGCGACTTGTTCGGCGGCGTGGCGGGCGCGGGCGCGCTTGCGGTGGAGCCAGCCGTAGAGTCCCATCACGACCGAGCCTGCGGCAATGATGCTGAGCGACCATTTGGCCGAGCGGGTAAAGATCGCCATCCAGTCGAAGGCGCGCAGGGAGAGGACTCCGGCGAGCAGCATCACGAGAATCCAGAGGAGCGAGCCGATGCTGTTGTAGAGATGGAAGCGGGAGCGGGGCAGGTGCGCGGCTCCGGCCAGAGGCGGCGCGAGGTGCGCGACGCCCGGGATCCACTTGGCCCAGAGCAGGGTGACGCCGCGGAAGCGGTCCAGGCCGGCATAGGCTTTGTCTTCCAATGCATCGGGGACGAAGGAGATGCGGCACATGGCGGCGATGACGGAGCGGCCCTTCCAGCGGCCGAGTTCGTACCACATGGCGTCGCCCAGCAGGCAAGGGACGGCGGTGGCAAACAGGACCAGCCAGAATTGCACGGGGTTGACGGCCACCATGGCTCCTGCGGCCAGCAGCAGCGGAGAGATAAAGACCGGCAGCCCGAGGCGCTCGCCCAGGGTGACCAGGAACATCCACAGCGCACCGTGGCGGGCCAGTAAGGTTGTATCCGCCGGCGACAACAACATCATCAGAATGACTTCTCCTACGGCCCGCTCAGACAGGGAACGGCCCACGCACGGAAGGGACGCACTGACTTTGCGGAGGGCCAAACGCTTCTGCGAAAGCTGCGTCCCTACTCTGTCTAGTGTACCGGGAAATAGGGCTGGGGTCGCCGGGGTTGCCACTGAGGGCGGCGATATTGTTACTTACTACCCTCTTAGCTGGATTGAATGGCAACATTCGCAGGCTGCCGGAAGCGATCCAAGCCACAGAACAGCCTCACGGCCCGCACACGAGTCGCTTATTGCAAATCTCTCCGTTTTGCCTCCGAGCGTCAGCGTCATGCAGCTGCGTGAGCTTCCGTGAGCTTGGAATGCGCACATTCCAAACATTCCAAATTCTTCTGCAACATGTGCTTGAACTCGCGATCATCTGTCCGCGCGATCTCGAAGTAAAGAGCATGCTCCGCCTGATCGAGCACTTCAGCCAGAGCACCGCCTGTCTTGGGACTGAGCTGAACCTCTCCTGGGACGAGCTGGCTCTGCAGGCAAGTCAGAGTCTCTAGTTTCTGTAGCAGCATCTGCTTGAACTCGCGGTCGTCAGTCCGGGCGATTTCGTGTCTCAGTCCGCTCGTACGCCGACCCAGGGTGTCTGCCAAAAGTTGCGCTTCGTTCACGCTAAATTGGATCTGCATATTACCCGCCTCCCTTCCCTGATCGGCGCGCCTAGCTCAACTGCCTTTGGGGCGCGAGGAAACATGTGAACAGTGAGGAGCCTGGTGAAAGGCTCGTCCGCTGCCATGTGCCAGCCAAGCCTGCTTCGCTGGCGGGTGAGTAAGCTGGAAGCGGCTAGCTCGTCCGGACCAGCAGGTAACTCCGTCAACTGGATTGCGCCGGGTGTGAGGCTTGGAGGAATTATCTGCGTGGGTTACGGAAAGCTTATCTTTCATAAGTACCTCCCGCTGGAGCGTTTTGGGGAAGGCCCGCAACGTTCCATTCATAAGCGTTAGATGCAGAATAGGCGCGTCAGGAAGCCGACCAGATTGGTTCGAGAACAGGAGCAAAGGCAAGAGCAAATGCGGTGCCGGGATGGGAGGCGCTGCTTTCCCACATTTGCCAAAGGAAGGCAAATATGGGGCACCGGTGAGTTTAGCTGACTTGGGCGAGGGGGTTGCCCTGGTCGTCAAAGATGCGGTCGACGGGAAAGCCGAGCTTCTCCCATCCCTCCAGGCCGCCGGCGAGGGGACGGACACGTTTGAAGCCGAGCAGACGCAGCTGCCGGGTGACCATCACCGCAGTGGCTTCATTGGGACAGGTGCAGTAAACGACAATCTCGCGGTTGTCGGGCAGCTCGGCGCGGCGGGCGGCAATTTCAATGGGCGCGATGCGCAGGGCGTGGGGCAGGGTGCGCGGGGCGGCGAGGAAATCGAGGGGATGGCGGAGATCGACGATGACCGGCGCATGGCCGGAGAGCAGCAGGCTGTGGAGTTCCTCGGGCAAGATGCGCGCCATGCGCAGCGCCTGGAGAGATTGGCGGCGCTGCCAGTAGCTATGGCCGGCCAGCGCCGCGGAGGCCACTATGGCCAGCACCACCGCCCAGCGGGCCGTGATGGCGAAGACTCCCAGCCAGTCGATGGTGAGCATGGAGAGGTATCCTGCGGCCAGCAACGCCGCCAGCCAGGCGATGGAGCCCGCAGCGTTATAGAGGTGAAAGCGGGGGCGGGAGATGCCCGCCGCTCCGGCCACGGGCAAGACCAAATGCGCGATGCCGGGAAGCCACTTGGCCCAGAGCAACGAGCTTGCGGTGTGGCGGGACAGGGCCAGTTCGGTGCGGCGCACGCAGGAGTCCGGCTGTAAGGAGATGCGGCAGAGCAGGCCGAACAGTTTGATTCCCTTCCAGCGGCCGAGCTCGTACCAGGCGGTGTCTCCGGCGAGGCAGGCGACGGTGGTGGCCAGCAAAAGGAGGCCGAAGTGCAGCTTGCCCATGGCGGCCAGCGCGCCGGCGGCGACGAGCAGCGGAGTAACGAAGAGCGGCAGCCCGAGGCGCTCTCCGAGAGTGACAAAGAACATCCACAGGGTGCCGTGGCGCGCGATCAAGTGCAAGTCGGAAGGATGCATCATGGGTGCTTCCCTGCACCGCAGGAGCGACGGGCGGCCCGAGTGCGGTGGGCTGATTTTCAAGCTGATGAATTTCGTTCGGCGAACAAATTACTGATTCGTGATAGATGCCGGGCGGCTGGTGCGGGGTTCATCTGGCTGGATTAAAACACGGCATCGGCGAAAACTGCGTGTGTGTTTTGCTTCGCAAAGGAAGCGCGCTGGAGGTTGGGCAGCAGGCAGGAACAAAAGCAAAAGCAACTACCCCGCCCAAGCCAAAGGAGGGTTGAACGGGCACCCGCAGAGACATTCGTTCGCTGGATGGTTGGAAGCTGCGCGCGGCGGTGCGTTCCACTTGCGGCATGCGGCGGGTTAAGATGGTAGGCGCTTGGGAGAGACCCCGGAAAGGTTTTGCATGATCCCGCTGCTGGTATTTGTTGCCATTCTTGTGGTGATTGGGCTGATTGTGGCCGGTATGTACAACGGGCTGGTGCAGCTCAGGGTGCGGGCCGACAATTCCTGGTCCGATATCGACGTTCAACTGAAGCGACGCCATGACCTGATTCCGAACCTGGTGGAGACGGTGAAGGGCTACGCCACGCACGAAAAGAGCACGTTTGAAGACGTGGCCAAGTATCGCTCGGCGGCGATGGCCGCCACTTCGGCGGCCGACAGGGCGCAGGCCGAGGGACAGCTGACGCAGGCGCTGCGCGGGCTGCTGGCGGTGGCCGAAGCCTATCCCGAGCTGAAGGCCAACACGCAGTTCCAGTCGCTGCAGCAGTCGCTGGCCGAGTTGGAAGATGCGCTACAGAATTCGCGGCGTTATTACAACGCGGTGGTGCGCGACCTGAACACCAAGATCCAGTCGTTCCCCAGCAACATCATCGCGGGAATGTTCAACTTCCAGCAGCGGCAGTTCTTCGAGATTGCCGATGCGACGGAACGCACCGTACCGAGTGTCAAGTTCTGATGAACCGGAACCGGGCGATGCGTTGGACTGCTGTTAACTCAAGGCTGTGGCGCGCGGGCTGGCTGCTGGCCGCGCTGCTGCTGGCGGCCTCAAGCTGCTGGGCGCGCACGTGGTCGATTGCGCGCTTCGATGGGCGCTACACGGTGGCCGACGACGGCTCGGTGCTGGTGGAAGAGGAGATTCATCCCTCGTTCGAGGGGACCTTCAACGGCATCGATCGCTATATTCCGGTGGAGTATCCGGGGCCGGATGGGACCGACTACAAACTGCTGCTGAATGTCGAGTCGGTGACCGATGAGAACGGCGATAAGATCCGCTATGAGCAGAGCAGCCGCAGCGAGCAGACCTCCGACGGACGAGTGGACCAGTTCCTGGCGCTCAGGATTTACGCGGGAGGCACGGACACCGAGCGCACCATACGCATCACCTACAAGGCCGCGAACGCGGTGCGATTCTTCAAGGACCACGACGAGTTTTACTGGAACGTAACCGGCAATGACTGGGAGGTGCCGATTGCGGAGGCTTCGGCGTTTGTGGCGCTGCCGGGTGCTGCCGCTGGAAAGGGCATCAAGGCGCAGGCGTTCACGGGCGCGTTCGGCGGGCGCGGGCGGGATGCCAGCAGCAGCGTGGATGGCAGCAACATCAGCTTTACGGCCAACGATTCGCTGGGGCCGCGCAACGGACTCACCATCGACGTGTACATTCCCAAGGGCGTGCTGACCCAGCCCTCATGGTTCACCAATGCGGTGTGGTTCGTGCAGGGCAATCCGGGAGCGCTGCTGCCGGTGTGGGCGTTGGCGGTGATGTTCGGGCTGTGGTGGTGGAAGGGACGCGATCCCGATCCCGGGCTGTCTGTGGCGCCGATGTATGAGCCGCCGAAGGGGCTGACGCCGGCCGAGGCGGGGACGCTGCTGGAAGACGCGGTTGAGGCGCGCGACATTACATCGACAGTCATCGATCTTGCGGTGAAGGGATACATCAAGATCATTGAGCAGAACGACAAGGTGCTGTTCATCACGCACCGGGATTACGTTCTGAAGCTGGTGAAGCCGCGGCCGGAGTGGCAGGGGCTGGCTGGGCACGAACTGGTGGTGCTCGACAACATCTTCCCCTTGGACACGATGGTTTCCGGGGCAAGCGACACCGAGACGACGCTGTCGAGCCTGAAGGAACGCTTCTACATTGCGCTGCCTTCGATCCGTCAGCAGATCATGGAGGCGCTGGACAGCAAGAACCTGTATGCGACCGATCCGGACTCGGCGAAGGGACTGGCACTGGTGGGGGTGCTGGTGATTGTGCTGCCGTTTCTGTGGCTGCAGATGACGGGCCGCATCAGCCTGTTCAATTCGCCTACGGTGCTGGCGGCGGGCGTGGTGCTGAGTGTTGTGATTGTGGCGCTGTTCGGGCGCAGGCTGGCGGCCAAGACGGTGCGCGGAGCCCGCGCGCGAGTGGAGTGTTTGGGGTTCAAGGAATTTATGACGCGGGTGGATGGCGACCGCATCAAGCGGATGCCGCCCGACACGTTTGAAAAGTTTTTGCCTTACGCCATGGCGTTCGGGGTGGAGCACCACTGGGCGAAGGCATTTGAAGGACTGCTCACCGAGCCTCCCGCGTGGTACGTCGGCTCGGGCTATGGAACTCCGGGGATGCTGTGGACTCCGCTGCTGTTCGCCAGCGCGATGAACACATTCAGCAGCTCGGCGTACCAGTCGTTTTCGGCGGCGCCGCAGGCCAGTTCGAGCGGCTCCGGCTTTGGCAGCGGCGGCTTCGACGGCGGAGGAGGGTTCTCGGGCGGAGGGTTTGGCGGCGGCGGCGGCGATGCGTTTTAGCAGAGCAGAGCGCGCTGCGCAGAGCTGCATTCCACTTTATTGAGGCAAGGATTCGTCCGTCTACATCTAATAAGCTAGCCACGACATTGCGAGGGCTCCTTATGGATAAGGACCGCGAATCCGGCAATTTCACCGACGACGCGAGAAGCGACGCGCATTCTCCTGAGCCGCCACCCACCCAGCAAGAGGACGGGTATGAGAGTGGTGTCAGCTCCGGGCACCGCGGGTTCACCGTGCAAACCGGAGGCCGTAATGCGATGGCAGGGACGGCTGAGCGAATCGGCAGAGCCGCCGGCACGGCAGAGCGCCAGATGCGGCGGAGCCTTGAGTTGGTGCGCCCGGCCAGCGGCGGCTCCGGACACAGCCATGCAATGCCGAAGGAGCGCGGCGAGATGGCGGCGCACAGTGCGGGAGACGAGGCGGCGCATACTTTCGGTGAACTGAGCGAATTGACCGCCGGGCAGGTGCAGCGGTTGTGCGAGCAGTTGCAGGACGGGGTCGCGCGCTCGCGCAGGGCTGCACGGCGACTGGTGAGCGAGCATCCGGTGAAAACCCTGGCGGCGCTGGCGGGATTTTGTTTCGCGCTCGGCGTGGGGTTGTCGGTGGGCGGCTCGCGCCACCGGTAAGTGCGTGGGAACGGCCACTTACAGGAGCGAGCGTGGCCGGCCGAAGTGACCTTGGAACGGCGGCGAGATTGGAACGGGTCCTTCGCTTGAGCTTCGCGACGGGTACGCAGCAAAAGCGCCGCTCCGGCCGCGGGCGCTCGGCTCTCAGGATGACACCTCAGAAACAATGGCAAGGACAAAAAGCAAGAGCAGGAACAAGGGCAAGAACAGAAGCAGGAGCAGGGCGCAGGGTTCGCTTTACTACGGCAGCCTAATGCTCCGGCTGGCGCTCGCCCGGATAAAGCATTGATTCTCTGGGTCCCCGTGTAAATTCCCTACTACCACAAAGATTCCTATTCGTGACATAATCCAACCTAACAAGGTTACTTTAGTCATTTTCCAGGTTGATTCGGGAGCTAACGTGTCCGATATTCGCACCAGCCGACGATTTCCCGTGCATCTTCCGCTCAAGGTATTGGGGGCAGAGGGCACGCCGATAGGTCAAACGGAAAACATCAGCGCTGCCGGGGTTTATCTGTGGCTCGACGAAGGCGGCCTGGAAGTAGGCGCCTCCACGGAATTTGAGATTACGATTCCGGGCGAGACCGTGGGCGCCACCGGCGACGTTCGCCTGCACTGCCAGGGGCGCGTGGTGCGCTGCGACCACGACCCGGAGCAGGGCCGTTCGGGCGTTGCCTGCGTGATTGAAAGCTACGAGATTCTGCGCGGCGATCAAGCCGCCGGGGCCGGAGAAAAGTAGATGCTGAAAATCATTCTGGCGGACAATCAGGCAATCTTTCGCGCGGGTATCGCCAAGGTGCTGGCCGTGGAAGACGACGTGCGCATTGTGGCGCAGGCCCAGACGGTGGAACAGGCCATGATCGCCATCGATAAGTTTCGCGGCTCGGTGATGATTTATGCCTCCGACTTTTTGCCCGACGCCGAACAACTGGCGGGGCAGGCGCGTGAATCCGGCATCCAGCTGGTGGTGATCGCCGAGAGCAATGAGCAGCCCGACCGCTATCTGCGGGCCGGGGTGCTGGGGCTGATCTACCGCTCGGTGGAGAGCGCGGAGCTGCTGCGCTGCGTGCGCAAGGTGAGCACGGGCGAGGTGTACGTGCAGGATCTGCGGGCCGCCGCCGGCAGTACCGACAGCGACGACTTTGTGGGAGCTCGGGTGCGCGACCGGCTGACGCCCAAGGAACTGAAGATCGTCGCGCTGATCGTGCAGGGCTATAAGAACAAGGAAATCGCCAACCTGCTGGGCACCACCGAACAGGTGGTGAAGAACTATCTGCGCAATGTGTATGACAAGATCGGCGTCTCCGACCGGCTGGAGCTGGCGCTGTTCACCATCCACCACCGGATCTTGGCCGAAGCGGCAGCGGCCAGCGCGGCGGCGATGCGTCCGATGCCGTCGAGCACCAGCAGCAGCGGAGCGGTGTAAAAAGAGGAACGGATTGGAAGGGATGAAGCGCGGCCATGGGCCGCGCTTTTTAGTGTGAAAACGAACGAGGGCAAATGCAATGACAACACCAAGGTCAACTACCCCACCCAAGCCAAAAGATGGCTTGAATGGGGCACCCGGGCTGGCTAATCCATGGATGCGGGGCGGGCGCCGGCTTTGAGAAGTTCGTTGACGATGAGGACCAGTTCTTCGGGATTGACGGGCTTCTCAAGGTAGAGGTCGGCAAGCGGCTCGGCGGCCTGGTAGGCTTCGCCGACATAGCCGGAGACCACGACCACGGGGATGGTGGAGTTTTGCTTGGCGGCCAGCACGACGCTGTGTCCGCTGGCCTCGCCCAATCGCCAGTCGGTGACGACGGCGTCGAAGTCCTGGGTGCGCAGAAGGTCGATTGCCTCGCGCGCGGAGGTGGCCGCGGTGGCATCGTGGCCGGCCTGCTCCAGGATCGCGCACTTCAGTTTCACCACGTTGGGTTCATCGTCGATGCAAAGTATTCGCGCCATGAAATCCTTAAGGACGAGTGAATGCCGGCTCCATGCAGCGGCGGTTAGGGCAGCTTGCGTGCAATGGATTTGGCCTGGGTAAACAGCAGGAGGTAGTCCGCTCCGCCTGCCTTGGAATCGGTGCCCGACATGTTGAAGCCGCCAAAAGGATGGGCGCCCACCATGGCTCCGGTGCACTTACGATTGACGTAGAGATTGCCGACATGGAAGTCGCGCTTGGCCTGCTCGATGCGCTCCTCGGAATCGGTATAGACGGCGCCGGTGAGGCCGAACTCGGTGTCATTGGCGATGCGCAGCCCGTCGTCGAAGTCCTTGCAGCGGATGACGGCCAGCACGGGGCCGAAGACCTCTTTCTGCTCCAGCGTATCGCCGGGCTTGACCTCTGAGATGATGGTCGGCTCCACGAGGAACCCCGGCTGGCCGTCGATGACACGGCCGCCGGAAATGAGCCGGCCGCCTTCCTTGAGCGCGGTTTCCACAAAGGCCAGAATCGATTTTTGGGCGGCCTGGTTGATGACCGGGCCGAGGCTCGGATTCTCGTCGGATGCGCCAACCGTCAGCTTCTCCGTCCTGACCTTCAGCCGCTCTACGAAGATGTTGTACACGCGGTCATCGACGATGGCGCGCGAGCAGGCCGAGCACTTCTGGCCGCTGTAGCCGAAGGCCGAGGCGACGACGCCGGAGACCGCAGCGTCGAGGTCGGAGTCGGCATCGACCACGATGGCGTCTTTGCCGCCCATTTCAAGGATGGTGCGCTTGATCCAAATCTGGCCGGGCTGGGGCTTGGCGGCCAGTTCGTGAATCTGCAGGCCGACTTCCTTGGAGCCGGTGAAGGCAACGAAGCGGGTTTTGGGATGCTGGATCAGGGCGTTGCCGAAGCCGCTGCCGCTGCCGGTGACGAAGTTGACCACGCCATCGGGGGTGCCGCAGGCTTCGAGCGTTTGGAAGAACTGCGCCGCGATGGTCATGGCGTCGCTGCTGGGCTTGAGCACGACGGTGTTGCCGCTGACCACCGCGGCCATGGTCATGCCGGCGAGGATGGCCAGGGGGAAATTCCATGGCGCAATGACGGCGCCCACGCCGAGCGGAAGGTAGCGCAGCTCGCCCCGCTCGCCGGGCCGCTGCACGGGCGGCGCGGACTTGGCGAGGCGCAGCGCCTCGCGGGCGTAGAACTCGACGAAGTCGATGGCTTCGGCCACTTCGGCATCGGCTTCGGCGAAGTTCTTTCCAACTTCGAAGATCAGCCAGGCCGACCATTCGAATTTGTGGTCGCGCAGGGCGCTGGCCACGCGGAACAGGAGATCGGCGCGCTCCTCGACCGAGGTTTGCTTCCAGCTCTCGAAGGCCTTGAGCGCGGCGTCCATGGCGGCGGGCACATCTTCAGCTTCGGCCTTCTGGAAGATGCCCACGAGCTGGGCGGGATTCGAGGGATTGATCGACTCCAGCTTGGCGGCGGTGCGCTGGCGATGGCCGCCGATGACGTTGTCGTATTCGCGGCCCAGCTGGCGGCGAACCCGTTCCAGCGCCTCGCGCATGGCGCGCTGGTTCTCCGCACGCTCGAAGTCCAGAGTGGGCTCGTTGCGGAAGGGCGTGTTTGCGGGATTTTGAAACCGGATTGCGTCCAAGGTGTTCTCTACAGCCGCCATAACGACCTCTCGATGTATGAAGCCTGCGTCCCAGTGGATCTCCGTCCGCGAGGAGTGCCGAGCTTTCCGGCGTCCTCCCCCGCGCAGCCTCTGATTCTACACCTCAAACCAAGGGCGGCGGCGCTTTGGCGCGGAGGTGCTCCCAAATTGGCCCGCTGGGAGAAATGAATCCTGATTGTCTTGGTTCTACTGTACTTAATTCAGGGATTAGATTTTTAAGATTAAGGGTACAATGGCGAGCACCTGGACCGATCAGGGGGACCGCATGAAGGCGATGACGAAAGACGACGCAGCGGGTTGGCTGACCGCGAATACGCTGGACGACTTTGTGAATCAACGATGCGACGAGCTCAAGGTGGTGAGCAAGCCGTGTGCGATTCCGGAGGACAGCGCATCCAAGACGGCGCTGGCTAAGTTCCTCTCCTACCTGCTGCTGAGGCAACCGGAAGTATGTGTGTACTTGACCGGCTGGAGCCTGCGTCCGACCGCCGAGCACCTGGACCTGCTGTACGGCTACCGGTGCTCCAGGGGGGAGATGCGTCCGCTGTCGGAAGCACCGCTGCATGTATTTGACCAGAGCGAAACCGATGCGCTGGCGAGCATCCTGTGCCTGGTGTTTTACTTTGCGCTGGAGGCCTGGGTCTTCGACACTCAGGGCAAAACGGTGATCCGGATCAGCCATGACGGACGGATGGAGGTTCGCGCCGACGAGCACCGGGATATTGTGGATTTTGCCAGCGAGCCGGAGAAGTACCTGAAGGCTTTAGGGGCGAGGGCCTCGTAGGAAATTCTGAGGGTCAGGTCGAACATAGAACGTCGAACATAGAACAAGGTCAAAACCCCACCCTAGCCAAAGGAAGACTGGAACGGGGCAGCCGCGTGTAGCAAATCGCACACGGCCTGCCGAGTGCGAACCGAAGGCAACTACCCCACTCAAGCCAAAAGAGGGATTGAATGGGCCACCCGCCTGACAGCTCACCAACCAAAAAGAAGGGACGAGGATGCACCTCGCCCCTGGATTGCGATGGGTCGCCGATACGGCCATGGGTGGCGGATAAGCGAGCTACGCCTTGACGCGATCGACTTCCTTGAGGCGGGCGGCCTTGCCACGCAGCGCGCGCAGGTAATAGAGCTTGGCGCGGCGGACCTTGGCGGAGCGGACCACTTCCAGCTTGTCGATAATGCGGCTGCCGAGGGGGAAGATGCGCTCCACGCCCTGGCCGAAGCTCATCTTGCGGACGGTGAAGCTGGGTTGCTGTCCGTTGGCCTTCTTGATGACGATGCCTTCGAAGACCTGGACGCGTTCCTTGTCGCCTTCCTTGATCTTGACGTGGACTTTGATGGTGTCGCCCACCGCGAAGCTCGGCAGGTCGGTGCGCTGCACTTTGGCAAGCATCCGGGTGATGATGGGAGATGACGACATGACGTTTCCTCTTCTCTTCTTCTTCTCGGGCCGCGAAGCAAACCGCTCCGGTCCGGTGATCTCTGCTAGCTAAATTTTTTCTGCCTCGCGCTGCAACTCGCGAAGCACTGCTTTGTCTTCCGCGCTGAGCGCCACCTTCTGCAACAGGTCGGGGCGGTTCCGCAGCGTTTTTTCCAGGGCGCGGCGGCGACGCCAGCGCCGGATCTCTTCGTGGTTCCCCTGCAACAGCACCTCGGGAACCGGAATCCCGCGAAACTCCGCGGGGCGGGTGTAGTGCGGATAGTCGAGCAATCCGCCTGTGGCCACCGTCGAGTCGGGCTCCAAGCGGCCCTGCTCGTCCCACCTTGCTTCGGCCTCGACTGCGCTGAAGCTCTCGGTTTTATTCGAGGCCTCGTTGCCCAGCGCTCCGGGGAGCAGGCGGGTGACGCAATCCACAATGAGCATGGCGCCAAGTTCGCCGCCGCTCATCACAAAGTCGCCCACCGAAACCTCGCGGTCGGCGAGACATTCGGTGACACGCTCATCCACGCCTTCGTAGCGCCCGCACACGAACGTGACCCGATCGAGCGAAGCCAGCTGCTGCGCTATAGCCTGGGAGAACATTTTGCCCGAGGCCGACAGCATGACAACCGACTCGCGCGCTTCGCCTGTGATGCGCGACTCGCGGGGTTGCACCCCGAGCGACTCGACGCAGGCAAAGAGCGGATCGGGCTTGAGCAACATTCCCTCGCCGCCGCCGAATGGACGATCGTCCACCGTGCGGTGACGATCCGCGGTGAACGCCCGCAGGTCGTGGATTCCGATTTCAATGAGCCCGGCGTTGCGCGCCCGGCGCACAATGCCGTAATCCAGAGGACCCTGGAAGAAGTCCGGAAAGATGGTGACAATCTCAAACCGCACTTCTATGACCTCTGCCTAGCTAACCTTCTTTCGAGCGCTTCGCCGTGGGCCGTTGCTTCTTCCCCGAACCCGGCTTACCTGGCTTGAGTCCGCCCGAACCCAGCGGGGCATCCAGCTCCAGCATTCCATCCGGCAACTGCATCTCGATCCGCTTTCCCTGCAAGTCGAGCTTCGTTGTGAAGCTCTCCACGAAGGGAATCATGTACTCCCGACCGTCGTTGTTTTTGACGATCAGCAGCGGAGCCGCGCCCGCCCCAAAATTCACATCCACAACCTGGCCGAGTTCGACATCGGCGTTGACTACCACACAGCCCAGCAGATCGCTGACGTAGCAGGCGCCTGCTTCCAGTTCGGCACGCTCGGCGGCGGGAATCTGAATCTCGCAGCGAAGCAGCGTTTCCGCCTCTTCGATCGAATCCACGCCCTCGAACTTGAGCACCATGCCGCCCTTGTGGGGCCAGTACTCTGCGAGTTGCAGCTGACGGCGCTCGCCGTTGGGCTGCCACGCGTAGAGTGTGCGCCGCTGCTCGAAGCGCTCGGGAAAGTCGGTGTGCAACTCCGTCAGGACTTCTCCGTGGCGGCCTTGCACCTTGGCGACCCGCGCGATGGTAATGAACGCGACGTCGTCGTTTCCCAACCCGCTACTCGACATTGTCACTCGACATTCTTACTCAACAATATCGAGTGAGCAGCGCTGTCCGTTCTTGTCCGCCGCAGCGGAGAGAATGGTGCGCAGCGCCCGCGCGGTGCGTCCGGAGCGGCCAATCACGCGGCCCAGGTCGTCTTCGGCAACTTCGAGCTCCAGCTTGACGTACTCGCTGTCGCCCGAGGTTATGACCTCAACTTCGTCGGGAGAATCGACCAAGGCCATGGCCAGTTCTTTGGCCAGTCCGGGTAAATTGGCACTCATCGGCGTGCTCCTTGCCTAGGCGACCGGCTGAGCCGGGGCCGCGGCGTTGTAATTCTTGTAAAGGCGCGCGAGCGTGGGAGACAGCTGCGCTCCCTTGCCGACCCAATAGTCGACACGGTCCTTTTTGAAATCTACTGTAGCGGGGCTGGTGCGCGGATTGTAGAGGCCGACCACTTCGATGGAACGGCCATCCCGGGCGCGGTCTTTTTCGATGACGACGATACGATACACAGGCTGCTTACGCGCACCACGGCGCGAAAGACGAATCATTAACACAGGCTTTCTTCCTCTCTTCGTTTACTCCGGCGCTCGACATCCCCGCGGACTTTGTCCCCTGGGACCGGAAATCACTGCCGGCCCATCGGCTTACGCCGGTGAGGGGGCTCTGATTCGAACGCCGTGATGCCCGCCGCGCCTTGGCGCAAACGGCGGATTCGATCCGCCACGGGCTCTACCACAAAGGAATCGCCGGACACAGTTGCCCGGCAAAGGCTTGCAGCAACATTTATTATCGCGGAAGTTTCGCCCAGTGGCAAGCCGCCCACTGCCCTACTGGGGCCAAAAGGATGCGGGCATCCACGCCCCAGAGCAAACCACGTCAAAGCAAGAACCAAAGTCAAAAGCCCCACTCAAGCCAAGAGATGGCTTGAATGGGCCACCGGTGGGGCAACCGCGGCTCCTTGGCCGTTAGCTGGGCTGGGGCTCGCCGCAGAACTTGCACTTGCGGGCGCCGATGGCGATGGTTTCCAGGCAGGCGGGGCAGGTTTTGGTGGTGGGATCGGGCGGCGTTTGGCCGCGCGCCTGGCGCGCCTTCCAGGCATTCATGGGAGCCACCATGGTGAAGTACACCGCGCCGGCGATCAGCAGGAACGAGATCAGCGCGTTGAGAAAGAGTCCGTACTTGATCTCGCTGCCATTCAGGTGAACCGAGAAGGCGGAGAAATCCGGCTTGGCAACGATGGCGGCGATCAGCGGAGTGAGGATGTTGGCGACGAAGGAGGTAACGACGGCTCCGAAGGCCACGCCGATGACAACGGCTACGGCCAGGTCGATGACGTTGCCCCGCAGAATGAAGTCTCGGAATCCCTTGAACATAGCTTTCTCCAAGTTGGGGGAACTCGCCGCACCGGGCGGCAGCCGAGAATCTTACCATCGGAAGCGGCGCGGCTGACGGGTGCTCCGGAAATCTTTCCCCAGGCTCGGCACGCGCGCTCCTCAAGCTGTTGGAGGTTAGGCAGAGATGTGGGTATCGTCGAGGGAACGGCGGATGGTTCGCAGCAGCGATTCGGCATTGTAGGGCTTTTCCAGGATCGCAATTCGACTGGCGCCGGGAATCCGCGACAGGGCTTCTTCCGAGTAGCCGGAGAGAAAGACCACTCCGACCTCGGGCCGTTGCACTACGAACTGAGTAGCCAGCTCCGTCCCGCGCATGCGCGGCATCACGATGTCGGTAATCAGCAGGTGAATGCGTCCGGTATAGCCTTTCGACAGCTCCAAGGCTTCGATTCCATCGGCCGCATCCAGAACGGCGTATCCGGCTTTGGACAGGATCTCCCGCGTGAGCTGGCGCAGAGGGTTGGAATCTTCGACGAGCAGGATTGTCTCAGTCCCGCTTAGATCTCCGTCGGCTTGCTGGACGGGCGGCGGCGCCTGCACCTGTTCGGAGGAGCGCGGCAGGTAGACCTTGAAGATGGTGCCGACTCCCGGCTCGCTGTAAACCCAGATGTCGCCGCCGCTCTGTTTCACGATGCCGTAGACCGTTGCCAAGCCGAGTCCAGTACCTTTTCCGATAGCTTTGGTGGTGAAGAACGGCTCGAACAGACGAGCAGCCGTTTCCGCATCCATGCCCGTGCCTGTGTCGCTGACCGCAAGCATCTCGTACTGGCCCGGCTTGATCGATGGATGCTGCCTGGTGTAAGTCTCGTCTAACTCAACGGATTTCACCTCGATGGTGAGTTGTCCGCCGCGAGGCATGGCATCCCTTGCATTGGCCGCGAGGTTTAAGACCACTTGCTGAAGCTGTCCCGGGTCCGCTTTCACAGGGCATTCCATCGCGGAGAGATGAACTTCCAGTTCGATCTCCTCGCCCAGCAGACGTCTCAGGAATGGATCCACGGCTTGGATGGCGCCGCGCAGATCCAGCACCTCCGGAGCGAGAGCTCTTCTGCGGCTGAAGGCGAGCAGATGCCTGGTCAACAGCGCCCCGGTCGTGCCGGAAGCGGCGATCTGCTCGACACGCGCCCGCCGAGGGTCGCCTTCGGCAAGCTCGGAGCGGAGCAGGTCGGCATAACCCAGGATGATGTTCAACACCGTATTGAAGTCGTGCGCGACACCGCCGGCCAGCCTCCCGATTGCTTCTAGCTTTTCCGCCTGCGTGAGCCTCACTTGCATGGCACGACTCTCTTCTTCCGCCTGCTTGCGCTCGGATATATCGCGCAAAATGACGGTGAAGAGCTGGTGCTCCCCAATCTCGATCTTCGAGATGGTCGCCTCGATGGGGAATTCCCGACCATCCGAGCGTAGAGCCGTCAGTACGGCGGGAGAAACCATGGAGCGCGCCGTGACTCCGGAGTTGCCGAACGACTTGATGTGTTGGTGGTGAATGGCGCGAAATGATTCGGGAAGGAAGCGGTCGAGGGGCGAGCCGAGTACCTCCGAAGCGCGGCAACCGAACATTTTCTCCGCCGCCTGGTTAAACAACACGATCCGTTGCTGGCCATCGACCGAAATGATCGCATCCATGGCGGATTGGACGATCCCTTCAAACCTCGATTGGCTTTCCAGCTGGGCTTCCTGCGCCTGCCGCTTATCGCGGTCCGAACGGTTCAGCGACGCCGCAGTCCACCAGATCAGCAGGACGAAGCCGACGGTGAGCGCCAGGGTCTCCAATGCCTGGCCAAAGCCGGAGCCGAACAGTCCGGTCTGTTGTCCGCGGTCTCTCATCCAGCCGACGAGGAAGGGACCCAGGATGGCGGCCGGCAACAAACGCCGCATCACCGCGCCTCCCAGCGTTGTGCTGTAGAAGATCTCCATCATCCCGGCGCCGGGACGTGCCAGCAGAATTCCGGCGGCCAGGAAGCCGAAGGCCAGCGCCGTGTGCACGGCTACGGAAGAAAAGACGGCAATCTGGTAGAGAGACAAGACGCCGAAGGCGTACCCGAGCAAGACTAGCGAGGACATGCTTCCCGCTGCCAGAGCCAACCCCTGGGCGGGACGGATTCCCTGCCAGCACCTGTCGATCAGCAACAACCCCCCGCCGAGCAGCAAGAACATCAGCGCGGTGCCCGGAGCCATGCGGCCGGGGAAGGAAGCACCATGAGCCGGGGAGAGATCGCGAATCGGAAATTGATCCAGCCCCAGGTTGATTCCAAACAAGTATTCCGACAGCACGGCGAGCGCCAGCAAAATCACGGCGATGCTGCAGAGCTTCGAGATTTGCAGCGGGCGGCTTCTAGGCCGGCAGGCGGTAACCAGGGCAGCACCGGCCAGAATGAACGAAAAGGCGGTTTGCACCTTCATCGTTGCCAGTCCGGGCAAAACGCTCTTCAGGTCCGCGATGTTGAAGGCCCAGCCCAACAGGACGGAACAGCCGAGGATGACAACACCGATCCCGATCGCTCCCGCAACTGAACCGGAAACGCCTTTTGGGGCGGATTGGGGCCGGTGCATCATGCCACAGAGAATAGCAGTAGCACCCTAATTATGGCACTCCAGATTTGTGCCGGGTCAGGCACTTAACAGGCTAGAAACAGGACGATTCCCGAACCGCCAGCGATCCGGGCCCGCCCGGGGCAGCGGGCGGAAGCGGAGCTGGATGCGGGATGCAAGAGAACTTTCGACGCATCCAAGGGTTAGCAGCCTAAGGATTGCCGAGATGCTGCAACATCCGCAGGAGAGCTGCCTGTGGGATTGGGGGTGAATGCGGGAAGGGGATTGATGTTGGGAGCATAGGCCGCATCTGTCTCCTTGGTGTTTCGGCTTTCCCGAAGGAGGAGTGTATGCACAGAGGATTGTGGCGTCTGGTCAGGCCGGCATTGGCCGTAGCCGCTGTTTTGTGGGTTGGCGCGTGCGAGAAGAAGTATGTCCCGATTGCGCCGCTCGACGTTCCGCCTCCACCGCCGATACCCACCGCCCGGTTCACGGCTAGGCCCGCGCGCGTGCATCCCGGCGGAGCCGTGGAGCTGGAGTGGAGCACGAAATACGCCAATTACGTCAGCATCTACCCGCTGGGGGAAGTCGGCTTCCAAGGGAGACAGAGCGTGGTTCCAAGGGATTCGACGGTTTACACGCTGACGGCTTTGGGTCCAGGAGGAACGTACCGGTCCACGCTGGAGGTGACGGTGGCTGGGGAGCCTCCGGCAGCGGCGCCGGCACCGCCGCCCGCACCCGCTCCGGCACCGGCTGTGGAGCAACCTTCGGAGCAGGAGCTGTTTGAGCGGACGATGAAGGACATTTACTTTGGCTACAACCGGTATGATTTGCGGCCGGGCGAAGTCGAGGCGCTGAAGGCCGATGCGGATTTTTTGGCTGCGCACCCGGACCTCAGGATCATCGTGGGCGCGCATTGTGATGAGCGCGGCTCGCAGGAGTACAACCGGAAGCTCGCAGCGAAGCGTGCCACTACGGTTCGCGACGAGTTGGAAAAGCTCGGGATTCATTCCGACCGGATGAGGACCGTCGTTTACGGCAAAGAGAAGCCATTCTGCACGGGAGACAGTGCGCAGTGCCTGCAGGAGAATCGCCGGGTCCACTTCGAGTTGGAGCCGTAGGAACACGACGCGGAGACGCTGCCGACCGCGGGCGCTGGGGAATGCCGCGAGTAATCCGTCGCCGAAGTGCCTCTGGGTCGGCACAGGAAATTTGAGCGGCGCTGGGGTCCTTCGCTTGAGCTTCGCGGCGGGTACGCGGCAAAAAGCGCCGCGCCGGCCGCGGGCGCTCGGCGCTCAGGATGACCCTTCAGAAACAAGGGAGCTCTAGTCCTGCTCGGTGAAGGGCTTGGACGGGGTGGTGACTTTGGGAGCGATGATCTCGTCGAAGAGGTCGGGTACGTCCTCTGCGCGCTGCAGATGGGGCTGCAAGGGACCGTCGAAATAGTCGAGCGAGACGGGACGGATGTAGTCGGCGTTTTCGACTAGGAGGCGGATGGGCTGGTGCGAGATGCGGGCCTCGCGCATGGCGGCCAGGAGGAATTCCTGGGCGTACTTGCGGTCGTTGACGGCGAGGATCTTCATTCCGGGGCCGATGCCTTGTTTGGCGGCGAGGCCGCCTTCGATGGCATCCTGCACCACGCCTTCTTTGCTGATGACCAGGCCGAGCGTGTCGGTGGCATCGTAGGCGCCGCCCTCCTCCTGGTAAATTCGGGTCATGCCGTTGGGCTTTTCGTTATAGACCAGCTTCCAGCCGGAGTTGGCGAGGCCTTGGAGCGGGGCGTGGACGGCGATGTTGCGGATGCGTTCGGTGAGGAAGGCACGCCAGTCGTAGGACTGCACCTGGTCGAGGGTGCTGACCACATCGTCAAAGGTATAGGTCTTGAGCTCGGGCGGAGTGTTGCGTCCGCCGTAGAACAGATGGGCGAAGTCGTCCATCGATTTCTTATCGCCGCTCTTCTGGCGAATGATGGTGTCGGCCTCCAGCCAGATGAGCGCGCCTTCATCATAAAAATCCGGGCCGCGGCGATAGTTGCTGAAGGCGTAGGGCGCGCCGTAGAGAATCTGCGCGGCGGTGGCGGTGTCTTCCAGCGGACGCCAGAGGCGGCCGGGGCGGTGGGAGTAGGTCATCGCGATGCGGGCGAACTGGTCACGCAGTTGCTCCGGGGTCATCAGGCCGCTGCGTCCGGTGAGAACGTAGCCGAAGTATTGGGTGAGGCCCTCGTAAACCCAGAGCAGATTGGTTTCCATCGGCGATTCGTATTCGGGCGTGGCCAGTCCGGCGGGACGGCGGTACTTGCCGTTCCAGGAGTGGGTGTACTCGTGCGGCAACAGGCCGGCGGCGAGCGTCCACTGGTTGTCGTCGGTGAGATAGTTTTCGCCGACGCGGCTGTCATTGCACTCGTGATGTTCCAGTCCGAAGTGGGCGACGTGATTGCTCAGGGTGAGCAGGAAGTGATAGTCGCGGTAGTGGCGCGCGCCGAACAGCGCTCCGGCTTCGGCCACAAGGTTGTCGAAGGCCTGGATCTGCTGCGGCTGGATCTGCAGCGCGGCTGCGGAGTCGGCGGCGACGTCGAGTTCGTGCGTGGGGGTCTTACCCTCCTGCAGTGGCAGCTTCTTCATGTACTCGCCCATGAGCACGGGCGAATCGATGAGGGTGGTGAGCGAGGCCAGGGTGAACTTCGCCTCTCCGGGAGCGGCCGGGGAATGAGGCAGGGCGCTGGCCCACTGCCAGTTGCGCGGCAGCTTGAGCGAGGCCTCGACGCCGACGTCATCCGAGCCAAGGCCCTTGGGATAGAGGACCAGCCAGTTCCAGGAGAGGACGGCGAGTTTGTCGGAGGACGAGGCACCGGCGCTGAAGCCTCCACCTTCGGTTGGGGCGAGGAAGTCGAGCGCAACCTCGATGGAGGCGACGCCCTCGGGAACATCGACGTGGAAGGCGTACATGTCAACCGGGTCGCGATGCCAGGCGAGCGGGCGTCCGTCAGCGTGGAAGTAGATGCCCGCGGTGTCCACCACTGGGCCGCTGGGGCCGTGTTCGCCGGGAATCCATTTGGGGGAGAGAAGGACGAAGTCTCCGGGCGTGGCGGGGATGGTGAGGCGGGCGTGAAAGACTTTGCGCGGAGCTTCGGTGGCATCGACCGCGAGGGTTTCGACCAGCTTGAAGCCCGAGGTGCGGATGGCACTGCCGGGAGCAGGTCCGGTTTGGGCGAAGACGCCCGTGATACCGAACAACACTGCCAGACAGAGACCCAAGAACGCATCCTGCCGTCGCTGCATTGCAACTCCCCCGGGAAGAACGGTAACGCCGCAGGCGCACGGCGGGTAACGCTGCGCTGCCGGCCGCTGGCGCGCGGGAACAAACTCCAGCGCGCCACCGCAGGTTTTTGAGTGTAACAGATGAGAATTGCGGCGGTGGACGTGGAGTGCAGCGCGGCGCAGGAACCGCTTTTTCTTTTCTGGTTTCAGGGTTATGCTGTGTCCCTGTTTCAACACCGTTTGATCGAGATCGAGCCGAATGCAGAAAACCGAGAGCTACAAGAGATGCGCACTGGATGCCCGCGCCCACGCGCGGGGAGACGGCCAGGGCTGGATTGCCGAAATCTCTGTTATGCGGCGGACGAGCCTGGGCATGGTGGACAAACAGTTCATGCTGCCGGAGACCTTCCCCAACGCGGCGGCCGCCATTGAGGCCGCGCTGGAGGCCGGACGCCGCCGGGTGGATGCGGAAGTTGAACCGGAGGCAGAGATCGCCTAGGCGGGATCTTCGGCCAGGTCAACTACCCCACTCAAGCCAACCGAAGGCTTGAATGGGCCACCCTCAGGTAACTGCGGCTGCAGGCGCTCGGCGGCCCCGGCGCTTTGTTATGATTCCACTGTGCACACACCGGCAAAGCAGGGACGCTTTATAACCTTCGAGGGACTGGACGGCTGCGGGAAGAGCACGCACCTGGGCAGGCTGGCTACCGTTCTGAGCGCGCAGGGCATCGAGGTGATCTCCACGCGCGAGCCGGGAGGCAGCACGATCGGGGAGCGCATTCGCGGGTTGCTGCTGGATTCGCGCACCCTGGGACTGGCGCCGCTGGCCGAGCTGGCGCTGATGTTTGCCTCGCGCGCACAACATATCTCCGAGGTGATTCTTCCGGCCATGGAGCGCGGCGCGTGGGTGCTGTGCGACCGCTATACGGATTCCTCCGAGGCCTACCAGGGAGCAGGACGCGAGCTGGGCATCGAGCGGGTGCTGACGCTGCACCGGCAGCTCTGCAACGGGCTGCAACCGGACCTCACCATCTTGCTGGACAACGAAGTGGCTGACAGCGTGGCGCGGGCGCGGCGCCGGAATCTGAACGCAGGGAACGGCGATGCAAACGAGGCGGACGAGAACCGCTTTGAGCAGGAAAACCGCGCGTTTTTCGATCGCGTGCACCGGCAGTTTTTGGCCATTGCCGAGCGCGAGCCGCAGCGGGTGGTGACCATCGACGCGCGGCGGGCCAAGGACGTGGTGCACCAGGACGTGGTGGCCGCGGTGCGCGCGCGACTGCTGGCGGAGTAGGGCCCGGCGGAAAGTCTGTGGTGGAACCGGGATAACACCTCAGAAGCAAGAGCAAGGCCAAGAGCGAGAACAAGGACGAGAGCAACATCAAGGTCAACTGCCCGTTCAAGCCAAAGAATGGCTTGAACGGGCCACCCGGCGGGGCGGAGCTAGAGGCGATGGGATTCGATCAATTCCGCGGCAATGGCGTCACCGTGACACGGCTGCGGCAGATGATTGCCCGCGACCACTTGCCGCACGCCATTATTTTGACCGGGGCGCGCGGGGCGGGAAAGTTCACCCTGGCGCAGATGGTGGCCAAGGCGGTGAACTGCCTGGAGCGTCCGACGGACGAGGACGGGCTGCCTGACTTCTGTGGGCGCTGCCGCAACTGCGAGCGCATTGGGCAGGCCGACGCGCTGGACCAGCGCTTTGCCGAAGCGGTAGAGGCGCGCGAGGCGATGCGCGAGGGCGATAAGCGCGAGACCCGCATCTTTGTGCAGACCCATCCGGAGGTGCTGATTATTCCGCCCGACCCGCCGCAGATGCTGGTGAAGGTGGACCAGGTGCGGCACGTGATCGGCGAGATGTATTACCGTCCCGCAGAAGGACTGCAGAAGTTTTACATTTTTTCGGAATCGAACTTTATGAAAGAAGCGGCCAACGCGCTGCTGAAGGTTTTGGAGGAGCCGCCCGAGTTCGCCACGCTGTTTCTGCTGGCGGAGAATGCCAATTCCCTGCTGCCGACGATCCGCTCGCGCTGCATTACGCTGCGGCTGGCGCCGCTGACCTCTGCCGAGATTGCGCAGGACCTGGCGCTGCGCACAGAGTGGACCGCGGCACAGAAAAAGCTGGTGGCACAGCTGAGCGCCGGAGCGGTGGGACGGGCGCGCGGCTTCGACCTGAACGGATATCTGGGGGCGCGCAAGGACGCGCTGCTGCTACTGACCACGGCGCTGGGCGAGAACGATCACTCGGCGCTGTTCCGGGCGACGGAGGCCTACCGCGCCGGGGGCGAAGGCAAGGCCAAGACCGACCAGCTGATCGCCGTGCTGTATTCGATTCTGGAAGACCTGATGTTTCTGAAAGCCGGGTCGGCGGAGTTGATGCGGAATCAGGATCTGCACAGCGAACTGGCCGCCATGGCCGGGCAGGTTTCGTTTGGATGGATTGTGCGCGCCAGCGACGGGCTGGGCGAGGTGCAGAACGGGATGCGGCGCAATCTGCTGCGCTCGCTCTCGCTGGACGGCTATTCGAGCGCGCTGGAAGCGTAGCCCCGCAGTGCCGGGATGACTAAGGTTTGGTTGTTTTTCGCCCTGCGCGTGTGTTAAGTTTTTACCACGAACCACTGTTCCCTCTTATAGGAAGTCAGTCTCCGCACTTTCGGTGCGAGCGCGGCTGTGTCCTCAGCGGGGAAACGGACTGCAACATTTTGGATACTCCCCCGGGGAGAGGACTTGTGATGAGAAACGGACCTGACTCAACCGCCGTAGTGCGGGCACTCGAGCCGGAAAACTTCGGGAACCGCAAACTGATCCGGCCTTCGCTGAATCGCGAGCAGGCTCGCGCCGCCGAGGCCGCGGAGCCACGCGAACGCGGCGCACGCAGCACGGAGCGGAGCCTGGAACGGAATGGCGAGCGCGGCGTGGAACGCAGTCAGGAACGCAACCACGACCGCAACCAGGAACGTAACTCCGAGCGCGCACCGGGCAACTCCAGAAAGGCCGCGCCGGCCGAACAGACGCACGCTGAAAATTTCTATTATCAGAAACAGATTCAGGGCAAGACGCCGATGGTGGTGGTAACGCGCGACGGCGAGCAGTTGCGCGGCATCATCGAGTGGTATGACAAGAACTGCATCAAGCTGAACCGGCCCGCGGGACAGTCGAACCTGATGATTTATAAATCCGCCATCCGGTATATGTACAAGGAAGGCGAAGAGAATAAGTAAGGCACGAAATAATCATACGGAATTACTTGTTTCGACGACGTCTTTGGAGCCCGCCTTGCGCGGGCTCTTCTATTGAGAGGCTTTGCGCAGGCGGTCGCGGATAGCCATCCCGATGCCTTCGGCCGGGGGCATGGAGCAGACGATGACCTCGACGCCCTGGTCGTCGAGCACGCGCAATTGGGCGTAGAGATCGCGCGCCAGTTGCTGCGGCTCGCTCCAGCTGCCCCAGCGCACCACGGTGACCGCGACCAGCGGAGAGCGCCATTCGAAGGGCAGAAGCACACCTACCGTGTTGTGACGGGTTTCGCGCTTGAGCACCTGCATGAGTTCGCCTTCGCTCGCCACCAGCACCACACGGGCGCGCGGAGCGTAATGACGGATGCCGAAACCGGGAGACTCCAGCGCCTCGCGCGGGACCTCGTCGGAGACGGTGCGCAGGGCCATCTCCACATTGCCCAGCACATATTTGAGTTGCTCGGCGGTGACGCCGCCGGGGCGGTAGATGAGCGGCGGGGTAGAAACCGGATCGAGGACAGTGGACTCGACACCCACGGTGCAGCCGCCGGCGTCGAGCACGGCGTCGATGCGGCCATCGAGATCGGCGAGGACATGCTCGGCCGTGGTGGGGCTGATGTGCCCAAAGATGTTGGCGCTGGGCGCGGCCACCGGCACTCCGGCGGCGGCGATGAGCGCGCGAGCCACGGGATGCGCGGGCAGGCGCAGTCCCACGTTGGCGCGGCCGGCGGTGCAGAGATCGGGAATGGCCGGGGAGCGCGGCAGCAGCATGGTGAGCGGTCCGGGCCAGAAGACCTCGGCCAGACGCGCGGCCGAGTCCGGCCAGGAGGTGGTGAGCGCGCGGGCCGCAGCCACATCGGCAACGTGCACTATCACCGGGTCCCAATGCGGACGCTGCTTGGCGGCGAAGATCTTCTCCACTGCCGCGGCGTCGAGGGCGTTGGCGCCGAGGCCATAGACGGTTTCGGTGGGAAAGGCGACGAGGCCCCCGGCGCGCAGGATTTCGGCGGCCTGGAGCAAGGCTGGATCGCGGGCGATGTCAGACTCAGAGTCGGCGGCGAGGCGCAGGCGAAGGGTTTCCATGGCTCCTCCTACAACTTGGGCAGCACGATGCCCGTCTGGTTCTGATATTTGCCGTGCTTGTCTTTGTAGCTGATCTGGCAGGGTTCGTCTCCCTGGAAGAATAGGATTTGGCAGAGTCCCTCGTTGGCGTAGATCTTGGCGGGCAGCGGAGTGGTGTTGCTGATCTCCAGGGTGACGAAGCCTTCCCACTCCGGCTCGAAGGGCGTGACGTTGACGATGATGCCGCAGCGCGCGTAGGTGGACTTGCCGACGCAGATGGTGAGCACGTCGCGGGGAATTTTGAAGTACTCGACCGAGCGGGCCAGGGCAAAGGAATTGGGCGGGACCATGATGCTGTCGGCGCGGATGGAGACGAAGGAACGCTCGTCGAACTTTTTGGGGTCCACGATGGCCGAGTTCACGTTGGTGAAAATTTTGAACTCATCGGCCACCCGCAGGTCATAGCCGTAGGACGAAAGCCCGTAGCTGATGACGCCTTCGCGCATCTGCTTTTCGCAGAACGGGTCGATCATTTGCTGCGTCTGCGCCATCTCCCGGATCCAGCGGTCACTCTTAATCGCCATTTGCCTCAAACTCCTCGTGTGCTGTCAGCGTGTAGGGCCATCTTAACATTCAGGGTTCCCGGCGGCGAGCGTGTGCTAACATCTCGGCATCGAGGTTGACATTGCCTGCTCCATTTTCTAGCATCAGTGGGCAAGCCCTTGATTTTCAATCCGAAGCGCCGGAGCCGATCGCTTGATCAAACTCGACATTATCAACGAAGTGGTAAACCGCACCGGGGTCACCAAGACCAAGGCCGAGCGCGCCGTGGAGACCGTGTTTGAGAGCATGAAGAACGCGCTGGCCGCCGGCGACCGGATCGAGTTGCGCGGCTTTGGCGTGTTCAACGTGCGCCCGCGCAAGACCGGCATCGGACGCAACCCGCGCACCGGAGCCGAGGTCAACATTCCTCCGGGCAAAGCCGTGCGCTTTAAGCCGGGCAAGGAACTGCAATCGATCGATTAGTCTTGCGGCGTCAACCACCCCACTCAGGCCAAAAGATGGCTTGAATGGGCCACCCGCTGTGTGCACGAGCGCGAGCGTTTGCCCCGATGTCTGATTTCAGCTCCGATTCTTTGGCCGATAACGCTGCGGTGTATGCGCGGTTCTCGGGCCCGCTGCCCTCTCCGGTTTCTGCGCCAAAGTTGCGCTACGGCGTTCCTCTGCTATTGCTGGTAATCACCTTTTGCACCACCGTGCTGGTGGGCTCGCGGCTGCAGTTCAACTTCGATCATCATCTAGATGCCTTCGCCACTGGCAATGAGTTGCTGCCCCTGTTTCCGCTGCAGTGGCTGTGGCAGAACCCGCGGCAACTGCTGCGGGGCGTGCCGTTTTCGCTGGCGCTGATGAGCATTCTGCTGGCGCACGAGATGGGTCACTACCTGTATTGCCGCTACTACCGGGTGCGTGCCACGCTGCCGTTTTTTATCCCCGCACCAACGCTGATCGGCACCCTGGGCGCATTCATCCGCATCGGCGGACGGATCCGGTCGCGCGCCGCGCTGTTCGATATCGGCATTGCCGGGCCGATTGCGGGATTCGTGGTGGCCGTGCCCACGATGCTGGTGGGACTGGCGATGTCGCATCCGGTGGCGGGCTTTTCCGATCCCGATCTGCAGTTCGGATTTCCGCTGGTGTTTCAGCTGGGGCATTGGCTGCTGCATCGTGGTTTCTCGCATGCGGGGTCAACCCAGGGAGTTCCGGCGCTGGCGCACTACTACCTGCATCCGGTGGCGATTGCAGGGTGGGCGGGAATGCTGGCGACGGCGCTGAATCTGCTGCCTGGCGGACAGTTGGATGGCGGGCACCTGGTGTTCGCCGTGTCGCCGCGGATGCACCGGTTTTTCTCCTGGGCGATGGTCGCATCACTGGTGGTGATGGCCTGGTTCTTCTGGGTGGGATGGATGGTGTGGGCGATTCTGCTGGCGCTGAGCGGGCTGCATCAGCCGAGCGTGCCGCAACGGCCCGGCGTGGGACCGGCGCGCAAGCGGCTGTCTCTGGTGGCGGTGGCCATGCTGATTTTAACCTTTACGCCCGCGCCGGTAGCCAACTCCAGCTTCCCCCAGGTGGCTCATATGATCAAGCACGGGAGCCGGTAACGGGCTCTCCGCAATAGACTGCAAGGATCGTGCATGAGCCATGCCCGCGGTTTTTCAAAAGCCCTTCTGCTGCTGCTGTTTTTGCTGACCGGCACGACGCTGTGGGCCGGTCCTCCGTTCCAGACCGACGATCCCGAGCCGGTAGATGTGGGGCACTTCGAGTTTTATCAATTCAGCTCACTCTCAAGCACGCCGGTGGAAACCGATCCGACGGGACCGGCGTTTGAATTCAACTGGGGCGCCGTGTCCAACCTGCAACTGCATATCATTGTTCCGTTCGGCGCCGTCATTCCTTCCAACAACCCCATCTACCTGCCCGGCGGGGTTGGAAAAACTGCCTACGGCCTGACCGACACGGAGACAGGCGCGAAGATTCGCCTGGTGCAGGAGAGCAAGCACCGGCCGCAAATTGGAATCTATCCGATGTTTGAGCTGCCGACAGGAAGCTACAGCAGAGGGTTGGGCGTGGGAAAAGTCTGGTACAAGATGCCGGTGTGGGTGCAGAAGAGCTGGGGAGACTGGACCACGTATAGCGGCGCGGGATACCAGATTGTGCCGCAGACGCTGTATCGTAATTTTTTCTACACGGGATGGTTGTTGCAACGAAATATTGGCAAAAGATGGACGCTGGGAGGCGAGGCGTTCTCCCATCGCAAGGAAGGCTTCGCCACGCCACAGACCCAGGCCTCGACTTTGGTGGACCTGGGCGGGATCTACTACTTTAAAAATCCTGGGCTGCAGCTGCTGTTTGCATACGGACACTCGGTGGCTGGGCAGACCGAGAATTACGCGTATCTTGGGCTTTACCAGACGTGGGGCGGCAAGGGAGGCAAGGGCGACAAGGGATTTCTGGCCCGCATGTTCTCAGGGCAGGGGAGAGAGTGAGGCGGAGATGATGCTGAATAGGGCGCTCCCGATAGTTTTGGGACTGTTGGTTTTGCCGGGTGTGGCGAGGGCTGCGGATGCGCATCGCTTCGACGGCGAGTGGCAAACGACGGTTTCGTGCGCGGCCTCGCGGGGCGGGCTGGGATATTCGTTCCGCTTTGTGAGCACGGTGAAAGATGGCGTGCTGCATGGGCTGCACGGCACGGCTGGCGAACCGGGTTCGCTCGCCATCGACGGAACGATTGGCGAGGACGGCGTGGGCAAACTCTATGCGAACGGCCGCACCGGGTCGAAGGAGTTCGTGCCGGGACGCGATACGCCGCGCGGAACCGAGTACGGCTACAACATCGATGCGAAGTTCGACGGATCGAAGGGAACGGGGACGCGCGTCGAGGGAAGACCGTGTACGCTGGAATTCGAGAAGCAGTGAGTTCCTTACGAGAGCGACATCGCGTCCACGTCCACGATGATGCTGGTGCGCGGAATCTTCTGCTGTAGCGCCGCGGCGAGCATGGCGCGCAGCACGGAATTGAGGCGTTCGCGGCTGGCGGCCTTGAGCACGAAGTGGAAGCGGTAGTCTTTTTTGAGGCGCACGATGGGCGCGGGAGCGGGGCCCATGACGCGTACGCCTTCGTGACGCACGTGTTCAAACCAGCGGCCAAGTTCGCCAGCGTAGCGCAGGGCTTCCTCCTGCTTGTCGCTGCGCACCACGACGTTGGCCAGGGCGTCGAAGGGCGGATAGTGCATCCAGCCGCGGAATCGCAGCTCCTTATCGGCAAATCCCTGGTAGTCGTGGGCGGCGGCGAACTGCACGGCGTAGTGATCGGGAAAATGGGTTTGCAGGAGGACTTTGCCCAGCATTTCGCCGCGTCCGGCGCGGCCCGCGACCTGAGTTAGCAGCTGAAAGGTGCGCTCGGCGGCGCGGAAGTCGGGCAAGCCGAGGGCGCTATCGGCGCCGACTACGCCCACCAGCGTGACGCCATGCACGTCGTGGCCCTTGGCAATCATCTGCGTGCCGATGAGCAAGTCAATTTCACCGGACTGGAACTGGCTCAGCATGCGCTCGAAGTCGGCGTGGCCGCGCACGGTATCGCGGTCCATGCGTCCGATGCGGGCGGTGGGAAAGGCGGCGTGCAGGATGTCTTCGAGCTTCTCCGAGCCGGTGCCGAGGAACTGCACGTACTCACTGCCACACTTGGGACAAGTCTTCGGCACAGGCTGCTGGAATCCACAGTAGTGGCAGAGCAGTCGATGCTGGCTCTTGTGATAGGTCATGGCGACGGCGCAGTCGCGACACTGCAAAGTGTCTCCGCAGCTGCGGCACATGACCCAGGCCGAGTAGCCGCGGCGGTTGAGCAGTATCATGGCCTGCTCGCCGCGCTCCAACCGCTCGGCGGTTTCTTCCATCAGCTTGCGGGAGAGAACACTCTCCTTGCCGGTCTGCTGGAACTCGGCGCGCATGTCCACCAGTTCGACTTCAGGCAGGGGACGCTGCGCCACGCGGCCGGGCAGTTCGATAAGCGCGTAGCGGCCTCGTGTGGCGTTGTTAAAACTTTCCAGCGATGGCGTGGCCGAGCCGAGCACGACCGTGGCGTTGAGCGCCTTGGCGCGCATCACGGCAACATCGCGGCCGTGATAGCGCGGCGTCTCCTCCTGCTTGTAGCTGTGGTCATGCTCCTCGTCCACGATGATGAGTGCGAGGTCGCGCACCGGGGCGAAGACCGCGGAGCGCGTGCCGACGGCGATGCGGGCTTCTCCGCGACGGATGCGGTGCCACTGCTCGGCTCGCTCGTCATCGCTGAGCGAGCTGTGCAGGATGGCGATCTCATCGCCGAAGATGTTGTGCAGGTCGGCGGCGACGCCGGGGGTGAGTCCGATTTCCGGCACCAGCAGAATGGAGCCGCGCCCAACGGCGAGGACCGACTGCATGGCCGCCAGATAGACCGCCGTTTTGCCGGAGCCGGTGACGCCGTGCAGCAGATCGACTTTGAAGGTGCGCGCCCCGACGCTGCCGCGAATTTCGCGCAGGGCTGATTCTTGGCCGGGAGTGAATTGGAACTCGAGGATGGAGCGCGGCTTCATCTGCGGCGTGGCGCGGGCGATGGACTCTTCGACGATCTCCAACAATTCGTGGCGCACCAGCGTCTTTAACGAGCTTGGCGAGCATCCGGCCTCGCGCAGGTCTTCCAGCGGAAGGCGGCCCTGCGACTGGCGGAGGAGATCGATGATGCGCTGCTGCGCAGCGTTCAGTTTGTGCGGCTGGAGCGCGCTCTGCGCTTCGGGCAATCCTTCGTTCAGCGATTCGCGCAGGACAACGATCTTCGCGAGGCGCCGCGCATCGCGCACGCCGGAGAGATCTTCGCGGACAATCCATTTTTTCTGCAGCAGGGTGCGGAGGACTGCGCGCGAGGCGCCGGTGGCGGTGCGCAGGCGCTCTTCGCGGATGAGGTCTCCTTCGGCCAGCGCGTCCAGCACGGCGTATTCGCTCATCTGGTGATCGGGATCTTTTTGCGAGCGGCGGGAGGAGCCGATATCGGCGGACTGGTAGAGCGCCTCGGTGCCGAGTTCGGTGATGCGGTAGGCGAAGGCCTGGCGGAATTCGGCCTGCAGGGGCAACATGCTGCGATAGACTTCGCCCACGGGCGCGAGGTAGTACTGGGCGATCCAGCGGCCAAGGGCGAGCAGGTTTTCATCGAGCACTGGAAAGGTGTCGAGCACCTGCAGGATGCGCTTGATGTTGCGCGTGGCGGGAGGCTCGCGGTGGATGCGGGTGACGATGCCGGAGAGTTTTTTCTCCGCACCGCGGCCGAAGGGAACCACGACGCGCCCGCCGACGACCGGATCGAGTTCGCCGGCTTCGTAGGTGAAGGTCGCATCGAGCGGAACGGGCAAGGCGACGTCGCAGTAAAGGCCGGGCGAGTCGAGGCGGTCTTCGGGGCTGGCGGATTCGGGCAGCAACGAGCCTTGCTGGGGCGTGGACTGGGCGTCCATCAGGCCTCGGGGTTGCGCTTGGGCAGCGACATTCCCAGGTACTTCATCACCAGTTGCAGGTCGATCCAGGTTTCTTTTTTCTGGCGCGGATCGCGCAGGAGGTAGGCGGGATGATAGGTGACGACCAGCTTGGTGGCGAAGTTGGGATCGCGCTCCGGCGCCGAGGGCGGCAGCGCGGCATGGCGCGCGGGCTGGAAGTCGTAGATGTGGCCGCGCAGGTTGGCCATCGAGTCCGAGGCACAGAGAAGGAACTTGGCCGCCGTGGCGCCCAAGGCCACGATGATCTCTGGGCGCACGACGAGAATCTGGCGCATGAGGTAGGGGCCGCAGGTAGCGCACTCGACGGGCTCCGGCGCGCGGTTTTTGGGCGGGCGGCACTTGACCACGTTGCCGATGTAAACGTCTTCGCGGCGAATGCCCATGGCCTGAATCATGTTATTGAGCAGCTGTCCGGCACGGCCCACGAAGGGCTCGCCCTGCGCGTCTTCGTCCGCGCCCGGTCCTTCGCCGACGAACATAATGCGCGCGTGAGGATCGCCCACGCCGAAGACGATGTTGGTGCGCTCCCGGCAAAGCTCGCAGCGGGTGCAGTCGCCAATGTCTTCGCGGATCACGCGGAGCGCAGCGGGCTTGTCCTGCTGGATGGCGGCCAGCCCTGCGCCCGCGGCCGGCAGCGCAGCGTTACCCGACACGGCATCGGATGGACCGTATTCGATAGCGGCTGCTGGCCCTTCGACGCAAGCCAACTCTTCGCGCACGATGGTTTGGCCGAAGGTTAAGCCTTCGGGTATCTCGCGGCGATAGAGATCGTAGATGCCGAGGTCGCGGTAGTAGCGAACGGTCGCGGCAACGGCCTTGCGGCTTGGCTCGTCCAGAACTTTTGCCATGTTATGCGGGTACCTTGGGAGTGCGCTGCGCGATTCTCAATTTTACTATCGCATCGAGAACTCGTCCGGCCATATCTGCCTTGCTCATCTCGGCGATGGGCGTGGTCTCGTGCGCAGTGATGATCTCGCCTGCGTTGCGTTCGGAGCCGAAGCCGAGGCCAGGGCGGGAGACATCGTTGAGGACGACGGCGTCCAGCTGTTTACGCTCGAGCTTGCGGCGGGCATTCTCTACCAGGTTTTCGGTCTCGGCGGCGAAGCCGATGATGAGTTGGCCGGGCGCGCGGCGGGCGCTGAGTTCGGCGAGGATGTCTTCGGTGGGCTTCAGCGAAAGGTTCATTTCACCCTTGCGCTTGATTTTCTGTTCGGCGACTTCGGCGGGGGTGAAGTCGGAGACCGCGGCGGCCATGATGGTGATGCTGGCGCGCCCGAAGCGCTGCAACAGGGCTTCGCGCATCTGGCCGCTGCTTTCGACGGGGACAAATTCTTCGACTGCCGGCGGCGTAAGCGCGGTGGGGCCGCTAACCAGCGTGACGCGCGCGCCGCGGCGCAGGGCGGCTTCGGCCAGGGCGTAGCCCATCTTTCCGCTGGAGCGGTTGCCGAGGAAACGCACCGGGTCGATGGCTTCATAGGTGGGACCGGCAGAGATCAGAACGTGCTCGCCCTTCAAGTCCTGCGACTGGGCATTCTCCAATCGCAGCAGCCGCGCCACCAGCGCTTCGACGATGACGTCGGTATCGGCGAGGCGGCCTTCGCCGGTCATGCCGCAGGCCAGGTATCCCTCGCCGGGCTCGACCACGGTGACGCCGCGAGAGCGCAGAGTTTCGAGGTTGGCCTGCGTGGCCGGGTGGCGCCACATGTTCACGTTCATGGCCGGGGCCACGACGACCGGGGCCTGGGTGGCGAGGTAGAGCGTGGAGAGAAAATCTTCGGCCAGGCCGTGGGCAAAGCGCGCGAGCGTTGCCGCCGTCGCGGGGGCCACCAGCAGCGCTCCGATGGACTGGGCGACGCCGATGTGTTCGACCGAGGAATCCAGGGTGGAGTTGGAGTCGCGCTGGGAGAACATTTCAGTGATGACCTTTTCGCCGGTGAGGGCGGCGAAGGTGAGCGGGCGGACGAACTCCTGCGCCGAGGCGGTCATGACGACCTGCACGGCAAAGCCGCGCTCCTGCAGACGGCGCGCGATGTCGGCGGCCTTGTATGCGGCGATGCCGCCCGTAACTCCCAGTGCGATTTTCATGATTCGTGTCTTCAGACGGCCCGGTTTACAGGATCCCTGTCTCTGGTGGATTCGATGCGCACGCACACGGCTCCGATTGCGCCGAAAGATTCCAACGCTCGCGGCCCGGTTCCACTACCACACTCAAGCCAACAAATGGCTTGAATGGGCCACCCGGTGCAAACTAGGCTGCGCCGGTCTTTGAATCCAGCGGCTCGACCACCCGCAGGGGCGTGGTTTCCCACTTCACTTTGTCGGCCTGTATCTCTTCGGCGGCGATGCGGCAGGGCTTGGTGGCGGTTGTGGCGACCAACGGAGGTGCGCCGGACTGCAACTGACGCGCGCGGCGTGCGGCTACTAAGATGTACCGGTAATTGCTGTCGAACCCGCTGTAGAGATCCACGTTCTTGCCTCCTGTGAATTGCTCAACTCTTGCGAAAGCTTTCCAGAATGGGCCCAAGACCTGGCCGCACGTGTTCCAGCCTGCGGCTCTCCGCCAGTTCGACGAGCTTTTGTTCATCGGCCCGCTCAGGCTCCCGTCCGGCGGCGTGCAGCCGCTCGGTAAGGATGATCGCCCGTAGCGAGTCGATCGAATCGTCCAATTGGTCGTTTACCAGAATGTAATCGTATTCCGAATATTTTTCAATCTCCCGGCTGGCGGTTTCCAGGCGGCGGCGGATGACCGCCTCGTCGGTCATGCGTTCAGCGGAGCTGCGGCGGCGCAGGCGCTTTTCCAGTTCCTGCTTGGTGGGCGGAAGGATGAAAATGCCGATGGCCTCGGGAATGCTCGCCTGCAGCTGCGAAGCGCCCTGCACGTCGATATCGAGCAGCAGGTCGTTGCCGCGCACGATGGCATCGTCGAGAAACTTTTTGGCCGTGCCGTAGTAGTTGCCGAAGACGTCGGCGTATTCCAGGAATTCGCCGCGGTCGATCATGCGCTCGAAGACTTCGCGGCTGGTGTAGTAGTAGTCGCGGCCGTTCTCTTCGCTGCCGCGCGGCGGCCTTGTGGTGTAGGAGACGGAGAAATCGAGGCGGTCCACCAGCCGCTTGATGGCCGCCACCAACGTCGATTTACCGCTGCCCGAGGGCGCTGAAATGATATAGACGAGGGTCATTCGACGTTTTGCACCTGTTCGCGGGATTTTTCAATGTCGCTTTTGAGTGCCAGCCCCAGTTCAGTGATGCGCATGGCGTCGCCGGCTAGGCCGCTGGTTTTGGAGAGCATGGTGTTGGCCTCGCGGTTCATCTCCTGCAGCAGGAAGTCGAGTTTCTTGCCGACATCATCGCCGGATTCGAGCAGGCTGCGGAAGTGGCGGATGTGGGTCATCATGCGTACGATCTCCTCCTGCACGTCGCTGCGCTCGGCCAGCATCGCGGCCTCCTGCAGGATGCGGTCGGGCTCGGCGTGGCCTTCGAGCAGCTCGGCCATGCGGCTGCGGATGCGCTCCAGGTGGGCGGCCAGCACGGTGCCGCGGAGCTTTTCCACCTCGGCGGTGTTGCGCTCCAGTTGGTCCATGCGCGAGTCCAGTTCGGCGCGGGTGTGGTCGCCTTCGAGGCGGCGGTTGGCGTTGAGCAGGTCGATGAGCTCGGCGGCGGCAGAGGCCAGCGCCTCCTGCAACTCGGCTTCGTCCGGCATTTCGCTGGAGGCCGTGAAGACGCCGCTGAGGCGGAAGATGGCGTTCAGGTCAGGCTCGCCGTGCAGCTCGAGTTCGTCGGAGAGCGCGCGGAAGGCCTTGACGTAGCCGGAGACCAGCTCCTGATTGACGCTGAGCCCGGTGGCTCCGGCGTAGTCCAGGATGAGGGTGAGTTCGACGTGGCCGCGGTGCATCTTCTCCTTGAAGAGCTTGCGCAGGCGCTGCTCGAAGAGCTCCGAGCGGCCCGGCAGGCGCAGATGAAGGTCCAGGAAGCGATGGTTCACCGACTTGGCGGTGAAGGTGTATCCGGTTTTTCCGTGCTGGCCCTTGAACTGGGCAAAGCCGGTCATGGAGCGAATCGCCATTGTTATTACTCCGCGAAGTTATACTCCGCTTCCTTCCTCGTGGGTGACGTGCTGGGGCGCGTCCACATCGACAAACTGCAGCTCATAAAGGCGGCGATAGGTACCTAGCCGCGAGAGCAGATCCTCGTGCGTGCCCTGGTCGGCAATGGTGCCGTGCTCCAGCACCACGATGCGGTCGGCGCGGCGCACGGTGGAGAGACGGTGCGCGATGACGAAGACGGTGCGACCGGTCATCAGGTTCTGCAGGGCGGTCTGCACCAGCGATTCGCTTTCGGAATCGAGCGCGGAGGTGGCCTCGTCGAGAATCAGCACGGGGGCGTTTTTGAGCAGGGCGCGGGCGATGCTGAGGCGCTGGCGTTCGCCGCCGGAGAGCCGGAAGCCGCGCTCGCCGATCACCGTGTCATACCCCTGCGGCATGCGGAGGATGAAATCGTGGGCCAGCGCCGCCTGGGCCGCGCGCTCCACATCCTGCTGCGAAACATTGGGCTGGCCGTAAGCGATGTTGTTGCGCACCGTGTCGTTGAACAGCATGGTTTCCTGCGCCACGATACCGATTTGGGCACGCAGCGAGGCCAGCGAAAGATCGCGGAGGTCGATGCCGTCCACCAGAATGCGTCCGTGGGTGACATCGAAAAACCGCGGGATGAGGTGCACCAGGGTGGACTTGCCGGCGCCGCTGCCGCCGACAATGGCCAGGACTTCCCCGGCCTTCACATCGAGGTCGATGCCCCTGAGCACCTCGCGCGTGTCGGCGGCCTCGGCAGTCGGAGAGCCGTGTGTGACCGGGGGCACGCCGCCATAACAGAAGCGGACGTTCTCAAAGCGGATGGAGTCGTGGAAGGCCCCGAGCTTTTGCGGATGCGCCTTCTCGCGTACCTCGTCCTTGGCGTCCATGAATTTGAAGACCTGCTCGGAGGCGCCGAGCGCCTGCTGGAAGCTGTTGTAGAAGCCGGCGAACTTGCGCACCGGCTGGTAGAGGCTCATGGTGGCGACGATGAAGGTCATGAAGTCGCCCATGGTCATGGTGTCGTGGTTGATGCTGTCGCGGCCCAGCTTCAGGAGCAGGGCGATGGCTACCGCGCCGAGCATGTCCATGAGCGGCGAGCTGACGGCCATGGCCACCACGTAGTGCATGTTGGCCGAGAACAGGCGCTTGGCCGCCGCCTTGAAGCGCGTGGTCTCCCAGAGCTCCATGCTGAAGGCCTTGACGATGCGATGGCCGGTGATGGTTTCGTGCAGGATGTTCTGGATCTCGGCCAGCTTGTCCTGCCCGCGGCGGGTGGTGCCGCGCACTTGGCGTCCGATTTTGCGCGAGCTGACCATGATGACCGGCACGAACATCAGGAGAATCCAGGCCAGTTTGCCGCCGGCCTCGATCACCAGCGCGGCGGTAAAGAGAAAGATGAAGAACTGCTGCAGGAACTCGGCCAGGACGCTGGACATGGCGAACTGCACCTTGTCGATGTCGTTGATGATGGCCGAGACCAGCGTGCCGGTGGGATGCTTCTGGAAGAAGGCGGCGGAGCGGCGCAGCACGCTGCCGTAAATCTCATTGCGCAGGTCGGTGACCAGTCCGAAGCCCGCATAGTTAACCAGGTAGGTGCCGCAGTAGTCGAAGATTCCTTTGAGGAAGACCGAGGCAACCAGCGCGAACGCCACCACGGTCCACGGATTGTGGAAGTGGTGGGGAACGAGGTTCTCCAGATAGATGGTGTGGTTGCTGTGGGGAATCTTGAGAAGCGCCATCGACCGGCCCGGCACCTCCGGGGTGAGGACGCGGTCGAAGATGGGACGGAAGAGCGCCAGCCGGAAGGCTTCCAGCAGGCCGACCAGAGAGAACAGCGCCACGCTGGCGAACAGCTGCAGCCAGTAGGGCCGGACATACCACAGGAGGCGAATCAGTCGGCGCATGAGCTACTCATTAAACCGCGTTCGATCCGGCTTGGAAGTTTTGTCGTCAAGCCTTAATTCTACTGGAAGCGCTGCCGGAAAGCCCACCGGACGGTGATTTGTTCATGCCCTTCCGGCTCCCTGCCGATAGGCAAATCGGAGGCGGGTGGCACACGGCGAGAGCAGCCGTGTACCGTCGCCCTTTGCCGCCTTGCCGGCGGGCACCGTCGTGTCGGGAGGAGACATTCGTGAATTTGCTGAGCCGCTTAAGGATTGCTCAGAAACTGCGTCTTGCCTTTGGGAGCGGGCTGGCTCTCTCAGTTCTGCTGGGCTGCTTTTCTCTTTTCCAGCTCTCCGCCGTCAATCGCAAGGCCGACCTGCTGGCGAACCGCTATTTGACCAGCATGAGGCTGCTGGCGACCTTGAACACCCGCCTGAATACCAAGCGCCGCGTGGAACTACGCGAGATCGCCGCCGGCGCCGATAAGAAGGAATTCCATGCAGAGCAGTCGCGCGTCAAGGCACTCGATGCCGATTGTCGGGAGGCGCAGAAGGAGTATGAAACCTACCTCGACAATCCCCAGCAGCGCGAGCTGTACCGCCAGTTCAAGGACAAGCTGGACTTCTATCAGGCAATGAATGAGCAAACCAATCAGCTGCAGGAAGAAGGCAAGGTGGCCGAAGCCGAGGCCATGTCGCTGAACCGGGGCAAGCCGGCGTTCATCGACGTTTCGGGCGCGCTGGACGCCGCCATCGCCGCCAATAACAGCCAGGGAATCGCCTTTGCCAAAGCGGCGGCACAAACCTATGCCAACGCAAAACTGGCAATCCTGCTGGTGCTCGGCCTCGCGCTGACGTTTGGCCTCATCACCGCCACGGTCATCACCCGCAATATCACCGAACCTCTCCAGCGCGCAGCCCAGGTTCTGGCAAAGGTAGCCAAGGGTGACCTGACCGATCATCTCGAAATCGCTTCGCAAGACGAACTCGGAGAGCTGGCCGAGTCCCTCAATCACACCATGGAAGCCCTGGGCTCAACCCTGACGACCGTGTGGGAGAGCGCCCGCCAGGTCGCCGGGAGTTGCGAGGAGATCTCGCAGCGCACCCGCGATTCCTTCGAATCTGCGCAGCGCGGCGCGGGCCAGACCGCACAGGCGGCCGCCGCCATGGATCAGATCACATCCAGCTTCGCGCTGGTCCGCGATCACGCCCAATTGGCCGCCGAAGCCGCCGGCCAAGCCTCGGAGACGGCCCGCAACGGCGGCAGGCTGGTCAGCGAAACCTTGGCAACCATGCGCTCCATTGCAGCTTCCACCGGCGCGGTCGCCGACCGGATTAAGGGGCTCGGCAAAAGTTCCGAGCGTATTGGAACCATCGCCGCCGTCATCGACGATATCGCAGACCAGACCAATCTGCTGGCGCTCAATGCCGCCATCGAAGCCGCCCGCGCCGGCGAGCAGGGGCGGGGCTTCGCCGTAGTCGCCGACGAAGTCCGCAAGCTGGCCGACCGCACCGCCAAAGCCACGGCGGAAATCGCCGTCATGATCGAATCGATCCAGAGCGATGCCCGGCAAGCCGTGGCCGCCATGCAGGGCGAGAGCAGCGAAGTCGAGCACGGCGTCGCCAATACGGAGGGCTCCGGCCGGGCGCTCGACGAGATGATCGAAATGGCTGCGAAGGTGGGGGAGATGGTGGAGCAAATTGCCCAGGCAACCGACGAGCAGAAAATCGCCGCCGGGCATGTCAACGAACATATTTCCAAGATCGCCGGGATGGCCTCGCATTCCACGGCCAACGCCGATGAAATCGCCCAGGCCTGCACTGAGCTCGCGGGCCTGGCCTCCAACATGCAAGCCCTGGCCGGCCGCTTCCAGCTACCGCCCTCCGGCGCGGAGCGGGCGGCAGACGGTTCCCGCCACAATCCGCCGCCGGCCCTCTTTCCGAATGGCCCAAGCTTCGGCTCGCCCGATCGGAAACGCCTGCAGTAGGAAAAGAGCCCGCTCGCCGGGCTCCATTTCCGGCAACCGCGGCACCGCCTCCTTATCGTGGGCTGTCGCGATGCTCGGCCTTGACGTGGAAGCCCGCCTTGGCCAGCTGCTTCTTGATCTCTTCGGCCAGAAAGACCGAGCGATGCTGGCCGCCGGTGCAGCCAAAGGCGACGGTGAGATAGCTCTTACCTTCGGCCACGTAAAAGGGCAGCAGGAATAAGAGCATGTCCATCACCTTGGCGATGAACTCCTGGGTTTGGGGAAACGAGCGGATGTATTTGGCCACCTGGGGATGCTTGCCGGTGTAGGGGCGGAACTCCGCGATGAAGTGCGGATTGGGCAGAAAGCGCACGTCGAATACCAGGTCGGCGCTCTCCGGTACACCGTTTTTGAAGCCGAAGCTGAGAGCCGAAACCAGCAGCGGCTGGCGCCGGTCGCCTCCGGTCTTAAAGAGCTCCACCAGGTGGGTGCGCAGCTCGTGCACATTGAACTTGGAGGTGTCGATCTCCAGGTCGGCGATGTTGCGGATCTGCTCCAGACGGCGGCGCTCGCTGGTGATGGAACTGGTGACCGACTCGGCCGCACCCAGAGGATGCGGACGCCGCGTCTCGCTGAAACGCCGCACCAGAACCTTGTCGGTGGTGTCGAGGTAGATCAGGGTGACATCAAGGCGCTTCTTCAAGTCGGCGATGATGGCCGGAAGCTGCTCCAGGCGGCTGCCCTCGCGAATGTCCACCACGATGGCGGCGCTTTTGTTGTCGCGGGTGTCTTCAATGAGCTGGGCGAAGCTGGGAATCAACTCGGCGGGGAGATTGTCCACGCAGTAGTAGCCCATGTCCTCGAAGACCTTGAGCGAGGTAATCTTGCCCGAGCCGCTCAGCCCGGTGATAACCACCAGCCGGGCTTTGGACGGCGGGCCCTTGCGCTCCATGTCGGGAGCCGGCGCTTGGGCCGTTTTGCGGGAACCAGCCTTGGGACTCACTTTACGTGGGGTGCGGGGCATAGGCGTAATTTAGCAGCATACGCGGTTGGGAGAAAGTGGCAAACGAGGAGCCGGGGAGATGGCTCCCCGGCGCGTTTGTCGCTGGTTGATTTCCTGGAAAAATTCTACGGCACTTCGATCAGCTCCAGCTTGCCGTCGGGGCGGCGGTGCAGGACGCGGATCGTGCCTTTTTTGTCGCGGAAGACGAAGACGCCGCGGTCGCGGAATTCGCACTCCTTGATGGCCTCTTCGATCGTCATGGGCTGCACGGCGACGGAGTCCTGGCTCTTGACCAGGTGCGCCTCGGTCATCTTCGCCTTGGCTGGGAATTTATGCACCACGACCGGAACCGATGTGACCGCCGCAGTGCCCACGGCCACCGCCAGCTCGGGCTCGGGAACCTCCTGCTTCCAGGCGGGCTTGACCGCGCGCTTCACGTCGCGTTTGCGCGTGTTGAGCTTGAGCGCCTGTTTTTCAATGTGCTCCAGGGCGGCGTCGATGGCCACCAGCACGTCGGTGGATTCGCCGTGGCCCACCAGCGTTTTGGTGCGGCGGGTCAGCGTGATTTCAGCGATGCGCCGCTGCTTTTCGGCGGTGAGAATCACCTTGCTGCTGCAGTTGTCGCCCACAATCTTGACAAGCTTCGCCAGTCCCGCTTCCACTTCCTTGCGAATCTTGGGAGTGATTTCGAATTGCCTTCCGGTGTAATCCACAATCATTCGATGTTCCCCTCCTTGGCCCAACATCACATTCTGGTGCTCCATGCCCACATTGTCCAGCGCCATCGCCCGCAAAAAACGTATCGGCCAAAAACAATGGGCGCTGTACCCCGGCGTCTGCCGGGCGCCTGCGGCCGGAGGGCCGTCTGTTGGCCCGTACCCGACGCCTGCACGCCGGTCCACAAAAACTACCGTGGGCGATTGGTTATATCAGATGCGGAATGGCTCTGCCAGTGTCTGGAAAGGAATTTAACGCTTGGCTGGCTGGTGTTACTTCTTCACCCGGCGCTGATGGGTGGAGGGAATCTTCATGTCCTCGCGGTATTTGGCCACGGTGCGGCGCGTGACCTGGATACCCTGGCTCTGCAGGATGCGGGTCAGCTGCTCATCGGTGAGCGGGCGCGAGGTGTCCTCGTCCTCGATCAGCTTTTTGACCCGGCGCTTCAGGATCAGCAGCGAGGTTGCGCCGCCCTCGGGACCGTTGACGCTCTCGCTGAAGAAATAGCGCAGCTCGAAGACGCCCTGCGGGGTGACCGCATATTTACTGGCCACGGCTCGGCTCACGGTGGAAGGATGCACGCCGATCTCCTCGGCCACTTCCTTGATCATCATCGGCTTGAGGAAGTCGATGCCGAAGTCGAGAAACTCGCGCTGGCGTCCGATGATGGCGTAGCAAACCTTGAGGATGGTCTGCTTGCGCTGCTCGATGTTCTTGATGAGCTGGATGGCGCTCTTGTAGCGCTCCTTGACGTAGGTGCGCACGTCCTTCTCATTGCCTTCGCGGCTGAGCAGTTTGCGGTAGCCCGGGTTGAGGCGCAGCTGCGGCAGGTCGTCGTCGTTCATCACCACCAGGTACTCGTCGCCCTGCTTGATGATGGCTACGTCGGGCTCGATCAGCCGGGTTTCGCCGACGTTGTAGCGCAGCCCGGGCTTGGGGTCGAGGGTGCGAATGAGGGCCACGCAGCGTTCCAACCGCTCCAGGGGCTTGCCCATGGCGCGGCCTATCTCGCGCATCTGCCGGATCTGCAGCAGGTGGAGATGCTTGTCCACGAGCTCCATGGTGTCGGCCAGCAGCTCCGGCATCTCGGGCTCGCCGCCGTGCTCCTCGTGGGCGCGCATCAGGTCCTTGAGCTGTGCCATCAGGCACTCGCGCAGATCGCGCGCGCCTACGCCCACCGGGTCCATCTGCCTTACCAGGTCGAGAGCCTCGTGCAGAGCGTCGCGGCCGAACAGCGCCTTGGAGGGCAGTTCGGGCTTGGGAACTAGTTGGGGACGCTGCGTCTCCGCGCCCTCCGTCGAGGCCGGCTCCAGCTCCGGCGACGCGGCCGCATCGGGCGCGGCCAGCCAACCGGTGCCCTGCTCCATCAGTTCCTCGTCAGTGCACAGCAGATAGCCATCTTCGCCCAGGTTGCCGATAATCAGCTCGGCCGCCGCCAGCACGTCGTCTTTGACGTGCATCGCCCCGAGCTGCCACATGAGATGGTCGGTGAGGGTGGTGGGCTTGGAGAGAAAGTTCTCGAAGGAGGGCTTTTCGATCGACTCCAGCTCGCTGTTGCTGCGGTAGCCGGGGTCGAGATAGTCGTTGAAGAAGGAGCCGAAATCGACCTCTTCGAAGGGGTCGCGCTCCTCCGGGGTGGTCTTGGGCTCTTCGACCGTGGCGGCGGAGCTGTCGCGCTCGCGCTGCTCCTCCTGTGCCGCAATCTGGTCGATGGTCGGCACCGGATCTTCATACAAGTCCAGAACCGGATTTTCCACCATCTCTTCGGTGATCATGTCCTGGAGCTCAAGCTTGTTGAGCGCCAGCACGCTGACCATCTGCACCAGTCCTGGGGTCAGGATCTGGCGTTGCGTAACCTTCAAATTCAGCTTTGTCGACAGCGATACCATGCACCAACGGCGAAGGGGAGGAATCCCACAGGCTGATTCTAACCTAGAATTTCGCTTCTATGCGGAGTTCGGCAATCAAAATGCAACAAAAGTAACGTAGCCCTGTCGCGCAGTCCCGGAATAACGCTCTCGGGCCCCTGTGGTTATACCAGCGTAAAGCTCTCGCCCAGGTATACGCGCTTGACTTCGGGGTCGTTGCCCAGCTGCTCGGGGGTTCCGGTGCGGAAGATGCGGCCTTCGTTGATGATGTAGGCGCGGTCTACCACCGAGAGCGTTTCGCGCACGTTGTGGTCGGTGATGAGCACGCCGATGCCGCTGTCCTTCAGGCTGAAGATGATCTTCTGCAGGTCGAGCACGGCGATGGGATCGATGCCGCTGAAGGGCTCGTCGAGCAGGATGAAGCTGGGATTGATGCACAGGGCGCGCGCGATCTCGACCCGGCGGCGTTCGCCTCCGCTCAGCGCGTAGCCCTTGTTCTTGCGGATGTGGACCAAGCCGAGCTGGTCGAGCAGGCCCTCCATCTTGGCTTGGCGCTCCTCCCAGTTGGAGCTCTGCGTCTCCAGCACCGCCAGGATGTTCTCCTCCACACTGAGCTTGCGGAAAACCGACGCCTCCTGCGGAAGGTAGCTGATGCCATGCTGGCGGGCGCGCAGGTACATGGGAACGTCGGTGATCTCGGTGTTTCCGATCATGACGCGTCCGCTGTCGGGCGGGATGAGGCCGACAATCATGTAGAAGCTGGTGGTTTTCCCGGCGCCGTTCGGCCCCAGCAGACCCACCACCTCGCCCTGGTGCACCGTAAGCGAAACTCCGTTGACCACGCGGCGGCCGCGATACGATTTGGCGATCTCTTCGGTGGATAGCGTCTGCATTAGCGGGAAATGTGGGTGTGAGTGACGGACCGGGTGGAGTCACTGCCCTCGACGACCACCCTATCATCGCGGTTGTAGAAGGTCAACGAATCGCCCCGCACGGTACCGTTGACCGGGTCGCTCAGCATGGGCGAGCCTCCGGTCATCACATAGGTTCCGCTGGAGGCCTGGTAGACCAGCTTTTCGCCCTCGACGCGGCGATCCTGCTGCTGCACCAGCACGTGCGTAATGGCAACAATGTGGTCAAGTTGGCTGGGAGCGGCGATGCCCTGCTTGGCGCCGCTGCCGACACCGCCGGCCGGACTCAAAAAGACATCCGCCTTCCCTGCCGTCATCACGCCGTCTTCGCTCTTCGCCGTCACCCCTCCGGAGTAGTGCGCCAAGCGGACGTTGTCGGAATAGTTCAGCCGGGGCGCCGTCACCAGCATGGTTGAGGACTTCCCTTTGGCGTCCACCTGGGTAAAGAAGCTGCTGACCGGACGCTTGAGGTCGCCCTGCGCCAGAAGAGTGCGCGTCTTCTGGTCGAAATCGATCGACGGCGCCTCCACGATGTTGGAGCCCTGCCACAGCCGCGCCCCGCCGGTGTAGTGCGCCAGCCCGGAGGCTTGGGCGGCGTTCATCGCCTTGGCGGTGACATGCACCGGATCGGAGTTGGCCAGCAGCGCCCCGTCGGGCTGCGGCGTCAGCTCGCTGTAGGTGGTCTTGACGTTGCCGTTGGCAAACATCTCGCCGGAGGTCTTGCCGCCTTCCCCGCGCAGCAGGCGAATGTTGTCGGCCACAACAGTGGTGCCGCCATCGACCACGCGCGGATCGCCCGTCAGGGTCAGCGATCCATCGATCGGCGTGTAGGTGGCGCGCGCCGCCCAGGCTCGCCGCCCGCCCGGCTCGTCCTTGGAACTTTGCGCCTCCTTATAGCGGAAACTGCCCTCCTGCACGGCGCGCGTGATCTCGCCCGTGGGGCTGAAGTCGGCGACCAGCGTGTCGCTGGTGCTCACCTTGTCGGGCTCGCCCGGCGTATGGCTGTCAACCTTGACCGCGCCCATGCCGTGCAGCGTCTGTAAATGGTTCTCTTCGCCAAAGTCGGCGGTGAAGTGCTGGGCATCGATGACGGTATCCCCCGGCTGCTTCGGGTCGGCCGAGCGGCTGGTCAGCTCGCCGGGTCCCATGGTCTCCGCCGAGGACAGCTCCTGCTGCTCGTTCATGGCAAAGGTCATGGCGTCGGAGGTCATGGTCATCGACTGCGGATTCTTGCTGCCGGGCCGCGGAGCCTGCCGCAGAACCGTCCCCTGGCTGGCGTAGATGGTCTGCAGGCGCGACTTCCGGCCGCCCGCCTTGGGTTTCGAGCCTTCGGCCACGAACTGCATCCGCATCTCGCCGGAGTGGCCGGACGCCAACTGTTTGGCCGACTCGAAGTCCACGCCTCCGCTGAACAACGCCGACTCGACCGTGTTCCCTGCACCCATCTCCAACTCGCCCTTGGGCGCGCGCAGCTGGATTCCATCGGCATCGCTTAGCCGCACATTGCCGGTGGCGTTCAACCGCTGCACGGCATCGTCCTGGGCCATATGCACCACGGCTTCGTCGGCTTGCATGGTGCGGCTCTGGGTGGTCATCTGCACGCCCGCCATGGTGACCAGGCGCGGCTCCTTGGTGATGACGCCGGAGTGGGCCAGAATGTGGGTAGCCTGCTTGCCTGCGGTCGTAATATCGACCGCCGAGCGCAAGGTAAGCTGGTTGTTTTTGGAATCGTAGACGGCCCCCTGCGACGTGCCGGACGCCTGCGACAGCTGGAAATCCACCCGGCCATCGCTCTGGGCCAGCCCGGTCTTCTGGTTGAAGGTCATCCCTTGGGCCGCCACATGGATGGGATTGTTCGTCCCCGGCGACGGCGTCCCGGCTTTGTCTGCCAGGCCGCCCTGCAGATCGATGTGGACCAGCCCCTTGGAGACCACCATTCCGGCCTGCTGGTCATAGTCGAAATCGTCGCCCGAGATTCGGTCGAAGCGGTCGGACTGGCGTCCGTAAACCAGGATGTACACATTGTGCAGCGTGGCGTGGCCGCCCTCTTTGAACTGCGTGGCCTTGGAGGCATGGATGGTGAAAAGCGTGCGGCCGCCCTCGCTCTTCGACATGGTGAAGCCTTCGCTGGTCTGCTGAATGTCGATGCCGACCTTGCCGGGCAGGTTCCGCAGCGCATCGCGCATGGCCATACGCGCGCTGAAATAGAAGCCACCGACCACGGCTACCGCGGCCAGCGCCATCACGGCGAACCAGATTCGCAGACGAGGGATGGAAAGAGGCATTACCCACCCAGTGTACGCGAGCCACCCAACTCCCGCACCATTCCGCAATGATCAATTCACCGCATCCGCCAGAAGTCGGAGGGCACCTGTTGCGGTGCCCCATACTAGCTTGCCTCTTCTGGCAAGCTAGTATGGGTTCTAATGAAGCCGCGCGAAGCGCGTTCCAAGTTCTCAGCCGCCCACGTATCCGAACGACGGGGCAACACATCCGCCGTCGGGATTGCAAGTGACTTGGCGATTTTCCGGCTCGGTATCGTTAAGAGCCTTCATTTCGGAGGCGTTGGCGGTGGTTCGTGGAGGTCGCGGTCACCGCGACCGTCGCTCCCACGTCCAATGTCGAATCGCGTTATCGCCATCGAAGAGCACAGAGCGAGACGAATCGGCAGGGGACACTCGCACCCACACAGTCTTGTTCCCGGAAAACTGCGCTAGGTACGCATCCATGAAGCGTCCGATGAGGAATGGCTCGCGATTGCAGGCGGTAACGCGCTCGTCTGCAACCTTGTACCAGTAGTGAATCTCTGCGATCTGACTGCCAGCGGTGTGGCCCTTCGCGGGTAGAACGGAAGCCACTCTAGCCTCGCGTCGTTCCCAACCGAGAGCCTGCACTTCGCGGTAACAGCGTACGAGCACCCGAATCAGCCACTCGATCCAAACGTCCAGCACGAACCCGCCCATGGAAAGCAGCTTATCACTGGAACGCCAATTGGCACTTTGTTGGCGAAAACAGGCACTATAGCCACCTATCCGTCTGAACTATTTGGAGCGGCGTTCTGCGCTGCCTATCCCGCGCCCGAAGCCGCGCTTTCCGCCTGCGCCCGCCGGAAGTCGGAAAGCACCAACTGCAGTCCGCCGCCAAAGTCCTTGTGGGTATTCTGCTCGATGCGGAAGAGCACGTCCAGCGCCGTCCCGCCCGCCAGCGGCTCGGCTTCCAAGCGGTGCGCCATCCGCCAGCCAAGAGCGTCCATCCCACGGGCCATGGCTCCCGCGCCCGAACTCGCATAGCGCCACACTTTCAGCTTGAGATGCTTTTCGCGCAGCACCCTGGGCTCGCCCATCAAGGTCACCGCGCGGGCCAGAAAGACCGGCTCGGGATTGCCCATTCCGAAGGGCTGCAGGCTGCGCAACTGCTCCCAGAAACGCGGCGTGATCTCGTCCATTGCCAGTTCGGCGTCGTACTCCAGCACCGGCTGCATGGGTTCGTCAGCCAACTGGGCGCGGGCATAGTCATTGATGCGCCGCCGCAGCTCGCCCACATGCTGGGCGTGCATGGCAAAGCCCACAGCGTGGGCGTGTCCGCCGAAGCGCAGAAAGAGCTCCGGCACGGTCTCCAGCGCATCCAGCAGATGGAAGCCGGGAATCGAGCGCCCGGAGCCGTGCGCCTCGTCGCCGTCGCGTGCAATCACCACCGCCGGCCGCCCGAAGCGCTCCACCACCCGCGAGGCGCAGATGCCGATGACGCCGCGATGCCATCCCTCACCTTCCACCACCAGGCAGTGGGCATCGCGCAGCTCCGCACTCTGCTCCACCTGGCGCAGCACGGCCTCCGAGATGCGTTGCTCCTCCTGCTGACGGGCCAGGTTGAGCTGGTTCAGCCGGGCGGCCAGCTCCCGCGCCCGCGCGCCGTCTTTTACAGTGAACAGCTCCACCACATCTTTAGCCACGTCCATGCGTCCGGCAGCATTAATGCGCGGCGCGATGCGGAAGGCAACCTCGATGGCACTGGGCGCCCGGCGCGCCTGCGAGGCCGAAGTGCCCAGTTCGCAGGCTTCCAGCAGCGCCTCCAGGCCGGGATTTGTTACGCGACTCAGGCCTTGCAGTCCCAGCGCCACCATCGCCCGATTCTCGCCCAGCAGCGGCACCGAGTCGGCGATGGTCGCAATCGCGACGATTTTCAAGAACGACGGCACCAGCCGCGCCCGTCCGGAGCGCTCCAGCATTGCCTGCGCCAGCTTGAAGGCCACTCCCGCGCCACACAGAAGTTTGCAGGGATACGGGCAGCCGGGCTGGCTGGGATTGAGCACGGCCAGCGCGCGCGGAACGGCTCCGCTCTGCTCCGCGTTATTGGCAACCAAATGATGATCGGTGACGATCAGGTCCACGCCCGAGCGCTCGGCGGTTTCGGCGGCGGCAAAGGCGCGGATGCCGGTGTCCACGCTGATGATGAGCCGGATGCCGTTGGCGGCGGCGCGTTCGATCACCTCGTCGCGCATGCCGTAGCCCTCCAGCAGACGGTGCGGCACGTGGAATTCGCAGCGCCCGCCGAGCAGCTCGATCACTGTCTTCAGAATCACCGTCGCCATGGTGCCGTCCACGTCGTAGTCGCCGTAGATCAGGATCGGCTCGCGCTGCGCGATGGCGCGCTCCAGCCGTTCCACGGCAGGGCGCATCCCCAGCATTTCCATGGGTGAGTGCAGTTGATCGAACGAGGGATGAAGAAAGCGGTGGGCTTCTTCCACCGAGGCGATGCCGCGCGCTACCAGCAGGTCGGCGACAATTTCAGGCAGGTCAAGGGCCGAGGCCAATTGCTGACGTAGCTGGGTTTGATCCAGCCGCGCGGAGCTTACCCGATCCTGGGAGAGCGGATCGCCGCCGGTGGCCGTGCGCGCCCGCCAGCGCACGCTCAGCGCTCGTCCTCTTCGGAGCCGTCGGCCGAGCCGTCGATCATGATGCCGCCCAAATCGTCGGCCATCTCCTGCAGCGCCCGGTAGTTTTCATACCACTCGGTGGAGAGCTCGCAGAGAAACATGACACCCTGGTAGGGAAAGCCCAGCTGGATGAAGCCGGTCCGCCCCACCTGCGAGCGCATCTGCCGCGCCGTATCCAGATCGTCCTCGCGGCTCAGGCTGGAGCGGTGAAGCTCCGACAGCAGAAGGTCCACATCGTCGGACTCCAGCTGCATGGTGTTCATGGTGATGAACGGCGCTCCGCTGGCGCGCGCCAGCTCCAGAAAATCCTTCCAGCTTTCGAACACATCGTCGGCATCCCACATTACGCTGGGCATCTCGTCGGGAATGTAGCCGTGGAAGCGCCGCAGCCCCAGCCCCTGGCTAAAGGCCTGCACATCGTCGTGAATGCTGGAAAGGTCTTCGAACATCTCTCTGCCTTTCTAACAAATGGATCGCCGCGCCGCAATAGCGCCCCAAAACATCATACGCCGAGAGCCCACGGCGCCCGCAAGGCCGGCCCCTGCCGGAGCTCTGCCCCTGGTGGTCACTTTCCCGGCGCATGGTAACCCGGCGGTACATGTACGGCCGTACCTCCATCGATCATCCGTTAATTGACTCGCACCCTGCCCGGTTGCAACCTTAGTCGTAGCCAGATTCGCAACGGGATTCTTTGCGGGGCAAAGGAAAGGTATGAGAAAACAAGCCGGCTTCTCGATCCTGGAACTGCTCATCGTGGTGGGCGTCATCATCATTGTTGCCGCCATCGCTATCCCCAATCTTCTCAAAGCGCGCGTGGCCGCCAATGAGGCCTCGGCCGTGGGGTCGCTGCGCGCCATCGACGCCGCCCAGATCGGCTATTTGCAGGTCTATCCGGACCTGGGTACCTACGCCTGCCAGTTGAGCTATCTCGGACCGCCGCTCGCCGGAGGCCCGGTGAACTCGACCGCCGCCGATCTGATCGACATGCAGTTGGCCAGCGGAATCAAGAGCGGATACAGCTTTTACATGGACTGCATCCCTGCGTCCGTCAGCGGCAGCAGCAGCTACGAGGTCCAGACCGCGCCCACCGGAGCCAGCATCACCGGTTCCAGCTGCGGCACCAACTATGGACGCTGCTTCTACACCAACTCCAACGGCGGCGTGTATCAGCTGAACGGCCCCGGCAGCAGCAACGGCACCGCCTACAGCCTGTCCCCGATCTCATAACTCCCCATGGTGCCCCGTTCTAGCTTTCCTTTGGCTAGGGCGGGGTAGTTGACTTTGCCTCTGCAGTTGATTTTGCCTCTGCCCCTTCTTTTGCTCCCTGTTGGCGAATGCGGGACGCCTCGCCAACGCGCATCCGTCAAAGTAACGCCCTTGCTGTTTGCTGTGTTAAAATTGCGTGTTCCCAGCGTTCGATTCCACACACCTATATCTATCGTATGATCTTCTCCAAAGAATACGTGGGCTACCTCGCCCGGCAAGTCGTCAAGCGGTTGCAAGCCAATCACTTCATCCAAACCCAACAGCCCGAGAAGGTCACCGAGAGCGTGCAGGCCTCCATGGTCGAAGAGCTCAGCCTCGAAGACCGCATCAATGACGAGGTGCGCGTCATTCTGGAAGCCTACTCCGACGAGATGCGCAAAAGCGCGGCCAACTACCAGGAAATGTTCAAGCGGGTGAAGAACGAACTGGTAAAGAAATACAAGGCGGTGCTATGAGACTCTCCCGCGAAAAACTCAACAAACTGGCCTCTTCGACCACCGAGATGCTGGCCGGGCTGAAAAACCTGGACTTCCTCGAAGGCTACGACGATATCCGCCAGGAGGTGCGCCGCATCCTGGAAGATCTGCTGGCCGGCGAGGAAAGGCTCGACAAGGCCGCGCGCCTCAAAATCGAGAGCCAGCGCCGCATCATCCCCGAAGGCACTCCCGAATGGAACATCCTCTACCACAAGTACTACAACGAGGAAGTCAAAAAGCTCGGTATCTAGATCGCATCATCGAGAAACAACATGCGTCCATTCCGGGCGCCTGTTTTGTTGCTTAACACTCCTGATTCCACTTGCACCAGAGTAGTTTTCTTCGCACAATCCCAACCACCAAGGAAGGTGCGTCATGGAAGAACTGACTTTTGGCGAGGAGCAAACCGTCAGGGAAGAGCCAGGCGTGAAAGTATTGTTTGTCGATGACGACCGGCTCATCCGGCTGACAACTCCAGCGATTTTGCGCGAGCACGGATACAGCGTAACCGACGTGGGGACGGTGAACGAAGCCCTGGGCCTGATAGCGTCCGCCCAGTTCGACGTGCTGATTTCGGATTTGAACATCGGCTATCCCGGCGATGGCTTCACCGTGGTCAGCGCCATGCGCCGCACCCAGCCGAGCTGCGTCACGCTGATCATGACGGGCTATCCGGGCTTTGACTCGGCGCTGGAGGCCATCCGCGCCCAGGTGGATGACTACCTCATCAAACCCACTCCCACTCCGACTCTGATCGATGTGATAGAGGCGAAGCTGCGCTGCCCCGGCCTGGAGCCGGAGGCTGCCACCAAGCGCATCTCTCAGGTGCTGCGCGAGAGCACCTTTGAGATTACCCAGAGGGCGCTGGCCGCGATGAAATCCGACCCTGCTCTGTCTGCCCTGCCGCTTACCGACGAGCAGCGCATCGAGGCCGTGCCCCGCATGCTGGAGGATCTGGCGATGATACTGGAGTTTTCCGAGCGCGGTCAGGAGCCGCCGGAGATCGTTCACAGCGCCAAGATGCGCGGCTTCAAGCAATACCGGCAGGGCTATACCATACCGCTGCTGGCTGCGCATGTACGCTTTCTGGAACAGGCTATTTACGATGTGCTCCACGAGCACTTGCGCTCGCTCAACCTGAGCTACTTCATGTTCGACCTGAAGCGCCTCAACAACAGCCTTGGCATCCAGTTGGAACATACGCAGGTGGCGTTCCTGAGCGTGGCAGAGCGGATCGAAGGCCAAGCACACCCAGTCCATTCGTAGGACGGGTGCGACGACGGGTGGCCCCATTCAAGCCTCCCTTTGGCTTGAATGGGGTTGTTGAGCTTGTTGTTTTGCAGCACCCGGCGTCACACCGCCTGGCCTGCACTGAAGCCGGAGGCCCACGCCCACTGGAAGTTGAAGCCTCCCAGATGCCCGGTCACATCCACCACTTCGCCCACGAAATAGAGGCCCGGAATTTTTTTCGACTCCATCGTGCGAGAGGAAAGCTCCTCGGTGTCCACCCCGCCCGCGGTCACCTCGGCCTTGCCGAAGCCCTCTGTCCCTGACGGAACAAAGCGGAAGCGATGTAGCGCCTGCTCGGCTTCCTCCACCGCGGCGTTGGTCCACTTGGTGATGGGATTGAGTTCCAGCCAGCGCTCCGCCAGGCGGATGGGCAAGACTTCGCGCAGCGCGGCCCCGGCGGCTGCCGCATCGCGCCGCGCCCCCGCCGCCATCAGCGGCTCAAAAACTTTTTTCCCCGGCGCCAGGTCGAGGGTGACCGCCTCGCCGGGAATCCAGTAGGAACTGATCTGCAGAATCGCCGGCCCGCTGAAGCCGTGGTGGGTGATCAGCATCTTCTCCTGGAAGCTCTGTCGCGGGTTCTTTGTCTCTCCCACGCTGGCCACCACTTCGGTTGAAATTCCCGAGAGATCGCAGAAGCGCTTGGCGTCGGTTGCATTCAGCGTGAATGCAACCAGCGCGGGCCGGGGCTCCACTACATTCAATCCGAACTGCCGCGCCAACTCGTAGCCAAAAGGCGTGGCGCCCATCTTCGGAATCGACAACCCGCCGGTGGCCACCACCAGCGCGTCCGCCGCGAACTCGTGCTCGCCCGTGACCGCGGTGAAGCGCCCATCCTGCCTCACCTCGCGCACCACGGTTCCCAGCTTCACCCGCACGCCTGTGCGCACGCACTCTTCTTCCAGCATGGTCATGATGTCCTGTGCGCTGCGGTCGCAGAACAGCTGCCCCAGCTTCTTCTCATGCCAGGCGATGTTGTGCCGCTCCACCATGGCGATAAACTGCTGCGGCGTGTAGCGGGCCAGCGCCGACTTGGCAAAGTGCGGATTCTGCGAGATGAAATTCCCCGCCGCGGTTTCGCGGTTGGTAAAGTTGCACCGTCCCCCGCCGGAGATCAAAATCTTCTGCCCTGCGCGGTTCGAACTCTCCAGCACGGTCACCGAGCGACGGCGCTTCCCTGCCTCAATAGCGCACATCAGTCCCGCGGCGCCCGCGCCCAGGATCAACACTTCCGAGTGATACTTCATGCAGCGGCTACTTCCTTCACAGCGGGATCGCCCGCTCCTTAACAGTACAAGAGTCGCGGCCGGTCTGCATGCGCGCCGTACACGTATCTCGCGGCTAGCTGGGAGCAGGCGCCCGCAGACCGCACCGCAGTTCGGAGACGAAGTTGATCTTGCCTCTCAACTTTGAACCATGAAACCTACCTCACCCACGTCCAAACCAGCCCCAGCGCCGCCGCAAACATCGCCAGCGTGGTCAGCCAGCCCAGCAGGTTCATCTGCCAGGTATTCGTCCAGCGCCCCACGATCTTGGGATTGTTGGTGATCCCCATCAGCACCAGCATGAGGAATGGCGTGGAAAATCCCTGCACCATCCCGGCAAACACCAGCGCCTTCATCGGATTGATGCCGAAAAAGTTCAGCCCCATCGCGGCCAGCGTAAAGACAATAATGGACGCATAGAACTTTTTCGCATCCGCAATCTCCACATGCATCCCCTGACGCCATCCAAAGGTCTGGCACAGGTCGTAGGCCGCGCCGATCGTCATCACCGGCACCGCGAGGAAGCCCACGCCGATCACCCCGATGGCAAAGAACAGTTCAGCCGCATTGCCCGCCAGCGGACGCAGCGCCTGCGCCGCCCCGGCCGCCGTGTTGATGTCGTGCTGCCCTGCCTTGAACAGCGTGGAGGCCGTCGAGAGAATGATGAAGTACATCACAATGTTGGAGAACAGCATTCCCAAGCCCACGTCGCGCACGGAGTGATGCAGTTCTTCCTTCGTCGTCCCCATGCGGTCGGTGAGCCGCCGCCGCCCCATCGAAATATTTTCTTCCACGTCCTGGTTCGATTGCCACGAGTAGAGATACGCCGACAGTGTGGTGCCGATGACGGCCACCATCATCGCCAGGAATTCCTTATTGAACTCAATCGTCGGGATCAGCGTACCGCGCAGCGTCGGCAGCAGCTCCGGCTTGGCAAGAAACGCCGAACCGATATAGGCCAGCAGCGCCAAGGCCAGCCAGCGGAAGACATCGCGAATCAGCCGGTACGATCCCCAGATCTGCAGGCCGAGGATGGTCAGCGTAATCGCCGCGACCAGCCCGCCGATCGGAACCGGCACCAGCAGGTTCAGCGCCGCCGCCATGCCTCCGATATCGGCGCCTGCTTCGATGATGTTGCCCACCACCGCAGTGATCAGAAAGAAGTAGAGAATCGGACGCGAGTAGTTTTGGCGGATGACATCGAACAGTCCCCGTCCCGCCGCCTGTCCCAGCTTGGAGCACAGGTACACCACGGCGAACATCATGGGAAACGTAACCGGCGCCATCCACAGAAACGACGGTCCCAGGCTTGCTCCCGCGCTGGCGTAGGTGCCGATCGCCGAGGGGTCGTCGTCGGCCGCCCCGGTGATCAGTCCCAGCCCCATGGAGCGGAACGTTCCTTGCGCGAGCGGCTTGGGATGCCCACGCAGGAAGCGCGCTTCCGCCTCCGGATCATGCCTCCGCCGCTCTAAATAATTCCCCGCCTGCGCCGCCACCCGCCTTTGGAAGCCGAGCAGCACAACCGGGTTGCCGCGCCAAGGATGGCCCATTCAAGCCATCCTTTGGCTTGAGTGGGGTAGTTAGCCGGGTATCCCACATTCGCCGGGAGCCCGCGGCCGGAGCGGCATCCCTTGCCGCGTACCCGGCTGCGAAGCCTTTTGTTGGCGAATGTGGAATAGCCGCTTAATCCAAGTCCCGGATGTAAAGCTGCACGATCGTCTGGTTCAGCAGCTGGTGGGCAATCTCTCCGAAGGTGATCGGGCCCGTGATGCTGCCGGTGCGTTTGCCCTCCAGCCCCGCATACAAATAGTTCAAAATGCAGTTGCAGGAAAACGCTGCGCTCTCGCTGTGCGTCTCCATGGCCTGCGCCAGCTCGGCCAGGTAGTCGTCCACCGGCGCTCCGAACTTGTACTCCACGCCCGGAAACACCGGAGCATAGAGCTTGACCACGCCGCTGCCTTCGTCCACGCTCTGGATGCTGGCATTGACGATGCTGCCATTGTAGTTGGCCGTGAGCGGAAGCTTCGTATCCTGCCGCGTGCTGCTGACGTACTCGGCAAAATTGCGCGCCTGGCCGTTGATCTCACAGTCTCCCACGCTAAATCCGGCACTCGGAAAGGTGATGGTGTCGCCCTTGCCCGGCTTGAAGACATTCACGATGTCGAGCACGGCCAGCTTGTTCTCCGGCAGTCCGGCATGCATGGCAATTCCCACATCTCCCGAGGCGCGGCCCGTTGCCCCGTTGAAGACCTTCGGAGTCTGCGCTCCCAGCTTCGAAAGGTGCACGCCGGAGACCCAGCCCACCACCGGCCTGGAAAAAAACTCGTCATATCCGGGAGCATCCGCCGCGTAGGCTGCATGCACCGCGCTGCCGGCTGGCAGGATCAGATAGGAGACGCCGTTCTCCGGTGCGTCGGTGCAAATGTTGGGCAGCGCCTCCAGCGGATACTCGCGCAGCCCGGCAAAGCTGGCGCAGGCGGGCAGCTCGGTGGCAAAGACCCTGGACTCGCAGCAGACGGCGCCGCCTTCATCCATGAAATACGGGATCGTGCCGCCGATCCAATTCCCCTTAGACAGTTGGCTCAGCACTTCCTCGCTTCCCGCCAGCAGCAGCGGCTTGCCCTCTGCGATCATCTGGTTTACTTCTGCTATCGATTTCAACATTCCAATGTCCTCTAGGAACCGAGTTGCGCCAATTCGGATGCAATCGTTTTCTCATGCTTGGAGAAAACTTCGTGGGCGTGCTTCACAAGCTCGTCGAGCTTTGCGGGCTCCAGCTTGTAACGGATCCGGCTATTGGTGAGCAGCATGTTGATCACGAAGTTCGTGCTCTGAATCTGCTTCTCTCCATTCACCAGCTTCTTCCAGACGGGACTACTCGGCGGTGGTAACATGCGATGCCAATCTCCTTGCTTACCAAATCGGCGGAATCCCCCCAATACTTAAGCGAGCATCTGCAGAAGTGTCCCCACAGGCGGACACGCACTCAAATCCCCTCACCCCCGCGCCAATATTTCTGTGAATTTCCCGGTCTGGCTCACGCACCACAGCTCGTGGAAGACACGCATTGCAAAACCATTGATCACCCAGTAACGGCTTACGTCTGACGTGTATCTACTCGTCCAACGGTTGCGCACTCTGCGCAACCATTACCCACCCAGTAAACCCGCCCTTCCAAACCATTCACCAATCCTTGGTGCCGTTCTGCACCAGACCCGATGCAGAACAGAACCATACGTTTTTTCCTCAAGCCACCGCGCAATTAGAATGGATCGAAGCCATGTCTGAATCGAAATCTCTCTCCCCGGAAATTCTGCTGCACCTCTCGCAGTCCCTCGCCATTCCACTGCACTTGCTCACCGCGGTCATCGAACTGCTCGATGGCGGAGGCACGGTGCCCTTCATCGCCCGTTACCGCAAGGAAGCCACCGGCAATCTCGACGAGGTTAAGGTCCGCGAGATCGAAGAGCAGCTCGCCTACTTCCGCGAGCTCGCCGCCCGCCGCGAAACCATCCTGCGCTCGATCGAAGAGCAGGGCAAACTCAGCGATGAGCTGAAAGCCCGCATCGAAACTGGTCTAGATAAAAGCGAGCTTGAGGATCTTTACCTGCCCTATAAGCCCAAGCGGCGCACCAAGGCCACCATTGCGCGCGAGAAAGGATTGGAGCCGCTGGCCCAGTATTTATGGGCTCAGCAGCCGGCCGCGCTGCCGCTGGCCGCATTCGCAGCCACATTCGTCAGCGAGGAGAAAGCAGTCGCCTCCATCGACGAAGCGCTGCAAGGCGCACGCCACATCGTGGCCGAAACCATCAGCGAAGAGGCGGCTCTGCGCAAGGAACTGCGCCAGGTCATGTTCGACGAAGGCACCGTCACCAGCCGCAAGGCCCTCGACGCCATCGATGGGCAGGAAAAGTTCAAGATGTATTACGACTACCGCGAGCCGGTGAAAACCATTCCCTCGCATCGCATGCTCGCCATCCGCCGCGGCGAAGCCGAAAACGTTTTGTTCTTCCTTATCGAGCTCGACGCCCAACGCGCCGTCAGCCTGCTGCAAACCCGCATTCTGCGCGCCTCCGGCGACTGGACACCGCAGCTCGTGCTGGCCATTGAAGACGCCTGGCAGCGTCTGCTGAACTCCTCCATCCAGGGTGAGATCCGGCTTGAGTTGAAGAATCGATCGGATGCCGCAGCCATCGCGGTCTTCCGCGAGAACCTGCACAATCTGCTGCTCTCGCCTCCCGCCGGCCCCATCTCGGTGCTGGGCATCGACCCCGGCCTGCGCACCGGATGCAAGCTCGCGGTGGTAGATGAGACCGGAAAGTTTCTCGACCACGACGTCATGTATCCCTTCACGTCGAAGAACGGATTGGAGCAGGCCGGCAAGGTTCTGGAGAATCTGATGGCCCACCACAATGTGCGCGCCATCGCCATCGGCAATGGGACCGCCGGACGCGAGACCGATCAGTTGGTGCGCGACTTTCTGCGCGAGCGCAAGCTCAGCAACGTCTTCGCCGTCACCGTCAGCGAGAGCGGCGCCAGCGTGTACTCCGCTTCCGACGTGGCCCGCCAGGAGTTCCCCGAACTAGATCTCACCGTGCGCGGCGCCATCAGCATCGCGCGCCGCCTGCAGGACCCGCTCTCCGAGCTGGTGAAGGTCGATCCCAAATCGATCGGCGTCGGCCAGTACCAGCACGATGTGGATCAGCGGAACCTGCAGCAGTCGCTTGAAGCGGTTACCGAAAGCTGCGTCAACCGCGTCGGGGTCGATCTCAATACATCTTCATGGACGCTGCTGCGCTACGTCGCCGGTGTCACCGAGCGCACGGCGGTCAACATCGTGAAGTATCGCGACGAAAACGGACGCTTCCGCTCGCGCGCGCAGCTGCTCAGCGTTCCCGGAGTGGGCCCAAAAACTTTCGAGCAGGCCGCCGGATTCCTGCGCATCCGCGACGGCGATAATCCGCTGGACCGCACCAGCGTGCATCCCGAGTCGTATCCCGTGGTCGAGCAGATTGCGCTGTCGCTGCAGACCCCGGTGCACGAGTTGATTGCGCGCCCCGAGCTGCTGGCCAAAGTCGACCGGACGCAGCTCTCCGCTGGAACATTCACACTTGACGATATATTGGAAGAGTTGAAGAAGCCGGGCCGCGATCCACGCCAGCAGTTCCTCGCGCCCAGCTTCGCCGAAGGCGTTCGCGAGATCGCCGATGCGCAGGCGGGAATGATTCTGGAAGGCGTGGTCACCAACGTCACCGGCTTCGGCGCATTCGTCGATATCGGTGTGCACCAGGACGGACTGATTCACATCAGCGAGATTTCCAACCGCTACATCAAGGACCCGAACGAGGTACTGAAGGCCGGCCAGATCGTGAAGGTGAAAGTCCTGAGCGTGGACGTGAAGACCAAACGCATTGCTCTTTCCATGAAGGCCCTCGAAGCAGCTCCGCAGGCTGCGCCCCGCAGACCGCAGCCGCCCAGGCCGCAGGCGTCAAAACCGCAGCCCTCGGTGGAGCAGAAGCTCTCCCTGCTTTCCTCCAAATGGAAGGTGCGCTGAACGGAATTGCAGTTTAGAAAAGTGGCGGGGAGGTTTTCAGCGAAGCCTGAGCCAGATGCGGGCGAGAGTGAACAAGGCGACCGCAATGCCGAAGACAAAAAATAAAGTATGTGCGGCCTTTTCCGGCAGTCCGCCTGGAAATGCGATGCCGCGTGCGCGCAATGCGTCCGCCAGTTCACAATCCTGCTTGCGCAGAAAGTCGGCCAGCGGTACGTGGCAGAGCGCAATGGCCAGTCCCAGCAGCACACGCATAAACTCCATGAGCATGGCTTGAAGGTAACGGCGGGCGGGACTTGCTTCCATCGGTCATTCTCCTTAGGCGGCAAGGCAAAGCGCCTTGGCCCGCCTGACGTGTTAAAATTTGCACCTCATGGGCCAACCGGAATTTCATGCCAACTGATCTCGAAAAGCTCGTCGAATTGCAGAGGGTGGACCTGGAAGTTGCGCGTCTCAACGCACAGCTTGAGGCCATTCCTAAAACCATCGCCCGCATCGATGCCAAGCTGGCCGCGTCCCGCAAGCGCGTGGACGACGCACGCGTCGCCATCAAGGCAGGAGACACCGCCAAACGCCAGCATGAAAAGGAGATCCAGTCGCTGAACGAGAAGATTTCCAAGTTCCGCGGCCAGTCTTCGAGCATTAAAAACAACGAGCAGTACAAGGCGCTGCTCTCGGAAATCGCGCACGCCGAGGGCGAGATCGCAGCCTACGAGGAGAAGATCCTCGAGGTCATGATGAATGCCGATTTGCTGCACTCGCAACTGGCCGCCGCCGAGGCCGCGCTCCAGGCGGAGACCCTCGAGGTGGATCGCCAGAAGGCCGAGGCCGCCAAGGAGGGCGAGGCCGAACGCGCCGCCGCCGCCGAAGCCCGTGCCCGCAGCCAGCAACTCCGCAAGGACGTGGATGATACGCTGCTGGCAACCTACGACCGTATTCTGAAATCGCGGGGCTATGCCGTGGCCGAGGTGCGCCAGCATCGCTGCACCGCCTGCCAGGTGATGGTGCGCCCGCAGGTGCTCTCCAACATAAGGGCCGCGCAGGAAGTAGTGCACTGCGACTCCTGCGGACGCATGCTGTACTACCTGCCGGAGAACAACGTCATCTCCGCCGCGGCCAGCGCCACCGGAATCTCCCACCAGGCCGAACGCGAATGGATGTTCGTTCCTTCAATGGGGCCGAACGGCGCCTTCGTGGTCTTCATCAACCACAAGGGCAACGCCACCATGAAGGCCTATGACGCAGTGACCGGCGAGGCCATCGCGCGGCGGGTGGAGAAGAACGCAATTTGCCAGAAGATTTTTGCCGAAGAGATGCGCGACGCCCGGAATCTCTTTGTGGACGAGGCCAACCTGGAAGACAAATACAAGGAGCAGTTGCCGCCCGAGGTAGTTGACGACCTGCGGCATCAGCTTCCCAAGACGTAACCCGCGCCGGAAGCCATGAAAGCGCAGAAGAAAAAAACATCGGCACGGGCCGCTGCCAGTGGCGTTGCACAAGACGTTGCGCGCGTCATCGTCAACTCGCACGCCGTGGCGCGGCTGCGCAGCGGCCATCCCTGGATCTTCAAGTCAGACATTGAGCGGATCGAACACGCTTCGCCGGGCGCACTGGTGCGGGTGGAAGACCAGCGCGGCAAACCCTGGGGCGCGGCGCTTTACAGCTCCGCTTCGCAAATCGCCTTGCGCATGGTCGCGTCTAATCCGGTGGAGGCGGACAAGTATCCCGAGCTGCTGCGCTACCGCATCCGCCAGGCCATTGCGTATCGCCAGCGCGTGGTGCGCGACTCGGATGCCTTCCGCGTGCTCTTCAGCGAGGCAGATATCACGCCCGGCCTCATCGTGGACAAGTACAACGACGTTATCAGCTTTCAGGTTCTCACCCAGGCAATGGACGCGGAGTTCGCGCGGCAAATTCTCATCGAGGAGTTGCGCAGCGCCTACCAGCCGGAGACCATTCTGGAGCGGGTCGATCCGCGTATCCGCGAGTTGGAAGGCCTGGCGCCGCGCGAGGATCAGGCGGCGTATTCGCGGCTCAAGAAGCCGAAGACCTCGACCATCATCCACTTCAACGGACTCGCATTTCATTACGACGGCAGCGCCGGACAGAAGACCGGAGCCTTCCTCGACCAGCGCGAAAACTATGCGGCCACCGAGCGCCATGCACGCGGCCGCGCGCTGGAAATCTGCACTTACCAGGGAGGATTTTCGCTGCACATGAATCGTGTCTGCGAGCAGATCACCGCCGTGGATATCTCCGCCGAGGCCCTGGCAGTCGCCGAACGGAACCGCGCGATGAACGAGCAGAAGCCGATCGAATTCGTCGAGGCCGATGCCTTCGAACTGATGCGGCAGTATGCGGACGCCGAGCGCCGCTACGAAACCGTCGTGCTCGATCCGCCGGCCTTCGCCAAGTCAAAGAAGAACGCCGAGGACGCGCTGCGCGGGTATAAAGAGCTGAATTTACGCGCGCTGAAAATGCTGCGCAATGGCGGAGTGCTCGTCACCTGCTCGTGTTCCTTCCACGTCGGCGAGCAGGATTTTCTTGCCATGCTGGGCAGCGCCGCGCTGGATGCCCGCCGCAATCTGCACATCATTGAGAAGCGAATGCAATCCGCCGATCATCCGGTGCTGCTCAACGTGCCGGAGACCTATTATTTGAAATGCATGGTGTGCTCGGTCTTTTGATCCGGCGCATGCGGAAAGTAAAAGGCCGCCTCATTCCGGGGCGGCCTGCTTTCTGGTTCTTCGATTCAACGATCGTGATTTAGATCTGACTGTGCATCCCCATGCGGTGGTGCCGGCGTGCCCGGCGCATCTGCTGGAACTGCGCCAGTTGTTCCGGTGACAGAATGGTCGCCAGCTGTGCCTTGTTGGTCGCGCGAATCTCGCTAAGCTGGGCCATTTTCTGCTGGTTGGTCAGCGAGGCGTTGGTCAGCACGGCCTGACGCTGCTGACGATTGGAGGCGAACAGCTCCTTCAATTTGCTCTGCTGATCGGGCGTAAGTCCGAGCTTTGCGGCAAACTTTGCCTGGCGCTCGGCGCGATGGTTGGCCACTATGGTCTGCTGCGCGGGCGTCAGCACGGCCTTCATCTTCTCGCGGGTGCTGGCGTGCAACGCCTTCAGTTTGGCCACCATCTGGTCACGGGTTAGCGATTGATCATTGCGGATAATCGCCGCCTGATCCCGCGCCGAAAGACGCAGTTCGCACATTTGTTTCTTTTGCTGCACGGTGAGTTGCAGTGCTCCGGTTGTGCCGGCCGCGCTGGCGGTGCTCTGGGTTGACGTCGCCGGTGACGCTGCCTCTGGTGTTGTCTGCTGCGCCAGCAAAGCCGTGCCGGCCAGGGACATTCCCAAGAGCAGCACCGTATGTTTCATCCAAGTTCCACGCATTTGTTGTTCTCCAATTCGAGTCGCCGAGCTAGATTTCTTATCAGGATTTCGGCCTCGTAGTCATACAAAACCCCGAAGCCAGCCGGTAGTTTCGCCGGGCTTACGGGATGGCAGCGATGCCACTGCGAAAGCAGTTCAGCCGCCCCGGTCTTTTCGGCTATCTCGCCCGCCGCGGCGCCGGCTGCGGAGGGATGAAACCCGTCCGTCAATCCAATTAGACGGAACTTTTGCTGGCGCGAGCACAAGGCCACCCATTTGGCGTTGCGAATCTCCGAAGGACTCGGCGCCCTCGGGGCCAGGGCGCATCTATGCCAACAACACCAACGCCGCACTCAAGCGGTTTCCGAACAAGCGTGCCGTCTCTGTCGGCTTGATCGACGGATTGCTGCTTAATCTGCTCCCTGAATCCATCGCTCTGTCAATTCGTGGGCACTATTGGGCACCGGAGATTTTGGTGCTGTCCTATTTGTGCGTTACAGTCGTAGGACAGCATCGAGATTTTGGGCTGATCTGGAACGTATGCTAGATTGTTGATACCACTCCTCGCCGGGATGGCGGAACTGGCAGACGCAGCGGACTCAAAATCCGCCGAGGGCAACCTCATGGGGGTTCGATTCCCCCTCCCGGCACCAAATCGAAATTCCACATCGCCTTTAAATTCGGAGTTGCGGACTGCGTTGCAGAATCTTTTGGCACAGCTAGCCATGACTGAAACCATGCACGGTCCGCAGTTTCTAAACAGCATCGGCGCCATCGTTCTGCGCAACGCTGGCGCATACGGCGGAGTTAGTACTCAACACAGTCTTGCTTCCAGCGCTCGTACACCTTTTCCTGTACAAACAGAGCGAACAACTGCGCATCGATCTCACCATCCCGTGCCATCCCGCCCAGAATCTCCAGCGCCCGCTCCACCGAAACCGCCTGCTTGTAGGGGCGGTCGGCCGCGGCTAGAGCATCGAAGACATCGGCAATCGCCATCATGCGGCTCGTCAGCGGAATCTGATTAGAAACCAGACCTTCGGGATACCCCTTGCCGTTCATTTTTTCGTGGTGGCTGCGCGCAATTTCCGGAATGTTGCGGATCTCCTTTGTCCATGGAATCTGCTTCAGGAACTTGTAGCTGCGGACCACGTGCGACTCCACTTCCGCCCGCTCGTCGGAATCGAGCGAGCCTTTCCGGATGGAAAGCATTCGCACCTCTTCGGGCGTTAAAATCGGACGCGACACTCCATCGCTGCCGCGAAATGTCTTTACCGCAATTTCGTTGAGCGCTTCAAAGGTTTTTACCGGCAGCACAGACGGCTCGTTGGCCTCGCGGACGGCCTCCGCAAAGCGGTCCAGTTTCTTCAGTTGCTCATCGAGCTCGGAATCAAACTGCGCGAGCTTGCTTTCATATGCTTCCCGGCCCTCTTCCGCCAGGCAACGAAGCTTGCGCTCGCCGCACTCGAGCTGCAACGCCTGGCGCGCAATCTCAAAACGGCTGACGACCACCTCCATATGCCCGGGGTAGAGTTTACGGGCCTTGGTCAGAACCTGCTCACGCACCAACACCTTGCCGAAATCGTGCAATAACGAGGCGTAACGAATCTCCTTCATCTCCGAGCGCGAGAACTTCACGTCTCGATAGATGGCCTGGTCTCGATCGACCGCTTCGGCCAGTGCAACCGTCAAGTTCGTCACCCGGAAGGAGTGGCCGGAAGTGGCCGGATCGCGTTGTTCAATCGTATTGATCGAAGCTTTTACAAAGCCCTCGAAGAGGCGCTGAATGTTTTCGTAAAGAAGGCTATTCTCATAGGCGACCGCTGCCTGGCTGGCCAGCGATGAGACAATCTCCATCTGCCGCGTGCTAAACGGGACCACCTCGCTCTGGACATCTGCTTGCATGTTCAAGCGAGCACGCCAGTTGCGCTTGGCGTTGATCAACTGCACCACTCCGACGACTTCGCTCTTTTGATTCATCATCGCCACGGCGAGAATCGATTTGGTGTGGTATCCGGAATCGATATCAAACTGTTGATTGAACCCGTACGGGACCCAGTCCTCCATCGCGTAAGCATCTTCCACCATCACTACGCTGCCGTGCTGTGCCACATATCCGGCAATGGATCTCTCGCTCAACGGCAGCACTGCCTCGCGGAAGAAGACGGGGATGCTGTCATTCTGCGCCATCTTGAACCGCAGAGATTTGTTGGGGCGGCGATGATCGCGAAATGTCCGCGGCTCGCCTCCGGTCTCTTCCTCTTCTACCAGGTAAATCGAACCGGCATCGGCACGGGTGATTTCGCGACACTTGGTGAGAATCAGTTCCAACAGTTTGTCGGCGTCGTGCTCGGCGCTGAGCGCCGCACCGATCCGGTTCAGTTCGTGGATCTCGGTGTTCGCCAGAGCCAGCTTGTCACTGGTTTCCCTTTGCGTCAGCGCCAGCCGCATATGATCGATGGCGTTGTCGAAAGTGCGCTCCAGCAGCGCGGCCGGAGTGTTGGCTGGAAGGTAGGCGTAGACCGAGCCGTCCAGACGGGGGTTGCGAAAGCGCTGGTCGGAGAGCGCAATCACCCGCACATTCGCGGCACGCAGGCTCGGCAGGTGCTGGGCGAAGAGCACCTCATCAGCTAGCACAAAAACGTTTTGTCCGGACAGGCGCGTGCAATCCGACGACTCAAAGCAGCCGTACTGGATGCGTGCGCATTGCGTCAGCGCGGAATGCGCTTGTGCATCGGCTGCAAAATGGAGCGCGCTCGGCATGCGGCGGCTGCGAATAGGCAGTACATTCTGGCTCAGCGTGGACATTTATAGACAACCTCGGGGCGCACCGCATGGCAAGGCGCGACGGAGCAATGGTAAGTGGTGAAAAGACTACGCACCAGCTAACGAGAGAACACCCGTACCTGCAGGGCCAAATCTACGCATCTCTATTGACCTTTCGTTTAATCGATGGACAGGCAAGGGATTGGTTCACTCATCTACTAGACCACCAGGTCGGGGATCTCCATCTGTTGCTTGCGGAAAGCACGCACAAAGGCGGCGATGACATTGGGGTCAAAGTCGCGACCGGCTTTGCTTACCAGGATCTCGCAGGCTTCATACGGCGTGCTTCCTTTGCGGTAGGGCCGGTCGGCGGTGATGGCATCGTAGGTGTCAGCCACCGAAAGAACACGCGCCTCCAGCGGAATCTCATCCTCGGCGCTGTCGGTATAACCAGAGCCATCGTAGCGGTCGTGGTGAGCTAGGATGATCGGCAGCACCCGGCGCAGCGAGCCGCCCACAGGTTCGAGCAAATTCACTCCCCGTACCACGTGCGAGCGTATCTCCTGAACTTCGCTCTCGTTCAGTCGCCCCGCCTTGTAGAGGATCTCGCGGCTGATTTCCAGTTTGCCGATGTCGTGCAGGAGCGCCGCGGCGCGCACATCTTCAATGCGCTCTTCGTCGAATCCCATTTCGATTGCCAAACGGACTGCGTAGATGGAAACCCGATACGAATGGTTCTGCGTGAAAGCATCCTTGGAGACGAAATGCCGAAGAATCATCAGCACACCTTGGTAGGTGTCGCGCAACTCACGCAATTGCGCCGCTTTGTGCTCGTACAGCGCCCCCATGGCCGATGCGGTAAGGATGAGTGAACCACCCCATACGGCGATGTCGAACCACTGCTGCGTGCCATCGTTGTCGGCGCCGCGACCAAACAGGTTCGGGTTAAAATACGTGACGAGCACAACCAGCAGCAGGCTGGCCAGCGCCGTCAGCATCGCGTGACGCCTTCCATAGTAGTAGGCTGAAAAGACGGTGGGAAACGTGTAGAAGCCGAGCAGTACTCCCTGGTTGGCGATTACGAAGTTGCACACCCCGGCAATCGCGAACAGCGAGAACACGAGCCACAGTTCCCGATTCACTTCCATGCACTGCCGCACTAGAGTCTTCTGTTTCATTGTCACTTCGTTCTCTCCAACCTGCCATCGCAAACCGATCGGCCATTAGACAAGACCGTGGCGATGAGAGACCTGATCGTACGGAGAGCGCCTTTGCCGCGCAACATCACCAAAGACATGTGACATACCGCACAACGGATATGTACGACCGTCACGTGCATATCCACCAGATCGATTCAATCAAGGAAACTTGGCGTGTTTCACGTGGCGTCAGAACGTCAACCTCAAGGATCGGACTACTCGGCGATGATGATTCTGGAGGAGGCAGGCGGCGCAAGAGCGGGAGCTCTCCGGAATCTTGGATCTTGGGCGGCCGTCGGCGTGACCAATTCGTGACCAACGGCCTGTAAATACAAGGGGTTATGAAACTTAGGAGGCGCGGGAGGGGGACTCAAAATCCGCCGAGGGCAACCTCATGGGGGTTCGATTCCCCCTCCCGGCACCAAACATTTTGTAACTATCAAAAACACATTACTTATGAAATGGTGCACCGCGTCCAGTCCCGCTTGCTCGGCATTGAGATCGCTGCGGGGTTAGGGAAGTACGACCTGCAGGGCATTGACTCCTGGTGCGATGCCGACTTGAACGAAGCCGCTGTGCGGTCTCAGCAAAACGGCGAAGCCGGGCCGCCTGCATCGGGGACGTTTCCATGAGAGAGTGTTCGCGGGGTCAGTACTGATCCGTGCTCTGATCCCAATTCCGCCCTTTTTCCGGCATAATGGTAGTAGGTCCGTTCAGGACATGATGGCGGATGCATCCCGCGAATTAGACCGAGTGTTGGAATACAGATTTTCGTCCCACTGATATCTACCCGACCTCTCATAACAATTTTTAGAAGACGGCCCGCCGGGCTGAGGGAATTTTCCCGGCCATTTAACTGAAAAAGGATGTTTTGATATATGCCCTTGAACTGCGGAATTGTAGGCCTGCCCAATGTTGGCAAGAGCACAATCTTCAATGCCCTCACGGCGGCTAAGGCACCGGCGGCTAACTATCCGTTTTGCACCATCGATCCCAACGTCGGCATCGTCAGTGTTCCTGACGAGCGGATGGATCAAATCACCGAGTTCGTCAAACCGAAGAACATCGTTCCGACGACGATGGAGTTCGTCGACATTGCCGGCCTGGTGGAAGGCGCAAGCAAGGGTGAGGGACTCGGCAATCAGTTTCTTGGACACATCCGCTCGACCGACGCGACCTGCCACGTAGTGCGCTGCTTTGCCGACCCGAATGTGATTCACGTGGCGGGCGGCGTGAATCCGCTGCATGACATCGACATCATCAACACCGAACTGTTGCTGGCCGATCTTGAGACGGTCGAAAAGCGCTGGGCCAAGACCGAAAGAGCCGCGCGCAATACCACGGACGTCCGTATCAAGTGCGAGGCTGAGGCTCTGAAGAAGCTTCTGGAGGGCCTTCAGGCTGGCCGGCCTGCACGCGTCATTGAACTCAACGCAGAGGAGCGGATTGCCGCGTACGATCTCCATCTGATCACCGCCAAGCCGGTGCTGTTTGTGGCCAACGTGGATGAAGCGGGTCTCAAAGATGGCAATGAGTGGGTGGATGCCGTGGAAAAACGCGCTGCAGAAGAAGGCGCTCAGGTGGTGCGCATCTGTGGCGCGATGGAGGCCGAGATCGCTCTGCTCGAACCGGCCGAACGGGCGGAGTTCCTGGCCGACATGGGCCTGGCTGAGCCGGGGCTGAACCGGCTGATTCACGCCGCTTATCGACTGCTCGGGCTCATTACCTACTTCACCGCTGGAGTACAAGAGGTGCGTGCGTGGACCATCCCCGAGGGCGCCAAAGCCCCGCAGGCGGCAGGCGTAATCCACTCCGACTTCGAGCGCGGCTTCATTCGCGCCGACGCCTACCATTGCGAAAATCTCTTTGCCTTGGGCAGCGAACAGGCCGTCAAGGAAAAGGGCCTTTACCGCTCGGAAGGGAAAGAATATATCGTTAAAGATGGCGACATTTTGTTTTTCAAATTCAACGTGTAAGTGCACATCGGCGATCAGAACCTGGTTCTGCTGGAACCTCGGATCGATCTCGCTGAAGCGGATCATCGGTCCATGCCCCTTGCCATATCAGACGGGAATGGCTCTCGTCTCCGCCTCCGGCGCAGCGATCGAGGCTTTTTCCTGTGCCTGCTGCAGCCTGCTTGCGAAGATCCCGGCCAACGCCACCACGTTGGGCATCAGCAGAAGGTTCTGCTGGTGGCCGCGGAGCTCGCGCACCTCCAGGTCGCCGCACAGGATCTCCCGCCAGCCGAGCAGCTCGTCCGCCACCTGGCCGCGCAGCTGCCGGCTGGCGCGGATGAGCAGAACATCGCCATCGTAGCGACGCGGCTCGTACTTTCTCACCGCCTTGGAGTGCTCCTTTGCCAACTGGTCCAGAATGCACTGCATCGGCAGATGCGAAAAGTCCCGGCTTCCATTGACCGGCTCCGGAAGCTGCGCCAGCGCCGCTGTGGCGCAGGCTCGGTCCCAGGCAAAGCGCAGCCGCTCGGAGATATAACCGGCTCCGCGATAGGACAGGTTCTCCAACTCCAGGCTTAGCCGCTTGGCCGCCATATGGCCCCACCGCTGCAGCATCGGAATCTCTTCGCGGAAGCGCATGGCGCGCGGATGCGTTGTCTGGATCATCACCAGCAGCGGAACCTGCTCTCCGGCCGCCGTCAGCTGTTGCGCCGCCTCCAGCGCCAGCAATCCGCCGAAGCAGAAGCCCCCCAGATAGTACGGCCCCTCCGGCCGCATGCTGCGAATCTCTTCCACATAGGCGGAGGCCATCTCTTCAATGGAGGGATCGCAGACGATCCTGCCGTTCAGCCCCCGCGCCTGCAGCGCGTAGACCGGCTGCTCCGGACCCAGCAGATTGGCTAGCGTGTGATACTCCAGCGTGTTGCCGCCATGGGCGTGCATCAGGTACACCGGCGGCCTGCTGCCCTGCGCGTGCAGCGGCACCAGAGACGACCACGACGGCTGCCACTGCTGCTGCCGCAGCTGGACAGCGAGTCCCGCCACGGTGGGCGACTGCAGCAGCACCGCCAGCGGCAGGCGGATGTGGCAGAGCTTTTCTATCTCCAGCACCACCCGCACCGCCAGCAGCGAATGGCCGCCCAGTTCGAAGAAGTTGTCCTCCATGCCCACCCGGCTCACCTTCAGCACCCGGGCCCAGATCTGCGCCAGTTGCTGCTCGATCTCGTTGCGCGGGGCCACAAACTCACGCTCCACCACCAGCTCTCCGGTGGACGCCGCCAGCGCCTTGCGGTCGATCTTGCCATTGGGCGTCAGCGGCAGCTTCTCCAGCGCCACAAACACCGACGGAACCATGTACGGCGGAAGCTCCTTCGAAAGATGCGCGCGCAGCTCGGCGGCGGGGATCTCCGCTCGGGGCCGGCCATCGTCACCTGCCCGTGCTCGGGCGCCATCACGTTGGCTCTCATAACCGGCCGTTTCGTAACCGACCGTTTCGTAATAAGCCGCCAGCTGCCCCCCTCCGGCGGCATCGGGTGCCAGCACCACCGTGCACTGCCGTATGCCGGGATAGGCGCTCAGCACCGCTTCGACCTCGCCCAGTTCGATGCGGAAGCCGCGCAGCTTCACCTGGTTGTCCACCCGCCCCAGGCACTCCATGGTGCCGTCGCGATGCCAGCGCGCCAGGTCTCCCGTGCGGTAGAGGCGGGCGCCGGCGACAAACGGGCTGGCAACAAACCTCTCCGCCGTCAGCTCCGCGCGATGCAGGTAGCCGCGCGCCAGGCCGTCGCCGCCGATGTACAGCTCGCCCGGCACACCCGGCGCAGCCAGGTTGCCATGCGCATCGAGCACGTAGAGCTGGGTGTTGCCGATGGGCTTGCCGATGGCAATGGGCCCCTCGGCAGCGCGCACCCGGTGGATGGCGGACCAGACCGTGGTCTCGGTGGGGCCGTACATGTTCCACAGCTCGCCGCAGCGAGCCAGCAGAGCTTCGGCCAGGTCGGGCAGCAGCGCCTCGCCGCCGCACAGCAGCTTCAGCTTGGGGCTGGGCTGCCATCCGGCATCGAGCAACCCGCGGAACGTGGCCGGCGTGGCCTGCAGCACCGTGCATGCCGACTGGCGGATCCGCTCCATAAGCCGCCGCGGGTCCTGCGCCTCGGCCGAGCCGGCGATCGCCACCATGCCTCCGCACAGCAGCGGCAGATAGAGTTCCAGACCGGCTATGTCGAACGAAAGCGTGGTCACCGCCAGCAGCGTGTCGTCCGAGCTAAATCCAGGCTCTTGCCGCATGGAGCACAAAAAGTTCACGAGCGCCGAGTGCGGGATCGCCACGCCCTTCGGCTTGCCCGTCGAACCGGAGGTGTACAGCACATAGGCGAGCCGCTCCGGGCTCATCCCGGCAATCTCCGGCAACTCCGCCGCGCAGCGCGCAATCCGCTCCGCGTCCGAGTCCAGGCGGACCACCGCCGGCGGACGCACCACAAGCGCCTCTTCCAGCCCACGGTGGGTGACGAGGATGCTCAGCCGGCTGTTCTCGATCATGTACGCCAGCCGGTTCGCCGGGAAGGCCGGGTCCAGCGGCACGTACGCGCTGCCCGCCTTCAGAATGCCCAGCAGCCCCACCACCATCTCCAGCGACCGCTCCACCAGCAGCCCGATCAGCACATCCGGCCCCGCACCCAGCGCGCGCAGATGCTGTGCCAGCCGGTTCGAGCGGCGGTCCAGCTCGCCATAGCTGATGCTTTCCTCGCCGCAGACGGCCGCAACCTGCTCCGGCGCCCGCTGCGCCTGCTCGGCCAGCAGCTGGTGCAGGCAGAGCTGCTTCGGATAATCCATCGCCGTCGCGTTCCACTCCACCAGCAGGCGGTTCCGATCCTCGGCGCTCAGCATCGGCAGCGCGCTGATGCGCTGATCCGGCGCCCCGGCCATCGCCTCCAGCAGCGTGACGTAGTGGCGGCACATGGCCCGGATCGTCTCCGCCTCGAACAGATCCGTGCTGTACTCGATCAGCCCCGCCAGCGAATCGCCGGTCTCGGAGAACGTCAGCGTCAGGTCGAACTTCGCCGTGCCGCTTCCGAACTGTTGAATGCCGCCGACGGTCGAGGTCTCCGAGACGCTGCCGGATTCGTGCAGCACGAACATCGCCTGGAACAGCGGCGTGCGGCTGGGATCGCGCTCCGGAGCCAGCTCAGCCACCAGCCGGCCAAAAGGCAACTCGGAGTGCCCGTAAGCTCCCAGCGCACGCTCCCGCGTCTGCCGCAGCAGGGAACGGAAGCTAGCGCCTTCGTCCAGCCGCGACCGCAAAACCACCATGTTCAGAATGCAGCCGATCAGATCTTCCGTCTCGCTCAGCGTGCGGCCGGAGATCGGCGTGCCGACCAGCAGATCGTCCTGCCCGGTGTAGCGATAAAGCAGCGCGGCGAAGCTCGCCTCCAGCGTCATGAACAGCGTCGCCTGCTCCTGGCGGCCCAGCGCCTTGAACTGCTGCGCCAGCCGAACGGGCAGGGTAAACATCTCGGTTGCGCCGCGGAAGCTCTGCACCGCCGGACGCGGCTTGTCGGTGGGCAGCTCGAGCGCTCCACTGACCCCGGCCAGCTCCCGCTTCCAGTAGTCGAGCTGAGCTTGCATCGGCTCGCCCAGCTGCCCGCCCTCCATCGACTGCTGCTGCCAGCAGGCAAAGTCCGCGTACTGGATCGGCAGCTCCGGCAGCGGCGAAGGCTGGCCCTGCGAGAAGGCGCCATAGAGCGCGTGCAGCTCCCGCTGGATGAGCTCCATCGACCGCTCGTCGCAAAGGATGTGGGGCAGGTTGACCAGCAGCCGGTGCTCGGCGCCACAATGCACCAGCCGCAGACGCAGCAGGGGCGCGGTGGTCAGATCGAAGGGCTTCTCTCCCTCCTCGCGCACCACCGCCCGCCACTGGCGCTCGCGCTCCTCCGGCATCAACTGGCTCAGGTCGAGCTCGGGAAGTTCCAGCTCCAGGCCCGGCAGCACGATCTGCACCGGCTGCCCGTTGTCCTCGGCAAAGCAGGTGCGCAGAATCTCGTGACGCCGCAGCAACTCGGCGATGGCAAGCCGCAGCGCAGCCGCAGCGAGCGTGCCCTCGAAGCGTACGACATCCAGCACGTTATACGCCGGGCTGGCAGGGTTGAACTGATACAGAAACCACAGCGGCTGCTGCGCAAACGACAGCGGCGCCGGTCCCTGCTGCGAGCGCCGCTCGATACGCCGCGCAACCGTCCCGGTGCCCTGCTCGCGGGCCAGGATCGCGGCCAGCGCGGCCACGGTGGGCGACTGCAGCAGCACCGCCAGCGGCAGGCGGATGTGGCAGAGCTTTTCTATCTCCAGCACCACCCGCACCGCCAGCAGCGAATGGCCGCCCAGTTCGAAGAAGTTGTCCTCCATGCCCACCCGGCTCACCTTCAGCACCCGGGCCCAGATCTGCGCCAGCTGCTGCTCGATCTCGTTGCGCGGGGCCACAAACTCACGCTCCACCACCAGCTCTCCGGTGGACGCCGCCAGCGCCTTGCGGTCGATCTTGCCATTGGGCGTCAGCGGCAGCTTCTCCAGCGCCACAAACACCGACGGAACCATGTACGGCGGAAGCTCCTTCGAAAGATGCGCGCGCAGCTCGGCGGCGGGGATCTCCGCTCGGGGCCGGCCATCGTCACCTGCCCGTGCTCGGGCGCCATCACGTTGGCTCTCATAACCGGCCGTTTCGTAACCGACCGTTTCGTAATAAGCCGCCAGCTGCCCCCCTCCGGCGGCATCGGGTGCCAGCACCACCGTGCACTGCCGTATGCCGGGATAGGCGCTCAGCACCGCTTCGACCTCGCCCAGTTCGATGCGGAAGCCGCGCAGCTTCACCTGGTTGTCCACCCGCCCCAGGCACTCCATGGTGCCGTCGCGATGCCAGCGCGCCAGGTCTCCCGTGCGGTAGAGGCGGGCGCCGGCGACAGACGGGCTGGCAACAAACCTCTCCGCCGTCAGCTCCGCGCGATGCAGGTAGCCGCGCGCCAGGCCGTCGCCGCCGATGTACAGCTCGCCCGGCACACCCGGCGCAGCCAGGTTGCCATGCGCATCGAGCACGTAGAGCTGGGTGTTGCCGATGGGCTTGCCGATGGCAATGGGCCCCTCGGCAGCGCGCACCCGGTGGATGGCGGACCAGACCGTGGTCTCGGTGGGGCCGTACATGTTCCACAGCTCGCCGCAGCGAGCCAGCAGAGCTTCGGCCAGGTCGGGCAGCAGCGCCTCGCCGCCGCACAGCAGCTTCAGCTTGGGGCTGGGCTGCCATCCGGCATCGAGCAACCCGCGGAACGTGGCCGGCGTGGCCTGCAGCACCGTGCATGCCGACTGGCGGATCCGCTCCATAAGCCGCCGCGGGTCCTGCGCCTCGGCCGAGCCGGCGATCGCCACCATGCCTCCGCACAGCAGCGGCAGATAGAGCTCCAGACCGGCTATGTCGAACGAAAGCGTGGTCACCGCCAGCAGCGTGTCGTCCGAGCTAAATCCAGGCTCTTGCCGCATGGAGCACAAAAAGTTCACGAGCGCCGAGTGCGGGATCGCCACGCCCTTCGGCTTGCCCGTCGAACCGGAGGTGTACAGCACATAGGCGAGCCGCTCCGGGCTCATCCCGGCAATCTCCGGCAACTCCGCCGCGCAGCGCGCAATCCGCTCCGCGTCCGAGTCCAGGCGGACCACCGCCGGCGGACGCACCACAAGCGCCTCTTCCAGCCCACGGTGGGTGACGAGGATGCTCAGCCGGCTGTTCTCGATCATGTACGCCAGCCGGTTCGCCGGGAAGGCCGGGTCCAGCGGCACGTACGCGCTGCCCGCCTTCAGAATGCCCAGCAGCCCCACCACCATCTCCAGCGACCGCTCCACCAGCAGCCCGATCAGCACATCCGGCCCCGCACCCAGCGCGCGCAGATGCTGTGCCAGCCGGTTCGAGCGGCGGTCCAGCTCGCCATAGCTGATGCTTTCCTCGCCGCAGACGGCCGCAACCTGCTCCGGCGCCCGCTGCGCCTGCTCGGCCAGCAGCTGGTGCAGGCAGAGCTGCTTCGGATAATCCATCGCCGTCGCGTTCCACTCCACCAGCAGGCGGTTCCGATCCTCGGCGCTCAGCATCGGCAGCGCGCTGATGCGCTGATCCGGCGCCCCGGCCATCGCCTCCAGCAGCGTGACGTAGTGGCGGCACATGGCCCGGATCGTCTCCGCCTCGAACAGATCCGTGCTGTACTCGATCAGCCCCGCCAGCGAATCGCCGGTCTCGGAGAACGTCAGCGTCAGGTCGAACTTCGCCGTGCCGCTTCCGAACTGTTGAATGCCGCCGACGGTCGAGGTCTCCGAGACGCTGCCGGATTCGTGCAGCACGAACATCGCCTGGAACAGCGGCGTGCGGCTGGGATCGCGCTCCGGAGCCAGCTCAGCCACCAGCCGGCCAAAAGGCAACTCGGAGTGCCCGTAAGCTCCCAGCGCACGCTCCCGCGTCTGCCGCAGCAGGGAACGGAAGCTAGCGCCTTCGTCCAGCCGCGACCGCAAAACCACCATGTTCAGAATGCAGCCGATCAGATCTTCCGTCTCGCTCAGCGTGCGGCCGGAGATCGGCGTGCCGACCAGCAGATCGTCCTGCCCGGTGTAGCGATAAAGCAGCGCGGCGAAGCTCGCCTCCAGCGTCATGAACAGCGTCGCCTGCTCCTGGCGGCCCAGCGCCTTGAACTGCTGCGCCAGCCGAACGGGCAGGGTAAACATCTCGGTTGCGCCGCGGAAGCTCTGCACCGCCGGACGCGGCTTGTCGGTGGGCAGCTCGAGCGCTCCACTGACCCCGGCCAGCTCCCGCTTCCAGTAGTCGAGCTGAGCTTGCATCGGCTCGCCCAGCTGCCCGCCCTCCATCGACTGCTGCTGCCAGCAGGCAAAGTCCGCGTACTGGATCGGCAGCTCCGGCAGCGGCGAAGGCTGGCCCTGCGAGAAGGCGCCATAGAGCGCGTGCAGCTCCCGCTGGATGAGCTCCATCGACCGCTCGTCGCAAAGGATGTGGGGCAGGTTGACCAGCAGCCGGTGCTCGGCGCCACAATGCACCAGCCGCAGACGCAGCAGGGGCGCGGTGGTCAGATCGAAGGGCTTCTCTCCCTCCTCGCGCACCACCGCCCGCCACTGGCGCTCGCGCTCCTCCGGCATCAACTGGCTCAGGTCGAGCTCGGGAAGTTCCAGCTCCAGGCCCGGCAGCACGATCTGCACCGGCTGCCCGTTGTCCTCGGCAAAGCAGGTGCGCAGAATCTCGTGACGCCGCAGCAACTCGGCGATGGCAAGCCGCAGCGCAGCCGCAGCGAGCGTGCCCTCGAAGCGTACGACATCCAGCACGTTATACGCCGGGCTGGCAGGGTTGAACTGATACAGAAACCACAGCGGCTGCTGCGCAAACGACAGCGGCGCCGGTCCCTGCTGCGAGCGCCGCTCGATACGCCGCGCAACCGTCCCGGTGCCCTGCTCGCGGGCCAGGATCGCGGCCAGCGCGGCCACGGTGGGCGACTGCAGCAGCACCGCCAGCGGCAGGCGGATGTGGCAGAGCTTTTCTATCTCCAGCACCACCCGCACCGCCAGCAGCGAATGGCCGCCCAGTTCGAAGAAGTTGTCCTCCATGCCCACCCGGCTCACCTTCAGCACCCGGGCCCAGATCTGCGCCAGCTGCTGCTCGATCTCGTTGCGCGGGGCCACAAACTCACGCTCCACCACCAGCTCTCCGGTGGACGCCGCCAGCGCCTTGCGGTCGATCTTGCCATTGGGCGTCAGCGGCAGCTTCTCCAGCGCCACAAACACCGACGGAACCATGTACGGCGGAAGCTGGCGGGCCAGCGCGGAGCGTAGCTCCACCACCACGGGCGCGGCGCCTGTGGTGAACTCAAGGTAGGCCACCAGCTGCTTGTCGCCAGGACGGTCTTCGCGCATAACCACACCGGACTGCCGCACCGACTCATGGGAGTTGAGCACCGTTTCGATTTCACCCAACTCGATCCGAAATCCGCGGATTTTCACCTGGTTGTCGACGCGACCCAAACATTCGAGGTTGCCGTCGGGAAGCCATCGCGCCATGTCGCCCGTCCGGTATAGTTTCGCGTTAGGAGAAAAGGGACTTGGCACAAAGCGTTCTTCTGTCAGGTCGGGGCGATACAGGTATCCGCATGCCAGACCTGCTCCACCGATGTACAACTCACCCACGGTCCCCGCTGGAACAAGGTTGCGATATGCATCGAGCACAAAGGTTTGTGTGTTGGCGATCGGCCGGCCGATGGGAATTGAGGTGTCGGCGGAGGTGACCCGGTGGAGAGTCGACCAGATGGTGGTTTCCGTGGGGCCATACAGGTTCCACAATTCCTTGCAACGCGGAAGAAGTTCCTTCGCCAGATCGCGAGGAAAGGATTCGCCGCCGCATAGGATTTTCAGGGTTGGCGACCCGCTCCAGCCGGCATCGACAAGCGCCCGCCAAGTGGCTGGTGTCGCTTGCATCACGGTGCAGTCGAAGTCGCGTAGGAGCTCCATCAACCGCGTGGGATCGTGGGCATCGTCGTAGCTGGCGATCACCACCCGACCGCCGCTGACCAGGGGAAGGTAAAGCTCGAGGCCCGCAATATCGAAGGACAGGGTTGTCACCGCCAACAGCGTATCCGTTGCGGCGAATCCCGGCTCGCGCTGCATCGAAAAGAGAAAGTTGATGAGAGCCGATTGGAAAATTGCCACGCACTTCGGCTTGCCAGTCGAACCCGAGGTGTAAAGTACATAGGCAAGATTCCCCGGTTCCACATACTCAGATTTCAGATCATCGGTTTCTTGCCGCGCGATCTTCTCCCAATCAGAGTCCAAGCGAATGATCGATGCTGGCCGGACCGGAAGACTCCCTTCAAGGTCTTTATGAGTGACCAGCAAACTCATTCTGCTGTCTTCTACCATGTAGGCAAGGCGGTCTGGTGGGAATGAAGGATCAAGGGGCAGATAGGTGCCCCCAGCCTTAAGAATGCCGAGAAGTCCCACGACCATTTCAAGCGACCGTTCCAGGAAAACTCCCACCAGCACACCAGACCCAACGCCCTGCTTTTTCAAATAATGCGCGAACTGGTTTGCCCGGCAGTTCAGCTCCGCGTACGTAAGCTGTTGCCCGCCACAGACCACGGCAATCGCATCGGATCTCCGCTCCACTTGTCGCTCGAACCACTGATGCAGCGTTTGCGGTTGTGGCAGTGTGACGCTGGTATTGTTCCAGTCGAGGATCAGCTTGCTGCGCTCAGCTTCCGGGAGAATGGGTACCTTGCCAAGAGCTTCCTCCGGGTTGTCCACAATCCCCTCGAGCAGCGTTTGAAAGTATCCCATCCACCGTTGCACTGTTTTGGCGTCGAACAAGTCTCGGTTGTAAACGCAGTCCAGGGCCAGAGCGTCGCCGTCCTGATTAAAATCAAATGTGAGATCAAGGTTTGTGAAACTATGCGGATTGAGTTCTTTCGTGACCCGCAGGTCGGCAAATCGCAGAGGACGATCCCTATGAGCCAAGTTGAACGACGCGGCCACGAGCGGCATACGATCGGTGTCCCTGGCCAACGTCAGTTTTTGGAGCAGGCTGCCATAGGTAAAATGCCGGTGTTCGTACGCCTCGATCACCAGGCGCTTCACTGATTGAAGGTGCTCGTTCCATGACGAATCGCCTGCCAGATGGTCACGCACCGCGAGAAAGTTAACGGTATGGCCAACCAGCGACTCGCTCCCCTCCGTGCCCGGTGTAGCAAACGGCACGCCGAGGACGATGTCCTCTTGGCCGGTAAGCCTGTACAGAAGCACGTAATATGCCGCAAATAAGAAGGTGAATAAGGTGCAACCTTGCCGCGCCCCTGTCGCCCTCAACTTCCTACAGAGCGCGGGTGGTAATTCAAACTTAGCCAGGGCCCCCAGGAAAGACTTCTGGGCATGGCTCGGAAAGTCCGCGGGCAACTCCAGTGCCGGCGGCTGCTTGGCATACTGTTGAAGCCAGTAAGACTCGGCCGCACGCCGTTCAGGGCAGTCAGCTTGAGCATGTTCCTCCACCGCATACGCCATTAAAGACCGTGCCGCCGGCAGAACAGCCGCTGACCCGGCACATTTTGCCGAATACAACTCGCCCAATTCGTCGAGCAATATGGCCAGCGACCTGCCGTCACAGACGATATGGTGAACCGTGAACAACAGGATGTGATCGTTCTCGTCCAGTCTTACCAATCGCGCGCGTAGTAGCGGCCCGTGCTCCAAATCAAACGGCCGGCCAGCCTCCTCGGTCAGCAGTCCGTCTAACTCCGCCGTGCGTCCGGAAAGATCGTGGAACGCAAGCTTGACCGCCAGTTGTGGCGCGACAGTTTGAAAATCGCCATCGGTGGAAAACGTGGCGCGCAATCCGTCGTGGCGCCGCACCAGTTCCTGCAGCGCGCTCTCCAGTGCTTCCGGCTGCAAGGGTCCACTCAAATGTAGCGTGCAGGATTGGTTGAACACGCACGAGGATGCGTCGCCTATGGCCGTCGCCAGCCACAGTTCGCGCTGCGCTTCGGTCAAGGGCGCCTCTTGCGGAACGGCGGTCGCTGGCACGGACACTGCGGGATCAACGCTCACGGGTGGTGTGGCTTTGTCCAAATGCGCCGCCAGCAAAGCCACCGTATTGATTTCGCCAAGCAACTCACGAAACGCGACTTGAACTCCAAACCGAACGCCAATCGCCATACTGACCTGCGTCAGGAACAGCGACTCGAAGCCCAATTCAACAAAGGATAGATGGTCGTCCGCCTCGCTGTAAGCTCTGCCGGACAACTCGGATAACAGCGTCCTGATTTCCTCCGTTCGCCCGGCCGGTTGGGTTCGGCTCGCACTCAATACCGGTGCGGTGACATTGGCGATTGGCTGCTGCGCCGAACTCGTTCCGTCCGGTTCAATCCAATACCGTTTGCGCTCGAACGGGTACGTCGGCAGCGATAGACGTTGCCTTAGCTCGTCGCCGAAAAACGCATTCGTATCCAAGCTTACGCCAGCCAACCAGAGACGGCCGCACGCGGCCAGAAGAGCTTCCAACTCCTCGCCCTTCGCTTGTGAATTCACAACGGATTGTTCCAGCTTACGCGCCGGATGTTGTCGCGCCAGAGAGGTCAATGTCTTACCCGGACCGACCTCCAAAAGCACAGCGGTGGGATCCTGCATGAACTGCGCTACGCCATCCGCAAATCGTACTGGCCGTCGTAAGTGAACCGCCCAGTAATTCGGATCGGTTGCATCGGCAGGCGTGGTCCACTGCGCGGTCACATTGGAAACGTATGGGATCTGCGGCACTCTCAGTGGAACGCGCTGAAGTACCTCGGTGAACAGGGGTACCACCGGGTCCATCATGGAGGAGTGAAATGCATGCGAGGTTTGCAATCGCACATTCGAAACGCCGGAATCTTTCAGCCGCTGTTCAGCGGCGTCGATTGCTTCAATGGGGCCGGCGAGAACGCATGAGGTGGGCGTGTTGATCGCCGCAATCGAAAGACTGCCATTGAAGCGGGCGCGGACTTCGTGCTCGGGCAATTGAACGGAAAGCATCGCGCCATTCAGCTGTTGCTGCACGAGGCGCGCGCGCTCAGCGATGAGCCTGAGCGCGTCTTCGAGTGAAAATACGCCGGCCAGGCAGGCGGCAACGAATTCGCCAACACTATGGCCAATCAAGGCGACCGGCTGGACGCCCCAGTTCATCCACAACTGCGCGAGTGCGTATTCAAAGACGAATATTGCCGGCTGCGTGAACCGGGTTTGAAGAAGCAGTTGTTCGGCTTCTTCAGTCGATCCCTGGGAGGAGAACATGATTGTGCGGAGATCGGTGGCGAGGATCGGCCGGAGAAACTCGGAGCAGCGATCCACCTCCGCACGGAAGACCGGCTCGGAGCGATAAAGTTCAGCGCCCATGCCGAAGTACTGCGAGCCTTGGCCAGGAAACATGAACACAACCGGCGCGTCGCGCCGCTCTTGTTTTTGGGTGAAAACCCGCTGGGGATCCGGATTCTCCAACTGCGCAACGGCATCGTCTACGCTGTGGCACACCACGAAACGCCGATGCAAAAGTGCGCGGCGACCCACCTGCAGGGTGTAGGCCACATCGGCGAGGTTGAGTTCGGGATGCGCTTTCAAATGTGCTGCCAGATCGGCAGTAACACGGTCCAAGGCGGCCGGTGTCTTGGCGGAAAGCAGCAACAACTGGGCCGCTCGCGAATTGCCGGACGGCACGGCAATCGGAGCTTCCTCCAGCACCACGTGCGCGTTCGTGCCCCCCACTCCAAATGCACTGACGCCCGCCCGCCGCGGTGTGTCGCTGGCGGTCCATTCCGAGAGCTTTGAAACCACGTAGAATGGGCTTTCTGCAAAATCGATTTTAGGATTGGGTGCGGTGAAGTGTAGCGTCGGAGGAATTAATTTGTGATGCAGCGCCAACGCGGTCTTAATCAGGCCTGCCACACCAGCCGCCGCGTCCAGGTGCCCGACGTTGCTTTTCAATGATCCGATGCCACAAAACCCGCGCCGGTTGGTGCTCTGCCGGAACGCCTGCGTCAATGCCGCCAATTCAATGGGGTCCCCCAACGGCGTGCCCGTACCATGAGCCTCAATGTAACTGATGGTGTCGGCGCTGACATCGGCCAACGCCTGCGCGAGCGCGATTACATCCGCTTGACCATCGACGCTTGGCGCCGTATAGCTGACTTTTACTGCCCCATCGTTGTTGATTGCCGAGCCTTTGATGACGGCGTAGATCACGTCCCGGTCCGCGATTGCCTCCTCAAGGCGCTTCAGCGCCACGAGGCCTACTCCGCTTCCGAATAGTGTCCCTTGCGCCTGCGCGTCAAAGACCCGGCAGTGTCCATCGGGAGATTGCATCCCGCCCTCTTGATACAGGTAACCTTTCTTCTGTGGAACGATGACGGTGACACCTCCCGCCAGCGCTATGTCCGACTGGTAATACAACAGACTTTGACAGGCTTGGCACACCGCAACCAGTGAACTGGAGCACGCCGTCAGAACGGTAACCGCCGGTCCCCTCAGATTGAGTTTGTACGCCACCCGCGAGGTCAGATAATCTTTATCATTGCCCAGATAGGCTTGGTAAGCCCCGGGCTCAGTTTGGTTCAGCAGGCTCTGCATCCGCTGCTGGCTGGAGCAGAGATTCGCCAGCAGGTAGGTGTCGAAGTACGAGCCGCCGTAGACGCCGATCGCGCCCTCATACCGGTCCGAATCGTATCCCGCGTCTTCGAGCGCCAGATAGGCAGTCTCCAAAAACAGCCGGTGCTGCGGATCCATCAGCTCCGCTTCTCGCGGAGAGATGCCGAAGAAATCGGCATCGAACTTATCCGCATCGTCGAGCATGGGCCGCGCTTTGACGTATCTGGGATTCGCCAGAAGCTCGGGGGCGACGCCAGCCTGTGCAAGTTCCGCGTCGGTGAACCGCGAGACGGACTCAACCCCATCTTTCAGATTTTGCCAAAACGTTCCCACATCGCCCGCACCGGGAACCCGGCAAGCCATGCCTATGATGGCGATGTCACCGATCGATCTGCTTAAGGAGCGTTTCATCAAACGAGATTAACTTTCTGATCGCGCCGCGCTCGCAACAGTCCCGCGATATTCAGATAGACCCTGCTAGGGAAACGTAATGCGGGCTTTCGACCGCTGGCCACCCATTCCGTTAGTGCGCCCCAGTTGGAGCTGTTCACGACATTCAGGGAGACGGAGATACACGCGGTGAGCATTTTGGTGGTGTGCCACCACCCGCTGGGAACGAACAGTAATTCCCCGGGCTCAAGGACAAATATCGTCGGCTCGGCTTTCGCGAACAGCGGAAACTTTTGCAGGTCTGGATTCTCCACGTTCTCCACATGCGAGTAGTTCTTTAGGTTTCGATACAGGTACTTCTCCTGATCCGGACTGAAGATAATAAATTTCTTCCGGCCGTAAATCTCCATCAGGAAAGCATGTGTAGCCAGCACATCAAAGTGAAGATATGGGAACGAGCCGCCCTTGCCTCCGAAGTAGAACTGAACTTCTGAGTGCTCGCGGAATGCCCGTTGTAAATTTTTCGCCAGGTAGGGTTCGGGCAGCCAATTCGGGAAACAATATTCCGACATAGGCTCAATGTCCTGCATCAAGCTCGGAAACAGATCAAGAAGGTTTTGGTTGCGGAGATAGGGCGCGGGCTTTTCCTCCGTCGATTCAAGTACCCGGTCGACGAAACTTTCCATTGTAACTTCGCGGCCCGAATCGCCTTTGTATTTGCCCCATGCGACTTTATCGATCGCAAGATTCCTATTGCCAAATTCCCGCTTGAAGAATTCGGGAGTCCATTTTCCCACTGCTTTCCATCGACGAAGCGCATCCGTGATGATGACGGGCTTATTGCTTGATTCATATTCCTTGACGAAGTCCTGATACGAAATGTTGGCCCGGCGTTCGATTTCATGGTTCATGGTGAATCATCAATCCGCGTCGAAAGTGATGGCGGCTCCTTTCCGAGCCGCAATCTGCTGCGCAGCACGCTGGCGAGCGCTCAACACGCCAGATCTCCTCGCTGTTTGCGGACTCAGGTAATCGGCTAGCGCTCGAATCGTGGGATACCGGAAGAGTTCGGTAATGACAATGTCGCGATTGACGAATGGCTTCAGTTCGGCGTGTAATTGCGCCAGCCGAAGCGAATTGCCGCCCAATTCGAAAAAGTTGTCTTCCAGTCCCACCTGCTCCACTTCAAGAACCTGCCGCCACAAACCCGCCAACTTCTGCTCCAATTGGGTTCGCGGCGCGACGAAGGAGTGCGTGACCGCGGGCGCAGGCAGCGCGTCGCGATCTACCTTGCCATTGGGATTGAGAGGCAATCGTTCGAGAAAAACGAAGGTTGAGGGGATCATGGCCAACGGCAGTTCGCGGTTCAGATACTCACGCAGTTCCGGCACCGACACATCCGTTCCTACGACATAAGCCACCAACGCCGGGTCTTGGGAAAACCCAGGTCGTGCAATTACCACGCAAGATTGCACCATTGGATGCTTTGAAATCGCGGCGCTGACCCCGTCGGGCTCAATCCGAACGCCCTGGATTTTTATCTGGAAGTCCAACCTCCCAAGAATCTCCAGTGCTCCATCGTCCCGATGACGGCCCCGATCGCCGGTGCGATACAGCAGGTCCGCCGGATCGTCCCGGAACGGATTGCGAATGAAGCGCCGCTGTTGTTCATCCGGCTCGTTAATGTAGCCGAGCGTCCGGAAGGGCGTGCGAACCACGATCTCGCCAACTTGACCCGCGTCACATAAGCCACCATCTTCATTCAGCAACAGGGCTTGTGTCGCCGGCAAGGGCCAGCCCACGGACTGCACGCCCTCATCGGGCTCGGCGGGCACCCGGTAGAAGAATTTGGCCATGGTGGTCTCCGTCGGCCCATAAAGATTCACGATCTCGCCGGCCGGTATTTTCGAGCGCCAACGCCGCACCAAGGACGCATGCAGAGGCTCGCCGGCAAAGAATACGAACCGCAATTTCGGCAAACTGCATGCTGCCGGTACGCCCGCCAGCCAAGTGCTTGCGAGACTGGGCACGGTGTGCAACAGCGTGATCCCTGCCCTTTCCATCCAGGGCAACACACTGTCTGCAGCAAGCGTGCCGCCTTCTGAAGGCAGGCACAAAACGCCGCCACTCACTAATGCCAAAAACGTCGACCGCAGCACAGGATCGAAGGACAAACCAGTCAATTGCGCTACCCGGTCACTGGGGCAGACACGAAACGCAGTGGATTGCCACGTCAGGAAGTGGCTTAATCCCTTATGGCAGCCGAGCACGCCCTTCGGAACGCCCGTCGAGCCTGAGGTAAAAAAAATGTACGCCGGATCGTCCGGCAACGGTTCGGGGGAATCAGTGATGTGGCCAGTGGCATTCACTAGATTGGGATCTACTTTGACCACATCATCCCACGATTGCCGAGACATCCAAGGCGGCATTTCGCCGGCAACTAAGAGTCGCCGCGCGCGGGCCTGCTCGACAAACAATAACTGCCGCCGTTCCGGTAGATTTGGGTCAACGGTCAGCAAAACGCTGCGGCTCGAAAGCACTGCAAGAATGCTCGCCACTAAGCCGAAACTTGGCTGACCAGTTACGGCGACGACTTCAGCCGGACGTAACAAAGACGAAAGCGAGCGGGCGCTCGCTACCAGCTCCGCGTATGTCCAAAGCTTGTCACCTTGGGAAACCGCAGGCGAATCGGGGGTGCGCTCAGCCCACTCCGACACCATCCGCCCAAGGAGTTCATACCGCGGTTCGGAAAGCACAGATCTAGGATCGGGCCGGCGGTGATCAATCTCTCCCGCGGGTTTGGATATGTACTCCTCTGACAAAGTGGCTCCTCTGGATTTGAACACACCGGGGGACGGACTTGATTCTCGTCTCAAGCTGCCCCGGCGTATGCGCGTCGGGCAGGCCCACGTTTTGTAAGATGCTGTTGCCGCTCGAGAAGTTGGCTAGGGGAACTCGTGCAGCCGTCTCAAATACACATGTTCCTGGAGCGGCTGCAACGTACTGAGAGTCCATGATTTAGAACTTGGGCTTGTGGTTTTCGGAACACACCCAAGAGACGAACCTGCGGGAATACCTGACTCGACTTCTCCACCGCCAATGAGCCCATGCGATAGCGCTTGTATATCGACGGGCGAATCCGGACCAGGAGTATTAGCCCAGAGCACAAAAACCCAAACTCGGCGACGATTCAGCGCTCCCAGGGCAACGCTGCTGCCGACCTTCACTCATCCAGAAATGGTGAGCCTTGCGCGGAGATGTTGACCGCAAGATAGTGTTGCCGCCCAAAGATCAGGGCCTCATCCCTTTGGGCGAAGAAGACATCCACGACCGGCCGACGCTCCTTTGCCGATGTGGTATCCACAAAACGGGCGAGTCTCGCCTTTCCCAGGTCTTGGTCGAGCAGCACGATATAGTCGTTCATTCGTGCATGCAGGTTCCGCTGTGCAGCAGGCGAAAGGGCAACGTTGAGTACCTTGTCTTTCGGCAACGTGTCACTGGGGACAGCATAGGAGTGCGCCGTTTTCAGGCCATTCGCAAAACGGCCTCGCCCGCTGAACGCTGTCACCTGCACGGCCGTTTTATGCCGGTTCAAGTATCCCAGTTTGTTTTCTGCGTTTGCCAGAAGCTGTGTGGTTTCCTGTAACTGGAGTTTGGCCTTCTCCAGCTCGTTGGTCTGCGCAGTAAGCTCGCTCTTCTCTGCCGTAAGTTCGCTGCTCTGCGCAGTAAGCGCGCGCAGGAGATGATTCTTCTCGTAGCCATAGCGCAGAGTATTAATCCGCACCGCACAGCCCATGACCAGCACCGCCAACATCGTGATCCCCGCGGTTCGCCACGATCGCATATTCAGCGACCTCCAGGCTGTACACATTAAGGAATTTATGTTTGGCTCCGTTTTTCTCATTTGTGCCTCCGTGCCGGTTGGGTGTAGGCAAGAAACGTGCCAAATCCAGAGCACAGAAGAAATCGCAGGGGACGATTTCATGACGATGTTTTCTGAGAGGTATAAATGTCCGGGGATTGCGCAAATATTTCATGCTGAAACCGAACGGGCAGCAGTGAAAAGTTGAGCAGACGCGCGTAGATTTCCCCTGTCGCTATCAGGAGGCGTGGCGCCATCGCTGCTGCTCGCAGAGTAGACGCTCAGACATGCTCGCGTGGCTGGGATTCTGTCTTGGCCGCAGGGCGCTCACGAGGCGCAATGAATGCGCCTCGATTGCTATCTTCCGCTAGATGCGTGGTTTCCGAAAAAGCCACCAGTCTTGACGCGCTACGCCGCCTTTCCACCGCCTTGGACCTGTTCCCGAATCATGCTAACAATTCCGGGATTCGCCAGGGTGCTGACATCACCGGTCTCCCGCTGATTCGAGATGGAGGCCAGCACACGGCGCATCAGTTTGCCCGATCGAGTCTTCGGCATGTCTGGCACGATGTACACATGCTTCGGCCGGGCGAACTTACCAATCTGGGTTTCGATTGCGGCAACAACCTTGGCCTCCAGCTCCTTGCTGGGTTCGAAACCCGGTTTCAAGGAAACGTAGACCTCTGGCAGGCGCCCCTTGATCTCGTCCATCACGGGCACCACTGCGGCTTCCGCCACTTCGGGGACCATCAGACAGACCGACTCGAGTTCCTTGGTTCCAAGCCGGTGGCCAGCGACGTTGATCACGTCATCCACTCTGCCTAGAATGCGGAAATATCCATCGGCGGCGAGCACCGCGCCATCATTGGCGAAGTACGGCCAGTCATGCCAGTCTTTGCTCTCGCGGTTCACGCAATATCTGGCATAGTACTGCTGTACAAAACGCTCGTTGTCTCCCCAGACCGTCTGCATGATCCCGGGCCAGGGATTCCGGATACAGATATTTCCGGCCGCTCCGCAGCCGGCAGGAACCTCGTTGCCATCCTCGTCGTAGATGATCGGGTAGATTCCGGGCACCGCCGGCCCTGCGCTTCCGGGTTTCATGGCATCCATCCCGGGCTTTGTGCTGCACAGGAATCCACCGTTTTCGGTCTGCCACCAGGTGTCAACGATGACAGCCTCGCCCTTGCCGACGACATCGTGATACCAGTGCCACACGACGGGTTCGATGGGCTCGCCCACGGTTGTCATGTGCTTGAAGTGGTAGTTGTATTTCTTCGGTTCATCGGGGCCGGCCTTGCGCAGCATGCGGATCGCGGTAGGCGAAGTGTGGAAGATGTTCACGCCAAGACGTTCCGCGATTCGCCACGGCCGCCCGGCATCGGGGTAGGTGGGTACACCTTCGTAGATCACGCTGGTGGCGGCCAGGGACAGCGGCCCATATACGATGTACGAGTGTCCCGTGATCCAGCCGATGTCTGCCATGCACCAGTACACATCCTCCGGATGGATATCCTGAATGTACTTGGAGGTGCCGGTTACGTAGGCCAGGTAGCCTCCCGTTCTGTGCTGGCATCCTTTCGGTTTTCCCGTGGTGCCACTGGTATACATGAGGAACAGCGGCGCCTCCGCATCCATGGAGACGGGATCCACTCTCTTGCCCACGAAATCCTTCAGAACCTCGTCCACAAAGAAGTCGCGCCCGTTGACCATGGATGCTTTGGAGGCGTTCTTTCCTTGCTCGCGCCGGCAGACAAGAACTTTCTCCACCTTCTGGCCTTCGCTTGCGGCGATTTCCACCGCGGTCTCCACCGTGGCGGACTTGTGATCCACCAGCTCTCCGTTGCGATAGTAGCCATCCGCGGTAATCAGTACCCGGCTGCCGGAGTCGGAAATTCTCTTCCCGCAGGCCTCGCCGCTGAATCCGCCGAACACCACCGAGTGAACAATGCCGAGGCGTGCGCAGGCCAGCATCGTAATCGGCAGTTCCGGAATCATAGGCATGTGCAGGGTGACGCGGTCGCCGGTCTTCAGCCCAGCGAAGTCGCGGAGCAGTGCTGCCATTTCGTTAACCCGGACATAGAGTTCCTGGTAGGTGATCGCCGCCGGCGCCTGCGACTCCGGCTCCGGCACGGAAATCAGCGCCGCCTTGTTTTTGTACTTCGGCAGGTGGCGGTCGACGCAGTTGTAGCAGACGTTGAGTTTTCCGCCATCGAACCACTTCCAGAACGGCGGATTACTGGCATCCAATGTTGTATCCCAATACTTGTCCCAGGCAAGCAGATCGGCATATTCCCGGAAGCACTCCGGAAAATGGTCTTCGCTGAACCGTTCCATCACTGCGGGATCGGTGAGATTGGCCTGACCAATGAACTTGGGTGAGGGGTAGAGGTAATCTTCTTCTTTCCAGTGAACTGCGATCTGAGCTTCGGTAGCTGCTGCAGCTCTCTCGCCGGGTTGGAGATCAGCCATGGTAGTACCTCCTAGAGATAATCGCGCTTGAAACTCTTGATGGCCCGACGGAAGGCTCGGCCCTGAGGCGGCTCTCCCCGGGTATTAAGAGGTGGAAACAAGGTAGAAGGTTGCGCTGGGATTTCAGCGGTCAAGATCCAGCACACTCCCGGGCAGCACGAAAGGGTGAGACCGGAGCCGTGCTCACGGAAAAAGGGCAGCCTGAAACGGCTGCCCTTTTTGTTGTGGACTGTTGTTCATCCCTACAACTACTACTACTCTTCTTCCTCCTCTTCGAGGTGGGCGCCGGCGGCTTTGGCGGCGGCGATGATTTTTTCCTGCTGCAGAGGGGGGACGAAGTCGTAGTGGTCCATCTCCATGTTGAAAGAGCCGCGGCCCTGGGTCATGGCGGTGAGGTCGGTGCCGTAGGTGAGCATCTCCGACATGGGAGCGTGGGCGCGGATGATGGTGTTGCCGGCCTTGTTGTCCATGCCCTGGATGCGTCCGCGGCGTGAGTTCATATCGCCCATGATGGCTCCGGCGAACTCGTCGGGGACGGTGATTTCGACCTGCATGATGGGTTCGAGGAGAGTTGGCTTGGCGACCTCCATGGCTTTTTTGAAGGCGATGCGGCCGGCGGTTTTGAAGCTGAGTTCGTTGGAGTCCACGTCGTGGTAGCTGCCGTCGTAGAGGCTGACTTTGAAATCGACGACGGGATAGCCGGCGAGGAAGCCGCGGGCGGCAGCTTCGAGGATTCCCTTTTCGACGGCGGGGATGAAGTTCTTGGGGATGGAGCCGCCGAAGATGTCATTGACGAACTCGAATTGGGCGCCGCGCGGCAGGGGAGACATGCGGATTTTGCAGTCGCCGAACTGGCCGTGTCCGCCGGACTGCTTTTTGTGGCGGCCCTGCACGTCGGCGGTGCCGCGGATTGTTTCGCGGTAGGGGACCTTGGGCGCTTTGAGGACGACCTCGGTGTGGTAGCGGCGCTTGAGCTTGCTGACGACGACTTCTATGTGCTGCTGGCCGGTGCCGGCGATGAGGAAGTCCTTGGTTTGCGGATCGCGGAAGAAACGCAGCATGGCGTCCTCTTCCATGAGCTTGTGGACGCCGACGCCGAGTTTGTCTTCGTCGGCGCGGGTTTTGGGCTCGATAGCGAAGGTGATGGCCGGCTCGGGCAGCGAGATGGAGGGGTACTGGATAGGCGCGGACTTATCTCCGAGCGAGTCGCCGGTGAGGGTTTCCTTGAGCTTGGCGACGGCGCCGATGTCACCGGCGGAGAGTTCGGTGACCGGGATGAGTTGCTTGCCCAGGACGGCGGAAATGTGGGCGAATTTTTCTACCGTGCCGCGATTGTAGTTGGTGACCGATGCGTCGTTTTTGAGAACGCCGCTGACAACTTTGAAGTAGGAGATACGTCCGGCGAAAGGATCGCTGACGGTTTTGAAGACGAAGAGCGAGAGCGGCGCGGACGGGGAGATGGCGCGCGTGGGCGGCGCGGCATCCGTTGAGGCGGGAACGCCGGCGGCGGTTTTGCGCTCGGTGGCCGTGGGGACGAAGTCGATCATGAAGTCGAGGATTTCGTCGCTGCCGATGTTGCCGAGGCCGGAGGCGAACAGGACCGGGAAGAGCTTGTCTTCGCGGATGGCGTTGTGGATTCCGGCAACGATGTGCTCCTTGCCGATGGTTCCAGTGTCGAAGAACTCGGACATGAGGGCGTCATCGCCTTCGGCAACGAGCTCGACGAGAGCTTCGTGGGCGGCCTTGGCTTGCTCAGCCATGTTGGCAGGGATCTCTTCGACGCGGGCGCGTCCGTTGCCGCCGATTTCGTAGTAGTAGGCCTTCATCTTGACCAGATCGACGACGCCCTTGAAGGTTTTTTCCGAGCCGATGGGGAGTTGGACGGGGACGACGTTGCGTCCGAAGGTTGAGGTGAGCGACTGCATGACGCGCTCGAAGTCGGCGCGCTCGCGATCCATGCGGGTGCAGATCACGATGCGGGGCAGGGCGAGCTTGTCGGCGAAGTTCCAGACCTTCTGGGTGACGACCTGGACGCCGGAGACCGAATCGACGACGACGAGGGCGGCATCGACGGCGGGCATGGCCAGTTCGGCTTCGTGCACGAACATGTTGAAGCCCGGGGTGTCGATGATGTTGAACTTGTCCTTGCTCCACTCGACGGCGGCGAGCGAGGCAGAGATGGTCATCTGGCGCGAGATCTCTTCTTCGTCGTAGTCGGTGACGGTGGAACCGTCATCGACGCGTCCCAGGCGCGGCGTGGTGCCCGCGGTGTAGAGCAGGGCCGAAACCAGAGAGGTTTTACCAGAGTGCGAGTGGCCGATGACGGCCACGTTGCGGATGTAATCACCTTCGTAGGTCTTCACTAATGAACTCCCCCGGAGCGTTAATTCGTTGGATTCGCTACGGCGCCTGCCGATTGGGGCAGACGTCTGCTGCATGTCGTCTTACGTACACCAGAAGTAAAGCAGAGCATCGTAGCACAGGGCGAGAGTTGGCTCAATTTTCATCGCACTGTGACCTTCAGCTTATTTAGGTGTGATACGCGAGAGAACGGGATTGAGGCGTGGACGCGCGTCACAAAGGGACGTGATGAAGGCAACCCGTGGCTGAGTTATTGAAAGGATGACCTCAGTGTTGTGCTGCTGGTAGGGCTATCGGGCTGCGGCCTTGGATGCCGCGCCGACCGTGAAGCTGTCGCTGGGGACAAAGGCGCCTTGGTCGTCGAGGCGGTACATGGTGGCCCGCAGCGAGCCGGCTTTGCTTACAAATTTGATGTAGTGAAAGTTGGGCAAAACGTTGTTCTGGTAGAGGTCGGCGGGGGTGCGCACAACTGGATATGGCCTGGCACCGCCGCCGCCGCTGACCAGGTAGATGACGCCGTTGCGCTGGAAGCGCTGGTAGTTATGAATGTGTCCGGCGATGACAACGATACTGGCCTTGAGATGCGGCGCCGCGTCCTCCAGTTGATGGGCCAGCGCGTCCTCGTTGGGACGCACGTTGTGGGAGGGATCGCCCACGATCGGGTCCGCCATGGGCGGGTGATGCAGCGAGATGAAGACATACCGGGTCTCCCTGGGAAGGCCGTTCAGCTGCTGGGCGACCCATTGGGATTGCTCGCTGCCAGGGGTGAGATCGAGGTTGCTGTCCACGGTGATGACGTAGGCCGGATCGAAGCGCACCGAGTACCAGCGGCGTCCCCGCAGTTCGGGAAAGTTCTTCCACCAGTTTTCCAGGCAGTCAGAGCAGGCCCTTGTGACGCCAGGGCTGGAGAGTTCGTGGTTGCCCATAGCGGGAAAGACATTGAGGCCAGCGGTGCGCCAGGGCGCCGTCTCCTGTTGATAGACCGCATAGTCGTTAGCATCGCCGCCGTGGAAGGGAACATCGCCGCTGAGCAGCAGCAGGTTCGGCTTCTCGGCGGCGACCTTGGCCACCAGCGCCTGCCGCTGCTTGGGAAAGCTGTCCGTGGTGTTGGCCGGATCGGTGAAGCGCATGTCGCCGTAGGCGATCACTGTCCAACTGGGCTTGGCCTCGATGGTAAAGACCGGTCCGGCTTGGCTGAGCAGAGCGGGGGTGGAGGGGCTATGCGGTGCCCAGACGTGCAGTGCGTATGTGATGAGCACGACTGCGCATGCAATTGCGCAGGCGATCAAGAACAGTTTTCCAAGGCTCCCCCGCTTCATCGTTCCCCCTCACCCCACTTGTTCGCGTGCACGTCCTGGTTGGTTGTGGTCAGCTGGGACTCGGGGTGCAGTTCGCGCTGCATGAGGACACTGTCGATCCAGCGTCCGAATTTGAAACCCACGGCGGTCAGTGTGCCCACGGGGCGAAAGCCGAGGCGGCGATGAAGTCCGATGGAGGCGGCGTTGCCGCTGTCGCCAATCACGGCAATCATCTGCCGCCAGTTTCCCTTCTCGCAATGGGCAATGACGCTGGCCAGCAGCGCCCGTCCGAGGCCCTGGCCCAGATGTCCCGCTTCCACGTAGATTGAGTCTTCCACGGTGTAGCGATAGGCCCCGCGCGGACGGTAGGCGCTGGCGTAGGCGAATCCTACCACCTTCCCATCGACCTCGGCGGCTAAGTAGGGCAAGCCGAGACGCACCACGTCCGTGCGGCGGCGCGCCATCTCTTCGAGTGGCGGCGGCTCCAGCTCGAAGGTAGAGCAGCTATGAAGGACATACTGGCCATAAATCCGGGTGATCTCGCCGAGATCCTGTTCGGTGGCTGCCCGGATTATGTATCCCCCCATCCGTCTCTCGCCTCCGCGGTGGTTATCTTAGCGCAAATCGTGCTCCGGAGGCGTGCGCGGGCAATGGCAGGAGCAAAGACAGGAGCGACGGCGGGGACAGCAGCAACTACCCCACTCAAGCCAACAGCAGGCTTGAATGTCAGGGATCTCCCCGGCTGCTCACCACCACTACTTGCCGGAGTGGTAGGAGCCGAGGACGCGCAGCTCAACCGTGCAGGGCTTGAGTTCGGCCAGCGCCTTGACCATGCGCGGATCGGAGGCGGCGGCGGCGACTTCAAAGAAAAAGCGGTAGTGCCAGGGAGTACCGACCAGGGGACGGCTGACCAGGCTCATCAGGTCGATGGAGTTCAGGGCGAAGGGCTCCAGGGCATGAAAGAGCGCGCCGGCCTGGTTGGTGACGGTGAGGACGAGGGTGGTGGCGTCGGCGTCGGGGATCGCTTCGGTGACCGAGTGCGAGGGCTCGAGCAGGGCGAAGCGGGTGAAGTTGTTGGGATCGTCTTCGACGGCGGAGACCAGGATCTGGGCGCCGTACTCCCGGGCGGCGTATTCGCTGGCGATGGCGGCCACGGATGGATCGTTCAGCTCCATGATCTGGCGGACGCTGCCGGCGGTGTCTTCGGCAACGGACTTACTGATGAAGGGATGGGCGGCGAAGAAGCGTTCGCACTGGGCCAGGGCGACGGGATGGGACTGGATGCGGCGAATCCCGTCGAGCGAGGAGCCGGGACATCCGATGACGCAGTGGCCGATGCGCAGGACAACCTCGCCGATCATGGTATGCGCGCTCTGGTAGAGCAGGTCATAGCAGCGCAGGACGGGGCCGGCGAGGGTGTTCTCCAAGGGAGCGAGAATGAGATCGGCGCGGCCTTCGGCGATCGAGTCAAACAGCGATTCAAAGGTGGGACAGGCGACGGTTTGGACCTGCTCGCCGAGCAGCTTGCGGGCGGCAATCTGGCTGAAGGCGGCGGGCTCTCCCTGAAAGGCGACGCGGGCGGTAGCGGCTATGTTGTGCATGAGGGCTCCGCTCCCTTGTAACGGATGAGAGCCAAAGCTGTCAATGTGCGGCGGTGGAGATGCGGCCACGGGGCAGGATAACTATGCGTCTTCTCAGCTTCGCAGCCGGGTACGTGCCAACAGACGGCACTCCGGCCGGCGGCGCTGGGTCAGCGGGAGGAGGAACGGGTGCGGGAGCCGGCCAGGATACCCTCGACCGCTTTGCGCAGGCCGTCGATGCCGAATGGCTTCTGGAAAAAGACCACCGAGCCGGAGCGCAGTTCGTCGCGCGTGGGAGCGATATCGGAATAACCGGACATGAAGATGACGGGCAGCTTGGGGCGGAGCGAGCGCAGAGAGTTGACCAGCTCGCGGCCGCTCATGCGCGGCATAACGATGTCGGTCACCACCAGGTCGATCAGCAGCAGCTGGCTTTTGGCCATCTCCAGGGCCTGCGCACCGTCGCTGGCTTGCAGCACAAAGCAGCCCATGGAGCTGAGCGTGTTGTGCAAACAGCGGCGCAGGATGTCCTCGTCCTCGACCAGCAGGACGTTGGCGCGGATCGGCTTGGGAATCCCATCCACCGGGGATTCGTTGCTGGCAAGCTCGGGTTCGCGGGGCACGGCGGGCAGGTAGATGGTGAACACGGTTCCCCTGCCGGGGGCGCTCTCCACCATGATGTGGCCGCCGCTCTGTTCGATGACTCCATAGACGGTCGCCAGGCCGAGGCCGGTTCCCTTGCCCTGTCCCTTGGTGGTGAAGAAGGGCTCGAAAATGTGCGCCTGGGTCTCGGTGCTCATGCCGATGCCGGTGTCGGCCACGGAAAGCAGGACGTAGAGGCCGGGCTTCATTTTGCCGTTGCCGTTGGCAATCTCCTCGGTCAGCTGAATGGAGGAGGTTTGAATGGTGAGCCGTCCGCCGTTGGGCATGGCGTCACTGGCGTTGACGACCAGATTCATCAGCACCTGCTGGAGTTGCCCGGGATCGGCCTCGATACAGGGCGCGCCCGCGCCGGGATGAGTGGTGAATTCGATGTCTTCGCGGATCAACCGGCGCAGCATCTGCTGGGAGGAGCGCAGCAGATCATCGATGGAGAGCCGCATGGTCTGCAGCACCTGCTTGCGGCTGAAGGCGAGTAGCTGGCGGGTGAGCACGGCAGCCCGGGTTCCGGCTTCTTCAATGGCATGAGCCTTGCCGCCCATGGGCGTGTCCACGCCGACTTCGTCCTTGAGAAGCGAAGCGTAGCTGTTGATGATCATCAGCAGGTTGTTGAAGTCGTGCGCCACGCCGCCGGCGAGCGAGCCCAGGGCTTCCATCTTTTGCGACTGGCGGACGCGCTCTTCAAGCTGCTTTTTCGCGGTCCAGTCCTCCATGATGACCATCACGCAGGCCGCGCGGCCCTGATCGTCGCGCAGCAGCGAGACGCTGTTGCGGAACCAGACCGGGGAGCCATCCTTGTGCGGATAGTGCCGCTCCGCGAGGTAGCCGGGGATCTCCCCTGCGACCAGCCGGGAGAACTCATGCTGCCCTTCGCCATCGGCGGCCAATCCGCATCCGATGACGGCCAACTCCTCGGCGCTGTAGCCGGAGATGCGGCACAGGGCGGGGTTGGTATCCAGCAGACGGCCTTCAAGATCGACAATGGCGATGCCAACGGCAGCGTTGGCGAAGGCGTCCCGGAAAGCAACGTTGTTCAGCGGCGACGACGGTAGAACAGGCATAAAAAGAGGTTTCTCACTTCATCAGTGCGGGCAGCGCAAAATTGTCGATCCTGTCAAGATCATACGGAGATCGACATGAATGGTGAGTAAATTTACTTCGCCCGGAGACACCATAGCAAGAGGCTGGACCATTACGGAAGTAATCCCGAAATGCGCGGCCATACGAGATTCAGGGTGTTTAGAGAGAAGTGCGCGGATGGATTGCCGCCGGCCTGCCGAGTGGGCAGGCCGGCGGCGATATGGGTTTAGTAGCGGGGCGGACGGGCTTCGTAATCGGCGATGGCCTGCTGCTTCTGCATGGTGATGTCGATCTGATCCAGGCCGTTGAGGAGGCAGTGCTGGCGGAAGCCATCGAGCGGGAACGACGCGCTGAAGCCGCTGTGGTCGCTAACGGTGAGGGTCTCCACGTTGACGGTGAGGTGGTAATTGCGCTGGTGGGCGGCCTTGCGGAAGAGCTCGGCCATGGCAGCCTCGGGCAACTCGACGGTGAGAAGTCCGTTGTTGGAGGCGTTGGTGTGAAAAATATCGGCAAACGACGGGGCGATGACGACCAGGATTCCGAAGTTGGTCAGCGCCCAGGCCGCGTGCTCACGCGAGGAGCCGCAGCCGAAGTTTTTGCCGGCGAGCAAAATACTGCCGTGGCTGTAAGGCTCCTGGTTGAGGATGAAGTCCGGAATGGAATTGCCGGCCTCGTCATAGCGCCAGTCGTTGAACAGGAACGGGCCGTACCCGGTGCGCTCAATGCGCTTGAGGAACTGCTTGGGAATGATCTGATCGGTATCGACGTTGGCGCGGTCGAGTGGAATGACCTGGCCGTGATGGGTGCGCATCGGCTGCATTCGGCTACTCCTTGTAATCCCAGTTACGCACGTCGGTAAAGTGTCCGGCGACGGCGGCGGCGGCGGCCATGGCGGGACTGACGAGGTGGGTGCGGCCTCCGCGTCCCTGGCGGCCTTCAAAGTTGCGGTTGCTGGTGGAGGCGCAGCGCTGGCCGGGCAGCAGGATGTCCGGATTCATGGCTAGGCACATGGAGCAACCGGGCTCGCGCCACTCGGCTCCGGCCTCGCGGAAGATGCGGTCCAGGCCCTCGCTTTCGGCCGCCTTCTTGACCGTTGCCGAGCCGGGGACGACCATCATATGGACCTTGGGGCTGACGCGGTGTCCCTTGATGACCTTGGCCGCCTCGCGCAGGTCTTCGAGGCGCCCGTTAGTGCAGGAACCGACAAAGACGCGATCGACGGCGAGCGACGCCAGCGACTGGCCGGGTGCGATGCCCATGTATTCCAGAGCGCGGGCGATGGAGAGCTTCTCAATCTCGTCCCTGCCGTCCTCCGGACGCGGCGCGCTGCCGGTAACGGGCGCCGACATGCCGGGCGAAGTTCCCCAGGTGACCCAGGGCAGCAGGGTGGCGGCATCGAATTGGACCACGGCATCGAAGTGCGCGCCGGGATCGCTGGGCAGAGTGCGCCAGTAGGCCACGGCGCGCTCCCATTGCTCGCCCTGCGGTGCGTGGCGGCGGCCTTTGAGATAGGCGTAGGTGGTCTCATCGGGGGCGACCATGCCGGCGCGGGCGCCGCTCTCGATGGCCATGTTGCACAGCGTCATGCGGCCTTCCATGGAAAGCGCACTGATCGCCGGGCCAGCGTACTCGATGGCGTAGCCGGTGCCGCCGTCGGTGCCGATCTGATGGATGATGCCGAGAGCCAGGTCCTTGGCGGTGACGCCCCGGGGCAGCGCGCCGGTTACATTCACCAGCATCGATTTGGGACGCTTCTGCTGCAGGGTCTGGGTGGCGAGAACGTGCTCGACCTCGCTGGTTCCGATGCCGAACGCAAGGGCTCCGAAGGCACCGTGGGTGCTGGTGTGGCTGTCTCCGCAGACGATGGTTTTGCCGGGATGAGTGACGCCCTGCTCGGGGCCGATGACGTGGACGATGCCGGTCTCGGGCGAGTCGATGTCGGCCAGGTGAACGCCGAACTCGCGGCAGTTCTGGCGCAGGGTGTTGATCTGCTGGGCGGCGATGGGATCGAGAATGTTGAGGCGCTCGGCCGCCGTGGTGGGCACGTTGTGATCGATAGTGCCGAAGGTAAGGTCGGGACGGCGCACCTTGCGGCCGGCCAGGCGCAGGCCCTCGAAGGCCTGGGGCGAGGTCACCTCATGCACCATGTGCAGATCGATGTAGAGCAGAGCGGGCTGCGGCGCTTCGTGCCAGACGACATGGGAATCCCACAGTTTGTCGAAGAGGCTGCGGGGTGCTGCGGAAGAGGATGGCGTAGTCAACGGAAAACCTCAGACGGCAAAGTATGCCATGCGCGAATTAAACGCTTCGACGGTGCGGCCGCCGAAGCGCGGGAAAAATCTCGTAGGTGCTTTGTCCTGGGAGAAGCCAGGGCTGCTAGGCCGTCACCAGATTCGGCGAATCATTCGGCGAGTCGCTCACCGGACCACGATGGGTTGCGACCATCGAGATCAGATCCTGATCGTAAACCTTTTTCTTACGATCAGCCAAGTGGGTGAACTTGGTGTAGAGCACTTCCAACTCCTCGTGCGATACGTTCAGGCCCAGCTCGTTGAAGCGGTGCGCGAGGGCGTGGCGTCCGGAGTGCTTGCCCAAGACGATGCGGTCGCCGCGCATGCCCACCGATTCCGGGGTCATGATCTCATAGCAGATCGGATTGCTCAGCACGCCATGCTGGTGAATGCCTGCCTCGTGCGCGAAGGCGTTGCGTCCCACAATGGCCTTGTTGGGCTGGACGCTGAAACCGAGGGTCTCGGAGAGCAGCTGACTGGTGGCGTAGATTTGCGCGCGGTCCACGCCGCACTTGTAAGGATAGACATCAGCGCGGACAAAGAGGCTCATGACCACCTCTTCCATGGCGCAGTTACCGGCGCGCTCGCCGATGCCGTTGATGGTGCACTCGACCTGGCGGGCACCGGCAGCGACGGCGGCCAGCGAGTTGGCGACCGCCATGCCGAGATCGTTGTGGCAGTGGCAGGAGAGAACAATGTTCTCGCCCTTCACGGTCTGGCGGATCTTGCGGATGAGGTTGCCGTACTCGACGGGCATAGTGTAGCCGACCGTATCCGGAATATTGAGCGTGGTGGCGCCGGAATCGACGGCCACCTGCAGAATTTCGCAGAGGAAGTCGGGATCGGAGCGGGTCGCGTCCTCAGGCGAGAATTCCACGTCATCGCAGAGCGAACGGGCGTGGGCCACATAATCGCGGACATGGATGAGCGCGTCCTCGCGGGACATCTTGAGCTTGTATTTGAGATGGATATCGCTGGTGGCCAGGAAGGTGTGGATGCGGGGACGGGCCGCGGACTTCAAAGCCTGATAAGCAACATCGATATCCTTGCGGACACAGCGGCAGAGGCCGGCGACGCGGGTGCCGCGAATTTCGCTGGCGACGCGCTGCACCGCCTCGAAATCACCTTGCGAGGCGACGGGAAATCCGGCTTCGATAATGTCGACGCCAAGGCGCTCCAGCTGGCGGGCCAGTACCAGCTTTTCCTCGGTGTTCATGCTGCAGCCGGGCGACTGTTCACCGTCGCGCAGGGTCGTGTCAAAAATGAGAACTTGTTCGGATGGGGCAGCTACGTCGATGTCCATACTCTCTACCTTCGAATGTTCCTGGACATTAGTCAAACTACTTTTCTTGCATCGTGCATAAGATAATATGATTTAATAAGGAACGCTAATTCAACAGTGCGGACGGCTAATTATGGACCTGTATCAACTTGAGGCATTTGTTGCAGTGGCGCAGGAGCGCAGCTTTTCCCGGGCAGCGCTGCGGCTGCATCGCACGCAGTCGGCGGTGAGCCAGACGATCGGCAAACTGGAAGATACGCTGGGCGAAAAGGTTTTTGAGCGCTCCTCGCGCGACGGCACGTTGACGGCGGCGGGAAAAGTTTTGCTGGAGTATGCCGAGGAGCTGCTGAACCTGCGCGACCGGGCGACCGACGCCATCACCGAGCTGCGCAGTCTGCACGAAGGCAAGCTGACGGTGGCGGCCAACGAGTTCACCTCGCTGTGTCTGCTGCCGGCGCTGCATCTCTACCACCGAATGCATCCCTCGATCAAGATCCAGGTGCAGCGGACGCTGGCAGGCGACGTGCCAAGGTTGATCCTTACTCACCAGGTTGAGCTCGGGGTGTTGTCGTTCAAGCCGGAGGACGAGCAGCTGAACTCCACGGTGTTCTACCGCGACGAGCTGGTGTTTGTGGTGTATCCGGGACACTCGCTGGCGGCGGCGAAAAACGTGAGTATTCACGACCTGGGCGCCGAGTCGTTCGTGGCGCACAACGTGACTTCGCCGCTGCGCCTGAAGGTGATTGAGGCCTTCAAGAAGACACGCACGACCTTGCACATGGACGTGGAGCTGCCCACGCTGTCGAGCGTGAAGGAATTTGTGCGCATGGGCAACGGAGTGGCGCTGATGCCGCGGATGAGCGTGGAGGGTGAGCTGCAGCGCGGCGAGCTGGTGGCGGTTTCCGTGGACGAGCTGCGGCTGGAGCGGACGCTGCGGCTGGTGATCCGCAAGGGAGCAACCCTGTCGCATGCGGGCGTGGCGTTTATGAACGTGTGCCGGAATATGGCGGCCGATCCTAAGCATCGCGCGGTGTTTGAGCCGGAGGGCGGGGAGACGACGCGGCGCAAAGCCAAGGGGAGCACCACGCAGGGCTGAGTTCGTTTGGCGTGCTGTTCATGCGGTTGGCAATGCCCCGGAGACGATCCGGGGTCTTTTGTGCGCCCGAAGGACGGCGGGATGGGTTGGGACAACCATTGCACGAAATGCCAATAGTTTGGGACGCCAGGTTGATTGCTTGGTAAATCGTTACCGCAAATTTCAGAACAATTGACTAGTTGGCTAATGATTTTGGTTGGGAGGTGAGTAGGTGGTTAATCGTGCGGCTCCTTGGGACGACCGGGCTAGAACGACTGACTTAATCAAGCGGAGCTGGAGCAGAGCGGCTTATTGGATTGTGGAGTTTTCAACGAGCTGGGCTGGATCGGAGCACACAGCGATGGGTCGATTCTGATACACTCTTTGCGGCACGGCAGTGACCCCACAAAAATTTCAAGGAGCAGAAACATGGCGACAGCCGTAGTAAAAGATACGACCGCTGCAGGACAGGAAATCGATGTAATGGCAAGCAAGGCGCTGAAGGCGCTGGAAATCTTCCGGACGTTCAACCAGGAGCAGGTTGACACGATTATCGACGCCATGACGAAGGCCGGCGTGGCCAACGAGCGCTATCTGGCCGAGTTTGCCGTGGAAGAAACCGGCATCGGCAATGTGGAAGACAAGGTCATCAAGAACCACTTCGGCACCCAGGTGGTCTCTGACTACATGAAGGGCGGGAAGTCGGTAGGCGTGATCGAAGAGAAGGATGGCATCATTTCGATCGCCGAGCCGTTCGGCGTGGTAGCGGCCGTGACGCCGACCACCAACCCGACCTCGACCACAATGTTCAAATCGCTGATTGCGCTCAAGGGGCGCAACGTGATCATCCTCGCCTTCCACCCGCGCGCGCAGAAGTGCAGCTCGGCTGCCGCCAAGATCATGCTTGACGCCGCCGTGGCCGCCGGCGCTCCGGAAAACTGCATCCAGTGGGTTACCCAGCCTTCGGTGGAAGCCACCAACGCCCTGATGACGCACCCGGATGTATCCATCATCATCGCCACTGGCGGCGGCGCCATGGTGAAGGCGGCCTACAGCTCCGGCCACCCCGCCCTGGGCGTTGGACCGGGCGGCGTGCCGGTGTTCATCGAAAAGACCGCCAACCTGCAGATGGCGGTTGACGACGTCATCGCCTCGAAGACCTTCGACAACGGCACCATCTGCTCCTCCGATCAGTCGGTGATCTTCGACGACAAAGCCACTGCCGACAAGGCCCTGAAGCTGTTTGAACAGATGGGCGCCTACATGTGCACCGAAGCAGAAAAGGCCAAGCTGGAACAGGTCATGTTCGACAAGGAACGCGGCGTTCCTTCGATGGCCATTGTGGGCAAGAGCCCGCAGGTGATCGGCGCACTGGCCGGCCTGAAGATTCCGGAAGACCGGAAGCTGCTGATGGTTCCTTTGACCACGACGGAAGGGGCAGACTGGATGAGCCACGAAAAGCTGTCGCCGGTGCTGGGCTGGATCGTCGCTGCCAACAAGGACGAGGCCATCAACGCAGCTGCGGTTCAGCTGGAGTTCGGCGGCGCGGGCCACTCGGCCGCGGTGTTCACCGAGGACGAGAAGGTAGCCGAGGAGTTTGCGCTGAGAGTGCATGCCAACCGCGTGATGTGGAACCAGCCTTCAGTCCACGGCACGATCGGCGCACTGTACAACACGCTGGTTCCGTCGCTGACCCTGGGCTGTGGCGCCCGCGGCGGCAACATCACCAGCGAAAACGTTGGCTACAAGAACCTGCTCAACATCAAGAGACTGGCCCGCAGAAAGGCATAAGCGGCTCCGGTTCGCGGCACAAGCCGCGTGGTGGTCACGAGTGAGAAGAAGCGGTGTTCCGGATGACGGAACACCGCTTCTTTGTTGGGGAAAAAGGCAGCAAATCAATTGCCGGCAGAAGTGACCTTGACACGGAACGGAAGATTTGGGCAGGGTGACGCCTCCGGAGCAAAGGCGGTTAGTGGCCGACGGAGGCGAGGGCTACGTGGGCGGTAGGCGCGAGGCTGAAGGCGTACCAGGCGACGGCTCCCATGACCGCCAGGGCCACGCCGGCGGCGGCGCTCAGGTAGGTGAGGCGGGCCTTGCCGCCGTCGCTCTCGACGAGCTTCCAGAGGATTCCGCCGGAGCAGGCGCCGTTGGCGACATGATAGACGGTTCCCAGGATGCCGGCGAGCAGCAGCACGATGGTGAGGGTGTCCAGCGCCGGGAAGCTGAAGGGATGGAAGCCCGAGGCGGTATAGGCGTAGGCTGCACCGTCGGGTGCACCGGAGCGGGCGATAGAGTTCCAGTGGCCGACCAGTCCGCGGCCCCTCATGCTGGCCACGTGGGCGAGCAGGAAGGCGACCATGACCAGGCCGCTCCAGCGCTGCAGGAAGAAGCGCAGTTTGCCGCCGCGGTTGCAGCTCTTGACGTCATAACGGAGACCTTCCTTGGTGAGCAGGAAGAGTCCGCTGGCGGCCTGCAGCAGCATGGGCAGGAAAACCAGCAGGAAGACCGCGCCGGGCAGGTAGGCCAACGAGCGGTGCAGCAGGCCCACGGCTCCTTCATAGTTGCGAGGGTTGACTCCGGCGGAGCCGATGAGGAAGTGCGCGCCCAGGAATGCGGCGAGCCAGAGGCCGAGGGCGGCGTGGAACTTGCGGGGAGGACGCAGGACGCCGCAGGCACATCCCGGCTTGGGCGTTGCCTGAGCTTGCAGTAAAGGATGATTGTAGGCGGTGGGGGATGCGGCTCCGGCAGCCGGCGCGGGGCCGGTCGTGGCAGGTGCGTTGGACTCCATGGGAAAACCTCCGTTGCTGACAGCAGGACCCTCGGAAGCTCACCCGTCGGCCGCTTGCCTTTTAAGAGTGGGGCCAAAACAGCGGGCAAACAAGACAAAGTTTTTTATAGGAGGTATTCAGGAAAGCGCGGAGGGCAAAGCAAGTTGAAGTTGAGAGGTACTGCTTCCCGCCTTAACCGCGCAAAGGAGGCGCGGTGAAGGTGGGGCACCAAGCAGTTTCCAAAATCTACTGAACACAGCTGATGCGGCGACCGGCTAGCCACCGGGGCGGGAGACGATGTGGGTGAAGCGCTGCTTGAGGCTGAGGAAGGGCATCTCCACCCAGCGGTAACTGACGGCGGCAAAGGCGACGGTGATGGCAAGGGCAACGGCGTTGCGGAACAGATAGTGCGGCAGGTTGGTGTCCTGATGGCGGATGGTGTAGTCGGTGATCATCAGGCCGACGACATGGAAGACGTAGAGGCTGTAAGAAATGCGTCCGAGGTAAACCAGCGGAGGCATGAGCCAGGTGCGCCAGCTGGCGACCGGCTGCGTTGCAATCCCAGATTCGCCAACTACGGCTTCGCAGCCGGGTAGGCGGCAATCCACGCCGCTCCGGTCGCGGGCGCGCGGCTGTGGCCCACCTGCGGCCTCGGGATTTTGATGCAGCGCGGCCAGGAAGAGGGCGACGGCCCCGAGGGCCACCACGGGATAGCCGAGAAGGACTCGGGGCACGCTGAGCGGATCGACCTTGATCTGGAAGTAGTTTCCGGCCACGGCAAAGCAGGCGATGCCGGCGGCGAAGAGCGCGATGCGGTGCAGAGACCCGAGGCGCGGGGCGCGTCCGGCGAGAACGGCGGCGAGGAGGATGCCGAGGGCGATGGCATCGAACTGGACGAAGGTGTTGGCCCATATTTTGGATTCCCAGGTGTGGTGGGCGGCCAGATACCAGCGGGTGACATTGGCGATGACCAGCATGACGGCCGAGGCGATGAGCAATCCGCGCTGCGAGAGGCGGCGCATGGTGACCGGCCAGAAGATGTAGAACTGCTCCTCGACGGAGACACTCCAGAGCGGAAAGATGATGGACGAGGGGAAGCCGACGAAGACCACCCACCAGTTTCCGCCAAGCAAACAGAAGGCGAGTCCGGCACGCCAGCCGATGTGCTGGTTGGGGACGTACCACTGCAGGATCCAGGCGAAGGCGATATAGGCGAAATAAAGCGGCCAGATGCGCAGAATGCGGCGGATGTAAAAGGCGCGGAGGTCGACGTGGCCGAAGCGCTGGCGCTCGCGGATGAGCAGTTCGGTGATGAGATAGGAGCTGAGGACGAAAAAGAGATTGACGCCAAAGGCTCCGGTGTTGCCGATGCCAGCCAGGATCGAGGCAAGGATGGGCGAGGTGCCCATGTTGGTGTAGAAGGACGTTTCGTGCGGCAGCGAGTGGTGGAGAAAGACCAGGAAAAAGGCGAGGAAACGCAGGACGTCGAGTTCGGGATGATAAAAGCGCTCAGTGAGCGAGCGGGTTGGAAACGAGGACACAGGGCAAATCCAGAAGCGGCGCTATGAATATGGTAGCAGGTAGGAGCATGGATTTGAGGTTTTGCTGGTTCCAAAGTCAAGACGAAGGCAAATTTTAACTGCGGACGGATGTGAGCGTTATAGATCAGACTTTGGAACGCCAAGGGTAGAAAGTGGTGATAGTGGGGTTCCACACGGATGTGGATCTCGCATGAGGAGAAAAACATGCCTCGTGTGTGTTCGAATCTCGCAACGATTAAGTCAATTTGAGTTTGCAGCAAGAGAGCAAGGGAGATTCCAAATGTTGAAGAAAACCGCACTCGCATTATCTGGTTTGGTTTTGGCTGGTACGTACATGGCAGCATCTAGCGCAGTGGCACAGGTTCATGTTGGCATTGCGATCGGAGCGCCGGCGGTTGTGGTTGCACCGGCTCCGGTCGTGGTATACGACGAGGGCTACTATAGCTCGCACAATTGGGACTCCGGACTCCACGACGGTTACTACTATGGCGGTGGCACACGGTATCAGATGGACGCCCACGGAAATAAACAGTACGACAACAAATTCAGAGACGGAAAAGCCGCACGTGGGCACAACGATCATCATCAGGATAAGCACTAGAAATCGCTCACGGCCCAGGTGAACGTCCGGCTCCTGCACAACCCAGGAGCCGGGACTGCGTTTGGGCGATCGAGGCTGGAATTGTGTATCGACGCGTTTGGTCGAAGCGGGCGAATGGAGACCGCCGACAGAATGTGAGCACTATAGACCAGACTGCGGAGCGCCAAGAGCAGAGACTCTTGTAAGCGGGATTTGACGGATGTGCATCGCGCACCGGCGAACAACATGCACCGCAGTGGTTCGCTTCTCGCAACTTATCCATCAGTTTAGGTTTGGCAACAAGAGAGCAATGGAGGAAGTAAATGTTGAAGAAAGCCGCACTCGCGCTATTTGGTTTGGTTTTGGCAATGACGTTCGTGACGCCGCCTAAGGCGATGGCCCAGGTCCATGTTGGCATTGCGATCGGTGCCCCGGTCGTCGTTGCGCCGGCTCCCTACGTGGAGTACGACGAGCCATACTTTGTGACGCACGATTGGAACTCCGGATTCCACGATGGCTACTACTATGGCGGTGGCACACGGTATCGAATGGACGAACACGGACATAGACAGTACGACAACCGATTCAGAGACGGAAGAAGTGCACGAGTTCAGCGTGCCCATGACCGCGGCCACGATCATGGGCACGACGACCACTACAACCGCTAGAAATCGCTGATGGCGTACAGTAGGTATCTGGCTCCTGTGCAGAACAGGAGCCAGTGCTGCGTTTGGACGAAGCCTCAGAACAAAAACAACACCAAACGCAAAATCAAAGGCCCCGATCAACCAAGAGGGTTGAACGGGGCACATTGGTAAACATCGATATTCGTCGATGTACGGTTACTTGGTGGCGCCGCCGGAGCCGCCTTTTTCTTCCAGCGCGGCTTGCGCGGCGGCGAGCCGTGCGGTGAGGACGCGGAAGGGCGAGCAGGAGACGTAGTTGAGTCCGGTGCGGTGGCAGAACTTGACCGACTCAGGATCGCCGCCGTGTTCTCCGCAGATGCCGACCTTGAGATTGGGGCGGGTTTTGCGGCCCTTGGAGGTTGCCATCTCGACGAGCTGGCCGACACCGGTCTGATCGAGCGTGGCAAAGGGATCCTGCTTGAAGATTCCCTGGGCCAGATACTCGGGCAGGAACTTGTTGATGTCGTCGCGCGAGAAGCCGAAGGTAGTCTGAGTGAGGTCATTGGTGCCGAAGCTGAAGAACTCGGCCTCCTCGGCGATCTGGTCGGCGACCAGAGCGGCGCGGGGGAGTTCGATCATGGTGCCGACGAGGTATTCGACGCGCTCCTTCTTTTCGGCGAAGACTTCTTCGGCGACGCGGCGGACGATGTCGGCCTGATTCTTCATCTCCTTGACGGTGGAGGTGAGCGGAATCATGATCTCGGGAACGACGGTGATGCGCTGCTTCTTGAGTTGGAGCGCGGCTTCGATGATGGCGCGCGCCTGCATCTCGGTGATCTCCGGGTAGGTGATGCCGAGACGGCAGCCACGGTGACCGAGCATGGGGTTGGTCTCATGCAGGTCTTCGACGCGAGCAAGGATGGTGCGCAATTCCTTGAGCTTGGGCGAACGGGGCTTGGTGAGTTCCAGCTCCTTGATCTGCACGAGGAGTTCCTCACGCTGGGGCAGGAACTCGTGGAGCGGCGGATCGAGGGTACGGATGGTGACCGGGAAACCCTTCATAGCCTTGAAGAGTCCGGCGAAATCGGCGCGCTGCATGGGGAGCAGTTTTTTGAGGGCGGCGCGGCGATCCTTCTCGTTGGAAGCCATGATCATGGCGCGCATGAAGGGCAGGCGGTCCTGGGCAAAGAACATGTGCTCGGTGCGGCAGAGGCCGATGCCTTCGGCTCCGAAGGCGATGGCGGTTTTGGCGTCGCGGGGAATATCGGCATTGGCGCGGACGCCGAGACGGCGGTGGGGATCGGCCCAGGCCATGAACTTGACCAGGGTGGGATCGTCGGGCGAGGCCTCGAGGGTGTTGAGCTTGCCCTTGATGACGCGTCCGGTAGTGCCGTCGAGGGAGATCCAGTCGCCTTCGCGGAAGGTCTGTCCCTTGACGCGCATTTCCTTTTTCTTTTCGTCCACGGCGATCTCGCCGGCTCCGGCGACGCAGCACTTGCCCATGCCGCGGGTGACGACAGCGGCGTGCGAGGTCATGCCTCCGCGAGAGGTGAGAATGCCGGATGCGATCTCCATGCCGTGGATGTCTTCTGGCGTGGTTTCGCTGCGAACGAGAATGATGGACTTGAACTTGCCCTTGCGGTGGACGGCAACGGCTTCATCGGCGGTGAAGACGATTTGGCCGACCGAGGCGCCGGGCGATGCGGGCAGTCCCTTGGTGAGGACTTCAACCTTGCTTCCCTTCTCATCGAGACGGGGAACGAGGAAGTCGTAGAGCTGGTTGGGCTCGACGCGGAAGACGGCTTCTTCCGGGGTGATGAGTCCTTCTTCGACCATGTCAATGGCGACCTTGACGGCGGCCAGACCGGTGCGCTTGCCGTTGCGCGTCTGCAGCATGTAGAGCTTGGCGTCCTGAATGGTGAACTCGAAGTCCTGCATGTCGCGGTAGTGGTTTTCCATGCGCGAGGTGATGTCGCGCAGCTGGTTGTAAACCTCGGGCATGACCTTTTCGAGTTCGGAGATGTGCAGCGGAGTGCGCACGCCGGAGACGACATCTTCACCCTGGGCGTTGAGCAGGAACTCGCCGTAGAACTCCTTGGAGCCGGTGGCGGGATTGCGGGTGAATCCGACGCCGGTGCCGGAGGTATCTCCCATGTTGCCGAAGACCATGGCCTGCACGTTGACGGCGGTGCCGAGCATGTCGTCGATGTTGTTCATTCGGCGATAGTGGCGGGCACGGTCGTTTTGCCAGGAACGGAAGACGGCGTCGCGGGCCATGACGAGTTGGTCGTTGGGATTCTGCGGGAAATCGATTTTGGCGTGCTTCTTGACCACCTTTTTGTATTCGGCGATGACTTCCTGCAGCGCCCTGGCGTCGAGTTCGGTGTCGAGCTTGGCCTTCTTCTGCTTCTTTTTGCCGTCGAAGACCTCTTCGAAGTGGGATTTTTCGATGTCGAGGACGACGTTGCCGAACATCTGGATGAGGCGGCGGTAGGAGTCGTAGGCGAAGCGCGGATTCTGGGTGCGGGCGGCGAGGGCCTTGACGCTCTCATCGTTGAGGCCGAGGTTGAGGATGGTGTCCATCATGCCGGGCATGGAGAACTTGGCGCCGGAGCGGACGGAGACCAGCAGGGGGTTCTCTCCGGCGCCGAGTTTCTGTCCCTGGAGCGATTCGAGTTGCGCGAGGGCGGCGTTCATTTCGGCGTCCACGCTGGCGCTGACCTGGCCGCGCATGTATTCGCGGCAGGCTTCGGTCTGGATGGTGAATCCCGGGGGAACGGGAAGGCCCGCGTTGGTCATCTCGGCAAGCCCGGCGCCTTTGCCGCCGAGGGAATCTTTCATCTTGCCATTGCCTTCGGCATGTCCGCCGCCGAAGGAGTACACATACTTGACTGCATTGACTGTGGGAGTCGCCATAGCCTCACTCTCTGAAATTGATATCGTTCTCATTAGAGCTGACGTACTGACAAAGCATTAAACTCGGGAGTCCGCGTCCGAAGTGCCCCTGGGACAGTGGCGGATGTTTGCACGACGTAGGGGGCCTTCACTTCGTTCAGGATGACACCTCAAAAAGAAAAAGCATAAACCGGCAACACTGCAGGCCGGCGACGTAAAAGTCCGTCAAATATTATGACACGCGGGAAACGATTGTCTCAGGAACTCTTTCCGCCGGTAACGATCTCGCTGAAGTCGGCGATTTTGGAGAAATCGTCGTAGAGCATTTTGAGCAGCGAGAGCCGGTTCGAGCGGATCTCCGCGTCTTCGACCATGACCATGACGTCGTCGAAGAAGCGGTCCAGCAAGGGACGCAGCGAAGCAGCGCTGCTGAGAGCTGCATCGTAATCGCCTTGGTGAATGCAGGCTTTGTAGCGGGCTCCGGCTTCGACGGCTCCGTTTTGGTAGAGGTCTCGTTCCGCAACGGGAGCGTCGGGCCCGAGCAGCTGCGGGTTGGGATGGGCCGGCACGGGAATCGACTTCTCTTCGGCCTGGCGGAGGATGTTCTTGATGCGCTTGAAGCTGGCGGAGATGGCGTCAAAGTCTTCGGAGCCGCGCACCTTGGCGACGGCCTCGGCGCGGGCCAGAGCATCGACGGCATTGTCAGAGCCGGAGGCGAGCACGGCGTTGGTGACATCGTAGGCGAAGCCGCGGGCGTCGCGCAGGTAGAACTCGAGGCGCTCGCGGAAGAAGGCGGCGACGTTCTGTGAGTACTGGGCGACGGCGGTGGCGGGGAACGCTACGCTGGCGGCCGCGGGCGCAGAGTACTGGCGAAGGGCGTCCTGCATGAGCTGGCTGAGACTGAGCGGCAGGTTGTGCTCGATGAGGGTGCGGACAATGCCGTTGGCGGCGCGGCGCAGGGCAAACGGGTCCTTGGAGCCGGAGGGGATCATGCCCAGGGCGAACATGCCGGCGATGGTATCGGCTTTGTCGGCGCTGGCGAGGACGGCGCCTTCGAGCGAGCGGGGGACTTCGTCTTCCATAGAGGCGGGCTTGTACTGGTCGTAGATAGCCTCTCCGATGGCGATGGCGGAGCCTTCGGGAAGGTCCATGCGCTCGGCCTGGTGGACGAGGTAGAGTCCGCCGATGACGCCCTGAAGCTCGGTGAACTCCTTGACCAGTTCGGTGGTGAGATCGCACTTGGCCATGAGCGCGGCTTTGTAAACCACGCCGGGACGGTGGGCGGGATACAAGCCGGAAACGACCGCGCTGATAAGGCTGCCGAGATGCTGGGTGCGGACGGCTTTGTCGTAGTAGCTGCCCAGTTCCTTTTGGAAGGTGACCGACTTGAGCATGGCCACGCGGTCTTTGAGGGTGAGCTTCTGGTCGGTGTTCCAGAAAAAGCGGGCGTCGTTAAAACGGGCGCGCAGGACTCGCTCATTGCCGTGGCGGACGATGGCTTCTCCCTCGGCGTCGGTGACCGTGTTGAGGACGGCGAGGAAATGGGGCGCAAGCTTGCCGTTGGCGTCTTCCACGGCGAAGTATTTCTGGTGATCGCGCATGACGGTGACGAGGACTTCTTCGGGCAGGGCGAGGAATTCGGTTTCGAAGTTGCCGAGGATAACCGAGGGCGCTTCGGTGAGATTGACGACGGTGTCGAGGAGTTCTTTGTCTTCGCGCCAACGGGCGCCGGGGATCTGACGCACGGCTTTATCGAGGGATTTGCGGATGGTGTGCTCGCGCTCGGAGTAGCTGGGGAGAACGCTGGCGGCGCGCAGCTTGGGGGCGTATTCGGCGGGCGCGGCAAGTTGGACAGGCGCGGACGAGAGGATTCTGTGACCGCGCGAGGTGCGGCCGGCGGTGATGCCGCCGAACTCGAGGGGGACGATTTCGCCATCGAGAAGAGCGACGAGCCAGCGGACGGGACGGACGAAGCGCTCGGGCTTGCCGGGACGCCAGTACATGTTTTTGGCCCAGTACAGGGCGGCGATCTCCTTGGGGACGAGTTCGGTGAGGAGGTCGAGCGCCGGGCGGCCTTTTTTGACCACGTTGGCGGCGAGGTATTCGCCCTTGGGAGTGGTGGCCCGGGTGAGCGATTCGAGCGGGACTCCGGCTTTTTTGGCGAAGGCGACGGCGGCCTGGGTGGGCTGTCCGTCTTTGAAGGCATGGGCGGTGGCGGGGCCGAGAAGCTGCTCGGCAACGTCGGGCTGCGAGGCAGCGAGTCCGCGGACGAGGACACTGATGCGGCGGGGAGAGGCGAAGGCTTCGGATGCGGAGTCGGGTAACGCTGCGCTGCCGGCCGCGGGCGCTAGGCGCTCACGCGTGACGAGTTCGCCGATGCGGCGCTGGAGTTCCTCGGTGGCCGAGGCGATCATGCGGGCGGGGATTTCTTCGGTACCGATCTCTAAGAGAAAATCAGACATGAGAGAGGACGCTTCCTTCTAATTCCATTTCTTATGTTGAGGCCCATGGCCTGCTAGAGCGGTTGCCTGGTTGATCCCACCTTAGCCGCAAAAGCGGCGGCGGAGGTGGGGCACCCGGCATTCGCTCTGGTCCGTCCAACAGCAAGAACAAGTACAAAAGCAACTACCCCACTCAAGCCAAAAGAGGGCTTGAATGGGGCACCCGCATAACTTTAGACCGGCGCGGCGACAGCGGCGGATTCCTTCACAGCGGACTGCTGATGGACCCAGGCGCGGGCGACGGCGACGGCTAGGTTGCGCACACGGGCGATGACTCCGACACGCTCGGTGACACTGATGGCGCCGCGGGCATCGAGCAGGTTGAAGATGTGCGAGCACTTGAGACAGAGATCGTAGGCCGGGAGGAGCGGAAAACGGCGGCGCTCGATTTCTGTGAACGTGGGCGCAGGGACTAAGTCGGGGAACGCTGCGCTGCCGGCCGCAGGCGCGTGGTCTTTGGAACCTTTCTTTGGCTCGGCGGTGGCGGCTGCGTATTCACTGACCAGGGCCTGACATTCGGCTTCGTAGGCATTGAGGTGCTGCCAGAGCTTGTCCACGTCGGCCTTTTCGAAGTTGTAAACGGAGTACTGCTCCTCGTCCGGGAGGCGAATGTCTCCGTAGGTGACATCGCCCTGCGGGCCGTGGACCCAGACGATGTCGTAGATGGAATCGACATCCTGGAGGAAGGCGGCGATGCGCTCGAGTCCGTAGGTGAGCTCGGCGCACATGGGGTCGAGGTCGATGCCGCCGCACTGCTGGAAATAGGTGAACTGGGTGATCTCCAGGCCGTCGAGCATGACCTGCCAGCCGACTCCCCAGGCGGCCAAGGTGGGCGCTTCCCAGTTGTCCTCTTCAAACTTGATGTCGTGACGGGCAAGGTCGATGCCGATGGCCTTAAGGGACTCGAGGTAGAGCTCCTGAACGTTGTTTGGCGGCGGCTTGAGGATGACCTGGTACTGGGTGTGCTTGTAGAGGCGGTTGGGATTCTCGCCGTAGCGTCCGTCGGCGGGACGGCGCGAGGGCTGCACGTAGGCGACACGGTAAGGCTTGGGTCCGAGGACGCGCAGGAAGGTGTCCGGCGACATGGTTCCGGCGCCCACTTCGACATCGAGGGGCTGCTGGAGGACGCATCCCTGGCGGGCCCAGAAGTCCTGCAGTTTGAGGATAAGTTCCTGAAACGTTAACGGCTGCACAGTCATGTATGAAATCCGATCTGGAGAAACATTGTAAATGGTGGGTAAGGCAGGTTTCAAAGTTTCAAGGTTTCAAAGTTTCAAGGTTGGGCAAAGGCAACGGCAAAGACGGTGCAGAGGTGGAGGGAGTTGCTTCCCACTTCTGCCAAAAGAGGGCAGAAATGGGGCACCCGCATTAGTCCAGGCGATCGAGCTGGGCGGCGGTTTGGAGGTGGCGATCGAGGTGGCGGTGGAGGATCTGCATGAGGAATTTGCGGAGGTCGGCTAGGCGCGAGGTGGGAGTGGGCTCGCTGGCGATGCGTCCGACGGGGTTGCGAAAGATAAGGGCGGCGAGCGAGCGGGATTCGACGGACATTTCCGAGCTGGCGATGCGGCGGTGAGCGCTGCAGGTGAGACCGTCGCAGAGGGCGTGGAAGAAGGCGGGCTGGCCGGCGAGCGGGGCGGCGCACTCGATGCACTGGTCGAGCGGAGGGAGAAAGCCCATGAGGCGGAGCATCCAGAGATCGAAGTAGGCGATGGGCAACCAGATGGGGCCGCTTTCGAGCGACTGAAGGACCGCCCAGGCGAGGCGGAAGATGCCGTCGTTGGGCTCGCCGCCGGGGAGGAGTTCGTCGAGCATTTCTGCAATGTGGGTAAGGGCGACCAGGCGAGGGTAATCCATGGGCGCCGAGAGCGGCGAGAGCAGCACGTCGCAGGATTCGAGGCGCGAGAGATCGCTGCCCGCGCGGTCCTGCCAGTAGGCACGGACGCACGTGAGGGGTTCCAGCGCTCCGCCGAAGCGCTTGCGGGAGCGTTTGGCGGATTTGGCGACGCCCTTGATTTTTCCCTCCAAGCGGGTGAAGAGGGTGACCAGCAGGTCGGCCTCGCGCAGAGGATAGGTGAGGAGGACGATGGCCTCGGATTGCTTGAGGGGCATGGGATGGGATTGTACTGCAGATGGCCGGGCAGGACGTGCGTTCCCCAACGTAATATCGCCGGGCCGGCGGCCTTCCGCACGCCATAGCGAGACGCGCGCGAAATAGACTACGATGTTGGAGAATCACGCCCATCCTCAGGCACGCCTTCGCGGGAGAGTCAGTCTAATGTCGGCTACGAGAGAGAGTCGCTCCGCTGTTTCCGATCGCACGTCGTTCGACAAATCCCTGGAGCGCGGGGGCGTGGCGCAGCTGTGGCTGGCACTGCTGGCGCTGGCGGTCCACGGCCTGAGCCTGACCTACAACCTGGTGTACGAAGACCGCAGAACCGTCCTCCAGAATTCGGTGATCGACAGCTGGTCGCGAGTGCCGCAGTACTTCACCACCGACCTTTCGAGCCTGCACGGCTCGAATTTCTATCGTCCGTTCACCGCGCTCTACCAGCGGCTAATGTATGCCATGATCGGCACCAGCGCATGGGGATGGCATGCCGGCAGCGTACTGCTGAACCTGCTGTGCGTGCTGCTGGTCTTCGCCCTGGCGCGGCAGCTGCTGCGCGACACCGCGACGGCTTTTTTCGCCGCCGCCCTCTATGCGGTGCATCCCACGCACGTGGAGGCCGTGAGCTGGATCTCGGCGGCGGGCGACCCGTTGATGACGGCTTTCGTGCTGGCCTCAGCCGTGGCCTACCTGCACTGGCGCAAGGGCGAGTCCGCGGCATGGCTGGCAGCGGCGCTGGCGTCCGGCGCAGCGGCGCTGCTGACCAAGGACATGGCGGTGGTGCTGCCGGCGATGCTTTCGGCCTTTCTGCTGCTGCCCGGCGCCGCACGGCGCTGGCGCAGCCAACTGGCCGCGCTGGCAGCTTTCTGGGCCGAGGCCTTCGCCTTTCTGGCCGTCCGCAGCCATATCCTGCATGGCTTCTCGCATCCGCTCTCCGGCGCCACCACGGCCGATATGATTTTGACCTGGCCGGCGGCCATCGCCTTCTACCTGCGGGACATGGTTTTTCCGGTGGAGATGACTCCGTCCTACGCATTCGCGTTCGTGCACTCGGCAAGCTCTCCCGGATTCCTGTGGCCGCTGCTGGCGCTGATTGTGCTGGCTGCGGGCCTCTCGTGGCTGCTGCGCAAGGCAACGGACCGGCGGCTCTACCTGGTGTGCCTGGCGTGGACCGTGGTACCGCTGGCGCCGGTGATGTATCTGAAAGTTTTTGTGCCGTTTGAAATTGTGCACGACCGCTACCTGTACATGCCGACCATCGGACTGTGCATGGCGGTAGCGGCGGCCATCACGTCGCTGGCATCGCGAACCGAGTCCGCGGACGGAGTCCGGCTGCGGGGGCTGATCGCGGTGCTGCTGGTGGGCGCTTCGGCGGCGGCAACCGTGGGATACGAGTCCTGGTGGCAGAGCGACCTGACGCTGTATCGGCGCATCCTCAGCATCACGCCAGACAACCTGGCCGCGCAGCTGGACCTGAGTGTGGTGCTGATGGAGCACAGGCAGTATGACGCAGCGATCCGGATTCTGGACCCGGTGCTGCAGCAGGAACCGGACAACGCCGAAGCTCTTTTCGACCGTGGACGCGCGGCCTGGGAGACCGGCGACAATGCCACGGCCGAGCGCTGCTTTGAACAATCCGCGCAGCTGGCCCCGGATGTGAAGCGCTGGCTCTTCCTGGCCAGCGTCAAGCTGCGAATCGGCAAGGCGAAGGAGGGCGAGTTGGCGGCTCGCCAGGCGCTGGCCATGGAGCCCACCGAGCCGTATGCGCATCTTGCGCTGGGCCAGGCGCTGCTCGACGAGGGCAATAAGGCAGGGGCAATCGCCGAATTTGAAGAGGAGCTGCGGCTGCATCCGGATACTCCGGGAGCACAGCAGGCGTTAGAGCGGGCGCGGACACAAAACAGATCGTGTGCACCACCTGAGGAACAACAGCAGGGTCAACTACCCCACTTCTGCCAAAAGAAGGCAGAAATGGGGCACCGTGGAAATTTGGTAGTGTCCTAAGACACCACCAAATTTCGTTAAGCGAGCGTGGGGGCGGGCTCGGACTCGGGTTGCGGTTCGGCGATCTTCTTGGAGAAATCGCAGGAGCCGGGCTCGACGGCGGGGGCCTGTGCCACGGCGACCTTTGCCTTGGCCTTCGCACCGGCTTTGGCCGACTTGGCTGCCCTAGTGGCGGCGGTTTTGGCTGCGGTTTTAGATTTGGACGGAGCTTTGCTGTTGGGGCAGATGAGGAAGGTTCCTTCCTTCGTCACTTTCTCCAGCAGGTAGGGGCTGCCGCATGAGGGGCAGGACTCGGCGATCGGCTTGGTGGGCGCGGTGAAGTCGCACTCGGGGTAGCGGCTGCAGCCGTAGAAGAAGTTTCCGCGACGCGCTTTCTTTTCGACGATCTCGCCGGTTTTGCACGTGGGACACTTGACGCCGATCAGGTTCTGCTTGATGTATTTGCACTCGGGATAGCCGGAGCAGGAGACGAACTCGCCGAAGCGGCCGTTGCGCAGCAGGAGGTTGCGTCCGCACTCGGGACATTTTTCGTCGAGCGGGGTGTCGGGCTTCTTCTGCACGGAGTCGAGGCGGCGGGTGGTTTTGCACTCGGGATAGCCGGTGCAGGCCATGAAGGTGCCGAAGCGTCCGCGCTTGAGGACCATGGGCTTGCCGCAGTTTTCGCAGAACTCCTCTTCGTTATTGGAGGAGATTTCGGCGTCACCCAGGTCGGTGAGGTTGATGGGATTTTCCTTGGTGAAGGTGCAGGAGTTGGGGTCCTTCTTGTCAAAGGTGGAGCAGGCGAAGAAGGAGCCGTGCTTGCCCCATTTAAGGACCAGAGGGGCGCCGCATCGCTCACACTTCTGGTCGGTGGCCTTCTCCATGCGCTTGACGTTTTCCATGTGCTCGCCGGCGTATTCGAGGTCCTCCTCGAACTTGGTGTAGAACTCGCGCAGGGCGACGGTCCACTTGGTTTTGCCCTCTTCGATCTCGTCGAGTTCCTCCTCCATGCGGGCGGTGAACTGGTAGTCGAAGATGTCCTTGAGGTTCTCGACCAGCAGTTCGGTGACGACGAAGCCGATCTCCGTGGGAAAGAACTTTCCGCCGCGTCCGGCGGTCTTCTGCACGTAGCCGCGATCGACGATGGTGCTCATGATGGCGGCGTAGGTGGAGGGACGGCCGATGCCGCGCTCTTCCAGTTCCTTGACCAGCGAGGCTTCGTTGAAGCGCGGAGGCGGCTCGGTGAAATGCTGCTCGGGGTGGAGCGATTCGAGGCGCAGAGACTGGCCCTCTTCCAGCGGCGGCAGCTTGTGCTTGAGCGACTCGTCTTCCTCGTCCTTGGATTCCTTGGCTTCTTCGTAAACCTTGAGGAAGCCTTCGAACTTCTGGACCGAGCCGGTGACACGGAAGTTGTAGCGGGAGGCCGCATTCGCCGAAGGGATGGCCTCGATATCGACCGTGGTCTGGTCGAAGATCGCCGCGGTCATCTGGCTGGCGACGAAGCGCTGCCAGATGAGCTTGTAAACCTTGAACTCGTCTTCCTGCAGGAAGGAATGAACTTCGTCCGGAGTGCGCAGGACGGAGCTGGGACGGATGGCTTCGTGGGCGTCCTGGGTGTTCTGCGCCTTGCTCTTGTAGACGTTGGGCTCGGCGGGCATGAAAGGAGCGCCAAAGTCGCGCTCGATGAGGGTGCGTGCCTCGGCGAGGGCGTCGTTGGAGACGCGGACCGAGTCGGTACGCATGTAGGTGATGAGGCCGACGGTGCCTTCGGAGCCGAGTTCGACGCCTTCATAGAGGCGCTGGGCGACCATCATGGCGCGCTTGACGCTCATGCCGAGCTTGCGCGAGGCGTCCTGCTGGAACTTGGAGGTGGTGAATGGCGGCAGCGGATTGCGGCGGCGCTCGGCGCGCTTGACGGACTGGACGGCCCACGAGGCGGCTTGCAGGGCATCGACAATGCGCTGCGATTCCTCTTCGTTATTAACCTCCAGCTTTTCGCCGTTGATGCCGATGAAGCGGGCGTCGAAGTGGGGCGCTTTCGCGGCGTGGAGACGGGCATCGAGCGTCCAGTATTCCTTCTTCTCGAACTTCTGGATCTCGCGCTCGCGCTCGACGATGAGGCGGAGGGCGACGGTCTGAACGCGTCCGGCGGAAAGGCCGCGGCGGACCTTGTCCCACAGCAGGGGCGAGACCTGGAAGCCGACGAGGCGGTCGAGGATGCGGCGGGTCTGCTGGGCATCGACCAGGTTCCAGTCGATCTCGCGAGGATGGGCGAAGGCTTCCTGCACGGCCTTTTTGGTGATTTCGTTGAAGGTGACGCGATGGACGGGCTTAGCTTCCTTTTTGCGGCTGCGGCCTCCGTCGTTGTTGCTGCCTAGCTCTTCGGCCAGATGGGCGGCGATGGCTTCGCCTTCGCGGTCAGGATCGGGCGCAAGGTAGATGGCGTCGGCGGAGCGGGCCAGCTTTTTGAGTTGGGCGACCACCTTCTCTTTGCCGGGAATGACCTCATACTCGGTGGCAAAATCGTTATCGACATCGACGCCGAGACCCTTCTTGGGCAGATCCTTAATATGACCGAGGGAGGCTTCCACCTCGTAACCGGGGCCGAGATACTTCTGAATCGTCTTGGCCTTGGCAGGCGACTCGACGATGACCAAACCTTTAGACAATGGAACCCTCTTCCGAAACTAGCAAACTGGAACGTAACCTAGCACGAAGGACGGCGCATGGCAAAATTCGGGGGTGTGGGAAAGGCCGTGCCAAGGCCGCGGCGGGACTGGTATTGCATTGATTCCATTAGGGAACTGCGGGGAGGGTTACTTTTTGTGCGGGAGGGAGGGCCGAAAGGCGGGGTTGTGGCTGAAATGCCTTTGGAGCAGAGCAGGAGATTTGGACGGCGCTGGGGTTCTTCGCTGCGCTCAGAATGACCATTCAGAAGCAAAGGCAAAAACAACAGCAAGAGCCAAGTCAACTACCCCACATCTGCCAAAGACGGGCAGATATGGGGCACCCTCGGGTCACGCTGCGCTGCCACCCGCGGCACTCGACATCATCAGAAGACGCGGACGTAGTTTTTGCCGGGGAGCTGGCGGATTTTGTTGCTGAGTTCGAGTTCGAACAGGGCGGTGAAGATCTCCGAGCTGGAGAGCGCGGAGTCGAAGCGCTCGATGAGCTCGTCGATGTGAATGGAAGCGTCACACTTGATGGCGGAGAAGACCTTTTGCTGCGGGGCGGGGAGTTCGGCGGCAGGGGGCGGATCAAAAAGGGATGCGGCGCGCGGCGGCGGGAGCTGGGATTGACGCTGCTGGAGCTGGAGGCGGATTTCGGTGGGGAGTTCCTCGAAGACATCCTCCCAGGTGGCAGCCAGCTTGGCTCCCTGCTTGATGAGGGTGTTGGGCGTCCAGGCAAGTTTGTTGGTCACATTGCCGGGGACGGCGAAGACTTCCCTGCACGGCTCCAGGGCGCAGCGACTGGTGATGCGGGTGCCGCTGAATTCTCCGGCTTCGACCACGAGAACTCCGCGCGAGAGGCCGCTGATGATGCGGTTGCGCAACGGTAAATTGTGGGGATTGGGGCCGGTGCCGAGCGGAAATTCACTGACCAGGGGCCGCCCAGTTCGAGGATCTGCTCGCTGAGCTTGCGGTTTTCGCGGGGATAGATGATATCGACTCCGGTGCCGAAGACGGCAATGGTGCGTCCGCGGGCCTGGATGGCTCCCTTGTGGGCGATGGAGTCGATGCCGCGGGCCATGCCGCTGATGATGACCAGTCCGCAGTTGGCCAGGTCTTCGGAGAGCCGCTCGGCCATGCCCAGGACGTAGGGCGTGGGCATGGCGGGTGCCGATGACGGCGATGGCAGGGTCGAGCAGGATGCGGGCCATCGCCGCGCACGTAGAGGACGAGCGGCGGGTCGTAGATTTCGGCCAGGTGGGCGGGGTAGAACTCCGAGCCGAGGGTGACCAGCGAGACGCCGGGGGATTTGGCGAGCTTTTTCAGCTCCTCGTCGGCGAGACGGAGCGAGTCTCCGAGGGCGATGGCCTGGGCGCTGGCAGCGGGCAGGCCGGCGGCTTCCAGTTCAGTGAGCGGGGCGCGGAAGATAGCCTCCACCTCAGGGATGCGCTCGAAGAGGCGGCGGACGCGGGTGGGTCCCAGCTGCGGAGTAAAGGCCAGGGCGAGCGTGTAGCGGTCGCGGGCGGAGGGAGTGGTGACGTCAGGCATAAAGAGACGGCTTCCCGAATAACTAGCAGCAATAATAAGGATAGAGGCGTAGCGGACTGCGGCGGGCGAGTCACGGGAAAATACGAATCCGGGAGCGAATACAAATTCAAGAGCAAGGGCAACTACCCCACTCAAGCCAAAGGACGGCTTGAATGGGCCCCACCCGGGGCAGCTGCTTGATACCATCAGTCATGCGCGCACTGAAGATTTCGGCGATCTCGTTTTTGAATACCGCCCCGCTAATGTGGGACTTTGTGCACCAGCCTTCGCAGGAGATTCTGGAGAATTTTGAGATTGCCTACACCGTGCCCTCGCTGTGCGCCCAGGCGCTACGCGCGGGCGAGGCCGATATCGGCATCATTCCGGTGATTACCACGGCGGAGATTGCCGGGCTGGTAGTGCTTCCGGATGTGGCGATTGCGGCGCGGAACAAGGTGCGGTCGATCCAGCTGGTGAGCAAGCGGCCAATCGAGGAGATCCGCACGGTGGCCGTGGATACGTCATCGCGAACCTCGGTGGGGCTGACGCAGGTGCTGCTGACCAAGTTCTTTGGGGGACGGCGCGAGCTGAGGCCGATGGCTCCCCTGCTGGGGCCGATGCTGGCCGAGTGCGATGCCGCGCTGCTGATCGGCGATCCGGCGATGATGGTGCAGACCGACGGCCTGTATGCCTACGACCTGGCCGAGGTTTGGCGCGAGAAGACGGGACTGCCGTTTGTGTTCGCGGTGTGGGCGGTGCGCAAGGCGGCACTGGCGGAGATGCGCGAGGGATTGGATCTGGCAGGGATCTTCCGGCGCTCGCGCGACCACGGACTGAGGCCGGAAAGCGTGGCGGCGATTGCGCGAGAGTGGGCGCGACGGATGGGATTGGCGGAGGCAGAGATCGTCCGCTACCTGCAGGAGAACATCCACTACCAGCTGGACGCGGAGTGCAGGAAGGGTTTGGCCCGTTATTTCGAGCTGGCCGCCGAGTGCGGAGTGATCGAGCAGGCGCCGGAACTGGAGTTCTGGAATGGAAAGTAGCGGCACAAAAGATCGCGCGGCGGGTTTCGTGCATCTAACTCTGTGTACGTTAAAGCTTCTGTAAGCTTCTAACGTAGCTTCCACCGCACGGATCGTGTAAGGTGGAAGGAGCTCTTTGAAATGGTCCTTGACCATTCGGGTCCGCAGAGAAATTGCGGCGGACCAAGCCGGCAGCTCCAACCGGAAATTCCGGCGAAAGGAGCGGCCACGACGCAGAAGATTTCCGCACGCTGCTGACCGAAACTGGCGCGGCAAAGCGGAGCCCGACCGAGACTCAAAAACTGGGGTCTCGGCTGGGTACAGATTTTTTGGGGGCGTCACGGCTTCGACGGGAACGGTTGCGGCCAGGAGGCATGCAGGGGTTCACGCACCCTTAATCGTGTGAAAAAAACACAGTTGCCAACACTGAACTGGCTTACGCAGCTTAATTAGTTAAGTTGCCGTTCTCCGCGGCTTCGCCTACGGGCTGCGGTCAGGACGTCGCACAGTAGGCTGGCTCAAGGCCCTACGTCTGGGGGCGGGAGCGAGATCAACAGGCTAGCCAGCTACGTTTCTTGCCGATTCTTAGCGTAGATGGCGAACGTTGTGGGTAATGACCACGGCTTGAATCGAATAAGCATGTAGGCTCCTTGCTTTCAGCGTTTTCGGACAGGGGTTCAACTCCCCTCGCCTCCACCATGCAAACGTATTTAGAATCAATCAGTTACAACCAAGAAAATTAGACGTGACGGATACGTGCCCAAGGTTTAAGCTATCAGCCCTGACAAAGAAAGGGCTGAAGTGCTTAAACTTTTTCGTCGTCACCTGCTGAACTGCCCACACCTAGCCAAGGGTCGTGGATTCAAGAAGTGTGGTTGCCCACTGTGGGCTGAGGGAACCAAGGACGGGGAGCGGGTACGCAAATCCCTAGATACGGCTAATTGGGAGATCGCATCAGACAAGCTGTTGAAGATGGACGCGGGGGATGACGCGCCCAAGGATAGTAGCCCTTCCGAGGCCGTAAAAGCTTTCCTGAACGATTGCACGGCACGGAACCTGGGGAAGGCCACACAGGGCAAATATAGAGAAGCCCTGAATCCCTTAGCGACATGGTGTGAGGCCAAGGGCATCTCTACCGTACGTGCTCTTTTCAAGCTGGAGACTTTGAAGAAGTACGTTGCCCAACTTCCTGATTCAGCTTTAACGGTTGGGAAAAAGATCGAACGGCTACGAACGTTCAACAAATTCTGCGAAGAATTGGAATGGTGTTCCAAGAATCCTGCCAAGCTAATCAAGAAGCCATTGGTCAAAAGTGCTCCGGTGATTCCCTTCACCGCAGATGAATTCAAAGCCATCATCGAAGCGGTAAACCAATACCCCGCCCGTAATTCGTTCGGCTACAACAATCAGAAACGGCTGCGTGCCTTCATCTACGTTCTTCGATATGCTGCCTTGAGAATTTCCGATGCAACCAAGCTTAGGAAGACTTCGGTTATGGACGGTCGGCTAATGTTGCGAACACAGAAAACTGGCTCCACTGTTCATGTTCCCCTTCCACCATTCGTGATTGAAGAATTGAAGGGTCTGGGCAACGATGAATACTTTTTCTGGAGCGGCAAAGGTGAATTGAAATCATGTACGGCTGATTGGCAGCGGAGCATTACCAAGCTGTTCACCCTTGCCAACGTGAAAGGGCATCCCCATATGTTCCGGCATACCATGGCCGTGGAATTACTGGAGAATGGGGTTACTGTGGAGCACGTGGCAGCGATCCTTGGCAACACACCAGCTATCGTCTACAAGCACTACGCACCATGGGTAGCATCACGACAGAAGGCCTTGGATGAAGCTGTAAAGACCGTGTGGGCTGCTGCCAAGTAGTATCCCTATTTCTTCACACAGCGATCGTACACACGGGCGACCACTGGTGCAGGAATCCTCAAGGTCGTCTTGGTTCGCTTTCCTTTTTGGTGTGGCCTGCAGAGCTTCACCACCCCTGGTTCATTCCTAAACATTTTTGTGAGCGTGTTTGCACACAATCCCCACATCTCCGCCAGCTCCGATACCGAGTAGTGCCGACCTTCCCAAACGGCTAATTCATCGCTTATCGTATTGCTACCTCCGAATGATTCTGCAGCGCCACAGTACCCCTCTAAGAAAAGTGATGCTCCGTGCTCTAGAACTTCGCTTCTTCTTAATCGTGCCCGCCCTTAGCTCGTAACGGCCTGAGAGGACACGACTTTTCGTTCAACGCAAACCTTACTGAACGGTCACCGTTACGGTAACCGCCGCCGGGTTCATCACCGTGCCCGATCCCGTCGGAGTCACCGTCACCGTGTACGTCTGTGGCGACGGCGTCGAACTGCCGTCGCTCCCGCTGCAGGCTACAAGCAATCCCGCCGCCGAGATCGCCAGCGCCGTCAGGAGCACAGCGAGCGCCCGCTGTCTGCGCCGTGTAAACGGAGCACCCAGCAGCACAGCGCAGAACATCACCGGCCCGCCGCGTTTCCATGGAAGCCGCGGCGAGTGGCTGGCCGCACTCGTCGTGGTCGTGATCGTCAGTGTGGAGTCTCCCGTCGTGCTGGAGGCGAAGCTGACCGAAGGCGCGCTCGCCGAAACCGCCGAGGGGGTGCCATTGATCGAACTGACGCTGGTCGCAAACGAAACCGTCCCCGTGAAATTGGTTGCGGTCAGGTTGAGGCTAAACTGAGCGTTGCTCCCGGCCGGGATCGTAATCGAATTCGAGGATGCGCCCAACGTGTACGTCGGAGGGGCCAGCGCCGCATACAGCGCGCCGCCGTTAATCGAGCCCAATCCCGTCACCAGATCGTAGCCGGGCGTGGCCTCGTAGCCCACCAGTCCGCCCACGCAACCTGTCGATCCGGTGGTACAGGGCTGCGAGTTGCTGCCCGTCGCTATGTCGTGGAAGATTGCCGCATAGTTCGGCGGTTGCGCAGCCAGGCTGTAGAGCGGCTGATTGAAGTTTCCCTGCTTGCCGTACTTCTCCACCAGCAGGGTCAGCATTCCCGCAAACGAGGGCGAGGTGGCCGAAGTGCCGCCCACCGCCATCAGGTCCGTGTTCGAGTCGCGGAAGCCGTCCACGCAGCTTGGACCATCCGTCTGCGATGGGTCGGTTGCAGAGGTGAAGATCTGCGAGCATATCAGGTAGGGGTCGTGATAGGCCGACGCGGAGAAGGCAACATCGGGCACAAAGCGCATTGGTGTCCCGCTGTAATTGCTCGGAGCCCACTGCCAGCCCGGCATGGCATAGTACAGACTCACTCCGCCGCCACCGGAGGCCAGCGTATTGGTTGGATCGAGTGACTGATCGTAGGCCGTGTCGTTCCAACCCGTCTCCGGAATGTATTGCAGCGCCGAGCTGATGATGTCGGCTGTGCTGCTGTAGCTCCAGTACTCATTCGCGCCCGGCTCGGGGCTGCTGGCGCTTCCGTCGGCGCTGAACGTCGTCCCGCCGACGCCGGTCACGTAGGGGCTTGAGGCCGGGTAGTCCGCAACCGCCCCTTGCGTGGAAGTGGTATTTCCCTGGTCGCAGCCCGCTGCTCCCGCATCACCCGAAGAGTTCAGCACCGACTGTCCCTGGGCTACGGCTTCCTCCAGAAATCCATCGAATATAGTTCTCTGGTTCGCCGAGAATTGAGTCTCGCAATCTCCATAGCTGATGCTGATGACGGGTACCACTGCGCCATCTACCTTGTAGGTCGTCACCAGGTAGACAGCGGCACTGATCACGTCCTGATCCGGATCGTCGGCGGCGGCATAGACGAAGTCCACCGTCGCGTCTTGGGCGATGCCGCCCGACCATTCCACATCCAGGTCCGCCTCGCCGATATCGCCAACGCTTTCGCCTGCGACGTCGGTGCAGTCCGCCGTGCTGATACAGACCATATTCAGTTTCGTCGCGCCTAGCCCGGCGGCCGCGCGGAAATCATCGATGTCCTCCTGCGGGAAGTAGGTTTGCCCGGCTATGCCCACATGCATCCCGGTGCCGGTGTAGCCGGCGGTGTAGATCGGGGTGACGTTATAGATGGTCGCCCAGTCGCCCGGCGCCAGGAAGTGATTCCCCGAGAACTGTGAGGTGAATTGCGGATGCGGATGCTTCACGGCCGCCCGCGGCTTCGGGCGGAATCCGCTCAGCCCGCCTACCCCTGCCACCACGTTAGTCAGCCCCTGTGGAATCGCGATCTCCCTAGCGTTGCTAATGCGCGTGTCGTCGCCAATCCTGTACTGATGAATCTGCGTATGGAAGGCACGCTCCGCCTGCGCCACCGCTCCGGAAAACGTGATCAGGTTGCGCGATGGCGCCACGCTCTTCACCGTGAAGCCCTGCGACTCCAGCCAACCCGTCACCGCGCTAAGGTCTGGCTCAGTCAGTCCAAAGCGCGTTCCGAACTCCTCCGGCGTCAACCACTGGTGATATTGAGCCGACTTCGGATTCTGCTGCGCCTCCAGGAGAGCATCCAGCTCTGCCTTCTCGGCCACGCTCGGTGCAGTGTTCAGCGTCATCGACTCCAGCCGCATGGCGGGGTTCGCCTCACCCAGGTCACTTGCCTGCCGTGTGAGCGGATGTACAGATCCAGAGATTGTCACCACAGGCCCCGAGTTCAACTCCTGCGTAATCCGGTTGGGGCGCTGCGTGGTCTGGGAAACAAGTGTTACAGCCATTGCCAGAACCACGGCACACACGGCTGCCCATCTCTTCCAGCTGTTCACTGCACAAAGCAGGTTTAATTTCATTCTAGGTATCCTCTCGGAGGAAGTGCTTAACGAATTGCCGGCAGTGTGACGGGATGGTTGGAAGGCGCAAATCATTGGCACCACCGCCGGAATTTCCAGCGCTACCACCGGATTACCCCGCAACGCCACAGGACCGCTCCAAGGCACGTCCAAAAAAACAGAGAAAGCAAAAAGCCGGCAGCAATTCCCTTCCCCGGCATCCGCCCATTACACTGTTCATTTTCTTCACTGGCGTGTTTCAGAAGGAGCCTCCGGAGCGATCAAATTGCCATTTGCAGTTGTGCTCCGCCGCCCGACCGGCAAAGACGATTCCGGTGCAGACGTGCAAGAGCCGTATGCGCCCCCTCCTCGCGCCTTCTTGGTGGTGATGAACGGGTGAACCATGGTCTCGAACTTCTCAATCGCTTCCCGAAACGCCAGGTATGCCCGATAGGCGTTCAGGAGCTCGTAACACGCTGGACATTCACCCTTGATTCCCCCTTGCTCCTCCTTTATGGGGTTGTAGGCGCGGTGCCTAGGACATCGGCCCTCGATGCGATACGCAACCCGAACTGCCATCTTGAACATGTAGCTCCTCTCGGTCGGTGCAAAAAACATAGCATACATATCTTAACTATGTATACTATTCTTTTAGCGCTATGCCGATAGGTCGCTAGAGAGCTGCAATGATTGGCTGGTGAATCCGGCGCTCAACACCGCACAGAACGGGTCGGTGCTCGCGGTTGCGGCAACGGGTACGTAGTCACAAAAGCAAAGGGCCTAGCACGAGCTAAGCCCTTAGAATCTGGCGGGAACGAGGAGACTCGAATCCTGACCTCTACCGTGTCAAGGACTGGCTAACCAGTATTTTCAATAACTTACACGACACGGGTCGCAATTGTATGTCGTTGAAAAGACGGATAGGACACAATAAGACATTTCTTATTGTGCGCGAACTGTGCGCGAGCGGCGTCTCCTTTACTACCGCGGCTTCCTGTGAGCCATCTCCACTGTAACGCGCGGAACTGCCTTCAGGTTGTTCTATTGGACCACCGCGGTGCCCTGGTCCGGGAATGTCGCTCCTTCTGGAACGATCCACAGGTCAACCTTCTGGAAGTTACCACTACCGGTGCGCGGCTCGATCCGTGTAGGATCGATGCCTTTTTCGTTGGTCAAGTAGCTCTTGGTGTTGACGGCGCGCTGGGCCGCAAACCCGGGGGCACGCCTCGCCCTGTCTTCCTTGGCCGTGGCGTAGCCAACCACCACACCTTTGGCGCCCGGCTCGGCGGCCAGGGCATCGGCATAACGGTCGAGCTCAGCCTTGGCTTCCTCGTCGACACGGGTCGGGCGCCGGGCATCGCGCTTGAACTCGATGGTGCCGGGCTCGCTCGCCTGAGGTACCGGCGCCTCGGCCATCACCGGCGGCGGATAGCTGCACCGCACCGCGGTGCTCGCTGATGCACTCAGGTTGCGGTCGTCGGTCGTCGTGCAGTTGACCGTGATGCTTCCCTCCGGCACGCCCTCGGTGCCCAGAGTGTAGTGCGCGCCGCTGCCGCTCAGGCTTCCGGCCGTCGAGTTGCAGCTATAGGTCAACGGACGGTTGTCCGGACTGTTGCCGTAGGCTGTAATTGTCGAAGAGTCGCCACAGCGCAGCGACTCCGGGCTTGCAGAAAGCGACAATGTCGGCGGATGCTTCGCATTCACCATAAACGTCGCCTGGCAGCTTGCCGTCCGCTGCTGCTTCCCCTTGCCGTTGTCCACAACTCTGGCGGTCACCGTATAGCTGCCCGCTCCCATCCCCGTGCTGTCCAGCGTTGCGCTCGCCGCATACCCCGAGATCTTCCCGCCGGTGCTGGCATAGGAATAGCTCAGTGTGCGCCTAGCCATAAAGCCCGACGTGGTCACAGAGATCAGGACCGGCGCACCGGCATCCACCGCCGCCGGCTCCGCACTACAACTCGCGCTCACCGCAGCTTCCTCCTTGGGTAGGCCGAAGTTGAAAACCACGCCAGCCTGTAGACGAACCCCATTCAGCATGTTGGAACTGCCCGATGGGGTCGGCGCGTTGTAAGAGGTGTGCACGTAGTCGGCCTGGATGGCGCGAATTGAGAACCGGGGAGTCACCTTGTAATCAAGTCCGCCCCCAATGATGATCGCAAAATCGGTCTCTTCGGAATGTTGCTTCGGAGAGAAATGCTCCCCTCCGAGAAGAATCTCGGCGAACGGCGTGAAGCGTTCCGTGCGCAACTTGAACTGTGGACCTACTGTAACGGAGTGAGCATTGCCGAAGTCACCGTAATGGCCGTTTGCGTCTAATGCGATTCCCGCCCAACGATTCAAATTGTAGGTGAACTGGCCGCCCCAACCGTTGTTGAGATCCGGAAGATCGTGGCCCTGGACTGTGCCTGCTGGGTGATACCACGAATAGCCACCAAACACCTCGGCCTTGGGGGCATCCAGATGCTGAGCGGATAAAGGTGCCGATGCACAGAGAACAACCGCCGAAACACACAGAACCACCAACAATCGGCGCAGAGACATTCGATCCTCCCGAACTTCCAGGCAACGACTCAATCGAAAAGCTGAGTTTGTAGTTCACTTCCGGCTTACGCAACGGCAGTGTAGAAACATAAATCCCCAGACTCTTGAGGACCGGACAGGATTTTTTGGTTTACGATGTCGGACAGTACGGAGGTATAGCTTCCTCATGGTCGACACGACTTTTTTTCTGTGCTCCAGACCCCGAGCCCGATAGTTCGCCATGTGCAGATGTGAAGGCATTGGCCTCTTCCGTGGCCACGATCGCGCCATTTAGGATCGCCCCCGCGAAGGTAGTTCCCTCCCCGATAGTAAGTTCCCTAATATCAGCGTTGGACAGGTCGGCCTTAGCGAACGAAACGGATGAAACACGAATTCCGAAGTAGCTGTACTTTAGATTTACGCCAGCCAGATTGAGTACTTCAGTCGCCCTTGGTCGCGGATTGGCTTTATCGCTTGAACGTATGGGATTGAGTTCTCCTGTAACCAATGCCACCCTCGCAAGATCAACCTGGGAAGTGCATTGGCGCCTATTCACAGCCGCTGCCAGCGCGATGCTGGTGGCTTCCAGATAAAGTGACTTCTGGAGAAAGTCAGCACGACTAGCGTCTATTTCGGTCTGTGTCGGAGTTGTGAACAGTTTTGCGATGTGTATCTTAGCATCGGAGTTAAGTATCTGACGCTGCTGGCGCGCAAACAGAGATTCAACTACCGGGCTATAGAGGAATGGCCATATCTCGAAAGCAGATTGCATTGCTGTGTCGTCAGACGGCGCTAGCGAACGAAGCACTAGGTTTTGCATATCGGTTTCTATTGAGCTAACCAACCCTTTTCTTTTGCACGCATCCGCTTGATTCATGTGTGCTTTTCTACTTTCTACGAGCAGCAACTGCCCGGACAATTTAGCACTACTTTGAACGAATGATAAGGCTGCATCCCGGTTCAGGTCTGCCAAGTCTTGCAGGGGCAACTCCGGTGCTAACTCAATCGCTGCCAGACTTTGTCGAATGACTCCCACGTCAGTTTCATTCTGGAGCCTGGCGACCAGCAAAATAACTGCATCATGCCTACGCGCCTCTCGAGCAAGATCCTCGACATTTTCGTTCGAACTAAAAGTTAACCATCGGAATAAAGTTCCTTCGGGAGATGAAGGTGTGAGGAAGTGCTTGAGAGCCGTGATTCCTGAGAGTCTTCGGGCGGGGTCTTTGTCGCCCAAGTCGGTTAGCGCTTCCTGATACAGGCTATCTTTTGCGTGAATACGATCCAAGCTCTTGGAGGCGTTCTGTCCAATTAAAAAGATGAAGACAGCGACAGCAGTAGAGACCACGCCGGAGATCAAGCCGAACCAGAGCTTCTGACGCCATCGCTTCAGTTCTTCGATCTCGTACTTGAGTTTCTCGTTCTCATTGCGGAGTTTTTCGTTCTCAAGTTGCTGCTCTCGGTCAACCTTGCGCCCCTCGGATTGCTGACTTTCATTCCCGCTCATGAATCACCATTGACCAACCGGGCGTCGTGCGCAGCCTATTGCGCCTACTGGCCCGCCAGCAGCATCGCTGCGAACAACTACCTCAAGGCGTGTGCCGACTTCAAGGCGCGAGGGTGTATTCGATCACCGTTGTCCATAGATTAAGTACTTGACGGTAAAGGTGAACTAATGGTTATCTGATCCATCGCGAACAGTATTGCTGTCTGCGATGGTGTCCTACCCAGTGTACATTCATCCCTGCCCAACCACCCAACTCGAGGAGAAAAGATGGGCACAATGAAGAGGGATTTGCTAGGTGTAGTTGTATCAAGTCTGGCCCTTCTGACATTCGCGGCGGTTCCTGTCTTTGGACAGGAGCTTAAGGACGCATCGGACCGGCCGTATAAACCCGTAACCGCTGAGATGTATAACAATCCGGCCCCGTCGGAATGGTATCAGTACCGCCGTACCAACGACGGCGCGGGATTCGGCCCGCTGAAGCAGATCACCCCAGCCAACGCAAAGTACCTGGAGCCGGTTTGGTCCTTTTCGACCGGCTTGACCAAAGGCCACGAAGCTGTCCCCGTGTATCACGACGGAATTCTGTTCGTCGTCGCCTCCTACGACGTGGTGTTTGCTCTGGATGCCCGCAGCGGCAAGTTCCTGTGGCGCTATGACCGCGACATTCCAGACAAGGCTCTCTCGGCCGTCTGCTGCGACGTCGTCAACAAGGGCGGCGTGCTCTATGGCGACAACTTCATCTATGGCACCATCGACGCCCACTTGGTCGCCCTTAACGCGAAGACCGGCGCTGTGGCGTGGGACACCAAGGTTACCGATTACGCTGAAGGCACCACCATCACCAACGCTCCGGTGGTTGTCCACGGCAACGTCATCACCGGTATGACCGGTGGCGAATTCGGCGCCCGCGGCTTCCTGATGGCAATCAACGCCGAAGATGGCAAGATCGCCTGGAAGACCTTCACCATTCCTGCTCCGGGTGAGCCCGGCAACGACACCTGGGGCGCCAGCGCCGATGTCGCCGATAAAGATACCTGGAAGCACTCCGGCGGCACCACCTGGACCAACGGCTACTATGACGAGAAGAACGACATCTTCTGGCAGCCCACCGGCAACCCCGGACCCTGGGCCGCCTATGTTCGTCCTGGCGCCAATGCCGGATCGAGCTCGTTGATTGCCTTCGATGGCAAAGACGGCCACATCGTGGGCATGTACCAGACGGTTATCCACGACATGTGGGACTATGACAACATCTCGCAGCCGTTCGCGGTGGACTTTACGAAGGACGGCAAAGAAGTACATGCCACCTTCGAAACCCACAAGGACGGCTTCACCTATGTGATCGACCGTGACCCGAAGCACTTTGGTCCCTACAGCGGCAAGGACTGGGAGAATGTCCCGGCGATCTACGTGAAACCCTTCATGGAAGGTATTACGTGGACCAAGGGGAACCTCGACGAGAAGATGCACCCCCTGTATGACCCGGCGAAGGATTCGACCACTCCGAACTTGGTCGATGTCTGCCCGTCGTTCCTGGGTGGTACCAACTACCTGGTGCCGTCCTATGATGCCTCCACCAAGACCGCCTTCATCTCGGGCAACTACTGGTGCGAGACCATCAAGGGCCTCCCGATTCAGCCCTGGGCCCCGTTCAAAGCCTACGTGTATGCCGAGTTCCATATGCACGTGATGCCCGGCCACGAGGGTGGCGGCGGCTTCATCAAGGCCATCGACGTGACCAACGGCAAGACTCGCTGGGAGCACGATATGACCGATGCCAACTGGTCCGGACTGGTCGCCACTGCTGGCGGCGTTCTGTTCGGCGGCGGAACCGACACCCGTGACTTCTTCGCTCTGGACAAGGCCACTGGCAAGAAGCTCTGGTCATTCAAGACCAACTCGGGCATGGTCGGCGCGCCGATCACGTATGAGATTGACGGAGTCCAGTATGTCGCCGTGGTCGCTGGCTTCGGAGGCGCAATCCCGATCTGGACCGGCGAAATCAAGGACAAATTCAACAAGAACACACCGCAGGGTGGCGTGGTTTGGGTCTACGCCCTCAAAAGCACGGTGTACACCATCGAGTTCAAGAGCGATGCCCAGCACCCGACCCGCGTGGACGAGGAAGCCAAGCGTGAACTCGACAATTATGCCGATGACCTAGCCAAACTGGGCGCCAAGGGTAAGGGTGTGGTGGTTGGCTACGCCACGGCCAAGGAAGACAGGGCGAGGCGTGCCCCCGGGTTTGCGGCCCAGCGCGCCGTCAACACCAAGAACTACTTGACCAAGGAAAAAGGCATGGATCCCGCACGGATTGAGCCGCGCACCAGTATCGGTGACTTCCAGAGGGTCGATCTGTGGATCGTTCCAGAAGGAGCGACATTCCCGGACCAGGGCACCGCGGTGGTCCAATAGAACAACCTGAAGGCAGTTCCGCGCGTTACAGTGGAGATGGCTCACAGGTACCGGCAGCCCAAACAGCATTCAGCAGACTACAATCAGCAGCTTCATAGGCTAACCTCTCAGGCCTTCTTGGAAGCTTTTATTCAGAGTCCCCCAGCACGTCACTGAAGCTGAGAGTTGCGCATGTACCCTTTGCCGGATCCTTCTCTCCAGGAATGAGATTCGGTATTGCCGATGTCCCGCCAGTCGCGAGGCAGTGCGTCATCATTCGGTTGAACTCGCGAACTGGTTTGCCATTGAAATCGCGTAGCGAAACCATCGACCGCGTTCGACACGGTGGACGCTTCGCAAAGTCCTGGTTTTTGGCGTCCGTGGGCCATACACATGGTTCGGTCATGTCGCCGTTAGAGTCCCTCGCCAAGTTTTCAGGAGCGAGCAGGCGATCTCCAACGAAGCGGGCCGAGAAAGCGAGATCCGCTGCCGTTGGAATGACAATTGCGCTCATCACCGCCATGCTGATGTGAAACTCGCGCGCCGGTCGGACCGGTACCGACAAGATGGAGCCGAAGTACGGCATCTCAAGGCCCGGAATGGGCAACAGCGGAAAGCGTTTCTTCGGAACCGCCAGCTGCGAAGCAAACGCGGAAACCTCAAACAGTTTCAGCGAGTCCACGCGAATTCTCGTGGTGGTATCGCTCTTGCCGAAGCGCGAGACCTCCGCGTCACCGCTGCCTCCAGACGAGTAGCTTCCGCTGCCCGCTTCATCGTCGGCCTTTAGTGTGACCTGCAGCTCGGCGGAATTCGCTCCCAGTAGCGACTCCGGTTTGACATCCACAGAAAGTTCACGTCCGATGTGAATGCGACTTGAAACGTACTGCGTCAGCCCGGCAGCAATCATCTGGGCTTCATTGAATCGCGTCGCCCCAACCAGCGAATTCAGTGCGGCAGGGTTAGAGGTCGAGGTCGAAGTTGTCGCACCGGTAGCGCCTGAAAGCGCCCCTGCAAGGGCACTCAGCGTGGGAGGATTGAGCGCTTCGAGGTAACTCTCGACCGTGGTATCGACCGACGCCTCGCTGCTTGCAATCGTATTCACGGTAACGATCGCGTTATTGAAGAAGCGCGGCTTATCGAAGACACTACTTGCCGTAAGGTGCTTATTCATCTCCTTAATCTGCAGCCCCAATTTCCGCTTCAGCACGGTCTGGTAGGCGGTGACATCGCGAACGAACGCGTCGACCAGCGGCCGGATCGCGGTGTTCATCGCCTGAGCGCTGGTCGTCAGGTCATAGGCAACAAATTCGTGCGGATATTGTTGGCTCATCTTGTAGTTGAAAAGGAAATCGGCGATCGCCGCCCGCATTAGCCCTAGTTGCGTCACAGAAGTCCCGTTCGCCGTTTCGGTGCTGAACAGTTGAGCTGCTGTTTCACGGAAACAATTGAGGAACATGACAGGCTGCGGTCGACCAGTGGGGTTCTGCCGCAACATGGACTGAAGCACCCCGAGATAATCGCGCTCCTCGCAGCTTTCAGCCGGGTAGGTACGCGGGTCGACCGGAGGCAACGGCTTTTTGGCATGATCGCGCGTTGGATTTAGTTCGGCCCAGATCTCGCAAGGCCTTGCGTACCCGTCCTCCGTGCATTTATGAAGCGCCGTTGGATCGTAGGCAAGGTTCTTATCGGAATCGGAAGGGCAAGCATCCTTGACTGTTGGATTGGCCGCCCCCTCGGAGCGATCCACCGCGCAATTTACCTCCTGCGGCGGATTGTTGGCCGCGATCAGCGCCAGCATCAGGTCGGTCAAACGGGGCTTGATCGGATGGAAAAGCGTCGTGTAACCAAGGCAATACTGCGCCTGTCCGCACGCACCCAAATAGTCCTGGCGGGCGAAATGGGCAGCGTCCGGTGCGACGTTCTCTGAAGTCTGCTCGATGGAGTCGCTCGCAGCGCTCTGTTCATTCAAGAAATCGTGCGCGGTCTGTTGAATCGACGACGTTTCGCCCTCCGGAATTGAACGGTGACCATCGAAGATCACCCGACGGGCGATGTAGTTGTAGAACGCGGGGTCGAAGTACGAGGCCTTCGACATGGAACTTTGCAGATACTGCCATCCTTTGAGAATGGTCGTCTCCAGTCCATCGTTGTACGTCCGCACCTCCTGGCGCACCCGCTGACTGCTCTGGTTCACGCTGTCTGGATCGGTCGAGGAGTTCTGCATCACCCACGCACTAATCGACATCTCCGGGCGCGGCAGATCCAGGATCGCGACCATGCGTTTCTTCTCCGTGATCTGCGCGTCGTCTCCAGGATTGGAGTCCGAAAAGACAAGCAGATCGGGTTCGATGGAGCCGATTGAAACGCCCGGTGTCGCGGCTCCGGCGACTGATGCGGCCGCGGGTGCTGCCGCAGGCGGAGCCGCTGCTGGCGCCGCAGGCGGAGCCTGGGCGACGGTAATAGTAGTCGCAGTAGTACTGGCCGAGGCAGCGGCTCCTGGTGCCGGTTTCGTCCCAGCCGGGGCTGGAGGCGTCACTGTAATAGTGAGGGCCGGCGCAGCGGCAGCAGACGACGCGCTAGACGCGGTTTGAGCAGAACCTGCCGCCGGCGTAGCGGCCGCGGGTGCGGCCGTCGTCGCTGCGGGTGACGCTGAGTTAGCAGAAGAGGAGCCGGTGCCGAGAGCCGTCGCAGTGCTGGCAGCGTCCAAAGCCGTCAGCCGCATTTCCGTTGACTCCGGATGAACGCTCCATGCCAACTCCCGCAGATCTCCCAAAAACGTCTGCCAGTCGGCACAAGTGGGTGGCAGTCCCGTGAGTGTGGTGATCGCGATCCGGTCCCTGCCTGTGGGCTTTGCAGCGAACAGCGAGCTGATTCCGGTGATCTGCGCCGCCAGCGTTGAACCGAAGGCGGCCGCGTGTGGCATCGCCAACTCGACCGCGAACGGGTTTGAGTTCGCCGGCAGCGTCTGAAGCAGTAGCTTCATCGTCGCATTGAGTTCGTTAAGCGTCTGCGTAGGCGGCGGAACCGACCCGGTTGAGGGTGGCGTCACCGCCGTCTTGGAAATGATCACGACATAGTTCCCTTGGCTGGTCAGGGTGTAGTCGCTGCTGCTGATCCGGGCGATGAGCGTTGGCACATCCAGCGGAACTGCCTGCCCCGATGGCTTCATTGTAGCGTCGCATAACTTGATCGGGGGAAGCTGCGGCAACTTAAACGATTCGTCAAGCGCGTTGAGCTGTTTCTGAGTCGGAGCGTCCTTCGTAGTGTTCACGGTGCACGACAAACGCCACTCGCCGCGGTGCTTTCCGGCTTCGGTTGCTTGAGCAGCTGTGCAAGCGGGCTGATCCGTTTCGCAGCTGGGGGGTGCCGGACTGATCGTGCAGACCTCCAACACCTGCGCGTATGCGGATACGGTGGCGAGGAAGCCCAAGGAGGCCAGCAATAGCCAGACCGACAGAATAGAACGAATGCGAAGGTGCATGGATGGCTCCAGAAATCCTAATTTGTATGCGCAGATATTGTTCATTGCTACTCACTTCACATTTAGGCTCAGGGCGCAATCTGAACTGAGACTCCGCCCGTCACCGCGACCGCAAGCGGTGGCGACTTCGGTTGGGCCTCAGCCTTCTTCTGTTCGTTGCCTTGCTTCACAAGCGCCTGATACAGCTTGCGTACGCTCGCCGCCTTGTCGTTGGCATCGTCGTCCACTTCGAAGTGGGTCAGAATCACATCGATCATATGTTCGCCGAGCGCGCGATAGGACTCGAACATCGACTCGTTGAAGAATTGGTTCGCAGTCGTGTCGTGGGGAAACGCTGCATCCTGGGCCTTCATGCCCAGAACATCCGACGGCTCATCGTTTGTAAGTGAGCTCTTGATGTACAGCAGGTAGCCGATAGCTGTCTGGCCGGGATACACGATCTCCCCTATAGCATAGTGCCCGCTGCGGAAGCCCTTGCCTCCTTCAGCAGCGATGTCGCGTTGCGCGTGCACGTGAATCTCTACACCGAAGTCCCGGCGGCATTTGTCAATAGCATTTCCCAGGTCCGTGAAGGTGAAGCTAGGATCAGCATCCGCATCGGAGCAGATGATGAAGCGCACTTTGCGGCGCACCAGTTCATACAGCCCAAGATTTTCGAAGTGCCCTCCATCCGAAAGGTAAACGTATTTGCTGTGGTCATCTGTCAGTCCGAGGAGCTCGGCTATCAAATAGGTGATCGACGGAGCGTACCTCTTCCAATACTTAGGATTGCGTGGGTTGCCGGTCCACCAACCGAGACGAAGATTGAAAATCGCTAGCAGCGCAGCGACGCCAGGCCGTGTGTGATATCCGGAGTTCGGCGAGACCGCCGCACCCGACGCAGCCATCGCTGTGCCAATGTACGGCTTCCCACCGCAACCGCCATAGCCTTCCCTCAGGACCACCTTCACAGGTTGACCGGCTGCTACTTCTTCATCGCCCGCCCCAGCGGCCGTCTGGGCGTTCTCTGCGGGAAGATACTCAGTTTTCTCTCCAGTCGCACGGTAGCCGAAAAGACTACTCTCTCTTGGACTCTGGCTTACGTCCGTATCCTTATCGAAGGCCGGCTTTTCCGGCTCCTTTGGCATATTCGTGGGATCGATATAATCCCAACCGCAATAGAGTGGTGAGTAAACGAACGAAGCGCCTTTCCGCTGCTGCCAGGCGAGGTCTTCACCGGTGGTCAGGTTCAAGGTCGTTCCCCAAATCGGATAAGGACCCTGAAATTTGGAACGAGCGACGGTAAGGTCCGCAAGCGCGATGTCATCTTTCACGGCGAATCCCGTAAACGGGCTGGGACGGCGCACATCAGGCGAAACTCGACTGGCCCCGAGAAACGCCCTGACCAAGCGGTTCCGATAGAACAGATGCAGTGAAAACTCGTTGACGTCTAGCTGGAACGCAAGCAGCACGGCGACCAGCGACGCGCCCAGCCACAGCACAAAGTAATCCAGGCGCCGTGATTCCGGCCAAGATGTTTTCTTCCAAACTCGGTGCAGCCATCCAGCGCATTTCGTGAGCGGGACCGAGGCCAGACGCTCTTCACTAGTGGATGCGAGCGGTGCGCCATGCGATTTGCTCCAAACGACGGCAGACGGCTTCGAAGGCGATGGTCTCCACTCACCCGAGCTCAGGTACTCGCGATTTAGCGGTGTGCTCGCCTTCCCGAAAGGAATCGTGTGCCGGACCAGGCCGTGTGTCCCCCAAGAGACGAGCAGCAGCAAGCCAACTAGAAACACCGGTGGCGCGACCGCGATAATGAAATCGAGTTTGCTGGGTTGTGACTCGGTGCCATTTGACTTCGCACTGTTTGCTCCGAGTAACCCGGTCAGCACGACAAACAGCCATCCCCCCGGAAGCACGGCAGTTGTCAAATACTTGCGCCACGATGCTTGGTCGAATCCGCTGAAAAGCAAATGCATCGCGACCGGTCCCCACAACGCAATGGCCAGCAGCAGGGAGATCGCCCCAGCGAACAGCAGAAAGTAGCCCGCGGCGCGAGCCAGCCATTCCCGCTTGGCATCCGGTAATGCCGTGCCCAGCACCCCAATGAAGAGATAGGACTGAAGTGTCAGCGCCATCAGCAAAACTGGAAGTCCAAACACAACATAGGTATCGCTCACATATACTTGATTGCTCCAGGCGGAAGCCTGGCTAGAGATATGTATGAGCCAGTGGTGAAATCCCAGGTCGATCATCCAGCAAAGCGCCGCAAAAACAATCCACGCGGCCAGTAGTGACCCTCGAATCGCCCATGGGTTCTTCATCACCGGTTGTAGTTTGTCTGTCTGTTTGGCTCTCGTCTCCTTGGCATAACGCCAGGTCAGCCCCAGCCCAAAAAGGGCTAGCAGTATTACAACCAGCGACGTGGTTCGCCCCGATTGATAGTCGGCATACCACGTGGGCAGAATCAGCCAGAGAAGCGCACAGGCGAACAAGCCGCAGAAGATGGATACGCTGGAGTAATCGGTTTTATCTTCAGCATCCAGATCCTGGCTTATCCGGTTCAGTGATATGCCCGCTGTGGCGACGCCAATCGCGAAGATTGCGAAAAACAGCACGCCACCGATACGGATGAATAGTGCAGGAAAAGCGTCATGCCAGAGAATCGCGGGTGACAAAAGTTGAAGAACTAATGTAAGTGAGACGAGGCTGGCAACCAGCAGCACTTGGTTGAGGAAAAGGTTCCTCAGATAAACGGAAATCATGGCCAGCGTATCGCCACTTACCAGTCCCACTCTCGGTGTCAGGTAAGACGAATATCTTCTCAAATAATGGATCGGCATCGGTTCAACAAAGCGGTCTATCGCCGGTAGCGGCACAACCGAAGGCTTCTTGCCGCTCGACGCGTTCTGACCCAGCTGAGCTTCAACCTCGCCCAACGAACGGGTGCGCTGCGTCCATGCCGACAGCCAGCCCAGCAGGTAACCGCCGCCGGAGATGCCGGAGATATAGTGCGTCTGACGCAGCATGCCGGCCCGCGCTAGACGCTGCAGAACTCCCATGCCAACGCACGAACTACGAATGCCGCCGCCGGAGAAGGCCAGCCCGAGCATGTCGGGTCCGGAACGGCCCGTGTTGCCGTCAAACTGGAGGTCGCTGACAACACCGCGCGCCTTACACTGCTCTGCAATTTCGTCGCGCTCATGTTTCAACATTTGCGCGAAGTTGCAAGTTCCCTCCGAAGGCCTATGCCCTACCTCCGCCATTTGCGCCCCCATGGGAACACAGGCATGATTCTTCAAAACTCCACAGACTAAAGATAAACGAACCGAAGGTCGGTGAAGCTGCTGTAGCCATTTTCCTGCGGCTCGGGAGATAGAGAGTGTGACCCATAATTGAACTCCGTAGAACTCGGTGTTGGGCTCATTATCTGGGCGCTCTGTGCCCCGGCGCTCACCGGTACCAACACGGCGCAGGTCATGGTAAAAAAACCAAAGTGCCAGTACTAACGATCACACAGCCCTCAAGCCGACAGATTAGGATGGCCACTTTCACCTGCTTAGTTCCGCTGTGTAATTGCCGAAACGCAGCGAGAATCAATACGGTGGCAGAGTAGCTCAACATTCTTGATCAAGCAAGGGCTCGGACTTCTTTTCTTGGTCGTTTCGAATGGGTTTTTATCAGTCTGTGTTACACAAAGGGAACAAACAAATCGCGCGCCTGTCATTCGTCCACGAATTAACTGCATATACTGCGGCAATCAGCACAACCCCTGTTCTGATTTCGTAACAAGGACTCGCGTCGTATCTCTGAGTTAATGCTACGTAAATTATCGGTACATCCGCAAAGAAACTCGCGAATAAGTGTCTATCATTGCTGCTGTCGATTTCCGATGCGCATCATGGCTTGGTTGGTGGCATGAGTAAGGTGATTAAAAACCGAGCAGGCTTTGGCCCTGCGTTTGACGTGATTCCACTGAAAAGGTCGAGCATACTGACCTGCCCGCAAGCCGCCGTCTTGCGGCCCGTCATTGGCGGACAAGGAGATCTTGAGCTTCCACTTCCTACCCGCGCCTAATCCCGAGCCGGAGTAGGGCTTTTGAGTCTACCTATCACCGGCTCATGATCGCCGGCCGAGGAGAACAGGTTGATCGTGCTGAATTCTACCAGCGTCTGTGGTAGCCATCATGAAGCGCGAGCCCGACGCCAGTCGGGGCGGGGGCGTTGAAGATGATCATCATCAATGAACGCCGTGCACGATTTCCTTTTGCTTCCGCGCCTTCAACCCAGCCCGGTGTACTGGTCCGGGTGTCGCGTTTTCGCGCGGCGCCGGGAGAACGACAACAATTCCAGTGTATGGTCATCATCTATATATGCTTGATCCGCTGATCCACAATCCCAGCAGCAGTTCCAGCTCCAGCTCCCCATCCCAGCCAATCTATATATAGCTACATACTCCTTGGGAAAGCGATGAAGCGAGCAGTCATCTCGCGCTCGTAGCCGCGTAAGATCTTTTTCACCGCACTCGAAAGGTTATCGTGGCGAAGGCGGCGGAAGACGCCGCCGAAGTAATGGAATGCCAACTCGTGGGCTTCCAGAAACGCCTGCTGCGTGGCTCGCAGATAAGCGCGATGATAGGCCGCTCCGCTGGCCATCGAACGCATCTCGAAAACCTGGAGCTTGACCCGTTCGCCATCCAGATCGGCATAGGCTTCATACCAATCGACCTGTGCTTCCACGCCCCAGTCGTAGCTCTGCGGCACAAAGGTCTCGCGACGAGCCAGTCCCAGCGCCTCTTTGCGATGCTCCACATACTGCCCCACCGTGCGACCCGCCGCCGTGCATCCCGGCACCTCTTCGCGAATGCCGTCCCAGATGCGTCTTGCCGTGTGCCGCTGCTTCCGCGGAGCCTTGCGATCTGCTTCCAGAATCGCGTCGATGAACTCGACTGCCGGAGCCATCTTCATATACGGTCGTTCCGTCTTCTTGCGCCGCGCTGGTATCGCGCTCTGGATCGCTTCACGCACCACCCGCCGATGTACACGCAGTTTCCGCGCCACGCCCTGGATCGTGCCTACCCCGAACTCATACTCCAACCGAATCTGCTCGAATAGCTCCACCTTGGCTCTCCAGTCCAACCCCAGCCTCCAGATCCAAGCTCACGCTCAAATCCAGAATAGAAGTTTGCTGTGTCCAGGGGTGGGCCAAAACAAACCGCCGAAGTGGGCCAGTTCAGAATGCCAAAATCACCCGGGTATGGGCACGTGGCAATGGTGCGCCCCGGCACGGTGAATGATCCGCATGGCGATGCCATCTCCGCCGCCGGTGCCTATGTCATCGACGCCAAGCACATGACGGCGTGAACGAGAACGACAGGCCTCAGGGATATTTCAACAATCCCGGCGTCGAGTACTGGTACCACGATTGAGTGGACCTAAAACTCAAAAGGCAAAGGCCCATTAGGATGAGTTCCACAGGCAAGACGAACCCGCTTACGCCCTGCTTTGGAAAGCCGGTGCTTGCAAAAAGGGCAGCGACCGTAGATCGCTGCCCAGACCATCTGGAAGACTGTTAAAAAGCAGTGTGAGCGCTAGCTCTAGCATCTGCCGCTCCACGTGAACGCTTCCTATTCGGGTGCGACGACTGAGAATATCGGGAAATCACCTGGCATGTTCTTGACGTCATTAATCATTCCGGCCGCTTCCATCGCGAAATGGCCTCTGATTCTCTGTTCGGTGGATGCTGAGACCAGGATCTGGCCTTTTGCGGCACGCGATTCTAGCCTTTGAGCGAAGTTAACATTCGGACCCAGCGCTGTGTAATGGTCTCTCATATCCGTTCCAACATTGCCAACCAATGCTTCCCCGGTATGAAGCCCGCAGCCAAGGCCGATGTTGATCTGCTGCGGCGTGTAGAGAGCCCACTGTTCTTTCCAAGGTTTCAAGAGCTGCGCGAATCGACGCCTCAATTGAACGCTCGCATTTACTGCGTCGATAGCACACTGCTCATCTGTGTGGCCGTTAAGCGCGCCAAAAATAGCCATAACGCCGTCTCCAATGTACTTGTCCAAGACACCACCGTGGTCGAATATGACCTCTGCGGATGCCTTGAAATATTCACGCAGGAAACCCGAAATTAATGTTGGGTGAGCCTTGAGAATCTCGCAAAGAAGCGAAAACCCGCGGATGTCCCAGAAGCAGATCGTCAAAACCCGGTTCGCCACGTTGAGCAACTCTGGATTCTGCTCGATAGTCCCGAAGACGCGCGGATCGAAATAGCGCTTCAGAAAGGTCAATCGCCTCTCATTCTCCACCTGCTGCCTTGCAAGATCACGGAACCGGATTGCCGCTTTGGTTTTCACAAGGATTTCCTCGGCTGCAATCACACCAGGAACGTTTTTTTGCACGCAGTCAAACGCTCCCAATTCGAATGCACGATACCGCTCGAGCTTCTTCTCGAAGGCAGTTATGAGTATGACCATGATCAGAGGGTCCTTCAACTTCGCCTGCACAAGAACTTCCATTCCCCCTTGATCCGTTGTCATGACCAGATCGCTGATTATCACGTCCGGCGGAGTTCCGTTGAGGATTGCCAATGCTTCGGCCTCGTTGCTCGCCGTACTAACGACCAACGTCGCATCTCTGTCTTCGAGAAATCTCTTTAATGATTTCAGATTCTCTGGTTCATCATCAACGATCAACACGCTAGGCATCAGGATTCCTTTCGCTTGTTCTTTGGAAGGATAGGAAGGAAGATTTCGAATGAGGCCCCTTCGCCAGGTTTTCCATTCTCCACAATGGACCCACCATGCCCCTCGACAATTCTCTCTACGAGAGATAAGCCGAGGCCAGTTCCATGAGGGTGTGTTGTGAAGAAAGGATTAAAGATCTTGCGCTTTAGATCAGCTCGTACACCGCACCCATTGTCAGCAAAAACAATCTTCATATAAGGACGACCGTGTTCGAGCGACTCAGGCAACTCCTTCTGTTTTGGCAGATCAATGACGATGAAAATCTTTTTCTCCGGTTTGTCAAGCCAGTGAAGAGAATTGGCAACTAATTCGTCGAAACACTCAGTCATTCGACCGCTGTCCGCTAAAACTTGTGGTAGCTGCTCAGGTTGTTGAATCTGTACCTGGACTCCGTTTTGTTCGGCCACTCGACATGCTGCTAGTATGAGCGGCGAGATACTGATGGTCTGCGGACAGATATCTTGGGCTTTAGTCAGCGACTTGAACTGCTCAATGATTGATTTTGCTTTCTCAATAGATGATCCCATTTCGTCGGCGACTTCCGCAGCATCAGGCGATGCATCCGCGATTCGTCTCTTGAGAGCCTGCAAATCCGTCTCCAACGCAAAGACTGGATTTCCGAGCTTGTGTGCGGCGGTAAAAGAAAGGTCTTTCCAAACCGCATCGCGTTCAGCTCTAGCCCTCTTTTCCTTCTCCTCCTGAAGAGCAGCTATCAGGGCTTGCTGACGCTCGGTAAATTGGAGTTGACGCTCGGTCAGTTGCACATTCTCCGCGTACAGCTCTTCTGCTGTCTTGCGATTCTGCGATTGGGCTCGGCCTTGTTCAGAAAAATACTTCTGCGCAAGTTGAGGGTATTGCTGAATTAGGTTAACCAAGTGTTCGGTGTTCCAGACGCGCACTCGGCATCGACCGAAAGTTCGCTCCCGGAGTCTCCTGCGCGAATCTCGTTCACTGATCCCTGGCGGTACCTCGCCGCGGAACGGAATGAACAAGAACGTTGGCGGTGTGTCAACTCGAAAGTTCATTTCCCTGAATTCCCGTCGTCCAAGTATTTTGCTGAACAGGAACTCAGGATCTCCAGCCATCTCAAATAGCATTTCGAACGGTGCGTGTGTGCCAAACGATATTAGCCACAACTCTTGGTAATCAAAGCCGTCAGGATCTTTCTTCCTCAATGAGGCAACAGCATCGATCCCGTGAACCTCCATTTCCCATTCGACCCTGCGGAAGCCGATTTGGGTCAGCAATTCGAAACACAAGTTCTCGAATTCTCTCGGTTCCAACTTTCCTAGATCAATGAACGGGACAGCGGCGGGTCGCATCGGAAGGAACGACGCGGCAAAGCTTCTCGGAGACTTTTTAAAATCCTCAAGGAGGCCCCGGAACTTCTGCTCGAGCTTCGCGAGCCCGGATTGGGTTCGCTCGTACATCAAGTGTGGAGCATCAGGCAGAAAGAGTTGGCGTGATTCCGACCTCTCTGCTAAAAGAAGAGCGGGCTTCCCACTGGAGTGAGCTATGCCCACTTCGTAAGCAATGTTTGGGTTTGGGAGCGATAGATCTGCAACGACGATATCTGCCCGGAGTATCAAGTCATGGATCGCGGCTATTGGCTCAAACAAGCCCAGTGCGTTCATATCTTTGGGTGTGGTGATATGGAAGGCGGCATGTTTCGCCGCCTCGCGAAGCGCATTATGGACAGGGCGGTAGTCGGGAATATGCGGGACAAGTAATAGACATTCGTGCTGGGGACTCTCTTTGATGGGCATGATGATTCCGATTCTGCGGTCCTGCGCCGTCTAATGATACCTGAATAGCTCACGTATCTCGGCCCTATCTGCGACTGCCGGCTACACCGGCTAAACTGATCGTTTCGTATGGATAAGGCAGTGAGGAAATTGCTCGGCAAGCGTGCAGCGAAAACTGTAGCGGGTAGTGGCTTATCTGGAGTGATACGGGCGAGTACCGATTCTCGCCCGCCTCTTAATTTCCAATCACTTACAAGGTGGTACTCTTCAGTCCAAAGTGGCAATTCTGGATTGTGAGTCCTCTGCTCTGACCGTTGAGCTACAGGCCCGGCCGTGGAAATTCGGCGGGCAATTCATTTTGGCCTGCTGCCCAGTATTTTTACTTTCCCAGTTCTTGACGAGGTCAGCCAAGAATTCTAGCTCCTGCTGCGATAACCTATGCGGCAGCCATGGGAATCACCTCACCGAATGGTGCCTGGTGAACCTTGGTAGCCGCCCATAGGACTGGATGGTTAGGTGCAGCGTTTGGGAAGGAGCCCTCAAGGTCGGTGAAGACCACGAGCGCTTGCGGCTGGATGCACTTCTCTTCGATGTATTCAATGCAGGGGCAGAAGCTGGTCCCGCCGCCGCCCACTGGTTCGAGCGTAATCGGCTCGCCTTGTTCAAAGACGGCGGCGTTATGGACTCGGGTGTCGAAATAGAGCACATGCACCCGTAGGGGCCGCCGCTCCGAGATGATGGAGTTCAGTTCATCCTGGAAGAGCCCAAGCTGCCGACGGTTGATCGAGCCTGAGCAGTCCACGCCGACCACTATTTCACCCACGCCATCCTTGCGAATGCTTGGCAGGTATAGTAGGGATCCATTTTCTGTTCGGCAACTGCAGTGGAATAGGATCGGAATAGCTGGCCAAGCTCCTGATGATCACGAAGCCGAGTCAAATCTCCCCATCCGGGTGTCTACTTCTTTGCCGTTGCTTTCTTGCTCCCCGCCCTCTTAGCAACCTTCTTCACAGCTCTCTTGGCCGTGGCTTTCTTCGTAGCTTTCTTGGCAGCCTTCTTTACGCCCTTCCTGGCAGGTGCGCTCTTGAAACCGAATACTTGGCCTTTGGGTGCGAAACCAAAACCACCACCAGCAGCTGTCCCGCCAACACCCGCCCCCCTTCGAGCGACGGCGTACTCCTGTGAATGCACCCGTTCTTCCGGCGTGACCGGAAAGGCAAGCTTTGCCAGATCGGACAAACTTGGCAGCTGGGGCACCGCTGCTCTCGGCATAGGTTCAATCAACGCGGAAACCAGAACCTCATCGGGTTCGGTCAGCTCATTTGCTATCGGCTCGTAGGTGACGACTAGGTTGGTCTGGGGCTCATAGTAGGTCATCGAAAAAAGTGGCCAGCCTACGATCTGTAGCTCTGCGGTCTTCATCGTTCTGCGCACATCGCGCCAGAACCAGCGCCTTTTGTACTCAAATTCGATGGCTTCAAAAGAGTGGATATACACATCCCAGCGCCGTGGCCAGTACCGCCGCCGCAGCTTCGCCTCACGTGCCAGTCCCGGGTTCAACGTTATCGTGTGCGTTTTCTCTTCGCTCTCCGAGATCTGGAAGGATTTCGTCCCACTCAGATTCTCTTCCGTAGTTTGGCTGAACTCGTACTCTTCTTTCGAAAGGAGCTCGGACCCGAGTTTGCCGGAGTATCCTGGGGCCTTGGCACCGAATTCGAGGGTGACCTTCGAGGAGAGTTGATCCAGCACACGCTGGGAAACCGCGAAACGGAGACCTGCCGTCATCGTATCGGTCAGGACGGTAATCGTCTGGTGCGAAGTCACAATCGAAATCGAGTCGACCGAGATCGGATGGCTCTCTTTCACGTTGCCGTCACGGTACTCATCCAGTTCATGGCGCACTATGAGTATTCGTGCCCTGATCGCAGAGTAGCGGTTACCATTCTTTCGCCAGCTCGATTGGACAGTGAGGTTCTTCGCTGGGAGCACATCCCAATCCTTGGTTGTCAAACTCACAGAGCCTCCCGGGAATCAGTCAGAAAGTCGAGCAGCACGCCCACTATACCGCACCGGTTCGATTCTGTTCTAGATTTTGCATATACATTGCCGCGGTCGCTGAAGGGAGAAGCAATCTGAACGCCGGCGCGCCCGAGTAGGACCGTTCTTCGAGTCATCCTCTGCTCTTGCTCGATCCGCCGTTTTTAACTGGATTTCGCGTCTTCGAGAGGCAAGAGTTCGATGACGGGAAAATGCCTGTAAGCCGCCAATCGCTTATACATCGTCCTCCTGACATGTTCCATCCGGAGTAGCTCACGCCCTGCGGCCGTCCGCATCGGCAGATTTGATAGGTAGTTAGCATAATCGGGAAGCAACACAAGGAGGCTGGCTTCCAATGTGCCTCGCTCCACAAACAGGCTCCCCGGACTCCAGTCCGCCTTCAGAACCGGCTTTAACACACGCCGAAAAAAAGTGGGCATGGATTGGGCATCCCTCGCGCTGAGAACATGGTGCCCACCACCTTGGTCGTCAAATTTAAGCCCCGAGATCCGCGCGTATTCTTGGAGCAAAGTACCTATCCCGGCAAGGAGGCGAGCGCCGGGTAGAGGATGTGTCTCGGAAACCTCCGCTATCCATGTTGCTCGACTCCTTTCCATGCGGCGCAGAGCAAGCCATAGTGCTGCCGTTACCAAACGGAAAGCTCCGACTCTCTTCCAAGCAGGGAGATCATTAATGCGGACCGCGTCCCTACCGAACAGACGTATGAATGTGCGAGGATACGTCGATTGAAGTATCCATTGCAGGGCGGTGCAATCTGCTTCGGTCTCCAGCATGTATGCTTGCGCGACTTTGCCATAAAGGGCTCGCTTTCTCGAAACGGATGACACCGTGCCGATGGACGACATGCCAAGGCTGAATTCGTTGAATTCGAGGTTGTGGTCCTTTGGGCTCCGATTAAGCCAAGCGAGATGGCCACCGAGCAGATGAAAAGATTCATGCAAAAGCACAAAGGAGCACAACAACTCCTCGACGGCGGCAACCGCATCTCTCGGTCTTACGCCAAGCATCTGAATTGAGCTTGGGAGAAGGCTATGGATCGATTCTCGATGGACCTGCAGTTCTGTTCGAAGATCAAGGATGAAAGCTCTTGAAATTTCGATCCGCGGAGGAGCATCTCCGGAGATTTGAGCCACCATATCAGGATCACTTGAATCAGACAGAACAAGCTCTGGCCGGGGCGGGAACCATCGCAGACGTGGATCGCTCGCAATCTGACCCCACAGCAGGCTAAAGCTACGCGACCACAATCTATCTATGGTACGAGTTCTCATGCTGAGCCTCTCCTTGCGTCCCCCAACCCGGCTACGGCTCAAAGCTCACGCGCCGAATCCATTGGAATCACCTCATCGAACTGAGCCGTGTGCCTCTTGGTATCCGCGGTTTGATTTTCGAGTTGCGCGTGGTCTGGCCGAAGGCTCCCTGGTGCGTTCCCAGGACGCCGTTTTCTGTCCACTCTAGCGTTTGCGCGCTGCCGGTTGAGATAATTCCTCTGTATGACAGTTCGCAGCCCTATCGTTTGCGTCTCGTGCGGTTCGAAGATTATCACGCGCACCCAGATCGGCCACAAGGACATGCAAAAGCATTCCTTCCCCTGTCCGACCTGTGGTGTCGTCAACACCTATATCCTCGACCTCGATCAGAAAAAGGCGTCCTTCAAATTCTGTGACCCGCAGAACGGGAAATGGGCGGATGACGAGGATGGCGCCGTCGAGACCCTGACCTTCAGTGATGAGATCGTTGTGCCGGCAAGCATGCCGGACTTCATTAGTCCGTCTATCGCCTCGTTCGGCCGCTACGACTTGGATAAATGCCGAGAGGACGAAGGCCTACGCCAACTATTCGTGCGGAAGGATTTCCAGTATGCAGAACGTTGCCGGGTTCATTTCGAGCGCGGCAACTGGGATCTGTTTGACAAGGAATCGTCCTCGGATCAAGAAGGACCCGTCACTCCGAAAAGCCGTCTGATCGACCTGTACAATCTCTATACAGCCGGGTTTTCGAAGTTCACCCTCATCCCGCGTGGAAAGTACGACCGTATCCATCAACGGCTGACTTACGCCAAGACCCTCGACCATGTATCACCACGACCTTCACATTTACCTCGGAGGGTGGTTTGTCTAATTCGTCCGCTCCCGGTCTCTGGCCGGATCGGCGTTTGTGAGGATTATCGGGCGCTCGACTACCCATCGAAGAGGTAGGAGCTTCGATGCCACGCAACCTTTTAGTACTCAAGACAAAATGAATTACGAATGAGGCTAAGCGCGGCTTCGTGCGTATTGAATATTCACGCCGCTAGTGTGCATCCGGTAATTCAGCATTTTGGAACTCACCGAGTACTGTACACACACCTGTTCATTAGACCAACCTAGTTGCCGGATACGCAAAAGGGCCGCTCGCGGCAAAAGCAAGCAGCCTGATAGCCAATTGGCTTGCTCCTCTTGATCCGCATCGAAATGTCTCAGGGCAAGTCTACTTTTGGGATCGATATAAACGGTTCCCGGGACATGCTCCATTAAGAGATGGGCGACCTCGTGCATCAAATCGCTATTCTGTCGGCCTTCTGAATGCGCAGGGTTGTAAACGATCAACGGAGGTTTGATGGAGATCGTAATTGCCGACCAGATGTCTTCGTGCTCAGACAGTAGCCGCCGGCACACATCGGATGGCAATGCTGGCAAATCCTGCGGGGTGACAATGGTAGCTTTCAGGCTCTCAGCCAATGCACGAGCTCTCAAAGGTTCCCACGGTTGCATGCCACGCTGCCGCCGTGTCGCTTCGGCGGTCTGCTCGCACCAGGTTTTGAATCCTCTTTTGAACATTTAGTTTTTCGAGCTCGCGAACTCCTGTGCCGCTAGAATCAGGGCGGCGAGATCTTGTGCAGCCTGAAGACTGTAATGGGCGTCTGCCTTGAAATGAACTGCCGCGACCGCTGTTGGGGGTGGAGGCGAAGGCTGGGCCTCGATATCCTCGATTTCGAGGATATCGGCTGGATCAAGTCTCAGCACGGAACACAGCTTCCCGAACGTCTCAATATCGGGGAGTTTGCCACGTTCAATTCTTGAGAGCGTTGCGGCGCTAATGCCAATTTCGCGGGCGAATTCGCGCACACCGCGCTCACCGCGCTTCTCGATCAATAGCTTGCTGAGTTTGAGGATATTCACCCCGTTTCTCCAAAGAAACGTGTTGCAGCTATTGACAGCCGGCTGAAATTCGATCTACATTCGAAATTGTTCTCACGGGAGACATGTTGCATGCTTGCAACATACCACCTGTCGCCCCATTGTGGAAGTACATAGGGAGATTCTGCCATGAGGAACCCAGCCTCCCTCAACACGCAGTAGACACGAAAGCTAACCGATTCAATACACAGGAGATAGCATTATGGCAAACGTCTACGTTGAAGCTCGGCCTAAGGGCCGCACTGAAGGGTCGCCCATTGATGATTATGTGGTCGAGACCGCGGGCGACCAAGTGCTTGGCACTTTTAGCACTCAGAAAGCAGCAATCGATTGGGCGAAGGCAAAGGGCCACTCCCCTCATGTTGCTCGTGTTCGGCACCTGAACGACAAGAAAAGGCCCGATCACTGGCGCGCGGTCTAGAGACCGGACGGCACAATGAGCGTGGGTTTTTCGGTTAAGAGCCACGGCCAAGTTGGAGCGCGGGCGGTATCGACACAGATCGAGATCTTCTCGCTCCGCGCTGGTCCACTCGGCAATTGTCCTTGCAGAAAGGCACAGGAGGAAATCAGATGAGAGAGCCGGGATTGGATGGGCGCCACCGTGACAAGACTCCGCCCAAAGCGGGCGAGATTCAACAGAAACGAAGCGACACCTTGAATCGGAACTTGAGCAAGCCGATCCCACAGTTCCGTTCGGATGCTACCCTCGGAAGGATGCGCGAAGAAACTGGCAAGGTAAGTGAAGAAGCAGTTCGAAGAGCTGCCCGAATCTTACGGCCCGATAAGGGCTGAGGCCTTCGGGCGCGATTAATGATCTACAACTATAAGTCCTGACAAGCGTGCAACTGGCGCTGGCGATTACAGCCCAAACCATCCTATACGAGATCGGCACAGACGTCTCCCAGTTCCCGCTATCAAATAACCAGTAGCAAGTAAGCGATTTCCAGTAGAATTCGTGGCAGCCTACCATTTCAATCCGAGCATGCACGCATGATCCTTTCGGATAACGAGACAAAAGTCGATCTCCTTAACAACGAGCCAATCGCGAAGACTATCGTTGAACTCTTAAAAAAGCGCTCCGAGCACCCGATCACGATCGGCGTGCACGGCGACTGGGGCGCCGGAAAGTCCAGCGTGCTGGAGATGGTTGAAGCATCGTTGAGCGGTGAAGACCGGGTACTCTGTCTCAAGTTCAACGGGTGGCGCTTCCAAGGCTTCGAAGACGCAAAGATCGCGCTGATCGAAGGCATCGTGACGGAGCTTCTGGAGAAGCGGCCCCTACTGAGGAAAGCCACCTCCATCGTGAAGGATGTTTCCCATCGTATCGATCTACTCAAATTAGCGAAGCGGGGCGGAGGTCTGATTGCCGCCGCCGCTGGCTTCTATACCGGCCATCACCAGCTCGGAATGATGGGGATGATGGCCAGCCTCGAAGGAATGGTGGCGAACCCTGCCATCCTAACGAAGGAAACAATCGGCGAAGTGCTCGGCGATGCCAAGGAGCTCCTGAAAGAGAAGGACAAAGAGAAGACAAGTAATATCCCCGAGGAGATCGCGGAATTCCGCAAGGCCTTCGATAAGCTCCTCGAAGAAGCGAAGATCGATCAGCTTGTCGTGCTGGTCGACGACCTCGATCGCTGCCTTCCCGAAACCGCGATCGACACCCTCGAAGCGATCCGTCTCTTCGTCTTCACCCCGCGTACGGCTTTCGTGGTCGCTGCGGACGAGGCGATGATTGAGTACTCCGTTCGCAAGCATTTTCCAGACCTTCCAGATACCACGGGGCCGCAAACGTACGCGCGCAATTATCTGGAAAAACTCATTCAGGTTCCGTTTCGCATTCCTGCTCTGGGCCAGCCGGAAACTCGCATCTACGTGACGCTCCTGCTTGTTGGAGCGGAACTCGGAGAAAATGATGCTGCATTCAACAAGCTGATTCAGGTCGCGAGAGGCCTGCTAACGCGGCCATGGCTTGGCGGCGTTCTCGATGCCGCCACTACAAAGACGGCTCTCGGCATTAAAGAGAAGATCGCGCATAACGCGTTGATGATCTCTGATCAAATAGGTCCGCTCTTGGCGAGTGGAACGCGCGGCAATCCGCGGCAGATCAAGCGCTTCCTAAACACTCTCTTATTACGACGCGCGTCTGCCGAAGCCCGCGGCTTTGGAAGCGATGTAAATCTCCCAGTATTGGCCAAGCTGATGCTGGCAGAGAGGTTCAACAGCCGCGTCTTTGATCAGATCGCACTAGGTGCAGCCTCTGCACCCGACGGCGTATGTCATGAGCTCGCAGCCCTCGAAGCTGAGGCGAAAGAGAAGGCGCAGGGTTCTGTGTCCGTCCCACCTGCGAAAGAAGAAGCGGACGCCAAGAAGTCGGTGGCAAAGAAGGCCGCAGCGAAGTCCGAGGTTCCCGTACCCCAAGGCGAGCCCAGCGCGATGCTTGCAGGATGGATCGCCTCTCCGAATACGATGGATTGGGCGCGCCTCGAACCCTCCCTTGCGGGTCTCGATCTGCGGCCCTACCTGTTCGTTGCTAAGGACAGGAAGGACTACTTCGGGGCAGCAACGGCCTTTGGCCAGGTGGCTGCAATCGTGGACCGCCTGTTGGCCGGGAGATTGGCGGTGCAAGCCGAAGAGACGAGCCTACGTTCGCTCGCACCTCCAGAGGCCGCACAGATCTTCGAGATGCTCCGTGCTCGCATTGTGGCGTCGGGCTCGTTCGACAAGGCCCCCGATGGCGTGGAGGGATTGGCCGTGCTCGTGCGCGCGCAACCTTCTCTGCTGCCCAACTTACTCGATTTCCTTGAAGCGTTGCCTGCTGCGCAACTTGGTCCATGGGCATGCAGCGGCTGGGCGACCACGCTGAAGGACCCTGCGAGCAATAAACGCTTCGATCAGCTTCTCGAAACCTGGAGCACCACTGGGGGTAAGCTCCTCAAAACAGTCGCTGCGAATGCGCTTCGCACACGCACGCAAGGACTCCGATAGTGGGCACGTCGAATTCTTATGGCGGTTCCGGCGGCGGTAAGCCCCTGATCCCATCTTGGCTCGGCGATGGGGACGGAACGGGCGGTCCGCAGTCGGTACCACCAGCTCCGGCCCCGCTACCGCAGGTCGGCGGTGATGGAACCGCGCCCCCGGTTCCGGGAGTTCAGCCATCGATCGACGGGATCGGCGGACCAGCTTCGCCAACACTTCCTCCAGTTCCACCGGCGGGCGACGCGCGACGGTACACCGCTGCACGGAACAACTTCACGCGCTTCCTGTCGTCAGGAGGAAGTGATCGCCGGAGCCTTGGACGGGCTCTGTCACACTACGTGTCAAATTCCTCCGGAGGAAGCCGCAGTGCAGCAGGGAGGATGGCGGTTGCCCGCCGGTCGACGGCTCAGTTGGCGAATGTACTTGGTTCGGCGATCGCCGGCAACGGCGCGGCGGCTCTGCGTTCCATCGGTCTCGAGCGTCTCGCGGGTCGCCCGATCGAGGAGATATTCCTCGGTATCATGGAGGTCATTTGCCCTGACGGTGGAGCGATCGATGACAGTATCGCGCGAGAAGCTTTTGTCGAGACCATAATCGAACTTGCAGAGAATGGAATCACCGACTTCGACGCCCTCACGGCGGAACAAGTCCAAACGATTTTGGAATTGAATGTCGCGCACGCCATCGAAGCCCGCATCTGCAACGACATTGGCGCCCATGCGATTTCGATGCCGCAAGATGCTAAGGAAGCCGCGGAAATTCAAGCTCAATTGTTCGAGTTCGTCGAACGGGCCGTCTCTGACGCCTTCGCGGCGAATCAGATAGCGTCGGGCACGACTACGCAGGACCAGGTGACGCGAACCATCGATGCAATCTATGAACAGAGCTACTCCATTCTCCAAAGCATGGCGGAAACGGAGGCTGACAAACAATGAACCGCCATCTCATTTACGGACGATTTGGACTCAACGACACCATCTCCATCCCATCGAGCGACAGCGGGATCGAAACTTCTGTAGAGTTCGTTCAAGCGACGAAGCGCCTTGATCACGGCATCGGAACGGCGCTCGACGACTTGGCAACGATGGGGGTATACCCGTCTGAGATCGGAGTCGACCTTCTCGTTCTCGCGGCCCATATCTATGCAGCTGACACGAGGATCTCACGCGACACGGAATCACAAGACAACTGGACCCGGGAGCTCCGATTGGTCATGCCCGTCAGTGACCCCGTTCGCTGGAACTCCGTTTCTGGCATCCTCCAACGAATGCTTAATTTCCTGACCGGGGACCGATGGGTTTTGGGGTTCCGTCCGCGTCCGAGCGGCTTCGAACATTTCGTGGCGACTAAGCCCCTAGTAGGCCCGCAACCATCATTCGACGATGTGTCACTATTTTCAGGTGGTCTCGATAGCTTCATTGGTGCTATTGACGCCTTGGAAAAAAACATTAATCCTCTGTTCGTGAGTCACGCAGGCGAAGGCGCCGTGAGCGCGGCCCAGGAGGCGCTCTTCCGTCGACTGGAGAAGCAATACCCGAATCGGCCGTTCCGTCGTCTTCGGGTCTGGATGAGTTTTCCCAAGGAACTTGTAAAGGACGTGCCGCCCGAAGATTCGACGCGCGGACGATCCTTTCTCTTCTTTGCTACCGGGGCGCTCGCAGCAAGCGGTGTCGGGCGACCGTGCGAGCTCAAGGTCCCGGAGAACGGGCTTATCGCACTGAACGTTCCACTCGACCAGCTTCGGTTGGGCTCGCTGAGCACGCGCACGACCCATCCCTTCTACATCGCACGTTGGAATGACCTCCTACGTGAACTGGAGATACCCGTAACTGTTAAAAATCCCTATTGGGATCGGACGAAGGGTGAAATGGTCGCCGCGTGCTCGAATGCCACTTTCCTGAAAAATGCCATACCGGAAAGTCTCTCCTGTGCTTCGCCAACCAAAGCGCGTTGGAAGGGGCGCGGGATCGAACACTGCGGTTTCTGTCTACCGTGTCTAATCCGGCGAGCAGCAATCAAAGGTGGAATTCAGGGCATCGATCCAACGACGTACACATTGGCTGACCTTCAGGCCGCAGCCCTGAATACATCGGAGGCTGAGGGCGTTCAAGTTCGATCGTTCCAATTCGCCATAGCGAGGCTTATGCAGAAGCCCCACCTTGCTTCGATTCTCATTCACAAGCCCGGTCCACTGACAGACGAAGATTCATCTCACCAAGCTGCTCTGGCAGACGTTTATCTGCGTGGCATGAACGAGGTCGGCAATCTTCTCATGAACGTCGTAACGTCTCCGCTCTAAAATCCGATGCCCTCGAACTATGTTGACTTGCACTGCCACCTCGATCTCTATGAAGACTTCGTCTCTGCCGTTCGCGAAGCCGAGAGAGCCGAAGTCTTCACGCTTACCGTAACCACTACTCCAAAAGCGTGGCCGCGAAACCGAGAAGTCACCGAATCAACCCGCTATGTTCGAGCCGCGCTTGGGCTGCATCCTCAATTAGTGCATGAGCGTGCGGACGAGATCGCTTTATGGGAACGATATCTACCTGAGACCCGATACGTGGGAGAAGTCGGAATCGATGCTGGGCCGCGCTACTACCGTTCGATCGAGCTTCAAAAGGAGATATTTAGGCACGTTCTCCAGAAATGCAAGAGTGCCGGCAATAAGATACTCACCGTCCATAGCGTACGCTCGGCTAACACGGTCCTCGATTTAATTGAACGGGATTTCGCACCCTCTCACGGCAAAGTAATACTTCACTGGTTCAGCGGGTCAAAATCTGAGGCGCAGCGAGCTATCGAATTGGGATGTTATTTCTCGGTAAACGCTGAAATGCTCACAAAGGAGAGAGGACGGCAACTACTCTCCATCATCCCGGTTGATCGTCTGCTAACAGAGACGGATGGGCCATTTACTCGCATGAATGAGCGGATTGCGCATCCCTCGGATGTGCGCCACGCCGTCGAGTTGATTGCAGAGCTTCGAGGTGCTGGCGCACAGGAAACCAAGCTGAGTATCACACGCAATTTGAAGGAACTTTTGGGATCTTCTTCACCCTAGCGAACGTGACAGCTCTATGCGGCGCTCCATATATATGCGCCGACGGCAGTATAGTCCCGTGAAGCGTGCAACTGGCGCTGGCCAGACAGGATGAAAAGGAACGCGAGTAGAGCGATGATGATTGGCGCCGGTCGGATGACAGCTACAGCCCGCGCCGACATTCGTGCTCGATTTTGAAGCCCGACCGAAAAGCGTGGGTCCAGGGTTTGCGTATCCTCACCGCCATTTCAAACACAAGCGTGGAAATGCCAGTGGAGATCACTTTTATGGAAATATGCGGTGTTCTCCACTCAGCACTGAATGCGGCGCGGCTCCTGGCGTTGTGGCCAGCAACCAAGAAGTCGCCAGACCTGGCGCGCTGAACTCACGGTAAGGCTATGCGGCAGACATTGGAATTACCTCACCGAATGGAGCTGGATGATCCTTGGTGGCCGCCCATAGCACCGGATGGTTCGGTGCGGCGTTTGGGAAAAATCCTTCAAGGTCCGTGAAGACCACAAGCGCCTGCGGCTGGATGCACTGCTCTTCGATGTATTCGAAGCAAGGACAGAAGCTGGTCCCGCCGCCGCCCACTGGTTCGAGCGTAATCGGCTCGCCCTGTTCGAAGATGGCGGCGTTATGGACCTGGGTGTCGAAATAGAGTACATGCACCCGCTGAGGCCTCCGCTCCGAGATGATGGAATTCAGTTCATCCTGGAAAAGTCCAAGCTGCCGGCGGTTGATCGAGCCGGAGCAGTCCACGCCGACCACAATTTCACCCACGCCATCCTTGCGAATGCTTGGCAGGTATAGGCCTGAGTCGATGTGGCGCCGGTTGGGAGACGACCAGGAGTAGTCCTCAGGAATGGTAGCGGCGAACGAATTCCGGAGCGCAGCCCTCCAGTCCACGGTTGCCCGATCCGCCGCTTCCAGGGCGCGGCGTATGCCACCTGGAGCTTTTCCAGCCATGCGAGCGATAACTTCGGCCTGTTCAACAGCTCCAGTCCAGCTCATCCGTTGCTTCTCGATTTGGTCGCTGGTCGCCGGCGCGCCTTCCTTGTCGGGGTTGGGCGCATCGATGACCTGGCCAAACCCGCCGTCTGTCACTGGAATCTTGGGCGCTGCAGTTCCCTTCTCGTCTCCCTGGGCCGAAGGATCTCCGGACCTGGAATTCGATGAGCCGTCGCCACTGCCGCCGGCAGAGTCACTGTCCTTGTCCTCGGCAATCAGGTTGTAGATCCGCTCCGCGCTTAGGTTCCGAAATGCCGGGTCATAGAGTGCCCCTGCAGGGAGAGTGAGGTTTGCATCCCGAATGAGCGGGTTGATGGCGAAGTCGCATGCGATATTCCAGCGTTTCGGCGAGCGCTTCCCCCGCCGGGTGTGATGTTGCAGCGCCGGATGCATGACTTCATGCGCCAGGCATCCAAGCAGTTCAGGCGGCGTCAGCTTCGCAACAAATTCAGGGTTATAGAACAGGGAGACGCCATCGGTCGCCATGGTGTCGATCGATGGCGTCTCAACGTCCTTGAGCCGCAGGATCAGAACCCCGAAGAATGGGAAATCGAGCAGCAGTTTGGTCCTGCCCTGCTTGAGGCGCACGGCTGGGGAGAGTGTCACTACAGGCATAAATTGGCCACCTCTACAACCATAAGTTGGCCGAAAATGGTGCGCTTCAACGACGGCGTTCCACCAAGCCAGGGACTGTCCAAGGATAAAGTGGCCGGGAGTTCTGCTTTACAGGCATAACTTGGCCATGGGTGCTGTCTCACTCTTTGCAATGTGCTTACCATATTGATTCCTATTCGGATTGTGATTTCTGATTTCTATGCATGTACGTTACTGTACGTACATGCAATCCCTTGAAAGCCCCGCCGAAGTCCATCGTTGGTTCCAAACTGCTGTTCAGCGAGTTTGGCCGATTGCAGAGGGTTCACTTTCGCTTAGAAAAAGCCGGTGCATTCGTAAAAACTGTTCGGCTTGCTCTTCTGGAAAGGGCCACGTCAGCTATGTGCTCTGCGGGCGCCGAGGAGCCGAGCGGTTCTCCATTTACGTGCCTGATGACCTGGCGCCGGCGGTTCAGCAGGCCATCGAGAATGGCCGTCATCTTCAAGAACTGATGAACGAAGCTGGAATGCGGTTTGTGCATGCGCTGAAAAACCAGCGCAAGAACGAGAAAAGAACTGAATGACGTCACGTCAGGGGAGGATTCATGCTCGGAAACGAAGAGCTGTTAGCTTGGTTCCAGCGAGTACGACTGCCGGAATGCGGCCGCTCGATAGTCCACCAGGTTCGTTCCTCTGATCCGGCACGGCGTGTGGGTGGAGGTTATCAGAACGTAAGTGGCCGCTATCCTAGCAAGAAGATGGGAGTCACCATCCAGTTTGAGAGCCACCGTGTCGAGCTGGCACGTATTTACGAATTAGAACACGATCCCGGTGTGCTTGAGTACTGGGACCAACCTCCCTCGTTCAAACTGGAGTACAAGAGCGCACGAGGAAAGCGGGTCGTGGCTTTCCACACCCCGGACTATTTTGTCATCCGCGCCGAAAGCGCGGGATGGGAAGAATGCAAAACTGAAGAAGAGCTTGTGCGCTGGGTTCAAAAGAGTCCGCATCGATACTCTCGACACGACTATATTTGGTGCTGCCCTCCTGGAGAGGAGTACGCACGGGAATTCGGTCTTACTTACTGCGTCCGCTCGTCGCGGGATATTGATTGGGTGTACCAGCGCAACATTCAGTTCCTAGAGGACTATCTACGTGATGACCGCACATCTGTATTGCCTGCCACCAGAAATCTGCTGATTGCCCATGTCTCGGCTCGCCCTGGCATTTCACTCCAAGAATTGCTCGCAATCGCCGACGGTGGTGCAACCTGCGACGATGTTCATTTGTTGATTGCGCTGGGTGAGTTGTACGTGGACCTTCACGATTCCCCGCTTGCGCAGCCAGCTACCGTTCCCGTGTTTGCCAGTCCACACGATGCCGCACATTATCATCAGAACCGAATGGTTCTGCAGAAGTCCTTGAGTAGCCCGTCCATTAGTCAGCCGAGGCTAGGCAGCAGTGTAAATTGGGATGGCCGGCGATGGGACATCCTCAATACCGGACAAACCCAAATCGCGCTGCGCCGTACCGACGACAACTCGGTGACGCAGCTTCCCGTAGCAGTGTTTAAGTCACTGATAAGGGAAGGCCAACTCACGGTTACCTCCCCGCAGCCACAAGGCAGCAACGCAGAAGTCATGCAACGTCTTTCGCGGGCCAGCGAGGAAGATCTGCGCGAAGGGAACTATCGCCACGAGATTGTGCGTTGCCTGTTGGACGGCACAGCACCGACCTCCCCGATTCCTGTTCCATTGCGTACGAGCCGTCGCTGGCTTGCGATGTACAAGAACGCTGAGGCGCTTTACGGTGGTGGTTATCTTGGGCTGCTTCCTCAAGGCTATCGGAGAGGCAATCGCACATGTAAACTGCCAGCAGCAACCAAACAACTCATGGCGACCGTAATTCATCAGGACTATGAAACGCACAGACAGAAGAGCATTTACGCATCATGGAGCGCCCTTCAATGTGCGTGCAAGGACCAGGGACTGATCACACCCAGCTATGAAACTTTTCGGCAGGCTGTGCATGGAAGCGCCGGCCATTCTCAAACCATGAAGCGGATGGGACCTCGAGCCGCGTATCAACGTGAATCATTTTACTGGGAACTGGAGCTAAAGACGCCTCGTCATGGGGATCGCCCCTTTGAGATCGCGCATCTTGATCACACTGAACTGGATATCGAATTGATCTGTTCAACGACCGGCCGCAATCTTGGGCGACCCTGGTTCTCGTTGCTCACCGATGCGTTCTCACGGCGCGTACTGGCAATTTCGTTATCGTTCGATCCGCCCAGTTATCGCTCATGTATGATGATCATCCGCGAGTGCGTGGCTCGCCACAATCGCCTCCCGCAAATCTTCGTAGTCGATGGCGGAGCGGAATTCGGCAGTATCTATTTCGAATCTGTATTAGCCAGATACGAATGCATCAAGAAGACTCGGCCACCCGCCAAGGCACGCTTCGGTTCGGTGGTCGAGCGCCTGTTTGGAACTTGCAATTCTCAGTTCGTCCACAATCTTCGTGGCAATACCCAGATCATGCGCCAGGTGAGACAGGTCACGATGAGCGTCAACCCGAAGCACGAAGCAATATGGACACTGGCCGATTTACACGAGCACCTGACCTGCTATCTGTATGAGGTGTATGACACCCTGGATCATCCTGCTCTGGGCCAAAGTCCCGGCGACGCTTATGATGCTGGAATGGCGAATGCCGGACAGAGGCCCTGGCGTCGCATCGACAATGACCGCGAGTTTTTCATCATGACCCTTCCGACAACATCTCTAGGTACCGCCCAGGTACTGCCAGGACGAGGCGTGAAAATCCACTGCATCTATTACTGGTCCGATCTATTTCACGATCCGGAAGTCGAAAGAAAGCAGGTGCCCGTCCGATATGACCCCATTGATGCGGGCGCGGCCTTCGCCTTTGTAAAGGGCCAATGGGTGCAGTGCCATTCGGAGCACTACGCCATCCTTCATGGTCACTCGGAGCGAGAACTAATGTTGGCAACGCAAGAACTCCGGAAACAGCAACGCCAGCATGCGCAGCAGCGCGGCCTTTCAGCAAAAAAGATTGGGGACTTCTTGCAATCGGTTGAGGCGCAGGAAATGCTGCTCACCCAACGACTCCACGACCGCCAGCCCGGAGCGACACGGCATGAATCGCCACAGGTGACAAATCAGCAATTGCCCATCGACGACCAAACACCTTTACGGCCATTTTGGGTTGCCGTTCCTTCACAAATCGATGCTCTGGAACCTACTGAGAAATATGAAACGTACGGAGCGTTTTAGCCATGACACTCAGGCTCACTCCGCAGCAGGTAGCTGACCGTGTCCGCGAATTTCGTCTCCTCACCGTGGCGCACCCACTGCTCCTGGCCACGAAGGATCTGCTGCTGGCGGCAATCAACGAGGCACCCGCCGGTTCGATTGCGATGGTCTTTGGGCCGACTGGCGTAGGCAAAACGACTCTGCGATTGAAAGTTCAGCAAATGCTTTCCGAGCAAATTGGTCCTTCCATGAAGAACGATCCCAGCCGACTGCCTTTTATCGCCGTTGAGGCGGCAGCCCCTGATAACGGAAACTTCGGCTGGAGAGATCACTATCGCCGCACATTGATTGAGCTGAATGAACCGATGCTCGATTGTAAGCTCAAACCGAAGTGGATCCACTTCGCGCACGATTCTCAGGGGCAGCAACTTGTTAGACCTGACGCAACTGCTGATGAATTACGTCACGCCCTCGAATCGGCAATCCTACATCGGCGGCCTGCAGCACTTCTGATTGACGAGGCACAACACCTGACCAGAATGTCCTCTGGCCGGCGTTTGGCGGACCAACTCGAAGTGATCAAGTCTCTTGCCAATTGCACCCGCACCGTTCACGTGTTACTTGGCACTTACGATCTGCTTGCTTTGCGTCATCTGAATGGCCAACTGGACCGAAGGACTGTCGACATACATTTCAGACGCTACAGCGCTCAGATCCCCGACGACGTTCGCATGTTTAAAAGTATCGTACTCACTTTTCAGAGCCAGCTTCCGGTTCCCGAACAACCTGACCTGCTGCCACTGTGGGATCTACTTTTTGAACGGTCCGTGGGATGCATCGGGATCTTAAAAGAGTGGCTGGATCGGGCATTGATCGCCGCTCTGAGAGAAGGTTCCACCACCCTAACCGTGCGCCATCTGGAGGCAACCGCCCTTTCTGCTGCCCAGTGTGAAAAAATCGCGGTTGAAGCCCATGAAGGTGAAACACAGGCATTCTCGGCAGACCAGACCCGACCGCGCCTGCGTGAACTGCTTGGTCTAGGAGGAAGCCCGGCTGCAGCAGCGGACGTCGGCGAGAAAACGCTTCACCGAAGAAAGCGGGTCGGCCAGCGCAGACCGAAGAGAGACCCGATCGGCCAGCCAGCCACCTTGCCGAGGAGGGCTGGCCATAGTGTATGAGATCTGGAATTTAGCCCAGCGCAAGTTGGCCCCGCGCAGCCGATTGTATTCCCTACAACCGATGGCGATCGGCACTTCTCGCGTCGAATGCCTGTCCAGCTATGTCATGCGCCTGGCCGAAGCGCATACCGTTTCGGTCAGGATGTTAATTCACCGGGAGATATTTCCGAAGCTTCCGACCAGTCCGAAGGACGCAGACTTTGCGAGGTTACACTCCCTGAATGGGATGGGACAATGTTTTGAGCAATGGGTGAACGTTCTAGGAACACTGACGGCACGTGGAGACCTACGCGCTTTGACCCTATTGCCTTGGCAGAGCTTGCTAGGGCGCGGTGGCATTCTGCGCCGGCATCGGGCATGGTGTCCGCGTTGTTTTCAGGAATGGCGACAGTCTGCCACGCCTGTCTACGAGTGCTTGCTTTGGTTGCTTACTCCCGTGACGACTTGTCCGATTCATGAAGTCTTGTTGGAGCAGCGCTGCCCCCATTGCCGTCGCAGCATGTATATCCTCTCAGCGCACGCGCGTCCCGGGTTTTGTGCCCGCTGCCATCATTGGCTGGGAGATGATGTGCCCGCGCCAATCCCTTCCAGGTGCACGCAGCCCACTGAAGATCAACTGTGGATAGCGCGAGAAGTCGGTGAACTCCTCGCCCTGGGGGGCACAGTGAGCAAGGTCTGCTCACCGCATCATCTTCTGAGTAATCTGCAACGCGCTATATCGGAGTTGGCGAAAGGTAATCGGTTCCTGTTTGAACGTGCGGCAAAGATTGGTGGTTCACTGCTGATGCGGTGGTTTCAAGAACAATTCGTTCCCTCTTTGCCCCGCGTCATTCGGATCTCCCACAATCTCAGATTGCCCATCTGTCGCTTGCTCTTCGAAGAGATCCCCTGCACTGATCCGGCGTGGATTCCGGCGAAGCAGGCTGTGCAAGCATTAGTCACTGCCCGCCGGAGTGCACTTAGAGAACGGCCGATATACCCCATCACTCGTGTTGTGAATCTGTTGCAACTTTTACCGGAGGAGAGAGAAGCCGCAAAATCGGAAATCGAGGCCTGTTTACTGGCAAACCTTGAAATGGATGAACCACGATCAATTGAGCTGGTGTTTCACAGGCTGGGCTACCGCACTCCTGCCAGGGGAAGAAAGTGGTTCCCTGATCTATGCGTGGCAACAAGGGCTAAACGCGAACAGCGAGTTGAAAGCTACCGACAAGAGCTTCGGGCCGCGCTGACTGAGGAACCGCCACCTACCCTTGCCCAAGTTGCGCAACGACTCGGCCTCAGTCTACCGCAGCTCCGCCTTCGCCGTGGCTGCCGGGAGCTTTGCATGGCCCTGTGCGCCCGATATCCCGAGCGACACCGCCTCCAGAAATCGAAAACCGAAGATGCGCTCAAGAGGGCGCTGGACGAGCCACCGGTCCCCCTCGTAATTCTGGCAGCGAATCTGGATAAGGATCCAAATGCTCTGCGCATCGCCTTCCCGGATCTTTGTCGTCATCTTCGGACCCGGTACTTGGCCCATCAATCCGTAGAGCAACAGAAGTTTAGACTTGTTTACGAAGACGCGGTCCGCCAAGCGCTCGGAGAGATTGCCGATGCTGGTCACTATCCTTCGCAGCAACGGGTGCTCGCGTTTCTATCGAAACGGAATCCGTCCCTCACCAGTTTTTATCTGACCGGTCTTGCCATCAAGAGTGTTCGGATGAAGCTGGGACAATGATTCGCAATCACCTCCTGAAGGTGATTGCAGGTCCCAGAGTCATAAGCGAAGGGCCTGCCACCGGTCGCGATCGTATTCCCGTCGGCGTCGTAGCTCTCCGTCGAGAGCTCGTCATCGGCATTGTAGCCAAATGTTTCGGAGTTCACTCCCGTAAGCTTCGAAGGTAGATGCCATCGTAGCTCCAGTTCAGTGTGCGTCCGTTCGACTCCACCGCGCCTGTTCGTGCCCGTCAGTCCCAGCATGTACTTGTAATCGGAGACCAGCGGCGGTCCTTAATAGGTGTCCAGGATAGTCAACTGCTCGGCGCATCTTTCTTAGCTGGTAGGACAACAGTAAGGATAATCAGAATTGCAATTGCATTAAGCAACAATCTGGCGAGGTGGAAAGTGTCGCGATACGGAGAATACCGCATCGCGCCATGAGCAAATGCATACAGGCTTAAGCCGGCATTTAAAAGAAAGCTTACTCCCAAAAGCATTATGGCTGCCTGTCGCCACCTTGGCAGCTTCTTCCCGGGGAACAGAGAAGCTAGGAATGCCCATAACCCTACCGGAACCCCAAGAAGCACCGTCACGAGTTCAAACCATCGCGTCTCGGTCAGTACGCCTGATCCGCTTCCCGATAATTCCAGGGCTCGCTTTGCTTCCGGATTGCCTTGTTCGGCGGCTTTGCGATACCAGCGAAGCGCCTCTGTCCGGTCCTTCGTCACGCCTTGGCCCTTGGCATACATGTAGCCGAGGGCACTCTGAGCTTCCGCGTCACCTTGGTCAGCGGCTTTCTGAATCCACTGAAATGCCTGGGCATAGTTCTGCGGCACGCCTTGACCATTAAAATACATGTACCCGAGAGCATGCTGACCTGCGGCGTCACCCTGCTCGGCGGCTTTGCGATAACAGTTCAAAGCCTCGGCATAGTCCTGCGGCAGCCCAACACCGTTGGAATACATATAGCCAAGACCAACCTGAGCTTTTGCGTCACCCTGGTCTGCGGCCTTCCGGGTCCAGTAGACCGCCTCGGCATAGTCCTGGGGCACTCCTTCGCCTCGGAAATACAGGTCGCCGAGATTGAACTGAGCCCTCGCGTAGCCTTTCTCTGCCGCTTCGCGATATAAGCTGGCTGCCTTGGCATAGTCCTTTGGCACTCCCTTCCCCTTGTAATACATAAGGGCCAGCTTCGACTCCGCCATCACATCACCTTGGTCAGCGCGCGTGCGAGTTTCAGTCGCGGCATCGGATAGTCTCTTACTTTCAATCGATTCTCTTTTGTGCACCCACCAAATAGCAGACACTCCGGCCATCAAGGCAATTCCTGCAGAAAAGAATAGGGCTTTCGAAATTGGCGTCATTACTCTCCCTCACCTACACCCGGAAAATGCGTCGGGCCAAGCGGACTCCCCTCCTGGGGCCCAGGCCATTCGTCATGACTCTTAATGGCGCAGCCCGTAGAAGCAGCGCCAACACTAGGAGACGATCCTGGTAAAACGCTCTCTACTGCTTCCGCTACGCACTCAAGTAGCTCTACGTTCTCAGCTCCAACAAACGCCGCCGCAACGGCAGTTGTCACGATCTTGAATGTTAATGTCGAGGTGTCGATCAGGCCGCGACCTGTTGGATCCACTACATTGACCGGATCGCCGCCTGCATAGAGGTACTTATGCAGCGTCTTCGGCACGGCGGTATATCCGGCCTCCGGATCTC